>NZ_QKVT01000001.1:2065185-2098936 GCF_003426715.1 Blastomonas sp. UPD001
ACCGACGTACACGGGCACCCGCATTTTGTGATGGTCGAACCGGACAACGCCGATCAGATACTGCACGAGAGCGAGGAAATCCTGCTGGTGCGCCGCGAGGGCGAGGTCTTCCGCGCAATCAGCCGCGGCGGGCATTTTCTGCCGGGATTGTGAGACGCAGCGGCAGAAGGCCGGTTCCCTGACCACCTCCGCTCGTCCTGAGCCTGTCGAAGGACCCGCGCTGCCGGTCCCCAGGATTCCAGCGCTTTCCGGCGAACGCCGGAATCCCGAGCGGAGATGAAGCCATGCGGCTTCTGGGATCCGGCTTTCGCCTGAAAACGGCATGATCCGGGATGCTGGGGCGCGAGGCCTTCGACAAGCTCAGGCTGAGCGGACGGGGGATGCAGACACCCAAATCAGCGTCAGAATTGTTCCGATTGTCCTCGCAACCTTCCGGGCCAGCGATTAGCCTCGCGTCCATCGTTCGATTCTGCACCTGCAAGGAGCCCCCATGACCGACATCATCCCCAGCGGGGTCGTTACCATCGCCATGCTCGCGGGCACGGTGTTCGCGTTTCTGCTCATTGTCGGCCTCATCATCACCCGGCTGTACAAGCGCGCGACCAAGGAGATCGCCTTCGTCCGCACCGGCTTTGGCGGCGAGAAGGTGGTGATGAACGGCGGCGCGCTGGTGCTGCCGGTGCTGCACGAGACGATGCCGGTGAACATGAACACCGTGCGGCTGGCGGTGGAGCGCAAGAATACCGATGCACTGATCACGCTCGACCGGTTGCGGATCGACGTGAAGGCCGAATTCTACGTGCGCGTGCGGCCCGATGCGGGCGCGCTCGCCATGGCGGCGCAGACGCTCGGCCTGCGCACGATGCAGCCCGAGGCGCTGAAGGATCTGGTCGAGGGCAAGTTCGTCGATGCGCTGCGCTCGGTCGCCGCCGGCATGACAATGAACCAGCTGCACGAACAGCGCAGCGATTTCGTGCAGAAGGTCCAGCAGGTCTCGTCCGCCGATCTGGCGATGAACGGGCTCGAGCTCGAATCGGTGTCGCTCACCGGGCTCGACCAGACCAGCATCGAGCATTTCAACGCCAACAACGCCTTCGACGCCGAGGGTCTGACCAAGCTGACCGAGCAGATCGAGCTGCGCAAGAAGGCGCGCAACGATATCGAGCAGGATACCCGCGTCCAGATCGAGACCAAGAATCTCGAGGCCGACAAGCGCTCGCTCGAAATCTCGCGCGACAACGAGTTCGCGCGGCTCGAGCAGGAGCGCGAGATCGAGATGCGCCGTGCCGAACAGGCGGCCGAGGTCGCGCGCGAACAGGCGCTGCGCAACCAGGAGGCCGAAGCGGCGCGGATCGAGGCGAAGAAGCTGGTCGACAGCCAGCAGATCGAGGCCGACCGCGCGGTGCAGCAGGCGCGCATCGCGCAGCAGCAGGCGATCGAGATCGCCCGGCAGGAACAGCAGATCGCCATCCAGAACAAGAGCCGCGAGGAAAGCCAGGCCAAGGCCGAGGCCGATGCCGCGCGCGCGACCGCTGTTGCTGCCGAGGAACAGGTGGCGACCGCGCGCGAGACCGAGATCGCCGACCGTTCGAAGCGCATCGAGCTGATCGAGGCGGCCAAGCAGGCCGAGCGCGACGCGATCCGCGTCAAGGTCGAGGCCGAGGCCGAAAAGGCCGCCGCGGCCAACCGCGCCGAGGCGGTGCGGCTCGAGGCCGAGGGCGAATCCGAAGCCGAAAAGCTGCGCGCCGAAGCCGCGCGCGTCCGCTTCGAGGTCGAGGCGGCAGGCCAGCGCGCGGTCAACGAGGCGGCGAACCTGCTCTCGTCCGACCAGATCTCGCTGCAGACCAAGCTCGCGCTGCTGAAAGTACTGCCCGAGGTGATCCGCGAGGCGTCCAAGCCGCTCGAAGCGATCGATTCGATCAAGATCGTCAAGGTCGACGGGCTCGGCCAGTCAGGCGGGTCGGGCGGAGCCGCGAATGTCGGCAGCAGCGGCAATCTCGCCAATGACGCCGTCGCCGCCGCGCTCAGCTATCGCGCGCAGGCCCCGATCATCGACGGGCTGATGAAGGAACTCGGCCTCAACGGCAGCACGCTCGACGGCATGGTGGCGGGCATCGCCAACGATGGTGCGATCGCTCCCCCGGCGAGCAAGCCCGATGCGTCAGGCTGATCCGGCACTGTCGGCATCGGAAACGCTGCCAAAGGCGTAAAGCACCACCTGCCCGTCGGCATCGCTGTCGTCGGGCTCGCGCACGCCGCCCGCTGCCTCGTACAGCGCGCGCGCCGGGCGATTGCCCTGCTCGGTCAGCACCCAGGCGCTGGCGCAGCCGAGCGTTTCGCCATGCGCGAGCAGGCAGGCCATCAGCCTCTTGCCCAGGCCCCGCCCCTGATGGCTCGGCGCCACGCCGACCTCGTTGATCCATAATTCGGGCGGCTTGTCGGGGTGGAGATAGTCGACACCCGAGGCAAAGCCGACCACCTGCCCGGCGTCGATCGCTACCGCGAGATGGTGGCGCGGATCGGCGAGAAAGGCTGCGGCTTGCTGGGGATCGACCGGATTGTCGAACACGTCGTCCGCCACCTGCGCGAGCACCCGCGTCTCGTCGCTTCCCAGAATGCGCACCTCGATCATGGCGCAATCGCCAGCCAGTCGCCGCCCGGCATCCGTTCCAGCCCGCCTGTCGGCAGGTTCCAGACATAGACCATCGCCTTCACCGCGCCGCCTGCCGTCAGGACGGTCGCGATCTCGCGGCGATAGTCGTGCGGGAGCGGGTCGTCGGGGCCGCAGCTTTCGAACGCGTCAAGCCAGGGCAGGCTGGCGGCAGGATCGGCGAGGCGCAGCAGGTCGCCGGTGATGCTGTCGTCGCCCTCCAGCACCAGCGCCGGGTGCCAGCTGACGCGGTAAAGCGTGCCCGTCAGCGTGCCGGTGCCCAGCCACGCGCTCTCGCGCGCCAGCCGCGCCGCATTGGCGTGGCTACTGCCCTGGCGCAGCGTGCCGTAGACGAAGAGAAGGTCGGTCTGGATCGCGGACATGTTCTATGGCTATCATGGCCGCGGGAGACAATCGAGATGCAGCGTTATACCAGCTTTGCCGAATTCTGGCCCTTCTACCTGCGCGAACACAGCCGGGCGCTGACTCGCGCCTGGCATTATACGGGCACCTCGCTGGTCGTGCTGCTCGCGCTCGCGGCGCTGCTCACCGGCAATTTCCTGCTGTTCGCGATGATGCCGGTCGCGGGCTATTTCTTCGCCTGGATCAGCCATTGGCGGATCGAGCGCAACCGTCCCGCCACCTTCACCTATCCGCTCTGGTCCCTCGCGGCGGATTTCCGCATGTGGGCGCTGTGGCTGACCGGGCGGCTGGGGCCCGAGCTCAAGCGCGCCGGAATCGCCTGATCGGCTGGTCCCGTCTCGCGGAACCGGCTTGCGCGCCCCGGCGTAGTCCCGGCACAAGGAGAGTTCCCCCATGACCGAGAGCCAGCCCCCCCAGCCGACCGATCCCGTCGATTGCACCGAAGAAACCGCGCAGCGCGCCGGTGCCAAGACATCGAGCCTGAACGATCAGGACGAGAGCGAGTCCGACAAGCCGACCGAGCCCGATGTCGACAAGGACGATATCACCGAAGACGATCTGGACGAAGCGATCGAGGAATCGATGGACGCCTCGGACCCGCCATCGTTCACCCAGCCCTGACCATTCGGCGGCCGACCAGAAGCGGCAGACACCCGAACACGATCTGACCTGCCAGCCCCGCAGCCCCCGGGGGGCTGGTCAGGTCCGCCAGCCAATGCCGTGGCGATGTTCCGAGCGCCAACCCCAGCACAAATTCGCAAGTCATCAGCAGCGTGAACCCGGTGGCCCCATGGCCGCGCGCGCACTGATCGATGCCATTGCTGCTCGCGCGGTTATGATCCGCCGCGCGCGCCATCCCATCGCTGACAGCATCACCGGGATTTCTATCAGCACCGCCACCAACGTGCCCGTTGCCGGGGCGATCACCATAATCCGCAGCGTGCCGAGGAAAAATCCGAGCGCAAAGGCTTCCGCCCCGTATCGCAGCCCCGCGCGGATCGCCGGGCCGCGCACCCCGTCACACCGTGATCAGCAGCCCGGCCAGCGCGGCGCTCATCAGGTTGGCGAGGCTGCCGGCGGCGAGCGCCTTGAGCCCCAGCCGCGCGATCATCGGGCGCTGGCTGGGCGCGAGGCCGCCGGTCACCGCCATCTGGATGGCGATCGACGAGAAATTGGCGAAACCGCAGAGCGCGAACGTGATGATCGCGATGGTGCGCGGCGACAGGCCCGAATCGGGCTGGCTGAGCTCGATGAACGCAACGAATTCGTTGAGCACGATCTTGGTGCCGAACAGCCCGCCTGCGCGCAGCGCCTCGTCCCAGGGCACGCCGATCAGGTACATGACCGGCGCGAAGACATAGCCCACCACCTGCTGGAACGACAGGGCGCCCTGGCCGAACCAGCCGCCGATGCCGCCGAGAATGCCGTTGGCGAGCGCGACCAGCGCGACGAAGGCCAGCACCATCGCGCCGACCGCAACCGCGAGCTTGACGCCGGTCTGCGCGCCCATGGCGGCGGCCATGATGACATTGGCAGGACGCTCGTCCTCATACTCGACATCGAGCGGCATCACCGCTTCATGGCTGATATCGGCGGGATCGTCGGGCATGATGATCTTCGCCATCAGGATGCCGCCCGGCGCGGACATGAACGCGGCGGCGAGCAGATAGTCGATGCGGATGCCCATCGCGGCATAGGCGGCGAGGATCGTGCCCGCGACACCCGCCATGCCCACGCTCATCACCGTGAACAGCTGCGCGGGCTTCAACGCGGCGAGATAGGGGCGGATCACCAGCGGCGATTCGCTCTGCCCGACGAAGATGTTCGCCGCGGCGCACAGGCTTTCGACCTTGGAGATGCCGATCAGCTTCTCGATGCCGCCGCCGACCCACTGGATCACGCGTTGCATGATGCCGAGATAATAGAGGATCGACACCAGCGCCGAAAAGAAGATGATCACCGGCAGCGCCGCGATGGCAAAGCTGTTGCCGCCGACATCGGGGCTGGCGAGCGGTCCGAAGATGAAATTGGTGCCCGCCTGCGCATAGCCGAGCAGGTTGGAAACGCCGCGCGACATCGCCTGGATGGCGGTGCGTCCGGCGGGAACATAGAGCACCAGCACCGCGATACCGGCCTGCAGCGCGAAGGCCGCGCCGACCACGCGCAGCCGGATGGCGCGGCGATTGTTCGAGAGCAGCAATGCGATCGACAGGATCAGCGCAATGCCTGCCACCCCCAGCAAAATCCGTGTCATGCCCTGCGCCCGTACCCTGTCTGCAATTATGGAAGATCGTCCCCGCTTCTGCCTAGCCTGATGGACGCGGCGGGGAAAGCGCGAACTGCGCGTGGTTGCGGCGGGCCGTCAGCCGGCCTGTCGCCGCGCGACCTGCCAGCAGCCGGTGACGATCAGCGCCGCACCCGCCAGCGTCGTCCATCCGATCGTCTCGTTGAAGATCAGCCAGCCGAACAGCGCGCCCCAGATGAACATCGAATATTCGAGCGGCACCAGCGCCTGCGCCTCGGCGCGCGCATAGGCCCAGGACAGGAGCGAGAGCGACAGGATCGCGAGCAGCGCCGCCAGGGTCAGCAGCCCCCAGCCGATCGGCGCGGCCATGGCGGCATCGCCCGGCATCGCGCCGGCAAAGGGCATGGCGAGCCCGATCCAGAAGCCCATGATGACATTCTGCACCAGCACGATCTCCTGCGGGCTGGCGATCTGCGCCTGCTGCCGCTGCAGGATCAGGTTCCAGGCATAGAGCACCGCGGACGCCATGATCGCGGCGATCCCCTGCCACCCGGCCTCGCCCTGGGCATCGACCGCCTCGCCGCCCAGCCAGCCGAGCCTGCCGGCTGCGATCACCAGCACGCCGCCAAAGCCCAGCACCGAGGCGAGCACCGCGCCACGCCCGATCCGTTCCTTGAGCAGCACGGCAGCGAGAAACAGCGCGATGATCGGCGCGATGAAGGTGATGGCCACGGTCTCGGCCATCGGCGTGCGCGCGAGACCCCAGAAGAACAGCACCGCCATGCCTGCGACCACCGTGCCGCGCAGCAGGTGCAGCCGCAGCGCCGCCCCGCGCGGCAGCCGCCGGTTGCCCTTCCACCAGAACAATGCGCCCGCGAGCACCGAGCCGATCACGCAGCGCCAGAACAAAGCCGCGATCACGCCGATATCGATCGTCACCGCCTTCATCGCGCTGTCCATCGCCCCGAAGAACAACATCCCGCCGGCGCAGGCGACGAAGGCGAGCAGCGGCGCGCGCGGCGATGTCGTCAACGGGGCGGGTGCGGTGGCCATGGTGCCGCTATCGGGATGCGGGGCTGTTCTGTCCAGTGCTGTCGGGCAAAGGACGGCCGCTCAGCGATCCATCTGCGCCAGTGCAGAGCGCGTCGCATCGCGATAGGCGGTGCCGTCATGGCGGTGCGCGCCAACAAAATGCATGAAGCGGCAATCGGCATCCCAGGGCTCGGCCCAATAATTGCCGTACTGGCGATAGGGCAGCAGCACCGGGTCGGGATCGTTGGCGACGACGAAGCTCGAGGTGACCTGCTCGCTGCCCCATTCGGCCATGGCGTCGTGGCCGAGCAGCCGCGCCATCGCGTCATGGAAGAAGCGGGCGGTCGCGCGCCCGTCGCCGCCGCGCGCGAAGCCGGCAAAGCCCGCACAGCCGCGGATATAGCCGCGCTGCCCGGCCCCCTCGATCTGGCCGAGCGCGCGCTCCATCCGCGACTGGATATGCCGCGCGTCGGAAGGGCCGTTGGGCGGCGGCGGAACGAACGCGCTGCACGCCTTGACGCCGATATCCCATTCGGGCCCGCCCAGCAGGGTGAAGCTGCGATTGGCGGCAATGGCATCGGCCACGACATCGGGAGGCCCCAGGGTCACCGTGTCGCTGTCGAGCTGGATGACATAATCGTCGGCCCGGCGGTCGAGGATCGACAGGAACCGCTCCCACGCACCGCCCGCTGGAAATCCGGCATGGTCGACATCGGCAATGTCGATGATCTCTGGGTCGCCGCAATGCCAGGCGAGCACCGCGCGATCCTCGGTGGTCAGCGTGCCGTCGGACAGGATGACCACGCGACCGCGGCGCAGCTGCCCCCAGAAGGATTTGACCGCGACCAGATAGGGCAGCAGCACCGCCGTGCCCATCATCGAGAAGATGACCAGCCCATCGTGCTGCGGGCGGATCGGCGCGGTTTCGAGCACCGGGCGGCACGCGCGATCGTGCCGCCAGTTGTCGAGGCGCGTCTGCAGGCGATAGGGCAGGAAGCGGGAGAGCATCGCAGGCCGGGCTAGCACAGGCCGGTTAACCGGTGGCAAACGTCACCGGCGGATCGCCCGGCTGCCACGGAGGAAGGCGCAGCATCGCGCGGTCGAACAGGTCGGAAGCGATCAGGCCGGCCAGCCAGGACTGAACATGCGGCAGCGGCTGTGCGTCAAACCACGCCTGATCGGTCGCGGCGAACTGGCGGATGAAGGGGAAGAGCGCGACATCGGCGAGCGTGCGCGCGGGTCCGCACAGGAAGGTGCTGGCGGCAAGACGCTGTTCGAGCGAGTGCAGATGCTCCAGCCCCGCCGCGCGGTGGACCAGCGGGTCCTCGTCATGGCGCGAGGGATATTTGTAGCGGTCGAGATGGTGCTTGAACCGTCCGTCGAACGTGTCGATCAGTTCCGCGTCGTCGCCCCCCAGCCAGCCCTCGGGATCGTGCCGCGCCAGCGCCCAGCGCATGATGTCGAGGCTCTGGTCGATCACGCGGCCATCGGCCAGCACCAGCACCGGCACCGTGCCCTTGGGCGAGGCATCGAGCATCGCCTGCGGCTTCGCGCGCAGCAGGATCTCGCGCAACTCGACCGTCTGGCCGCTGACCAGCAGCGCCATGCGCGCGCGCATCGCGAACGGGCAGCGGCGGAAGCTGTAGAGGATCGGCAGCGCCGTCATGCCGCCGGTGATCAATCGAGCAAGCGGCCCGCGCGGCCGGCCAGCTCGGTGACATAATGCCAGGCGATCCGGCCCGAGCGCGCGCCCCGCTGCCGCGCCCAGAGCAGCGCGTCCTCGGGATCGAAATCGAGCCCATGGGCTTCGGATGTGTTCACAAACAAAAAGCCCCCCGCCCACGAGGGGCGAAGGGCCAGAAATGAGGTCTTGTGCGGAAAAGATCAGCGGCGGGCCGGGCGGCCTCCATAGGTCGCGACCGTCTGTTCGCCCTGGATCGCGGCGACGCGGCGTTCGACATGGTCGCGCAGGAAGCGCAGGCGCTGCGCGGCGGCGGCGTTGTACTTCATCAGCGTTTCGAGCTGGCTGCGCGTGCTGGCATCGGCACGGAGCACACCCTGGGTGCGCAGGGCATCGGTGATTCCGCCCAGATCGCGGGTATGCGCGATCATGGCTTCGGTGTCTCCGGCGTCCAGCGCGGCGATCAGCGCGGTTTGCGTGTCCGCAAAGCGCTCAAGCAGTTCGCCCTGCATCAGTTGAGCGATGCGCCAAGGTCGAGTTCGATCATCTTGGCGGCAAGCTTCTCCGCGTCGATGACATAGCTGCCATTTGCCAGCGCGTCGCGGATCGCGGCGACGCGGCCCTCGTCGATCGGCGCAGAGGCCGATGCGGTCTGCAGGAAGCTGCTCACCGACACCGATTCACGCAGGGTGTTGTCGGTCGCAGCCGTGGCCGCGCTCGCCCCAACGGTCTTCTCAGTGCTGCCGCCCTTGCGGGTCGCACCGACGATCGGGCTGCCATAGGCGTTTATGCGGGACATGGAATAAAGACCTCGTTCTAGCATGACTTACGTCCTTTAACGGCCTTGGCAGCGGTTGCTTAAGGCGATTTTTTGACAAAAGGTTAACGCGATATTGCCCGCGTTGGTAAATGGCTCAGTTACCCAGGATCGTAGCGCGGCCCGGCTCGACGATGCGGACGAAGATGGGCTTGCCCTTGGGCTCGTCGCGCACCGGGATGACCTCGCCCACGCGTCCGTCCTTGTCGGCGATCATCACCCGCGAGAGCGAGAACATCGGCCGGTCGACGGTGAGCAGGATGGGCTCGCCGCGCTTGACGCCTTCGACGCCCTGTCCCGCAGCCGCACGCGGCTGGCCCGGACGCGCGGCGACGGCCTGTTCGCGCTCGGCGGCCAGATCGAGCGGCACACGGATGCGCCAGCCGAGCGTCGGGCAACGCACGGCGGCGGCGCCCAGATCGGGTCCGGTAACCTCGAGCGCGACCGGGCAGGCCTTGAGCTTGAGCCGGCGGTCGACCGGAGCGCGCGCGCCGCCGGGTTCGCCAATTCCGGCACCCATGGTGGCCGCGACCAGCACGTCGATCTCGTTGAGGTCCTGGATCGCCTGCGCCTCGGCACTGGCCGAAGCGGCGAGCATGGGCAGGAACAGGCTGAGCGCCATACAGGCTTTGCGAACGGGCATGAACGGTCCTTTGATGACTGTGCCCCGATCACAGCAAGGTCCGTGCCAGAAACCTATTGCTTCGCTGCGCCAGCGGCGCGGATGGTGATCCGGACCTTGTCGTCCGCCGCTGCCGGGCCGCCGCCGGGCCGCGCCAGATCGGGCAGCATCGCGCCGTCGGTGACGCCCTGATCGGCCAGAACGCGCATGATCGCGGCAGTGCGCGCCGCCGCCAGCTCCCAGCGATCGAGCCGCGACGCACCCGTCGCCGCCACCACCGGCACGGCGATCGCGAATTCGGCCTGCCGGTTCTTGCCGCCCAGCGCGGCAAGCGCCTGCCTGCCGCTTGCCGTCAGCCGTGCCTCTTGCGGCTCGAACAGGCTGGCGAGCTTCAGCCGGACCTGCTGCGCGCGTGCGGCCTTGTCCTGACCGAAACTCTCGGAAAACGCCTCGGCCACCGCGGGATGGCGATCGCCGACGCTGGCGATCATCGCCATCACGCCGGTCATGATCAGCGCGAGGTCAAGGAACGACAGCGTGGTCCGCTGCGCCGGCGTCATATATGCTCCACCGGGCGGGGCGGAAACGCGTCCGCCTCTTCGCGGCGCTTCTGCGCTGCGGCCATGTCGGCATATTCGCGCCGTCCGATATCGAGCAGGCGCCGCGCGGCGTCCTCTTCCCAGCCGACCTGCTCGCCCGCGATCCGCGCCAGGCGCTGCGCGATGGGGCCTGCGATCACATTGGCGAGCACAAGGCCATATAGAGTGGTGAGCAGCGCGACCGCCATCGCGCGGCCGATCGAGGCGGCGTCACTGACATTGCCGAACAGCAGGATCAGCCCGATCACGGTGCCGAGCATGCCCATGGCGGGCGCGCAATCGGCGACATTTTCCCAGAAGCGCACCATCGCGGTCAGCCGCGCGCGGCGCTGGGCCGCCAGCCGGACGATGGCCGCGTGAAATCCGTCGATCGACCGATGGTTGGCCAAGGCATCGGCAGCGGCAGAGACGAAGGCCCCGCCCGACTTCACCCGGTCGGCGCAGCTGATGCCGCGGCTTTCGACCATATGCTCGATGCGCAGCACCGCGCGATGTCCTTCATCGGCCTGTTCCTGCACCTTCAGCCACAGCTCGCGGCGTAACGCGGAAAAGCCGCTCAGGGCGGCGGCGGTGCCGTTCTGCGCCCAGGCGACGGCAAAGCTGGTCCCCACCACACCGAGCAGCGCGACGGGATCGATAAAGGCGGCAATCGACATTGCGTATCCGTTCAAACCCCCGATTGCCTCCGGCAGGGCGGCAGGAAATTGCCGCCCGGCTGGCAGAAAATTGCCACCTGCTCCACGGATCGTTGACGCACAGCCCCCTGGCTTCGCGTCACAACCCGCGGAATTGCGGCACTTCCATCATTTGGCACAGGCTTTGCTTCTCCCTTGGGCGACGCATTCTGTCCATCGCTTAGGACGGCAGATGCAGCCACAGGTTAAGAGGAACGGTCCCATGGGGGCAGACAGGCTTTTCGGAATGCACGGCACGGCGCTGCAGCTGCGATCGCAGCGGCTGTCGATGCTGGCATCGAACATCGCCAATGCCGGCACACCCGGATACAAGGCGCGCGACCTGGATTTCGACAAGGCCATGCAGCGCGTGCAGAGCGGCGACACGCTCGACGCGGCGCTGGGCGAGAATGCCGGCTATCGCATTCCGCTGCAGCCCTCGATGGACGGCAACACCGTCGAGCTGTCGACCGAGCAGACGCTGTTTGCCGAAAACGCCATCGGCTATTCGACCACACTTTCCTTCCTCGAGGGCCGCGTCGCGACGCTGACCCGCGCGATCAAGGGAGAATAAGCCATGCCCGGTCCCATGAGCGTCTTCGACATTTCGGGCCGCGCCATGTCGGCTCAATTGTCGCGGCTGAACACCACCGCATCGAACCTCGCCAATGCCCGCACCACCTATGCGAGCGAGAAAGAGGCCTATCGCGCGATCAAGCCGGTGTTCAAGACCATCGAGGAGCGCCCCGGCGTCGCCACCGTGCAGGTGGAGAAGGTCATCCAGTCGGACATCAAGCCGATCAAGCGGCACGACCCCACCAACCCGCTGGCCGATGACGAGGGCTATGTCTGGGACGCGGGCGTCGATGAAACCGCCGAGCTGATCGATATGCTCGAGACCGCCCGGCAGTATCAGAACAACGTGCAGGTGATGCAGACCGCCAAGTCGCTGATCCTCGATACCGTGAGGATGGGCAAATGACGACCGTCACCAACGACTTCGTATCGCAATACCAGAAGAAGACCGAAAGCGTCCCCAGCGCGAACAGCAAGGAATCGCTGGGCCAGGCCTCGTTCCTCAAGCTGATGACCGCGCAGCTCAAGTTCCAGGACCCGTTCAAGCCGGTCGAGAACAAGGACATGGTCGCGCAGATGGCGCAGTTCAGCCAGGTCGCGGGCATTTCCGAAATGAACGCGTCGCTGAAGGCCATTGCCGGGTCGTTCGGCACCTCGCGCCTCGCCGAGGCCGCCAATTTCATCGGCCGTTCGGTGCTGCAGGATGGCGATACCGCCTATGCCGATGCGCAGGGACGCTATGCCGGCGAGTTCAACCTCGCCAATCCGGCGAGCAACGTCTCGCTCGAATGGCTCGATGGCGCGGGCAATGTCGTCCACACCCAGGAGATGGGCAATCTGCAGGCGGGCCGCGTCCCGTTCCAGCTCGTGAGCGAGGACGACAATGGCAACCCTGCCAATATCGGCCCGCTCAAGGTGCGCCTCAAGGGTGCCTCCGCCTCCACCGTTTCGACCTGGCTGCCGGTGACGGCGGTCGAATCCAGCAGCACGGGCGCCGATGCCCTGCTGGTGACCCCCGCCGGTTCGTTTTCCGCCAGCAGCGCCAGACGCATCTCCTGAGCTGCCCGACCCACCAACCCGTATCGATCAAGTTTCACCGAGGAGTAAGCCCAAATGTCCTTCATCACCTCACTCAGCGGCCTCAAGGCAGCGCAGACCGATCTTGCGACCGTCTCGAACAACATCGCCAACTCGAGCTCGACCGGCTTCAAGAAGAGCAAGGCCACCTTCGGTGACCTGTTCGCCTCGGCCCCGACGCAGAGCACCAAGTCGGTGGCGGGTCAGGGCGTCCGCCTGACCGGCATCGTCCAGCAGTTCACGCAAGGCTCGCTCAACTCGACCGACCGCACGCTCGACCTCGCGATCGCGGGCGACGGCTTCTTCATCGTCGAGGGCTCCTCGCCCCGCCAGGCGCAGAGCTTCACCCGCAACGGCAATTTCTTCGTCAACGTCAACCGCGAGGTCGTCGACAATATCGGCAACCGCGTGCAGATGCTGCCGGTCGATGCCAATGGCCGCGTGACCTCGACCAACCAGGCCGACCTGTTCGACTTCGTGCTGCCGCAGAACGACCCGGCCGATCCCAATGCGGTGCTCTCGAACATCACGATCAGCGACGAGGGCGTGGTCAGCGCCACCTTCTCCAACGGCACCCAGACCCGGATCGGCGCGGTCGCGATGGCGAGCTTTGCCGCCGCCGAGGGGCTTCGCCCGATCGGCGACGCCCACTGGCAGTCGACCGGCGTGTCGGGCACCCCGCTGATCAACCAGGCGGGCAACGGCCCGCTCGGCACCGTGCGTTCGGGAACGCTCGAAGCGGCGAATATCGACCTGACCGAAGAGCTGGTGTCGCTGATCGCGGCACAGCGCAACTTCCAGGCGAACGCCCAGGCGCTCGAAACCGCGAACACGCTGACCCAGACCATCGTCAACCTGCAGGTCTGATGACGGCCTGACCGACGGATAATGACGCAAGGATAATGGTGCCCTGACATGGACAAGATGATCCACATCAACCTGAAGGCCATGCAGGGCATCATGAATCGCCAGACGGCGATCGCCAACAACATGGCGAATGCCGACACGACCGGCTTTCGGGCCGAGATCGTCAACGCCCGCGCGCTTTATGTGCAGGGCGATGGCCTCGCCAGCCGCGCCTCGACCAGCGAGGCGGTGGTGGGCGCGGACATGCATGGCGGCACGGTGGAGACCACCGGCGGAGAGCTCGACATCGCGCTCAACGGCGATGCGCTGCTCGGCGTGCAGGCGATGGACGGCGCCGAGGCCTATACGCGGCGCGGCGACCTGATGGTCAATGAAAGCGGGCTGCTGACCACCGGCGACGGCTTTCCGGTGCTCGGCCAGGGCGGTCCGATCACGCTTCCGCCGGCCGACAAGATCAGCATTTCCGGCAATGGCACCATCTCGATCGTGCCGAGGGGCGGCGATGCCAACC
This sequence comes from Blastomonas sp. UPD001, assembly GCF_003426715.1. Classification (NCBI taxonomy): domain Bacteria; kingdom Pseudomonadati; phylum Pseudomonadota; class Alphaproteobacteria; order Sphingomonadales; family Blastomonadaceae; genus Blastomonas; species Blastomonas sp. UPD001. The sequence continues at coordinate 2,078,960 of NZ_QKVT01000001.1, forward strand.
AGCCGCCGGTGGAAGTCGGCAAGCTCAAGCTGGTCAGCCCGCAGGGCAGCGAGATCAAGAAGGGCCTCGACGGCCTGTTCCGCGTGCCCGGGGACGGTGCGTTGCCCGAGGATCCCGACGCGACGGTGACCACCGGCGCGCTCGAGGGATCGAACGTGAACATGACCCAGGCGCTGGTCGACATGATCGAAGCCAGCCGCGCCTGGGAAACCCAGGTCAAGATGCTGACCACGGCGCAGGAAATGGACGATGGCGGCGCATCCATCATGCGGATGCCCGGCTGAGCGCGCGAAACGGAGTAGAATGCAATGAGCAACGGAGCCCTTCAGGTCGCCCGCACCGGGCTGGACGCGCAGAACACCAAGATGCGCGTCATCGCCAACAACCTGGCGAACGTGAACACCACCGGTTTCAAGCGCGACCGCGCCAATTTCGAGACGCTTGCCTATCAGCAGCAGATCGCCGCGGGCGCGCGCGCCGATGCGCAGAACCAGTTCGCCACCGGACTTTCGGTCGGCACCGGGGTCAAGCTGACCAGCACCAGCCGGATCGATACGCAGGGCAGCGCGCAGATCACCGAGAATTCGCTCGACCTGATGATCGAGGGCGCGGGCTATTTCCAGGTGCAGATGCCCGATGGCACCAACGCCTATACCCGCGCAGGCAATTTCAACCTGACCGCCGAAGGCCAGGTGGTGACGCCCGAAGGCCTGCCGCTGGTGCCCAATATCCAGGTGCCCCAGGGCGTGACCAGCATCACCATCGGCAAGGACGGCACCGTCTCGGCGACGATCGACGGCCAGGCCGAAGCCAACGAGCTGGGTCAGATCGAACTCGCCAGCTTCGTCAATCCCGCAGGCCTCAAGTCGCTGGGCGCCAACCTGCTCGGCGAGACCGCCGCCAGCGGCGCGCCGATCGTCGGCCAGGCCGGCCTCGAAGGCCGCGGCACGCTGCGCCAGGGCGCGCTCGAAGGTTCGAACGTCAACATCGTCGAGGAACTGGTCGACATGATCGAGACCCAGCGCGCCTATGAGGTGAATTCCAAGATGATCAAGGCGACCGACGAGATGCTCCAGTTCGCCAACCAGCAGATGGGTTGAGGGGTCTAGTTCATGACAATTGACTCCACATCCTTTTGTCCCGAGCGCCGTCGAGGGACCTTGGATAACGGTGGTGCGACGTCCCTCGACTTCGCTCGGGACAAACGGGCCTGGATAGCGGTCGCGATCACGGCGGCCCTGTGCGCCTCTACCCCCGCCGATGCGAAGAAGAAGAAGCAGCCGATCCAGCCCGATCCGGATTATGCGCCGACGCTGTCGATGCCGCGCCCGGCGCCGGCCGTTCCCAATGGCGCGATCTTCCAGGCGAGCAACGGCTATTCGGCGCTGACCAACGGCGCGCGCGCCGCGATGGTCGGCGATGTGCTGACCATCGCGCTCGTCGAGCGCACCCAGGCGGTCAAGTCGAACGGCGCGAATACCGATCGCACCGGCAGCATCGGCCTGACCCCGCCCACCACCGGCCCGCTGAGCTTCTTCAACCCGTCCGATGTTTCGGCGGGCGGCAATACCAGCTTCCAGGGCCAGGGCACCGCGCAGCAGTCCAACTCGCTGCAGGGCCAGATCACGGTCACCATTGCCGAGGTCTATCCCAACGGCACCATGCTGGTGCGCGGCGAGAAGCTGATGAGCCTCAACCGCGGCGCCGAGCATATCCGCTTCAGCGGCATCGTGCGCCAGATCGACATCGGCGCGGACAATGTCATTCCCTCCTCGCGCGTCGCCAATGCGCAGATCGTCTATGGCGGCACCGGGGAGATCGCGCGCGCCAGCCAGAAGGGCTGGTTGCAGCGCTTCTTCGAAATCATCAGTCCGTTCTGAAGGCCTTTGACATGACCCTTTCCTCAACCCTTCGCCTGGTCGCCGCGCTGATGCTCGCGCTGCTCGCTGCGATGCAGCCGGCGCATGCCGAACGGATCAAGGATCTGGGCGGCTTCCAGGGTCTGCGTGCCAACCAGCTGACCGGCTATGGCATCGTCGTGGGGCTTGCCGGCACCGGCGACGACGCGCTCGAATATGCGACCGTCGGCATGCGCGGGGTGACCAACCGGTTCGGCCTGACACTGCCGCCGGGCATCAACCCCGCCACCAAGAACGCCGCTGCAGTGCTCGTCACGGCCGAACTTCCCGCCATGGCCAAGCCCGGCCAGCGGCTCGACGTCACCGTCTCCGCGCTCGGCCGCGCCAAGTCGCTGCGCGGCGGCACGCTGATCATGATGCCGCTGCTCGGCGCCGATGGGCAGATCTATGCGATGGCGCAGGGCAACCTGGCCGTGGGCGGTCTGGGCGTCAGCGGCGCCGACGGATCGAGCACCGTCGTCAACATTCCCTCGGTGGGCCGGATTGCGGGCGGCGCGACGGTCGAGCGCGCGGTCGATACCGGGTTCGACCAGAGCCCTTACCTCATGTTCAACCTCGCCGATGCCGACCTCACCACCGCGATGCGCGTGGCCGATGCGATCAACAGCCAGTTCGGCTATGCGCTCGCCGTCGCCAATGACGCGGTCTCGGTGCGGATCGCCGCGCCCGTCACTGCGCAGGAGCGGGTGCAGATGATGTCCCGGATCGAGAATATCTCGGTCACCCCTGCCGAGGCCCCAGCGAAAGTAATTGTTAACGCGCGCACGGGTACGGTCGTTATCAATGGCGCGGTGCGTATCGGGCCCGCGGCAGTGAGCCATGGCAAGCTGACCGTGAAGGTCCAGGAAGCGCCCACCGTCGTCCAGCCCGCGCCGTTCAGCCAGGGCCAGACCGCGGTCGAACAGCGCAGCCAGGTGGCGATCGAAGAAGAGGCCAACCCTGCATTCGAGATCAAGCGAGGTGCCAACTTGTCCGAGATTGTCGAAACCATCAATGCCATCGGAGCCTCGCCGAGCGATCTCGCCGCGATCCTGGAAGCCTTGAAGCAGTCCGGCTCGCTCAAGGCGGAGCTGGTGATCCTGTGACGGTCATGCCCGCCTCGATGGCGTTTCCGCTCGCGCGCGCCGGCACCGCGCTGCCGCTCGACCGGCAGGCCCGGGCCGCTGCATCCGCCGCCGGCGGCGCGCAAGGTGCCGCGCCCGGCAAGAGCGATGCCGAGACCGCCGAGCTGCGCAAGGCGGCGCAGTCGTTCGAGGCGATCTTCCTGCGCCAGATGATCGGCGCGATGCGCAGCGCCACCGATGGCGACACGCTGCTCGGATCGACCGCCACCGACCAGTTTCGCGACCTGATGGACGCACGCGTCGCCGAGGACATGGCCGGCAAGCAGAGCTTCGGCATCGCCGACATGGTGCTCAAGCAGTTCGGGATCGATAAGCCGTGAGCAACCTTCTCAACATCGGCCGGTCGGGCCTGCGGGCGTTTTCGCGCTCGATGGAGGCGGTGTCGCACAACATCGCCAATGCCGAGAATCCCGATTATGTCCGCCGAAGCGTGCAGATGAGCGACGCCACGGTCTCGGGCTCGCTCAACCCCGCCTATCTGTCGCAGACCGGCCTCAATGGGGTGCGCATCGCGCAGACCGTGCGCGCGTCCGACGAGTTCATCGAGGCGCAGGTCCGCCAGTCGGGGGCCGCGCGCATCCGCGCCGAAACCCAGCTCACCTGGATGGAGCGGCTCGAGACCAATCTCGACAATGCCGGATCGAATGTCGGCACGCGGCTGAACACCTTTTTCAGCCGCGCCGAGGAAGTCGCGGCCGCGCCGTTCGACAACTCGCTCAAGCTCACCCTGCTCAGCGAGATCGATGCCGTGGTCGACGCCTTTCGCCGCACGAGCAGCAACATGACGCTGACCGCGCAGCAGGTCAGCCAGGGTGCGACGCAGGAAGCCAACACGCTCAACGCCGCGCTCGAGAACCTCAACAAGATCAATCTCGACATCACCCGCACCAAGGAAGGCACCGATGCGCATGCGGGCCTGCTCGATGCGCGCGATGCGATGCTCGCGACGATCACCGAAAAGCTCAACGCGACGATCAGCCTGGCCCCCAATGGCACCGCATCGATCAGCTATGGCGGGCAGCAGCTTGCGGGCGTGAATTTCGCTGCCACGGTCACCACATCGACCAATGCCGATGGCAGCCTGGCGCTGCAGGTCGATGGCATCGCCGTCGCCGTGCCCAGCGAAGGGTCGCTGGCAGGGCTGAGCCGCGCAGGCGCGACCGCGCAGGGACGGCTCAACGATCTGACCGCACTGGCGCAGCAGTTCGTCAGCGATATCAATGGCTGGCAGGCCCAGGGCCGCACGCTCGGCGGCGCGGTCGGTGCGCCGTTGCTGACCATGCCGGGCGACGTCTCGACGCTCGCGGTGACGACGCGCGACATCAACATGCTCGCGATTGCGGGGGCCGATGGCACCCCCAACGGCAATCTGCTGACCCTGCCGGCGCTGCGCACCACCGCCGGTGTCGAGACGCAGTGGAACAATTTCATGGCGGGCTTTGCCACCAGCCTCGCTTCGGTGCGCAGCGAATCCGATGCGGCGACCGCGCTCGACGAAGGCGCACGCCGCCGCCGCGATGCGATGTCGGGGGTCGATCTCGACCGCGAAGCCGCCGATCTGATCCGGCTGCAACAGGCCTATGAAGCGTCGGCGCGCGTGATCCAGGTCGCGCGCGACACCATGCAAACCATTCTCAACGTGTTCTAGAACCACAAGGCAAGACGTTATGGTCCAGTCCGTAAACCGCTATCGCGCGCCGCAGGATGTCACCCGGCAGGTGCGGCTGAGCCAGCAGATCGCCGACCAGCAGGCGCTGGTGGGCGGGGAAAGCCGTATCGCCAAGCCCTCGAACGACCCCAAGGCCTGGCTCGAGGCATCGAACATCTCGCGCTTCCAGTCGGACGAAACCGCCTGGGTCAACAATCTGGGCCGCGCCGATACCCGCGCCAACCAGGCCGAGGCGAGCCTCAACACCATCGTCAGCGGCCTGATCCGCACGCGCGAGCTGCTGCTGCAGGCCAATACCGGCACGATCAGCCCGACCGACCCCGAAGTGCTCGCGCTCGAGGTCGAGGGGATCAATTCCGATTTCAACGACGCGCTGGGTCAGCGCGACAATTTCGGCGGGCAGCTGTTCGGGACCGGCCCGGTCATCCGCGTACCGATGGGCGATGCGCGCTTTGTCGTCGCGGCGCCCAATCTGGACGAGGTCCAGGCCAATATCGATGTCGGGGGCGGTGCCACGCGCAGCCTCGGACAGATCATGAGCGACACGGCGGCGGCAATCCGCGACACGTCTCCGGCGGGCCAGGCGAGCCGTTCGGCGCAGCTGGTCGCACTCGACGGCGCGATCGACCGGATGACCCAGCTTCTCACCCGGCAGGGCGTGGTCAAGGGATCGATCGAATCCGCGCGCGAGGAGCTTGAACAGAGCAAGCTGTCGCTCGCCTCGCGCAAGTCCGAGCTGGTCGATGCCAATGTCGCCGAGGCGCTGACCCGGCTGCAGACGCTGCTCACCAATCTTCAGGCGACCCAGGCGGTCTATGCGAAGATTTCGCAGCAGTCGCTGCTCGACTATCTGCGCTGATGCCGCCCCGGGTTAACGAGAAAGCTCAGGCTGTTAACCCTGTTTTGCCCTTAACCACGATCGCCAAAAGCCGTTCTACGATCTGAACGGGCCGGTTTTTCGGCCCGCATTGCGCCACCGTCCGGTGGGCAACGATCACGATCAAGGGAACCGCGATGTTCGCAGCAATTGGCTTTGTCGTCCTGCTTGTCATGGTCTTTGGCGGTTTCGTGATCGCCGGGGGCAGCATCGCGGTCATCCTGCACGCGTTGCCGCTCGAAATGATGATCATCGGCGGCGCGGCGGCGGGGTCGATGCTCATCGGCAATTCGGGCGGCCACATCAAGGCGATCGGCGGCGGCGTCATGACCGCGTTCAAGGGATCGAAATATAAGAAGCAGGACTTTCTCGACTGCATCTTCCTGGTGTCGAAGCTGATGAAGATGCTGCGCACCGAAGGCCCGGTCGCGCTCGAACCGCATATCGAGGACCCCAAGAGCTCGTCGGTCTTTTCCGAATATCCCACGCTGCTCAAGGATTCGACGCTGATCCACCTGATCTGCGACTCGCTGCGGCTGGTCGTGGTCTCGTCGGGCCAGCTTGATCCGCATGCGGTGGAGGATGTCGTCGATCAGGCGATCAAGACACACCATCACGAGGCGATCGCGCCTGCCGACGGCCTGCAGAACCTGGCCGACGCGCTGCCCGCGCTGGGGATCGTCGCGGCGGTTCTCGGGATCGTCAAGACCATGGGCTCGATCGACAAGCCGCCGGAAGTCCTCGGCGAGATGATCGGCTCGGCGCTGGTCGGAACGTTCCTGGGCGTGCTTCTGGCCTATGGCTTTGTCGGTCCGCTGGCCAACCGCTGCAAGCAGGTGGTCGAGGCCGATGGCGCGATGTACCATGTCGCCAAGCAGATCATCATCGCCTCGCTGCACGGCCACCCGCAGCCGCTGGTGATCGAGGCTGCACGTTCGAGCCTGGGCCATGCCAACCAGCCGACCTTTGCCGACGTCTTCGACGGCATGCGGGGCCGCTAAGCCATGGCCGCCAAGCGCAAGTCCGATCCGGTGGAGAATGTCCGCCCGATCATCGTCAAGAAGGTCATCGAGGAAGGCCATGGCGGCCATCATGGCGGCGCCTGGAAGGTGGCCTATGCCGACTTCGTGACGGCAATGATGGCGTTCTTCCTGCTGATGTGGCTGCTGGGCGCGACCGAGGAAAAGGACCGCAAGGCGATTGCCGACTATTTCGCGCCGACCATTGTCGAGCTGAAATCGGGCAGCGCCGGGTCGAACGGCCTGTTCGGCGGGGAATCGATCGTCGGCCGCGACGATTATCCCAATCGCGCGGGCCAGACCGGCACGCAATCGATCACCATTCCGCAGGATGCCACCGGCACCGCCGACGAAGCGGGCAACAGCGAATATGCCACGCTGACCGAAGAGCAGAAGGCGGCGATGAAGAAGGTGCAGCAGCTGGCCGAGAAGGAAAAGTTCGAGAAGCTGAAAAAGCAGCTCGAGGAACGCCTGGGCAGCAGCGAGCAGCTGAGCAAACTGCTCAAGAACGTGCGCTTTACCGACACGCGCGAAGGCTTGCGCATCGATCTGGTCGACGAGGCGAATTTCAGCATGTTCGCGCTGTCGACTGACAAGCTGGTGCCCAAGGCGGCCGAACTGCTGAAGGAGGTGGCGCAGGTCATCAACGGCATGCCCAACCCGGTGATCATCCGCGGGCATACCGACGCGCTGCCCTATGCCTCGGGCAAGACGATGAACAACTGGATGCTCTCGACCAGCCGCGCCGAGGCGACGCGCCGGGCGCTGGTGATCGGCGGGATCAATCCTGGTCAGGTGCATCGCATCGAGGGCGTGGCCGACAAGGAGCCTTACAACCCGATGGATCGCAACGATCCGGCCAACCGCCGCATCTCGATCACCCTGGCGTTCAGCGATGCGGCCAAGGGCGAAGGCCCCGCACCGGGAGCCAGGGCGGCTGGCAGCATGCCGTCACGCCCGGTGCCCGCGCCGCTCCCCTCCAAATAGGGGCGCGACCGGGCGCGGGATCAACCGGCCAGCTTTTCCGAGATTTCGAGCATGGCGATGGCGGCGCGGGCCGCGTCGCCACCCTTGTCCTTCTCTTCCTTCTTCGCCCGGGTGAGCGCCTGCGCCTCGTTTTCCACGGTGAGGATGCCGTTGCCGATCGGCAGGCCGTCGAGCGTCAGCGCCATGATCGCGCGCGCGCTCTCGTTCGAGACGACCTCGAAATGATAGGTCTCGCCGCGGATGATCACGCCGATCGCGACATAGCCGTCGAAGCGCTGCGTCTCCGACGCCATGGCGATGGCCGCGGGGATTTCGAGCGCGCCCGGCACCGTCAGCGTCTCGTGGCTGTGGCCAGCCGCCTTGATCGCGGCGCGTGCGCCCTCGAGCAGCAGGTCGTTGAGATGGTCGTAGAAGCGTGCCTCGACGATGAGGAAATGCGCCATGGTCCGGTTATCCTGTGATGAAACGAAAAAGGGGGCTGATCAGCCGGTGGTCCAGGCCGCGACCTCGGCTGCGACGGTGTTGGCCGCCTGGTTCAATGCCGCACCCACGGTCACCGCGTCAACCGTCGTCACCGGAACGCTCGCCTCGAAGCGCTGCTTGCGCAGCGGGCTGCCGGGCTTGCGCACCACCGCATCGAAACGGACGATCACCGCGCGCCTGTCCTCGTCATAGCCGAAGCGCTGGAGCTGGCCCGACAGCATCGTGCTGCGCTCCGCCCCGGTCTCGACCTGGTCGAGCACCAGCCGTCCGCTCTTTGCCGCCAGCGTTTCGGCGAGCACGGTGCGGAACAGCCGAGCGGGCTTGTCGGCCCAGACCGCGTCCTTGACATAGGCGATCGCGCTGTCGCTGACCTGCACCGGCACGCGCACCTGATCGAGCGTGCGCTCGACCGTCGGAATATCGACGACGATCGCATCGGTCACCGAGGCCGAGGCCATCGAGCCCGGCCCCGGCATGGCGCTCGAGGTCAGCGTGAGCAGCTGCGGCGGCGCTTCGGACCCGAAGCTGACACAGCCGGCGAGCAAGGCGGAGGCCGCCCCGGCGGACAGCAGCGAACGGACGGTGGCGGTCATGCGGGGGCCTCTCAATTCTTCGGCTCGTAATCGGGCAGCGGCGGTGCGCTGAGCAGTCCGCCCGCGCCTTCCTGATCGATCTTCTCGGTAATCGCCGACAGCGCCCTTGCGGTCACGCGCAGGTCGCGCACCAGCGCCTCGGTCTCGGGCAACGTCGTGGTGGAGAACTGGCGCAGCCCCGGCTTGGCCTCTTCGAGCGTCTCGGTGAGCTTGACCAGCGCCTTGTCGGTATCGGCCAGCGTCTTGGCGAGCTGCCGCGCCAGCGGACGGCCTTCGCTGTCGAGCACCTCCTTGGTCGATTGCGCGGTCATGCCGAGCTGTTCGGCAGCGACACCTGCTTTGGTGAGGGTAACGCGCAGTTCGGCCAGCGCCGCGCGCATTTCCGGCGCGCTATCGGCCAGCTCGCCGGTCAACCGCCCGCTGTTCTTCAGCAGAACGGAAATCGACTTCTGGTTCTCGTCGGACAGCACCTGGGTGAAGCGCTCGGTCAGCGTCGCCAACCGTTCGAGCAGCAGCGGCGCGTTGTTGAGCAACTCGCCCAGTGCGCCGGGCTTGGTCGGGATGACCGGCACGCCCTCGGGCCCCGGCTCGGTGATCGCGGGCGCGCCCTGCTTGGCCCCGTCGAGCTGGATCTGCGATACGCCGGTAAAGCCGACGCCCTGGATCGTGGCGGTGGTACCTTCGAGGATCGGCACATGCGCATCGACCTCGATCCGCACGCGCACGAACTGCGGGTCCTTGGCCCAGAGCGCGATCTCGGTCACCTGGCCCGAAGGCACGCCCGAATAGGCGACCACCGAGCCCTTGGCGATGCCGTCGACCGAGGTCTTGAAGAAAATGTCATAGGGCTGGCGATCGGTTTCGCCCAGGCCCGCCAGCCAGATGACAAAGGCGGCAATGCCCGCCAGCAGCACCAGGGTGACGGTCCCCACCCAGACATGATTGGCGCGTGTTTCCATGGCGTTGGTTATGCCCCTGATGTTCTGATGGTGTAAACCGCCAATGCGGCGCGGAGTTGCCCGGTCACCGGAGGAACCCCCGGCTCTTGCTGCTGGCCGGAAGGCGCTTTCGTTTCAGCTCCTCGTCGGCATGGCTGACGGCAGCGGCGCGGCCGCGCGGACCGTTGAAATATTCCTGGATCCACGGATGGTCGGTGGCGAGCAGTTCGGGAATGGTGCCGATGGCGATGACCTTCCGGTCGGCGAGCACCGCCACCCGGTCGCAGATCTCGTGCAGCGTATCGAGATCGTGCGTGATCAGGAACACCGTGAGCCCCAGCGTGCGCTGCAGCTCGCGGGTGAGCGCATCGAAGCGCGCCGCGCCGATCGGGTCGAGCCCGGCGGTCGGCTCGTCGAGAAACAGCACATCGGGGTCGAGCGCCAGCGCGCGCGCCAGGCCGGCGCGCTTCTTCATCCCGCCCGACAGTTCGGAGGGATATTTGTCGGCCGCATCCTCGGGCAGGCCTGACAGCGCGATCTTGTAGAGCGCGATCTCGCGCCGCAGCTTGCGATCGATATTCGGATAGAATTCGGCGAGCGGCACCATCACGTTCTCGGCGACGGTGAGCGTCGAGAACAGCGCGCCGCCCTGGAACAGCACGCCCCAGCGGCTGCGGATCGAGACATCCTCTTCCTCGCCGTCGAGGATGGACTCGCCCAGCACCTCGATGCGCCCGGTATCGGGGCGTTGCAGCCCGATGATCGAGCGCATCAGTACCGACTTGCCGGTGCCCGACCCGCCGACCACGCCCAGGATCTCGCCATGCCGCACGTCGAGCGACAGATCCTCGTGCACCACCTGCTCGCCGAAGCTGTTGGTCAGCCCGGTAATGCGGATGGCGACATCGCAGTCCTTGTCCCGCGCCGCGCTCATCCCCAGCCCACTTCGGTAAAGAACACCGCGAAGAACGCATCGAGCACGATGACCATGAAGATCGCCTGGACCACGGCGGCGGTGGTGCGCGAGCCGACTTCCTCGGCATTGCCGCGCACCTGCATGCCCTGATAGCAGCCGGCAAGCGCGATGATCAGCCCGAAGACCGGCGCCTTGATCATGCCGACATAGAAATCGGTGATCGGCACCACTTCCTGAATGCGGACGATGAAGGTCGCCGGCGGAATCTCGAGCACGATCCAGCACAGGAACGCGCCGCCGATCATCGCGACGATCATCGAATAGAAGCCGAGCAGCGGCATCATCAGCACTGCAGCGGTCACGCGCGGCAGCACCAGCGCCTCGACCGGCGACACGCCGATCGTGCGCATCGCATCGACCTCTTCGGTCAGCTTCATCGTGCCGATCTGCGCGGCAAAGGCGCTGCCTGATCGGCCCGCGACCATGATCGCGGTCATCAGCACGCCCAGTTCGCGAATGGTCAGCCGACCGACGAGATTGACGGTGAACACCTCCGCCCCGAACTGGCGCAGCTGCACCGCGCCCTGCTGCGCGATGACGATGCCGATGAGAAAGCTCATCAGCCCGACAATGCCGAGCGCCGAGACGCCGACCAGCTCGAAATGGCGCACCGTCGCCGCCCAGCGGATACGGCGCGGATGCGCGATCAGCGACAGCAGCGATCGCACCAGCGCGCCGAAAAATCCGAGCATGCCGAGCATCGAGCCAAAGGCCAGCATCGTCGCTTCGCCGACGCTCGCGAGCACCCGGTTGATGACATTGGGCCGGTGCGGCGGAACGACATCGCTGATGTCCGATCGGCCCACCGCTTCGACCAGCCGACCGCCCGATTCGCTCAGGTTCACGATCTCGCAGCGATGGTCGCGCGCCAGCCGATAGACCACCCAGGCGCCGACCGTGTCGATATGTCCGGCATCGGCCATGTCGATCAGGGCGACATTCTGGTCGATCGCCTTCAATCGCCTGTCGAGCGCGGCAATGGTGGTGATGTCGAGATTGCCGGATAAGCGCAGCACCGCGCCGGTCTCACCGCGCTCTTCGATCGCAAAGTCGGCCGGGGCACCCATATACCGCCCTTCTTGTGCGATAAACGGTGCAATCACAAGCACCTTGGCGGATAATTGATCACAGCAAGATTCGGCCTCATGCCATCGATACGCAGCACTGACGGCTTGTTTCCCGCCGCATTGGCGTTAAAGCTCGCCGCGTGGGGGAGAGGATAGCCTTTTACGACATGGACCGGACGATTACCGTCCACCCCACCTATGCGCGTTTCCTGCTCTGGATGGCGCTGCGCCATGCGCCCTGGCGGCTGGTGCTGCTGCCGCTCTCGCTGCTCTCCGCCATCGGCTATGTGCTGCGCCTGGTCAGCCGCGACCAGCTCAAGCAGATCAACCAGTCCTTGCTGCTTGGCCATCTGCGCGTGGCCTGGCTGGCCGAGCCCATGGCGGCGCATGCCGAGCATGTCTTTGCCACCAATATCCGCCCCGGCGCGCTGGAACAGATCGCGGCCGACCGCGCCGATGGCTACCGCATCGTCATCGCCACCGCCTCCTACCGGCTCTATGTCGAGGCGATCGCGCGGCGGCTGGAGATCGACGACGTGATCGCGACCGACCTTGTCGCCTCGCACGGCACCGTGCAGCCGAAGATCGCCGGGCACAATTGCTACGGGATCCACAAGGCCGAGATGATCGCCGCCTGGATGGCCGAACACGGGCTCGATCCGGGCGAATGCACCATCCGCTGCTATTCGGACCATGTCTCCGACATTCCGATGCTCGAGCTGGCGCACGAGGCGTTCGTCACCAACGCGCACATGCCGATGCGGATCGTCGCGCGCGAACGCGGCTGGCCCGAGCTCGACTGGCCAGGAGCACTCGCGCCGCAGCACAGGGTGGCGCAACCGGGCGTGACCGGCTAGGCACCGGCTTTACCTGATGCCTAACGGGGAAGCTCATGAAATCCGTCGCCGCCTTGCTCTCCACCGCGCTCGCCGCCTCGCTGATGCTTGCCTCGCCCGCATCGGCCCAATCCGCGGGCAATACCGCCGAGGCAGAGGCCCCCGATTATCCCGCCGTCCTCCCCTTGCGTGAACAGGCGAAGCTGCGCGATGCCTGGCTTGCCCAGCGGCTGGAGACCGTCGTCCCGGCGCTGATGCGCGAACAGGGTGTCGACATGTGGGTACTGATCGCGCGCGAATATGATGAGGACCCGGTGGTCGCGACCATGCTCGATGCGCGCTCGATGCACGCGCGGCGGCGCACCATCCTGGTGTTCTTCGATCCGGGCGAGGGCAAGCCGGTCGAGCGGCTGACGGTGAGCCGCTATGGCCTGGCCGGGCTGTTCGCCCCCGCCTGGACACCCGAGCAACAGCCCGACCAGTGGAAGCGGCTCGCCGAGATCGTCGCCGAGCGCAACCCGCAGAAGATTGCGATGAACATTTCCTCGCAGACCGCGCTTGCCGACGGGCTCAGCCACAGCCAGCACGAGGATTTCGTCGCCGCGCTGCCCGAAGAGCTGCGCAGCCGCATCGTTCCCGCCGGGCCGCTCGCCATCGGCTGGCTGGAAAGCCGCATCCCGGCCGAGATGGAGGTCTATCCGTCGATCGTCCGCCTGGCGCACGCGATCATCGCCGAGGCGCTGTCGGACAAGGTCATCACGCCGGGCCAGACCACGGCGGAGGACGTGCAATGGTGGATGCGCGAAAAGATCAGCGCGCTGGGCCTCAAGACCTGGTTCCACCCCTCGATCAATATCTTCCGCGCCAGCGAGGCGGGCGAGCTGACCGGCGATGCCGTCATCCAGCCCGGAGACATGCTCTGGACCGATTTCGGCATCACGTACCTGGGGCTCAACACCGATACCCAGCACCTCGCCTATGTGCTCAAGCCCGGCGAGAGCGACGCTCCGCAAGGCCTGAAGGCGGGGCTCGCTGCCGCCAATGCGGTGCAGGACCTGTTGACCGGCGAGTTCCGCGTCGGCCTGACGGGCAACGACCTGCTCGCCGCCACCCGCGCCAAGGCCATCGCCTCGGGCTATCAGCCGAGCATCTATTCGCACCCGATCGGTTTTCACGGCCACGGAGCCGGACCGGCGATCGGCTTCTGGGACAATCAGGACAGCAGCCCTGCAGGCAACTATCTGGTCCGCGCGAGCACCGCCTGGTCGATCGAGCTCGCGGTCACCAACAACGTGCCCGAATGGGGCGACAAGGCGGTCTCTTTCCGCACAGAAGAGGACATGTTCTTCGACGGCGAGAAGGTCGCCTATCTCGACGGACGGCAGGAAAAGTTCCACCTGATCCGGGGCGCGGCGGACGCGCCGGTCGAGACCATTGAACCCGCGCCGGAACCCGAAGCGCTGCCGGTGGAACCGGTCGCGGATTCGGGGGAGTGACCTAACCACCTCCGCTCAGCCTGAGCCTGTCGAAGGCCACGCGCCATCTGTCTCAGATATATCCGCCTTCCGCCGCAAGCCGAAATCGAGCGGTGCGATGGCTCCATGCTCTTTGTGGATACCGGCTTCCGCCGGAAAGCGATGCTTTTGATCCGCCACCACTATCGCGGGGCCTTCGACAGGCTCAGGCTGAGCGGACGTTTGTGCGTGTCTTGCGAGCAGCTTGAATGACTGGCACTTTATTCAGCGATCAAACATAGCTCGAAGGACCAGCCATTGAATTGGTTTCGCCAGATCCACGATCTCTGGACACAGATGGGCGCAGCGCGTTTTGTTCTTTTTTTCGGCCTGCTTTCGAGCGCAACCGTTGCTTATGTTATGTTTGGCATGTGGGCGTCCGACCGCATTGGATGGCCCGAGGCTTACGGCTTCAGGTGCCAGGGTCGAGGTTGCGTCTTCATTCAAATGGCCCAAAGCTACAAGCTGCTGCAATCACCGACCTTGGACGAGCTGATCGTGTTTGCTTGGCTGTGGGCGATCATTGGCCCCGCCACCATAGCCGCCGTCATCATTGTTATTCGGCGGAAATGGAAGCGCCACAGCCAGCGCATACGACCGCTTCGGCCTAACTGAATGAATAACATCAAGGCCCTTACTGATGCACCCGCCCGAAATCGGGTTTCGCGTCATCCTGGCCCTGTTCGATGATCGAGCGGCGGATGGCGCGGGTGCGGGTGAACAGCGCTTCGAGCTCGTCGCCCTTGTCCCAGCGGATCGCGCGCTGCAGCGCGGACAGGTCTTCGGAGAAGCGCTGGAGCATCTCGAGCACCGCGTCCTTGTTCGACAGGAACACGTCGCGCCACATCACCGGATCGCTGGCGGCGATGCGGGTGAAATCGCGGAAGCCCCCGGCCGAATATTTGATCACCTCGCTCTGTGTCACGCCCTCGAGGTCGCTCGCGGTACCGACGATCGTATAGGCGATGAGGTGCGGCAGATGGCTGGTCACCGCGAGCACCAGATCATGATGCGCCGCGTCCATGGTCTCGACATTCGCCCCCAGCGCCTGCCAGAAGGCGGCGACCCTGGCGCAGGCGGCCGCATCGGCCTCGGCATCGGGGGTCAGGATGCACCAGCGGCCCTTGAACAGCGAGGCAAAGCCGGCCTCCGGCCCGCTATTCTCGGTGCCCGCCACCGGGTGCGCGGGGACGATGATCGCCTGGGGCAGCGCCGAGCGCAGCGCGGTGAGCACGCTCGCCTTGCACGATCCGACATCGCTGATGATCGTCTCGGGCGACAGGTGCGCGGCCATGGCGCTGGCGGCGGCGGCCATCGCGCCGACCGGCACGCATAGGATCACCATCTCGGCGCTCGCCAGTTCGGGGCCGAAATCGGCGTTATAGTCGTCGCACAGTCCGATCGCTTGCGCGCGCGCGCAGACATCGGCGCTGCGGTCATAGCCGAGGATGCGCGTCTCGGGCAGCGCCTGGCGCACCGCGCGGGCGATCGACGATCCGATCAGCCCCAGCCCGACGATCGCGATGGTGCCGAACGGCCCGCTCATGCGGTCACCAGATCGCGCAGCACCTGCGCGATGGCGCGCATATGCGCCTCCTCGCCGATGGTGATGCGCAGCGCATGGCTGAGCCCCTGGCCCTTGGGCCAGCGCACGATATAGCCCGCCCGCATCAGCGCCTCATAGGCCGTTTCCGCACTCACCGCGCCTTCGAACAGCACGAGCAGGAAATTCGCGTGGCTGGGCACCACGGTCACGCCATGATTGCCGAGTTGCGCGAGCTCGCCCGCCAGCCATTGCCGCCAGACAACATTATGCTCGCGCGAGCGGATGACGAATTCCTCGTCCGCCAGCGCCGCCAGCGCCGCCGCCTGGCCGGTCAGCGTCACGTTGAAGGGCCCGCGGATGCGGTTGAGCGTGTCGATGATCCCTTGCGCGCCATAACCCCAGCCGATGCGTTCGCCGGCCAGGCCATAGATCTTGGAGAAGGTGCGCGTGACCAGCACGTTGGACTGGGTCCGCGCCAGTTCGAGCCCGCGATCGTCCTCGTCCGCGTCCAGATATTCGGAATAGGCCTGGTCGAGCACCAGCAGCACGTCCGACGGCAGCCCGGCATGCAGCCGCGCGATCTCCGCCCGCGGCGTCAGCGTGCCGGTCGGGTTGTTCGGGTTGGCGAGATAGACCACGCGGGTGCGATCGGTCACGCAGGCGAGCAGCGCATCGACATCGGTCGCATAGAAGTTGTCTGGCGCAACTACCGGCGTCGCGCCGCACCGCCGCGCGGCGATATCATAGACCGAAAAGCCGTAGCGGACATACACGACCTCGTCGCCCTGCCCGGCATAGCCCTGCGCCGCCAGGTTGAGCAGCTCGTCCGATCCTGTGCCGCAGACGATCCGCGCCGGATCGAGCCCGTGCACCTTGCCGATCGCCTCGCGCAGCGCGCTGCTGTCCGGATCGGGATAGAGCGAGGGCGCGAGCGTCGCGCCTTGCGCCCTCGCCTCGAGCGCCGCCGGGCTGGTGCCGAGCGGGTTCTCGTTGGCGGACAGCTTGACGAGCGGGCGGCCGTCCGCACCGGTCGATTTGCCGGGAACATAGGCGTGGATCGAGGCGATCCACGATTTGGGCTGGGGCTGGCTGGTCATGGGGCGGGCGCATAGCGCGAGTCGGGCGACAGGGGAAGCCGCGAGCGATGCTCGCCGCCCCGGCCCCTCGGGCATGCGCCGGAGGATCGGATATCGCGCGGAAAATGCTTAACAAAATCAACCGCCGCTGCGCTCTTGTGATGGCCTTCAGTTGCAACGGGCAAGCATATGTTAAGTCTGGATAATTTTGGGACAGCGGGCTTTTGCGACTTGCCCCCGGAATGAGGCTGCGTTAAGAGACGCCCCAAGGTCGCCCAGGAAAGTGCCAGCGGAATAACCGCGGTGCAATCCAGTTTACGGTCCGGGGTGATGGGTAGGGTCCGTTCTCCCCCGGGTATCCGCACAGGCTACAGGGGGTGATCTTGGCGACACGCTTTTTCCGCACGCGACAGCTGATTCTGTGCACGGCGACCTGTGCCGGAATGCTGTGGACGACGGCGGGCCAGGCCCAGCAGGTCAATGTCCCCTCTCCCCCCACCCGTGAGGAAATCGAGCGCCCCGTCCAGCAGCGCAGCGAACGGCCGGCCCGTCTGACCGTCGAAGGCGATATCGAGCGCGCGCCCTGTCCGCTGGCCGACCCTGCCTATGCCAATGTCAGGCTGACGCTGACCGAGGCGCGCTTCAACAATCTGGGCCCGATCGCGCCGATCGAGCTGCGCCCGCTCTACGAACAGTATATCGGCACCGAACAGCCGGTCGCGGTGCTGTGCGAGATCCGCGACGCGGTCGCCACCAAGCTGCGCCGCGACGGCTATATCGCCGCAGTACAGGTGCCCACCCAGCGCATCGACAACGGCGTGGTCCAGTTCGAGGTGCTCTATGCCAAGCTCACCCAGATCCGCGTGCGCGGCGATGCGGGCAATGGCGAGAAGCTGGTGGCGAGCTATCTCGAACGGCTGACCGAGGGCACGGTGTTCAATCAGAAGCTCGCCGAGCGCTATCTGCTGCTGGCGCGCGACCTTCCCGGCTATGACATCCGCCTGACCCTGGTACCGGCGGGCACGGGTCCGGGCGAACTGATCGGCGACGTCACGGTGCGGCGCACCCCGTTCGAGGTCGACCTCAACGTCCAGAACATGGCCGCCCGCGATGCCGGCCCCTATGGCGCGCAGCTGCGCGCGCAATTCTATGGCCTGACCGGCATGGGCGACCGCACCTATGTCTCGGCCTATTCGACGCTCGATTTCCAGGAACAGCAGATCGTCCAGGCCGGTCACGAATTCCGCGTCGGATCGGAAGGCCTGACGCTGGCCGGACGCTTCACCTATGCCTGGACCGAGCCCGACATCAACCTGCCGGCGGGCGTGACCAGCAAGATTACCGCCACCACGTTGCTCGCCAGCGCCGAGGCGCGCTATCCGCTGGTGCGCAGCCAGGCGGCTTCGCTCTACAGCGCGATCGGGCTCGATTATGTCGATCAGGACATCGATTTCATCGGCCCGCTGTCGCGCGACCGCATCCGCATCGCCTATGCCCAACTTTCGGGTGAGGCGATTGACATGGCCAATGGCGCCGCGCCGCGCTGGCGCATGGCGGGCCTGCTCGAATTCCGCCAGGGCCTGTCGATCCTGGGCGCCAGCGATCCGTGCAATTTCGTCTGCGCGCTGGTGCGCACCCCGACCACGCGTGGCGATGGCGACCCGACCTCGACGCTGATCCGCGGCGAGATTTCGGCAGAGGCGGCGCTGGGCGACAATGCCTCGATCTTCATCCGCGGCCGCGGCCAGATCGCCTTCGATCCGGTGCTGAGCTTCGAGGAATATTCGGGCGGCAACTTCACCATCGGGCGCGGCTATGATCCGGGCACGATCGTCGGCGACGATGGCGCGGGCTTCCAGGCGGAGCTGCGCGGTCCGCAGATCAGCCCGATCAAGGATGTCGACTTCTTGTTCCAGCCCTTTGCCTTCATGGATGTCGCCTGGACCTGGGACGATGGCCGTCCCGGCGATCCGCAGCGGCTGAGCTCGGTCGGCGCCGGCGTGCGCGCGCGGCTCAACGACCGGTTCCGGCTCGATGTCACCGTCGCGGTGCCGACCGAAGCCGCCGGTCTGCGCGCCGACACGCCCGATCCACGCATCCTGTTCACCCTCACCACTCTGCTTCTGCCCTGGGGAGCCCGCTGATGGCCTATGACCGCACCCTGACCGCCCGCCGCGTCCTGCTGGCCAGGGCGACGTCCGCGCTCGCTTTGGCCACCGGCCTTGCCATCGGAAGCACCGGCCCGGCGCATGCCCAGGCATTCGAGGGCACGCCCACGGTGGTATCGGGCGGTGTGGGTATCAATCGCACCCCCGGAACCGACAATATCCGCGTCGATACCAACCAGGCGGTGATCAATTGGACCACCAACGACACCGCGATCGGCGGCGGCGTCATCAACTTCCTGCCCAATGGCCGCACGGCGTTCTTCCGCAACAACCCGACGACGCAGAACCAGTTCACCGTCCTCAACCGCATCATTCCCACCGATCCCAGCCGCGCGATCGCGATGAACGGCACGATCATCAGCCAGCTGCAGACCGGCGCGGGCCTCGTCTCGGGCGGCAATGTCTGGTTCTACAGCCCGGGCGGCATCGTCATCGGCGCGACCGGCGTGATCGATGTCGGCGGGCTGGTGCTGACCAGCCTCGATCCGGTGCGCGATGCGGGCGGCAATTTCGTCACTGCGGGCGGATCGTTCACCCTGGGTCCGGCAGCGTCGGCCACCAGCTATGTCCAGGTCGATCCCGGCGCGCAGATCCGGCTGACCCCCGAAAACAGCTATGTCGCGATGGTCGCGCCGATCATCCGGCAGAATGGTGGCGTCACCGTCAACGGCACCGCCGCCTATGTCGCGGCCGAGGCAGCGACGCTGACCTTCGGCGGCGGATTGTTCGATATCCAGGTCACCACCGGCACCAATGGCGATGCCGCTGCCGGGAATGCCGCCATCGTGCACAATGGCAGCACCACGGGTCCGGCGAGCAGCGCTGCAGGCGACAATCATCGCATCTACATGGTCGCGATCCCCAAGAACAACGCGATCACCACGGTGATCGGCGCGGGCAGCACGCTGGGCTTCGACATTGCCGGAGCCGCCGATGTGCAGGGCAATTCGATCATCCTGTCGTCGGGCTTCAACGTTTCGGGTGACACGATCAACGTGGCACCGGTCAACCCTGCGCAGCAGGCCAGCCTGTCGATCTCGTCGGGCACCATCACGTCCGCGATCAACGCCGCCTCGTCGTTCCGCACCAATGTCAGCGTCGGCAGCGGCACGCTGAACCTGGCGGGCGATGCGCGCTTCCATGCCGACAACCAGGTCACGGTCACCGCCTTTGGCACCGGTACCA
>NZ_QKVT01000001.1:2099036-2112981 GCF_003426715.1 Blastomonas sp. UPD001
TCGCCGCCACCCCGGCGCGCGTCGGCGGCAGCGTGTCGATCGGCGCGACGACGACCGGAACACTGCTGGGTGCCTCGACCGGCACCTTCTCGGCCAACAGCACGATCACTGCGGGCACGCGGATCAGCCTGGACGTCGGCGGCACGGCGGTGTTCGGCGGTCTCGCGGTCGCCCCGACCATCGCGATCAGCTCGGGCGATATCGCCTTCTCGCAAGCCGGGGGCCTGGGCAATGCCAATACCGGCACGATCACGCTGACCGCCAACCGCAGCGGTTCGGTGGTGCTCGGCGGCACGACCAGCGACAGCCAGAGCAGCGGCACCTATTCGCTCGATGGCAGCGAGATCTCGCGCATCCGTGCGCAGAACATCGTCATCAACGCGCCCAATGTCTCGTCGACCGGCACCGGCGTCGAGATTCGCGCGCTGACGATGAACGGGTCGAGCGCATCGAGCGGCGTGAACCTCAACGGCGCCGAGGGCAGCCTGACGATCAACACATCGGGCACCATCCGCGTCAACGGCAATGCCGTGTTCAATTCCATGGCCGCCACCAACCGGGTGTCGCTCAACGCCAACCGGGTGGAGATCAACGCAGACAGCGGCGGGCTCTTCCTCAACGGCAGCTCGCCGGGCGGCATCCTCTCGATCAACGCCAACAACATCCATATCGCCAGCGCCTCGCTGCTCGAGCGGCTGGCGGAGAATGTCAATTTCACCGGCCGCGACAACGCACTGGGCCTGCCGATCGCGACCTCGCGTCCCGATGGCGTGATCCAGGCCTCGAGCCTGCGCTTCACGGTGGGCAGCACGCTGCTGATCCAGAATACCGGCACCTCGCTGCTCAATGCGGGCTTTTTCGGTCGCGTCGGCAGCTTCCAGGTGACCCCGCGCAGCTCGCAGAGCCAGGGCACACCCAGCCTGATCGATCTCGTGATCTATGGCCAGCTGCTCGATACCGGCGATCTGGTGCGCAACGGCACATCGGTGCGCGACCTGATCTTCCCGCGCTCGACCAGCAGCTCCGGACAGGACAGCGGCGGACCGAGCGGCTTTACCAGCACCTCCAGCGTCAATGGCTGCCTGCTCTCGGCCATTTCGTGCGGCGGGGGTGGCATTACCGAACAGGGCCCGACCGTGGTCGTGCATGCCGGGCCGCCGCCGCCCAAGCCCGCCGCCGAACGCGAGCAGAAGCAGGAGCAGGAAGAAGCCGAAGCCGCAGCCGAAGAGGCCGCGCGTGGCGAGGCGGCCCCGCGCCGTCCGATCATGCCGCCGGTCACCATCGTCAACACCCGGCGCCTCGGCGTCGAGCCGATCATCGACGAGCCCGTCACCAGCGGCGGGAACCCCAATCTGCAGCTCGACGTGCCGCTCAATGAAACGGTGCCTGAAACCGGAGGACAGCCATGATCCGCCCCCTGTCGTTCCAGCCCGCGTTCACCCGCGCCTTGCGCCATGGCGGCACCGCGCTGCTCGCGCTGGCCGCCGGCCTCGGCTCGCCCGCCCTTGCGCAGGGACAGGAATCGATCGCGCTGCGCGACAGCTTCCGCGTGGGATCGGCGGGCGTGCTGTGCACCGCGCAGTACCGCCCGACCGATCCTGCGCTCACCAGCATGTTCGATCGCGGCTATCGCGTGGTGTGTCGCGACGCCGCAAGTCCGGTCGCCTCGCTCTATGCACTGCGCGGTGGCGAGGGTGACCGGTTGGCGCAGTATCTGGAAGCGGCCAAGACCCGCCTGTCCTGCGGCGAGAAGCAGGTGGCCGAGGTCGAGACCACCGGCGGCGCGAGCGTCATCGAATGTCGCGATCCCAGGGCGGGCGTCGATTACCGCATCTACGCCGCCGTCCGCGGCGACACGGTGTTCGTCGCCGAGGGGCTTTCGGGCTATGATTCGGCGCTCAAGCTGGCGCTGGCGGCGCTGGTCACCGACCGCGCGGTGCCCGGCACGGTCGACGTTGCCACCACCCAGGTCAGCGATCCCGCCGCCTTTGCGCGCATCCAGGCCGGCACGCTCGACGAGGAATCGGCACGCGTCGAGGCCTATATCCGCAACAATTACGGCGCCTATGCCGAATCCGCCGAGTTTTTCGAGACGCTCGCCGCGCGCGAGCAGGGCGGCAGCGAGCGCAGCGCCGAGTTCCTTGCCAATCAGGCGCTGCAGCTGTCCAATATGGGCGATTTCGCCACCGCCGGCGCGCTGTTCGCGCGCGCCGACCGGCTGGTCGCGGCCAGCGACGGCGTCACCCAGCGGATGATCCGCAACTTCCGCGCGATCGATGCGATCAACCAGCGCAACCCGCAAGAGGCGCTCCAGGTGCTCGACCGCCCGGTGTCGATCGATACCGAGATGGTCGGCGAGACGCGGCTGTCGCAGGGCGAGATCACCAAGATGCTCGCCGACCAGATCAATCGCGAGAATTCGGGCCTCAAGCGGCTCGGCGGGGTCGATTCGAGCCTGACCGGGCCCGAGCGCGCGCAGATTCTCGACGGCCAGGCGCTGCTGCTGCGCGGCACCGCGCTGCGGCTTGCCGGGCAGAGCGACGCGGCGCTGGCCGCGCTGCAACAGGGCATCGACACGATCGTCGCCGTGCGCAACGGCCGGATCAGCTCGACCGGCTGGCTGCGCGCCGAAGTGGCGACGCAGCGCGCACTGATCCAGGAATCGCGCGGCGACTTTGTCGGCGCGCGCGCGGGCCTGACCGAGGCGCTCGACATCTACAAGCTCGACTATCCGCAATCGCCCGGCCTGCTCAGCGCCAAGGGACGGCTCGCGGCCTTCCTGGCGCGGCGGGGCGAGGCCGAGGCCTCGATCGCGCTGTATGACGAGATCGTCGCCGAGGGCGAGGCCGTGCCGAGCGCACGTGCCGCGATGAAGGAAATGCTGGGGCCTTATTTCGCCCAGCTCGCCACGCGTGCCGATAGCGATCCATCGGTGGCCGCGCGCATGTTCAACGCGAGCCAGCTGCTCCAGCGCCCCGGCGTCGCGCAGACCCAGGCGGTGCTGGCGCGCGAGCTTTCCGAAGGCAATGACGAGGCCTCGGCGTTGTTCCGCCTGGCGGTGACGCGCACCCGCGAGATCGCGCGTACCAGCGCCGAGATCCAGCGGCTGGAAGCCCTGCCCACCCCGACGCCCGACGATCTGGCGACCCTGGCGCTCGCGCGCGAATCGCTGACCACCCAGCAGAACGAGCAGACCGCGCTGCAATCGCGGCTGGGCCAGTATTCGCAGTATCGCGTGCTCTCGCCGACATCGGTGACGCTGGCGGAGTTGCAGAAGCTGCTCGGCCCGCGCGAAGGCTATTACAAGGTCAGCTTTGTCGGGCAGAAGGTCTATGGCCAGCTGATCACTGCGGACAGGGTGCGCACGGTCAGCATCGCGCTGACCCGCGCCGATCTCGACAAGACCGTCGCCAAGCTGCGCGATTCGATCGTGGTGATCGAGAACGGCCAGCCGACCAACTATCCGTTCGACGTCGTCGAGGCGCGCAAGCTGTACGAAGCGCTGTTCCCCGGCCTGAAGCAGGACCTCGCCAGCATCGAGCATCTCGTCTACGAACCCGATGGCGCGTTGCTACAGCTGCCGCCGGGGCTGCTGGTCGAGGACCAGAAGGGCGTCGATGCCTATCTCGAGCGTTCGGCCGCGATCGATTCGGACCCGTTCGACTTTACCGGCGTCGCGTGGTTCGGGCGCGACCGGCGCTTCTCGATCGCGGTGTCGCCGCGCTCGTTCGCCGATGTGCGCACCATTGCGCCCGCGCGCGGCAAGCAGACCTATCTCGGCGTGGGCGAGAATGCTCCGCCACCCGAGCGCATCCAGCTAGCCTCGGCGCAGCGCGATGCCGATTGCGAATGGCCTGTCGCAACCTGGATGGACCCGATTTCGCCGGCCGAACTCAAGCTCGCGCAAAGCGTGCTGGGGGCCGGCCGCGCCAATGTGATCACGCAGCAGAGCTTCAGCGACACCGCCTTGCTCGGCCGCGACGATCTCGACGACTATCGCATCCTGCACTTTGCGACGCACGGTCTCGTCACCGCGCCGCGCCCCGAATGCCCCGCGCGCCCGGCGCTGGTCACCTCGTTCGGCGATGCGAGCTCGGACGGGCTGCTGAGCTTCAAGGAGATATTCGACCTGAAGCTCGATGCCGATCTCGTGATCCTCTCGGCCTGCGACACCGCGGGACTGGCGACCGTTTCGGCCTCGCGCGAGGCGGGGATCGAGACCGGGGGCAATTTCGCGCTCGATGGTCTGGTCCGCGCGTTCGTCGGCGCCGGAGCACGCTCGGTGCTGGCGAGCCACTGGCCGGTGCCCGATGATTTCAACGCGACCGAGAATCTGATCTCCTCGCTGTTCAAGGCCGCGCCCGGCACCGCGATGAACGAATCGCTCGCCAGGGCGCAGCGCGCCGCGATGGACGATCCGCTGACCTCGCATCCCTATTACTGGGCGGCGTTCATCCTGCTCGGCGATGGGACGAAGCCTCTGGTGAAATAGCCCCGCACTGGTCAAGACGGACGCAAGCGCCTATCTTGACCGGCATGGGATTCTTTCGCGACATATCGCCGGTGCGCGCTGCATCGGACCTCAAGGCCTACTGGTTCGACCAGCAGGAGCATAAATGGCGCTTTCTTGCGCTGTCGGCGGCCTGCACCATCGCGATCTTCGGCGCGTTCATCAGCGAATCGGGTTTCGAGGTGCAGTGGAAGCGGCCCGAGATCACCTGGGTGACCAGCCTCGAGCCCGGACGCAGCGACGAGCAGATCCGCCAGGAGATCGAGGCGAACCAGCTGCTCAAGGAAAAGCGCGAGGCCGAGCGGCTGAAGCGCGAGGAAGAGCGCAAGGCGCAATATCGCCGCCTCGCCGAACAGTTGGGCATGGACACCGAGTGATCCCAGCCGCGCGGTCCGATGCCGACTGGATGCGCGCCGCCATCGCGCTGGCGGGCCGGGGCCGGGCCTTGTCGAGCCCCAATCCGTCGGTCGGATGCATTCTGGTGCGCGACGATCGCGTCATCGGCCGCGGCTGGACCGATCGCGGCGGACGTCCGCACGGCGAGGCCATGGCGCTCGACCAGGCGGGCGAGGCCGCGCGCGGAGCCACCGCCTATGTCACGCTCGAACCCTGCGCGCACCGGAGCCAGCGCGGCCCCGCCTGTGCCGACCTGCTGATCGCCAGCGGCGTATCGCGCGTCGTCGTCGCGGTGCAGGACCCCGATCCACGCACCAATGGCGCCGGGATCGAGCGGCTGCGCGCGGCGGGCATCGCGGTCGAGACCGGTGTGCTGGAAAGCGAAGCGCGCGCCAGCCTCGCCGGCTTCCTCACGCGCCAGACGCTCGGCCGCCCGTTCGTCACGCTCAAGCTTGCCACCTCGCTCGACGGGCAGATCGCGCTGGCCGATGGCACCAGCCGCTGGATCACCGGCGATGCCGACTCGATGTGCGCCTGCCCGGGCTCGAGCAGCGCTCCCCCCGCCGCGTGCTGCTGAGCCGGATGGGCGATGCGCCGCCGGGCTGGACCGGCATCGCCGCACCCGAGGACATCGCGACGCTGGACGGAACCGACTGGCTGATGGTCGAAGGCGGGGCGGAAGTCGCCGCCGCGTTTCTGGCGCGCGACATGGTCGACCGGCTGCTGCTCTATCGCGCGCCGGTGCTGATCGGGCGCGGCATGGCGGCCTTGGGCGATATCGCTCTGGACGTTCTGGCGAGCGCGCATGGACGCTGGCGGCTCGACGACACGCGGCTGCTTGGCAAGGACCGGATGGAAAGCTACCAGCGGGTGCGCTGACCCGCCGCATCGAGGACCCATTTCATGTTCACAGGCATCATCACCGATATCGGCACGATCGAGCATGCCGAGCAGCGCGGCGACCTGCACGCGCGCATCCGCTGCAGCTATGACATGGCCGGTGTTGCCATAGGCGCGTCGATCGCCTGTTCGGGCGCGTGCCTGACCGTGACCAGCAAGGGCGACGACTGGTTCACCGTCGATATTTCTGCCGAGACCGTGAGCAAGACCGCCGCGAACCGCTGGGTGCAGGGCAAGCGGCTGAACCTCGAACGCGCGCTCAGGATCGGCGACGAACTGGGCGGGCATCTCGTCACCGGTCATGTCGACGGCGTCGGCACCGTGGCCGCGCGCGAGGCCGAAGGCGATTCGATCCGCTTCACCATCGCCGCGCCCGCCGCGCTTGCGCCCTATATCGCGGCCAAGGGATCGATCACGGTGGATGGCGTGTCGCTCACCGTCAATTCGCATGCCGACCAGAGCGATGGCACCGTCCATTTCGGCCTCAACATCATCCCGCACACCTGGGAGATGACCACGCTGGGCGATCTGCAGCCCGGCGATCCGGTCAATCTGGAGATCGACGTGCTCGCGCGGTATCTGATGCGGATGAACGAGGTAAAATCGCTTTCGATGTGATTTTCCGCTTCAGGCTCACACTGCGATGTGATATCGGAATGTCCGAAAGGATATTCCCATGTCTGCACAGCTGATCGAACGCATTGTCGAAATCATCGAAACCGGCCAGGAAAGCCGCGCCGGGCTGGCGCGCGCCGCCGGCCTGCACGCCAATTCGCTGCGCAAGCTGGGCGAGCCCGACTGGAACCCCACCGCCGAGACGCTCGGCAAGCTCGAGCGCTATCTCTCGCGCGATCCCGCCGGGGTGATGGCCACGGCCGAAGAGATCATCAACGAGGCGCGCAACGGGCGCATGTACATCCTGGTCGATGACGAGGACCGCGAGAACGAGGGCGATCTCATCATCCCCGCGCAGATGGCGACGCCCGACGCGATCAACTTCATGGCCAAATATGGTCGCGGGCTGATCTGCCTCGCGATGACGCGCGACCGGGTCGAACAGCTCGGCCTCAACCTCATGTCGCGCAACAACGGGACGCGGCACGAAACCGCGTTCACCGTCTCGATCGAGGCGCGCGACGGCGTCACCACCGGGATCAGCGCGGCGGACCGTTCGCGCACCGTCACCGTCGCGATCGACCCCAGCAAGGGGCCCGAGGAGATTGTCACCCCCGGCCATGTCTTCCCGCTGATGGCGCGCGATGGCGGCGTGCTGGTGCGCGCAGGGCATACCGAGGCGGCGGTGGACGTGTCGCGGCTCGCCGGCCTCAACCCCTCGGGAGTGATCTGCGAGATCATGAACGACGACGGCACCATGGCCCGGCTCGACGACCTGATCGAGTTCGCGCACATCCACGGCATGAAGATCGGCACGATCCGCGACCTGATCGCCTATCGCCGCCGCCACGACCATCTGGTCGAGCGCCGCGCCGAGGCGCGCTTCACCAGCCGTCACGGCGGCGAGTGGAAGGCGATCGTCTTCTACAACAAGGCCGAGAAGAACGAGCAGATCGTGCTGCAAAAGGGCCATGTCGATCCCGACAAGCCGACCCTGGTGCGCATGCACGTGCTGAGCCCGTTCTCCGACATTTTCGGCGAGACGGGGCCGCGTTCGGGCGTGCTGGGCAAGGCGATGGACCTGATCGGCGAGGAAGGCGCAGGCCTGGTCGTGCTGCTCAATCGGCACGGCATCAACAGCCTGAGCAACGCGGTGCGGATGAAATCGGGCGAGACGGTGCCCGATATGGAGGAATTGCGCGATTACGGCATCGGTGCGCAGATCCTCACCGAAATGGGCGTGAACGAGATGGAATTGCTGACCAACTCGCATCACAGCCTGGTCGCGCTCGACGGCTATGGCCTGTCGATTGTCGGCGAACGTCCGATCCCGATGGGCTAGAGTGATTTCGAGTGAAATGGAACATTTCACGGCTCGGAAATCACGGCAAAACAGAAGGTTAGACCCAGCTTTTGGTTTCATCAAAAGCGAATAGGGTCTAACCGCCGGCGCGGCGGGGCTTCAGACCGTGAAGCTCTCGCCGCAGCCGCAGCTGCCCTTGGCATTGGGGTTATTGAACACGAAGCCGGCGGTGAAATCGTCCTCGACCCAGTCCATGGTCGATCCGATCAGATAGAGCACCGATCCGCCATCGACATAGAAGGTGCCGCCGGGGGTCTCGATCTTCTCGTCGAACTTCACCTCCTCGGTGACATAATCGACCGAATAGGCCAGGCCCGAACAGCCGCGGCGCGGCGTCGACAGCTTCACCCCGATCGCTCCTTCGGGCGCATTCGCCATCAGATGCGCGATGCGCGCTTCGGCCGAGGGCGTCAGCGTCAGCGCAGCGGGACGGGCACGGGTGGTGGTGGTCGTCGTCATTGGCTTGCTCCTTCAAAACCCCTCTCCCTTGAAGGGAGAGGGCTGCGAAGACTTGGGTCTGGCTTGCCAGGCCCTAGTCGAAGCTGGGTGAGGGTGAGGGCGCGATATTTGCAAGCACGCACCTCGCTGCCCCCTCTCCCAGCTCCGACTAATTCGCTCCGCTCATAAGTCTCCGCAACCCTCTCCCTCGGAGGGGAGAGGGTGATTCCATTACAACATCCCCATCTCGAGCCGGGCCTCGTCGCTCATCTTGCCCGGATCCCAGGGCGGGTCCCAGACCAGATTGACCTCGGCATCGGCGATGCCGGGGACCGAGCAGACCTGCATCTCGACCTCGCCCGGCATCGATTCGGCGACCGGACAATGCGGCGTCGTCAGCGTCATGGTGATGATCGCGTGCGCGTCGTTCACCTCGACGCCATAGATCAGGCCCAGGTCATAGATGTTCACCGGTATTTCGGGATCATAGATGCCCTTCAGCCGGTCGATCACCGCCTCGTACACCTCGCCGCCGGGCTCGTTGGGGGTCAGGCCCTGCGGCTTTTCCGCCAGAAAACCGTCCAGATAATCGCGGCGGCGTGGCTCTGTCGGCGCGGCGTCCTCGACCACGTCCTGCACCCGCGCCTTGGGCGGCTTGGCCACTGCCTCGACCTCGTCGATCACGATCTTTCCCGTCTCTTCCATATGCCTCACCCGAAAATCCTGCGGACCCGTTCCAGTCCCCGCACCAGCGCGGCGACATCTTCGCTGTTGCTGTAAATCCCGAAGCTCGCGCGCGCGGTCGCGGGCACGCCGAGATGGTCCATCAGCGGCTGCGCGCAATGATGCCCGGCGCGGATCGCGACATGCGCCTCGTCCAATATGGTGCCGATGTCGTGCGGATGCACCCCCTGCATCTCGAACGAAAGGATGCCCGCGCTGTCCTTCGGCCCGAACAGCCGGATCGCGTTGATGCCCGACAGCGCATCCTGCGCCTCGGCGACCAGCGCGCATTCGTGCGCGTGGATCGTCTCGACGCCGATGGCTTGCACATAATCGATCGCCGCCGCGAGTCCGACCGTGCCGGTGATATGCGGCGTGCCCGCCTCGAACCGCTGCGGCGGCGGGGCATAGGTCGTCCGTTCGAAGGTCACCCGGTCGATCATCGCGCCGCCGCCCTGCCAGGGCGGCATCGCATCGAGCAGATCCTTGCGGCCCCAGAGCACGCCGATGCCGGTCGGGCCATAGAGCTTGTGCGCGCTGTAGACATAGAAATCGCAGCCCAGGGCCGCGACATCGACAGGCAAGCGCGGCACCGCCTGGCAGCCGTCGAGCAGCAGCAGCGCGCCGACATTATGCGCGAGCGCCGCCGCGCGCTTCGCATCGAGCACGCTGCCGAGCACGTTCGACACATGCGCAAGCGACACCATCTTGTGCGCCGGCGTCAGCATCGCCTCGATCGCGTCGAGATCGATCCGACCATCCTCGGTCAGCGGCGCGACATCGATCACCGCGCCGGTGCATTCGGCGACCAGCTGCCAGGGCACGATATTGCTGTGATGCTCGAGCTGGCTGAGCAGGATGCGATCACCGGGCTTCAGATTGGCCCCGCCCCAGCTCGAGGCGACCAGGTTGATCCCCTCGGTCGCGCCGCGCACGAACACGGTCTCGTCCTCGCGCCCGCCGATGAACGCCGCCGCCTTGCGCCGCGCAGCCTCGTACGCGATCGTCATGTCCGCCGAGCGCGCATAGACGCCGCGGTGCACGGTCGCATAATCGCCGCCATAGCTCTGCGCGATCGCATCGATCACCGCTTTCGGCTTCTGCGCCGTGGCGGCGGAATCGAGATAATGCCAGGGCTCGCCCGATGCGGTGATCAGGCCGGGGAAATCGGCGCGATGGTCGAGCAGGCGGGGTGGTGCGATGAGAGTGGTCATGATGGCTCTCCCGCCAGCCCCTCTCCCCCCCGAGGGAGAGGGTTGCGCAGACTTGGCGCGCGCAGCGTGCCTAGTCGGAGCTGGGTGAGGGGGCGGCTGGCGCAGCTACCCCTCATCCAACTGCGCCTAGCTGGCTGCGCCAGCAAGGCTCCGTATCCTTCTCCCTCAAGGGGAGAAGGCTTGATGGCAAGAGCGGGGCCCATCACGCCAGTCCCTCCAGCGCGGCGAGCGCGCGGGTCTCGATCGCCTCGCGCGCGGCGTCATCGTCGAGCGACACGAACGCGTCGGCGATGAACGCCTGCAGCATCAGCTTGCGCGCCACCTGCGGCGGCAATCCCCGCGCGGCCATGTAGAACAGCGCTTGCCTGTCGAGCTCGCCCACGGTCGCGCCGTGCGCGCATTTCACGTCGTCGGCATAGATTTCCAGCTCGGGCTTGGCATTGGCGGTCGCAGTGCGGTCAAGCAGCATCGCTTTCACCGACTGCGACGCATCGGTCTTCTGCGCATGGCGCGCGACCGCGACCTTGCCGAGGAACGATCCGGTCGCGCGGCCCGCAAGCACCGAGCGCACCACCTGGTTGCTGGTGGCATGGGGGTGCGCATGGTTGACCTGGGTGACGATCTCGAGCGTCTGGTCGCCCTGCCCCAGGATCGCCCCGCCCATCTCGAAATGCGCTCGCCCCAGACGCGCGCCAGCGCATCGAGATCGGCATAGCGCCAGGCCTCGTCGCGGCGGGTGGGAAGGGGATGGATCGTCGCGCTCATGCTCTCTTCCCCCCAAATCCCTCTCCCTTGATGGGAGAGGGCTGCGAAGCCTTGATGAGCGAAGCGAATTTAGGCGAAGCTGGGTGAGGGTGGCGCGGCTGCAAAGCTGTCGCTGAGCATGGCGCACTCACCCTCATCCAACTGCGCCTAGCCGCGCTACGCGTGGCAAGGCTCCGTATCCTTCTCCCATCAAGGGAGAAGGGTCTGGCTGGCATTACCATCACGCCACCGCCTCGTATCCCTGCTCTTCCAGCTCCAGCGCCAGCTCGGGTCCGCCGCTGCGCACGATGCGGCCACCGGCGAGGACATGGACGAAATCGGGCTTCACCAGATCGAGCAGCCGCTGATAGTGGGTGATGAGCAGCACCGCCTTGTCGCTCTTGCGCATGATCGCGTTGATGCCCTCGCCGACGATGCGCAGCGCGTCGATGTCGAGCCCGCTATCGGTCTCGTCGAGCAGCGCGAGCTTGGGGTCGATGATCCCCATCTGCACCATCTCGTTGCGCTTCTTCTCACCGCCCGAAAAGCCGACATTCACCGGGCGCTTGAGCATTTCCATGTCCATGCGCAGCAACGCCGCCTTTTCCTTGGCAAGCTTGATGAACTCCGCGCCCGACAGCGGCTCTTCGCCGCGCGCCTTGCGCTGGGCATTCAGGCTCTCGCGCAGGAATTGCAGGTTGGAGACGCCGGGGATCTCGACCGGATACTGGAAGCCCAGGAACAGCCCCGCGGCAGCGCGCTCGTGCGGTTCCATCCCGAGCAGGTCCTGCCCATCGAAGGTCGCGCTCCCCTGCGTCACCTCATAGCCGGGCCGTCCGCCCAGCGTATAGGCGAGCGTTGACTTGCCCGCGCCATTGGGGCCCATGATCGCATGGATCTCGCCCGCGTTGATGGTAAGCGACAGCCCCTTGAGGATCGCGGTTTCGCCAACCGTGGCGTGGAGGTTGTTGATTTTGAGCATGTTAGCTTTCCAAGCTGGATTGACGTTGTTTTCTGACAACCAATCCAATTATCGTTGCGGTAACTGCCGAAACCGGCAGCAAGATAAATCCTTCGAACATACCAAAAGGGCTTATCCCTGCTAATGTCAGCGTAAGTACAAATCCGAAGAAAATGACCTGAACGCCGACCACGGAGAGAACCCAAGAGGCCATGAAGTGCCGCTTTGGCGGCTCATTTGCGAACACCCGCCATGCCAAAGCGACGGGCAACCCCACGACAGTAGCGAGCCACAGGATGTTGTTCACCCCACGCTCCCCTCCAGCGAAATCCCCAGCAGCTTCTGCGCCTCGACCGCGAATTCCATCGGCAGCTGCTTTAGCACCTCGCGCGCGAAGCCGTTGACGATCAGCGCGACGGCGTCTTCCTGCGAAAGCCCGCGCTGCATCGCATAGAACAGCTGGTCGTCGCTGATCTTGCTGGTGGTCGCCTCGTGCTCGATCGTCGCGGAAGGATTGCGCACCTCGATATAGGGGACGGTGTGCGCGCCGCATTGGTCGCCGAGCAACAGGCTGTCGCACTGGGTGAAGTTGCGTACGCCCTCGGCCGAGGGGGCGACGCGCACCAGACCGCGATAGGTGTTGTTGCTCTTGCCGGCGCTGATCCCCTTGGACACGATGGTCGAGCGGCTGCCCTTGCCGTTGTGGATCATCTTGGTGCCGGTATCGGCCTGCTGGTAATTGTTGGTCACTGCGACCGAATAGAATTCGCCGACGCTGTCCTCACCGTTGAGCACGCAGCTGGGATATTTCCACGTCACCGCAGAGCCGGTCTCGACCTGGGTCCAGCTGATCTTCGAGCGCGCGCCCTGCGCCAGGCCGCGCTTGGTGACGAAATTGTAGATGCCGCCCTTGCCCTCGGCATCGCCCGGATACCAGTTCTGCACAGTCGAGTACTTGATCTCGGCATCGTCGAGCGCGACCAGCTCGACCACGGCGGCGTGGAGCTGGTTCTCGTCGCGCTGCGGCGCGGTGCAGCCCTCGAGATAGCTGACATATGAGCCCTTGTCGGCGACGATCAGCGTGCGCTCGAACTGGCCGGTATTTTCCGCGTTGATGCGGAAATAGGTGGAAAGCTCCATCGGACAGCGCACGCCCTCGGGAATGTAGACGAAGGTGCCGTCGGAAAAGACTGCGCAGTTGAGGCAGGCGAAATAATTGTCGCGCACCGGCACGACCTTGCCCAGCCACTTCCTGACGAGCTCGGGATGCTCGCGGATCGCTTCGCTGATCGACATGAAGATGACGCCGGCGCGGCTCAGCTCCTCGCGGAAGGTGGTGGCCACCGAGACGCTGTCGAACACCGCATCGACCGCGACCTTGCGCGCGCCTTCAACCCCGGCGAGCACCTTCTGCTCCTCGATCGGGATGCCGAGCTTCTCATAGACACGCAGGATTTCCGGATCGACCTCGTCGAGCGAGCCCAGCTTGGGCTTGGCCTTGGGCGCCGCGTAATAATAGGCGTCCTGATAGTCGATCGGCGGATAGTGCAGCTTGGCCCAGTCGGGCTCGGGCATCTCCTGCCAGATGCGGAACGCCTTGAGCCGCCAGTCGAGCATCCATTCGGGCTCGTTCTTCTTGGCGCTGATATAGCGGACGGTGTCCTCGTTCAGCCCCTTGGGCGCGAGTTCCTGCTCAATATCGCTGGTGAAGCCCCATTCATATGTGCCCACCTTCTCGGCCGCGGCCCAGGCGTCGGCATCGCGCACCTTGCTGTCAGCGGTGTTGCTGTCGTCGGTCACGATACGGTCCTTTTGAAATCAAGAGCATGTTCGGGGCGGCGGGGGTCCGGAATGTGCTGGCCGAGGCTGGCGAGCGTGACCGAGGCCAAGGCGGTGCGGACGGTGCGGTTGACGATCTGCCAGTGCGGGCGGACATGGCAGCTGCCCTCGATCGCGCAATCGCTGGCATGCTCGCCCGAACAGACCGTGATGGTGATCGGGCCGTCGACCGCTTCGACGATGTCGGCGAGCGTGATCGCGGCGGGCGGGCGCGACAGGCGGAAGCCGCCGCCGGCCCCCCG
>NZ_QKVT01000001.1:2113081-2121557 GCF_003426715.1 Blastomonas sp. UPD001
CAAGCGCATCAACTCGGCCGCCGACGACGCTGCCGGCAATGCGATCGCCACCCGCATGACCTCGCAGATCCGCGGCCTCGGCCAGGCCGTCCGCAACGCCAATGACGGTATCTCGCTGACCCAGACGGCCGAAGGCGGCATGAACGAGATCACCAACATGCTGCAGCGCATGCGTGAACTGGCCGTCCAGTCGGCATCGGGCACGCTGAGCAACAGCGACCGCACCAACCTGCAGGCGGAAGTCGCGGCGCTCATCCTTCAGGTCGACGATGTTGCCAACAAGACCAACTTCAACGGTGTGTCGCTGCTGACCGCCGCTGGCCCCATTGCGATCCAGACCGGGATCGACTCGGGCGATGTCGTCAACATCACGCTCGCCAACGTCACCACCACTGGCCTTGCCGTCGGCACTATCGATATCAGCACCGTCGCAGGCGCCGGCACCGCGCTGACCGCGCTCGACACGGCGCTGAACAACATCACCACCGCTCAGGCGAACCTGGGTGCCAGCCAGAACCGTCTGCAGGCGACCGTGTCGAGCCTGATCAACCGCTCGACCAACCTGTCGGAAGCCCGCTCGCGCATTCAGGACGCCAACTTCTCGGACGAGTCGACCAACCTCGCCAAGGCGCAGATCCTGAGCCAGGCATCGACCGCGATGCTCGCCCAGGCGAACCAGAGCCAGCAGGGTGTGCTCAGCCTGATCCGCTCGTAAGACCGGAGGGTAAACTGATAACAGCATCGTCGGGAAAATGACGGGCGTCAAAATACTGGTCATATTTTGACTTAAAGCCCGTCATTGCCCGCCGTTAATTCCTTTCGAGGCCGCTTAGGAGGGACCGAGCGCCCCATCGAAAGGAATATGAGATGACTGTTATCGGAACGAATGTCGCGGCGCTTCGCGCCGCTAACGCTTCGACCTCGGCCCAGATGAGCCTGTCGAAGTCGATCGATCGCCTGTCGACCGGCAAGCGCATCAACTCCGCTGCTGACGATGCCGCAGGCAATGCCATCGCCACCCGCATGACCTCGCAGATCCGTGGCCTCAACCAGGCCGTGCGCAATGCGAATGACGGCATCTCGCTGACGCAGACGGCCGAAGGCGGCATGAACGAGATCGTCAACATGATGCAGCGCATGCGCGAACTGGCCGTCCAGTCGGCCTCGGGCACGCTGGCCGCGGGCGACCGCACCAACCTGCAGGCGGAAGTCACCGCGTTGATCGCTCAGGTCAACGACGTCGCCGGCAAGACCAATTTCAACGGCGTCGCCCTGCTCAACACCGCAGGCCCCGTGACCATCCAGACCGGAAGCGCCTCGGGCGACACGATGAACATCGCGCTTGCGGACGTGACCGCCACGGGTCTGGGCATCAACGCCATCACCATCGCCACCGATGTCGGCGCCGCTGCCGCGCTGACCTCGCTCGACACCGCGCTCAACACCATCACCACCGCACAGGCGAACCTCGGCGCGAGCCAGAACCGTCTGCAGGCGACCGTCTCGAGCCTGGTCAACCGCTCGACCAACCTGTCGGAAGCGCGCTCGCGCATCCAGGATGCGAACTTCTCCGAGGAATCGACCAACCTCGCCAAGTCGCAGATCCTCAGCCAGGCATCGACGGCGATGCTCGCCCAGGCCAACCAGAGCCAGCAGGGCGTGCTGAGCCTCATCCGCTAAAACCATCAGGGGGGCTGACGGGCGTTTGTCAAAAACATGACGCGTCCGCCAAAAAACTGACGTCTTTCACTTAATTTCCCGTCAGCCCCAGCCGTCCAAGCGCTTGAGACCGCCTCAGCCATGGGGCGGTCGCAAGGAAGAAGTGAAAGGACTCAACAATGACCGTTATTGGAACCAACGTTGCGGCCCTGAGGGCTGCCAATGCTTCGACCGCTGCCCAGAGCAGCCTGTCGAGGTCGATCGATCGCCTGTCGACCGGCAAGCGCATCAACTCCGCTGCTGACGATGCGGCCGGCAACGCCATCGCCACCCGCATGACCTCGCAGATCCGCGGCCTCAACCAGGCCGTGCGCAACGCGAACGACGGCATCTCGCTGGCGCAGACGGCCGAAGGCGGCATGAACGAAATCGTCAACATGATGCAGCGCATGCGCGAGCTGGCCGTCCAG
This sequence comes from Blastomonas sp. UPD001, assembly GCF_003426715.1. Taxonomy (NCBI): domain Bacteria; kingdom Pseudomonadati; phylum Pseudomonadota; class Alphaproteobacteria; order Sphingomonadales; family Blastomonadaceae; genus Blastomonas; species Blastomonas sp. UPD001. Next base: position 2,115,211 of record NZ_QKVT01000001.1, read on the forward strand.
TCGGCTTCGGGCACGCTGGCCAACAGCGACCGCACCAACCTCCAGGCGGAAGTCACCGCCCTGAAGGCGCAGGTCAACGATGTGGCCAACAAGACCAACTTCAACGGCGTGTCGCTGCTCAACACGGCCACGCCCGTTGCCATCCAGACGGGCATCGCTTCGGGTGATACCGTCAGCATCGCGCTCACCAACGTGACGACCGTTGGCCTGGGCATCGATACCGTCGACATCGGCGACCTGACCGGCACCGGCGACCCGGCCGCAGCGCTGACCGCGCTCGACACCGCGCTGAACACGATCACCACCGCACAGGCAAGCCTGGGTGCGAGCCAGAACCGCCTGCAGGCGACTGTCTCGAGCCTGGTCAACCGCTCGACCAACCTGTCGGAAGCGCGTTCGCGTATTCAGGATGCGAACTTCTCGGAAGAATCGACCAACCTCGCCAAGGCCCAGATCCTCAGCCAGGCGTCGACCGCGATGCTCGCCCAGGCGAACCAGAGCCAGCAGGGCGTGCTGAGCCTCATCCGCTAATTGGTGAGGAACCGACACGCGGTTCAACCGTAAAGGCTAGCGCAACGGCCATTACCGACAACTCAATGGCCTGAGCTGATATTCGATCAACCCCCTTTCCGGAAGGACCGGAAGGGGGGTTTTTCGTTTCGGTCGGGGATCACTTCACCGCCCCGCTTTTCAGCAGCTTCGGCACCAGGAACAGGGCGGCAACCAGCGGCCATCGGCGCTGCCAGGGCTTGATCGCGATCGCGGTCCCCGCGTGCCGGTTGATCTTCCAGGCGAGATAATCGATCCCGCCGGCAAAGGTGAAGCTCGCCTTGGCGAGCCGAGCGACGGTCAGCCGCTTGCCGCGCGCCCTGAGCGTCGCCCAGCGTCTTTCTGCCTCGTCGCGCGGCATGGCGGCCAGATCGGGCACCTCGCGCGCGATCGCCGCGCCGACCGCGATGTAATGGTCGGGTGCGAAATCGACCACCTTGTCCGGCCGGTCGCCGCGTTCGGCGCGCAGTTCCGCGCCATAGGTTCGGGTGAACCCGGTGCGCCACAAGCGGAGCGGGTCTGCCGCTGCGCCGTCGGCGACCGGTGCGGCGTGTCGCAGCAAGGTCACCGGCGCGGCGCACAGCGCCTCGATCGCGTACGCTTCGGCGGCAGCATCGGCGCTCCACACGATCCGCACCGGCTGGGCAAAGCGCGCCCAGACCGAGACATCGCCCGCCTGCATCGAACAGGCGCGCTCGAGGTCCGCCTCGCTCAGCACCGCATATTTGGCGGCGAGATTGTCATGCGCCGCCGGGAAGACATTGGGCGGGATCAGCGCATTGGCGCGCGCCATCCACCCGGCCTTGTTCGCCGCGCGATAGGCCGCCGCATAATCCGACACGATGACATAGAAATCGAGCATCAGCCCGTCGAGCTGAGCCTCGCGCAGGCATGATCCGTAGAAGATTACCGCGCGCGCCGTATCGCCGAACGGCGCGATGATCGCGCGCGCAAAGCCGGTGATGCGCGGATCGACCGGCTGCAGCGCCTCTGCGGCGATCAGGGATGGGAGAGAGTTCAAGGCACAACCCAGATTTGCTCGTCACCCCCGCGCAGGCGGGGGTCCCGCTTTTCTTCGAATGTCGCTGCCATAGCGGGATTCCCGCTTTCGCGGGAATGACGAATCAGGACAGAAGCGCGATCGATCAAGCCGCCAGGCGCAGGAACGGCACCGGCTCGGTCGAGCGCAGGATGATCGGCTTGCCCGCGCTCGCCTCGAAGATCTCGCCGTCCAGGATGACCCGGCTGCGCGTGCGATCGCTGTCGATGCGGATCATGTCCTCGCGCGCCAGATGCACGCCGCGCCCGCGCCGCGTGCCGAAACGGCCCATCAGCGTGTCGATCAGCATCGTCGTCAGCCCGGCGCGGTTGTGCTCGACCGCGATGAACTTCATCTGCCCGGTGGGCGACGGCCCGCTTTCCGCGCGACTGCCGAGAAGCAGCTTTTCCAGCGTGGTGACCATCACCACGATGAAGCTGCCGTTGAGCTCGCCCTTCTGGAAATAGGAGATGCGCAGCGCCGATCGCGTGATCGGCAGAAACTTGGCGGTCAGCCCGAACAGCATCGTGAACAGCCCCGCGATCGCCGCGATGAAATGGCTGACCGAATTGGGAAGGCCCAGCGGATAGATTTTCTGGCGGCAGTACAGGATGATCTCGGCGAGCCCCGCCCCGCCCATGAACATGCCGAGCACCGGACGCCCGTCCTCGCCATCGGACAGCGCGATCAGCTGGCGCACCACGATATGGCTTTCCAGGTCGTTGCGCGCGATCTCGACGATCCGGTCGAGCGTCGGCAGCGGCTTGCCGCGTGCACCGAGGTCGAGCGCGATCAGGTTGGTCTTGCCGTTGGGCAGCACCGCGACCGCGGGCGGCGACTTGCCGAAATGGCCGCCATGATAGAGCTCGGTCAGCGTCGCCTGCACCGTGCCGTCACCGCCGTTGATCACGAGCACGCGCGGCTTGACCAGCGCGATGGCGCGCAGCGCGTCAGCAATCTGGTGGACCTCTTCGACCTCGTAATGGAAGATGTCCGGGTTGCGCGCGCAATAATCGCGCACCGCCGGCAACATTGCCTTGTTGCCGGTCGAGCGCGGATTGGAAATGAGCGCAACGAGAGTCATTCAGGTCATCCTATCGGCTTGATCGTCATCCCCTGGCGGTAGTTCAGGACCACCTGGATGCGCGTAACGCCGGGACCCACCCGGATGGCGGTCTTGCCCGCAGAAGGCTTGAGGCTGAGCAGCGAGAGCGAGGGGTTGTTCGAGAAACCGCCGCCGTCGTTCCAGCCGGACTTGCCGCTGCCATCGACATCGTGGCGTACGGCAATGCCATAGGCGCCAGTGGCCGGAAGCGGCACGCAGAAGCTCATCCTGCCGCCACGCGGGGCGACGGCAGTATCGATGCGGTTGATCCACGCACCCTTTTCCAGCCAGCTCGCCTTGGTGGCGGGATAGGCCTGGACGCGGATTCGCCCCGTGTTCGCCTTGAAGCCGCTGACCGTCACATGCACCGCCGGGCCGTCCGCCCCGTCGGCACATTTGCGCATGTCGTTGCCGATTTCCTGACGCTGCGCGCTGGCCACGGGCACCAGGCCCGCAAAGGCGATGCCGCCCGCAGCCAGACAAGCCAGTGATTTTGCCGCAATTTTGAACATGACGTAATCGTTCCCAGAAGCTATAGCCGTGCCGCTCCGGATGGCGCGGACAAGGCCGATGAGCCCCCTTTACCATCTGCTTATGGGAAGCGTTTGCGGCCAAATCATGGTGACAGGGCGACAATAAGTTGAAATTGCTAACCGCCACAGACGCTTATATTGCCCGTCTCGTCTTCTTTCCGCTGGTCGGCACGCTGATCCTCGCGGCCATGCTGCTGGTGCTCGACAAGATGCTGCGCCTGTTCGACTTTGTCGCGGCAGAGGGCGGCCCGGTCAGCGTCGTGTGGCGCATGCTTGCCAACCTGCTGCCCGAATATCTCTCGCTCGGCATCCCCATCGGCCTGCTGCTCGGCATCCTGCTCGCCTTTCGCAAGCTCGCCATGTCGTCGGAGCTCGACGTGTTCCGTGCCGTCGGCCTCAGCTACACCCGGCTGCTGCGCGTGCCGTACATGTTCGCGGTCGGGCTGATGCTCGTGAACCTCGCTCTGGTCGGTTATATCCAGCCCAAGGCGCGCTATGCCTATGAGGAACTGGGATTCGAGCTGCGCTCGGGTGCGCTGGGCGCGTCGATCAAGGTCGGCGAATTCACCCAGCTCGGCGACCGGATGACGCTGCGCATCGAGCAGAGCCGCGACGGCGGGCGCGAGCTTTACGGCATTTTCGTGCGCGCCGAGGCCCGGTCGGGCACCTCGCTCTCGGTCACGGCCGAACGCGGCAAGTTCCTCGCGACCGACGATCCCAACACCATCATCTTCCGCCTGACCAACGGCACCTTGGTGCACGATTCGCCGGGCTACCAGACGCCGCGCGTGCTGACCTTCAGCAACCATGACCTGCCGATCGATCTGCCCAAGATCGAATCCTTCCGCAGGCGCGGCGGCGGCAAGGACCGCGAATACACCATTCCCGAGCTCGTCCGCATCGGCACCGATGCCAGCATCCCCGAAGCGCAGCGCAACCAGACGCGCGCCAATTTCCATTTCCGCATGGTCGAGGTGGTGATGATGCTGCTGATGCCGCTGCTCGCGGTGGCGCTGGCGATCCCGCCCAAGCGATCGACCTCGGCGCTGGGCGTGTTCCTGTCGATCGTGATGATCGTGACCTATCACAAGATCAACGAATATGGCGAGGATGTCGGTGCGCTGGGGCTGGTCGATCCGATCATCGCCCTGTGGGTGCCGTTCGCGCTGTTTTCGGCGCTGATCGGCTGGATGTACTATCAGGTGGCGTTCGTGCCCGGCGGCCAGCCGATCGGCGCGCTGGAAAAGGTCTTCGCCAAATCGGGCGCGGCGGTGCGCGGGCTGTTCAGCTTCGGCCGCAAGCGGTCCTTCCAGGAATAGGCGCAAGCGCGATGCATTTCGAATTCTTCCCCTCGCGCACCGTCGCCATCTACATGGCGCGCAAGTTTCTCACCAGCATCCTCGCGGTGGTGGCGCTGCTGTTCATCGTCCTCCAGTCGCTCGACCTGCTCGGCGAAAGCGGCAAGATCCTCGCCTATCCCGGCAACGGTCAGGCCGAACTGCTGACCTATATCAGCTTGCGCGCGCCGCAGATCATCGACCTTGTCCTTCCCTTCTCGGTGCTGCTCGCGACGATCATCACGCTCGCGACGCTGAACCAGAACAGCGAGGTCGTGGCGATGAAGGCGGCGGGGCTTTCCGCGCACCAGGTGCTCGCACCACTGCTGATCGCCGCGCTCGGCGTCTCGGCGATCACCTTCGTCTTTTCCGAGCGCATCCTCACCCGCGCCACCGCCACGCTCGACGCCTGGGAAGCCGCCGATTTCGGGCCCATCCCGCGCGATTCCAACGTCAAGTCGAACATCTGGGTGCGCGAGGGCGACAATATCATCCAGGCCGATACGGTCGAAGGCCGGGGCAATGCGACACGGCTCACCGGAGTTTCGGTCTATCAGCGCGACCGCCAGGGCGGCATGGCGCGGATCGTCAACGCGCGCGAGGGCACCTATACCGGCCAGGGCTGGAAGCTGACCGACGCCACCCAGTTCGATGTCGCGACGGGGCAGAAACAGGCGCTGGGCGATATTGTCACCGCAGGCGATGTCCGGCCCGACCAGTTCACGCTGTCCAAGGTCAATGCCGATGGCCTGTCCTTCCCGCAGCTATGGACCGCGATCGCCGAGCTCAAGGCCGCCGGGCGCCCGACCGCGGCGCTCGAGGCCAATCTGTGGCACAAGCTGTCGGGTCCGCTATCGGCGCTATTGATGCCGCTTCTGGGCGCGGTCGCCGCCTTTGGCCTCGCGCGCTCGGGCCAGTTGTTCATCCGCGCGGTGATCGGCATGGCGCTCGGCTTTGCCTATTTCGTCGCGGACAATTTTGCGCTCGCGATGGGCAATCTGGGCGCCTATCCGCCGATCCTTGCGGCCTGGTCGCCCTTCTTCCTGTTCCTGATGGTCGGCGAGACCGTCCTCATCCGCACCGAGGAATAGGCCGCAGCCCGTGGCCGCAGACACGCCCGATCCTGCACCCCCCGCCCCCGCCGTCAGCCGTGCCGATGTGGCGAGCGGCGCGGCGCTATCGGGCCTGGCACGCATGGGCGCGATCATCGAGATCGTCACCCAGCCTGCCTTCGTGTGGATGTTCGGGCTCGCCACCTATGGCAGCTATGTCGTGCTCTGGGCGGCGGTGAACGTGCTCTCGACGCTGACCACCTTGTCGCTGGCGCAGGGGCTGCAGCGCTCGATCCCCTCCGCCGCCAGCCGCGAGGCCGAACATGGCGTGGTGCGCTATGCGCTGCTGGTGACGGTGATCCCGTCCGCGTTCGTGGCCTTGTGCATCACGCTCGCCGCGCCTGCGATCGCGCCCCAATTCTCGGTCGAGCCGGCGATGCGCCCGCATCTGCCCGCGCTGATCGCGCTGTTCGTGTGGACGCTGCCGCTGACGGTCGCGCTCGAGATCGCGACCGCTGCCGCGCGCGCGCGCCGCGCCTTCGGGCCCGAGATTCGCCTGCGTATCTTCTGGGAGCAGATCGCGCGGCTGATCGTCGCCGTCGCGCTCTATGCGCTGGGCGTGCGGCTGTTCGGGCTGTTCATCGCGCATATCGTCTCGCTCGGCGTCACCGCCTGGCTCTCGGTGCGGCTGCTCGGGCGCTATTACGATCTCGGCCTGCTCTGGCGCGCGCC
>NZ_QKVT01000001.1:2121657-2127461 GCF_003426715.1 Blastomonas sp. UPD001
ACCGCCATTTCCTGCGCGCGCTGGCTTGCGGGGTCGGCGGGTTTGGTGCGCTCTGGCTGATCGGCTGGCTCTTCCAGGGCCTGGGCATGGTGCCGCGCGCCGCGATCCAGTTCGCCTGCTTCTTGCCGCTGGTGTGGCTCGGCCTCAAGTTCGGGCTCGATGCCGAGGACAAGGCCGCGTTGGGCAAGGCGGGGCGCAAACTCGCGCTGTGACGCACATTCGGCTGATTGCCCATGCAACCAAAGCCCGCTGGACCTTGTTCGCTTCTGATGGAAACAGAAGCGCGGTCCAGCTTTCTGTCGTGCCGTGATTTCCGAGCCGTGAAATGTTCCATTTCACTCGAAACCACTCTAGACCCGCATATCACAGACCGCGCGCACCAAGCGTGGCCGCAAGAGGAGCCCTGACCCGGTGATCGCCAACAAGTCTCTCGACCAGTTTGCCCGTTTCAACAATCTGCTCGACCTGTTCTTCGCGCGGGCGGACGAGCTGGGCGACAAGCCGTTTCTCTGGGCCAAGCGCGGCGGGGCCTGGACGCCGATCAGCTGGCGGCAGGCGGCGGGCCAGGTCGCGGAACTCGCGCATGCGCTCAAGGACATGGGGTTGCAGCGTGGCGACCGGGTGATGCTGGTGAGCGAGAACCGGCCCGAATGGTGCATAGCGGACCTCGCGATCATGGCCGCGGGCTGCGTCACCGTGCCGACCTACACTACCAATACCGAGCGCGACCACCAGCACATTCTCGACAATTCGGGCGCGCGCGCGGTCATCGTCTCCGATTCCAAGCTGGCGCGGACGCTGCTGCCGGCGGTGCTGCGCGCCGGCAATGCGTGGCATGTGATCGGCATGGAACCGGTCAGGGTGGGTCAGGCGAGCCGCTTCCGCGCGCACAACTGGTCCGATCTGGTCACCGGCGATGATGCGCGCCAGGCCGAATTGCTGCCCCAGGTGCGCGCCGACGCCGCGACGCTGACGCGGCAGGACACTGCGTGCATCATCTACACCAGCGGCACCGGCGGCGCGCCGCGCGGCGTGATGCAGCACCATGGCGCGATCCTGCACAATGTCGCAGGTCCCACCCGCGTGATCACCGAGGATTTCGGCTGGGACGAGGAGGTGTTCCTGTCGTTCCTGCCGCTCAGCCATGCCTATGAGCACAGCGCCGGCCAGTTCTTTCCGATCGGGCTGGGCGCGCAGATCTATTATTCGGAAGGGCTCGAGAAGCTCGCGAGCAATATCGAGGAGGTGCGCCCGACGCTGATGGTCGTGGTGCCGCGCCTGTTCGAGGTGCTGCGCGCGCGCATCCTCAAGCAGATCCAGAAGCAGGGCAAGGTCGCCAATTTCCTGTTCGAGCGCGCGATGGCGCTGGGGGAAAAGCAGCTCGCGGGCCGCGCCGGCATCGTCGACAAGCCGATGGACTTCATCCTGTCCAAGAGCCTGCGCCCCAAGATCCAGGCGCGGTTCGGCGGGCGGATCAAGGCGATGGTCTCGGGCGGCGCGCCGCTCAATCCGGAGATCGGCGTGTTCTTCCACGCGCTCGGGCTGACGCTGCTCCAGGGCTATGGCCAGACCGAGGCCGCGCCGATCATCGCGTGCAATCGGCCCAAGGTGGGGCTGAAGATGGACACGGTCGGTCCGCCGCTCGCCGATACCGAGGTGCGCATCGCCGAGGATGGCGAGATCCTGGTGCGCGGCGAGCTCGTCATGCACGGATACTGGCAGAACCCCGAAGAGACCGCGCGCGTGCTCAAGGACGGCTGGCTGCACACCGGCGACATCGGTTACATCGACGAGGCCGGGCGCATCGCGATCACCGACCGCAAGAAGGACCTGATCGTCAACGACAAGGGCGACAATGTCTCGCCGCAAAAGGTCGAGGGCATGCTGACGCTGCAGCCCGAGATTCACCAGGCAATGGTGGTCGGCGACCGGCGACCCTATCTGGTCGGGCTGGTCGTGCCCGATCCCGAATGGACGATGGAATGGGCGAGCGCGCAGGACCTCAAGGTCGATTTTGCCGCGCTCCAGGCCAATCCGCAGTTCAAGGCGGCGGTGCGCGCGGCGATCGACCGGGTCAATGCCGATCTGTCGGTGATCGAGAAGGTGCGCCAGTTCAATTTTGCCGACGAGCCTTTCACCATCGAGAACGGCGAGATGACGCCCTCGATGAAGATCCGGCGGCATGTCATCCGCGGTCGGTATCAGGACCGGCTCGACAGTCTGTACAAGAGTTGAGGGAGGGTCAGGCGGACCTGCGGCGGTTCCAAAGCTGCAGCCCGATCTCCGCGATCAGCAGCGGCCCGAGCCAATAGGCCCAGATGCCGAATGCCGGAGCGATCCCTTCCAGATCGTCCAGCCGCTGCGCCAGGCGGCAGAAGACGAAGGTCCAGGTCAGCACCATCGAGCGGATCATCCACATCTGGTGCGAACGCCACAACCTGCGGCTGCCCTGCCGCCAGCCCATCGAGGTCGCGACCAGCCATGCCACCGCCAGCGTGCCGGTCGCCCAGCCGCTCGCCGGATTGCGGTGCGGGTCGCTGATCGCGAGGAACAGCGCGACGAACGCCATGGTCATCCCTGCACCGACATAGGTGCAGCCGGTATGGCGGTGATAATCGAACGCGGCGCGGGTCCAGCCCATGTAGAGCGCGAGAAAGCCCGAGACGAGCGTCAGAAACCCGGTCAGCGCGTGCAGAACGATCCACAGGCTATGGTCGGCATGGGTCTGCTGCGCCCCGCCGCCGAGCGCGGGCAGCACGTTGAGCCAGACCACAGGCAGCGTCGAGAGGATCGCCGCCCAGAACAGCAATGCGGGCAGCGTGAAACCGGGTCGATGATCGATCGGCGGCCAGGCCTGGCTGGTCACGATGGCTCCCCCCTGATGATTTTGCGCCATCCTGCCTGATGCCGAAAAGCGCTGCAACCAGTCGCGCTGCATCGCCCTGCTCGTCACCGCCGCGCAGGCGGGGGTCCCGCTTCTTCTTCAACCTTTGACGGAAAGCGGGATTTCCGCGTTCGCGTGAATGACGGGCCGGGTTCGCGGACCGGAAATAGCAAGACCCCGGATCGGCCTCCACCGATCCGGGGTCTTGCTGAAACGTCGATGACGAAAGCGCTTATTCGGCGGCTTCGTAGTATTGCGGCGCGGCGGCGTTCAGGATCTCGAGGATCTTCTTGAGCGCGGCGGGCTCGTCGGTCTTTTCCATCGCGGCCAGTTCGCGCGCCAGGCGGCTCGAGGCGGCTTCGAAGATCTGCCGCTCCGAATAGCTCTGTTCGGGCTGGTCGTCGGGACGGAACAGGTCGCGGGTCACTTCGGCGATCGAGACCAGATCACCCGAATTGATCTTGGCTTCATATTCCTGCGCACGGCGCGACCACATGGTGCGCTTGACCTTGGGCTTGCTCTTGAGCGTTTCCATCGCTTCGCGCAGCGTCTTGTCCGAAGACAGCTTGCGCATGCCGATGCTTTCGACCTTGTTCACAGGAACGCGCAGGGTCATCCGTTCCTTTTCGAAGCGCAGCACGTACAGCTCGAGCTGCATGCCGGCAATTTCTTCCTTCTGAAGTTCCACAACACGGCCGACACCGTGCTTGGGATAAACCACATAATCGCCTACATCAAAAGACAGCGCTTTGGCGGCCATTCAAAAACCTTTCTGTATTCAGGGGAAGCGGGAGCCTTTTCGAACTCGCATGTCAGCCGTTCGATTGTTTCTCCTCAATGTGCCGAGAGTGGGACACCAATCAGCGCAAACCCGCTGCGCCAATAGGCCGCACTTAACAGATTCGTCACAAAATAGCCACCCCGTAATGGCCATTCCGGTCCTAGATGGGATGTCGGCGCGAAAAAACAATCGCGTTGGGGGGATTACGCTACGGAAACCGCGAACGTTTGCATCGGGCGGTGCAGATTGGCCGGATGGAGGTCGGCACAGTGGCCCCACCCCTGGCCCCTCCCTGTCCAGGGAGGGGAATATTCCGCTGGCCTTTCCGCAGTTCAGTCCTCCCCTGCAAGGGGAGGGGGACCACGCAGTAGTGGAGGGGTGTCCGCCTTGCTCCGGCGAGGACAACCCTTCGTCATCGCTGTGCGATGCCACCTCGCCTTACAGGGGAGGATTTGCAGATCGATCAGTCGCCCTCGCCGGGCTCGGGCGAGAAATAGGCTTCGTACTTGCCTTCCTTGCCCTTGTATTCATCGGCATCGGGCGGGCTGTCGCGCTTGACCGTGATATTGGGCCATTCGGCGCTGAACTTGGTGTTGAGCTCGAGCCACTTTTCCAGGCCGTCCTCGGTATCGGGCAGGATGGCTTCGGCGGGGCATTCGGGTTCGCACACGCCGCAGTCGATGCACTCGCTGGGGTTGATCACCAGCATGTTCTCGCCCTCATAGAAGCAGTCCACCGGACAGACTTCGACGCAGTCCATATATTTGCACTTGATGCAGGCGTCGGTGACAACATAGGTCATCGGCTGTGATCGCTCCCCTGAATGCGTACCGGCGCGGGGCACCGGTCGGGCGTGGTGATGGCATAATGATGCCGCAGTGATTCTGGGCGCCTTGCTATTGTCACAAGGCCGATGCGTCAATATGGCGCTGCCTTGCCCGTCCCAAGCCCCGCTTTATCCGGTCGCGCGCGCTTCTGTGGGTTCGCTGTAACAGGCGAGCGCCTCGTCCGCCGGTCCGCGGCGTCGGGGCAGATGGTCGATCTGCAGCACCAGCACCCGGCTGCCCTGCGGCACGGTGAGGATATCGCCGCAGCGCACCGCGTGGTGCGCCTTGACGACGCGGTGGCCGTTGCTGCGGATCACCCCCTGCTCGGCGAGCATCTTGCCCTGCGATCGGCTGCGCACCAGCCGCAGATACCAGAGCAGCAGGTCCATGCGCATATGCGCGCCCGCGTTGCCGATCGATGAGGATGCTCCGCCGCCCTTTTCAGCCAATCGCCACCTTCCATTCCTTCAGCGCGGCAAAATGTCCCCGGTTCTCCTGGCCCGCCGCTGGGCCCTGAGCCTTTTTCCGCGCCAGCCCCCGCCAGCGCCATAACCTTTGCTTGTCCGATCCGGCGTCCGCCCCGGCGTCGGCGGGCGTCGCCTCGCGCCGGAAGCCCGCCGCGCGCATCAACCGCTCGGCATTGGCGGCGGTGAGCCCCATCGAGATGGCAAGCGCGGGATCGATGGCGAAGCTGGCTGCATTACCCTTGGCATCATGCGCAGCGCGGATGAGCTTTTCCGCCATGTCGACGCGCAGCGCCTGGTCGCCGAGCCCGCGATAGGCCGGATGCCCCTCACCCGGCAGGGCCGATGCGGGAACCACCGCGCGCAGGCTCTCGATCGCGGGATCGAGCGCCTCCGGCAGCGCTGCGCCCGCACGCACCGCGCGCATCAGCCGCAGCATCGCCTGGCAATCGGCGCGGATCATCGCGGCGCAGAAAATGTCGAGGCTACCCAGCCGCACGCCCAGCCGCTGCAGCACCTGCCGCGAAGGCCCGTCGAGCGCGGCGATCAGCGGCTCGGCCTCGGTCCGGGGAATCGCCCCGCCTGCCTCGACCAGTTGCACCAGCAGCGCGCGCAGCGGGCCGGAGCAGCGCTTGTCCTCGGCGGCCCGGGTGAGCGCACGCACCGGGGCGAGCGCCTTTTTGAGATGCGCCTCGAGCCAGTCCGTGACATGCGCCAGAAGCGCCTCCCGATCGGGGCGGGGGATGGCATCGAGCGCGCGGTCGGGCTGAAATCGCGGATGGCCGAGCGACGCCCCGCGCACCAGCAGGCCGATCCGCTGCCCGCGCCAGAACAGCGCCGGCCGCCCC
>NZ_QKVT01000001.1:2127561-2134886 GCF_003426715.1 Blastomonas sp. UPD001
ATCATAGCCCTTGGGGCTCAAGTTGATCCGCGCGCCAGCCGATCTTCTTCGTCGCGACCGCGGCCGAGGGCGCGCGGATCAACTTGAGCCCCAAGGGCTATGATGCGTTTCGTGTGCTCGGCGACAAGCGCGTCGCCTATCTCGATCTTGGCGGATCGGGCAACGAGACGCACGCGCATCTCGTCGCCGATGGCCGCATCACCATCATGTTCTGCGCGTTCGAGAACCCGGCACTAATCCTGCGTCTCTACGGGCGCGGCCGCCCGGTGCTGCCGCAGGATGCCGATTGGGACGAACTGGCGGCGCATTTCACGATGATGCCCGGCACGCGGCAGATTTTCGACATCAGCGTGGATAGCGTGCAGACCAGCTGCGGTTGGGGCGTGCCGGTGATGCAGATGGAGCGCGAGCGCGAGACGCTGAAAAAGGCGCATCGGCAGATGGACGCCGAAGCGTGGCTCGCCAGGACGGCAGGACGCACCCGCTCGATCGACGGGCTGCCGACCACGCCGACCACGCGCTATTTCACCGATGCCCCGGATTTCAGCGACAAGGGGGCTGAGCGGGCATGAGCCTCAAGGCGATTGCCGAATATAGCGACCGGATCGAGGCCGAGATGGCGCGGCTGGCGCTCGCCGCCGAGGGGATTGACGCGCATATCTTCGATGGTGGCATGGCCGGGCTCGGGCTGGGGTTCATGACGCCCGCGCGGATCATGGTGCTGCCCGAGGATGCCGCCGAGGCACGCATCGTGCTCGAAAAGCACGGCCAGGCCTGATCTTTGCACCAAAGCCCGATTGCATGGCGTTGCGGCTTTTGATAATCGCGCAGCCATGATCACACCGCCCGAAACCGTCCGCACCACCACCGCCCGTGTCGCCTGCGATGGCGCCAGCGAGATTCGCGGCGGCGCAGCGCTCGGCCATCCGCGCGTCTGGCTGCAGATCGACGAGAAGGGCTATGTCGAATGCGGCTATTGCGACCGTCGCTTCGTGCTGATCGGTGGCCCGGCGGACGCGCAGGAAGCCGCCTGATTCGCGATCCCGCACCGGCGTCCCGCGAATTTCCTTGCTTTTCTACCGCTTTGTCCTCATATGCCGCTCCAGGCAGCGCGCCTCGGCACGGGAATCCTTCCCAATGCCCCTATGAACCGGCAGCGTGAACTTCGTTCCGACCCCGCCCGCAAGGCAGGTCGGCGATAGGCCGGGTCCTGAAACCCCGCTGCCCTTATCCCAGAACATCCCAATTCACGCGGGGCGTTTTCCTGAAGTTTCCGGACCATTCCGGAGGCTTCTGAACCCCGCAATGCGCGCGCCGCCCGAAATGGGCGTGGTTCGCGCCTTGCTCTGTTTGAAGAGTAACTATGTCCTATTTTCATGAACTTGGCCTGGCCGATCCGATCCTTCGTGCGCTCGATTCGAAGGGTTACGATACGCCCACGCCGATCCAGCGCGATGCCATCCCCGCATTGCTCGAAGGCCGCGACCTGCTGGGCATCGCCCAGACCGGCACCGGCAAGACCGCAGCCTTTTCGCTGCCCTCGCTGCATCACCTCGCCAAGGAAGCCAAGGGCCGGAGCCATCGCGGCGTCCGGATGCTGGTGCTCTCGCCGACGCGCGAGCTCGCGGCGCAGATTGCCGAGAACATGCGCGTCTATGCGCGCTACCTGAACCTCTCGGTCAATTGCGTGTTCGGCGGCGTGCCGATCAACCAGCAGAAGCGCAAGCTCCAGGCCGGCACCGACGTGCTCGTCGCGACGCCGGGCCGCCTGCTCGACCTGATCGAGCAGCGCGCGATCACGCTCGAGAATGTCGAGATCTTCGTGCTCGACGAGGCCGACCAGATGATGGACCTCGGTTTCATCGTGCCGCTGAAGCGCATCGCCTCGATGCTGCCCAAGCAGCGCCAGAGCCTGTTCTTCTCGGCGACCATGCCCAAGGCGATTGCCGAACTGGGCGCGCGCTTCCTCAACAACCCCGTGCGGGTCGAGGTCGCGCCGCAGTCGACGACGGCCGAGCGTGTCGAACAGTATGTCACCTTTGTCAGCCAGAGCGAGAAGCAGGCGCTGCTGACGCTGAAGCTGCGCGAGATCAAGCCCGAGCGCGCGCTCGTCTTCACCCGCACCAAGCATGGCGCGGACAAGGTGGTGCGCGTGCTGGCAGGCGCGGGCATCCGCTCTGCCGCGATCCATGGCAACAAGAGCCAGTCGCAGCGCACCGCCGCGCTCGCCGCGTTCAAGGATGGCGAGATCAAGGTGCTGATCGCGACCGATATCGCCGCGCGCGGCAGGCGGTCGGTGCTGGTGCCCACCGCCCTGGGCAGCGGCGCGTAGAAGCTCGGCCAGCCGGTGCCGCTCTCATATTTGGTCTTCGACGAGAACAGCGGCAGCTGGCATCCGGCGCAGACGAAGGTGCCCGCGCGCTTTTCCTTGTTGAGCGGGCTGGTAAAGGGCCGTTCGGTCCCTTCCTGGCGCAGCACATAATATTGATCCGCCGTCAGCTGCTGCTTCCACTGCGCATCGGTCTTGGTGATCTCGAACTTGCCCTTGGCGCGCGCGCTGGCCGCACCAAAGGAGAAGTTCGCCAGGCCGAACAGCCCAAGGCCTGCAGCGCCGAGCAGTCCGGCGTTCAGAAATTCGCGTCGTTGCATGATCCGATCCCGTGTCATCGTCCCGGCCATTTCGCCCGGGACAATGCCACAGTTACGCAAGCACCGCCAACGCGGCTTCAATATTTGCTTAAAGACACCTGCATCGAGCGATAGCCGTGCACGAAGCACGCGCGCACGCGCACCGGCTCCTCGAGCACGTTCACGCGCATCCGGCGCTTGGCCATTTCCTCGAGCAGAATCGCGATCTGCAGCTCGGCGAGGCGCGCCCCGACGCAGCGGTGGATGCCGTAGCCGAACGCCAGGTGCCGCCGCGCATTCTCGCGGTCTACGATGATCTTGTCGGCATCCTCGAACACGCTCTCGTCGCGATTGCCCGAGATGTACCACAAAGCGAGCTTGTCGCCCTTCTTGATGGTCTTGCCGAACAGGTCGTAATCCTCGAGTGCGGTGCGGCGCATATGCGCGAGCGGGGTCTGCCAGCGGATGATCTCCTGCACCGCATTGGGGATCAGCGCCGGGTTCTGCTCGAGCTTCTCGCGCTGGTCGGGGAATTGCTGCAGGCCATAGACCAGCCCCGACATCGAGTTGCGCGTCGTGTCGTTGCCGCCGACGATCAGCAGGATGAGGTTCCCCATGAACTCGAACTCGTCCATCTCGCTCATCGCGTCCGAATGGATCATCATCGAGATGAGGTCGGGCGTGGGCTCGGCGTTGATCTTGGCATCCCACAGCTTCTTGAAATAGGCGCCCATCTCATAGAGGTGCTTGAGCCGCTCCTGGCGCATCTCCTCGCTATGGATCAGCTCGATATCGCCAGCCCAGTCGGACCATTCGGTGAGCTTGCGGCGGTCCTCCCAGGGGAAGTCGAACAGGATGGCGAGCATCTGCGTGGTCAGCTCGATCGAGACCTTGTCGACCCAGTCGAACGGCTGGTCCCAGGGCAGGCCGTCGAGGATCTCGGCGGTGCGGCGGCGGATGTCGTCCGACATGCGCTTCATCTCGGTGGGAGTGAAGGCGGGCGCGACGGTGCGGCGCTGGCCGGTATGCTTGGGCCGGTCCATCGCGATGAACATCGGCATCACCAGCTCGGTGCCGTCGTCGATCCGGTCGGCGAGCGTGATGCCGCCATGCTCGTAGGACGAGGAGAAGATCTCGGGCAGCGCTTCCACATGCTGGATCGCCTTGTGGTTGGTCACGTTCCAGAAGCTGCCGAACATGCCGTTTTCGGTCCAGTGGATGGGATCCTGCTCACGCATCTGGCGGAACGGCTCCTGCCAGCGGTCTTCGACATACCAGCTGGCATCGCTCATGTCGTAATTCAGCGCGGCGCCGGGTTCTTTCAAAACGGTGGCCATGGCTCTCTCCTTGAATGCGGTCCGGCCCAGCGGGGTCGGCGCAAGGTCATCCGGGTCCGGGGGTGCGAGGTCCCGGAAAGGGTGCCGCCTGGGGCGGTCTGTCGGACGGAAGGTCTCACCTTGCTGACAGCTTTGTCAATAGGGTTTCGATCTGAAACCGATAAGGCGTCGTCGGGCTTCGACAAGCCTCGGACGACGAACGCAAAAAAACGGCCGGGATGTTGCCATCCCGGCCTTGAGTTGTCAGTTCGCAGGAGGAACCTCTGGAGGTCGGCGGCGGGTGCTAGCTGTTCCCGCCGCAGACCAAACTCGAAAACTCAGTAGTTATAGGCGCGCTCTCCATGTTCGGAGATGTCGAGCCCGGCCTGTTCGACCTCTTCGGAGGGACGCAGACCGATGGTGAACTTGAGCGCGTAGAAGAGCACGGCGGAGACCAGACCCGACCAGATGATGGTGATGCCCACCGCCTTGATCTGGGTGATGACCTGCGCGGCCATGTCATATTCGCCCACGCCCGCCGGGAAGACGGTGTAGTCGAAGAAGCCCTGGCCACCGAGCGCCGGGTCGGCGACGATGCCCGTGCCGATCGCGCCGATGATGCCGCCGACGCAGTGGACGCCGAACACGTCGAGCGAGTCGTCATAGCCGAGCTTGTTCTTCACCGTGGTGACGAAGAAGAAACAGACGATCGACGCGGCGAAGCCGAGCAGGATCGAGGTCATCGGCGCGGCCAGACCCGAAGCCGGGGTGATCGCGACCAGACCGGCCACCGCGCCGGTGGCAGCGCCCAGCAGCGAGGGCTTCTTGTGGACGATCTGCTCGATCACGGCCCAGGCGACGGTGGCGGCGGCGGTGGCGACAAAGGTGTTGATGAAGGCGACGGCGGTGACGCCATTGGCTTCCAGATTGGATCCGGCGTTGAAGCCGAACCAGCCCACCCACAGCAGCGAGGCACCGATCATGGTCATCACCAGCGAGTGCGGCGGCATGGCTTCGGTCTTGTAGCCCAGGCGCTTGCCGATCACGAGGCAGCCGACCAGCCCGGCGATACCGGCGTTGATGTGCACCACGGTGCCACCAGCGAAGTCGAGCGCACCCATGCCCCAGAGCAGACCGGTATCGGTCGGCGCATCGGGCAGGAAGTCCGGTCCGGCCCAGTACCACACCATGTGCGCGATCGGGAAATAGGCGAGCGTCAGCCACAGCACGGTGAAGATGATCAGCGGGGTGAACTTCACGCGCTCGGCAAAGGCACCGACGATCAGCGCCGGCGTGATGCAGGCGAAGGTCATCTGGAACACCACGAAGGCGAGCTCGGGAATATACACGTTGTTCGAGAAGGTCGCGGCGAAGGTAGTGCCGTCGACGCCGGCAAGAAACGCCTTGGACAGGCCGCCGATATAAGGCGATCCGCTGGTGAAGGCGAGGCTGTAGCCCCAGCTGACCCAGACGAGCGCGGCGACCGACACGATGGTCAGCACCTGCATCAGCACCGAGAGCATGTTCTTGGTGCGCACCAGGCCGCCATAGAAGAGTGCGAGGCCGGGGATCGACATCATCAGCACCAGCACCGCCGAAACGAGCATCCAGGTGGTGTCGCCCTTGTCGACCATGCCCGCCATCTGCTCGGCGGTCGGGGCCTTGATCGGGCCTTCGGCAACCGCCGTGACGGCCTCTTCGACCACTTCGGCCGCAGGTGCGGCGGTGGCGGCCCAGGCCTGGGCGGCGGTAAATACGCTGAGCGCCGTCGTCCCGACCGCGGCGCCGATTGTGTGCAAAGGTTTCATCATTCCCCTTTCCCCTTACAGTGCCGTGTCGCCGGTCTCGCCGGTGCGGATGCGCGTCGCGGCCGCCAGGTCGAAAACGAAGATCTTGCCGTCACCGATGGAATCCGTGTTGGCGGCGGCCTGGATGGTTTCGATCACCTGCGGCGCGATATCGTCGCTGACCGCGATCTCCAGCTTCAGCTTGGGGACCATGTTGGTGGTATATTCGGCGCCGCGATAAATTTCGGTCTGGCCCTTCTGGCGGCCAAAGCCCTTCACCTCGGTCACGGTCATGCCCGCGACGCCGAGGCTGGTGAGCGCCTCGCGCACCTCGTCGAGCCGGAAGGGTTTGATTATGGCAATGATGAATTTCATTATGCCCCCATTGGTTATTTTATTGCGGGGTTTGCCCCGTCACCGCAGCAAAGCTACGCAAACCACGTGCCAAATGCCGAAAAGCCGCGATTCCTAACGAATTGATAATCCGCTCAGCGGTCAGGCGCTCAAAATTTGTGCAGATGCGAAGGCGTGCCCAAAATTTGGGCAGCATTCGTGCTGCACCTGCACAGTCAGGCGGCAATGCCACCTTTCCCTTTGCGCTTGGCCCCCCGTCGGGCTAATCGGCTTGGCGTGACCGAAGCTGCCATATCGATCGACAATCTGCGCAAGCTCTATGCGGGCGCGGGCAAGGCCCCCGACAAGCTGGCGCTCGACGGCGTCAGCTTCGATGTCCCGCGCGGGCAGATATTCGGTCTGCTCGGCCCCAATGGCGCGGGCAAGTCGACGCTGATCAACATCCTGTCGGGCATGGTGCGCAAGACATCGGGCTCCGCGCGCATCTGGGGCTTCGACATCGATGCCGATCCGCGCAACGCGAAGGCCTCGATCGGCATCGTGCCGCAGGAAATCGTGTTCGATCCCTTCTTCACCCCCGCCGAGGCGCTCGAGCTGCAGGCCGGCTTGTTCGGCGTGCCCAAGGCCGAGCGGCGCACGGCAGAGCTGCTGCGCGCGGTGCGGCTGGAGGACAAGGCCAATGCCTACGCGCGGACTCTTTCCGGCGGGATGAAGCGGCGGCTGCTGGTCGCGAAGGCGATGGTGCACTCGCCGCCGATCCTGGTGCTCGACGAGCCGACCGCCGGCGTCGATATCGATCTGCGCCAGCAGCTCTGGGATTATGTGCGCGAATTGAACCGCGCCGGGGTCACCATCGTGCTGACCACGCACTATCTCGAGGAAGCCGAGGAGCTGTGCGACCGCATCGCCATCATCAACCATGGCAAATTGATCGCCAACAAGCCGACGGCCGAGCTGGTCGGCATGGCGCGCGAGAAGCTGATCGTGCTGACGCTCGATCAGGATGTGGTCGCGCTGCCGACCGATCCGGATTTCGACAAGGTCAGCAAGATCACCGATCGGGTGATCGAGATCGGCTACAGCAAGGACCGGCTCAATGCCGGCCAGGTGATGACCCGCGTGCGCGCCGCCGGGTACGATATCGTCGACGTGTCGACCCGCGAGCCCGATCTCGAGGACGTGTTCCTCAACCTCACCAAGGCGGCGGCCTAGACCGTGGCGGGGGGCAGCGAACATGACG
>NZ_QKVT01000001.1:2134986-2142725 GCF_003426715.1 Blastomonas sp. UPD001
TCGCGGTCGAGGCGGGCATCTTCGCCTTTCTGCTGCTCGTCGTGGTGTCGAGCGCGATCGCCGAATTGCACGGGCGCGATACCGCCAACAACCTGGTCAAGTTCGGCTTCGTGCCGCTGCTGTTCTCGATGGCCCTTTCCTGGATCGTCTGGTCGCTGCCGCCCTCGCCCGACATGGCGCCGGAAAATGCGAGCGCGATCCAGCTGATCCTCGGCGCGACAGGGCGGATCTGGGCCGCAGGGGTGTGCGCCTATGGCGTGTCGCAATTCCTCAACGTCTATATCTTCTCCAAGCTGCAGAACATGCCGGGCCGCTTCCTCGCGGTGCGCGGGGTGATCGCCTCGGCATTGTCGCAGATCGTCGACACGCTGATCTTCGTCACCATCGCCTTTTACGGCGTGTTCCCGATCGGCCAGTTGCTCGTCGGCCAGATGGTCGCCAAGGTCGCGCTTTCGGTCGCGCTGGTGCCGTTCCTGATTGTGTTCTTCGTCCGGCTGGGCAAAAGGCTCGACGCATGAGCGATACCATTCACGATCCCGCGCTGCTCGCCAAGGCAGAGACGCTGACCGAGGCGCTGCCCTTCATGCAGCGCTATGCCGGCAAGAGCTTCGTCGTCAAATATGGCGGCCATGCGATGGGCGATCCCGAGCTGGCGCGCGACTTTGCCGAGGATATCGTGCTGTTGAAGGCCGTAGGGATCAACCCGGTCGTCGTGCACGGCGGCGGCCCGCAGATCGGCGCGATGCTGAAGCGGCTGGGCGTCCAGTCCGAGTTCATCGACGGGCTGCGCGTCACCGACAGCGAGACCGCCAATGTCGCCGAGATGGTGCTGGGCGCGATCAACAAGGAGCTGGTGACCTGGATTGCGGCAGCCGGCGGCAAGGCGATCGGCATCAGCGGCAAGGACGCCGGCTTCGTCCGCGCGAGCAAGGTCGAGCGGACGATGCGCGACCCCGACAGCAATATCGAGCGCGCGATCGACCTCGGCTTTGTCGGCGAGCCCGAAGCGATCGACTGCACGGTGCTCAAGACCATTTCGGACGCCGGCATGATCCCCGTGGTCTCGCCGATCGGCGTGGGCCCCGACGGCCAGACCTACAATATTAATGCCGATACCATGGCGGGCGCGGTCGCGGCGGCGCTCGGGGCATCGCGGCTGTTCCTCCTGACCGATGTCTCGGGCGTGCTCGACAAGGCGAAGCAGCTGCTCACCGACCTGACACCGCAGGACATTGCCGCGCTCCGCGCCGACGGCACGATCACCGGCGGCATGATCCCCAAGCTCGAGACCTGCGTCCATGCGGTCGAGCAGGGCGTCGATGCGGCTGTGGTGCTCGACGGTCGCGTCCCGCACGCGATGCTGCTCGAGATCTTCACCTCGCGCGGTGCGGGCACGCTGATCCGCGCGTAACCGCTTTAGTCTTGTAATACACCCTGGATCGCTCTAGATATCCGGCCAGGATATCCGACAAGCCCATAGCGAGAGACCCATGCAGATCGTGCTCGAAATCCTGGATATCATCCTGCAGGTGGTGACGTGGTTCATCATCATCCAGATCGTGCTGTCCTGGCTGATCGCGTTCAACGTCGTCAGCATGCAGAACGATCTGGTCCGCCAGCTGGTCGAATCGCTGCATCGGATCACCGAGCCGCTCTATCGCCCGGTGCGCAAGATCCTGCCCGATCTCGGCATGATCGACCTGGCACCGATGGTGGTGATCCTGATCGTGATGATCCTGCGCAATTCGATCATCCCCCGGCTCTGGGAACAGTTCGCCTAAGGCACAGATTTCCGCGCTCGGCTGTGGCATTCGGGGCCGTTTGCCGCTAGGGCTCAGGCCATGACAGCCCGGATCATCGACGGTAAGGCCTTTGCGGCCGGTTTGCGCGCGCGCCTCGCCGCGCGTGTCCCCAGCTTTGTGGAACAGGCGGGCCGCGCGCCCGGCCTTGCCGTGGTGCTGGTGGGCGAGGATCCCGCGAGCCAGGTCTATGTCCGCTCCAAGCACAAGGCGACTCTCGAGGCCGGGATGGAGAGCTTCGAGCATCGCCTTCCCGCCGAGACCAGCCAGCAGGAGCTGCTCGCTCTGGTCGCCGCGCTCAACGCCGACGACACTGTCGACGGCATTCTCGTGCAGTTGCCGCTGCCGGGCCATATCGACGACAAGGCAGTGCTGGCGGCGATCGATCCGGCCAAGGATGTCGATGGGTTTCATGTCGTCAATGCCGGCAGACTCGCGGTGGGCGAAGAGGCGCTGGTACCGTGCACGCCGCTCGGATCGCTGATGCTGCTGCAGGATGTGCTGGGCGATCTGTCCGGGCTGCACGCGGTGGTGATCGGGCGGTCGAACATCGTCGGCAAGCCGATGGCGCAGCTGCTGCTGCAGCAAAGCTGCACCGTGACGATCGCGCACAGCCGGAGCCCAGCCCGGGCCGCCGCCGCGCGAGGATCGGCGTGGGCCGCCGCCCGGGCCGCCGGGGCAATCCTATGCCAATTCGAGCGCGGTGCTGGTCTCCGAGATCGCTTTCGCGCGGCTGGCGCAGGACAAGGGCCAGTGGACCGCGTTCCGCGAAACCGCGTCCGAGCATGCGCTGCTGTTCGTTCCGCAGCCGGTGCTCGCGCAGGCCTGGCTCAAGGGCCGCGCCGATCCGGCGCAGGCGGTGAAATGGCAGCCGCAAAAGCTGTTCATGGCGTGCGACGGGCGCACCGGCGCCTCGACCGGGGCCTCGCAATTTCCTGGCGGCGCGGTGGGCTATTACACCACCGTCTGGCAGAATCTGGAAAAGCCGCGCGCCAAGAAGCCCGACTGGAAATGGGTGCTCGACCATGGCGCGCTGCTCAAGGAGCCGCGCGCCGGGGACGAGATGATCTCTTCGCGCACCGCCGCGTGCACCGGCAACCCCAAGGCGGCGCTGGGTGCTATCCCGTTCGGTCCGCCGCGCAAGGGCGAAAAGCCTGCGGCCCCCCCGACCAGCGGTGCGCGCGCATCGGCCGATGGCACGATGGTCTGGCGTTGGGAGGTGCGCGCCGATGGCAGCCGCACGATCAGCATCGAACTGTGGAACGGCACCGGTTTCGACACCGTGGTGCGCGACGACGTTCCGGCGGACGCGGCATGATCGAGCTGTTCGTTTCCGCCTTCATCACTCTGTTCGTGGTGATCGACCCGCCCGGCTGCGCGCCGATCTATGCCAGCATGACCACGGGAGCCAATGCGCAGCAGCGGCGCAGCATGGCGATCCGCGCGGTGGTCGTCGCAGGCGGCATCCTGCTCGTTTTCGCCCTGTTCGGCGAGGTGCTGCTTTCGGCGCTGCATATCGAACTCAACAGTTTCCGCATCGCGGGCGGCATCATGCTGTTCCTGATCGCGCTCGACATGGTGTTCGAAAAGCGCACCGAACGCCGCGAACAGCGCGCGCAGAAGGTGATGGAGACGCCCGAGATCGAGGATGTCTCGATCTTCCCGATGGCAATGCCGATGATCGCCGGCCCCGGCTCGATCGCCTCGGTGATGCTGCTGGTCTCGCAGAATACCGGGCTCGACCGTGCGCTGACCATCCTCGCCGCGCTGCTCGCCGTGCTGCTGCTCACCCTGGTCGCACTGCTGACCGCCGGCCCGCTGATGAAGCTGCTGGGGCAACAGGCCGAGGCGGTGATCACACGGCTGCTCGGCGTGCTGCTGGCGGCGCTGGCGGCGCAGTTCGTGATCGACGGGCTAAGGGCGAGTTTTCAATAGGGTGGCAGGGCGAGCGCGAGGCTTCCTCGTCAACGGCCATGCTCCCCGCGCAGCGTTACCATCGTCCGTCACCCTGGACTTGTTTCAGGGCCCATTTCTCCCCACGCGGCTTTCGGCTCTTGGGGCACGATGGGTCCTGAAACGAGTTCAGGATGACGTTGTATTGTTCAGCACGCGTGGCGCGGGGCCTTCGACAGGCTCAGGCTGAGCGGAGGCCGATCTGGGCAATGGCGTCGTCAGCAATCGGGTCATGATCCGCTACAAGCTCAAGTTCTAGCGCCGATGCTCAAAGCGAAAAGCCCGCCAGCCTTTCGGCTGACGGGCTTTCGTGAGGCTTGCGCCCGGGCTGGTGCTTAGAAGCGGAACAGCGCCGAGAGCGAGTATTGCTGCGCCTGGAAGTCCTGGCGACCCACCGTGGTGTCGATCGACGCGGTGAAGTCGAAGGTTGGCTGCGAGATGGTCAGACCGACGCCTGCTTCGGCCCAGGTCCGGTCGTCCGAACGATAGGCGAAGGGGAAGCGGCCCGTGGTGCTTCCGGCGAAATTGGCGCCGAAGAAGCGGTCGCCTTCCAGCACATCATAGACATAATCGGCATAGATGTACGGACGGAACACCGCGGTCTTCTTGGCACTGGCCGATGCGCCGACGCGGATCTGCAGGCTGTCGAACTTGTCGCGGTCGATGTCCAGAGCCGGACCGCCGCCCGCCTCGCGCACGTCGCCATAGTTGATATACTGGTACTGCGCGGCGATGCGCGGCGTGAAGACGATGGTCTTGGTTTCATACGCCTTGGAAAGGCCCAGTTCCGCCGTCAGCGCCAGGCTGTCGTCGGTGGTCGACAGGGTGAACGGAGCGCCGGCAATGAACAGCGAACGCGCGGTATCGACCTGGAAGCTGCCCGCGCTGATGCGGCCATCAAGGGTCAGCCCCTGGGCAGAGGTGAATGCACCATAGATGCTGCCTTCGATCAGTTCACCGGCGACTTGCTGGCCGAGCACGGCATTGGCATCGACATCCGAATAGCTGGCCGAGATGCCCAGCACCACGCCATCGCGCGGCAGATATTCGAAACCGCCCGAGATGAAATAGCCATCGAAGAAATCGCGGCGGCCATTGGTCAGCGCGGTCGGCATCGGTGCACCCTTGCCGTTCAGATAGCCGCCGCCCAGGTACAGCGCAAAACGGCTGTCGAGCGATGTCGCGTCGGTCACGGTCTCGCCGCTATCCTGCGCAGCCACGGCTGCCATCGCCCCGGGAAGCGCTGCACCGCTGGTGGCGGTGGCAGCGATGCCCATCGGCTGGCCGATCATCGCGATCGTGCCGCCCATGTCGCCGGACAGTGCCGACTGCATGCGGGTGCGGTGGAAGCGCGAGGTCGCCGACAGCATCGCTTCGCCGAGGTTCAGGCGAGTCGATTCGGTGAACGGAGCCAAGCCTTCGAACGTCGCCTGGATCTGTGCCGCCGACATCAGGTCGGTGCGCAGATAGACATCCGCATAGGTCCGCTCGGCACCGCGGTTGCTGTCGAAAATGCCGGCATAGGACCGCTGCACCGACGAGCCCGATGCGATCACGTTGCTGTAAAGGCCCGCAGTGATGCGCATGTCGACGGCATTGGCGCTGGTGGTCAGCACCGGCGTCAGGATGGCGCTGATCGGCGCCGCCGAGTTGAAGGCGGCAGAGATGCGGCCGCCGGTGGTGACGATGCGATAGGTATCGCCATTCTTGATCGTGTAGCCCGAAACCGGCGAGACGATCACGCGGCCACCCAGGCTGGCATCGCCGGTGATCGCCAGGCGATCCGACACGCCGTTGCCGACATCGACCGCGAACTGCGTCGCCGACGCCAGCACCGCGCTGCCATCGATGGTCAGCGTGCCCACGGTGCCGACGCCGCCCGGCGCGATCGTGCCCATGATGCTGGTCACGAACGGCGCCTGGATGGTGCCCGTACCGGTGAGCAGACCGGCCGCCAGCGTATAGTCACCCACCGAGCGCAGGCGACCATTGACGTTCACGGTGCCGCCCGTCTGGGTGACATCGATCAGGCTGGTGAGGTTGCCCGTTCCGGCCACGGTCAGGCCGGCGGTGTTGGCCACGGTCAGGCGGTCGATGGTGACGACGCTCGACAGCGTGGTGGTGCCCGCGTTGCTGAGGGTCACGTCGAAATAGCGACCCAGGGCTTTTGCTGTCCGCTCGCACGACTGTTGCGCATCGCAGCCTCGTCACCCCCGCGAAGGCTCGGGTCCCGCGTATTGGTCTCAGCCCAAGCCGAATAGCGGGATTCCCGCGTTCGCGGGAATGACGAGGAAATGGCCCTGATAGACCTCTCCTGCTGACGAACCGACGCCCGCCATCGACGAACTGCGAAGGGTTCGCAATTCCGTTCACATGGCAGACAGGGTTCGCTCGCTAGAACGGTTTTCGAAGACGGCGACGAGGTTTCCCCCTGTTACCTGGTCGAACCACCGGCTTCACCCAAGCGTGACGAACGCAACAAAGAACCCTCGTTCCAATGCCCCCGGGACGAGGGTTTTTTGCGCCCTGCCTAAAGTTTAGGGCTTGGGTTTGGCAGGTTCGCTGGCTAGAGCCTCTGCCATGGCTGCCCCTCTGAAAATCGCTTCGTGGAACATCAACTCGGTCCGTTTCCGGCTCGCCTCGGTGCAGCGGTTCCTCGCTGAAGAACAGCCCGACATCCTGTGCCTTCAGGAAACCAAGGTCATCAACAACGACTTTCCCGAAGGCCCTTTCCGCCAGCTCGGCTATAATTTCCAGAAGCTGCACGGCCAGCCGATGCACCATGGCGTGGCGATCATCAGCAAGATGCGGCTGAGCGACGACAACCGGCTCGACTGGCAGGCCAATGGCGAGGCGCGGCATATCGGCGTGAGCATCACCGGCCCCCTGGGTGGCACGGTGCGGCTGGAAAATGTCTATGTTCCTGCGGGCGGCGAGATTCCCGACCGCGATCTCAACCCCAAGTTCGGCCAGAAGCTCGATTTCATCGAGCGCATGACGCAATGGTCGCGCGGGCTCGGCGGGCGCACGATCATCCTGGGCGATTTCAACATCGCCCCGCTCGAATCGGACGTGTGGAGCCACAAGCAGCTGATCAACACCGTCAGCCATACCGCGATCGAGATCGAACGGTTGAAGGCCATGCAGGACGCGCACAACTGGGTCGATATCGGCCGCAAATTCTATCCCGCGCCGCAGCGGCTCTACACCTGGTGGAGCTATCGCGCGCGCGACTGGTCGGTTTCGGACAAGGGCCGCCGGCTCGACCATATCTGGGTCTCGCCCGATATCGTCGAGACGGTGAAGAGCCACCGCGTGGTCGAGCCGTGCCGCGGCTGGGCGCAGCCTTCGGACCATGCGCCGCTGATCAGCGAGTTCCTGTTCTGATGGCACCTGTCTCGGGGGGACAGGCGCGATGAACGCGCGTGCTGCGGCCCGGGCGCTCGATGCGCTGGCCCGGGGCTGGGACATCATCGTCGAGAGCGAGGACGGCAGGCTCGCGCTGCGTCCGGTCGAAACCGGCGGCGCGCCCTTGGGCACGGGCCGCAAGCTGCTGATCTCCGCCGCACGCGCGATCACGCTCAAGCTCGCCAACCAGAAAGAGGCCGCGCGCCCCGATGCGC
Source organism: Blastomonas sp. UPD001 (assembly GCF_003426715.1). Taxonomy (NCBI): domain Bacteria; kingdom Pseudomonadati; phylum Pseudomonadota; class Alphaproteobacteria; order Sphingomonadales; family Blastomonadaceae; genus Blastomonas; species Blastomonas sp. UPD001. The sequence goes on from NZ_QKVT01000001.1 coordinate 2,142,362, forward strand.
CGGTGCTGATCGCGGTGCCCGGCGCGCTCGACAGCGCCCGCGCGATCGCGATTGCCGATCCCTCGCTCGATCTTGCGCAGCCGATGAAGGGGCCGTTCGCCGCGCTTCCCCTGCCTGCTCCGCAAGCTGCCGAAGCCGCGATGCAGCTCGCGCGGCTCGCGGGCCTGCTGCCCGCCTATCATCTGCTGGGGGATGGCGAGGCCGATCTCGACGCGCCGATCGTCACCCCCGCCGATGTCGCCGCCTATGCCGATCCGGCGCAGCTGCGCATCGCGGCGCGCGCGCGGCTGCCGGTGAGCGCGAGCGAAAGCGCCGAGATCGTCGCCTTCCGCTCGGACGCCGATTTCCACGAGCATGTCGCGCT
>NZ_QKVT01000001.1:2142825-2145278 GCF_003426715.1 Blastomonas sp. UPD001
TCATGAAATTCCCCTGCTCAACGAGTGTGTTGACCGGGGAAATTAGCCAGCGCGAGGACATGCTCTACGACGTGGTGCTGGTGCTCGGCCATAACGACGCGCCCCCGGTACCGGGTGCAGGCAGCGCGATCTTCTTCCATCTGTGGAACGAGGCCAAGCCCGCGGCGGAGCGCAGCACCGAAGGCTGCGTCGCGATCGCACGCGCGGATATGGAAAAGCTGCTGCCAATGCTCGGGCCGGGGATGATGCTGGAGATCGGGTGAGCGGGGCTGGGTTGGCATTGGGTGGAAAAGAGCCTTTAACGCAACGCGACCTCCGAGTATGCCTTGGGCGGTGCAGCATTCACCAGCATTAGAAGCAGCTAAAGATTTCCTCCACGTCGTCTGGGAGGGCGATCCGCCTGCCGATGAGAAGCTGCTTCAAACTTTGGATTGCCTGATCGCCGCCTACTACAGCACACCTGCTGGAGACGTGACAGGCGATGACATTGATCCGCCCACGCAGGATGGGTCTTCTCTCTATAGAGAGGTTGCCGATCGTTTTCCTCAATACGGCTTATACCCAATAGCTGATCCATCCGCCGCCTATGACGATGCGCTCATGATGGCGGACGCAATAGACGATTTGACGGACATCACCAGAGATATGCGCGAGGTCGTCTGGCTAGCGGAACACGTCAGTATAGATGATGCCCATTTCGCCTTTCGCCTGCACTTTTTGCATTGGGGTCAACACGCACGTGGATTGGCCTACTACCTACACGACCGTATTTAACTCAGTGCTAGAGGGGTTCGGAGTGATAGGGGAATGGCTGAAAAGCCGCCCCTCTCCGCTCAGCCTGAGCTTGTCGAAGGCCCCGCTATACGGCCAGCGTGGGCGCGGGTCCTTCGACGACGCGGGCACGCACAACCGGTCGAGCCGCGCATGCAGCGCCGCCAGCGAATCGCGCGGCGCCAGCCCCGCCCAGAGCTGGTCGACCCGGTCCCTGCGATCGAACCAGCCAAAGCCGTCGAGCCGCGCCTCGATCCGCGTGAAGCGTTCCGCGCCGAGCGCGAGCAGCAGCGCCTCTGCCCCATGCCGGTCGGTCTCGCCGATGAAGCGCAGCGTCGCGTGCAGCTGCGCATCGCTCTGCCAGCGCGCCGCGACCAGCCCCTGCATCCGATCGCGCAGAAGCGCGCGGACCGGTCCGGGCGGCACAAGGGAAAGGAACAATCGCATGGTAATGATTGTATCGTAGCAAGGCGCGACGAACGGAAAACCGGTTTCGCTTGAAAATTTCGCGCTCAGGGGCGATATTGTGGCTATCCGGCAACAATGCCGGGCAAAGGAGACTTTTTCGATGGCTGACCGTTTTGATCCTCGCACGGCGGAGCGCATGCGCGCCGGTTCGATCAATGCGCCCGGCGGTATCAGCGCGGCCCGTGACGAGGGCCTGCGCAAGTACATGCTGTCCATCTACAATTACATGACCAGCGGCATCCTGCTGACCGGCATCGTCGCGCTGCTCTTCGCCCAGTCGGGCATGGCAGCCGAGATCATGTTCGGCCCCGGCCTGCTGAAATATGTCATCATCTTCTCGCCGCTGGTGATCATCTTCGCGATGAGCTTCGGCATGAACCGCTTCTCGACGCCCGCGCTCCAGGCGATGTTCTGGGGTTTCGCGACGCTGATGGGGCTCAGCATGTCGACGATCTTCCTGGTCTATACCGGTGAGAGCATCGCGCTGGCCTTCTTCTCGACCGCGGCGGCCTTCGCGGGTCTGAGCCTGTGGGGCTATACCACCAAGAAGGACCTGACCGGCTGGGGCAGCTTCCTGATCATGGGCGTCGTCGGCCTGATCGTGGCGAGCGTGCTCAACATTTTCCTCAAGTCGTCGGTCATGGGGCTGGTGATCAGCTATGCCGCCGTCCTCATCTTCGCGGGCCTGACCGCCTATGATACGCAGAAGCTCAAGAGCCTGTACTGGCAGGTCGCGGGCAGCGACATGATGGGCAAGGTCGTGATCATGGGCGCGCTCAACCTGTATCTCGATTTCATCAATATGTTCCAGGCGCTGCTGAGCATCATGGGCAGTCGCGATTGATCTGTCCGGAAAAGCACTGGAACCCTGACAGCCCGGCGGATTCCCCTCCGCCGGGCTTTTCTTTTGTTGCATGGCTGCCGCTCGGCTGATCGCCTGCAGGACTCGCCTCGTCCCGACCAGCCGACGTCCTGGCCGGATCGGCCTTTAACGGTTCACCGTTTTGGTGTTGAGATCGTCGCTTGGCGGGCATAAACCATGCCCATGAGAACGCGTGCGAGAGAGCCAAGGCCCCGCGCGCGGCACCGGGAGATACTGAACATGGCGCGTATGGCCCCCAGCCGTGCAATCCTGCTGGCCGCATCGGCCAGCCTTACCATTCTGGTCGCGGCCTGTGGCGGCGCCAAGCCCGCCCCGGTGGCCGTCGCGCCGC
>NZ_QKVT01000001.1:2145378-2164078 GCF_003426715.1 Blastomonas sp. UPD001
CCCGTGGCGCCGCCGCGCATGCCGACGCCGCCGTCCAACGCGGTGACGGCCATGGCCATTCCGGGCCTGCGCGCCGACGGGCTGCGCGACACGCCGATGCGCGACATCGACGACAATGAAAAGCTCTGGTACTTCCGCGCGGCGTTCAATGTCGCCGCGCTCAACTGCCAAAATCCCGAGCATTTCCGGATCGCCGACGATTACAACCTGTTCCTCAAGACCCACAAGCGCGAGCTCGACCGGATCAACAAGACCGTCGAGGAAACCTATCGCAAGCGCTATGGCACCGGCTATGCCCGCATCCGCGATACCGAGAACACCCAGGTCTACAATTTCTTCGCCTTCCCTCCGGTCAAGAGCGATTTCTGCAACGCCGCGCTGATCCTGGGTCAGGAAGCCGTCGCACTGCCGTCGAAGGATCTGGTCGCGTTCTCGGTCCGTGCGCTGCCCACGCTCGAGGGCGTGTTCGACCGCTTCTATGCGTCCTATGAAAGCTATCAGAGCGATCTGCAGAAATGGATCGCGCTCTATGGCAGCCCCGAAATGCGCGCCGCGCAGGCCGCACAGATGGGCCAGGCCACGCAGACGGTCCAGCCTGCCGGCGGTCCCACGATCGCCCCCGGCGCGGTGCCCGCCGGTCAGCCGCCCAAGCTTCCGACGATCCTGCCCACCACCAGCGGCAGCTGACGGCGCGATTTTTCCTCTGGATAGGCGGGCGCCAAGCGATTATAGCCCCGCCCACCGGAGAAAAACCGCCGGGACGTTGGGGCCGTAGCTCAGTTGGGAGAGCGCGTCGTTCGCAATGACGAGGTCAGGGGTTCGATTCCCCTCGGCTCCACCAGTTCCACAGGTCGCGACACTTTCGGATCGGGCATCGGGTTGCATAACTGATCCTGGCGCGACACTTTATTAACCCAAGTCCTGTTAAGGCGGGTTGGCTTTTCCCCGGAGCCAAAGCCTTGATAGATATCCTTTTCTGCATTCGCGACGACCATGACATCCGTTTTGTCGGGCTCGCCGCCGGCATCTGTCTGCTGTCCACGATCACCGCCGTGCTGATGATCCGGCAAGCCCGCTCGGCGTCGCCGCGGGGGCAGTTCGGCTGGGCGGTGTCGGGCGGCTTTGCCACGGGCTTCGGCATCTGGGCGACGCACTTCGTCGCGATGCTGGGCTATGACCCGGGAATCATCGTCGGGTACGAGATCGCGCGCACCGCAGGATCGCTGCTCGTCGTGCTGGCGACGACGATCGCGGCGCTGCTCATCGCCACGCGCGGGCGCGCCCCGCGCGCGCTCGTGCTGGCCAGCGTGCTCGCCGGATCGGGCTTTGCCGCGATGCACTATGTCGGCATGGCCGCGCTCGAGATGCCCGCATTGATCCGCTGGAACATCGGCTATCTGCTGCTGTCGATTGCGCTCGCTATCGTGCCGCTCTTTCCCGCCCTGACGCTCGCCAGCGCGCGCACCAGCCTCGCCTCCGCGCTGTCGGCGGCGCTGATCATGACCGGCGCGATCGTGGGGCTGCATTTCTCGGGCATGACCGCGATCGATCTGGTGCCCTCGCGCATCGAGGGATCGCGCGCGCTGCTCTCGCCGACGACCATGTCGATCCTCATCACGCTCGCCTCGGCCTGTCTGCTGGTGCTGTGCCTGAGCGGCCTGTTCGTCGCGCGGCGCACGCGTGCGGCGATCCGGGCGAGCGAGATGCAGTTCGGCGCGCTGGTCAAGGGCATATCGGACTGCGCGATCTACATGCTCGATGGCGAAGGCCGCGTGGCCAACTGGAATGCCGGGGCGCAGCGGCTCAAGGGCTATCGGCCGGAGGACATTGTCGGCAAGCCCTTGTCGAGCTTCTACCGGGCGGAAGACTGCGCGGCCGGGCTTCCCGACCGGGCGCTCGCTGCCGCACGCGAAACGGGCAAGTTCAGCGGCGAGGGCTGGCGCGTGCGCCAGGATGGCACATGCTTCTGGGCGCAGGTGACGATCGAGCGTTTCTGCGACGAACAGGGCAGGGTCATCGGCTTTGCCAAGATCACCCGCGATATTACGCGGCTCAAGCAAGACCAGGACCGCATTGCCGAGGCGCGCCGCCACCGCGATGCCGCACTCGATCACATGCACCAGGGGCTGTGCCTGTTCGACGCCAGGGGTCGGCTGGTGCTCGCCAATCGCCGTTTTGCCGAGATGTGGGGCCTTTCCGAAAGCCAGTGCCCGGCAGGTACCGGGGCGATCGACGTGCTGCGCACCGCGCTCGCCGCGCGCATCGGTTCAGCGAGCGCCGAATCGCAGCTGTCGCGAATCTGGATGCGGCTGGAAGAATCGCTGCGCGATCCGACATCGCCGCCCCTCGTGCTCGAACTCGACGAGGAGCTGATCGTCGCGATGTCGAGCCGCCGTATGGCCGATGGCGGCTGGGTGACCACGATCGAGGATATCACCGCGCGGCGACGGTCCGAAGAGCGGATCGTGCACATGGCGCTGCACGACGGGCTGACCGGCCTGCCCAATCGCACCAGCCTCAACCGATGGCTCGATGGCGAGATCGTGCAGGCTGCCGCGCAGCAACGCCAGGTCGCGGTGATCGCGATCGATCTCGACCGGTTCAAGGAGATCAACGATACACAGGGCCATGCGGCGGGCGACCGGGTGCTGCAGCAGATCGGCGCCAGCCTGGGCCAGGTGCTCGAACAGGGCGAGATTGCCGCGCGCGTCGGCGGCGACGAGTTCGCGGTGGCCAAGCACTATTCCGATCCGGCCGAGCTCGAGGCGTTCGTCACCCGGATCGCCGAATCGCTGGCGGTCGCCGACGGCGAGGGGGCGTGCGTCGGCGCGAGCTTCGGCATTGCCACCTATCCGGGCGATGCGCAGGGGCGCGAGGCGCTGCTCAACAATGCCGATCTCGCCATGTACCGTGCCAAGGCCAGTCCCGGCGAGACGATCTGCTATTATCGGGCGGGCATGGACGAGGACGCGCGGCATCGTCGCCAGATCGCCAACGAGCTGCGCCATGCGCTGGCGCGCGACGAGTTCACGCTGCTCTACCAGCCGCAACGGTCGCTGCGCACGCACCGGATCAGCGGATACGAGGCGCTGCTGCGCTGGAAGCACCCGCGGCTGGGGCATATCTCGCCAATGGAGTTCGTTCCGATTGCCGAGCAGACCGGCGAGATCATCCGGATCGGCGAATGGGTGCTGCGCTCGGCCTGCCGGGAAGCGGCGAGCTGGACCAGCCAGGACAAGATCGCGGTGAACCTGTCACCGGTGCAATTGCTGCAGCCCGATCTGCCCGAGACGGTGGCGACGATCCTGCTCGAATCCGGACTGGCGCCGCGCCGGCTCGAGCTGGAGATTACCGAAACTGCGCTGATCACCGACAAGGCGCGCGCGCTGCACAGCCTCAGGCGGATCAAGGCGCTCGGCGTGTCGGTCGCGATGGACGATTTCGGCACCGGCTATTCGTCGCTCGACACGCTGCATTCCTTCCCGTTCGACAAGATCAAGATCGACAAGTCGTTCCTGCTGCAATCGGGCGAGAGTCATCAGGCCCAGGCGATCATCCGCGCGGTGCTCGCGCTCGGGCGGTCGCTGGGCATCCCGGTGCTGGCCGAAGGCGTCGAGACGCTCGAGCAGCTCAAGCTGCTCGTCGACGAGGGCTGCGACGAGGCACAGGGCTATCTGTTCGGACGCCCCGCCTCGATGCCCGCGCCTTCGGGCGAGCGGATCGCGTTGCGCGCCTGACGCCCCGTGGGGCGCTGCCCCCCGGACGCATGCTATTTCATCGCGACCTTCTTCGTCATCAGCGCCTTGTCCTCATTGGCGCGGGCGATGACATACTGGCGGATGCTGTCGATCTCCGGCTTGGACATGACCGGCGCGAAGCTCACCATGCCATTGTCCTTGAGCGCGCCGCCATGGACGATCATCTGCCAGTTCTCGGCGCTGGCGAGCGTGCCCGAGTAGCGCAGATCGGGGATGATGCCGCCCCGGGCCGAGGCCTGGACCGCCGCATCGCCATGGCAGACGGTGCAGTAGCGGCCATAGAGCTGCGCCCCGCCCTGGACGACATCGGCCGCTGCGGTGAGGCCCGGCGGATCGAGCGGCAGCGCATCGGCCGCAGGCATTGCGGGCAGCTTGGCCTTGCCGCCAAGCTTGAACACCAGCAGCCGCGAGATGTTGCGCACGGGGCCCGACATGTCGCTGAGCACGCCGGCGGTGATAGGCCAGGCGCCGCCCCATCCGGCGAGCACCGCGACATATTGCTCGCCGTCGATGCTGTAGGTCATCGGTGCCGCGACCACGCCGGTCTGCGCCTCGAAGCTCCACAGGTTCTTGCCGCTCGCCGAATCATAGGCGACGAAATTGCCCATGGCATTGCCCTGGAAGACGAGGCCGCCGGCGGTGGCGAGCACGCCACCGTTCCACGGACCGCCCAGCGTCACGCGCCAGCGCTCCTTCTGCGCCACCGGGTCCCAGGCGATCAGCACGCCCTTGGTCGCCTTTTTCGCGGCCTCGCGCACCGCATTGTCGGCGGGCATCGCGTTGTTCGCGGTGTCCATGCCGACATTGAAGCCGATCTTGGACGGCTTCCAGCCGGCGGCCGGGATATAGGGGTAGGCGGTGATCTGCGCCGGGATGAAGACGAGCTTCTGCTTCGCGTCATAGGCCATCGGGTGCCAGTTGTGCGCGCCCAGCGGGCCGGGCGAGACGATGAAGGGCTTGCCGGTCTTGTCGACGCGCGCCGCCGGGTTCTCGATCGGGCGACCGGTCTGCTGATCGATGCCGGTGGCCCAGTTGACCGGCACGAAATTGTTGGCCGAGATGAACTCGCCCGTCGCGCGGTCGATCACGTAGAAAAAGCCGTTCTTCGGCGCCTGCATCAGCACCTTGCGCGTCTTGCCGCCGATTTCCAGGTCGGCGAGCATGATGTGCTGGGTTGCGGTATAGTCCCAGGTCTCGCCCGGCGTGGTCTGGTAATGCCAGGCATATTCGCCGGTCTTCACCCGGATCGCGACGATCGAGGACAGGTACAGATTGTCGCCGCCGCCGGGCGAACGATAGGCCTGGTTCCAGGGCGATCCGTTGCCGACGCCCACGTATAGCAGGCCGAGCTCGGGATCATACGCCATCGCGTCCCACACGGTGCCGCCGCCGCCGATATTCCAGTATTCGCCTTTCCAGCTGGTCTCGGCGGCCTTGAGATACTCCGCCTCGTTCGCGCCGGGCCGGTCGGGCACGGTGTAGAATTTCCACAGCTGCTTGCCGGTCGCGGCATCATAGGCGGCGACGAATCCGCGCACGCCGAATTCCGCGCCGCCATTGCCGATGATCACCATGCCATCGATCACGCGCGGTGCGCCCGTGATGGTGTATGCCTTGGCCTGATCGACCGTGACCTTGCTCCAGATCTCGCGGCCAGTGCCGCGATCGAGCGCGATCAGGCGGCCATCGAGCGTGCCGAGGAACAGCATGTTGCCCCAGGCCGCGAGACCGCGGTTCACCACGTCGCAGCAGGCCTTGACCCCGGTTTCGCCCGGCACCTTGGGGTCATAGTCCCAGAGCGGCTTGCCGGTGGTGGCGTCGAACGCCTTGACCTTGGACCAGGCTGTGGTGACGTAGATCTTGCCGTCGATCACCAGCGGTGTGGCCTCCTGGCCGCGCGCGGTGTCGAGATCGGCATACCAGGCGAGGCCCAGCTCGCCGACATTGCCGGTATTGATCTGGTCGAGCGGGCTGAAGCGCTGCTCGTCATAGGTGCGGCCATAGCTCAGCCATTCGCTGCCATCGGCCTTGATGATCCGTGCGCCATCGATCCCGGTGGTGTCGGTCGCCTGGGTGTCCGCGCCCCCGCCCGAACAGGATGCCACCAGCAGCGCCAGCGCCGCCCCAAAAGCCGCTTTCAGCCTCATCGCCCTTGTCCCTCTCTCCATGCGCCCAGCCCCATTTTGTCTTGACCTGTGGCGGCCAATGGCTGTCTTTGCGCAACCGGATATTGACGGGGGCCAGACGGCTTGTCCATGGTGATTTAACCACCCGGTTAAAGGCTGGCCGGTCGGGAAAAAGGAGAGACACATGTTTTCACACGTCATGCTGGGCGCGGACGATATCGACGCGTCCAAGGCGTTCTACGATGCCACGATGGCCGCGCTGGGCGGCAAGCCCGGAATGGTCGACCCCAAGGGCCGCGTCATCTACATGAACAATGGCGGGCTGTTCCTGCTGACCAAGCCGATCGACGGCCAGCCCGCCAGTTGCGGCAATGGCAGCACCATCGGCTTTGCGGCCAGCTCGACCGAGGCCTGCGATGCGTGGCACGCGGCTGGCCTGGCGCATGGCGGCACCGCGATCGAGGATCCGCCGGGCGTGCGCGAAGGCGCGGGCATGAAGCTGTACCTCGCCTATCTGCGCGACCCTGCCGGCAACAAGATCTGCGCGATGCACCGGCTCTGATCGGATCGCAGCCGCCGCGCGGGATTCTGTGCCTTGCAATTGGCGCAGAATCCCGCTAGGCGCGCACGCTTCCGAATAAGCGGGCTGGCTGGTTATGGGCTGCCATGTTCGCTTGTGTACGGATTTCCAAAAAGGAGACCAAAATGCCCAAGCTGAAGACCAAGAGCGGCGTCAAGAAGCGCTTCAAGCTCACCGCCACCGGCAAGGTGAAGCACGGCGTCGCTGGCAAGCGCCACCGGCTGATCAGCCACAATGCCAAGTATATCCGCCAGAATCGCGGCACCAGCGTCATTTCGGACGCCGATGCCAAGACCATCAAGAAATGGGCTCCCTACGGCCTGGGTTGATCCCGCCGGACCCCTTCTCTCGATCTTCACAAGGATATAACTCATGGCACGCATCAAACGGGGTGTTACCACCCGCGCCAAGCACAAGCGCATTCTCGCACAGGCGAAGGGCTATTACGGCCGTCGCAAGAACACCATCCGCATCGCCCGTCAGGCCGTCGAAAAGGCAGGTCAGTATGCCTATCGCGACCGCAAGGCCAAGAAGCGCAACTTCCGCGCTCTGTGGATCCAGCGCATCAACGCCGCGACCCGCATGGAAGGCCTGACCTATGGCCGCTTCATGCACGGCCTGAAGCTCGCCGGAATCGAACTCGACCGCAAGGTCCTGGCCGATCTCGCGATGAACGAAGGCGAAGTGTTCAAGGGTCTGGTCAAGCAGGCACAGGCAGCTCTGCCCGCCGCCTGATCCGGCACCTTGATCGGTTCAACGCAATAAGCGCCGAAATCCTCGCGATTTCGGCGCTTTTTGCTTGCGCAACGTCCGGCCCGGACCGCAAGGCCGCGCGATGACCCCAGGCGAGCCCGCAGCACAGCCATCGCGCAAGCGTTTCCGCTGGACCTTGCTGCTGCGCCTGGTGGCGCTGGCGTTTCTGGTGACAGCCTTTCTGGCGATCGATGGGGCGCCGCTGGTCGGCGAACCGGCCCCGCCCGACGCGGGCAGCATCGATCTGGCCCGCGGCATCGTCCGGCAGGTCGCCGGGCACGATTCGGTGGCCGGCGCGCGCGAGGTCATCCTGCTGGGCCCGCGCGAGCTGGACGGCTTTTCCGCGCTGGCCAGCCAGGTGATCGCGCCGATCCGGGCCGAGGCGCGGCTGGTGGCGCCCAAGGGGCGAAGCGCTGTGCCGCCCGAACTGGCGTTGCGCCTGAGCCGCAGCCTGCCGCTCGGTGCCTGGCTGAACATCGAGGCGCGCGCGCACAGCATCGGCACCGGTCGTTCGCTGCCGGTTGTCCGCGCAAGGATCGGCCATCTGCCGGTTCCGGCCTGGCTGATGCGCTTGCTCATCCGTCAGGCCTGGTCGATCGTGCAGCCCGATAGGCCCGATCCGCCGACGCTCGAGGACACCTTCCCCGAAATCCGTATCGGGCCGAAGACGGCGCGCGTCGTGTTGATCAACCCGGGGCGCAATGCGGCGCTGGCGGGACTGGCGCAGCTCGGCGGAACGGCGAGCGATCCGCGCTGGGTGGCGCGCGCCTATTGCGCGCTGACGCCGCATGCCGATGCCGACCTGGCGCAGATCGTGCGCCGCGCCTGGCGGCTCTTGGCGATCAGCGGCAGCGCATCGTCATAGAGCGGCCGGAACCGCGCCTCGCCGCTCGCCGCGATCCGCGCAACCGCCTGCGCCAGGCTTTCCGCGCCCGCGCCGCCTTGGGCCCAGTGGCGGCACAGATGCGCTTCGCAGCCCTGCGCCTCGGCGATCTCGCGCAGCACCGCGATCTCCGCCTCGCTGTCGCTGTGGAAATGGTTGATCGCAACGACCACGGGCACGCCGAACTGGCGCACATTCTCGATATGGCGGATGAGGTTGACGCTGCCGCGCCGCACCGCCTCGACATCCTCCCTGCCAAGCTCGGCCTTGGCGACGCCACCGTTCATCTTGAGCGCGCGCACCGTCGCCACGATCACCGCGGCGGCCGGGTCGAGCCCCGCCTGGCGGCACTTGATGTCGAAGAATTTCTCTGCGCCCAGGTCCGCGCCGAAGCCCGCCTCGGTCACCACGAAATCGCCCAGCGCCAGCGCGGCGCGCGTGGCGATCACCGAATTGCAGCCATGCGCGATATTGGCGAACGGCCCGCCATGCAGCAGCGCCGGGCTGCCCTCGAGCGTCTGCACCAGATTGGGCTTGATCGCCTGGGCGAGCAGCACCGCCATAGCGCCGGCGGCCTTGAGGTCGCTCGCGGTGACCGGCTGTCGCTGCCGGGTATAGCCGATGACGATGCGGCCGAGCCGCTCTTCCAGATCGTCGAGATCGCGCGCGAGGCACAGGATCGCCATCACTTCCGAGGCGACGGTGATGTCGAAGCCGCTTTCGCGCGGGAAGCCGTTGCCGACCCCGCCGACCGACTGGACGATGGCGCGCAGCGCGCGATCGTTGATGTCGAGCACCCGCCGCCAGACGACGCGGCGCACGTCGATGTCGAGCGCATTGCCCCAGTGGATATGATTGTCGATCATCGCCGCGAGCAGATTGTGCGCCGAGGTGATCGCGTGGAAATCGCCCGTGAAGTGCAGGTTAATGTCTTCCATCGGCCCGACCTGCGCATAGCCGCCGCCGGTCGCGCCGCCCTTGGTGCCGAAACAGGGGCCGAGCGAGGGTTCGCGCAGCGCGAGCACCGCCTTGTGGCCGATCCGGTTCAATGCATCGGCCAGGCCCACCGAGGTCGTGGTCTTGCCCTCGCCTGCGGGCGTGGGATTGATCGCGGTGACCAGAATCAGCCGGCCCTTGGGTTCCGCCCCATCGAGCCCCGCCGCCCTGAGATCGATCTTGGCCTTGTAATGGCCATAAGGCTCGATCGCCGTTTCGGCGAGCCCGAGCTTTGCGGCAATGGCGGAGATGCGCTGCAGGCTGGCGGCGCGCGAAATCTGGATATCGGTGAGCATCGGGCCTCTGGGAAACGAGCGTTAGCCGGTGGTGGTAGCGGTCACGCCCGTTCAGGCAAGCGCCGATGATCAGCGGACGATGATTTCCACCCGGCGGTTGCCGCCATTCTCGGTCTCGTCGGGGGTGGGGAAGCGCAGTTCGGTCTCGCCGCGGCCCGTCGTGGTGATGACATCGGGCGGAAAGCCCAGCTGCACCAGCCGCCCCTTGATCTCGTCGGCGCGCTTCTGCGACAGGGTGAGATTGTACTCGGCCTTTCCGACGGTATCGGTATAGCCGATGATCTCGATCTCCGCGCCGGGCCGCGCCTTGAAATGCCGGTCGAGCGCGTCGATCATGCCTTCGGACCCCGGCGCGAGGTCGGTGGTGTCGGGCACGAAATACATGATGAAGCGCGCCGGCGGCGGCGGCAGGTCGTTGATCAGGCTGCGCTCGTCGGGCTTGAGGCCATTCTCGCCGACACCCCTGGGGCGCGGCGCGCAGCCGGCCAGCTTGGTGCGGGTGAACGATCCGGCGATGGTCGACCCCTCGGGATTGCCGCAGTTCTCGTCGATCACCGCGAGCGCGCCCTCGCTCGAACCGTCCTCGTTATCGAGCAGCAGCAGCGATGGGCCAGCGCAGCCCGCAAGCGCGAGCGGCAGCAGCGCGATGATCGGGCCCCCCCGGCGCATCATTCGGGCACGTTGATGATGAAGCGGGTGCCGCGCACGCCGAGCAGCGAGGTCGGGGTGCGCACCTTCATCGCGTCGCGGCGCGACTTAGCGATCTGGCCCGAAACGACGCCCAGCGATCCGCGCTCGACCCGGGTTTCGAACGCGCCCGACCGGGTGGTGCGATCGAAATCGAACTTGTCGACCGCGATGCGGCTGTTGGGACCGACCGAAAAGCGGGTGTTGTCGGCAAAGGACACCGCGATCTGCCCGCCCTTGCCGGTCACCAGCACGTCGCCGGGCAGCAGCGAGGTGCCCACCGCGGCGTTGATCCGCGCGCCCTTGCGCTCGATCGAGGCGGTCCCGGCGCTTTTCTTGACGCGGCCGATATCGGCCCAGGCCGGTTGCGCGGTCATGGCCAGCAGCGAAAATGTAACAAGCAGTGCGCATTTCATATTATGCATCCCCTCTTGCCCGCATGCATGGCATAACCTGCCGCATGACTGCGCGCAATTTCAAACCGTTTCGCTGCGATCTGGATGCCAATGGTCCCGAATCGGTACATCGCGCCGTCATCCTCGCACAGGACTTTGCCGCCGAACATAGCCTGGGCCCGGTCGAGAGCGCAAAGCTTGCCGTGCTGGTCGAGGAGGCCGTGACCAATGTTTACGAGCATGGCGTGGTGGAGGGCGATCTGTCCGGCTGGCTCGCGATCGAGCGCGACCCCGCAGGGGTGTGCATCCTGCTCGCCGACAATGGGCGCCCGTTCGATCCGCGTGCTGTCGACGAGATCGACATGCCCAATATGGACCGTGGCGGCGGCGCGGGCCTTGCGATGATCCGCGCCTGGGCCGAAATCGCCGATTACCGCCGCGAGGACGGCTTCAACCTGCTCGAGCTGGTGCTGCTCGGCTGAGCGCCGGGGGCAAGGTTCAGGTCTCGGCCACCAGCGGGTTGATCGCGCCCTTGAGCTGGCTGCGCTGGTCGATCATCCGCGCCAGCTCGCCCTCGCCGGTGCGCAGCCGGGTGGGCGTGGTGCCCGCGAACAGCTTGAGCTCGCGGATCATGTGCGACTGGTCGTAGAACGCGTCGCGCAGATAATCGGCCTCGTCGGGCTCGGCATCGATCAGCGAGCGCGCCGCGCGCAGCGCGCGATATTTGCGCGACAGATATTTGGGCGGCATGCCGTAGAGCTGCTTCACCCGGCGGGTGAGCTGGCGTTCGGACAGGTTGCTCTGCGCGTGCAGATCGGTCACCATCGGCGACACGCTGGAGGCGAGCCAGGCATCGACCATGCGGGTGAAGGCGACCATCTCGGGCGAGGCGTTGTCGACAAAGCCCTGGACGATCTCGTCGGCGGCGGCGCACATCTGCGGCAGCGAATCGAGCGTGCGCAGCAGGGCCATGCGCTCGTGGATTCGCGGAAACACCGTCTCAGCGGGCACGACCTTGTCGACGAAATCGGCGGCGCTCGCCTGGGTCAGCGCACCCCATCCGGCAGCGGTGATGCCCATGCCGAACATGTGGAACGGCCCCTCGATCTCGAATCGCACGGCCGCCGTGGTGGGGCCGACGAGCACTGCGCCGGTGCAGACGGTCGAGCTGCCGTCGGGCATGTGCAGGGTCACTCGGCCACACGTGGCCAGCCGCAGCTGCGCGATGGCCGCGCGCTCACCGTCCACCACGAGCGGCTCGGGACAATCGAACCGGTAATAGACCGAAACGAACTCGCGCAGCGATTCGCTGGGAAGCGCATATTGGAGATGTGGCATTGGCGACCCCATTGACCCGTTCGACAGGCGCGGCGTTTGCGCCGTCCCCTCTCGCCGGTTTTATCTTCTGTCGACCCGTGCCGGGGTATAGCTCCATTCCGGACCAAAAAAAAAGGCGACCCCGCAAAAAACGGGATCGCCTTTAGGAAAAGAACTCTCGGCGTCGCCGCCTTCAGCCCTTCGGGTCGCAAGGCGGGGTATAGTCGAAGGCGCGTCAGCGCGATTGGACAGATTCGACATCCTGAAAAAACGTGTAAATTCGTACACCTGTCCGGAAACGCCGCGATGCCGGGGTTTTTCAGCCGCCCGCCTTGATCCAGGCATCGACCTGCTCTTCCAGCACCGTCAGCGGCACCGGCCCGCTCCTCAGCACCGCATCGTGGAACCGGGCATAGCTGAATTTCGCGCCCAGCTGCTTTTGCGCCTTGTCGCGCAATTCCATGATCTTGAGCTTGCCGATCATGTACGCGGTCGCCTGGCCGGGATAGACGACATAGCGCTCGATCGCCTTGGAGATGTCGCCCGGAGGGTTCGGGGTGTTGTCGGTGAGATACTGGATCGCCTGCTCGCGGCTCCAGCGCTTGTGGTGGATGCCGGTATCGACCACCAGACGGCAGGCGCGCCACAATTCCATGCCCAGCCGCCCGAAGTCCGAATAGGGGTCTTCGTAAAAGCCCATGTCCTTGCCGAGCTCTTCCGAATACAGCCCCCAGCCTTCGGTATAGGCGGTCACCCCGCCGAAGCGTCGGAAAGGAGGCAGATCGCCCAGCTCGGTCTGCACGGCGCGCTGCAGGTGATGCCCGGGCAGCCCCTCGTGATAGGCCAGCGCCTCGAGCTCGGTCGACGCCATGTCCTTGAGATTGTAGAGGTTCACATAATAGGTGCCCGGGCGCGATCCATCGGGCGCGGGGCTCTGGTAGAAGGCCTTGCCCGCCGATTTCTCACGGAAGGCCTCGACCGCCTTCACCGTGAGCGGGGCCTTGGGCAGCGTCGCGAAATAGTCGGGCAGTTTCGCCTGCATCGCCTTCAGCTTGGTATCGACCGTGGCGAGATAGTCCTCGCGCGTCTTGAAATAGAAGCGGTCGTCAGTGCGGACAAAGGCGAAGAACTCCTGCAGGCTGCCCTTGAAGCCGACCTTCTTCATGATCTTGCGCATCTCCCCATGGATCCGCGCGACATTGTCGAGCCCGATCTGGTGGATCTGGTCGGCGCTAAGGTCGGTCGTGGTGTAATTGGCGAGCAGCTGGGCGTAATAGGCGGCGCCATCCTTCAGCCGCCAGATGCCGTCGTCGGTCGGCGCGATCGCCTGCTGCCGCTCCATTTCGGCGATCAGCCGCCGATAGGCAGGCTGGACGCTGGTGGTGAGCGCCTGTCGTCCGGCCTCGATCAGCGCGGCCTTTTCGGGCGCGGCGATGGCGAGCGCCTCGACCTTCTTGGTGAGGTCGGCGAGCAGGGTGGAGGGGGCGCCGTCATCGAACGGCGCGCCCTTGATGACGTTGCGCGCATCGTCGAGGACGAAAGGATAGACCCATTTCGGCGGCATCACGCCCGCATCCGCGCGCGATCTCGCCTCGGCGATCAGCGCGTCCATCTGCGGGCCCATGCCCTGCAGCCGCGCGACATAGGCCTCGGCGTCCGTCTTGCTCTTGACGCTGTGGATGTTGATGAGAAACGCGGGCATCTGGCTCTGCGCGCCGTTCATCTGGTCGAAGATATACTCGTTGTTGCGATAGGGATACGCGCGCGCCGCGCGCTCGGCCTGATATTCGAATAGCCGATAGCTCAGCCGGTCGCCGGGCGAGAGCTTCGACGGGTCGAACCGCGTCTTCATCGTCGTGAGCGCCTTCTGGCCGCGCTCGAACGCGGCGGTTTCGGCGGCGTCGGACGGGTCGTTCCACTTGCCGTAATCGCCGTCGCGAATGCCGCGATAGGCCTTGCCCTGCGGCGAGTTCGCCAGATTCTCCGCATCGACCTGATCGAAGAACGCCTTGAGTTCGGCATTGTGCGCTTCGGCCGTGGCGGCGGCGCTCTGGGCAAGGGCGGCAGGGCTCAGGCCAAGCGGACTGGCCGCAAGAAAAAGGGCAAGGGTGATCGGGCGCAGGGTCATGGAGCGGTTTTCCGTTAATTCGTGGATAGTTAATGGCAAGGCTATCGACCCTTGCCGCAAACGTAAACCGTCTCGCCGCCGCTTGACCATCGACCCGTCGCAAAGCCATAGGGCGGCATGCTGTTTTCGCTCGCCCGGCCCGCCCTTTTCCTGCTCGATGGCGAGGATGCCCATCGGCTGACCATTGCCGGACTGCGCCTGATGCCCGCCTCTTCGCCGCCCCGGTCCGACCCGGTGCTGGCGATGCGCGTCGCCGGGATCGATTTCCCGACGCCGGTGGGGCTCGCGCCCGGCTTCGACAAGAATGCCGAAGCGCCGCACGCGATGTTCGGCTTCGGCTTCGGTTTTGTCGAGATCGGCACGGTGACCCCGCTGCCCCAGGCGGGCAATCCGCGGCCCAGGCTGTTCCGCCTCGCCGAGGACAGGGCGGTGATCAACCGCATGGGGTTCAACAATGACGGCGCGGACGCCGTGGTCGCACGACTCAAGGCCGGGCAGGGGCGTAAGGGGATCATCGGCGTCAATATCGGCGCGAACAAGGATTCGGCCGATCGGATCGCCGATTATGCGGTGATGACGCGGACCATGGCGCCGCTCGCGCGCTATCTCACGGTCAACATTTCGTCGCCCAACACGCCGGGGCTGCGCGCGCTGCAGGACGCGGGTGCGCTTGCCGCGCTGCTCGATGCGGTGATCGAGGCGCGCGGGACGAACACCTGCCCGGTGTTTCTCAAGCTCGCGCCCGATCTGGAAGCAGCGGATATCGACGACATCACCCGCATCGCGATCGACAAGGCGCTCGATGCGCTGATCGTGTCGAACACCACGATCTCGCGCCCCGCCTTGCGCTCGCGGCATGCGGGCGAGGCGGGCGGGCTATCGGCGCGGATCAATCGCGGGCTGAAGACGCTGCTCCAGCGCGATGGCTTTGCGACGCTGGCCGAGGCGGTCGGGACCGGCTGAGCGTTTTTGTTGGTTCATGCGAAGCCGCGAAGCCGCGAAGGGTCTTCCCCGTCAGGTCTCCGGCAAAAGCCGGCACCCATGAGTCGACGGATCACAACTTGCTTTCTGGATTCCGGCTTTCGCCGGAAGACGAAAATCCTTCGCGTCCTCGCGTCTTCGCGTGAAACTTATCCGATCTGGCCGAATTGATCGACCTTCTCGATCAACGCCGCGCAAAACTCTCATTGGCGATATCAATTGCGAATAGTTATCAATAAGCTTGTCCGCTCGACAGGAGCCAAGCCATGCGCCGCGATCTTGCCAAGACCCTGAGCTATCTCGCGGTGCACCTCACCGTGGGCTTTTCGGTCGCCTATGCGTTCACCGGATCGATCGAGATCGCGAGCGGCCTCGCGATCATCGAGCCGATGATCAACGCGGTCGCGTTCTTCTTCCACGAAAAGCTCTGGACGCCAGGGACGCCTGCGAAAGCACGGGTGGCTGGGCTGACCCAAGCCTTGCCGCCCCCGAACCCGGCGCTATAACGCGGGCATGAGCTTCATTCCCCGCACGTTCGTGGCCGCCGCAGCGCTGGCCCTGTCCTCGCTCTCGATCGCCTGTCACGCGCAGAGCGCGCCGCCGGCCGAGACCTCGGCCACCGCGCCGCTGGGCAAGGGCGTGGTCTCCTCGGCCGATCCGCGTGCGACCGCGGCGGGGCAGGAGATGCTGCGCAAGGGCGGGTCTGCGGCCGATGCCGCGATGGCGATGATGCTCGCGCTGACCGTGGTCGAGCCGCAGAGCTCGGGGATCGGCGGCGGCGGGCTGATGCTGCACCATGATGCGGCGACCGGCACGCTTGCGACCATCGACGGGCGCGAAATGGCTCCGGCCTCGGCCAGCGAGCAGCTGCTGCTCGGTGCCGATGGCAAGCCGCTTCCCTTTATCGACGCCTTCCAGGGCGGGCGCAGCGTCGGCGTGCCGGGCAATATCCGGCTGATGGCGCTGGCCCACCAGAAATGGGGCAAGCTGCCCTGGGCCGATCTGTTCGGCCCGGCGATCCGGCTGGCGGACGAAGGCTTTGTCGTCAACGACGCGCTGGCCCGGGCTCTCGCCCGGCTCGCGCCGATCTGGGCGCGCTTCCCCGATGCGCGCGCGATCTACTGGAACGCGACCGGCCCCAAGAAGGTCGGCGACCGGGTGACCAACCCCGCGCTCGCCGAGCTACTGCGCGCGGTGGCCAAGGGTGGCCCCGATGCCTTCTATACCGGCAAGCACGGCCAGGCGCTTGCCGATGCGGTGAGCAAGGCCAGCGTCAACCCGGTGCCGATGACCCTGGCCGACCTTGCCGCCTACAAGGCCAAGGAGCGCCCGCCGGTCTGCTCGCGCTACCGCGGCTACAAGATTTGCGGCATGGGCCCGCCCTCGTCGGGCGCGACCACGGTGCAGCAGATCCTGGGCATGCTCGAGCCGCACGATATCGGCGCGCTGGGGCCGGACAATGCGAAGACCTGGCACCTGATCGGCGAGGCGATGCAGCTCGCCTATGCCGATCGCGAGAGCTATCTGGGCGATGCCGATTTCGTCTCGGTCCCGGTCAACGGCCTGCTCGACCCGGCCTATGTGAAGTCGCGCGCGGCGCTGATCGATCCCGACAAGGCGCTGAACCGGTACGAAGCGGGCAACCCGCCGGGCTCCGAGCCGCGCACTGCCGCGCTGTCGAGCGAGGTGGCCGGCACCACGCATTTCGTCGCGGTCGATGGCGCGGGCAATATCGTCAGCATGACCTCGACGGTCGAGGGCCCGTTCGGCAGCCAGCTGATCGCCAATGGCTATTTCCTCAACAACGAGCTCACCGACTTCACCTTCGCGCCCGAGAAGAACGGCAGGAAGGTCGCCAACCGGGTGCAGCCGGGCAAGCGCCCGCTGTCCTCGATGTCGCCGCATATCGTCTATGATGCTGAGGACCGTCCCGTCCTCGCGGTCGGCTCGGCAGGCGGCAAGCGCATCATCATGCACGTCACCAAGGCATTGATCGGCGTGATCGATTTCAAGCTTCCCGCAGGCGAGGCGCTGGCCTTGCCCAATATCTATTTCGGCAACGGATCGCTGATCGTCGAGGGCAAGACGCCCTTGGGCGGCATGAACGAGGCGCTCGCCGCCTATGGTCAACCCGTCGTGGTCGACGAGCTCGGATCGAAGCTCAATGCCGCGCAGTTCAATGGCAAGGGCTGGACCGGCTATGCCGATCCGCGCAGCCCGGGCATCGCGCTCGCCGAGTAAGCGCTGGTTCTGTCGGGCCATTTTCGGGGCGGCGCTTTCGACCAAGGCGGCGCGGGCTTCGACCAGCACAAGGGTGCGGGGAAGACAGGGCGGTCATCGCAGGTTAAGAATGCCGCCGATGACCTTGCCCATAACCCGCCAAGCCCGTCCCCGTGTCGACCAGCAGGTGGCCCTGCTCTCGATCCTGGGATTCTGGCTGTTCTACATGATCATCGTCACGCTGCGCGCGGCGGTGCTCGATTTTCCCGCGCAGGAAGAGCTCGTGGTGCGCCGCGTCGCGGTCACGTTGTTCGGCGTGCTGGTCAACGTCGCGATGTATTTCGGGCTGCGCTGGTTCGAGGACAAGCCGCTCACCCCCCGGATCGTCGCGGCGGTGGTCGGCGCCGTCCCGGCGGCACTCGCGATCTCGACGTTCAACTATTTCGCGTTCAACGTCTATGACCCGATGAGCGTGTTCCAGGACAACGAGCTGACCGAGAAGATCGTGACGCTCGATCCGCTGGCCAACGTGCTCGAATTCGCCATTTCCAGCTATTATTTCCTGATGTCCTGGGCGATGCTCTATCTCGCGCTCAGCTATGCTGCCGAGGTGCGCACCGCCGAGCGCAAGGCCGCGCGCTTTGCGCAGGCGGCGCAGCAGGCCGAGCTGCGCTCGCTACGCTATCAGGTCAACCCGCACTTCCTGTTCAACACGTTGAATTCGCTCTCGACACTGGTGCTGCGCAACCGGCCCGACGAGGCCGAATCGATGATCATGAACCTCTCGACCTTCTATCGCACCAGCCTGACCGGTGATCCGCTCGACGATGTGCGGCTGGAGGACGAGGTGCAGCTGCAGCAGCTCTATCTCGCGATCGAGGAGGTGCGCTTTCCCGATCGCCTGCGGATCGAGATCGACGTGCCCGACGCGCTGATGGATTGCTGCGTGCCCGGGCTGATCCTGCAACCGCTGGTCGAGAACGCGATCAAGTACGGCGTCGCCCGCGCCACGCGCCCGGTCACCATCCGCATCGCCGCGCGCGAGGCCGATGGCGTGCTGCACCTGACGGTCAGCGACGATGGCGATGTCATCCCGACCGATTCGGACAAGGGCAGCGGCATCGGGCTCGCCAATGTCCGCGACCGGCTCGATGCTCGCTATGGCAGCGCCGGGCGGATCGAATGGCATGTCCCGTTTGAAGGAGGCTTTGTGGTGGAATTGACCTTGCCGGCGGTGCGCCATGACTGTTGAGAGCGACGCCGCACCGCTGCGAACCATGATCGTCGATGACGAGCCGCTCGCGGTCGAACGCTTGCAGCTGCTGTGCGCGCGGCTGCCGCGGATCAGCCTGGTTGGCACCGCGAGCGACGGCGAATCCGCGCTGCGCCTCGCCGAACAATTGAAGCCCGAGCTGGTGTTTCTCGACATCAACATGCCGCGGCTCGACGGCATGGGCGTCGCGCGCGCGCTGGGCAAGACCGGACAATCGCCCGCGATCATCTTCGTCACCGCCTATCAGGCGTTCGCGGTCGAGGCGTTCGATCTTGCCGCGATCGATTATCTGCTGAAACCCGTCGCC
>NZ_QKVT01000001.1:2164178-2217520 GCF_003426715.1 Blastomonas sp. UPD001
CTTCTCGATCTCGTCGAGCAGCAGCACGCAATGCGGCTGCTGGTCGATGGCATCGCAGCCGCCGCTTCCGGGCGACCGATTCGGCTTTGACGAGCTGCTGCTGATGCAGAGCCATGTCGGCCATGACGGCAGCGTCTACGAGCCGATCGCCGCGTTCGCGATGCGCGGCTGACGCGTCAGGGCTGGAAGGCGGCGGCGATATCCGCGGTGACGCGCGCAGGCCTGCCGGTGGCCTTGTCGAGCATCGCCCAGGTCGAGATCGCGGTAACGATGTCGCGGCCGCTGGCATCGGCAAAGGCGGCATGGCGGGCAAAGCGCGCGCCCTTGGGGGTGCCGGGCACCCAGGTGCGCCCGATCGCGGTTTCGCCCAGGCCGATATTGCCGCGATAGTCGATCTCGTGCCGCACGATGACCCAGAAATAGGCGGCGACATGCGCCGGATCCGCCGCCGCATTCCAATGGGCGACCGACAGCTCCTGCAGCCACTGCACCCAGACGGCATTGTTGACATGGCCGAGCTCGTCGATGTGCTGCGGCTCGGCGGTAAAGGGGAGAGAGAAGGTAGTCATGGGGCGAGGCTCTAAGGCTCCCACCCCCGTTTGTCCCGGTCCTTCGTCTGGCTGGCGAGCCAGCCGCTCAGGATAAACTCAAGTCGAGGGACGAAATCCCGAACGGTTGTGCAAGGTCCCTCGACACGCTCGGGACAAACGGATGTGGGTTGGGAACAAAAAAGGCCCGACTGACATCATGCCAGCCGGGCCTCTCGATCAATCCGCGTTGGTATCGCTCGCCTTCTTGGCAGATCCGCGCGCCTTTTTGGGCTTGCCCGCCTTGGGCGGCGCGGGGACGATCTCGAAGGCCATGGCGCCGTCCTTCATATGGACGTTGACCTCGCCACCCTGGACCAGCTTGCCGAACAGCAGCTCTTCCGCCAGCGGCTGCTTGATCTTCTCCTGGATGAGCCGCGCCATCGGGCGGGCACCGTAGAGACGATCGTAACCGCGTTCTGACAGCCAGTCGCGCGCTTCCTGGTCGAGCCGGATGTGCACGTTCTGGTCGGCGAGCTGCAGTTCGAGCTGGAGGATGAACTTGTCGACCACGCGGGCGACAACCTCGGTTCCCAGATAGCCGAACGGCACGATCGCATCGAGACGGTTGCGGAATTCGGGGGTGAACATCTTCTTCACCGCCTCGTCCGACGCGTCCTCGCGGCTGACATCGCCAAAGCCGATGCCCTCGCGCGCCATGTCCGCCGCGCCCGCGTTGGTCGTCATGATCAGCACGACATTGCGGAAATCGACGGTCTTGCCGTGGTGGTCGGTCAGCTTGCCATTGTCCATCACCTGCAACAGGATGTTGAACAGGTCCGGATGCGCCTTCTCGATCTCGTCGAGCAGCAGCACGCAATGCGGCTGCTGGTCGATGGCATCGGTGAGCAGGCCGCCCTGGTCATAGCCGACATAGCCCGGAGGCGCGCCGATCAGCCGGCTGACCGAGTGGCGTTCCATATATTCGGACATGTCGAAGCGCTGCAGCGGAATGCCCATGATATTGGCGAGCTGCCGCGCGACCTCGGTCTTGCCGACGCCGGTGGGGCCGGAGAACAGATAGTTGCCGATCGGCTTGTCCGGATCGCGCAGGCCTGCACGGCTGAGCTTGATCGCGCTCGACAGCACTTCGATCGCCTTGTTCTGGCCGAACACGACGCGCTTCAGGTCGCGGTCGAGATGCTCGAGCACCTTCTTGTCATCCTTCGACACCGACTTGGGCGGGATGCGCGCCATCGTCGCGATCACGCTTTCGATCTCGCGCGCGGTGATGATCTTGCGCCGCTTGGCGGGCGGCACCAGCATCTGCATCGCGCCGACCTCGTCGATCACGTCGATCGCCTTGTCGGGCAGCTTGCGGTCGTTGATATAGCGCGCCGAAAGCTCGACCGCGGTCTTGATCGCATCGGGGGTGTACTTGACCTTGTGGTGATCCTCGAACGCGGTGCGCAGACCCTTGAGGATCTTGATCGTGTCCTCGATCGTCGGCTCGTTCACGTCGATCTTCTGGAACCGGCGCAGCAGCGCGCGATCCTTTTCGAAATGGTTGCGGAACTCCTTGTAGGTGGTCGATCCGATGCAGCGGATCGACCCGCTCGACAAGGCGGGCTTGAGCAGGTTGGACGCATCCATCGCGCCGCCCGACGTCGCACCCGCGCCGATCACGGTGTGGATCTCGTCGATGAACAGCACCGCATGCGGCATCTTCTCGAGCTCCGAGACGACCTGCTTCAGCCGCTCCTCGAAATCGCCGCGATAGCGCGTGCCGGCGAGCAGCGCGCCCATGTCGAGCGAATAGATCACCGCCTTCTGCAGCACTTCGGGAACGTCGCCCTCGACGATCTTGCGCGCCAGACCTTCGGCGATCGCGGTCTTGCCGACGCCGGGATCACCGACATAGAGCGGGTTGTTCTTCGAACGGCGGCACAGGATCTGGATCGTGCGGTCGACTTCCGGCCCGCGGCCGATCAGCGGATCGATCTTGCCGGCCTGCGCGCGCGCGTTGAGGTTGACCGTGAACTGGTCGAGCGCGCTGTCCTTCTTCTGCTTGGCGGCAGCGTCCTGCTTTTCCTCCTGCGGCTCCTCGGTCCCGCGCACGGTGCGCTGCTCGACCGGCTGGCCGCCCTTGCCGATGCCATGGCTGATATAGCTCACCGCATCGAGACGGCTCATGTCCTGCTGCTGCAGGAAATAGACGGCATAGCTCTCGCGCTCGGAGAACAATGCCACCAGCACGTTCGCGCCGGTGACGACGTCCTTGCCCGAGGACTGGACGTGCAGGATCGCGCGCTGGACGACACGCTGGAAGCCGGAGGTCGGCGCAGGGTCGGTCTTTTCGGCGACCTTGAGCGAATCCAGCTCGTTATCGAGATAATGGGTGACGGCATCGCCCAGTTCGCCCAGGTCCACGCCGCACGCCTGCATCACCTGCGCGGCATCGGCATCGTCGATCAGCGCAAGCAGCAGATGTTCGAGCGTGGCATATTCATGACGCCGGTCGGCGGCATTGTGCAGCGCCTGGTGCAGCGTCTTTTCCAGCGATTCGGCAAAGGATGGCATATTGCGATACTCCGCAGCGGGCGAGATACCCGCCTTCTCATTCAATCCGCCCGGAAAAAAGGGCCGGGCCCCTCATCGTCAAGCGCCTCTTTGCCATAGCCCCGCAGCCATTTCGGCTGTCCACTCCGGGGCGCTCCACGTGCACCAATATAGGACGCTGTTACGGCAAATCCAGCAGGCTCGAAGCCACTCGTCGCGAATAATCACAGCAAAAGCCGTGCCAGTTGAACGGCTGATCGTGCGGGGCGGATGCGCCGTCGGGCTCAAAGCCCCCCAACGCGGCGATCAGCTCTTGCGAAACAGCGCTTCCGCGCTCAGCCGGTGCTGCGCGGCAAAGGCCTTGCGCGCCTCGCAGCGCGCGATCTCCGCCCGGCACAGCGCGATGCGCGCATCCAGTTCGTCCAGCGAATAGGCATCGATATCCTCGCTGCCCAGTTTGTGGGCAGCGTCCATACGCAGGCGCGACAGGCTTTCATCGGGCTCCATGGGACTTATTGTTGACCCCGGTGCCTTAGCTGTCAATATGGGCATTTACAGAAGTTGACGGGTTTGTCCGGCAACGGGGGGAGCACCAGGTCATGTCGATCCTGGAAATGACGAAAGTAATTCCAGCTACCATGCAGGCGGTTGATTATGCCGAGCCTGGCGGGCCGGAAGTACTGGTGGCGGGCGAGACACAAGTTCCGGTGCCAGGGCCAGGCGAGCTACTCGTGCGCGTCGCTGCCGCCGGGGTGAACCGGCCCGATGTCATCCAGCGCCAGGGCTTTTATCCGCCGCCGCCAGGGGCGCCGCACATTCCGGGACTGGAAATCGCCGGCACGGTTGTTGCCGCAGGTCCCGATACCGACGATGCGCTGATCGGCCAGCCGGTCTGCGCGCTGGTCGCAGGCGGCGGCTATGCCGAATACTGCCTTGCGCGCGCCGACCATTGCCTGGTGGTGCCGTCGGGCATCGCCATGGTCGAAGCCGCCGCGCTGCCCGAAACGCTGTTCACCGTGTGGCACAACCTGTTCCAGCGCGCCTATGCCCGCGACGGCGAGACGGTGCTGGTGCATGGCGGCACCAGCGGCATCGGCACGATGGCGATCATGCTGGGCAAGCTGTTCGATCTCAAGGTCATCGTCACCTGCGGCAGCGACGACAAGTGCGACGCCGCGCTCCGGATCGGCGCGGCGCATGCGATCAACTACAAGACGCACGATTTCGTCGAGGAGGTCCAGCGCCTGACCGACGGCAAGGGCGTCGAGATCGTGCTCGACATGGTGGGCGGCAGCTATTTGCCGCGCAACATGGCCTGCCTGGCCGATGATGGCCGCAACGTCACCATCGCGGTGCAGGGCGGCATGAAGGCCGAGATTTCGGTGCTCGAGATCATGCGCCGGCGCCTGACGCTGACCGGATCGACGCTGCGCCCGCGCTCGAACGCGTTCAAGGCGCTGCTCGCCGACGAGATCGCGCGCGAGGTCTGGCCGCTGGTCGCGACCGGCGAGCTGTCGCCGATCATCCACAGCCGCTATCCGCTGGCCGAGGCGGCCAGGGCGCACGCGCAGATGGAATCGGGCGATCTCATCGGCAAGATCGTGCTGGACGTCGGCGAATAGTCCACCGACTGTCATCAAGCCGTCATCGCTATACGATTCGAGTTGTCACATTAAACCGCCATTGGCGTGGTCCCGAGGATGCAGATATCCGCAAGGGAGCAAGCGCCACATGGCCCTCGACGAATTCAGCGACCCGATCGGCGCGATCCTGGCGGGCGCGGCGCATACCGGCCAGTTCACTGCGGACAGTCTTGCCGCCGACGACTTCGCCAACGTCACCGGCTTTCCCGGCGGCCAGCCCTATATCCCCGAGGCGCCGGTCGACAAGCGCCGCCGCTATCGCACGGTGTGGATCTCCGACGTGCATCTGGGCACGCGCGGCTGCAACGCGCAGATGCTCATCGACTTTCTCGACCATGTCGACAGCGACACCATGTATCTGGTCGGCGACATCATCGACGGCTGGCGACTGAAGAAGAAATTCTACTGGCCGCCTGCGCATAACGACATCGTCTGGCGCATTCTCAAGCGCGCCAAGCGCGGCACGCGGATCGTCTATATCCCCGGCAACCATGACGAGATGTTCCGCCAGTTCAGCGGGCTCAATTTCGGCGGCGTCGAGATCCGCCGCGCCGCATTCCACGAGACGGCCGATGGCAAGCGGCTGATGGTGCTGCACGGCGACGAGTTCGACACGATCATGCTCGCGCACCGCTGGCTCGCGTTCGTCGGCGACACGCTCTACCATCTGCTGATGAGCATGAACATCGGCGTCAACTGGGTGCGCCAGCGTTTCGGCCTGTCCTACTGGTCGCTGTCCAAGATGGCCAAGCACAAGGTCAAGAACGCGGTCGAGTTCATCTCGCGCTTCGAGGAGCTGGTCGCGCGCGCTGCCGCCGAGCGCGGCGTCGATGGCGTGGTCTGCGGGCATATCCACACCGCCGAGATCCGTCAGATCGGCGGGGTGGACTATTATAATGACGGCGACTGGGTCGAAGGCTGCACCGCGCTGGTCGAGCATTTCGACGGGCGCATGGAAGTACTGCACTGGGCCGAGATCATGAAGGAACGCCAGGCGGCCGAGGCCGAGGCCCTCGCCCGGCAGGAACGCGAAGCGGTGGCGGCCTGAACCCTGGCCGCGCGACAGGGGAGACGGGCATGCCGGCCTGCATGAAGATCGCGGTCATCACCGATGCCTGGGCGCCGCAGGTCAATGGCGTGGTGCGCACGCTGACCGCCGTGACCGAGCGGCTGCGCGCGCTGGGTCACGAACTGCTGGTCATCTCGCCCGACCAATATGCCTCGATCCCCTGCCCTTCCTATCCCGAGATCCGGCTCGCGCTGACCACGCGCTACGGCGTCGGTTCCCGGCTGAGCGACTTTGCGCCCGATGCGGTGCATATCGCCACCGAAGGGCCGCTGGGCATCGCCGCGCGGCGCTTCTGCCTCGATCACGGCTATCCCTTCACCACCGCCTATCACACCCAGTTTCCCGATTATCTGGCGCGGCGCACCGGGCTTCCCGCCGCGATGTTCTGGCCGTTCATCCGCTGGTTCCACGCGCCTGCACAGGCGATCCTGGTGTCGACCGAAACGGTGCGGGCGCAGCTGCGCGGCCAGGGGCTGGGCCAGGTGGTGCACTGGGGCCGCGGCGTCGATCTGGGCTGTTTCGGGCCTGACGCCCCCCGGCCCGCGCTCTATGCCGAGCTCGAAGGCCCGATCCAGCTCTATGTCGGGCGCGTCGCGGTCGAGAAGAATATCGAGGCGTTCCTGTCGAGCCGCCATCCCGGATCGAAGGTGGTCGTCGGTGATGGCCCCGCGCGCGAGGCCTTGGCCCGAGCGCACCCCCAAGCGCATTTCGTCGGCGCGCAATCGGGCGCGGCGCTGGCGGGCTATTATGCCGGCGCGGACGTGTTCGTCTTCCCCAGCCGCACCGACACGTTCGGGCTGGTGATGATCGAGGCGCTGGCCTGCGGGACTCCGGTTGCGGCCTATCCGGTCTCCGGCCCGCTCGACGTGCTGACGCCGGGCGCGGGCGCAATGGACGCCGATCTCGACACGGCGATCGCGGCCGCGCTCAGCCTTGACCGCGCCGATTGCCTGGCAGCGGGGCGCGCCTTCACCTGGGATGCCAGCACCCGCCAGTTCCTGAACGCCCTGGTGCCGATCAGCGCCCGCTTCGCGCTCGCCGCCTGAACGCCCGGCCGTCCGCGCGGCGATCGCCCGGCGACCGATCGGCGCGCTGGAAAGGACGCGCAGCCCCAAGACGCTTGCCCGCAGCGCAAGTTTCGCTTATGCCCGTGCCCAGCATTCGGCCACCCCGCGAGGGGTGGCCATATTTTTTGGAGAAACGCGCATGTCTGCCAACCCCCAGCCGCTGATGCCGCACGCGACCGCATCCTGGATGGTCGACAATACCGGCCTCAGCTTCGAACAGATTGCCGATTTCTGCGGCCTGCACATCCTGGAAGTCCAGGCGATGGCCGACGACCTTGCCAGCAGCAAATATACCGGCCGCGATCCGGTGCGCGCGGGCGAGCTGACCATGGCCGAGATCGAGAAGGGCCAGGCCGATCCCGACTATCGTCTCAAGATCATCGCCGGTCCCGCGCAGGTGCGCCGCACCAAGGGCCCGCGCTACACCCCGGTGTCCAAGCGCCAGGACAAGCCCGACGGCATCGCCTGGATCCTGCGCAACCATCCCGAAATCTCGGACGCGCAGATCGGCAAGCTGATCGGCACGACGCGCAACACCATCGCCGCGATCCGCGATCGCAGCCACTGGAACATCTCGAACATCCAGCCCAAGGACCCGGTGACGCTCGGCCTGTGCTCGCAGCGCGAGCTCGACGCGATCGTCGCCAAGGCCGCGAAGAAGGCCGGCATCACCGAACAGGCGCCGACCGACACCCGTCTGGGCGGCGACCGCGAGGCGCTGATCGAGGAATTGCGCGCCGAGCGCGATGCGCAGCACCGCGCCGCCGAGGAAGCCGCGCGCGAGGCCGCGATCGAATCGGCGCTGCTCGGCGGTGACGAAGCCGAAGACGGGCGCGACTGATGGCCGAGGCAGCGGCCCCGGAAGAGGTGGAAACGCGCTCGGGGCCGCCCGCTTATGATGCCTCGCTCGCCGACCATGGGCTCGAGCCCAAGGAATTTCGCGGGCTGACCTATCCGCTCGGCGATCATGCGCCGGGCTATGGCGAGTATTTCGCGATCGCGCCGGGGCTCGGATGGACCCGGCTGCCGGTTCCCGGATCGCTCGACCATATCAACATCTGGCTGCTCGACGATACCGACGAACAGGGCGATGGCGTCGCGATCGTCGATACCGGGCTGTACATGCCCGCCTCGACCGATGCGTGGAAGAAGCTGTTCGCCGAAGGGCTGCAGGGCCGACGCATCACCCGCGTGCTCGTCACCCATTTCCATCCCGATCATGTCGGGGCCGCCGGCTGGCTGTGCCGCCGTTTCGGGGTGCGGCTGTGGATGAACCGCACCGAATGGCTGATGGCGCGGATGCTCACCTCCGATGTGCGCGAACAGCCGCCTGAAGAGGCGATCGACCAGATGCGCCAGGCCGGCTGGGACGACAGGCGGCTGGACGAAATGCGCGCACGCGGCTGGGGCAATTTCGCGCGGATGGTCGCGCCGCTTCCGATCGGCCATGTGCGGATGGAAGACGGCGGCGAGGTGCAGATCGGCAAGCGGCGCTGGACGGTGATGACCGGCGGCGGGCACACGCCCGAGCACGCGTGCCTGATCGACAAGCCGGGCCAGGTGGTGATCGCGGGCGACCAGATCCTGCCGCGCATCACCAGCAATGTCTCGATCATGGCGAGCGAGCCGACCGCCGATCCCTTGCGCGAATGGCTCGACAGCATCGCGAAATTCCGCGCCGCGCTGACCGGCGACGAGCTCATCCTGCCCGCGCACGGTTTCCCGTTCACCGGGGTGCATGCGCGGCTCGATGCCCTGGCCGAGGGGCATCACGACCGGCTCGATGCGCTCGAGGCGGCGCTCAAGGAGCAGGCGATGCGCGCGGTCGACACGTTCGGCATCCTGTTCGCGCGCAAGGTCGACGACAGCGTCTATGGCATCGCCACCGGCGAAGCGATGGCGCATCTGCGCTATCTCGAATATGCCGGGCGTGCGACCTGCACCGTGCGCGACGGCGTCGCGTGGTATTCGGCCTAAAGGCTCTCAGCCTGAGCGGTATTGCGCTTCGGCTTCGGCCATATAGTCGCGGGTGATCGGCAGCGCGTGGCGGCTGCGCGCGAACTGCACTTGATAGTTGCACATGCCGCCATGTTCGAACGCGGCGGTGGCCCCGGCGAGATAGAAGGTCCACATGCGGAAGAAGCGGGCGTCGTAGAGCGCCTCGATCTCGGCCCGTTTCTCGACCGTGCGCTGGTACCAGAGCCTGAGCGTGTGCGCATAATGCAGCCGCAGCGTCTCGACATCGGTGGCGATCAGCCGCGAGGGCTCGCTCGCGCGCACGATCTCGCTCAGCGCCGGGATATAGCCGCCGGGGAAGATGTACTTGGTGGTGAACGCATCGGTCGCGCCGGGCACGCCCATCCGCCCGATCGTATGCAGCAGCATCACCCCGTTCTGCGCAAGCAGCTTGCGGCACTGGCGGAAGAAGGTCTCGTATTGCGGCACGCCGACATGCTCGAACATGCCGACCGAGACGATGCGGTCGAAGCTTCCGTTGAGCGCGCGATAGTCGATCAGCTCGAACTTCACCCGGTCGGCAACGCCTGCCTCCTCGGCGCGGCGGCGCGCGACCTTGAGCTGCTCGTGCGACAGGGTGATGCCGAGCACGTCGACATCGGCGACACGGTTGAGATAGAGCGCCATGCCGCCCCAGCCGCAACCGATATCGAGCACCTTGAGGCCAGGTTTCAGCGCGAGCTTGGCGGCGATATGCGCCTTCTTGTCGTCCTGCGCCTGTTGGAGCGAGTTGCCGGGATCGGTGAAATAGGCGCAGCTATACTGCTTGTCGGCATCGAGGAAGAGATCGTAGAGCCGGTCGTCGAGATCGTAATGATGCGCGACATTGCGCTGCGACCGGCCCGCCGGGTTGATCTGGTCGATCCGCCCGCCAATCGCCTTGACCAGCTTGCGCAACGGTCCTTTCGGCTTGAGCTCGCCGCCCTTGTCCCAGGGCGCGTTGGCGCGAACGAGCTGGATCAGCTGCATGATGTCGCCGCGCTCGATGATCAGCCGGCCGTCCATATAGGCCTCGCCCGCCCCGAGGCGCGGGTGGAGCGCGATGAAGCTCGCCACATGCTTGTCGGCCAGCCGGATCGCGACATCGGGAAAGCCGGGCGCTGCCGTACCGAAGCTGCGGGTGCGACCCTGATGATCGGTGAGCTCGAGCGTGCCTTGGCGGATGATCCGGGCGAGAAAGCGATCGATCAGGCTCATGACAGTCTAGATGGTGCTGCGCGTGTCAGATACCAGCATACCATTCATATCCCGCCGCGTCTTCCCAGTAACCGCCGCCCCCGCCATAAGCGAGGCGATAGTCAGCAACCGCCTCTATACGGCGGACATATTTGGCGTGCTTGTAACCCAGATGCCGTTCGACGCGCAGCCTGAGCGGCGCACCATTGCCGATCGGCAGCAATTCGTCGTTGAGCGCCCAGGCCATCATGGTCTGCGGATGGCGGGCATCCTCCATGTCGATGCTCTCGTAATAGGGCCCGGCGCGCAGCGTATCGGCGCAGTGAAACACCAGATAGCGCGCGCTGTCCTTCACCTGCACCTTGTCGAGCAGATGCGCGAGGTTGACTCCGGTCCATTTGCCGATCGCGCTCCAGCCCTCGACACAGTCGTGCCGGGTGATCTGGGTCTGCTTCGGCATCGACCGGATCTGGCCCAGCGCGAAGCGCGTGGGCTTCTCCACCAGCCCGTCGATGGTCAGCGTCCAGTCCGAAAAGCCGGTCGCGGCCTGCTTGAGATAATCGGCATCGGTCGGCGCGCGCGTTCCGTTCGCGGGGACCGAGCGCCCGATATCGCGCGGCGAATATTCGCGCGCCAGCCGATCGCGCCCCTGGATCGCGCGCTGCAGCGCCATGTTGCCGGTTTCGGCCAGTCGCAGCGTGTCGCGCCAGCCCTGGTTGGCGTTGAGCGCGTCGCAGCCGCTGAGCAGCCCGCCCGAAGCGACCGCGAGCGAGCCGACCAGCGCGCGGCGCGTCACGATCAGGGGGCTCTTCGTCTCGCTCATCGCCGGTGCCCAATCGTCATGCCGCGCAGCAACGTCAGCGGCTTGTGCACGATCACCAGAGCGACGTGGAGCAGCATGAAGCCGATCAGCGACCAGGCGATGATGAAATGGATCGAGCGCGCGGTCTGGCGTCCGCCGAACATCATGCTCGGGAAATGCAGCGCGGCATCGGTGCCCGGCGACATGGCAAGACCCGTGATGATCATCAGCGGCAGCATCACGAAGATCACCGCGATATAGCTGAGCTTCTGCAACGGGTTATAGGCTTCGCCCGGCGCAGTGTGGAAATCGAACCTGGCATGTTCGACAATCGTCCGCCACAGCGCGCGCGGGTGCCATTCGGCCGCGCGCATCGCGATCATCGAGCGGATATGACCGTTCAACAGGCTGAAGGCCATGAAGAACAGCAGCCCGAAGGCGAAGAACCAGGCGAAGAAGAAATGCCAGTGCCGCCCATCGGCGAGGCTGTAATCGCTGGGGATCGTCGCCCAGCCGGGAAAGGCGCGGCTGCGCATCTGCCCCTCGCCGTCCTCGTACCGCCCGAGCAGCCCGGTGGTATCGATGCGCTGCCCCCCGATCTCCAGAAATCCGCGCGAGCCCTGCTGGCCGATGACCAGCCAGGCTGGCTCGTCGCGATTGCCATATTCGCCCCAGTACAGCCGGGGATGCGCGTTGAAGATCATGAGTCCGCTCATGAACAGCGCGATCAGCGACACCAGATTGACCCAGTGCCAGATCCGCGTGGTCAGCGCATGGCTGTGATCGGGTTCGCTCACGGGCGGCGCGATATCGGGCGCGGCCTGGGGCGCCAGAGCGGGCTCGGCAGGGTCGAGAGCGGCGATCATGTCCGTCATTCGCAATCCATCGCCACAAGGTTACAGTGTCGAGGCGAATCCTCGCGCTCTTTTACGTCACGAAAGGCCGCCTGTCATGCCCGTCCCGGCTGAGGTCATCACCATCACCCCCGATCCGCTTGCACCCTATGCGATCTCGCCGGGCTGGAAGGCGGGCGGTCTGCTCTTCCTGTCGGGCCAGGCGGCGATCGACCCGGCCGGGCAAATTGTCGGGGCCGGCGATTTCGCCGCGCAGCTCGAGGCGACCTTCGCCAATATCGACCGCGTGCTCGCCGCCGGCGGCAGCGACCGCAGTCGCATCATCAAGGTGACGATCTATCTGACCGACATGGGAAATTTCCCGGCGATCGTCGAGGCGCGGCGTCGCTATTTCACGCCGCCGTGGCCCGCCGACACGATTGTCGAGGTGCGCGCGCTGGCGCTGCCCGAGCTGATGGTCGAGATCGACGTGATTGCGCTGGCGGGCGAGAGCTGAGCCAGGTTCAGGCGAACTGATCGGCGAGCCGCAACAGATCGACCTTGCGCCGGATGCCGGTGCGTTCGAAGATCTGCGCCAGAAAGACGCGCGCGGTATTGCGGCTGATCGACATCAGCGCGGCCGCCTCTTCGAGCGCATCGACCCGTCGCAGCACATCGAGCAGCTCCGCCTGACGCCGGGTCAGGCCCAGCGCGCCCATGAACACCTTCACCGCGTCGAGCGCGTGTTTCATGTAGGTGACATGGACCTCGACGCTTCTGGGGCCGGAAGTTTGCGGCAAGGGCACCACCCGCGCCATCGTATCGGCCAGTCCGGTCTTCAGCGTCAGGTCCATGCCCTGCTGCGGAAAGGCATTCTGCATCATGGCCACCAGCGCCGACTGGAAATCGGGCAGCATGTCCGCCAGCACACCGTCCTCGTCGAGCCGCGCGAGGCCCGTCAGCGGCAAGGTGAAGCGGATCATCGGCGCCCGATCGGGCGACGGCGACGAAATCTGCATGTCCTCGTCGACGACGATCGAGAAACAGTCGATATGCTGCAGCTGTCCCGGCAGGTTGCTGCGCGCATCGGCCGCACCGGGCCTGCGCCGCAACGCCTGGTTGATCGCGTTGAACTTGTCGTAGAAGCGCTGATAGAACTGGACGATATCGGTATGGTCCGCACGGCCCTTCTGCCGGTGCACCGCCAGGCCGATGCGCGCATCCCCGACACAGGGCATGACCAGCATCGATGCCTCGGTGGGCGCGCTGGAGCTTTCCAGCCATTCCCAGAATTCCTCATGGTCGTCCGGATCATCGGGGCGGCGCAACTCCTCGTCGAAGATGACGCCGTGGCTGGCATAGCGCTGCGCATAGATGATGCGTGGGTCGATGCGATGATAGTGATCGGCATAGGCCTGGACCATCGTCGGGTCGAAACCGACCGTACCCAGCGATCGGACCATGCGGTTGTCGCCGAAGATCAGGTCCATCGACAGGCCATCCGCCGCGATCATCGGCGCCATCGCGGCCAGCGAATCGGACCAGGTGCAATGGCCCCTCGCTGCATCGGCAATCAACTCGTCCAGCCTGTCGAACCGGTTGGAAAGCACGATCATGGGTGCATCACGTCCCCATGCCCGATGATCGCGTGATGACATAATCCTCGCGCCCGTCGATCGAGACGGTGAGCCGGATGGTCCAGTCGTCCGATCCGCCGAAGCGGACATGGCTGAGCACGCGGCCCGCCTCGTCGATCGCGCCGAAGCTGCTGGTATTGACCGAATTGTTCGAACCGCCCGAGCGCGATTCGATGCGAAAATGCCCAGCGCAGCGGCAAGGCGCCGCGGCCATCACCCGGGCATCGACCAATGCGCCATCCCTGCTGACGACAAGCGTGATCGGCTGGTCCTGCGCCGCGGCGGTGGTCATCGCGTCAGCGCTCGCAGCAACAGGCGCAGCGGCGGCAAGGACCGATGCAGCGAGAAAGCGGGCGGGCCATCGGGCATCACCGCGGCGGAGGGGCATTGACGATGGCTCCCAGAATGGCATCGATCGCGTTGGTGGCATCGGCCGGAATATCGCTGGTCTCTTCTTCGGTGGACGGCGCCTGGCCGGTCTGGCCAGAGGTCACCACGGCCGCGATGGCGAGATCGCTGTTGCTGAGATCGGCACTGCGCCCTGCACCCAGCCGCCGCGCGGCCGCATCGGGCGCATCGCCCGCCGGGATGGTGGCGGCCTGCTGCGCGAGCAGCCGCTGTTCGGCGGAAAGCTGCGGCTGACGGCGACCGGAAAATTCGCCCGCGCGCGTCTCGATCGGCCGGGCACAGATCGCGGGACCGGCGCCCGGCTCCGCCTCGTCGCACACATCCTGGCCTTCCAGCCGCTGCGGGCCGAGCTGACCGCCGTCCTGGCCCGCCGAGCTCAGCTGGCGCGGCGGCACCGGATTGCCCGAAGGCGAGGAAAGCTGGAATCCGGACGCAAGCCCTGCACTGTCCGCCTGGCGAGTGCCGATCGATGGGACCGCCAGCGACCGGTCGGCGGACGAGGCCTGGTCGGTGTCGACGGCGGCGCTGCGATCGCGGGTTTCGGTCTCGTCCGCCTGCTCGGCGTCCTGCGCTCCCGATGCCGCGCCATCCTGGGCCGATGCACCGGGCAGCGCCTGCGTGGATGCGATCGCCGCGAGCACCAGCAGCCCCAGCATCGCGATGCGCACCATCTCGCCCCTGCTGGGCAGGCGCAGCGGAGGCAGCGAGCGTGGCGAGGGCGTTCTGGGCATGTCAGGTGCCCCCGTTGGACTGGGTGATCGACATGGCCTGGTTGCCGCTCTGGACGATCTGGAGGTCCGACAGGCCATTGCCGTTCTGCACCCAGCGCAGCTGGTTCGCGGTTCCGTTCTGCGTTGCGGTCATGGCGTTGTTGTCACCCAGCTGGACCAGTTCGGCACGATTGTCCGACCCGTTCTGTCCCAGTTGCATCTGGTTGCCCGACCCCTGTTGCGCAAGCATTGCGGTGTTGACACTACCGGCGCTCGCGGATTGATCAAGCAGGATCGCATTGGCTTCGCCCTGCTGCGCGACGACCGCGACATTGCCGCCGCCATCGCTGGAATTCTGTTTGGCAACAAAGGTGTTGAGCAAACCCGCCTGGTCGATTTCCAGATAGGCGGTGCCCGCGCCCTGCTGGGTCACCCGCGCAGTGCCGTTGTCGCCATCCTGGCCGATCCGGGCGAATTGCTGGCTGCCATTCTGGCTGATGCTGGCGGTGTTGTTGTCGCCGATCTGCGCGATATAGGCGCTGGTGCGCAGCGGCACCGGCCGCATCAGCGCGATCGGCTCGGATGGCGCGCCCGCGGTGCAGGTCCCCCCCGCTGCGCCGGCGCACGGATCGGCCGGAGCGGTCTGCGCATATACCGTCTGTGCCCCCAGAACCATCAATGCGGTGACGGTCAGCCTGGCAGAATATGTGCGCATGGA
Source organism: Blastomonas sp. UPD001 (assembly GCF_003426715.1). Lineage (NCBI taxonomy): Bacteria > Pseudomonadati > Pseudomonadota > Alphaproteobacteria > Sphingomonadales > Blastomonadaceae > Blastomonas > Blastomonas sp. UPD001. The sequence goes on from NZ_QKVT01000001.1 coordinate 2,179,344, forward strand.
AACTCTCCTTCATTGCCCTTGGGGCAGCCCCGCATGGTGCGGAGCTGCCCCTCGGATCATCGGGTGTCAGTTGGGTGCACCCTGGGTCACGATGGCCGTGTGGCCTGTGCCGCCCTGATTGACCGAAGACACATTGGCATCGGAATACTGCGTCACCGAGGCCAGGTGCCCCGAACCGGTCTGGATGATGTCGGACAGGTTGTTTTCTCCCAGCTGAGTGACGTTCGACGTTTGGCCGGTTCCATCTTGGTCGATGGTCGAAACATTGTCCGCACCGTTCTGGACCACATTGGCATTGAGTACGATCGCACCACCATTGCCTGTCTGATCGATCGTGCTGGTGTTGGAACCATTGCCACCCTGCGAGACATTAGCTGAAAGGCTAATGCCGTTCTGGGTCGTCAGCGCCCGGTTGAACATCGAGATTTGCGTGATGCTTGCCTCGTTGTCGCGGCCGTTGTCGCCGCCCTGAACGATCTGGGCACCAAAGGCGAACGCGCCTGTCCCGATGTTCTGGCTACCGATTTGCTCGATTGTAGCGCTCTGGTTCTCACCGCGCTGAACAGTGCTCGCGGTGTTATCATTTCCTCGCTGGGTGATCGTTGCTTCCTGGTCTTCCCCGAAGCCGCCATCAAAAAGCCCGGCAAAGCCACTTGCCCTATCGCGTCCCTGGTCCACCTCGGCTTCGTTGCCGGTGCCGGGTTGGGTAATGGTGGCAGTCTGGTTCTCGCCGCGCTGGGCGATGTCAGCAAGGTTGTTGCTGCCATCCTGCGTGACAAAGGCATCATGGTTGCGACCGACATCGCCGCCCTGATCGACAAAGGCCCGGTTCTTGTCACCGTTCTGGGTTACTTCGGCATTTTCGTTGAAACCGCGCTGGGTGATCTCAGTACGGTTCTCGAACCCGTCCTGCACTACCTCAGCGGTGTGGTCCGTGCTGAGATTGGCACCCTGATTGATCGAGGCATAGTTGTCGTTGGCGCCCTTTTGCAGCACCGAGGCTTCGTGAAGGCCGCCCGCCTGACGGATGATCGCATCGTTCCCTGTGCTCTCCTGAACGACACCAGCGGCTGCGGTGCTTCCGACACCGTTACCCGCGCCACCCTGGATGATGTCGGACAGGTTGTCGTCGCCCGACTGATCTACATTGGCGATATTGGCACCGACGCCCTGCTGGATCAGCTTGGAGTCGTTGAGGTCGCCACCCTGATTGATCAGGGCCTGGTTGAGGCCGCTGCTCTGAGTCACTGTCGATTCGTTGCCATCGCCGGACTGCACCACGGAGGCGTCGTTCAGATTACCCGACTGATTGACGATCGACTCATTGTCCTGGCCCTCCTGCTCGACATCGGCATTGTCCAGGTCGCCACTCTGCGTGACCCGCGAGTCATTGCCGAGGTTCGACTGCTCGACGGTCGCGGTCGAGAAGTCGTTGGTCTGGCGAACGCGCGAGAAATTGTCGGTGCCAGACTGGGTGACATCAGCGGTATTGTTGTCATCGCTGCTACCGGTTCCGTTATCCTGAAAGATTTCGGACTCGTTGCGGTCGCCGGACTGGTCCAGAGTCGCCGAATTGGTATCGCCGCCCTGGGTGACCAGCGATTTGCCATTCGTACCCTTTTGTTCCACGAACACGATACCGTCAGTACCGCTCTGGGTGGCCGTAGAACTGTTGTTGACGGTCTGGGCGACAGCCGGGACCGCAGTGAATAGCGCTAGCGACGACGCGCTGAGCAAAAGAACACGTTTCATCAAGAATTCCTAATATGCTGAATGGGCTGGAAGCGGCTAGCGTTGCCCGTCCACAACGCCAGCCAGTCTTCGTTTGGGTCAGTTCACCGGCGGAGCGGCGGGTGCGTTCTGCAGCACCGTGGCGGTGTTGCCGTTGCCCGACTGGGTGATCGAGGAAGCATTGTTCATGCCGCCTTGGGTCACTTCAGCACTGTTGCCATTACCAGTCTGGAGGATGGTTGATTCATGGCCCGTTCCGGTTTGCTCGACCGAAGCGAAGTTATCGACGCCCGTCTGGGTGATGTCGCTCTCGTTGAAATCGCCGATCTGGCTGCTGCTCGCTTCATTGGCGGTCAGAGCCGTAGTCGAGAATCCGGTCTGCGAGATCGACGAGTCATTGCCCTCACCATCCTGCGTGATCGATGCCTCGGCGCCGATCGCGAACTGAGCCGGGTTGGTCGCAAAACCAGCCGAGATCTGCTCAATATAGGCAACGTTGGTGGCACCACCCGCATTGTTCTGCGTGACATTAGCCACCGCACCACCGTTCTGGAAGTTTTGGACAACTTCAGAGTCGTTGTTGCGTCCAGTCTGGAGGATCGTCGCGTCATTGTCGGTCGAAGTGGTCGAGGAATATTGCGAGGAGTTTTCCGAACCCTGCTGATCGACAATCACGTCGCCATTCGAGGCATTGCGCCCCTGAACAACGTTTGAGAAGTTGCCGGTTTCGCCTGCGCCGGTATAACTCTGCGTCACGCTGACACTGCTACCCAGGTTGACGTTATCCTGCGTGACGGTCGAAATGTTCGACTCACCAATGGCCGGCCCCGAGCCGTTATCGCTCTGGTCGACAAGGACCGTGTTGGCCGGCGGAGCGAGGGTCGAATCGGCTTCGGTGGTGACGGTCGAGGTCGATCCGTTGGCACCGCTCTGCAATACGGTTACTTCACCGCCAGCAAGCTGGGTGATGGTCGAATTGCTGTTATCGCCAGTCTGCTGAACATCGGCCGTAGCGGCGGCTCCGCGCTGGTCGATGTCGGAATCGTTCGATTCGCCGGACTGAAGCACGGTTGCGCTGGAAGCACCCGACTGGAGGATCAGCGAGTTGTTCAGAACGCCGTTCTGTGTCACGTCGGCGAAGCCGCCGCTGACAGCCGTCTGCTGGATGTCCGACACGTTCTCGTCGCCGGTCTGATCAACAAAGGCTTGCGCCCCATCGGCATCCTGCTGGACGAGCGATGTGTTGGACGGTGCGAACGTTCCCGTCAGGTTTTCGGCCCGCTGGATAACATCGGCCGTAGCACCATCGGCGCTCTGGGTAACACGCGAGGCGTTGCGACCGAAATCGCCAGGAGCGACGCTGCCCTGGTCGACGATGGCCGTCGAAGCCCCGGTCTGTGTCACGACCGACGTGTTATACACGCCGCTCTGCGTAACATCTGCGGTGGCATCAGCGCTCTGGGTGATGGCCGAACGGTTCAACGTCCCGGTCTGAATCAGATCGGCTTCGGCTCCATCGGCACCCGCATTCTGATCAACAAACGAAACGTTGTTGCTATAGGCGGTACCTGCCGCCGACGGGGGCAGCGTGTCGCCGTCCCAGTTGCGAGGACCAAGGGTATTGGCACCGCCACCCTGTGTCACGTTTGCACGGGCACCGGCGTTCTGGTTGATTTCGGAGAAGTTGTTGCTGCTGGTCTGCAGGCTGGTGGCCGAGGCGTTGGCCGAGGTTGCCGACTGCGTGATCGTCGATACGTTGTCATCGCCGGTTTGCGTAATGAGCGCATCCACCGGAACGGCGTCTTGTGTGATCGTGGCTGAGTTGTCGTCACCGGTCTGGATGACATCAGCCGTGGCATTGTCAGCTGGCACAACAGGCGCGGTCGGTGGGCTGTTGTCGCCATTGCCATCGCCATTCTGGCGGACGACAGTGGCCGTGTTGCGATTGCCGTTCTGCGTGATGCTGGCATCCGCAAAATCTCCATTCTGCGTGATCGAGGCATTGTTCAGATTGCCGTTCTGAATCACATCGGCAACCTGGTCGTCGCCATTCTGAAAAATGGTCGACTCGTTGTCGTCACCGTCCTGCGCAACACCGACATTGGTGTCGAAATTGGCGAGGTTGTTGTCCGGATCACCAATATCGCCATTACGACCGCGCTGCTCAACCAGCGAGCTGTTGCCAGTGCCTCGCTGATCGACGGCAGCTTCGTTGTTGCCGCCAAGCTGGAGAATGTCGGATTCGTTCGTTCCGTCCTGATAGACATATGCGTTTGCAGCGCCGCTGCCGGTCTGGCTGACATCCGAGTCTGCCGCACCGCTAGTTTGAAAAACGCTAGCGCGCTGGTTGGTCCCGGTCTGGGTCACGGTGCTTACGGCGCCATTCGTTGCGGCGCCTTGGTTGACATAGGCCTGGCCGTCGTTGCCAATCTGGGTAACGAACGATCCAGTGGTATTGTCACCGCCGGTTCCGTTCTGGATGACGGTGGCAGTGTTGCCCTTGTCCGTCGCGCTGTTACCCTGGGTGATCGTGGAGCGCATCCCGTTGCCGCCCTGATCCAGAGTGGCGCGGTTGCGATTGCCCTGCTGATCGACATCGGAGAAGCCGCCGGTGCCGGTCTGCTCCACATCGGCGACCAGAGTCTTGCCCGCACTGGGACCCGATGCGAACGTGTTCGCTCCGTTGCCATTCTGATCGACGTCCGAGACGTTTCCGGTGCCCGACTGGGTGACGGTCGCGACCGCTGCTGTACCGCTCTGGTCAATGGTGGAGTTGTTGTTGACGACAGTCTGCGCCACCGCCGGCATGCCGATCATCAGCGCAAGCGCCGAGACCGAGGTGTAAATGGAGGTCTTCATGGTTGATAATCCTCTGTTCAAGGGTCATAACCATGCTGCTCCGGAAGCAGCATTGCCGCCGGGGTCAGCATGATTGTTTCACACGCACTCATTGTTGTCATGCTCACGCATCGGAGTTGCAGCTCCGGTGCGTGAGTTTTGTCAGGTCTTTATGTCAGTTCCGGATGCCGCCTGACCGGCTCCGGCTCTCGTCCGCGATCCTGGAGGGTTTGGACACCCCTTCCGGGGACCTGGCCGCTCCTGTCTTGCGCCTGCATCCACGCCGCTAGCTGTGATGCAGGACATAGCTGCTTAATTGGTCTCCGAGATTACCTCGCTTTTCTTCCCGTTCGTTTTCCTGTCCTTCACCTTCATCGGGGCAAGCTGACGCGCCTTTTCCTCGGCGCGCTGGACCTGTCCCGGCGTGAATTTTCCATCGCGTTCCTGCTGATATTGCAACAGCTTGGCCATTCCGGCCTCGCGGTCCGCGAAATCCCAGAGGCGCAGCTCGACGCCTTCCATGACCAGCGCATAGACCGCCTTCTCGATCGCCTGCTGCAGAGCCAGCTGGTCGGGCTCGTTGGTGGTGAACCCGGCCTCGGCCTCGAGCAGCTCGCGGAACGCGACGAACTTGAACGCGCTCGCGCCAAAGGCCTGCGAGGCGATGGTCTTCGAGGCGGTGACCGTGGTCAGGACCTCGCCGGTGCGCACCGACACCGCGCGCAGATAGACCGTCACGGTGTCCTGGCGATATTCGGTGCGCCCGCCAATGCCCAGGAACGCCGCGCCGGCGCCGCCGGTCAGCGTGTTCGAATCATAGCCGATGATCCCGCCTTCGAGCAGCACCCCGGCGAACAGCAGCGCGGGCAGTGCGTCCGGATTGACCGCGCGCTCGCCCAGATAGCGTTCGCGCATCTCGCGGATGATCTGGCGCTCGTTGAGCAGGTTCTTGAGATTCTCGCGCTCGACGATCGTGAACCAGCTGCGGTCGCCGACATCCTGCAGCGCCTTGACCAGCACCGAGGCGCCGCCCTGGCTGACCGCACGCGACAGCGTCTGGCCGGTGGCGCTGGGCTTGAACTGGCCGGTCTGGTCGGTGAAGCTGTACACCGCCACCGCGACCTGGCGCGAAGGCTTGGGAATGCCGCGCAGCAGCAGCTGGGTCTGCGTCGCGTTGGGCAGATAGGCATAGCTGGTTGTTTCGGGGATAAAGGCCTTGCCGCTGCCACCCACGGTGGTGCAGCCGCTCGCCATCAGCGCGATCGAAAGGGTTGCAAGCGTTGGAATGATCGGAAGACGCATGGCTCAGTCGACATCCACAAAGGTCGGCACGACGATCACGGTTTCTTCACCCGTATCGTCGTTGATGATCGTGATGGTCACTTCGGTCAGCGAACGGATGAATCTGACAGTCTGGCCGCCAAAACTGATCGTGCCGCTTTCCTGGGGGTTGTCACCGAAAATCGCGGTAACAATCTGCGACGAGAGCGCGGACAGAAGGCGCGACTGGAGCTGGCGGGCGAAGATGTCGGCCTGCGAGCTGCTCGAGCTGGAAGCGGGGTTGGTGAAATCATTCTGCGCATTGGCGATGCCAAGCAGATGATTGGAATTGAATGGGTTTCCGCCGAAACTCGGATTGACAGGCGTGTAGACGATGTCCTGCGCAACGGCCTTGCTACCCAGTGGAACGGCGATACCGACCACCCCCAGCCAGGCCACCATGACGGCGCTGACCGTGCGTCTGTACGAGTGCACAACGTATCTCCTGCAGCTCGCCCCCGGAAGCTTTGCGCTTCTCGAACGGCATAAAATCTTGCGACTCGATTTTCTGAACCGGACCTTAGGAGTGATTAACGGAGTGTAAAATAATGCAAAGCGATTATGGATTGGCGCCATTTTGGCGACAATGTCGCAGCTTTGATAGCAGTTGCAATGGTTTGCCCCACGCGAAAGTCCGGATTTTCGGCGCTCTCGGCAGGCCTGGGCCGCGCGGCCGGGAATGGTTAAATGCGACGACACGAGTGCAAGGAATGCGCTGGATTTTACAATCTGTCCGGTTTCGAGACAGCGACGGGCACCAGGGTTAAGCTATTCGGCGCCAATCTTGTGGAAAAGTCGGCGTAAACTTGCACGTTAGCATTGCGGTGGAGGCACCCGATCATGCGCGGATGGTCAATTCAACCGCTCTTCGACAGCTTGGGGACGGACTCATTTCGGCGTTGGTAAGTCGCTTTTCGGCAACATCCGGCCATGTAACCGGTGGGATCAGGCGGATGCGCGATCGCCGTTGCACGCTATTTCGCCGGCCACGCCCAGCCCGGACGCGGCAAAGCCCCGAAAGCGGATGCTCCGAGGCTGGTCTGGTGTGATGGATCGATGCCAGGACGGCGATAGGTCTTGGTTGCGGGAGCAGGATTTGAACCTGCGACCTTCAGGTTATGAGCCTGACGAGCTACCGGGCTGCTCCATCCCGCGCCACCAAGAGGGCTGTTTTGATGCAGCCCGGAGCGATTTGTTTTGCCGGATCGCTTGTGGGCGATCCGGTGGCGGGCTGCTCCATCCCGCGTCACCAAGTTGTGCGCCCTTGTGGGGACGCTGGCCGTAGAGGCCAAAAAACCGCCCTGGCATGGGAGCCCTGGGCGGTTGATTGATCATTGTGATGGGTTTTGTCCATTGCGCACCGGCTTCAATGCCTGGCGACGCCCTACTCCCGCCTGGAACATCAGCGCGGACATGGCCTGCATCATCTGCCCGGGCAGCGGCAGGATCTTGTCCATCGGGTTGTCGGCATGGCGCTGCGCCGCGACGATCAGATAGGCGATCAGCAGCACCGCGACCGGCAGCGCACCGAGCAGGATGCTCTCGCCCTTTTTGGGATGTCGGTTGACCCAGCGCATCGCCGTTCCCCTGCCCCGATCCGCGCTTACAGCTTTCCGTCCGCGGCAAGCTTCATGAACGCATCGTCGAAGCGCAGCGTCACCCGCGCCGGATCGCCCAGCACCTTGCCGCCGGGGAACGCGATGCCCACGGCATCGGCGCTGGCCGCGCCCTTGAACAGGCCCTTGGAGAAGCTGAAATCGCGCACCTGGGTCATCGTGGTGACGAGCGCCGGAGAGGTCGCCGCCGCGACCGCCGCCTTGGGATCGGCATAGAGGAAGGTGGTCTTCAGCTGGCTGTCGAACATCTCGGGCGTGGCGCCCGAGAGCTTGGCCATGGCAGCACGGGACGCCTTTCCTTCCGCATCGTCGCGCTGCATCAACGCGACCGTCTCGTACCAGATGCCTGCCAGCGCCTTGCCCAGGTTCGGATTGGCCTTGAGCGTCGCGGTGTCGACCACCATCAGGTCGAGAATCTCGCCCGGAATATCGGCCGAGCTGAACACCTGAGCGACGCCGGGCTCGCCCTTCATCACCGAAAGCTGCGGATTCCAGGCGACTGCGGCGTTGACGTCCGCCGCACCGAAGGCCGCGACGATGTCCGCGTCCGAGGTGTTCACCGTCTTGACGTCGGTCGACTGGAGCCCCGCCTTTTCGAGCGCGCGGGTAAGCAGATAGTGCGAGACCGAGAGCTCGACGAGATAGACCTGCCGCCCCTTGATCGCGGCCAGGCCGTTCGCGCCCTTGAGCAAAACGCCGTCATTGCCGTTCGAATAGTCGCCGATGATGACCGCGGTGGTATCCTTGCCGCCTGCCGCCGGGATGGTCAGCGCGTCCATGTTGGCGACCGTCACGCCATCAAACTTGCCCGCAGTGTACTGGTTGACCGACTCGACATAGTCGTTGACCTGCACGAAGTTGATCTTGATGCCGTATTTGTCGGCCCATTTCTTCACGATGCCCGCCTGCTGCGCATAGGGCCAGGGCATCCATCCGGCATAGATCGACCAGCCGATATTGAATTCGGTCTTGGGCTTGGCAGGCTCGGGGGAACCGGAACAGGCGGCGAGCGCGAAAGCCCCCAGCATCGCCAGAAGGGTGGAAAGCCTGCGCAACAGCCTTGTCATGATTCGGTCCCCTTTCGCAGTGCAGCATCACGAGGCCGGGCGAGCTTGTCCAGCAGAAAATATTACCATGAGTGAAAAACGTAATAACCGTTGGAGAGAGGATGCTTCCGGCGCTAGTTCGCGTTGCCGGGCTGCCACGCTTCGATCTTCCAAGCGCTCGACCTCGCAAAGCCCGGAAAATCGGGCCCGCTTAGCGAACAGTGATTCGCGCGGCCCAGCGATACCCGTGGCCAGCGAGTGATTCGCCGGCATGAAGCGGCGCTCGCTCGCGAAGCATTTCTGCGTAAGAGGCGGCTTTGCCGATCGGCCATCAAACCGCGTCAATCCCGTGATTTTTTGCGGTGCAGCACAAAATGCCGTTCATACTGAGCAAGTGCAAAATTATTACGCTTGACGCATTCCGTAATATCCATACCGTATCGGGTGTCGCTGGCACATCGCCAGCGGCACTATCGACTGTTCGCAAGCGAGGGTCCGTGGATCGAAAGCCGGCCTGTTCGGATATCAGACAAGGCGCTGCGCACCGCGCAGACGGCACGATCACCCTACGCAAAGCGATATCTACCCCCGCAGGCCAAACCGCCGCGCGACGTGCAATGGCGCGCGCGCAGACAAGGCGGCGCGTGTGGGGAGGTTCAGGGAGAACAGGCCGGAAAACCGGCGATCAAGGGGTCGGCATCGCCAGAACCCCAGGGGAGACGGGTGTCATTTGAAAAGGCTCACCAAGAATTGGGGGTCTGAAGATGACGAACAAGCTGTTCCGCGCCACCTTGCTGGGCGCTACCATGTTGATGGGCATGGGCACCGCGCCTGCCTTTGCGCAGGACACGGCGGGTGATGCCGCACAGGACACCGAGCAGGAAGGCGGCAGCAACGTCATCGTCGTGACCGCGACCCGCCGCGCGACCTCGATCCAGGACGTTCCGATCAACATCAGCGCGATCGGCGACGAACAGCTCGCCCGCCAGCGCATCGACGATGTGCGCGACATTGCCGATTTCACCCCAGGCCTGACCATCTCCGACACCGGCCCCGGATCGACCGGAACCATCGTGCTGCGCGGCCTCAACGCTTCGGACACCAGCGCGACCGGCGCCTCGTTCGACGACGCGCTCGGCCTGTATCTGGGCGAAGTGCCGCTCTATTACGACTTCAAGCTGCTCGACATCGCGCGCGTCGAGGTGCTGCTCGGCCCGCAAGGCACGCTCTATGGCCTCGGCACGCTGGCAGGCGCGATCCGCAACATTCCCAACCGCCCCAATCTCGAAAGCTTCGAAGGCGAGGTGCACGGCCGTTTCTACGCCAAGCAGCACAGCAGCAAGCTCGGCTATCAGGCCGATGGCGTCATCAACATCCCGATCATCAAGGATCATCTCGCCTTCCGCAGCGCCACCGGCTATTTCTACGACCCCGGCTTTATCGACTACACGCTGCTGCTTCAGACGCCGGGCCGATCGCTGCCCCAGCCCAACGGGCCGAACACGATCACCGCAGCGGGCTATGCCGCCAACCTGCGCCGCGACAATGACGTCAATTTCGAAAAGACGATCAGCACGCGCAACCAGCTGCTCTATCAGGCGAGCGAGGATTTCAAGCTCAACATCACCTATGCCTATCAGCGCACCAAGACCGATGGCGGCCAGTATAACAGCGACTTCGTGTTCGGAACCGGGCGCTACGAGAGCGCCTCGCGCTTCCTCGAGCCGGTCGATCGCCGCGCGCATCTGATCAGCGCCGAGATCAACGCCAATATCGGCAATATCGCCGATCTGGTCGCGACCACCGCGCATACCGACGTGAAGAACGAGCGGGTCGGCGACAATACCGACCTGCTGCTCGACCTCGATTACGGCTATGAATCCTTCCCGGCCTTTTCGAGCTTCAACGAGAGCACCAACCGCCGCAAGCAGTTCAACCAGGAAGTGCGCTTCGTCTCTCGCCACGGTGGGCCGTTCAACTGGGTGCTCGGCGCGTTCTACAACCGCCGCACGTTGCAGAACGACTATCGCGAACGGCTGCCGAACCACCCGTTCGTCGCCTTCGGCACGCTGCCCAACCCGCTCGAGCTCGAATATGTCTCGTTCAACCGTTCGCGGGTGACCGAGCGCGCGGTGTTCGGCGAGGGCACCTTCCGCATCACGCCCGAATGGCAGGTGACCGCCGGGGCGCGCTATTTCGGCTATCGCTCCGAAGTGTCGGGCCGCGCGGTGCTGCCGCTGCTCGGCGATCCCCTCAGCCCCTATGACCTGCCCTCGGCCGGCGGCGTGGCCAAGAAGAGCGGCTGGGTGTGGAAGTTCAACAGTTCGTACAACATCACGCCCGATGTCATGGTGTATGCGACCTATTCGAAGGGCTATCGCCTCGGCGGGCCCAACACGGTCGCGCCGTGCGTGCTGCCGCTCAACCCGAACCAGCAGAATGTCTGTGCGCTGCCCAACGAGCAGCAGTTCGGCCCGGACACGACAAAGAACCTCGAGCTGGGCATCCGCACCGAGCTGTTCGACAACATGCTGACGTTCAATTTCAACGTCTTCCAGATCAAGTGGAACGGCATCCAGGTCGCTTCGGCCACGGTCAACGGCGTGGTCGGCATCACCGTCAATGGCGGCACCGGCAAGTCCGAAGGCTTCGAAACCTCGTTCCAGCTGCGTCCGCTGCCCCGCTTTACCATCCAGGGCAATTTCTCCTATCTCGACGCGCGGCTGACCCAGGACGTACCGGGGATCATCGCGGTCAACAGCCCGGCGGGCATCTATCCCAGCCGTCCGATCCAGCTCGACGCGCTGTCGGGCGACCGGCTGCCCGGTTCCGCCAAGACCAGCGGCGCGCTGGGGGCGACCTATACCGCGCCGTTCATGGACGGGAACATCGTCGCCGACTGGACCGCGACCTATCGCGGCAATGTCGTCACCCGGCTGGGCTGGGATCGCGCGTTCGGCGACAAGCTGCCGGGCTTCACCACGCACCGCGCCTCGGTCTTCTACGAGACCGACCGCTACAGCTTTGGCGTGTGGGCCAACAACATCTTCGACAAATATGCGGTCAACGCGGTGTCGAACGATCGCTCTCGCGTCGGCCTGAACGACAATGTCCGGCTGCGCTATCTGCGCAACAGCGTCATCAACCCGATGACCCTGGGTCTGGAGGCGCGGTTCAGGTTCTGATCGCAGGCTTGGGCGCAGGGCTGGTTGGGCAAGGCCGGTCCCGCCCCATGCGACCCGCCATCAAGGGGGCCAGATGATGACAGCAAAAGGCCGAATTCTTGGAACTGCAGGGCTCATGATGGGGCTGGGGACCTCCGGCTCGCTTGCCGCCGCACCCGCTGCCCCCCTGCCCCGGCTGTTCGCCGAACGCTGGATCGACGGCACCAACGGCGCCGAGCCTGTCGCGCAGGTCCAGGCACTCGACGCCGACACGTTCGTCATCCGCCAGTCGGTCAGGACCAATTTCGAAGCGCCGTTCCTCTATCTGCTGTTCGGGCGCGACAAGGCGCTGCTGATCGATACCGGGGCCGAAGGCGGGGTCATCCGCCCGGTGGTCGACCGGGTGATCGCAGACTGGCTCGCCGCGCATGGTCGCAGATCGATCCCGCTGGTCGTCGCGCACAGCCATGCGCATGGCGATCATATCGCGGGCGATGCGGCGTTTCGCGATCGGCCTGGCACCACGCTGGTCGGGCTAAAACCGGCCGATGTCGCCGCGTTTTTCGGGATCAAACCCTGGCCCGGCGATATCGCGACCTTCGACCTGGGCGGCCGGGCGCTGTCGATAGTCCCGACGCCGGGGCATCAGGTGGCCGCCATGATGGTCTATGACCCGAGGCTCAAGATCCTGCTCTCGGGCGATACGCTCTATCCCGGACGGCTCTACGTGCCGGTCAATTTCCTCGCCGACAACCGCGACAGCATCGATCGATTGAGCGCTTTCGCGCGCACGCACCCGATCCGCGCGGTGCTCGGCGCGCATATCGAGATGACGCGCGAGCCGGGGCGCGACTATGCGCACGAGGTGCTCGAGCACCCGAACGAGCATCCGCTCGAGCTGCCCGCGAGCGAGATCGCCGAACTGCGCCAGGGGCTCAGGGCGAAGCTCGACACGCCGGGCCAGTCGCATGTCCATGACCGCTTCATCATCGTACCGGTGCCGCCCCGTGACGAATGACCGCATAGATCAGGTCTATGGGAACTATTGGCCGATGCCGTCTGGCGTGATGGCCGGGATTTTACAACGCTCTTTCCACTGCGAACCTCAACCGTCCCGCCTTCAGTGCTGCCCTATGCCGGCAGCCCGGGACCGAAACGCGAGTACAGGCACATGAACGGAGTCCGCGTCGGCAACCGCATCATCGGGGCAGATTCACCCGTCACCATCGGCTGGGAAAATGTACCCAGGGTGGAGGGCGGGCCGTTCAAGCGGCTGTTCTTCACCTGGTTCCAGCCTGCCGTGCTCTTTTCGATGATCCTGTTCTGGTATTATGCGCCCAATTCGATCGCCAAGGCCTCGACCGCGATCGGCATCGGCATCGCGTTTCGCGCGCTGCTGCTCGCGCTCGAATGGGTCAACCCGCGCCACAAGAGCTGGGAGCTGACCTGGAAGGAATGCGTGACCGACCTGTTCTATGTGGGCCTGGGCTATACCATCCTCAATCTGGTCGACAATTTCATCGGCAGCGACGTGCTGATCGAGAACCTGCTGAGCAGCTTCAACTGGGACAAGTTCGCCTGGTTCACTGGCCTGCCTTTGCTGGTCCAGGCGTTCCTGATCCTGTTCATCTTCGATTTCGGCCAGTACTGGATGCACCGCGGCATGCACAACTGGTACCCGCTCTGGCTCACCCATTCGGTGCACCATTACATCACCCAGCTCAACATCAACAAGGGCGCGGTCGGCAACCCGGTCGAGCTGTTCCTGATCGGGCTGGGCATTGGCGGGCTGTTCGACTTCCTCCCGCGCGCCGCGCTGCTGGCAGGCGCGATCGGCATGTCGATCGGCGTCTATCAGCATATCAATGTGCGCTTCAACACCCCCGCCTGGTGGCGCTTCCTGTTCAACACCACCGAGCATCACAGCCTGCACCATTCGCTCGATTTCGAGGCGACGCGCAGCAACTATGCCAGCAATTTCATCTTCATCGACCGCATGTTCGGCACCTGCGTCGATGGCGAGGCCGAGCTGTTGGGCATGGAAGGCGGCCGCCGCATGTCGATCCGCGAGCAGATGACCTACCCGTTCACCGAAGGCTGGAAGACGATGAAGCAGAAGTTCGGCAAGCCCGACGACACCCACGCGGTGCCCGCAGAATGACCGGCCAGGCCCCCAGCATGGATGGCGACCGCCTTCCCGCCATCGCACCGAGCGGCGATACCCGTTCGTGGATGCGGCTGATCGACTGGATCTGGACAGTGCGCGGCGAACTGCCGCTGCCGGCCGGACAAAGCGCAGCCGAGGCCCTTGCCCGGCTCGAACCGTTCTTCCGCGAACCCGGCACCAGCTTCGACCAGGCCGAGGGCAGCCTGACCTTTACCAAGAAGGACCCCCTCGCTCAGGACCGGATGTCGATCTACGATCGGGGCGAACTGCGCGTCGAGAGCCAGCCGGGCGGCGGCGTGCTGCGCTACTGGATGACGAGCAAGTCGCTGCTCTTCTGCTTCCTCGCGCCGTTGCTGTTCGTCGCCTTCGGCCAGATCATCGTCGGGGTCGGCATATTGGCCAAGCCCGATACCGAACAGGCGGACAAGAAGAAGAAGGACGAGAAGGACAAGGTCCGCGAGCTGCACTGGATCGACCAGATGCTCGGCGCGCCCGCGCCCGAAAAGCCCAAGAAGGACGAGAAGGAAAAGAAGAAGGAAGAGGGCGGCAAGGACCGCTTCTCGCCGACCTCGGCCTATGTATTCGCCGGGCTGTTCGCGCTGCTCTACGTCATCGGTCGCATCCTCGAGGACCGGCTGATCCGCAGGCGCTTCCTGCGCAGCCTTTCGGGAGGCTGAGCCTGACCGATCGGGTTGCGATTGCCGATCGAGCCGGCGCACCCTAAGTCGTCCCGCATGAGCACATGGCAATTCGACGCGCAGACCGATGACATCCGCCCGCTGCTGATGGCGGCGCACGCATCAGGCGCACCGTTCGCAATCGCCACGCTGGTCGAGACCTCCGGCCCCGCCCCGCGCGAACTAGGCGCGCAGATGCTGATCACGGGCGAACAGCACTGGGGCTATCTTTCCGGCGGCTGCATCGAGGCCGATGTCGCGCGGCACGCCCGCGAGACGATGGCCGAGGGAAAGCCGAGGCTGCTGCGCTATGGCGAGGGCAGCCCGTGGATCGACATCCGCCTCGCCTGCGGAACCGGCATTTCGGTGCTGGTCGAGCCGCTGCGCGGCAATGACCCGGCGGTGTCCGCGCTACTCGATGGCTTTCAGTCGCGCTTTCCCGTTGCATGGACCAGCGACGGCGCGGCGCGCGAAGCGGTTGCGTGCGACGATGCCCCCGTTTTCGCCTGGGACGCAGCCCGCTACACGAAGCGGTTCGACCCGCTGCTGCGACTGGTGCTGATCGGCGAGGATGCGACCGTGCTCGCCTGCGCCACGCTCGGCCAGGCCATGGGGATGGAGGTGGCGCTGGTCACCCCCAACGGCCCCGAAGCCGCGCCGCTTCCCGGCATCGCCTATCATCGCACCAAAGCCCCCGCCGCGCTCGAGGCGATCGGGCTCGACCGCTGGACCGCCGTCGCCGTGCTGTCGCACGACCGCGAGGATGACGAGGCCGGGCTCGCCACCGCGCTCGCCTCTCCCGCCTTCTATGTCGGCGCGATCGGCGCGCGCGTACGGCTCGACGGACGGATTGCGCTGTTGCGCGGCCATGGCGTGCGCGAGGCGGACATCGCGCGGCTGCACGCCCCGATCGGGCTTCAAGGCTTCGGCAAGGCCCCACGCGATATCGCGCTGTCGGTGGTCGCCGATGTCGCGCGCGAAATCCATGCGCGCTCGGCCAGCGCCAGCGAGGCGGCATCGTCGATATCGAGCAGCGCACCGCCATCGTCGGTATCCAGATAGGCGAGCGGTCTGCCCTTGAGCACATCGCCAGCGCCGCGATCGCCCGAAAGCCGCATCAGATCGGGCAACGCCGAACGCACGAAGCAGACCGGATGGCCGGGCTTGCCATCGACCCTCGGCCGCGCGGCATAGCCCGAGCGCTGCGCGAGCCGGGCCATTTCGCCGCACAGGGCGACCGGCACCAGCGGCATGTCGCCAAGGAACAGGAACGCCCCCTCGCCCTCGTCCGGCAGGCTGGCAATGCCCGCGCGGATCGAAGCGGAGATGCCCTGCTGCCAGTTGGCGGCCTCGACCAGATGGCAGTCGAGCCCGGCCAGCGCGTCGCCGATGGCACGACCATGCTCGCCGACCACGATCCGCACCTCATCGAAACCCTCGGCTGTCACCACCTCGGCGGTGCGGCGGATCATCGGGACTCCATCGAATGGCGCAAGCAGCTTGGCACCGCCAAAGCGGCGGCCCGCGCCTGCGGCCAGGATGACCGCGCGCCAGCCGGCCAGCGCCATTGCGCGCGCGGCGCTCAGGCCTTGGCCTGATCGCGCAACGGCAGCGTGCGGATGCGCTTGCCGGTCGCGGCGTACAGCGCATTGGCGAGCGCGGGCGTCGCGGGCGGCAGACCGGGCTCGCCGATGCCGCCGATCTTCGCGCCGCTTTCGATGAAGTGCACATCGATCTGCGGCGGCGCATCGGCCAGCTTGATCAGCTCGTAATCGTTGAAATTGCCCTGCACCACCGCGCCCTTGTCGATGGTGATTTCCTCGCCGATCGCCGAAGACAGCCCCATGATCAGCCCGCCCGCAATCTGCGCCTCGGCGTTGAGCGGGTTCACCGTCGTGCCGCAATCGACCACCGCCCAGGCCTTGAGCACCTTGGGACGGCCATCTTCCTTGACCGTCGCCTCGACCACCTCGGCGACGATGGTCCCGAAGCTCTCGACAATCGCGATGCCGCGTCCGGTGCCTTCGGGCAGCGGCGTGCCCCAGCCCGAACGCTTGGCGACCATGTCGAGCACCGCGCGGTGGCGCGATCCTTCGGCCAGGTGCTTGCGGCGGAACTGGTACGGGTCCTCGCCCGCCGCCTTCGCCAGCTCGTCCATGAAGCTTTCGTTGTAGAAGCCGAACTGGGTCGAGTTGACCGAGCGCCAGGGCCCATCATTCTGGTTCGACTGATATTTGAAATGGCGGCGCGAGACGGCGGGAATGTCGTAGATGAAGGTGACCTCGCCCTCGGCGGTGTCGCTCTGCACATAATCCGCGCGCCAGCCGGTGATCCTGCCATCCTTGCCGAGCGATGCCTTGAACTGGCTCGACGATTGCGGGCGATAGGTGCCGTGGCGAACCTCTTCCTCGCGGCTCCAGACCAGCTTGACCGGATAGGGCACCTGCTTGGCGATGACGGCGACCTGATCGATGATCTCGGTGACATTGGGGAAGCGCCGGCCGAAACCACCGCCCATGATCATCGGGTTGAACACGATATCGTCGATATCCAGCCCCGAAGCCTTGGCGGCACGGTCGCGCGTCGTCAGCGGATCCTGCAGCCCGCCCCAGAGCGTCAGCTTGCCGTTCTTGTAATGGCCGGTCAGCGCGAACGGCTCCATCATCGCATGGTGCAGGAACGGCACGCGGTAATCGGCGGTGACGAGCTTCGCCCCCGGCGCACCGAACGCCGCATCAACATCGCCATCGCCCGCCTCGCCCTCGGGCTTGCCGGTCTGGCGCAGCTTGACCTGCGCGGCATGGATCGTCTCGCTGGTCAGATTGCCATGCCCGCCATCGGAGAATTTGGGGGTCAGCGCCTGCAGGCCCTTGAGCGCCTGCCAGTAGCGCTTGGCGACGACCACCACGGCGTCGTCCAGCTTGATCACCTTCTCGACGCCGGCCACGGCCAACGCGGGCTTTTCATCGACCGAGACCAGCTTGCCGCCGCGCACCGGCGCCGCCGCAATGGTGGCGACGCGCATATCTGGCAGGACCAGATCGATACCGTATTTGGCGCTGCCATCGACCTTGGAAGGAATGTCGATGCGCGGGACGGGCTTGCCGATCAGCTTGTAGTCCTTGGCCGACTTGAGCTCGGGCGACCCGGTCAACGAACGCTCCGCCGCGCCTGCAGCGAGTTCGCCGTAGCGCAGCGACTTGCCCGACTTGGCGTGGACGACCTTGCTGTCTGCCGTGGTCAGCTCGCTCGCCGGAACGCCGAGCCGATCGGCGGCTTCCTCGATCAGTGCGAGCCGCACCGAAGCCCCCACCACGCGCATGCCGACCTGGCCGGTAAAGCGCACAGCCGACGAGCCGCCGGTGATCTGCAGCGGCATCGAGCGCGCCAGCATCGCCATGACCGCATTGGGCAGCGCGTTGATCACGCCCGGCATCGACGAATCGCTGAGCAGGAAACCGCGGCCCAGCGCGGCATTGGCGAAGGACAGGTCTGCCGGGGCCTGCTCGACCTTCACCTTGGACCAGTCGGCATCGAGCTCGTCGGCGAGCATCTGCCCCATCGCGGTGTGCGTGCCCTGACCGAAATCGATATGCGGCGAATAGACCGTGACCGTGTCGTCCTCGGCGATCTTCATCCAGCTGAGGAAATTGTGATCGTTGCCGGTCTCGGTCAGCGCCTTGGCACGGGCGTTGGCCGAACGGTCGGACCAGTAGACGCCGAACACGCCGCCGCCAACGAGCAGTGCGCCACCGACCAGAAAAGCGCGGCGCACGATGCCGCGCTTCTTCTTCACCGGGGTCGCAGGCTCCATCACGTCCATGTCGGGATTGGGATTGTCCGCCATCATGCCTCTCCCATCGCCGGTGCAGCAGCAGGCGCACTCGCAGCCGCCGCCTTGCCCGTCGCGGCGAGGATCGCCTTGCGGATGCGCGGATAGGTGCCGCAGCGACAGATATTGGTCATCGCCTCGTCGATCTGCTCGTCGCTGGGGCTGCCGGTGCGCTCGATCAGCGCCACCGCCGCCATGATCTGTCCCGACTGGCAATAGCCGCATTGCGGCACCTGTGCCTCGATCCAGGCCTGCTGCACCGCATGCAGCGTGCCGTCGGCGCTCTTGAGTCCCTCGATCGTGGTGACCGACTTGCCCGCCATGTCGGCGAGCGGGACGCTGCACGAGCGGGTCAGCTCACCATCGACATGCACCGAACACGCACCACAAGCCGCGATGCCGCAGCCGAATTTGGTGCCAGTCAGCTCTAGCTCTTCGCGCAGCACCCAGAGCAGAGGCGTATCGGCCTCCGCCTCGACGCTGACCGGCTTGCCATTCACCTTGAAGTCGATCGCCACCCGCATGCTCCCCGCAATATTATCCCATGTTGCATAGCAGCAATGGGCCGCTTTCGCCAAGCGAAACCCTCGGAAAACACGGGGCGAGAGAGCAAAAAAGTCAGGGAATTTTCGTCTTGCCGTCGGCGGTCAGCTCGACCAGGCCCATGGCGTTTCCGGCAGGATCGGTGAACAGGCCGAGCACCACCACCCCGGGCACCTCGAATCGCGGCGTGACGGTCTTGCCGCCATGCGCCTCGATCTCGGCGAGCGTCGCGGCGACGTCGGGCACGCCGATATAAATCACCTTCTGCGCCGGGTCGGTGCGCAGCGTTCCGGCGAGCATCGGGCCGCTCACCGGCACCGCGACCACGCCGCCCGGGCCTGCGGTCCAGCCGAACACCTTTTCGTAAAAAGCGGCCTGTCCGGCATCGGCGGGACCGGCAATATCGAAATAGACGATGGGAGCGGGCATGCGCTTCGGTGCCTCCTGTGCCGTGGCGGTCAAGGGGAGCGTGACAGCGGCGAGCGCGCTCGCGAGTATTAAGCGGAACGGAAAACGTGAAACGATCATGCCATCACCTCCTGTGCCCCGCGGTCTGCCACGGCCCGCCCGGCCTGGCTTGGAAAAACCGGCGCGCGCGGGGCCATGGTCGGCGCGGTGTCGAGCCCCTCGGCCTCGCGCCGCTTCTGATAGGCCGAGGGCGGCATCCCTGCGAGCAGGCGGAACTCGCGCGCCAGATGCGCCTGATCGGCAAAGCCGAACGCGGCGGCGGTATCGGCGAGCGTCTCGCGCCCCTGCTGGAAGCCGCGATCGCCAAGCACCGCCGAAAGCCGGTGCAGCCGCAGCCAGTATTTGGGCGAGCAGCCAATCGTTCGGGCGAAATGGCGGCGCATGTCCCGGTCGGTCCAGCCGAGAACCTGGCTCAGATGCTCCGCGCGCCAGGGCTCGGCGGGCGCGGCCCGCAACCCCGGCGATGCGTTCGGCAGTCTCCTCGCCAGCCAGGCCTGCAATACTGCGATCCGCGCATCGGCATCGGGCATCTCCCCCAACCGGTCGCGCAGGGCGTGAAATTCCGGGCCGATCACATCCTCGGCGAGGAGCGGCGGGGCCCCGTCGCCGAGCGGCAACGGGCCGAACAGCAATCGTGCGGCATCGGGGTGCAATCGCGCGGCGACGAAGCGCGTCTGTCCCAGTGATCGCGAAAAGCGCGGACCGGTCTGGATCGGCGTGATCCATCCGCCAGCAAAGGGCGTCGCATGCTCGCCCGCGCTCCACCAATGACCATCGCCGAGGCTGATCACCAGTTCGACATAAGGCTTGGGAATGGCTGCAGCCTCGCCGAGCAGATGACCTTCGAGATGCCAGAAGGCCTTGACCGCCCAGCGGAGTGCCTGGTCCGGCCTGCGTTCGAAATAGGCGATCATCGCGCACCCCCCGCTTGGGAGCAGCCAGCTTGCCATGCGCATGCGCGACGTCAAGCAGCGCATCGACAGCGTGCCCAAGCTGCCGGCGCATCCTCTGCCATGCACCGCGCGTATCGACTTGATACATCCCTCTCTCTTCTCTTGCGGCCTCGCGGGGTCCATAGGCTGGCGATGGAACAGACGACCCGACTCTACCAGGACCTGCAGCGCCGCTCCGCCGATGATAGCGGCTGGGCCCAGATCTACGACCGCTTCGTCGCGCGGCTGACCGCGCTCGAGGCGGGGCATTCCGCTCCGTGCGTCGGAACACCCTTCCCAGATTTGAAGCTGCCCGACCATCTGGGCCAGTATCAGAGCCTGGCCGCGCTGCGCGCCGACCGCCCGATGATCTTGAGCTTCGTGCGCGGCCGCTGGTGCCCCTATTGCCGGGGCGAGCTGGACCAGTGGCGCGATCAGATGCCTGCGCTCACCGCAGCGGGCGGGCGACTGGTGGTCGTGGTTGGCGAGGTCGCGGGCGGTGCGGACCGCATCCATGCCCTGCTCGGCGGGGATGCGATCGTGCTGTGCGATATCGACCATGGCGCGGCGCTCGACCTGGGACTGGCGCACCATGCCGGCGCCGATCTGCTGCAAAGCTATCGCCATGCCGGACTCGACCTGACCGACGTCTATGGCACTGCCAGCGGCATCCTGCCGATTCCGGCAACCTTCCTGATCGATTCGGGCGGCCAGGTGCGCGAGGCCTTTGTCGAACCGGATTTCCGCATCCGTGCAGACCCCAAGGCGATGGTGACCGCGCTGACCCGGCTGTGAAACGCCCGCTTGCGGCAGTTTTCCGCGCGTTCATGCACAACACGCATCGAATCCATACCCGTCTGATACGTTCACGAGGCCACGGCACCCGGCGATAAACGGTCATCCGAACGCGGCATTTCCCGCGTCGGGCCGGAGACCGACCATGGCCCCTGAAAGCCCTACCGCTGCCGTATCCACCCTCGCTTGTGCCCAGGACGAATGGGGTCGATTGATGGCGGCGGCGCTGGCGGGGCACAAGGGCGCGTACAACCGGCTACTCGGCGAAATCCAGCCCTGGCTCGAGCGCTATTTCATGCGCCGCCTGCCGATGAGCATTGCCGAGGACCTGGCGCAGGAATGCCTGATCGCGGTCCACCAGAAGCGCCACACCTATGAGCCCGGGCGCCCCTTCCGCCCCTGGCTGGCGACGATCGCGCGCTACAAGTGGATCGACCGGCTGCGCGCGATGGGACGCCGGCCGACGGTGTCGATCGAGGACGAGCTGGTCGAACCGCAGGTCGACGACCACGAGTTCAGCGTCACCAGCGCGGTCGTGCTGGAAGAGCTGCTGGCGCGGCTGCGTCCGGCGCAGACCGCGGTCATCCGGCTGGTCAAGCTCAAGGGCTACAGCATCGAGGAAGCCGCCGCGATGACCGGTCAGTCGGAATCGCTGGTCAAGGTGAACATCCATCGCGGGCTTGCGAGGCTCGCAGGCTTTGCCTCCGCGCCTGCGGACTGAATCCCGGCGGGGATCGGCCGTTCAGAGCGCGAAGCAAGCCAGATCGCCGGCAACCACCATCGGTCCAAGATATTGCCGGCGGATCGCCGCTTCGCCCTCGGGCTGGTGCACCAGCGCGCGCTGCATGTTGTGCGAAAGGACCAGCAGCTTCGGATCGATCGCGGCTGCCATCTCGCCGATAGAAGCCGGCGGCCGGTGCAGCCCGCGCGGCTGACCCTCGCCTTCGGGGATGACATTGTGCGCGACCAGAATGTCGGGCCTGCGCCTCGCGAGCGCTTCGACAAAGCGCTGGCTCATCGCATTCTGGTCGCCCGCAAAGACGATGGTCCTGCCGCGAATCTCGACCAGATAGGCGAGCGCCGGAACGACGCCATGCTCGACGGGAATGGCGGTCACCTTAACCTGCTGCGTGACATCCTCGAACACGACGCTCGCGGCATCGACGGCCGCCTCGACCGGCACCAGCCTGGCCTTGCCGTCGCTGCCGTCGAGATAGCCCGAAAGATAGCGGAAAGCGCCGGTCTGCGGGTCGAGCAGCGCGTGCAGATAATCGCGCATTCCGGGGAAATAATCGCTGCCCCCCGGACCGATCACCGGTAACGGCGCGGTCCGTTCGGAAAAGCCGCCGCTGTTGAGGATCGCATCGAGATCGGCCGCATGATCGGCATGGAAATGAGTGATCGCGATCGCGAGATGGTCCTCGAACCGCACCCCCGCCTCGCCATAGCGGACAAAGGCTCCGCTTCCCGCATCGACCAGCAGCACTGCCTTGCCATCGAGCCAGACGATCGCCGAGGATCCGGCGCGCTCTCCTTCTGCGATCGGACCGCCCGAACCCAGGATCTGCAGCGCCACCGGACTTCCGCACGCGGCGTCGGCGGGCGGCAGCGTCAGCAGGATTGCGGCCGTCAGGGCAGCGCCTGCCCAGCGCCAGTGTTTCCGCATCTCGATCCCCTTCAGCAAGAGCACGCATGCGGCAGCCTGGCCACCAGGGATTCGGGGGGAACGAAATGGCCGATGCTGCCGCATGATGGACCGTAACTTGCCAACGGACCATGATGCTGTTTTCGCTCAAGTCATTGCCAGGGTTACGCGCGATACGGGTGAATGGAGCAAATATTGCGCACACTATTGTAACCGCGGTTCGCCCGGTCGCGTAGCAGGCCCCATGGCGCATGCCGTGGCGCGCATCCGCAATCCTGCGATGCCTTTTGGACCCAGCACAGACACATGAACCAGGCCGCACTTATCGAGGCGCTATGCCAGGACCTGACGCCGGTGCCACCGGTTCCCGCTGCGCAGGTCATCGCCAGAGGTACGCTGATCGGCGGAGGCGTTTCGCTGCTCGCCGTGCTGGGGGCCTGGGGCGTGCAGCCTGGCATTGGCCATGGCACGGCACTGCCGGCATTGCTGCTCAAGGCCGCAGCGATGATCGCGCTCGCGGCATTGGCGTTGCGCAGCCTGGCAGCGTTGTCGCGCCCGGGCCTGCCACCTGCTGCGCTGCTGCCGGGGCTGAGCGCTGTCGTTGCGGCACTCGGCTTTGTCGCGCTCGGCCAGATGCTGGTCGCGCATCAGGCGGGTGCGGAGCGCATGCTGTTTGGAACGACATGGCAAGCCTGCCCTTGGCGCATATTCGCGCTGTCGCTCCCGCTGCTCGGAGGCATTTTCCGCAGCTTGCGCGGGCAGGCACCGGTGCATCTGCGGCAAACCGGCGCAGCGGCGGGCCTGCTGGCCGGATCGATCGCAGCGGCGCTGTACGCGCTGGCCTGCACCGAGCAATCGGCGGCATTCGTGCTGTGCTGGTACGGGCTTGGCATCGGCGGCGCGACCCTGGCGGGTGCGCTCTGCGGACCGCGCTTTTTGCGCTGGTAACCGGGGCCGCGCTGTAACCGATCCGGCCGGGCCTGCGAACGGAAGAGTGCCAGACCGGCACCGAAACGACCCATTCCCGGAGACACGATCATGAACACCGCTCAAAAGACCATCAGCCTTGCTGCCACCGCCGCGATGCTCGCCATGACCGGCCTCGGCATCAGCGCCCAGGCCGCCGAAAAGGCCAAGCCCAAGGATCTGGTGCACTGCTATGGCATCAACACCTGCAAGGGCACATCGGACTGCGCCACCGCCAAGACCTCGTGCAAGGGCCAGAACTCGTGCAAGGGCAGCGGCTTCATCGCGACCACGGCCAAGGAATGTGCCGCCAAGGGTGGCAGCCTGACCGAACCCAAGTAACCGCCCCAACGATCCAGGCAGGCCCGGCACCGCACAAGCGAGGCCGGGCATTGTCCGCCTGGCCGAGCAACCGCTCCTGGTCCTCAGACGCAAAGCCCCGTTCATGATCCAGCCCCCGCTTCCCTCGTTCGCCGGCTTTGGCCTGGGCATGCGCACCGAGCATTATGACGCGTATCTGAGCGGCAGCGCGCCGGTCGATTTCGTCGAGATCATCTCGGAGAATTTCATGGGCGATGGCGGCCGCCCGCTCCACCTGCTCGACCAGGTGCGCAGGAACTATCCGGTCGCGATGCACGGCGTATCGATGTCGATCGGGTCCGCCGACGGGCTCAAGGCCGACTATCTCGGCCGGTTGAAGCGCCTGGCCGACCGCATCGATCCGCTCTGGGTCTCCGACCATCTGTGCTGGACCGGTATCCATGGCTTCAATTCGCACGACCTGCTGCCGCTGCCCTATACGCGCGAGGCGCTCGACATCGCGTCCGCCAATGTCGCGCTGGCGCAGGACCTGCTCGATCGTCCGCTGCTGATCGAGAACCCGTCAAGCTATATCCATTTTGTCGACGATGCGATGTCCGAATGGGAATTCCTGTCCGAACTGACGCGCCGCACCGGCTGCTATCTGCTGCTCGACATCAACAATATCTATGTCAGCGCCACCAACCATGGCCATGACCCGCTCGCCTATCTTGCAGGCATCCCGCTCGATCGCGTGCGCCAGATTCATCTCGCCGGGCACAGCGCCGGGCAGCATGGCCTGCTGATCGACACTCACGATCATCCCGTGCCCGATCCGGTCTGGGCGCTCTATGCCGAGGCGATGACCAGGCTCGGCGAGGTCGCGGTGATGATCGAACGCGACGACGACATTCCGCCGCTCGAAGCGCTGCTGGGCGAACTGGCCATGGCGCGGCGACTGGCGAACCAGAGCGAGAGCCTGGCGGCATGAACCTGCGCCAGCTTCAGGACGATTTCTGCAGCTATCTGCGCAGCGACGGCGCAGTGACGCTCGCCAGCGTTGCCCCGGCGGCGCAGCGGGGCCTGGGCGTCTATCATTTCGCGCATCGCGCGACGCTGGGTGCGGCGCTCGGCGACGTGTTCGAACGCACCCATGCCTGGCTGGGCGATGCGCGCTTCGATCATGCCGCCGCGCGGCATATCGCGCTTCATCCGCCCGCGAGCTGGACGCTGGCCGATTATGGCGCGGGTTTCGAAGAGACGCTGGCCGGGCTGTATCCCGACCATCCCGAAGTCGCCGAGCTCGCCTGGCTCGACTGGACGCTGCGCGTGGCGTTCAACGGCCCCGATTGTCCGGACCTGGACCTCGCCAGTCTCGCCGGGGTCGATTGGGACAGCGCCCGGCTGGTGATCAACCCCACGCTGGCCTACCGCCCCATCGTCACCAATGTCGCGCTGATCTGGCAGGCGCTCGACGATGGCGAGCCGGACCCGCCGCCGGCCGAGCGGCTTCCGACCCCGGCGGTGCTCACCGTCTGGCGGCAGGGGCTGATGCCGCGCTTCCAGACGATCGAGGCCCTCGAGCACGAGGCGCTGGCCGTGGCAATGCGCGGCGGCAGCCTTGGCGAGATATGCTCGATCCTCGCCAAGGGTCCGACCGGCTCCGACGCGGCGGCGACGCAGGCCGGCGCGATGCTGCAGCGCTGGATGTCCGAAGCCGTGCTCGTCGCGCTCGCGTGACAGCCTCGCCGGTCATGACCGCTTGGTATCGAACCCATGCGCGCCGCGCCCATTTGCAAATGATCGGGCACGGTGCATGATTCTGCGAATGAGCCCGCCACTCGAGCCTGAACCCACCTCCCCTCCCGCCGGGCAGGACCCCTGGGAACGACCGACGGACGATCTGATCGCGCGGCTATGCCAGTCCGGCGCCGGATCGCGCGCTCCCAAGATCGGCGATCGTTTCGCCGATTTCGCGTTGCCCGATTCGCATGGCCATCCGGTCGCACTGCACCAGTTGCTCGATCGGGGTCCGCTCGTGCTCGGCTTCCTGCGCGGCCGCTGGTGCCCGTATTGCGCGCGCGAGCTCGGCACCTGGCACGACGCGATGCCCCGGCTCGAGGCGGCGGGGGGAAGGTTCGTCGCGATCAGCGCCGAGACGGGCGGCAGGGCCGAGGACTTCCGGCGCGAGATCGCGCCGGCAGCGACCATGTTGTGCGATGTCGATCACGGGCTGGCGCTGCTTCTGGGGCTCGCCTTTCCGATCGGCGAGGACCTGACGCGGCGCTATGCCGCAGCCGGGCTCGATCTGGGCGCGATCTACGGCAATTCGGGCCAGTTGCTGCCGATCACCGCGACCTTTGTCCTCGACCGGGCCGGGATCGTGCGCTTTGCCAATGTCGACCCCGATTTCCGCCGGCGCGCCGACCCGAATGCCGTGATCGCGGTGGTCGAAGCGCTGGCCCGACCGGGCAACTGAGCGCGCTCAGCCCCAGGCCCTCGCCCGGATCGCCCGGACGAGCGCATCGGTGGCGACCGACCGCTTGCGGCCCGATACCGTCGCGAAAACCGTCATGCGCATCATCGCGATGCCCTCGACCGAAAGTGGCCGGACCCGGTCGGGCAAGGCCAGGCTCGCAGGCACCCAGGCACAGCCCAGACCATTGGCGACGAGCTCGACCAGGTCACTTTCCAGATTGGCGCTGTGCCGAAATTCCGGGCGCAGCCCCGCCTCGACGCACAAGGCGGTGAACTGTGCGGTGACGTGCGCATCCCCCTCGATCCAGGCGAGCCGCGCGAGATCGGGAAGCTGCACCGCCTGCTGCTGCGCCACCGGGCAGTCGATCGGGACGACGATGGTCAGCTCCTGGCGCGACAGCAGGATCGTGTCGAGCCGCTCGGGCGGATCGGCAGGCTCGGGGAGCACCGCAGCGTCCACCTCGCCCTTGAACAGGCTTTGCAACAGGCTCGTCGAGTCCGCCTTGACCAACGACAGCTGAAATCCGGGCAGGCCCTGCATGACCTGGGAGAGCGCATCGCCGAGCTGATCCGATACCGGACCCGCCACCCCCAGCGTGACTGGCGCGTGCACCTGCTTGCCGATGCCCCTGGCGAGCAGCTTGGCCGCCTGCGCGGCATCATAGGTGCGCTGAAGATGCGGCACCATCTGACGCCCCAGTTCGGTCAGATGCGTCAATGACCGTTCGCGCCGGAACAGCTGGCCGCCGAATTCCTCTTCCAGCTTCTGGATCGCGCGCGTCAGCGAGGGCTGGGTGACATTGCACTCCTCCGCCGCGCGGGTGAAATTGAGCGTCCGCGCCGCCGCCAGAAAATATCGGACCTGATGCATTTCCATCAAAGGCGCTCCGGGCGGTGCACGCAGAAAACCCCCGTTTTCGGCCGCAAAGCCCCTGTCACTCGCAGCGCCGGGCACAGTGATCTAACGACAAACAGGCGTCAATTGCGACAATCCGACTATCATTTAGTCCCAGTCAGAATTAATCTGCACCGCGCCACGTCGGCCCCTGCCCTTTCGATCGAGACCCCATGGCCGATATCGCAATCTGGATGAAAAGCTTTGCCGCGGTGACCGACGCGGGCAGCTTTTCCGCTGCCGCGGCGCGGCTCGGCAGCAGCCAGTCGACGCTGTCCAAGCATGTCGCCGCGCTCGAGGCGCATCTCAAGACGCGGCTGTTCAACCGGACCACGCGATCGCTGACGCTGACCACCGATGGCGCGCGCTTCTATGAAAAGGCGATGAGCGCGCTCGATACGATCGAGGCAGCCGAAGCCTCGGTGGGGCTCGAGGGGGGCGCCGAAGGCATCGTCCGCGTAACCGCGCCGCTGACGCTCGCCGAGAACCGGCTGATCGCGATGCTGACGCAGTTCATGGCCGAAAATCCGCGGATCGAGATCGATTTCACTGCGTCGGACCATGCGCTCAATCTCGTCGCGGACAATCTGGACATGGCGGTGCGCGTCGGCCAGCTCGCCGACAGCCGCCTGATCGCGCGCCGGATCGGCGTGGCGCGGCGGATCGCAGTCGCCGCACCCGGCTATCTCGCGCGCGCCGGGCGTCCGCAATCCCCTGCCGATCTCGCGCAGCATCAGTGCATCGTCTATTCGCTGCTCGGCACCGGATCGCGCTGGGCCTTCGAGGATGGCTCGTCGGTCGAGATCCGTGGCAGCTTTCGCGCCGACAGTCCGCATCTCGTCCGCGCCGCCGCCGTGGCCGGACTGGGCGTCGCGGTCAACGCGCGCTGGCTGTTCGAGGACGCGATCGCGGCAGGGCAGCTCGAACAGATCCTGCACGATCATGAGCCGGTGCGCATGCCGATCCATATCGTGCTGCCGCCCGGTCGCTATGTCCCGGCGCGCACGCGCAGCCTGATCGATTTCCTCAGCCGCGCCTTTGCCGCCGATCCGCTGCTCGCACCCGACGCGCCGGTGTCCGCTGGGACGACTTGACATCTCCGCGACGGCGACAAATCTCCAACCGCCGTCGCGCCTGGTGTAACTCGAGGCCGGAGTCCAACGAAAGGCCCGGCACCTTGAGCGCTCCTGGTTCCCTGCGAAAGACAGAATATGCCCGCCTTGCCGCTAGACCATCTGACCATCCTGAGCCGCGATGCCGAGGCGAGCGCGGCCTGGTATGGCGCGCTGCTGCCGAAGCTCGGCTTCGTGCGCACCAAGTCCGGAATCTGGCGCAATGCCAACGGTCTGTACCTGCAGTTCCGCACCGCGAGGACCGAAGCCCGCCCCTATGAGCGCTATGGCGCCGGCCTCAACCATCTGGGCTTCACCGCGCCCGATCCGGCTTTTGTCGAGGCGCTGGCCGCATACATGACCTATCTGGGGCACGAGACGCGTCTGCAGCGTTTCGGCGATGGCATCGTGGCGCTGTTCATGCCCGATCCCGACGGGTTGCGCGTCGAGGTTTCCTGGTATCCGGAAGGGGTGCCGCCGGTCGATTGATCGCCTTCAGCCGCCCCGACCTTCAATGCTCGGCGAGCAACCGGCCGAGCCCTTCGATCCGGTCCTCGATGCCGCAGGCGCGCAGCGCGTGCCAATAGGTCGCGGTGTTGATCGCGATCACCGGCTTGCCGCGGGCCGCCTCCTGCTCGGCGGCGAGATCGACCATCGACAGGTTGGTACCGACCTGCACCACCGCATCGACCTCGGGGCCGTCGAGATGGTCGATCACCTCGCGCAGCCGCTCGGGCGTCACCTTGGCGATATCGGTCCAGCGGCGGCATTGCAGCGGCACGTCGCGCACCACCTCGAAGCCCGATTCCTCAAGGAAACGCCGCACCTCGGCATTGGCCACCGGATAATAAGGCGAGACGAAGCTGACAGTCCGCACATTGCCATAGGCCTTGAGCGCTGCCGCGATCGATTCCGCGCCGGTGCTCGCGCCCACGCCCGCCACCGCTTCGACCTTGCGCTTGAAATCGATCGATCCCTGCACCCCGCCATAAAAGGTGATCGCCGACATGCCGAGCACCAGATAGTCGGGGCGGCAGGTCATGACCGAGCGCACCGCATCCATCGTGTTCTCGGCGATCGCGGTGGTCCCGGCGATGAAATCCTCGTTGGAGAGCGCAACCGGATCCTCGACAAAGATGCGCGAGAAATGGTTGGTCACGCCCTCTGGGCGCATCCGCTCCATGTCCGGCTGCACCACGGTGTTGGTCGAAGGCGCAATCACGCCCAGCAGCTTGCGCCAGCCCAGCACATCACCCATTGCTCGCACTCCCCGATAGTGGTGGTCAGTTGATCGCGCGCGCCTTTTCCAGGCTCTCGAACATCGCCTGTTTGAGCAGATAGGCGCGGCGGCGCTCGTCATCGTCGCGGATCGCCATCATCGCGGCGCGGCGGCGCTTGTGCCCCTCGCCCGCCCCGCCGCGGATAAACTCCATGTTCTCGATCGTCTGCGCCTGGGTGAAAGCGTGGGTGACCTGCCGCCGCTGCCGGTCGAACAGTTCGAGCGAACCATTGGGCTTACCACTCCTGAGCGCCGGCTGCAGCTTCTCGAACAGGTTGAATGCATCGTGCAGGCCGGAATTCATGCCGAAGCCGCCGAGCGGATTGTTAAGATGCGCGGCATCGCCGATCAGCATCACCCGCCCCTCGAGGAACGACTTGGCCACCCGCTGGTGCACCCGGTAGAGCGTGCGGTGGAAGGTCTTCACCTCCGCACCCTTGCCGATCAGCCGCTCGAAGATCGCGTTCTTGCGTTCGTCGGAGCGCAGGTCATCGTCGCTCGCCGCGCCGTCGGTAGGCAGCAGCACGCGCCAGACCGAGGGCACTTTCAGCAGCACCAGCCATTCTTCCGGATCGGACACATAGTTCACATAGGCGAGATTCTCGAGATACGCGGTCAGGTCCTCGTCGGTCGAAAGGCACAGGAAGCGTTCGGGATAGGTGAAGCCGTCGAACTCGATCCCCAGCCATTTGCGCACCACGCTGTTCGCGCCATCGGCAGCGATCAGGAAGTCGCAGCGGATTTCCTGGATCGCGGTCGGGCTTTCGGCGAACACGGTGACGCCCTGCTCGTCCTGATCGAACGAGAGCAGCCGGTGGTTGAAGCGAACCTGCGCGCTCGGATAGCGCGACAATCCCTCGGCCAGCGCGCGCGACAGATGGTATTGCTCGCACTGGATGCGGAAGGGATAGCGCGTGACATCGGCAATCTCGCTGAGGTCGAAGCTGATGACCTCGCCCGACTGCCGATCACGCCAGTGATAGACCGGGGCCTTGAGCCCGCGCGCCAGCAGCATCGGCGTCACGTCCACCTCGTCGAGCATTTCCAGCGTCGGCGGGTGAAAGGTGGAGGCGCGCAGATCCTGGGCGCAATCCTCGTTCGCCTCGAGCACGATCACATCTGCGCCCTGTTTGGCCAGCAAGGTCGCCATGGTCGTGCCTACCGGCCCGGCCCCGACAATCACCACCTGGCAACGTTCCTTTGCGGACATGCGTCCAGTCCCTCGTCTCATCTGCGTTCTGGCTA
Source organism: Blastomonas sp. UPD001 (assembly GCF_003426715.1). NCBI lineage: Bacteria > Pseudomonadati > Pseudomonadota > Alphaproteobacteria > Sphingomonadales > Blastomonadaceae > Blastomonas > Blastomonas sp. UPD001. Next base: position 2,210,393 of record NZ_QKVT01000001.1, read on the forward strand.
GAAAACCGGCGGGTTCGCCGATGCGGGCTTGGCCCAAACTATCCACCGTGCGACCATCGCGTCGCGGGCGGGCGGCTTCCGATCATGTGTCCATCGGGCCGTGCCCGGTCTTCCAGATCAGCATCACGCGGGTGAATTCGCACACCACCTCGCCGCGCTGGTTCCTGCCGATGGTCTTGACGGTGACGATGCCCTGGGTCGGGCGCGTGTCGCTTTCGCGCTTCTCGAGCACCTCGGATTCGGAATAGAGCGTGTCGCCCGCGAAGACCGGCTTGAGCAGACGTATGTCCTTCCAGCCGAGATTGGCGACCGCCTTCTGGCTGACATCGGAGACGCTCTGCCCGGTCATGATCGCGACGGTCAGCGGCGATGCGACCAGCGGCTTGCCGAATTCGGTCTTCGCGGCGAAGCTCGCATCGCAATGCGCCGGATGCTGGTTCATCGTCAGCAGCGAGAACCAGATATTGTCGGTCTCGGTGATCGTCCGTCCCGGGCGATGTTCATAGACATCGCCGACGACGAACTGCTCGAAATATCGACCATAAGTCTCGCGGTAACGCTGCGGCCCCAGTTCGGTCACGCCGTCACACATCGATCATTCCCCTGCCAAAGTGCTGCCCGCCTTCGGGCCAGTGCCCCTTGGTGGCACCGGGGCGCCAAGTGCAGCGGGCTCGCATCCGGCTATCCGCTGTGCGGCCAGCGCGGGGACGATGGTCCGCGAATGGCGGCGCATCGCGCTATCCCCGGGGGCATGCGCATCACCCGCCATTATCTCACGCTCGGCCGGCGCCGCGTGCATTACCGGATGTGCGGTGACGGTCCGCCGCTGCTGCTGATCCACCAGAGCCCCCGCTCTTCGGCCGAGTACGCGACGGTAATGCGGACATGGGGGACTCGCTTCACCTGCATCGCGCCCGATTCGCCGGGCTTCGGCCAGTCCGACCCGCTGGCGATCGAGCGCCCGGCGACCGAGGATTTCGCCGATGCGATCCTGGCGTTCGCCGAGGCTGTCGGCTTCGAAAAGATCGCCGCCTATGGCTTTCACTCGGGCGGCATCTTCCTGATGAATGCGCTGAAGCGGCACCCCGGGCGGTTCGCGGCGCTGGCGGTGGGTGGCTATCCCTGCTTCCTTCCGCACGAACGCGACGATGTCGGCGAGGCCTATCTGCCGCCGCTGGTCCCGCAGCCCTATGGCGAACATCTGCTCTGGGCGTGGAACCGGATGCTCGAGCAGAGCTGGTATTTCCCCTGGTACAAGCCCGAACAGGCGCGGCGCCTGCCCGCGCCGCATGCCGATCCGGCCGCGCTGCACGCGCAGGTGATGGACCTGCTCGTCTCGGGCGATGCCTATCGCCATGGCTATCGCGCCGCGCTCTCCGCCGGGTTCGACGTCCCCCCTGCCGATGCCGACGTGCCGCCAGCCTTTCTCTCGAGCTACACGTCCGATCCCATGACCGCGCATATCGCGCGCTTTCCGCCGCTGCCCGCGGGCTGGGAAACCGCTGTGCAGCCCGGTCCGGCCGCGCACTATGCCGCCGCTGCCGACTGGCTTGCCTGCCACCCCGCACCGCGTCTTGCGCCGGCGCAGGATGAAGACGCGGGCTTTCTGGAGATCACCGCAGGCGGCTTTGACGGGCTGATCCATTGGCGCGGGACCGGCGACGCGCTGCACCTTCACGCGCCGGGGCGTTCGCTCGACCAGTTCGAAGGAAACGGGCTGGCGATCGACCTGCCGGGCCATGGCCTGTCCGATCGCTGGCCGGGCGAGCCCCCGACCGACTGGCCCGCCTGGCAGGCCGTGGTCGACGCGGCAGCGGACCGACTGGGCGCGAGCACCGTCACGCACGAGCCGCTGCTCGAAGGTGACCCCGCGCTACTGTTCCCCGACCTGACGCCCGATCGCTATGGCAACCACCTGACCAACGCCTGGGCGCTGCTGCGCGCCGGGCATGGCTTTGCCCCGCGCTATGCGGTGTCGCCCGGCACGATGATCCCGCTCGGCCAGGGCGCGATGGACCCGGAGCAGCTGGCGCGCGAGCATCTGGCGCTGATCCGCGCGAGCGCGGCACAGGCGCTCCACCGCGCGCGACTATCCACCAGGTGAACATCGCCGCCGTTTTGCGCTGGTGCTCCAGCCGAGCACCGGCATAGTGTGGCGACGCAATCGCTGGAGGTCCGCCCAATGCCGCATCCGTTCATCACCGGCACCCGCCGCACGTTCCTGTTCGGGGCGAGCGCGCTGATCGGAACTTCGGCCTTTGCCAGGACGGCCAAGGGCGGCGGACAACCCGAAAAGCTCGACGTGATCGTCGTCGGCGCGGGGCTCGCCGGTCTCAACGCGGCGCACATCCTGGAAAGCCAGGGCCTGAAGGTCGCGGTGGTCGAAGCCAATGACCGGGTCGGCGGACGCCTGCGGACCGGACGCGCCGAAGGCTATAGTGCGGAACTCGGCGGCAGCGAGGTCGGCCCGCTCTATGGCCGCGTGCGCAATGCCTGCGTGCAGTTCGAGGTCGGGCTGGTCGATCAGGCGATGAAGCCGACCCCCTTCGTGCTGAACATCGAAGGCCAGATGATCCTGCCCAAGGACTGGGCGAGTTCGCCTGCCAACCACACGATCGGTGCAGAGCGCGAGATCCTGCCCTTTCTCATCCAGAACAAGCTGTTCTTCGACTGGGTGCCGTTCGAGGACCCGGCCGAATGGCTCGACCCGAAATATTACGAGCATGACATGTCGGCCGCGGCCTATATGCGTGCGCGCGGCGTGTCCGAAGCCGCCATCAAGCTCGCCGATATCGATCTCAACGGCCCCAGCCTCCATTCGGTATCGGCGATGAGCATCTTCCGCGATCTCGCCCGCATCAAGGTCGAGGGGTTTCGCGACCCCAGCAAGCCGCAATATGGCCGGGGCGCGAACGCCAAGAGCCACGCGATCGAGGGCGGATCGGACATGCTGCCCAAGGCGATGGCCGCCGCGCTCAAGGGCCGGGTGATGCTGAACACGCCGGTCGCGGCGATCGACCAGACCGCCGACGAGGTCGAGGTGCGGCTGATGGGCGGCGAGCGATTGCGGGCGCGCTATTGCGTCATGGCCGCGCCCTTCTCTGCGGTGCGCTATATCAACTTCACTCCTGGCCTGCCCCTGGCCCAGGCCAATGCGGTGGAAGGCGCGATCTATTCCGCCACCACCCAGTTCCATTTCCGCGTGCTCAAGCCCTTCTGGGAGGCCGATGGCCTGCCGCCCTCGATCTGGTCCGACCGCTATTTCGAGCGCGCCTTCGTGATGACCGGGCGCGGCGGCGAATACGGGTCGCTGATCGTGTGGATGAACGGCGATGGCGCGACGAAGCTCAATTCCATGCCGGTCGAGGCGCAGCGCGCCTTCATCATCGCCGAGCTGGTCGCGACCCGTCCGTCGATCCAGGGCGCGCTCGAGCCGCTGGTGGAATATAGCTGGGAGAAGAACCCGTTTGTCGGCGGCAACAAGCATTGCTTTGCCGCAGGCCAGGTGAAGATGTTCGCCAAGGACATGGCGCTTCCGCACGGCCGCATCCATTTTGCGGGCGAGCACCTGCGGCGGCTGGAGCCGGGCATGGAATCGGCGATGGAGACCGCGGAAATCGCCGCGCTGGAAATCCTTGAGCGCGCGTAACGCCCTGGCTGCGCTGGCGCTGCTGGCGACGGCGGCCACGCCAGCGGACGATGCGACCTATCGCGCGCGTTTCGACGCGTTCATGGCCAACCCGGCGCAGTTCGATTACAGCCCGATGGAGCCGGTACCGGGTGCCCGCCGGGTCAGGCCGCTGGCGCAGCGCAAGGCGCCGACCATTGCGCCCGCCGCGCTCGACGAAGCGGCGCGCTATGCCGAGGCGAACCGATCCAGCGCGCTGCTGGTCTGGCGCGATGGCGCACTCGAGAGCGCGCGCTATTTCGGCAGCACGACGCGCGACACGCCGCTGGTGTCCAAGTCGCTCGCCAAGCCGCTGACCGCGATCGCGATCGGCCGCGCGATCATGCTGGGTAGCATCAAGGGGCTCGACCAGCCGATCGCGGATTTCCTCCCCGAACTAAAAGGCACGCTCAAGGCCGCGATTCTGGTGCGGCATCTGCTCGACATGCGTTCAGGGCTTCTCGACCAGGGCTATTCGCCCGATCCCGAGCATCCGTGGAACCGCGCTTATCTCGACCCCGACCACGGCCAGTATATCGTGCAGAGCTATCCGCTGACCGATGCGCCCGGCAGCCGCTATGCCTATGCCAACGCGCCGAGCGAGCTGATCGCGCTGGTGATCGAGCGCGCGACGGGACGGCGCTATTCCGAGTTCCTCAGCAAGGAGGTGCTCGGCCCGCTGGGTGCGGCAGGCGGCGAAATCTGGGTCAACCGGCCGCAGGGCCTGGCGCATTCGGGTTGCTGCATCAAGCTGCCCGCCGAAACCTGGCTGAAGCTGGGCATATTGCTGCTCGACGACGGGGTGGCGAACGGCAAGCGCCTGCTCCCCAGCGGCTATGTGCGCGAAATGCGCACCGGCACGCCGCAAAACCCCAATTTCGGCCTCGGCGTCTGGCTGGGCGAGCCCTATCGCGAGCGGCGCGGCTTCGGCGCTCCGGGCGCACCGGGCCCGCAGGTTCTCCATTCCGAACCCTATCTCGACCCGGATCTCTTCCTGTTCGACGGCAACAGCAACCAGACGGTGCATATCAGCCCGAAACACCGGCTGATCGTGCTGCGCATGGGCGAAACCCCGCCCAAGAGCCCCGAATGGGACAACGCCAAGCTGCCCAACCTGCTGATCCGGGGCCTGCAGCCGCGCTGAGCCCGCCGCCTTATTTCTTGCGGCTGTAGCCCGGCGTTTCGGGCGGAACCTGCTCGGCATAATGTTCCAGCGTGCCGATCACGCCCAGATCGGGACCGTCCTCGGGCTCCTCGAACAGGTCGGGCCGGTCGCGCTCGACGCGCTTGCGCACCGCCACCGGCACGTCGTCCATGCCACCGGTAATCTTGTAGGTGTGCATCCGCCCCATCAGCACGCCGTCGACTCCGCTCTGGCCCATGCGCATCCATGGCCACCAGGGGGCCTGGCGCATGAAGCCGCCGGTATAGGGCGCGGAGACGATATCGCGATCGTCGATCGCGGCGCGCGGGGTGAACAGCGTGAAATGCTCGGATGGGTTGACGCGCTTGCCGGTCGACGCCCTGGGCCAGCCTTCGGGCGTTACCGGATTGGTATATTCGTGCGCATAGTCCCAGCCGAGCAGATACTGGTCGCCGATCACCTGCCAGGGCAGGCGATAAGGCTCGCCCGCGCCGCCGCCCTTGCCCATGTCGTTGTTGACCGTCTCGCCATCGCCGACCTTGAAGACCTTGCGGGTGAGGCCCAGCGTGCCGCGGAACTTGTCGTTGAGGAAGTTGAACACCTCGACCCGCTCGCCCGTCCAGGGATTGTCCCAGTGATCGAGGATTTCGCCGGTCGCGAGATCGGTGAAATAGCCGCATTCCTTGCCGATCACGCGCACGCTGCCATCGGGCTGGATCGCGTTGCGGATATTGCCGAAGCCGCAATAGCCGAACACAGGCTTGGCGCGGTTGCTCCCGACGATCGCATATTGCACGCCCTGATAGCCCGAGAGCACCGCCTTGTCGCCGATCGTGCCCCACATCTTGGCAAAGCCGTACAGGTTCTCGCGCGGGTCCATGATGTCGAGCGGGCGGATATGGCCCTTGGCCGCCTTGGCCAGCGCCGCACCGGGCAGCGCCGCCGCCGCACCGGCAGCGCCGATGCCGCCCAGCAGCGTACGGCGCGAAACGCTCGCGCAAAGTTGTTCAAAGATCATCGAGATACCCCTTTCGGTCGGCGGTCAGACGACCGCGCAGACGGTTTTCCATTCGAGATAATTGTCGAGCGCGGCGCGCCCGCTGTCGCGGCCATGGCCCGATTGCTTGATGCCGCCGATCGGCAGTGCCGCGTCGTACATCAGGTGGCAGTTGATCCAGACCGTGCCCGCCTCCAGCGCATCGGCCATGCGGTGCGCGTGGCTGAGCGACTGGGTCCAGACGCTGGCGGCCAGGCCATAGTCGCTGTCATTGGCGGCGGCGATCACCGCATCGGCATCATCGAAGCTCTGCGCGACCAGCACGGGGCCGAACACTTCCTCGCGGACGATCGCCATGTCGGGGGTGACATCGGCGACCACGGTCGGCTGCACGAACGTGCCTGCGTCGCCGAATCGTTCGCCGCCGGTGAGCACGCTCGCGCCCGCCGCCTTCGCTCCGGCGACGAAGCTTTCGACTCGCTCGGCCTGCAGCCGCGAAACGAGTGGCCCCATCTGCGTCGCCGGATCGAGCCCATGCCCGGCGGTGAGCCCGCGCGCATATTTCGCGACGCCTTCGAGCAGCTCGTCGCGGATCGCGGCATGCACATAGAGCCGCGAGCCCGCCACGCAGACCTGGCCGCCGTTGAAGAAGATCGCATTGGCAACGCCAGGGATCGCCAGTTCCAGATCGGCATCGGGCATCACGATCATCGGCGACTTGCCGCCGAGCTCCAGGCTGACGCGCTTCAGGTTCCCCTTCGCGGCGTCGATGATCGCCCGGCCCGTCTGGGTCGATCCGGTGAACGCGATCTTGTCGACCTTCGGATGCGCCGCCAGCGCCGCGCCCGCCTCGCCGCCGAGCCCGGTGACGATGTTGAGCACGCCAGCAGGAACGCCCGCCTGCATCAGCAGTTCGCCCAGCCGCAGCGCCGAGAGCGAGGTGTTCTCTGCGGGCTTGAGCACGATGGTGCAGCCTGCGGCAAGCGCGGGCGCGAGCTTCATCGCGGTCAGCACCAGCGGCGAATTCCACGGCACGATCGCGCCGACCACGCCCACCGGCTCGCGCTTCGTCCAGGTCGCCATCTTCCTGCCCGCAGGCTGATAGTCGATCGACGATTCGATCACCTGCCCCTCGATCGCCATCGCCTGGCCGGCAAAAAAGCGGAACTGGTTGATCGCGCCCGGAATTTCCGCCCAGCGCCCGACGAACAAGGGCTTGCCTTGGTCGAGCGTCTCGATCTCGGCGAGCTCGTCGATATGCGCCTCGATCAGGTCGGCGGCAGCCCAGAGGATCTTCGCGCGGTTGAGCGGCGTCGTCGC
>NZ_QKVT01000001.1:2217620-2228451 GCF_003426715.1 Blastomonas sp. UPD001
GCGAGAAATTCGGTCACGGCGGGTGAGAGCGGCGGGCGGACAAGGGCCATGCTTTGGGTCTCCATCAATGCGGCAAGGCTAGGAATTCGTGTTCGCCATGTAATCATTTCGCGACCATCAACCGCAAGGCGGATAAATCGCGCTTGCCCGATACCCGGTGCGCGGCGAACATGGTCGAACCGCGATCAGACGCAGCAGGAGCGGCAACAGGCGCATGGGGGACAGTATCGACGATCTGGCACACAGGCTGACGGCAGCCCTGGGCGAAGCGCAGGTGATGACCGCGCCCGACCGGCGGGCCTTCTATGCGCATGACGTGTTCGCGCGCGGGGCAGAGGCGCTGTGCATCGTCCGCCCGCTCGATATCGCAGGCGTGCAGGCGGCGGCGCGCCTTTGCGCTCAGGCCGGCGTGGCGATGGTTCCCCGCGGCGGCGGCGCGTCCTATTCGGACGGCTATGTCAGCGATCAGCCGCATGTGCTGTTCGACATGGGCGCGCTGCAATCGATCGAGATCGATGCGGACAACGCGCATGTCCGCGTCGGTGCGGGGGTGACCTGGGCCGCGCTCAAGGCCGCGCTCGATCCGCTGGGGCTGCGCACGCCCTTCTGGGGACCATTCTCGGGCATCGTCGCGACCATCGGCGGCAGCATGAGCCAGAACACGATCAGCCATGGCAGCGGCGCGCACGGCATATCGGCGCAATCGCTGATCGGCATGGAGGTCGTGCTGGCCGATGGCACGCTGATGAATACGGGCATCAGCAACGCCACGCGCCATTATGGGCCGGACCTGACCGGCCTGTTCACCGGCGATTGCGGCGCTTTCGGGCTCAAGGTCGCGATCACGCTGCCGCTGATCGCCGTGCGTCCCGCCTTCGACACCGCCAGCTTCTCCTTCGCCGATTTCGCCAGCTACCACCGGTCGGTCAGCCAGCTGGCGCGCGAGGGGCTGGACGATTCGCATTTCAGCATCGACCAGGCGCTGTCGCAGGGCCAGATCGCCCGGTCGGAAGGCACGGCGGCGCGGCTCAACATCGCGCGCAACGTGATGCGCGCCGCGCCCAACCCGCTCTCGGGCGTGGTGCAGCTGGCCAAGATGGCGCTGGCGGGCGAAGGCGAGATGCGCGAGGCGCGCTATAGCTGCCATGTCATCGTCGAGGGCGTCGAGAAGGCGGACGTCAACGCACGGCTCAACCGCATCCGCGCGATCATGACCGCCGAGGGGCAGGAAATCGCCAACAGCGCCGCCGCGTTCGTCCGCTCGATGCCCTTTGCGCCGCTGTACAATGTGCTCGGCCCCAGGGGCGAGCGCTGGGTGCCGCTGCACGGCATCTTCACGCACAAGGCCGCGAACCGCTTTCACTCCGATTTCATCGCGGTGCTCGAAACCCGCCGCGCCGAGATGGAACGGCTGGGCGTGTGGACCGGAACGATGTTCAGCAGCATCGGCGGGCACGGTCTGCTCTACGAGATCGCGATCTACTGGCCCGATACGCTGACCCCCTATCACCGCGAGATTCTGGGCGCAGACTATCTCGCGGACATCCCTGCCTATCCCGAAAGCCCCGAGGCGCGCGCCGCCGCGCACCAGCTCAAGGCCGATCTCGTCGACCTGATGCAGTGCCATGGGTCGGCGCATTTCCAGATCGGGCGCGCCTATCCCTATCTCGACCGGCTCGACCCGGCGGCGCGCGCGCTGGTCAGGGCGACCAAGGCGGCGCTCGACCCCCAGAACCTGATGAACCCCGGCGTGCTCGGGCTCTGACGCGCCCCCGCCAGTTGCAAAGGCAGACGATGGACTACGATTATATCCCGCTTCCGCAGCGCCAGCCGCTGAAATGGCCCAACGGGGCGCGCGTCGCGCTGATCCTCACGTTCAACCTGGAAACCTGGGACCTCACCAAGGATACCGACAAGCCCTATTATGCCGGCGGGCCCGCCATCCTGCCCGATGTGCTGCCCGGCAACACGCCCGATTTCCCCAATTTCACCTGGCGCGAATACGGGCAGCGCGTCGGCATCTGGCGGCTGTTCGACCTGTTCGACCAGCTGGGGGCCAAGGCGAGCTGCACCGCCAATGCGGTGACCTTCCAGCGGCGCCGCGCGATGACCGACGCGGTGCTCGAACGCGGCTGGGAGCTGCTCACGCACAACTGGGAACAGGGCGAACTGCTCAGCAATTTCGCGCACGAGCCCGAAAGGGAGCGCGACATCATCCTGCGCTCGCTCGCCGAGTTCGAGAAGCATACCGGGCGCAAGTCGAAGGGCTGGCTGTCGAGCTCGCTGCGCGGGACGATGCAGACCGCTGACATTCTCGCCGAGCAGGGCTGCACCTTCTATTGCGACATCATGAACGACGATCAGCCCTATCTGCTGCGGACCCCGCACGGGCCGATCGTCTCGGTGCCCTATTCGAACGAGATCAACGACTTCACCTTCATCACCCGCAAGAACTTCACCACAGACCAGTTCGCCCAGGCGCTGATCGAGGAGCTTGACGTGCTGTACGAGGAAGGCGCGGTCACCGGGCGGATCATGAATGTCGGGCTGCACCCGCATGTCTCGGGCCGCGCGCACCGCGTCCGCGCGATCCGCGAGTTCATCCAGCACGCGCAATCGCTGCCCGGCGTGTGGTGGGCGACGCGCGAGGAGATTGCCGACTGGTATCTGCAGAACCACGAAAGCCATATTCCGGGACAATTGCGATGAGCCGTCCGCGCATCCTGATCGCCGGCGGCGGCATCGGCGGGCTGACCGCCGCCGCCGCGCTCGCCCAGGCCGGGTTTCCGGTCGAGCTGCTCGAGGCCGCGCCCGAATTCGGCGAGATCGGCGCGGGCGTGACCTTGTCGCCCAATGCCATGCGCGGCTTCGATTTTATCGGCTGCATGGAAGAGGTCGCCGCCGCCGGGGTCGAACCGAAGCGCCAGCGCATCCAGCACTGGCAGGACGGCCGCGCGCTGCTGACGCTCGAACGTGCCGATGCCCGCGCCAAATACGGCGCGCCCTATGTCTATATCCACCGCGCCGACCTGCACGCGATCCTGGTCGAGACCGCGCGCGAGGCCGGCGTGACCTTGCGCGCCGGCGCGCAGGTGGTGTCCAGCGAAGGCACCACCGTGACGCTGGCGCATGGCGAGCAGGTGAGCGGCGACGTGCTGGTCGGGGCCGATGGCCTCAAGTCCGCGATCCGCGACCGGTTCGAGCCGGTCGCGGCGCATTTCACCGGCCATGTGGCCTGGCGCGCGGTGGTGCCGGTGACCGACGCGTTGCGCCCCCTCGTGGACTGGCCCGGCATCCATATCGGCCCGGGCAGGATGATCACCCGCTATCCGGTGCGCGGCTCCACCCTGCTCAACATGGTGTTCTTCGCGCGGCAGAGCGGCTGGCAGGACGATGGCTGGACCATCCCCGCCGTGCCCGGCGAGCTGCGCGAGATCTATGCCGGCTGGGAACCCGAGGTGCAGGCGATGATCGCCGCCGCCGAGGCGGTGCCGCATTTCCGCTGGGCGCTGAACGCGCGCCAGCCGCTCAAGAGCTGGATCGTCGATGGCCGCGTCACCCTGCTCGGCGATGCGGCGCATGCGATGACGCCGTTCCTCGGCCATGGCGCGGCCTGCGCGATCGAGGATGCGGTGGTATTGGCGCGCGCGCTCGCGGCCTCGGCCACGCCCGAAGAGGGGCTGCAGCGCTATCAGGACGCGCGGATCGAGCGCACCACCTTCATCCAGGCCGAATCCAACGCCAATGCCGACCGAATGCAGGGCCAGGAGACCGACCTGTTCGGCCTCACCGAGCTGCGCAACGAGGAAACGCTCGGCCTGTTCGATTATGACTGCCGCACGGTCGCGGTGTAAGGACCCATGCTGATGAGCGTCTCCCCCCTGCCCTATGCCCCGACCCCGTTCGACGGCCATCCGATCAGCGATGCGACGCGCGCCTTTCTGGCACGCGACCATCAGCTGTTCATCGATGGCGATTGGCGCGAGGCCTTTGGCGGCGAGGTGATGGAGACGCGCGACCCCGCGACGGGCCTCGTCGTCGCGCGCTTTGCGGTCGGCGAAGCGGCGGACGTCAACGCGGCTGTGGTGGCCGCGCGCAACGCGTTCGATGGCGGCTGGGCGCGCTCGCAACCCGCCTATCGCGCCGCGCTGCTGCGCAAGCTGGCCGAGCTGATGCAGCGCGATGCGCAGATGCTCGCCGAGCTGGAAGTGATTGACAGCGGCATGCCGATGTTCATCGCCAGCCTGACGGTGAGCAACTGCGTCGAGATGCTGCATTATTATGCCGGGCTCGCCGGGACCATCGAAGGCACGACGACCACTCCGCCCGCGCATGTCAGCATGGAGGCCGAAGCGCTGACCTACACGCTGCGCGAACCGGTCGGCGTCGCCGCGCATATCATCCCGTGGAACGTGCCGCTGTCGATGGCGATCCTGAAGCTCGCGCCAGCGCTTGCCGCAGGATGCACCAATATCGTCAAGCCCAGCGAGGAAACGCCGCTGACCGCGCTGGCGCTGGCCGACCTGATCGCCGAGGCCGGATTTCCCGCCGGTGTCGTGAACATCGTCAACGGCACCGGGCCAGGGGTCGGCGCGGCGCTCGCCGGGCATCCGGGTATCGACAAGGTGGCCTTTACCGGATCGACCGCGACCGGACGCCGCATCGTCGAGGCCGCGCTCGGCAATCTCAAGAAGGTCACGCTCGAACTCGGCGGCAAGTCGCCGGTGGTGGTGATGCCCGATGCCGACCTCGAGCTCGCGGTGCCCGGCGTGGCGATGGCGACCTATTTCCTGGGCGGACAGAACTGCATGGCGGGCACCCGCATCTTCGTCCACGACGACATTTACGAGGCGATGATCGAGGGTCTGGTCGCGTTCTCGGAGAATCTGGTGGTCGATCACGGCCTCGCCCCCGGCTGCATGATCGGGCCGATGGTGTCGCAGGCGCATGCCGCCAAGGTGATGGGCTATATCGCGCGCGGCCTCAGCGAAGGGGCGACGCTGCGCACCGGCGGCCAGCGTCTCAACCGCGCAGGTCATTTCATCGCCCCGACGATCTTTACCGCCACGACCCCCGACATGGGGATCGTGCAGGACGAGATTTTCGGCCCCGTGATGGCAGTGCAGCGCTTCGACACGCTCGACCCGGACGAGATCGCGCGCATGGCGAACAATTCGCCCTACGGCCTGTCGGGCAGCGTGTGGACGCGCTCGCTTTCTGCAGCGCACAAGATCGCCGCGCGCATCCGCTCGGGCCACGTCTCGATCAACTGCCATGGCGCGGTCGCGCACAACATCCCGTTCGGCGGCTATAGCCAATCCGGCTGGGGCCGTGAGTTCGGGCGCGAGAGCCTCGACAATTATCTCGAGACCAAGGCGGTCACCGCGCGGCTCTAGGCGGCCGCAACGGCCTCTGGTGACGCCCGGTCGAGCGACTCGCCAATCGCCTTGGCGGTGGCGAGCAGCTCGGGCAGATAGCTTTCGAGCGCATTCTCGAGCTTGAGCGCCGAGGCGAAGAAGACCAGCGTCATCGCCGCCTCGAACCGGCCCTGCTTGAAGATCGGCACCGCGATCGACGAGGTCTTGCCCGGCGTGTGGTTGAAATAGTTGCGCCCCTGCACCGCATAGCCGCGCGCGCGGATACCCTCCGCATTCAGCGCCAGCTCGGCCGCTGCCAGATAATTGGGGTCGATATCCTGGTCGGCGCGCATCCATTTGAGGATCTGCGCGCGCTCCTCGTCATCGGCATAGGCCATCGAGAGCTTGCCCGACGCGCTGTCGAGCAAGGGCAGCGTGAAGCCCGGATAATATTGCGCGAAGGTGAGCGAGGTGTTCGCGTGCGTCGAGTCGCGCAGCATCATGTTCTTGCCGACGCGGATCGCGATCGAGACCGGCCAGCCGATCTTGCGGGTCAGCGCCACGATGTGCGGCCGCGCCGCCTCGACCAGCACCCCGTCCTGCTGATAGCCGCTCGACAGGCTCTGCACCAGCAGCGTCGGGCGATAGCGCTTGCGCGCCGGTTCCTGCTCGATCAGGCCCTCGTACAGCAGTGTCTGCACGATGCGGTGGGCGGTCGGATAGGGCACGTTGGCGGCGCGCGAGATTTCCATCATCGTCATCGATCGGTTGCGGTTGATCGCCTTCAAGGCGGCGATCGCCCGGCTGAACGACTGGATCGGAACTCCCTTCATGGCCACAGCCCCCTTCTCGCTGCTGCGCCGCCCCATGACGGAGCCGGCGGCAGGCGAATGCTGCGTCAAACTATCCGGATGGTGGCAGACTTTCCAGATTTATCCGACAGTCGGATATTTGCGCGCCCAGATGCCGATGATGGCAGCCCCGATCAGCGTCAGGACCGGAGGGATCAGCCCGAAGGCCAGCCCGACGCCCAGCACCGCGCTCTCGCTCTGCGGCAGCCCGGCGACCGCACGCGCGGCATCGAAGCCGAAAGCGGAAAGCACCAGGCCGGTGAGCAGCGTGCCCCCCAGCGCGAAGGCGATCTTGTCCGCCGCGATCCAGGCGGCCGAATAGAGGCCCGAATGGTCGGCATCGTCCGCCGCAATGTCCGCGAGCATCGAAAAGCCGATCACCGTCCAGCCCGAATTGCCAATCGCGGCGGTGAAGGCGAGCAGATAGGCGACCCAGATCGGCTGGTCGGCGAGCAGGAGCCAGACCATGTAGCTCAGCGCATAGATGACCGATCCGGCGATGAAGGCGCGCGGCTTGCCGAAGCGTCCGGCCGCCCAGACCCAGAAGGGCTGCGCGGCGATGATCCCGGCACAGGCGCTCAGGATGATCACCCCGATCACCTGCAACGCGTCGGCGCGTCCCGACTGATAGGTGAGGAAATAGAGCATGGTCGCATAGCCCCGGAGCGGCGGGGTCGCGAACACGCCCTGAGCCCCATCGGCCTTGCGCCCTATCCCGAAGAACGCGAGCAGCAGCGAGGCCGAGGCGATGACCGACAGCACCACCGCCATCTGTCGATAGCCGTCTGCGCCGCCACCGAATTGCTCGACCAGTGCGGGCGCGACCGCGCCTGCGGTCAATACGCCCACCGCGGTGAACACGAGCCGCCACGCCATCAGCACCGTGCGCTGGCGCTCGTTCGAGGCCAGCTCTCCGGCAATCGCGAGATAGGGGACCGAAAAGGTCGCGAACACCATCATGTACAGGCTGAAGGTGACGATCACCCAGGCCGCGCGCTGCGCATTGTCGCCATCGGGCACACGGAACAGCAGGGTGAGCGCTAGCGGAGCGAGCACCGCACCGACCAGCAGCCAGTAACGGCGCGGTACCCGTCCCTTCAGCCGGTCGGACAGCATGCCCACGGCGAAATCGCTGCCGACGCCGAAGACCAGCTTGGGCAGGAAGATCGCAGCCCCCGCCAGCGCGACATCCATGCCGACGACATTGGTGAGGAAGAACAGGAGCAGCAGCGAGGGGATGTCGCGAAAGATCTGCCCCGCAATCTGGCCGACGCCATAGCCGACCTGTCCGCCCAGCGTCAGCCGGGTCCGCTCGGACGGCGCGGAGGCCGCCAGCGCTGCTGCCTCCATGCTCACGGACGCGGCGGCATCGGCGGCAGCACGGGCGCTGCGGGCGGCTGCGGCGGGGTCCAGCCCGGCGGGACCGGCGCGGGCTTCTGCGTCATCTTGTAATTCTCGAGGCTCGAGAGCGACGGGCCGTAATCCTCGGTCGGCGCGGTCAGATAGCCCGGATCGATCTTGCGCGCGGCCTCTACCAGATCGGCGGGAAGGTCCGCGATACCATTGGTCATCGTGCCGAAAGAGGCGAAATAGTTGATGAAGCCGGGGGCCTCGCCCATCAGCATCCAGGGCAGCCAGGGGGTGATGCGCGACCAGCTTCCGGTCACCGGCAGCGCGGTGAGCTTCGGGTTCTCGATATCCTTCTTGTCGACGAAGAACAGGAAATGCTCGGACACGCGGTTGAAGGCGCCGGCCGATTCGCGCGGCCATTCCTTGGGCTGCAGCGAGGCGGGATAGAACAGGTCGATGCCCGTCTCGAGGATCAGCGTGTTGCCGGGGCCGTCGCTCCAGTTGAGCAGGAACGGTTCGGGCGGCCGCGTATCCTTGTTGAGCCCGCCATAGCTCGGCGGCTGCGGCTTGGTGTCGCGGATGTCGTAGTTGAACGGATCGTTGGCGATCGGCACCACCTTCACCGTCTCGCCGGTATAGGGGTTGTTCCAGCTGTCCATGATCTTGCCGGTCTCGAGATCGCGGTAGAAGACCACCTCCTTGAGCACGCGCCGCCAGTTGCCATCGGGCAGGCGCAGCGTGCGGACGACCGAGAAACCGTCGATCTTGAACAGCGGGCGCACGCCATAGACGGTGCCGGTGATGCGGCTGACCTTCTGCTTGGAGGTGTCGAGCTCGCCATCGATCCGCGCATAGGTATCGCGGTTCCAGATCGGGCTCTTGGTGTCGATCCTGGTGACGAAACTCGGCACCTCGGCCTTGGCCATGCGGGGCGTGGCGGCAAGCCCTGCCAGCACGAGGCCGCTCGCGAGCAAACCCAGCGACCACCGTTTGACCATCTTCGAACCCTGCCCTGCCATCGCGTCCTCCTGTTGGCGCTGCGTCCTTGCTACAGATTGATGGCAATCGCGCCAGCCTCCGCGATGCTTCTGCATGTTTGTTCGCCTGTTGGATAAGATTGCCGGTCTTCGGACAAACGCTTCAGGACCAGCGAAATTTTACCCCTTCACGTCCCATAAGGGCGCCAGGATCGCCGCAGGATCCTTCAGCACCTCGGGCTTGCGCGCCGCTGTCGCTTCGAGCCAGGCGGGCGGCAGCGAATCCGGATGTGCATTCTGGCGGCCAAATCCGCTGGCGGTGAGGTGGCCGGGGCGGTCGCCCATGCCCAGCCAGGGTCGCCACGATACGACATTGGTATAGCTGACCTCGGACGTCACCCGCGTGGCGCCGGGCTTCATCAGGTCGCTCTTGCGCGCGTGCAGCACGCTGTTGTCCGAATAGCGGAACGGCCGGCTCGCGCCGGGAAACAGGCTCTCGGAGCGCATCTGCTCGCTCACCCACACATCATCGCCGCGGACGACGAACGGCAGCACGTGATGCTCGATGGTCAGCCCCGGAATGGGCTTGGGCAAGGTGAACGACAGGTCACGCCCGAATATCGAGGCCGAAGGCTGGAAGCCGCCGCTCGGCACCTGGCAATCCTGGTTGGTATAGGGGTTGCGGAACCCGTCCATCGCCTTGCTGGTTACCGGATCGGTGAACCAGGCCAGCTCGAAGCTGACCGACCGATAGGTGCCATCGTCGAGCCGCCGGGTGCGCGAGAATACCGCCGACGATACGCCGAACAGCGGGGTCATCTCGTCTCCGACCACGCCGAAATAGCTGGCCTGCACCCAGTTGGTGGTCAGTTCCTCGTCGAGCGCACAGCGCATCATCATGAAGGTCCGCTGCCGTCCCTCCGGGCTGGTCACGTCCAGCCCGCCATCGGCGGCGAACAGCCGTGCGGGGAACGCGCCAGCAGCGCCTGTGGCAAGAAGTCCGGCTAATGCCTCGCGGCGACCGATCATGGGGCGGTCCTTCACATGTCAAAATGAGGGCGCGGCATCCGCCAGAATACCGCGCCCGGGATGCTATCAGAATTTCACCCCGGCGGTGATGCCAAAGCGGCGCCGCTCGCCCAGATAGGCTTCGGGGATCGAAAAGGCCGACGGGAAGCCGGCGCGCGGCTGGTTGATCGAATTCTGCACATAGATTTCGTCGAGCAGGTTGTTGGCCCAGAGCGCGATCGAATAGCGGTCGCTTTCCAGCGCCAACCGCGCGTTGACCAGCGTGCGTTCGCCGAAGCTGATCGTGTTGATCAGGTTGTTGAACGCCGGACCGGTATAGTTGACATCGACACGCGCCTTGATCGCCCAGTCGTCAGACACCGGTACATTGGCCACCGCGTGGACGTTATACTGCGTCTTGACCGAGCGTTGCGCACGCAGGCCATCGAGCGACGGCACGAACTGGGTGCCGCCATTGGCGGTAGGCACCGCAATGATCGGCGGACAGCCCGGCGCATTGGTGAAGGTGGCAGGCGTCGTCCCGGCGCGGCATTGCGGAATCGTCGATCCGTCATAGGCGCCGGGGCGGAATTTGGGATCCGAATAGATGAAGCTGCCGCCGATCGAGAACATGTCGGTAATGTCCCAGTCGGCCTGCATCTCGAAGCCCTTGGCGCGGATCGCCCCCGCATTCTGCACGATGCGGACCGGGTTCACCGCCGTCGGGTTCTGGGTGAACGCGGAAACCTGCGCGTCCTTCCAGTCGACATAGAAGAACGAGCCGTTCAGCGTCACGCGCCGGTCGAACAACCGGCTCTTGAACCCGGCCTCATAGGTCCAGTTGGTTTCTTCCTCATAAGGCACCTCGCTGGCGAGGATGCCGGTCGCACTCACCGGATTGGCGGTGTTGAAGCCGCCCGAACGCACGCCCTTGGCGGCCGAGACGTAGAGCAGGATGTCTTCTACCGGACGATAGTCGAGCGTGAACCGCGGGGTGAAGCTGTTGAAGGTGCGCTTGAAGATGGGGCCGATCACCGGGAAGGTGCCCGGTGCCGGAACGCTGGTGCCGGGGATCGGCTTGTTGACGCCGGGTGCCGAGGTGGGGTTGGAAATCGAGAACACCTGTGCCTGCTTCACGTCCGAATTGTAGCGCGCCTCGGCATTGAAGCGGAAATCGCCCAGTTCGTAGCCCACCGCGCCGAAGATCGAGAAGGTCTTGGTGCTGGCGCGCGAGTAGCTGCCGACAACCTGGGTCACGTTGCTGTCCGGCACCAGGAAGATATTCGCG
>NZ_QKVT01000001.1:2228551-2243577 GCF_003426715.1 Blastomonas sp. UPD001
TCGGTCCGAGCAGCGCCGGTGCAAGGATCGCCGCCGTTCCCGTGCCCATCAGCATCAGCCCCAGGGCCAGGCCGCGCGCCGCATCGAAACGCAGCGACACGATCCGCGCCCAGATGGCGGGCGTGGTCCCTGCCCCGGCGAGCGATACCATCAGCCACAGCGCATCCCATGCCACGACCGAGGAACCGACCCGCGACAGCGCGAGCAGCGCGAGAGGGGTGGCGACGAAGCTGGCGAGCGCGATCGGCCTCGCCCCCCAGCGATCGGCCAGCCAGCCGACCAGCGGTGCGGAAAGGAAGATGCCGATCTGCTGGAAGGTCGCCGCCCCGGAGACCGAGGCGCGGCTCCAGCCATATTCGGCCTGAAGCGGCTGGACGAAAAGTCCCAGCGAATAGAAGCCGATGCCCATCGTTCCGACGCCGATGGCGAGCGCGGCGGCGAGCACGATCGGCCAGCCGTCCGCCAGTTCCCTTCGCGCCTGTTTGCTCAACTGCATGCGGGCGCGTTCACCGCAAAGGGCCGCAGGATTGGCCGGTACCGTGCGTCGTCGATTCAGCCCACCCCGGGCATGCGCGCGCGCAAAAATCGGAATCCTCCATCCGGGCCATTCCTTTGGGTTGGCGAAAAAGCTAGGCTGGAATGTGGCGGGACACCAAAAAATGTTCGCGGCGGGGCATGATGCTATCCGCCTTGCGGACAGCCATCCGCGCCAGGCCTTGCCGAAGCCGGGACAGAGGCATCATTCCGGTCCAGCCCCAGCGCGAAGCGGAGTCGCAGACATGCTCAATACCTTTCAGCAAGCCGATCACCCCGCCCTGCCCAAAGCCAGTGCCGACGAAGCTGCGAGACAGGAATTTGCCAAGAGCTTCAAGGGCTTCATCCAGTCGACCCTGCTTCCGGGCCTCACCCCGGTCTATCAGACCCGCGTCGCCCGCAAGTTCGAAAAAAAGCATGGCCGGTCGCCGCAGGACCGCCGCGACATCCGCGAAGGCATGGTCGAGGACATCTATTTCCAGCATTACGCCGCTGCCAATCGCATTGCCCAGGAATTGCTGTGGGAGTCGGTCAACGGCTCGGTCGATCGCCAGCTGCCCGAACTGATCGAGACAGCAAGGCAGCTCTCCGCTGCCACGGCCGCCAGGCTGGAAATACCCGAAGGGTTCGAACCGCCGCGCTATGTCACCGCGCTGGATATCCACTGCATGCCGGGCGGCTATTGCAGCGAGGTGTGCGAGGACGATATCTCGGTCGGCGCGCTCTACGATCGCGGGGTCTATCTCTATTCGATGGGCTATACCGGCCCGAATAACGACGACATGGGCCGCTCGGTGGTCAATTACATCAAGCGCAAGATGCCCGACTTCGCGCCGCGCCGCATTCTCGACATGGGCTGCACCGTCGGCCATTCGACCCTGCCCTACAAGGAGCTGTTCCCCGATGCCGAGGTCTGGGGCATCGATGTCGGCGGCCCTTGCGTGCGCTATGCGCATGCCCGCGCGGCAGGCATGGGGTTCGAAGTCAATTTCGCGCAGATGAATGCCGAGCAGACCACCTTCCCGGACGGTTATTTCGATCTGGTCGTCAGCCATATCCTGCTGCACGAGACCTCGGGCAAGGCGATGCCGCGGATCTTTGCCGAGGCGCACCGCGTGCTGGCGCCCGGCGGGTGGATGATCCATGCCGATCTGCCTCCGTTCGACCTGATGGACCCGTTCACCCAGTTCATCCTCGACAACGAGACCTGGTACAATAACGAGCCCTTCTGGGGGGCGATGCGCGACATGGACCAGATCGCGCTGGCCGAAAGGGCGGGTTTCGAGCGGTCGAACGTCCGGTTCGATACCGCGCCGATGGCCGTGATGGAATTCGCCGCCGCTGCCGAGGGCTATAGCCAGGAAGCCAGCGAGGCCGTGGCCGAGCGCGAATTCACCGCGGGCGAGTTCGCGCCCGGGGGCGGCTGGGAAGTACTGATTGCGCACAAGCCGATGACGAGAAAGATGGTGGCATGACCGGAACCGGGACGATGACAGAAGAGCGCCCGCACACCATTCGCCATGCGCGCGGAAAGCGCCCGGAATTCTACGACACGCCGGGGCTCGACCATGCGATGTCGATGATCATGGTGCTGGCCAACGAACTGTCGGTGCTGCGCGATCGCCTCGACAGCGCCGAGCGCGTGGCCAAGGCATCGGGGCTGGACCTGGCCGCCGGGATCGAGACGCTGGTGCTCGATCAGGCCGCGCTGGAAGAGCGCGAGGAGCGCCGCCAGGACTTCATGCGCCGACTGTTCTATCTGCAGCTCAAGGATGCGGACGAGGCCGCGCAGGCGCAGACCGCCGAAGGCTTCAACCAGACGATCGCGGAAATCGCCAAGCGCGACTGAGGTCCGATAAAAACTATTTCCGCATCAGCCGGATCGGCAGCGCATCGGTGACCAGACGGTCCAGCCGCCTCGTCGCCGCGCGGTCGCCCCGGCCATACGCATCGACGAACAGCGCCGAAATCCGCGCCAGGTCGGCCAGCCGGTCGAGCTGTCTGGGCCCCGGCCTGTCATAGCGGCAGATCGCGCCGCCGAAATAATGGTCCACGCCTTCGAGCACCAGACCATAGCGGTGGCCCCCTGATGCTGCGACCTCATAGGGCACCAGATGGCCGCGCCAGCCCTCGCCATCGGTGGCGGTGATGCCCGGGACGATGTCGAGCGTGCCGGTCTGAATCAGCGCGGGCACGGCGAGCGTGGCATAGCCTTCGGCCGTGCACAGGACCGGAACCGGCGCGGGCGGGCTCAGCGCCAGCACCGCCCGGGCATTCGGGTCGGAGAGCGGGCCGGTCACACCATCGGGCGGGATCGCGGAGGCACCGCCGAGCGTCAGCGCCACCAGCCCGCCATAGGAATGTCCGGCGGCGATCCAGGGGCGCTGGCCGACATGCGCGGACAGCGCCCGCATGTCCTCGATCCGCGCCCGCCAGCTGGCCAGACCTGCAAAGTCGCGGGTGCGCGGATGCTCGGTCGAATCGACATGGAGCGGGGCCAGGATGCGGAAGCCCGCAGCGAGCCAGGGGCGAAACAGCGCTTCGTAATATTTCGGGGCAGAGGCTGCCCCATGGCTGAACAGCAGCAGCGCCCTGGCCTTGCCGCGCGGGGCCCATTCGCTCACCCGGATCTCGCGACCATCCGGCGCGGCGAGGGTGAAGCTTCGCTCCGCCACCTCCGGCATGGCCAGCCCCCGCGTGCCCGTTGCAGCCATGCACGCACCGGCTCCGATCAGCAGTGAACGACGGTTGATCTGCAGCGCAGCCATCAGGAAACGGCCCGCTCACCCGATCGCGCGAACACGGCGATGGCCCGAATTGGCGCAGGAAATGTCAACATGACCGTCCCTTCCCTATGCTGGCGACGCGGTGCGCTGATGTGGCCGCTCCCGGTCTATGCCATGGTTTCACCGGTCTGCCAGCGGACTCCGCGGCGTCCCGGGCACAGGCTTGCCGACATCGTGTTGAGCCGCCGCCCGAGCTCGTGCAGCAGGCAGCACGCAAATGTCCACCTGTCGGTCATCGGTCACGGTGCTTTCAGACCGGTACGCATCTCGATTAGGCTGCGCGCATGGTCCTGCGTCTCCCTGCCCTTGCCCATCGCAGCATGGGTCTGACGCGCGCCTTCGCCATGGCCGTGGCTCTTTGTGCTGTCACGACGGCGAGCCCGGCAGGGGCGGGAGCGCAGGCAAACCACCCGGACGCGGTTTTCCCCGACGACAGCGTCATGCGCCAGCGCCATGCGCTGCCGCAATCGCGCTTTGTCACGATCGGCGGCGAGACGGTCCATTATGTCGATGAAGGCCAAGGCCCTACCATCCTGCTGCTGCACGGATCGTTTGCAAGCTTGCGCCAGTGGGACAGCATGGCCGCCGGGCTCAAGGATCGATATCGCGTCATCCGGTTCGACATGGCCCCCGCCGGCCTGTCTGGCCCGAGCCCGAAGCACGACTATTCGCTCGACCATAGCCTTGCACTGATCGACGGCCTGATGGACAGGCTGGGTGTCCGGCGCTTTGTCATCGTCGGGACGTCGAGCGCGGGCCTTCCGACAACGGCCTATGCGGCCACGCGCCCCGAACGGATCAGCGGCATGGTGCTGATCAATATCGCCGTTGCGCAGCTGCGTTTCGATCCCGCGTCGCAGCCCCAGGCGCTGAAGGATGCGGTGGCGGAGGATCGGCTGCATCCCGGTTTCCATCGACCCGAATTCTGGCGGCAGATTCTGCTCGCCAATGTTGCCGACAAGAGCCGGGTCACGCCCGCGCTCGTCCGGCAATGGACCGATCTCAACCATCGCGCACTGCGCGATCCCGATATCGTCAGGGCCATCGCCGCGCAGCTCACCCCCTTCAGCCGATCGGCGGAGGACCTGGCGAAGACCAACGTGCCGACCCTGCTGCTCTGGGGCGCGGAAGACCATGAAACGACGGTCGCAGAACACGGCCTTCCCGCCTTTGCCGCATCGGCGGCGGCGGACAAGGCGCTGGTCGTCATACCGGCATGCGGACACATGATGCCGCTCGATTGTCCCGAGCAGGCGGCGGAGCGGATGCTGCCGTTCCTGCAGCGGACAGCAGGGGAATAGGAACGGGCGATGCGCACAGCCGAACGCAGGGAAGACGAGGCTTCGGCCGACAGGACAAGTGCCGCCAGGACGGTACCGCGCCGCCTCGCCGCGATGCTGATGAGCCTCCCCTTGCTGGCAGGCGCGCAACCGGCGGCCACGCCCGACCCGGCCGCCGAGATCGCGCGGCTGGCACCTCCCGCACCCGACTATGCGCTGGGCGAGAGCTGGGCATCGGGCATCAGCTCTTCCGGCCCGGCCGATGCGGTGCCCGCGGGTGCATCGCCCGCGGCTGTCGATCCGGGAGTGGACGTGTTCTTCGTCCATCCGACGACCGACATGAACCCGCAGCTGTGGAATGCCGATCCGCGCGATGCCACCGCCAATCGCTGGGTCGACGAAAGCAGCATCGCCCGGCAGGCCAGCGCGTTCAACGGCTGCTGCCGCGTCTATGCGCCGCGCTATCGCGCCGCGACCTACAAGGCCATTCGCGACCCGGCGCATGGCAAGGCGGCCTATGCGCTGGCCTATGGCGATGTGGAGCGCGCGTTCGACTGGTTCATCGCCCATGTCAGCAAGGGCCGCCCGTTCATCATCGCCGGGCACAGCCAGGGGGCCAAGCATGTCGCCGACCTGCTGGAACGGCGGATCGAGAATGGCCCGCTGCATGCGCGCATGGTCGCTGCCTATATCATCGGCATCAACCTGGCCGAGGGCGATTTCGGGCGGAGGTTCAAGCATGCCCGGCCGTGCGACCGGCCCGCCCAGACCGGCTGCGTGGTGCAGTGGAACGCGATTTCCGCCGATGCCGATCTCGCGCCGGTCGTCGCGGCCTTCGAGAAGACCTTCACCGATGTCCATGGCGACGTGCCGGGCAAGCAGATGCTGTGCGTGAACCCGGTGACGTTCGACCGCAGCCGCAGCCAGGCATCGACCGAACAGGCCAGGGGTCTGGTGCCGGGCGATCCAGGCTCGGGACCGCTTCAGCCGCTTCGCCCGCGCGCGGCGGCGGTGCGCTGCGAGCGCGGACTGGCGCTGGTCCGGACCTTGCCCGACGTGGTGGTCAAGACGCTTCCAGGCGGCAGCCTGCATTACGCGGACATCGCGCTGTTCTATGAAGACATCCGCGCCAACACGCGGCTGCGCGTCCAGGCGTGGCAGGCAGCGCACCACCGCCGCCGCTGACCATCGAAGCCACACAACTGCCCGTCAAGCGAACCTATCCGCCCAGCGGATGGCAAATGGCACGCTATGGGTTTGTTCCGGGCAACATGGTCGTGTGCTGCAGGGCGACGGAAGGACCGGGCATGCAGCAGACCTTGAACATGGACGCCGCCGGACAGGACGGTGAGTTCCGCCGCGGCTGGCCGATCCTGCTGGCGTCGCTGCTCGGCATCGGCTTCGGACTCGCCGCCGTCCCCTTCTATACAGCAGGCGTCTTCGCCCCGCATCTTGTCCACGAATTCGGCTGGTCGATCGGCCAGATCATGGGGGCGCTCACGCTGACCACGCTGGTGGTCATGATCGCTGCGCCGGTGGCGGGGATGATGTGCGACCGCTTCGGTACCCGGAAAGTCGCATCGCTGGCGCTCGCGGGCTTTGGCCTGTCGGTGCTGTCGCTCGCGGCGCTCGGACCATCGCTGATCCAGTTCTATCTCTGCTGGGGTCTGGCGGCAGCGCTGGGCGCGGGCACGCTGCCGATCACCTATACGCGGACGGTAAACCGGTGGTTCGACCGGCACAGGGGCCTGGCGCTCGGCTTTGCGATGACGGGCACCGGACTGTTCGGCATGATCAGCAAGCCGCTGCTCGCCTGGGTGATTGCAGACCATGGCTGGCGCGGCGGCTATGCTGCTCTGGGCATGCTGACGCTGCTGGTCGCGCTGCCGGCGACGCTTCTGCTCTTCCGCGAACCAGAGGAACGATCTGCGCCAGACAGGGCGCCGGCGGCCCCGGTCACCCCGCCATCGCTGCCCGGATTCTCGCGGACCGAGGCGCTGAAGCAATGGCGCTTCTGGCTGATCGCGCTGATCCTCCTGCCCATTTCGTTCGGTCTGGCGGGCGCCGTGCCGAATCTCGAGCCGATCCTGCTCGACAAGGGTTTGGACCAGGCGACCATCCTCACGCTCACGCCGCTGGTGGGCTTCGCATCGATCTGCGGGCGACTGGTCGGCGGTTGGCTGCTCGACCGATTCTGGGCTCCCGGGGTAGCGTTCGTCCTGCTGGGCCTGCCGGCGGTGTCGTGCGTCATACTGGCGGGGAACGATGTCGATCCGGGCATGATCCGTCTTGCCATCCTGCTGCTGGGATTCGCGCTGGGAATCGAATATGACGTCGTCGCGTACCTCACCTCCCGCTATTTCGGAATGCGGGCCTATTCGGGGCTGTACGCGATCTTCTATGTCTGTTTTTCCACCGGCGCCGGGTTCGCGCCGCTGATCTTCGGGATCATCCGCGACGCGACCGGAGGATTTGCCGCTGCGCTCAACATCTCGGCGGTCCTGCTGCCGCTATGCGCTGCCTGTTTCCTGCTGCTGGGCAGATACCCGAAACTGGCTTGAACCGCTTGTCCGGACCCAGCACCATTGCCATCGACCGACCATCTAGGAGCCTGATGTGAAAGCTTATCAACTCGGCCAGCAGAACGGGCTGGAATCGCTCACGCCGACGACGCGCCCGGACCCGGTGCCCGGGCCCGGAGAGGCGGTGCTCAAGGTCCGCCTTGTCTGTCTGAACAACCGCGACCTGCAGATCCTGCAAGGCCGCTATGGCGCGAAAAAGGCCGAGGACCGGATTCCGTTTTCCGAAGGTGTGGGCGAGGTTGTGGCGCTTGGCGAAGGCGCGACCGGTATCGCCATCGGCGACCGCGCGGTGCTGGCGCATTTCGTGTCCTGGATCGATGGCGCATTCGACATGCGCTATTTCGGCCCCGATCTTGGCACCAACCTCGATGGCTGGATGGCCGAATATGTGAAGGTCCCCGCCGCCGCGCTGGTCAGGGTGCCCGATTCCATGACCGACGAGCAGGCGGCGCCGCTGGCGGCCGCCACGCTGACGGCCTGGCACTCGGTGGTCGAGACCGGCCAGGTGCGCGCGGGCGATCTGGTGCTCGCGCTGGGCACCGGCGGCGTGGCGATGGCGGCGCTGCAGGTCGCCAAGGCGAACGGCGCGTTCGTCGCCATCACCTCGTCGAGCGATGCCAAGCTGGAGGCCGCACGCAAGCTGGGCGCGGACTATACCGTCAACTATGCCACGCACCCGGACTGGGCGGCCGAACTGCAGCGCCAGACCGGCGGGCGCGGCGCCGATATCGTGGTCGAGACCGGCGGGCAGCACACCCTGCCGCAATCGATCAACGCCTGTGCGGTGAACGCCCGCATCGTCATCATAGGCGTCGGCTCGGCCGATGGCCCGCTGCCCAATTATGGCAGCATCATCGGCAAGAACATCACGCTGAAGGGCATTGCGGAGGGCAGCCGGGCGATGCTAGTGCGGATGATCCGCGCGATGGAGGCGACGGGCTTTGCCCCCGTGATCGACCGCGTGTTCGATTTCGATCAGGCGCTTGAGGCATGCCGCTATCTCGAGTCCGGCGCGCATCTGGGCAAGGTGCTGATCCGGGTCGGTTGAGCCCGGACCAGCGCGATCGTTTCGCCGGCCGGACGGGCTCCATGCCCTCCGGCGGCCTGCGCCTCAGCGCCAGAGCCAGGGCTGGGTCTGGCGCTGACGGGCCTCGAAAGCTTCGATGAAGATATTCGCGGTGAAGTCATAAGGGCCGACTCCGGTCGCCGCAGGCGTCGCGAGCTGGTTGACCTGGACCAGCCGCTCGTTGGCGGCGAGCCCGCCACCATCGGTTCCTAGGCCGGAAGCCGCGATCGGGATGCGCGAATTGAAGTAGAAGCCGCCGACGATCCACTGGAACGGCGATTCATTGTCCGATTGGATGCGGATTTCCTGGCTGAACGTGCGGACACGCTCGATATTGGTGACCGAGAGGTTGGCCCGGGTCAGCCGCGTATAGGGCGCGTTGGCAAAATTGCTGCCGCAACTGGGGTTGGTGGCATTGCCGAGCGTGCAGACACCGAACAGCGTTCCCGCCGAGGTGAGGTCGTAATCGCTGAAGCCGCGATTGCTGGCCCAGGTGAAGCCGGTCGTGCTGGTCGCCTTGACCCCGGCAATCCGTCCCTCGAGCAGCAGCGACACCTGCTGGTTTTCGGAGCGTGTATCGGGAATGCGCGCCGTCACGTCATTGACCCGCCGCGGCGGAAGCTCGCCGCAGAACAGCAACGGCAGACCGGTCGCGGCGTTGACGTTACCGCAGTTCAGGCTGCGCACCGGCAAGCCATAGACCGGCGAGATTTCCGCCTCGGAATGTGTGACGAAACCGGAGAGCAGCGCGCGGAAATGCTCGCTGGGCTCGAACTCCAGCGCGCCCGAAAAGGCGTATTTCTCGAACCCGCCGAGCTTGTCGTTGCGCGCACCGGCATTGGTGCCAAAGCCGTCATAAGTGACATAGCCGCCCGCAACACGCGCGCGCAGTGTATCGGAAATCGGCAGCGAAAGCGCACCGCGAATACGGTAATCCTCATCCACGCCCACAGTCGCCTGGAAGCTGCCGGAGAAATCGCGGCTGGGCTTGCCGGTGCTGATCGCCAGCGCGCCGGCAAAGGTCGAACGGCCGAACAGCGCGCTTTGCGGTCCCTTGGCGATTTCGATCTGGCCGACATCGAGCACGGACAGAATGTCGATCGTGTTGCGGCTGGTCTGGTAGATGCCGTCGATGAACACGCCGACATTCGCCTCGACGTTGAGATCGCCCGCCGTATTGCCCGGCGCCAGGCCGCGAATGTAAATCGTCTGGGTGTTGCCGCCGGCAATGTTGTTCATCACGATGCCGGGCGTGGAATTGCCCAGATCGGCCAGTGTCTGGATGTTGCGCTCGGCCAGATCCTCCGCCGAATAGGCATTGATGACGATCGGAACCGACTGGACATCTTCATCGCGCCTGCGCGCCGTGACCACGATTTCGGACCGGTCGCCCTCATCTTCGGCAGCCGTCGCTTCCTGTGCGCTGGCAGGCAGCGCGATCGTGATGCTGCTCAGCGCAACGCCGGAGAGGAGTACCGAACGGGCGAAGCCCAACGTGCTTAAAACCTTCATGATTTCTATCCCCCAATGGACACCTGGTCTGGTGACTTTTCCCTTCTGCTCCGGCAGGCGCCGCGTCGCGGTGCCCAAACCCGATGTCGCTGTCTGCCTCGTTGTCCGGACAGACTTGCTTCTGACGAGGGAATGAGCGCATGAACCCCTCCATTCATGCAAATCCGCGTTGGCCGACTATCCACCAGGCGGTCAATAGCCGCCGATTTCTGCTGGCCACAGACCGCATGGCGGATAGATTGTTGCGCGTCACGGGCCAACCGAGCATCGCAACAGGACAGCGCGCCGCTGTTCCGGCAACAAAGGAAGCGTCCAGCCGACGCCTTCGATCGTGCGCGCGCTGTCGGCTCGAAAGCCGCAGTCACCGCATAGTGCTCGCTACAAACAGTCGGGGCAGCGCCCTCCCCTGCCCGGTCAGCGCCTCAGTTCGACGAGTTCGTACCAGGTCTGCATATAGCCGCCGACACCGCCCTGGACGAAGATCGAGTCGTCATCGGCGGTCACCCAGACCTGATAGGGCGGGTGCGCCTCGCCGCCGATCGACACCATGCTCGCGTCCTCATCGGAGAATTCGTACTTGAAGCAGTCGAAGGTCCCGGCCGCGACGGTGACGGTCTCCTGCCCCATATAGGCCAGATTGACCTCGGACTTGGCGATCAGCGGCGGGGTGGCGCCGCGATGGTCGGGCGACGGCAGGAAGCACGGGAACTTGCGCTTGTGCGGCCCCATCGAGCGGTCCATCTTGCGGGTAATATAGGCATCGGCGACGATCGGGTGCGTGCCGAAGCCGTCGAACGGCGCATCGATCGCCATGGTCTGGGACACCCGTCCGATCGACGGGCCATAGCTTTCGCACTCGACTCGATCGGGATGGATGATGAACAGCCCCGCCCCCATGAATTGATCGCCGATCACCAGCCGCACGAAACAGTCCATCGGATGGTCGTTCTCGTCGAGGCTGTAGACGATATCACGGTGCACGGTGGGTGCGGGTTCGTCGATCTCGCAGCGCGCGCGCAGGCTGCGCTTGCCGTCGCTATGGTGCGTCCAGGTGAACTCCTCGCGCCCTCGCTCCTGCCCTTCGCGACCGGGCTTGCGCGAGGTGTAGAGAATCTTGCCGGAAATGGTGCGGTGCTGTTGCAAGAATATGCTCCCTTCGAGTCAGGTTGGACGGTCAAGCCTTGCGCTTCCGCGCGCCGCCGCTCAGCTCTGCGTGCGGAAGAAGCTGTCGAACGCGGCCTTGCGTGCAGTGCGGAAATCCGCCGCATCGACGCGCGGAAGTTCGACGAAGCGGCCGTTCGGCAGATGGGTTTCGAGCTTCTTGGTTGTCGCGATCAGCGGATCGTCGGCTGCGGCGGTCAGCAAGGTCCGACACGCGATCAGCGGCAGGCGTCGGTCCGCAGCCCATCGGAACGCCGCCAGATAGTTGAGATGATAGGTGCTGTTCGCCTTCATCACCTCGACCACCCAGGCGTGGAGATCGGCCGCATTGCCTATCCCGCTGTCGCGGCGGCTCTCGCGCGTCCGGCGGTACCAGGGGAAGAAGAGATACTGGTCGCGGCAGAACTGGAACAGTCGGATCAGATACGCCCCGTCGAGATCGGGTTCGAAAGGCCGGGCATAATGGTCCAGCACGTCCTGCAGCTCGTCACCCTCGAACAGACTGACGCCGTCCAGCACCAGCGCGGAGACGCGATGGGGCGCAAGGATCGCCAGCTCTGCGGCAATGGCAGCGCCCGTGTGCGAACCATAGACACGAACCTTGGACAGGCCGATGGCATCCAGAAACGCGAGCATCGCTGCCGCGAGCCCCGCCACGGTCGGTTCGGTCTCTGCCAGCGCCTCGCTGTCGCCATTGCCCGGCGTGTCGGGGGCGAAGACGCGGTGATCGGACGCGAAATCCTCGATGAGCCGGACCAATTGTCGCGAGCTGCCCGGAGAGGCATGCAGCAGGAGCAGCGGCTCGCCCCGATCCCCGGCATGCCGGTAATGCATCTGGCCATGCGCCAGATCGACAAAGCCGCGCCGTATTGCGATCGGTTCGGTCACAGAACATCTCCCGAAGCCTGCGCCATCGGTGCGGGACGGGCGGTCGCCGGGTCCCGATCGACGGCGACATGCAGAGCGGTTTCCATCAAGCGCCTCCGATTTCCCCGCTCCCGCAACGGACCGGACAAGGTCCGGACCCGCGTCCTAGGCCAGGCGCAAGCGCCTGCCCGCGCCGGCCTGAAGAGCATCCGACTGGCGATCATGCCCGGCAAGGTGCGCGAACTTTCCCGGAACGCTGCAATGCTCGCGCGACACAGGAGGCCGATCATGAAACCGCCAGCGGATACCCTGCCACCGATCGATGAGACGCGTGTGCCGAATGACCCCGCGGCCGAATATGATGGTCCGCCCGACCACCGGGTCATTGGTCACCACGCGGTCTTTCCGGAGACCAGCCATGACCAGATCGAACGGATCAACTTCCTCGCGCCGATGAACCGGCACCTGGCAGCGCGTGTCGTGCCCGGGATCAGGGCCGCGTTCGAAGCGCGCGTCGCGCCGGCTTTCGAGGCGCGCCATGGCAGGCCGATGGCTGACCGCCATGTGGCGCTGCCGGCGCTGCTGGACGATACCGATGATCATGGCCGCAAGGCCGCATGGCACGGGATAGGAGCGGTCGCATGAGCTTTGCCGAAGCCCTGGCAGGCGCGGGCGCGAAACCAGCCGGCAAGCGCCCCTATTTCCTCGAACCCCAGGCCGAACGCGTGCTCGCGATCACGATGGCGCTGGTGCAGGAGCTGGCGAGCGCGCCATGATCCCCGATTTCGAACATGTCATCCCGGTTTTGGTGGTGGGCGGCGGCGCTTGCGGCAGCATCGCCGCGCTCGCCGCGCGGCAGGCCGGCGCGCAGGTGCTGGTGGTCGAACAAGACGAGCGCCCGATGGGCAGCACCGGCATGTCGCAGGGGCTGATCTGCGCAGCGGGGACGCGGGCCCAGGCGACGCTGGGAATAGAAGACAGCGCCGACGGCTATTTCGCCGACATCATGGCCAAGACGCGCGGCCAGGCGGACCCCGTGCTCGCGCGCGCCATTGCCGATCATGCAGGACCGACTGTCGACTGGATGGTCGAGGCGCTCGACATGCCGTGGGAGCTCGATACCGGCTTTCGCCCCGCCTATGGCAACTCGACCTTTCGCGTGCATGGCTGGCGCGGGCATGGCGGCCAGGACATGGTCGATCTGCTGCACCGGCGCATGGACGATGCCGGGATCGACGTGCTGCTGGGAACCCGGCTGGCCGACGTCCACGCCGATACCACAGGCTGCATCCACGGTGTCACGCTGGAGCGGCGCGACCGCGGGCGCGAGCAGGTCGGGTGCCAGACGCTGATCCTCGCCTGTGGCGGGTTCGCGGCCAACCACGCGCTTGTCGCGCAGCACATTCCGGAGATGGCGCATGCGCGCAACAATGGCCATGAAGGCAGCCAGGGAACCGGCATCGCCATCGCCAGCAAGCTTGGGGCAGCGCTTGGCGACATGGGGGCGTATCAGGGATATGGCATGCTCACCCAACCCCAGGGCATCACGGTGCCGCCGGGCGTTCCCGTCGAGGGCGGCATTCTGGTCAATGTCGAGGGTCGGCGCTTCGTCAACGAGGTGGAGGATATTGCCGGCATGGTGCGGCCGGTGCTCGCCCAGCCCGGCGACCATGTCTGGGTGATCTTCGACGAACGGATCGAAGCGGCGACCGCGTACATTCCCGAAACGCAGCAGCTCAAGGCGCTGAACGCCATGCGCAAAGCGGACAGCATCGAAGAGCTCGCGGCCTTGACGGATCTGCCCGCCGACGCGCTGGCCGCGACGCTTGCAGAGGCCCATGCCGCGCAGGCGAGCGGCACGCCGGACGCCTTCGGTCGCGTCTGGGGCGGCGATCTCCCGCCGCTGTCCCCGTTCCGGGCGCTCAGGGTCGTCGGTGCCATCTATCACACGCAAGGCGGGCTGCAGATCGATGCCAGCGCCAGGGTGCTGCGACCGGATGGAACGCCGCTCCCCAATCTGTTCGCGGGCGGCGGCGCCGCGCGGTCGGTTTCGGGGCCTGCGCACTGGGGCTATCTGCCCGCCATGGGGCTTGCGACGGCGGTGACCTTCGGACGGCTCGCCGGGCAGGCGGCGGCTGCGCTGGTCTGCGCAAGCGCCGATCGCTGACATCCCTCTCCGCCAGCCGGATAAAGCTGCGCCGACGTCGAAGCAGAGCGGACCGACTGGCGTATCGCTTGGCCGAAAATCCCGGCCATCCAGCAAGGAGTCGCCGGCAACCAGCGGAAGACCCGATATGTCGGACAGCATCACCGTGCCCCCCATCGCCACGCCAACCCCTGGCCTGGCCTTGCCCGATGACCTGCACGCCCGGTTCGCGGCGATCGTCGGTGCGGACCATGTCACAACCGACGATGCCACGCTGCGTCTGTTCGGCGAGGATATCTGGGCCCGCTCCGAGCATGTCGTGCTGCTGTCGGTGGCTCCCGCTAACACGGCAGAGCTGGCCGCCGTGGTCAGCGCAGCGAACGCCGCCGGGGTGGATATCGCCCCGCGTGGCGCCGGGATGACCTATACCAGCAGCTACGTTCCGGTCACCGATCGCACGATCACGCTCGACATGCGCCGGATGGACCGTGTGCTGCGGATCAGCCCCGAGGACATGACGGTGACGGTCGAGGCGGGCTGCACCTGGCTGGCGCTGAACGAGGCGCTCAAGCCGCTCGGGCTGCGCACGCCGTTCTGGGGCCCGATGTCGGGCATCTATTCGACGATCGGCGGCGGGCTGTCGCAGCTGAACGCTATGTTCGGCGCGGGTCAGCACGGCACGTCGAGCGAGAGCGTCGTCGCGATCGCCATGGTGCTGGGCGATGGCCGCATCCTGCGCACCGGCGCGCGCGGCCCCGATGGCGACACCCCGCATTATCGCCATTACGGGCCGGACCTGGCGGGCCTGTTCATGGGCGACTCGGGCACGCTCGGCATCAAGGCAGAAATCACCTTTCGCCTGATCCGGGCCCCCGCGTTCGAGGATTCGGTCTCCTTCTCGTTCAAGACCGGCGAGGCGATGCTCGAGGCGCTGGCCGAAATGGCGCGGGCGGGGATCGCTGCGGAAAGCTGCGGCTTCGACCCCGGCCTCACGCGCGTGCGCATGAAGCGCATGTCGATGGCGAGCGACGTGAAGACGCTGGGCAAGGTCGTCGCCAAGGAAAAATCCATCGGCAAGGGCCTGCTGGCGGC
>NZ_QKVT01000001.1:2243677-2246514 GCF_003426715.1 Blastomonas sp. UPD001
CCCGGCGCCGCTTCGCCCGCCTGCACTGTGCAGCCGTGCAGATCGACGGTGAAGGGTTCGCCCGCTTGCGCGCTCCGGTGCAGCCCGTCCACCGTCTCGCGGTCCAGCACCACCGGCAGCACGCCGTTGCGCAGGCAATTGCCCGCGAAGATCTCGCCAAAGCCCGGCGCGATGACGCAGCGCACGCCTGCCCCCAGCAGCGCCCAGACCGCCTGCTCGCGGCTGGACCCGCAGCCGAAATTCGCGCCAGCGACCAGCACCGGCGCGCCGTCCAGATCGAGCTTGCGATCTGCAAAGGCATAGGCCCCCAGCCCCTCGCGCGCGGTGATCGTCAAAAAGCGCGCGGGGTAGATGACGTCGGTGTCGATATTGTCCTCGTCCAGGCTGAATGCCGGACCGGTGACGCGGGTGAACGGCTCCATCAGCCCTGCCCCATCAGCGTGCGCACATCGGCAATATGCCCCGCGATCGCCGCGGCGGCGGCGCTCGCCGGGCTCATCAGATGCGTGCGCCCGCCCTGGCCCTGCCGTCCTTCGAAATTGCGGTTGCTGGTCGAGGCGCAGCGCTCGCCCGGGGCGAGCCGGTCGTCGTTCATCGCCACGCACATCGAGCAGCCCGCGTCGCGCCATTCGAACCCGGCGGCGCGGAAGATATCGGCCAGCCCCTCGGTCTCGGCCCGGGCCCTGGTCGCAGCCGATCCGGGCACCACCATCGCGCACACGCCGGGCGCGACCGTGCGGCCCGTTGCGACCCGTGCGGCGATGCGCAGGTCCTCGATCCGCGAATTGGTGCACGATCCGATGAACACCCGGTCGATCGCGATCTCGGACAGCTTCATGCCGGGCTCGAGCCCCATATAGCCCAGCGCGCGGACGATGCGGTCGCGTTCTCCGGGTGCGGCGAGCGCGGGGTCCGGCACGTGCTCGCCCACCGGCGCGCCCTGATCCGGGCTGGTGCCCCAGGTGACATGGGGATCAAGCGCCGAGACATCGAGCGTCTCGATGCGGTCGAATTCGGCGTAGCTATCGCTGGCAAGGCCCTTCCAGTGGCGAACCGCCTTGTCCCAGTCGTCGCCCTTCGGCGCTCCGGGACGACCTTCGAGATAGGCAAAGGTCACGTCATCGGGTGCGACCAGGCCGATGCGACTTCCGGCTTCGATGGTCGTGTTGCACAAGGTCATGCGCCCGGCCATGTCCATCGCGGCGATCGCCGGCCCTGCATATTCGACCGCAAAGCCGCGCGCGCCGTCCGCTCCGATCCGCGCGATCAGCGCCAGCGCAACATCCTTGGCCGAGACCCAGCCGGGCAGCGTCCCCACCAGCTCGACCCGCATCGTTCTCGCGCGCTTCTGCACCAGGCACTGGCTCGCCATCACCGTGCCGCATTCGCTCGCGCCGATGCCGAAGGCGAGCGCGCCGAACGCGCCGTGCGTGGTGGTGTGGCTGTCGCCGCAGACCAGGGTGATGCCCGGCAGGGTAAAGCCCTGTTCGGGGCCGATGACATGGACGATGCCGTGCCCTTCGCCGGTCAGCGCATGGTAGCGTACGCCGAAATCGCGGGCATTGGCTTCAAGCTCTGCCACCTGCGCCGCTGCCACCGGATCGATGGGCGCGCCATCGCGGCCCCGGGTGGGCACGGCATGATCCGCAACCGCGAGATGCGTTTCGGGTCGGCGCAGCCCCCTGCCCGCTTCGCCCAGTGCGCGAAAGGCCTGCGGGCTGCTGACCTCGTGCACCAGCTGCCGGTCGATATAGAGCAGGTCTTCGCCATTCTCGCCGCGGCGGACGATATGCGCATCCCACAGCTTGTCGTAGAGCGTGCCCCCCATTGCCGGGTCAGGGGGTCGGTTTCTTGAGATAGGCGATCAGCGCCTTGCGCTCCTCGGGCTTGGTGAGCCCGGCAAAGGCCATGGTCGTGCCCGGCACCACCGATTGCGGCCGCTGGAGCCATTTGTCGAGCGTCGCCTCGTTCCAGACGATATTCGCGCCCTTCATGGCGGGAGAGTAGCCGAAGCCGGCGACGCTGCCGGACTTGCGCCCGACAATCCCCTGAAGATGCGGGCCGACCTTGCCGGGGGCCTTGGCGGAGACGGTATGGCAGGCGGTGCAGCGCAGGAACAGGCGCTTGCCGAGCGCCGTATCATCCTTGGCCGGGGCGGCCAGGGCGGCGTTGCTGGTGGCGGTGAGCGCCAGAAGGATCGCGGAACGAAGCAGGGCTTTCATCGAATATCTCGCATCGAAAATGGATGCCCCGTTGTTGCAACGACGGGGCATGCCGACAGGCCCCCGGTAACGGATTGACCACCAGTCGGACAATGGCCTCTTGCATCGGGCGGCCCCCGCTGCGCGGTCGTGCGGTGCGATGCCTATTTCAGGATCTGGTTCATCTCGATCAATGTGCCGTCGGGGTCGAAGAAATTGCACCCGCGCACCCGGATGACCGGCCCGCCGTTGCGACCGGGATATTCCTGCATGCGCGGCGGCGCGGTCATGGTGACGCCCGGGACCTTCGCAGCGGCGGCGCAGCGGCCGTCGACATCGTCGGTGTTCATCACGATGACATGCCCGCCCGGGCCCATCCGTTTGGGATACGGCCCCGGATCGGGCAGCGGCGGATCGACCCATTGCATCAGCCCGATCCAGCCGATGAACGGATCGTTCGAGTTGAGCAGCACCAGCCGCGCCTTCGCCCCCGGCTCGCCCGCAGGCAGCGCAACGCCGCTCGTCTCGACCACGGTATCGTAATTGACCTTGAGCCCCACGACATCGCGATAGAGTTTCAGCGAGGCCTCCATGTCGCGGACGATCAGCGTGACGCGGCGGATATCGGTGGGCAGG
>NZ_QKVT01000001.1:2246614-2258270 GCF_003426715.1 Blastomonas sp. UPD001
GCTGACCACTCTGGCGCTGCTCGGGGTCGATTATGCGCTGATGGCCATGGCACCGAGCCTGGCCTGGCTGTTCGTCGGCCGCGCGATCTCGGGCGTGATGGGCGCGAGCTATGCCGCCGCGAACAGCTGCATCGCCGACAGCATTGCGGCCGAGCGGCGCGGCGCGGCGTTCGGCATGCTGGGCGGCGCGGGCGCGGCAGGCTTCGTGCTCGGCCCGGCGATCGGCGGATTGATCGGCCAGTTCGGCGACCGGCTGCCGTTCGTGGCGGCGGCTTTGCTGTGCGCGACCGGCGTGATCTTCGGCTGGTGGCGCTTCGAGGAGACGCTCGAACCGGCGCGGCGGCGGCGCTTCGATCCGTTCCGCTCCAACCCGCTCGGTACGATCGGGTACATGGCGCGCCGTCCGCTGGTCATCGGCTGCCTGGGCGCGATCTTCCTGATGCAGCTCGCCAGCCAGGCGCAGCTTTCGGTCTGGGCCTATTACGGCACGGCGAAATTTGCCTGGACGCCCGCGACCACCGGCGCGACCATCGCGCTGTTCGGCGTGTTGCTGGTGCTGACCCAGGGCGTGCTGTCCGGCAGGGCGATCGCCCGGTTCGGCCCGGTGCGCACCGCGACGGTCAGCCTGGCCTTTGCCTTGCCGTCCTTCCTGATATTGGCCTTTGCGCCGAGCACGGCGGTGGTCCTGGTCGGGATGGTCATCGGCTGCGTCCCGGGCCTGTGCTTCCCGGCGATGCAGCAGCTGATGAGCCCGCGCGTGCCCGAGGATGCGCAGGGCGAGCTGCAGGGCGCGATCGCCAGCACGATCAGCCTCACCGCGATCATCGGGCCGCCGCTGATGACCGGGGTGTTCGCCGCTTATGCCGATGCGCAGGGGCCTTTCTTCCCTGGTGCGCCCTTTGTCCTCGCGGCCGGGTTGATGGCGGGCGCGGTAGCGGTGCTGGCCGTCACGCTCAGCCGGCACGCGCGAGTCGAGGGTCCGGCCTGAGCGCAGCAAAAAGCCCCGCCCGCAGCACGCGGACGGGGCTGTTTCGCGTTACCCTTGCAGAGCGATCAGAAGCGGCCGCGCAGGGTGATACCATAGGTGCGCGGTTCGCCGAGGAACGCCGAGAAGATCTGGCGTCCGCCGGGGAACTGCGGATCGACGAACGGCGCGGAGGTCGTGCCGGCCTGGAACGGGCTGTTGAACGCGACCTGGGTGAAGTCCTCGTTGAACAGATTCTGCGCCCAGAGCTCGACAGCCCAGCCCTGGTCGGGTCCGCGCAGACCGACGCGGGCATTGACCACGACGAAGCTCGGCTGTTCCTTCTGCGGGAACAGGTCCGATCCGGTGTTGAACGCATCGGTCACGCGGGTGTCGACATAGACCAGACCCGACAGGCCGCTATCGCCGATATCCGGCGTCCAGGCCATCGATCCGGTCAGCGTCAGTTCGGGCGCGTTCGACAGGTTGTCGCCGGGCAGCTTGCGCAGTGCCGGATCGAGCGGCGCGCCGTTGCGGTTGCCGATCAGGTTGTTGCGATAGCTGGTATCGGCATAGGTCAGGCCGCCATTGACCGTGAAGGTCCGCGACGGACGGATCGAGGCTTCGAGCTCGACGCCCTGGGCGACCACACCATAGGTCACGTCGCCGCGGGCACAGCCGCCGGTCGTGGCGCTGAGATCGCGGTCGGCGCCGGCCAGATCGGTCGAACAGCCATTGACCGTCTGCACCAGGAAGACGGTGCCGTTGAAGGTGTTGAGCTGGAAATTCTCGAACTGCTGACGGAACAGCGCGAGGTTGATGGTCAGCGGGCCACGCGAATATTTCGCGCCGATTTCGAACGCGTCGACGATTTCCTGGTCGAACTGCAGGTTGCGCACCAGCGCCTGGGCACCGCCCACGGCGGCGAAAGTGGTGACGGGCGCCTGGCCGAGCGGCGCGACGACCGGACCCTTGAGCGCCGAGCGGTCGAGGTTGAAACCGCCCGCCTTGTAGCCGCGCGAATAGCTGCCATAGAGCAGCAGGTCGTCGGTGGGCTTCCACGACAGGACAGCGGTGCCGGTGAACTCGTTCTCGCTGCGGCGATCGCGAATCGAGACGCCGTTGAGTTCGGCGGTCGAGTTGCCCTGGCAACCCAGGCCGATCAGCGCCCCGGCCAGCGCGCGCGCGGTGGCATTGGGGCTGATCAGATCGTCGGTGAGCGATCCCTGCAAGCGGGTGCAGACGGTGTTGTCGTTGCTGAAGGTCGCGTTGAAGCGCTTGCGCTCGTTGGTGTAGCGCAGACCGACGGTCAGATCGAGCGTATCGGTGATGTGGAAGATATTGTGCGTGAAGAACGCATAGTTGCGGCTGTTCTGGAAATAGCGGTCGCTGATCGAGCCCAGATTGTTGAGCGTGTCGAGCAGCGCAAAGCCGTTGGCGATATCCGCGCCGGTCTGGCCGCCGCCCGAGGCGGCTGCCAGCGTTGCGGGGCCGACACCGGGTGCGACGCAGCCCGGCGAGGTCGGCGAATAGAGTCCAGCCAGGCCGCCGCCCGAGATGATGCGGCAGGTGGCGAAGCGGCCGTACTGGTTGCCGAAGCGCAGATTGTCGCGCACGGTCAGGTCTTCGTCGGCGAAATAGCCGCCGACCAGCCAGTCGAGCTTGCCGTCGAATGCCTCGCCCTGGAGGCGCAGCTCCTGGGTGAAGGTCTTGAACTGGCGGAACTGGGCGTCGGTATTGTCGGCGCGATAGAGAATGTCGACCGCGCTGTAATCGGTGTCCGAGGCCTGGCTGTTCTTGTAATAGCGATAGCCGGTGATCGAGGTCAGCGTCGCGCCGCCGATATCCCAGTTCACTTCGAGCGAGAGACCGCCATCCTTGGTCTTGCCGTCATAGGTGCGGCCGCGGGTCACGAAGGTCTGGCGGCTGAACGGATCGTTGAACGAACCGATCGGCTGGCCGAGGTCGCGCAGAACGTTGATGATGTTGTTGCCCGTCGCCTGGAGCGGGGCGAGCGGGGTCGACGGATTGTTCAGATCACCGATCAGAGGGTTGAAATCGCGGCCGAGATAGACCGCGCCGCAGCAGCGCTCGTCGCGGTTGGTATAGTCGGCGATGAAGCGGAACGAGACCGCGTCCACCGGCTCCCACAACAGCTGGCCCTTGACGAAATAGCGGTCGCGATTGTTGAGATCGATATTGTTGTTCACGTCGCGCAGGAAGCCATCGCGCTTTTCGTAGACGCCGTCGAAGCGCGCCGCCAGCGTCTCGCTGATCGGACCGGTCAGGCCGCCGGCCAGGCGGATATTGTCGTAATTGCCATAGGTCGCCTCGCCGAAGCCGCCGAACTCGAATTCCGGCTTTTTCGAATAGATCGACAGGATACCCGCCGAGGCGTTGCGGCCGAACAATGTGCCCTGCGGACCGCGCAGCACTTCCACCCGGTCGAGCTCGCCCAGTTCGTTGAGGCCGATGCCCGAGCGCGAGCGATAGACGCCGTCGATGAACACCGCGACCGAGCTTTCGAGGCCCGGGTTGTCGCCGACCGTGCCGATACCGCGGATACGCGCCGATCCGTTCGCCTCGTTGCCGGTAGAGGACACGAGCAGCGAGGGCACGACCTGGTTGAGCTGGCGGATGTCGTTGGCGCCGGTATTCTCGAGCGTTTCGGCATTGACCGCCGACACCGCGACCGGAACGTCGGACAGCAGCTGCTCGCGGCCCTGGGCGACGACGACGATGGTGTTGCCGTCATTGGTGCCTTCCTGATCCGCCTCCTGCGCCAGCGCGGGGCTCGCCATGGCCACCAGACCGGCGGAAAGCATCAGGGTTACACGGCTGGTCTTGCCGAAACGCATGGGCATATCCTCTCTCCTGAAATAATCTTGTTGGCGGTCATGCGCCGCCTTGACGTGAACGTTAGACCAAAATCGGCGGGATTCCAGCGTTTGCGCGGGTTCCAAGCAAAAATGCAGATGGTTGTCGCGAAAACGCAACACCAGTTATGCAAGTGACATTATCGCCGGAAATCTGCCGTTTTTTGCAAGTGAAAGCGCAACGCCCTGCTTTCCGTAGCGACAATGGCATGGGGGTCCTCCCCCAGGACCGAGAGGATCGCCGGATCATCGGCGTCGAGCCCTCCGGTCAAAGCCCCGAAGGCCGGCAGGATCAGGCGGTCCGAACAGGCCACGAAGCACGGCCTCGAGACCGTCCGTCCCCGCAGCCGGACCCGGATACGCGGGTGGAAATGGCCCGAAAGCTCCGGGACGCTCATCCGCGATTCGGCCCTGTGGCGCAGCGCCAGCCCAGCCAGATCGGCCTCTTCGATGACCCTGCCGCCAAAGCCGTTGGCGAGCGCGCTGTCATGGTTGCCGGTGATCCAGTGCAGCGCGATCCGGCGCGACAGACTTTCGAGCCGCGCAGCGAGCGCCGGGTCGAGCCGCGTCGCCCCGTCGCTATCGTGGAAATTGTCGCCCAGGCACCACAGGCTGGTCGCGCCGCACCCGTCGAGCGCGCACTCGAGCCGGTCGAGCGTCGCGGCGCTGTCATAAGGCGGCAGCATCTGCCCCGATCGGGCATACCAGCTCGCCTTTTCGAAATGCAGGTCGGCGACGAACAGCGCCTTTTCGCGCGGCCAGTAGAGCGCGGCGCGATCGACGATGACGAAATCCTGACCGGCGAACGAAAGGGGAACCATGATCCCGCCATGCCGCAGCGCGCCGCGCCTTGCAAGCCCGGTGCTTGGCAGATCGTCGCACGCCGATTATGGGGCACCGCATGACTGGCCCCACCAAATATCCGCTGACCGTCGCGGCGCTCTATCACTTTGCGCCGATCGCCGAGCCTCAGGCCGTGCGCGACGCGCTGCACGCGCTGTGCGAGGGCGAGGGGCTGTGCGGCACGCTGCTGATCGCGCAGGAGGGCGTTAACGGCACGCTGGCGGGACCCCAACCGGGCGTGGCCGCACTGGTCGATGCGATCCGCGCGATGCCGGGCTTCGCGGCCATCGAGGTCAAATATTCGGGTGCGCATATGCCCCCGTTCAAGCGGCTCAAGGTCAAGGTGAAGCGCGAGATCGTGACCATGGGCGTGCCCGATATCGATCCGGTGCATGGGCAAGGCGCCTATGTCGATCCAGCGGACTGGAACGCGCTGATCGCCGATCCCGATACGGTGGTGATCGACACGCGCAACAGCTTCGAATTCGCGCAAGGCACCTTCACGGGCTCGGTCGATCCGGGCACCGAGCGGTTCACCCAGTTTCCAGCCTGGTTCGACGCGCAGGCCGAGGAGCTGCGCCAATCGGGCAAGAAGATCGCGATGTTCTGCACCGGCGGCATCCGCTGCGAAAAGGCGACCGCCTATGTCCGCGCACAGGGCTTTGACGAGGTCTACCACCTCCGCGGCGGCATCCTGAAATATCTCGAAGAGGTGCCCGCCGAGCAATCGCTGTTCGAGGGCGGCTGCTTCGTCTTCGACGAGCGCGTCGCGCTGGGCCAGGGGCTCGAGCTGCTCGATGTCGAGCGCGCGGTGGCGAAGGGCGGGGCGTAATCCCGCATCCCTGCACCGTCACCCCCGCGAGGGCGGGCGTCCCGCTTCACCCTTCATCGTCAGCGCAGAAGCGGGATTCCCGCCTTCGCGGGAATGACAAAATTCAGCCGCGCGCCCTGCTTCCGAACGTGCTCTTCACCAGCCGCGTCACCAGCCCGGCAAGGCTGCGATAATTGGCGAGCTGGTAGGTCGATTCTACGCCTAGCTCGCGCGACAGGCGGCGGTGCGCCTCGGGCAGCGCGTGATAGGGCACGCCGGGCAGCAGATGGTGCAGCGCGTGGTAGCGCAGGCCCACCGGCGCCCAGAGCTCGGGCAGCAGGCCCGGCGGGGGCACGTTGACGCTGTCGAGATATTGCGCGGTCACGCTCATCGGCTCG
The DNA here is from genome assembly GCF_003426715.1 of Blastomonas sp. UPD001. Taxonomy (NCBI): domain Bacteria; kingdom Pseudomonadati; phylum Pseudomonadota; class Alphaproteobacteria; order Sphingomonadales; family Blastomonadaceae; genus Blastomonas; species Blastomonas sp. UPD001. The sequence continues at coordinate 2,252,507 of NZ_QKVT01000001.1, forward strand.
TCCTCGTTCTCCCACAGATGCGCGACCAGCGTGCGTATCTGGTTGAGCACCATCGTGCCCGAGACGATGGCGAGACCGATCAGGAACGCGCGAAGCGGCAGGGTGCCGGTCGCGACCAGCGCGATCAGCGTCATCGCCCAGGCACTGGCCAGCGTTTCGAGCACCAGCCAGTGCTTGCGTGCCTGACCTTCGGGCATCGCACGGCGAAAGGCGGGGTTGATGACGAGCCCCGAATAGCGCTCGACCACGATGCGGCGCAGCGGCGGGATGATCAGCGACAGCGGCGACAGCACGCCATAGCGGATGATCAGCCCGATCGGGCCCAAGGCCGCGACCAGCACGAACAGCGGCACCGTCCAGGGCTTCATCAGCGCGAGCGGCAGATATTCGGGGTCCTTGACCGTGCCGTAGCGCAGCCGCTGATGGTGCAGATTGTGCACACCTTCGTACATGAAGCTGGGGATCAGCAGCGGAATGCCGACCAGCGCGTTCCAGCCGGCGTTGAAGCCGGGTACCGCATCGGGGCGCAAATGGGTGAGCTCGTGGATGAAGCTGCCCGCGCGATACAGCGCGAGCACCGCGACCAGCGCGCAGAGCAGCGCCAGGCCGACGCCATCGACCAGGATCGCCCCTGCCAGCGCGGCATAGCCGGCCATGGCCGAGGCGAGCATGTCCGCCCAATAGACTCCCGGCTTCGCGGCATTGAGATCGCGCGTCAGCGAAGCCGCGGCGCGGATCATCGCCATATCGTCGGGCACCTGGCCGCTGGCACGCGCAAGCGTCGCGCCCTGGGGGGCGCTGCGACCGGATTCGGAAAGGGGGAAACTGCTGGCCATATTGTTCCTGTACTGATCGCCTGCTTAAGCCACGGCAACGTGGCAGCATGATGGCAATATCTGGCCCGCATTTCCTTGACACAGATCATGGCAGAGCGACAAAGGGCGCGGCCCTTCGGGGCTTCCATGACGATGAAGGACGAGTTTTGGCGGACCAGCAGCAGATAAGCGTCAGCCCGGTGAACGACAAGGCCGGGCTCAAGGCGTTCGTCGAGATCGCCTATGACCTGAACGCCTCCGACCCCGCCTGGGTGCCGCCGCTGCGCGCCGAAGTCTACGAGATGTTCAACCCGGCCAAGAACCCCTTCTACGGCCATGCCACCGTCCAGCCGATGATCGCGACGCGCGGCGGCAAGACGGTGGGGCGGATCTCCGCGCATATCGATCATCTTGCGCTGACCCAGCCGGTCGAACAGGGCATGGGCCCCGGCACCGGCAATTTCGGCATGTTCGAGGCGGCGGACGAGGCCGTGGCCCGCGCGCTGCTCGCGGCGGCAGAGCAATGGTTGCGCGACCAGGGGATGACCCGCGCGCTCGGCCCGTTGAGCCTGTCGATCTGGGATGAGCCGGGGCTGCTCACCTTCGGCCATGACCGCCCGCCGATCATCATGATGGGGCATCACAATGCCGCCTATCAGGGCTGGATCGAGCGCGCCGGGTATACACCTGCCAAGAAGCTGCTGTCCTACGAGCTGCCGATCGTCGAGGGCTTTTCGCCGCTGATCCAGCGCATCGTCGCGGCCGGACGCAAGAACGAGCGCATCCGGCTGCGCAAGGTCGACAAGAGCCGGTTCGACGAGGATGCCGCGACGATCCTTTCGATCCTCAACGATGCCTGGGGCGAGAACTGGGGCTTCGTGCCGATCACCGATGCGGAAATCGCCTATATCGGCAAGAAGCTTCGCCCGCTGGTGCGCGAGGACCTGATCATGATCGCCGAATATGACGGTCGCCCGGTCGCGTTCCTGATGACCCTGCCCGACATCAACACCGTCATCGCGCCGCTCAAGGGATCGCTCTTTCCGTTCGGCTGGGCGAAGCTGCTCTGGTGGCTGCGCACGTGCCGCTCGCCCAGCGTGCGCGTGCCGCTGATGGGCGTGGTCAAGGACCTGCAGAACACGCGTATGGCCGCGCAGCTCGCCTTCATGCTGATCGAGACCATCCGCATCGAGGCGGTCAAGCATTACGGCACGGTGCGCGGCGAGATCGGCTGGGTGCTCGAGGACAATCAGGGCATGAACGCGATCGCCGATGCCATCGAGAGCAAGATCAACCGCGAATATCTGATCTACGAAAAGTCGCTCTGACCCGGACCGCAGACAACCGGCGCGTTCAGATCATTGCAACATTCGCGCGTTATGGCGCTCGATCTGCCGCAGGGCGGCGGGGTTTGACGCCCCGTTGCCCGCCCACTAGACGACACCAAACGCTGTGGAGCTTATCCCCCTATGAAGATCGCGATGATTGGTTCGGGCTATGTCGGCCTGGTGTCGGGTGCCTGTTTCGCCGATTTCGGCCATGACGTGGTCTGCGTCGACAAGGATCCGGCCAAGATCGAATCGCTGCTCGCCGGAGTCATGCCGATCTACGAGCCAGGGCTCGAAGGGCTGGTTTCGGCCAATGTGCGAGCCGGGCGCCTGTCCTTTTCGACCGATCTGCCCTCGAGCGTCGCCGATGCCGATGCAGTGTTCATCGCGGTGGGCACGCCCTCGCGCCGCGGTGACGGCTTTGCGGACCTGAGCTATGTGCGCGATGCCGCGCGCGAGATCGGCGAATCGATCCGCAAGCGTTGCGTCGTCGTCACCAAGTCGACCGTTCCGGTCGGCACCGGCGACGAGGTCGAGAAGATCATCCGCCAGACCGCGCCGGAGGCCGATTTCGAGGTCGTCTCCAACCCCGAATTCCTGCGCGAAGGCGCGGCGATCGGCGATTTCAAGCGGCCCGACCGCATCGTCGTTGGTACCGAGGTCGAATGGGCGCGCGACTATATGCGCGAGATTTACCAGCCGCTGTTCCTCAACGAATCACCGATCCTGTTCGTCTCGCGCCGCACGTCCGAGGTGATCAAATACGCCGCGAACGCGTTTCTCGCGACCAAGATCACCTTCATCAACGAGATGGCCGATCTGTGCGAAAAGGTCGGCGCCAACGTGCAGGACGTCTCGCGCGGCATCGGGCTCGACGGCCGCATCGGCGCCAAGTTCCTGCACGCAGGCCCCGGCTATGGCGGCAGCTGCTTCCCCAAGGACACGCTGGCGCTGATGAAGACCGCGCAGGACCATGAGGCGCCGCTGCAGATCGTCGAGGCGGTGGTGCGCGTCAACGACCTGCGCAAGCGCGCGATGGCGCGCAAGGTGATCGCGGCGATGGGCGGCGATGTCGAGGGCAAGCGCATCGCGATGCTGGGGCTGACCTTCAAGCCCAATACCGACGACATGCGCGATGCCCCCGCGATCGTCATCGCGCAGGGGCTGATCGATGCGGGCGCCGAGGTCGTCGCCTATGATCCCGAGGGCATGGAAGCGGCGCGCGCGCTGATGCCGGGCGTGGAAATGGCCGAGGGCGCCTATCAGGCGCTCGCCGGTGCCGATTGCGCGGTGATCGTCACCGAATGGGACGTGTTCCGCGCACTCGCGCTGCCGCGCGTGCTCGGCACGATGCGCGGCAACACGCTGGTCGACCTGCGCAACATCTACAAGCCCGAGCAGATGAAGGCCGCGGGCTTCCATTATGTGAGCGTCGGCCGCTGAACCGGCAGGCGGGGGGAGACAACGGCATGGCACGGCGGATTGCGGTGATTTTCGGCACGCGGCCCGAGGCGATCAAGCTGTTCCCGGTGGTCGCCGCGCTCCGGGCCGCGCCCGATCTGGAGCCGGTGGTGCTGGTCACCGGCCAGCATCGCGAGATGCTCGACCAGGTGCTCGAGATTGCCGGGCTGGTGCCCGACCATGACCTGGCGCTGATGCAGCCGGGCCAGAGCCTCGACGAGATCAGCGCGCGGCTGCTCACCGGCATCGGCGGCGTGCTCGATGCCGAAAAGCCCGACATGGTGATCGTGCAGGGCGACACCGCGACCGCAATGTGTGGCGCGCTCGCCGCCTATTATCGCAAGATCCCGGTCGCGCATGTCGAGGCCGGCTTGCGCAGCGGCAATATCTATCACCCCTGGCCCGAAGAGGTGAACCGCAAGATCATCGGAAGTTTCGCCGATCTGCATTTCGCGCCGACTGGGACCGCAGCCGATGCGCTGCGCCGCGAGGCGGTCGACGAGGCGAAGATCCTCGTCACCGGCAACACGGTGATCGATGCGCTCCACTGGGTGACCGACAAGCTCGCCGCCGATCCCGGCCAGGCGGGCCTGCTCGCGCCGGTCGAGGCGCGCTTTGCGGGCAAGCGGATCATCGGCGTGACCACGCACCGGCGCGAGAATTTCGGCAGCGGCATGGACGATATTGCGCACGCCATCCGCGATCTGGCCGCGCGCGACGATGTCGCGATCATCTTCCCGGTCCACCTCAATCCGCAGGTGCGCGCCGCGATGCTGCCGATCCTGGGCGGGCAGGGCAATGTCGCGCTGCTCGAACCGCTCGACTATCTCAACTTCACCCGGCTGCTGCAGATTGCCGAGCTGATGCTGACCGATAGCGGCGGCGTGCAGGAAGAGGCACCCGCGCTCGGCAAGCCCGTGCTCGTCATGCGCGACACCACCGAGCGGCCCGAGGGCGTCGCCGCAGGCACGGCCAAGCTGGTCGGCACCGACCGCGCGCTAATCGTCGCCGAAGCGACCCGGCTGCTCGACGATCCGGCCGCTTATGCCGCGATGGCCCAGGCGCACAACCCGTTCGGCGATGGCAAGAGCTCTGCCCGGATCGCTGCCGCCATCAGCGCCTGGTTCGCCCGGCTATAACCAGCCCTGGCGGCGCAGCACCGGCTGCATCGACCTCGACACCGGCGCGCTGATATCGCCGGGCAGCGCCAGTTCCATCCGGCCCGATTGCTGGCGCACCGCCTGCACCGCATCGCGCGCGACCCACCAGCTGCGATGAACCCGCGCGCCCGTGGCATCATCGAGCAGCGCGCAGGCATCGGCCATGCGCATCAGCACCAGATCGCTGCCCAGATCGGTGTGCACGCGCAGATAATGGTCCTCCGCCTCGATCGCGAGCAGCCGCCCGGCGCGCAGCCGGTGGGGCAGCTTTTCGGCGAGCAGCGCGGGAAGGGCAGAGGGATCGGCAAGCGGCGGCTCGGCAGGGGCTGGCGGAGCTTCGGGCGCAGGTTGCGGCACCGGCGTGACCGCCGCTTCTGCGACCTGGTGCGCGGTCGCCAGATAGTTGATCGCGGTCAGCACCACCGCGATCAGCAGCACCGCCAGCCAGAATTCGAGCACCACAAGCGGCGTGATCATGCCGAGGCCGAAGAACAGCGCGCTGACCACGATGACCACGAAACTGTGCGGCAGCGACACGAGCAGCGCGACCAGCCCGGCCTCGACCCAGCGGTGCGCCGCGAGACCGCCCCAGCCCCGCACCAGCGCATTGACGCCCAGGCCGAGCAGCGAGCCGGGCAGGATCACCGCCGCCCAATAGGCGAGCCGCTGGAGGAAGGGCGCGGCCTGCGTACCCATGGCGCCCAGATAGGCGAGCACCGCCGCCGCGATCATCCCGATGGCAATCCCGCGCAATGCCTGGCTTTTTGCGACCCCTGCATTTCGCGAAGCGTGAACGGCAGGGGGTGACAACTCACGCATCAGGGCGGGCAACTCGCGTAACCGGGCAGGACAGCCGGGTCTAACCGGGCCAGGGTGAGGGGGTCAAGCATGGCCCCGCTGCCATCACAACCCGCAAGGAGACCCAGCCCATGAAAACCCTGTATCTCGCCGCCACGCTCGCGCTTGCCACCGCCGGAAACGGCATCGCCTGGGCCAGCGC
>NZ_QKVT01000001.1:2258370-2267371 GCF_003426715.1 Blastomonas sp. UPD001
CGCTTGCCATCAACCTGCTGGCGCTGGCGCTGCTGGGCCTGGCCGCCGCAGGGATGATCGCGCTCACCGGCGCGACGCTGCAATGGCTGTGCATCGCCATCGGCTATTATGCCGTGTTCTCCTGGGCGAGCTCGCTGCGCGCACGCGACAGGGCGACCTTCGCCTTGATCTGGGGATCGCCCGCCTTTCTCTGCACGATCCTGGGCTATGGCTGCGTCGCCTTCCTGTCCTATGCGACCACCGCCTTCGGGCCGACCTATGCCGCGCAGGTGCTGGGCGAGGAGACCGCGAAGATCGGATTCTGGATCGGCGGCTTCGGCGCATTGGGCGGGTTCCTCGGCGTCATCCTGGGCGGACGCATGTCCGACTGGCTGCGCGCGCGCAGCGAATCGGGGCGGATCATGGTGATCGCCTTCGGCCTCATCACCCCGGTGATCCCGGTGATCCTGGCCTATACCACCGCCAACGACCCCAATTCGGACGCCGATTTCATCCGGTTCACCGTGTTCGCCTCGCTCGCCAACATGTTCGCGAGCTCGGCGCTGGGCGCGGCGGCCGCGACGACGCAGGATCTGGTGATGCCCCGGATGCGCGGCACCGCGACCGCGACCTTCTTCCTCGCCACCACGCTGTTCGGGCTCGCGCTGGGGCCGTATCTCGCCGGGCAGATGTCGGTGATCTCGGGCAGCCTCTCGACCGGCGTGCTCTCGATCCTGGTCATCGTGCCCGTGGGTCTCACCCTGCTGGTCTTCGCCTGGCGGCTGGTACCGCTGGCCGAGCGCACCGTGGTCGAACGCGCGCGGGCTGCGGGCGAGGAGGTATGAAGGCCGGGCGATGGAACCTGCCTGCAGACCAGACCGTAGAAGCGCGCGGATGGTGCCGCATATAACCAAGTTGAATTCCGCAAGAGGCAACGGTAACGACGCTGCTCCACAGCCCGTTCAGGGCTTCATTCTGGGCAGCCCAATGCTGCGCAGCCAGTCCGGGAAGCTGACCGTTCCATGACCCATATCTTTCACCCCACCAGCCTTCGCGAATATGACATTCGCGGCATCATCGGCGAGACGCTGGGCGAGGCCGATGCCTATGCGATCGGGCGCGGCTTTGCGACGCTGATCGCGCGCGCGGGCGGCCAATGCGTGGTGGTCGGCTATGATGGCCGGGTCAGCTCGCCGGTGCTCGAAGCCGCGCTCATCCGGGGGCTGAACGACAGCGGCGTCGATGCGATCAGCGTCGGCATGGGTCCCACGCCCATGCTCTATTATGCCGAGGCCGTGCTAGAAGAGGCGGATGGCGGCATTCAGATAACCGGCAGCCATAACCCCGCCAATTATAACGGCTTCAAGATGGTCTTTCAGGGCCGCCCGTTCTTCGGTGCGGATATCCGCAAGCTGGGCGAGATGGCCGAAGCGGGCGACTGGGCCGAGGGAACCGGTTCGTCGCGGCAGATCGATATCCTCGATCGCTATGTCGACCGGCTGGTCGAGGATTTCGGCGGCACTGCCGCGCGCATCGGCTGGGATTGCGGCAACGGCGCGGCGGGCCCGGCGGTGGAAAAGCTGGTCCAGCGCCTTCCGGGCGAACATTTCACCCTGTTCACCGACGTTGACGGCAATTTCCCCAATCATCATCCCGATCCTACCGAGGAAAAGAATCTCGCCGATCTGAAGGCGCTTGTCGCAGACAAGAAGCTCGATTTCGGAGTGGCTTTCGACGGTGATGGCGACCGGATCGGCGCCATCGACGGCCAGGGCCGCGTGATCTGGGGCGATCAGCTGCTGAGCATTTACGCCGAAGCGGTGCTGAAAGACGTGCCGGGCGCGACGATCATCGCCGATGTGAAGGCGAGCCAGGCGCTGTTCGACCGGGTGAGCGAACTGGGCGGCCAGCCCCTGATGTGGAAGACCGGGCACAGCCTGATCAAGTCCAAGATGAAGGAAACCGGCTGCCCGCTGGCGGGCGAGATGAGCGGCCATGTGTTCTTCAAGCACCGCTATTACGGTTTTGACGATGCGCTCTATGCCGCCGTCCGGCTGATCGAGGCGCAGACGCTGCTCGGCAAGTCGGTGACCGAGATGCGCGGCGCGATGGCGCCGATGATCAACACGCCCGAAATGCGCTTCCAGGTGGACGAGAGCCGCAAGTTCGCGGTGGTCGATGAGGTGCTCGAGCGCCTGTCGGCCGCAGGTGCGAATGTCAACGCCACCGACGGCGCGCGCGTCAACACCGAGGACGGCTGGTGGCTGCTGCGCGCCTCGAACACGCAGGACGTGCTGGTCGCCCGCGCCGAAGCGCGCAGCCAGGAAGGGCTCGACCGGCTGATGGCGCAGATCGACGAACAGCTTGCCGCATCGGGCCTCGCCCGCGGCGAAAGCGTCGGGCATTGAAGGGAAACACCATGGGTTCGATCGAGAGTTTCCGCGCCGAGCGCAGCGTGCTTGTCACCGGCGGCGCGGGCTATATCGGCAGCCATGCGGTGCTGGCGCTGAAGGATGCCGGCTGGAAGGTGGCGGTCATCGACAATCTGGTGACCGGATTTCGCTGGGCGGTGCCCGATGACGTGCCCTTCTACGAAGGCGATATCGCCGATGGCGATCTGCTCGCCCGGATCATTGCCGAGCAGCAGATCGGCGCGATCCTGCATTTTGCCGGGTCGGTCGTCGTGCCCGAATCGGTGAGCGACCCGCTCAAATATTACAGCAACAACACGGTGAAGAGCCGCGCGCTCATCGAATCCGCCATCCAGGGCGGGGTGAAGCATTTCATCTTCTCGTCCACTGCCGCCACCTATGGCACGCCCGATCGAGACGGCCCCATCCCCGAAGATACGGCGCAGAAGCCGATCAATCCCTATGGCACATCCAAGCTGATGACCGAGTGGATGCTGCGCGACGTCGCCTTTGCGCATGACTTCAACTATTGCGCGCTGCGCTATTTCAACGTCGCCGGGGCCGATCCGCAGGCGCGCACCGGCCAGTCGACTGCGGGCGCCACCCACCTGATCAAGGTCGCGGTCGAGGCCGCGCTCGGCAAGCGCGAGAGCGTTGCGGTGTTCGGCACCGATTTCGACACCCCCGATGGCACCGGCGTGCGCGACTATATCCATGTCAGCGATCTGGCGCACGCGCATGTCCTGGCGCTCGAGGCGCTGGTCGAGAACCCGAAGGAAAGCCATTTCCTCAATTGTGGCTACGGTCACGGCTATTCGGTGCTCGAGGTGCTCGATGCGGTCGACCGGGTGACCAACCGCAAGATCGTGCGCATTCTGTCCGATCGCCGTGCGGGCGATCCCGCCTCGCTCACCGCCGACAGCAGCGCGATCCGTGCGCGCTTCGGCTGGGAGCCTCGGCACGACGATCTCGATACCATCGTCACCCACGCGCTCGCCTGGGAACGCCGCCTGAGCGAGCGGGCCGACTGAGCATGGCCGAGGTATCTGCCAGCAAGCTCGCCACGCGCCAGGTCGAAAAGCCTTGGGGTCGGGCGGTGCTTCCTGCTCCGTTCCGCAATCCGGGCAGCGAGAAAATCGGCGAGATCTGGTTCGAGGCGGAAGCGGGTCCGGCGTTGCCGCTGATGATCAAATATCTGTTCACCAGCGAGAAGCTGTCGATCCAGGTGCACCCCAGCGACACCCAGGCGCATGCCATGGGGCTGGCGAGCGGCAAGGAAGAATGCTGGCTGGTGCTCGATGCCGAGGCCGGCGCATGCCTGGGCATCGGGACGCAGCGTCCGCTGTCTGAAGACGAACTTCGCGCGGCAGCCTTGTCGGGCGAGCTCGAGGCGCTGATGGACTGGAAGCCGGTGCAGCGCGGCGACTTCTATTACATCCCGGCGGGCACGGTGCATGCGATCGGCGCAGGCGTGAGCCTGATCGAGGTGCAGCAGAATGCCGACATCACCTTTCGGCTATACGATTACGGCCGCCCGCGCGAGCTTCACCTCGACGATGGTGTCGCCGTATCGCGCGCTGCGCCCTATCCGGCGCAGCTGCACCGCAAGGTCGATTTCGCAGTGGATCAGATGCTGGTCGATGGACCGCTCTTCTCGCTGCTGCTGACAGGCGACGCCGATGCGAAGCTGGACGGCACCGGTCCGCTGATGGTGATTCCGGTCGAGGGCAGCGTCACGATCGATCGCGACGGCACGACCATCACGGTCGGCGCGGGCGAATGCGCCGCCATCGACAGCGATATCCGCCTGTCATCCAGCCCCGGCGCGCGGCTGTTGCTGGCGCGAGCCAATGGATAAGAGAGTTTCATGACCCAGATCGTTCCCGTCATCCTGTCCGGCGGATCGGGCACGCGGCTCTGGCCGCTGTCGACCGACCACAGCCCGAAGCAGTTTCTCGCGCTGGCGTCCGATCGGACGATGTTTGCCGACACGCTCGCGCGCACGGGCGACGCGAGCCGCTTCGCCGCGCCGCTGATCATCGGCGCCGAGCGGCATGCCGCGCTGATGGAGGCCGAACTGGACGGCGAAGCGCATCGGGGCGCGCGCATCATCCTCGAACCGAGTGCGCGCAACACCGCGCCCGCGATCGCGCTGGCCGCGCTGGCGGCCGGCGGGGGCGATGCGGTGATGCTGGTGATGCCGAGCGACCATGTGATCCTGGATCTGCCGGCCTTCCTGGCTGCGGTCGATACCGCGCTTCCGGCGGCGCGCGATGGCTGGCTGGTGACCTTCGGAATCGAGCCGACGGGTCCGGAAACCGGCTTTGGCTATATCCGCATGGGCGATGCGCTGGAGGAGGCCCCGGGTGTGCGCAAGGTCGAGCGCTTCATCGAGAAGCCCGCGCGCGACAAGGCCGAGGCGATGCTCGCCGAAGGCAGCCATTCGTGGAACGCCGGCATCTTCCTGATGCGCGCCGACCGCTATCTCGCCGAACTGGCGCGCCATGCGCCCGGGATGGACGCGGAGGCACGCGCCGCGCTGGACGGCGTGGACCTGGCCGCGCGGCTGATCCGCCCCGATGCCGACCGCTTTGCCGCCTGCCCCTCCGATTCGATCGACTATGCGGTGATGGAGCGCGCCGAGCGCGTGGCCATCGTCCCCGTATCGTGCGGCTGGTCCGATGTCGGCAGCTGGGATGCGCTCGCCGAGATCGGCAATCCCGATGCGGGCGGCAACACGGTGTCGGGCGATGCCATTCTGATCGACACCCGCGGCTGCCACGTGCATGCCGACGGCATCACCGTCACCGCATCGGGCATCGAGGACCTGATCGTCATCGCCAACGGATCGCACGTCATGATCGTGCCCAAGGGCCGCTCGCAGGACGTCAAGAAGATCGCCGAGGCACTCAAGACACGCAGCCAGGGCTAGCGCCCGTCCACCCTTGCCGAGCAGGTCCAGCTTTTTTCAGCCGTATAGTCCCGGCAGCTGCCGGGAAGCCGCGCCGTCCGGATCGAACTAGAACGCGTTCTTGTGGAACACCACGAACGCCGTGCCCAGCAGGATGCGGATGTCCGACATCAGGCTCCAGCTCGACACATATTCGAGGTCCGATTGCAGGCGCATGGTGAGATCGGTCTTCTGCTCGGTCGCACCGCGGAAACCACGGATCTGGGCAAGGCCGGTCAGGCCGGGCTTGACGACGTGGCGCTGCCAGTAGCGCTGATCGATATCCCAGAACAGCGCGTTTTCCGCGCGGGAGCCAAAGGCATGCGGACGAGGACCGACAAGGCTCATGTCGCCCGAGATCACGTTGAGTATCTGCGGCAGCTCGTCGATGCTGGTGCGGCGCAGGAAGCCCCCGACCCGGGTGATCCGGTCGTCGTCGCGCGAGGTCGAGCGGCTGCCATTGGCGTCGCACTGCTCGGTGCGCATCGAGCGGAACTTCCAGATCATGAAGGGCCGGTTGCCCAGACCGATCCGCTCCTGGCGGAAGAAGATCGGCCCGCGGCTGTCGAGCTTGATCGCGATGGCGACCAGCGCGAAGAAGGGCAGCAGGAAGGGCAAGGCCGCCAGCGAGATCGTCAGATCGAAGGCGCGCTTGATCATCTGGTGGTTCCAGGCCATTCGGCCGCTGTTGAGCAGCAGGCTGGTATGCCCCGACCGTTCGGAGATGCTGAGCGCGGCAAAGCTGTCCAGTTCGGGCACCACGATCTCGCAGCGGACGTCGAGCGTCTTGAGCGCCAGCGCCCAGGCTTCGCGCGCCGCCGGTGCGCAATGGATGACGACACGGTCCATTCCCTTGGCGAGCGTGCCGAGGCGGTTGACCGCGACGGCGCTCGCCAGATCGGGATGCAGCCCCATGGAGCGCGCCTCGATGGCACCGGGGCCCGCGCCCGGGCCCATCGGGACGCCGTCATAGATGCACAGGATCGCATAGACGCCTTCGTCGAGGCGCTTGCGGAAGACGAAGCGCGTCAGGCTGCGGGTCAGGAACAGGCCGGCAAGGCTGAACGTGACGCCGAGGAAGAAGACGCCGCGCGAGAATTCCGCACCAATCTTCATGAAGAAGGCGATCAGCAACAGACAGCCAGCGGCGACCACCAGCGCGCCCGCGGCCGCCGTGACCCCGGCCGTGAGGTTGAGAACCTTGCGGGTGTTGTGCGCGTTGTTGTTGAGCGAGAACAGCAGGAAAAGCGGGACGCACACCGCGATCATGTTGAGGGCGTGGTCATTTTCCAGGCTGCCGAGATAGACCAGGCTGGCCAGTACAAAACCTCCCACGATCGACACCACATCGGCGGTCAGCGACAACAGCGACATGAACCCGCGCAGCCGCTTGCGCCCCTTGAGCGCATCGAGCCGCACCAGCGTATCGAAATCAACGCGATCGGCACGATCGGTCCGGATCGGGCTTGGGTCGAGATCCTGTCCGGTCAGAACGACCGGCGAGCCGATGGCAACGGTTTCCTTGGCGGTGTGCATATTATGTTTTTGCTCCGATGACAGGAATCATGTTGCGCCCGTTGCGGACCTATTACGCGATCCTGCTGCAATGCACAATAGGCACCGCCTGCGGCCTGTCCCGGCTAACTATCGGCATGTCGATGGAATCAGAAGCGGGGCCGATACCGGCGTGAAAGTCACGCCTGGAGCATCCAGTCGAGCGTTTCCGAGAGCTGCTTGGGCTCCCAGTCCGGCAGCAGCTGCCGCAAAAGGCCAGGATCGCCAGCGAGAATTTCGACCTCGTTGGCGCGCATGAAAGCAGGATTGGTCGCGATCTCGATCTCGTGGCCAGTCAGTTCGGTCGCCATCGCGACAATTTGGCGGATATTGAAAACCCGACCGCTGCAGACATTGACGACGGGCGCTGCGGGCGGGTCGAGGCTGAGTCCGCAATAGGCCGCCACAACCGATCGCACATCGCCAAAATCGCGAGCGACATCGATATTCCCTAGCGTGATGATCGATTCGCGCCGACGGAAATGACCGACAATCTTGGGGATGAGATACTGCTCTTCCTGACCGACACCGGTATAGTTGAACGGTCGAACCATGGTCATCGCCACGCGGTCCGCCCAGAAGCGTGCGCCCAATTCCATGGCCCATTTGCTCACCGCATAATGATTGGCCGGGTTTGGCGGCGTGGATTCGTCGAGAAAGCCGCCGGTGCTGTTGCCATAGATATTGGCGCTGCTTGCGATCAGGACATGCGCATGTGGCGCATGTCGGGCCACCGCCTCCAGTAGATGGAAGGTACCGAGCTGGTTGACCCGATAGAAGGGGTCAATCCCGGCCGCGCCAACAAAGGCAATGGCTGCCAGATGGATCACCCGGTCCGGCCGGACCCGGGCGATCTCTGCATCGACGGCATCGACATCGGTGATGTCGCTGGCAAAAGAAATGACCTCGCACCCGCGCGAGCGCAATTCGGCGACCAGATAGGTGCCGGTAAAGCCCTCCGCCCCGGTAACAAGGATCCGCATCAGAACGAGAAGCCCCGCGTGTTGCGCTCTATGTCGGCGGTCACCATCAGGCGGCACAGTTCCTCCAGCGAGGTGCTGCTCTTCCATCCCAGCAACCGCTCCGCCTTTTCGCCGCTTCCGATCAGCAGATCGACCTCGGCCGGGCGATAATAGCGTGGGTTGATGCGCACGAGCTGGCGTCCGGTCGCCGGATCGATGCCCACCTCGTTTTCTTCCTTGCCGCTCCATTCGATCTGCACGCCGATTTCGGCAAAAGCCAGCGTTACGAAATCGCGTACGGTTACAGTGCGGTTGGTCGCCAGCACGAAGGTTTCCGGTTCATCGTGCTGCAGCATCAGGCGCATGCCTTCTACATAATCGCGGGCAAAACCCCAGTCGCGCTTCGCATCGATATTGCCGAGTTCGAGCACATCGGTCTTGCCCAGATGAATCTTGGCGACGGTGTCGGTGATCTTGCGCGTGACGAATTCGCGCCCGCGCAGCGGCGATTCATGATTGAATAGAATGCCGCTGGTGCCGAAAATGCCATAGCTTTCGCGGTAGTTGATCGTCATCCAGTGCGCATACAGCTTGGCGACGCCATAAGGACTGCGAGGATAGAAAGGAGTTTCTTCGGTCTGCGGAATGGCCTGGACCTTGCCGAACATTTCGGACGTCGAGGCTTGATAGAATTTGATCTTGGGATTCACGATGCGGATCGCTTCGAGCAGGTTGGCGACGCCGAGGCCGGTGATCGCGCCAGTGGCGAGAGGCTGGTCGAACGACACGCCGACAAAGCTCTGCGCTGCCAGATTGTAGACTTCCTCGACCCCGGTCGTGTCGAGCAGCCGGATTGCCGAACCCATGTCGGTCAGATCATATTCGACCAGATGCAGATTGGGGTGCTTGTCGATGCCCAGCTCTTCCAGCCGCCAGAAATTGACGGAGGCGGTTCTCCGATAGGTGCCGTAAACCTCATAGCCGCGGCCAAGGAGATTTTCAGCAAGATACGCGCCATCCTGCCCCGTAATACCAGTCACCAGTGCTTTCATATTTTCCCCAATCGATATGGATTATTGTATCTTTTGCTCGATCACCGGATCAACAAAAGACATGGTTGAGCATAAGCTGCCAATAATGGCATC
>NZ_QKVT01000001.1:2267471-2314844 GCF_003426715.1 Blastomonas sp. UPD001
GCCCTGCCGGACAGCACGCCCTGGGTCAGCACCAGCAACACGCCGAACAGCGCGAACAGGAACTGCATCATCGCATAGGTGAACAGCAGCCAGCCGCCCCAGGTCGCCGCCTGATCGAGGCCTTGGCCCGTCAGCGACTGGATCAGCGTCGGCATCACCGGCACGATCAGCCCGATGCCCGCCATGTCGATGAACACGATCGACGCCAGCACCAGCAAGTTTCGATCGATCATGCCGCCCCCGCGTCCATGGCAGCGCATCGTTCGGGCTGCATCTGCCCCCAGCATCGCCATTCCGCCGCGCAGGGCAAGGCGAATCACCGCCGGTTTCAGGCCAGGTCGTCGTGGTCCTCGCTCGCCGCTCTCGGCTTGCGACCTTGCGCGACGACATACCATTCGTTGCTGCCCTTGCGGCTGGCGGGCGGCTTGGCGTGCTTCACGGTCCTGAAATGCTGCTTGAGCAGCGTCAGCAGATCGTTGTCGGTACCCCCGGCCAGCACCTTGGCGACGAATGTGCCGCCTTCGGCCAGATGATCGACCGCGAAATGCGCCGCCGCCTCGACCAGTCCCATGGTGCGCAGATGGTCGGTCTGCTTGTGGCCGACGGTGTTGGCCGCCATGTCCGAGAGCACCAGATCGGGCGTGCCGCCCAGCGCCTCGATCAGCTTGTCCGGCGCATCATCGGCCATGAAGTCCATCTGGAATATGGTGACGCCTTCGATCGGGTCGACCGGCAGCAGATCGATCCCGACGACCGCGGCCCTGGGGTTGACCCGGCGCACCAGCTGCGACCAGCCGCCGGGCGCTATGCCCAGATCGACCACATGCCGCGCCTTGCGCACGATGGCGAATTTCTCGTCGAGCTCGATCAGCTTGTACACCGCGCGGCTGCGATAGCCCTCGGCCTTGGCCTTGCGCACATAGGGATCGTTGAGCTGGCGCTCGAGCCAGCGGTTGGACGAGGCGGTGCGCCCGCGCGCGGTCTTGACCCGCTGCTTGAGGCCATCGCCATATTTTCCGGTCGCCTTGCGCCGGCTGTCGCCGGGGATCCGGCCCCCACCCGACCCGCTGCTTCCGCCCTTGCCGCCGCCATTCTTGTCGTCGCCGCTCATGCGCGCTGCTCGTGCGCTGCACGGTTGGGATGCGGGGCGTCGCGGCCCATCAGCGCGCGCAGGATGCCCTCCCGAATGCCGCGATCGGCAACGCCCAGCCGCATCGCCGGCCAGATGTCGAGGATCGATTCGAGGATCGCGCAACCCGCCACCACCAGATCGGCGCGTTCCTTTCCGATGCACGGCAGTTCGCGCCGCTGGTTGAGGCTCATCCCCGCAAGCCGCGCGCTGATGCTGCGCATCGATTCGGACGGCACGATCAGCCCGTCGATCGCGTCGCGATTATAGCAGGGCAGGTCGAGATGCAGGCTGGCGAGCGTCGTCACCGTGCCGCTGGTGCCGAGCAGCCGCCGTTCGGCATCGGGCAGACAGGGCAGCCGCCGCGCAAAGGGCGCAAAGCCTTCCATCACGCGTTCGCGCATCCGCGTGTAGGCGGCAGCACGCGCCTCGGGATCGTCATGGTCGAATCGCTCGCTCTCGGTGAGCGTTACCACGCCCCAGGGCACGCTCATCCAGTCGAGAATGTCGGGCACCGGGCCCGAGCTGTCGACCAGCACCAATTCGGTCGATCCGCCGCCGATATCGAAGATCAGCGCCGGGCCATCGCCGGGTTCGAGCAGGATGTGGCAGCCCAGCACCGCGAGCCGCGCCTCTTCCTCGGCGGTGATGATGTCGAGCACGATTCCGGTCTCGCGCCGCACGCGCTCGATAAAGGCCGGGCCGTTGCTCGCCTTGCGACACGCCTCGGTCGCCACCGATCGCGCCAGCGCGACATGGCGGCGGCGCAGCTTGTCGGCGCAAATCGACAATGCGGCGACGGCGCGGTCCATTGCCGCATCGCTCAGCCGTCCGCTCTGCCCCAGCCCTTCGCCCAGCCGCACCACGCGCGAGAACGCATCGACCACGACAAAGCCGTCCGCCGCCGGCTTGGCGATCAGCAGCCGGCAATTGTTGGTGCCAAGGTCGATCGCGGCATAGGCGCGGCGGGCATTCCAGCCGCCGCGGTCGCTCGAAGCATTCCTGCCCGATCGGGAGTCGGCGATTCGCGGTTGCGCACCGGCAGGGGGGGTGGGGCTGCGTTCGCCCACATGGGTGACAGGCTTCTGCCTGCCTCGCTGTCTTGCCGCATTCCGGCCAGTCCTGCCGGGTTTCGCCGGATCCTTGGCCATCTTGCCGCCATCGGACGGGGCGATTGCCAGCGGGTCGGCCTGCGGCATGGAAGTGGGTCGCTCCACCATGCCAAATTGCTCTTTTTCTCATCCGGGCATGCCCACGCGGCCAAAATGTCCGCGCTTCGCCGGTACTTGAGGCCAAGGCTAGCCAATATGCGACGAATGCGCAAGCACGCCGCCGATTCGCTGCGATTTGGGTCTTGACCGCACAAGCCGACGCGCCTAATTGCGACCGCCTATTGCCCCTTCGTCTAATGGTAAGACCACGGACTCTGACTCCGTTAATCAAGGTTCGAATCCTTGGGGGGCATCCATTCTCCTGACATTGACGGGCCGATTCGCCTTGCACAGGATAGGGCGCGATTTGTGCTTTCCGGCTGAAACGAGGTGATGACGCGCCTCCCCTCCTCGACGGAACCCGTGACCGGCCTGCCGCCGGTGGTTCCGGAGCGCTGCACGCTACTGGTGCTGGGCAGCCTGCCGGGGCGCGTCTCGCTGGCGGCTTCGCGTTATTACGGGCACCCGCGCAATCATTTTTGGGCGCTGATGGAAGGGGTGATCGGCGAACCTTTGGTCGCGCTCGATTATCCGGAGCGGCTCGCGCGGCTCGGCGCGCGCGGGGTCGGGCTTTGGGACGTCATCGGCTCGGCACGGCGCGGCTCGAGCCTCGATGACGATATCCGCGAGGCCACGGTCAACCCGCTTGCCCCGCTGGTCGAGCGCCTGCCGTATCTGCGCGCGGTGGGCTGCAACGGCGCGCTTTCGGCGCGTGGCGCGATGCGGGCGCTGGCCGGGCACGACCTGCCGATCGTTGCGCTCCCCTCGAGCAGCCCGGCCTATACGCTGCCCCTCGCCGCCAAGGCCGAAGCCTGGCAGGCGCTGCGCGCTTTCATCCTGCCGCCCGGATAGGCGACGCCAGGGGTCACACGCGTGCGCGCTTGGGGCCGACGAAGAACCAGGCGATCAGGCCGAGCACCGGCAGGATGATGATCAGCAGCGTCCAGAGCAATTTGGTCGCGGTCGTCGCACCGCTCGACCAGACGCTGAACAGCGCAATCAGGTCGAGGATGAGGATGACGATGCCGAAAATGCCGTATTCCATGGGAAATCTCCTTCAATGCCGGGTCACGGGTGCATGACCACCTTGATCCACTCGTCCTGCTGATCGCGGAAATTGCGATAGCCGGTCGCCGCCTCGTCGAGGGGCAGCCGGTGGCTGATCAGGAAGCTGGGATCGATGACATCACGCTCGATGAGGTCGAGCAGTTCCGCCGTATAGCGTCGGACATGCGTCTGGCCGGTGCGCAGCTGCAGCCCCTTCTGCATCATCGCGCCCAGCGGAAACAGATCCGCCTTGCCGCCATAGACGCCGGGAACCGAGACGCGCCCGCCCTTGCGGCAGGCCATGACCGCCTGGCGCAGCACATGCGCGCGGTCCTGTCCGATGCCCACCGCCTGCTTCACCCGGTCGGCCATGTTGTCGATCGCAAAGCCGTGCGCCTCCATGCCGACCGCATCGATCACCGCATCGGGGCCGATGCCGCCGGTCATCTGCTTGAGCGCGTCGAGAATGTCGGTCTCGTGGAAATTGACCGGCTCGGCGCCCAGCTGCTCGGCCATGTCGAGTCGGCCCTTGACGCCGTCGATCGCGATGACGCGTCCGGCCTTCTGCTGGAAGGCGCTGAGGATGGTGAACAGCCCGACCGGGCCGCAGCCCCAGACCGCGATGGTGTCGCCCGGCGCGATCTCGGCGTTGAGCGCGGCCATCCAGCCGGTGGGCAGGATGTCCGAGAGGAACAGCAGCCGCTCGTCGGGAATATCCTCGGGCACGACCAAGGGCACGACGTCCGAATAGGGGATGCGGACATATTCAGCCTGGCCTCCGGCAAAGCCGCCGGTCAGGTGCGAATAGCCGAACATGCCCGCCATCGGGTGGCCAAAGGCCTTTTCGGCAACCTCCTGGTCCTCGACCGGGCAGCTGTTGTCGCAATTGCTGTAGCGCTGCTCCGAACAGTGGAAGCACTGGCCGCAGAAGATCGTGAAGGGCACGACGACGCGCTGGCCAACCTCGAGCGTGCTTTCCTTGCCCACGGCGACGACGCGGCCCATGAACTCATGGCCCAGAATGTCGTCCTTTTCGACGCCGGGAATGACGCCGTCATACAGGTGCAGGTCCGACCCGCAGATCGCGGTGGAGGTGACTTCGATGATGCAATCGCGCGGATTGACGATGGCGGGATCGGGCATCTGGCGGACGTCGATATCGCCCTTGCCCTGGAAGGTGGCAGCTCGCATGGCTTGAATTCCTCTGTCTTGCTGGATCGGCGATGCGCTGCGGCTCAGGCCGCGTCGGGGCGCATCCGGGCGGTGGCGATCTCGCCCGTCTCGATCAGCATTCTCAATCGGCGCAGATCGCGCAGCAGGCCAAGCTCGAGCGCTTCGGCCATCATCGCCTCGGTCTTCCAGGCGGAGGCGAAATGGTGCGGACGAACCGCCATGATCACCTCGACCGCGGTGCCCTTCGCGCCATTGTCGCGAAAGCGCAGCCGGCCGTGCATGTCGGCATGGCCGTCGCCCTCGGAACGCCAGGCGACCAGTTCGTCCTCGCGCTCGGCGACGATCCGGGTGAGCAACGGGCGCGAGGCCATGTCGCGCAGCTCGGACGGCGGCAGCAACAGATCGGGCTGGTTGCCTTCGGGAAAGGGCAGATATTCTAGCTCCGGCCAGAGCTGCGCATTGCCCTGCCAGCAGGCACGAATCTGCTCGGGGGTGGCGCGGATGGTGACGGTGGCACCGGTGACGCGATAATCGCCGAAGCGTCGGCGATGCCGGGCGCTGCGCGCGGGCGCGGCATCATGGTTGATGCCCGGCTTGCGGCGATAGATCAGGACCCCGCCTGCCGCAGTGGCAAGCGTGGCGGCGAGCCCGTAACGGGCCCAGTTGGCGATGGGCATGGGCGTGTGTCCCTGGTTGTGAAGTATGGTGACACGGTGCCCCTCAAGGCTCGTCGGGGGGTGGGTAAAGGCACCGTGTCGGGTTCAGGATTAGGCGGCCAGGCCGGTCGCGATCATCACATGGGTTGGTAAGTCCCGATAAAATCCGCCAAATCTGCCATCAGCTGTCACGATCCTGCGCGCGCGCCAGCGGCAGGCGCACATCGAACACCAGCCCGCCGGGCAGCGTCTGGATCGCGGTCTCGGCGTCCATCTCGTAATGCAGCGCACGCTCGACAAAGTCGCGGGCGAGGGCACCCAGGGCCTGGTCGGGATCGGCAAGATTGCGCCCCTCTTCCCTCCACACCAGCGTCAGCAGCGGCCTCGCCCCGCTAGCGTCGATCCCCCAGCGCACCCGCAGCCGTGGCGGCGGATCGCCCGGATCGCCGAATGTCACCGCGTGGCTCGCCAGTTCGTGGATTGCGAGGCCCAGCATGTTGGCGGCTTTGACCCCCAGCATGATGTCCGGCCCTTCGGCGCGGACCTGGTCCTCGTCATTGAGGTGATGGCTGAGCAGCTCGTCATGGACGAGATCGGCCAGGTTGACCTGCCCGGTGGCCGAGCGGGTCGACAGCGACTGGGTGCGCGCGAAGGTGTTGATCCGCCCGTCGAACTTGGCGACGAAATCCTCGATGGTATCGCAATGGTCCGCCGTGCGCCGCGACAGCGCCCGCACCACGCCCAGCGTGTTGCGGACGCGATGCTGCAACTCCCCCAGCAGCGACCGCTCCTGGTCGCGCAGTCGCTTGAGGTCGTCGATATCGGTCGAGGTGCCCAGCCATTCGATGATCGTGTCGTCATCGTCGAACACCGGCCCGGCGCGGGTCTTGTGCCAGTAATAGCGGTCCTCCTCGGCGTTGCGGATGCGGAACTCCACCTCGAAGCTCTGCCGGTCCGACGCGAGGCGCCAGGCTGCCTGCGCGGCCTCGCGGTCATCGGGATGCACGACATTCAGCCAGCCATCGCCGACATAATCGGGCTCGCTCTGGCCGGTGAATGCCTCCCATTGCGGGCTCGCCCACAACCACGCACCATCGCGCCCAGCCCGCCAGACGAGCAGCGGCAGCGTGACGATGAAATGGTTGAGCGTCTGGACCGGGCCGGACCAGCTAGAAGGCATGGGCATTCTCCTTGTGCGAACCTGCCGCGCCATCGGCCTCGCAGATCTTGAGATATCCGGCGTCGAACAAAGCCGTCGCCTCGAGCCGCGGCAGATCGAGCACCGTCAGGCATTTCTGCTCGAGCTGGATCACGCCTTCGCGGCGCAGGTCCTGCAGCGTGCGGTTGACATAGACCGGAGTCATGCCCAGCGCCTCGGCCAGCTCGGTCTGTGTGAGGTGGAAGCTGCACCGCTGCCCGGTCGCGAGGCCCACCGAGCGCTGGCGGTGGAACAGCTCGCACAGGATATGCGCCATGCGCTCGCGCGCGGTGCGCTGGCCCAGCGAGGTCGAGCGCTCGCGCTGGATGGCGGACGATACATGCATGTCGCACCAGAGCAGCTTTTCGAGATCGGAATGGTGCGCGCGTGCGATATCGAGGAAATCGTCGTCGAGTAGCGCGACCCGCGTCGGGGTCAGCGTGGCAATGCTGTGGTCCATCGATCGGGCGAGATGACCGTTGATATCGAAGATATCGCCGGGGATCAGCACCGAGAGGATCTGGCGGCGACCATCCTCGAGCGTCTTGTAGCGCACTGCCCAGCCCTCGATCAGCACGTGCAGCGGGCCGGTCCCTTCGCCCTGGCGCACGAGATCGACCCGCGGCGGCAGGCGGCGCACGTCGCGCCGGACCTGCTCGGCCAGCCAATCTTCCGAGGCGGTTTCCAGCTCCCCGAAACCGCGCAATTTGAGGGTGACGTGCGGCGTCAACTTCCCGGGCCTCCCATGGCGTCGTCAGGTGGAACTTACGCATGCCTCGCGGGTATGTTGCATATGCCCTTTCGATCTCCCTTCCCGGTTCAGTTATCCAGAGTGATCAATGACTTCGCTGCCCTCTGACGAAGGCCTGCTGCGCGGTTGTCGCGTGCTCGTCGTGGAAGATGATTTCCTGATTGCAGATGATTTTGCGCGGCGCCTGGCCGCTTTCGGGGCCGAGATCACGGGGCCGGCCGCCACGCTTGACGGGGCGCGCGAGCTGCTCGATGCCGCGCGCAGGATCGATATTGCGGTGCTCGACATCAATCTGCGCGGCACCCTGATCTTTCCCTTCGCCCAGCATCTTGAGGCGATGGGAATCCCCTTTCTCTTCTGCACCGGCTATGGCGAAGACCCGATTGCGAACTGCTTTCGCGAGGTCACCCGCTTCGAAAAGCCGCTGTCGCACCAGGGTTTTGCCGAGATGGTGCACATGATCGCGCGCATGATGCAGAGTTCGCGCGGAGGTCCGTTGCGCTGAAGGCCTGCATGGACTTGCCTGCGGACTTTCCTATGTAAGTTCCTCCTTCCGCCGTACCGCCTATCGCTGCCGCACCAATCTTCGAAAGGATGTGGCGATGCGGAATATGGCAATCTTGACGGCAGCCCTGCTGGTGGCGGCATGCGATGCACCCGATGGGGCACGCTCGGACACGGCAGCGGGCGATGCGGCCGGAACCCAGCAGGACGAAATGGCGACCGGTGCTGCGGATGACGCGGCCATGGCGACCACGCCGGTATCGACCGGAACCTATGTGGCGCAGGCTGCGAATTCGGACATGTACGAGATTCAGGCGGGCGAACTGGCAACGAAGAACGGCCAGTCGCAGCAGGTCAAGGATTTCGGCCGGATGATGGTCACCGACCACACCAAGTCCTCGCAGGAGATGAAGGCGATGGTGACCCGCGCGAATCTGGGCACTCAGCCCCCGGCACGGCTCGATGCCGAGCATCAGGCGATGATCGACCGGCTGAAGGCCGCCAGGGGAGAGGCATTCGACCGCGAATACATGACCCAGCAGATGGCGGCGCACCGCAAGGCGCTGGCGCTGCACCAGGGCTATGCGCAGAGCGGCGACAATGCCGAGCTCAAGGGCTTTGCCGCCAAGGTGGTCCCGGTGGTGCAGAAGCATCATGACTGGCTCGAGCAGAACGGGCAGGGGATGACCGGCACCGGCACCGCCGCAGGCGCAGCCACGGGCAACCCCAGCGGTGCGATGCAGGATGGCATGTCCGGCACCACCAGCACGGGCGGGTCGGCCAGCACCAACCGCGCGCCGCGCGCGACCGGCTCCACCACCGATCAGTAACGGCGGATAACCAGGGCGGGACCGCTCCTTCTCTCCACCTCACTGGCGGCCTTCGGGTCGCCATTTTTTTGCAGATGGAACGGGCGGCGTTCAGCCCTTGCCGCCGGCGAGCGCCAGCCGGGGCCGGTCCTCGCTCGGCTGGGGCGGCTGCAGCGCCGCAATGAAGCGCGCGCTCCACCAGCGCACGTCCTGCTTGACCACCGATGCCAGCATCGCGGCATGGCGCTCGCGGCGTTCCTCGAGCGGCATGACCAGCGCGCGCGCGATCGCATCGGCCATGTCCTCGCTGCTGTGCGGGTTGATGATTAGCGCGGCATCGAGCTGCACCGAGGCTCCGGCAAAGCGCGACAGCACCAGCACGCCGGGGTCCTCGGGGTCCTGCGCCGCGACATATTCCTTCGCGACCAGATTCATCCCGTCGCGCAAGGGGGTGACAAGGCCGACGCGCGAGGCGCGGTAGATGCCGAACAGCTCCTCGCGGGCATAGCCCTTGTTGACATAGCGCACGGGCACCCAGTCGATCGAGGCGAACTCGCCATTGATCCCGCCCGACAGCGCGTTCAGCTCGGCGCGGATCTGCTGATAGCTCGGCACGTCGCCGCGCGAGGGCGGGGCGATCTGCAGCAGGAACAGCTTCTCGCGCAATTCGGGCCGGGTGGTGAGCAGCTGCTCATAAGCCAGGAAGCGCTCCTGCAGGCCCTTGGAATAGTCAAGCCGGTCGACGCCGACGATCACCTGCCGTCCGACCGCGCTGGTGATCAGCCGCTGTTCGGCATCGCGCGCGGCGGGCGTGCCCAGCGCGGAGGTGAATTCGGCGGTGTCGAGCCCGATCGGGCAGATCAGCAGCCGGGTCGATCGTCCGTCGAGCAGCGCATGATCGCCGTCGAGCTCGGCGCCCAGATGCGTCACGATATAGTCGATGAACGACGCGCGCCATTCGTCGGTGTGGAAGCCGATCACGTCATAGCTGAGCAGGCTTTTGACCAGTTCGCGATGCCCCGGCAGCGACATCATCAGGCTGGCGGGCGGCCAGGGGGTGTGCAGGAAGAAGCCGAGCCGGTTGTCGAACCCGCGCTCGCGCAGCCGCTGGCCCAGCGGCATCAGATGATAATCGTGCACCCAGATCATGTCGTCGGGTTCGATCAGCGGCGCCACGGTCTCGGCAAAGCGCTGGTTGACGCGCGCATAGCCCCCGGCAAAGTCGCGCGCGATCTCGGTCAGGTCGAGCCGGTAATGGAACAGCGGCCACAAGGTGCGGTTGGCAAAGCCGTTATAATATTCCTCGATATCCTGCGCTTCCAGGTCGATCGTCGCGGTGGCGACCCCGTCCTGACGGCGGAAGCTGATCTGCCCGGTGAAATGGTCGGTCTGCTCGCCCGACCAGCCGAACCAGATGCCGTTGCTCTCGCGCAGGGCTGCCGACAGCGCGACCGCCAGCCCGCCGCGATTGCTGCTCGCGCCGCCATTGGCCGCCTGGACGCGGTTCGATATGCAGATCAGCCGGTTCATCGCGCGTCGCTCCAGGGCCGGGAGAGCAGGCCTGCGCACTGGATCAGCCCAACCAGCGAATAGGTTTGCGGATAATTGCCCCACAGCACCCCGGTGCTGGGGTCGATATCTTCGGACAAGAGGCCGGCGGGGGTGCGCCGGTGCAGCATCTCCTCGAACAGCGCGCGCGCGTCGCCATAGCGGCCGGTGGCGTGCAGCGCCTCGATCAGCCAGAAGGTGCAGACGTTGAACGCCGATTGCGGCGGTCCAAAATCGTCCTCGTCGGCATAGCGCAGCATATGGCTGCCGCGCCTCAACCCACCCTCGATCGCATCGAGCGTCGCGATGAAGCGCGGGTCGTCGGCGCGGATGAACTTGAGATCGAGCAGCTGCAACAGGCTGGCATCGAGCGTGCGCTCGCCGAGCACCGCCGAATAATGGTTGCCCGCATGGCTCCAGGCATGCGCGTCGATATGCGCGCGGATATGCTCGGCACGCTCGCCCCAGAACATCGCCGCCTTGGGCCGCCCAATGGCCCCGGCGGCATTGGCGAGGCGATCGCACGCCGCCCAGCACATCGCGGCGGAATAAGTATGGACATGCGCGCGGGTGCGCAGCTCCCAAAGCCCGGCATCGGGTTCGTTGAACATCGCGAAGGCGCGGTGGCCGACGACCTCGAGTGCCTCGAAATCCTGCACCGTCGCCTGGCGCAGCAGCCGCTGGTCGAAGAACGCCTGCACGCTCGACAGCACGATCTGGCCATAGGCGTCGTGCTGAATCTGCTCATAGGCCTGGTTGCCCGATCGCACCGGCCCCATGCCGGCAAAGCCGTTCAGGCCGGGCATGACGTGCTCGGTCAGGGTCGCCTCGCCGCCAATGCCGTAAAGCGGCTGGATATGCCCGCCGCGCGCCGCATCGACGATGTTGCGCAGATAGTGCAGGTACGATTCGAGCACGTCGAGCGCGCCCAGCCGGTTGAGCGCCTGGACGGTGAAATAGGCATCGCGGATCCAGCAGAAGCGATAGTCCCAGTTGCGCCCCGAATCGGCATGCTCGGGCAGCGACGTGGTCAATGCCGCGACGATCGCGCCGGTCTGCTCGTACTGGCACAGCTTGAGCGTGATTGCGGCGCGGATCACCGCCTCCTGCCATTCGAGCGGAAGGTTGAGCCCGCGCACCCAGTGCTGCCAGGTCGAGACGGTCTCGTCGAGCATCGCCTCCATCCGCGCCTCGAGCTGCGCGTCGAACCCCTCGTCGGGGCCGAAATAGAAATAGAGATCGCGTTCTGCCCTGAACATGCGCTCGTCCCTGATCCACCCCAAGGGGGCGTTCGAGGTCAATCGCTGGACTTGCTCGCCCAGGATATAGCGTATGTGATTGGAGCCCGAAGTGAGCCGGGGCGAACCCTCGCCCCAGGCATAAGCGGGTCGCAGGCGAACCGATATGCGCGGGCTGCCGCTGATCACGCGGACGATGCGCGCGATCGCGACCGGGCGGAACATCCGCCCGTGGCGCGGGAAGCGCGGCATGAAATCGATCACCTCGATGACATTGCCCGCGTCACACGACATGCGCGTCACCAGCACCGGGGTGTTGCGGATATAGCGCTGTTCGCTGTGCGCGCAATTCTCGAGCACGATATCCCAATAGCCATGATCCTGCTGGGGTTCGAGCAGCGAGCAGAAGACGGGATCGCCATCGAAGCGCGGCAGGCAGCCCCAGGCGATCCGGGCATTGGGATCGACCAGCGCCGCGATCTCGCAATTGCCGATCGGCCAGAGATTCATCGCTCCGTTCATCGCCGGGCTCATGCGACCAGCGCCGCAATGCGCCGGCGCACGCCCTCGACGCTGTCGATCCGTTCGTTGGCATGGTCGGCGGTGCGCGAGCCCACGCTGATCGCGGTCCCGCCGAGCGCGCGCGCGGCCTCGAAGGCCGGAATGTCGGTCAGGTCATCGCCGATGAACACCGGGGCGCTGCCGCGGAACCGGTCGAGCGTCATGATGTGGCGCACCGCATCGCCCTTGTCCGATCCACCGGGGCGCAGCTCGAACACCATGTCGCCCTGCTGCACGATCAGCCCGTGCGACGCCGCCTGTGTCCTCGCCCATTGTTCGGCGCGGTCGCGCAGCTGCGGCATAAGCCGGTAGTGCACGCCGAGCCCGAAGCTCTTTTCCTCGATCACGATCCCGGGAAAGTCCTCGAAATGCAGCGCCGCCTCGAACGCGAGATCGGCGAACAGCCGCGTGGGACGAGGGGCCTGGACCGCGCCGTCGACGCTCAGTTCCTGGCCATGGCTCGCCGCCACCACCCCGCCTGCCAGCGCGCCCGGCAGCAACCGGTGGAGCTGTTCGAGCGAGCGGCCGCTGACCACCGCGATCCGCCCGTCGAGCCGCCGCGCCGCATCGGCAAGCGTTTCGGCCATGGCAGCGCTCAACGCAACCGCATCGGGGGTCTCGCCGATCTCGACCAGCGTTCCGTCAAAATCGAGCAACAGCGCAAGCGGCCTGCTGTCTCCATCGGTACTGGCGGGGTCGATCGTCTGCGCAAGGCTTTCAGGCACGCGGATGCGGCTCCTTTGGGGTCCATTCATGAAGGTATGCAAGGGACACGCACCACCGCCGTCCGGGTTCCCCCTCAGCCGCGCTTTTTCAGGAGTTTGAGCACCGCAGGCTCGGCCTCGTCGGGATCGGTGCGGCGGAACATCGGGTCATCCTCGCGATAGGCTTCGAGCAGTTCGGGATGGATGTACGACTGACGGCAGATGGTCGGCGTGTTGCCCAGCGCATCGGCGGCGCGCGCCACCGCCTCGCGGATCGCCTTTTCGGTGGGCGGGGACTGTTCCTGCTGGCGCAGCTCGCACAGCACCGAACAGGCGGTGACGGTGCCGCACCAGGTGCGGAAATCCTTGGCCGAAAAATCCTCGCCGCCGATCTCGCGCAGATAGGCGTTGATATCGTCCGAGGTGGCCGCGCGCAGTTCGTCGCCATCCCTGTACCGGAACAGCTGCTGGCCCGGCAGTTCCTGCAGGCCGCGCAGCACCTTGGCGACGCGCTTGTGGCGCAGGCTGACGTCCCATTTGCGCCCGCTCTTGCCGTTGAAGCGGAAGCGGATCTGCGAGGCCTCGAGCGCGACATGGCGGCAGTGCAGCGTGGTCAGGCCATAGGAGCGGTTCTGCTTGGCATAGAGCGCGTTGCCGATGCGGATCGCGGTGCAATCGAGCAGATGGATGATCGTCGCCATCACGCACGTGCGCGATGTTCCCTTCGACGAGATGTCCTTTTCCACCCGTTCGCGGATTGCGGGCAGCTTGGCGCCGAAACTGGCGAGCCGCGCGAACTTGGCCGCGTCCTGCCGCTCGCGATAGGCGGGGTGATAGCGATACTGCTTGCGCCCGCGCGCATCGCGTCCGGTCGCCTGGAGATGGCCATTGGGATCAGGGCAGATCCACACCTGCTCGTATGCGGGCGGGATGGCCAGGCTGTCGATGCGCTTGCGCACCGCCTTGTCACGGACCAGCCGGCCCTGGGCATCATGATAGCTGAAGCCCTTGCCGCGCCGCTTGCGGGTGATGCCGGGCATGTCGTCGGTGGTGAAGACCAGCGCGTCCGGCTCGCTCATGGAAAGATGGCACCGGCGCCGGGCAGATCACATGCCCTCATGGTCCTTGTCGCCTGCCAGATCGTCGCGCCCTGCGTTCTTGGCGGCATTGCCTTGCGCATCCTTCGGCCCGTAATAGCGGTTCTCGCTCTGTCCACCTTCGATGAAACCCCGTTTTTCGCCGCGCAATTCCTTGCCGGTATGCGGGTTGGGATAGGCGCCGCCGCCCGATTCCCCCGCACCGCCCTTGCCGGTCCGCGCTTTCATGTCGTCGGGGATACGCTTCTTGTCGGTCATGGCTCCGTCCTCATGGAAAATGAGCCGCCAAGGCTAGGCGCGGCAATTCGCGCAGGCGTTAACATAGGCGTGTGTGGACCGATGGCGGGTGCGCGACACAGGGTCTGAAGCCGCCCCCTCCCCGAATCGGCGGCCCCCATCGAGAGGAATACCCATGGCCCATTCACGAACGCACAATGGACGCACCCCCAATGGACAGGGCGGAAGCTCGATCCTGAGCAGCTCGGTCAAGGGCCTGCTGCTCACCGCAGGCGTGGCGGCGATCGCCAATATCGGCCGCAAGATGGCGGTCCAGGCCCCCACCGCCATGGCGCAGGACTGGTGCGAAGGGCTGATCAAGGAGCACAAGGCGACGCTGGCCGTGATCGACAAGCTCGAACAGCTCTCGCCCGACCAGAGCGAGCGCCGCGCGATGCTGCTGATGAACCTCAAGCACATGATCACCAAGCACGCGATGCAGGAAGAGAATGTCATCTATCCCGTGCTCGGCCAGGGGGGCGAGGGCGATGCGGCCAGGTCGCTCAACAGCGACCATGGCGAGGTCAAGGCGATGCTCTACGAGCTCGGCCATATGGACAAGGGCGATCCGGCGTTCAACGAAACGCTCGGCCGCCTGCGCGGCGCGCTCGAGGAGCATATGCGCCAGGAAGAGGACGAGCTGTTCCCCGCGCTGCGCGAGCGCCTGAGCGACGAGGAGAACAAGAAGCTCAGCCGCGAGATGAACATGGCCGGGCTGATCCTCGCCTGAGCCTGCCCGAAAAAGGAGTGAGAGATGGCCCAGAAGGAAAGCCGCGACGCGTTGCAGATGCTCGCCGACGACCACCGGACGGTGGAAGCGCTGTTCGAGAAATACGACAATGCGCGCGGCGAGGCGGCGCAGAAGAAGATCGTGCAGCAGATCTGCCAGGAGCTGACGATCCACGCGATGGTCGAGGAACAGGTCTTCTATCCCGGGATCCGCGAAGCGGTGGACGACGACATGATGGACGAGGCGCAGGTCGAGCATGACAGCGCCAAGACGCTGATCCTCTCGCTGCAGCAGGGTTCGCCTTCGGACGCCTATTATGACGCCAAGGTAAGCGTGCTGAAAGAGCAGGTCGAGCATCACGTCTATGAGGAGGAGCGCCAGCGCGGCAGCATCTTCGCGCAGGTACGCAAGGCGGAGATCGATCTGGTCGCGCTCGGCGCGCAGATGGCCGAACTGAAGCAGCAACTGCTGGCCCAGGCCAAGGCCGAAGGTCTGCCCCGGCCCGAACTGGTCGCGCTGGCGAGCTGAACGCACGGGCCGGGCATGACCGAAGCACCCGAACAGGACCGCGACGAACGTGTGGTGCCCGATTCCGCGCAGTTGACCGCGGCGGCGCGCGCTCTGCTGGCGATGCTCGACAGGATGGACTGGAAGCTGGCGACGGCGGAAAGTTGCACCGGCGGCTTCCTGTCGTCGCTGCTCACCGATGTCGAGGGACTGAGCCATTGCCTCGACCGGGGCTATGTCTGCTATTCGGTCGCGGCCAAGCACGACATGCTGGGCATCGACCCGGGGCTGATTGACGAGCAGGGCGCGGTGAGCGAACCGGTGGCGCGCGCGCTCGCCGAAAACAGCCTCTGTCTTGCCGACGCGCAGCTTTCGCTCGGCATTACCGGCTTTGCGGGATCGTCCGACCCTGACGAAAGCGAGGGCGCTGGCGTTGCCTATATCGGCGTCGCGGTGCCCGACCAGTCCTGGGTCTATCGTGTCGATTACGGCGAGCGGCCGCGGCGCGACATCCGCAACATGGTCACGCTGGCCGCGCTCGCGATCGGTCTGCGCACCGCGCGCGACCGGCGCGGTGACTAGTCGCTCGAATCGGTGCGCACCACCGCGAGCGCGACATCCTGTCCCGTCCCGCCCGCCAGCACGGTGAGCGTTCCGTCCTGCATCGTCTGGACCTGAGCGGTTTCCGCCTCTCCGGTCAGCGTGTTCACCTGGGTGACGCTGTAGACGCCGGGCTCGAGCCCCAGAATGTCGAGCGCAAAGGCATGGCCGCATTGCGCGCGGTTGGCCATCAGCACCACGACCGCCTGGCGGGCATCGCCGCATCCGCGGGCGAGCCCGTCGAATCCGGGCGCGCGCAGGCGCTCGCCGAGCGGCTGCCGGCGGAAGCTGCGCCAGTCGATCAGCGGCAGGAAGCGCGCGAGCACGCCCTGCGCCTGATGCATCGCGGGCAGCAGCACATGCGGATGGCGATAGGGCCAGCGCATTCCGCCGCCTGCGCCGCCGCTCGCCAGATGCGCCCATTGCATGCGGCGGAACAGTTCGGTGTCGAAATCATCTGGAAGCGTGATGTGCCGGTCCTTGAAGGCATGGATCGGGCCGTGCTCGGTATCGAGCAATGGCCGATCGACCGGGCATTGCTCGACCGCTGCCGTCATCAGCCGCGCGGTCGCCTCGGCTGGGGCGAGCGTGCCGCGCGGATGGTCGATCGTGCCCTTTTCGTACAGGTGCACGCTGGCGAAATCGAGCGAGGGGTGGCGGAAGATCACCTCGCCGAGCTCGGGGCGGAGCAGCAGGTTGGGGAGATAGACCGACACCGTCTGCGGATGGCTGCGGCCATGCACGCGCAGCTCCTCGGCCCGTAGCGCGGCCGAAACCTCGCCGACGAAATCGTGCACCGCCGCCATGTCGCCGCCGGCATAGAAGCTGTCGATCTCGTTCCACAGGTCCCAGCCGAACACCGCCTGGCTGTGCCCCCAGCGGCGGGTCGCGAACAGCAGCCGGTTGATGATCGCCGCGCGCGTGGCTTCGCAGGTGAACATGTGGCGCGGCGACTTGCACGGGCCCCCGGTCGCCTGCGCATAAGGGTGCGTCTTCCAGCGCCGCGCCATGAAGAAGGTGTCGAACGGGGTGAGCAGGAAGCGGATGTCGTGCCGCTCGCCCAGCTGGATGAGATCGTCCCACATCCGCACCATGGCCGGGCTGAAATGGCCGCAGCGGCTTTCCAGATGGCGGTGGCGGACCTGGTTGTAATCGAGCATCAGGCGCAGGCAATTGACGCCGCTCGCCTTCAGCGCGGCGAAATGCCGGTCGACCGATGCGACATCCTGCCGGCGATAGAGCGGCGCGAGATGCGGCCAGGTGATCGCCTCGTTATGCCCGACCGGCGCCCAGGCCGTGCCCGATTCGGTCTGGAAATACGGCGCGCCGCTCGCGCACCGCACCCAGTCCCGGTCGGGATGCGGGGCGGCGACGCGGCGGATCGCGGCGGGTTCGAGCTCGGTGACATGCTTCATTCGGCAGCCACCACGCCCAGGGTCGAAAGCGCGTCGAGCCGCCAGCGCGCATCGAGCCTGCGCCAGGTTGCCAGCGCCTGGCCGACGATCTGGTCCATGTTGTAATAGCGATAGGTGGCGAGCCGCCCGACAAAGGTGACGTCCGGGCAATCGCGCGCCAGCGCCGCATAGCGCCGGTACATGTCCTGCGCCGCGGCATTGGGCACGGGATAATAGGGATCGCCCTCGTCCGCCGGATATTCGCGCATGATGCTGGTCACCTCGGCCTGCTGCCCGGTCAGATGCTTGAACTCGGTGATGCGGGTAAAGGGTACGTCATAATCCGGATAGTTGACCGTCGCGACGGGCTGCGCCTGTTCCTGTTCCAGCGTCTCGTGCTCGAAGCGCAATGAACGATAGGGCAGGCGGCCGAGCCGGTGGTGGAAATATTCGTCGATCGGCCCGGTCCAGACCAGATGATCCCAGCTGATCGTCTCGGGCAGGTCGTCATAGCCCTGGCCGGTCAGCACGTCGATCTGCGGATGGTTCAGCATCCCCATGAACATCTTCGTATAGCCGTTGTCGGGCATGCACTGGTGCACATCGGTAAAATATCGGTCATCGGTATTGGTGCGCGCCGGCACGCGCGCCGCCACCGACTTGTCCAGTTCGCGCGGATCCACGCCCCATTGCTTGCGGGTATAGCCCTCGAAGAACTTGGCATAGAGGTCCTCGCCCACCTGCGACACCACGGTATCGCGCGAATTGCGTACCTCGCCGACATCGATCGCGACCGATTGCAGATAGGCGGCGGCGTCCTTCTCGGTCTCGAGGTTCAGGCCGTAGAGCGCATTGAGCGTTGTCCGGTTGATCGGCATGGGCACCAGCCGGTCGTCGACTGCTGCGAGCACGCGATGCTCATAGGGCCGCCAGCCGGTAAATCGCGAGAGATAATCGAGGATGTCGCGGCTGTTGGTGTGGAAGATATGCGGTCCGTACTTGTGCACCAGGATGCCCGCATCGTCATGATGGTCATAGGCATTGCCCGCTATATGGTCGCGCTTGTCGATCACCAGCACCGACTTGCCCGATCCCGCCGCGATCCGCTCGGCCATCACCGCACCGGCAAAACCCGCGCCGACGACGAGCACGTCATAATGACGCGCGCGATTGACGGCGCGCGCGCTCGAGATGCGCGCGACCTGCCGCGCGACAAGGCCATCCTGCAGCTGGCGCGCGATCCGGGCGACGGTGCCGTCCCAGCTCTTGTCGGCGAGGCACGTCTCCGCCTCGGCTCTCCAGGCGGCGCTGGTCCGCGAATCGGCGCTAAGCAGCGCTTCGCACGCGGACACGAACCCGCGCGCGTCCGCGGCGATGCGGATGCTGCCGAGCGTGCCATAGGTCGCGACGACATCGGCAATCGGGGTCGAGACCACCGGAAGCCCGCTCGCCATGTATTCGGGAGTCTTGGTCGGGCTGATATACCGGGTCGAGGCGTTGAGCGCGAACGGCATCAGCGCCACGTCCCAGTGCACCGCATAATCGGGCAGCTGCGCGTAATCGCGCCCGCCCAGCCAGTGGATATTGGCCGCGCGCGGCAGATCGTCGGGGCTGATCTTGACCACCGGGCCGATCATCACGAACGCCCAGTCGGGGCGCAGCGCCGCGAGTTCGGCGAGCAGCGCCAGGTCCATGCGCTCGTCGATCACGCCATAGAAGCCGAGGCGC
Organism: Blastomonas sp. UPD001; assembly: GCF_003426715.1. NCBI lineage: Bacteria > Pseudomonadati > Pseudomonadota > Alphaproteobacteria > Sphingomonadales > Blastomonadaceae > Blastomonas > Blastomonas sp. UPD001. The sequence continues at coordinate 2,286,333 of NZ_QKVT01000001.1, forward strand.
GGACGCGGCAATGCTGCCTGGTCCTCGGGCTCTGCGGTGGTCGCGGCATCGCGCGCGAAATGTGCGATATCGACGCCCGAAGGATAGCAGTGGACGTTCGGATGACGGCTCCGCCGCGCCTCGTAGAGGCTGCGCCCGCCGCACAGCACCAGGTCGGCGCGCGCCATCAGGCTCGCCTCGCGCTGCGCGATATCGGCGGGCGCGAAGGCGAAATTGGCGAGCTCGTCCATGCAGTCATAGACGGTGAAATCGGGTTGCATCGCGGCGCTGAACGCCAGCATCATCGGGGTATAGTACCAGAAGACCAGCGGTCCGCGGTGGCCCGCGACCTCGGCCTCGAGCAAGGCGCCGAGCGCCCGATCGATGGCGGCGCCGTCAAGGCCTTCGGGCAGCACCGGAACCAGCCGCGTCACCCCGCCCTCGACGCTGCTGCGGTCGAGCCGGGGAGAATCGCACGCCGCATCGAAACGCGGTTCCTCCCAATAGGTCACGTCGAACTGGCTGGCGAGACGGGTCATGATGTGCTGCGGCCGCTGGAACACCAGGTCCCAGCGAAGGTGCGAGAAACAGACGATCACCGGGCGCACCGAGAGGGCAGGGGTCTGGCTGTGCTGGAACGGGCGGTGCATCGGGTATCTCCGGATCGAAGGTGGCCGCCGGTCCTGGAACGGACGGGCGTGTCGCTAGCGGACTGATCCGGCACCTAGCCGAGCGTGGCTCGCGGCAATCTTACATAGGTGAGGCCCCGCGATTCCGGCCAATTTGGCCGAACCTGACCCATGTTATTGGGGGCGGGCCGATCGAGGCCCAGCCTTGCGCCATCCTGCCGGGACACCCCGCCCCGGCCCTATGGAGCAACCGCCATGACCTATTTTCTCGGCTTTCCGCTGCTGCCTCTGTGGATCATGGGCGCGCCGTTGATCGGTGCGCTGATCACGCTCGCGCTGCCTGCGCCCCGGCACAACACCATCCCGCGCACGCTGCGCCGCGAAGAGCGGGTCGGCCATGCCGCCACCATGACGACGGCCCACCCCACGACCACGGCCACCTGATCTCGACGCCCCGGATCATCCCGGTCCGGGTTGCCCTTCGCCAAGGAAACCTGCATGTTCACCCATAACAAACGCCTGCAATATACCGTCCGCGTGTCCGAGCCGAACCCGGTGCTCGGCTCGCTGCTGCTCGAACAGTTCGGCGGCCCCGATGGCGAGCTCGCCGCGGCCATGCGCTATTTCACGCAAGGCCTCGCCGAGGAGGATCCCGGCCGCAAGGACATGCTGCTCGACATCGCCACCGAGGAGCTGAGCCATCTCGAGGTGATCGGCTCGATCGTCGCGATGCTCAACAAGGGGGCGAAGGGTGACCTTGCCGAAGCCGCGCTCGAGGAAGCGGACCTGTACCGGTCGCTCACCGCAGGCGGCAACAGCCATACCCAGGCGATCCTCTATGGCGGCGGCCCCGCGCTCACCAATTCGTCGGGCGTGCCATGGACCGCGGCCTATGTCGACTCGCGCGGCGACCCGACCTGCGACCTGCGCAGCAATATCGCTGCCGAATCGCGCGCCAAGATCGTCTACGAGCGGCTGATCAACGTGACCGACGATCCGGGCATCAAGGATGCGCTCGGCTTTCTGATGACGCGCGAGATCGCCCACCAGAAGTCGTTCGAGAAGGCGCTTTACACGATCGCGGACAATTTCCCGCCGGGCAAGCTTGGCGCGATGGGCGATTATGATTCGCTCTATGTCAACGCGTCGACTGGCCCCGGCGATACCGAAGGACCGTGGAACAGCGGCGACCAGTGGCAGCGGATCGACGATCTCGAGGCGCATGGCCCGGTCGATGGCGGCGACGGCACCGCCGAGGTCGAACTGCCCAAGGACCAGCTGCGCACCGTGCTGGCGATGGCCGAGCGCACCGCATCGGACCCCACGGTCGATCCGGTCACCGGTGCCGAACTCGGCATGAAGCAGGTCTGACCCTGTACTGACGATGCCAGGCTTGACCCCTCTCCACCCGGCCCACGCCCATGACTGAACTGGCGTCGGCACGCTGCAGCAGCCCGGCGCGATCGTCGGCAGCTCGGATGACACCAACGCCGCCAACACGCATGTCATCAAGGCGGGCAATCGCCTGCTGGCCTTGTGGGAGGCGGGCTCCGCCACCGCGCTCGATCCGGCCAGCCTCGAGACGCAGGGACAGGTCACCTTTCGCGACGATCTCAAGCACATGCCGTTCCTCGCGCATCCGCGCATCGAGCCCGATGGCCGCATCTGGAACATCGGATCGGGCGGCGCGGCGGTCTGTGTCTGGCGGCTGTCGAAGGACGGCGCGTTCGAGGCAGGCGAGGCGGTGAAGCTGCCGATGGCGAGCTATATCCACGATTTCACCGCGACCGCGCGGCATCTGGTGATCCTGTGCCAGCCCTGGATCGCGGGCGCGATGAAGCTGCCCTTCTCGAAGAGCCTGACCTGGCAGCCCGAGCTGGGATCGAAGGTGCTGGTGCTCGACAAGGACGACCTGTCGAAGGCCAGCGTGTTCGATCTGCCGCCGCTCTCCTTCTTCCATCTGGGCGATGCCTGGGAAGAGAAGGACGGCACGATCCGCTTCGACGGCTGCTTCCACAAGGACGTGACCTTTGCGGTCGAAGGCGCGCCGGGGCTGGTCGAGGGACGCTATGTCCATGTCGAGCGGCCCGAGCTCAACCTGGTCGCGCTGCACCCCGACGGCCGCGCCACGCTGACGCCCGCCGGGATTACCGCCGAATTCCCGCGCAGCGCGCCCGAGCTCGCCGGATTGCCCCGGTCGGCAACGGTGCATGTCGGCGGCTATGGCAGCAACCGCCCGTTCGCGCGCAGCGTCGGCAGCTGGGACTGGGTCAGGGGCCGCCATGACAGCTTCGATTTCGGAACGCGACATCTGGTCGAGGAATTCGTGCCCGCCGGACAGCATCACCTGATCGGCACCACGCTCAACCTCGATGCAAAAGCCACCGAACTTCACCTGTTCGATGCGCGCCGCATCGCCGATGGTCCAGTGGCGAGCTGGCGCAGCGACGTCGCGCTGCCGCTCAGCTTCCATGGCAGCTGGGTGGCCGCCTGATCGTCGCGATAAAGGTGGCCGGGCAGCGATGCGTGGGGTAGAGCCGTGCCATGTCCTCTGCCTTCATTGCGTTACAGCATCTGGTGCCGCAGCACGCCCTGACCCGGCTCGCCGGAAGGCTGGCGGCAAGCGAGAGCCCTTGGCTGCGCGATTCGATGATCCGCCGCTTCGCCGCCGCCTATGGTGTCGACATGGGCGAGGCGGCGCGCGGCTTCGGCCAGTTTGCCAGCTTCAACGACTTCTTCACCCGCGAGCTCAAGCCCGGCGCGCGACCGCTGGCGGATGCCGATCGGTTCATCCTCAGCCCGGCCGACGGCGCGGTCAGCCAGCTCGGGCCGATCCGCGATGGCCGGATCATCCAGGCCAAGGGGCGCGACTACAGCGTCGATGAACTGCTCGGTGGCCAGGGCGGCGACGCGCACCGGTTCGATGGCGGGCAGTTCGTCACGATTTACCTGAGCCCGCGCGACTATCACCGCGTGCACATGCCCGCTGCGGGCATGCTGCAATCGACCGTGTACCTTCCCGGCAAGCTGTTCTCGGTCAATCCGGGCACCGCTGCCGGGGTCGACCGGCTGTTTGCGCGCAACGAGCGGCTCGCCTGTCTGTTCGACGGCCCTGACGGCCTGTTCGCGAGCGTGATGGTCGGCGCGATGATCGTTGCAGGCATCGACACCGTCTGGCCGCACCGCTTTCACGACCACGAGACCAGCCCGGTCGCCGAGGATTTCACCGGCAGCCCCCATCGCTTCCAGGCTGGCGACGAGATGGGCCGCTTCTATCTGGGATCGACCGTGGTGCTGCTGTTCGAGCCGGGCCGTGTCGCCTGGCACGACGCGCTACAGCCCGGCGCGCCGCTGCGTATGGGCCAGGCGATCGGGGAGCGATTGTCGGGAATCTGAGGGGCCGCCTGAGCGGCGGAACCCTGGATGACTGGTGCGGTCAAGAAGACTCGAACTTCCACGGGCTTTCGCCCACAACGACCTCAACGTTGCGCGTCTACCAATTCCGCCATGACCGCACAGTCCAGCAATTCGCGGGGATTTCGGCCGTTTCTGAAGGCCCTGCCCGCGTGGCAGGCCGCGCCATTAGCAAAGCGCAACGCCCATAGCAACAAGGGAATCTTGCCAGCCTGCCAGCCGGTGCGCGCGATCAGTTGCGCTTGGCCCAGGCGATCTCGGCCGAGGTGGCCGAGCGCGGAACATCGACCATCGCCTGGCGAAAATCGGCCGACTGGCCCGGCTCCAGCTTCTCGACCGGCGGGTTGATGATCCAGTTGAACACCACCCGGTCCTGCGCATCGCGCAGCACCACCAGCATCGGCGGCACGTCCTGCGCACGCTGGCTCAGGTTCCTGATCGTGCCCGAGGCGCTGAAATATTCGGTGCCGTTGGGAAGCGTGCGCCGTTCCTGCTTCCTGGGCGGGAAATCGATCACCAGATCGGGCTCGACCTCGGCAAAGGGCAGGCTGGCATCGGCGATGAAACCGGGCAGACCGAAGGTCTGGATGGCGACAGCGGCGCCCGACGCGACCAGCGCGAAGGCGACCGCGCCGATCATCCACAGCTTGGCAGGGTTGCGGCGCGGGCGGAACGGCGGTTCGTGGTTGAAGCTGCTCGGCCGGTCGGCCAGCGCATCATCGGCATAGCTCGCCACGATCGGGCGGCTGAGCGCAGGCGCTGCGGGCTTCGGTTCGGGTTCGACCGGGGCCGGCGCCGCCGCCGGTGCGGCGGATGCGGCAGGCACCGGTGCAGGCGCTGGCTGGGGCGCAGGTTCTGCGACGGGGGCCGGAGTCGGCGCCGGCGCAGGAACGTCCGGACCATGCTGGAACCAGCTGTGCCCGCATTTGGCGCAACGCACCGATCGTCCATCGATACCGATGGCGCTGTCGGGAACCGCATAGCGGGTGTTGCACGCAGGGCACGCAATAATCATGGCGTTTCTAACCATGATGGGCGAATCGCCGCAAGGGGCTTGCGCCGCCTGCCCATGGGGTGACCCCATGTTTTCCACTGCTGATTGCGCCCAAGGCCGGTTTTTCAACGGCTTGACGTCAAGCGAGCGGGATTTGGCAGTGCGGGTGACGCCAAGGTGCGCATTCCCATTGCCTGTTTGGCCCGCGCCGCGCTATCGCCGCTGCATGAGCGCCCCGCAGATGGCCCCTTCGGTCGAAAGCATCGTCCAGTTCGAGAATGTGGGGCTGCGCTATGGCACCGGGCCAGAGGCGCTGATCGACCTTTCGTTCACGCTGTTCTCTGGCCAGTTCTATTTCCTCACCGGGCCGTCGGGCGCGGGCAAGTCCTCGCTGCTCAAACTGCTCTATCTCGCGCAGCGCCCCAGCCGCGGCATGATCCGGCTGTTCGGCAGCGACCTCATGACGCTGGCGCGCGACCGGCTGCCGGGCTTCCGCCGCCGCATCGGCGTCGTGTTCCAGGATTTCCGGCTGGTGCCGCACCTGTCCGCGTTCGACAATATCGCGCTGCCGCTGCGCATCGCCGGCATGCGCGACCAGGATATCGCGACACCGGTGCGCGAGATTCTCGACTGGGTGGGATTGAGCGCGCGCGGCGATGCCCTGCCCGCGACGCTTTCGGGCGGCGAGCAGCAGCGTGTCGCCATCGCGCGCGCGGTCATCACCCGGCCCGACATTCTCGTGGCGGACGAGCCGACGGGCAATGTCGATCCCGACATGGCGGTCAAGCTGCTCCGGCTGTTCGAGGCGCTCAATCGCATGGGCACGACGATCATCGTCGCGACGCACGACGTGCACCTGATGACGCGGATCAAGCGCGCGCAGATGATGCGGCTGGAAGCGGGGCGTCTGTCCGACCCCACCGGCGCGCTGCGCTATCCGCCGCGCCCCTCGGATATGACCGGCTGGGCCGACAAGGCACCGCAGCAGGGCGAGCCGCGCCGATGATCGGCGCGCTCTTCCCCACCGGCCACGATCGCCGGCTGATCCCGCAGGCGCGCCTCACTGGGCCGATGCCCTGGGTGATCGCGGTGATGCTGTTCCTCACGCTGCTCGCCGCCGCCGCCGCGCTGGCGCTGGGCAGCGCCGCGCGGCAGATCAACGCCGATCTGGCCGGGCGCGCGACGGTGCAGATCGTCAATGCCGATGGCGACGCACGGCAGAAACAGGCGCTGGCGGCCGAGGCGCTGCTCCGTTCCGACCGCGCGGTGGCGAGCGTCACCCAGGTGAGCGAGGCCGAGGTCCGCGCGCTGCTGACGCCATGGCTGGGCAGCGGCGCGACGAGCCGCGACATCCCCCTGCCCGCGCTGATCGACGTCGATTTTCGCGCGCAGGCCGATGGCGCCACGCTGACCCGGCTGCGCCGCGCGATGCAACCCGTTGCACCCGATGCGCGGATCGATGCGCATGGCCAGTGGCTGAAACCGGTGTTCGATCTGATCGCGACGCTGCGCTGGCTGGCGATCGCGCTGGTCGCGCTGCTTGCCCTCGCGACCACCGCCTCGGTCATGCTCTCGGCGCGCAGCAGCTTTGCCGCGCATGCCGACACGATCGACATCATGCACCTGCTCGGCAGCACGCACCAGCAGATCGCGCGGCTGTTCCAGCGGCGCATCGCGCTCGATGCCGCCTTGGGCGCGCTGATCGGCTGCTTGCTCGCTGCGCCGGTGCTGTGGATGCTTGGGCGCGCCGCGGCGCGGCTCGATTCGGGGCTGGTCTCCGCCGGATCGTTCGGCCCGGTCGACTGGCTGCTGCTTGCAACTGTGCCGATAGCGGGTATTGCGCTGGCTGTATTCACCGCGCGGGTGACGGTGCTCGGCGCGCTCAGGAAGAAGCTGTGATCGTTCGCCTGTTGTCATCGGTGCTGCTGGCCTGGATCCTGGGCTTTGCCTGGTTTGCGATCCTGCTGCCGCAGCCATTGGGCGACCAGCAGACCGATGCCGTCGTCGTGCCGACCGGCGGCCCGCTGCGCATCGACCGCGGACTGGAGGCGCTGCGCAACAAATGGGCCGAGCGCATGCTGATTTCGGGCGTCGATCGCGATGTCCGCCCCGCCGAACTGAGCGCGCAATATCCGGGATCGGTGGCGCTGTTCGACTGCTGCGTCGATCTGGGCTTCCGCGCCTATGACACGCGCTCGAACGGGCTGGAAACCGCGCGCTGGGCCAAGCAGCGCAAGGTGAAATCGGTGCGGCTGGTCACCACCGACTGGCACATGCGCCGCGCCGAATACGAGCTGCACCGCGCGCTGCCCGACGATATCGCCATCTATCCCGATGCGGTCGCGAGCAAGCCCAGCCTGATGACGCTGTGGCGCGAGTATAACAAGCTGGTGCTGCGCGTCATCGCCGGACTGTTCGGGGTCTGATCATGGCGCGCACGCTGCTGGCCATCCTCCGGTCGATCCTGTTCACCATCGCCTTTTACGGCGGATCGGTGTTCATCGTCATCATCGCCTTCATCATCCTGCCCTTTTCGCGCCACCGGCTGCAGAGCATGGCGCGCGGCTGGGGCATGTATCATTATTGCTGCGCCCGGACGTTTCTCGGTATCCGCGTGCGCATCGAGGGGCCGATACCGCAGGGCCAGGTGCTCTATGCGATCAAGCACGAGAGCTTTTTCGAGACGATCGAGCTGCTGCGCATCTTCAACCGGCCTGCCGTCGTCGCCAAGATCGAGCTGTCGCGCATTCCCTTGTGGAGCCATATCGCGCGCACCTATGGCATGATCTTCATCGACCGCGCGGGCGGCGCGGTGGCCTTGCGAAACATGATGGCCGAGGTGCGCCGCTTCGTCGCGGAGGGGCGCTCGATCGTCATCTACCCCGAAGGCACCAGCACCCCGCCGGGCGAGCAGCCGCCGCTCCAGGCGGGCTTTGCCGGGCTGTACAAGCTCGCCAAGCTGCCGGTGGTGCCGATCGCGCTGGCAAGCGGGCATCTCTATCCCCGGCGCGGCTTCATCAAGCGCCCCGGCATCATCGTCTATCGCTTCGGCGAGATGATCCCCGCAGGGCTGTCGCGCGAGGAGATCGAGGCGCGGGTGCACAAGGCGATCAACGAGCTGAACGTGGTCGAGCGGGGCTGAAGGTTCTTCCCCTGCCCCTTTCCATCGTCACCCCCGCGCAGGCGGGGGTCCCGCTGCCTTGAACGTTCGCACTTGAAGCGGGATTCCTGCGTTCGCGGGAATGACAGCTTAAATATTTGTAATAATTAGATAGTCGAGATTGCCATAGCGGATGGTCACGCTGCCGCTGCGCTGGTTGGCCTCGGCGCTGATCTTGACCTTGAGGCCGAGCAGATCTTCCAGATGCCGCTCGACCGCCTCGATATCGGCATTGCTGCCTTCGGATGCTCCCCCGGCGCGCGGCTTGCCGCCCGACTTGCCCCCGGCATCACTGCGCGCGCGGCGCACGAGCTTCTCGACCTCGCGCACCGAAAGCCCGCGATCGACCACTTCGGCGGCGATCGCCTCGGCATCAGGCACGTTGATCAGCGCGCGGGCATGGCCCATGCTCAGGCTCTTGTCGGCCACCATCTTGAGCACCGGCTGCGGCAGCGCGAGCAGCCGCATCAGGTTGGCGATATGGCTGCGCGACTTGTCGACCATGCGGGCGACCTCGACCGGCGAATAGCCTTGATCGCCGACCAGCCGCTGATAGGCCTCGGCCTCCTCGACCGGGTTCAGGTCCTCGCGCTGGATATTCTCGATCAGCGCCAGCGCCAGCGTGTCGGGGTCGCTAAGTTCGCGAACGATCGCCGGGATCTCGTGCAGCCGCGCGCGCTGCGCCGCGCGCCAGCGGCGTTCGCCGGCGACCAGCTCGTACCCGCCGCCCTTGCGCGGGCGGACGATGACCGGCTGGATCACCCCGCGCTGCGCGATCGAGCGCGCCAGATCGTCGAGCGCTTCCTCGTCGAAATAGCGGCGCGGCTGGCCGGGATGCGGACGGATGTCGGCGAGCGGCAATGTGCGCAGCCCGGTGGTCGTGCTGGCCTGGCCCTCGCCGCCCTCGTCGCGCCGCGCCAGCGGTTCCTCGCGTCCCACCTCGCCGAGCAGCGCGTTGAGCCCGCGCCCCAGACCCGTCGGACGCTTGCGCCCCAGCGCCTTGGCGATATCGGGCAGACCGCTATTGTCTTCGGCCATCAGGCTGCTTCCTCTTCCAGGCGCGGCATGCGGGTGATGAATTCGCGTGCGAGCGCGATATAGGCTTCCGAGCCGACGCAGCGATGATCGTAGATCAGCGCCGGCATGCCGTGGCTCGGCGCTTCGGAAAGCCGCACATTGCGCGGGATGACGGTGTCGAACACGAGCCGTCCGAGCACCGCGCGAACATCATCCGATACCTGGTCGGTCAGGCGGTTGCGGCGGTCATACATGGTCAGCACCACACCGATGATCGACAGATCCGGATTGAACCGCTGCTGCACCCGTTCGACCGTCTGCAGCAGCTGACTCAGTCCCTCGAGCGCGAAGAACTCGCATTGCAGTGGCACCAGCACCTGGTCGGTCGCAACGAGCGCATTGAGCGTCAGCAGCCCGAGCGAGGGCGGGCAGTCGATCAGACACACCTGCCAGCGATCCCCGGGGGCACCGTCCATCGCAGCCTTGAGCCGGTGCGTGCGCATTTCCAGATCGACCATCTCGATCTCGGCGCCTGAAAGATCGACGGTCGCCGGAATCACGTCGAGCCCCGGGATCTGCGTCGGCACGCAGCATTGCGCGAGCGAGCTTTCGTTGGTCAGCAGGTCATAGCTCGAGAATTCGCGATCGTTGCGCGCGATGCCGAGCCCGGTCGAGGCATTGCCCTGCGGGTCGAGATCGATCAGCAGCACCGACAGGCCCGTCGCTGCGAGCGCCGTCGCGAGGTTGATCGCGGTCGTGGTCTTGCCCACCCCGCCTTTCTGATTCGCGACCGCAATGCGGATCATGACTTGCTCCTGTGTCTGCGCTCGGTCTTGCGGCGCGGCGCCTTCGGGCTTTCCAGCGGCGTCACGCATCCCGTTCCGACGAGAATCGCGGCATCGGCATCGGTGAGGCTCTGTTCCACGTGGAACAGTTTCTGCCACGGCGCAGCGATGCTTTCCAGTTCCCTGCGCGCGTTGCGCCCCTTTGGCAGCAGCCAGCGTGTGTTTTCTGTGGAAAAACGGCCCGCGCCTTCGAGCAGGCGCGCCAACGGGGCAAAGGCGCGCGCGGATATGTAATCGGCAGCAAAGCTCTCGACCTTGTCGAGTGCGCGGCCTGCAACCCCCACCCTGCCCCGCAACCCGAACCGGTCGATGGCTCTGTTGAGATAGCCGATTCGCAGCGCTCGCGATTCGACCAGCGTCACCCGACATGGTGCGAGCAGTGCAATGACCAATCCAGGAAACCCCGCCCCACTGCCGAGATCGACCCAATGCTCATCCGGCTGCGGCTCGGCAAAGCGCAGCAGCTGCGCGCTATCGGTGATGTGCCGCTGCCACATCGAAGCGAGCGTGGCAGCAGAGACAAGGTTCTGGTGCTTCGCCTCGTCCGCGACGAAGGCGGCGAGCGCATCGAGCCGATCCATTGTTTCACGTGAAACACCGGGCAGCGCGGCGACCCAGGCGCGCGCCTCTTCCTCGCTATGCAGGATCATGCGGCGCGCTTGCGGGCGTGGACAAGAATGGCGGCGAGCGCCGCCGGGGTCACACCGCGCACGCGTCCGGCCTCGGCCAGCGTCTCGGGCCGCGCCAGATCGAGCCGCTCGACCATCTCGTTCGAAAGACCGGTGATCGCGCGATAATCGATATCGGCACCGAGCAGCACCTTCTCGTTGGCGCGCAGATCACGCAACTCGGCGTCCTGCCGGGCAAGATAAGGCGCGTAAACCGCATCCTCCTCGATCTCGGCGCACAGGTCGTCGGGCAGCGCAGCCATCTCTGTGGGCAGCAGCGGCGCGAGCGAGGCAAGATCGATCGCGGGAAATCGCAGCCAGTCATACAGGCTCTGGCGGCTTCCATCCGCCTTGACCGGCAGGCCGAGCGCGGCAAGCTCGGTGCAGCTCGCCTGGCGCTCGAGCGCCGAGAGAGCCGCCGCCTTGGCCGACTGACGCTGTTCGAACCAGCGCTGACGCTCCTCGCCCACCGCACCATTGGCGATGGCCATTGCCGTCAGCCGGTCGCCAGCATTGTTGGCGCGCAGCCTCAGCCGATACTCGGCGCGCGCGGTGAGCATGCGATAAGGTTCGGTCACCCCCTGCAGCACCAGATCGTCGATCATGACGGCAAGATAGCTGCTCGCGCGATCGGGCAGCGCGATATCGCGGCCGAGCACTGCGCCGGCCGCCGCCATGCCTGCGACCAGTCCCTGTGCCGCGGCTTCCTCGTACCCGGTGGTGCCATTGATCTGGCCCGCGCAATAGAGGCCGGGGATCGCGCGCACCTCGAGACGATGGTCGAGCGCGCGCGGATCGATATGATCATATTCGACCGCATAGCCCGGCACGACGATCTCGGCGCGTTCGAGACCTGCCATGCTTCGCACGAAGGCGAGCTGCACATCGGTGGGGAGCGAGGTCGAGATGCCGTTAGGATAGACGAGATGCGTATCCAGCCCTTCGGGCTCGAGGAAGACCTGGTGCCCGTCGCGGTCACCGAAGCGGTGGATCTTGTCCTCGATCGAGGGGCAGTAGCGCGGCCCCTGCGCACCGATCGCGCCACTGAACAGCGGCGAGCGATCCAGATTGGCGCGGATGATGTCATGCGTCTGCTGGCTGGTGCGGGTGATGGCGCAGAAAACCTGCGGCACCGTGCGCCGCTCGCTCAGCGGCGACATCGTCCAGACCTCGCCATCGCTCGGTTGTTCGTCGAGCTGTGCCCAGTCGATGGTGCGCCCATCGATGCGCGGCGGCGTGCCGGTCTTGAGCCGCGCCATCGGAAGATCGGCCGCGCGCAACTGCTGCGCCAGCAGGCTCGCGCCGGGCTCGCCGATGCGGCCGCCTTCGAGCCGCTCCTCGCCGCGGAACAGACGCCCGCCCAGGAAGGTCCCCGTCGCCAGCACCACGGCGCGCGCGACAATCGCACTGCCATCGGCCAAATCGACACCCATTACCCGGCCCTGCTCGAGCCGCAGCGCCGCGACCTCGCCCTCGACTGTCGACAGGTTCTGCTGCGCGGCCAGCATCGCCTGGATCGCCGCCTTGTAGAGCTTGCGATCGGCCTGGACGCGCGGGCCCTGCACCGCGCTACCCTTCGAGCTGTTGAGCATGCGATAGTGAATCGCGGCCTGGTCCGCCGCGCGCGCGATCAGCCCGTCGAATGCATCGACCTCGCGCACCAGATGACCCTTGCCGAGCCCGCCGATCGCCGGATTGCACGACATCGCGCCGCCAGCGGGAAGGGAAAGGTTCATTTCCCGATGCAGAACGCCCCGAACAGCGCGTCGAGCATGTCTTCCACATGCGTGCGGCCGAGCAGCTGGTCGAGCGCATGCCGTGCGAGCCGCAGACCTTCGGCGCGGAGCAACAGGTCGGATTGCACTTCGGCTCCGTGGAGAGCGGAGGCGCATTCCCACAGCAGCCGGTGCTGGCGCGCATTGAGCGCGACGTCGTTGCTCGCAGGAAGGAGCGTCCGCGCCGTCTCGATCAGATCGGCGACCAGCGCCTCCAACCCTTCGCCCGTCCTGGCGGACAGCCGATGCCTCGCTGAGCGCCTTGTTTCACGTGAAACACCGCCCCGGTCGATCTGCGCTTCGATCTCCCAGAGCCGGGGATGATCCGGGCCCTCGCCCTCGTCTCCCAGCCACAGGACGATATCCGCGCCCGCCATCGCCTGTTGCGCGCGCACGATCCCGATGCTCTCGATCTCCTCGGCGCCCTCCTCGCGCAGCCCGGCGGTATCGGTCAGCAAGAAGGGAATTCCGCCAAGCGCCACCGGCGCTTCGATGACGTCGCGCGTGGTGCCGGCGATGTCCGATACGATTGCCGCCTCGCGCTGCAGCAAGGCGTTGAGCAATGTGGACTTGCCCGCATTGGGCGGTCCGGCGAGCACAACGCGGATGCCGTCGCGCAGCCGCTCGGCGCGCGGACGCGCCAGCGTCAGGTCGATCTCGCCCGCCAGCGCGCTAATCCCCTCGCCCACCGCATCAACGGCATGCTCGGGCACATCGTCCTCATCGGAGAAGTCGAGCTCGGCCTCGACCAGCGCGGAGAGCCTGAGCACCTCGCGCCGCCACGTCTCGACCTGGCGCGACAGGTGCCCGCTCGCCATGCGGATGGCGGCGACGCGCTGCGCCTCGGTCTCGGCGAACAGCAGATCGGAAAGCCCTTCGGCCTCGGCCAGGTCCATGCGCCCGTTGAGGAATGCCCGGCGGGTGAACTCGCCCGGCTCCGCCAGCCGCAGTCCCTCCATTGCCGACAGCCCGGCCTCGACCGCGCGCACCACCGCCCTGCCCCCGTGCAGATGCAGTTCGGCCAGATCCTCGCCCGTGGCCGTGTCCGGACCGGGAAACCAGAGGACAAGCGCTCGGTCCAAAATATCGTTCGATGCGGGATCGCGCAGGGTCCGCAATGAAGCGCGGCGCGGTTCGGGCAGCGCACCAACAAGCGCCGCCAGCGCCGCACCGGCATCGGGCCCGCTGATCCGGATGATCGCCAGCGCGGCGGGGGGTGCGCCGCTCGACAGCGCATAGATCGTCGCACCCGCCGTCATGGTCTAATGAAGGGGAAGGTCAGTCCGAGGACTTCTTGCCGCTTGCTCCCGCGGCCGCGGCGTCCATGATCTGCTGGAAAAAGCGCAGCCCCATTTCGCCCATCGGCGCGATGTTCTTGGCGATGTTCTGCAGTTGGTCGACATTGCTGGTGCCCTTCATCGCATTGACGACACCATCGACATAGGTCCGGTTGACATCCGACACATCGGGTAGCCCCATGAACCGGCGCATTTCTTCGGGGGAACAATCGACTTCGATATTCACTTTCATGCGCTTCGATCCTCTCTTGGCACAAAGGCCCCCCGGCCCCTAATTGCCGCTTACCAGCCCCGCTAAAGTGGGTATAAATCCGACTCAAATCAATCGAATTGATGATGGAGAGCAATATGGCTTCGACGCACAGCATCCCGACTTTCGACCATGACGGCAATTTCGATGCCTATGTCGCCGCGCCCGAAGGGAGCCCCAAGGCCGCGATCATCGTCATCCAGGAGATTTTCGGCGTCAATCCGGGCATCCGCAAGAAATGCGACGACTGGGCGGCGCAGGGCTATCTCGCGGTCGCGCCCGACCTGTTCTGGCGCATCAAGCCCGGCATCGAGCTCGACCCCGATGTCGAGGCCGAGCTGCAGGAGGCGTTCGGCTATTTCGGGCAATACGATCCCAATGACGGGGTCAAGGATATCGAGGCGACGATCCGCGCAATCCGTTCGGGAATCGGCGGGCTGGACGGTGTCGCCAAGGTCGGCGCGGTGGGCTACTGCCTCGGCGGACGGCTCGCCTATATGACCGCGGCGCGCACCGATGTGGACGCCAGCGTGGGCTATTATGGCGTGATGATCGACCAGATGCTCGGCGAATCGCATGCGATCGCCAATCCGTTGATGCTGCACATCCCCACCGCCGATCATTTCGTCGGACACGAGGCGCAGGCGGCGATCCATGCCGGGCTCGACGATCACCCCAAGGTCACGCTGCATGATTATGAAGGGCTCGATCACGGCTTTGCCGCCGAGATGGGCAACCGCCGCGACGAGGCCGGAGCGCAGCTCGCCGACAGCCGCACCGCCGCCTTTTTTGCGGAGCATCTGGCATGAGCGTCGCTGAGGCCGGAATCGCCGCCTGGCATGATTACATGCACGGCGGCTCGGATCCCGAGAAGCTCAAGGCCATGCTGGCGGACGACGCGGTGTTCCATTCGCCGGTCGTCCACACCCCGCAGGAAGGCAAGGCCAAGGTCTTCGCCTATCTGCATGCGGCGTCGCACGTGCTGGGCAATGACAGCTTCCATTATGTCCGCGAGATCGTCGATGGCGACACCGCCGTGCTCGAATTCGCGCTGGTGCTCGACGGCATCGAGGTCAACGGCGTCGACATGGTACGCTGGAATGCCGACGGCCAGATCGAGGACTTCAAGGTGATGGTGCGGCCGTTGAAGGCGATCAACAAGGTCTGGGAGAAAATGGGCGAGATGCTGGCCAAGGCGGGATAGGCTTTTTCAGCCAGCTTCGTCATTCCCGCGCACGCGGGCACCCCGCTTCGGCGCTTCGGTTCGGAGGAAGCGGGACCCCCGCCTTCGCGGGGGTGACGGGGATAATTAACCTTATCGGTTATTTTCCTGGCAACAGATAGCCGATGATCGCCTTGCGGTTCTCGGCCGAGCGCAGGCCGAAAAAGCCCATCTGGTTGCCGGGGACCAATGCTTCGGGATCGGTGAGAAAGCGGTCGAGCAGTTCGGGGGTCCAGCGCGGGTTCGTGGCCGCGAAGGCCTTGAAAGCCTTGGAATAGACGAAGGTCTTGTCGCCCGCGACCGGGCGCTGGCCGAGGCGGTGGAGATTGGGTCCGCTCAGCCCCGTTTCGCCCTTCTGAACCGAATGGCAGCTATAGCAGCGCTGGAACGCGCGCTCACCCGCCTGGTTCGTCGCTTGCGCCATCGCGGAGGATGGCAGCGACGCCGCCAGCAGCGCCAGTGACCATCGCCAACTCACTTGTCGGTCCGGATGACCATCAGCCGCTCGGTGCCCGATTCGGGCAGGAACACCTCGCCCTTGCGGCCCAGGATCTGGCGGACATTCGCCCCCTCGCCGCTGCCGGGATAGCGCGCGACGAATTGCTGGCTGCGCGGATCGAATACCCGGGTCGAATTGTCGCCGAAATCGCTCACCCAGACCATGTCGCGCTCGTCGACATAAACGGCATAGGCCTTGGGTGCGGTTCCGGGCAGCTTCCAGGTCTTCCAGCCCTTGTTCGAAGGCCGGTAGCGATAGAGCTCGCCGCTGTTCCAGCCGGTGATCCACAGATCGCCCTTGCTGTCGGCCCAGACGCGGCGAAGCCCTGCGTCTTTCGTGGGCGGCTCGATCACGCTGATCTCCCCGGTGGCGCTGTCGATACGCGCGAGATGGCTGCCCGCGAGCGAGACATACCAGACATTGCCATCGGGGGCGGTGGCGATGCCATAGGGGCCGCGGCCCTTGGGATCCTTCCAGACCTGCACCTTGCCGTCGCGCGCGCTGACCCGGCCGTAAATCCCGTTTTGTCCGGTGAACCAATGCGTGCCCTGGCCGTCGAAGGCGCCGGTGTTGAGGTTGGTATAGCCGGTGTCCGCGGGCAGCTTCCAGACGTCGAGCTTGCCGCCCGCAGGGTTGTAGCGAACGATCGCGTTCTGCCCGCCATCGGTGATCCAGGCCATGCCGTCGGGCCCCTGGATGACCCCGTGCGGGGCCGAGTCCGGGCCGAGCGGAACCTGCACCACCTGGCCGGTCACCGGATCGAGAATGCCCAGCGCGCCCTGTTTCTGCGCGGTGTACCAGATCTTGCCGTCGGGCGCGGGCGCCACATCGTGCGGGCGCGAGCCCTTGGGAAGCTCGAACAACCGGACATGGCGTCCGATCTCGGCCGAGGCGGCAATCTGCGCCTTCTCCCTGGCGGTGGCTGCAATCGGCGTGCTGGCGAGCACGGCGAGCGAAACGGCAACGGCGCCCAGTCTGATCATGCAAAAATCCTCCCCGACCGATGTTGCGATCCTATCAGGGATCAAACACCGGTGGAGAGGAAATGTTGCGCGTTATAGGACGGTCAGCTGAACAGCGTCACCACGCCGACGCCGGGATCGACAAAGCCGTCATAGATCATCTTGCCCGCGACATAGAGGATCACAGCCAGCCCGATATAGGCGATCCAGCGATAGCGCTCGATATATTTGGCGATGAAATTGGCCGCGATGCCCATCAGCGCGACTGACAGGATCAGACCGACGATGAGGATGCCGGGATGCTCGCGCGCCGCGCCCGCGACCGCGAGCACGTTGTCGAGGCTCATGCTGACATCGGCCACGGCGACCGCCCAGGCAGCGGCCGCAAAGCTCTTGGCGGGCTTGACGCCGCTATGCTCGTCGCCCTCGACCTCGGGCGAACCGCCGGCCGGGCCCGCCGGTTGCAGTTCACGGTACATTTTCCACGATACCCACAGCAGCAGCAGCCCGCCGGCGAAGATCAGGCCGACAATCTGCATCAGCTGGGTGACGACCAGCGCGAAGGCGATACGCAGCACCAGAGCGGCGATGATGCCGATCAGGATCACCTTGCGGCGCTGGTCCGCGGGCAGGCCCGCCGCCAGCGCGCCGACGACGATCGCATTGTCGCCCGCCAGCAGCACGTCGATCATCAGCACCTGGCCAAAGGCGGCCAGCGCGGAGGGGGAGCCGATGTTCGAGAAATCGGCGACGATATGGTTCCACAATTCCATCATGATGGGTGTCGTAGCCCTTGGCGGTTACTGGTTCATCGAATCGAAAAAGTCTTCGTTGGTCTTCGAATCCTTCATCTTGTCGAGCAGGAACTCCATCGCATCGATGGTGCCCATCTGCATCAGGATGCGGCGCAGCACCCACATCTTGGAAAGGATGTCCTTTTCCACCAGCAGTTCCTCCTTGCGCGTGCCGGACTTTCCGACATCGAGCGCGGGGAAGATACGCTTGTCGGCGACCTTGCGATCCAGCACGATTTCGCTGTTGCCGGTGCCCTTGAACTCTTCGAAGATGACCTCGTCCATGCGGCTGCCGGTATCGATCAGCGCGGTGGCGATGATCGAGAGCGAACCGCCTTCCTCGATGTTGCGCGCCGCGCCGAAGAAACGCTTGGGACGCTGCAGCGCGTTGGCATCGACACCGCCGGTCAGCACCTTGCCCGACGAGGGGACGACGGTGTTGTACGCGCGGCCGAGGCGCGTGATCGAGTCGAGCAGGATGACGACATCCTTCTTGTGCTCGACCAGGCGCTTGGCCTTCTCGATGACCATCTCGGCGACCTGGACGTGGCGCTGCGCGGGCTCGTCGAAGGTCGAGCTGATGACCTCGCCCTTCACGC
The DNA here is from genome assembly GCF_003426715.1 of Blastomonas sp. UPD001. Classification (NCBI taxonomy): domain Bacteria; kingdom Pseudomonadati; phylum Pseudomonadota; class Alphaproteobacteria; order Sphingomonadales; family Blastomonadaceae; genus Blastomonas; species Blastomonas sp. UPD001. The sequence goes on from NZ_QKVT01000001.1 coordinate 2,304,438, forward strand.
TGCGCTGCATGTCGGTGACTTCTTCCGGGCGCTCGTCGATCAGCAGCACGATCAGGAAGACTTCGGGATGGTTGTCGGTGATCGCCTTGGCAATATTCTGCAGCAGCACGGTCTTGCCGACGCGCGGCGGCGCGACGATCAGCGCGCGCTGGCCCTTGCCTTGCGGCGAGACGATGTCGATGACCCGCGCCGACTTGTCCTTGACCGTGGGGTCGAGCGTGTCGAGCCGCAGCTTCTCGTTCGGATAGAGCGGGGTCAGGTTGTCGAAATTGACGCGGTGACGCACGACATCGGGATCGTCGAAATTGACCGCGGTCAGCTTGGTCAGCGCGAAATAGCGCTCGCCATCGCGCGGCGCGCGGATTTCGCCCTCGACCGTGTCGCCGGTGCGCAGGCCGAAGCGGCGCACCTGGTTTGGCGAGACATAGATGTCGTCGGGCCCGGCGAGATAGTTTGCCTCGGGGCTGCGCAGGAAACCGAAACCGTCGGACAGCACCTCGATGGTGCCCAGACCCATGATCTGCTCGCCGTCTTCGGCGAGTTCCTTGAGGATCGCGAACATCAGGTCCTGGCGGCGGAGCGTCGATGCGCCCTCGACGCCCAGCTCTTCGGCCATGGTGACGAGTTCGGCGGGGGTTTTCTGCTTGAGTTCTTTGAGATGCATGAGGTGCAGGATTCCGTGGGAAGGGTGCCGCCAACAATCGCAACGCGGCAGTCTGGAAAGAGATGCGGGACGCCCAACCGGTAATCCGGTCACTGATGAAGCGGGTCGTCGAAGGTCCCGGACGGGACGCCAGCGGAAATAGGCGGAGGCCGCGCAAAAGTCAATCGGGCCTGCGATGAGACGACAGACTCACCTCTCCCCTCCCGCATGCGGGAGGGGTGGCCGAAGGCCGGGGTGGGCCTGACCACCCGTGGTGCTCCTATCCCACCCCGGCCCGGAAGACCGGGCCTGCCCCTCCCCAAGGGGAGGGGAGAAGGGGATCAGAACGGCTTCACGATCACCAGGATCACGATCACCGCGGCAGCGATGCCCGGGACCTCGTTGATCAGCCGCAACTGCTTGCCGGTCAGCTTGCGCTCGCCCTTGGCCAGTTTCCGCGCATAGCCGATCATCCAGCCATGATAGCCGCTGAGCAGAAGCACGAAGAGCAGCTTGGCGTGCAGCCAGCCGGCGGTCCACCAGTTGCCCTGGCTGGCCAGGACCAGCCCCAGCACCCAGACGATGATCAGCGAGGGGTTGAGGATGATCTTCCTGAGCTTGGACTCGCGGTCGATCCAGCGCGTCGCCTCGGGCGAACCGTGCTCGGCCTCCTGGTGGTAGACCAGGAAGCGCGGCATCATGAACAGGCCGGCCATCCAGAAGATGACGAAGATGAGATGCGCCGCTTTCAGCCAGAGATAAAGCATGGAGAGAACATAATCCGTTGTCAGAAGAAGCTCGTTCATGGGTTCTGCCGTGGATCCGGCAGGGCGGTCATACGCCCTGCTTCACCAGTGTAAGCAGTGCATGCACGTGTTCAATGGGCGTCTGCTGCAATATGCCATGGCCGAGGTTGAAAATATGCGGCCGCCCTTCGAAGGTGCGCAGGATGTGGCGGACCGCATTTTCCATCTGCTCGCCGCCCGCGAGCAGCGCCAGCGGATCGAGATTGCCCTGGACCGGCAGATGCGCGGGGATGTTCGCCGCGGCCCAGACCGGATCGATCGTCTCGTCGAGCCCCAGGGCATCGACCCCGGTCTCGCGCGCATAGGCGGCGAGCTTCTCGCCCGCGCCCTTGGGAAAGCCGATCACGGGAACGCCCGGTCGCGCTTCATGGATGGCGGCGGCGATCCGCGCATTGGGCGCGATCACCCAGCGTTCGAACTGCGCCGGTGCCAATGACCCCGACCAGCTGTCGAAAATCTGGACGGCATCGACCCCGGCATCGATCTGGCCGATCAGATATTCGATGGTGAGGTCGACGATTCCGTCGATGAGCGCCTGGAAGCCCTGGGGATCGCGATAGGCATATTCGCGCGTGGCGTGCTGGTCCTTGCTGCCCTCGCCGTTGACCATATAGGTCGCAACGGTCCAGGCAGACCCTGCAAAGCCCAGAAACGTCTTCTCAGGCGCCAACTCGGCCTTTACCAGCCGCACGGTCTCGTAGATCGCCTCGAGCCGCTCAGGGACCGGCTGCAGGCTCTCCAGCGCATGATCGAGCAGCCGGGGCGACAGGTGCGGCCCTTCGCCCACCAGGAACTTGAGGTCCTGGCCCATCGCATAGGGGACGATGAGGATGTCGGAAAACAGGATCGCGGCATCGAGCTCGAACCGGCGCAGCGGCTGCAGCGTGATCTCGGCCGCGGCAGGGCTGTCATAGACCAGCTCGAGAAAGCCGCCCTTCTCTGCACGCAAGGCGCGATATTCGGGCAGGTAGCGCCCGGCCTGGCGCATCATCCACATCGGCGGCACCGTGGCCACATGTCCGTTCAAGCAATCGAGCAAGGGCGCCTTTCGCGCCGTCGTCAGAGCTGTGTCCCCACCCATCTTAATTCTTATATCCTTTATATAGGGATTCTGTTGAAGAAGGCCGCTGGAAAACCGGCATGACGCTTTCTTGCCCTATGTATCGACAGATTGACAGTCGCCAAATCGCAGCTGCCTGACGAGTCGGCAAATTTGTGCCCACTATCAACACCCTGTGGGTAAAGCTGTCCCTTGTGGACAAGCGCTGTGATGAATCCCCGGTCAGGGGGGAGCAAAAACATCCCCGGTTTTGCCCACAACATCATGCCTTGATTTATCCCCGCGCTGCCCACAGACCAGAGCCATGAGCCGCATTCACCTGCATCTGCTGTCGGATTCCACGGGCGAGACCCTGGAGAATATCGCCAAGGCGGCGCTGGCGCAGTTCGACGCGGTCGAGGTGATCAAGCATTTCTGGCCGATGGTGCGCTCCGAGACGCATCTCGACCGCATCCTCGACGAGGTCGCGGCCAATCCGGGGCTGGTGCTGTTCACTTTGGTCAATCCCGATATCCGCGCCAAGCTGGAGCGGCGCTGCCGCGTGCTCGGGCTGCCGATGGTGCCCGCGCTCGATGCGGTGAGCGATGCCTTGTCCAACCTGCTCGGCCAGGCGGCCAAGGCGCGGCCCGGCCGGCAGCATGTGCTCGACGCCGCCTATTTCGCGCGCGTGGAAGCGATCCAGTTCACCATCGCACACGACGACGGGCAGAACTGGGAAAACTGGGAGGCGGCCGACATCGTGCTCGCCGGGGTGTCGCGCTCGTCGAAGACGCCGACCTCGATCTATCTCGCCAATCGCGGCTACAAGACCGCGAATATCCCGATCGTGATCGAATCCCCGCCGCCGTCCGCGCTGTTCACGCTCAGGCATCCGCTGGTCGTCGGGCTGACCACCAATCCCGAACGCTTGATCGCGGTGCGCCGCAACCGGCTGTTGTCCTTGAACCAGGCCCCCGAAACCGATTATGTCAATGACGAGAAGGTGAAGGCCGAGCTGGCCTTTGCCCGGCGGATGTTTGCGGATAATGGTTGGCCGGTGATCGACGTGACGCGTCGATCGATCGAGGAATCGGCGGCGGCGATCATCAACCTGTTCAACGAGCGCGAAGCCGCGCGCGAAAACAGGCGGCAGGCAAGCGCGCCAATGGATAAAGCCTAGACTGCACAAGGCATAAGGACGACGGAAATGCTGATACTCGCATCGCAAAGCACCGCGCGCCGGGCCATGCTCGATGCCGCCGACGTGCCCTTTTCGGTCGTCGCGGCGCATATCGACGAATCCTCGATCCGCGCCTCGCTCCACGCCGAGGGGACGAGCCCGCGCGACATTGCCGATGCGCTGGCCGAGGCCAAGGCGATGCGCGTCGGCACGCGGCGGCCCGAGGCGATGGTGCTCGGTTCGGACCAGATCCTGGAAACGAGCGAGGGCGAGATGCTGAGCAAGCCGCAGACGCCCGACGATGCGATCCGCCAACTCGAAACGCTGTCGGGCAAGCCGCACCGCCTGTGGAGCGCCGCCGTCATCGTCGAGGGCGGCCGTCCGATCTGGCGGCATGTCGACAAGGCGGTGATGCACGTGCGTCCGCTGGGCACCGCCTTTGTGCGTGACTATGTGGAAAAGCACTGGGAAACCATTGGATACACGGTGGGCTGTTACGAGATCGAGGGCGCCGGAGCCCAGCTTTTCAGCCATATCGAGGGCGATGTGTTCACCGTTCAAGGAATGCCACTGTTGCCGCTGCTCGGCTTCCTGCGCCAGCGCGAACTGATGCCGAGCTGATGGTTTTGCGCTTGGTGGCAACCTTCGCACAACGTCCCTCGACTTCGCTCGGGAACTCGGAAAGTTTTTCCGGTAATTAGCAACGCTACACCCTGTTCCGTTTGTCCCGAGCGACGTCGAGGGACGCTTGCCCAAGGGTTCAACAATGTCCAAACCCTATGCCGAGGTGATCGGCGACCCGATCGCGCACAGCAAATCGCCGCTTATCCACAATTTCTGGCTGAAACAGCTCGGGTCGGACGCGGAGTACCGCGCGTGCCATGTCACGCCCGACGCGCTGGCCGATTATATCGCCGAACGCCGCGCCGATCCGCTCTGGCGCGGGTGCAACGTCACCATTCCGCACAAGATCGCGGTGATGGAGCATGTCGCCGATCCGGGCGACGTGCGCGGATCGATCGGTGCGATGAACACGATCGCGCGCGATGAGCAGGGCGCGCTGTTCGGCACCAATACCGATGCGGGCGGATTCTATGCCCCGCTGGGGCAGAGCGATTTTACCGGCGCCGATGTCGCGGTGATCGGCGCGGGCGGCGCTGCGCGCGCGGTGCTGTTCGCCCTCGCGCGGATGGAGGTCGGCAGCGTCACGATCCATGCACGCAATCCGCTCAAGGCCATGGGATTGCTCGCGAGCTTCGCGCTCAAGGGCCAGGTGCGCGGTATGGACGATCCGCTGGGCGAGGTCGATCTGCTGGTCAACACCAGCCCGCTCGGCATGAAGGGCTTCGACCCGCTGGTGCTCGACCTCGACCCGCTGCCCGAGAGCGCTCTGGTCTATGACATCGTCTACAATCCGCTCGAAACCGGCCTGCTCAAGGCGGCGCGCGCGCGCGGGCTGGAGACGGTCGACGGGCTCGAGATGCTGATCGGCCAGGCGGCGCTCGCGTTCGAGATCTTTTTCGGTGCCGCGCCACCGCGGGATCGCGACGACGAGCTTCGGGCGATGCTCACCGCATGATGGCCCCGATCAAGCGTCTGCCGCCGCACCACCGTCACCGGCCGATGGTGCTGGGGCTGACGGGATCGATCGGCATGGGCAAGTCGGCGGTGGCGAAGATGCTGCGCGCCGAGGGCGTTCCGGTCTTCGATGCCGATGCCGAGGTGCACGTCCTGCAGGGCCCGGGCGGCGCCCTGCTTCCCGCGATCGAGGCGGCGTTCCCCGGCACCACCGGGCCGCGGGGGGTGGACAGGGCGAAGCTCGGCGCGGCGGTGTTCGGCAATCCGGCGGCGCTCAAGAGGCTCGAGCATATCGTGCATCCGGCGGTGGCGCGCGCGCGCGCGGCGTTCGTCCGCGCCCATCGCTCGCGCCGGATCATCGTGTTCGATATCCCGCTGCTGTTCGAGAAGGGCGGCACGCAGAATGTCGACGGCATCGTCGTCGTCTCCGCCGCACTGTGGCAGCAGCGCAAGCGCGTGCTCGCGCGACCGGGAATGACCGCGGCGCGCCTGCGCCACATCCGTCACCTGCAGATGGCCGATCACCACAAGCGTGCGCATGCCGATTGGGTGATCCCCACCGGCGGCACCAAATTGGCGACGCGGCAGGCGGTGCGCGGGCTGCTTCAGAATTTACGTTCGGCCCTTGCACGATGAGCAAATCGGTCCAATAGTATTGGAAATGAGAGAGATCATTTTCGATACCGAAACCACCGGCCTGTCCCCCGATGAAGGACACAGGATGGTGGAAATCGGATGCATCGAGATGGTCGGTCGCAGCCTGACGGGCCGCACCTTCCACGCCTATTTCAATCCCGAAATCCCGATGCCGCCCGAAGCCGAGAAGGTGCACGGCCTGGGCGATGCGTTTCTCGCCGACAAGCCGCTGTTCGGCGCCGGCGTCGAGGATCTGCTCGACTTTCTGGGCGATGCGACCCTGGTCGCGCACAATGCCGGGTTCGACATGCGCTTTCTGAATGCGGAACTGGCCATGGTCGGCAGGCCCGCCATCCCGATGGGCCGCGTGATCGATACCGTCGCGATGGCGCGCGCCAAGTTCCCCGGATCGCCCGCCAGCCTCGATGCACTGTGCAAGCGCTTTGGCGTCGACCGCAGCCACCGCGTGCTCCACGGCGCGCTGCTCGATGCCGAGCTGCTGGCGCAGGTCTATATCGAGCTGACCGGGGGTCGCCAGATCGGGCTCGGGCTGGCCGATGACAGCGCCGACGCGGCGACCGTCGCCGGCGCGCGTCCCCGTCTCATTCCCAGCGTCCAGCGTCCGCACCGCCTGCCGCGCCCGTTTTCCGCCAGCGCGGAAGAGCTGGCCGCGCATGCGGAATTTCTGGGCAAGATCAAGCAGCCGCTCTGGCTGTCGACACGCTAACCTTTTTTACTGAAATCCACCCCGGAAAGGAGGTCTTTACCCGAATTGTCACCCGATCCTTAGCGTGAGACGCCAAGGATGTATCGATCCGGCCCGTCGCGGCAATGGTCTGACGGCTGGCCCCAAAAATGGAGAATAACATGGACATTCGTATTTCTGGTCATCAGGTCGACACGGGCGAAGCGCTCAAGGTGCACGTCGCGGACCGGCTCAATGCGATTGTCGAAAAGTATTTCTCGAAGGCCATATCCAGTCAGGTGACCTTCTCTCGAGGGCCGCACGAACAGTTTCAGTGCGATATCGTCACGCATGTGATGCAGGGCCTGATCCTCAAGGGCCATGGCCTCGCGCAGGATGCGCATGTCGGCTTCGACGGCGCGGCGGACAAGATCGAGAAGCAGCTGCGCCGTTATATGGGCCGCCTCAAGGGCCGCCACGAACAGTTCCAGCACGCCGCGCGCGAGGAAGAGGCCGCCTATGTGGTGTTCGAAAGCGCCAGCGAAGAGGAAGAGGTGCTCGGTGACGCCCCGGTGGTGATTGCCGAAACCCGGGTCGACGTGCCCGAGGCGACCGTTTCGGATGCCGTGATGATGCTCGACCTGCGCAACACCAATGCGCTGTTCTTCAAGAATACCGGCACCGGGCGCCACAACATGGTCTATCGCCGCCCCGATGGTTCGATCGGCTGGGTCGAACCGCGCGCCTGAAAAATCTGGCGCACTGTGCGCCTGTGCATCGCATGGCTTGGTTTTTCGGGCGATATGGTGCATGGGCGCGCCAGCAATGCGTCGGCGGGATGAGGCAACCCCCTCCCGGCAGGGCCGGCGATGATCTGAACACCATTCGTACGCGCCGCTTCCGCAACGACCGGAGGCGGCGCGACAGAATCGAGAATTTTGACTGTCATGGCGTGGTTCGAACTCGACAAGCAGGCGGTGCTGATCTCTGCGCGCGTCGCGGACAAGCACCAGGCGCTGGAACTGGCCGCCGAGCAGTTCGGCCATTGCTACGGGCTGGATGCCGACAAGGTGCTCGGCTGCCTGCTCGAACGCGAACAGCTCGGCTCGACCGGCTTCGGCCGCCGCGTCGCCATTCCCCATGGCAAGCTCGACGGGCTGGACCATTCGGTGGCGGTGGTGCTGCGGCTGGGCAAGCCGATCGAGTTCGGCTCGATCGACAATCTGCCGGTCGATCTGGTGATCGCGCTGCTCTCGCCCGTCGCCACCGGTGCGATGCATCTCCAGGCGCTGGCGCACATCTCGCGGCTGACGCGCGACGAAAAGACGCTCGCCAAGATCAAGGGCGCGGACGATCCCGATGCGATCTATGCGCTGGTCACCGCCGAGCTGGATCGTGACGCTGCCTGACCGGGCGACAGGCCCGGGCGAGGAAGCGCATTTCCGCGCGCTCGAACGCCTTTATGCCGCTGCCGCGATCAACCGGCTGTTCCCGTCGCGGCTGACGATCACCGCTGCGGGCAAGGCGCGGATCGATTTCGACGTGACGCCCGAGCATTTTCACGCTGCGGGCGCGGCGCATGGCACCTTGTATTTCAAGATGCTCGATGACGCCGCCTTCTACGCGTGCAACGCGCTGGTCACCGACCGCTTCCTGCTCACCACCGCGTTCAACCTGCATTTCACCGCGCCGGTGCGTGCAGGCCCGGTCTATGCCGAGGGGCACTGGGTGAGCGGGCGCCGGCGCGTCTGGGTGGGGGAATCGCGGCTGGTCGATAGCCATGGCGAGGAAATCGCGCGCGGCACCGGTACCTTCATGCGCTCGCATATCGCGCTGTCGGGGCTGGAGGGCTACAAGCAGCCGATCGCGGACAGCCCGTGATCGAGCCTCGGCTGGCGGCCAGCGTCCGCATCGAGGCGCTCAAGCGGCTGACTGCGGCAGCGGGTGGATTTGCCACGATCATCGCCAGGGGTGATCCGGTATCGGGCGCCATTCTCATCGCGCGCAGCGTGCGCGGGCAGGACGAAGCACTGTTCGAAATGTTCAGCGGCCTCGACGGCAAGGCGCGCTGGAACGAGGTGTGGACGGAAGATTCTGCACCACCCGCGCGCCATGGCAGCATGGCCGACTATATCGACCGTCGGCGCGCGCGCGATGCGGATTTGTGGATTATCGAACTGGATGTCGCCAGCCGCGCACAGTTCAACGCTATAATCGACGAGCCGAGTTGACTCGCCGAGCCCCCTGCTAGAGGGGCCGCTGCACCGATCAACGCGCAGGCGGCCTTCATGGTTCCGCGGTCTTTTGCAGGACCGGGAAAAACAGGGGCTAGCACGCAGACGGGGGGTTTCCCTTCCGGAACCGGCCGGGCCTTGCTGCCCGATTCCTGTTCCGGCTGTGGTGATCCACCGCACAGTCAAAGTTTGCAATGAGTAAGGTCCTCAAGGTCGCCAGCATGGCCGCCATGGCAGTCTATTCGATTGTCACTCTCTCTCTCACCGACGCGTCAGCCGCCTTTGCATCGCCGCTGATAGCCGACATGATCCAGCCGGTTCCCGCCCAGAGCAGCGAAACCACCGCCTCCAGCGCCGCTGAAGCCGCTGTCGAAGCCGGTGCCGCCACGGCCGAAACCGCCTCCCAGCAGATCGACACCCAGACTGCCCAGCCGCCGCTCAAGGCCGAAAGCCTGGCGCAGCTCGTGTCGATGTCCGACATTCCCGCCGAGATCGACGAAGAGACCCGCTGCCTCGCCGGTGCCGTCTATTTCGAATCCAAGGGCGAAACCCTGAACGGCCAGCTCGCCGTCGCCAAGGTGGTGATCGCACGCCGCGATTCGGGCCGCTTTGCCAGCAGCCTGTGCGGTGTGGTCTATCAGCCCAGCCAGTTCTCGTTCGTCCGTGGCGGCCGCATGCCCGCCATTCCCACCGCCAGCCAGGACTGGAAGGAAGCCGTCGCCATCGCGCAGATCGCGATGAAGGACAGCTGGGACAGCCCGGTCGAAGGCGCGCTGTTCTTCCACGCGCGCCATGTCTCGCCCGGCTGGCGCATGCAGCGCCTCGCCGCCGTCGACAATCACGTCTTCTATCGCTGATCGGCTGGTCTCAGGACCAGCCCCGACAGCTTCAGAGCTAGTCCTTTGGGTCGCAAAGGACTGCGGCGGGCGCTCCTCTAGCGCCCGCCTCGACCTGTCTTGACATCCGGCCATGCTCGACCCACCGATCTAGGGACCCCGGGGCAAGGTGCGGAGAGAGATGTGACCGTTCGCAAGGCAAGCTGCGCCTGTGGCCAGGCGACACTCGAATGTCGCGGAGAACCCCGCCGGGTCTCGGTCTGTCATTGTCTCGATTGCCAGCGTCGCAGCGGTAGCGTCTGTGCGGTGCAGGCGCTGTGGCCCGATGGCGATGTCGCCGTGAGCGGACAGGCGCGCGTGTGGACCCGCCGCGGCGATGGCGGCTCGACCGCCTGCTTCCATTTCTGTCCCGAATGCGGGGTCAGCGTGATGTACCGGGTCGATTCCATGCCCGGCCTGGTGGCGATACCCGTCGGTCTCTTCGCCGATCCGCGATTTCCCGCGCCGGAATATTCGGTGTACGAGGATCGCAAGCATGGCTGGTTAGACGTGGTGGGCGAAGGGATCGATCATTACGCCTGAGCCCGGCGGACAAAGAAAAGGACCGGCAGCTTGGGGCTACCGGTCCAGTCGGGTTTACCAAGGGTTTGGTAATCGAGAAGGGGCATCAGCTGCCGACGGCAATGCGCTCGCCGGGCTTGAAGCGCTCGCCGGCTTCGGCGCGGGCGATCAGCGTCACCATCGCGCGCTGGCCGCTGGCGATCGTTTCG
>NZ_QKVT01000001.1:2314944-2342874 GCF_003426715.1 Blastomonas sp. UPD001
GCCGGTCCTGTCGGCAAGGGTCCCTTCAGGACCGGCCTTGTTGTCGTTTGCCGCCGATGTCCTGCCTGGGGAGCTACGGAGCATCGGCGACATCTTTGGGATAGGGGAGGATGCGCCGATATGCGCGCCGCGCTCGACAAGGGCGCAGCAGATGTCGCTCAACGACTACAGCTGTCGACGAACGACACAGCCGCATCGACCAATGCAACATATGCAAAGAAAGCGTCATCGAATCGGCAAGAATCGGTCATGCTTCCGCTACGGAAAGCTGGACCCTAAGCCGATACGGGATGTGGCGAGCGCGCCGGGCCGTCCGGATGCCCGGGTTCCACGTGGATCCGGGTCAGATCAGTCCGGCAAGCGGGCTTGAAGGGTCGGCATATTTGCGCGTGCCCATGCGTCCGGCGAGATAGGCCTCGCGTCCGGCCTCGACCGCCAGCCTCATCGCACGCGCCATGCGGATCGGGTCCCTGGCCTCGGCGATCGCGGTGTTCATCAGCACGCCGTCGCAGCCCAGCTCCATCGCGATCGCGGCATCCGATGCCGTGCCGACGCCTGCATCGACCAGCACCGGTACCTTCGCATTCTCGACTATCAGCCGGATGGTGACGCGGTTCTGGATACCCAGCCCCGATCCGATCGGCGCGCCGAGCGGCATGATCGCGACTGCGCCCGCATCTTCCAGCCGTTTCGCGCCGATGGGATCGTCGACGCAATAGACCATCGGCTTGAAGCCTTCCTTGGCCAGAATCTCGGTGGCGCGCAGTGTCTCGTGCATGTCGGGATAGAGCGTCTTGGCCTCGCCCAGCACCTCGAGCTTGACCAGATCCCAGCCGCCCGCCTCGCGCGCCAGCCGCAGCGTCCGGATCGCCTCCTCGCCGGTGAAGCAGCCCGCAGTATTGGGCAGATAGGTGACCTTTTTCGGGTCGATGAAATCGGTCAGCATCGGCGCACCCGGATCGGACACGTTGACGCGGCGCACCGCGACGGTGACGATCTCCGCGCCCGAAGCCTCGAGCGCGGCGGCGTTCTGCGCAAAGTCCTTGTACTTGCCGGTGCCGACGATGAGGCGCGAGCGGAAGGTGTGGCCCGCGACGGTCCAGCTGTCCGCGACAGGGACATGATCGCCCCCGCCGACGAAATGCACGATCTCCAGCCGGTCGCCCTCCAGCACCACGACGTCGGCCAGGGTCGAGCGCGGCACGATTTCCAGATTGCGCTCTACCGCGACCTTGGCCGGGTTCAGCCCCAGCGTGCCGACAAGCGCGGCGATGCTCTGGCCGGCGGGTACGCGGCGCGGCTCGCCGTTGACATGGATGCTGATCTGGGCGGTCTGGGTCGAGGTGCTGGTCATAGGGCGCGACTCTTGGCGCGGATAAAGGGGCAAGGGCAAGCCCCAATGTTAGTGTGCAACAGGATCAGTGCTGGCGCGCGGCGCGATAGTTGAGCAGATGCGCGATGCTGAGCAGCGCGACCCCGGTCAGCGTCAGCGCATATTCCCACGATCCGCCATGCGGCACGGTCATCGCGGCGAGCATCGCGGCGATTCCCGCCGAACCGATGGCGAGCGGCGTCCAGGCACCATGCAGCCGCACGCCATGACCCAAGGCTAGCGCGGCCATCGCCGCCGCCAGCACAAAGCCGATCTCGTGCACCCAGGGGGAGAGGAAGATGCCGCCCATCGAGGCGAATCCTGCCACCAGCCACAGGCCTGCGGCGCAATGCACCATGCACAGCGCCGACAGCGCTATCGCGGCCGAATCGAGCTGGCCGGACCGGGTGATACGAGACAACATGGCCTGCACATAGGTGATATGATATCATTGCGCAATCGGGCTTGATCAACATTCTCGCCGGGGCGCGATGAACCGAGCCGAAAAACCCCTTGCAAGCCGCGCGCCTCCGTCCGAAATGCGTGAACCATGACCAGCCTGTCGCAGCCCCGGATCGCCACGCCCCTGTCGCCAGATCGCAGCGCGCCCCAGGCGATCGCCTTGTGGCTCTATGGCGTGGCGCTGCTGGTTTTCTGCATGGTCGTGGTCGGCGGGATCACCCGGCTGACCGAATCGGGCCTGTCGATCACCGAATGGAATGTCGTCACCGGCACGCTGCCGCCGCTGTCCGAAGCGGCCTGGGTCGCCGAGTTCGAGAAATACAAGCGCATCCCCGAATATATCGAGGTCAATGCCGGCATGTCGCTGGCCGAGTTCAAGACCATCTATTTCTGGGAATATGTCCACCGGCTGCTCGGACGGCTGGTCGGCCTCGCCTTCGCCCTGCCCCTTGCCTGGTTCGCGATCCGCCGCGCGATCCCGCAGGGCTATGGCTGGCGCCTGCTGGCGCTGTTCGCGCTGGGCGGGCTGCAGGGTGCGATCGGCTGGTGGATGGTCGCATCGGGGCTGACCGAACGCACCGATGTCAGCCATTTCCGGCTCGCGGTGCACCTGCTCAACGCGCTGTTCATCATGGCGGGGCTGGTCTGGACCGCGCGCGACCTGCAGGTTCTGGCGCGCGATCCCGCTGCGCGCCCGGCGCGGATGACCGGCGTGGCGCTCGCGACCATCCTCGTGCTGTTCGTGCAATTGCTGCTTGGCGCCTGGGTCGCCGGACTCAACGCCGGCTATGCCGCCAAGAGCTGGCCGCTGATGAACGGCAGTTTTTTTCCGGACGATGTCGACTGGTCGCGCGGCGTGGTGCACGCGCTGACGCACGACCCGTTTCTGCTCCATTTCCTGCACCGCTGGTGGGCGTTCGTTGCGGTGGCGGCGCTGGTGGTGATTGCGCGCGCGGTGCGCAAGGCCGATCGCGCGGCTTCGATCGCGATCCACAGCGCGTTCGGCGTGCAGGTGCTGCTCGGCATTGCCACGGTGATGAGCAGCGTCGATCTGCACCTCGCGGTGCTCCACCAGGCGGTGGGCGCGATTCTCGTCGGCACGGTCGCCTGGGGCGCGCACAGCCTGGGACGCAAGGGCGCTGCACGTCGGGCATGATCGGCGATTCGATCCTCGAAGCCAGCGATATCCGGCTGGTCTACTGCCCCTTTGCCGACAAGGAGGAGGCGCAGACGATCGCGCGCACGGTGGTGCGCGAACAGCTTGCCGCCTGCGCCAACGTGCTGGGCACGGTCCAGTCGATCTATCACTGGGACGGCGAGCTGACCGAGCAGGCCGAGGTTCCGGTGCTGTTCAAGACCGCCCTGCCCCAGTCCAAGGCGCTGGTCGCGCGGATCGTGCATCTGCACAGCTATGACGAGCCTGCGGTGCTGGTGCTGCCGGTCGAATATTGCCCGCCCAGCTTTCGCGCCTGGGTGCTCGGCCAGACGCTGGCGATCGACTGATGCTGCTGGCGGCGCTGCTCCGGCTGCTGAAGAGCAGACCGAACGCCACCATCGCCTGCCCTGCCCCCGCGATCGGTTTTGCCCCGCCGCTCGATCGCCCGCTGCTGCTCGAGCGGCGAATCGAGCGCGAGCTGCGCGAGGGCCGCTTTCGCCAGCAGATCCGCTATCGACTGCGCTTCGCACGGGCGGGCCGGGGCTTCCGGCTGACGGTCGAGCAGATCGCGCTCGCCAGCGATGGCCCGCCCGAGCTGCTGCGGCTGCTCGCGCTGCAGGAGGAGAGCAGCGCTGGCGAGACGATCGAGGTCACGCTCGATGCCACTGGGAGTATCCTGGGAATCAGCGAATCGCCCGGCGCGCCCGAGCGCCTCGCGGCGGCGCTCGCCCGGCTGCGCACCGACCCTGGAGTGGCGACGCGCGATGCCGCCGAGCAGGCGCAGATCGGGGCGATGCTCGACCGGCTCGCCGCGCTCACCCCGGAAGAGCGCGCGGCCGTTCACCGGGCGAAGATCGGCCGGCTGGTGATGTTCGCAGGCCGCCCGTGCGCACAGGCGATGGTCAGCACCCGCGACCGCGCGCGCTACCGCCTCACCGCCGCGACAGGCGATTCGTGGGAGCTCGAAACCGTGCCTGGACCCTCGCCGGACCGTCCGGACGCGGCGCAAGCGACCGACCAGGCCGTGCTTTCGACCGCGACCGGCCTCGTGCTCCGGTTCGAGCGGCAGACCGTTGTCCGGGTCGCCGGAACCGAGCGAAAGGCGCTGGAATCGCTGACGGTTTCCACCGATGCCGGGCCGCCCCAACCTTGAAGGTATCATGATACCCCTCGGCAATCGCCCCAAAATGCTTGACTATTGGTGCCCTTATCGACATTAGCCGCGCTTCGTTCAGGCCTGCCCGTGTGCGGCCTGTCGTGTCACGGAAATCTGTCAGCCGGTCTGAGGCTAGGGTCCATCGCGGATCCGGCACCGCAGCGGAGGACGTTTTGGAAGGTTGAAGGCCATGAAGGCTTTGCTCAAGACCACCAAGTCGATCAAGCCGGCTGAGGTGGAAAAGAAATGGCATATTATCGATGCCGATGGACTGGTGGTCGGCCGCGTCGCGGTGATCATCGCCAATATCCTGCGCGGCAAGCACAAGCCGAGCTATACCCCGCATGTCGATTGCGGTGACCATGTCATCGTCATCAACGCGGGCAAGGTTCAGCTGACCGGCAACAAGCGCAGCAACAAGGTCTATTACAAGCACACCGGCTATATCGGTGGCATCAAGGAAGTGACCGCCGCCAAGGTGCTGGACGGCCGCTTCCCCGAGCGCGTGCTTGAAAAGGCGGTGGAACGCATGGTTCCCCGCGGTCCGCTGGGTCGCCAGCAGATGCGCAACCTGCACCTCTTCACCGGAACCGAACATCCGCATGCCGGCCAGCAGCCTGAAGTGCTCGACGTGGCCTCGCTCAACCGCAAGAACAAGGTGGGTGCATAATGTCTGATACCGTGCAATCCCTGTCCGACATCAAGGACATCGCTGCCGACATCGAAACCACCGACGCACCCGCCGTCAAGGTTTCGAACGCGCCGCTGCGCGAGCAGGAGCTCGACAAGCACGGCCGCGCCTATGCCACCGGTCGCCGCAAGGACGCCGTGGCCCGCGTGTGGCTGAAGCCCGGCACCGGCAAGATCATCGTCAACAAGCGCGACCAGGCCGTGTATTTCGCCCGCCCGACGCTGCGTCTCGTGATCAACCAGGTGTTCGACATCACCGATCGCAAGGATCAGTATGACGTGATCTGCACCGTCAAGGGCGGCGGTCTTTCGGGCCAGGCCGGCGCGGTCAAGCACGGCATCAGCCAGGCGCTGACCAAGTACGAACCCGCTCTGCGCAGCACCGTCAAGCAGGCAGGCTTCCTGACCCGCGACAGCCGCACCGTCGAGCGCAAGAAGTACGGCAAGGCCAAGGCGCGCAAGAGCTTCCAGTTCTCGAAGCGCTGATGCGTCTCATCGCGGGGGTCTTCGGGCTCCGCGCGATGCTGCCATGACATACGGGGCGATCGCCCCCCTTGGATCGCGCTCCCGGGCGTCTCCATCGGGCCAGCGATCGCCCCGATTTTCATGTCAGGCCGCCCGATCGGTGCAGCAGCGCTTGCACAGCGCGGTTGCACCCGCTAAGGGCGTCGCCTGCCCGCGAAGGAGTGTAGCTCAGCTGGTAGAGCGTCGGTCTCCAAAACCGAATGCCGGGGGTTCGAGTCCCTCCACTCCTGCCAGCGGCGATCAGTGCCTCCCCCAAGCGGGGCATCCCCTTCCATTGAATCCCCTTGCTTCTGCGGATTTGCGCGGCTATGGGGCTGTCTTTCTCCGACAGGGTGCATATATCGCGTTTCAGCCGGGCAAGGCTGGCGGCGATGTGTCTGCCGAAGCGGATATGCCCGCCCATCGGAACAAGGAAAGTGAAGGCCATGGCCACTGAGCGCAAGAAGACCAGTCCCGGCGAGTTTGTGAATCAGGTCAAGACCGAAGCCTCGAAGGTCGTCTGGCCGAGCCGCCAGGAAACGGTAACCACGTCGATCATGGTGTTCATCCTGATGACGATCCTGGCGATCTTCTTCCTGACCATCGATTCGATCTTTGGCGCTATCGTCAAGTGGCTGCTCACCCTGGCCTGATCGCCGGACCGCTGTTTTGAAAGAGAGTTGAATGTCGCGCTGGTACATCATTCACGCTTATTCGGGCTTTGAGAACAAGGTCCGCGACGCGATTCTCGCCGATGCCGAGCGCATGGGTCTGTCGGCGCTGGTCGAGCAGGTCGAGGTGCCCACCGAAACCGTGACCGAAGTGCGCCGCGGCAAGAAGGTGCAGACCGAGCGCAAGTTCTTCCCCGGCTATGTGCTGGCCAAGCTCAAGATGACCGACGATGTCTATCACGTCGTCAAGAACACTCCCAAGGTCACCGGCTTTCTCGGCCCCAATGGGAAGCCCCAGGCGATCAGCGATGCCGAGGCTGCGCGCATCCTGAACACCAAGGAAGAAGCCGCCAACGCGCCGCGCGCCCGCATCGACGTCGATTACGAAATCGGCGATTCGGTCAAGGTGCTCGAAGGCCCGTTCGCCAGCTTCAACGGCATTGTCGAGGAACTCGATTTCGACAAGGCCCGCGTCAAGGTCTCGGTCTCGATCTTCGGCCGCGCCACGCCGGTCGATCTCGATTTCGAGCATGTCGAACTGGCAAAGTAAGTTTTACCCTCTCCCTTTACGGGAGAGGGACAGCTTCGCGTAAGCGAAGCAGGGAGAGGGCCGGGAGCACGATCGGCGCCCGGACAGGCCCTCTCCAATTCCGCCTAGGCAGCAAAGCTGCCAAGGCTCCATATCCTCTCCCGTAAAGGGAGAGGATAAAACGTGCGGGAGATGCACCCTCGGGTGGATCGCTTGACCGCTTAATTTGAGGGCGACCGGCATCCGCTGGTCGCCTGACAGAATGAAGGAGTGCCATCATGGCAAAGAAGATTGAAGGCTATATCAAGCTGCAGGTGGCCGCTGGTGCCGCCAACCCCTCGCCGCCGATCGGCCCTGCCCTGGGTCAGCGCGGCGTCAACATCATGGAATTCTGCAAGCAGTTCAACGCTGCCACGCAGGACATGGAAAAGGGCACCCCGCTGCCGACCGTGATCACCGTGTACGGCGACCGCAGCTTCACCTTCGTGACCAAGACCCCGCCGGCGAGCTACCTGATCAAGAAGGCAGCGAACCTCAAGAGCGGTTCGAAGGCGCCGGGCAAGGAAAGCGCGGGCACCATCAAGCGTTCGCAGCTGGCGGAAATCGCGCAGGTGAAGATGGCCGACCTCAACGCCAACGACATCGAGGCAGCAACGAAGATTATCGAAGGCTCGGCAACGTCGATGGGCCTTGAAGTGGTGGAGGGCTGAGTATCATGGCAAAGGTGACCAAAAAGGCAAAGGCTCTCGCCGCCAAGCTCGACGCGAACAAGCTCTATGGCGTCGATGAAGCCATCAAGACCATCAAGGAACTGGCCACGTCGAAGTTCGACGAGACCATCGAAGTCGCGCTGAACCTGGGCGTCGACCCGCGTCACGCCGACCAGATGGTCCGCGGCGTCGTGTCGCTGCCCTCGGGTACCGGCAAGGACGTGCGCGTCGCCGTGTTCGCGCGCGGCGACAAGGCCGAAGCGGCTCTGGCCGCCGGTGCCGAGCGTGCGGGCGCCGAGGACCTGATGGAAGAAATGCAGAACGGCAAGGTCGATTACGACCGCGTCATTGCCACCCCGGACATGATGGGTGTCGTCGGCCGTCTCGGCAAGCTGCTGGGCCCCAAGGGCCTGATGCCGAACCCGAAGCTGGGCACCGTGACCCCGAACGTCGCCGAAGCCGTCAAGGCGGCCAAGGGCGGCCAGGTCGAATTCCGCGTCGAAAAGGCCGGTATCATCCATTCGGGCATCGGCAAGGCAAGCTTCTCGGACGAAGCGCTGCGCGCCAATTTCGACGCGTTCGTCGACGCGATCGTCAAGGCGAAGCCCTCGGGCTCGAAGGGCAAGTATCTGCGCAAGATCTCGGTCAGCTCGTCGATGGGCCCCGGCCTGAAGGTCGACGTGTCGGAAGTGCACGCCGGCTGATCGTCACAATCTGCTGCTAAGCCAATCAGGGGCCGGAGGGGAACCTTCGGCCCCTTTTTGGTGTCTGGCTTCGACAGCCACCCCACCTCATCGCCTATCCCTCTCTGGCCGGAGCCGCACCCCATGACCCTCGATCTGCACGTCACGCTGACCTATGACATGGAGGTGCCGACCGACATCCTGCTCCAGGTCGAGGCCGCCGCCATTCCCGAACAGCGGATCGAATCGGCACATATCCAGGCCTCGCCCTGCGACCATTTCGTTCGGGTGGCCGCGCTCGACGGGATCGGCGATCGCATCTGGCTGCGCACCAGCGGGCGGCTCAGCATCGATTATCGCGCGCGGATGACGGTGCTGCGCGATCTGGCCGATGTCGCCACCCTGCCGCAGATGCCGCTGCACCAGCTGCCCGGCGAAACGGTGCAATATCTGTTCGATTCGCATTACTGCCCGGCGACCAAGTTCCACAGCTTCGTCGATACCGAATTCGGCGAGCTGTCGGGCGGCGCGCGGATCGCGGCGATGCAGCGCTGGATCGCCGAGCATTTCACCTACCAATCGGGCAGCTCGGACGCCACGACCACCGCGCTCGACAGCTTCGTCACGCGGCACGGTGTGTGCCGCGACTATGCGCATGTGATGATCGTGCTCGCGCGCGCCTGCTCGATTCCCGCGCGCTTCGCCAGCGTCTATGCGCCCGACGTCACGCCGCAGGATTTCCATGCGGTGGCCGAGGTCTTCCTGGCCGATCCGCAAGGCCAGGGCGGTTCCTGGCATCTGGTCGATCCCACCGGCATGGCGACCGCTGCCGACATGGTGAAGATCGGCGTCGGCCGCGACGCGCTCGATGTCGCCTTTCTCACCGCCTTCGGCACCGTCGAGCTGGTCGAGCAGCAGGTCAGCGTGACCCGCGCCTGACCCGTCATTCGGTCAGGTCGGGTCGCCAGTCGGCCGCCAGGCGGCGCAGCGGGGCAGGGGCATGGCGCCCGGCCTCGCCCGACAGTTCGGCAACGTCGAGCAATCGCGCCAGCAGCCGCTGGCCGAACGGCCAGTCGCCCAGGTCCGAATCGGCGTTGATATGGCCCGCGCGGCCCGCATCGACATGGTCCGCGCCCCAGAAGCTGGCGAGGCGATAGGCGCGATCGGGGCCCGCTGCGCGGGCGGTCCCCCTCCCCCAGCAAGCTGTGGGAGGATTTTCTGGTTCCACTCATGGTTAACCCGATAATAACCATCTTGTGACCATTCTTCCTCGTTCCACCGCGGCAGCTCTGCGGTGGCGATGCAAGGAGAATGGGGCATGGCCAGCCATCCCGGCGCGGCATCCGGCAATTCCGCAGCGGCACTCACGCTTGCCGAGCTGCGCGAGTTCGCGAGCTTCTCGCCCGGCGCGCAGCGCTATATCAAGCGCGCGCTCGATATCGGGCTGGCGCGCGAGGACGCGTTCAAGCGCTGGGCACGCAATGCCGAGGAAACCGCCTCGATCCGCATGCATTATCTCGTCTATCAGGACCTCAAGCTGCTGCGCGGAAATGTGCCCGATGCACCGCACGAGGACGGTTTCGAGCATTTCATGGCGCTGCTGGTGCGGCTGGCGGCGTTCGATCTGGCGCAGGGCCGGATCGAGAGCTTCTCCGCCTTCCGCTTCCTCTACGAGCGGCTGCTCGGCGCCGATGTGCGGCCTTGGCTGCCCTCGGCCTATTGCGCCGCCGCCGCGCTGCCGCAGATTCAGCCCGAGCGGCGCAAGATGCTGCTCCAGTCGATCAGCGAGGCGGCAGCCACGGCCCCCGGCTGGTCGCTGCGCGCACCGGTCTTCTTCCCCGAATGGGTCGAATGGGTGAGCGGCGACGCCGCACATTGAGGGCTCTGTTCTGAGACCACATCACCGTCACCCCCGCGAAAGCGAGGGTCCCGCTTGTGCGCCACGGGTTGAAAGATAGCGGGATTCCCGCGTTCGCGGGAATGACGGGTTTCCTAGCTCGTCCCCACCAGAGCCGCGAGTGCCACGCGACGGTAGATGCGCGCGAGCACCTCTAGATCCGCCACCGCCACCGCCTCGTCGAGCTTGTGCATCGTCGCGTTGCACAGGCCGAATTCGACCACCGGGCAGATGCGCGAGAGGAAGCGCGCGTCGGACGTACCGCCGGTGGTCGAAAGCTCGGTTTCCACCCCTGTCTCCGCGCGGATCGCCTCGGCGATGATGCCCGAAAGCTCGCCCGGCGGAGTGAGGAACGCCTCCCCCGAGATCTTCGCCTCGACCGTCCCGCCCAGCGGCTCGGCGATCGCGCGAATACGCTGGGTGAGCGATTCGCCGCTGTGCAGATCGTTGAATCGGATCGAGATTCGCGCCTCGGCCGCGGCGGGGATGACATTGTGCGCGGGGTTGCCGACATGCAGGTCGGTCACCTCGATATTGCTCGGCTGGAACCAGTCGGTGCCCTCGTCCAGCACCGCCGCCTCGATCGCCGAGAGGATCGCGACCAGCTTCGGAATCGGATTGTCGGCGAGATGCGGATAGGCGACATGGCCCTGCTGGCCCGCCACGCGGATCCACATGTTGACCGAGCCGCGCCGCCCGATCTTCACCATGTCGCCCAGCCGGCTCACCGAAGTCGGCTCGCCCACCAGGCACAGATCGGGAATGGTGCCCCCCGCCTGAATCAGGTCGATCAGCGCGCGCGTGCCGTAGATCGCCGGGCCTTCCTCGTCGCCGGTGATGATCAGGCTCAGCGTCCCCGCCTCGCGCGGGATGTCGGCGGCGGCAGCGACGAAGCTCGCGATCGATCCCTTCATGTCGACCGCGCCGCGCCCGTGCAGCAGATCGCCGCGCACCTCCGGCACGAACGGATCGCTCGCCCAGCCCCTGCCCGGCGGCACCACGTCGAGATGCCCGGCAAAGGCGAAATGCCGCCCTGGATCGCCCAGCGGACGCCGGATCGCGAACAGATTCTCGACCGGGCCATCGGGGGCCTCGCCGCAGACGAAGCGCGTGACCACAAAGCCGAGCGGCTCGAGCATCGCCTGGAGACAGGCGAACACCGCGCCGGTCGCGGGCGTGACGCTTTCACAGGCGATCAGGCGGCTGGCAAGGTCGAGCGGGGATGCGGCAAGCGTGGCGGTGTCGGTCATCGGGGCTTTCTCGTTGGTTCCAAGCGCATTAGCATCGCGCCATGCCCAAAGTCGACCTGCAAGCCATTCCGCAAAGCAACGCCACCGGTTATCCCGACCACCTTGCCGATGTCGTGCAGGGCCGCTGGTACCGCCGCCTCTCGCCCGCGCTCGGCCTTGTCGATTTCGGCGCGAGCCATGTCGTGCTCAAGCCCGGTGCCTGGTCCGCCCAGCGCCACTGGCACGAGCACGAGGACGAGATTCTGGTTATCCTGTCCGGCGAGGCGGTGCTGGTCGACGATTTCGGCCGCACGCCGCTTCATCCCGGCGACATCGCGGCCTTCCCCAAGGGCGAGCCCAATGCGCATTGCCTGGTCAATGAAGGCGATGCCGACTGCGTGTTCCTGGTGATCGGCCAGAGCGTCAACGGCCCGTGCCATTATCCCGATGTCGACATGCACGAGAACGGCGCGGGCGACAAACGCCGCAAGGACGGCACGCGCTTCTGACGCGGGGCGGCTGCCGCCCTTCCCCCCCTGACGCCAGACCCCGCGATAAAGCTGTCGCGCAGCTGTCGGCCTGCATTCGGGTTGCAGCGGGCCTTTTGATGCCCGGTTGACCCGCCCCCGAAAACCTCTCATAAGCTAATGCGAATCGCTTGCATTAGCATTGGGGGATATTCATGAATCGCTGGTTGAATTCCGTGGCCCTGGCCGGGCTGGCTGCTGCGCCGATCTCCGTGGCCGCTGCCCAGGCGCCGCGCGCCGAGACCGACGCTGTTGCCGATGCCGAAGCGGCCGATGGTCGCACCATCGTCGTGTCCGCGACCCGCACGCCCATCACCATCGACGAGGCCCCGGCCACCATTTCGGCCAAGACCGACGAAGACATTGCCGACGAGCTGGCGACCGACATCAAGGATCTGGTGCGCTTCGAACCCGGCGTCAGCGTCCGCCGCCAGCCCGCGCGGTTCAGTGCGGCGCTCGGCAGCACGGGCCGCGCGGGCAACGAGGATTTCACCATTCGCGGCATCGGCGGCAACCGCGTGCTGATCCAGGTCGATGGCGTGCGCGTTCCGATGGGCTTCAGCTTCGGCGCGCAGAGCGTCGGCCGGGGCGATTCGGTCGATATCGGGCTGGTCAAGTCGGTCGAGATCCTGCGCGGACCCGCCTCGGCGCTCTACGGCAGCGACGGCCTGGCCGGCGCGGTGAGCTTCACGCTGAGCGATCCCGAGGACATATTGAAGGGCCAGTCGGTCGCCGGGCTGGTGCGCGTTCAATATGCCAGCGCCGACAACGAATTTGCCGAAACCGCGATCCTGGCCGGACGCAGCGGCGAGCTGTCGGCCATGGTCGCCTATACGCGGCGCGATTTCGAGGAGCTGGAAAACCGGGGCGCCAACGATGTGCTGGGAGCCAGTCGGACCACGCCCAATCCGCAGGACGGCCAGAACAATGCCGCGACGGCACGGCTGGTCTGGGACCCCGCCGGTGGCCACAAGGTCCGCCTCACCGGCGAATATCTCGACAACCGCATGGTCACCGATCTGCTCTCGGGCCGCTCGGCGAGCGTCGACAATCTGGTCGCGCGCGACACCGGCAAGCGCTGGCGCGTTGCGGGCGACTGGATCTGGGAAGGCACCGGCACGATCGAGATGGCGCGGGCGAGCGTCTACTGGCAATCGGCCAAGGACCGGCAGTTCACCCAGGAGGATCGCACGCCGCTGGCGGATCGCACCCGGCTCAACACCTTCGACAACCGCGTCTATGGCCTGTCCGCCGAAGCGCGCGCGGGCTTTGTCACGGGTCCGCTCACCCACAAGCTGGTCTTTGGCGGCGATGCGAGCTCCACCCGGCAGCAGGGGCTGCGCGACGGTACCGTGCCGCCCGCGGGCGAGCGCTTCCCGTCCTCCGCCTTTCCCGTCACCGATTACACGCTCGCCGGGCTCTTCATCGGTGACGAGATCAGCGTCGGGCCGCTCACGCTGTTCCCCGCGCTGCGTTTCGACCACTACAAGCTGTCCCCCAAGCCCGATGCGCTGCTTCCGGCGTCCTTCCTCACCACGGGCCAGTCGGGCAGCCGGCTGAGCCCCAAAATGGGTGCGGTGCTGAAGCTGAACAGCGAGGTGCGGCTGTTCGCCAATTATGCCCAGGGCTTCCGCGCCCCCGAGCCCTCTCAGGTCAACCAGTTCTTCGAGAATCTCGCCCAAGGCTACACCTCGCGCCCCAATGCCGATCTGGGGCCCGAGCGCAGCGAGAGCATCGAGGGCGGCATCCGCTTTACCAGCGAGGCGGTGAGCCTCAGCGCCACTGCGTTCAGCGCGCGCTACAAGGATTTCATCAGCCAGGAGGTCGTGGGCGGCGGCTTCACGCCGAACAATCCCGCGATCTTCCAGTTCATCAATCTCGACCGGGTAAAGGTCGAGGGCGCCGAGGCGCGGCTCGAGCTGCGCGACAGGAACGGCCTCAACGGGCAACTGGCCCTGTCCTACGCCAGGGGCGACGTCATCGACCCCCAGGCGAACACCCGCGCGCCGCTCGCCACGGTCGATCCCTTGAAGCTGGTCGCGGGGATCGGCTGGCGCGACCCGCAAGGCCGGTTCGGCGGGCAGTTGATCGCCACGCACAGCGCACGCAAGTCCGAGGCGCGCAGCACAGGCGTGTGCACGCCTTCCTGCTTCCGGCCCGATGCGTTCACCATTCTCGATGCCACGGCATTCGTCGCGCTGGGTCCGGTGACGCTGCGCGCGGGCCTGTTCAACCTCACCAACGCCAAATACGCCTGGTGGTCCGACGTGCGCGGTCTCGCCAGCACCACCACCATCGCCGATGCCTTTACCCAGCCGGGGCGCAACGGCAGTGTGTCATTGACTTATCGCTTTTGATTCGCAACAACGTTAGCATTGCAAACAGGGACCACGATCATGACGACCAGGATCATCGCCTTTGCCGCCGCCAGTCTTATAGCGCTGGCGTCCACGCCCGCGCTTGCCCACCCGCCGATTGCCGAACGCCCCGCGCAGGAAGAGGCCGCCGCGTTCGAGGCCGATCGCGCCGACATTCTGGCGATGGCGGGCAATTTCAAGGTGCGCTTCGACATGCAGGAAGCGACGCCCTGGCAGAGCGGCTATGCCCCGCTCGAGCGCAAGATTTCCGGGGGGCACGAGGTGGTGCGCGTGATCGAGGATAGCGGCCGCCGCATCGTGCTGCAGCATATCCTGGTCAGCGAGATCGACGGCAAGCCGCACATCACCAAGCACTGGCGGCAGGACTGGGAATACGAACCCGCCAGGGTGCTGGTCTATTCCGACCGCAACGCCTGGACCTGGGAGGACGTGCCCGAGAAGATGCGCCGCGGCCGCTGGTCGCAGACCGTGTGGCAAGTCGACGACAGCCCGCGCTACGCCGGCTGGGGCCAGTTCGAGCAGCAGGGCGGCCTTCGCCGCTGGCGTTCCAACTGGACCTGGCGGCCGCTCGCCCGGCGCGATGCGGTGCGTAACCCTGTCTACGACCGCTATTACGCGATCAACCGCCATCAATCGACGCCCGATGGCTGGGTCCACTGGCAGGACAATATCAAGATGGGCGTGAAGGACGGCAGCCTGCAGCCGATCGTGCAGGAATATGTGCTCAACACCTATACCCGGTTCGACGGCTATAACGTCAAGGCGGCGGACGATTACTGGGCCGCCACCAAGGGCTATTGGGCCGCTGTTCGCGCCGAGTGGGACAAGGTGGCGGCGACCAAGGGCGGCATCGCCATCCAGGAGGAAGCGCAGGCCGGCACCATCATCAGCGCGCGGCTGCTGACCATCGCCGACGAGATCGCCGAGGGCAAGCTGACCGAGGCCAAGGGCACCGCCGAAGCGCTCAAGCTGATCGACGACAATACCCGGATGACCGGCGCGAAACGCGTCGCGAGCACCGGTCGCTAAGGGTCGGCGCCCCGTCCCCGTTGGGGCGCCGATATTCCCCTGCCCTGCCGACTGGACACGGCGGGGCAGGGGATACCGGGTTCAGTGGTCGTGCTGCGCCAGCGCCTCGAGCACGTCCTCGAGCCGCGCCGGGTCGCCCATCGCGACCACGCGCCCGTCGCTTCCCTTGTGCAGCGGATCGCCGTTCCAGTCGCACATATGCCCGCCCGCGCCCTCGACCACGGGGACCAGTGCGGCAAAGTCGTGCAGCTTCAGCCCGCTCTCGCACACCAGATCGACCGAGCCTTGCGCAACCAGAGCGTAATTGTAGCAATCGCCGCCCCAGATCAGCCGACGCGTGTCGCATTGCTTGGCCAGCGCCATGAAATGCATCGCGTCATGATCGCTGAACAGGTGCGGGCTGGTGGTGGCGAGCACCGCGTCGCCGATCTCGGGGCAGAGCCGCGCCTTGACCGGCTTGCCGTTGAAGGTGGTGCCGCGCCCGGTCGCGCCGACCCAGCGCTCGCGCCCGATCGGCTGGTCGATCACGCCGAGCACCGGCCATTCGTCGGATATCAGGGCGATCAAGGTGCCAAAGATCGGCCGCCCGGCGATGAAGCTGGTGGTGCCGTCGATCGGATCGAGCACCCAGACCCGGCCGGTGCTGCCGGGCTTTTCGCCATATTCCTCGCCGATCACGCCATCGCGCGGCGCCTCGGCATCGAGGATCGCGCGCATCGCCGCTTCGGCGGCGCGGTCGGCCTCGGTGACGGGCGAAGCGTCGGCCTTGCGATCGGTAGTGAAATCGGCGCGATAATAGGGGCGGATCGCCTCCCCCGCGGCATCGGCGAGCCGCTGCGCGAGCTCGATGTCCTTGCTGTGTATCATGATGGTCTAGCTAGGGCCTCGTACCGGATATTGCCAGTCCCTGCCCGAATTCAGGGCACCGCCACGCGTAGCGGCTGGCCGTCGGGCACCACCCAGCTGGACACGGCACGCAGGCCTTCGGGCCCCGCCTTGCCCCAGTGCACCGTCCCCGGCGCGATGCGGATCGCCTGGCCGGGGCGCAGCTCCTTCTCGCCCATGCCTTCGCGCACGATCACCGTGCTGCCGCCCAGGATGTAGAGAAATTCCTCGCCATGATGGTAATGGCGCGGGATCGGGGCATGGGCGGGAATATTGAGGTCGCCGGTTACGAGATGATGCCCCGGCGCGGCCTGAATCGGCCCGGACAGGACCTCGCTGATCCCGGGCGCGGGCTGATAGACCGCGACACCCTGAGGACCGGGTGAAGCGCAAGCGCCGGGCACCGCTGCCAGCGCGATCAGCACGGGCAGGCCAGGGCGCATGGTCCGATCAGTCGAACAGGCTGGAGACCGAGCTTTCGTCGGCGATGCGGCGGATCGCCTCGCCGATCAGCGCGGCCATCGGCAGGCTGCGGATGCGGCTCGATTCGGTGACGGCCTCGGTCGCCTGGATCGAATCGGTGATCACCAGCTCCTTGAGCGCGCTGTTGTTCACCCGCGCCACGGCGCCGCCCGAGAGCACGCCGTGCGTGACATAGCTGACCACATCGACCGCGCCGGCATCCTTCAGCGCCTGCGCCGCGTTGCACAGCGTCCCGCCCGAATCGACGATGTCGTCGATCAGGATGCAGAACCGGCCCTCGACATTGCCGATGATGTTCATCACTTCCGATTCGCCGGGGCGCTCGCGGCGCTTGTCAACGATCGCCAGCGGCGCGTTGTCGAGCCGCTTGGCGAGCGCGCGCGCGCGGACCACGCCGCCCACGTCGGGCGAGACGACCATCAGCTTGTGCTCGCCGAACCGCGCCTGGATGTCCGCCGCCATCACCGGCGCGGCATAGAGATTGTCGGTCGGGATATCGAAAAAGCCCTGGATCTGCCCGGCGTGCAGGTCGACCGACAGCACGCGGTCGGCGCCGGCCACGGTGATCAGATTGGCGACCAGCTTGGCCGAGATCGGGGTGCGCGGCCCCGGCTTGCGGTCCTGCCGGGCATAGCCGAAATACGGGATCACCGCGGTGATGCGCCGCGCCGACGCGCGCTTGAGCGCATCGATGCAGATCAGCAGCTCCATCAGATTGTCGTTCGCGGGATAGCCGGTCGACTGGATGACGAACACATCCTCGCCGCGCACATTCTCGTGAATCTCGACGAAAATCTCCTCGTCGGCAAAGCGGCGCACGCTGGCATCGGTCAGCGGCATTTCCAGATACGCGGCAATCGCGCGCGCCAGCGGCATGTTGCTGTTGCCAGACAGGATTTTCATGTGGCGTCCCCGTTGCCCTGATCGATCGCGCCTGCCTTAGCCAGATGGTCCGCAAACCGGAAGATGAAACTTTGGCGAAATTGCGCCGGCGCCGCCTGCGCGCTGCTTCGCACCATCAAAAGCTGTTGCCGCTCCCCCGGCCAGCCCCTATCCCGCAGCCATGACCGACCGGCTTATCATCACGCTTGTCCAGTGCGGGCAGACCATGGGCGATCTGGCACGCAATGCCGACGCGATGCTGCAGGCGCGCGCCGAGGCGCAGGATTGCGACCTCGTCGTCTTTCCCGAATTGCAGCTGATCGGCTATCCGCCCGAGGACCTGGTGCTCAAGCCCGCGCTGATCGACCGCGCCGAGTCCGAGCTCGCGCGGCTCGCGGCGGCGACGGCGGATGGCGGCCCGGCGATGCTGGTGGGCAGCGTCTTCCATCGCGAGGGCGCGCTGTACAACGGCATCGCGCTGCTCGAGGGTGGTGCGATCGCGGCGGTGCGGCTGAAGCACGAACTGCCCAATTACGGCACGTTCGACGAGAAGCGGCTGTTCGCCTCGGCCCCGCTGCAATCGCCGGTGCCGTTTCGCGGCGTGATGCTGGGCCTGCCCTTGTGCGAGGATATCTGGTTCCCCAGGGTGTGCGGGCATCTGAAAGCCATGGGCGCCGAGCTGCTGATCGCGCCGCACGGCAGCCCCTACGAGATCGAGAAAGACGACCGCCGGCTGCACAATGTCGCGCGCGCCCGCGTCGCCGAAACCGGGCTGCCGCTCGTGTTCCTCAACCGGATCGGCGGGCAGGACGAGCTGGTGTTTGACGGCGCGTCGTTCGTGCTCAATGCCGATGGATCGCTTTGCCATCAGTTGCCCGACTGGGAAGCGGCGACGGTGCGCACCGAATGGACGCGCGGCGATAGCGGCTGGACTTGCGCCCCGGGCGAAATCCATGCGCTCGATCCCTTCCCGCAGGACGTCTATCACGCGATGATTGTGGGGCTTCGCGATTATGTGAACGCCAACGGCTTTCCGGGCGTGGTGCTCGGGCTGTCGGGCGGGATCGACAGCGCGCTTTCGGCTGCGGTCGCGGTCGATGCGCTGGGCGCGGAGCGGGTGTGGTGCGTGATGCTGCCTAGCCGTTACACGAGCCAGGAAAGCCTCGACGATGCCGCCGAATGCGCGCGGCTGCTCGGCTGCCGGCTCGACACGATCGGAATCGCACCCGCGGTCGATGCGTTCGATGCGATGCTCAGCCAAAGTTTCGAAGGCCGCGCGCCCGATCTCGCCGAAGAGAATATCCAGTCGCGCATCCGCGCGGTGACGCTGATGGGGCTCAGCAACAAGTTCGGCCCCATGCTCCTCACCACCGGCAACAAGAGCGAGATGAGCGTCGGCTATGCCACCATCTATGGCGACATGGCGGGCGGCTATAATGTGCTCAAGGACGCGTACAAGCTGACCGTGTTCGAGCTGTCGCGCTGGCGCAACGCCAACCGGCCGCCGCTCGGCCTCGGCCCCGATGGCCCGGTGATGCCCGAAAGCGTGATCACCAAGCCGCCCAGCGCGGAGCTTCGCCCCGACCAGCGCGACGACGACAGCCTGCCGCCCTACGAGATTCTCGACCCGATCCTGCACGGCCTGGTCGAGGAGGAGCTAAGCGTCGCCGAGATCGTCGCGCGCGGCTTCGACGAGGCCACCGTCACCCGGATCGAGCGGCTGCTCTACCTCGCCGAATACAAGCGCCGCCAGGCCCCGCCGGGGGTGAAGCTGGGAATCCGCAATTTCGGCCGCGACCGGCGCTACCCGATCACCAACCGGTTCCGGACGGCATAGACGGACACGCCAATTCTGGCTATAATTCTGGCCAGAACCCTGTCCGGATATCTTGCCATGCGCCACGTTCCCGTTTCCAAGTTCAAGGATAACGCCTCCGACTATATCGCCGCAGCGGAACGCGGCGAGGAGATCATCATCACGCGCCATGGTCAGCCGGCTGCCCGCCTCACCGCAGCCGCCCCCGGTTTCGACATGGCCAGGCGGATCGAGGCCTGGGAAGGACTGGCGAAACTGCGCGCCGAATTGCGCGCTCAAGGCAAGACCGCGACGGTCGAGGAAATGATCGCCTGGAAAAACGAAGGAAGGCCATGAGGCGCTTCGTGATCGATGCGTCGGCGGCTGGCCCTTTGGTTCTCCCCGACGAAGCGCAAAGCACGAACCCCGCGACATTGGACCTGATTCTCCACGCAGCGCTGGTGGCACCGCTGCACTGGCGCTTCGAAATCTCGAACCTCCTGCTCGTCGCGCAACGGCGCGGCCGGATCAATGATGCGCAGAGGTTCACGGCGGTCGAAAGACTGGAGCAGATGGACGTGGCCATCGATGCCTTTTCGGGCGAACAGGCATGGCTGGCGAGCTTCGACATCGCCGTGGCCGATGGTCTGACCGTCTATGACGCCGCCTATATCGAACTCGCTCGCCGCCTGGGCTGCGGCCTTTTGACATATGACCGCGCCTTGGCCAAAGCCGCCCGAGCCCGAGGAATTGAGACACCCGAATTATGACCATCACCCGTTTTGCCCCCTCCCCCACCGGGCATCTGCATATCGGCAATATCCGCACCGCGCTGCACAACTGGATGTGGGCGAAGAAGACCGGCGGCCAGTTCATCCTGCGCATCGACGATACCGATGCCGAGCGCAGCCGCGAGGAATATGTCACCGGCATCCGCGCGGACCTGGCCTGGCTGGGGCTCGCCCCCGATGCCGAATATCGCCAGTCTCAGCGGACAGCGCTGTACGAGGCGGCGTTCGCGCGGCTGCGCGACGCGGGCCGTGTCTATCCGTGCTACGAGACCGCGCAGGAGCTCGACCTCAAGCGCAAGATCGCGCTGGGGCGCGGCCTGCCGCCGGTGTACGACCGCGCCGCACTGAAGCTGAACGACGCCGAGCGCGCCGATCTGGAGGCGCAGGGGCTGAAACCGCACTGGCGGTTCAAGCTCGATCATGACGAGCCGATCGCCTGGGACGACCTCATTCGCGGGCCACAGAAATTCGACGCGGCGAGCCTGTCCGATCCCGTCATCCGCCGCGCCGATGGCAGCTGGCTCTACATGCTGCCGTCCGCGATCGACGATGTCGATATGAAGGTCACGCATGTCGTGCGCGGTGAGGACCATGTCTCGAACACCGCCGTCCAGCTGCAGATGTTCACCGCCCTGGGCAGCACGCCGCCGCAATTCGCGCACGAGGCGCTGCTTACCGGCGCGGAGGGCAAGCTTTCCAAGCGGCTCGGCTCGCTGGGCGTGAACGAGCTGCGCGACAAGCACATCTTGCCGCAGGCGATCGTCGCATTGCTCGCGCGGCTGGGTACCTCGGACCCGGTCGAACCGCTGCACGACCGCACCGCGCTGCTCGAGACGTTCGATTTCGCGCGCTTCGGTCGTGCGCCCGCACGCTTTGCCGAAGAGGATCTCGAGCGGATCAACCGCCAGCTCGTCCACACCGCCGATTATGCGCTGGTCGCGGACCAGCTTCCGAAGGAGATCGACGAGGCGATCTGGCACGCGATCCGCCCCAATATCGCGCATCTGGGCGAGGTCGGCGATTATTGGCGGATCATCACCGGGCCGGTGGACGCGCCCACGCCCGAAGCGGACGATGTCGCCTATCTGGCCGAGGCGCGCGCCTTGCTCGAGGGGCTGGAATTCGGCCCCACGGTCTGGAAGGACTGGACCGAGGCCTTGAAGGCCAGCACCGGGCGCAAGGGCAAGACGCTGTTCCTGCCGCTGCGCCGCGCGCTCACCGGCATGGACCATGGCCCCGACATGGCCGAACTGCTGCCGCTGATCGGGAAGGCGCGCGCGCTGGAGCGTCTGGGGGGATAGCTTGGCTTCTTGGTCCCTCGACTTGAGCCAAAGGCTCAAGTTTATCCTGAGCGACTCCGACAGGCGACGTCGAAGGGCTCGGGACAAACGGAGGTAGGAAAGCTCGTCCAATCCCTTTCCCGTTTGTCCCGAGCGCAGTCGAGGGACGTATGCGCCGCCCGGCCAATCAGCTGCGCAGCAGCTCGTTGATGCCGGTCTTGGAGCGGGTCTGCGCGTCCACGGTCTTGACGATCACCGCGCAATAGAGCGAGGGACCGGGCGTGCCGTCGGGCAGCGGCTTGCCGGGCATCGCGCCGGGCACGACCACCGCATAAGGCGGAACCTTGCCGTAATGCACCTCGCCGGTGGCGCGATCGACGATCCTGGTCGATGCGCCGAGATACACGCCCATCGAGAGCACCGCGCCCTCGCCGACGATCACGCCCTCGGCCACTTCCGAACGCGCGCCGATAAAGCAATTGTCCTCGATGATCACCGGGCCGGCCTGGAGCGGCTCGAGCACGCCGCCGATGCCGACGCCGCCCGAGATGTGCACGTTGCGGCCAATCTGCGCGCAGCTTCCCACCGTGGCCCAGGTATCGACCATCGTGCCTTCGCCGACATGCGCGCCGATATTGACGAAGCTCGGCATCAGCACCGCGTCCTTGGCGATGAACGCGCCGCGCCGCGCGACCGCTCCGGGGACGGCACGGAATCCTGCCGCTTTGAACTCGTCTGCGCTCCAGCCGTCGAACTTGCTGGGCACCTTGTCCCACCAGCTCGCGCCGCCGGGCGCACCGCTAATGAGGTCCATCGGGTTCAGCCGGAACGAGAGCAGCACCGCCTTCTTGAGCCACTGGTTGACCTGCCAGCCGCCCTGGCCGTCGGGCTCGGCGACGCGCGCCGCGCCGCTGTCGAGCAGGTTCAGCGCTTCGAGAACGTCGGCGCGCACGGGGCTGTCGGCGCCGGTGTCGAGGCTGTCGCGGCCTTCCCAGGCGGCTTCGATCCGGGTTTGCAGGGTATCGGTCATGCAGAAGTCTCCTCGGTCAGCGCCGCGAGCCACTCGCCCAGCGCGGTAATTTCATAATCGATATAGTCGTGCTCGTGCTCGTGATTGCCGCCGTCCGAGCCGTTGTTCATCCACACCGTGGTCATGCCGAGCTGCTTGGCGGGCTTGAGATTGCGCGCCAGATCATCGACGAACAGGGCCGATACAGGATCGATGGCGAGCGCATCGACGAGGCTCGCATAGGCCGCGACATGCGGCTTGGGCTGGTAACGCGTCGCGTGAATGTCGTGGATCGCCTCGAACTGGTCGACGAGCCCGAGCCGGTCGAGCACCCGCGACGCATATTTCACGTCGCCATTGGTGAAGATGAGCTTGCGCCCCGGCAGTCGCGACAGGCCCTGCGCGGTGATCGAACAGGGCGAAACGCGGCCCATGTCGATATCATGGACATAATCGAGGAAATGGTGCGGATCGACGCCATGGTCGAGCATCAGCCCGGCGAGCGTGGTGCCGTACTGGTAGTAATAGGCCTTCTGGATGCGCCGCGCCTCGGCCAGATCGACCTGCATCAGGTCGGACACATATTGGCCCATGCGCTCGTCGATCAGCGCGAACAGGTCGGTCTCCGCCGGGTAGAGCGTGTTGTCCAGATCGAAGATCCAGGTGCGGACATGATCGAAGGGCGGGCGCATGATGGCCAAAGCGCCTAGACCGGCTGGGGCGCATCGGCAAGCCGCCATTCCGCCTGCACGGACGGATCGGTTTCGCTCGCTGCCCGGATGGCGCGTTCCGCCATCGCCCGCGCCGGATCGAGCCGCCCCAGCGCCCAGACCGCCGCGCCGCGCACCACCGGGTCCTCGTCATCCAGCAGCGTTACGACCGGGGCGACCAGCGCCGGATCGCCGCTATTGCCCGCCGCGACAGCCGCATTGCGCACCATCCGCCCGCGCCCGCTGCGCTTGATCGGCGAGCCCGAGAAGAGCGCGCGGAAACCGGCATCGTCGAGCGCAAGCAGATCGGCGAGCGAGGGCGCGACCAGCTCGGCGCGCGGCAGGAAGGCCTGGTTCCGGTGCGCACTATCGGCGAACTTGTTCCAGGGGCAAACCGCCAGGCAATCGTCGCAGCCATAGACGTGATTGCCGATGCCTTCGCGCAATTCGAGCGGAATCGGTCCGGCATGCTCGATCGTCAGATACGAGATGCAGCGGCGGGCATCGAGCCGATAGGGTGCCGGAAACGCATCGGTCGGGCACACCGTCTGGCAGGCGGTGCACGATCCGCAGCGGTCGCGCCCTGCTCCGCTCGGCGCGAGGTCGAGCGTGGTATAGATCGCGCCGAGGAACAGCCAGCTGCCATGGCTGCGGCTGACCAGGTTGGTGTGCTTGCCCTGCCAGCCGAGGCCCGCGGCCATCGCGAGCGGCTTTTCCATGACCGGCGCGGTATCGACGAACACCTTCACCTCGGCCTCGCTAACCTGCTCGACGATCCAGCGCGCGAGCGCCTTGAGCGCGGACTTGACCGTCTTGTGATAATCGCCGCCCTGCGCATAGACCGAGATGCGCGCGCGATCGGGGTGGTCGGCCAGCGCGAACGGATCGCGCCCCGGCGCATAGCTCATGCCCAGCATGATCACCGATCGGACATCGCTCCACAGCACCTTCGGCTCGGCGCGCTGGTCGGCGCGTCCCTCCATCCACAGCATGTCGCCATGGCAGCCAGCCTCGAGCCATTGCTGGAAGCGCGCGGCGTTCTCGGGCCCAAGCACCGCAGGCGCGAAGCCGCAATCGGCAAAGCCCAGCTTCGCCGCCTGTGCCGCTATTTCCGCCTCAAGGTTTCGCTTGCCGCTCGCCATGGTCATCCGCTACCCGATTGGCGGGCCGCAACCAAGTGCGACGGCCCGCCGGAGAGACGCTTGAGCAAGGATCGCCCGTGACCGCCAACGCCATCGAAGCGCATGGCCTCGTCAAGATTTTCGGGCGGCAGCGCGCGGTGGACGGCGTGGACCTCACCGTTCCCGCCGGCAGCATCTTCGGTATCCTCGGCCCCAATGGCGCGGGCAAGACGACCACGCTGCGCATGCTGCTGGGCATTGTCGATCCCGACGAGGGGACGCGCACGCTGCTCGGCACCGATCATCCGCTCGATGTCGCGCGCCGGGTCGGCTATCTGCCCGAGGAGCGCGGGCTCTATCCCTCGATGAAGGCCTATGACGCCATCGCCTTCATGGGCGCGCTGCGCGGGCTGCCGCTCGCCGAGGGGCGCAAGCGCGGCCGCGCGATGCTGGAGGAGCATGGCCTGGGCAAAGCGGCGGACAAGGAGGTGCGCACGCTTTCCAAGGGCATGGCGCAGACGGTGCAGCTGCTCGGCACGCTGGTGCACGAGCCCGAGCTGATCGTGCTCGACGAGCCGTTTTCCGGGCTCGACGCGCTCAACCAGGCCAAGCTCGAACGGATGATCCGCGCCCAGGCCGCGCGCGGGGTCACCGTGATCTTTTCCACGCACGTCATCGCGCATGCCGAGCGGCTGTGCGAGCGCATCGCGATCATCGCCGGCGGCAAGGTGCCCTTTGCCGGATCGGTATCCGAGGCCCGCGACCGGCTGCGCCCGCAGGTGCGGCTCGAGACGCGCGCGCTCGACGGACCCTGGCGCGCCGCGCTGCCCGCCGATGCGGTGCCCGAGGGGCATTTCTGGCATTTCACCCTGCCCGAGACCGGGGTCGAGCCGCTGCTGCGTGCGCTGATCGAGGGCGAGGCGGGCATCCAGTCGCTGTCGATCGAGCGGCCCGGGCTGCACGACGCCTTTGTCGCGATTGCCGGGGCCGATGCCGCACGCCAGCTCGACGAAGACCAGCAGCAGGAGAGCGCCGATGCCTGAATTGCTCCGCGCCTCCTGGGTGATCGCCCGGCGCGACTTTGCCGCGATCATCTTTTCCAAGGCGTTCTTCTTCTTCCTGCTCGGCCCGATCTTCCCGCTCGCGATCGGCATCGCCGCGGGCAGCATCGGCGGGCAGGTCGCGCGCGATATCGACAAGAACAGCTTCGCGCTGGTGATGAGCGCCAGCGACACGGCAGCGGCGCTCAAGGCGCGCACCAGCCTGGCGACGCAGCTGGGCGAACAGCGCGTGCCCGTGCTGGTCGCGGTCGAGACCGACGATCCCGATAGCGTCATCGCCTCGGGCAAGGACGCGCGCTATCTGGGCGTGCTCACCGGCAGTCTGGCCGAGCCGAGGCTGATCGGCACGAAGGACGAGGTCGAGCGCTGGCAGGGCCCGCTCGAACTGCTCGTCGAGCGCGCGCGCGAGGGCGATAGCGCCGCCCCGGCGCGCATCGCGACGCGGCTGGTCACCGAAAGCAGCGGCTCGGTCGAACAGGGCCGGCTGGTTACCGCGCAGGTCGGCCAGGCGCTGCTGGTGCTGCTCACCATGCTGCTCGCCGGCATGGTGCTGTCCAATCTGGTCGAGGAAAAGACCAACAAGATCATCGAGATTCTCGCCGCCGCGGTGCCGATCGACGCGATCTTCCTGGGCAAGCTGTTCGCGATGCTCGGCATGGCGCTGATCGGCATAGCCTGCTGGACCTCGCTCGCGCTCCTCGCGATCCTGCTGGCCGCCAACGGCCTGCCGCAGCTGCCCGCGCCCGCGATCGGCTGGCCTGCCTTCCTAGGGCTGGGCGTCGCCTATTTCGCCATGGCCTATCTGCTGCTCGGCTCGCTGTTCCTCGGCATCGGCGCGATGGCGAGCACGGTGCGCGAGGTGCAGACCCTGTCGATGCCCGCCACCATGGGCCAGCTGATCTTCTTCTTCCTCGCCTCG
Source organism: Blastomonas sp. UPD001 (assembly GCF_003426715.1). Taxonomy (NCBI): domain Bacteria; kingdom Pseudomonadati; phylum Pseudomonadota; class Alphaproteobacteria; order Sphingomonadales; family Blastomonadaceae; genus Blastomonas; species Blastomonas sp. UPD001. The sequence continues at coordinate 2,340,874 of NZ_QKVT01000001.1, forward strand.
TTCTCGGTCACGCGGCTGGGCGAGCCGATCGAGCTGTTCGCCGCGATCTTCCCGTTCAGCTCGCCCTTCGCGATGCTCGCGCGCGCGGCGCAGCAGGATGCGCTGTGGCAGCATCTGCTGGCGCTGGGCTGGCAGGCCTTCTGGGTGCTGCTGCTGATCCGCTTCGGCGCGCGACTGTTCCGGCGCAACGTGCTCAAGTCCGGCAGCGGCAAGCGCGGGCTGATCGCAGGGATGTTCGCGCGCAACTGACACAAAAAGGGCCGCGACGGCATCCCGGCGCGGCCCCTCTATTGGCTGCTGGGCCAATCAGTACATGTGCTGGCCGCCGTTGATCGACAAGGTCGATCCGGTGATGAAGGCGGCTTCCTCGGCGGTCAGGAACACCACGCCGCGCGCAATTTCCTCGGCCTGGCCGAGCCGCCCGACCGGAATCTGCGCGACGATCTTGTCCATCACGTTCTGCGGGATGGTCGAGAGCATCTCGGTGGCGATATAGCCCGGCGCGATGGCGTTCGCGGTGACGCCATATTTCGCGCCTTCCATCGCCAGCGACTTGGTGAAGCCGTGGATGCCCGATTTGGCGGCGGCATAGTTGACCTGGCCGATCTGCCCGCCCTGGCCGTTGACCGAGCCGATATTGACGATGCGGCCCCAGCCGCGCGTGCGCATGCCGGGGAAGCAGGCCTTGGCCATGTTGAAGCAGCCGGTCAGGTCGACGCGAATCACCTCGTCCCACTGTTCCCAGGTCATCTTCATCATCGTCGCATCGCGGGTGATGCCGGCATTGTTGACCAGGATGTCGACCGGGCCATAATCCGCCTCGATCTTGGCGACCGCGTCCATGCTCTGCTGATGATCGCCCACATCCCATTTCTGCACCGCGATTCCGGTGCGATCGGAAAAGGCCTTTGCCGCCTCGTCATTGCCACCATAGCTGGCGATGACATGCGCGCCGGCATCCTTGAGCGCCAGGCTGATCGCCTCGCCAATGCCGCGCGTTCCACCGGTAACGATTGCGATTCGGGCCATGCATACTCTCCTGTATCGCCCGCAAAAGGGGCCTTCGAGGCCACACTAGGAAGGCCTTGCGCGCAAGACAAGTTGACGTGGACGGGAAGTGTTTAGGGGGCCTTATCGTCATTCCCGCGAACGCGCGAATCCCGCTTTGGTGTTATGGGACAGTTGGAACGCGGGACTCCCGCCTCCGCGGGGGTGACGAGAAATGCTCGGTTGGGCAGAATACAAAAAGGGCGGCACCTTGCGGCACCGCCCCTTTGTTTTTGCGCGAGGAACCCGCCGTTACTTGGTGCGCAGGCGCACCGGCAGGAACTGCGGCTGGCCGGTGCGGCGCTGGACGCGCAGCAGCACGGCTTCGCGATTGGCCGAGCGCGCCTCGGCGATCACGCGATCGACCTCGGCCGAGGTGGCGACCGGGCGGTTGTTGATCGAGAGGATCACGTCGCCGCGGCGGATGCCCTTGGTCGCGGCATCGCCCGACGGATCGACCGCCGCGACGACCACGCCCTTGAGCTCGGGCGGCACGCCGATCTGGCGCGCGATCTGCGGGGTCAGTTCGGTCACCGCCATGCCCAGCGCCTGGCGGGTGGCGGTTTCGCTGTCCTGCTCGTCCTGGTCGGAGAAATCCTCCGCGGCTTCGGGGTTGAACGTCTGCGCGGCGAGCTCTTCCTCGCTCGGGCGACGGCCGACAACGGCGTTGAGCGTCAGCCGCTCGCCATTGCGGATGACGACGACGGGGATGCGCTTGCCGGGCGCGGTGTTGGCGACGATAAACGACAGCGTCTGGTCGGGAGTGACATCCTTGCCATCGACCGAAACGACCACGTCGCCCGCCTTGATGCCCGCCTTTTCGGCGGCTTCGCCCGGCTCGACGCGCTGGACGAACTCGCCGCGCCGCTTGGGCAGGCCGAGCGATGCGGCGAGGTCGTCGGTCAGCGGGTTGATGCCGATGCCGAGATAGCCGCGCTCGATCGCCGAGCCGCG
>NZ_QKVT01000001.1:2342974-2345641 GCF_003426715.1 Blastomonas sp. UPD001
CGGGGATCGCAAAGCCGATGCCGACGCTGCCGCCCGTGGGCGAGATGATCGCGTTGTTGATGCCGATGACATTGCCGTTCAGGTCGAACATCGGGCCACCCGAATTGCCGCGGTTGATCGCGGCGTCGGTCTGCAGATAGCGGTCATAGGCACCGCCCTGGCCGGTGTTGCGATAGACCGCCGAGATGATGCCCGAGGTCACCGTGCCGCCCAGGCCGAACGGATTGCCGATCGCGATGATCCAGTCACCGACACGCGTCTTGGTCGAATCGCCGAAGCGCACGAACGGGAAGGGCCTGGTGCCGCTGATCTTGAGCACCGCGAGGTCCGATTGCGGGTCGCGGCCGATCAGCCGGGCGGGATATTCGGTGCCGTCGGGCATGGTCACGGTGATCGATTCGACCGAGGCATTGCCTTCGGCGGCGATCACATGGTTGTTGGTGACGACATAGCCGTCTGCCGAGATGATGAAGCCCGAGCCGAGCGACTGCGCCTCGCGGGTGCCGCCGCCACCGCCTTCGGGTGCGCCGAACAGGCCGCCGAACGGGGTTCCGGCAAACGGGTTGTTGGGCACGCGCACGCGCTGGCGCGTCGAGATGTTGACCACGGCGGGCTGCAACTGTTCGGTCAGATCGGCAAAGCTCATCGGCGCGCCGGGACGCGGGGCTGCGGCGAGCATCGCGCTCTGGTCGTTCTGCGCCACCTGCGCGCCCAGCGGCTGGCCGGTTGCCAGAACGATCGCGCTGCCACCCAGCAAAAGGGCCGACGTCACTGCATAGGCATATCGCACGTACAAATCCTCTTCATCTACAAGAAGCGACCATCGGCGTGCCCCAGAACGCCGGAAAACCGGCACACGCCATGGCAATATTCGGTTTGCAACCCACGCCTGAACGCAGATTGAATGATGGACGCGGATTCACGCCCGCCGTCTCTTATCGGTTCCCCCGACCCTGAAATTCGCGCAGATATTCGTTGTTCGGCGACAGGATGATCGAGGTTTCGCCCGATCCGCCCAGGAACGTCCGCTCATAGCTCTGCATCGCGCGGTAGAACTCATAGAAGGACGGATCCTTGCCGAAGCTGTTGGCATAGGTACGCGATGCGGATGCATCGGCCTCTGCCCGGATGATCTGTGCGTTCTTCTGGCCCTGCGCGGTGATGGTGCGCGCTTCCTGTTCGCGCGCGGTGCGCATGCGCTGGAAGGCGCTCTGCAGCGGCGTGCCCTGCGGCAGGTCGGCGCGCTTGATCTGCACGTCGACGATCTGCGCACCGTACTGCGCGGCAATGCGGTCGAGCCCGGCCTGGATGCGATCCATGATCCCGCCGCGTTCGGGGCTGAGCAAGGCCGCGAACTGCCGCTTGCCGAGCTCGTTGCGCAGCGCCGAGCCCAGGATCGGGCGCAGTTCGGCCGCGACGCGCTCGACGCTTCCGGCCGAAACATACATCCGCTCGGGATCGACGATGCGGAAGCGCGCATAGGCATCGACCTCTAGCCGCAGCTGGTCGGTCGAGAGCACCTGCTGCTGCTCCATTTCGACCGCGATCACGCGCTTGTCGACCCACACGATCTGCTCGGCAAACGGAATGCGCGCGATCAGCCCCGCGCCGGTCTTCCCGAATTCCTCGTTGTCGCGATAGACGTTGAAGGTGCGCACCGGCTGGCCGAAGCGGACGATCACTGCCTGCTTGGTTTCGGGCACGATCGCGACCGAACTCGCCAGCGCGATCAGCACCAGAGCGAGAAGGCCCAGCAGCAGCATGGGGCGTTGCATCAGACTGTTCATCAGCGTGCCCCCTCGGCCCGCGCAGGCGCCTCGACGGTCGTCTCCTGCATCTTCCTGCGCAGCTCGGGCAGCGGCAGATAGGGGGTCACATTGCCCGGTTCGATGATCGTCTTGTCAAGCTTGGACAGCACCCGCTCCATGGTCTCGTAATACATGCGCCGGCGCGTCACTTCGGGCGCGAGGCGATATTCCTCGTACACCTTGTCGAACGCGGCGGCCTCGCCCTGGGCAGCGGCGGTGAGCTGCTGCGCATAGGCGCGCGCCTCGTTGAGATAGGTCTGCGCTTCCTGCTGCGCGGCGGACACCGCCTTGAACGCCTCGTTCACCGCTTCGGGCGGGTCGGCCTTCTTGATCGCGACGCCCTGCACCTGGATGCCCGAACGGTAGCTGTCGAGCAGCTCCTTCATCCGCTGCTCGACCTTCTGCTCGACCTCAATACGGCCGGGGCCGATCGCATCGTCGAGCGTCACTTCGGCGACGCTGGCGCGCATCGCGGCCTCGGCGGCTTCGCGGATCGTCGCTTCGGGATCGGCGAGCTGGAACAGGTAGAGCGTCGGGTCCTTGATCGTCCAGCGCACCGAATAGGCCAGGTCGACCAGGTTCTGGTCGCCGGTGAGGATCAGATTTTCCTGCGTTCCCGCCGCCGGAATGTCGATGGTGCGGATGTTCTGCACATCGACCGTCTCGAACGATTCGATCGGCGCGGGCAGGGTCAGCGCGATGCCGGGCTCGACCGTGCGCGAATAGCTGCCGAGGAAGGTGACGACGCCACGCTCCTGCGGGCCGACGCGGTGGAAGCTCGAGAGCACCAGCCAGGCGACAACGACCACGCCGATCGCGATCGGCACATAGCTCTTGCCATTGGGGCGCTTGGGCAGGC
>NZ_QKVT01000001.1:2345741-2354762 GCF_003426715.1 Blastomonas sp. UPD001
TTGCGACCGCCGGAGCCGCCATTGCCCTGGGGCTGCCAGGGGTTGCGCGGGCCGGAGCCGCCTGCGTTGGAACCGCCGCCATTGCCGCCATCGCCGCCGCCCGAACCGGAATCGCCCGAGCCGCCCGAACCTCCCGATCCGCTGCCCCAGGGGCTGTTATTGGCCATCGTCAATATGCGGGGGAACCACCCGGTCAGTCTTGTCATAGGACCTTTATAGGTTGTGCCTTCGCAAAAAACAGGGGTTTCATGCGCTTGTATTGTGCGTTGGCACGCATTTCGTCTAGGCGGGGCGGAGCGCCAGCGGGCAGGGCATGCCCGGCGGGCGCACCGTTTCATGCGCGAGGGACCGATGGCAGAGCTGAACGAGATCGAAGCCGTGGCGGCAGCCGCCAGCGAAGGCCGCGCCAGCGCGGTGAAGCTGCGCGAGGGCGGCGTGGTGTCGCTGGTGCTCGACGTCGCCGGGCTCGAGCCGCTGGCGCGCGACAAGCTGGAGATCGCGGTCAAGGGCGCACTGCTCAAGATCGAGGGTGTGACCAAGGTGCAGGTCGCGATGACCGCCGAGCGCCGCCCGCCCCGGCTGATCGTCGTGGGAAGCGGCAAGGGCGGCGTGGGCAAATCGACCTTTTCGGCCAATCTCGCGGTCGCGCTGCACCGCGCCGGGCGCAAGGTCGGGCTGGTCGATGCCGATATCTACGGTCCGTCGCAACCGCGCCTGTTCGATTGCGAGGACACAAAGCCCACCGCGCGCGATCAGAAGCTGGTGCCGGTGCCCAATGATTATGGCGTTCCGATCCTGTCGATGGGGCATCTGGTGCAGCCGGGCCAGGCGATCGCGTGGCGCGGACCGATGGCAGGCAATGCCCTGGGCCAGCTGATCGACGCGCATTGGGGCGACATCACCGACATCATCGTCGACCTTCCGCCGGGCACCGGCGACGTGCAGCTCTCGATGCTGCAGAAACACAAGCCCGCCGGCGCGGTGATCGTTTCTACCCCGCAGGACCTGGCGCTGATGGACGCCGTGCGCGCGATCAGCCTGTTCGAGCAGGGCAATGTCCCGATCATCGGGCTGATCGAGAACATGGCGGGCTATGTCTGCCCGCATTGCGGCGAGCTGTCCGATCCGTTCGGCATCGGCGGCGCGGAAGCGGCGGCGCAGTCGATGAGCCTGCCGTTCCTCGGTCGCGTCCCGCTCGACATGACCATTCGCCGGGCTTCGGATGCCGGCGTCCCCCCGGCGTCGGGCGAGGGGCTGATCGCCGATGCATTCGGCAGCATCGCCCAGCGCATCTCGACCTGGATCGACAACCGTTTCGGTACGGCGGGCTGAGCGCACATGGCGATGATCACGCGGCGCGGGCTGCTGATCACGGCGGCGGCAGGGGCGGGGCTGACCGTCGCCTGGGCGCTGTGGCCGCGCCGCTACGACGACCCGCCCGGCTTTGCAGAGGGCGCGGCCGCGTTCGGCGCGTTCCTGCGCATCGCCACCAACGGCACGGTGATCGTCGCCAATCCGCATTGCGAAATGGGCCAGGGCGTGGGCACCGTGCTCGCGCAGATCGTGGCGGAAGAGCTCGGCGCGGACTGGCGCACCATCGCGCTCGAGCCCGCACCGCCCGCGCCGGTCTTTGCCAACAACCGGCTGGCGAGCGAATGGGTGCCGCTGCTGATGCCGGCAGGCTGGACGCTGCAGCCCGACGAGAACGACATTCTGATCAAGCGCTGGGCGGCGATGCGCGATTTCGTCGTGACCGCGGGCGATACCGAAGTGACCGCGTACGAGCCGGGCTATCGCGCCGCAGCGGCGACCGCGCGCGTTATGCTGTGCCAGGCGGCGGCGGACCGCTGGGGCGCTGCGGTCGAGGAAACCGATACGCGCGACGGGTTCGTCGTCTGGGGCAACGAGAAGCTGCGCTTTGCCGAGCTGGCCGAGGAAGCGGTGGGCTATCCCGTGCCCAGCCCGGCCCCGCTGCGCACCACGCTGCCCGGCAATGTCCGCGCCGAACCGATCGGCGATGCGCCACCCTTCGCGCGGCTCGACCTGCCCGCCAAGGTCGATGGCAGCGCCACCTTCGCGGGCGACGTGCGCCTGCCCGACATGGTCTATGCCGCGATCCGCCAGGGGCCGGTCGGTGCGGTACGGCTGGAAAGCGTCAGCCGCCAGCCGGCGGACGGCGTCACCGGGCTGATCGACGTGGTCCAGGGCGAGGACTGGGTGGCCGCAGTCGCGACCAGCTGGTGGGGGGCGGACAAGGCGGTGCGGCTTTTGCGCCCGCGTTTTGCGCATATCGGCGGCAGGCTGTCGGGCGATCAGATCGCCGAACGTCTCGACAAGGCGCTCGACGGGCCGGACAAGGGCGGACGCACCGGCTATCGCATGTTCGCGCGCGGCGAGGAGGACTCAGGCTTTGCCTCCGCCAAGGGGCTGGCCGCGCGCTACAGTATCGCCGCCGCGCCGCATGCCACGCTCGAGACTGGCGCGGTCACCGCGCGCTTTGCCGGCAACCGGCTCGAACTCTGGGTCGCCAGCCAGACGCCGCAGGTCGCGCGCCGCCGCGCCGCCGCCACGCTCGGCATTCCGGTCGCCAATGTGCAGATCTATCCGATGCCCGCGGGCGGATCGTTCGACCGCAGGCTCGACGACGATCTGGTGGCGCCTGCGGCCATCCTCGCCCGCGATCTGCGCCGCCCGGTGCAGCTGATGCGCTCGCGCCTGGAGGAATCCGCGCGCGACCCGGTGCGCACGCCAGCCGCCGCGCGCGTTGCTGCGCTCACCGACACCGAGGCGAATATCCGCGCGCTCTCGGTCAAGATCGCCTGCCCGCCCAGCGCGCGCGAATTCGCGCAACGGCTGTTCGACGACGCGCATCCGACGGACGCGATCGAGACGACCAGCGGCGAGGCCGACCGCATGGCGGTGGCAGGCGCGATGGTGCCCTATGACATCCCGCATCTTGCGATCGACCATTATCCGGTGCGCATCGACGTGCCGACCGGGCGCTGGCGCGGCAACGCGGCGAGCTATGGCGTGTTCGTCACCGAAACCTTTATCGACGAGCTGGCCGCACGCGGACGGCGCGAGCCGCTGTCCTACCGCGTCCAGATGCTGGGCCAGAATATCCGGCTCGCCAATTGCCTGACGCGCGTCGCGGGGCTGGGCGAATGGGATGGCGGCATGGACAATAGCGGCCAGGGCGTCGCCTGCTGTTCGTGGAACGGCGCGCATATCGCGGTGATCGCCAGCGCCTCGCGCGCCAGCGATGGCGCCGATGGTGGCACCGGACGCGGCGGCTTCCGGGTCGAACGGCTGTCCGCCGTGGTCGATGCCGGACGAATCATCAATCACGACATAGCCTTGCAACAGATCGAGGGCGGCATGATATTCGGCCTTGCGATGGCGATGGGGTGCGCCACCGGCTGGACCGATGGCTATCCCGATGCCAGAGCGCTCAATGACCTTTCCCTGCCGCTGCTCGCGGACATTCCGGAGATCCGTGTGGACCTTATCGAAAGCCAGGAGCCGCCTGCGGGGCTGGGCGAGATCGGCGTGCCTGCCGTCGCGCCAGCCATTGCCAATGCCCTGGCCTCGGCGACGGGCCTGCGCCTGCGCCAGCTGCCGTTGCTGTCAGGTGGCCTGTGAGCGATAGCGAAATTTCCCGGTCGGGCATGGCGCCGCCGCCCGAGCATCCGCCGATCCTGAGGCCCAGGGTCGGCGTGCTGCTGATCAATCTCGGCACGCCCGCTGCTCCCACGACCAAGGCGGTGCGCGATTATCTTGGCGAGTTTCTCTCGGACAAGCGCGTGGTCGAAATCCCGGCAATCGTCTGGCAGCCGCTGCTGCGCAGCGTCATCCTCAACACCCGGCCGCAGAAATCCGCCGCCGCCTATGCCGAGGTGTGGACCGATCACGGATCGCCGCTGATGGTCTATTCGCGCCGCCAGACCGAGGCGCTGCAGCAGCGGCTGGGCGAAGGCGTGCTGGTCGATCTCGCGATGCGTTACGGCCAGCCCTCGATCGAATCGCGGATCAAGGCGATGAAGGATGCCGGGTGCGACCGCATCCTGCTCGCCCCGCTCTATCCGCAATATTCGGGCGCGACCACGGGCACCGCCAATGACAAGGCGTTCGAGGTGCTGCAGGCGATGCGCTGGCAGCCCGCGATCCGCACGCTGCCGGCCTATCACGACGATCCCGCGCATATCGATGCCTTGAAGCGCAATATCGAGCATGCCATCGCCTCGCTCGATTTCGAGCCCGAAGAGATCGTCACCAGCTTCCACGGCATGCCGCTGCGCACGCTGCATCTGGGCGATCCCTATCACTGCCAGTGCCGCAAGACCGCGCGCCTGCTGAGCGAGGCGATGGGGCGCAACCTGATCGTCTCGTTCCAGTCGCGCTTCGGCCGCGCCAAATGGCTCGAGCCCGCGACCGACGCGACGCTCGAGGCGCTCGGCAAGAAGGGCGTCAAGCGCATCGCCATCGTCGCGCCGGGCTTTTCGGTCGATTGCCTCGAGACGCTCGAGGAACTGGCGATCCAGGGCCGCGAGCAGTTCGAGCATGCGGGCGGCGAGAAATTTGCCTACCTGCCGTGTCTGAATGCGAGCGCGGAAGGCATGGACATGCTCGAGACGATCGTGCGGCGCGAGCTCGCGGGCTGGGTTTGATCCGGACTGGGCGCGCGCTTCCCTGCCCCCATGCCCGCTTAGCCTGAGCGGAGGTGGTTACAGTTTACACACCCTCACCCTCGACTTGCCCCCATCGGCGCGGCATACCGGCAGCAGCACGATCAGCAGGGGAATGGCATGTCGGACATCTTTCTAGGCCTGGGCGGAGGCGAGCGACAGGTGCTCGTGCTCGGCCGCGCCAACCGGCACGGGATGATCGCGGGCGCGACCGGCACCGGCAAGACCGTGACCTTGCAAGGCATTGCCGAGAGCTTCTCCGCCGAGGGCGTTCCGGTGTTCGTCGCCGACGTGAAGGGCGATCTCGCCGGCATCGCGATGCCCGGATCGCCGACGCACAAGGCGCATGACAAGCTGGTCGCGCGCGCGGCCGAGATCGGCCTCGAAGGCTTTGCCTATTCGGACAATCCGGCGGTTTTCTGGGACCTCTATGGCGAGCAGGGCCACCCGATCCGCACCACGATCAGCGAGATGGGGCCGCTGCTGCTCGCGCGGCTGATGGGATTGAACGACACGCAGGAAGGCGTGCTCAACATCGCCTTCCGCTTTGCCGACGAACAGGGGCTGCTGCTGCTCGACCTCGCCGATCTGCAATCGGTGCTCGCCTATACCGCCGAGAATGCCGCCGAGCTGTCGGCGCGTTTCGGCAATGTCACCAAGGCGAGCGTCGGCACCATCCAGCGCCAGCTGCTCCAGCTCGAAAGCCAGGGCGCGGCGCAGTTCTTCGGCGAGCCCGCGCTCGAGATCGACGATTTCCTGCGCTGCGACGACCAGGGCCGGGGCTATATCAACGTGCTCGCCGCCGACAAGCTGATGCAGAGTCCCAAGCTCTACGCCACCTTCCTGCTCTGGCTCTTGTCCGAACTGTTCGAGACGCTTCCGGAAGTGGGCGATCCCGACAAGCCCAGGCTCGTCTTCTTCTTCGACGAGGCGCATCTGCTGTTCGATGACGTGCCGGAGGCGCTGGAGGAGAAGATCGAACAGGTCGTGCGGCTGATCCGCTCCAAGGGCGTCGGCGTCTATTTCGTCACGCAGAACCCGATCGACATTCCAGAGAAGGTCGCGGGCCAGCTCGGCAACCGCGTCCAGCACGCGCTGCGCGCCTTCACCCCGCGCGACCAGAAGGCGATTCGCGCGGCGGCGGATACCTTCCGCATCAACCCCGATCTCGATGTCGCCACCGCGATCACCGAGCTCAAGGTGGGCGAGGCGCTGGTCTCGACGCTTCTCGAGGACGGATCGCCCTCGATCACCCAGCGCACCCTGATCCGCCCGCCGCGCTCGCGCCTCGGGCCGCTGACACCCAAGGAGCGCGCGATCATCCAGTCGGTCTCGCCGCACGAGGGCAAGTACGACACGCGCGTGGAGCGCGAATCGGCGATGGAGGTGCTGGCGCAAAAGGCCGCCGACGCCGCTGCCGTGGCCGAGGAGGTCGAGGCGAAAGGCAAGGAAGAGGTGGCCAAGCAGCCGCGCAAGACGACATCGGTCTGGGCGAAGGCGGGCAATGCGGGCCCGGGTCTCGCAGGCCAGCGTCACCGCAGTCGGCTGGCCGCGTGCGACTTCGTGCGCGAAGGTGGGGCCAGAGAGCACGGCAAGCGGCCTGCCCGGCGCGGCGGCGCGCGCGGCATCGACCATCAGCTCGCCGCTCGCCTCCTCGATCCCCTTGCAGCACAGCACCAGATCGCCTTCGCCCTGCGGCAGTCCCGTCAGCACGCGGCGCATATGCTGCGCGGGCGTGACCACCAGCAGCAGCGGCAGATCGGCCAATTCGGCGAGATTGCCCGTCGCGCGGATAGCGGGACTCAAATCTATCCCGGACAGATACGGGGTGTTACGGTGCTGTGCGTTGATCTCTTCGACCACCGGCGGCTCGAACGCCCAGAGCCGCACCGCGCGGCCATCGCTCGCCAGCATCTGCGCCAGCGCGGTGCCCCAGGCCCCGCCACCGATCACGCCGACCGCCTGCTGGCTCATGCCTTCACCCCCGCGCCACGCGCCGCCTCGGCTTCGGGATCGAGCGGCCAGCGCGGGCGTGCGGCGATATCGAGCGGATCGGTGAGGCCGAGCGCGAACCGCTCCGCGCCCGCCCAGCCGATCATCGCGGCATTGTCGGTGCAGAGCCACAGCGGCGGAGCGACAAAGCCCATGCCGTGCCGCGCCGCGAGCGCCTCGAGCGCCGAGCGGATCGCGCCGTTCGCCGCGACCCCGCCCGCGACGACGAGGGTTTTGGGTTTTGGTTCGGAGGGACAGAACATACCCCCTCCGTTTGTCCCGAGCCCCTCGGCTGGCTGGCAAGCCAGCCGCTCGGGGTGAACTTCCCGGCCACGCCGGGAAGTCGAGGGACCTTGGCTCAACCCTTTACGATCCCGTCCCTCGACTTCAGCCAGAGGCTGAAGTTCATCCTGAGCGACGCCGACAGGCGGCGTCGAAGGGCTCGGGAACTCGGGAGAGGTACTCCCTGAGGATACGGAAAGCGCCCTTTCCAGCCGATCGACCAGACAATCCACGACCGCTGCCTGAAACCCCGCCGCAATATCCTCGGGCCGGTGTGCGCCGCTCTGCGCCGCGCGCAGCACCGCGCTCTTCAGGCCGGCGAACGAGAAATGCGGCTCGGCGCTGCCCAGCAGCGGGCGCGGCAACGGCACCGCCTTCGGGTCGCCCGTCTTCGCCAGCGCCTCGACGCGCGGCCCGCCGGGATAGCCGAGGCCCAGGATCTTCGCGGTCTTGTCGAACGCCTCGCCCGCCGCATCGTCGATCGTCGTCGCGAGCCTGCGATACTGGCCCACGCCATCGACGCGCAGGATCTGGCAATGCCCGCCCGAGACGAGCAGCAGCAGATAGGGGAATTCGAGGCTCGCGTCGGCGAGGCGCGGGGAGAGCGCATGACCCTCCAGATGGTTGACCGCGATCAGCGGCTTGCCCGCCGCCATCGCCAGTGCCTTGGCGGTGACCAGGCCCACCATCACCCCGCCGATCAGCCCTGGCCCCGCGGTCGCGGCAATCGCATCGACATCGTCGAGCGTCAGCCCCGCGTCCTTGAGCGCCGCCTCGATCAGCGGGGTCAGCACCTGCACATGCGCGCGCGCCGCGATCTCGGGCACCACGCCGCCATAGGGCTTGTGCGCCTCTTCCTGCCCCGCCAGCCGGTGCGCCAGCACGGTCCGGTCCGACCCGATCAGCGCTGCCGCGCTTTCGTCGCAGCTCGATTCGATGCCCAGGATGATTGCCATAAGGCTTCCCCTTATCGGCATACGCCGCTAGCACAAGAGCATGGCGGATGAGATGACGACGGGCCTGCCCGAGGGGATAGCGGACATTCTGGAGCAAAGGCCGATCCGGCTGGGCACGCGAGCCTCGCCGCTGGCGATGGCGCAGGCGCGGATGACCGCCGCCGCGCTCCGGGAACGCTGGGGCCTTTCCGAAGATCAGGTCGAGCTCTCGCCCGTGGTGGCGAGCGGTGACCGCATCACCGACCGCCCGCTCGCCGATGTCGGCGGCAAGGCCTTGTGGACGCGCGAGCTCGACTGGTCGCTGGGCGGCGGCGCGATCGACCTGTCGGTGCATTCGATGAAGGATGTCGAGACCGTCCGCCCCGATGCCTTTTACATCGCCGCGATGCTGCCGCGCGCCGATGTGCGCGACGTGCTGCTGGGCGCCACCAGCATCGAGGCGCTTCCCGAAGGCGCGCGCTTCGGCACCAGCTCGCCGCGCCGCGCCGCGCAGATCCGCAGCATTCGCCCCGATATCACCACCGTGTTGTTCCGCGGCAATGTCGCTACGCGCATCGGCAAGCTGCAGGCGGGCGAGGCCGATGCGACGCTGCTCGCCGCCGCCGGGCTCGACCGGCTGGGCGAGACGCTCGACGGGCTCGTCTCGGCGCGGCTCGACAGCGATACCTGGTTGCCCGCCCCCTCGCAGGGCGCGGTCGGCGTCGAGGTGCGCGCCGATGACGCGCCGATGCGCGCGCTGATCGCTGGCATCGACGATGCGCCCACCTCGATCTGCGTGCGCGCCGAACGCGCGCTGCTGTTCGCGCTGGGCGGCGATTGCCATTCGGCGGTGGCGGCGCTCGCGCGGATGGAAGGAGAGACCCTGCACCTGCGCGCGATGCTCTATTCGGAGGATGGCGCCGATCATGTTTCGGGCGAGGCGCGCTTTGCCCCCGGCGACGCGCAAGGCCCCGCAGGTCTCGCCGCCGAACTGCTCGGGCGCGCGCCCGAGACGATCACGCGGCTGTTCAAGGCTGGTTGATGGCGGGCCCGCGCATCATCGTGCTGCGTCCGCAACCCGGCGCGACCGCGACCGCGCAGGCGCTGCGCGGTCGCGGTCGCGCCGG
>NZ_QKVT01000001.1:2354862-2359307 GCF_003426715.1 Blastomonas sp. UPD001
CGTCGATGGCGACCGGCATGCTCAGCGGCCCGGTGCCGCCCGGCGCGCTCGACCAGCGCGTGGCCGAGCTGGAGAACCGGCTGTCGCTGATCAACGTCCAGGCCCAGGCCGCATCGGGCAATGCCGGGCGCGCCGAGGGGCTGCTGATCGCCTTTGCCGCACGCCGAGCGCTCGACCGCGCCTCGGCGCTCGGCTATCTCGAAGGCCAGCTGCAGCTACGCTTCGGCGCGGCCCAGCCCAATGCCGTGGCGACGATCATCCGCGCGTCGAAAACCCCCGTGACGATGGACCAGCTGCGCGCGCAGCTCGACGAGATAGGGCCTTCGCTGGGGTCGGGTCGTGCCGAGAACGAGGGTTTCTGGGACGCCTTCCAGCGCGAGATCAGCGAGCTTTTCGTGATCGAGCAGCAGGGCCGGGAATCGCAGACCCCGACGCAGCGCGTGCAGCGCGCGCGGCGCTATCTGGAGGCGGGCCGGGTCGAGGCGGCGCTGGGCGAGATCGAGAAGCTGCCGGGCCGCGAAAAGGCTGCGGACTGGATCCCGTCGGCGCGATCCGCTCGATCGCGAGCGCGGTGCGCGCGGAGGGCGGCGATGCGTTCGTCACCTGCCCGGTCGATGCGCCCTTCGTTCCGCCCGATCTGGTCACGAGCCTCGCCGCGCAAGCGCCGCTCGCAATGGCCGAGACGCAAGGCGCGTTGCAACCGGTCTTCGCGCTGTGGAGCGCGCGCACGGTGCTCGAGGCGCTGCCGCCCGAGCGTTGTGGCGAGCGCTGGTCGCTGCACCGGCTGGGCGAGGCGATCGGCATGCGCGTCGTGCCCTTTGCCGATCGCCAGGCGCTGATGAACGTCAACACGCCGCGGGAGCTCGAGGCGGCGCGCGCGCATGCTCTTGAAGAACCGGGGAAACGGCTTGGCCTGACCGGATCAACGCGATATTCAGCATAATGAAAGCCGAAAACCATATAGAGCGGCGCTTTGCCGCCGACACGCGGCGCGGCACGCAGCAGGGATGACAGGGGCCAATCTGGCATGGCGGTGAAAGACAAGGGCGGCAAGTCCGCACCCAGAAGCGGAGCCCGCCTCTGGTTCTGGCGCATCGTCAAGATCGGCGCAGCGACATCGGTCTTCGCGCTGATCGCGCTCGTCGTCGCGGTGGCGACGGTAATGGGCTCGCTGCCGAGCTTCAGCGATCTGAAATCCTCACCCAATGGCCAGATGATCCTGGTCAAGGCCGCCGACGGCACCGAGATCATGCAGCTCGGCCCCAGCTTCGGCGAGTGGCTCGACATCGACGACATTCCCCAGGTGATGAAGGACGCGATGATCTCGGTCGAGGACCGGCGCTTCGCCTACCATCCCGGCGTCGATGCGATCGGTATCGGCCGCGCGATCTTCACCACCGTGAGCGGCGGCGGACGGCTGCGCGCGACCTCGACGATCACCCAGCAGCTGGCGCGCAACATCTTCCTCAGCAACAGCCGCTCGTACACGCGCAAGATCCGCGAGGGCATTCTCGCGCTCGCGCTCGAGCAGAAGTTCAGCAAGGACCAGATTCTCGAGCTGTACCTCAACAAGGTCTATTTCGGCGGCGGCGCCTATGGCGTCGATTCCGCCTCGCGCAAGTTCTTCAACCACGATGCGACCACCTTGTCGCTAGCCGAGGCGGCGATCATCGCCGGGCTGGTCAAGGCCCCGTCGCGCTATTCGCCCACCGCCGACAGCGAAGCGGCGATCGGCCGCGCGGGCGTGGTGCTGCAGGTGATGCAGGATGTCGGCACGATCACCCCCGCCCAGGCCGCCGAGGCCGATCTCGAGGCGGTTGAGTTCGCACCGGAAAAGGGCCAGAATTCGGTGCGCTATTTCACCGACTGGGCGCTGCCGCAGCTCGACACGCTGATCGAGGACAATGACGAGCCGATCGTGGTGTGGACCACGCTCGACCTCAATATGCAGCGCGCAGGCACCAATGCGATCCAGGCCTATGTGCCCGGCGGCGCGCAGGGCGCGCTGGTGGCGTTGGACCGCGACGGCGCGGTGCGCGCGATGGTCGGCGGCACCGATTATGTCACCTCGAACTATAACCGCGCCACCAGCGCGCTGCGCCAGCCGGGATCGGCCTGGAAGCTGTTCGTCTACATGGCCGCGCTCGAGGCGGGCTACAAGCCCGAGGACATCGTCACCGACGCGCCGATCACCATCGGCGGATGGACCCCGCGCAACAGCGGCGGCAGCTATGCCGGTGACATCTCGTTACGCACCGCCTTTGCCTATTCGAAGAACACCGTCGCCGCGCGCATCGGCGAGGATGTCGGCACCAGCACCATCGCCAACATGGCGCGCCGCTTCGGCATCACCACGCCGATCACCACCCTGCCCTCGATGGTGCTGGGATCGTCCGAGGTGCGCGTGATCGACATGGTGCGCGCCTTTGCCGGGGTCAGTTCGGGCGGCGTGGCGATCGCGCCCTATGGCATCACCAAGGTGACCACGAGCAAGGGCGAGATACTTTACCAGCACGAGGCGGACCTGAGCCAGGTGCTCGTGCCGCCCTATGTCACCGCCGGGATGACCGACCTGCTACAGACCGCGGTCAATGTCGGCACCGGCCGCGCAGCACAGATCGGCCGACCCGTCGCGGGCAAGACCGGGACGACGAACAGCAACAAGGACGGCTGGTTCCTCGGCTTTTCGAGCGGCATCACCACCGGGGTGTGGATGGGCCGCGACGATGCACGTCCCGTCGGCGGGCTGCAGGGCGGCACCGCGCCCGCGCGCGCCTTTGCCGCGTTCATGAAGGTCGCCGTCGCCAAGCGCAAGGTCGAGCCGTTCGAGACCGAGCTCAAGCTCCCCGAATGGCAGCTCGAGCCCGATGACGAGGCTTATTTCGGCTCGCCCGACGATGTGATCTTCATCGACGAGAACGGCAATCCGGTGGGCCAGGGCGAGGGCGACATTCCGGGCGCCGCACCGCCCGGCGGCATCCCCGGCGAACCGCAACAGCCCGAACGGCTCGACGAGAATTTCATCGACCGCGCGCTGGGCCGCGACACCCAGCCGCAGCGCCCGCAGGTCCGCCAGGCCGAGCCGCGCCCCCCGGTGCGCAGACCTCCGCCGAACCCGCAGGACGACCGCGTTGCGCCGAGATTGCGTGAGGAAGAGGGGCAGTAGTCCCTCCCGCGAACGGATTTCGCCCGATCGCCCGGCATGCCCAGCATCGTCCGGCTGTTTTGGGGAGATTGCGGGGGCTGGTCCGCCGTCCCTGCCCGGATCAGACCGCTGAAATCGCTGCCTGCGCACTGGCGACGAGATCCTGGAGCGCCGCCATATGGCCCGCAAAGGCTCGTCGCCCGGCGCGCGTCAATGATACCCAGGTTCGCTGGCGTCCGTCCTGCGCCGCCTTGCGCAGATCGACATAGCCCGCCTCCTTGAGCGCCGAGAGATGCTTCGAAAGCACCGAGTCACTGACGTCGACGACATCGCGGATGACGGCGAACTCGGCATCCTCGACGCGCGCGAGCATGGCCGCGATCTGCAACCGGGCCGGGGCGTGCAAGGCCGCATCCAGCCTGGTGCTCATGGCTGGGAAATTCCGGTCAGGTCGGTCCTATAGATCTTCTCCCACAGCAAGCTGGCCGCGGTGCAGACGGCAAAGGTAAGGCCCCCTAGGACATAGCCGATCGGCGCGGCCTCGCTCGCTTCGCGGACCCCGACGGCCAAGACCGCCATCGCCAGAACGAAGAGCAGGATGACGAACGTCAACGGACGCGTCGCGCCGGCTTGCCAGCCGGAGACGAACATTCCGTCGCGACGCCGGTCGCCAAGGATGCAGGAGATGAGCAGGACCATCGCGGCGAGGAACATCGCGCCGGCATGGGCAAGCGGCTGTGCGACGGCGGCGACCATCAGCCCTTCGACCAGACCGAACATGGCGTGGCGATGCCATGGCCATCGCGTCCGTTGGGCGAGCCTTTCATGCGTGCGGTCGATGCTGGCCAGAGCCGCTGCAGCCTTGTCCGGGGTCATGGGAGCCTCTTCGTTTTCCATCGTGGAAAGTCGATAGACCTGACTTTCCATGATGGCAAGTCATTTCTTTCCAAGTTGGAAAGTCAGACGATGCTTTGACGCCCCCAGACGCAATCCGGCCCGGAAGCTCGCGCTGCCGGGCCGGATCGGTTGTCAGTCTAACAGTGTATCAGAAGCTCAGTGCTTCACGCCCGCCCAAACGTTGCGATAGGCCATATAGCCCAGGCCCGTCGCGATGATCAGGAAGATCAGCACGGCCCAGCCGGTCTGGTGGCGCTTTTCCAGCGTGGGTTCGGCGGTCCACACCAGGAACGCGGCGACGTCCTTGGCCATCTGGTCGCGGGTGGCGTTGGTGCCGTCCGAATAGGTGACGATGCCGTCGCTGCCGAGCGGGTTGGCCATCGCGATGTTCAGGTTCGCGAAA
>NZ_QKVT01000001.1:2359407-2365636 GCF_003426715.1 Blastomonas sp. UPD001
CTCGATGCACAGGGCATGACACTGCGCCTCGCCGACGGACGCGAGACAAGGTTGCTGCGCGCGCGGCCGTTCACCTGCTGGATGACCGTGAAGCGCGATGCGCCGAAGGCCGACGGCAGCGAGGACTGGCTGTTTCAGGCCGGCATGAAGACGCACGATCAGGGCGGACGTCTGCGCCTGGGCGGCGGCGACACCGGGGCGCCCGAGGCGATCATTCGTATCCGCAATGTCGTCTGGCCGCCGCCGACGCGCAACCGGCCCTCGATCGTGCTCTATGTCTTTACCCCCGATGACATGAACCGGGCGGTCGCCTATGGCTGGGCGGACCCCGCAGCGGTGCGCGTGGGCATAAATCAGCGCTGGATGCAGGCCAGCTGTACTTTGGATGGAGCAGAATGATGCAGGCACGCCAGGCGATATTCCGGTCAACCGGCGGTCCCGAAGTGATCGAGTGGCAGAGTGTTGACGTACCCGCGCCCGGACCGGGGGAGGTGACGCTGCGCCAGACCGCGGTCGGGCTCAATTATATCGACACTTACCATCGCGCTGGCATCTATCCGGTCGATCTGCCGAGCGGACTGGGGCTGGAAGCGGCGGGCGTGGTCGAGGCGATCGGCGAGGGCGTCGAAGCGCTGAGCGTGGGTGATCGCGTCGCGACCTTCGGTCCGGCGCGCGGCGCCTATGCCGATATCCGCAATGTCGCGGCGGCCAGTCTGTTCAAGCTGCCCGACGATATTTCGGATGAGGTCGCCGCGGCGGCGCTGCTCAAGGGGTGCACCACCGAATTCCTGGTCGAGCGCTGCGCGCGGGTCGAGCCTGGACAGGCGGTGCTTGTCCATGCGGCGGCGGGCGGGGTTGGCCTTTTGCTGGTGCAATGGCTGAAGGCGGTGGGCGCGACCGTGATCGGAACCGTCAGCAGCGAGGAAAAGGCCGCGCTCGCGCGCGAGGCAGGGGCCGACCATATCGTCTTCTATACCCGCGAGGACACCGCCAGCCGAGTGCGCGAGCTCACCGGCGGCGCGGGCGTGCGCGTGGTCTTTGACGGCGTCGGGCGCGATACCTGGGAGGCCTCGCTCGACAGCACCGGACGGCGCGGGCTGATCGTTTCCTATGGCAATGCCAGCGCGCCGGTGACCGGCATCAGCCTGGGCATTCTTGCGGCCAAGGGATCGCTGTACAACACCCGGCCGACGCTGTTCGATTACTATACCGACCCGGCCGAGCGCGAGGCGGGCGCAGCGCGGCTTTGGGAGATGATCCGGTCGGGCAAGGTCAAGGTGACCATCGGCCAGACCTATCCGCTCGAACAGGTGGAACAGGCGCATCGCGATCTGGAAGGCCGCGCGACGAGCGGGTCGACGCTGCTGCTGCCTTGAGCGATCGACCTTGCCGTCAGACTGGTCTCCTGCGCAGGCGGGAGCCCATCTCCTGAGAGGTGGTGTCATCGGGAATGGCCCGGAGATGGGCCCCTGCTTGCGCAGGGGACCTGGCAGGGAAGCGAGTTGCTCAACCCCGCTCAGCCTGAGCCTGTCGAAGGTCCCGCGCTGCCGGTGGCCTCATGGCTCATCACATCCCGGCTCTTGCCGGAAGACGGATTACGCAACGCACACCGGGCAGTCCTCGGTGCAGCCGAGCATCACCGCCGCTGCGCCCTGGGCGGCAAGGCGCGCGATCGCAGCCTGCACCCGCGCGCGGATATCCTGCTGGCCTGCGCGCACTTGGGCCAGATAGCCGTCCGGCCCGGCGAGCGATGCGGTATCCGCCTCGGAGCCGATGTTCACGATGCCGGTGCAAAGGCCCAGCACCCCGCAAGCCTGCAGCCGCTCGTAGAGGATGAAGTTCATCGATTGGGGCCACACCGTCACGATGCCCAAGCTTCGCCCCCCTTCCGCCGCCTCGGCGAGCCCGGCCTCGCCCGATCCGATTGCGGGGACCGGCAGCATCGCGCGCATCGCGGCGAGCCCGTAATCGCCAACGCTGTCGATGACGAGAGCATCGCAGCCCGCTTCCGCAGCGCGCAGCGCTGCTTCGGCATGGCCCAGCGCCTGCATCGCCTGTTCGAGCGGCGTGTAGGGAAAGGCCGGGACGCGCGAGGGAAAGGCGTTGAGCGACACATCGGGAAACAGCGCGGCCAATTCGGGCGCGGGGCCGCCGCGCAGCAGCGGATTGACCGCCGTCCCGATCAGCCCGATGCTGGTCACGACCAGCCGGTCTCGATCAGTTCGACCAGCTCGCCCGAAGGTCCGCGCACCGTCGCGGCGAGATTGCCCATGTACAGGTCGCCATGGCGCAGCACCGGCAGGCTGATGAATTCGACATCGAGCCCCTCGAAGCTCTCCACCGCGAGTGTCACCAGCGCGTTGCCCGGGGGCAGCATCTCGGCATGGCACGGGCGGTCGGTGGCCTCGGCGGGATAATCGTCGATCTCCAGGATCGGCAGCCGCTCGTTCTGCACCATGGTGATGACCGATTGCGTGCCCGCCGGCTTGCCGAACGCGGCGTTGATCATCGTGTATTCGAGCGTGTAGCTCTCGCCCTCGTCGAGCCTGAGCGCATGGCGGTACCAGTCGACCGAGGCCATGCGGTCTTTGGCCGCGAGGATGACGATGAAGATATGGTCGGTCAGGCTGTGCGCCTTGGGCAGGTCGGACGAGGGCGTGTCCATCGCGACCTCGTTCAGATAGATCATCTCGTCGCCGCGCCCCAGCACCTGCATCGGAATGAAATAGGGCAGGCCCGCAATCTCCTTGGGCGGGCCGATCACGCGAAAGCCGCTGCCATCGAGCCGATCGGGCCAGCCGAACACGTCCTTGACGGTCAGCTCATAGGCGGCCCAGCCAAAGGTACGCGTGGGCTTGAAGCCCGGGTGCTCGGGCTGTTCGACCAGCCGGATGAAGCAATGCGCGCCGCTTTGCGGGCGGAGCATCGCATAAGGCGCGCCCGCGCTGGCAGGGCAGCCCCAGCTTGCCGCAAGGTCGGCGGGCAACGGCCCTCGTTCGACCAGATCGAGCCCCAGACGCCCCTGATAATCGTCGAGCGAGGCGGCGAGATCGGGCGTGACCACCACGCCCCCCATGATCGTTCCGTGCTTCATATGATGCGACATCGTGTCAGAACTCCGGTTTGCGCTTGGCAAGGAACGCGGCGACGCCTTCGCGGAAATCGGGTCCGTCGAACGCGTCGGCGAACTGGGCGAGCGTTTCGGCATCGTCCTCGGCCTGGCCGTGCACGATGCGGCCGATCATCGCCTTGCTGGCGCGGACACTGTGCGGCGATACGCTCGCAATGTGAAGAGCCAAGGCAGCCGCTGCGGCGCCTGCGTCCTGCGCGATCTCGTCGGCCAGGCCGACGCGGTACGCCTCGGCGGCATCGACCAGCTGCGCGGTGAACAGGATGCGTTTGGCGGCAGCCGGGCCGACCAGGTCGACCAGCAGCTTGGTATCGTGCAGCGAATAGACCAGGCCGAGCTTGGCAGGCGTGATGCCGAAGCGCGCCGCCGGGGTCGCGATGCGGAAATCGCAGGCGAGCGACAGGCCGCAGCCGCCGCCGATGCAATCGCCCTCGATCTGCGCGATGACCGGCTTGGGCGCGCGGGCGAGCGTTTCCATCGCGCGGCGGATCGCGGCCTGGTTGCGGATACGCCAATCGGGGTCCTGTGCGCCCGCGCCGAATTCGGCAATATCCGCGCCAGCGCTGAACGCGCCGGGCACGCTCGCGCGCAGGATCATCACGCGGATATCGGGGTTGAGCATCGCGCGCTCGACCAGCTCGGGCAGCGCGTCCCACATGGCCTGCGTGAACGCATTGCGCTTGTCGGGCCGGTCGATGATCAGGTGCGCGACATGGTTGTCGAGGGTGAGGGAGAGGTTGCTGCTCAATTCTTCTCTCCCTTTACGGGACAGAAAAGACTGGGCTTGGCAGCTTGCTGCCTGGCGAGTCTTGGAGAGGGCCTAGCGTGACGGTACCGCCGCTGCCCCCTCTCCCAGCTCCGGCTAGGCGGCAAAGCCGCCAAGCCTGCGCAACCCTCTCCCGCGAGGGGAGAGGGGGAGGTCTGCGCTTCCCAATGGGGAGAGCGGGATGTGCGGACTCCCCTCACGCCGGCACCGTCGCAGCAAAATGCTGCGCGATCGCGCGGCGCGTCGTCACCCAGACATCGCTCTTGCTACGCACATGGCGGAAAAACTCTTCCAGCGCCCAGATGCGGCCCGGTCGCCCGATGATGCGCAGGTGCAGGCCGAGCGACATCATCTTCGGGTTTCCTTCCTCGCCCTCGGCATAGAGCTGGTCGAAGCAGCGTTTCGCGTAGTCGAGCCACTGGTTCGGCGTCATCGCGGGGTCGGTCCACATCTTCATGTCGTTGGTGTCGAGCTGATAGGGCATGATGACCATTGGGTTGCCGGGCACGGTGTCGCGATCCCAATAGGGGATGTCGCCCGAGTAATCGTCCATATGGTACTCGAACCCCGCCTCGCTCAGCAGCCGGCGGGTATTGTCGGTGTGGAGGTAACGCGACAGCCAGCCATAGGGGCGGGTGCCCGTGGTCTTCTGAATCGAATCCACCGCCTTCAGGATGAACTCGCGCTCGGTCGCCTCGTCCATCTTGAACTGGTGCACCCAGCGCCAGCCATGGCTGACCGGCTCGTGCCCCAGTTCGACAATCGCCTCGGCGATCTCGGGATGGTTCTCCAGCGCCATCGCCGCGACGGTCCAGCTCGCCATGATGTCGTAGCGCTTCAGCAGCTTGACCACGCGCGGCGCGCCCGCCTTGATCCCGTAGAGATAGTTGCTCTCGTTGCCATAGTTGCGGATCGCCGATTTCACGAATACCCCGAGCTCGTCGACCGGCTCCATGCCCCGGTCGCCGCGCGCGATGGTCATCTCGCTGCCTTCCTCGACATTGACCACGACGCTGAGCGCCAGCTTCGCGCCATTGGGCCAGTCCATTCTCTCTTCGATCATGGTCAATGCATCTCCTCGCCGCCGCTCACGTTGAGCGCCTCGCCGGTCACGTAGCAGGCATCCTCGCTCGCCAGCCAGGCGCAGGCCGACGCGGTATCGCTGGCGAGGCCGGGCCGCCCCATCGGGTTCTTCGCCTTCATGTTGGCGAGATAATCCTCGACACTGGCAAAGCCGAGCAGCTTCGAGAAATACTCGTTCTGCTGCGCGCCGAGACCCGTGGTGACGTGATTGGGACAGACCGCGTTGACCGTGATGCCGTGCGCGCCGAGTTCGACCGCGCTCGCCCGCGTCAGGCCGACCATGCCGTGCTTGGAGCTGACATAGGCGGGCAGGTGCGGAAAGCCGGTCTTCGCCGCCTGGCTGGCGATGTTGATGATCCGCCCGCCGCGCCCGCCTGCGATCATCGCCCTGGCCGCAGCCTGGGTGCAATAGAACGCGCCGGAGAGGTTGACCGCGAGCACCCGGTCCCAGTCCGCCGGGTCGACATCGAGCAGCGGTTTCATCATGAAGCCGATCCCGGCATTGTTGACGAACACGTCCACCGATCCGAAAGCCGCCACCGCGCCCTCGACCAGCGCGCGGCACTCCTCGACCTTGGCGACATTGCACGCGATGGCCGCGACCTTCGCGCCGCGCGAGCGCAGCTCGTCCGCGACCTCCCCGGCCTCGGCATCGATCGCGAGGTCGGACAGGACACAGTTCGCGCCTTCATCGGCAAAGCGCTGCAGGATCGCCTGGCCCAGCCCCTTGTGCTTGCCCGATCCCGTGACGACGATCGTCTTTCCCTCGAACCGGCGCATCACAGATCCTCGGTCAGGATGAATTGCGGCGCATCGGCATAGTCCTGGAAGGGCGCGGCCATCGCCTGGAATTCGGGCGTGCTGATCTCGGCGACGAACGGGTCCATCGCCGGTATGTCGATGATCTCGATATACTGGTAGGGCGATGCCGCGTCCGATCCGAACAGTCCGGTCGCCTTGTGCACGGTGAAGCTGGTCACCGACGACAGCGCGTTGACCCCGGGGATGTCGCGCGTGCGCGCCCATTCTTCATAGTCGCTGATCGAGACGCCGGGCTTCAGGTTGAACAGCACGATGATCTTCATGGAGATTCTCCTTCAGGCAAGGGGGCGGGCGGGCGATAGGCAGCGAGCGCCGCATCGAGCGTGCGGGCGCGAGCGAACAGGTCGGACTCCTGACCCGGCAGCGCGATGATCTGGACGCCGACCGGCAGGCCGTCGGTGCTGGACCCGGCGGGCAGGCTGATCGCG
>NZ_QKVT01000001.1:2365736-2369765 GCF_003426715.1 Blastomonas sp. UPD001
ACCTGAACCTCGACGCCCAGACCCCGGCGCAGCAGTTCGGCGAGCTCTCCCGTGTCGGAGCCGCCGCGGCTCTCCAGCGTCACGGTCATGTCGTCGCGCTGGCTCTGGGGATCGCGCACCAGGCGGCAGATGAACTCGCCGGTCAGATCGGCGCGGTTCTCGATCAGCGCGCCGATCGCGTGCGGGAAGACGTTGATCCCGCGCAGCTTGACCATGTTGTCGCTGCGCCCCTTGAAGCCCGCGATCCGCTTGAACGCCATGCCGGTGGCGTTGGTACCGGTCAGCTCATGCGTGATGTCGTGCGTGTTGAAGCGGATGCACGGCGCGACATCGTCCTTGAACAGGCAGGTGACCACCATGTCCCCGGTTTGGCCTGGTGCGACCGGCTGGCCGTTATCGATATCGAGCAGTTCCAGATATTGCGCGTCCTCCCAGACATAGAGGCCGTCGCGCTCGGGTCCTTCGCCCGCGATCGACCCGGTATCGCCCACGCCATACCAGTCGAACGCCTTGGCGCCGCCCCAGGCGGCCTCGACCGAGGCGCGGTCTTCGGTACCCAGATGGCCGACGATCATGCGGATATTGATCCGGTCGAGCAGCCTTTCGGCCACCGCCGTGTCGGCGAGCTTGCGGATATAGTCGACGAAGCCGACCAGCACGGTGACGCCGAAATCGGCCATCAGATTGACCTGATTGAGCGAGCGAGTCTCAATGCCGGTCCCGGCAGAGAGGAACAGCGAGTTGGTGAAATGGGTGATCGCCTCGCGGATATAATGGCCGCCATTGATCATGCCATGGCCATAGACCGACTGGATGACGTCGCTCGGCTGCAGCCCCTGCCAGCGGTACATCCGCCCGACCAGCAGGTTGGTGATCTCGCGCCCCTTGGGGCCAAAGAGCAGCGCCTGCGGCCTGCCGGTGGTGCCCGATGTGGTGTGGAAGATCGAGGGCGCACGCGTCGGGTCGGCCATGTCGATCCCGGCAAAATCGCCCAGCGGCGGATGATCGGCGATCGAGGCCATCAGGTCGGACTTGTCGTACACCGGCAGCTTGGTGATGTCGGCCAGACCCTGGATGTCGCCCGGCTCGATCCCCGCATTGCCCCAGAGCCGCTGGTAGAAGGGGATCTGCCAGCCGCGCTGCATCAGGCGGCGGAACTGGCGGTCCTGAATCGCGAACAGCTCGTCGCGGCTCATGCCGGTATAGCGCTGTGTGAACGCATCGCCGACGGGGTAGTCGGCGAGCATCTGTTTCGCGTCAAAGGCTTCGAAATAGCTGGGGAAGGTCATGCGGTTTCCGTGGCTTATCCCCGTTTGTCCCGAGCGAAGTCGAGGGACCTCGGCTCGCGTCCCTCGACTTCGCTCGGGACAAACGGATGTGGGTTGGCAAAATACCGGAGCGGATCGTCGAACACCCGCGCGTCGGGCCCATCCCCCGCCAGTTCGCGGGCCAGCGCGCGCTTGGCGGCGGTGCCTGCATGCGAAAGCGGCGCATCGGGGCTGCCCAGGGTGTGCGGGATGGCGCGCTCGATGGTGCGGCCATCGGTCAGGCGGACGACAAGTCGCTGCGGAAACAGCGCATTGGGATCGGGATTGCCGTCGACCGTGATGACCAGTCGGTCCGCCAGCGCGCGGATCGCGGGATCGGCGAGCGTTTCGGGCACGAAGCGGCGCGGATCGATGCGGCCGTCGGTCAGCATCAGCGCAATCATCACCGGCAGGCACAGCCGCGCATACGCGGGGGTCATGTCGGCAACCGGCGGACGCCCCACCAGCCGCGCGCGACCGACGAATAGGCGAGGCCCAGAACGTCCTCGAGCGGCTCGACCCCCTCGATCCGCGCGACCGCCAGCGCCGCGCCGATGCACCCGGCGGTGGCGGGGCGGAAGAAAGTGAGGGGGCTGGTCGCGGCAAGGCCCAGGCCGGCGGCGATGTCGACCCCGATGGCGAGCGCGGTGAGCGCGGCGTCCGGATCGCAGCCGCCCATCCGGTCGATGCTGGCGCCCAGCGCCGCGCTGACCACCGACATCGCGTGCACCACGGCGGGCTCGTGCACCGCGTCCCATTCGAGGCAGTGGATGCGGAAGCCGTTGACGAATGCCGCCGAGGCAGCGGGCAGGCGCTCGTCCGACCCGATCAACCGTGCGTCTTCGCCGGTGCCCCAGCCGCGCGCAGCGGCCAGCACGCCATCGGCCCCCGGTGCGGTCGCACCCGCCGCGCCCACCGCGAGCGTATCGCCGAGCAGGTGCAGCGCCGCGACGCGTATCTCGGCCGGCAGCCGATGCTCGGCGCGCACGAACGCCAGAAGGTTATCGGTCGCTCTCATGCGAGCCAGTCCTCGATCAGCGCGAGCAGCGCGCCGACGCTTGTGCCGTTGAGCGCGATCTCGGCCGCGCGGTCGGCTTCCACGGGCTTGAGGCCGCCCCAGCGGACCAGGCTGTCGAGCTTGGCGCGCAGCATGTCGGGGCCTGCGGGGCGCTCCGGATCGCCGCGCGTGTCGGTCAGAACAACCTGTTCCCCTCCCTGGCCAGGGAGGGGAGCGGAAATGACGCGCGCGCCGAAATGCTGTGGATAGGCGGAGGTGAACTCGGCCGCCTCGCGCACACTCACCTGCGCGCGCTTCTCCGCCAGCGTGGTGATGGCCTCGGGCGTGAAATCTTCGGGCGTCGCATTTCGCCCGTCGGCGATCACCGCAATGGCATGCTGGATCGAGAATTTGGCATCGAGATCGGTAACCGGGTGCGGCCGGTCGCAGAACTTGAGCGCATCGGCATAGGTCTCGACCGTCACCGGCAGGTTCAGCTTGCCCGCTGCGCGCAGTTCGATCGCGCCGTCGATCGCGGGGTGCGCGTGGCGGCACGCGGCCCAGGGCTTGAAGCTCACCGCATGGATCAGCCAAGCCTCGTCCAGCACCATCGGCCTCGGCTCGCGCACCATCGCGGCATAGAGGCCCTGTTCGCCTTCCAGCGCTGCGACTGGTCCGGTAAAGCCCTGCCGCGCCAGCCGCGCCAGCCAAAGCCCCTCCAGCGCTGCGCGGGCGGCGTGCATCGCCTTGGTCATCACGTCCTCGTGCCGCATCCGCCACAGTCCGCCGGTGACCGAGGCGGCATTGCCCAGCGCCCAGCCCGTTGCCGCTTCATCCAACGCGAAGATCGATGCCGCAGCCGCCGCGCCGCCAAAGCCGCCTGCGGTCGAGGTCGGGTGGAAATGCGCATAATGGTGCGCATCGAAGGTCGCCCCGACCGCGATCATCGCCTCATAGCCGCGTACCGCGCCGTCGAGCAGCGCATCCATGCCGCATTTCTCCTGCCGCGCTGCAGACAGCGCAGCAGGCCAGATCACCGGACCGGGGTGGAGCAGGGCGGCGCGGTGGACATCGTCCATCTCGAGCACATTGCCGAGCAAGGCGGCGCGGGTGAGCATGTCGGGCTCGGCCATGCGCGCGACGGCGGCGACCGGGGCCTGGCGCGCGCCCGCGACACAGGCCAGCCAGTCGAGCAGATGCAGCCGCGCCCGGGCCCGGTCGCTTTCGTTTGGCGAACGGGCCAAATGTGCGCTAAGCCGCTGGATGAGGCTCGCGGCGGTCATGCGATGGCATCCGCAGAGCGATGATGGAGCAGGAGCACGCGTTGAACCGCCGCGCAGAGGCCAGTGATACCCTGATCGACAAGGCACCCGAGAAATCGGCGGACAGATCGGCCGACAAGCCGCGCTATCAGCAGCTTGCCGACGAGCTGCGCGCGCGCATCCTGTCGGGCGAGCTGGCGGGCAATGCGAGCTTCCCCACCGAGAGCGCGCTCTGCGCCGAATATGGCGTCAGCCGTTTCACCGTGCGCGAGGCGCTGCGGCGCCTGCAGGTCGAGGGGCTGATCGCCCGCCGACGTGGCTCGGGCACCGTCGTCCAACCCGCGGCGGCGCGCGGTGGCGCGCTGCACCAGCCGCTGTCCAACGTCGGTGAGATTCTGCAATATGCGCGCGATACGCGCATCGCCTATGATCACCTGGGGCTTCAGGCGCTGCCCAAGGCCAT
>NZ_QKVT01000001.1:2369865-2378631 GCF_003426715.1 Blastomonas sp. UPD001
AAATCCTGCCGCCCGCCGACGCTGCCGACCAGCAGATCAACCCCGGCGCCAACACGCTGTTCCAGTTCATCAGCAACGCCGCAAGGCTCTCGATGTCCAAGGTGACGCAGGACATCCAGGCGGTCCCCGCGAGCGCCGAGGTCGCCGCCGCGCTCGATATCCCGCGCCGTTCCGCCTGCCTGCGTATCCTGCGCTGCTATCACGACCAGAACGGACGGCTGTTCGAACTCTCGGTCAGCCACCATCCCGGCGACCGCTTCGCCTATTCGATGCATATCGACGTCGAGGGCTAGGGGCTTGAAAATCCTCCCCTGCAGGGGGAGGGGGACCGTTCGCGAAGCGAATGGTGGAGGGGTGCTAGCTCCTCGTAGGCGTGGACACCCCTCCGTCTCGCCTACGGCGATCCACCTCCCCCTGAGGGGGAGGATTTGAGAGGCATGCTTGCTCAC
This sequence comes from Blastomonas sp. UPD001, assembly GCF_003426715.1. Lineage (NCBI taxonomy): Bacteria > Pseudomonadati > Pseudomonadota > Alphaproteobacteria > Sphingomonadales > Blastomonadaceae > Blastomonas > Blastomonas sp. UPD001. The sequence continues at coordinate 2,370,315 of NZ_QKVT01000001.1, forward strand.
GCGCCCAGCTCCGGCGCGTCCATCGCCTGCCATTCCGGCTCCGAAGCAAAGCGGATCGGCGGGGCGATATGGTGCGCGTGGCCCGCCTCGACCAGCAGCCCTCGATGCGCGACATGCTCGCTGGCAAGGCCCTCGGCAAAGTCGAGCACGGGCGAGAAGGCGACGTCCTTGTCCTCGAACCATTCCACCCAATCGTCGCGGGTGCGGGTAAGGAAGGTTTCGCGCAGGAAGGCGATGAGCGGGGCCTGCGCGGGGCCGGCCTCGGCCGCGCCGAGCGGGATCAGGTCCTCGCGGCCCAGGGCGGTGAGCAGCACCTTCACGAATTTCAGCTCGCGTCCGCCCAGCACCACATGGCGGCCGTCACGCGTTGCATAGACCTGGTAGAAGCCCGCTCCGCCGAGCGATCGCTGCGTTGCCGAGCGCGGAGCCTCGCCGCCCGCGATCGCGCTGCCCGCGATATGCGCGCACCAGGGCAGCAGGCTGTCGAACATCGCGATGTCGATATAATCGCCCCGGCCGGTGCGCTGCCGCCCGATCAATGCCATCAACACCGCAGACAGGCCGGTAAGCCCGGCGGCCATGTCGGCGGACGGTACGCCGGGCACCACCGGGGTGCCATCGGGACCATCATTGACCGAAAGAAAGCCCGACAGCGCCTGCACCGCCAGGTCGTGCGCCGGGTGATGCGCCATCGGCCCGTCCTGCCCGAAGGCGGACACCGAGCAATAGACGATGCCCGGGTTGATCGCGCTGGCCGCAGCATAATCGAAGCCCAGCCGCTGCATCACGCCGGGGCGAAAACCCTCGACGAAGACATCGGCGTTGCGGATCAGCTCGGTGAGGCGCGCGCGCCCGGCCTCGCTCTTGAGGTCGAGCACCTCGCTGGTCTTGCCGCGGTTGAGATTGCGGAACCAGACCGACTGGCCGTTCTCGAACGGAGCCATCTGCCGCGCCGGATCGCCCGCCGGCGGTTCGATCTTGATCACCTCGGCGCCCTGGTCTGCCATCATCACCGTGAGCATCGGCCCGGGCAGGAACTGCGACAGGTCGATCACCCGGATGCCGGAAAGCTTGCCCATGGTTCAGATGATTCCGTCGCGCTTGAGCGTCTCGATTTCGCCGCCCGACAGTCCGATGCTGGCCAGCACCTCGTCATTGTCCGCGCCCAGCAGCGGCCCGGCGCGCGAAGGCAGCCGCTCGCCATCGACGCGGATCGGGCTGGCGAGCACGCGCAACGCTTCGCGGTCGGGATGCTGCACGGTCTGCATCATGCCGGTTTCCTGAAGGTACGGATTGTCCATCGCGCTCGCCAGATCGTGCACCGGCGCGACCGGGACCTTGCCCGATAGCAGCTCGATCCAGTGCTGCGTCGGCTGCGTTTCGAACACCGCATCGAGCACCTGGGTCAGCGCATCGCGATGGGCGAGCCGGTCGGCGGGCGTCCTGAAGCGCGGATCGTCCTTCAGGTCGCTGCGCCCGATCGCATCGACCAGGATCGACCAGAATTTGGGTAGCTGCGCCATCACGAACATCCAGCCATCGGCCGAGCGGAACATCTGGCTGGGCGTGACCGAGGGATGCGCGCTGCGCGGCGCGCGCGGGGTGACGTCGCCCTCGTTGAGATACCAGACCGCCGGATAGCTCATCTGGTGCGCCGCGACCGACAGCAGGTCGACATCGACATCGCAGCCGGTGCCCGATCGCTGTGCGTCGAGCATCGCGGCGAGCAGACCGACCGCCATCTGCGTGCCGGTCATGAAATCGACGATCGACAGCCCGAAGCGCACCGGCGGGCCATCGGGTTCGCCGGTCAGCGAGAGGAATCCGGCCTCGGCCTGCATCAGGTAATCATAGCCCGGCCATTTGGCACGAGCATTATCGCGGCCATAGGCGGAGAGGTGCGCACAGACGATCCCCGGATTGATGTCCGCGAGCGCCGCATAATCGAGCCCCAGCCGCGCGGGCAGATCGCCGCGCAGATTGTTGACCATCGCGTGCGAGGTCGCCGCGAGCGCCCGCAGAATCTCGCGCCCGCGCTCGCTCTGCAGGTCGAGCGTCAGCGATTTCTTGTTGAGGTTGAACGCCTGGAAATACAGGCTTTCGTTCTCGCGCAGGAAATGCGGCCCCACCGCACGCGCGGTATCGCCGCCCGGCTGGCCGGGCTTGCCGGGTGGCTCGATCTTGATGACCTCCGCCCCCATCTGCGCCAGGAACATCGTGCCATAAGGCCCCGCGCCATATTGCTCGGCAGAGAGCACGCGATAGCCGGTCAGCGGCAGCCTCATGACAGTTGCTCCCCCCTCACACCGGGTTCCGCTTTACCCATTGCTTGGAAATGATCATCCGCTGCATCTCGTTGGTGCCTTCGCCGATGCACATCAGCAGCGCGTCGCGATAATAGCGCTCGATCTCGTACTCCTTGGAATAGGCATAGCCGCCATGGATGCGCATCGCCTCTTCGGAATTGCGCACCGCGGCTTCCGAAGCGAAATATTTGGCCATGCCCGCTTCCATGTCGCAGCGCTCGCCGCGGTCATAGGCTTCGGCGGCATCGAGCGTGAGCAGCCGCGCGGCGCGGGCGCGGGTGACCATTTCGCCGATCTTGAGCTGGATAGCCTGATGGTCGGCAATCGGCTTGCCCATGGTCTGGCGCAGCTGCGCATATTCGGTGGCGAGACGCAGCGACCCTTCGGCCAGGCCCACACCGCGCGCGGCGACGTTGATGCGGCCCAGCTCCAGCCCGCCGGTGGCCTGGAAAAATCCCTGGCCCTCGACGCCGCCGATCAGATTGTCCGCCGGGATGCGGTAATTGTCGAAGATCAGCTCGGCGCTGTCGATCGCCTTGTAGCCCAGCTTGTCGAACTTCTTGCCGACGGTGAAGCCGTCCTGCTTGGGCGCGATGAACAGGCTCATGCCCTTGTAGCGCGGATCCGCCTTGGGGTCGGTCTTGACCAGCAGCGCAAAGCAGCTGCCCTGGATCGCGTTCGAGATCCACGTCTTGGTGCCGTTGATGACATAATGGTCACCATCGCGCACCGCCGTGGTGCGGATCGCCTGCAGGTCGGTGCCGGCATTGGGCTCGGTCAGCGCCAGGCCGCCGCGGATTTCGCCGCTGGCGAACTTGGGCAGCCATTTGGCCTTTTGCGCAGGCGTGCCGAAGCGTTCGACCGCGCAGGCCATGATCAGGTGCGAATTGAAGATGCCGGTGATCGCCATCCAGTAGGAGGAAATGCGCGCGACGATCTTGGCATAGGTGGTCGCAGGCAGGCCGAGCCCGCCATATTCCTGGCCGATGGTCGCACCGAACAGGCCCATTTCGATCATCTGATCGACCAGCTCGGCGGGCCAGATGTCCTTGTGGTCGTGGTGCATCACCACGGGTTTCACTTCGCGTTCGATCCAGCGATCGATCGTATCGAGAAAGGCGGCTTCCTCGGCCGCATCGATCGTACGCGGTTCTTCCTTTGGCAGGCTTGCCATCCTGGCTACTCCGGTCATTCTGCTCGCCACCCCCCATAGGGCGGCGAGGTTCAATTCGTCTCGTCTGCTCTCGCGATCAATCGTCCGACGGGCCGAAACCGCGCTTCCAGATCAGCATGGTGCGGTTGAACGTGCACACCACTTGTCCGTGCTGATTCTTTCCGATCGTCTTGACCGTGACAATGCCCTGTTCGGGCCGCGAGGAGGACTCGCGCTTGTCGATTACCTCGCTCTCGGCATAGAGCGTGTCGCCGGGGAACAGGGGGTTCGTCAGGCGGATATTGTCCCAGCCCAGATTGGCCACCGCCTTCTGGCTGACGTCCGAGACGCTCATCCCGACCATCAGCGCGACCGTGAGCGGGGAGCAGACCAGCGGCTTTCCGAACTCGGTTTTCTTGGCATATTCATAATCGAAATGCGCCGGGTGCGTGTTCATCGTCAGCAGCGTGAACCACACATTGTCGGCATCGGTAATCGTGCGCCCGGGGCGGTGCTCATAGATATGCCCGACGACGAAATCCTCGAACGCGCGTCCGAAGGTCTCGCGATATCGCCCCTGTGAAACTTCCTTGGCTCCCTCACGCATCAATCATGGTCCTTTCGTTTCGCCTCGTCTCGCGCGCCAGCATGGCCCGCATCCGCGCCACGATCGGCGCTTCGAGCATCTTTCCCTTGTGGCGGATCGCCATACCGCCCGCTGCCTCATAGGCTGCGATCGCGTCCTGCGCTTCGGCAATCGCGTCGGAATCCGCGCCGAAACCGGCATTGATCGCATCGACCTGGGCAGGGTGGATCGCGGCCTTGGCGGCAAAGCCCAGCGCGCGCACCTTGCGGCATTCGTCGGCGAGCCCCGCAGCATCGTCGAGCCGGATGAAGGGCACGTCGATCGCGGGCACGCCCGCGTCGGCGCAGGCCATAACGAACTGGCCGCGCGCCACCAGCAGCGGATCGAACGCCAGATCGACGCCGATCTGCGCAGAGAAATCACCACCGCCGAACATCATCGCGGCGACCTGCGGCTGGGCGGCGATGCAGGGCGCGTCGCGCAGGCCCCTGACCGTCTCGATCAGCGGGACAAGGCCGATCGCGGGATTTTCGAGGATGCGTGCGACCTGCGCGATCTCGCTGGCATGTTCCACCATCGGCACGAACAGCAGCGGCGGCGGGGCAGGGCATTGCGTCAGCGCGATCAGGTCCTTGAGGCCCGCCCGCGTCATCACCCCGTTGATTCGCACCGCGAGGCGCGTGCGGTCCCAATCGGCGAGACCCGCCATGACCGTCGCGCGCGCGCTGTCCTTGTCGGGCGCGGCGACGGCGTCTTCCAGGTCAATGCAGACAAGGTCCGCTTCGCTCGCCAGCGCCTTGGTGATGCGGTCGGTGCGCGAGCCCGGCACGAACAGGATGCTGCTGGCAGCGAACATGATTTTTCCCCAGGGCCCCTTTGCCGACGAACAATTCCCCTTCACAATTTGTCCGGACAAATCTAAAGTCAAGCACAAATCAGGATAATCATGAAGGGAAGAGGTTTATGCGTATCGGTACCCTGACTCTCGCGGCGCTTCTGGCCGCCACCACCCTGGCCGGCCCGGCGCTGGCAAGGCCGCTCGATCCGGCCAAGCCCGAGGATGCGCTGGAGATCATGAAGCGCACGCAATGCGGCGTGAAGGACAATGTGCCCGCCGTCTATCGCTGGCAGGGCCGCATCTACAGCCGGCGCCAGGGCGAGCCCGACAAGCACCTGTTCAACATGGAAGGGATGAACATCCGCCAGTGCGTGACGGTGACCGATCCGCAGCGCGGCACCGGCTATCGCATGGTCAGCCGCGAGATCACGCTCTATCTCGATCCCAAGACGAACGAGGTGCTGCGCACCTGGCAGAACCCCTATACCGGCAAGACCGTCGAGGTGATGCACATCGCCAACGATCCGGTCAATTCGCGCCCCAGCTTTCCGATCAGCGCCGATGGCAAGCCCTATTCGATCACGCTGACCCGCATGGGCGACACGATGCTGATGCCGGTCGAGGCCCCGCTCTATTATGTCAATCCGCTCGCCGGCGACTATCAGGATTATGTCGGCAACAAGTACCACGCGATGGAGATTTTCGACTTCTCGATGCCGGTCAAGGCGCTCGACACTGCGACGCCCTCGGTCAACCCCACCGTCGCCTGGGTGCGCATTTCCGACTGGATGCCGTGGATGATGATGGAAGGCCGCGACGGGCAGATGGTGTTCAACGCCATGGGGGTGAAGCTCAACAGCTTCGACGAGCTGCCCGAGGTGATCAAGCGCGAGATCGCGACCAACTATCCCGGCTATACCGCGCCGCCGCCGGTCGATGACACCCGCCCGAACGAGACCACCTGGACGGTGTTCAAGAAGAAGATCGAGGCGCAGCGCGCGAAGGACGGCACCAAGCCTGCCGCATCGCACTGAGCCTGCGGAAACACCACCGCGCTACGGCGCAAAAAAGACCCCCGGAAGCCTGGAGCTTCCGGGGGTTGATTGTGAGCCCTCCCTTCGAGGAAGGGCGCAGGCGTTGTGGAAGGCGTCAGAAACTTGCGGTGAGCAGGATGCCGATGCGCCGGGGCGGACGCAGGCCGGCAACGAAATTGCGCCGCAGATCGGCATTGGCATCGGCATAACGCAGGATCTGCGACACCGCATCCTCGTCGAACAGGTTGCGTGCATAGAGCATCACGCGGTAGCGGTCGCTCTGCACGCCAAGCCGTGCATCGACCACCACCGATCCGCCGGTCTCGGCGAAGTTCAGCACCTGGTCGAAGCTGGTCGAGACCATGTTGACGTTGCTGCCGACGAAGAAATTCCAGTCGTCGTTGATCGGGGTACGATAATCGACATCGACGAACACGGTGTGCTCGGGCGCGCGCGGGATGCGCTTGCCGCGGATCGCCCCATAGCGCGACTGGCAGCCGGTGACCGCGGGGAATTCGTCACCCAGCGAGCAGTTGACCAGACCATCGTCGGCGACGTCGTTGATCAGGCCCAGATTCTCGTCGGTACCGCGCGTGAACTTGGCGTTAACATAGCTGTAGTTGGCGGTGACGGTGAAATTGCGCACCGGACGGATCAACAGCTCGAGCTCGGCGCCGTTGATCCGCGCATCGCCGCCGTTGCGGGTGAGCGAGACCTGGTTCGGCGGGACCGAGACGTTCTGGGTGATCTGATAGCCCTTCACCTCGGTATGGTAGAGCGCGAGGTTCGCGGTCAGCTTGCCGTCGAAGAACGTGTTCTTGGTGCCGATTTCATAGGTCTTGTTGTCTTCGGGCTGGAAGGTCGGGAAGCCCGCCAGAATTGCCTGGTTGCTGTTGAAGCCGCCGGGCTTCTGGCCTTCGGCATAGACCGCGTAGAACAGGTTTTCGGGCGTCGCCTGCCAGCTCAGGGTAAAGCGCGGCGTGAATTCCTTGAAGGTCGCCTGGACCACGCGCGGGGCAGGGATCGCCTGGCCGTTGTTGAAGGTCAGCGTCGACTGGCGGATCTTCTCTTCCGCATAGCGGCCCTCGGCGGAGAAGGAGAGCGTGTCGGTGATGTCGAACGTCGCCGAACCGAAGATCGCCTTGTTCTCGATATCGAACGAGTTGACGTTGCGCGACTCGGGCAGGTTGGCCGCGGTGACCGTGATCGGCGTGAAGATGCCGCAATTGGCCAGCTGTGCGCACAGCGAGGTGGTCGCCGCATTGGCATTGGCCTGCGCGCGCGCGAGCGAGCCGGGCGGCACCACGCGGGTGTCGCGCGTCACGTCGCTCTGGTCGAAATAATAGCCGCCCAGCATCAGCTGCAGCCGGTCTCCCTCATAGGCGAGCCGCAATTCCTGCGACCAGTCGTCAGTGACCTGGCGGTTGGAGAAGGTGAAATCCTGGACCGAGGTCGCAAAGGCGGTGAAGCGCGTCGTGCGCGGCGGCACGATCGGCGCGGGGGCAGGGCCGGTCGCACCGAAGGCGAAGATCACCATGTTGAAGCTGTTGGGCGAATAGTCGCCATCGGTCTTGGTGTTCGCGGTGCGCCGGTTGTAGCCGGTCAGGCTGGTCAGCGTCAGCTCGTCGGTAAAGTCGAAATCCATGCGGAAGCCGGCGTTGAGCGTCTTCGATTCGATCCCGGCATTTTCCGGATCGACGAACTGGCGGCGATAGTCGGTATTGACCTGCTGCGGCTGGATGACCCCGCAGAAATAGCGCCTCTGGCCGCGATAGAGCGTGCCATTGTCGGGGAAGCAGTTGTTCGCATTGGCGCTCTGCGCGAAGATCGCGGGCTGACCGTCGTCGATGACATTGTAGTTCGCGCGCAGCGAGGCGCGGAAGCGGCCGCCATTGTTGAACTGCAGCGCACCATAGCCCGAATAGCTCTGCTGCTTGCCGATGCGGGTGCCGTCGAACGCGTTGCGAAAGGCCCCGGCATTGTCGAGCACGCGCCCGCCCATCACGATGCCCAGGCCATCGGCGAGCGGTCCGCGCACGTTGGCCGTCGCCTCGTAGCGGTCGTCTTCGGCCAGATCGACCTGGACGCGACCGGTCCATTCGGTGCTCGGCATCTTAGAAATCAGGTTGATCGCGCCCGAATAGGTGTTGCGGCCATAGAGCGCCGATTGCGGGCCCTTGACCACCTCGAACCGCTCGACGGTGTCGACGTCATAATCGGCGAGCGAACCCGAATAATAGATGCCGTCGATGAAGAAGGCGACGCCCGACTGGCCCAGGATATTGGCCTGGCCGCGGATCACCGGGCGGTTGGCATCGCGGCCGAGCGAGTCGTCGAACACCAGGCCCGGCACGTCCCACCAGCCGCCCATCTTCAGAACCGAAAGCGACACCGGGACCA
>NZ_QKVT01000001.1:2378731-2384213 GCF_003426715.1 Blastomonas sp. UPD001
CGACTTGCCCATGCCGCGCGATCCCCAGAGCAGCACGTCGTGCGCAGGCACGCCTTGAAGCTGTGTGTCATGTGAAAACCCCCTCAGGTTCTTGTTTCTCCCTTGTCCGGACAACATCGCCCGAACGACCCGAAGTTGTCCAGACAAATTTTATCCGCACCGCGAATTGTACGGCCTGTGTTGCTTGAATACGACACCCCCGGTTCCGGGGCTGGCGTTCAGAAATCGGGCTTCACTGCCCCCAGCCACGACGTCACCACCAGCAGGATGTAGATCGCCATCACCCAGATGCGTGTGCGGTCCATCGTCCGGCGCAGCGGCACCTCGGTCGCATCGCTCGATCCTTCGGTGAGCAGGCGCACCAGCTGCGGCCCGACCGGCTTGAACGCGACATCGATACCGATCGCCGCGACGAAGATCGCGCCGAAGAGCAGCGCCTTCCACGCGAGCCAGCCGGGCGCCAGCGGCGCACCGGTGAGCAGCGACTGGCCCCCCAGCCAGAGATAGAAGGCGGTGAGCGCATATTTCAGCCCGTTCTCGTAGAACCGGTCGCGTTTGGCGCGCGGGGTCTGGTCGTGGTTGTGCGCATCCCAGACCAGCCACAGCCACACGCCGCCGATGATCCAGGCGGCGATCAGCAACGCCCCCGGCACGTCCCACCAGCCGCCCATCTTCAGAACCGAAAGCGACACCGGGACCATCAGCGCCCAGGCGCTGCGCGGGGTCATGTCCACCAGCACCAGCAGCTTGAGCAGCGCGATGCGCTGATCGAGCGTGTAGAGGTCGCGCTTGCGGAAATGCTGGCCGAGCAGGAACACGCCGACGTCCGCCCCCAGCCACAAGACGAACAGCAAGAGATGCACATATACCAGCGAAGGGTACGCAATTTCCGTCCAGCCCAATCCGCGTCTCCCGCCAGAATCTTGCACTATGCCGATTGACAATGCAGATTTGTCCGGACAAGTTGCAAGAAAAAAATGAACGTCAGGCGGATCGACACAACCGGACTTTCAGGGAGACCAACGATGATCAACTTACGCTTGGTAGCGACCGTCTCGGCGCTTGCAGTTGCCCTTGCCACGCCCGCCTATGCCCAGAATGCCGATCAGGCGGGTACCACCGACTCCGACGAGCAGCCGGGTCTTTCCGAAATCATCGTGACCGCGCAGCGCCGCCAGGAAAGCGTGCAGGACGTGCCGATCGCGATCAGCGCGTTCACTGCCGAGCAGCTGCGCGACCAGGGCGTGTCCAATACATTGCAGCTGGGCCAGTATGTCCCCAATCTGGTGGCGCAGAACAACACCGGTATCGGTTCGGCCAACGCGTACTTCCTCCGCGGTCTGGGCTCGACCGAGACGATCGCGACCTTCGATCCGCCGGTCGGCACCTATGTCGACGACATCTATCTCTCGCGCCAGAATGCCAACAACCTGTCGCTGTTCGATGTCGCCCGGGTCGAGGTGCTGCGCGGGCCGCAGGGCACGCTGTTCGGCCGCAACACCACCGGCGGCGCGATCAACGTCATCATGGCCGATCCCGGCGACACGATCGGCGGCTATGCGGAGGTCGGCTACGGCCGCTACGACCGCAAGCTGGTGCGCGGCTCGATCGATCTGCCGCTGGCCGACTCGCTGGCGATCAAGGTCTCGGGCTATTGGCAGGATGACGACGGCTATGTGAAGAACGTCACCACCGGCGAGCGGCTCAACGACGATGACGGCTGGGGCGTGCGTCTCGGCGTCAAGGGCGAGCTTGCCCCCTGGGCGCGCTGGCGCGCGAGCTATGCGCATATCGTTTCAGAAGGCGAGAACACGCTCAACTTCACCTGCAACCCGGCCAATCCGACCGACTGCAAGGGCCGTTTCTCGACCACCGGGCTCAGCGAGAACCCGCAGACCGCCACGCCCTTCGCGCCGCTGGTGATCCAGGGCCGCAAGGCGAGCTATGGCAATGGCCAGAAGGCCGCGACCGACCTCATCACCTCGAACCTGTCGTTCGACATCGCCGACAAGACGACGCTCAGCCTCATCACCGGCTATGTGAACCTCAACCAGCAGTTCGCGCTCGACTTCTTCGACGGCCGCGGCGGTCCCTCGGTCAGCGTGCCGTTCCCGGCCATCCAGCGCTATGCGCGCGGCGGTTTCGTCATCGTCAACGATGGCAGCCACCAGCAGTTCACGCAGGAAATCAAGCTGGACGGCAGCTTCGCCGATGGTCTGGTCGATTATGTCGCGGGCTTCTTCTATATCGACGAGCGCAACCGCACCAACCTGGCCGATGTCTTCTCGATCTCCCCGGCAACCTCGCTGCTGCTGGGCGATCGCATCATCCGCAACACGACCAAGGCCTATGCCGGCTATGTCCAGGCGGACCTCAACATCACCGAGCAGCTCAAGCTCACTGCGGGTGTCCGCTATACCGACGAGACCAAACGCGTCTCGATCACCGACAACCGGGCCTCGTGCAACGACGGCACGGTCGAGGCGACCTGCATGGCCGACCAGAACTTGCGCGCGGCCAATGGCGTGGTCATTCCACGCCGTCAGAATGTGAAGATCTGGACCCCGCGCTTCGCGCTCAACTACAAGCCCAATGACGACATCCTGCTTTTCGCCTCGGCGACGCGCGGGTTCAAGTCGGGCGGCTGGAACGCGCGCGCGACGGCCCCGAGCCAGTTCCTGCCCTTCGACGAGGAGCGGGTGTGGAGCTATGAAGCGGGCTTCAAGACCGAATTCTTCGACCGCAAGGTGCGCGCCAACGTCACCGCGTTCTGGATGGATGTCAGCGATCTGCAGATCCTGGCGGGTCTGCTCAATCCGGCGACCGGGGCGATCACCTTCCTGACGCGCAACTTTGCCGATTATCGCAACAAGGGCATCGAGGCGGAACTGACCGTCGCGCCGGTGACCGGCCTCACGCTCTATGCCAATGTCGGCTATCAGGACGACAATTACCGCGTGCCCAATGCGCCCGCCGGCAACGATATCTACGGCATCCAGAACGTCCAGGCGCAGCTGGCAGCGTGCCGTGCGCAGCTGGCCGCCGGGCAGATCCCGGCCAGCGCCAACTCGGCCCCGGCGGGTCAGCCGGTCAACAATGCTCCGGCCTGCGCTGCGGGCATCGTCACTGCCAACGGCACGATCGCCACACCGGTGCGCACACCCGACTGGTCGCTGGCGATCGGCGGCAGCTATCGTGCGCCGCTGGGCGATAGCGGGCTGACGCTCGTTCCCACGATCAACGCCAGCTATCGCTCGAAGCAGGAGGTCGCGATCGCCAACCTGTCGATCTACAACCAGCCGGTGACCCGCGGCGGTCGCACCACACCCGCCAATCCGTTCGGCGATGGCGCGTTCATCACCGGATCAGAAAGCCCGGCCGCCTGGCTGGTCAATGCAGGGCTGGCGCTCAACGGACCCGAGGATCGCTGGCAGCTGGCGGTCGAGTGCACCAACTGCTTCAACGAGGAGTTCATCCAGTCCTCTCTGTCCAACTACAGCTATCTCAACCAGCCGATGATGTGGACGGTGCGGGCGCGGTACAATTTCTGATCGCGCTTTCTGGCCATCAGGCGGATGGAGCATCGCGTCACTCTGTGCGATGCTCCATTCCGACTTAGGCTTTTCATTCTTGATGGACTGACGGGAGCGACGCGTTGGCAAGCAGGGCAGACGAACTGACGGCAGGCATCGCGGCCCCGGCGCGCGGCGAATTTGCGGGCGGGTGGAAGGTGCTGCTGGCGGGGGTGATCGGCGTCGCCTGCGGGGCCTCGCCGATTCCCTTCAACGTCATCGGCTTCACCATCGCGCCACTGTCGAAGGAATTCGGCTGGACGACCACCGAGATTCTCACCCCGATCACGATTTTCGGCGTGGTCGCCGCCTTGCTCGCGCCGGTCTTCGGCTGGCTGGCCGATACCTATGGCGTGCGCCGGATTGCCTTGTGGTCGCTGTTCGCGTTCGGGGCGACCTTTGCCGCGCTGTCGCTCACCCCGCCGGTGCTCTGGGCCTATTATCTGCTCTGGCTGCTCGTCGGGTTGGTCGGCATCGGATCGACCCCGGTGACGTGGAGCCGCGCGATCAACATGTGGTTCTACAAGAGCCGCGGGCTCGCGCTCGGCCTGTTGCTTCTGGGCACCAGCCTGGCGGCGATCGTGGTGCCCAAGCTCGCGGTGTTCGCGATCGAATCCTGGGGCTGGCGCGCGATGTTCGCCATTGTCGGCATGCTGCCGCTGCTTGTCGCGTTGCCGATCGCCTTCTGGCTGTTCCGCGAACCCCGGCCCGAGGAACAGCCGCCGGGGATCAAGACCGCGAGCGGCGCGCTGACCGGCGTGACGCTGGGCCAGGCGGTGCGCGACCATCGCTTCTGGCTGATCTGGGTCTCGATCCTGGTCATCGCGCTGACCTTTGGCGGGGCATTCATCAACATGCCCGCGATGCTCGCCGACCGGGGGATTCCCGCGCAGGGTGCGGCCTCGGTCATGGGCATTCTCGGCCTCGGCATCCTGTCGGGGCGGATCATCACCGGGTTGCTGCTCGATCGCTTCTGGGCGGGGTTCGTCGCCTTTCCGCTGCTCTGCCTGCCCGCCGCGTCGAGCTGGATCCTGCTCGATCCCGCGCCCGGCTTCGCGCTGGCGGCGCTCGCCGGTTTCCTGCTCGGCTTTGCCGCCGGGGCGGAGAGCGACCTGATCGCGTATCTGACCGGGCGCTATTTCGGCATGGCGCATTACGGCAAGATCTACGGCATGCTGTACATGCCCTTTGGGATATTCTCGGCGATCTCGCCGATCGTCTATTCCTCTGTGCGCGATGCGACCGGCAGCTATGATCCGATCCTGTTCTATTCGATTTTCGGCTATGTCATCGGCGGTGCGCTGCTGCTGTTGCTGGGGCGCTACCCCGTGCTGACCGAGGCAGCGGGTCCCGCTCCTCAGGGCGAACCGGCGATGGAGGCTGCGTGATGGCGACTTTGGTCCAGGCTGATGCAGGCGCGATGGGCGCGGTGATCGCGGCGGCGGGCGCCGACGCGGTGCTGACCGACGAGGCGACGCGCGATTTCTTCTCGCACGATGTCTATGCGACCGGGCGTCAGCCGCTCGCCGTGTTGCGCCCTGCGACCGTCGATCAGCTCGCGCGCGGCGTCGCGGCGGCGACCGCGCAGGGGCTCGCGATCGTCCCGCGCGGCGGCGGCATGAGCTATACCGGCGGGTATCTGTATTCGGGCGGCGATTTCATCCTCGTCGATACGACCTCACTTGATGCCATTGTCGATATCAACCCCACCGACATGACCGTCACGGTGGAGGCGGGCTGCACCTGGGCGAAGCTGCACGATGCGCTGAGGCCGCTCGGCCTGCGCGCTCCGAGCTGGGGCACCCTGTCCGGCCTGCGCGCGGCGATCGGCGGGGGGATGAGCCAGAACGGCATCTTCTGGGGCGCGCGCGAGGGCTCCGTGGTCGACAGCGCGCTGAGCTTTGACGTGG
>NZ_QKVT01000001.1:2384313-2390891 GCF_003426715.1 Blastomonas sp. UPD001
CGTTCGGCATCAAGGCGCGGGTGACGCTGCGGTTGGTGAAGGAGGCGACCGCCTTTGCCTATGGCTCGTTCTCGCTGCCCGACCACAAGGGGCTGCTCGGCGCGATGAGCGCCATTGCTCGCGAGGGGCTGGCTTCGGAAAGCTTCGCCTTCGATCCCTATCTGCAATCGCAGCGGATGAAGCGCGACAGCCTGACCAAGGACGCCAAGTCGCTGCTCAACATGATGAAATCGCAGGGCTCTGCCTGGAAGGCGATCAAGGAGGGCGCGAAGGTGGTCGCGGCGGGCCGGTCGTTCCTCAAGGACGTGCCGTTCTCGCTCCACACCATTGCCGAGGGCCGCCAGAGCCAAGCGGTCGATGCCGAAATGGCCGAGATCGGAAAAATCGTGGCGGCGCATGGCGGCAGCGCGGTCGAGAATTCGATCCCCAAGATCCTGCGCGCCAACCCGTTCCCGCCGCCCAATTCGATGCTCGGTCCCGATGGCGAGCGCTGGGTTCCCGTGCACGGCTTCCTGCCGCATTCCCGGCTGGTCGAGGCCTGGGAGCGGATCGAGGCGCTCTATGCCGACCATGCCGAGGCGATGGCGCGGCTCGACGTCAACGCGGGCGCGATGCTCGCGGCGGTGAGCCGTTCGGGCTGCCTGATCGAGCCGGTCTTCTTCTGGCCCGATGCGATGAACCCGCTGCACCGTCAGGCGGTCGAGCCCGATCACCTGAAAAAGCTCAAGGGCTTTCCCGAGGGTCCGGAGGCGCGCGCGCTGGTGGGCGAGCTGCGCGCCGCGATCATCGGCATCTTCCGCGCGCTGGGATCGACGCATGTGCAGATCGCGCGCACCTATCCGCTGCGCGACGCGCTCGACCCTGCCGCCTGGGACATGCTGGTCGCATTGAAGCGCACGGTCGACCCGCAAGGCCTGATGAACCCCGGGAGCCTGGGACTGGAATGACCACCGATGGACATCGAACGCCGCTCGGTACTGGCCGCGATGATCGCCAGCGCTTTGCCGCTCGACGCGGCGTTGGCCGCAGAGGCGCGCGCCATGGCTGATGCGCCTACCTATGCCGCCGTCGCGATGCAGCTCGCCGCGCGCTCGGTCGAGCGCGCACCCGACCGCGCCGCCGCGCGCGCGCAGGTGCTCGCCATGATCGGCGAGGTCGAGGCCAAGATCCGTTCGGCACGCATCTTCATCGAGCAATATGGCGGGCATCCGGTGAAGCTCGCGGTGCTGCCCGAATATCTGTTCACCAGCTATCCGGGGCGCATCTCGATCCCCGATTTCGCTGCTCTGGCCGCGTTCGAGATGCAAGGCCAAGAATATGACGCGCTGGGCAAGGTCGCGCAGAATCTGAAGCTGTACCTCGCCGGCAACGCCTATGAGGTCGATCCGAATTTCCCCGGCCTGTATTTCCAGGCGAGCTTCCTGATCGCGCCGTCGGGCGATGTCGTCCTGCGCTATCGCCGCCTCAACTCGATGTTCGCGCCGACGCCGCACGATGTGTGGAGCAAATATCTCGACGTCTATGGCATCGACGGCGTGTTCCCGGTGGCGCGCACCGAGATCGGCGCCATGGCCGCGATCGCCTCGGAGGAAATCCTCTATCCCGAGATCGCCCGCGCGCACGCGCTCCGCGGTGCGGAGATCTTCCTCCATTCCTCGTCCGAGATCGGATCGCCGATCGATACCAACAAGGCGATCGCGAGGCGCGCGCGCGCGTTCGAGAACATGGCCTATGTCGTCTCGGCCAATACCGCGGGGATCGAGGGCACCGGCCTGCCGCTTGCGAGCGCCGACGGCAACAGCCAGGTGATCGACTACAAGGGCCGGGTGCTCGCCGAATCGAACAGCGGCGAGACCTTCACCGCCTTTGCCGAGATCGATCTCGGCGCGCTGCGCCATGCGCGGCGGACCCCCGGCATGACCAACTATCTCGCGCGCCAGCGGCTCGAACTGTTTGCGCAGGTCTATGGCGGCGTGCGCCATCCGGCGGACGGCATGCTCGAGGGCGGGGCGGTGAAGGTGCCTGATCGGGACTATTTCAGGCGCGTGCAGGAAGAGGTGATCGAGCGGATGTCGAAGGACGGGCTGATCTAGTGCCCTGTTCCGATTGTCCCTAGCCCTTCGGCTGGCTGTCAAGACAGCCGCTCAGGGTAAACGAAAGTCGAGGGACGTGATCGGAAAGGGTGATGCAACGTCCCTCGACACGCTCGGGACAAACGGAATTGGGTTAGACGGAAGACAACACATGACGCACAAATTCGATGTCGCACCGCCCTATACCGCCGTGGCGCTGCACGGCGTGTCGCCGCAGCCCAGCCATGACGAGGCGGCCCGGTTCGACTTTCTGGCGAACCTCAACAAGTACCTCTCGGGCACGCTCGGCCCCGGCAACAAGCTGGCCTATGATACGCGCGTGCTGCCCGGCTTTATCGCCGAACATGGCCGCGAGCCCAAGGACCGGTTCGAGATCCGCCATGCGATGAACCGCGATCCCCATCACCGTTTTTGGTCGGCGCTCAAGCGCAACAGCATGGAAATGCGCCAGCAGAACGGTCGCGCGATGGTGCTGCGCCAACTGGACGAGCTTAATGCCAAGGCGCGCCAGTTTAACGAGGGGCGCGATACGCTCGAGCTCGATCCGGGCGTCGCCGTGCCGCGCTATCAGAGCGCGATCGACATCCATTGCATGCCCGGCAGCTATCATGGCGAGGAAGTGCCCGGCGACGTATCCGCCGGGGCCAATTACGACTGCGGCATCTTCGCGACGACCGCAGGCGGGCTGGGCGCATTGTCCGATGGCGGCGGGCAGGCGCTGGTCAAATGGGCCCGCGAGCAGCGGCCGGGCTGGCAGCCGCAGCGCATTCTCGATATCGGCTGCACCGTCGGGCACAATATCGTGCCGCTGGCGCTCGCCTTTCCCGATTGCGAGGTCATCGCGATCGACACCGCCGCGCCGTCGCTGCGCTATGCGCATGCCCGCGCGCAATCGCTCGGCGCGACCAATATCCGCTTCGTCCAGGCCAATGCCGAGGACCTGTCGCGATGGGCGGACGAGAGCTTCGACTGGGTGCAGACGACGATGTTCCTGCACGAGACCAGCGGCACCGCGCTGCCGCGCATCATCCGCGAGGGCTTTCGCGTGCTCAAACCCGGCGGGCTGATGCTGCACCTCGAACAGCCGCAATATTCGGACGCGATGCCGCTCTACGAGCAGTTCATCCGCGACTGGGACGCGTTCAACAATAACGAGCCGTTCTGGTCGGCAATGCACGCGCTCGACCTCAAGACGATCATGCAGGACGCCGGTTTTGCCCCGGACGACCTGTTCGTCACCGGGGTGCGCGCGGTGGTGGATACCGACATCTTCCCCTCGGCGGGCGAGGAGAAGGAAGAGGATCACGGCCGCGCCGCCGTCTGGCACGCCTATGGCGCCTGGAAGGGCGGCAAGCCTGAGTGACATTCCGGTCCCCTGCGAAGGCAGGGGCCCATCTCCAGGGCTGGCGTCCGGATCGGCCGATGCAACCGACGCACCGGCAGGTGATGGGCCCCTGCCTGCGCAGGGGACCGGGTGAGATATTTGGAGAATGAAGTGACCGAACCCGTCGACTGGATGATCCGCGCCAACGCGCGCGCCAAGGGCAAGCGCTCCGATTTCCTGGGCGATCCCGACAAGGAACGCATGCTCTCGATGCTGATGGCAGTGATCGGCGAGGTCTCTGTGCTGCGCGAGCGGCTCGATACGGTCGAACGGCTGCTCGATGCCAAGGGCACGATCAGCCGCGCCGATATCGAGAGCTACCGGCCCGATCGCGACGCGGGCTACGAGCGCGGCGCGATGGTGCGCGAATATATCGCGCGCGTGATGCGCGGGCCGCAGCAGATGATGGAAGCGATGCAGGCCGACGACAAGCCGGTCGAGGACCTGAGCCGCGAACTGAAGGACCTGTGATGCAGCACCGCACCGTCAGCGGAAAGATCCGCTATACCAGCAAGAAGCCCGAGATCATGGACCAGGAGCGCGGGCGCGAATGGTTCAGCTTCACGCATCACCGCGATGGCCGCACGATCATGCGCGCGCGCTGCGAGATCGAGGAGCCCGATCCCAAGGTGCTGCGCGACATCGTCTACGGCATCGGCCCCGCCATGGTGCCCGAACATCTGCACGTCCACCTGACCGTGGGCGACGCGTTCATGGGATCGGGCTGGATGCGGCACGATGCCGCCGCCGGCGTGATCGAGTGCGAAAGCTTCGGCCCGTCGATCGGGCGCGTGTCGCAGCGGGTTGCGGTCGGCGGGCATTTCGACGGCTTCGGCACGCACCCGATCGCGGGCGACGGTTTCATGACCCGGGTGATCGACGTGAGCAAGGGGCCGCACCGGCGCAATGTCCGCTGCTTCCTGCCGTCGCCCGACCATCGCGGCGCGACCCCGCCGCTGATCGCCGAGGTGCTGATCGGCCTCGAATATGTCGGCGAGGAGGAGATGACCGTGGCCGCGGGCACCTTCGCCTGCCGCCACTATCGCTATATCGACGATCTCGGCCCCGGAATGGGCGGCAAGACGCACCCCACCTATGACATGTGGGTGACGGCCGATGGGGATTCGGTGTTCGTCTATGGCGCGATCGATGGCGGCATGATGGCACGCTACGAACTGGTGGAATTGGAGCGCTGACTTGAATGCCGCGTATTCTGACGTTATATAGCGTCAGAATTTGTGGAGTTTCGTGATGGCGATCCAGAACTATGCCGAACATGGCGCGTTCGCGCCGCGCAAGATCGTCGAGACGCTGCGCACGACCAGCGATGAGCTGGCGCGTTCGCTCGGGCTCGGCAAGGACGCGATCCAGCGCAAGGACCGCATCGCGTCGGACCGCACCCAGCGCCGCATCCGCCAGATGGTCGAGATACTGAACAAGGTCGAGCCCCGCTTCGGTTCGGCGCTGCTTGCCTATGCCTGGTATCGCTCCGAGCCGCTGCCCGGCTTTTCCGGCCAGACCGCGATGCAGCTGGTGCACGGGAACCGGGCGGATGACGTGCTCGCCTATATCGACGCGGTCGACGCCGGCGTCCACGCCTGATCGTCATGCATTTTACCGGGCTGCTCTATCGCGCCCACAACCCCGTCTGGTCGCGCGCGCCGCTGTCGGGCGAGGGGGCGGCGCGCTTCGGCGGTCGCTTCAACCGGATCGGACGGCCCGCGCTCTACACTTCGCTCGCGCCCGAAACGGCGCTGCGCGAGGCCAATCAGGTCGGCACGCTGCAGCCGGTGACCCTGGTTGCCTATTGCGCCGATATCGGGCGTTTGCTTGACGGTAGGGATGCTGCAGCGCTTGCGCCCTTCGGGATGGCACCGGAAGCCTTGGCCGATCCCGGTTGGCGCGACAGGATGCTCTCGGGTCAGCCCGTTCCGACCCAGGAGCTTGCCGAAGCTGCGATAGCTCAGGGCTTTGCCGGCATCGTGGTGCCCAGCTATGCACGCGGCGCTCCCGCCGATGCGCTCAATCTGGTGCTATGGATCTGGGAGGGCAGGATCACGCTGGTCGATGACGACGACCGGCTGGGTTTGCGTGTATCCTAGGGCTTTGGATCGACCTGCTCGATGGAGGATGCGTCGAACGTCGCGGTATAGCCATTGTCGCCGACCTTGCCCTGCATATCGGGGCGCAGGGGCGCTTCGGGATAGACGGTGACGACATAATCGCCCGCCGATGGCCCGAGCCGCAGCGGCTTGATCCTCTCCTGATATTCCCTCGAATTCCAGAAGGCCTGCGCGTTGGCGAGGCAGGGAAAGCGAATCATCAGCACCGTGTACCCCGCGGGCGGCGTGCCCTCGAAGGTCGCGAGCGGGCGGGGGATGTTGATATAATAGCCGCCCAGCTTTTCGTACAACTTGCTGTCGGCAATCGCCTTGCCATAGGCGGCCATGCGCTCGCGGTCGTGCGTCGGACCGGCGACCACCATCACCACGGGGGAATCGCAGGCAGGGGCGGTGGTCGAGGCGCCGTCGCTCGCGGCGGCCATCATCAGCAGCGGGGTAATCACAGTTCAGCCTCCGGATCGCGCGAGACGCGCCTTTCGTCGCACAGGGTCCGCTTGAACGGCGTGCCGTCGCGGAACCATTGCCAGGTCCGCGCGCGGCTCTCGCCGTCGTCGGAAATCTGGATCATTTCGGTGAAGCGCACGCCCGGCTCGTCCTTGCGATGCAGCGTCAGCATCAGCACATGGTCGAGCGTCTCCCAGCCAGCCCCATGGAACCTGTCGGTATCCCACCACAGCTTCCCGTCGCGGAACACGCCGCCAAAGCTCAGCCGCTGCTCGCGGCCATCGGGCCAGATCAGATGGTTGTGTTGGATATAAGCAAAGTCGCCCGAGTCCGGGAATTCGCAGCGGGTGCGCATGCGGTGCTGGTCGATGAGCGTGCCATCGGCATCCACATGCCGATAGGTGCCGTCCCATATCCCCTCATGCGCGAACAGCGCAGGCATCTCGCGGGCAAGCAGCTCTCTCATCTCGGGGCATCCTCGGCATAGGCGGCAAGGGGGAGGGGGGCGGCGGTCTGGCGGATCAGCGCCTGCTT
>NZ_QKVT01000001.1:2390991-2403491 GCF_003426715.1 Blastomonas sp. UPD001
AGAGCTTGAACGAGCTGTTTTCCGCATCCCAGACCATCGAGGTGAGCGAGCCGTCGTTGATCGACACCGCGCCCGCCTCGAGCCGCACCGCGACCGCCTCGGCCTCCTCGGCACTCGCGGCGACCACGGCGGCGGACAGGCCGTAGATGCTATCATTGGCCTGGGTGATCGCCTGCTCGACATCGTCGAACGCGATCACCGGGAGCACCGGGCCGAAGGTCTCGTCGCGCACCACCGCCATGTCCGCGGTCGCATCGGCGATGACGGTGGGCTTGAGATACTGCCCGCCGCCCAGGGTCTCGACCGTGCCGCCGGTGAGCAGTTTCGCGCCCATCGCCACCGCTTCGTCGATCTGGGCCTGCACCTTGGCCGCTTGCGGTCCGAAGATGAACGGGCCGATCTCGCCGTTGCCGATGTCGGGATAGTTGAGCCGTACCTTGTCCGCTGCTGCGACCAGCGCGTCGAGAAACGGCCGGTAGATGGCGCGGGCGACATAGAGGCGCTCGATCGACTGGCAGGCCTGGCCGGTGGCGACGATGCTGGCGCGCAGCGCCAGATGCGCCGCCGCGACCGGATCGGCGCTGGCGAGCACGATCATCGGGTCCTTGCCACCGAGCTCGAGATTGGCGGGGACGAAGGCACGCGCGGCGGCCTCGGCCACCTTGCGCCCGGTCGCGACCGATCCGGTGAAGCAGACATAATCGACCGTTTCGACCAAGGCCTGGCCGGTCGCGGCATCGCCTTCGATGAAGCTGAGCACGGCGGCGAGCTCGGGCACCTGGGCTATGGTTTCGCGCAAGGGGGCAATGAAGCGCGGGGTGATTTCCGACGGCTTGACCAAAGCCGCGCATCCGGCGGCGAGTGCGGGGATCGCATCGATAGTCGAGAGCACGATGGGGAAATTCCACGGCGCGATCGCCCCGAACAGCGGATAGGGGACCAGTCGCGTCGAATTGCGCACCGTGGGGTGCGCGCTGGGCTGGTTGTCGCGCGTGTGTTCGGTGATCAGCTTCGGGGCAAGGTCGGCCCAGCGGCGGATGGTGACGGGCAGGCCGTCGACCTCGATCTCCGAGATCCGCCGCCGCCCGGTATCGCGCGTCAGCGCATCGAGCAGGGCTTCGCGGTGCGCCACCACGGCATCGGC
Organism: Blastomonas sp. UPD001; assembly: GCF_003426715.1. Taxonomy (NCBI): domain Bacteria; kingdom Pseudomonadati; phylum Pseudomonadota; class Alphaproteobacteria; order Sphingomonadales; family Blastomonadaceae; genus Blastomonas; species Blastomonas sp. UPD001. The sequence continues at coordinate 2,392,136 of NZ_QKVT01000001.1, forward strand.
CCAGCGGTGCAGGATGGCAGAGCGCGCCTCGGGCTCGAGCGCCGCCCAGGCCGGTTGCGCGGCGCGCAGCCGCACCGCCTCGGCCTGCACCGCGGCGGGATCGAGCGGCGCGATCTCGTAATCCGCCTCACCGGTGCGCGGGTTGATGACCTTCACGTGCTCGCGCTCCAGCTGTCGAGGATCTCGCTGCCGGTGGCGAACCAGGCCCCCGGCTGCTCGGCGAGCCAGCGCACCAGCGCCTCGAAGGCGTCGATGCGGTACGGCAGGCCCATGATGTACGGCGTCAGGTGCATCGGCAGCATCCGCCCGCCATGCGCTTCGGCTTCGTGCGCCAGCCAGCCATAGGCATCGCGCATCTGTGTCGCATAGCTGTCGATCGATTGCTGCTGCACGTTGATGATCTGCCGGTCGGACAGTTCGTGGTTCAACGGAATGTTGACGATCCCGCCCGCGTCGGTGGTCACCGCATAGGGAAGCTCGTCATTCACCCAGTCGCACATGTAATCGAGCCCGGCCTCGGCGAGCAGGCGCGGGGTGGCGAACGACTGCGACCGTGCGATCGACAGCCAGCCACGCGGGCGCGTGCCGCTCGCCTTTTCCAGCGCATCGAGCGAAGCGGCGATCAGCGCGCGCTCGTCGTCTTCCGCCAGGCCCGAGGCGATGGTCCCGTTCATGTCGGTCGAATGCGCGACGATCTCGTGCCCGCCCTTCACCAACGCCTCGATGATCGCGGGATAGCGGTCCGCGATCGCGCCGTTGCACGCGACCGAGATGCGTGCGCCGACCGCCTCGAACGCATCGAGCAACCGGAACAGCCCGATCCGCGTGCCATATTCGCGCGCGGTATAATGGCGGTAATCGGGATAGGCGGTCTGCATGTGCCCCGGTGCGCGGAACGGCGTGTCGCTGGGCACCATCGGGAACCATTCGAGGCTGATCACCGGCCAGATGGCAACACTCTTGCCGCCGGGCCATTGCACCGGCGGACGCTCGAACAGGTTGCTGTACGGGTACAGCTTATGGTCCATGCCCTGGCGGCGATGCGGATATTCGAGATAGCTGGGGTCGAGGCTCATTGCGGGCTGCTCCTCAAATCCCTCTCCCTTGACGGGAGAGGGTTGCGCAGACTTGGCGAGCGAAGCGAGCCTAGTCGAAGCTGGGTGAGGGTGAAATCGTGCAAGAGCGAGTGTGCACCCGCTCCACCCTCTCTAAGTCCGGCTAGGCGGGCAAGCCGCCAAGCCTTCCTATTCTCTCCCCTCGAGGGAGAGATGGTTAGGGCAGCGGTCGCGTTCATCCCTGCTGCTCCCGCCAGGCGTCGACGATCTCGCCCGCGGTCGCGATCCAGGCGCGGCCGTCTGCGGCGATGTGGCGCAGCACCTCCTCGAACGGGCCGATGCGGTGCGGCTGGCCGATGAGATAGCTGTGCAGCGGAATGCACATCACCGTGCCGCCCGGACCATCCTCGCGCTCTCCTTCGCTCGCCAGCCGCTCGAACTGGCGGATCAGCGTGTCGGCATAATCGCGCGGGCTCATGTTGTAGATGAAGAAGCCATAATGGTCGTTGACCTCGAGGCTGTAGGGGATGGCGGTCAGCCGCCCGGATTTCACCTTCACATCGGTCGGCTGGTCGTCGTGATAGAGGTCGCAGGTATAGTCGAGCCCGTATTCGGCGATCAGATCGAGCGTGCGCGGCGTGTGCGTCAGCGCAGGGGCGAGCCAGCCGCGGATGCGCTGCCCGGTGGCGCGCTCAACCGTCGCGATGCTGTCCTCGATGATCGCGCGCTCCTGCGCCTCGTCCATGCCGTAGCTGTAGCGGGTGTTGTAGATGCCGTGACTGAAGAACTCCCAGCCGCGCTGGCGCGCGTCCTCGACCACCTCCGGGATATGATCGCACAAAGCGACCGACAGGCTGACCGAACCGGGAAAGCCGTGCCGCGTCATCACGTCCGCCATGCGCCAGTGCCCGACGCGGTTGGCATGGTCGCGATGGGCATAGCCGACCACATCGGGATGCGGCTTCGCCCAGCTCTTGCGGTGCGGGTTGGCGGGCGGGTCGAGCTCGTAATATTCGAGATTCGGCGCGACCCATACCGCGCAGCTCTTGCCCTCGGGCCAGCGGATCCTGCGCCGCCCGCGCCAGGGGGAGAAGGCGTAAAGTTGGGGATCGGGGGTCATGGCTTTCGCCCCTCATATCCCTCTCCCTTGAGGGGAGAGGGTTGCGGAGCCTTGATGAGCGAAGCGAAGCTAGGCGTAGCTGGGTGAGGGTGAAGCGGGTGCAGGGCAAGGGTCGCTCCTCGCATCTTCCCCCTCATCCAACTGCGCCTAGGCGACTGCGTCGCCAAAGCTTCGTATCCTTCCCCCTCCAGGGGGGAAGGTATTGCGACAGCAACCCCCATCACCTCTGCTCCAACCAGTCGATCACCGTCTGCACAGGCTCCACATCGGCATATTTGAGCTGCAGGTCGGTGAGGTTGGCGAAATGATAGCTCTCGTGCTTGTCGGCGCAGGTCTCGATGGGGACGATGGTGCGATAGCCGTGGCTGAGCGCGTCGACCGCCGTCGCGCGGACGCAGCCCGAGGTGCTGCCGCCCGTGACCACGACGGTGTCGACGCGGTGGAAGGTGAGATAGCTCGCCAGCGGCGTCTCGAAGAACGCGCTCGGCATCCGCTTGGTATAATGCAGGTCGTCCGGCCCGAATTCGCAGCGCGGGTCATAGGCGTGGCGCTCGCTGTCATAGCGGATGTTCTGCAGGCTGTCGGGGGTGTTCGTGCGCGTGCCCCACACGCCGGCGTCCGCCGCATCGTCCTTGTACGCGACGCGCGTCCAGATCACTGGCATGCCCTTGGCGCGCGCCAGGCGCGAGATGGTGTTGATATGCTCGATCTGCCGGGGGTCGGTCTCGTACGCAGTCTTGAACATGTCGATCCGGGTATAGGCCTGCTGCACGTCGACATTCACGATCGCGAGCTTCTCGCCAAAGCCGAACTTGTTGCGCGCCGGATTGGCCATCACCGCCTCGAACAGTTCGCGCGCGGTCTTGTCCTCGCGGATCATCCGGGTGCCGATAATCTCCATATTTCCTCCGTCAGGCAGCGATTCGAAGCATAATCGCAAAAAAGGGCTTGTCGAGATGAATTTGTCCGGACAAATTAGGGCATGATCCGGATCACCCGCCACTATGTCGATGTGCTGCAAGGCGATGGAAGCCGGCGGCGCGTGCATTACCGACAGGCGGGCAGTGGGCCGCCGCTGCTCATGATTCACCAGAGTCCGCGCAACAGCGGCGAATATGCCCCGCTGATCGAGCGCTGGGCCGAGCATTTCACCTGTATCGCGCCGGATACGCCGGGTTTCGGCCAGTCCGACCCGCTGCCCGGTGCGCCCGAGATCGACGATTTCGCCGATGGGCTGGTGGCGACGATGGATGCGCTCGGCCTGCCGCCATGCCCGGCTTATGGTTTCCATTCGGGCGGGATCATCCTGGTCACGGCGCTGAAGCGGCACCCCGCGCGGTTCACCGGCCTTGCCATCGGCGGTTATGCGATCTGGACGCCGCAGGAAATGGCGCTGTTCGGCGAGCGCTATCTGCCGCCCTTCGAGCCCTCGTCCTATGGCGAGCATCTCGTCTGGCTGTGGAACCGGATGCTCGAGCAGAGCTGGTTCTTCCCCTGGTTCGATGTGCGCGATGCGGCGCGGCTGCCGGGCGCGCATGCCGATGTCGCGCGGATCGACATGGCGGTGCGCGAGATGCTCGATTCGGGCGCGGCCTATCGCGCGGGCTATGGCGCGGTGCTACGCGCGCCGCGCGACATTCCGCCGGCCGATGCGGTGACGCCGCCGGTGCTGATCAGCGCCTATGACGGCGACCCGCTCCAGGCGCATATCGACCGGCTGGGCGCCATGCCCCAGGGCTGGCGCGCGGAGAAATGCGCGACGCCCGCCGATCACCAGGCGCTCAGTCTCGCGTTCTTGAAAGACCTGCCCCAGGCCCATACGCTGGTGCCCGACCAGTCGCACGACGCCGGGTTCGTGCCCATCGAAACGCCCGAATTTTCCGGTCTGATCCACTGGCAGGGCGACCCCGGTGCGGGCGTGCTGACCGTGCATGCGCCGGGCGAGGAGCTGGAGCGGGGCAGGGCAGACGCGCTCGCCATCGACCTGCCGGGGCACGGCCTGTCTGACGGCTGGCCGGGCGAAGCACCGACCGACTGGCCAGCATGGCAGCGGGTGATCGATGCGGTCGCGGCGCAATTCGGCCTGACCGACATCCGCCTGCCCGATGTGCCGCAGGGTGATGCGGAACTGCTCTTCCCCGATCTCTCGCCCGACCGCTATGGCACGCATCTGATCCGCGCCTGGCAGATCGTGCGCGCGCGGCATTTCTTCAGCCCCCATCACGCGGTGGGCGCGGCCAACGCGATTGCCTTTGACCCCGGTGCCATTCGCCCCGAATGTCTGGCAGGCGAACACCGCGCACTGCTGCGCGCGCGCGCCGCCCGGGCCTATTATCAAGCCATCAACAACCGATAAGGAGACAAGGCCATGGGTATTCGCGAGGACATGCCGCTGCTGGCACGGCACGAGGGCGTGTGGGATGGCGTCTATACCTATTACAACGCTGCCGGCGAAAAAGTGGACGAACATGCCAGCCGCCTGTTCTGCCGCTTTCCCGACGACGGCCCGTTCCCGTACCACCAGACCAACCATTATACTTGGCCCGACGGCCGCAAGGAGATCCGCGAATTTCCCGCCGAATATCGCGACAAGCGCATCTGGTGGGACAACGACCTGATCGTCGGCTGGGCGGCGGAAGTCGGCCTGGACGAGTACAGCCGCACCGTGATGCTCTACTGGCAGCGCCAGGGCGATCCCTCGCTCTATCTTTACGAAATGATCCAGATTTCCGACGACGGCAAGTCGCGCTGCCGCACCTGGCACTGGATCCGCGACGGCAAGCTGGAAACGCGCACCGCGATCCAGGAATCGCTGGTGAGCAAGGACTGGCGCGCGATCGAAGCGGAGATGCATGCTGGTGCGGAGTGAGGTTGCACGCCCCAAACCTTCTCCCTTGAAGGGAGAAGGATACGCAGCCTTGGCGACGCAGTCGCCTAGGCGCAGTTGGATGAGGGTGAAGGCGCGTGCAGCCTCGCGCGCTGCGCATATTCACCCTCACCCAGCTTCGACTAGCCAGCAAGCTGGCAAGTCTTCGCAACCCTCTCCCTTCAAGGGAGAGGGACGACTGTGACCACCCTGTTCGACCGGCTGTGGGACGCGCATGTCGTCGCGCCGCTCGATGGCGGCGCGGCGCTGATCGCGATCGACCGGGTGCTGCTGCACGAGCGTACGGGTGCCGCGGCGCTCAATGCGCTGCGCGAGGCCGGGCGTGAGGTGCAGGACCCGGCGCGCGTCTTCGCGATCATGGATCATATCGTCGATACGCTGCCCGGCCGCACCGACCGCACGCTGATGCCCGGCGGCCAGGCGTTCATCACCGAAACGCGCGCAGCAGCCCAGGCGGCGGGGATCACCTTGTTCGATGTCGGTCATCCCGATCAGGGGATCATGCATGTGGTCAGCCCCGAGCTCGGTATCGTGCTGCCCGGCCTGACGCTGATCGCGCCCGACAGCCATACCTGCACGCAGGGCGCGCTGGGCGCGCTCGCCTGGGGGATCGGATCGTCCGAGGCCGAGCATGCGATGGCAACCGGGACGCTGCGCCTGACCAAACCCAAATCGATGCGCGTCACGTTCACCGGGGCGCTCACCCCCGGCGTGACCGCCAAGGACATGATGCTGGCGCTGATCGCGGCGCACGGCGCAGGCGGCGGGGCTGGCCATGTCGTCGAGTTCGCAGGCGAGGCGGTGACCGCGCTCGACATGGAAGCGCGGATGACCCTGTGCAACATGGCGACCGAATTTTCCGCTTTTGCCGGGCTGATCGCGCCCGATGAGGTGACGTTCGCCTGGCTGAAGGGCCGCCGCTATGCCCCTCAGGGCGCTTCCTGGGACGCCGCGCTGGCGCAATGGCGCACGCTTCGCTCCGACGGCGATGCCGCGTTCGATGCCGAGATCGTGGTCGACGCGAGCGCCATCGCGCCGATGGTCAGCTGGGGCACCAGCCCGCAGGCGAGCGTGGCCGTCACCGGCGCAGTGCCCGCCGATGCCGCGCCCGCGATGCTCGATTACATGGCGCTTCAGGCGGGCGCGCCGCTGGTCGGAACGCCGATCGATGCCGCCTTTATCGGCAGTTGCACCAACGCGCGCCTGTCCGATCTGCGCCGCACTGCGGCCTTGCTGAAAGGGCGCAAGATAGGCCCCGGCATCCGCGCCATATGCGTGCCGGGCTCAAGCGCGGTGAAACGCGCCGCCGAGGCGGAAGGGCTGGACCGGATATTTCTGGATGCAGGTTTCGAATGGCGGGAGAGCGGCTGCTCGATGTGCTTCTTCGCGGGCGGCGAGAGCTTTGCCGAGGGATCGCGCGTCATCTCCTCGACCAACCGCAATTTCGAAAGCCGCCAGGGGCTGCGCGTGAAGACGCATATCGCCAGCCCCGAGACGGTGGCGGCCAGCGCGCTTGCGGGGGCGATCGCCGATGCACGGGACTGGGCGCATGGCTGAACCGTTCACCACGCTCACCGCCATCGCCGCGCCGCTGCTGCGCGACAATGTCGATACCGATGCGATCATCCCCTCGCGCGAGATGAAGAGCACCGGGAAGACCGGGCTTGCGGGCGGGCTGTTCGCAGGCTGGCGCTATCGCGATGCGGCGCGCACGCCCAATCCGGATTTCGTGCTCAACCAGCCGGAATTTGCAGGCGCGCGCATCCTGGCTTCGGGCGTCAATTTTGGCTGCGGGTCCAGCCGCGAGCATGCCGTCTGGGCGCTCGCCGAATATGGCGTGCGCTGCATCATCGCCGAGAGCTTCGCGCCGATCTTTCACGGCAACTGCATCCGCAACGGCATCGTCCCGGTGGTGCTCGATCGCGAGGCTATTGCGACGCTGGCGGGGCGCGAGGTGCAGGTCGATCTGCCCGAGCAGACGGTGCGCTGCGGCGACCAATGCTGGACCTTCGCGATAGAGGCCGAGGCCAAGGCGATGCTGCTCGAAGGGCTCGATGCCATCGATCTCACATTGAAGCATCGCGACGCGATCGCCGCCTTCCACGCGCGCGACAGGGCGCAGCGCCCCTGGGTCTATCTGGAGCATCCCCATGCCTGACATTCTCATCAGCGAAGTCGGCCCGCGCGACGGGTTGCAGAGCATCGACCGGATCATGCCGACCGAAGCCAAGAAGCGCTGGATCGCTTCCGAGGCCGCTGCCGGTGTGCGCGAGATCGAGGTAGGCAGTTTCGTGCCCCCCAGCCTGTTGCCGCAAATGGCCGACAGCGCAGAGATCGTGGCCTTTGCGCGCACCATTCCCGGCCTCAATGTCGTCGCCTTGGTGCCCAATGCCAAAGGCGCGGCACGCGCGATCGAGGCGGGCGCGCATGCGATCTCGATCCCGTTCTCGATGTCCGAGACGCACAGCCTCAAGAATGTGCGCAAGAGCCACACGCAGATGCTCGAGGAGATAGCGGTCATCGCCGGGCTCGCGAAGGAAGCGGGCGTGCATTTCGCCGTTGGGCTTTCGACCGCATTCGGCTGCACGATGGAAGGCCCGGTCGACGAGGTTCAGGTCGTGCGGCTCGCAGCCGCATCGGCCGAGGCGGGGGCGCAGGAATTCAGCCTTTCCGACACCACCGGCTATGCCAATCCGGCGCAGGTCCGGCGGGTGGTGCGCGCGGTGAAGGCCGAGGTCGGCGCGGACAAGATGACGACGCTGCACCTCCACAACACGCGCGGGCTCGGGCTCGCCAACGCGCTGGCCGGCCTGGACGAGGGGATCACCACGCTCGATGCCTCGCTCGGCGGGCTGGGCGGCTGTCCGTTCGCGCCGGGGGCCTCGGGCAATATCGTGACCGAGGATCTGGTGTTCATGCTCGAGGCGATGGGGGTGGATACGGGAATCGATCTCGAGGCCTTGCTCGAGGTGCGCGCCATCGTCGCCGAGGCGCTCCCGGGCGAGCCGCTCTACGGCTTCACCCCCGATGCCGGGCTGCCGCTGGGATTTGAAGGAAAAGCAGCATGACCGGCCCCCAACCGCTGAAGAACCTCAAGGTCGTCGAATTCACGCATATGGTGATGGGCCCGGCGGTGGGTGCGATCCTCGCCTCGCTCGGCGCGGAAGTGGTGCGCGTCGAGCCGATCGGCGGCGACCGCACCCGGCGGCTGATCGGATCGGGCGCGGGCTATTTCCCGATGTACAACCGGCACAAGGCGAGCATCTGTCTCGACCTCAAGTCGGCGGATGGGCTGGCGGTCGCGCGCGATCTGGCCGCCGGGGCCGATATCCTCATCGAGAATTATCGCCCTGGCGCGATGGACCGGCTGGGCCTGGGCTACGAGGCGCTGAGCGAGGCCAATCCGCGGCTGATCTATTGCAGCGAGAAGGGCTTTCTGCCCGGCCCCTATGAGGAACGCACCGCTTTGGACGAGGTGGCGCAGATGATGGGGGGCCTTGCCTATATGACCGGTCCGCCGGGACGCCCCTTGCGCGCAGGTTCCAGCGTCATCGATGTCACCGGCGGCATGTTCGGCGTGATCGCGATCCTCGCGGCGGTCGAGGAACGGCACCGCACCGGTCGCGGGCAGAAGGTGCAAAGCTCGCTGTTCGAGACGACGATCTACCTGATCGGCCAGCACATGGCGCAGCTCGCGGTGACCGGCAAGCCGGCCGCCCCCATGCCCGCGCGGATCAGCGCCTGGGCGATCTACGACGTGTTCGAGACCGCCGACGACAAGCCGATCTTCATCGGCGTGGTGACCGATGCGCTGTGGGAGAAATTCTGCGCGCTGTTCGGGCTCGACGATCTCTGGGCGGACGAGAGCATCCGCGAGAATACTGCGCGCGTGCTGGCGCGCGACCGCATCATGCCGCAGATCCGCGACCTGGTGAAAACCTGGACGCGCGACGACCTGATCGCGAAGCTGGAGGGCACGGGTCTGCCCTTCGCGCCGATCGGACGACCCGAGGACATGTTCGACGATCCGCATCTGCTCGCCAGCGGCGTCTCGAAGAACGCGCTCGGCATCCGCTTGGTATAATGCAGGGAACAGCTCCTGGAAGAATCCCCGAAAGGGCTCGGCAGAGGGCGGCGTCGGAAGCCCGTCGACCAGCCCGCGCACCGGTTCGCGCAGGGTCGCGACCCAAGCGGCGAGCAGCAGGCCCGGCACGCCGACCGCGAGAAATGCCGCCTGCCAGCCGACCAGCCCGAGCGGACCGCCGCCCGGATAGGCATTGTTCCAGCCTGCGACGATGAATCCGCCGATCATCAGCGAAACGCCGCCGCCGAAATACAATCCTGCCGAATAGATGGCGAGAGCGGTGCCGCGCATGCGCTTGGGGAACATGTCCGAGATCAGCGAATAGGCCGAAGGGCTGGCGGTCGCCTCGCCGATCCCGACGCCCATGCGCGCCAGGCCCAGGGTCAGGCCGTTCCTGGCAAAGCCCGATACCGCCGTCATCGCCGACCAGATGGCAAGACCCACGGTGAGCAGCCGCACGCGGTGCCAGCTGTCGGCGAGCCGTCCCAGCGGAATGCCGAACAGCGCATAGAACACCGCGAAGGCGGTGCCATAGAGAAAGCCGATATCGGCATCGTCGAGCCCCAGGTCCGCCTTGATGTCGGGCGCCAGGATGGTGATGATCTGCCGGTCGATGAAATTGAGCACATAGACCAGGAACAGGATGAACAGCCCATACCAGGCATAGGGCGATGCCGACGTGGCGGGCGCGATGCCCGGCGCGGCGGTGTCCTGATTGTCGTTCGGCCCGGCCATGCGCTCGTCTCTCCCTCGTTGCTCGCGTCTGTTGTGTGCGTCCGCGCTCTTGGCTAGCAGAGCGCCAAGGTGACGCAAGCGTCAAACGACCGGGTGCGGTCGGCCAGGAGAAGGGACCGGGAGTTGAAGACGCCATCGATCCTGTTCGTGTGCCTCGGCAACATCTGCCGTTCGCCGCTCGCCGATGGCGCGCTCCGGCACCGGGTGCGTCAGCTCGATCTGGGCTGGACGGTCGATTCGGCGGGCACCGGCGGCTGGCATCGTGGCGACCCGCCCGATCCTCGCGCGATCGCGGTGGCGCGCGCGCACGGCGTCGACATTGCGGGTCTGCGCGGCCGGCAGGTCAGCGTTGCCGATTTCGACCGGTTCGATCTTGTCCTTGCGATGGACCACGACAATCTGGCGGGTCTGCGCCGGATCGCCCCGCCGGATTCGCCCGCCGAGCTCAGCCTCGCGCTCGATCTGGTGCCGGGACGCGCGGGGCAGGCGGTGGCTGACCCATATTATGGCGACGCGTCGGGCTTCGATGCGACCTGGGCCGATGCGACGGCGATCGCGGACGCGGTGCTCGCGCGTTTCGGCATCCGCCGCTGACCGATTGGCGACCGCTCAGGCCGCGGCGATATCTTCCTCGGCGACCACGGGGGGCTTGCGGCGCAGCAGCCCGATCGCATCGCTCAGCATCTGCGGTGCGAGCACGCGCAGCATCAGGCCGTAGCTCAGCGCGCCGATGGCCGCGAGCAGCGCCAGCCGGGCCATGATCTCGGGCAGGCCGCTGTCGAGCGTTCCGGCCAGGCCGATGCGCATCATCCAGACGAGAGCCGCCATCGCAGCCGCCGCGCCGAGCCCGGGCAGGCATGCGATCAGCACGTCGCGAATGCGCACGCCGATCACCGGGCACGATTGCCACAGGTTGAACAGCAGCACGACCGGCATGCCCAGCACCCATCCGATGGCCAGCCCGGTCACGCCATAGCGCACCCCGATCAGGAACATCAGGGGCATGAAAGCCGCGCCAAAGGCCGAGCAGCGCACCGTGATCCGCGGCGCGCCCAGCGCATTGACCGCCGGCGCGATCAGCACGTGCAGCGTCATGAACGGCATCGCGATCGCGAACAGCTGGACGAGCGGCACCATCTCGACCCATTTGGGGCCGAACAAGGTATACACCGCCTCGGGCGCGGTCACCGCCAGGCCGGCATAGACCGGGCAGCAGATCAGCATGATCAGCGCGATCGCCTTCAGGAACGCGGCCCGCAACCGCGCAGGCTCGGTCTGCAGCCGGGCATAGGCGGGAAAGGCGACCTCGTTGAGCGGCGGGATGACCTTGGAGGAGAAGAGCTGCGCCAGGAACAGCGCCTCGGCATAGAGGCCGAGCGCGTGCGGATCGAGCACGCGCCCCGCGATCAGCACATCGGCCTGGGTCTGCACGCTCCACAGCAGATGGCTGACCAGCATCGCGCTGCCGAAACCGA
>NZ_QKVT01000001.1:2406566-2409396 GCF_003426715.1 Blastomonas sp. UPD001
GATGATCGAAACGGTTGGGGCTGTAGCTCAGCTGGGAGAGCACCTGCTTTGCAAGCAGGGGGTCAGCGGTTCGATCCCGCTCAGCTCCACCAATTCGATTGGTGTTGAACTGGCGGAAAGATATCCTTGGAGAAAAATAAGTTTGCATCGCTTCGAATGAGGTTGATGCCTGTTCTGATTACATTGTGAAGAGAAGATATGTCTGGAAGCTTCCAGGTGTTGAAGACGGCCGAAAGGTTGTTGGAGACGTCCGAGCCCAGTCCCGATGAACCCATGGATGGTCTAGCCGACCGGATGTGGTGGAGGGTCTGGAGGTAGGAAGGAAGCCTTGTCCTAGAGACATGATCATTGTTTGGGTGCTCGCAAGAGTGCCCTTCTGGTGTTCATGTTGGATTGGTGTTGCCTGACCGCGCATCACCGGACAGATCTCGAGAAGCTGGTCTTAAGACAGGCTGCAAGCGAACCGCTCGGCGTGGTTCCAATAAAGCAGACCTGTCGAACACGTCGATGGCATCTCATATGGATTGGGTTGTAAAAGGTAACCCTTTCTGCCGCGTCCCTTCGGGACGACGGCTAATGGATGAGCATTGGCAATGAGAACGATCAAGTGTCAAAAGGGCATTTGGTGGATGCCTTGGCATGCACAGGCGATGAAGGACGTGATACGCTGCGATAAGCCGTGGGGAGCTGCGAATAAGCTTTGATCCATGGATCTCCGAATGGGGGAACCCACCTTAAATGCTTGGAAAATTTAAGTCGTGCGCAAGTACGGCTTAGGTTTCCAAGTATTGTTTAAAGGTATCTTATCCTGAATACATAGGGGTAAGAAGCGAACGCAGGGAACTGAAACATCTAAGTACCTGCAGGAAAGGACATCAACCGAGACTCCGCAAGTAGTGGCGAGCGAACGCGGACCAGGCCAGTGGCAATGAGGAATAAAGTGGAACGACATGGAAAGGTCGGCCGTAGAGGGTGATAGCCCCTTACACGTAGAACACTCATTGTCCTTGAGTAAGGCGGGACACGTGAAATCCTGTCTGAACATGGGGAGACCACTCTCCAAGCCTAAGTACTCGTGCATGACCGATAGCGAACAAGTACCGTGAGGGAAAGGTGAAAAGCACCCCGACAAGGGGAGTGAAATAGAACCTGAAACCGGATGCCTACAAACAGTTGGAGCCCGCAAGGGTGACAGCGTACCTTTTGTATAATGGGTCAACGACTTAGTGTGACGAGCAAGCTTAAGCCGATAGGTGAAGGCGCAGCGAAAGCGAGTCTGAACAGGGCGTTCAGTTCGTCGCATTAGACCCGAAACCGAGTGATCTAGCCATGAGCAGGTTGAAGGTTGGGTAACACCAACTGGAGGACCGAACCCGCATCTGTTGCAATAGATTGGGATGACTTGTGGTTAGGGGTGAAAGGCCAATCAAACTCGGAAATAGCTGGTTCTCCGCGAAATCTATTTAGGTAGAGCGTCGACCGAATACCCTCGGGGGTAGAGCACTGGATGGGCTATGGGGACTCACCGTCTTACTGATCCTAACCAAACTCCGAATACCGAGGAGTACTAGTCGGCAGACACACGGCGGGTGCTAACGTCCGTCGTGAAAAGGGCAACAACCCTGACCTCCAGCTAAGGTCCCCAAGTCATGGCTAAGTGGGAAAGGATGTGAGGATCCCAAAACAACCAGGATGTTGGCTTAGAAGCAGCCATCATTTAAAGAAAGCGTAACAGCTCACTGGTCTAAATAAGGGTCTTTGCGCCGAAAATGTAACGGGGCTAAAGCCATGCACCGAAGCTGAGGATACGTCGCAAGACGTGTGGTAGCGGAGCGTTCCGTAAGCCTGTGAAGGGATACCCGTGAGGGGTCCTGGAGGTATCGGAAGTGCGAATGTTGACATGAGTAACGATAAAGAGGGTGAGAGACCCTCTCGCCGAAAGACCAAGGGTTCCTGCTTAAAGTTAATCTGAGCAGGGTTAGCCGGCCCCTAAGACGAGGCGGACACGCGTAGTCGATGGGAACCACGTTAATATTCGTGGGCCTGGTGGTAGTGACGGATTGCTTAACTTGTTCAGACTTATTGGATTGTCTGGGCGGGGACGCGGTTCCAGGAAATAGCTCCACCGTATAGACCGTACCCGAAACCGACACAGGTGGTCAGGTAGAGTATACCAAGGCGCTTGAGAGAACTATGCTGAAGGAACTCGGCAAATTGCACGCGTAACTTCGGAAGAAGCGTGACCCCAATGGACGCAAGTCTTTTGGGGTGGCACAGACCAGGGGGTAGCGACTGTTTATCAAAAACACAGGGCTCTGCGAAGTCGCAAGACGACGTATAGGGTCTGACGCCTGCCCGGTGCTGGAAGGTTAAGAGGAGGGGTGCAAGCTCTGAATCGAAGCCCCAGTAAACGGCGGCCGTAACTATAACGGTCCTAAGGTAGCGAAATTCCTTGTCGGGTAAGTTCCGACCTGCACGAATGGCGTAACGACTTCCCCGCTGTCTCCAGCATAGACTCAGTGAAATTGAATTCCCCGTGAAGATGCGGGGTTCCTGCGGTCAGACGGAAAGACCCCGTGCACCTTTACTATAGCTTTACACTGGCATTCGTGTCGGCATGTGTAGGATAGGTGGTAGGCTTTGAAGCAGGGACGCCAGTTCTTGTGGAGCCATCCTTGAAATACCACCCTTATCGTCATGGATGTCTAACCGCGGTCCGTTATCCGGATCCGGGACAGTGTATGGTGGGTAGTTTGACTGGGGCGGTCGCCTCCGAAAGAGTAACGGAGGCGCGCGATGGTGGGCTCAGAACGGTCGGAAATCGTCTGTT
>NZ_QKVT01000001.1:2409496-2412540 GCF_003426715.1 Blastomonas sp. UPD001
TTGGTGATGTGGACTCTCAAGTGTGAGGTAAGGGCACATGGTGAATGCCTTGGCATGCACAGGCGATGAAGGACGTGGCACGCTGCGATAAGCTCTGGTGAGGTGTGAGCAACCTTTGACCCAGAGATTTCCGAATGGGGAAACCCGGCTTCTCCATCAACTCACAATCATCTTCGGATGCTTGTGTTTTGGTGGGGCGGTCATCCCATAGTGAATACATAGCTATGGAGAAGCGAACCCAGGGAACTGAAACATCTCAGTACCTGGAGGAAAAGACATCAACCGAGATTCCGTTAGTAGTGGCGAGCGAACGCGGACCAGGCCAATGGTTCTGAGTGAGACAGCAGAAGCGTCTGGAAAGGCGCGCCTTAGCGGGTGACAGCCCCGTATGCGACATCAAGCTCAGGATCTTCGAGTAGGGCGGGACACGTGAAATCCTGTCTGAACATGGGGGGACCACCCTCCAAGCCTAAATACTCGTGCATGACCGATAGTGAACCAGTACCGTGAGGGAAAGGTGAAAAGCACCCCGACGAGGGGAGTGAAACAGTACCTGAAACCGTGTGCCTACAAGCAGTCGGAGCTCTTCGGAGTGACGGCGTACCTCTTGCATAATGGGTCAACGACTTAAGGTAGTTTGACTGGGGCGGTCGCCTCCTAAAGAGTAACGGAGGCGCGCGATGGTGGGCTCAGACCGGTCGGAAATCGGTCGTCGAGTGCAATGGCATAAGCCCGCCTGACTGCGAGACTGACAAGTCGAGCAGAGACGAAAGTCGGTCATAGTGATCCGGTGGTCCCGCGTGGAAGGGCCATCGCTCAACGGATAAAAGGTACGCCGGGGATAACAGGCTGATGACCCCCAAGAGTCCATATCGACGGGGTTGTTTGGCACCTCGATGTCGGCTCATCGCATCCTGGGGCTGGAGCAGGTCCCAAGGGTTTGGCTGTTCGCCAATTAAAGCGGTACGTGAGCTGGGTTCAGAACGTCGTGAGACAGTTCGGTCCCTATCTGCCGTGGGTGTAGGAATATTGACAGGATCTGTCCCTAGTACGAGAGGACCGGGATGGACATATCTCTGGTGGACCTGTTGTCCTGCCAAGGGCATAGCAGGGTAGCTATATATGGAATGGATAACCGCTGAAGGCATCTAAGCGGGAAACCAACCTGAAAACGAGTATTCCCTTGAGAACCGTGGAAGACGACCACGTTGATAGGCTGGGTGGCCCGGCTGGCTGCGGTCCCCGGCTGGCTCGCCGACGATGCCGAACATCGGCGCATCCTGCTGTTCATCCTTGCGGTGACGCTGCACAACATTCCCGAAGGCACCGCAGTCGGCGTCAGCTTCATGTCGGGCGATGCGAGCCTCGGCTGGGCGACCGCGCTCGGCATCGGCATCCAGAACATTCCCGAAGGCATGGCCGTGGCGGCGGCGCTGTCGACCTTGGGCTGGAGCCGGGCGCGATGCATCCTCGCCGCGCTCGCGACCGGCCTCATCGAGCCGTTCGGCGGCGCGCTCGGCGTCGCCATCGTCCAGACCTCGACCGCGGCGCTCCCCTGGGCGCTGGGCTTTTCCGCCGGCGCCATGCTGTTCGTGGTCATGGCCGACATCATTCCCGGCACCAGCCGCCGGATCGAGCATGGATCGGCAACCCCAGCGCTGATGGCGGGTTTGGCGATCATGATGTTTCTCGACGTGACCCTGGGTTGAGCCGGGCACGCACCAACCCCCATCGAAGGACAATTCCCATGACCAAGACCAAGACCGTATCGAAGATGCAGGAAGCCGAACTGCCCGGGCTCGAGGCCGAGCTCGATCCCAAGCCCGAATGGCAGCCGCGCTACCCCGGCTCGGGCCGGCTCGACCGCAAGGTGGCGATCGTCACCGGCGGCGATTCGGGGATCGGCCGCGCGGTGGCGGTGCTGTTCGCGCGCGAGGGCGCGAATGTCGTGATCAGCTATCTCGAAGAGGATGAGGACGCGCAGGCCACCGCCGAGATGGTCGAGGAAGAAGGCGGCAAGGCGGTGATCATCGCGGGCGATATCGGCGAGCGCGACCATTGCCGCGAGGTCATCGACCTGGCCATCCGCAAGTTCGGCCAGATCGACATCCTGGTCAACAATGCCGGCGAGCAGCATCCCGACAAGGATATTACCGATATCTCGGACAAGCAGCTCAAGCGCACTTTCCAGACCAATGTCTATGGCATGTTCTACATGGTGCAGGCCGCGATGCCACACCTCAAGCCCGGTGCCACCATCATCAACTGCACCTCGGTGACCATGTACAAGGGTGCGGACGAGCTGCTCGACTATTCGGCGACCAAGGGTGCGATCACTGCCTTTACGCGCAGCCTGTCGCAGAATCTGGTCGAAAAGGGCATCCGCGTGAACGGCGTCGCGCCGGGACCGATCTGGACCCCGCTCAACCCCTTTGGCGGCGCGAGCGAGGAGAAGCTCGAGCATTTCGGCGAATCGACGCCGATGGGACGCCCCGGTCAGCCGAACGAGGTCGCGCCGTGCTTCCTGTTCCTCGCCTGCGAGGATTCGAGCTATATGAGCGGCCAGGTGCTGCACCCCAATGGCGGCGTGATCGTCGGCAGCTGAATTGCGGCGAGCGGTGCGATAACCCGCGCCTTTCCTAACCTGTGCAAGGGCCGCTGCCATGGGCTTTACGGACAATGCTGGCAGCGGTCCGGAGCGCTTCTGCTTCCCCGAGAAGCGCAACCGCAATGCAGGAAAGGAAGTCTCAAGTGGCTGATAACAATCCGAACTGGAACGACAACGACAGCAATCAGCAAGGTCAGCGCCGACAGGAAAACGACTATGCGCGCTCGGCGAACCACCAGTCCGGCCAAGCCGGGCAGGGCCAGCCGCAGCAGCAGCAGGGTGACAACTGGGGGCAGCGCGGGCAGGGCGATTACCAGCGCGGCCAGCAGGGCGGCAACACCCAGGGCGGCGGCTGGGGCCAGTCCGGCCAGTCGCACCAGCAGGGTGGCAGCAACTGGCAGCATGGCGGCCATTTCGCCGATCCCGCGCAATATGG
>NZ_QKVT01000001.1:2412640-2429306 GCF_003426715.1 Blastomonas sp. UPD001
CATCGCACCGAACGGTGATCGCTCACCGAGTTCGTTCATATCCCTCCGATCATGCTGGCAAACTCATCCGGTGAAACCAGCCCACCGGACCAGAGCAATGCGGAAAACTCCAGACCTAAGCGGTCCAAGGTTGGGTAGCAGTGCATCCGGCCACTGGCTCCAATCATAGGTGGACTGCGATCGGGGCGCAGCCCAATGCCGACTGCACTACTCATTCGTCGGCAACGCGAAGCATCTCGCCACATTTCACGACGTTTTTACGCCGCGTGGCCAGAATCGCCGTCGATGCTTAATGCGCATCGGCGCATATTTTCCTGACCGCGGACCACCCGTGCCGCAGCGCGGCACCTAGGTGATGGTTCGCATCAGGAGTGCAAAATGTCTGTCATTTGTAAAACCCCGGCTGAATTCGAACCCGAAACGATCTGTGTCGGGCAGGACCGTGCCGGACACTGGCTGGTCCAGGCGAGCGGAGGAAGCCTGGAGGGGAGGTTCATCTCCTTCGCAGCCGCAATGAGTTTTGCACGCAGCGAGCTCGGCTTGCTGCCCCCAACACGTATCGAGGTGCGCAAGACCCCGATGGAAGCCACGACATCCTTCGCTCCGCTTCAGCCTTGGGAGCGGGCTGTGCCGAAGCCAGCGAACTGCGACGCCCTGCCGCACGGGAAGTCGGCATGACAAACCTTGCCGAACACCAGGTTCTGCGCCCTTGCCGGCCGCGCAGCAGCAAGCCATCGCACGGTGCAGAGACATGCGATGCGCGATGCAATGATCCTCGCTGGCCGGCCGCGGTGTCAGCCTTGCGCGGGTTGCGCGCGGCAAATCGCCGGACTGTCCGTATCGTTGATGCCGACTGCAACGATGGCAAGCTGCTGCTATGCGCGGTGCGTCAGGCCATCGCGATGGGCTTTACCGCGATCGAGGCGAGGGGTCTTGATGATAGTCTCGCTCGGGTCGCACGCGCCAGGGCATTGGCAGCTTGTCTCATCGACCCGGCGGTCGGGATCAGCTTCGAGGCCACCGATCCTGTCAGCGCATTGATCGAAGAATGCGATTTTCCAGCGGACATCGTGATTGCGCACCAGGATGCGCTGTCGGACGCGCAGATCGCCCCGCTTCTGGAAGACGCCGGACGGATGGTGATCGTCGAACCCCGGCAATCGGCGGAGCTTGCCGCATGACCCGCCGCGACAGGATCTGGCGTTCCTTTGGTGGATGCTGTTTTGTAACGGGCTGTGCCCTTGGCGTCGTTCCGGGTTGGAGCGAGCACGGCTCGATCGGGGTGCTGGGCTTCGCGCTCGCAATGACCGGACTGGTGCTGCTGGTCCAGGGGAAGCGCATCCCGGCAACGTGGAAGATCGTGCGCAGCCGGCACTATGCCCTGCCCGAGGCGATCGTGGCGAGGCGAAGGGCGATGCGATCCATGCGCAAGCGCTGATCCCTTGACCGACATCGGCCAGGCAGCGCTCCGATGCTGACCGCATGCCACTGATTTTGGGACATTATGTATGTGTTCGATCTTATCCGCTTGCCAAGAAGGCGCAGCCTCGATCCTGGTGGTTGGAAAGGATCATCGCAACCGCTGGAGGGTGCAAGAGGCATCAGGGAGGTTGCAGGGGAATTTCGCCACTTTCGACGCTGCCCTGAACTTTGCTCGCCATGCGCCGGAGCCTTTCGCCGGTGCATCGGTCGCCATCTCGAGCAAGCCTGCGAATGTCTCGACCGAGAACGCTCGCGAAATCGCCTTCACCCCACCGAGATGCGATAGCCAATGCCCGGCTCGTTGACGATCAGCCTGGGGTGGGTCGGGTCCTGTTCGATCTTGCGGCGCAGAGCACGGACCGCAACCCGCAGATAATCGAGATCGTGGCGGTGTGCCGGTCCCCAGACTTCTTCCAGCAGGCGATCATGGGTGATGACCCGGCCTGGCCGGTCGGACAAGGCCCAGAGCAGATTGAACTCGCGCGGCGTAAGATCGACCTGCGCGCCGCGAATCGTCACGCGATGGGCATCGCGATCGATGCTGCCATCCAGAAACTGGCGGGTGGCGCTGTCCGCCTGAGGGCCGGCCTTGCGCCGAAGCGCCGAGCGGATGCGCGCGAGCAGCTCCTCGCTGTCGAACGGCTTGGTGACGAAATCGTCCGCGCCGAGATCAAGCGCTGCGACCTTCTCGTCAGTGGCGTCCCGCGCGGTCAGCACGATCACCGCGATACCCAGCGCGGCGAGCTGCGGGACGATCTCCAGGCCGTCGCGGTCTGGCAACCCGAGATCGAGGAGCGCGACGAGCGGACAAGGCTCAACGGCTGCGAGGCGCAAGCCTTCGCCCGCTGTGCCGGCCTCGACATGTGTCAGCGCATTGCGCTCGAGTGCCCCGATCAGCAGCCGCCGGATCGCCGGTTCGTCATCGATGATCAGCACGTCCTTACGCATCGGCACCCTGGTCCAGCCTGGCCGCGCCCGTCAGCGGCAGGGCGATCTCGAATACCGCACCGCCACCCTCCCGGTTCGATGCGGCGATGCTGCCCCTTACGGCCTCAATGAAGTTCTTGGCAATCCACAAGCCGAGGCCGGAACCGCCGACCCGGTCGCTTCCCTCGAGCCGGTGGAAGCGATCGAACATGCCGTGCTGGTCGGCAGGCAGGCCGGGGCCGCGGTCGGCGACGCGGCAGACCAGAGCATCGCCGCGAGCGAGCAGTTCTACCTCGACCCTGCTCTCGGGCGGCGAGAATTTGAGCGCATTGTCGATCAGGTTGATGAGCACGTGCCGCAGCAGCAGCGGATCACTTTTGACCAGCGGGGGCTCTGCATCGATGCTGGCGACCACCCGGCTGCCGGGCCGGTCCTGGCGCAGGTCGCGCAGCACGGCATGGATGATGTCGGGCAGGTCCACGCTTTCCCATTTCGGCTCGATCGAGCCATCCTCGATCCGCGAGGCTTCGAGCAGATCGTTGAGGAAGCGTTGCAGCCGGCGCGTTTCGCTACGCGCGATGCGCACCTCGTCGGCATAGGCGCCCTCGGCCGGGATGGCCTCGGTCGCGGCTATCACGGCGGTGAGCGGCGTGCGCAGGTCATGCGCGATGCTGCCGAGCAGCGCCCCTCGCAGCCGGTCGCGCTCGCGCAGACCATCGACCTGCCGCGCTTCGGCTTCCAGCACCAGCCGCTCGTGCGCCAGGGCGGTCTGATCGACGAGCGAGGCGAGCAGGGTCGCGTCATCGGGGCGGATCACGCGCTCGTTGGTCGATCGTGCCACGCCCAGCGCCCCCATGGTGCCGAGCGCTGTCTTGAGCGGGTGGAATTGCCAATCGGCCGAAGCCAGCGTGCCGGTGTCGCGGCCCGCCGTCTGGCCATGCTCCAGCGCCCAGCGCGCGGCGGTCTCATCGACCATCTCGAGCTGCGGGAAATCCTCATTGCCGCGCACGACGACCGCGCCGTCTTCCAGCGACACGATCATCGCCTGCACATCGAGCAGATTTCCTATTTCCCGACAGGCGACCCTGGCGGTCTCGTCCCGGTCGGACAGCGCGCCCATCAAACCGGCGAAGCGGGCGAGCGAGGCATTGAGCCGGGCGACCCCGGCGCTGGTTTCGGCTTGGCGGCGCACCTTGCCCGCCAGCGCACCAATCACGCCTGCGACCATGGCCAGCACGATGAAGGTGACGACGTCGGCGGGGCTGTGGATCGAAAGTGTGTAGAGCGGTTCGATGAAGAAGAAATTATAGCCCAGCGCCGCCCAGAGCGCCGCCCAGAGCCCGGCCCGCATCCGCAGGAACATCGAGGCGACGACCACCGGAAACAGCAGCAGCAGATCGATCGCGCCGGGGGCGATCCACGGCTTCAGTAAATACAGCACGCCCACGACGGCGGCCACGGCGAGAAAGGCGATGGCATTGTCGCGCTGCGAATAGGGATCATAAGCCCGCACCGGCTTTTCGTCGGCCTCGTCGAGCGGAACGACATGCACCGGTATGTTCCGGGCATGGCGGATGACATCCTGTGCCACCGATCCGTGTCGCCATTCGAACCAGCGGCTTCGCCGACTCTTGCCTATGACGATCTGGCTGGCGCGCAGTTCGCGCGCCTGTTCGACCAGCGCCTGGCCGACATCCTGCGCCGCGACGGTCATCAGCGAAGCGCCCAGCGAGGATGCCAGCGCGAGATTGTCGGCGAGCTGCTCGCGCTGGCTGCCCGAGACGCCGCGCGCGCTCGCGCTCTCCACGACGACCGCAGTCCAGGGCGCGTGCAGCAGATCGGCCATGCGCTTGGCCTGGCGCACCACGCGCGCGCCGCCTCTGCCGGGGCTGACCGCCACCATCAGGCGCTCGCCGGAAACGAAATCAGCCCGCTCGCCGCTCAGTTCGAGCTGGCTGCTGAGCCGGCGGTCCACATTATGCGCGGCAAAGCGCAGCGCCAGTTCGCGCAGCGCGGCCAGCTTGTTGGGGGTGAAGAAATTTGCGAGCGCGCGGCCCGCGGTGTCGGGCAGATAGACCTTGCCCGCGCGCAGCCGCTCGATCAGCGCCTCGGGCGGCAGATCGACGACGATCAGTTCGGCGTCTTCCAGGAAGCTGTCGGGGATGGTCTCGCGCACCCGGATGTGCGTGAACCCGGCAACCAGATCGTTCAGGCTCTCGATATGCTGGATGTTGACCGTGGAGGCGACATCGATCCCCTCGGCGAGCAGTTCGGCGACATCCTGCCAGCGCTTGGGATGGCGGCTGCCCGGCGCGTTGGTGTGCGCCAGTTCGTCCACCAGTATGAGGCTGGGCCGCCGGGCCAGTGCGGCGTCGAGATCGAACTCCTCGAGCCGGTGGCCCTGGTGCTCGACCGAACGCCGGGGCAGAATCTCGAACGGGGCGAGCAGCGCTGCCGTCTCGCCACGTCCGTGCGTCTCGGCGACCCCGACAACGACGTCCTCGCCCTCGGTCTTGCGCCGGGCGGCCTCCTGCAACATGCGATAGGTCTTGCCGACGCCCGGCGCCGCGCCGAGATAGACGGTGAGCTTGCCCTGCTGCTCTGCCCTGGCCATGCGCAGGAAGCGATCGGCATCGCGCTCGGTAGTGGCTTCGCTCATCGCTTCCAGCCTTAGCCGCCCAGCTTGTCGAGTGCCATATTCAGCTCAAGCACGTTGACGATCCGGTCGGGGGCGAACGCTCCGCCGGGGGCAAAGGCGAGGCGATCGATCACGGCCTCGACGCTGCGCACCGGCAGGCCGCGTGCAGCGGCCACCCGTCCGGCCTGGTAGCGCGCACCTGCGAGCGAGATATGCGGGTCAAGCCCGCCACCCGACGCTGCGACAAGATCGGCCGGGATCGGATCGTCTTGCGCGGCGGCATAGCGCGACACGGTTTCGGCAGCGCGCTGCTTCAGCTTGTCGCTGGTGGGCGACAGGTTGCTGCCCATCGCCCCCATGCCGTTGTAATCGGCGGCCGAGGGACGCGGCCAGAAATAGCGATCCTGAGTGAAATTCTGCGCGATCAGCCGGCTGCCGATCGGCTTGCCATTCTGCACGATGATCGATCCATCGGCCTGGAAGGGCGCGACGGTCTGGGCAAAGCCCAGAACGATCGCGGCATAGGCCAGGACGCAGATCGCCAGTGTCGCAATCCACAACCGCAGCGAGGGGAGGATATGGTTCATGGTGATGTTCCTTGTCCGGCCTGGTCAGCGCATCAGGGTGACATGCTCGGCGATCGGTCCGAGCGCCGCAGCGGGGAAGAAGGTGAGCGCGCCGAAGATCAGGATGGTGATCAGCAGCATGATCCCGAAGGTATTGCTCTCCACGCTGAGCGTGCCGACGCTTTCAGCGCTGCGCCGCTTGGCCATCAGCGAGCCGACGATCGCCAGCGGAACGAGGATCGGCAGGTAGCGGCCGATCAGCATGACGATGGCCGTCGCCCAGTTCCAGGGAGCAGTGTTGTCGCCCAATCCCTCGAAGCCCGAGCCGTTATTGGCTGCCGCAGAGCTGAACTCGTAGAGGATCTCCGAGAAGCCGTGCGCGCCGGTGTTGTTCAGCGTATCGACGCCCCAGCTCGTGGCCGCGAACAGCGCGGTCCCGCCTAGGATCAGCACCGGGTGGCTGACCAGCGCCAGCACCGCCAGCCGCATCTCGCGCCCCTCGATCCGGTGGCCGAGATATTCGGGCGTGCGGCCGACCATCATGCCCGCCACGAACACCGCAACGATGATGTAGAGGAACATGTTGATCATGCCTACACCGACGCCGCCAAAGGTTTCGTTGAGCCACATGCCTGCCATCGGAACGAGCCCTGCAAGCGGGTTAAGGCTGTCATGCATCGCGCCGACCGAACCGTTGCTGGTGGAGGTAGTGATCGCAGCCCAGAGCGGGCCGGTGGTGGCACCGAGGCGCAGTTCCTTGCCCTCCAGATTGCCGACACTCTGTTCGATCGGCAGGTTGGCAAACGCCTGGGTCGGAGCGGCCTCGAAGGCGATGACCGCCGTGATCTTGACCAGCAGCAGCGCCGCCATCACGCTAAAGATGACCCCGGCATGGCGGATGCGTCCTATCATCCGGCCGAACATCCAGACGCAGGCCATCGGGATGATGATAATCGCGGCCATCTCGATGAAGTTCGCCCAGAGCGTCGGGTTCTCGAACGGGTGGGTCGAATTGGGGCCGAAGAATCCGCCGCCATTGGTGCCGAGCTGCTTGATCGCGACAAAGGCGGCGGCGGGCCCACGCGCGATGGTCTGCGCCGCGCCTTCCAGCGTCGTCACCTGCGCTGCGCCCTCCAGCGTCATCGGCACACCCGATGCCGCCAGAGAAAGCGCCACGACCAGTGCGATCGGCAGCAGCACGCAGAAAGAGGCGCGTTGCAGGTCGATGAAGAAATTGCCCATGCTCGGGTGGCCTGCAATCCCTCGCGCCAGCGCGGCGAGCGCGGCGATGCCGGTCGCGGCGGACACGAACTGGAGCCACATCAGGCCAGCAAGTTGCGCCAGATAGCTCCAGGTGCTCTCGCCCGAATAATGCTGGAGATTGGTGTTGGTCACGAACGAGGCCGTGGTGTTGAAGATCAGATGGATCGAGGCTGGTCCCTGGCCGTCCGGGTTGAGCGGGAGCAGGTGCTGAAGCGAGAGCAGCGCGAACACGAATGCGAACATCACCGCGTTGAAGACCAGCAGGGCGACCGAATAGGCTTTCCAGTCCTGGTCCTGCGACGAACCGGCAATGCGCGCGAACAGGGTATCGACCCTGACGTAGCGACCGGAGAAGAGCGCCGCCATGAACCGGCCCAGCGGCCAGGAAAGCAGCGCGGCGCCGCCGACGATCAGCGCGACGGTAAGCAAGGATGCAAGCATGATGAAAGTTCCTCTCGCTCAGGCCAGGCCGAGGCCGGCAACGGCGATGTCGATGAGCTTGATGCCGATGAACGGCGCGACCACGCCCCCCAGGCCATAGATGCCCAGATTTCGGAGCAGCTGGCTGGCCGCAGGCATCGGGCGATAGGCCACCCCCTTCAGTGCCAATGGCACCAACAGCGGAATGATGATCGCGTTGAAGATGATCGCCGACAGGATCGCGCTCGACGGCGTTGCCAGACCCATCACGTTGATCACGCCCAGCGAGGGATAGAGCACGACGAAGATCGCGGGCAGGATGGCGAAATATTTGGCGACGTCATTGGCGATCGAGAAGGTGGTCAGCGCACCGCGCGTCATCAGCAATTGTTTGCCGATGCCGATGATCTCGATCAGCTTGGTGGGATCGCTGTCCAGATCGACCATGTTGCCCGCCTCGCGCGCAGCCTGGGTGCCGGTATTCATCGCGACCCCGACATCCGATTGCGCCAGCGCGGGCGCATCGTTGGTGCCGTCGCCGCACATCGCGACCAGCTTGCCGCCCGCCTGTTCCTTGCGGATCAGCGCCAGCTTGTCCTCGGGGGTTGCTTCGGCGAGGAAGTCGTCTACCCCGCTTTCGGCCGCGATCGAGGCAGCAGTGAGCGGGTTGTCGCCGGTGATCATCACCGTTCGGATGCCCATGCGGCGGAGTTCCGCAAAGCGCTCGCGGATGCCCGCCTTGACGATGTCCTTGAGGTGGACGACGCCGAGCAGCCGGTTGCCATCGGCGACGGCCAGCGGCGTGCCGCCCGACCGGGCAATGCCCTCGGATGCCTGACGCAGCGCGGCGGCAGCGTTCGGATCGGCCTTGTCGCCCAGCCGCCGCAGCACGGCATCGACCGCACCCTTGATCAGCGCGCGTTCGCCGATCATCAGCCCGCTGACCCGCGTCTGCGAGGTGAAGGCGATCGGTTCTGCCCCTGCGGGCATCGCATCGCCGTCACCGGCCAGGACCACAATCGAACGGCCCTCGGGCGTGGTATCGGCGAGGCTCGAGAGGCGCGCAGCCGCAACCAGATCGGCAAGGGCCACGCCTGGCAGCGGCACGAATTCGCTCGCCTGCCGGTCGCCGATGGTGATCGTGCCCGTCTTGTCCAGCAGCAGCGTGCTGATGTCGCCCGCCGCCTCGACCGCGCGGCCCGATTTGGCGAGCACGTTGAAGCGGATCAGCCGGTCCATCCCTGCGATGCCGATCGCCGAGAGCAGTCCCGAGATGGTGGTGGGGATGAGCGCGACGAACAGTGCAATCAGCACCGGCACCGCGATCTCGCCGCCAGCATAGCCGGCGAAGGCAGGAAGGGTGCCGACGGCGATCAGGAAGATCAGCGTCAGGCCGGTGAGCAGAACTGTGAGCGCGATTTCGTTGGGCGTTTTCTGGCGGCTGGCCCCCTCGACGAGCGCGATCATGCGGTCGAGAAAGCCGCTGCCGGGCTCCGCGGTGACTCTGATGTCTATCTGATCGGCAACGACCATGGTGCCTGCGGTCACCGCAGACCGGTCGCCACCTGCCTCGCGGATGACTGGCGCGCTCTCCCCGGTAATCGCCGCCTCGTTTACCGAGGCAACCCCTGCAACGACCTCGCCATCGGCGGGAATGAGCTGGCCCTGGATCACCCGCACCACATCGCCCGCATGGAGCTGCGTCGCCGGGATTTCGACAACCTTGCCGTCCTGACCGATGCGGAAGGCAATGAGCTGATCCTTGGTGGTGCGCAAGGACTGTGCCTGCGCCTTGCCACGCCCTTCGGCCAGCGCCTCGGCAAAATTGCCGAACAGCACCGTCAGCCACAGCCAGAAGACCAGTTGCCCCTCGAACAGCGGATCGCCGCTGCCTATGGCCAGATTGCGCACCATCACGACCGTGGCGACGGCAGCCACTACGGCGGTCGTGAACATCACCGGGTTGCGGACCAGCGTGCGCGGGTCGAGCTTGACGAAGGAATCGCGCAGGGCCGGCATGACCAGCTTGCGCTCGAACAGCGATGCGCGCTCCATCAGAAGCGCTCCGGGGTCATCAGGACGACGACGAGATAGACCAGCAGGCCGACAGCGACGATGCCGGCCAGCGCAAGATCGAAGGACATATGAGCTCCTTGTTTGGCGGAGCGTCAGGTGCGCCTCGGAAGCGTGAAAATGCGCGGGGCAAAAGCCGCGATCGGCATGAAAAACGCATGAAAATGGTGTTGTTAACTCGGCACGCAGCGCGGGTTTCACGAGGATTTCATGTCGCAAGGCGTTGAAGCACATGGATGTTTCACAAGGCCATGCGCCATCGGGCCTTCAGCAAGATGCTTCTTGCCCAGACGAAAATTGTCCCGCCGGACTCGTCGAAACTCGTGCCCCGGGGCTGGCCAGAATGGCGGTCCCGGGGTGCCTTTTCAGCTCGCCACTGGTTCAACCTTCTGGCGCTGCGTCTTCCGTCTGGAGGTGAGGCTTCGGCGCCGGATCTGAACGTTATGCGTTCACGATGGGCTCCGAAGCCGCTCGGTCCATAAAGATGCCATGTGGGTTTTGCCGCACCCATCGGCTTCCGCTCGACGCAACGCAGCACAGAGCGCATCGCCGCACGATGGACAAACACATGCCGGCACCTGCTGTTTCGAACCCAGCCTCGACTTTGCGCCTCGCTGGTCTCGCGGTCGCCATACTGCTTGCCGCCAGCTCCCTGGTCATTATTGCACAGGATGCGAGCAAGCTATCCTTCAGCAAGCCGCCCGACATGCTGACCGTCGCCGCACTATTGCTTACTGTGATCATCGGCCTTGAAGCGGTCGCTGCATTCCGTGTGCATCAGCGGATCGCCGCCAGAAGGCCCGCTCACGATGCCATTACGGTCGCCTTTTCTCGTCATTTGCAGCGCTGCACCGACAGGCAAGCGATCGCAGCTGCTTTGGTCGAGTACATTGCAAAACTCTTCGACTGCCACGCTGTTCTCGTCTCTGCCGCGAATCCCTCAACGATTCTCGCCATAGCGCCTGCGGATGCCATCTTGAGCCCCGATGACCTTGGTCAAGTAGCAGCTACCTTTCAGACCGGCGCAACCTCCGGTTACCCAGCTGGGCTCGACAGTCCTGACAGATCCCCTCGATCTCGTGCAAGCTTACAAACCCATTCTGGTGGCTTGATGGCTGGGCATTATCGCATCGAAATTGCGCACAGGCAGGATGTCGGGCAAAACGCCGCTCGCGGCAATGCAGCACCTTCCTTCGTAGCCGGTGCCGGACGCGTGTGGAGTGACACTCCGGTGATTCCGATAGGCACTTATGGCTGTGTGATCGGTCATCTCTTCTCGCGGACAGACCCGAGCGTTCGCATCACCGAATTTTCTGCCGATGAAGTCCTGGCGCTCCGGGCAAGCGGCGGACGCTCGCTGCTGCGTGACTTCTGGGGAGCCTATGTTGCGATTCTGACGGGAGCGGATGGCAGTGTATCGGTACTGCGTGATCCATCAGCGCAGATACCCTGCTATTACCGATCGGAAGCTGGCTATCTGACCCTGGCCAGCGATGTCACGCAGCTTGCCCGGCGCGGTCCCCAGGCTGTCGATTTCATCGAAATTGGAAGACTGCTGACAGGCGTCGATGCGATAGGCCGCCGAACCTGCATCTCAGGGGTCATGGAGCTGCTTCCCGGCGAGTGCATCACCTCCATTCCAGAGGGACATACAATAAGTCAGTGGTGGTCTCCATCCGCCGGAAGGTCTTGGCGACAGCGTACCTGCGCGGGCGATTGCCGAACGCCATGCCGACTGGAAATCACGTCTGCCTTCATCGGACCGGGACCTGTGGACCGCCTTGCTGGCACTAGAGTCCGCCGACCAGTCGGAGCTGTTCGCGCATTGTGCCGCGATTGGCCTCAATGCCCAGGCCGAGATCGTACCCCGCTACGACAATGGCCGGATCTCCAGGCACGCCATCGAGCGCAGGCTGGAGCATTCGCACGTCATCGCACGCGCTGTCGGTCTCGACATCACCGCCGCCGGATGGCGCG
The DNA here is from genome assembly GCF_003426715.1 of Blastomonas sp. UPD001. Lineage (NCBI taxonomy): Bacteria > Pseudomonadati > Pseudomonadota > Alphaproteobacteria > Sphingomonadales > Blastomonadaceae > Blastomonas > Blastomonas sp. UPD001. The sequence continues at coordinate 2,423,987 of NZ_QKVT01000001.1, forward strand.
CGACGGCAGAGGGATATTTGCGCTGCGTTCCCAAGGCGTCGCATACATCACCGACAGCAGCAATGCGGGAATCGGGGGGCTAATCGTCGTCGATATCGCCAGCGGGCAATCGATTCGCCGCCTTTCGGGCCATGCGAGCACAAATCCCGACCCCGGCTTCACCCCGCTTGTGGATGGTAAGGTTTTGATGAACCGCCCCGCCAACGGGCCAGCAACACCGCTTGCAATCGCAAGTGACGCGATCGGGCTCAGCGTGGATGGCAGCCTGCTTTACTACGGGCCGCTTTCGGGCCGCACGCTGCATGCGGTGCCCACGGCGATGCTGCGCGATCCCGCCGTATCGGAACAGGAACTCGCCCGCGCGATCCGCAGCATGGGGCGCAAAGGTGCCTCGGACGGTATCGCCGAAGACGACCGTGGCCGCGTGTTCGCCGGCGATTACGAGAACAATGCGATCCGCGTGCTCGATCGGGGCTACTGGACCACGCTGGTCAGCGACCCGCGGATAAGCTGGCCCGACACGCTGTCGATCGGTACTGACGGATATCTCTACTTCACCGCCAACCAACTCCACCGGCAGCCCGGATTCCACGGCGGGCGGGACTTGCGCCGCAAACCTTACGAGCTTCTGCGCATCGCAGTCGGTCCAGCAGCGCATAGAGCGCGACCACCTGCGCATGGCTCTTGCCCGCAAGCGGGAAGAGATCACGATTATGGTCCCATTTGAGATAGGCAATGGCATGATCGGCCAGAAGCCTGTCAAGACACGCAAACAGATGCCCCGACACCTCGGGCCGGGTCAAGTCGAGCACCAACTGGTTGCGCTGGGTCAGCCGCGGGTGATCAGGCAGATATAGGCACCAATCGGGATGCGCGCGGTACAATGCACTGTCGGGGCTGACCATCTCCGGCTCCACCCACAGGCCGAAGTCCATGCCAGACCTTCGGACATGATCGATCAGCGGATCAAGGCCCTCGGGAAAAATCCCGGGATCGGCAACCCAGTCTCCTAGGCTGGTGGTGTCATCGCGGCGGCCGGCAAACCAGCCATCATCGAGCACGAACCGCTCGATCCCAAGCGCCGCCGCCCGGTCCGCAAGCGCGCAGAGCTTGTCGAGGCTCTGGTCAAAGGCGAGCGCCTCCCAGCTGTTCAGATGAACCTTGCGCGGGGTCGATGCCGCCGTGTCCGGCACGACCGCGCCCAGCACATGCGCGTGAAAGGCATGGCGCAGGCTGGCGATGCCCTGCGCGCTAACCGCAACCAAGGCGCGCGGGGCGCAGAACGTATCGCCAGGCGCCAGCATGATTTCCCCCGGTTCCAGCCGCGCCGCCATGGTCAGCGTGGCATCGCCATCGGCATTGCACTCGACGGACAGCACATGATCGCCGCTCCACGCGAGGTGCGCGGCCAGCGCATCGCCATGAAGTTCGCCAGTCCCGGCAGTTTCGATCCTCACCCAGTTGCCACCGCCAAAGCCGGCTCGTCCACCATAAGACGCGCTGGTGATCGCCCCCTGATGCAGCGCTAGCCGCTGCTGCTGCATCTCGCCCGACCAGCGGCCTGCATAGCGCACCATATGGGTGGCCCAGCTTGGCAGTGGCAGCGTCAGAGACGCCAGGCTGATCAGCCCGATCGGCTGCGTCCCTTGGTTTTGCATCTGCGTGCTGAACTCGACCAGCCCACCGTGAGCGATCCTTAGTTCGATCTGGACGCTCAAGCCCAGCGCGTCATCGCGGTGTTGCAGGCACAGACCGCCTTCGCGCTGCGAAATCGCGACCAGCGGCATCCGCAGCGTCAGCGGGCGCCCGTTCTGCTGGACGACGATGGACGGCGCGCAAAGATGTCCGTGGCCGGCCCAAGGCAGCAGCGAACGCGGCGCGGGTCGGTCTGGCTGTGAGGCATGCAGCCCCCGCCGCAGGACATCGCACAGGCTCGCAAGATCCTCGGCCATTGGCAGGCTCGGCCCGAAATAGACCGGTTCCGCAGCGTCGGCGCGCAGATCAAGCACCAAGGAAAACTCATCGCCATCGAGGCGCGCAAACGGGGGAAGGCTGGACATGGGGGGAGGTTGCCCTTAATGGAAGAATAGTCAATAAGTGACGTGAGCCGTTGCTTGATCTAAACCTGTCGGACCGGCATGAGCAAGAAAAGGGTGGGAGAGAACTGTTGCCGGAGGTCATGGAACAGGGAAGCCAGGTGGCGGTGTTCGTTGCGATCACCGCGCTGATCGCGCTCGCAACATGGTGGAAGGTCCGCAGCATAGGCGGCTCGCACGATGGATCGGGCAGAGAGGTCTTTCTCGCCGGCGGCGGACTTACCTGGCTTTACGTGGCAGGCTCGATCACGCTCACCAATTTGTCGACCGAACAGCTCGTCGGCATGAACGGCAACCAGATGCTGCTGCTCGCCTGGTGGGAGATATCGGGGTTTGTCGGGCTGATGATGCTCGCGTTCATCTTCGTGCCGATCTATTATCGCCACGGGTGCACCACCGTGACCGAGCTGCTCGAGCGGCGCTATCAGGGCGGCAGCATCCGCACCGTGATCTCGGCCATCTTTCTGCTTGGCAACATTCTGATCTACCTCCCAGCAGCGCTCTATTCGGGCAGCCTCTTCCTCAAGTCCATGTTCGGGGTGGATTGGCCGCTGCTGTGGTTTGCAGCGCCGATGGCCATCATTGCTGCCATCTACACCATTACCGGGGGCCTCAAGGCCGTGGCGGTGATGGACACCTTTTCCGGCATTGGCGTGCTCGCCGTCGCGATGCTGGTGGTTGTCCTGGCCTTGAACGCGGTCAATTTCGACTTGGTCAGCGACGTTCCGGCCGAGCGCATCTCGATGGTCGGCGATACGGACTCGCCCATTCCTTTCCACACCCTGTTCACCGGGATGCTGTTCATCCAGATATTCTACTGGTCGACCAACCAGAACATCACGCAAAAGGCGATGACCGCGCCGACCATCCGCGAAGCGCAAAAGGGCGTCATGGCTGCGGCCGTGGTGCGGATTTTGATCATTCCGGTGATTGTGGTCGTGCCCGGTGTGGTGGGATACAAGCTTTTCGGGCCGATGGGCGATGCGAGCTATGGCCGCGTCGTCGCACATGTGCTGCCGCCCTGGATGTCGGGGGCTTTCGCCGCGCTAATGGCCGCAGCGGTGATCGCGCACACCAGTGCGATCCTCAACAGTTCGGTCGCGCTTTATGCCATCGACTTCCATGCCAAGTTCATCCGGTCGGTGAAGAGCCATTGGAAGCTGGCCGCATGGACCTCTGCAATCCTGACGGTCACTTCCATCTTGCTGGTTCCCGCGTTCGAAAACGCCAAGAGCATTATCAACCTGTTGCAGGAACTGAACGGCCTGTCCTCGATGCCGGTGCTATCCGCGTTCATCGCCGGGCTGCTGTTCGCAAATGTTGATGCGCGCGCAGCAATTATCGGGCTGATATTCGGAGTTGGGGCCTACGCGCTGCACACCTTCGTGCTGTACAAGCACGGCACGCTGTATCCTGGTGAGACCTTCTACCAGCATATCGGCTGGAGCGGGCTGCACTATATCGATGTGATGCTCATGGTGCTGGTGGCGTCGGTGATCGTGGCGCTCACATCGAACCGAGTGATTTTCGGCAATATCGCCCATTATGTCGGTCCAGGAGCAAGACGTCATGGTTGATGCCGCAGCCGTGCACCGCCGATTCAATCCGCTGAACGGCCAATGGGTTCTGGTGTCGCCGCACCGTACCCAGCGACCCTGGCAGGGTCAGATGGAAGCGCCAGATACTGCCGCGCTTCCTTCGCACGATCCGGCCTGCTTTCTCTGCCCTGGAAACACCCGCGCGAATGGAGAAATCAACCCCGATTATTCCGGACCCTGGGTGTTTGCGAACGATTTTGCCGCGCTGATGCCTGCACCGCTTGTCACGGCACCGCCAGATGCCGACCCGGATGGGTTGCTGATCGCCGAGCCGGTCTCGGGAGAGTGCCGAGTCATGTGCTTCTCCCCCAACCACGCGCTAACGCTGCCCGAACTATCGGATGCTGAGCTCCGCGCGGTGATCGACACCTGGGCTGATCAATCCGCTGAGCTTGGGCAGCGTTATGCCTGGGTCCAGATTTTCGAGAACAAGGGCGCGGCCATGGGCTGCTCTAACCCGCACCCGCACGGACAGATATGGGCGAGCGCACATGTGCCCGACGAACCGGCGGCCGAGGATGCGCGCCAGCGCGCCTATATCGAGAGAACCGGGCGGCCGCTGCTCGGCGACATCGCCATGCACGAGGCAGGTGGGCCACGCGTGGTAGTCGAAAACGCGCGCTGGATGGCGATCGTGCCGTTCTGGGCGGTCTGGCCTTTCGAAACTCTGGTCTTGCCGCGCTTTGCCGTCCAGCGGATGGAGCAGCTTGATGCATTCGACCGCGACAGCCTGGCGGCGCTGCTCAGCGAGCTGACTGCCCGCTATGACAACCTGTTCGGCTGCTCATTCCCCTATTCGATGGGCTGGCACGGCGCACCATATGGCGCAGGGGAGCAGGCGCACTGGCAACTGCACGCGCATTTCTATCCGCCGCTGCTCCGGTCCGCCAGCATTCGCAAATTCATGGTCGGCTATGAAATGCTGGCCGAGGCGCAGCGGGATCTGACTGCCGAGCAGGCTGCCGAACGGCTTCGCGAGGTCAGTCCGCTCCATTACCGCAAGGCCAATCGCAAATGATCGACACATCCCCCCTCGTCGAACGCACCGTTGCGGCCTTTTTCAATGCTTATGGCCATGCCCCCGAATTACTCGCGTTCGCCCCTGGCCGGGTCAATCTGATCGGCGATCATACCGACTATAATGACGGCTTTGCGCTGCCCTGCGCGCTGCAATTCGGTACCGTGGTTGCGGCATCACCGCTGGAAGAGCCTCGCATCATTGCACGGGCTGCAGACCTGCAAGCGGCCGATGACGACTTCCGCATCGATGCGCCGATCGAAACCGCAGCTCAGGGAAATTGGCAGAACCATGTTCGGGGCATCGCCGCAGGGTTGCCGGCATTCGGCCTGCCCGTGAGCGGGGCGAAGCTGGCCTTTTCAGGTAATGTTCCGCAGGGCAATGGCCTGTCATCATCTGCCTCGCTCGGTGTTGCGCTTGGCCTGGCCTTGACGGCCCTGGGCGGGGAGAAAGCACCCGACAAACAGGCGATCGCACGCGTCGCCCAATGGTCCGAGCATCATTATGTTGGTTGCGCCTGTGGCCTATTGGATCAGATATCCTCGGCCTATGGTCGGCAGGACGGCGCGCTGCTGCTGGATTGCCGGAGCCTGACCGTTCAGCCGGTC
>NZ_QKVT01000001.1:2429406-2472383 GCF_003426715.1 Blastomonas sp. UPD001
CCGCAATAGATCGCGCGCTGGCGGACCACTGGCGGCGTACTGGCAAGCCTGATCAAGCCCATTTTCTGGGCATTCCTTCTGCCGGAGCACGCTTGCTGAAAGGCTAAGTTCCGCCAGCGCGAGTGGCTGCGGCTCTCCCAAACGCCTCCTGCCAGATCAGCTGCGCACGGACGCCACCACCACGCCGCTCGCAGAGCAGGATCGCGCGCCGAGTCGTTTTGTCGATTCGTTGAATTAACCTCCTCAAGGCATCTGTAATCAGCCCATTTTTCGCGTAAAATCGGCTCTCTGAGATAATCTATTGACCATCAGTCCATTTGTATTGCACATATCGTCAAAACAAAGGGAGGATGGCATGACGAGGGGCTTGAACACGGTACGTGGAGCATCGGTGCTGACGCTGGCTTGGCTGGCGGCAGCAAGTCCGCTGGCGGCACAGGATCAGGATGCTGATGCCGCGCAGGATCGCGACACCATCGTTGTTACGGCACAGCGCAAGGCGGAGAACGTCCAGGAAGTGCCGATCGCCATCACCGCGCTAAATGCAGAAGCCCTTCAGGCAGCGCGGATTGAGGACAGCAAGGACCTGCAGTTCAACGCGCCGAACGTCACTCTCTCGGCCAACCGCAACATCACTATACGTGGGGTTGGCTCGCAGTCGTTCGGAGGCACCGGCGACACCAATATCGGCGTCCTGGTCAACGGCGTGTTCCTGCAATCGGGCAGCAGCTTCGGCGAATTCTTCGACATGGAGCGCATTGAAGTGCTGCGTGGGCCGCAGGGGACGCTGTTCGGGCGCAACACAACTGGCGGCGCAATCAACTTCATTACGCGTCGCCCGACCGACAGCTTTGAAGGCTATGTTGAGGTGCAAGGCGAAAGCCCGCGCGGAATTCGTGCCAATGCGGCAATCAACCTGCCGATAGCCGAAGGCATCTATCAGCGCTTCGCCGCCAATTATATCAATCGCGACGGCTATACCCGCAACCTTCTCGACAACACCAATATTGACGGTCGCAACCAGTACACTCTCCGGTCGAGCACGCGTATCGAACCGTCCAGTTCGACCACGATCGACCTTACTCTGACGTATTTCAAAGAGGATTCCGACCGACAGAACGCGGCGAAATCGCTTTGCACGCCCGACCCGCAGTTCGGATGCTCGCCCAATTCGGCAGGCACAGCGTTCCCGACGACCAACTTCCCGATCGACAGCTTCCTGCTGCCCGGTGTGGTGCGCCCTGGCACGTTCGCACAGAACCCGGCAAACCTGCGCGATGTCGTGATCGATGTGCGTCCGTTCCAGAAAGCAGAGGACTTCCTCGGAACGCTTGAGATCACCCAGGAGCTGGGCGCAATCACCCTTACTTCGCTCACAGGTCTTCGCGATGGCGACAATACCAGCGAGCGCGATTTCGATCAGGGCTTCCGCCCCAATGCGTTCAATCCCGGCACCTTTGGCACCCGGGTCGTTCCAAACGCAGGCAATGGCAATGGCGTCCTCACCTATCTGCTGTCGGGCCGACCTGTCACCACGACCGATTATCGCACCTCGCAGACCGGGGGCGGCAGCCAGAAGCAGTTCAGCCAGGAACTTCGGGCTGCATCAAGCTTTGACGGTCCGTTCAATTTCATCCTGGGCGGCTTCTACATGAACGCTCGCGGCGCCGGCTTTGTCGACACATGGACACCGGCCAACGGCTTGCTGGGCGCAGTTTCCAAATTCGATACGCGGCTGGGCCAGGTGAAATCCTATGCTGTATTCGGCGAGGTCTATGTCGATATCACAGACACGCTCAAGCTCACCGGCGGCCTGCGCTACACGCATGACAAGAAACGTATCGAAACTGCCTCAGGCACTTTCGTGCTCAGCCCCTATTTCATCGGCGAAGCCGATTTCAACAAGGTCACAGGCCGCGCCATCCTGAACTGGGCCCCGAAGGTATCGTTCACCGAGGACACCAATGTCTATCTGTCCTTCTCGCGCGGCTTCAAGTCAGGCGGCTTCAATCCCGGCAACAACACGATCCCGCTGTTCGACTCCGAAGAGATTGATGCGTTCGAGCTTGGGGTGAAAAACACCTTCCTGGGCGGCAAGGGCCGGTTGAATCTGGCGGCATTCAACTATGACTATTCCAACCTGATCGTCGGCAACCTCGTCGGCACGGCAGTGGCCAATACCAACATACCCAAGTCAAGGGTGCGCGGTTTCGAGGCCGAACTGGTGTACAGTCCGGCCCAACCGTTGCGACTCGAGGCCAGCCTTGGCTTGCTGGATGCGGAGATCCGGAGTGATTTCCTCTCGGCTGATCCGGCTCGGGGCAATGCCCGATTCCAGCTGCGCGGCAACCAGCTGCCCAACGCGCCGCGCCGGACTCTGAAACTCGCAGCGGAATATACCTTCGAGGCCGGGGACGGATGGACGGTTCGGCCACGCGTCGACTTCTATTCGCAATCGGGCTTCCATTCGCGCGAGTTCAACCTTCCCGCCGACCGCGTCGGCAGCTGGTCCCAGCTCGATGCCTCGCTGGTTGTCGCCAACAGCGACAAGGACTGGAGCCTCACGGCGTTCGTCAAGAACCTGGCGAACGACGACAGCATCACCTTCCTTGAAGTGAACTCGAACCTAGTCGGCAGTTTCCGCAGCGCCTTCCTGCTCGATCCGCGTACGTTCGGACTGGCCTTGCGGGTAGGGTTCCGCTGATGCCCCGTACAACGGACGATGGCGGACAGTTGCAGAAGGAGAGTTCAGGCCGGTGACAATGCTTCAGAACAGCAAGGCGGCAGGGCTTGTGGTCGCCGCGTTGGCCACGCTGGCTACCGCCGAAGCCCGACCCGCCGGTTCGGCCCTGTCCACGCATGTACCGCTTCCGTCAGCAGAAATGCCGGAGCTGGCGGGCTTCGGTCAGTATTCCGTTGGCACCGTTTCAGAGGAACTGGTTGTGGGCGACCGAAGAATTGGCCTGCGCCTCTGGTTTCCTGCCCGTCCTGAACGCAATGCGACCCGCCAGCTGTATCTTCACAAACGGGCGGTACCGGGGCAGCAGGTGCTTGAACTGTCCGAGCAGGGCATGGCCCTTGCACCGGCGCAGGCGCTTACCGGTAAGCGGTTTCCGCTAATCGTCATGTCCCATGGCTATGGCGGATGGGCCGAACATATGAGCCGCCTTGGCGAGACTTTGGCCTCGCGCGGCTATGTCGTTGCATCGATCGATCACCGGGATCTGCCGTTCAACGATGTCGCCTCGTTTGCAACCTCGTTCGGGAGCGTTCTATTGAACCGATCCAGGGACCAGCAGGCGGTTCTCAGGGCGATTCTGGACGGATCTGTCACGAATTCCGGCGTGACGGGCATGGTCGACCCGAAAGCCATCGGCGTGCTGGGCTATTCGATGGGCGGCTATGGCACTATCACGACCGTAGGCGTGCCGATTGATCCCGAAGCTCCGGCCTATCGCCAGTTACCGCGCCAAGCCTTGGCCGCGCTGCCCCGGCCTGACCCAACCCTGGCCGCGCAGATCGATGCGGTCGTCGCCCTGGCCCCCTGGGGCGCGCAACCCGAAGCCATGGTATGGCGCGATCAGGATCTTGCCGCGCTGAAGACTCCGATGTTGCTTATCGATGGCGACCTGGACGACGTGGTCGATTTCGAAAAAGGCGTTAAGCGACTGTTCGGCGTTGCAAGCGGTGCTAACCGGTACCTGCTAGTCTATCGCGAAGCTGCGCACAATATTGCCGGCAACCCTGTGAATCTGCCCGAAGGCGCGGATTTTCCGGCCATCGAGTATCTGAGCGATCCGGTGTGGCGCAAGGAGCGGATCGAGGGGATCAATGTGCACTTCATCAGCGCCTTCTTTGACTTACACCTGAAGCAGGACCAGGCCATGCGGCGGTATCTTGACGTACCCGTTCCGCTCGCCAGTGCCGGCCGCTGGCCCAGCAGCTTCGGGCAGCAATGGGGCGGGACATTCGCGGGTGACAACCAGCCCGATTATTGGCGCGGCTTTCAGCGCAGATGGGCCAGGGGGCTCGAATTGCATCACAAATCAGCAGGCGAGTGACCTAAATGCACAATCTCTTTGATCTTCAGGGGCATGTGGCCCTCGTTACGGGCGGCAATGGCGGCCTGGGGCTCGCCATGGCGAAGGGCCTGGCAAAGTGCGGTGCGGCCGTCGCCATCTGGGGGCGGAATGCGGAAAAGAACGCGGCCGCTATCGCCGAACTCGAAGCGCTTGGCGGCACGGCGCGCAGCTTTGTGGCGGATGTGATGGACCCCAGTTCATCCGCCGTTGCCTTTGCCGAAACGCTTGCCGCCTTCGGCCAGATCAACAGCTGCTTCGCCAACGCTGGTGGATCGGGCGTGCGCGGGGCCTTCGTTGATCTGGATCGCGATGCGTGGTTGCAAACGCACGAACTCAACGTGATGAGCGTGATAGATACCTTCCAGCTGGCGATCCGCCACTGGAAGGAAGCCGGCTGCGGCGGGAAGCTGATCGTGACATCGTCGGTCGCCGCCTTGCTGGGCCTGCCCAATTCCGCTGGCTATTGCATGACCAAGGCCTCCGTCATGGGTCTGGTGCGGTCCCTCGCGATCGAACTTGGCCGCAGCGGGATCCAGGTCAATGCCATTCTGCCGGGCTTTATCGAAACGGAAATGTCGCTCAACACTCCCAAGGCGTTCCAGGACGGATGCCGCAGGCGAGCCGCGTCGGGAAGCATCGGGCAGTTGCAGGACATGGAGGGCATTGCCGTGTATCTCGCCTCGCAGCAGAGCAATTTCATGACCGGACAGGCACTTGTGCTCGACGGCGGCCACACGATCTTTCCGCTGTGACGGCTGACCTGCGCCTTGGTCTTGGTGCCCATTCTGCAGCAGGGGTCTGCGCATGAGGGCGACTGCAGCAACCGTCGATGCTCCCATCGCCTTCTGGCGCATTCTCGCCTTTGGGTCGGTGCAACTGCCGCTCGGCATGATCGGGCTGCCGATCGCGATCTATCTCGCTCCGCTCTATTCGGGGCAGTTGCAGCTCAGCCTGCAGCTGATCGGCATCGCTCTTATCCTCGCGCGGCTGTCCGATTTCATTACCGACCCCATCATCGGAATCATGTCCGATCGGTGGCGGCCACGCATTGGGCGTCGCCGGGTGTGGCTGATCTTCGGGACTATCGCGATGACTGCGGGCGTACGGATGCTCTTCGTCCCCGCAGCCGACGCCGGCATCGTCTATTTCGCGCTGGCGGTCGCGCTGGTGTATCTTGGCTATACGCTCATACTGCTGCCTTATCAGGCCTGGTCTGCCGAACTCTCGTCCGACTATCATGTTCGCACGCGCATCAGCTCGGTATCGCAGGGGTTCAGCATTGTTGGCCTGATCACGTCGACGCTGATTCCCGCTTATGTCCTGTCGCAGCCCGGGGCGACGAGTGCGGACGTGATGGCCGCGTTGAGCATCGTGATCATCGCGCTGCTGCCGGTCTGTGCAACGCTTGCCTTCATGCTCGTTCCCGAACCGGCCGCGCCCATCCGCAAGGCGCCATTCCACCTCGGTGGCGCACTTCGCATGCTGGGACGCAACCGGGCATTTCTCAACATCACGCTGCTGGTGCTGATTGCCACGATCGGCGAAGTATTCAGGCAGACCATCACCGTTTTCTTCGCGCGCGATGTCGTCGGTGTCACCAATATCGGTATCGTCTATTTCCTCTATTTCGCCTCGGCGCTGCTCGTGATGCCGGGGTGGGTCTGGCTGGCCAAGCGGATCGAAAAGCACCGGGCATTGACGCTGGCGCTCGTCATTGTCGCATTGACCAATGCCTGCATGTTCCTGGTGCCCAAGGGCGGTGTCGTGCTGTTCACGGCGCTCTTCATCCTCAAGGGTAGCTGCTATGGTGCCGTGCTGATGCTGCCCCATGCAATGGTGGCCGACACGGCTGATATCGACACGGCCGAAACGCTCGATCGGCAGCAGGGCCTGTTCTTTGCGGCGATGGCGATGGTGCAGAAGATGGGCTATGCCTTGGGTGCGGGTCTGCCACTGCTGATCCTGGGAGCGGTGGGCTACCAGTCAGCAGGGGAGAGCCGGGCCGAGCCTCTGCTCGCTCTGTCGATCAGCTACAGCCTCGTTCCCTGTGCGCTGGTCCTGATCGCAGCCATGCTGGCGTGGCGCTATTCACTCACCGCCGCCACCCACAAAACCATCCGGGCCCAGATCGACGCGCGGGCGAGCGAGTCCCTTCAAGCGGAGCCTATGCCATGATCACCGGCCTCCATCACACCGGCCTCGTCGTCAGCGATCTCGATGCCGCTATCGCCTTTTTTACCAGTCAGCAGGCCTTCGCCGTCGCGTCGCGTTTTGACCTTGCCGATACGCCGGAGAACCGGGCGATGCTGCAAATGGACGACGCCCGCGCGCGCGTGGCGTTGCTGCGGGGCACGCTGGGCGCGATCGAGTTGTTCGAGTATTCCGACGCGGGGCATTGCGCCAATCCGGGGCGTGAAGTCTATTCTGCGGGCATTCGCCATATCTGCCTGCAACAAGACCTGTCTGACAGTCTGTATGACGGCTTTGTAAGCGCTGGTGCTGCGTCGCATAGTCGGCCGTCCGGCTTGGGCACGGGCAACAGCTACGTGTATATTCGCGATCCTGAAGGCAATATCATCGAGCTTGAGGGCGTGCCTTGGGCACCCGCAGCGGCTGACAGGCCCTGGTTCGCGCACACCGCGATCGTCTCGCCCGACATGCCCCGGCTACTGGCCTTTTACGCCTTGCTGACCGGCCAGGAAAGCGCGCGTCAGGGCGCTTTCGGCCCGGATCCGAAATTCGACCGCGTTGCCGGGATCGCCGATGTCCGCTTCGATGGCGGGTGGCTTCGCCTTTCCAATGCCGAACTGGAATTCTGGCAGTACCATCAGCCTCCGACCACTCCTGTCGCGCGCCAAGCGCTCAACACGCCGGGTTGGAATCACATCTGCTTCGAGAGTGATGATCTGGAGGCGGATTATCGGCGCCTGGTGTCCCATGGTATAGAGCTGCATGGTCCGCCGCAGGATGTGGGATCAGCAACCGTCCTCTTTGGTCGCGACCCGGACGGGAATGTCTTTGAACTGCTGCAACCTGGCCAGGGCGCCGCTCTGACAGTCAAGGCTATGATTGAGGAGCGACAAGGGCGAGCCGTCGATATCGCCAGAACCGCGTGGCGCAAGCAACTGGCGGCAGGGGTGGCCGGGCAATGAGGCAGGATTTGTCTTTGCATGGTGGATCGAGTGCATCACCCGCCCAGCACCGCATCGCAACGAACAGTATAGAACTCGACTATCTGGAGCAGGGAGAAGGCGCGCCGCTCCTGATGCTTCATGGCTTTCCCGACCATGCAGCCAGTTGGAGGCCGCTGGCCGAGCGCCTTGGCAGCGGTATCCGTCAGCTTGCGCCCGATCAGCGTGGGTACCGGGGCAGCAGCCGGCCTGGTGCTGTGCAAGACTATCGTATCGAAACCCTGGTGCGCGACCTGCTGGGTATGATCGACGCGCTGGAACTTGAGCAGGTGCATCTGTGTGGCCATGACTGGGGCGGCGTGATTGCGTTCGAATTCGCAGAGCGCTTTCCGGAACGGATTGCCGGGCTGATCGTGCTGAACGCACCACCAGCCCGCATATTCCAGCACATGATACTGCACCACGCGCAGCAGCGCGCTGCTTCGCAATACATCACCCTGCTGCGCTCCGAGGCTGCGGACAGCGTTTTCTGCGAGGCACAAGCAGATGCGCTGATCGAGCGATTTCTGGGCGACGCCATCCGACGAAAACTTCTCACATCTCGCGATATCGAGAGCTATCGCGACGCTTGGACTCAGCCTGAGGCCTGGTCTGCGATGCGGGCATGGTACCGGGCCGCCCCATTCGTGATCCCGCCCGCCGATGCCATAACAGCCCTGGAACCGGACATAGGCCTGCCCGTCCTGGCGATCGCTTGCCCGGTGCTGATAATCTGGGGCGAGCGCGATACCGTTTTCGTGCCAAGCATGCCTGATATGATCGCAAGCGCGTGCCCGCACGCCCGCGTCATCCGGCTGCCCGAGGCCGGGCATGTGCCGCATCGCGATGCGCCGGCCCTGTGCGCCGAGCTCATCCGCGACTTCATTTTTGCTGATAGCGCAGCTTCATTCGACAAGGACCAATATCATGGCTGATTCCTCGCTTCATGGCCGCGTGGCCATCGTGACTGGCGCAGCTCGAGGTATCGGGTTGGCTGCTGTGCGCAGGCTTTGCGCCGATGGCGTGCGCGTTCTGGCGTTCGACCGGGCCGATGCCGATTTCACAGATGCAGCCGAAGCAGGCGATGTCACGCCCTTCATTGGCGATGTGGTCCAAAGCGCCGATTGGTTGCGTGCCGTGGATACGGCCTGCCGCCTTGGCGACGGTATCGACATCCTGTTCAACAATGCCGGTATCTCCGGCCCGGTTGCCAGCGCGGTGGACTATAGCGAGGACGATTTCGACCGCATCATGGCGGTGAATGTGAAGGGCGTGTTCCTGGGCCTGAAGCATGTCGGTGGCCATATGCAGCGCCGCGGCCGCGGCGTCATTGTGAACACCTCGTCGGTTTCCGGCTTTGGCGGCGGCGGCAACATCTTCGGGTATAACACAAGCAAAGCGGCCGTGAATGGCATGACCAAGTCGGCCGCAGTGACCATGGCGCCGCATGGCGTCAGGGTTCTCGCCATCTGCCCCAGCCCGACCGGTACCGAAATGATGTTTCAGCTTGAAAGAAAGCTGTCGCCTGAGAACCCTGAGGCCGTCCGCCCGCAGCTGGCTCATGGTACCCCACTCGGGCGCTATGGCACGCCGGAGGAAATGGCCGAGGTTCTGGCCTTTCTGGTCAGTGACGCCGCCCGCTTCATGACCGGCGCGCTGGTGCCGGTCGATGGCGGAAGCCTGGCGAAATAAGCGACAGAGCCCGAGGAGAGACGCAGATGGCCAATCCGATCGAACGCGGCTTCGGAGAGAAATTTCTCCAAAGCATCGACAATTTCTACACGCATGGCATCGACTGGTTGTTTAATGAATGGTGGGAGACGGCACCTGCCGATGCCATTGCCAAATATGAGGCTGCCATCGTCAATCATCCGGAACATGGTCCTTTGGCGCGCGAGGCCTGGCTGGCGCCGGACTTTCGACTTGCCATGCTGGATGATTGTGCGCCCGGAACGCTCGGCCATGCGTATCGCGCTTTCATGGTCGATAATCATCTGGTCGAGCATCTGGCAGCGGGCTATCGCGCCCGGCACGAAGCGCTGGAGCTCAGCGGCAAGATTGATCGCATGCCGCCCGCCATTGCCTACAAGGTGGTGCGGGGCTTTCAGACGCATGATCTGCACCATGTGCTGACCGGCTATCCGGCGACCCCATTCGGAGAGCTGGCGCTGCAGGCGTTTCAGCTGGCGCAGATGGACTTTCCCTATGCCGCGATGTGGATTGCGGTCGTTTCAGGTCATATGGCGCTGGTCGATCCGCTGCTGATCCAGCCGGCGATGGATGCCATTAGCGATGGCTGGTCGCGAGGGCGTCGCGCCCGCAGCCTGCAGTTCGTGGCTTTCGAGAATCGCGTTCACGAACCGCTGGACCGGTTGCGGAGGGAATATGGCCTTGATGATGGCCCCGTTGCCGTCGTCAATCCTACATCGGAGCGGGTACCGGATCTGCTCGCCGCCGAAGCTTGAGCAGATCACCTCAGCAACCGTGCGCGCCGGATTGGCTGAAGGCGGGCCATATGTTCGCGCTTCAGCTCATTGAGTGTGCCGAGGATCATGGTAACGGTCAGGTCTTCCAGCACCTCCCGGCTCAGGCGTCGCTGCAGCAGATAAGCGCCCGCAGCTGCCGGCAGACCAAAGCTGATATCCGTCGCAGCCTTGGCGATGTCCTGCGGAAGCCCGTAATGCTCGGCAACGATTTCAGCGAGATAGCCGACGGCGCTGTCCCTGCCGAACTCGGTGGGATCATGGATCGCGGATACAGACGGTTCGGCCTGAAGCCGTTCGATGAGCATGCCACGCTCGTCGATATACTTGAGGTAGACATGGGTCACCGCGCGCACCAGCCCTTCCATTGTCTCGGCCTGGTCTGCCGCCTCGGCCTGCAAACGCCGGAGCCTGCGCCATTCGCGCTGCAACAGCTGTCGCAAAAGGTCGGTCATGCTGGGGAAATAGGCATAGACCAGCGACTTGCTGACTCCGGCCTCGCGCCCGATCCGGTCCATGGACAGCGCCGAAACGCCTTCGCGCGCGATGATATCGGCGGTGCGGTCCAGGATGAGCGATTGCCGCTCTTTTGGTGCCAGTCGGACACGCTTGCGCGGTGCTGCTTTGGATTTCAAACCCCGGTCAGCCATGTGCCGCCTTTTTGATGTGGCATGAGCGCCAATTGAACATATCGTCTATTCGTAATTGCCCCCTGATCCCAAAAAGAGCAACCGCGCAGCCATGATCTCCGAGAGCCCATCCCCCAAGCCACTGCTGATGCAGCTCGGCGTCTGCTACTATCCCGAGCACTGGCCCGAAGCGCAATGGATCGACGACGCCCGGCGCATGCGCGAGATCGGCCTGACCCGGGTGCGCATCGGCGAGTTTGCCTGGAGTCGAATCGAACCTGAGCCAGGTCAGTACGCTTGGGACTGGCTCGATCGGGCGATCGAAACGCTTCACGCTGCGGGGCTCGGCACCATCTTGGGAACGCCCACGGCCACGCCTCCGAAATGGTTGGTCGATTCCATGCCCGACATGATCGCGGTCGACCGCGACGGTCGTCCGAGGCGGTTCGGGTCGCGTCGACATTACTGTTTCAGCCATATTGGATATCGCAGGCAGGCCGCGCGCATTACCCGCGCGATGGCCGAGCGCTATGGTCACCATCCGGCGATTGTGGCCTGGCAGACGGACAATGAATATGGCTGCCATGACACGGTACAGAGCTTTTCTCCCGCTGCCCTGGCCGCGTTCCGTGCATGGCTGGCCGAACATTATGGCGATGTCGCGGTGCTCAACCGGGCCTGGGGCAATGTGTTCTGGAGTCAGGAATATCGCAGCTTCGATGAAATCGACTTGCCCAATCTGACCGTTACCGAAGCGAATCCGGCGCATTGGCTCGCCTTCCGCCGCTTCGCCTCGGACGAGGTCGTCCGCTTCAACCATATCCAAGTGGACATCCTGCGGGCAATGTCCCCCGGTCGGGCCATCACCCACAATTTCATGGGCTTCTTTACCGAGTTCGATCATCATGATGTGGCGCAGTCGCTCGATGCCGTGGGCTGGGACAGCTATCCCCTGGGCTTTCTCGACAGCTTCCGGTTCAGCGAGGACGACAAGCTTCGCTATGCACGGCAAGGCCATCCCGATATCGCCGCATTCCATCACGATCTGTACCGGGGATGCACGCGCAGTGGCCGTTGGTGGGTGCTGGAGCAGCAGCCTGGGCCTGTCAACTGGGCGCGGCACAACCCGGCGCCGCTGGATGGCATGGTGCGGCTTTGGACGCTCGAGGCGCTGGCCCATGGCGCTGAACTGGTCAGCTATTTCCGCTGGCGCCAGGCACCCTTCGCCCAGGAACAGCTGCATGCAGGCCTGCTTCGGCCCGACAATGCTCCTGCGCCAGCTTATGCCGAGGCGGCTCAGGCCGCGCGTGACATCGCCGCGATCGGCCCTATGTCCGATGCCGTCAAAAGCGTGGCGCTGATCTTCTCCTATGATTCGGACTGGATCACCACCATCCAGCCGCAGGGTGCGGGGCTATCGGCATTATGGGCAGCTTTCGATGCCTATAGCGCGCTGCGGCAGATGGGGCTGAATGTCGACATCCTGCCGCCCGATGCGCCGCTCGAAGGCTACAAGCTGTGCGTGGTGCCCTGCATGCCCGTGGTGCCTGACAAACTGCTGGCGCATCTTGACGACTTTAAAGGCCCTGTCGTGATCGGCCCTCGATCGGGCAGCCGCACAGCCGACTTTGCGATTCCCGAGACCCTGCCGCCGGGGCCGATTTTTCCAGCCAGGGTGGTGCGAGTGGAAAGCCTTAGGCCAGGGCTGATACATCCGGGTCAGGGCTGGGCCGTGCGCCGCTGGATCGAGCATTTGGAAACCGATGCGGCAGCAGAACTCGTCGCCGATGACGGCACCGTCGCCTGCTGGCGCTCGGGCAATCGGCGCTACCTCGCCGCGTGGCCTGATCAGGATCTGCTTGCGATGGTGTTGCGCACCGCCGCGAGGGATGCTGGCATCAAGACAGTTCACCTGCCCGCTGGACTGCGTATCCGCCGCACAGGAAGCCACGTCTTTGCTTTCAACTATTCAACCGAAACTATCGCCATACCCGATGATATCGGAGGAAAGCTGGTGCTGGGCCAACGAGAACTGGCGGCCGCCGGTGTAGCCGTACTGAAGCTCTGAGCCGCGATGGCCATCACCCTAGAAGCTTTGGGCTGGCGCGCAGTGATCCTTCCCGCTCTTGGCGGGGCCATGGCATCGCTGCACTTCAAGGGCGAGCCGGTGTTCCGAAGCGCGGGCCCCGATGTCGGTGACATCCTGGATTGCGCGAGCTTTCCGCTGGTGCCCTTCGCCAACCGGATTGGCCATGGCCTGCTTCGCATCGGAGAGCGGACGGTGCAGCTTGATCGTGAGCTTCTTGCCTTGCCGCATGCACACCATGGGCATGGCTGGCGCAGGGACTGGGAGGTTTCCGATGTCAGCGAATGCCAATTGACCCTGTTCTATGATCACCCCGGGCGAGGCGTCGAAGGCGATGAAGGCTGGCCCTGGTCCTATCGCGCAGAACAGCGCTTTCTCATTCACTCCCGCGGCATTCACATCGACATGGCCATCGTGAACCGCGACCGGTATTCGTCCATGCCCTGTGGCACGGGTATCCATCCCTATTTTGTCCGTCGTCGCGCAAGCGCTGTCACCCTCCGCGCGACAGGGATGTGGGTAAATCATACGGATGGTCTTGCCAAAGCGCTGGCGCCGACGGATATGTTCCAAGACACTCAGCCGGTGCCGGTTGATGCTCTTGAAGGGCTCGACAATTTCTTTCCCACTACCGAACCGATCACCATTTGGGGCGGCAATCATCCTGTCGTTGTTCATGGTACCGCGATGGCGGGCGTTCACCTCTATGTCCCCGCCGGAGAGGATTATTTTTGTGTCGAACCGGTGAGTCATCCGCCTGATGCCTTTGGGCGCGGGGAATATGCTGCGGCCGATATCGTGGCACCTAGCGCGACATACCATCGGCGATGGGGCATCAGCTTAGCCGCCGGTCTGCGCGGGATGGAAAAGATAGGCGGCGGGCAGTAACAGCGTCAAATCTGACGATTGAAATCATCACAATCTGGCAACCTGAAGTCAACGGCTCATGGCCAGCGGCTGGTCGCATCGCTAACCAACCGCATCGTGGAAGCCATTCGGCGGGTTCCGTCAGGAGCGGACGCTCATGGCGGCTGTTGCGAGTGACCTGGTCTGGGTCGGGAGCAGACTGGGCGCTGCCCCCAACCCATCATGTGCATCCGATCAGAAGTCCATTGGCGGCGTGGCCGCAGCCCGGTCCTCCTTCGGAGCCTCGGTCACGATCGCCTCGGTGGTGATTAGCAGGCCCGCTACTGACGCCGCATCCTGCAGCGCGGTGCGCACGACCTTGGCCGGATCGATCACGCCCGCTGCAACCAGGTCCTCATAGGTGCCGGTGGCCGCATTGAAGCCGCGGGAATATTCGTTGGCCTCGAGCAGCTTGCCGACGATGAACGCGCCGTCCTCGCCCGCGTTCTCCGCAATCTGGCGGGCAGGCGCGCGCAAAGCCCGGCGGACGATGTCGATGCCCGACTGCTGGTCGTCATTGGCAGCCTTCAGCCCTTCGAGCGACTTGATGGCGCGCAGCAGCGCGATGCCGCCGCCGGGCAGGATGCCTTCCTCGACCGCAGCACGCGTCGCGTGGAGCGCATCGTCCACCCGGTCCTTCTTCTCCTTGACCTCGACCTCAGTCGCGCCGCCAACGCGGATCACCGCCACGCCCCCGGCGAGCTTGGCGACGCGCTCCTGCAGCTTCTCGCGATCATAGTCGCTGGTCGTGGTCTCGATCTGCGCGCAGATCTGCGCCACGCGGCCGTCGATGTCGCTGCGCTGTCCGGCGCCGTCGACGATCGTCGTGTTGTCCTTGTCGATGATGACCTTCTTGGCGCGGCCGAGCATGGGAATGGTGACATTCTCCAGCTTGGTGCCCAGTTCCTCGCTGACCACATTACCGCCGGTGAGGATGGCGATATCCTCGAGCATCGCCTTGCGACGATCGCCGAAACCCGGAGCCTTGACGGCGGCGACCTTGAGGCCACCGCGCAGCCGGTTGACCACGAGCGTCGCCAGCGCCTCGCCCTCGACATCCTCGGCGACGATCAGCAGCGGACGGCCCGACTGCACCACCTGCTCGAGCAGCGGGATCATCGGTGCGAGGTTGGACAGCTTCTTCTCGTGGATCAGGATGTACGGGTCTTCCAGCTCGACCCGCAGCTTCTCGGCATTGGTCACGAAATAGGGCGAGAGATAGCCGCGATCAAACTGCATGCCCTCGACGGTCTCGAGTTCGGTCTCGAGGCTCTTGGCTTCCTCGACCGTGATCACGCCTTCATTGCCGACCTTGTTCATGGCTTCGGCAAGGATACGGCCGACCTCCTGATCGCCATTGGCCGAAATGGTCGCGACCTGCGCGATCTCGCTGTTCGACACGACCTTCTTGGCGTGCGATTCCAGATCGGCGACCACGGTCCTGACCGCCAAGTCGATGCCGCGCTTGAGGTCCATCGGGTTCATGCCCGCACCGACGGCCTTGGCGCCCTCGCGCACGATGGCCTGGGCCAACACCGTGGCGGTGGTGGTGCCGTCGCCGGCCTTGTCATTCTGCTTGCTGGCAACCTCGCGCAGCATCTGCGCGCCCATGTTCTCGAACTTGTCCTTGAGCTCGATTTCCTTGGCGACGGTCACGCCGTCCTTGGTGATGCGCGGCGCGCCGAAGCTCTTTTCGATCACCACATTGCGCCCCTTGGGGCCGAGGGTTACCTTGACCGCATTGGCCAGGATATCGACGCCGCGCAGCATCCGGGCGCGAGCGTCTTCTGCGAACACTACTTCCTTGGCAGCCATGATGGCCTACCTCCTTTTTCCAGATTTCGGTTGAACAAATGGAAATGACGACGGGAAAGGTCAGGCCGCCTGTTTCAGCTCGGCCACGGTCTCGACCACGCCCAGGATGTCGCTCTCCTTCATGATGAGCAGATCCTCGCCGTCGATCTTGACCTCGGTGCCCGACCATTTGCCGAACAGGATGCGATCGCCCGGCTGAACGGCCAGCGCGATCAGCTCGCCCTTGTCGGAACGGCTGCCCGGTCCGGTGGCGACCACTTCGCCTTCCTGCGGCCTTTCCTTGGCAGTGTCGGGAATGATGATGCCGCCGGCCGTCTTCTCATCGGCCTCGATACGGCGAACCAGCACGCGATCGTGCAAGGGACGGAAATGCATGCATAACCTCCAATTGCAAAAACGTTGATGGAAGCCTCCCCCGGAGACTCCAGCAGGAGGCGAGCGGCAAAATTGTTAGCCTGTCGGGGCAGTTCAAGAGGGGCGCTCAAATTTTCAGCACTCGCCGGCGGTGAGTGCCAATAAGATGCATTATATCAATGGGATAGAGGGGATTTGCGCTGCAACCCTGCTTGACAAGGCCCGCGGTTCGACAGAGATTTGCCGACGATTATTACCCCTGTTTGCAAGGGCCATCTGAACAGCATCGGGAGAACGCATCATGGCGGGAGATGATGATTTTCGGTTGCAGCTTCTGGGCTACAGCCTGACGACCGTGGAGATCGTCTATTATCTGCCCGATCATCCCTCGCTGCTGCAGCTGTTCGTCTGGCAGCAATATGACGAAGCCCCCGAATATCCCGGGCTGCGCCGTTTTCTCGACACGTGGCGGCGCGATATCGAGGCGGTGCTGCACTCCGTGACGATCGCCAACGACCGCAATATGGGGCCGCGTAACTGGAGACCAACCGACGCTGTCCGCTGCATCCAATAGCGGCGGCAGTGCAGGGCCGACCGCCGGAATTCCGCGTTCGCCTTATCACGGTGCAGCGTCTGCGCCACCTGCTGCGCGATAGAGCGCAATCTCCTGCCGCCTTGCGCTGGCCAGTGCGCTGACCGCTGCCTCGGCCGATGCAAGCCGGACGCGCTCCGCGTCCAGTACGGTCAGAAAGGTTGAAAGGCCCAGGCGGTAGCGCTCGCGCGCGATCTCGGCTGCGGCCCGGTCAAGTTCGGACTGGCGCAACAGGCCACTTGCGTTGCGCCTTGCCGCGTCGAGGCCGCCCAGCGCTGCTTCGGTCTCCCCTAGAGCGGTGAACAGCGTCTTTCGGTAGTTTGCAAAGGCCTCCCGCCCCTCGGCCTCGCGCTGATCGATACGCGTACCCACCCGGCCGAAATCGATCAACGGCCCGGAGATCGCGCCGCCCAGCGAACCGATGATAGCGTCCTGGGTGAGCAGATCGCCGAGCGCCAGCGAGATCAGCCCCAGGCCCGCCGTCAGGCTGAAACTGGGAAAGCGCTCTGCCGCCGCTGCCGCGATCTCGGCATCGGCAGCAGCCAGACGGCGTTCAGCGGCGACCACATCGGGGCGGCTGCGCAGGGCCGCCGTCGCCGGCCTCGACGGGGGCCGCTGTGCCGCCGCCCTGCTGGGCAGCGGCCAGCTGGGCGATCATCGCGCTGTCATCGGGCGCTTCGCTGCCCTCGAGCGCCCGTGCGACATGGTCGCCAAGCAGGTCGAGCGCGCGAAGCAGCAGCGAGAGCAGGTCCTCGGTCATCGGCAGGATGCCGTCACGCACGTCCGAGAGCAGCGTCTCGAAGCCATGGGTATAGACCTGCAGCGCGGTATAGCCGAACGCGCCTGCGCCACCCTTGATCGAGTGCACCGAGCGGAACACGTCGTTGACCGCGTCCATATTGTCGGGCTGGCTCTTGCAGATGGTCAGCGCCCGTTCGGCGGAGGCCAGCGCTTCCTCGCATTCGGCGAAGAAGATGGTACGGATTTCCTCGTTGGTCATGACGGCATTCCATTTCCGCACAGCATGTCCGGATCGGCTCCGGCATTGGTCAGCGTCGCGCGCATTTTTTCAGAAGGAGTGATGGTCAGCGTCTGCCCCGCACGATTCGCGGTCTGGCGCGCGCTGAGCAGAAGCTGCAGCATGGCCTGGCCGAGCGCGGTGACATCCGACCCGTCGATCGCCACCGGACCTGCCTTCAGCTTGTCGCGCAGTTCGGCATGCAGCGAGATCGCGCTCGCGCGATCGCACCGGCTGGGCAGAGTCAGTTGATGCATCACTCTGTTCTCCTGTTCCTCAGAATTCCGACCAGTCTTCCTCGGAAATGGTTAATGCGAGGTTTCCTGAAACCATCGGGGCGCGCGGGGCCGGTGCGCGGCGGGCCGGCTTGGCGGCGCTGGGCAGCTTGGCGGGCGCCACGTTGCCCGTCTGGAAGCGCTGGACAACCTGCGACAGATCCGTCGCTTCCTCGGCCAGGCTGCGCGCGGCGGCGTTCGATTCCTCGACCATCGCGGCATTCTGCTGGGTCATCTTGTCCATCTCGTTCACCGCGAGATTGACCTGCTGCAGGCGCAGCGCCTGTGCCTGGGCCGAAGACGAGATCTCGGAGATTCGCGTGTTGATCGCGGCCACGCGGTCGCTGATCTGCAACAGCACCGTGCCAGTTTCGTCAACCAGCGCCACGCCGTCGGACACGCCTGCGGTCGATGCGGTGATCAGCTCCTTGATGTCCTTGGCGGCATCGGCCGAACGCTGGGCAAGCGCCCGCACCTCGTTGGCGACCACGGCGAAGCCCTTGCCCGCATCGCCGGCGCGCGCCGCCTCGACCCCCGCGTTCAATGCCAGCAGGTTGGTCTGGAAGGCGATGCCGTCGATGACATCGATGATGTTGGTGATCTCGCTCGAGGATTTCTGGATCGCGTCCATCGCGGTGACGGCGCGGCGGACGACCGCTCCGCCATCGGTCGCTGCCATGTGCGCCTCGCTGACCTGCTTGCCGACTTCGGCGGCATTCTGCGCGGTCTGCTGCACCATGCCGGTGACCTCGCGCATGGCCGCGGCGCTTTCCTCCAGGCTGGCGGCCTGCTGCTCGGTACGGCTGGCCAGATCGTCCGAAGCCGAGCGGATTTCCGAGGCGCCGTTGAGCACGTTCGACGCCGCGCTCGACGTCTGGGTCAGCAGCTGGCAGAGCTGCCCCATCGTGTCGTTGAAATTCTGGCGGAGCTGATCGTATTCGGCGTCGAAGGCGGAATCGATCGAGTAGGTGAGATTGCCGTTCTTCATGTGCTGCAGGCCCGAGGTAATTTCGGACACCACGGTGCGCAGCACGGCGTCGGCGCGGAGCCGCTCGGCGGCATTGTCCTTGAACACCAGCATGGCCTTGTTCATGCGGCCCACGCAGTCGCGGTGGTCGGTAAAGGTGATCGGGCTGGTCAGATCGCCAGCCGCCAGGCCTTCCATGCGGACGACGGTGTTCACATAGGGGTCACTGACCGCCTTTTTTGCATATAGCACGAACGCCCCCACGGCCATCAGCACCCCCAGTTCGCCGATCATCTCCCAGAGCACGTCCGCGTTGCCGCCAAACAGCTCGCTGGCGCTGTACGCCGCGGGAATGATGGCAATCGCCAACAGCACCCCAAGGATTACGTCGAATTTCTTGCGAATTGGATAATGGGCGTAAAAGTTGTTCAGCATGGGAGCCTCCCCTGGTTTCCCTCTGTCCAGATTGGATGACACCGCTTAGCCGCGCATTGCATAAGCAAAAGTTAATGGCAGAACGTCGAACAAATACCAATTTTGTCTACGTAAGTGGTTAGTCAACACGCTGATTTCGGTGCGTTGACTTGGGAGGTGCACCTAAAACTCTGGTAACCTTGATACGGTCCATTAACCATGCCCGATAGCGCATTAACGAAATAAAATCGGGTAAAATCAAAATGAAGCGATCGTTCTGCAGCCTGTGTCCAATCGGCTTGACAGGTGAAGCGCATTACCGGGTACAAGTCGCTGTCCTCTGACCTGCGCAGGCGCGCCATGAGCCGTCTCACCATCCTGTATCCCGATGTAAAATTTTTATTTCAATCTCGGCCACGCCATCCGCGGGCCGGTCCGGCCGCACGACTCGCTGACGATATCTCCAGCCCCCAGCAACCAAATTCGCGCCAGAGATTAATCCAAGTTATATTTTCGTTCGCGCTTGGAACTCGACCCGGCCCTTCACGTATTCAACACATGTTGAATTAGCCTGAGCCCTTGGCTCGTGGGCCGTGCAGGGAATGCCATATGGCGCATCGCAAGAGTTCAGGACGCCCCCAGGGCGATGCTCGACAGGTGGCCCCGGCATTGCTGGCTTCCGCAAGAATGCATTTCGCCGCCAAAGGCTATGAGGCGACCCCGCTGCGGCTGATCGCGTCCGACGCGGGCGTCGACGTCGCCCTGATCTCCTATCATTACGGCGGAAAACTGGGGCTGTGGAAAGCGCTTGTCAGCAGCGCGGCGGCGCAGTTGCGCGACGCGCTCGATGCGTCGGAAGGCCGTGCTGGCGGGACATCGGCGGCCGCGCGGCTGCGCAGCACGATGGTGGCGTATATCGAGCATCTGCTGGCGCATCCTGAGGTGCCGCGCCTGATCCTGCGTGACATCACCGTCGATACGGATCGATCCGACTGGCTGCTGCGCGAACTGTCGGCGCCGGTCCATCAGCGCTTCCATGATCTTGCTCAGGCTGCGGTCGCCGAGGCGGCGGTGGAGGGGACGCATCTGCAGTTCCGGGTCGCCAATTTCATCTATTCTGCGGCCAGCCATGTCGCGAGGCGCGAGCGGCTCAGCGAGCTGGTGACCGACATACGCGACGAGCGTGCGTTCGCCGCCGCGCTCGAGGTGGTGCTGATCGACGAGGCGTTGCGCTGTGGCTGAGCCTCCACCTCCGCTGATCGACAAGACCGACGGCTATGCGTTCAAGCCGCACGAGATGCCGATCCTGCCCGGATCGCCCGCCAACCCGGATCACCCGACGCGGCGGCGCGCGGCCTATCTTGCGATCGGCGTGTTCATCGGGCTCGTCGGCGGCGCGCAGAACGGCTTTCTGCTCGCAAACACGCCGGCGCTGCAGGCCGAATTCGCGCTGACCCCGGTCGAGGCGGGGTGGATGACGGTGGCGTTCTACGCGACCTATGCCACGATGAGCATGCTGCTGTTCCGCGTGCGGCAGGAGTTCGGCATCCAGCTTTTCGTGCGCTGGGCGATGGCGGGGCTGGTGCTCGCCAATTTCGTCCAACTGATCGGTCCGGGCTATCATGCCGAACTGGCCGCGCGCGCCGTGGCCGGGGTCGCCGCCAGCGGGCTGTCGGCGCTCACCATCTATTATCTGATGCAGGGGCTTCCGCCGGCGATGCGCACCGTGGGCCTGGTGCTGTCGCTCGGCCTCGCGCAGATCGCCTTTCCGCTGACGCGCGCGCTGTCGCCGGCGCTGCTGGTCGATGGCGATATGGCGCATGTCTTCCAGTTCCAGTTCGCGCTCTCGGTGCTCGGGCTCGCCTTTGTCTATCTGCTGCGCCTTCCGCCGGGGGTCCGCAAGCTGACCTTCGAGCCGCTGGACATTCCCAGCATGGCGCTGTTCGTGCTGGGCGTCGCCTCGCTCTGCGCGTTCCTGATCCAGGGGCGCATCGTGTGGTGGGATGCGCCCTGGCTGGGCTATGCGGTCGCGCTCGCGGTGATCGGCCTGGGCGGCTGCCTGCTGATCGAGGCCAATCGCAGGAGCCCGATGCTCGATCTGAGCTGGCTGTCGAGCCGCGCGATCCTGAGCATCGCGGCGATCGGCGCGACGGTGCGCATCCTGGTGGCAGAGCAGGGTTTCGGCGCGAGCGGCATGTTCGCGGCGCTGGGCTATGGCAACGAGCAGCTGACCGGCTATTTCTGGGTGCTGACCGGCGCGACCGTTGCCGGAATGGTGCTCTCGGTGATCCGGCTCGACCCGAAGGACCTGACCCGGCCCGTTCTGTTTGCCGTGCTGGTGATCTGCGTGGCGGCCTTTGCCGATACCCGCGCCGGCATGATGAGCCGCCCGCAGGACCTTTATCTGTCGCAGGCGGCCATCGCCTTTGCCGCCGTGTTCGCCATGGGCCCGGTGCTGATGCAGGGGATGTTGCGTGCGCTGGCCGCGGGGCAGAACACGATCATCAGCTTCATCGCGATCTTCTCGCTGTCGCAATCGGTCGGTGGCCTGGCGGGGATCGCGCTGCTCTCGGGCTTCCACACGGTCAGGCTGAAGACGCATCTGATCGATGCAGGCACGACATTGGCGATGAGCAATGCGCAGCTCTCGCAGGCCTTCTCGAACGCGGCACAGCGCACTGCCCCGCTGCAGCAGGACCCGGCGCTGGTGCAGCAGGCAACCTCGGCGAGCATTTCGGCGCAGATCGGGCGCGAGGCCGCGGTGCTCGCGTTCAACGACGTCTTCTTCCTCATCGGCACGCTCTCGGCGATCACCTTTGTCGCGCTGCTCGTGCCGTGGGTGATCAACAAGATCCGCGGGCGCAATCCGCTCGCCAAGGAACTCGCCTTTATCGAGGCAATGCGCGCAAGGAACGAACCATGACATCCATCAACCCGCAGGCGGCCCCCACCGAAGCATCGGGCAGCCCCGCTGCGCCACCGCCGCCCGAAAAGGGCTGGTCGCCGAAATTCTCGCGCCAGCGCGTGCTGGTTGCGGCCGTGCTGATCCTGGTCGGCGTGCTCGTCGCGCTCTTTGCCTGGGGATTGCCTCCCTTTGCCGGCGGCGACCAGACGACCAACAACGCCTATGTTCGCGGGCGCACGACCATCGTCAGCCCGCAGGTCGCAGGCTATCTGGTCGAGGTTCGCGTCGCCGATTTCCAGAAGGTGGAACAGGGCCAGCTGCTCGCGCGCATCGATGCCACGCCTTTCCGCGAAAAGGTGCAGCAGGGCGCGGCGAACATTGCCGCGCAAAAGGCCAACCTCGCCAACAGTGCGCAGAGCCTGCGCTCGGCGCAGGCGCAGCTGCAGCTTCAGGACGCGGCCGTGGCCAGCGCCCAGGCCGGCTATCAGAAGGCGCAGGCCGACATGAACCGGATCAACGAGCTGGTCGATGAAGGCTCGGTCTCGCTGCGCGAGCGCGACCAGGCGCTGGCAGCGCTGCGCCAGTCACAGGCAGGCGTGCGGCAGGCGCAGGCGCAGCGAGCGATCGCGGCAGAGAATGTGCGTTCGGTCCGGGTGGGCCGGGGCGCGCTCGAGGCGCAGGTACAGGGCGCCGAGGCCTCGCGCGACCTGGCCGCGTTCGAGCTTTCGCGCACCGAAATCCGCGCACCGCGGTCGGGCCGTCTGAGCGAGATCACCGCGCGCGAAGGCCAGCTGGTCAGCGCCGGAACCCAGCTCATGTACATCGTCCCCGACGAGCTATGGGTGGTGGCCAATTTCAAGGAAGCGCAGACCGAGAACATGGCTGTCGGCCAGCGCGCGACGCTGGAGGTCGATGCGCTTGGCGGGACCCGCTTGACCGGGCGCGTGCAGAGCGTGGCGCCTGCTGCCAGCAGCGAGTTCAGCATCGTCAAGCCGGACACGGGCGCGGGCAATTTCGTCAAGGTGCCGCAGCGCATCGCGGTGCGCATCGTGCTCGATCCCGGCCAGAAGGCGGCGAAGCGTCTTGGGCCCGGCATGTCGGTGGTCGCCACCGTCCACACCGGGGAGTGAGGCCGATGCGCAGTCCCCTGATCGCCGCGCTCGCTGGCGCGCTGCTGCTTTCCGCCTGCGCTCCAACATTGCAGGACGCCCCGCAAGGCGCATCGGTTGCCGCCCCGATCGCGTGGCGCACGCAGCTGGGCGTGACCGCTCCGGTCGAAGCGCAGTGGTGGCAGGCCTTTGGCGACCCGCAGCTGTCCGCGCTGGTCGAGAAGGCGCGCGCGAACAATCCGGATGTGCAGATCGCTGCCGCCAGGGTCGAGGAAGCGCGCGCCACCGAGCGCGGTTCGCGCGGGCTGTTGCTGCCCTCGCTCGGCATCGGGGTCGATGGCGCGGTGCGGCGCGAGGTCTCGCCCTTCGGCCAGGGGCTCGATTCCGTCCTGGCGCAGCCGGCCTTCCGCGCGAGCTACGAGCTCGACCTGTTCGGCAAGAATGCCGCGCGGGTCGATGCGGCCCGCGCCAATCTCGCGGCGAGCGAGGCCAGCGAAGAGGCAGCCAGGCTCTCCGTCGCTGCCGCCACGGCGACGGGCTATATCACGCTGCTCGCGCTCGATGCGCGGCGGGTGGTGCTCGCGACCCATGCCGGCACAGGGTGTTCCTCCTGCGCCATCTGCGCGAAGATACTTTCAGCTATATTGTTATTACCGCGCCAGTCGGTCGCACGTTCGGCGTACGTGAACTGGTCCAGATAGTGACCGCCGGTCTCGGCAGCGAGCCGATGCGCGACGTCATACACGGTACGCGGATCATCGACGGCGTGGATTTCCCCACCATGGAAGAGGATCGCATCGAGCTTGGGTGCTGCGGTGCTCGCAGGCACGACGGCGATGAAGCGCAGGCCGAGCATCCTTGCAAAATAGGCTTCGCTGACCGCAGTCGATCCCGAGGATGCCTCGACGATCGTCGTCTGCGGCCCGATCCATTCGTTGCACAGTGCATACAGAAAGAGAGAACGTGCCAACCGATGCTTGAGACTGCCGGTCGGGTGGCTGCTTTCGTCCTTCAGATAGAGGGTTACGCCCGGGTGATGCGGCAGCGGCAACCGGATCAGGTGGGTGTCGGCAGATCGGTTGAAATCCGCCTCGATCTTCCCGATCGCCTCGCTGAGCCATTCGCGCTTGCTCGATACTGGTGGCGCGGCCGCCTCAATTCGGGAAAGCGCGCGGGCAGCAGTCCGGGGTTTGGTTGTCATTACCTGTTCCATCATTCAATCTTTCCAGCGGTGAACCGCGTCGCAGCGACTGCATTTTCTTCGACCGCCGGCCCCGCTGGCGGGAGGCGTGGACATCGCTATCGCCCGGCATACCGCCGTGCTGGCGGGCGGCTTGTCGGCGGCTAGCCGAGCAGCGCGTCGATCTCGCTCACGAGGCGGGTCCGGCTGCGTTCGCGCAGCGCCACGGCCCTGCTTCCCATGACCAGTGTCAGGTTCGGAATGCCCTGGACGCCGAACTTTTCTGCGAGAACGGGGTTTTCGTCGACATTGACTTTGACCACTTTCAGGTCATCGCCATAGACCGACGCCAGGCCTTCGACCGTTGGCAGCAGCGCCATGCACGGCCCGCACCACGGCGCCCAGAAATCGATCAGCACAGGCCGATCGCTCTGTTCGATTTCAACCGCAAAGGTTGCATCGGAAACGGCGACGATATCTACGCTCATGCATTCATCCTTCTATTGTGCGCGGTGCGCCATCGGAGGCAAAGACGGGTGGCGGCGGCGCTCAGGCAGAGCGTATCAGCGCAAGGAGGGCGTCCATCAGAGCGGTGATCACCGCATCCTTGCGGCTGCGTGCCGCGGCCCTGACAGCCTCGGCCCGATCCATCGTCTGCATGATGTGGTTGCTTGACATGACCCGACTGGACTCGGGGAGTGACTCCAGCGGGTCGAAATCGATCTTACCGGCCTCGTCGCGCAGCGCGGTCGCCATGGCCTTCCACCCCAGCAGCAGGTGCGCCCGATCCGCACGTTCTGCATCCGTCATGTACGGCGTTTCGAGGTACATCAGCCAGTTGAACAGATACGGCTCGAAAAGCCCGACAAACTCGCGCGACACCGATTTGACTGGCCAGGCAATCGCCTCGACAAAGGCTGCCACGCGATAGCCCCAGGCGCTGGTGTCACTGGCCGTGGCCAGCATCGCGGCGCGTTGAACGTCGCGCCAATCGATACGCGCAAGGCTTTTTCCGGATAGTTCGCGATCCCAGAATGACAGGATCTGGCCCCCGACATCACGCAACGCGGTGCTGATATGCTCTGCCAGGATGAATTCGGGATCGAGCAACAGCGCCAGGCAATATCGCGCGAACTGCGGAACGATCTGGCTCAGGTCGGCGCCAGGCCGGATCGCATTCAGCCACTCGGTCCCGAACGCCAGCACCGCGTCAGCGCCTTCGAGCAAGAACCCGGCGGCGGTGTCCGGCGCCTTGGTCTGCCGGACGCCCGCAACGATCAGAAATTCGCACAACTGTGCCAGATCTGCCGGAATTCCGGTTCGTTCTTCGAATTCGCTGCGATCTTGCGTACGGGCGAGCGTTCCGCTGATCGAATCAGGCTGATCCTCGCTGTTCCAGTGGAGGTCGACAGCCGGTGCCAGGGCACGCGCGTTCCACTGCGCGCGTACCTGGTCGAGCAACTCTGTCTTGACGGTGGGGCTGCCGTGGAAAGCCTGGAAAGTCATCTCGGGCCGCTCAAACAAGAATGTCGTCCAGCTCAGCCGCAAGCTGCGTGCGGGTGCGCGACGTCAGGCGCGCCATCGGCTTGCCTTCCTGGGTCAGATACAGTTGCGGAATCGATTGTATATTGAATTTGTCTTTCAATGCCGGATTCTCGTCGATGTTGATCGTGACCACTTTCAGGCTGTCCGCATATATCGGCGCCAACGCTTCGATGGTCGGAAGAAGCGCCCGGCAAGGCCCACACCAGGGGGCCCAGAAGTCGATGAGCACAGGAAGCGGGCTGGCCACGACCTCCGCCTCGAAATTGGTCTCGTCCACAGCCATGATGATGCCACGCATTGTTCGCTCGATTCCTAGACAGGAGGTTTCGGATGGGTCCCCGCGATCGCAAGCTCAGAGACGCCCGGCCCCACTGCCCTTGCGGCAGGAAACCGGGCGCCCCGGGCACTAGAAGTGCTTGCGCACCGCTAGGGTAAACCGTTGCAGACGGGGGTCGCCGAACGACGAATATCCAAGCTGGTCGATGCCGGACGCCACCGTAGGGGGCTTCTGGTCAAAGATATTCTGGATGCCGAGGCGGATATTGGTGCCCTCCAGAAGGCCGCCCGCCGGGAAATCATAGCTGACATAGATGTCGCTATAGTTCTGGCTGCCGATGCGGGCGGCGCCCTGCCACGCTTCCTGCTGGGCGCAGGTAAAGGCCGTCAGCACCGAGCTGCAGACCCGGTAACCACCATAAATCTGCGTGTTCCAGCCGGCACTCCATGAACCGCTGCTCCAGTCCACACCGACATTCGCACGCCACTTGAGCGGTCCTTCAAAGAACCCGGCGCGGTTGACCGAGGGGTCGCCTGGCAACGCCCGCAGGCTCAGCTCCTTGGTGTGCGTGGCAACACCATAGAAATGCAGGTCGCCAATGCTGGTGTCCTTGAGATCATAATCCACCTGAAAATCGATGGCCTTCAACCGCGACTTCGACAGATTGAGGGTCGAGGTGTCCACAGACGTGATCGGCCCCGGGGTGCCGGGGGCATCTCCGGGCAGATTGGGGCCGCGCTTGATGCGGTCGGAGAACGCCTTTTCGTTGGCCAGGAAGAAGGTGATAGGAAGGTTCAGCACCTCGTCGCTCTTGCGGATCGAGGTCAGATCGACCGAGATGCGCAATCCCGGCACGAAACTGGGCGTCAGCACGACACCAGCCGAAAAGCTGTTCGACTTTTCGGGCTTCAGATCGGGATTGCCACCACCCAGCACGGTCAGCGGGCCGGGAATGAGACTGTTGCCGCGCGCCGGATCGCGCAGATTGAGCAGCGAGATCAGGAAGCTGCTGAACAGCGAGGGGGGTTCCGACCGGATATTGCCCAGTTTCGGCGGCAGGAAACCGTTACCCCAGCTGGCCCGGAATGCGATGTCCTTGGCGGGCGCGTACTTGATCCCGACGGTGTAGTTCGTCGTCGAAAGAGCGTTTTCGGATGCAATCTGGGCCGGAAACGGGCCGGTCTGGCTCGGGACGCGGATCGAGGAACCGGAAAAGCGCGTGTCGTATCGATCGTGACGAACCGATCCCATCAACTCCAGCTGGTGAAACAAGGGGACGCCGTTCGATGGCGCGAAGACCGGAGCGCGGAGCTCGAGATAGCCTGATTCGAAATTCTGGACCGCCCTGGGATTCCAGAAAAAGGTCGTCTGGCCGAAGAAGGACGATGTGTTGACCGTTTCATCGCTCGATTCCCAGCGCTGCTCGAGCAAGGCTGTCGCCGTAAGGTTGCCGCCTGGCAGCATGAACACCGGACCACCCAGCCGCAGCGACGCTATTTCCAGTGTCGTTCCGGCGACGTTCGACGAGGAGAAGACATCGAACAGCGACAACGGATTTGCCAGCGGATTGGCCCTGAGATCACGGAACGCGGCAGCCTGAAGCGCTTCCTCTCCCTCGAAGGACGGCCCCAGCACGGTATTGCTGACGCTGTTCCCCTTGCTCTCCAGCCAGTCATATTGCAGCGCCGCGCTCCATTGATACGGCAAGCGGATGATCGCGCCCACATTGACGCGGGTATTGCGGGTGTTCTGCGTCTGCGCAAAACTGTCGGGAATGTCGAAGAACCGCAGCACATCCTGGTTGAACGGGTTGGCTGGCGCGCTGCCAGGGATGAACAGCGTGTACTGGATCGGCGTGATGTTGGTGCTCTTGGATTCATCGCGCGAGAAATCGGCAAAGATTTCGACGTTCTTCCCGAATTTGCGCCGGATGTTGACATTGTACGTCGTGACGTTCGGTGCGGTGAAAATCGGCAATGAGGAGCGGTTGTAGATCAGGCTGCCCGCCCGCGCCGAGAGATCGGCAGGATTGCCCGAATAATTGTCGGGTATGCTGGTGAACGCCGAACCGAGCGCCGTGCCGTTTTTCAACACGAGGCGATCGGTCGCACAGTCGAAGCCATCGATTGTCGAGCAGATGTTCGGCCCGCCGAGCAGGACGGTGGCGTTTACCGGATCATTACGGAACTGCAGTTCGGCACCACGCCGGAAGAAATTGCGGTCGCTCGCCACCAGGGTCTGCGATCGCGACCGCGAGATCGACCCCATGATGCGGGTGCGCCCCTTGTCGAACGTAAGGCCGCCATTGACGCTGAAGAAGCTCTGGCCAACCTCGAAATCGGACGAGTCATTGTAGCGGGCTTCCAGGTCGAGACCCGAATAGTCGCGCTTGAGGATGATGTTGATCACCCCGCCCGTCGCGCCGCCGCCATAAATGCCGCTCGCTGTCGCGGGCAGGACCTCGATCCGGTCGATCTGCGCCATCGAAATGCCATTGATGTTCGGCTGACCGAACGAATCCCCGGTCGTGATGCTGGGCAGACGCCGACCATCCACGAGAACCAGCGTTTCATCAGACCCCAGCCCGCGCAGGTCGAGCCGACCCGCGGCCGAGGTCGGAGGGCCGACCTGCGACTGGGTCTGCTGCGTCGCGTTCATCGGGAGGCGCGATTGCAGGAAGTCCTCGACATTCTGCGCACCGCTCCGCGTCAGCACGGTGGAATCGAACACGATATAGGGCTGGATATCATCGCGGTTGCGCCGGATGTCGTTGTTCAACGAACGCTGGCCAACTACGAGGATGTCGGCAACGCCCTCGACCTGGTCGTCTTGCGGGCTTTCAGACGCGCCATCGGGATCCTCAACCTCCTGCGCGAGTGCTGCCGGTGCGCACAGTGCTATTCCAAGCGCCACGACGCTCGTGCCAAGCCATGGCCGCACGCTCAAAACCTTGCTGTTTGCGTTCATCGGACTGCCCCTTCCCTTGAGACTGTGATTATCCCCACCCGATAAGACGCATGACCATTTTGTTTCCGCCATTCGCGACGTCATAAAAAGTTAATTATCGGTCGCGCGGTGTAACTTCCTGTCTCACTGGAAAACTCTCGCAGCGGTTCCGCGTCGCAGCCATCCGGACGCAAGGCAGCCTGCGCTGCCCCACGCCCCGAGGACTGTTTGTCAGCTTGCCGAGGGGCGCAGCGGGGACACATCGGCCACGCCATTTTCGATGAGCAGTCGCTGGTCATGATATGCCGCGACACTCTGGCGATGCGCGACCGAGATGATCGCGGCGTTGGGCAGGCGCTCGATCAGCGCCTTGTACAGCTGCTCTTCGGAATGCGCGTCCAGCGCGCTCGTCGCCTCGTCCACGAAGAGAAAGTCCGGCTGCGCCATGATGGCCCTGGCTGCGGCTATCCGCTGCTGCTCGCCGGGCGAGAGAATGCGGCTCCACGGCATGTAGCTGTGCAGCTGCGGTGCCAGCCGAGCAAGATCGAAGGCCTTGAGCAGATCGACATAGTCGGCGTCACTGTGGTTGTCGGGCGGATCGGGATAGGACATCAGACTGGCCAGGGTGCCGTCGGGCATATAGTTGCGCTGCGGCAGAAACGCGACCTTGGCATTTTCGGGCAGTCTGACGTCACCCTCCCCGAATGGCCAGAGGCCTGCAATGCTGCGCAGGAGGGTGCTCTTGCCCGCGCCGGAGCTGCCCTGAACGAGCAAGCGGGAACCGGGCGTGATCTCCAGTTCCTCGAGCGCCACCATCGGCTCACCGTTCGGGTATGCGACCTTGAGGTGGTGAACGCCAACCCGCTGGTCCGCGATCTGCTCGACGTGAATGCCACTGTCCATTGGCACGGACAGCAGGTCATCGAGCAACTGAAGCCGCGCGACCGCCGAACGCAGGATCGCCAGTTCGGTATATTGGGTCACGATGGCGCTGATCCCCATATAGACCGCGGTGAACGACGCCATCACGACCTGGATGTCGCCGATCTTCATTTGATCCCTGAGCACGAAGGGAATGCAGATCAGATAGGGGAACAGGAACATGAAGGTCTCGGGCAAGCCCGTCACCAGCGTAATGCGCATGTTCGCCACGGTATAGGCCCGCCAGTTGACGACGATCAGTTCGAACGTATTCGCCAGACGGCGCCGCTCGATGCCACCGGCACGCGCAAAGGCAATCGATTCGCCATTGCCGCGGATTGCCTGCATTTCCTGACGAAACTGTGCCTCGAGGCGCTGGCGGACGACTTCCGCGCGCGTCAGCAAGCGGCCGACCCAGTGGACCAGCACGGTCATCACGATCGCCAGGGCGAAGGCGACATAGACCAAAAGGCCGGGTATCGGCTCGGTCATGCCGACGGCCGGGACAACCAGCGGCGGCGACAGGCGCCAGAGTTCCGAAGTATAGAGAAACACGCCGAACACCGAAGCGACGACGGACACGCCGATGATCGTCACCTTCTCGACATAGGTATAGATGTCTTCCTGGATACGCTGTTCGGGATAGTCGATATCCGCCCGCTGTTCGAGGTGGAAGAACCGGTTGCCCGCCATCCAGCGATCAAGGAACGGCGCTGTCAGCACCTTGCGCATCCGGATGCGAAGGACCAGCCGCGTCCACACGCCGATCACGCCCAGGATCGCCATGGCGCCGCTGTACATCAGGATTTCCCACACGATCCCGGGGATCACGTCACCATCCTTGGCCGCCAGCGCGGTCACGATGGCCGAAAACCCGAGCTGCATCTTCAGCAGGACCGATACCGTCGCGGTGCTCTGAACGAACTGGTACGCGATCAGCAGCGTCCCCAGAATGGGATCGACCTTGACGTAGCGCCAGATCATTCCGGCGCCGTATTTCACATGCTGCCAGACCGTGCCGGGCGGCACCTCGGGCGGCCGCTCTTCCCGTGCTGCGTCTTGCGCGGAAGGATCGATGACATAGCGGTCGGTCATAGGAGATACAGTCTTAGCTGGAGGTGGCAATGAAGATGCAGCACGGGGAAATGACGATGAAGCGCGTCACCCCGGCCTCTCTCGCAGGAGCGCCAGCAGACTATCCATCTGC
This sequence comes from Blastomonas sp. UPD001, assembly GCF_003426715.1. NCBI lineage: Bacteria > Pseudomonadati > Pseudomonadota > Alphaproteobacteria > Sphingomonadales > Blastomonadaceae > Blastomonas > Blastomonas sp. UPD001. The sequence continues at coordinate 2,460,288 of NZ_QKVT01000001.1, forward strand.
TCGCGCAGAAAGCGAGTGGCCAGCGGGCGGGCGAGATGTCTGGCAGCGCCCATCCGGGATTCCGCGTCGGGCTGCCGGAACGCCAGCATCGCGCTCTTGAGTTCGGGCACCTGGTCGAGAATCGCTTCGTCCGAGGCATCGGCAAACCGAGCCTCGCCGCGAAGGTGCCTGAGGCGCCGTGCCCCGACGAGCCACGCAATCCGATCCGCCTGATCCTGCTCCGGCAGGAAGGCTGCCGACAGGCTCTGCAGATAGGCGTGCAGGAATTTCTGGCAGATGGCCGGAAATTCGGGCGCGATGCCAGCCAGGGGCCATGGCAGCGATTCCACGAGATCGGCGACCAGAAATCCCTCGGGATCGACGCTGGCCTCCGAGGCCCAAAGCACATTGGCCCGCGCCGCTCGCCACTCTTGCCGCGAAATGACCTCACCTTTCAGTTCGCGTGTCCAGATGGCCAGGATCTGCTGGGCGGCGGCGCGCACCTCTGCGTCGACATGGTCAGCCAGCGAGAAATCGCCGGACAGGATGTGGCGCACAAAGCGCGGCAGGAAGCGCCGAACGACGTCGCTGACATCATCCCCTGCAGCGATGGCCTCCAGCCATTCGGTCCCGAATGCCCAGACCGCATCGTCGCACTGCATGGCAAAGCCATAAGGCGCGGTCTTATCGTCGACGAACGCAACGCCTGCGTTGATCAGGGTTTCGCAAAGAAGCGCCAGTTCCAGCGGAATTCCGGTTCTGGCGACGAAAACATCGGGAGCCTGCGTTTCGGCGATGGTGCCAGCGAGCGAGGCAAAACCACTGTCCGACGACCATTTCAGATAGATCAGCGGGATCGCCTGGCGCGCGGCCCACCGTTCCCGAACACGCGCGACCGTCTCGGTTCTGAAGGACAAATCGCCAAGAAACGCTCGAAGTGGCATCGCGTACTCCCGCTGGCCGCATGGCAGGGAGATGACGAATTGACCCGCACAGCGCACGAACTGCCATCCCCCCAGAAAAAGCCGATCCTTTCGTTCCCCTGCAGACGAGGGGAGAGAACGGATACTTAGGGGAGACGCATGGCGGTTGCATTTTCCACACCCGGCCCGCGTCACTTTCTGCAGGTCTTGCCAGATGCGGGAAACGAAGAGGCCGCCAGCGATGGTCATCAGCGCAGGTCGATGCGTGCGGCCGTGAATCACCGAGCCGGCCAGCCGTCACGTATCGCTGCTGTCACCCTGCAGACCGCGTGCGCGCGCCAGATAGACCGAGATGGCACGGGCACGGGCGAACGCGCCCACGCGGCGTTCATCGCCCGCCAGCCACGCCATGAGTTCGGCTTCCTCTTCGGCCGAAAGGGCACGCGCATCGATACGGGCGGCCCATAGAGCTGCCGCATCATCAATCCGTGCACTGCTTTCGCGATGGGACATCTAATCCAGTACGATTTGCCTTGTGTGCTCTAGACGCGCCACGCGACGAAATTCCGGAACGCGCAATAGCGTCCATAAACAGGCGCAAGCCCTTTGCCATGTGTTTTTCCACGGTGCTTTCCGAAACGTTCAGCCGCTGGGCCGTCTCGCGCTGCGACAATCCGTCAATCCGGCGCAGCGTGAACACGGTGGCAACCTGCGGAGGAAAGCCAGCCAGGATCTGATGGATGCGGTGCAGTTCGTCCCGATCGCAGATCGTGCATTCAGGCGATGGTTCCTCGCTTTCGAAACACGACAATTCGTCATCTTCGACGGCGCGGATGGAGACGACCTGCGAGCGGCGCAGATGGGTATAGATGATCGATTGCGCGGTTTGCATCAGATAGGCCCGCGGGTTGCGCACGCCTTCGACACAGCCCACAGATGCCAGTCGCGCATAGGCTTCCTGCACGATGTCATCGACATCGAGCCCCGCCACATGCCGCCGCGCCAGCCATGCGCGCAGGTTGGGCTCGAGCGGCAGGATGTGCTGGGCGAGCCAGGCCGCGCGTGCGTCGCCGACACCGATCATGCTGCGATCACCCGGCCAAAAACGCGCGTTGCGCTGCGCGGCAGACGCTGCGGGAAACACGAAGACATTTCCGTGCAAGAGGCGATCCGGCTCATGGCACAAGCCGCCCGCTGCGGTTCTGGCGCATCGTCTTGGCAGCGACGCCAAAGCGGGCCCGGAACAGATGGGAGAAGTGCGAAAGGCTGGAGAACCCTACATTATAGGCGATTTCCGATATGCGATCATTGGTCCGCATCAGCTGGTATTGCGCGGTCACCAACCTGATTTCGTTGAGGAAACTGTTGAAGCTCGTGCCATGGTTCGCGCAACTCTTGTAGATCGTCCTGACGGAGCATTTGAGACTGATGGCCGCATCCTGGGCAGACAGCCCCGGGGTATCAAGGTTGCGGATGATGAACTCCAGTATGGCCCCCATACGGCCCTGCCAGCGCGGCTGGGCCTTGTCGGCATCGACGCAGGCCGCCAGGGCCGTGCGCATGAGGTCCGAGATCATCGTCAGCGCCTGCGACGCGACGGTTTCATCATCCGGCGTCATGGCAAACAGCATTTCAGCCAGGCGTGCGATGATGGGCGAAGCGAAATAGCCCTTGTCGACATAAAGATCGGGCAGGATCAGGAAGCCGTCCAGAAACCGCTGCATGGCCCACCAGGCCGGAAGCACGACGATCAGCGCATCCAGATCGCCCTTGCCCTCAAGGGTCATCGGCTGCCAAGCGCAAGCGACGAAGATATCACCCGCGGACAGGGTTCGGCTGTGGCCCGCCTGACCGACGCTCAGCTCGCCGGAGCGGATGAAGATGATGTGCGCACAGAAGCCCGGACCATCGAAGTTGCTGGCCCCTTCGAGGGCAAAGGCAAACGGGCCGCAGGTCAGATGATGGATGATTGCAATATCGCGCAAAACGCTTTCGACGTGCCAGGGGTCGCCGCCGCGCAATCCGCGAACCGGATTGGCGGCAAAGATCGAGGCAATTTGCGCGGGGACGACTGCCATCAGAGCTGTTGCCAATCGTGCAGGCCGACAGGCTCGGCCGGGTGAATGGCCATCGTCGCCGCTGCCAGCGTGGCATGGGCCAGATCCAGCATGCGTCGCTGGATCGACTGGCGCCAGGCCGCCACCTTGGCATTGGATCGCTGGCGTCTGGCGACCGATCGCTGCTTGAGCGCATGACGCACCGGATCCGCCCTCCAGAGCTTCTCGACTTCGGCCATAAAGTCCTCGACACCGATGCTCTCGACCGATTGGCCTTGTGCCAGCGCATCCATCGCCTCTTCGTTGACCTTGTTCATCTCGGTCTCGAATGTTGCGCTTTCCTCGGCGGTGAAGCAGTCCTCGTCGGACGCATCGGCCTCGAGATTGACCGCGGCTGACCATGCCGAGATCACGTCATGCGCAGCACCCGGAGCCTGATCAAGATCCCAGCCCAGCGACATGACCAGATCGGTCGCCTTCTCCGCGGCCGGATCATCATGGCGGACAGCCGCGAGCGTCGCCCGCGCGGACCGCCAGGCCTTTTTGTCCACCGCCTGTTCGACAGATTGCTTCACCAGAGCAACGACCCCCTCGCATGCGTCACGGACCGGCCCCGGCGCGACCATGCGGGCGCGACCATAAACCGGGTCGGTCCAAGCCAGAAGCAGCGTCTGACCGGCCAGCTCCCCTGTCTCGGCACCCACGGGAATGGCGTTGAGCAATGCCTCGTAAAAGGAACGTGCATCTTCTGCTTCGCCGAACGCACCGAGCGCGGGCAAGAGCCGCGCGAGCGCCGGGTGAAGGCCATGCTCGGCCGAGATGGCGGAAATATCTCCCTCGATCGAGGCGCGCGTCAGCCAAGCGGTGTAGATCGGACCCTTGTTGCGGATGTCGGCGATCAACGCCTGCCGCCGCGCCTCTTCGCCAAAGGCGCGGAATGTGTTGCCGGGCCCGCTCACGCAAGCGGCTCCAGTACCGCAGCAAGCTTGCCGCGCGAGACCAGACCTTGGAAGCGCTCGATCGGCTGGCCATCCTTCATCACGATGAACGTCGGCACACCCTGAACGTCATAGGTCCTGGCAAGCGTCGGTTCCTCGTCGACATCCACCTTGACGAACGCGATCTCGCCCTCGAACTCGCGTGCGGCATCCTCCAGCGCCGGCGCCGATGCCTTGCACGGGCCGCACCAGGCAGCGTGAAAATCAACCAGCACCGGAATCTGCGACTGGAGAACCTCGGCCTCGAAGGTTTCTGTCGTTACGATCTTCAGAAGGGACATGGCGTGATCCTTGTACTCAGCCGCTGATGCATTCAGCGGCGGGTTGCGGAGCGGAAGCGCTCGCGACATCGATGAGAAAATGTTCGGCCTCGAGCGCCGCCATGCAGCCCATTCCGGCGGACACCACCGCCTGACGGAAATGCTTGTCCTGCACGTCGCCGGCGGCAAAGACGCCTGGAACGCTGGTGGCGGTCGACCCGGGGGTGACCAGGATGTAACCGTCCTCATCCATCGCCAGCTGGCCTGCAAACAGGCTGGTCGCCGGATCGTGACCGATCGCGACGAACAGGCCGTCGATCGTGAGCATGGACTGCGCGCCAGTGGCGACATCGGTCAGCCGAACCCCGGTGACCTTTCCACCATCGCCGAGCACCTCTGCCACTTCGGCGTTCCAGATGACCTTGATCTTGCGATTGGCGAACAGCCTGGCCTGGTTGGCCTTGTCGGCCCGCAGGGTGTCGCGGCGGTGAACAAGATAGACCTCGCTCGCGAAATTGGCGAGATGCAGCGCGTCTTCGACCGCCGTGTTGCCCCCGCCGACGACCGCACAGATCCGGTTGCGGAAGAAGAAGCCATCGCATGTGGCGCAGGCCGACACCCCCTGCCCCCGATAGCGCATTTCGCTCTCAAGACCCAGCCAGCGCGCATTGGCGCCCGTCGCGATGATCACGCTGTCTGCGGTGTAGCGATCGCCCGTATCGCCTGTGGCCGCAAATGGCCGCGTGGTCAGATCGACCTCGACGATATAATCCGAAATGAGCTCAGCGCCGACATGACGCGCATGTTCACCCATGCGCATCATCAGGTCGGGGCCCTGCACGCGGGTATCGCCCGGCCAGTTCTCGACATCGGTGGTGATGGTCAGCTGGCCACCGGGCTGCGGACCTTCGATGAGCAGCGGGTTCAGCGCGCTGCGCGAGGCGTAGATGGCCGCCGTATAGCCCGCTGGCCCCGACCCGATGATCAGCACCCGGCTGTGGCGCACGACGGATGCCGGTCGTTCGCGGCGCATTCTCATGCTCCGCCTCCTCCGACGACGACCTGATCCATGCGGATCGTCGGCTGCCCCACGCAGACCGGCACAGTCTGGCCATTCTTGCCGCAAAAGCCGATGCCCATTTCCAGATCGTTGCCGATCATCGAGATGTGCTTGAGCGCCTCGTTTCCGACGCCGATGAGCGTCGCGCCCTCGATCGGCGCGGTGACCTTGCCATCCTCGATGAGGAACGCCTGTTCGGCGGAGAAGTTGAACTGGCCCGAGGTGATGTCGACCGTGCCGCCGCTGAATTCCACGGCATAGATGCCATTCCTGACCGAGGCGATGATCTCCTGAGGATCGTATGGCCCATTTTCCAGGAAGGTGTTGGTCATGCGCGTCATCGGCAGGTCGGAATAGGACTGGCGGCGGCCATTGCCGGTCATCCTGTCATTCATGATCCGGGCGCTGATCTTGTCCTGCATTAGGCCGACCAGACGGCCATCCTCGATCAGCACCGTGCGCTGCCCGATCACCCCTTCGTCGTCGACGTTCAACGATCCGCGCGCACCGGGAACGGTCGCATCATCGACGACGGTAACACCCGGTGCAGCGACACGCTCGCCCATCATGCCGTTGAAAACGGATTCGCGCTTGCGGTGGAAATCGCCCTCCAGTCCATGCCCGACGGCCTCGTGCAGCAGGACGCCGGGAAAGCCGTTGCCCAGCACCACGGTCATTTCACCGGCCGGGGAAGGAATGGCCTGGAGGTTTGTCAGCGCCACCGACGTGGCCTTGCGGACAAGTTTTTCCAGACTTTGCTGATCGAACTCTTCCAAGGTGAAACGTCCACCACCCCCGGCCGAGCCAGACGCGCGCCTGGCGTTCCCCTCAGCCACGACCGAGAGATTGAGGCGCACCTGCGGGCGGACATCGCCCGCGAGCGTGGCGTCGGTTGCGCCGACCAGAATCGTCGAATCCTCAACGGCCAGCTGGGCGTTGACCTCGGTAATGCGAGGGTCGACCGCGCGGGCCATGTCATCCAGCTTGCGCAGCAGCGCGACCTTCTGGATGGTGTCCATGCCGCCCGCTGCTTCCATCGTCGAATAGGCCTTCGAATCCTGGCCTACCGGCTTGATTTCGACGCCCCGCCCGGTTTCGCCGGAGTCCTGGCCCTGCGACTGCATGGCGCGCGCGGCAGCGGTTACGGCACCGAGGGCCTTGGGGCTGATGTCACTGGAATAGGCAAATGCCGTATTGTCGCCGGTCACGGCGCGCGCGCCGATGCCTTGCGATATGCTGAAGGCGGCGCGCGCGACCTTGCCGCGCTCCAGCGACCATGTATCGCGCGTGGTCATCTCGAAATACAGGTCGCCATAGTCGCCGCCCCGTGCCCAGAGGCTGGCAAGACCGTTCTCCAGCTGATTGATGTCGAGGTCGTTGGCCGCAAGAAGCTGATCCTGTGCATGGGCTAGACGATCGGTGGCTGTCAGAAGCATCGGGCTCGGTTCTTTCCGTAAGGGGTGCATCATCAGCGACCGGCAATCTGCATTTCGGGCAGCAGGATCGAACCCACTCTAAAGGCTCCGGCGCGATGGACGTCGGCGCCGATCGCGGCGATGGACTTGAACATGTCCTGGAGGTTGCCCGCCACGGTGAAGCCCAGAACCGGGCGCACGATCTGGCCATTTTCGACCCAGAAGCCACCTGCGGCCTGCGAATAGACCCCCGTAGCCGGATTGGTCTTGCCGCCCATGAACCGGGTCAGCCACAGGCCTGTCCCCAGTTTGCGGAGCATCGCGGCGAGATCGTCGCCGGCTTGTGTCAGGCTGCTGGTGAGCGACAGATTGCGCATGCCGCCAGCGTTTCCGGTCGAGACGCTGCCGAGCTTGCGCGCCATGCGGGTATCGAGAAACAGCCCGGCGACCGCGCCCTCGCGAACGATTTCGCGGCGCCGGCCGGCAACGCCCTCATCGTCGAACGCGGCGCTTGCCAAACCGAACGGCTCGAAGGGATCCTCGACGATCGACAGATGGCCCGCCGTGATCTGCTGGCCCATGGCGTCGGGCAAAAACGTCATGCGCTGAAACTGCGAACTGCCCGTCAGCTGTGTGCATATATCGCGTACCAGGCTCGCGGCGACCGTCGAATCGACGAGCACCGGACAACGGCGGGTGGTCAGACCTTCGGCGCCGACCATGGCCAGCGCGCGTTCGGCAGCGCGACGGCCGATCTCCATGACAGGTTCAAGCCCCGTGCGCTGGCGGTCGGCCGAGGACCAGCTGCCCTGCTTCATTTCGTCGCCGCGCTGGGCAATCGTCTGGCACCAGCGGCGCTGAATCGAACCGCTGCCGGTGCGGCAGAAGCCCTGGCTGGTCGCGATCGCAAACCGCATGTCCTGGCTCGAAGCCCCTGCTTCCGAAACGCGAACCTCATCGCTGGTCTTGATCGAAAGCGCCGCAGCCTCGATTGCCAGCGCCGCCTCGGTCAGTGTCTCGGCGGACTCGTTGGAAGGCGCGAAAAGCTGTACGCCCGGCGTCGACCACGCCAGAATATCGGTGTCCGCAAGGCCCGCGTCCGCATCGGGTTCGAGCTGGCGCGACATGCTGATGGCCTGCTCGACCACACGATCGATGGCGCTGCGGCTCAGCGATTCGGTGGACGCCATGCCTGTGCGGCCATTTTCGAACACAGTGATCCGAAGGCTCTGGTTGCCGTCGCGCACCGCTGTCTCGACTTGCCCGTTGGTGACAGCGATATGGATTCCACCGCCTTCGCTGACATGCGCGATCGCCTCGGCGGCACCCAACGCACCGCTGCGTTCGATCGCGTAGGCCACCGCCTTGGCAAGATCGGCCTCGCTCTGCAGCAGATAGCCATCCCCCATTTCACTGGAAGAGGCCTCGCCGGGTCGCGGCAGACTGCTAACGCTCATTTGGGTTCCCTCATTATCCCGAATCCAGGCCACGCGACCGGGCGGAAGGTCCGTTGCAATGCAACATCGACCAATCCCGTTTTTATAAGACAAGTTTGCCGCGACGGTTGCCTAATTGGCCCCGCCTTGTTGCCTGACAGTGCAGATTCCAGAGCAAATGGCCTGCCGCAGAGTGCGTCCACGGCATCCAACCGATGCTCGGACCGGCGGCGGCCGGGGTGAAGCGCGGTGCTCGCGCATGGCATTCGATCCGCTGAGTCCGACAGCGAGACCCGATAGCCGGACCTCGCGTGAGGCAGTCTGATCGATTATTGCGGCCCCCAGAACCGGACGCTCTCCCGAAGCTGACACCATGATCAGGAGCTATCGGCAATACGGGCGCAGATTGTCACAACCGCGATAAGGTCAGGGAATGCGTCGACCCATTGGGGCAACTGGACGGGGGTATATGCATCGATCGGAATGATTTGAACCATCGTCTCAGGTGCCTACGCCTGACGTAATGGTTGCATCTCTTTCTCCAACGCCTGTCCGCCGGCAACGCTGATCGGTCCTCGAGAGGCCGCCTTTTCCGGGAAGTTTGCAGCTTGGTTCACAACTCCATGAGTTTGCTTGATTTCCCCGATGCGGCACCCGATGGTGGTTCCAACAGAAACGATCTGGAATCGGCACATGCCGGGACGCAGGCGCCAACGCAGGGAAAGAGGGTCAGACATGAAGCTCAAACACAAATGGATCGGGTTGGCCTTTTGCTGCCTGCCCGCAAGCGCGGGGCTGGCGCAGGACGCCAACGAGCTCGAAAAGGCCAAGGAGGCGGCCGATGCGCCGCTGCCCGAGGACGAGCAGGCCTATTTCACCTCGCTGACCTGGCGCAATATTGGCCCCGATCGCGGCGGTCGCTCGATCTCCGCCACCGGCAGCGCGGCACGCCCGCACGAATATTATTTCACCGCCGTCGGCGGCGGTCTGTGGAAGACGACCGATAGCGGCCAGAGCTGGAAGCCGGTGACCGACGGCCAGCTCGACACCGCCTCGGTCGGCGGGGTCGCGGTTTGCGAGGCGAATCCCGATATCCTGTACCTGACCACCGGCGAAACGCAGCTGCGCGGCAACATCCTGCCCGGCAATGGCGTGTGGAAATCCACCGACGCGGGCAAGACCTGGGCGAAGACCGGGCTGGCCGATGTGCAGAATTTCGCGCGGGTGCGGATCGATCCGGCCAATTGCGACACCGCCTTTGTTGCGGGCTTCGGCCATTATGGCGAGCCCAATGCCGAGCGCGGCGTGTTCAAGACCACCGATGGCGGCAAGAGCTGGCGCAAGGTGCTGTTCCGCGACGCGAAAACCGGCGCGGTCGATATCTCGATCGATCCGAAGAACCCGCGCAACATCTACGCGGCGCTCTGGGAGGCCTGGCGCAAGCCCTGGGGCATGAGCTCTGGCGGGCCGGGCAGCGGCGTGTTCCACAGCACCGATGGCGGCGAGACCTGGAAGGAACTGACCCGCGCGCCGGGGCTGCCGCAAAAGGGGTTGATCGGCAAGATCGGGGTCAGCGTCTCGCCGGTTGATGCGAACCGTGTCTACGCGATCGTCGAGCATGCCGAAGAAGGCGGGCTGTTCGTCTCGGACGATGCCGGGTCGAGCTGGAAGCGCAGCAACGACAGCCGCGACCTGCGCCAGCGCGCCTTCTATTATTCGCGCCTGCTCGCCGATCCGGTCGAAAAGGACCGGGTCTATATCCTGAACGTCGATTTCTTCCGCTCGGACGATGCGGGCATGACGCTCAAGAAGATCAAGGTGCCGCATGGCGACAATCACGATCTGTGGATCGATCCCGCCAACAACCAGCGGATGATCCAGGCCAATGACGGCGGCGCGAATGTCAGCGTCAATGGCGGCGAGAGTTGGACGCGGCAGAATTACCCGACCGCGCAGATGTATCGCGTGTCGGTCAGCAATCATTTCCCCTATTTCGTCTGTGGCGGGCAGCAGGACAATTCGACCATCTGCGTGCCCTCGCGCGACTGGAAGCATGTCAACGTCCTCGGCGGCGGCCAGTACGGCTTTGCCGCGGGCGGCGGCGAGAGCGGCTATGTCACCAACGATCCGCTCAATCCGGAGATCTTCTACGCGGGCAGCTATGGCGGCACGCTCGACCGCTACGACCGCACCACCGGCCAGGCGCGTGCGATCAACGTGCTGCCCGACAATCCGATGGGCTATTCGGCGGGCGAGATTGCCGAGCGCTTTCAATGGACCTTCCCGATCGTGTTCGATCCGCACGATCCCAAGAGCCTCTATGTCACCTCGCAGCATGTCTGGCGCAGCCGCAACGAGGGGCAGAGCTGGGAGAAGATCAGCCCCGACCTGACGCTTGCCGATCCCAAGACGCTCGGCCCCTCGGGCGGCCCGATCACCCGCGACCAGACGGGCGTCGAGACCTATGCCACAGTCTTCGCCCTCGCCCCGTCGCGGCGCGAGCGCGGGCTGATCTGGGCGGGGTCGGACGATGGCCTGGTGCATGTGACGCGCGATGGCGGCGGCAAATGGGCGAACGTCACGCCCAAGACGCTGCCGCGCCATGTGAAGATCACCACGGTCGAGGATTCGCCGCATTCCGACGGCACGGCCTATATGATCGGCCATCGCTTCCTGCTGAACGACTTCAAGCCCTATGTGCTGAAGACCACCGATTACGGCAGGACCTGGACCTCGATCGCTGCGGGCCTGCCCAATGACGAGATGGCGCGCAGCATCCGCGACGACATCGTGCGCCCCGGGCTGCTCTATCTCGGTACCGAACGCGGCGTGTGGGTCTCGTTCAACGGCGGCAAGGACTGGCGCAAGCTGCAGCGCAATCTACCTGCGGTGCAGGTCTCGGACCTCGCCGTCACCGCCAACGATCTGGTGATCGCGACGCACGGCCGCTCGTTCTGGGTGCTCGACAATATCGGCGTGCTGCGCCAGCTCGAAAGCGGCGCGCCGCGCACCGAGCGGCTGTTCGCCCCTGCCCCTGCCGTGCGCGAGGTCGATGAGGGCGTGGCGATCGACTATTTCCTGCCCACCCGCCCCAAGCAGCTCGCGCTCGACATCCTGGGACCCGACGGCGCGCTGATCCAGAGCTTTGCCGGCAATCCGGTCGATCCCAAGAAGGACGACAAGAAGAAGGATGACGAAGAAGACGATCCGTTCAAGCCCAAGCCCAAGCCGACCACGACGATGAAGCCCGGCCTTAACCGCTTCGTGTGGAAGATGCGCTATCCGGGCTTTACCGATTTCCCCGGCATGATCCTGTGGACCAGCCGCAATGGCGGCATCACGGCGGCGCCGGGACGCTATCAGGCGCGGCTGACCGTCGACGGCAAGAGCTTCACCCAACCCTTTGAAATCCGCTCCGACCCGCGCCTGACCAATGTCACCCAGGCGGATCTGGTCGCGCGGTTCGATTTCGCAAATCGGGTGAGCCAGCGGGTGAGCCAGGCCAACGAAGCGGTGCTGCTGATCCGCGGCATCAAGGAGCAGACCGCATCGGCAGCAGGCAATGCATCGGCCAATGCCGGGCTGCGCCGCGCCCTGAGTGCGTTCGATGCAAGGCTCAGCGCGATCGAGGGCGAGCTCTATCAGATGCGCAACCGCTCGCGCCAGGACCCGCTCAACTATCCGATCAAGCTCAACGACAAGCTCGCCGGGCTGATCGGCGTCGCGGAAAGCGCCGAGGCGCGCCCGACCGACCAGAGCGAAGCGGTCTTCGCCACGCTCTCGGCCGAGCTCGACAGGCAGTTGGCTGCGCTCAAAGCAGCGATCGGCAGCGATTTGCCGAAGCTCAACGCGCAATTGAGCGCGGCGGGAATCGAGCAAATCGTGCGCAGGCCGCTGGCCGTCCCGGTGGCGGCTCCGGCAACCGAGTGAAGGCGCGATATCTGGCAGCGGCGGCGCTGGCCGGCCCC
>NZ_QKVT01000001.1:2472483-2492422 GCF_003426715.1 Blastomonas sp. UPD001
ACCGGCGGGGTCGAGGCGCTGCACGTGCTGCTCAGTCAGTTCCCCGCCGACTGCCCGCCGACCATGGTGGTACAGCACATCAACGGCGCCTTTGCCGAAGCCGTCGCGCGCCGTCTCGATTCGGTCTGCGCGCCCAAGGTGATGATCGCCGAGCCCGACCTGCCGGTGCGCGCAGGGCACGTCTATATCGCGCCGGGCACCGAGCGGCACCTCGAAGTGCGCGGCAGCGGTAGCGCGGGCATGTATGTCCGCGCGCGGCCCGGCCCGAAGGTCAGCGGCCATCGCCCCAGCGTCGACGTGCTGTTCCATTCGGTCGCCGAAAATCTGGGCGCGGACGCCATCGGCATCCAGCTGACCGGCATGGGCAATGACGGCGCGCACGGTCTGCTCGCCATGGCCGAAGCGGGCGCGATGACCATCGCGCAGGACGAGGCAACGTCGGTGGTGTTCGGCATGCCGGGCGCGGCAGTCGCGCTGGGCGCCGCCCGCGTCGTCGCGCCGATCCACCGCATCGCGCAGGTCGCCTTTGGAGGCGTCGCCCTATGCTGATGGAAACCATCGACTTTTCCAAGCACAAGCGGGTGCGCCTGATGGTCATGCAGGGCCAGGCGCGGGTCAGCGGCGATCCGCGGCTCGAGCTGACCACGGTGCTGGGCAGCTGCATCGCCTGCTGCCTCTACGACGCCTCGAACAATATCGGCGGGATGAACCATTTCCTGCTCGCCAGCCCGACCAACGATTCCGGGCTCGACGAGCATTATGGCGTGTACCTGATGGAAGTGCTGATCAACGAGATGCTGGCTTATGGGGCCGACCGCCGCATGCTGCGCGCGCATCTCTATGGCGGCGCCAACATGTCCAGCGGGATGAGCTGGATCGGCACCGCCAATGCCGAATTTGCGACCTCGTTCCTCAAGGCGGAGGGGATCCCGTTGGTCAGCCAGTCGGTGGGGGGCCCGTCCGCCCGCCGCGTCGATTTCCGCCCCTATCACGGCCAGGCGCGTTGCCGCATCGTCGACAACTCCATGGCACCCCGAGACCTGCCCACGCCCAAGCCCCGTGAAGATCACGGCGATATCGAGCTGTTCTGAAAGAAGGACCCGCAAAGATGACCAGTGCTCAAGACAAGACCCGCATTCTGACTGTGGACGACAGTCCCAGCATGCGCGCACTGCTGAAGCATGCGCTGACGGCGGAGGGCTTCCATGTCGACCAGGCCGATGACGGCGTCTCCGCGCTCGATTGGCTTAAGGAGAACGAGTGCGATGTCGTTATTACCGACATCAACATGCCACGCATGGACGGCTTTGGCCTGATCGAGCACCTGCGCAAGGGCGCGATTCACGAGAATCGCCCGATCCTGGTGCTGACCACCGAAGCGTCCGAAGAGAAGAAAGCACAGGCGCGCCGGGCCGGCGCGACCGGATGGATCGTCAAGCCGTTCGATGCGGTGAAGCTTGCGGCCGCTGTCCGCCGCGTCACGCATTGATCCAGTTCGATTTGGGGGAAGAGATATGAACCGTCAGCTGATCACGTTTGAAGTCGAAGGCCAGACCTTCGGTATCGACATCATGGGCATCCGCGAAATCCGCGCCTGGTCGCCCACCACCCGCTTGCCGCGCGTGCCCGATTATGTCGCCGGCGTCGTCAACCTGCGCGGCATCGTGCTGCCGGTGATCGACCTGGCGGCGCGCCTCGGCTGGAACAAGTCCAAGCCCGGCGAGCGCCATGTCATCATCGTCACCGAGGTTAACGGCCAGCTCAAGGGCATGATCGTCGATGCGGTGCGCGATATCGTCACCTTCGACCAGAGCGCGCTGCAGCCGCCGCCGACCACGGGCGATTCGGTGCTGCCCTTCCTCGAAGGCCTGGCCTCGCTCGACGACCGCATGGTGATGGTGCTCGATCTCGTCGCCCTCACCCATGAAATCGAATATGCCGACGCTGCCTGAGCAGCCTCGTCTCCCATAACTGAAGGGTCGAACCAATGACTGCCGCCGCCCGCGTTCTTATCGTCGATGATTCCATCACCATGCGTGCGCTGTTCACCAGCGCGCTGGAAAAGGACAAGAATATCGAGGTGCTGGGTGCTGCCCGCGACGTCATCGAGGCGCGCGAGCTGATCGCCGAGCTGCGTCCCAACGTGCTGACGCTCGACGTCGAGATGCCCGGCATGAACGGGATCGACTTCCTCGCCGAACTGATGGCCGAGCGGCCCATTCCGGTGGTGATGCTCTCTACGCTGACCCAGAAGGGCGCGGACATCTCGCTGCGCGCGATCGAGCTGGGCGCGGTCGACTGCTTCCCCAAGCCGCAAAAGGCGACGGCGGAGGAATTCGCCAAGATCTCGGGCAAGCTGTGCAAGACCGTGCTGACCGCCGCGCGCACCAATCTGGAAGCGCGCAGCAAGGCGAAGGACGCGGTCGATCTCAGCGCCTCGTTCAACTATCGCTGGAACGGCCAGGTACTGGCCATCGCCGGCGGCATGGGATCGATCGACCCCGCGACCGTCGCGGTCACCAGCCTGCCCACCAACTGCCCGCCGACCATCGTCTCGCTGGCGATCGACGAGGCGCTGACCGCATCGCTGGTCGCCAACCTCAACAAGGATTGCCGTGCGCAGATCAAGATCGCCGAGGACGGCGCGCTGCTCGAGCCTGGTATCGTGCATGTCGCGGTCGACCCGCGCTATCATGTCGTGATCGACAGCTGGCCCAACGGCCGCATCCGCCTGGTCGAGCGCGATCCGGTGAACGGTGCGCGCCCCTCGGCCGACCTGCTGATGGCATCGCTCGCCAAGACCGTCGGGGCCAAGGGCGTCGGCCTGCTGCTTTCGGGCGGCGGCGAGGATGGCGCTGCCGGCATGGGCGCGCTGCGCGCAGCCGAAGGCACCTGCCTGCTGCAATCGCCCGACACCGCGCTGATTCCCGAGATGATCGGCGCCGCCGTTGCCAAGGGCATCATGAACTTCGTGGCTCCCGCCGATTTCGGCACGCGCCTGTGCCCGGTCGACGAGGCGACGCAGAATGCTGCATGACCGTTCCGCGCTGCGCGTGATTGCCGATCTGCTGCGCTCCACGGGGCACCTGACCGAACAGGTCGGCTCTGCCCTGTGCCAGGACGCCGAAACGGCGACCCGCAACCTGACGCTGCTGCAGGATATCGACCTGCTGGCGCAGCGCCAGGTCGCGATCGCCGAAATCCTGGAATCGGAAGATCTCTCGCAGTCGCTCGCCAATTGCCGGCTCGAATGGATCGCCAGCGCCTACCGCCCCGTCAGCCCTGGCCACGCGCCGGAGGCCTGACGGCGGATCACATAGCAACGCCGCTGGCCATCCACAGCGCCATGGCGACCATCATGACGTTCTCGGTGAGCGAGACGAACCCCAGCGGCACGCGCGAACTGCCGCCGACACAGGCGCACTTGATGTCGCGCTTCTGAACGTAGACGGCGTAGAAGACCGAGACTGCGCCCACCGATCCGATGAAAAATGCGACCGGAATCGACACCCAGTCGAGCGCCCGCGCGAGCATCAGCACCCCGGCCAGTCCTTCGGCGAACGGGTAGATGTAGGCATAAGGCAGCCAGCGCCGCGCGAGCAGGTCGTAGCCCAGGAACATGGTGGCGAACGCATCGACATCCTGCAGCTTGGGGACCGCGAGAAGACACATCGCCACCGCAATGAACGTCTCGATCGTCATCACCGACACGAGTGTGCCCATGGTCAGCCAGCTGATCGCGCCGGCCACCAGCGCGGCCATCGCGAACAGCGCGATCACCGGCACATAGGAGACCGCGTCCGGGTCCTTCACCGGCTTGCCGAAATGGCGGCGCAGATCGTCATTTCCGCCGATCCGCACCCCGTCGATAAAGGTCTGCGGCGTGGTCTTGACCCCATGCTTCGCCTTGAACGCATCGGTCTCCTCGCGGGTGGTGAGCCAGTGGTCCTCGACCGCGTAGCCCTGGCTCTCGAGCAGATACTTGCTCTTGATGCCATAGGGGCAGACATGCTTGTCCATCACCATGCGATGGAGCACGGCGGTCTTGCGCGCGGTCATTTCTTGACCTTCTCGAACAGCTCGATGAGCTCGTTGAACTTGATCCGCTGCTCGGCCGCATCGCCCGAGGCGATCGCTTCCGACACGCAGCAGGCGGCGTGATCCTTGAGGATTTCGCTCTCGGCCTTGGACAGCGCCGCCTTCACCGCCTGCATCTGGTTGAGGATGTCGATGCAATAGCGGTCCTGCTCGACCATCTGCGCGATTCCGCGCACCTGACCTTCTATGCGTTTCAAGCGGTTGAGGATTGCGGTTCTGTCCTTAGCCATGCTAGTCCCTCCAAATTGGCGTTGCATACCATAGGGGGGTATAGTATGTGCCGGTCAAAGGATAGGCAAGAGCAATGCGCAAACAAATTTCGCGACGTTCCATTCTGACCGGTATCGGCGGCGGCCTTGGCCTGGCCGCCCTGCCCGCCTGGGCGCAGGGGCACAGCATGCACGGCGGCAGCCACGGCCGCGGCGGCCCGCGCATCCCCGCCGGCTTCGACGAGGTGCGCGGCCCGCACGTGAATCTGTCGATCGGCAGCGGCCATCGCATCGTCCAGGGGCGGCGCGGCCCGGGCATTGCCGTCAACGGCAGCGTGCCGGGACCGCTGATCCGGCTGACCGAAGGCGATAGGGTGCGGCTCGCCGTCACCAACACCCTCGATGTCGACAGTTCGGTGCACTGGCACGGGCTGCTCGTGCCGTTCCAATATGACGGCGTCCCGGGCATCAGCTTTCCGGGGATCAGGCCGGGCGAGACCTTCACCTACGAATTCCCCGTGCGCCAGTCGGGCACCTACTGGTATCACAGCCATTCGGGGCTGCAGGAACAATCGGGCCATTACGGCCCGCTGATCATCGAGCCGAAGGGCGGCGAAACGATCGCGGTGGATCGCGACTATATCCTGCTGGTCAGCGATTTCACCACGCTCGACCCGCATTTCATCATGAAGCGGCTGCGCACCGGCGAGGGCTTTTTCAACCGGCAGCAGAATACATGGACCGACGATTATCCGATGTCGGGCGACGAACGCCGGATGTGGGCCCAGATGCGGATGATGCCCACCGACATCGCCGATATCGGCGGCAAGACCTATACCTTCCTCGCCAACGGACGCGGCCCCAGGGAAGGGATGGAATATCTGTTCAGGGCCGGAGACCGCATCCGCCTACGCATCATCAACGGCGCGGCGATGACCTTTTTCAACATCCGCATCCCTGGCCTGCCGATGACCGTGATCGCGACCGACGGCCAGCGCGTGCGCCCGGTCGAGGTGGACGAATTGCAGATCGGCACCGCGGAAACCTATGACGTGATCCTCGAGCCGGGCTCCGCACCCGCCTACAGCATCGTGGCCGAATCGATGGACCGGTCGGGCATGGCGCTCGCGACGCTGGCGAGCGCGCCGGGGCTGCGCGCCGAGGTGCCCGCACTGCGCGACCCTCCGCTGCTCACCATGGGCGACATGGGCATGAACCATGGCAGCGAAGGGATGGACCATGGCGCGATGGATCACGGCGGCAGCGGCATGGACCACGGTTCCATGGATCATGGTTCGATGGATCATGGTTCCATGGACCATGGCTCGGGCAGCATGAGCATGCAGGGCATGAAGATGCGCGACACCACGCTGCTGCCGCCCGACGTCAAGGTCGGGCCTGGCATCGACATGGTCTCGATGGCGCCGGTCGACAAGATGGGCGATCCGGGCCTGGGCCTGCGCGACGTGCCTCATCGCGTGCTCAACTATCGCATGCTCGCCGCGGCCGAGCCGAACCCGGACGCGCGCGAGCCCACACGGCTACTCGAGTTGCACCTCACCGGCAACATGGAACGCTATATGTGGTCGTTCGACGGGCGGATGTACTCGGCAGTCAGCGACGTGCCGATCCGCTTTGCCTGGAACGAGCGCGTGCGGGTGAAGCTGGTCAACAACACGATGATGGCGCACCCCATCCATCTGCACGGCATGTTCTTCGAGATGGTCAACGGCCAGTCGGCGGCGCTGCAACCGCGCAAGAACACGATGATCGTGCAGCCGGGCGCGAGCGCGCAGTTCGACCTCACCGCCAACGAGCCGGGCGACTGGGCGTTTCACTGCCACCTGCTCTATCACATGCACGGCGGGATGATGCAGACGGTGACGGTCGCCGGGCCGGAGCGCGCGGCATGAGGCGCGCGATTCTTGCCGCTGCAGCGCTGCTTCCCCTCGCCAGCCCGGCGCTCGCGCAGCCGCATCAGGGGCATGGCGACCATCAGCCTGCAGACCCGCATGCCGTGCACCGGGACACGCAGGCGGAGGACAGCGAAAAAAAGGCGCGCCGCGCGCGGCCGACGCCATCTGGGGTGCCGAGGCCATGCGCGCCTCGCGCGAGGACCTGCAGAAAACCCATGGCGATTTCGACCTGTTCTGGTTCCAGGCCGACCGCGCCGAATTCCAGGCGCGCGAAGGCCGCAACGGCTATCTGTGGGACCTGCAGGGCTTTTACGGCAACACCACGGACAAGTTCTTTTTCAAGAGCGAGGGCGAAGGCAGCTTCGGCAAACCGATCGAGGAGCTCGAATTCCAGGTGCTCTATTCGCGCGCGATCGCGCCGTTCTTCGACCTGCAGGCCGGGTTCCGCCAGGATCTTGCCGGGCCGGATACCAGCTATGCGGTCATCGGCATCCAGGGGCTCGCACCCTATATGTTCGAGCTCGATAGTGCGCTGTTCCTCTCGCACCGGGGCGACCTGACCGCGAGGGTCGAGGCCGAGCTCGACCAGCGCATCGCGCAGAGCATCCTCATCCAGCCGCGCGCCGAACTCAACCTTGCGGCGCAGGACGTGCCCGAGCTCGGAATCGGCGCAGGCATCGACAGTTTCGAGCTTGGTGTCCGCCTGCGCTACGAGATCATCCGCGAGATCGCGCCCTATATCGGCGTCGAGCAGGTCTGGAAGACCGGGCGCAGCGCCGATTTCGCCCGGGCCGCTGGAGAAGATTCCAGCGTCACCAATTTCGTCCTGGGTATTCGTTTCTGGTTTTGACGATAAGGAAGCTTGTTATGCGTTTTCGAACTCTTGTCACAGGCCTTGCCCTTGCCTGCGCCACGGTTGCCGCCGCTCCGGCAGTGCTCGCCCATGCCAAGGTCGTCGCGTCGACGCCGGCCGACAATGCCGTCGTAGCCAAGCCCAAGACGGTCACCCTGACGTTCAACGAAGCGCTGTTGCCGCCGACGGCCGCCGCCAGCATCGTCATGACCGCCATGCCGGGGGTGAAGGATCATGGCGAGATGACCATCCGCAATTTCACCACCGCCTGGTCGAACGGCAACAAGACCATGACGCTCAGCCTGCGGCAGCCGCTTCGCGCGGGCAGCTATGATGTCCGCTGGCAAGCCGCCGGAGCCGACGGCCATCGCATGCGGGGCCAGGTAAGCTTCACGGTGAAATGACTCATGGCGATGGAGCTGGTCCAGCCGGGCATGCGCTTCGTGCAATATGCCCTGTTGCTGGGACTGTTCGGCGGCTTCGGCTTCCATGCCATGACCGCGCATGCTTTTGCGCGGACCAATGCTCGCTGCGGCTGGGTGATCTTTGCCGTGATCGCCGCGCCTGGCGTCGTCGCCTTCAGCCTGGCCACCGATATCGCCGCCATGATGGGGCAGTCGCCCTTCGATCTTGACCGGGCAGCGGTTGCATCGCTCGTCGGCGCCACCGATTTCGGACGCGCCGGCGTTCTGCGTGTCGTGATGGTCGTCCTCGCAGGGGTGTCGGTCCTGCTTTTCCGGCCCTCGCGTGTCGGCGCCGGCATCGTCGCGAGCCTCTACGGCGCCGCGCTCGCCAGCCTGGCCTGGAGCGGTCATGCGGCGGCTGGCGAGGGATTTGCCGGCTGGCTGCACCGGCTGAACGACGCAGCCCACCTGCTCGCCGCCGGGTTCTGGCTGGGTGCGATCGGCTGGTTCGCGGTGCTCGTGCTGCGCGCCGATGCCACGCCCAATTCGGTGCGCAACAAGGCGCTTGCGGCGGCGCTCAAGGGCTTTGCACCGATCGGCGCAAGGCTCGTGCTGGTGGTGGTGGTGACGGGCGTCGTCAACAGCCAGATGATCTTCGGTCTCGGCCAGGCCTTGCCGGTTCTCTCGACGGGCTATGGCCAGCTGCTGGTCCTGAAGCTCGGGCTGGTCGCGCTCATGCTGCTATGCGCCAGGTCCAACCGGTCGACGGCGCACAGCATCCCGGACCCTGTCAGCGCTGGCTCGGTCCCGGATCGCGAATGGCTCCAGACCCTGCGTCGGTCGCTGCTCATCGAGCTGCTGCTGGCGGTGGCGGTCATCGCTGCCGTCGCATGTCTGGGACTGGCATCGCCCATGCCGGGCGACAGCTGATCGGGCGAGACCGGCTCGCACGGCAAACGTGGCCTGTCCGATCGAGCAGTCCGCCTCTCCATCCGTCCGGTTGAAAGACGGCACCCGCATCGGCGGGCGCTGGCGGTTCCGGCCGCCTGAAGCGTTCGAGGTCAGAATTCCGACCAGTCGTCCTCGTCCTGCACCGTCTGCAAGGCGAGGTTGCCCACCACCTGCGGCACCGCCCGCGGCCTGGTACGCGGCGGCGGAGCGCTGGCCCGGGCCTTGGCGGGTGCCGTGCCGGGGTTGCCGCTGAACCGCTGGACCACGGTCGCCAGGTCATTGGCCTCGTCCGCCAGGCTGCGCGAGGCGGCGGTCGATTGTTCGACCATCGCCGCATTCTGCTGCGTCATCTTGTCCATCTCGCCGACCGCCAGGTTCACTTGTTGCAGTCGGCTCGCCTGGACCTGCACCGAGGCCGAGATTTCCGCGATGCGCGTGTTCACCGCCGCGACCCGGTCGCCGATCTGCAACAGCACCGATCCGGTCTCGTCGACCAGCGCCACGCCATCGGACACGCTGGCCGTGGACGCCTGGATCAGCTCCTTGATGTCCTTGGCGGCATCGGCCGAGCGCTGCGCGAGCGCGCGCACCTCGTTGGCGACCACGGCAAAGCCCTTGCCCGCATCGCCGGCGCGCGCCGCCTCGACTCCGGCGTTGAGCGCGAGCAGGTTGGTCTGGAAGGCGATACCGTCGATCACGTCGATGATGTTCGTGATCTCGCTCGCCGATTTCTGGATGGCGTGCATCGCATCCACCGCGCGATGCACCACGGCGCCGCCATCGGTCGCCGCGGCGTGCGCCTCGGCGACCTGGGTACCGACCTCGCCCGCGTTGATGGCGGTCTGCTGCACCATCTGCGTGACCTCGGCCATGGCGAGCGCGCTGTCGCGAAGGTTAGCCGCCTGCTGCTCGGTGCGCGTGGCCAGATCATCCGAAGCCGAGCGGATTTCGGTCGCGCCGTTCAGGACGTTGCTGGCGGTCTCGGCGACCTTCGACAGGATCACCGAGAGCGCGGCCGTGGCGTCGTTGAAGGCATGGCTGATGGCATTGGCCTGTTCCCCCAGCGCGGCATTGATCTTGATCGAATGGCTTAGATCGCCATCGCGCAGATGGCCGAGCGCGGAGGTCACCTCGTTAATCACGTCCTGCAGCGCCGCATCCGATTCGGCGCGCGCACTCGCGTTATCGCGAAAGATCAGCATCGCCCGGCTCATCCGTCCGACGCAGTCCTCGAAATGCACATAGGGGATCGGCGACGCGAGGTCGCCTGCGGCCAGCCCCTCCATCCGCACCACGGTGCTGACATAGGGGTCGCAAATCAGCTTCTTCGCGGTCAGCATGACGCCCACCGTTGCGACCGCCGCGGCCGCCTGAACCGCCATCAGGCCCCAGCCTGCAACCCAGCCGGTCAAACCGAAAACGAGCGGAAGGATCACCAATGCGCCCAGCAGCAAGGTCAGCGTGTCGAACTTGCGGCGAATCGGAGCATTAGTGGCAAAATGCTTGATCATCGAAATTCTCCTCGTCGCAGAAGGGAGAACCCGGGGCATAGCTGCCAATGCCTAATCACTCGTTTAAATTTTCAGCTCCCCCCTAATTTTAGGGGGGGCGGCGGTCCGTCTGACGGGAGAGGACCGACGTGCCCGTCGATCCTCCCAACCCACAGGCTCAATCGACGATGATCGCATTGCCCATGCGATAGCCGCGCTCGGCCATTTCCTCGATATAGTGCACCCGTTCGTGCTTCAGTTCGACGGCATATTCTTCCCATGCGTCGCGGCGGTCCTCGATGTCGGTCGCCCGGCGCAGGTCGCTGCCCAGCTCCTGGCGGCTATGGCTATTCGGGCGGTCAGGGCGGCCAGTCTTCGGGCTATGGCGGCGGCATGGCTGGAGGCTATGGCCAGTCCTTCCAGGGCGGTCAGAACCAGCAGGGCTCGGGGCACTATGGCCAGAACCAGCAGGGCGGCGGACAGCAGGGCTGGGGTCAGCAGGGCGACAGCTCGGGACACCGGCACCAGCACGATCCGCATTATTCGAGCTGGCGCCAGAAGCAGATCGAACAGCTCGACAGCGACTATGACCGCTTCAACCAGCAGCGGCAGAGCCAGTTCGACCAGGAATTCAGCGAATGGCGCTCGAAGAATCGGCAGGACGACGAGCGCGATGGCGCCAGTGCCTCCAACTCGCCCTCTGGCCTGGGCAAGACCGAGAAGCCCAAAAGTTGATATGGATTAATAAAGATTGAGCATTCGACACTCGAGGGGGGCATTTCGCCCCCCGTTTTTTTCATCCCGTCGCGAATCCGGCACTAACATAAACCAGTATAAGGACGGGCGTTCAGCTCAATGAAAGGTTGCGAGTGGAGGGACCTAGCAGAGAGACACTAATATCATGACAATCCATGCGAGCTTGCCGATCGCGTTTCCGTCTCAGTCCCGCCAGTGCCCCAGTTCCATCGAGCCGCGTTGCGACTTCATCCAGCAGGGTGACACCGTCGTACGTCCGCGACTCGTGGTGGAAGGTTGGGCGGCGGGATATCGCATCACCTTTGATGGTCGGCGCCAGCTGACCAACCTGTATCTGCCGGGCGAGATCATCGGCGTCTGGCGCAGCAACCAGCCCAGCTTCTATCATGCAGTGATGTCGATCAGCCGTTTGCAGCTGATCGAATTCGGCTCGCTGCCCGAGTCGGAGGTCGTCGAGCTGGAATGCGCGCTGATCGAGCGTCAGCTGGAAAACAGCATCTTCCGCCTCGGCTGTCTGAATGCCTATGAGCGCATGGCGCATCTGTTCCTCGAACTGGGCGAGCGGCTGGCCATGCGCGGCCAGGGCGAGGCCGACCGCTATCACATGCCGCTGACGCAGGAGCTGCTCGCCGATCTGGTCGGCATCTCGTCGGTGCACGTCAATCGGACGCTGCAGCAGATGCGTGCCGATGGCGTGATCCGATTGGTCAACTGCCGTCTGGAAATTCTCGATCGCGAGGATCTGGCCGATCAGGTCAATTATCAGCCGCTTTTCTGAGTGCCTGGCTGAACCCGAACGGGCGTGCGCCGTTACCCCTTGATGGAACAATCCGAACTTTGGGACATGCTGCGCACGCCCGCGCTGGCGGCGGCCCTGATTGCGGTTGCGCTCGTCGCGCATGCCGTAGTCATGGCGATCGCCAGCCGCATCGCGCGGCGCACCAGCACGCTGCAGGACGAGGCGCTGGTCAGCAGTATCCGCCAGCCCTCGCGCTGGATCATGGTCGCGCTGGTGCTGCTCGGCACCGACAGCCTGGCGGTGCGCGGTGACGAGGCCGCCGCCGCGCTGACCGGCGCGGTGCGGGTGATCATGCCGCTGCTCTGGGGCTGGCTGGTCATCGCGATCATCCGTTTCGTCCATGGCTATATCGAGGCGCGGTCCGATGTCAGCGCGGAGGACAATCTCGCCGCCCGGCGCAGGCGAACGCGCGCCGACATTCTCGCCCGCATCGCCATCGTCATCGTCGGGTTGGTCAGCATCGGCCTGCTGCTGCTCAAGATTCCGGCGGTGCGCGAGATCGGCGTCGCGCTGGTCGCCTCGGCGGGCCTTGCGGGTCTGGCCTTCGGCGTCGCCGCGCAGCCGCTGCTCAAGAATCTGGTCGCCGGGATGCAACTGGCCTTTACCGAGCCGGTTCGGATCGACGACGTGCTGGTCTATCGCGGCGAATGGGGACGGGTCGAGCGGATCACGCTCACCTATGTGGTGCTCAGGATCTGGGACGACCGCCGGCTGGTCATTCCGGTCTCGAAGCTGCTCGAGGAGCCGATCGAGAACTGGACTCTGCAGACCAGCCATCTGCTCGGCACCGTGATGATCCATGCCGATCACGCCGCCGATGTCGAGCGCGTGCGCAAGGTCGCGCTCGATGCGGTGCGCGGGCACCGGCTGTGGGATGGCCGGGTCGCGCTGCTCCAGGTGACCGACATGACCGCCGACATTCTCGAGCTGCGCGTGCTGATGAGCGCGCGCAACGGCGGCGAGCTGTTCGACCTGCGCTGCGACGTGCGCGAGGCCGTGGCGCGCTTCATGGCCAATGATCTTCCCGATTCGCTCAACCGCAGCCGCCTGGCGCTCGAACCCCTGGAGCTTTCATGACTCTCGACTGGATTTCCGTTGTCGGCACGGTGGGCGCGTGCGCCTCGGTGGCGAGCTTCACCCCGCAGGCGTGGAAGATCATCCGCGACCGTTCCACGGAAGGGCTTTCGCTCGGCATGTTCGCGCTGACCAGCCTGGCCTTCCTTGCCTGGACGACCTTCGGGCTGCTCAAGGGTGAATGGGCCCTGATCATCCCGAACGCGATCTGCCTGTGCTTCGCGCTGTTCATCCTCGGCATGATCGCGCTGCCCCGGCGCAAGACCGAAGAGGTGGCGGAGGCGCTCGATCCCACCACCTGAGCGCGCCGTCGCCCCGCCCAGCCTATGTTGCTGCGTGCAGCGGGGCGGCGTGGCGTGGTGGCGCGCAAGGAGCAGGCCGATGAATGCCGAAAAACGCCGCGAACTCGCGCGCGATCGTACCGATCTGGCCGAGGATCGCACGATCCTGGCGCATGAGCGCAGCTTTGCCGGATGGGTGCGCACCGGAATGGCGGCGGTCGGCATCGGCCTGGGGTTCAACGCGCTGTTTCGCGAGCTCAGCCCCGAATGGGTGCCCAAGGCGATCGCCTCGGCCTTTCTGCTGGTCGCGATCTACATCTTCCTGTCGGCTGATCGGCGCGCGCGGCATATCCTGAAAGAGCTCGACGCGCACAGCGTCACCGCGCTCAAGCCGATGCGCATCCGGCTCCTGTCCTGGCTGCTCTCGCTGGCAACGCTCGCGCTGATCGGCGCGATCTGGTGGCTGGTCTAGTCCGCCAGCCGGGCCAGCGCGCGCAGGTCCGGATGCGACGCGACCTGCTGCTCGACATAATGCGCCGCCTGGTCGGCCTGCTTGCGCCCCAGATGCCAGTCGAGAATCTGCATGCCGGGCACGATCGGCGGGCTCAGCAATATGTCGCCCTCGCGCAGCATCGATCGCGAGGCGATGCGGCTCGCCACCACCATCGATCGCTGCATGATCTCGACGATCGAGGGGAAATCGCTGTCCGACTTGCGCCGGAGCAGCAGGTCGCGGATCAGCTGCCCGCGCCTTCTCAGCGACTGGTACGCGGCCTTGATCCGCCAGACCTGGCCTGCCTCGCCCAGCGTCACGACGATATTGGGGCCGGACTTGAGCGCGCGCATCGTCATCACCGGCACATTGTCGAGCACGCCGCCATCGACCAGGATATTGCCATCGGTGTCGATGAACGGCGGCAGGATGGTCGGCAGCGATCCCGAAGCGCGCACCGCATGCCAGAGCGCCCCGCGCCGATGGACGTGCAGGTCGTTGGTCGACAGGTTGGTCGAGATCGCGAAGAAGTTGATCGGCTGGTCGGCGATATCGGCATTGCCATAGCGCGCCTCCAGCTCGGCATCGAACACCGCCGGGTCGAGCAGCGAATGGATCGGCACGGTGAAGCGCCGCATCGCCCTGGCGCCGATGAACATCGCTTCCATCTGGTCGAGCGTCTGGTCGATCGACAGGCCCTGCGCGATCGCCGCGCCCATCGCCGCGCCCGCGCTGGTGCCGCCGATCAGGTCGATCGGAACGCCGGCCTGTTGCAGCCCGCGCACGATGCCCAGATGCGCGCAGCCGAGCGCGCCGCCGCCCGCGAGCACCAGCCCGACGGCGCGCCCGGTGAGGAAGCGCGCGACGCGGCGGAAATCGGCCTGGCTGTCGAGCGCCATGTGGTGGTGCAGATGCGGATCGCGCCCGGTCAGCCAGGCCGCGGTACCGCGGATCGGCTGGGCAGCGTCAGAGCGGACGACGAGCAAGGTACGGTTGGGCGGTTCGATCGCCGCGCAGCCCGCCTGTTCGAGCGGATTCATCGCCGGGTTCGCGCCCGCTTCGGCGATCATCAGCAGGCCATCGGCGTTGCGGCACACCAGCGAACCCCATTCGGGATCGCCCGAGGCGTCGATCAGCAGATAGCCGCGCCGCGCCTCGTGCTCGCGCAGCCAGGCCTGATAGGCGCTGGCGGGGCCGGGCGGCACGTCGCTTTCGCGCACCAGCATCACCTGGCGATCGTCGGGGACGGTGTCCCGGATGGCATCGGTCAGCCGGCTGAGCAGCAGCGGATCGACCCGGCTCGACCCGCATGGCACCACCGCGATCACCCGCGGCAGCCGCGCCTCCATCGGCGGGGTCTTGGCGGTGACGGCCGCGAGGCGCTGGGTCACGGCGGTGAGGATGGCAGGGACGAGCTGCGGATAGGCAGCGACCACCGCGTCGTAGCTCGCTCGGTCTAGCACCATGACCACGCTGTCGCGGCTCGCCTGCAGCGTCGCGGTGCGCGTGCCGCCGCCGAAGAACGCGAGTTCGCCCACCGGCTCGCCCGCCTCGATCTGCGCCACCGCCTTGTTGCCGGTCGGCGTCTCGATCAGCACGCGCAGCCGCCCGGTCTCGAGGAAATAGAGCGAATCGGCAGGGTCGCCCTGGCGCACCAGAATGTTGCCGGCCGGAAGATCGAGCCGCTGCGCGCGATCGCTCAGCGCATCGATCGCCGCCTGATCGACGCCCGCGAACAGGCCCGACTGCATCCAGTCGCGCAGGCTGCCCTCCGCATGATCGTGATCAGGCTCCAACGTCACCCAATATCCTCTCCGGGCCATGGTCCCCGCGCAATTGCTCCGCACCCTAGCGCAGCCCCATGAAAAACAGAAGTATCGGTAATGACAGCACGATTTGCGACGAGGCGAGCAACGCTTTGCCGGTTCATCCCTTGGTGCCGTGCTGGCCGGGCCGACCCCCAAACCGCCTCATGGCCCGGTCAGCGCCCTCCTTTGCGACAAAGGCAGTGGCGAACCGGCGGACAGCAAGAGGAGACACCCCATGAACATGACCGACAGCACGCTCGAACGCGGCTATGACACCATCTCGAGCGACCGCGTCGATGGCACCGCGGTCTATGGCGCGGATCGCGAGAAGATCGGCACCGTCACCAACATGCTGATCAGCAAGCGCGAAGGGCGCGTCACCGACGTCATCGTCTCGGTCGGCGGCTTTCTCGGCATCGGTAGCGAACTGCACAGCCTGCCCTGGTCGAAGTTCAGCTACGACACCGATCTGGGCGGCTATCTGGTCAACGTCACCGCCGACCAGCTCAAGGATGCGCCGCGCTTTTCCGAAAGCGACCGTGACCGCGCCTATGACCGCGACTATCAGTCAAGCGTCTACAATTACTGGCAGGTCCAGCCCTATTGGTGAGGACGACAGGGCCGGAGCAGCGATGCTCCGGCCTCTTTCTTATTCCGGCTTGCGGACGAACAGCTCCCTGTAGCGCGCGCGCAGCGGCTCGGGGATGGGCTTGGGCCCGTTCCTGTCGGTCAGCACCAGCGTCGACACGCAGGTCGCGACGCACACGCCTTGCTGGAAGGCGGCCGAATAGATGTCCCAGCTCGACGATCCCATCCGCCCGATGCCGCTCATCACCTCGACCGGGTCGGGAAAATGCGCCTCGGCAACATAGTTGATCGAGACCGCGGCGATCAGCCAGCGCTCGCCCGGCTGGCGCCGCTCGAGCCCCAGCGCGCGGTTGAACCGCACCCGGCCGTTCTCGAACAGCGCCGCCATTGCGACATTGTTGATATGGCCGAGCGGGTCGAGATCCTGGAAGCGCGTTTCGGTGACCGTGCTGAACGGATAGCTCTCCGGATCGCGCTGCCAGGCTTCTGCTTTGGGCATTCAGATGTTCCCGGTCAGCCGTTCAGAGCGAGCGGCCGATCAGTTCCTTCATGATCTCGTTGGTGCCGCCGAAGATGCGCGTCACGCGCGCACCGCGCCAGGCCCGCGCGATCGGATATTCGTTCATGTAACCGGCGCCGCCGTGCAGCTGCAGGCACTTGTCCATGATTTCCCACTGCAGTTCGGTGTGCCAAAGCTTTGCGGCCGCGCCTTCGACCGCGGTCAGTTCCTTCTTGGCATGGCGGTTGAGCGCCCAGTCGAGATGCGCCCAGCCGACCTGCAGCTTGGCCTTGAGGTCCGCGAGCACGAAGCGGGTGTTCTGGAAATCGAACACCGTCTTGCCGAAGGCTTTGCGGTCCTTCACGAACGCGACGGTATCGTCATAGGCCTTTTGCGCCGAAGCCTGGGCCGACACGGCGATCGAGAGGCGCTCCTGCGGTAGCTCGCTCATCAGATAGATGAAGCCCTTGCCCTCTTCGCCGAGGCAGTTGGTCATCGGAACGCGCACATCGTTGAAGAACAGTTCCGATGTATCGGCGGCGTCCTGGCCGATCTTGTCGAGATTGCGCCCGCGCGCGAAGCCTTCGCGATCAGCCTCGACCAGGATGATCGACACGCCCTTCCATGCCGGCTGCACCTCGGTATCGGTCTTGGCGCAGACCAGGATCAGGTCGGCATTCTGGCCATTGGTGATATAGGTCTTGGAACCATTGATGACATAATGGTTGCCGTCCTTCTTCGCGGTGGTGCGAATGCCCTGAAGGTCCGATCCCGTGCCCGGCTCGGTCATCGCGATCGCGGTGATCGTCTCGCCCGACACGAGCCGCGGCAGCCATTTCTGCTTCTGCTCCTCGGAGCCGTACTGGACGATATAGTTGACCACGATGTCCGACTGGAGCGAGAAGCCGAGCGGCGATCCGCCGAAATAGGCGGCTTCCTCGTTGACGATGGCGTTATAGCCGAAGTCGAGGCCCAGGCCGCCATATTCTTCCGGAACGGTGGGGCAGAGCAGGCCGAGCTCGCCCGCCTTGGGCCAGATCTCGCGCGGCACGATCTTTTCCTCGTCCCATTTCACCGCATTGGGCGCGACCTCGTCCTGCATGAAGCGGCGCACGGTCTGGCGGAAGGCCTCGTGATCGGGGGTATAGGCGGTGCGGGCAAGGGCATCGAGCGACATGGCTTCTCTCCGGTGAATTCTCGGCCGCGCGATTCATGCCGTGCGGCGGTGCGCCAAGGTCTAGCGCCACGTTGACGTAAACGTCAATCGCTATTTAATCGCGCGGTTAAGATGCGGTCAGGCCTGGCTGCGGCCGCGCGCCATTACCGCCAGCCGCGCCTGTTCGACCGCCTCCGGCGCGACCCGACCATTGGCGGCACTCGACCGCTCGGCCTCGAGCGCAAGGCCCTGCCCGAAGCTCTGCGCATAGCCGTCGTCGATCAGCTGCTTGTAACTGGCGAGCATGGCGGGATCGATGTTCGCCATGTCGCGTGCCAGCGCGGTGGCGGCGGGGAGCAATTCCTCGGGGGCGACCACGCGATTGACCAGTCCCCAGCGCTCGGCGGTGGCGACGTCGAGGAAATTGCCGGTGAGTGACAGCTCCTTGGCGCGCGAGATGCCGATCATCCGCGACAGCTTCTGCGACAGGCCCCAGCCGGGCATGATGCCGACCCGCGCATGCGTATCGGCAAAGCGCGCATTGGTGGATGCGATCAGCACGTCGCAGGCCAGCGCAAGCTCGAACCCGCCGGTGATCGCGACGCCGTTGATCGCGCCGATCACGGGCTTGGCGCACTGCTCGACCGCCTTGACCGGATTGTCGCGCGGGCTCGTGGCATTGGCCGCGCCCAGCCCCTCGGTGCTCGCGCCCAGTTCCTTTAGGTCGAGCCCGGCGGTGAACGCGCGCTGGCCTGCGCCTGTCAGCACCACCGCGCGCACTGCATCGTCGCTCGCCACCGCCAGCATCGCCTCGGCCAGTTCGGCGCGCAACGCCTTTGACAGTGCATTCATCGCCTCGGGCCGGTTCAGCGTGACGATGGCGATGGCATCATCGATTTCAGTAGAAACGAGCGACATTAATCCCTCCATTCTGACGGCGATTATCGCCGTTTTTATCACCAGCCCCGCGTTTATTTGTTTTGGCTCCATTCAGGCTAGTGCTACTCTCGGCCTCGGGAGTTGTTCTTGCGACGGAGTATTTCATGACCCATCGTCTGCTTGCCGCCACCACGCTGCTGATGCTTTCCACTGCCGGGCTAGCGCAATCTCCCGGACCGCTCAAGCGCGACGAGATCGTCGTGGTCGGGGCGAAGCTCGCCGATCTGAAGGCCGATGTCGAACGCTGCGCAGCCGGGGGCTGCACCGTGCGCGAGGATGTCATCGCCACCGTCCGCTATGCCGAGGCCGAGTTCCGCGAGGGCAATTATCGCGATGCCCGCGCCGCGCTGGGCAGGGCGGTGTCGCGCACCAGGAGCAGGGCCGATAGCGATCCCTTTGCGGTGGCGGAACTGCACACCGCCCGCGCCACCGTCGCCTGGCATTTCGGCGACCAGCGCGAGGCGCTGCGCGCCACGGGGGCGCAGACGCGGCTGCTCAATCGCCATGCACCGCAATCGCCCAATGCGCTGATGGCGCAGATGCGGCTGATCGCCACGCAGTATCAGCTAGGCGCTCCGACCTACAATATCAGCCAGCTCAAGGCCCTGTCCGAGCGAGCAACCGAGGCCAACCAGCCACTGATCGCGATGCGCGCCGATCTGGGCCGTGCGGCGATGCTGTATCGCAGCAATCAGCGTGGCCAGGCCATGAAGCTGCTCGACGCCATCCAGGCAAGCGATGTACCACAGGCTGCAACGCTGAAGCTGGCGGCCGAGGTTCTGGCCATGCGTCTGGCGGCCACCGATGGCGATATGGCAGCAGTCGAGGCCTTGATTGCGCGTCTGACCGAAGACCAGAAGCGGCTGGGGCCGACGCTGATCTGGTCCCCGCCAACCCCGACGCCCTATGGGCCAGGCAACCTGCCGCCCATCGAGAGGGACAGCCCTCTGGTTGAGCCCGACGTCGGCTATTTTCCGCTTTTCTGGGTGGATATCGGCTTTTCGATCGGGGCGGACGGCAGGGTGGAGTCCGCGGAAGTCCTGCGCGGATCGGAGCTGACATACTGGGCCAAGCCGCTGGTCAAGGCTATCGGCCAGCGGCGCTATTCGCCTGCCGCCGAGCCCGATGATCTCGCCGGACGCTATCGGGTGGAACGCTACACGCTGACGGCGGATTTCGGCACGCCCAAGGGCTCGCTTGTTCGGCGTCGGGCCGGGTTGAAGCGCTTCGAGCAGATCGACCTCACCGTCGCTCCGCCGAAACAATTGTCCGCCCCCACCGTGCCGAGCTGAGATTCCCCTTGCCGCGCCGGGGCTTGCCTCGGCGCGGAGCTTTCGACACACTGGGCCTGCCGCGGGGTCGCGCCAATGGCAGGAGGGCAGTCCCGTGTCCCGCGCTCAGCGCTTTCTCGAACGGTTCCGCGCGGCGGATGACGCGCAAAACCCGCTCGACATGCTGCACGAGGATAGTGAAGGCTTTGGCGCGGTGCTCGCCGAAGCGCCCGAAGCGCTGGCCGAAGCGCTGATGCACGATGCGGGCAGGGCACCGGCGGGTCCCGCTTTCGTCAATCCGCGCGCCTATGCCTCTGCCGCCTGCGACGCCGACGGCACCATCGTCATTGCCGA
>NZ_QKVT01000001.1:2492522-2496672 GCF_003426715.1 Blastomonas sp. UPD001
AGCAGAGCGCGATGCAGGGCGGGGCGGGGTTTCTCGCCATCGCGCGCTCAGAACCGCACGAGACGGTGCAGCGGCTCGACGACGGCAGCCGCATCACGATCCTGTGCGGGGCCGAAGACACCATGTATGCCGCGTCCGATTCCGTACCCTATTGGCAGTCGCTCTGGCCGGGGTCGCGCGCCGAGATCGTGCCCGGTACCGGGCGCATGCTTCTGTTCCAGCGGCCCGATCTGGTGGCCGCCGCGCTGCGCGGCGAAGGGGCCGGCTGATGGGCCATGCTGCGCAACATTTCGTAGCGTCAAGGCTTGCCCAAAGCTTGCGGTCACGGCTATGCAAGACGGCGCGGGGCGTCATCAAACCATCGGGCCGGGGCAAGCGGCAGAGATAATCGGATCAACCAGCGGGCGCAGCCCTTGCGTTCGCCAGACAAGGGCCTGTCGATGAGCGATAAGAGCAACGTCCAGTTCACCGAGCGCGAGGCGCTGCATTTCCATTCCACCGGACGCCCGGGCAAGATCGAGATCATCGCCTCGAAGCCGATGGCGACCCAGCGCGACCTCAGCCTCGCCTATTCGCCGGGCGTCGCGGTGCCCGTGCGTGCGATCGCCGAAGACCCGGCCACCGCCTATGACTATACCGCCAAGGGCAATCTGGTCGCGGTGATCTCGAACGGCACCGCGATCCTGGGCCTCGGCAATCTCGGCGCGCTCGCCTCCAAGCCGGTGATGGAAGGCAAGGCGGTGCTGTTCAAGCGCTTCGCCGATGTCGATTCGATCGATATCGAGGTGAATACCGAGGATGTCGACCGCTTCATCGAATGCGTCGAACTGCTCGAGCCGAGTTTCGGCGGCATCAACCTGGAAGATATCGGCGCGCCCGCCTGCTTCATCATCGAACAGGCGCTCAAGGAGCGGATGAACATTCCGGTCATGCACGACGACCAGCATGGCACCGCGATCATCTCGGCCGCCGGGCTGCTCAACGCCTGCTACCTGACCGGGCGCGAGCTCAAGGACGTCAAGATGGTGGTCAACGGTGCGGGCGCCGCGGCGATCGCGTGCACCGAGCTGATCAAGGCGATGGGCGTGCCGCACGACAATGTGCTGATGTGCGACCGGTCGGGCGTGATCTATCAGGGCCGCGAGGATCTGGACCAGTGGAAGTCGGCGCATGCCGCCAAGACCGATCGGCGCACGCTCGAAGAGGCGCTCGACGGCGCGGACATCTTCCTCGGCCTGTCGGCTGCGGGCGCGTTGAAACCCGAAATGGTGATGAAGATGGCGCCGCAGCCGATCATCTTCGCCATGGCCAATCCCGATCCCGAGATCACACCGCCCGATGCCAAGGCGGCGCGGCCCGACGCGATCATCGCCACGGGCCGGTCGGATTATCCCAACCAGGTCAACAATGTACTGGGTTTCCCGTTCATCTTCCGCGGCGCGCTCGACGTGCGCGCGACCGCGATCAACGAGGAGATGAAGATCGCGGCGGCCAAGGCGATCGCCGAACTCGCGCGCGAGCAGGTGCCCGAGGAAGTGGCCGCGGCCTATGGCGGCGCGACGCAGAAATTCGGCGTCGACTATATCATCCCCGCGCCGTTCGATCCGCGGCTGATGGAGGTCGTGTCGGGCGCGGTCGCGCAGGCGGCGATGGACACCGGCGTCGCGCAGAAACCGATCGAGGACATGGCGGCCTATCGCCATTCGCTCAAGTCGAGGCTCAACCCCACCACGGCGGTGCTGACCCAGGTGTACAGCGATGCGCGCGCCAACCCCAAGCGCGTCGTCTTCGCCGAGGCCGAGGAAGAGGTGGTGCTGCGCGCGGCGATCCAGTTCCGCGATGGTGGCTATGGCACGCCGGTGCTGGTCGGGCGCGAACAGCGCGTGCGCGACAAGCTGAAGGAACTGGCGGTCGACGATCCGATGGCGTTCGAGGTGCACAACAGCACCAATTCGCCGCTGGTGCCGCGCATGGTCGAGGTGCTCTACGAACGGCTGCAGCGGCGCGGTTACCTCAAGCGCGACGTCAAGCGCATGGTCAACCAGGACCGCAACATCTTCGGTTCGGCGCTGCTCCATCTGGGCGAGGCCGATGCGATGCTGACCGGCATCACGCGTACGTTCGGCCAGTCGATGCGCGAGATCCGCCGCGTGCTCGATCCCAAGCCCGGCCAGACGCCGTTCGGCATCCATGTCATGGTCGGCAAGAGCCACACGGTGTTCCTCGCCGATACCACGGTCAACGAACGCCCGAGCGCCGAGGAGCTGGCATGCATCGCGGAGAATACCGCGCATGTCGCCAAGCGGTTGGGCCACGATCCGCGCGTCGCCTTCCTGTCCTATTCGAACTTCGGCAACCCCCCCGGGCGCTGGCTCGACAACATCCGTGACGCGGTGAGCATCCTCGACGAGCGCGGGGTGACCTTCGAATATGAGGGCGAGATGTCGCCCGATGTCGCGCTCAACCCGAAGCTGATGGCCAATTATCCGTTCTGCCGTCTGTCGGCGCCGGCCAATGTGCTGATCATGCCCGGGCTGCAATCGGCCAATCTGTCGGCCAAGCTGCTGCGCGAACTCGGCGGCGATGCGATGATCGGCCCGATGCTGATCGGCATGGAAAAGCCGGTGCAGATCGCGGCCATGTCGTCGACCGCGGGCGATCTGCTCACGCTGGCGCTGCTCGCCTCGGCGGGCGTGGTCGGCTGATCCCGATCAGGCCTGGGGTGCGGCGGCGAGCGTCCGTCGCACCAGCGCCACCAGATCGTCGGGCGCAAAGGGCTTGGTGATCAGCAGGTTGTGCGGGCAGCTGTCGATCGCGCCGCCGGCATAGCCGGTCATCAGCACGATCGGGATTTCGGGCCAGGCGTGATGCACCTCGGCGGCGAGCGCCTTGCCGTCCATGCGCGGCATGGTGATGTCGCTGAGCAGCAGGTCGGGCCGTTCCTGATCTGCTGCGGCGCGCATCAGCTCGAGCGCGGCCTGGCCGTCCTCGGCCTCGATCACGGTAAAGCCCGCTTCCTGCAGGACGTCGCTGACATGCGCGCGCAGCGCCGCGTTGTCCTCGGCGAGCAGGATCGTGCAGTCCGTGCGGCACATCGGCTCGCCATCGCTGGTGCCCTCGCGGCCGGGCAGATCGTCGAACGCATCGGCGGTGACCGGCAGCCACAGGCTGAGCGTCGTACCCTCGCCCGGCGCGGTTTCGACCGTCACGAACCCGCCCGATTGCGCGACGAATCCCTGGACCTGGCTGAGGCCGAGCCCGGTGCCCTTGCCGATCTCCTTGGTGGTGAAGAACGGCTCGAAAATGTGCGCGGCAATGTCGGGCGGAATGCCCGATCCGGTATCATGCACGCAGAAGCGGACATAGCGGCCCGGCGCGGCGTCGTGGCCGTCGGCCATGTCGTCCTCGCTGCGCAGCGCGTTGCTGGCATGGATCGTGATCGTGCCCGGCTGCTCCATCGCATCGCGCGCGTTGACCACGAGATTGAGCAGCGCGTTTTCGAGCTGGCTGGCATCGACGGTGATCGGCCACAGGCTGTCGGGACACTCGACCACAAGCTCGTGGCGTTCGTCGAGCGCCTGGGCTGCGAGCGGCTCGAGGTCGCGGATCAGTTCGGCGGGCTTGATCAACGTCGGCGTCAGCGACTGGCGGCGCGCATAGGCGAGCAGGCGCTGGGTCAGGTTGGCGGCACGGCTCGCCCCGTCGCGGGCGTTGGCGATCGCCATTTCCGCGCGCTCGACCTGGCCAGAGGCGATGCGCTTCTGCGCGATGTCCAGATTGCCCGAAATGATGGTGAGCAGATTGTTGAAATCATGCGCGATGCCGCCGGTCAGCTGGCCAATCGATTCCATCCGCTGCACTTGCGCCAGCTGCGCTTCGGCGGCGCGGGTGCGCGTGATGTCGCGCGCGATGCCGAAGATCAGCTCGCCCTCGCGCGCCAGACTCCAGCTGGCATAGATCGGCTGGCCATCGCGCCCGCGCATCTCGCGCTCGAGCTGGACATCGGTCTGGCCGCTGGCAAGCTGCACCACATCGGCCTCGTCGGCCTGCGCGAAATAGTCGCGGATATGGCCCTTGCCATCGGCGGGCACCGGGCCGAAAGCCTTTTCCCAAGCAGGGTTGCCCGCCACCAGCATGCCTTCGGCGGTGG
>NZ_QKVT01000001.1:2496772-2519911 GCF_003426715.1 Blastomonas sp. UPD001
CCGGCGCAGCTCGAGCAGCGCCGCCACCTGGCGGGCGAGCGCGGCGAGCTGCTCGGCACCCTCGAAACCCTCGCGGGGGCGGCTGTCGGACAGGCAGATGGTGCCCAGCGCATAGCCTTCGCCGTTGATGATCGGGGCCCCCGCGTAGAAGCGGATATGCGGCGGGCCGGTGACCAGCGGATTGTCGGCAAAGCGCGGATCGGCGCGCGCATCGAGCACCACCATGACCTCGTTCGAGCGGATGGCATGGTCGCAAAAGGCGATCGAGCGCGGTGTTTCGGCCAGGCCCAGGCCCAGCGCCGCCTTGAACCATTGCCGCTGCTCCTCGACGATCGAGATGAACGCGGTCTCGGTGCCGCCGAGCGCGCGCGCGAGGCCGACCAGATCGGAATAAAGGCCGTTATCGGGATCGTCGGGGCCGAGCTGATAGGCGCGAAGCGACACCAGCCGCCCGGCCTCGTCGTCGTTGCGGAAATTCGCCTGGCTGAGGTTGAGCAGCATCGACCCGTCCGTAATGGCGCGAGGCATGCCGCGCATCAGGTTTTGGGCAATATAGGCCCGGATGCGGCCAGCGCCATACGAAGCCGAGCTTTTCTTTGAACGGGCCGGGGCCGAACTTGCGGCTTAACGCCCGTGCGGCACGGTGCTAGAGCCGCCGCAAACCACCCATCAACAGAAAGTCTGCGACCCATGAAGACCCGTGCCGCCGTTGCCTTTGAAGCCAAGAAGCCGCTGGAGATCGTCGAGCTCGACCTCGAGGGACCCAAGGCAGGCGAGGTGCTGGTCGAGATCATGGCGACGGGCATCTGCCATACCGATGCCTATACGCTCGACGGCTTCGATAGCGAGGGGATCTTCCCCAGCGTGCTGGGGCATGAGGGCGCCGGGATCGTGCGCGAGGTCGGCGCGGGCGTGACCTCGGTCAAGCCCGGCGACCACGTCATCCCCTTGTACACCCCCGAATGCCGCCAGTGCAAAAGCTGCCTCAGCGGCAAGACCAACCTGTGCACCGCGATCCGCGCGACCCAGGGCAAGGGGCTGATGCCCGACGGCACGACGCGGTTCAGCTACAAGGGCCAGCCGATCTATCACTATATGGGCTGCTCGACCTTCTCGAACTTCACCGTGCTGCCCGAGATTGCGGTGGCGAAGATCCGGGAGGACGCGCCGTTCCAGACCAGCTGCTATATCGGCTGCGGCGTCACCACCGGAGTCGGCGCGGTGATCAACACCGCCAAGGTGCAGGTCGGCGACAATGTCGTGGTGTTCGGCCTGGGCGGCATCGGCCTCAACGTCATCCAGGGCGCGCGGCTGGCGGGTGCGGACAGGATCATCGGCGTCGATATCAACCCCGATCGCGAGGAATGGGGCCGCAAGTTCGGCATGACCGCGTTCCTGAACAGCAAGGGCATGAGCCGCGAGGACGTCGTCGCGAAAATCGTCGAGATGACCGATGGCGGTGCGGACTATACCTTCGACGCGACGGGCAATACGGACGTCATGCGCACCGCGCTGGAGGCCTGCCATCGCGGCTGGGGCACATCGATCATCATCGGCGTGGCCGAGGCCGGCAAGGAGATCGCGACGCGGCCGTTCCAGCTGGTCACCGGGCGCAACTGGCGCGGCACCGCGTTCGGCGGCGCGAAGGGCCGCACCGACGTGCCCAAGATCGTGGACATGTATATGCAGGGCAAGATCGAGATCGACCCGATGATCACGCATGTCATGGGGCTGGAAGAGATCAACACCGCGTTCGACCTGATGCACGCGGGCAAGTCGATCCGCTCCGTGGTGGTGTTCTGATGCCGGTCGCGGTGGAAACCCTCTCGTCGGCTAAGAGCTTCGGCGGCGAGCAGGCGGTGCTGCGCCATGCCTCCGAGGTGACCGGCACCGACATGACCTTCTCCGTCTTCGTGCCCGACCATGAAGAGGGCGCGAAGCTGCCGGTGGTCTGGTATCTGTCGGGCCTGACCTGCACGCACGCCAATGTCACCGAAAAGGGCGATTTCCGCCGCGCCTGTGCCGAGCTCGGCCTGATCTTCGTCGCGCCCGATACCAGCCCCAGGGGCGAGGGCGTCGCGGACGACCCCGAAGGCGCCTACGATTTCGGCCTGGGCGCGGGCTTCTATGTCGATGCGACTGAGGAGCTATTCGCGCCGCACTACAGGATGTGGAGCTATATCACGCAGGAGCTGCCCGAGATCATCGGCGATTGCTTCCCTGCGGACATGACGCGCCAGTCGATCATGGGGCACAGCATGGGCGGGCATGGCGCGCTGACCATCGGCCTCACCCATGCCGACCGGTACCGTGCGGTCTCGGCCTTCGCGCCGATCGTCGCGCCGTCGCAGGTGCCCTGGGGCGTCAAGGCGCTGACCGGCTATCTGGGCGAGGATCGTGCGGCCTGGCGCAAGCACGATGCGGTCGCGCTGATCGAGGATGGCGCGCGCGTCCCCGCGCTGCTGGTCGACCAAGGCGATGCCGACAGCTTCCTGGCCGAACAGCTCAAGCCGCAGCTGCTTGCCGAGGCGTGCGCCGCGGCGGGCATCGACCTGACGCTGCGCCTGCAGCCAGGCTATGACCACAGCTATTATTTCATCTCCACCTTCATGGAGGATCACCTGCGCTGGCACGCCGCGCGGTTGAAGGGCTGAGCGACGCCGGTCAGGGCTGGATGGTGACGCTCGCCGTGCCGCTGGCCCAGACCGGCAGGTACAGCCCGGCGCCGGCCGCCTGAAGCTGTCCGGTCTTCGCGCGCTTGACCTTGGCGTGGATGATCAGGTCGCCGGTGCGTTTGGTCTCGATCGCCGCATCGATCTTGCCGAGCAGTTCGGCATAGTCGCGCTCGAAATTCTGCGCGAGCATCTCTGCCACCATCGGCGCGACGCCGGGCGCGTTGATCATCTCGAGGATCAGGTCACCGCCGGTCATGTCGGTGGTGCCGGTGACCTCGAAATCCTCGAAGCCGACGCGGCGCGAATCCTCGGCATTGACCGGCTTGCCCGTCATCCAGACGGTGCCCGTGGTCGGCGTCCTGCTGCCGCGTTCGTGCGCGCTGAAGGTCAGGCCGACCGCGATCTTGCCGCCCCTGGTGCCGTAGATCGTCGCTGCCTTGAAGGTCGCATCGACCGGGTTGAGCCCCGGCACCTCGAACGGGCGGCGCGAGCGCTTCTGCAGCGCCTCGAGCAGCACCGGCTGCAACTCGCGAGGTTTCGGTGAGCGCGCGCATGCCGAGCTTCAGCCTGAGCCTGCCCTGCACGATCTCGTACCCGCCATATTGCAGCGCGCGCGGGGTGATGCGCATCCACACCTCGGGGTTGCGCTCGTTGAGCACCACCGAGGTGAAGGCCGAGGCCCAGGCCTTCTCGATCTGGCGGCGCAGCTCGAGCCTGCCGAGCTCGCCGGGCAGCTCGCGCTCGAGTTTCGCGATAATGGGTGCCAATTCGCGCTCGGCCTCTTTCGTGAAGCGGATCTTCTGGCCGAGAAACTCGACATGCGGCTCGGTGGTCCAGTCGTAGCGAAGGTCGAGCGTGCCGCGCGGCGTCCAGTCGCGCGCGATGGCCATCCGGATATCGGCATGCACCATCGCCCGCGCGGTCGCGGTCTCGCGCTTGAGGATGCCCGCGATATCCTCGGCGCGCACGACCGCCGTGATCGGGATAGACAGGCGGATGCGCTGGCCCGAACCCGTTACCGCGATCGCGCCGCGCGTCACCTCGCCGACGATGCGGCACTTGATCTTGGGTGTCTTGACCTTGGCGATCCCCAGATCGACCTTCTCGCTGGCGACGCAGACCTGGTCCTTTTGGTCGATGCTCCACAGGCGGCGCGGGACCTGCCGCTCCATCGCGCGCGCGAGGTTGCCGAGATCGGCCTCGACGGGCACCGAGACGAGCGACGCCTGGGGCGGAACCGTGATCGCATCGTCGGTGCGCGGCGGGCGGCCCTCGTCGCGCCAGCCGCCGCAGCCTGCCAGCAGCACCAGCCCGGCGATCGCGAGCGCGCGGGCGGCGATGCGCATCAGCTG
Source organism: Blastomonas sp. UPD001 (assembly GCF_003426715.1). Lineage (NCBI taxonomy): Bacteria > Pseudomonadati > Pseudomonadota > Alphaproteobacteria > Sphingomonadales > Blastomonadaceae > Blastomonas > Blastomonas sp. UPD001. Next base: position 2,500,800 of record NZ_QKVT01000001.1, read on the forward strand.
CTCGCCACGACCATGCCGTCGATGCGCAAGGTCGGCACGTTGACGCCATAGCGGAACTCGAGATCGTCGGCCGGGATCAGCGCGGCAAACATGTCCCTGAGATTGCCGGCGATGGTGATCTCGCTGATCGGCTCGGCCAGCTGCCCGTCGCGGATGACGAAACCGCTCGCCCCCCGGCTGTAATCGCCGGTGACGCCATTGACGCCCATGCCGATCAGCTGGGTGACGTACAGGCCGAGCTTGATGTCGGCCATCAGCGCCTCGGGGCTTTGCGTGCCGGCTTCCATGTGCACATTGCTCGATCCGGTCGACGGCGCACCGCTGACCCCGCGCGAGGCATGGCCGGTCGGCGCTTCGCCCAGCTGCCGCGCCGAGGCGCTGTCCATCATCCAGCCGCTGAGCACGCCCTGGTCGACGATCCGCCAGCGCGTGGTGGGCAGGCCCTCGCCATCGAAGGCGCGCGATCGCTGGCCGCGGGGCCGGTGCGGGTCGTCAATGATCGACACGCTCGAATCGAATACCGGCTGGCCGCGCCGGTCGAGCAGGAAGCTGGTCTTGCGTGCGATCGCGCTGCCCGCGATCGCGCCCAGCAGCGGCCCGAGCAGCGATCCGCCCGCGCGGCGATCATAGATCACCGGCATCGGTCCGCTCTCGATCTTCCCCGTGCCCAGCCGCTCGACCGCGCGTTCGCCGGCGCGGCGCCCGATCGCTTCGGGCGGTTCGAGATCGGCGAGGAAGCGCGTGCTGTGCGAGGCCGAATCGCGCTCCATCTGGCCGTCGCGCGCGGCGAGCACGCTCGCGCCGATGCCATAGCGGCTGCCGCCATAGCTGCCGCAGAAACCGTGGCTGGTGGCGAGCGCCATGACTGATCGCACCGCGCTGGCCGATCCGCCCTCACTGTTGGTGACGCCGGGCACCGCGCGCGCGGCATCCTCGCAGGCGAGCGCAAGTTCGCGCAACAGCGCCGGATCGGGATCGCTGCCGTCGTCGAGCTCGAGATCGGGCAGGGGGCCGCGCATCAGCCGCTCTTCGGGGGCGAGGCCCGCATAGGCATCTTCGGGCGCGAGCCGCGCCATCGCGACCGCGCGCTCGGCGAGCGTCGCAAGGCCCTGGGGGCTCACGTCCGCGCCCGAGACGCTCGCCGACTGTTTCCCGTGAAACACGCGCAGGCCGATCCCTGCGCTTTCGGACCGCTGGACGTCCTCGAGCGCGCCCAGCCGCATCTGCACATCGGTGGAAGCATCGCAGGCGAACACCGCATCGGCGGCGGTCGCGCCAGCGGCCATGGCGCGGGCGACAAGGTCTTGCGCCAGGTCTCTGGCTTGGTCGGGGGTCTGCATCAACGCGATGTAGGTCGCTGGCTGCCGATGGTCAATCGGACCCGCGGGTTCAGATCAGCGTCTGCAATCCCTTGAAGAGAGCAACGAAACCGAAGGGAAAACCGATCGCGAAGAGCCAGATGCCCAGGCGATCGCCGCGATAGGCGCGGCCAAGCTCGGCTTCGGAGGTGCCGCTGCGCACCAGGCGCTGCCAGCGCTTCTCGACGCGGCGGCACAGCGGAATGACGATCCCGACCAGCGCCACCAGCCCCATATAAGGCAGGATCGACGCGCCTTCGCCCCGGATCGCCTGCATCACCACGAAGATCTGCAGGCCGGTATACATCAGCAGCGCATAGGCGACATGATTGCTGATCCGCTTTTCCCAGAGGCTTTCGGCCGCGACCGGCTTGACGATATTGGCATTGTAGCGCGCGGTCTCGAACCGCTTTTCCAGAGCATTGGGCATATGCATTCCCCTGCCTTGCCAGATGCAGGCCCCACCCCTGCATTTGGGGGAGTGTGTCATCGATGTGACAGCTTGGCAAGGGGCGTTAACCCCGTGCCTCAGGCCGCGATGCCTTCGGCCTTGCGCAGTTCCTTGCGGTCGAGCTTGCCGATCAGCGTCTTGGGCAGCGAGTCGCGGATATCGACCGCGATCACGCGCTCGTGCTTGCCGAGCTGCGGGTTGAGCCAGGCCATCAGCGAGGGTCCGTCCGCCTCGGCATCCTCCTGCAGCGCGACGAAGGCCTTGGGACTCTCGCCGCGATAGGCATCGGGGACGCCGATCACCAAAGCCTCCTTCACCGCCGGGTGGCGATAGAGCACTTCCTCGATCTGGCTCGGGAAGACCTTGAAGCCGCCCACCGCGATCATGTCCTTGATGCGGTCGACGATGCGGATATAGCCGTCCTCGTCGATCTGCCCGACATCGCCGGTGCGCAGGAAGCCGCCGATGAACACCTCGGCATCGGCATCGGGGCGGTTCCAGTAGCCGCGCATCACCTGCGGCCCCGCGAAGATGATCTCGCCCGGCTCGCCGGGGGCCACGTCCTTGCTCGGGTCTTCCTTGTCGACCAGCCGCACCAGCGTGCCGGGCAGCGGCTGACCGATGGTGCCGGGCTTGTTCAGCCCCTCATAGGGATTGGTCGAGACGACGCCGCTGCTCTCGGTCAGGCCATAGCCTTCGACGACATTGGCCCCGGTGACCTTCTCGAACCGCGCCTTGACCTCGGCGGCGAGCGGCGCGCCACCCGAAATGCAGGCGCGAAGCGACGCGAACCGGGTGTTGGCAATTTCCGGATTGTCGAGCAGCGCCTGATACATGGTCGGAACGCCAGGCAGCGCGGTCACCTGGGTGCGCGTGATCGCCTTCAGCGCCGCCGCCGCCTCGAAGCGCGGCAGCATCACGATCTCGCCGCCGTTGAGCACCGTGCGGTTGAGCACGCAGGTATTGGCGAAGACATGGAAAAAGGGCAGCACCCCCAGGATCCGGTCGTGCTCGCTATCGTTGCGCGGATCGATCGCGTTGACCTGGCGCGCATTGGCCGAGAGATTCTGATGGCTCAGCATCGCGCCCTTGGGCGTGCCGGTGGTGCCGCCGGTATACTGGAACAGCGCGATGTCGCGCTCGGCATCGATCGGCACCGGCGTGTAGCGGCCATCATTGGCGATCAGCTTCGAAAAGCGCGTAATGCGCGGGTCGCGGGGGACCTCGGCGGTCTCCTGGCCCTTGAACAGCCGGAACAGCAGCGACTTGACCGGCGGCAGTCCGCCCGCGACCGACCCTACGACCAGCCGCTGGAGCCCCGACCTGTCGAGCACCTTGAGCGCGGTGGGCAAGAGCGCGGTGGCCGAGAGCGTGAACAGGATCGTCGTGCCGCTGTCCTCGACCTGATGCGCCAGTTCGTCGACGGTGTAGAGCGGCGAGAAATTGACCACGGTCGCGCCGGCCGCCATCGCGCCATAATAGGCCGCGACATAATGCGGCACATTGGGCAGGAACAGCCCCACCCGGTCGCCCTTGCCGATGCCCCGCTGCTGCAGGCCCTTGGCTACGCGCGCCACGCCGCGGGCGACCTGATCGTAGCTGTACTTGCGTCCCATGAAATCGAGCAGCGGCGCCGATCCCTTGCGCGCGACCGAAGCAAAGAACATGTCGGGCAGGGACAGCGGCGCGAAGGTCTGATCCCAGGCGCAGGGATGGTTGTAATGCGTCTTCCAGATCGGCTCTGCACCATCGGCAGCGGCGGAAAGGGCGGGCGAAGCGGAGGCAGGAGCGTCAGTCATTGACATCACTGTAAATAAGCGACGCGCACCGCACAAGCCGCTTGCCATTCATAAGCGCGATCGCCTCCGATAGAAGGCTTCAATTGAAATGTCTGCAGATAACCAATAGACAGGTGACCGAACTAGGACAGATGAAATGATACGCTTCGGCAATAAAATTACAGCCATTATTGGGATGTTATTGCTGGCTTTGACCATGCCGCTAGAGGCGCGCGAAGTGCTGAATGTTCCGGCAAACGCGCGGTGGAAGCATGCTGCCACTGGTATCATCCTCAATCCCGTTCTCGCCGGATTGAACAGGACCGAAATTGCCACGACGGCACCGATGGAATTGGATGTTCAGGCACATTACGAAATTTCCAGCGGCGCGACAATTGCAACCGTCTATATATTCCGTCCGGGTGCCGGGGATCTGGCCATATGGTTCGACCGTGCCAATGCAAGCCTCGCCGCGTCTGACAAATGGGTCATTCAATCGACTCTCGAATCGGGTCCTGCGGCCTTGCCTGTGGGTGAGGCCACGGGCGCCTTCAAGGCCGTGTATGCGACGGGCGGCGGGTCCATTCGATCGACTGCCGTCGTGCTGGTGCCGATGGGCGAATGGATCGCGAAAATCCGGCTGAGTTCCCAGACCGAAGAGGCCGATGCGCTTTCGGAGCTCATGACGGCGATTGCGCGCCAGATCACCTGGCCCGAAGCCACCCGCATGGCTGCGGCCGCCGCGCCGGTACAGCCATGCGCCAAGGCGATCGCATTCGGCAAGTCCGCCCGGCCCGTGGGTGCCGATAGCAACCGACGCCTCGGTAACGCGCTGCTGGATGCATTGATGTCCAGCATAGAGCCGGACACGGACCAGCCCAGAACTTCCCAAGGGCATGTCTGGTGCCGTGACTCGGTCGTGGGTGCCCATGCTGTCTATCGCCAGGCCGATGGAGAAGATGACAGCTACATGCTGGCGCTCAGCGACGCGGGACGGGCGATCATTGTGCGCCCCGCGCCCAATCTGCTGGATGCCGGCGAGAACAGCAAGACCCGCTTTGCTGTCGCGCTGCACCAGCTTGATCGGATATTCAGCTATCGCAATTTCGACCGCATGGTCCCGCCGCAGCAGGCGCTCGAGATTATCGAGAAGGAAAGACCCGTCTCTTCGGTTTCCACAACCGGCAGCGACAAGACGATCACGCTGGGTGGTGGGGGCCGATAGCCGCTTGCATCGCGGCGCGGCTTTGCTAGGCGCGTTGCCCATGACCGCGTACAAACCCGGAGACCCCGTATCGGTGCGGCGGCTTTATGGCCGTCAGCAGAACCACAAGCTGCGCCTGGGCCAGGCCGAACTGGTCGAGAAGCTGCTGCCGCAGATCAGCGTGCCGGAAGAGGGCGAGATCACCTCTCGCCGGCTGTTCGGCGACGATCGCCCGCTGCATTTCGAGATCGGCTTCGGCGCGGGCGAGCATATGGCCTATCGCGCCGACATGCTGCCCGATCACGGCTTTATCGGCGCGGAGCCCTTTCTCAACGGCGTGGTGGGCGCGTTGCAGCATGTGCGCGAGCAGAACCTTTTCAACGTACGGCTGCACATGGGCAATGCCATCGACGTGCTTGAGCGCGTGCCCGATGGCGCGCTCAGCTTCGTCTATCTGCTCCACCCCGATCCCTGGCCCAAGGCGCGCCATGCCAAGCGGCGGATGATGAACAAGGGGCCGGTCGACCTGATCGCGTCCAAGCTCAAGCCCGGCGGCGAATTCCGCTTCGGCACCGATCACCCCATCTATGTCGCGCATGCGATGATGGTGATGAACGACCACCCCGCCTTCGACTGGCTGTGCGAGCGCCCGAAGGATTTCCTCACCCGCCCCGGCGGCTGGCCCGAAACGCGCTACGAGGCCAAGGCCCGCGCGCAGGGGCACGAGGTCTGGTACTTCCGTTTCCGGCGGAAATAGATCAATCGTTTATCAGAGCAAATGTAGCATTATCAGTATTTTATGCCGAAGTGTGCCGCCGCGCACCGCCGCCCATTTCCGCATCGGTGATTGCTGGGTGATTACTTTTCTGGTACATGAGGTTCGTCATGGCCACCGGGAAAATCACTAAGCGAACCCTCGATGCGCTCCAAGCTGGAGCAGTCTCGGGCTTCCTGTGGGACGACGAGTTGAAGGGGTTCGGACTCAAGATCACGGCGGGTGGCTCGGCCTCTTACGTCGTCCAGTATCGTATGGGCGGCCGAGAGGCCAAGACGCGTCGATACACGATCGGCGGTCATGGATCGCCTTGGACACCGTTCACGGCCCGAGAGGAAGCGACACGACTTCTGCGCTTGGTGGCCCAAGGGATCGATCCGGTCGAGGCGGATAAGCAACGCCGGCGAGAAGCTGTGGATCTCGCCTTCTCCAACTATGCTGACCGTTTTGCCGCCGCTTGCAAGGGCAAGGGCTGGTCGACACTGGTTACGCGCTCGCTCCACCTTCACGTCAAACCGGTTCTCCGGGACAAAGCCCTGCCAAGCATCACGCGCGTTGATGTCGTCGCTGTGTTCGATCGGATGCCGAAGGAGCAGGCTGCCAATCGGCGCAACGTCTTTGCCGTGCTGCGACGCTTGTTTCGATGGGCAGTAAGCCGCGGCGATATTGACCGAAGTCCGATGGAGGGAATGGAGACCCCAAAGGCGGTCAAGGCTCGCGAGCGCTGGCTGAATGACAATGAGCTCGCGCGGGTTTGGATCCATGCTGCGAAGTGCCATCGATGCTTCGGCCCGATCGTTCGTCTGCTGATCGCCACGGGCCAACGCCGCGAGGAGATTGGTGGTCTCCATTGGCAAGAGTTGAGCCGCTCCGAACGCGAAATGCGGCTGTCGGGAGATCGCACAAAAAATGGCGAGCCAACAACCATCCCCCTTAACGATCTTGCGATAGCCGAACTCGACAATGTGGCGGGGAGTGAAAAATGGCCTTCCCGTGGAAGAGTGTTCCCCACGGCAACTGGCGGCGCGTTCATGGCCTATCACAAGGGCAAGACCAAACTCGACGGCTTAATTTCAAACGATGGCGGCCAACCCGTCCCAGCTTGGCGTCTCCATGACCTGCGCAGAACGCTCGCAACGGGGTTTCAAAGGTTAGGGGTGAGGTTTGAGGTCACTGAAGCTGTTCTCAATCACGTGGGAGGCTCGCGAGCTGGCGTGGCAGGCATTTACCAGCGTCATGACTGGAAACCCGAAAAACGGGAAGCGTTACAAACGTGGAATGATCACCTCGCGCGTTCCGTGGAAGCGATCACGAGTAAAAAGCCGCGTTAGGCGCGGGTTGGTCTATGGGTGCTAAAACGCGGTGTATCGCCTGGGGCGGCACAGAAGTTCGACTCCTGCCTGGGGCGCCGCGGCGCCTCTCGTAGCACAAACTTATCGCATACCCTCAAGGGCCGGCCGCCGGGCTATGGCCCACGCATATCGCGGGGCTTGATGCAAAGAGTTTGCAAATGGCAGTTTGGGACGTTGCAGTAACGCAGTTTTATGGCTTCCCTTCCACGTGATTCTTGAGCTGATTCAAAACAAAATCCCACATACCGTCGACGACCTCATAATACTCTCCTGCCATTGCATTGCTATGCGTGACATTGAGGACGCATTTGCCGTTGGCCGAAGCAAGCTCATAGGATATCGTCATAAAATTCTCTGGCGTGCGTTCGGTTCCGTGATTGTCACTCCAGTACGTGTACTTAAAGTGGCGGCCGCGCTCAAAAGCGTCGATTGTCCCAAAATCTGTGAACGAACCACCGGCATGTTCGCCATAATAGTTCACGGTGCCGCCAACGCGCATGTCTGACTCAACGCGCTGCACTGGATAATGCTGAACAATCTGATCCGGCTGGGTTACGGCATCGAAGACAATTTCCGGCGCTGCAGCTATCAAGATTTGCTTCTTTATTGTAACTCGTTTCATTGTAGTCACTTTCTGCAAGTCAGGGTGAGAGGGTTAAGTCCCCACAAAAATGGCGGCTCGCTTTTCCCAAAATGCCGCAATGCCCTCACGGTGATCAGCAGTCGCGCCGGCGCGGCATTGAGCGACACGTTCAGCGTGCAGTTGTTCCTCAAAACTTACATCCGCCGCCTGCCATGCAAGCTGTTTCGTAAGCTGTAGAGCCAATGTAGGGCCTGATGCCAGCGTTTGAGCAATGTCCAATGCGGCGGTTATCAGCTCTGTTTGCGGTACGACCTGATTGATCATTCCCCAAGCCAGGGCTTGTTCAGCCGACAGCCGCTGTCCGGTGAGCATAAGCTGATTGGCGCGCACCCGACCAATAGCTTTGACAAGAAGATGGCTTGACCCGCCATCTGGGACAAGACCGATGTTTCGGAAGGCCTGAACGAAAAAGGCTTTCTCACCAGCAACAATCATATCACCCGCCAGAGCAAGCGAGCAGCCAAACCCTGCTGCGGCACCATTGACCGCGATCACCAGTGGCAGCGGGTAGCGGGTAATGCGCAAGATCAGCGGGTTGTAGCGCTCTTCGACAGACCGGCCTGCGTCGTAGGAAGGATGCGCTGGGTCGAAGCCACCGCCTGAAAGACGGGCACCCGAGCAGAAGCCCTTGCCCGCCCCAGTCAGCACGACTGCTCGCGCTTCGTTCTCTGCCTTGTCGAGCGCGAGGAGCAAGCTCTCCGTCATCGCTCTTGACATTGCGTTCAATGTCCCAGGGTCGTCCAAAGTTAGTAATGCAGCCTTACCGTGCAGTTCGTAGGTGACTGATGACCCCTTCAGCATTTTTGGTGCAGCCTTTGTCACAGCTTGAACCCACCATCTCTCGGATTGTACACCTGATTGCGAAATTTGCGTTGGGCAATGAAGCTAGCGCGAACTTTCTCAAACAGCTCGTAACGTCCCGGGAACGGGTTGTCGTTGACCTCAAAAGCTTTACCTATCTCCATGAATGGGCGCCTGATGGGGCAATAGGCAGGCCATCCGAACCCATTGACTGCGCGCAATGTACCTTCGCTCGCAAAGCGCACCCAACAGTCGGACATTCGTTCCGACAGTTCAATATCGGCGTCTGTCACTGGGCCTGTCGCCAGCACAGGATAAACAAACGATGATTTGCGCGCGACGTGTCCGAAAACATAAGGGATCTCTGCCATATGGTAGGCGCCAAGGCCCATATGATCATCTGACGGCTTGTGGCTAAAGATGTAAACGTGGGACTCGGCGCCTGCAGAGAAATTGAGCCGGGCCCAGGATTCCATGCTGCTCAGCCCGCCCTGCAATCCATCGCGATAAGCTTGCATCGCGGACTGCCGAACATCGTCGGCAGGGAAAAGGGTCAGGAATTCATCGGAATGGTCACCCATGCGCGCGCGGACAAGCGCGATATAATCGGCTGCTTCTTCAGGGATCGGATAGAGTCCGAAACTGCCAAGCAGTTCGGGCTCATCGCTGTTGAAGCCAGCGAGCACCGGGACTTTCTGATGGTTACCGGCCTCAAATATATCTCGAACCTGGGCAGGCAATATCCAGCCGTCGACAACTGCTTCGGCAAGCATCATGTCCGCATCCCACCGCTGCAACAGTTCGCTTGCCGAAAGATCACGCAGGTCTCTCAGACGTGGGACCCGGGCATTTGCAGCCCAGGATGCGTGCACCTGCTCGACCGGCAAAGCATCGTCGACCATTGCAAATGCGGATCGCATTCGAGTCATGCTTGACCCGCTTTGGCCTATAGCGCGATGAAACAGGCCGTCTGAAAGCGGGCTTGCCTGCAACTGGCTAACTGCCCAGGCGCCGGCAGACTCGCCAAAAATGGTTACACAATCTGGATCGCCGCCGAAGGCCGCAATGTTCTCCTGAATCCAGCGAAGCCCTTGTAAGAGATCGCTCAAGCCATAATTGCCGGACACGCCTTCGGCAGATTCTCGGGCAAGCTCGGGATGGCTGAAAAAGCCAAAGGCACCGAGACGATAGGCAAGGCTTACAAGAACCACATCTTTGGCCGCCAAAGCCGTGCCATCATATTCCGGATAAGCGGTGGAACCGCTGATGAAGCCGCCCCCGTGAATCCAAACCATGACGGGTCGCATGTCGCCCGGTTCCGCCTTGGTCCAAATGTTCAGATAGAGGCAGTCTTCGCTGGTCGGCCAATCGGGATGTGAAAGAATTGTACCCTGAGGAAGTGGGGCCTGCATTGCTGCAGGCCCCATACGGTCCGCGAAACGCACGGCCCCCCATTTGGGCATGGGCTCCGCTGCTTTCCAACGCCGGTTTCCAGTAGGAGGGAGAGCGTAGGGAATTCCGAGGAAAGTAGCAACCTCAGCCAAATATGACGTTGTTCCCCGTACCCGTCCAGCGGGTGGGTGACGTTCAATAGAAACCATCTTACATTACCCGCTAACGATTGTTAGGATTTGCTGCGACTTAGGCATGATTCAGAATTCTACCCCAAGCCGTATCCCGTAAACTCGGGGCGACTGTACTAATGAGTTGTAGTTCGGCCCCAAAATCGTAGCTGTAAGCAATCGAGACTCAATAATATTAACATCTCCAATATTGTTTGCAAAAATCTCGAAAGAATAACGACTATCGTCACTGTGCCATCCAGCACGCACATTTCCGCGACAATACGAATCTAAACCTTCATCTTGCCTATTAAAAGGCGTTATTGTTTGGTCGTCAACGCAGGACAAATCACCTCGAACCATGATCTCTCCGCTACTGCCCAATTCAAACTCATATTGAGCGCCGACACCGAATTTCCAAGTCGGCGAATAGGTCAATTGATTACCCCGAAGCTGAACATTCCCCGCAGTGATATTCAGCGGATCAGATGTCAGAAAATCCCGATAACGAGCGTTCAGATACGTAAGGTTGGCATCAACGGTGAGTGCATTGCTGGGGCGCAATTGCATCTCCATTTCCAAACCATATACTCTAGCCCTAGCCGCATTCACTAGCTGTGCCTGCACTGTCTCGATCTTGTTTTCTTGCTTGTTTTTGTAGTCGTTATAAAACCCGGTAAGGTTGAACCGCAGCCGCTTATCCAGGAATGTGCTTTTCAGCCCACCTTCGTATGAGTCGACTGTCTCGGGGCGATAGGATGGCTGAGTTCCGCCAATGTTGAAGCCGCCGGACTTATAGCCGCTTGAGTAGCTGGCATAGAGCATGACGTCATCATTGACGTGATAGCGAAGGCCTGCGCGCCAATCGAAGCTTTCCCAGGCATCAGCTTGACGGAAGTCTGTCACCGTCACGAGGAAATTCGGAAAGTTCAAATTCTCTGATGAGCGCTTCTCGTCGCGCGAGAAACGACCACCAATCGTAAACTCGAGAGTTTCCGTGATCGGGCCGTCAAGCTGCACAAAGCCGGCGTAGGAACGCGCCCTGAGAACACCGTCCAAGTTGATTCGTGAGAATGTGGTGGGAACGAACGTGCCAGGCCCTTGGTTTGCGGCAAACGGGAAGGTGTCGATATTAAACAAAACCTCTGAGTTTTCATCGTACAGGAATAATCCGGCGACGCCAGCCCAGCGACCGTTGGATGGGGCCGGGTCGAGGGGAACAGGTTGAGCACCGTGCCCTGATAGGTCTTGCGATCCTCGGTATAGCGCAGCCCGCCGGTGAGCTCGAGCCCCGTGGCGACCTCCCAGCTCAGTTCGCCGAACACCGCGAACGACTTGGTTTCGAGGTCCGACAGCTGGAGGTCGCGGCTTCCCGGTCCGCCGGCCAGGATCGACGCGATGACCGGCGGCGACGGCGGGAAGGAAATCGGCACCGAGGCGCGCTCGTCGGTATCCTCGTCGAAATAATAGCCACCCAGAATGCCGCTGACCGGCCCGGCATCGAGCTGCAGCTGGAGTTCCTGGCTGAACTGTTTCGACTTCGCGCCGACATCGGTGGTGAGGATGACGAACGGCGTGTTGTCCGCGTCGCGGATGCCGCGCGACTGCGTGTCGCGATAGGCGGTGATGCTCTTGACCGTCAACGCCTCGGACAGCTCCAGGCTGGCGGTGGCCGACAGCCCCCAGACCTTCGAGGTGCTGCTCACCGGCGCGGTGCCGCCGTTCACATAGGGGCCGCGATTGTAGAAATCGTTGGCGCAGCGCGGATCGTTGATCAGCGGCACATTGGGCGCGCCGAAGCGCGGGTTGCCGGGCGTCAGCGGCGCGAACGGGATGGTTGCGCCGGGGCATCCGGCACCGACACTGGCAATCGCGGGGACCGGGGCCTGTTCGTTGATCCCGGCAAAGACGAACGGTGCGCCATTCTCGTTGCGCTCGGTATAGTCGCCGCGCACCAACAGGGTGAAGCTCGGCGATGCCTCCCATTTCAGCGAGGCGTTAAGCGTGTAGACATTGTCATTGCCCAGCCGCAGCCCATCGAACTGGCGCCGGACATAGCCATCGCGCTTGCGGAACCCGCCCGAGACGCGGGCGGCGAGGTTTTCCGCGATCGGCAGGTTGAGCGCGGTCGATCCCTCGATCAGATTGTCCTCCCCCGTACGCAGGCGACTGCGGCCGGAAAACTCGCCGAACTCGGGCTCGCGCGTGTTGACCAGGATCGCGCCGCCGATGGTGTTGCGGCCGAACAAAGTGCCCTGCGGACCGCGGAGCACCTGCACGCTGGCGATATCGCCCAGCTCGATCGTGCCGCCGACCGAGCGGCCGACATAGACATCGTCGATATAGACGCCGACACCCGGATCGACCGCTGCGGTCGGGTCGACCTGGCCCACGCCGCGGATGAACACGACGGCGGCGGCGCTGTTGCCCGAAAGCTGGCCCGCGGGCTTGAACTGCAGGCTGGGGGTGAAGCGCTCCAGATCCTGCGTCTGGGTGATCTGGCGATCCTCCAGCGCCTCGCCGCTGAACACGGTGACCGCGACCGGCGTCTCCTGCAGCGATTCCTCGCGGCGGCGCGCACTGACGATGATTTCCTGCGGCTCGGCCTCGCTCGCGCTGGAAGGCGTCTGCGGACCGGTCGACTGCGCCGATGCCTGTTGCGGCAGGCCGCCGAGCGCGAGCAGGCCCAGAGCGGTGGTGGTCGCGGCGCGGATACGGGTTTTGCGAATCGGGCTCATGGCATTCTCCCCATGTGCATTTCTCGTCCGGAAATGCTATGTGAGAGAACATTGCAGATCGCCCCCGACGGCTCTAATCAGATTTGCGGCATGCCCATAAGAAAAACCTAAGTCTGTTTGGGGCCTTCCAGCGCGGCCGTCGTGCGCTCGAGCACCAAGGCACTCGACGAGATGCGCTGGCTTGCAGGACGGCAGACCGTGAGGACCGCAACCGGTCGGTCCGGGATCATCCCTGCCCGGGCTTGCGCGCCGCCTTGTCGAGGTCATAGGCGCCGAGCCCCGGCTTGTAGCTCTTCTCGTCGATGAACTGCCGGATGCCTTCCTTGCGGCCATCGGTCTTGTCGTGGAAATTCGCCGCTTCCTGCATACGGACCAGATAGTCCTCGGCTTCGTCATAGGTCATCACGCCGACCCGGCGGACCGCATCCTTGGCGAACTTGAGCGCGACCGGGTTCTTCTTGAGCAACAGCTGCGCCACCTCGGTGGTGCGCGCCTCGAGCCGGTCGAGCGGCACGCTCTCGTTGACCAGCCGCATCGCGCTCGCCTGCCTGCCGTCGATCAGCTCGCCGGTCAGCGTCAGCCACATCGCGTCGCGCATCGGCAGCAGATCGACCACCACCTTGGTCACCCCGCCGCCGGGCAGGATGCCCCAGTTGATCTCCGACAAACCGAACTGCGCCTCGTCCGCGCAGATCGCCAGATCGCACGCGAACAGCGGGCCGAAGCCGCCGCCGAAGCACCAGCCATTGACCATCGCGATCGTCGGCTTGTGGAACCAGCGCAGGCGCCGGAACCAGCCATAGCTCTCGCGCTGCGACTTGCGCACGCCGCGCAGCCCCTGCGCCTCGGTCTCGCGGAAATATTCCTTGAGGTCCATGCCGGCGGACCAGCTGTTGCCCTCGCCGCCCAGCACCAGCACGCCGACATCGTCACGAAACTCCAGCTCGTCGAGCACCTCCATCATCTGGCGGTTGAGCGTGGGGTTCATCGCGTTGCGTTTTTCGGGCCGGGCGAATTTCACCCAGGCGATGCGATCTTCGACGCGGACCGAAACCACCTGACCGTCGGACATGCTCTTTCCCCTTTTCACTTTGCTGCACAGCGGGGCGGATTTGTATGCAATGCGTACAATTTGCGCAATCGGAAACGCACTGTCGCTTGTCGCGATCGGTCAGGCTTGGGGGCTGCGCCTGCGCGGTCGGGACCGTGGGGAGGGCGTCGCGATCCTTTCGAGCATCGCGCTCAGCAGCGCGGCCTCTTCGCCGGTCAGGTTCTCGACCAGCACCCGATCGGCGGTGTTGATCGCGGCCAGCATCGCCGCGATCTGCTCCTCGCCCGTTGCCGTCAGGTGCAGCGCGTTGGTGCGCGCATCGCGTCCGGCGCGGCGTTCGATCAAGCCCTTGTCTTCCAGGATGTTCACCTGCCGCATCGCGCTCGACCGGTTGATGCCCAGCGCCTGGCCCAGCGCGGTCTGGTCGCAGCCGGGATTGTCGCGGATGAGCAGCAGCGCGGTCATCTTCGCCGGAGACAGGCCAAAAGGCGCGAGCGCGCGGCGCGCGTCCCGCTCTGCGATCAGGCTTGCCCGCTGCAGCTGATACCCGACCAGCTGCCGCAGATCCTCGCCCTGCTTCATCGGCATCGGCTCATCTCCTCGGCCCAGTGTCCCCTTGCCTATCAGCCGGGCTTGTCGAGCATGAAATAGAGCGCGGCGACCAGCGGGACCGTCGCGACCAGCCCCCAGAACAGCCAGCGCCGAGCGAGCATGCGATAGGCTTCGGGTACCTCGCCGGCCTGTTCGAACGCCCGGGCCATGCGCGCCTGCCGAACCTGGATGGGGATAAGGATACCCAGCCAGATCACCCCCGCCACAACGAAGCTGACCTGGCTCCACAACAGCCAGGTCGGTCCGGGAAAGTCGTAGCGCGCCTCGTACATCGCGCCATAGCCGCCGATGATCGTCAGCACGATGCCCGGCACCGTCAGCCCGAAATCGGTGCCGGTGACCATGCGCTGGCCGAAGCCGACGATCGGCGCGCTGCGCGTGCGGTCGGCAAACACCTTCCACACCGCGGTCACCGTGATGTTGCCCAGCAGCAGGATGACGCCCAGCACATGCGCGAACTTGTAGATCGAAAATGCCGTCATCGCCCCTGCCCCGGATTGCTGGCGCGCCAGCATGGGGACCGATGCTAACCGCTCGCTGCCCGCGTGTCTGCGATTTTCTGCGGAATTCCCATGCCTCTCCCCGATCTGACCGCCGCTCTAAGGGTCATAGTCACAGCGAAGCATATTGCGCTACTGACATCAATCTGATCTATGGTGCGCCGTCCGAAGCAAGGAGGTCGCATGCCGGATCGGGAACCGCTGATCGATCGCAAGTTCGCCAGCCGGGTCGACTGGAACCTGCTGCGCACCTTTGTCGATATCGTGCGCGCGGGCGGCATCGGCGCGGCGGCGCGCAAGCTCAACCGCCAGCAGCCGAGCATCAGCGCGGCCCTGAAGCGGCTCGAGGATCATGTCGGCACCGTGCTGCTGATCCGAACCGCCACCGGGGTCGAGACGACGCCCGCGGGCAAGGCGATGATGGCTCTTTGCGAGGACATGCTCGAATCCGCGCGGATGATGCCGCACCAGATCGCGCAGGCGACCAAGCGGGTCGAGGGCTTTGTCCGCATCCAGATCGTGTCGGGGCTGATCTCGCCCGAATTCGACGAGGCGATTGCCAGCTTCCACCGCCGCAACCCCGATATCCATATCGAGATCCGCGTCTCGCCCTGGCGGCAGGTGCTCGATGCACTCGAACAGGGCGAAGTCGAGATCGGGGTGAGCTATGACAGCGCGGTGCGTGGAGGGCTGATGTACGAGCCGTTGCTGGTCGAGCGCCAGCAGCTCTATTGCGCGCGCTCGAGCCCGCATTACGGCCATCGCTACAGCCGCCTGACCGATCTGCGCGACGAGCATTTCGTGCTGACCGGCGATGACGAGATCGAGCTCATCACCAACCTGCGGCGCCGCAATGGCCTGGGCACCAAGGTCAGCGGCCTGGCCGAGGATATCAACGAGGCGCAGCGGCTTGTGCGGCTGGGCGTCGGCATCGGCTTCCTGCCCGTTCCGGCGGCGGAGGAGGATGTCGCGAAGGGTCGGCTCTGGCCGATGCTCTACGCGGATATCGAGCCCGCCTATGACATCTATCTGCTCGCGCGCACCGATCCCGCGCGCGACACCGCGACGCAGCTGTTCTGGGACGAGGTGTTCCGTCGGGTGCGCGCGATGCGCGAGGCATAGATGCGGACTATGACTTTCATCGCATTTTTGCCTCTCCCGACATGATGCAGTGCAGCGCAGACTTTCGACCGGTTTCGGAGCTGCGCAATGACGATTTCCCTCAAGGACAGGCTGTTCAACCTCGTACCGCCCATGATGGTGGCGCTGGTGGTGCTATTCTGGGCCTATGCGCCCAAGGCGTTGACGGACATCCCCTGGCTGCTGATCGTCACCTCGTCGCTGATCACGCTCACTGTCCTGCTCCTCGAATTCGTGCACGAGCGACACGCAGGCTGGCGGATGAACTGGCAGGAATTCCGTACCGACCTTTTCTACGTCGTTCTCAGCTCCACCGTGATCGCCTGGCTGAGCAAGACGCTGGCCGAGGATCCGCTGCTCGCACTCAAGGACTGGCTCGGCATCAGCACCACCTGGATGGCCGAGGTGCCGTGGCTGGTGCAGGTGATCATGGTCGTGGTGATCCTCGAATTCGGCCAGTACTGGATGCACCGGCTGATGCACAATTCGACCGCTTTCTGGCTGACGCACGCGCCGCATCATCACATCACGCAGCTCAATGCCGCCAAGGGCTATGTCGGCAATCCGATCGAGCTGTTCCTGATCAGCCTCAGCGTCCTCGCCTTTTTCGATTTCGATCTGACCGCGCTCTTCGCGGGACTGAACGTGCTCAATGTCGTCTCGACCTTCGCGCATGCCAATGTGAAGGCCGATCCGCCGATCTGGTACTCGTTTTTCTTCACCACGATCCGCCATCACAGCCTGCACCATTCGACCGATTACGAGGCGACACGCTGCAACTATGGCAATTCGCTGATCCTGCTAGACCGCATCTTCGGTACCTACAAGGAGGGCGAAGGCGTGCTGGTCGGCCAGGACGATCGCAAGCGGCTGACCATCTGGGAGCAGACGATCTTCCCCTTCGTGCCGCTGATCGAGCGCTGGAAGGCGCGCCGAAGCGATAGCGGCGGGACGAGCGCTCCGGCATGATCGACCTGCGCGCCCGGCGGATCGACGCGGCGCGCGAGGCGCTGGGCCAGGGCGACCTGCAGGCAACGCACAGGCTCGCGGCCTCGCTCCTGCATGACGACCCGCGCGACGCCGAGGGCCATTTCCTGCTGGGCGTCACCCTGGCCGATGCCGGGCAGATCGCACCCGGCATTGCCAGCCTCGAGCGCGCGGTGGCGCTCGACCCGCAGGGCGAATATCGCGCGCAGCTCGCCAAGCTCTATGCGATGGTCCGGCGCGAAGGCGACGCGGCGTTCGTGCTCGAACAGGCCGAAGCCGCGCTTCCCGCCGATGCGCTCAGCCGCGACACCATGGGCTGCGTCTATGCGCGGCTGGGCAACCATCCCGCCGCGCTCGGGCATTTCCGCGAGGCGGTGCGCCTGCAGCCGTATAACAGCGAGTATCGCTACAATCTTGCCGTCACGCTCAATTTCCTGGGCCGCATCGACGAGGCCGAAGCTGCGCTTGAGGCGCTGATCGGCATGGCGGGCGACCATGCCCGCGCGCACCATCTGCTCGCCAGCCTGCGCAAGCAGAGCGCCGAGAAGAACCATGTCGCGCGGCTCGGCCAGACCTACGCGAAGGCGCGCGAGGGGCGCGACCGGCTGCTGCTCGGCTATGCGCTCGCCAAGGAGCTCGAAGATATCGGCGAGCCCGAGCGCGCGCTCGACATATTGTGCGAGGCCAATGGCGAGCACCGCCGCGCACTCGATTACGATTTTGCGCGCGATGCGGCGAATTTCGATGCGATCGAGGCGAGCTTGGCCGATCTCAAGGCCGCGCCGTGCGCTCGGGCCGAAGCGGACGCGCCGATCTTCATCATCGGCATGCCACGCACCGGCACCACGCTGGTCGACCGCATCCTCTCCTCGCACCCGCACGTCGAGAGCGCGGGCGAGCTGCAGGCGATGCCGCTGGCGGTCAAGCGCGCGTCGGGCACGCGCAGCCGCAACGTGCTCGATCCCGAGACCATCGCACTTGCCGCGCGCAGCGACATGGCCGCGATCGGCCGCGACTATCTCGAGCGTGCGCAGCATCACCGGCGCGATCCGGCCAGGCGCTTCATCGACAAGTTTCCGGGCAATTTCCAATATGTCGGCTTCATCGCGCGCGCGCTCCCGAATGCCCGGATCATCTGCCTGCGCCGCCATCCGATGGACACGGTGCTGAGCAATTTCCGCAACCTGTTCGCGGTCAGCTCGCGCTATTATGATTACAGCTACGATCTGCTCGACATCGCCGCCTATTATGCGCGGTTCGATCGGCTGATGCGCTTCTGGGCCGATCAGCTCCCGGGCCGCGTGCTGGAGGTGCAGTATGAGGACCTGATCGCCGACCAGGCGGGCCAGACGCGCCGCCTCCTGGGTCATGTGGGCTTGGACTGGTCGGACGACTGCCTGTCCTTCCACACTAATTCAGCGCCGGTGTCCACGCCCAGCGCCGCGCAGGTGCGCCGTCCCATCTACAGCGATTCCGTCGCGCGCTGGAAGGGCCATGCCGATGTGCTGGCGCCGGTATCGCGCTTCTTCGAACAGCACGGCATTTCCGCCGCATGACCGGGAGCTTGTTGCCTATGGCCCGCTTTTTCGCCCCTGCCGCCCTGGTGCTCGCTGCGCTCGGCATAACTGCCCCCGCGATCGCGCAGCCCGCACCTGCGCCGAAGCTGCGCGTGGTTGAATGCGGCGCGGAAAGCTGCCTCAGAATCACCGGCCATCGCGACGACAGCGCTGCGCCGGTCCTGCTCAACGGGCACGAGATTGCGGTCAACGGTCGGCACCGCTGGACGGCGCGGGTGCCGGTGGCCAAGGTCCGCCACTGGTCCGCACCCTATGCGCGCAGCATCCAGCTTTCCGTGGCAAATGAAGAGCATAGCGCCCGGCTGCCGGTCGGCCTGCTAGGCACGCGCGGCGACCTTGCGATGCTGGTCGTCTCGGTCAAGTAATAACGGGGTCAAGCCAGAGTAATAAAAGTACAAAACCGGGTTATATATTGAAAGTTTTCTCCCGCGCGGCTATAGCGGTCGCCAGCGGCCGCAGAGCTGCATTTGTCTGACGCAGGAGAAAACCCCATGAAAACCCGGCTCGTGGCGCTCGCCACCGTCGCGTTCGCCCTGACCGCCACTGGCGCGGTCGCCAGCGAAACCGCCCCCGCCAGCAACCC
>NZ_QKVT01000001.1:2520011-2522481 GCF_003426715.1 Blastomonas sp. UPD001
GCGGCGAGCGCCTGTCGGGCGTGCATCTCGCTGCCGAAGCCAAGACCCAGGAATGCCGCGCATCGGTTACCGCCGATGTCCGCGCGCAGATCGAACAGCGCCTCGCGCGCGCCAGCACCGCATCGGGCGCGAAGCTCGCCTCGCTGCGCTGATCACATTGCCCTGGTTCGCGACCGGCCAAACCTCCAACAGGGGCCCCGGTCGCGATCAGGTCATTTCGAGGCTTTGAGCATCGCTTCGCGCGTGATGATCGGCTGCGGCCACCAGGTCAGCGTGTGCACGTCATGCGCCGAGGTCCACAGCCCGTCCGTGGCATAGCGCAGCGCGCCGCTGCCTTCCGCCTTGCCCAGCCGCGCGACCACGGTCAGCCCCTTGGGGTCGATCGCGACAAATGTCTGGTCCTCGGTGGTGCGCAGCCATACCAGCCCCGCGCCGGTATCGATATCGCCCCATTTCAGTTCCTTGCCGACCTTGACCCGCCCGGTCACCTCGCCGGTAACCGGGTCGATCCGCGCGACGGTGCCGTCGCCCTGTTCCTGCACCCAGACCGCGCCTTCGCCCGCCGCCGAAAAGGCCGGCGAGTTGCCCATCGCGGTCGTCCGGGTCACCGCATTGGTGGCGGGGTCGATCCGCTGCACGGTCTTGCCCTCGCTGCTGATCGCCCAGAGCGCATCGAAGCCGAAGACCAGATAATGCGTGCCCGGCGTCACCGCGATGGTGGCGACCACCCCGTTGGTCACCGGATCGATGCGCGAGACCATGCCCTTGTTGTCGCTCGCCACCCAGATCGATCCCGCGCCCGCGACCACGTTCAGCTCGCCCTTGGGATTGGCGATGCCGGTGGCGATAGTGGCGACCTTTTCGGCCTTGGCGGTGTCGATGCGCACGACCGCGTTTTCCTTGCAGTCGGCGACCCACAGGCTGCCCGCATGGATCGCCATGGCACCGCAAGGTCGCGCCATCTCGACCGCCGCCAGCTTGCCGCTGCGCGACCAGCGCTCGACCCGGCCGGCATTGGTCGCCCAGACGCTGTCGCCTTCGACCGCGAGGAAATCGGCAAAGCCCGGCACGTCGATCACCTGCTCGGCCGAAGCGGGCGTGACGATCAAGGCGGATAATCCTGTGGCCATCGCGGCGGCAGTCTTGCGGAACCTGGTCATGATCGTCCCCTTCGTGTTGAAATCGGTTCAGGCCTTTTGCGCGATATAGGCGCGCCAGCCTCCGAGATGCGTGATGTCCTCCGCGCCATCGAGCGCGCGCGGTTCGGCGACGAAGCCCTTGACGCTCGAACCGTCCGACAAGGTCACCGTGCCGATCGCCAGCGGCGGCGGCACCTCGACGGTGAAGCTGCCGAACTCGGCGACGCCCAGCTCGTACACCTCGACCGCGATTCCGGCCCCCTCGCCCGTGTGCACCAGTGCCGGCTTGGGCGGCACCGAATTGGCGATGGCATAGAGCCGGTATTCGGGTGCGGTCTCGAACGCACCGACGAATTTTGCGTCGCGTGAAGTGAGCTGCCAGTGCAGCGGCATGTCCTTCAGGTGCGCGCCGACAACGGCGAGTTTCACGGTCTGCATTTTGCCCTCCAGATCGAGCGGGGGTGGGGATGGAAGCGACGCGGCGGAAAGATAGCTATCCGCCATGTCGAGCAGCGCCCGGTCGCTGTGCACCGGGCCGATCAGCGTGATGCCGAAGCCGGTGTCGTTGTGACGTGCGCCGGCGGGCACGGCGAGCGCGGCCATGTCGAGCAGGTTGACGAAATTGGTGTAGAAGCCGAGCGCGCTGTTGAGCGCGATCGGCGCGGCGAGCATTTCCTTCACGCGATAGGTGGTGCCAGCGGTCGGAAAGGCCATCACGTCGATGCCTTCCCAGAGCTCGTCCGCATGGCGCTTCAGCTCGGCGAGCCGGTAGATGCCGTTGAACAGATCGACCGCTTTCGTGTCCAGCCCGGCGGAGACGATCTCGCGCACGGTGGGATCGATCGCATCCGGGTTGCTGACCAGCAGGTCGCCCAAAGCGGCGGTGCGCTCCGCCACCCATGGCCCGCCATAGAGCAGCTGCGCCGCCTCCTGCAGCGGCGCGTAGTCGATCTCGACGATCGTGCCCAGACCTGCCAGCGCCGCCAGCGCCTTGTCGTAGAGATATTCCGCCTCGCCATCGCCGAAGAACATCCGCTGGTCGCGGCGCGGCACACCGATGGTGCGATGGCCACGCGGCAGATCGGCAAGCGGCCTCGACCAGGCATCCGCAGGATCATAGCCCGCGACGATGGAGTCGATCAGCCGCGCATCGGCGGTATCGTCGGTGAACACGGTGATGCAGTCGATCGAGCGGCACGCCGGGACCAGGCCGCGGTTGCTCCAGCGGCCCTTGCTCGGCTTGAATCCGATGAGGTGCTGGAACGCGGCGGGCACGCGGCCCGATCCGGCGGTATCGGTGCCGAGCGCGAACGCGACCAGCCCCGCCGCGA
>NZ_QKVT01000001.1:2522581-2523109 GCF_003426715.1 Blastomonas sp. UPD001
GCGGTTCATAGGCAAAGGCAGGGCACGCCGCCGTGGTCTCGAACCCGGCGACATCGATATTGTCCTTCACCGCGAACGGCACGCCCGCCAGCGGCAACTGCTCGCCCGCCGCGACCCGCGCATCGATCGCGCGCGCCGCCTCCAGCAGCGCCTCAGGCGATGCGCGGCTGATCCAGATCTGCGGCTGGACAGCATCGTACGCCGCGATCCGCGCCAGCGCGGCTTCGGCCTGAGCCACCGCGCTGCTCGCTCCGGACCGCACCGCCGCCGCGATGGCCGTGGCGCTCAGGCGAAACGGCGCGCTCATCCGTGCCTCGTCAGCGCGAGGATCGGCTCGCCCGGCTGCACCGATTGCCGCTCCTTCGCATAGAGCGCCGCGACCGTGCCCGCGCCGGGGCTGTCGACGCGGCACTCCATCTTCATCGCCTCGATGATCGCGATGGCATCGCCCGCCGCGACCTCGTCGCCGACATTGACCAGCATCTTCCACACGCTGCCGCCGAACGGCGTTTCGATCAGGTCCGCGCC
>NZ_QKVT01000001.1:2523209-2524848 GCF_003426715.1 Blastomonas sp. UPD001
GCGCCCTCGGGCACCTCGACCGCCGCGCTCTCGGCAACGGGAATGTCCGCCGGATCGACCCGGTCGAACTCGCCCCGCCGCTGCCATTCGGCGCGCTCGGCATCGAACGCGGCCTGGCGGCTCGCCTCATAGGCGGCGATGGATTCGGCATTGTCCGCGAGGAACGCGCGATAATCGGCGAGGCGGAATTCGGAGGGCTCGATGCGGATCGAGCGCCTGCCGCTGGGGAAATCGCGTCGCCATTCGGCCAGTTCCTCGGCGCTCACCGGATAGAAGCGGATCTGGTCGAAGAAGCGCAGCAGCCAGGGCTTGCCCTCGGTGAATGCCTCGGTCTGGCGATAGGTATTCCATACCTGGATCGTGCGCCCGAACAACTGATAGCCGCCCGGTCCCTCCATTCCATAGATGCACATATACGCGCCGCCGATGCCGACGACATTGGGCGGGGTCCAGGTGCGCGCCGGGTTGTACTTGGTGGTCACCAGCCGGTGGCGCGGATCGACCGGGGTCGCGACCGGCGCACCGAGATAGACATCGCCCAGGCCGAGCACGAGATAGTTGGTCTCGAAGATGAGGTTCTCGACCGCCGCCGCATCGGGCAGGCCGTTGATGCGGCGGATGAACTCGATATTGTCCGGGCACCAGGGCGCATCGTCGCGCACCGTCCCCATGTATTTCTCGATCGTTTCGATCGTCGCCGGGTCGCGCCAGCTCAGCGGCAGATGGACGATGCGCGAGGGGATGGTGAAATCCTCCAGATCGCCCAGCCGCTCCTCCGCCGCCATCAGCGCCGCGAGCGCCGCGCCCTGCGTCATCGTGCTGCCGTCGAAATGGAACTGCAGCGAGCGGATGCCGGGAACGATATCGATCACGCCCGGCAGCGCCATCCGCTCGAGCTCGGTGAGCAGCGCCTGCACGCGGATGCGCAACTCGATATCGAGCACGATCGGCCCATATTCGACCAGGATGTTGCGGTCGCCCTGCTGGCGATAGACGGTGCGCGGGCGACTGGGCCCTTCGGGGATGATGCCCAGGATCGGCGAGAGCGTCTCGATCGGGCGCGCGGGGCTCTGCATATACCCCTCGCCGGTCGCGATCAGCCGCCGCTGCAGGCTGTCTGCCGCGAAGGCATCATGCGCGTTGATCGGCACGAAGCGCAACTTGTCGCCGGGCGCGAGCTGGCCGATCTTCCACCGGTCCGCCGCTATGACGACGAACGGGCAGACGAACCCGCCGAGCGAGGGCCCGTCCGGTCCCAGGATGATCGGCATGTCGCCGGTAAAGTCGACCGCGCCGATGGCATAGGGATTGTCGTGGATGTTCGACGGGTGCAGCCCCGCCTCGCCGCCATCCTTGCGCGCCCATTGCGGCTTGGGGCCGACCAGGCGTACGCCGGTGCGGTTCGAATTGTAATGCACCTGCCAGTCGGCGGTGATCAGCGTATCGATATCGTCCGGGGTGAAGAAATCGGGCGCGCCATGCGGGCCGTAAAGCACGCGAAGCGTCCATTCGCTGCCGATTTCGGGCAGCGCGACGCGCGACAACGGTTCGGTTGTCGGGCCATGCGCGAGATGCAGCGTATCGCCCGCGAGCAGCCGCCGCGCGGCATGGCCGCCGAACTGGCCGAGCTCGAACGTGC
>NZ_QKVT01000001.1:2524948-2531239 GCF_003426715.1 Blastomonas sp. UPD001
GGTGCTGCCGAGATAGGGCGCGATGTCGAGCCCGCCTGCGAACAGGATATAACCGCGCAGGCCGCCGCCGGTCGCGCGACCCAGGCTCAGCGTCTGGCCCGCCGCGACATCGACCGGCACGCCGCGTTCGACCGGAACGCCATCCAATGTCGCGCCGAAATCCGCGCCCATCAGGCAGATGCGTGCTGGCGCATTGAACAGCAGCGTCGGCCCGGTCAGCGTCAGTTCCAGCCCGGACGTGCCTTCGGGATTCCCGAGCAGCCGGTTGCCCAGCCGGAACGACTGGTCGTCCATCGGCCCCGAAGGCGGAACGCCGACCGCCCAGAGCTTCTGCCGCCCCGGCCAGTCCTGCACCGTGGTCGCGGTGCCACCGCTCACCACCTGGATGCTTTGGGGCAAGTAGACCACGCTTTCGAGCGCGCGGGTCGAAACCTCGCCGGTGACGAACGCCGGCGCGCGCACCACCTCACGCAGCCAGCGCAGATTGCTCTCGATGCCATCAACGCGCGACTGGTCGAGCGCGGCCTGCATCGCGGCGACCGCAAGCTCGCGCGTCTCGGCATGCACGATCAGCTTGGCGAGCATGGGGTCGTACCAGCTGCTCACCGTGCTGCCCGCCATCACCCAGGTCTCGGTGCGAATGTCGTCCGGGAAGCGCACCGAAGTCAGCGTGCCCGAGGTCGGGCGATAGTCCTGTCCCGGGTCCTCGGCATAGAGGCGCACCTGGACCGAATGGCCGCTGGGCGCAGTCGGCGCGCTGTCGAGTAAGGCAAAATCGCCCTGCCCGCCGCGCACCATCCATTCGACCAGATCGATGCCGAACACCTCTTCGGTCACGCCATGCTCGACCTGGAGCCGGGTGTTCATTTCGAGGAAAAAGAACTCCTTGCGCTCGGCATCGTAGAGGAATTCGACAGTCCCGGCAGACCGATAGCGCGCCGCCTCGCCCAGACGGATCGCCGCGGCGTAAAGCTCGGCGCGGATCGTATCGGGCAGCAGCGGCGCGGGCGCTTCCTCGACCACCTTCTGGTTGCGGCGCTGCAACGAGCAGTCGCGCTCGCCCAGCGCGACGACGCGGCCCGCACCGTCGCCGAAAATCTGCACCTCGATATGCCGTGCGCGGCGGATGAAGCGCTCGAGGAACACCCCCGAATCGCCGAAATTGCCCTGGCCGAGCCGCGCCACGGTGGCAAAGCCCTCGCGAACATCTTCGGCCGTCTCGCACACGCGCATGCCGATGCCGCCGCCGCCCGCGGTCGCCTTGAGCATCACAGGAAAGCCAATGCGCTCCGCCGCCGCGACTGCCTCGGCCTCGTCGGTGAGAAGGTCGGTGCCCGGGGCGAGCGGCACGTCATGCGCCGCTGCCAGCGCGCGCGCGCTGTGCTTCAGCCCGAAAGTGCGGATATTGTCGGGATCGGGACCGATGAACACGATGCCTGCCGCTGCGCAGGCTTCTGCGAATTCGGCATTCTCGGCGAGGAAACCATAGCCCGGATGGATCGCGCCTGCTCTTGTCGAGCGGGCCGCCTCCAGGATCGCCGCCACGTTGAGATAGCTCTCGCTTGCACGTGCCGGGCCGATGCACACCGCCTCGTCGGCGAGCGCGACATGCAGCGAATCCTCGTCGGCCTCCGAATAGACCGCGACCGAGCGCAGCCCCATCTTGCGCAACGTGCGGATGATGCGCGTGGCGATGGCGCCGCGATTGGCGATGAGAACGGTGTCGTAACTCATGCGGTGACGATCATGCGCACGGGCGTGGGGTTGAAGCCGTTGCAGGGATTGTTGATCTGCGGGCAGTTGGAGACGACCACGGTCACGTCCATCTCGGCGCGCAGATCGACCGTCAGGCCCGGCGCGGAAATCCCGTCGACTATGCCCAGCGAGCCGTCGGCCTCGACCGGCACGTTCATGAAGAAGTTGATGTTCGAGACGATATCGCGCTTGCCGCGCCCTTCGACCAGGTTGGCCTCGAGGAAGTTCTCGACACAGGCATGTTCGGACTTGGTGTGATGACCATAGCGCAAGGTATTGGATTCGCACGAACACGCGCCGCCGATCGTGTCGTGATAATCGACCGCAGTGCCGACGATCGTCATCATCGGGCGCCCCTCGTTGGAGCGCAGCACGGTGCCTTCGCGCAGGAACAGATTGCCCTGCGCCGCGACGGTATCCTGCGCGCTGTAGCGTTCGGCATCGTCGGCGGTCGCATAGAGCAGGAAGTCGACAGCCTGATTGCCTTCCAGATCGACGATGCGCAGCGTCTGACCGGCGGCGATATGGTGCAGCCATGGCGCGCGTGCGGGCACGATCTCGTCATGGACGATGGGGCCGGAAAGGCCGGCGATATGGGGATCGGCGCTCATTCGGGTGAAACTCCTGCGATCAGCGACGGAAATAGTCTTCGACGTTGAGAAAGGCGCGCTGGCCCTCGGGCGTCGCGTTGCGAATGGGGTCGGTTTCCGGCGTCACCTCCCCGCGCCAGGCGGTGACGCGGAAGGGCGTGACGCTATATTGGGAGCGCGGGTCGAGCACATGCGGCACGTTGGCGATCACCACGACCACGTCCATCTCGGCACGCAGCAGCACGCTGCGTCCGCCCTCGAAAGGACCGACATCGGGCACGATGCTGCCATCCTCGGCTATGGTCGCGCCCTTGAACAGGTTGATGCAGGGGTGGACGTCGCGCCGCCCCAGCCCATGCTTGGCCGCGCCGAGCAGAAACCGTTCGCGGCCATTGGGATAGGGGCTGTAATTGGCACCCTCTCCATATTTCGCGGCATTGGTCGCAACGTTGGAGGTGCCGCAGAAGGCATCGTGCGTGCCCGCATTGTCCTCGACGATGCTCATCAGCACGCGGCCCATGTCCGACAGCAGCAGCTTGCCCGCGCTTAGATAGGCGTTCCACTGCACCTTGACCGTATCGGCGACGTTGAGGCGCTCGGTCGGCATCTCCGCATTGAACAGTTGCAGCCCGGCACAGGCATCGCCCTTCAAGTCGATGAGCCGCAGCCGGGTGCCGCGCGCCAGCCTGCGCGTGGCATAGCCGCCGGGCGCGATGGTCTCTTCCCAGAGCAGGTCCTCAGCCGCGACGCCCTCGGGCAGATCATCGGCAACCGGCGGCAGCACGGGCATCGATTCGACGCGCGTGCCCGCCATGGCGCGGGCATGCGCGCGGGCGGCAGACGGATCGCTCAATACGGCGGTCATGCAGCGGCTCCCTTGGCATGGTCGCCCGCGTCCGGCTCGTAGAGCGGCGGCAACAGGGCGGTGGTGGTGACGAGTTGCAGCTGGTGAACGCCGCGCACCCGGCGCAGCGCATCGCACAGCTCGTTGAGGCGGACGGCAGGCCCCTGGACCAGCAGCACCTCGAGCGACTGGTCGTCCTCGAGGAACACGTGCTGCGAGGAGATGACCTCCTTGAGATATTCGGCCTGAGTCTGCGCGAGCTGATGGCGCACCCGGCCCCGGTCGCCGCGATAGACGATGGTCAGCGTGCCCGCGAGCATCTCGTCCGGCCGCGTCGTCGCCTCGTGCGCGGCAAGCGCGTGGCGGATCAGCTCGGCAATCAGCTGCGATCGCGACGGCAGGCCGCGCTCCTCGACCATCATGTCGAGCTGGCGGAACAGCTCGCTCGGAAGGCTCATCGACAATCGGGCGACACTGGTCGGCTCGGTTCCCATCATGCGTTCTCCTGGGTCTTGGCAATCTCCAGAACCGCCGGTTTTTCCGGGGCTTCCGGGTTGCTCTTCTTGTTGAGGGTGAGGTCGTAGACCGCGGTCGCGCCGAAGCGGTGCGGCGCGTGCGGATCGTGCCGGCGCTTGTCGAGCGCGAGCACGCGGGTGCCGAGCGTGAACGCCTCGCGGATGTCGTGCGTCACCATGATGATGGTCAGCGCATAATCGCTCCACAGCTGCTGGATCAGCGCGTGCATGTCGGCGCGGATGCCCGGGTCGAGCGCGCCGAAGGGTTCGTCGAGCAGCAGGATGCGCGGCCGCTTGATCAGCGCCTGCGCGATGGCCAGCCGCTGCTGCATGCCGCCCGAAAGCTGCGCGGGATATTGGTGCATGCTGTCGGCCAGCCCCACCGCGACCAGCATCGCCTCGGCCTGCTCGCGCGCTGCCTTGCGCGCGGAGCCGAACAGCCGCGCGGTCAGCGGCGCCTGTTCGCATTCCAGCCCGAACAAGACATTGCCGAGCGCGCTCAGGTGCGGGAAGACCGAATAGCGCTGGAACACCACGCCGCGATCGGGCCCGCATTCGGGCGCAAGCGGCTGGCCATCGAGCGATATGGTGCCCCGCGTCGGGCGCTCCTGACCCAGGATGACGCGCAGCAGGCTCGACTTGCCCGCGCCCGAGGGGCCGACGATCGACACGAACGAGCCCGGCTGGATGTCAAGATCGACCTTTTCCAGCACGATCTTGTCGCCATATTCGACCCAGACGTTCTGAAGGCTGAGGATTGGCTGGAGGCTGAGGATCGGTGCGGCGCTCATCGGCCCTGCCCTTCCGCCCAGGGAAAGGCCTTGCGGCTGGTGAGCGCGAGTGCCCAGTCCATCACGATCGCCAGGAGCGCGATCCACGCGACATAGGGCAGGATGACGTCCATCGAGAGGTACCGGCGGACGAGGAAGATGCGGTAGCCAAGGCCCACATCCGCCGCGATCGCCTCGGCCGAGATCAGGAAGACCCAGGCCGGGCCGAGCGCCAACCGAACGGCATGGATCAGCCGCGGCATCGCCTGGGGCAAGGCGACGCGGATCATGATCTGCCAGGAACGTGCGCCTAAAGTCTGCGCCTTGATCACCTGTTCGGCAGGCAGCGCGGCGATATAGGCCGCGATGTCGCGGATCATCACCGGCGCGACACCGATGGCGATCAAGGCGATCTTGGCGGTCTCGCCCAGGCCCAGCGCAATGAACAGGATCGGTAGCAGCGCGATTGGCGGGATGACCGCGATGCCGGTGACCAGTGGGCCAAGGGTTGCGCGCACCGGCGGTAGCACGCCCAGCACCAGGCTGACGACCAACGCGGTCAGCGTCGCGATGCCCAGCCCCAGTCCGAGCCGGTAGAGGCTCGCCACCGCGAAAGATCAGGCGGCAGCGCGTTGTTGTTGGCGGCGCGCGCAGCGGTTTCGTTGGCGTGCGGCGAAGGGATATAGTCCGAAGGCAGCGGCTTGCGCGTGGTCGCCTCGCCGGTGGCCGGATCGATCGACGGGGTCTGGGCGGGCCAGTTGGCGGCGATCGCCTTCACTTCGTCCTCGGTATAGCCAAGCTCGCTCAGGTTGCGGAACGCCACCAGACGCATCGAGTGGCAGGCCGAGCAGACTTCCTTGTACACCTGGAAACCGCGCTGCAGCTGCTGGCGATCGAACTTGCCCATCGGGCCATCGCTGCTCAGCGCCAGCTTCTTGGGGTGAAGGTGGAATTCATGCTCTGCCGTCGGCTGGGGCGGCTCGCTGATATAGGCGGCCGCACCGACACCGAAGGAGACCAGCAGCCAGCCGCTGAAGAACAGCCCGACCAAAAATGCACCAATGCGAATCATGTCGAATGACTTTCCTTATTGCGTCAGGGCTTATTCGGCGGGCTGCAGCGCGGGGCCGCCTGCCGTACCATGGCTGTCCTTGCCGAGCACCGCCTCGGTGATCGAGAAGGGCAGCGGCTTGGGCTTTTCGATCTTCGAGATGATCGGCAGGATGATCAGGAAGTGGGCGAAATAATAAGCCGAAGCCAGCTGGCTGAGCATCACATAGGGTTCTTCCGCCGGTGCACCGCCGAGATAGCCGAGGATCAGCACGTCGATGACCAGGACGATGAAGAAGGTGCGGAACAGCGGGCGATAGTTGCCCGAACGGACGGGCGAACGATCGAGCCAGGGCAGGAAGAACAGCAGCAGGATCGATGCGAACATCGCCAGCACACCGAGCAGCTTGGCCGGAACGATGAAGAAGTCGAAGGTGAAGGCGCGCAGGATCGCGTAGAACGGCCAGAAATACCATTCGGGCACGATGTGGGCGGGCGTCGAGAGCGGGTTGGCCGGGATATAGTTGTCCGGGTGGCCCAGCATGTTCGGCGCGAAGAACAGAACGGCGCAGAACAGGATCAGGAACACGCCCAGGCCGAAACCGTCCTTGGCGGTGTAATAGGGGTGGAACGGCACGGTGTCCGATTCCGACTTCACTTCCACGCCGGTCGGGTTCGACGAACCCGGAATGTGCAGCGCCCAGATGTGCAGGATCACGACACCGGCGATCACGAACGGCAGCAGATAGTGCAGCGAGAAGAAGCGG
>NZ_QKVT01000001.1:2531339-2541686 GCF_003426715.1 Blastomonas sp. UPD001
GCCGTTGGCATGCGCATAGCGCAGCATCCAGCCCCAGTTGACGTCGCGCATGATGTGCTCGGTCGAATCGAAGGCGACCAGCGCGTTGGGCGCATAGTGCATCGCCATGATGATGCCGGTGACGATCTGGATGACCAGAGCGATGCCGGCGAGCACGCCGAAATTCCAGAAATAGTTGAGGTTGCGCGGCACCGGATAGCCGCCGCCGATCGCCCCATAGACCAGACGCGGGAGCGGCAGGCGCTCATCCAGCCATTTGGTCAGATCGGACTTGGGTTCGTAATGCTTGGCCCAGGAAAAGCTCATCTCTTATGCTCCTCAACCGATCTTGATGACAGTGTCTGACAGGAACGAGAACTCTGGCACTTCCAGGTTCTTCGGCGCCGGACCCTTGCGGATGCGCGCGGCGGTATCGTAGTGCGAACCGTGGCAGGGGCAGAAATAGCCGCCGAACTCGCCCTTGATCTCGCCCTGCGCCGCGCCCAGCGGCACGCAGCCCAGATGCGTGCAGACGCCCAGCGTCACCAGCCAGTTCTTCTTGCCGTCGACGGTGCGTTCTTCGAGCGACTGCGGATCGCGCAGGCTGTCGACGGGCACCTTGTCGGCGGCGGCGATTTCGGCGGGCGTCAGGTTGCGGATGAACACCGGCTGCTTGCGGAACACGGTCTTGATGGCCTGGCCGGGCTGCACCGCCGAGATGTCGACCTCGGTCGACGACAGCGCGAGCACGTCCTTGCTAGGTGCCATCTGCGTGATGAGCGGGATCAGCACCGATGCGCCACCCACACCCGCAAAGCTGACGGCGGCGATGTTGATGAAGTCGCGGCGGCGCACACCGTCGGATTCGACGGCGGCACTGCCATCCTGATTCATCGTGACTTGTTCTGCCATGTCGCTAACCTGACCCTCAAGCTATTGAAAAGGATACGTTTTTTGTCGATATAGGAAGCGGCATGGCACGGCTTTGCCCCTGGCCCGTCCGCATGATTGCGGGCCTGATAGACGCAAAATCGTCATCTTGCCAACAGGGAAATTGGCGCGCCGCAGCATCATTCCGCCGATTTTGCGTCGGTTTGCCGTGCCCTGCGTGCGCCGAACCGAGCACGACAGGTGACAGCCGCGCCGCGCGCGCTATGAAGGGGCGATGCGGATTGCCCTGTACCAACCCGAAATCGCCGGAAATGTTGGCGCCATCCTGCGCCTGGCGGCGTGCATGGCGGTGCCGGTCGAAATCATCGAGCCGTGCGGCTTCGTGTTCGACGACAAACGGCTGAAGCGCGCGGCGATGGACTATGGCCCGCTTGCCGAAATGACCCGCCACGCCGACTGGCCTAGCTTTCAGGCCTTTGTGCGCGATACGGGTGCGCGGCTCGTGCTGATGAGCAGCAAGGCTAGCGCCAGCGTCTATCGCACGGCTTTCCGGGACGACGACATCCTGCTGATGGGGTCGGAAAGCGCCGGCGTACCCGATCATGTGCGCGATGCCTGCGACCTTTTGACCACCATTCCGATGGCGGCGGGTGTCCGATCGCTGAACATATCGGTCGCCACCGGGATTGCGCTGGGCGAAGCGCTGCGGCAGACACGAAGACTGGGTGAGGCATGATCGGCCATCACCGCATAGGGGAGCGCGATGACTGACTGGACCGAACAGAAGCCCAAGGCCCGCGCCTGGTTCGAAAGCCTGCGCGATGCGATCTGCGCCGAATTCACCGCGATCGAACGCGAGGCGGACAGCGATGCGAGCTTCGAATACACCCCGTGGGACCGTACCGAGGCGGACGGATCGCCGGGCGGCGGCGGCGTGCGCGGGCTGATCAAGGGCAAGGTGTTCGAAAAGGCGGGCGTCAACGTGTCGACCGTCGAGGGTCGGTTCAGCGAGGAATTCGCCAAATCGATCCATGGCGCAGGCAGCGACCCGCGCTTCTTTGCGACCGGAATAAGCCTGGTCGCCCATATGTCGAATCCGCACGTGCCTGCGGTGCATATGAACACCCGTTTTCTCGTGACCACCAAGGCGTGGTTCGGCGGTGGAGCCGATCTCAACCCGCCGCTGCCCTACGAGCAAGATACGGCGGATTTTCACGCACGGATGCAGGCCGCGTGCGATGCGCACCATCCCGACTATCACGCGAAGTTCAAGGCCTGGGCGGACGACTATTTCTACATCCCGCATCGCGGGGTGCACCGCGGGGTCGGCGGCATTTTCTATGATCATCTCGAATGCCCGGACGAGGCGGCATTCGACGCCAATTTCGCCTTCACCCAGGATGTCGGCCGCGCGTTCTTGGACATCTTCCCCGCGCTGGTGCGGCGGCGGATGGGGCAGGAATTCTCTGCGGCCGAAAAGCATCAGCAGCTCGTCTGGCGCGGGCGCTATGCCGAATTCAACCTGATCCACGATCGCGGCACCTTGTTCGGGCTCAAGACCGGCGGCAATATCGATGCGATCCTGATGAGCCTGCCGCCCGAAGCGGTCTGGGAATGAGCCGATGACGATCGAGCGGCTCGACCATGTCAACATCATCACCGATGACCTGATGGGGACCGCACGCTTCTACGAAGAGCTGCTCGACCTCGAGATCCGCCTCGCGCCGCCGCCGCTGACGCCCGACAATGCGCGCTGGGCGCACGATGCGGCGGGCAACGCGGTGGTGCACATCAACAGCACCGACTGTCCGCGCACCTATGATCGCGCGGTGGCGCCGGGGCCCACCGGATCGATCCACCATGTCGCGTTCCGCTGCCGGGATTATCCCGCGATGGTCGCCCGGCTGGAGGCGCGCGGCGCGGACTACCAAAGCAACGAAGTCGAAGCCATTGGTCTCAAGCAGCTTTTCACGCTCGACCCGAATGGGGTATTGCTCGAGCTCAACTTCTTCGCCGGGTAGGTCGGCGCCCATCGGGAGGTCCGCATGACCGTCCATTCGATCGAATCCGCCCCGGTTCATCTGGGTCTGGGCGCGAAAGCCCTGCCCCAGCCCGCGATGACCAGCATGCAATGGTATGCCGATTACGAGGCGCGCACCGCGAGCGATGGCGCCGAAGGTCGGCTGGTCGCGCAGTTCCGCTTCGATGCGCCCTGGACGATGTGGGAAATGCATCCGCATGGCGACGAGCTGGTGCTGTGCCTCGCGGGGCGGATGACGCTGCACCAGCAAGCGCCCGATGGCACGACGACCGCGCTCGAGCTCGGCCCGGGCGACTATGCAATCAATGCGCCGGGAGTCTGGCACACCGCCGATGTGAGCGGCGAGGCGACCGCGCTTTTCATCACCGCAGGCCAGGGCACCGAACACCGGCCGCGATGACGCACGAAAAAGGGCGCGGCCGCCGATGCGGCACGCGCCCCTTTCGCGGCGATGCTGGTCGCGCGGCGATCAGCCGTTCACATCATCCTGGGTCACCGGCACGATGCGGATTTCGACGCGACGGTTCTGCGCGCGGCCATCTTCGGTCGTGTTCGACGCCACCGGCTGCGATTCGCCGAAGCCGCGCGTGGCAAGGCGCGCTGACTGCACGCCGCGGCCGGAGAGATAGCTCGACACCGACTGTGCGCGGCGTTCGGACAGCGTCTGGTTGTACGCGTCGCTGCCGGTCGAATCGGTATGGCCATAGACGTCGATATAGGTGCTTTCATATTGCACCAGCGTCGAGGCGACATCGTTCAGCGTGTTGCGGAACTCGGGCTTCACCGCCGAGCTGTCGACGTCGAAGGTCACCTGGCTCGGCATGTTGAGCAGCAGGCTGTCGCCATCGCGCACGACATCGATGCCGGTCCCGGCGGTCTTCTGGCGCAGTTCGCGCTCCTGCTGATCAAGGTAATAGCCGATGCCCGCGCCCGCGACCGCGCCGATCCCTGCGCCGACGATCTTCTCGGTCCGGTCTCGGCGGCCGCCGACGATATCGCCCAGCAGATAGCCGCCGAGCGCGCCGCCGATACCGCCGATCGCGGTGCGGCTGATGCGCTGCTGGCCGGTGTCCGGATCGGTGACGCATGCCGCCAGCGACAGGCTGGCCAGGCCCGCAAAGGCCGCGATACGGATCGTCTTGCTGTTCATCATGTGCTCCCGCGATTGTCTTTCGTCTCGTGGACGCGTCGCCGCGTCTCATCGCCTTATTCGATTGTGCGCCTGAATGGTTCCCGAACCCGTTTGTAACATCGTTTAATTTTCGGGATCGCCAGGCCGCTCTGTGGGTTTGGTTGCAGGTGCGAAAGCGCGTGACACCCTGCGCCTGCGCGATATAGGGTGCTCCCTTAACCCTGTAAGGCCCGATGGACCCTCTTCCCCCCTTTCCCTGGCTGGATGTCGTCATCATCCTGGCGCTGATCGTGCTCAACGGCGTGTTCGCGATGTCCGAACTGGCGATCGTCTCGGCGCGCAACGCCAAGCTGGAAGCGATGGCGCGCGACGGCAGCAACGGCGCGCGCACCGCGTTGCGACTGGGGTCCGATCCGGGCAAGTTCCTTTCCACCGTCCAGATCGGCATCACGCTGATCGGCATTCTGGCGGGCGCCTATTCGGGCGCGAGCCTGGGTGCTCCGGTTGGTGAGCGGCTGGCGCTGGTCGGCGTGCCCGCCGACATTGCCGATAGCGTCGGATTTGCGCTGGTCATCGGCGTCACCACCTATCTATCGCTGGTGATCGGCGAGCTGGTGCCCAAGCAATTCGCGCTGCGCAAGGCCGAGGAACTCGCGGTGATCATGGCCATCCCGATGGACCTGATGGCGCGCGGTGCCGCCCCGCTGGTCTGGGTGCTCGACCGGTCGAGCGCGCTGATCTTCCGCCTGCTCGGTCTCAACCGCGAATCGGAAAATATCGTCACCGCCGAAGAGCTGCAGATGATCTTTGCCGAGGCGACCAAATCGGGCGTGATCGAGGAATCCGAGCGCGCGATCATCTCGGGCGTGGTCCGCCTCGCCGACCGGCCGGTGCGCGAGGTGATGACGCCGC
The DNA here is from genome assembly GCF_003426715.1 of Blastomonas sp. UPD001. Lineage (NCBI taxonomy): Bacteria > Pseudomonadati > Pseudomonadota > Alphaproteobacteria > Sphingomonadales > Blastomonadaceae > Blastomonas > Blastomonas sp. UPD001. The sequence continues at coordinate 2,536,295 of NZ_QKVT01000001.1, forward strand.
GCACCGAGGTCGACTGGCTGCCCGCCGATGCCGGGCTCGACGATCTGCGCCGTATCATGGCCGAATCGCCACACAGCCGCCTGCCGGTCGCCAATGGCTCGGTCGATGCGATCATCGGTATTGTCACGGTACGCGATCTGCTCACCGCGATCATCGAGGGCGCGCCGCTCGATCTGGCCGCGCTCGCGCGCGCGGCGCCGATCGTGCCCGACCGCGTCGACGCGATGGACGCGCTCAAGGTGCTGCAGAAGGGCGAGGTGCCGATGGCGCTCGTCCACGACGAATATGGCCATTTCGAAGGCCTCGTGACGCCGGCCGACCTGTTGCAGGCGCTGGTCGGCGATTTCGCGTCGGACCAGGGCGAAGGCGATTCGCCGATGGTGGTCGAACGCGCCGATGGCAGCCTGCTGATTTCGGGCGCGCTGCCCGCCGACGCAATGGCCGAGCGGCTGGGCATCTCGCTGCCCGAAGACCGGGATTATGCGACGGCCGCCGGCCATGTGCTGCACTGCCTGCGCCACCTGCCCAAGGAGGGCGAGGTGTTCAACGATCAGGGATGGCGGATCGAGATCGTCGACATGGACAATCGCAAGGTCGACAAGCTGCTGGTCAGCCGGATCGCCGAAGACGACTGACCGGCCGGACCCGGCTTATTGCGGCGCGCCTGCGCCCGCGCCCGGCGCGCCCACCGCGCCGATATTGCCGAACAGATCCTGGAAGAAGGTGCGCTTGCGGCCCAGCGTCGGCGTCTTGTCGCCTTCGGGATCGATCTTGGCGACCTGATCCAGCCCGGTAAAATCGACCGCCGCGACATTGCCGGCGGCGTCGAACTTCACCCGCATCACCTGCTGCGCGGTCGGACGCGGATTGGCAAAGGCGAGCTGGCGGGTGTCGCGCGCGAAATAATACCATTCGCTGTCGCTGAACTGGCCGGTAAAGGTGGGACGGCCCAGCGTGCGCTCGACCGACTGGCGGTTGTCGACTCCAGGCAGGATCTGGCCTGCCAGCGTCTGGTCATAGATGAAGCCCTGATGGCCGCGCAGCTGGCCGCAGCCCGCCAGCAGCGGCAGTGCTGCCAGCGCGACCAGCCATGCGGCGCGGGGACGCGAAAACCGGGTCGCGCGGGGTGTCGGGGCTTTGCTGGTCATCATCATTCCTTGGCGGTCTATCCGCTGTGTCTGCGGCGCAATGCAGCCCGGCCCGAGCCATGCCGCATGTCTTGCAACTTGCCGTTGCCGCCTCAATATGCACTAAGCCGCTGCATCACAAGTGGCCAATGAATTGTGGCTTAACGCCGCGATTTCCCTGCAGGATACCGCACGTCCCATGTCCGTCCTCTCCCGTCTGTTCAGCCGCAAGGATCCGCGCGAGGTTGCGCGCGCCGCCTATGACCGCATCGTGGCGCTGGGCCGCGACCCCTTCTGGTATCTCGACGGCCAGGTAGAGGACAGCGTCGATGGCCGGTTCGAGGCGGTGACGATGGTGCTCGCCGCGGTGCTGCTGCGGCTGGAGCATGACGAAGCCGACCCGCAGGTGCGCCAGTTCTCGGTGTTTCTCGCCGAGCTGTTCGTCGACGACATGGACGGCCAGCTGCGCCAGAACGGGGTGGGCGATCTGGTGGTCGGCAAGCATATCGGCAAGATGATGAGCGCGCTCGGCGGCAGGCTGGGCGCCTATCGCGAGGCGCTGGCGCGCGGCGACGGCCATCAGCTCGGCCAGGCGCTCCGCCGCAACCTCTATCGCGACGCCCCGGTCGCGGAAACGGCGGTGACCGCAACCGCAGACCATCTCGCACAGTTCCACGCAAGGCTGCGCACCATCCCTGCGCCCGCGATCATGCAGGGGGAGTTCTGATGCAGGAGCAAACCGAATTTCCGCGCCCGATCGATCTGCGCGCGATCCCGCGTCAGCCGGTCGAGATCGCGGCCGACGAAGCCGAGCGCGCCGCGCTGGCACGCCGGTTCGATATCGTCTCGATCGACCTGCTCAGGGCCAGCGCGCAGTTCGAGGAGCGCGGCTCCGGGGTCGAGGTTTCGGGCCGGATCGAGGCCGAGCTGGTCCAGTCCTGCGCGATTTCTGGCGAGGATTTCCCGGTGCGCATCGCCTCCGACTATCGCCTGCGCTTCCTGCCCGAGGCGGACTATGAGGCCGCGCTGGCCGATGCGGGCGAGGAAATCGAGCTGACCAGCGAGGATCTGGACACGATCGCCTATACCGGCAGCACCATCGATCTGGGCGAGGCGATCGCGCAGACGCTGGCGCTCGAGATCGACCCCTATGCCGAGGGCCCCAATGCCGATGCCGCGCGCGCCGAACATGGCCTGTCGACGCCCGAGGCGAGCGGGCCCTTCGCGGCGCTGCAGGCGTTGAAAAAGGGCTGAGCCCCCCCGATCAGGGCTTGGGCACGCCGATATTGTCGAGCAGCTGGTCGACGGCGGCCAGCGCGGCGGCATATTCGGGCGAATCGATAGTGCTGTAGGTGCGCTCGAACAGTGTCGCATCGAGACCTTCCGGACGGGTCAGCGCTTCGCGCGCGAACAACTGGTCCGCCGTCACCGCAGCGAGCCGCGTTTGGACGAAGCGCGCGAGCTGCGGATCGGTGGCGGCGCGGGCGAAGCGCTCTCCGGAGCGATCGGCGGCCAGATCAACAAAGGAAAAGCCGGTGCCGCCCTCCAGACTGTCCGACAGCTCCTTGAAGGCGCCGAGCGATTGCGCGACCTGCCCGCCCAGGCTCGCCTGCAAGGCCGCCGACAGCGCCCAGTGCTTGGCAAGATCGCCGCGCCCGGCCAGCGTGACCGCCTGATCGGGGGGAATGCACGCGCTGACCAGCGGCGTGCTGTCGCAGCTGACACGATGGGAAGAGGCGGGATACGGCCATCTGCCGGTATGCATGGCCAAGACGCAGTACAGCTTCTCCGCCGATCCCGCGCTGCTCGGCGCACCCAGCGGCCATATCCTGCCGGTGCGCGAGGTACGGCTGAGCGCGGGCGCGGGCTTTGTCGTCGCGATCTGCGGCGAGATCATGACCATGCCCGGCCTGCCGCGCGTGCCCGCCGCCGAGGCGATCCGGCTCGACGACCAGGGCGAGATCGAGGGGTTGTTCTGACGCCGGTTCCGCTGTGCGCCGGCGCGCGATGAAGCGAAGGATATGCGCGCCCCATTGACAGCCGCACGGCTTGTCGCCAAGCCCGCCGCCCATGGCGAGCGCATCTGCCCCCCTTTCCGACGAACGCTTCGGCCTTGACCGGCGGATCACGCTGCTGGGGCCGCTGCCGCTCGATTGCGGTGCCTCGCTCGCCCCGGTGCAGATCGCGTACGAGACCTATGGCACGCTCAATGCCGACAAGAGCAATGCGATCCTGATCTGCCACGCGCTCACCGGCGACCAGTATGTCGCCTCGACGCATCCGATCACCGGCAAGCCCGGCTGGTGGCAGCGGCTGGTGGGGCCAGGCAAGCCGGTCGATCCGTCGCGCGATTTCATCATCTGCGCCAATGTCATCGGCAGCTGCATGGGGTCGTCGGGCCCCGCCACGGTCAATCCCGCCACTGGCGAGCCCTGGGGCATGGACTTTCCCGTCCTGTCGATCGCCGACATGGTGCGCGCGCAGGCGCTGCTGCTCGATTATCTCGGCATTCCGGTGCTCTCCGCCGTCATCGGCGGCTCGATGGGCGGCATGCAGGCGATCAGCTGGCCGGTGCTCTATCCCGATCGCGTCCGCGCCGCGCTCGTCATCGCCTCGACCGCGCGGCATTCGGCGCAGAATATCGCGTTCCACGAGGTCGGCCGCCAGGCGATCATGGCCGATCCGCGCTGGCGTAAGGGCGCCTATTATGCCGATGGCGACGTGCCCGCATCGGGCCTGGCCGTCGCACGCATGGCCGCGCACATCACGTACCTCTCCGAAGCGGGACTGACCGAGAAATTCGGTCGCCGGTTGCAGGACAAGAGCGGCCGGGATTGCAGCGGCAGCAGCTTCGGCTTCGATGCCGATTTCCAGATTCAGAGCTATCTGCGCCATCAGGGCATCAGTTTCGTCGACCGGTTCGATGCCAACAGCTATCTCTACATCACGCGCGCGATGGACTATTTCGACCTGGCCGAGCATTTTGACGGGGTGCTGGCCAAGGCGTTCATGGGTACGAAGACGCGCTTCTGCCTGATCAGCTTCGACACCGACTGGCTCTATCCCACTGCGGAATCGCGCCGCATCGTGCACGCGCTCAATGCCGCAGGGGCCGAGGTGAGCTTTGTCGAGCTGTCCTCGCCCTTCGGCCATGACGCGTTCCTGCTCGAATGCCCCGAGATGAACCGGATCATCGACGGCTTCCTGCGCGCCGGGGCGAACGCGTGAACGGATTGCGTCCCGACCTCCAGATCATCGCCGAGAACGTGACGCCCGGCGCGCGCGTGCTCGATATCGGCTGCGGCGACGGCGCATTGATGGCGGCGCTGCGCGACAAGGCGCAGGTGCGCGCGCGCGGGCTCGAGCTCGACCCCGCCAATGTGAGCGCGGCGGTGGCGCGCGGGCTATCGGTGATCCAGGGCGATGCCGATACCGACCTGGCCGACTATCCGTCCGACAGCGTCGATTACGCGATCCTCAGCCAGACGCTGCAGACCACGCGCGCGCCGCATCTGGTGCTCGAGGAGCTGCTGCGGATCGGCCGGCAGGCGTTCGTCAGCTTCCCCAATTTCGCGCACTGGCGCATCCGCCTCTCGCTGGCGACGTGGGGCCGGATGCCGGTCACCCGGCTGCTGCCCGAAAGCTGGTACGACACGCCCAATATCCACCATGTCACCATCGAGGATTTCCGCGACCTGATCGCGGCGCGCGGCTGGACCTGCGACGGGCAATGGTTCCTTTCGGGCGGCAAGCCCACATCGCGCGGCATGGCCAATCTGCTCGCCGAACATGCGGTCTTCCTGCTGAGGCGCTGACATATGAGGATCGGGATCATCGGCGCCGGGCTGGCCGGGCTGACCGCGGCGCGCGGGCTGGCAGAGGTGGGGCACGCGGTCGTAGTGTTCGACAAGGCGCGCGGCCCGGGCGGGCGCATGTCGACCCGGCGTACCGAAACCGCGCAGGGCATGGCGTTTTTCGACCATGGCGCGCAATATTTCACCGTGCGCGACGCCGGTTTTGCCGAGACGGTCGCGCACTGGGAGGGCGAAGGCGTCGCGGCGCGCTGGCCCGCCGCGGGTGACGAGGCCTGGGTCGGCGCGCCCGGCATGAACGCGATCATCAAGGCTGAGGCAGCGGGGCACGATGTCCGCTGGAACTGCCGGATCGAGGCGTTCGTGCGCGAGGGCGCGCAATGGCGGTTCGAGCACGAATCGGGCAGCGAAAGCTTCGATGCGGCGGGCGTCGCGGGCCCCGCGGGAAAAGGC
>NZ_QKVT01000001.1:2541786-2550270 GCF_003426715.1 Blastomonas sp. UPD001
ACGCTGGGACGCTTCCTGCCCTATCTCTGGCCCGACGATCGGCCCGAGCTGAAGCTGCGCATCTGCGGCGCGATGCTGATGGTGCTGCTCGGCAAGGCGGCGGTGCTGTCGATGCCCTTTGCGTACAAGGCGGCGGTCGACCAGATGACGATCGACGGCACGAGCATGGCGATGGCGGCGATCGTCGCGGTGATCGCCTATGGCGCGGCGCGGCTGGGATCGGTGCTGTTCGATAACCTGCGCAACGTGGTGTTCGAACGCGTCGGCCAGGAGGCGACGCGGACGCTGGCCGAGAATGTCTTCGTCCAGCTGCACCGGCTGTCGCTGCGCTTCCACCTCGCGCGCCGCACCGGCGAGGTTACCAAGGTGATCGAGCGCGGTACCAAGAGCATCGACGTGATGCTCTATTTCCTGCTGTTCAACATTGCACCGACGGTTCTCGAACTGGTCGCGGTGCTGGTGATCTTCTGGATCAATTTCGGCGTCGGGCTGGTGCTGGCGACGGTGGCGATGGTCGCGATCTATATCGTCTTCACCCGCAAGATCACCGACTGGCGCAACCATCTGCGCGAGGCGATGAACACGCTGGACGGCAAGCAGCTCGCGCGCGCGGTCGATTCGCTGCTCAATTACGAGACGGTCAAATATTTCACCGCCGAGGCACGCGAGGCGAAGCGCTATGGCGATGCCGCGCGCACCTATGCCAATGCGGCGGTGAAGTCCGAAAACTCGCTGGCGCTGCTCAATATCGGCCAGTCGCTGATCACCAACCTGATGATGGCAGGCGCGATGGTCTATACCATCTGGGGCTGGAGCCGGGGCCAGTTCACCGTCGGCGATCTGGTGCTGGTCAACACGCTGCTGATGCAGCTGTTTCGTCCGCTCGATCTGCTCGGCATGGTGTATCGCACCATCCGCCAGGGTCTGGTCGACATGGCCGCGATGTTCGACCTGATCGACACGCCCGCCGAGATCGTCGATGTGCCGGGTGCGCCTGGGCTCGACATCCGCCAGCCCTCGGTCGAGTTCCGCGATGTCGATTTCGGATACGACCCCGACCGGCAGATTTTGCACAAACTGAGCTTCCGGGTCGAACCGGGCCAGACGCTGGCTTTGGTCGGCCCCTCGGGCGCGGGCAAGTCGACGATCGCGCGGCTGCTGTTCCGCTTCTACGATCCGCAATCCGGCCAGATCCTGATCGGCGGGCAGGACATATCGAAGGTAACGCAAGCCTCGCTGCGCGCGGTGCTGGGCATCGTGCCGCAGGATACGGTGCTGTTCAACGACACCATCGGCTATAATATCGGCTATGGCCGCGAGGGCGCCACGCAGGAGCAGATCGAGCGCGCGGCGCATGGCGCGGCGATCGGCCATTTCATCGAATCGCTCCCCAAAGGCTATGACACCGAGGTTGGCGAGCGCGGCCTTAAGCTTTCGGGCGGCGAGAAGCAGCGCGTCGCGATCGCGCGGACGCTGCTCAAGAACCCGCCGCTCACCATCTTCGACGAGGCGACCAGCGCGCTCGACAGCGCCACCGAGGCGGAGATTCTCGATACGCTGCGTTCGCTGGCCGAAGGGCGCACCACCCTGATCATCGCGCATCGCCTGTCCACGGTCACGCATGCCGACAGCATCCTCGTGCTCGACAAGGGCCGGGTGGCCGAGCAGGGATCGCATCGCGAGCTGCTGCAGAAAGGCGGGCTCTATGCGGCGATGTGGGAGCGCCAGGCACAGGAACGCGCGAAGGAAGAGGTGGCGGCATGACGATGATGGCGGCTGTTCTGGCAGCGCTGGCGCTGCAGGGCGTGGCGCTCGATCCCCCGGTCGAGGCAGAGGCGGCTGAGGTCGAGCAGCCGACGCGAACGGGGCCATGGACCGACATGTACGGTGAACCGCAGCACCCGGGCGCGACCTATCGCGTGCGCCTGTTTGTGCATGCCGCGCAGGCCTGTCTTCATTTTGCCGGCGAAGAGCCCTATGATGCCGAGCGCGCCGAATTTCTCAACGCGATGATGGATGAAAGCTGCGCCGGCCTGAAAGAACGCTATACGGCGATCCTGGCCGATCCGATGACCGATGCGCCATCGCGCGCCCTGGTCGAGAAAGCATGGGAGCCGTTTCGTGAGTGACAAGCTTTCCAGGATTCCCGCCCTCGCGCTGGCTGCCGCGCTGCTGACGCTGCCCGCGTGCAAGGACCGCAACCAGTCCGACCGTTCCCCGGTGCAGATGCCGCCGATCCTGGCGTCCGCCACCGCCGCCCCCATTGCCATGAAAGAGACAAGCATGTTCACGCCGCTTACCGATGATGTTCAGGTTTCGCCGCAGATCAGCCTCGATCAGGTAGCCGCGGCCAAGGCCGAAGGCGTGACGATGATCATCAACAACCGCCCCGATGGCGAGGACCCGAGCGCGCCGCAAGGCGCCGAGATCGCGGCGGCGGCAAAGGCGGCCGGGATCGACTATGTCTCCATCCCCGTCACCCATGCAGGTTTCTCCGCTCCCCAGGTCGATGCGATGATCGCAGCTTTGGACAAGGCTGAGGCCAGCGGCGGCAAGGTGCTCGCCTATTGCCGCTCGGGCACGCGCTCGACGCTGCTGTGGTCGCTGGCACAGGCCAAGCAAGGGCAGAACCCCTCGGAACTCGCCCGCATCGCGGCGCAGGCGGGCTATGACCTGACCCCGGTCCGCCCGATGCTCGACGCGCTGTCGGGCCAGGCGGACTGACCAGATCCTCCCCGAGCTCATCTCGGGGAGGGGGACCGCCGACCGCAGGTCTGTGGTGGAGGGGAAGCGGCGTTGCGCAGTTCTTCCATGCACGCTCCATCGCGCTGCCCCTCCGGAGGGGCGACGAGCAGCGCGCCCGCCACCTTGCCGCCCGCGCGCGGCCGTTCGAGCGCCGCCCACCACGCGACCGCATGGCAGCCCAGCGAATGCGCGACCAGCACGATCGGCCCTTCGGTCTGTCGGATCGCGATATTGAGCCGGTTGACCCAGGCATTGCGGTTGGGGGTATGCCAGTTGCCCATGTCGACGCGGTGGCAGTTCAGCCACTGGCGCTCCCACAGGCTCTGCCAATGCGTGGGGCCGCTATTGTCGAGTCCGGGGACGAGCAGGATCGTGGGGTCGGTATGCGGAGCGAACGCGGTCATGGGGCACCTTCCGTTTCGAATCGGTCCGTCCGGGGAGCGGCGAACCATGGCCTCAAGATAACTCAACTGAATTGATAGACAAGTGATCTGCGCCACACGGATGGCGCGTTGCGCCGGACCGAAGGACCGATGGCGCTTGACTCTGGGCTCCACACTGCTAATGCCCGCCCCGACCGGATGGCCCTTTGGGGTCTCCGATCGCCGTCCGAGACAGTTGGTGCGGGGGATTTGCCCCGCTTAATGCCCAGCCTAGACGGGGACATGTTTTTCACTGTCGTGCGCTCGACGCACCACAGACGCTGCCATTTTCGTCCCGCGCGCATCGTCGCATCCGGGGCTTCGGCTCGGCAAACACCCCCCACGGACAGACGTAGCATCGCGGCCAGGACCGGCAACGGCCCTTTTCGCGCTGCACAAGCAACCGGGCGCACCGGTGGATGGTCTTCGATCGTCCATAAGCCGATGCGCTCATGTGGAAGGAGAACGGCATGGATCGTGCTGAAAAAGAAGCCGCTGTTGCCTCGCTGAACGCAACCTTCGGTGAAGCCGGTGTGGTGGTGGTGACCCGTAATCTGGGTCTGACCGTTGCCAAGTCGACCGAGCTTCGCACGAAGATGCGCGCAGAAGGCGCCAGCTACAAAGTGACCAAGAACCGGCTGGCCAAGCTTGCCGCTCAAGGCACGCCTTATGCCTCGATCGCCGACCTGTTCACCGGCCCCGTCGCGCTTGCGACCTCGGGCGACCCGGTGGCAGCGGCCAAGGTCGCGGTCAATTTCGCCAAGGATAACGAGAAGCTCGAGATCGTTGGCGGCGCGATGGGCGATGTGGTCCTCGATGCCGAAGGTGTGAAGGCGCTTGCCTCGATGCCCTCGCTCGACGAACTGCGCGCCAAGATCATTGGTCTCGTCAATGCCCCGGCCACCAAGGTGGTTCAGGTCATTCAGGCTCCCGCCGGGCAGCTCGCCCGCGTGTTCGGCGCCTATGCGGCCAAGGAAGACGCATAAATTCTGGTACCCCCTGCCGCAGGCCGGACGGGCTGCGGCGTGCATCATGATTTGAAAATTGGAGACTTAAAATGGCAGATATCGCAAACCTGGTCGAAGAACTCTCGAAGCTGACCGTTCTGGAAGCCGCTGAACTCTCGAAGGCCCTGGAAGAAGCATGGGGCGTTTCGGCCGCTGCTGCTGTGGCTGTTGCCGCTCCTGCCGCTGGCGGCGCTGCTCCGGCTGCTGAAGAGCAGACCGAATTCGACGTCATCCTGACCGGCGACGGCGGCAAGAAGATCCAGGTCATCAAGGAAGTCCGCGCGATCACCAACCTGGGCCTGACCGAAGCCAAGACCCTGGTCGAAAGCGCGCCCAAGGCGATCAAGGAAGGCGTCAGCAAGGCTGAAGCCGAAGACATCAAGGCGAAGATCGAAGCAGCCGGCGGCACCGTCGAGCTCAAGTAATCTTGGCTTCCCGCGCCTTCGGGCACGGGGATGAAGAAAAGGGCGGCCTGCCATGCGCAGGTCGCCCTTTTTCGTTTGCGATGAGCGGGTTGTTCCACGTGAAGCCGCGCAACATCGCCGCCCAATCCTCGTCACCCCCGCGCACGCGGGGGTCCCGCTTTCCTATGCGCATCGAGCGAAAGCGGGATTCCCGCGTGCGCGGGAATGACGGGCTTGAGTGCCCACCCCTTCCCTAACGCCCCCCGAGCGCGCATATGTCTGCGATGACCCAGACAGACCCCCGCTCGTTCCTCTACCGCGCCGATGCGCTCGACCCCGATACCGCGCAGGCAATCACCCACGATGCGCTGAAAGCCTGCGACGATGGCGAGCTCTACCTGCAATATTCGGCGAGCGAGAGCTTCGTCTTCGACGACGGCCGGCTGAAGACCGCCGATTATTCGACCGATTCGGGCTTCGGCCTGCGCGGCGTATCGGGCGAGATGACCGGCTTTGCGCATGCCAATGATGTCAGCGCTGCCGGAATCCGCCGCGCTGCCGAGACGCTCAAGCTGCTCGACCCCGCGAAAGGCGAGGCTGCGCCGCCGCCGCGCAAGAATAATCGGCATCTCTATACCGATGGCAATCCGCTCGAATCGATCCCGTTCGAGGCGAAGATCGCGCTGCTCGAGAAGATCGATGCCGCCGCGCGCGCGCGCGATCCGCGCGTGGCGCAGGTGACCGCGAGCCTGGTTGGCAGCTGGTCGGTGGTCGAGGTGGTGCGCGCCGACGGTTTCGTCGCCACCGATGTGCGCCCGCTGGTACGGCTCAACGTATCGATCGTCGCGCAGAATGGCGATCGGCGCGAGGTCGGCAGTTTCGGCATGGGCGGACGCTATCTCTATGACAGCATGTTCGAGGACGCGGTCTGGAACCGTGCGATCGACGAGGCACTCGCCCAGGCGCTGACCAATCTGGAAAGTGTCGCCGCGCCTGCGGGCGAGATGACGGTGCTGCTCGGCCCCGGCTGGCCCGGCATCATCCTGCACGAGGCGATCGGGCATGGTCTCGAGGGCGATTTCAACCGCAAGGGCACCAGCGCGTTCTCAGGCCGCATCGGCCAGCGCGTCGCTGCCGATGGCGTCACCGTGGTCGACGATGGCTCGATCCAGAACCGGCGCGGCTCGCTCAGCATCGACGACGAGGGCACACCCACGCAGGAAAATGTGCTGATCGAGAACGGCATTTTGCGCGGATACATGCAGGACCGGCTGAACGCCCGGCTGATGGGCGTCGCCCCCACGGGCAACGGCCGCCGCCAGTCCTATGCCCACGCGCCGATGCCGCGCATGACCAACACGTTCATGCGCGCGGGCAATGACGACCCGGCGGAGCTGCTCGCCCGTGTCAAGAACGGCATCTACGCGAAGAGCTTCGGCGGCGGCCAGGTCGATATCGTCTCGGGCAAGTTCGTCTTCACCTGCACCGAGGCCTATCGCGTCGAAAACGGCAAGCTCGGCGCCCCGATCAAGGGCGCAACGCTGATCGGCGATGGCCCGACGGTGCTCACCAAGGTCACCGGCATCGGCAACGACTTCGCGCTCGACGAAGGCGTCGGCGTCTGCGGCAAGGCGGGGCAAGGCGTGCCCGCCGGCGTGGGCCAGCCGACGCTGCTGGTCGGCGGGCTCACGGTGGGGGGGACTGGTTGAACGCAGGTAGGGATAGCTAGAATTGCCGGATTAAGCACTGTGTCCCGAGAATTCCAATCAGGTCTTTCACCATGTAAATCAACGCATCAAACGATGCGGTCGATTTATTCCGCTAACCAGAATGTTCGCTTGACGAGCATTGTCTAGGCGGTGCAGTTTCGGCACAATAGTGTTTTGCCGGAGGTCATCATTGCAAACCAAATCTCTGATCATCAAGCATATACAGGAAATTCCGAACGGGAGCTTGCTTTATTACCCAGAGTTGGGAGACGGGCTGCTTTGCGTGTCAGCAAAGTATGATGGAGAGCTAGGGGAGTCGACTGTGATTGTCCCCCTTTCAGGGACAAGTGCTAGTCCATATGCGCTTCAACCGCTTCGAGCAGATCAACTGTCTGGCAGGGCAGTTATTGTGGATGGCGTGAAGGCGGAAGTCGATCTTTGCGCAGCTACAAGGTTTGGGAATGCTGTTGCCTATGCTGACAATAACGGGACCTACGTTCGTTTGCGATCGGAGCGTACGATGATGGCGTCGATGCAATGCCTACAGCTTGATGATGGGATTATTCGCTCTTACCCTCCAACAGCAGGTATAGGCTTTGCAAGATGGAGAATCGTGATGGAGGAAGACCCTAGCGAAGAGCTTTGGAATTCTGACATGTTGACCAATGAGGAGACTGCACATGGCTGATGGTTCTGACAAAAGAGGAGGTGGCGACAAATCGGGCGATAAAGGGAGCGCCCATAGCCAAAAGACTGAATTACGAGACAGTTTTAGCATTGGAAAGCGTCCAGTCTCTAACCAAAAGGTGACTTCAAGCCTCAAACCGCCAACGCGACCAAAAGATAAATGACACTAGACGCAATCCTAGACGAACGATTTTTTCTATCATATCGAGCCGATTACTCAGCTCGATATCATCGTCGTCGTGCTTCATTTTTGGGTACATTTGATACCATGTCGAACATCATAACAATGCTTGCTGGCACGGCTGTCTTTGTGAGCCTGATGCAAGGTGGACCAGTATTTTTTGCTCAGGCGGCTGGCCTGACAATTTCTGCTCTAGCGATTGTGCAGGTAGTTGTAGGCATTGGACCGCTAGGCGCCCGTCATACAGAATGGATGCGATCATGGGACAAGCTCGCCAATGACATTAGGGCGACACCAATGCCTACCGAAGAAGATTTGCGTGGGTGGAACGACCGGCGCGCAGAAATTGAAGGTGAGTGCGTCAATGAGTTGAGAGCACTTTGCTATGACTGCGAAAATAGGACTAGGACGCACTGGGGAATTACAGAGGGTATCGTGAAAATTGAGTGGTGGCAGCGCGCTATTATCCAACTGGGGACATTTCAAAGCGATTTCCCAGCGATGACTAACCCTAACCCATCTCCATCGAGGCCGGATACGAAAACCAACTGATGGTTTTGCTTTAGAGCTCGACAATTCCGGGGACACGACAATTCCGGGGACACGATACCTAACCCATCACCCCACCTTCCTCGGCCTGCCCCCCTTCTTCCCATTCACCCTCGAAGCCTCCGCCTTGGCCCTTGACGTCGCCTGCCCCGCCCGCGCTGCCATCCATCGTGCGGTGCCGAACACGCCGTTCATCAGGCCGGGCACGGTATAATCCACGTCCAGCGTCTCCCAGTGCAGCCCGAAGCCCGCGCCCTGCACCTCGACCTCGGCGAGCTGCTCGGGCGTGGCGTCTTGCAGGAATTCGACCAGCGCGGGCGGGAAGGCGAAGGTCGCGCCGCTGGCGAGATCGACGATGATGCGGTCCGTTTCGGCGTCGTAGCGCGCCGCGACTGCGCGCGGTTCGGCGATCAGTTTTGCCTTGCCGCGCTGCCTCGCGGCGGGGGCCTGCGCATCGGACCAGTGGGTATCGGCGGTCACGTCATTCACTTCCATGTATCTCTTGCCAGCGCTTGAGGAAGTCGGCGCTGTGGCGTTCGATGATGTCCATCGCGCGCCTGCGGTCATTGGTCTTCATGGCGATGCTATAGTCCATCACCGGACGCCCTTCGGGACCGAACAGGAAGACCTTCATCTCGCCGCCCTGGCCGATCACATGGACATGCGGCGGATCGTGATCATCGACATAGATCACGAACCGCATCCCGGCTTCTCGGTGGACGACGACCATGGACCGTATCCATAACCCAACAGGCTAGGTTTTTCAATATGCCCAACCCC
>NZ_QKVT01000001.1:2550370-2560140 GCF_003426715.1 Blastomonas sp. UPD001
TCCGGTGCCTTGGGACATAGATAAACTGGAAGGGACACCTCATGACCGCTGTTGGACAGGACACGCTCGGCACCCGGGCGACGATGGAAGTGGGCGGACGCACCATCGCCTATTATTCGCTGGCCAAGGCGGCGGAAAAGCTGGGCGATATCTCGCGCCTGCCGTTCAGCATGAAGGTGCTGCTCGAGAACATGCTGCGCTTCGAGGATGGCGGCTTCACCGTCTCGACCGCGGATGCTCAAGCCATTGTCGACTGGCAGAAGAACCCCTCGTCTGACGCGGAGATCCAGTATCGCCCCGCGCGCGTGCTGCTGCAGGATTTCACCGGCGTGCCCTGCGTCGTCGATCTGGCGGCAATGCGCGATGCGATCGCCAAGCTCGGCGGCGATACCAGCAAGATCAACCCGCTGGTGCCCGTCCACCTCGTCATCGACCACTCGGTAATGGTGGACGAATTCGGCCATCCCAAGGCGTTCAAACAGAATGTCGAGATCGAATATTACCGCAATGGCGAGCGCTACGACTTCCTGAAATGGGGATCGAAGAGCCTCGACAATTTCAAGGCGGTCCCTCCCGGCACCGGCATCTGCCACCAGGTGAACCTGGAAAATATCGCGCAGGCGGTGTGGACCAGCACCGATGAGAGCGGCGCGATCGTCGCCTATCCGGATACCTGTGTCGGCACCGACAGCCACACCACGATGATCAACGGCCTGGGCGTGCTCGGCTGGGGCGTGGGCGGGATCGAGGCGGAAGCCGCGATGCTCGGCCAGCCGGTCTCGATGCTGATCCCCGAAGTCGTCGGCTTCAAGCTGACCGGCCAGCTGCGCGAAGGCGTGACCGCGACCGACCTGGTGCTCACCTGCACCAACATGCTGCGCAAGCATGGCGTGGTCGGCCGCTTCGTCGAATATTACGGCCCGGGCCTTGCCTCGCTGAGCCTCGCCGACCGTGCGACGCTCGCCAACATGGCCCCCGAATATGGCGCGACCTGCGGTTTCTTCGGCATCGACGACAAGACCATCGATTACATGCGCCTCACCGGCCGCGACGAGGAGCTGCTGGCGCTGGTCGAGGCCTATGCCAAGGAGCAGGGCTTCTGGATCGATCCGAACGCGGTCGATCCGGTGTTTACCAGCACGCTCGAGCTCGACATGTCGACCGTCGTCCCCTCGCTCGCCGGTCCCAAGCGCCCGCAGGACCGCGTCGACCTCACCGAAGTCGACGATGTCTTCGCCAAGGACATGGCCGAGACCTACAAGAAGGCCAACGAGCGCGTCGCGGTCGAGGGCAAGGATTTCGACATCGGCGATGGCGACGTGATGATCGCCGCGATCACCAGCTGCACCAATACCTCGAACCCCGGCGTGCTGGTCGCGGCGGGCCTCGTCGCCAAGAAGGCCGATGAGCTGGGCCTCAAGCCCAAGCCCTGGGTCAAGACCTCGCTCGCGCCCGGATCGCAGGTGGTCACCGACTATCTGGTCAAGGCCGGGCTGCAGCAGCATCTCGACAATGTCGGCTTCAACCTGGTCGGCTATGGCTGCACCACCTGTATCGGCAATTCGGGCCCGCTGGCCGAGCCGATCAGCAAGGCGATCAACGACAACGGCCTGGTCGCCGCGGCCGTCATCTCGGGCAACCGCAATTTCGAAGGCCGCGTCTCGCCCGACGTGCGCGCCAACTTCCTGGCCAGCCCGCCGCTGGTCGTCGCCTATGCGCTCAAGGGCACGGTGATCGAGGATTTTACCACCACCCCGATCGGCACCGGCACCAACGGCCAGGACGTGTTCCTCAAGGACATCTGGCCGACCAATCTCGAAGTCGCCGACACCATGGCATCGTGCATGGACCGCTCGATGTTCCAGGCGCGCTATGCCAATGTCTACAAGGGCGACGAGCACTGGCAGGCGATCAATGTCGAGGGATCGGAAACCTATAGCTGGCGCGCCGGTTCCACGTACGTCGCCAACCCCCCCTATTTCGAGGGCATGAGCATGACCCCCGCGCCGGTGGGCGACATCATCGAGGCCAAGCCGCTCGCGATCCTGGGCGATTCGATCACCACCGATCACATCTCGCCCGCAGGCTCGATCAAGGCGGATTCGCCCGCAGGCAAGTGGCTGATGGAGCATCAGGTCGCCAAGGCCGATTTCAACAGCTATGGCGCGCGCCGCGGCCATCACGAGGTGATGATGCGTGGCACCTTCGCCAATATCCGCATCAAGAACGAGATGGTGCCGGGGATCGAGGGCGGCATGAGCCGCTATGGCCAGGAAGTGATGCCGATCTATGACGCCGCGATGCGTCACAAGGCCGATGGCACGCCGCTGGTCGTGATCGCGGGCAAGGAGTATGGCACCGGATCGTCGCGCGACTGGGCGGCGAAGGGCACCAACCTGCTGGGCGTCAAGGCGGTGATCGTCGAGAGCTTCGAGCGTATCCACCGCTCGAACCTGGTCGGCATGGGCGTGCTGCCGCTGCAGTTCCAGAACGGCGACACGCGCGAAACCCTGGGCCTGACCGGTGATGACAGCTTCACCATCAAGGGCATTGCCGATTTGAAGCCGCGCCAGCAGGTGACGGTGGAAGTGACGCGCGCCGATGGCTCGAGCTTCAGCTTCGAGGCTTTGTGCCGCATCGATACCGCCAACGAGATCGAGTATTTCATGAACGGCGGCATCCTCCACTACGTGCTGCGCAAGCTCGCGGCATGATCGGGTTCGTGTCTCGGGCCATGGTTGCGCTGGGTAGCGCGGCGATGGTCCTTGGCGCGGCCCCGATGGCGGCGGCCCAGGCTCCGACCCGCGCCGTCACCCTGGCCAGCGATCCGCAGGAAGCGGCGCTGACCTGTTTCTACGCGGCCGTCGTCACCGGCAAGGGCAAGACCGAGGCGGCTGCCGAGGCGAGCTGGTTCCTGTTCGATCTCACGCGCCAGCAGACCGAAGCTGCGCCCGAGAGCTTTGTCGAGAAGCTCGAGGCGACCGCCAGCCTGCCGCCGACCAATCTCGACACGCTGGCCGCCGATGCCCCGGCGCTGGTGCCGCTATGCGCAGCGCGTTATCCGCTGATCAGCTCGAAGCGCGTCGTCACCCTGCCTGCCGACCCGTTCACGCGGGAGATGCAGTGCTTTGCGCTGACCAGCTATCTCGCCGGCATGGCCGAGAGCGAGCTGGAAGACTCGGGCGAAAGCCCGTTCGGCCAGCGGGTGGGCGCGCTGGCGGACAGGCTCGCGGCCAAGCTGACCGAGGAGCGCGCCAAGGCGGCAGGCATCGCCGATGCCGAGGCGATGCAGCGCCAGTTCTCGCTTTCGCTGCGCGATATCAGCCCTCTCGGCAATCCGATGAAGGTGCTCGAAGCCTGCGAGGCCATGAAGTGACCGGTGCGGCTCGCTCTGCCCGCCAGCAGAGGAGCCGCTGATGCCGCGCCTGCGCCAGGTCCCGCGCGATGCGGCGGACGATTATGCCCGCAAGCTCTATACCGCACTGTTCGGGGATCGCGATCCGGTCGAGCAGCCCGGCACCGCGACGGGCACGCCGGGCAACTGGTGGACCGTCTTCGCGCTCGTCCCCGATGCCTTCCGCCACACCACCGAAGGCTTCGGCTTCTACCGTTCCGACCGGCGCAAGCTCGATCCCGTCCTGCGCGAGCTCGGCCAGACCCGCGCGGGCTATGCAGTGGGGTCGCGCTTCGTCTATTCGCAGCATATGAAGGCGGCGCGCTTTGCCGGGCTCAGCGAAGAGCAGGTCCAGGCGATCGCGCACTGGCCGGTCGCCGATTGCTTCACGCCCGTGCAGCGCGCGGTGCTCGCCTATGCCGATGCGCTGGTGCTGCAGCATGGCCGCGTGCCCGACGGCGTGTTCGCCGCCTTGCAGGCCGAGCTCTCCGACGAGGAGATTCTCGAGCTTACCTATGTCACCGCGACCTATATGATGCATGCGGTGATGAGCCGCGCGCTGCGGCTCGAATATGACGATGTCGACGATCCCGTGACCGAGGTGCCCGCACCCGAGGGGGCCACCGCCGATGTCATGGGCATGGTCGACCGGCGGAAACGGGACTGAGATGAGCTATCACCACCTCGCCATGGCGGCGCGCGACATGGCCGCGATTCACGATTTTTATGAGCGCATCACCGGGTTCGAACTGGTCAAGGTCGAGATCGCGCCGATGATGGGCGGCGGCTGGGGCAAGCATTTCTTCTACCGGATGGACGGCGACGACAGCAGCTTCATCGCCTTCTGGGAACTGAACGAGGTGCCGAATGCCGACGCGCACGAGTTCAACCTCAACAAGGCCGCGCACATGCCGCCCGGCACCAACCATTTCGCCTTTGCCGTGCACAGCGCCGAGGCGCTCGACGCCCGGCGCGACCAGTGGAATGCGGCCGGGCTCGACGTGCTAGAGATCGATCACAACTGGTGCCGGTCGATCTATACCCGCGACCCCAATGGCAATATGGTCGAATTCTGCCTGACCACCGGCACATTCACCGAGGCGGACCGGGCAAGGGCGCTCGCAGCGCTGGACGAGCGCACCATGAACCCCTCGCCGCCGCCCGCATCGATGCGGCAATGGCTGGCCAAGGATCGCGCGCAGAAGGAAACGCAAAGCGCCTGAAAGCGCCAGCCGCGCTTGACTTTCCACAGCCTGCCCCTTATGCGCCCAGCTTTCGCGGGGACGGCCCGGCCGTTTCTCGCAGCGAATCATTTGAACCCGTAATTTTCAGGAGTGCCGCATGAAGCGCACATTTCAGCCCAGCAATCTCGTGCGCGCGCGTCGCCATGGTTTCCGTTCGCGCATGGCGACCCCGGGTGGTCGCGCCGTGCTGCGTGCACGTCGTGCCCGCGGCCGCAAGCGCCTGAGCGCCTGATCGGGCCGCCGCCCGTGATTGCGGGCGCGGACGACAGCACCGAAACTGACAGCACGGGCGCTCCGGAGCCTTCCGGGGCGCCCGTTGTCATGCGGCAGCGGTCCGATTTCCTCGCCGCCAATGGTGGCCTGCGCGTCGGCACCCCGGGCTTCGTGCTGCTGGTCAAGCCGCGCGGCGACGATGATGCGACGCGGCGGATCGGCTATACCGTCACCAAGAAGACCGGCAATGCCGTGGTGCGCAACCGGATCAAGCGCCGTTTTCGCGAACTCGCGCGCGCGGTGCTACCGGCTCAGGGCATCGCGGGCGCCGACCATGTGCTGATCGGACGCACCGAGGCGCTGACCCGCGATTATGCCGAGATGCAGCGCGATCTCGAACGCGCGCTCGCGCGGGTGCGTGAGGGCAGGGCGAGTTCGGACCGCCGCCCGCCGCGCGGAAAGCCGCGCAAGCGCTGATGCTCCGCCGGTCGCCAGGACCCGCGCGTCCGTCTAAAGCCGCTGGCCCCTCTCGCGCGTTTCGATCGAGAGCAGGGGACATGGAGCCACGATGCGCCAGTTGCTGATCCTCGTCGCGCGCGCCTGGCAGCTCGGCCCGTCACGGGTGCTGCCGCCCAGCTGCCGCTACAGCCCCAGTTGCTCGCAATATGCGATCGAGGCGCTGACGAAATACGGTGCGATTAAGGGTGGCTGGCTGGCGATGAAGCGGCTATTGCGCTGTCACCCATGGGGCGGGCACGGCCATGATCCGGTGCCCTGACCAAGATGCGCCCCCCTGATGAATTGCCGGAAGAAGGTTTGAAGCGTGGAGAATCAGCGTAACCTCATCATCGCCATCGTTCTGATGGCGCTGGTTCTGTTCGGATGGCCCTATGCGCTGGAATTCTTCTATCCAGCGCGCCCGGCGACGATCGAGGATGCGGTCGAAGCGCCGCGTCCGGGGCTGAACAACCGCAATGCCGTGCCCGATACCGGCACCGCGCCCAAGGTGATCCGCGAGCGCAAGGCGGTGATCGCCGGTAGCGCACGCATTCCGATCGACGCGCCGCGCGTCGCCGGCTCGATCAACCTCACCGGCGCGCGGCTCGATGACCTCGTGCTCAAGGACTATCGCGAGAAGCTCGACAAGAATTCGGACCTGGTCCACCTGTTCTCGCCCGCGGGGACCGAGGATCAGTATTTCGCGCAGTTCGGCTGGATCGGCGAGGGCGTGGTCACCCCGACCAGCCAGACCGTCTGGACCGCGAGCGGCACCAGGCTGACGCAGAAGACGCCGGTGACCTTGAGCTGGACCAACCCCGCGGGCCAGCGCTTCGAGATCACCTATGCCATCGACGCCAATTACCTGATCACCGTCACCCAGCGGTTCGTGAACAGCGGCGCCATGCCCGCGATCGTGCGTCCGCTCGGGCTGATCAACCGCACCAGCGCCAATGCCGATCCCAGCACCTGGACGGTGCGCAACGGACCACTCGGCGTGTTCGACGATGTCGCCGATTTCGACGTGCATTATGACGATCTCGACGAGAATCCGAAAAAGCTGGTCGAATATACCGGCAATATCGACTGGCTCGGCTTTACCGACCATTACTGGCTCTCGGCGCTGATCCCCGCGCCCGACACCAAGGGCAAGATGGCGGGCAATTTCCGCGCATTGGGCGGCAAGCTCTACCAGTCCGAGCTGCTGTTCGACACCACTGTCGTCGCGCCGGGCAAGCAGATCCAGACGAAATCGATGCTGTTTGCCGGCGCCAAGGAGACCGAGCTGCTCGATGATTATGTCGATGCCAAGGGGATCAAGCTGCTTGATCGCGCGGTCGACTGGGGCTGGTTCATCTGGTTCGAAAAGCCGATCTTCAAGCTGCTCAACTGGCTGTTCGAGCAGGTCGGCAATTTCGGCGTCGCGATCATCCTGCTGACGATCATCATCCGCGGGCTGATGTTCCCGATCGCACAGAAGCAGTTCGCCTCGATGGCGGCGATGCGCGCGGTGCAGCCCAAGATGAAGGCGCTGCAGGAGCGCTACAAGGACGACAAGCAGAAGCTCCAGACCGAGATGATGGAGCTTTACCGCAAGGAAAAGGTCAATCCGCTCGCCGGATGCCTGCCGATGTTCCTGCAGATCCCGGTCTTCTTCGCGCTGTACAAGGTGCTGCTGCTCGCGATCGAGATGCGCCACCAGCCGTTCGTGCTGTGGATCAAGGACCTTTCGGCACCCGACCCGCTGACCCCGGTCAACCTGTTCGGCCTGCTGCCCTTCGATCCACCGAGCATGATCGCCATCGGCGTGCTGCCGATCATCCTGGGCGTGACCATGTGGCTGCAGTTCAAGCTCAATCCCGCGCCGATGGACCCGGTCCAGCAGCAGGTCTTCGGAATCATGCCCTGGGTGCTGATGTTCGTGATGGCGCCGTTTGCCGCGGGCCTGCAGCTCTACTGGGCGATGTCGAACGTGCTCACCATCGCGCAGCAGAAATGGCTGTACAGCCGCCATCCGCAACTCAAGGAGCTGGCGGCGAAGGAAGCGGCAGACAAGGCGGCCAAGGCCGACGGCAAGGGCAAGGCGTGATCGTCGCTTTTCCTTCCGTCGTCTCCCCCGCGCAGGCCGGGGTCCCGCTCCCATTCACAGCGTGCGCGCCCAAGCGGGATTCCCGCGTTCGCGGGAATAACGGGAAGGGGGATGCCGCGCATGGATGAACCCCAGATCCACCCGCTGCTGCTCGAAGCGAACCGGCTGTTCTCCGGATCGGTGACCTTCCTCAAGTCCGCGCCGTCGCTCGAATTCCTGCCGCCGCCGACCGTGCCCGAAATCGCCTTTGCGGGCCGGTCGAATGTCGGCAAATCCTCGCTGCTCAACGCGCTGGTCGGCCGGCGGGCGATCGCGCGCACCTCGGTGACGCCGGGGCGCACGCAGGAATTGAACTTCTTCGATATCGGCGACCCGCCGCGCTTTCGCGTGGTCGACATGCCGGGCTATGGCTTTGCCAAGGCGCCCAAGGATGTCGTCAAGAAGTGGCGCTTCCTGATCAACGACTATCTGCGGGGCCGCGCGGCGCTCAAGCGCACGCTCGTGCTGATCGACAGCCGCCATGGGGTGAAGCCGGTCGATCTCGATGTCATGAAGATGCTCGACGAGGCGGCGGTCAGCTATCGCCTCGTCCTGACCAAGGCGGACAAGATCAAGGCGAGCGAGCTCGAGCGCATCGCCGATCTGACCCGTGCCGAAGCGCGTAAGCACCCGGCAGCTTTTCCCGATGTGATCATCACCTCGTCCGAAAAACGCATGGGGATTGACGATCTGCGCGGCTTTGTGATGGACAGCATCAGCGAATAAGGTTCGCGCGCACACCTTTCTCCCTGGAGAACGGGTCAGACCTACAGCCGATCGATTGGGGCAGATATGAAGCTGTACATTGGCAACAAGAACTATTCGAGCTGGTCGCTGCGCGGCTGGCTGGCGTGCAAGCAATCGGGCCTGCCGTTCGAGGAAGTGGTCGTGCCGCTGTACGACGAGGCCTGGCCCGAGCGGCGGCAGGCGCCCGAATTCCAGCCTTCCGCCGGCAAGGTGCCGGTGCTGTGGGACGGCGAGGCGGTCGTGTGGGATTCGCTCGCCATCATCGACTGGCTGGCTGATCGCACCCATCGCGACCGCTTCTGGCCGAAGGACCCAATCGCCGCCGCGCTCGCCCGCTCGATGGCGGCGGAAATGCACGCCGGTTTCCTGCCGCTGCGGCGCGAATGCGGCATGAACCTGCGCCAGCGCTACAGCGATTTCAGCGTCAGCCCCGAAGTGCATCAGGACGTGATGCGCATCCTCTCGCTCTGGGCCGAGGCGCGCGCGCGCTTCGGGCGCGGCGGGCCGTTCCTGTTCGGCAGCTTCAGCGCGGCGGACATCATGTTCGCACCGGTGATCACCCGTTTCCAGACCTATGGCATCACGCTGCCCGGCTTCGCCCTGGCCTATAGCGAGGCCATTCTGGGGCACGAATGGATGATCGACTGGGCCGAGGCCGCCAAGGCCGAGCCTCACGTGATCGAGCGGTTCGAGCGGTGAAGGCTCAGCCGCCGCCGCGCAGGATTGCCGCCAGCCCCGCCTCGTAATCGGGATAGGCGGGCTGCCAGCCGAGCAGCCGCTTCGCCTTGCCATTGGCGACGCGGCGGTTCTCTGCATAGAAGCCCAAGGCCATCGGCGAGAGATTCGCTTCCTCGAGCGATTGCAGCGCCGGCAGCGGCGCGCCCAGCAACCGGCATGCCGCCTCGATCACCCGGTTCTGCGAGCAGGGCAAGTCGTCGGCAAGGTTGTACACGCCCGCAGGCCCATCGAACGAGGCGATCACACCGCCCGCGATATCCTCGACATGCACCCGGCTGAACACCTGGCCCGGCATCGCGATGCACTTGGCGCTTCCATCGCGCACCCGGTCGAGCGCGCTGCGGCCGGGGCCATAGATGCCGGGCAGGCGGAGCACGCGAACGCGCGTATCGAGCGCCTGCCACACCAGGTCCGCCTCGGTGCGCGCGTTGCGCCGCCCGGTGCCGACGACGGACGTTTCATCCACCCACGCCCCGCCCGCATCGCCATAGACACCGGTCGAGGAGAGATAGCCGATCCAGCGCGCGGGGGAGGCGCGCAGGATGTCGCTATATTGCGTGAGCACCGGGTCGAGCCCGGTCGAGCGGTCGGGCGGCACGCTCGAGAGGATG
Source organism: Blastomonas sp. UPD001 (assembly GCF_003426715.1). NCBI lineage: Bacteria > Pseudomonadati > Pseudomonadota > Alphaproteobacteria > Sphingomonadales > Blastomonadaceae > Blastomonas > Blastomonas sp. UPD001. The sequence continues at coordinate 2,559,944 of NZ_QKVT01000001.1, forward strand.
TGCGTCGCGTCCGCGAGCGCGGCGTGGACCGAGGCGGAATCGGCGAAATCCATATCGCCCGACCGCCCCGTTCCGCGCACCTGCCAGCCCTGGGCGCGCAGCCTGGTCGCGAGGTGCGAGGCCGAATAGCCCATGCCGAAAATGAAGAGATGGCTCATGCGCGGGAACCTAGCGAGGGGGGAGGGGGATGCAAGGTT
>NZ_QKVT01000001.1:2560240-2573383 GCF_003426715.1 Blastomonas sp. UPD001
GCGATCGCCTGCGGGGTGGTCGAGGGGCTGGGGCTCGGCCAGAACGCCCGCGCCGCGCTGATCGCGCGCGGCTTTGCCGAGATGACGCGCTTCGGCCTCGCCTGCGGGGCGCAGGCCGAGACGCTCTCGGGCCTGTCGGGGCTGGGCGATCTGGTGCTGACCTGCTCCTCAGTCAGCTCACGCAATTTCTCGCTCGGCAAGGCGCTGGGCGAGGGACTCAAGGCGGCAGACGTGCTCGCCGATCGCGCGACGGTTGCCGAAGGTGCGTTCACTGCGCCGGTGCTGCAACGCGTGGCCAGCGCGCGCGGCGTCGCGATGCCGATCGTCGATACCGTGTGCGCGCTGCTTGCGGGCGAGGTCGCGGCGGGCGATGCCGTTGCCGCGCTGCTCGCCCGCCCGCTCACGGCCGAGTAGCGCTCAGGGCGTCACCACCGCGAAGGCCGGGTCGAACGGCGGGTGCAGCATCAGCCAGCGCAGGAACAGCCCCGAATCGCCGTCGATCTTCATCGCGCCCGATTTCATCAGCGTCGGGAAATCGGTCTTGCCGATCACGATCGCGTCGAAATCCTTGCGGTTGAGCGTCACGGTAGCCTGGGCATCGGCGAGCGTCGCGCCATAGCGCGGCACCTCGACATCGCCATTGACCATGATCCCCAGCATCTCCTTCGTATCGGGCAGGATGAAGTTGATCTTCGCGCGCATGTTGCCCGCGCGCTCGGCGGCAAAGCGGGTCGCCAGCGCGTCGAAGAACTCGGCGGTGGGGATGGCGCTGATGAAGCTGCGGCTCTGCGTGCTCGCCCCCTTGCGCGGCAGTTCGGTCCCGCGCAGCGTGGCGGCGCCCGCCAGATAGTAATTGCGCCAGATGCCCGATTCGGCGGCGAAGCCGAGCGCCTCGTAGCTGTCCGCCAATGCCGCCTTGGCAGCGGCGTTGTTCGGTTCGGCAAAGACGAGGTGGTTCAATAGCTCGGCAGCCCAGCGGTGGTTGGCGGCCGCTTGCGCCTTCCTGCCAGCTTCGAGCAGCTTGTCCGCGCCGCCCGCCAGCTCGACATAGCCCTTGCCCGCCGCCACCGGGGGCAGCGGATTGAAATTGGCGGGGACGCCGTCCCACCAGCCGTAATAGCGCTGATAGGTCGCCTTCATATTGTGGTTGATCGTGCCGTAATAGCCGCGCGCGGCATAGGCCGCCTGCTGCGCCGCCGGTTCGGCGATACCGTCCGCGACCTCGTGCAAAGTCATGCCCGCATTGGCGCGGCCGAGCGTGCGGTCATGGACATAGCGATAGGCATCGCGCTGGTTCTCCAGATATTTGGCCACGCGCGCCTGGCCCCAGGTCGGCCAGTTGTGCGAGGCGATCTGCACCTCGGCCTCGCCACCCCATTTGACCAGCGCCTTGTCGATGATCTTCGACCAGCGCAGCGCATCGCGCACCTGCGCGCCGCGCAGCGTCAGGATGTTGTGCAGCGTCTTCACCGATACCTCGGTGGTGTGCAGCACCTTGAAATCGGGCAGGTAGAACAGGAATTCGGCCGGGGCCTCGGTGCCCGCCGCATCCATGAAGTCGAAGCGCACCCCGTCGATCACCTTGAGCCCGCCTTCGGGGCCGATCAGCATCGTCGGGGCCATGTAACCGGTGGTGCCGATCGACAGCCCGGTGCCCAGGCCATTGTCGACCCGGCCTTGCGCCCCCGGCGCGAGCGCAGTGCCGAACATATAGGCAGACCGCCGGGTCATCGCGTTGCCCGCGAGCACGTTCTCGCTCACCGCCTCTTCGGCAAAGCCGTGCGGCGCGACGATCGGCACCTTGCGCTTCTTCGCCTCTTCGGCCGACACGATGCCGCCCACCCCGCCGAAATGGTCGGCATGGCTGTGGCTGAACAGCACGGCGGAAATCGGGCGCTTGCCGATCCGGCTCTCGGCCAGCTGCATCGCGGCGGCGGCGGCCTCCTCGGTGAGCAGCGGATCGACGACGATCCAGCCGGTCTTGCCCGCGATGATCGTCATCACCGCGATGTCATAGCCGCGCAGCTGCCAGACCTTGCCGGGGACGATCTCGAACAGCCCGTGGATATGGTTGAGCCGCGCCTGCCGCCAGAGCGAGGGGTGCACGGTCGCAGGCGCGGTCTCGGCGTTGAGGAAGTCGAAGGCGCTTGCGTCCCAGACGGTCTTGCCATCAGCGCTCTTGATCACGCCGCCGGGAATTTCGGCGATCTTGCCGCGTGTGGCATCGGCCATGTCGCTGCCGTCATCGGTGGGAAGCCGCGCCAGCACTGCCGCGCGCTCGGCATCGCTCAGCTGCGCCTGCGCAGCCGTACCGCTCATCAATGCCAGCGCCATCGCGCCGGTCTTCAGCACCCGTTTCATCTGCACCCTCCTGATCGCATCGCCTTGCCCAGGCGATTTATTGGCAGTCATGCTGCCATATTGTTCGCGCGCTGTCAGCCATTGATCGTGCCCCGGTTCAAATCCCCCCCAATCGGGGTGTGGCGATGGCAAAGCGCGGATTAAGCCTGTCTCCAACGAAGCATCCGCTTTTCATGACAGGCCACCGAACATTCAGCAAACCGCGACCCTGCTGGTCGGTGGCAGGTGATGGAAAGGCGATCCCGGCGGGTTCAGCGCCCGCCGGGGTCGTCGCTTCGAGCCAGGGGGACATGATGACGCTTGATCGCCGCCACTTTCTGATCGCATCGGCCAGCGCCGCCGCCTTTGCCGCGCTTCCCGCGCCTGCGCTCGCCGCCAAGAAGGCCAAGTCGCCGGTGGCGGTCAAGAACCCCGCAGCGCTCGCCGGGATGCGTCAGGCGGTGATCGGATCGTTCGCGGTCGGCTATCTGACCGAGCGGATCGACCGCGCCAGGGCAGGCGGCGGGCTGATGGGTGGCGGGTTCGGCGGAAAGTCGACCGCGCGCAGCTATCTTGCCGGGCTCACCGACACCGATTTCCGCGACGCGACCGAGGCGGCCTATGCCGCGTTCACCGATCGGCTGGCCGCGCTCGGCATCACGCTCGCCGATCGCCAGGCGCTGGTTTCGGCCTATGGCAGCAAGGTCAAGCCGCTGCCCAATGGCGAGGAGCGCACGCTGATCACCGGGCGCGACGACAAGGCCAAGGCGCGGCTGTTCAGCCCGGCGAGCCTAGGCGATCCGGTGGTGCTGCAGGAATGGCTGGGCATCCTGACCGGCGGCGGCTTCGATTTCGCGTTCAACATGAGCGTGGTCAATGCGAGCATGAACGCCAAGACCTATGCCAAATCCTCGGGCCTGCCGGTGATCAACGCGCTGCTGCTCGTCGATTTCGCCGATGCCGACAGCTATGGCGGCTTCTTCACCACCAGTTCTGCGGTCAAGGTCAAGTCGAGCCTTGCCGCCTTTCCCGATGCCAGCCAGCTCACCGTGTTCGCGCCGGGCGGCAAGACCGGATCGGTGGTGCTCAAGGAGCCGGTGGCGATGGGCGGCGATTACGGCACGTTCGCGGACACCACCGGCGGCACCGCAAAGACGCTCGAGACGGTGAGCAATGTCATCGGCATTCTGGGCGGGGTGGGCACCAACAAGTCGCGCAAATACACGATGACCGCCGATCCGGCGCGCTGGCGCGAGGGCGTGGCCGGGGTTTCGCACGAGGCGTTCGCCAGGCTGACAGCCGGGCTTTCCGCCTGAAATACGGCGCTATCCGGTTGACTTGGCGGCGGGGCGTCGCTCTTAAGGCGCCATGATCGAAATGTATCTCATCCCCATATTGCTGGGAATCGTCGAAGGCCTGACCGAGTTTCTGCCGGTCTCTTCCACCGGACACCTCATTCTTGCGACCGAACTGCTCGGCTTCGATGCCGAGGCCTGGGCGGTGTTCAACATCGCGATCCAGCCCGGCGCCATCCTGGCGATCGTCGTGCTCTACTGGCGCACCTTCATGGATGTGCTCGCTGGGTTGATGCGCTGGGAGCCCTCGGCGGTGGCGTTCACGCGCAACCTGCTGATCGCGTTCTTCCCTGCGGTGATCCTGGGCCTCGCGTTCGGCGACCAGATCGACAAGCTGCTCGAAAATGCGGTGGTCGTCGCCTGGGCGCTGATCATCGGCGGGGTGGCGATCCTGGTGGTGGAAAAGCTCGCCAAGACCAGCGATGCCGGCGGCGTGGCGGGCGTGCCGTTCAAGACCGCGATCGGCATCGGTCTGGTCCAGTGCATCGCGATGATCCCGGGGGTCAGCCGCTCGGGCGCGACCATCCTGGGCGCGATGGCGATGGGCGTGGACCGCAAGACCGCGGCGGAGTTCAGCTTCTTTCTCGCGCTGCCGACGCTGACCGGGGCGACGGTGCTCCAGCTGTACAAGAACCGCGACCTGCTGACCCCGGACGAATTTGGCGCGATCGCGATCGGCTTCGTCGTCTCGTTCATCGTCGCTCTGGTGGTGGTCAAGGCGTTCCTGAAGATCGTGACGCGCTACGGTTTCGCGCCCTTTGCCTGGTATCGCATCGTCGCGGGCGCGGCGGCTCTGGTATGGCTCGCCAACCGATAGGTCCGGATCGGAACCGTTGTGGCGAGGAAATTGTCCCAACCTGCGACGAAATGATTGTGCTCAGCAATCAATAGTCAACAATGCTGACCTATCGATACAAAAGTGCGTGACTCGGCGCATCCGATGCCCTAAAGCTGCGTCAGTTGCGGCGCGCGCAATCCTTGCCGCGCCTATCGTTTGCGAAGCAAGGGCAGGGGCATGGCTGACCAACAGCACGAACAGAATGTGGCCAGGGCGGCGGCATTGGCGGCGGAAAAGCTGGCGATGCTGCAATTCGTCGATCGCGGGCAGGCCTATCCGCCCAAGCGCAGCGCCGAGGACCGCGCCGACGATTTCGAGGAAATCTCCGACAGGTTCGATGGAGCCGCCGCGCAGGCGCAATCGGCGCGCTGCTCGCAATGCGGCGTGCCCTATTGCTCGACCCATTGCCCGCTGCACAACCATATTCCCGACTGGCTGCGCCTGACCGCCGAAGGGCGGCTGCGCGAAGCCTATGAAATGTCGAACCTAACCTCGACCATGCCCGAGATCTGCGGCCGCATCTGCCCGCAGGATCGCCTCTGCGAAGGCAATTGCGTGATCGAGTTTTCCGGGCACGGCGCGGTCACCATCGGATCGGTCGAAAAGTACATCACCGATACCGCCTGGGAACAGGGCTGGGTCGAGCCGGTGCTGGTCGGCAAGCCGCGCGGCCAGTCGGTCGGCATCATCGGTGCGGGCCCGGCCGGGCTGACCGCGGCCGAATATCTGCGCATGGGCGGCTATGACGTGCATGTCTATGACCGGCACGACCGCGCGGGCGGGCTGCTGACCTATGGCATTCCCGGCTTCAAGCTCGAAAAGGATGTCGTCATGCGCCGCGTCGCCCGGCTCGAGCAAGCGGGCATCGTCTTCCATTGCGGGTTCGAGGTCGGCCGCGACGCCAGCATGGACGATCTTCGCGAAAGGCACGATGCGGTGCTGATCGCGACCGGCGTCTACAAGGCGCGCGACATCAAGGTGCCGGGCATCGGCGCGGATGGCGTCGTCGCCGCGCTCGATTATCTCATCGCCTCGAACCGCAAGGGCTTTGGCGATGACGTGCCCGATTTCGACAGCGGCGCGCTCAACGCGCAAGGCAAGCACGTCGTCGTGATCGGCGGTGGCGATACCGCGATGGACTGCGTGCGCACGGCGGTTCGCCAGGGCGCGGCCTCGGTCAAGTGCCTCTACCGCCGTGACCGGGTCAACATGCCCGGATCGCAGCGCGAAGTGCTCAATGCCGAGGAAGAGGGCGTCGAGTTCGTCTGGCTCTCCGGGCCCGTCGCGGTCGAGGGCACCCCGCAGGCCAGCGCCGTGCGCGCCAGCCGCATGCGGCTGGGCGCGCCCGACGCTTCGGGCCGTAGCGCGCCCGAGCCCGATCCCGACAGCGATTTCTCGGTGCCTGCCGATCTCGTCATCAAGGCCTTGGGCTTCGACCCCGAGGACCTGCCGACCGCGTTCGGCTGCGACGAACTCTCGGTGCAGCGCTGGGGTACGCTGCGCGTGGACCACAAGACGATGATGACCAGCCTCGATGGCGTGTTTGCCGCAGGCGATATCGTGCGCGGCGCCTCGCTGGTGGTCTGGGCGATCCGCGACGGGCGCGACGTGGCCGAGCACATGCACAAATATCTCAAGGCCAAGGCGCGCGCCGGAGCCGAAATGGTCGCCGCCTGAGCAAGATGTGAAGGACCAGGCCGGATGAGCGCGACGCCCCGGCCGGTCGAGACGAAAGACACGTGACATGACCCACTTCCCCACGCCCGAGCACGAACGCCTTGCCCGCGAAGGCATGTATCGGCCCGACTATGAATCCGATGCCTGCGGCGTCGGCCTGGTCGCCGCAACCGACGGCAAGCCCTCACGCCGCGTCGTCGAAAGCGCGATCGATGCCCTGAAGGCGGTGTGGCACCGCGGCGCGGTCGATGCCGATGGCATGACCGGCGACGGCGCAGGCTTGCATGTCGACCTGCCTGTGCGCTTCTTCGACGATGCGATCGCCGATTCGGGTCACAAGGTGCTGCCCAACAAGCTCGCGGTCGGCATGGTCTTCCTGCCGCGCACCGACCTGCAGGCGCAGGAAACCTGCCGCACCATCGTCGAGAGCGAGATCATCGAGGCGGGCTATACCATCTATGGCTGGCGTCAGGTGCCGGTGAACATCGCGGTCATCGGCGACAAGGCGCAGCGCACTCGGCCCGAGATCGAGCAGATCATGATCGCAGGGCCCATGCCCGACGAACAGAATATCGCCGAGTTCGAAAAGCAGCTCTATCTCGTCCGCCGCCGGATCGAGAACAAGGTGATCGCCGCGCAGATCAACGATTTCTACATCTGCTCGCTGTCGTGCCGGTCGATCATCTACAAGGGCCTGTTCCTCGCGGAGAGCCTGTCGGTCTTCTATCCCGACCTCACCGATCCGCGCTTCGAGAGCCGCATCGCGATCTTCCACCAGCGCTATTCGACCAACACCTTCCCGCAATGGTGGCTGGCGCAGCCGTTCCGCTGCCTCGCGCACAATGGCGAGATCAACACCATCCGGGGCAACAAGAACTGGATGAAGAGCCACGAGATCAAGATGGCGTCGCTGGCCTTTGGCGAGAACAGCGAGGACATCAAGCCGGTGATTCCGGCCGGCGCGTCCGACACGGCGGCGCTCGATGCGGTGTTCGAGGCGATCTGCCGCTCGGGCCGCGAGGCGCCCACCGCCAAGATCATGCTCGTGCCCGAAGCCTGGCAGGGCGACCAGGTGCTGCCGCCCGAGCACAAGGCGATGTACGAATATATGGCGAGCGTGATGGAGCCCTGGGACGGCCCCGCAGCGCTGGCGATGACCGATGGCCGCTGGGCGGTGGCGGGCGTCGACCGCAACGCGCTGCGCCCGCTGCGCTACAGCCTCACCAACGACAATCTGCTCGTCATCGGGTCGGAAACCGGCATGGTGGTGCTGCCCGAAAGCAGCATCGTCGAAAAGGGCAGGCTGGGGCCGGGCCAGATGATCGCGGTCGATCTGCACGAGGGCAGGTTCTACCATGATCGCGAGATCAAGGACCGGATCGCCGCCGAACAGCCCTATCGCGAGCTGGTCAAGGGCTTCCGCTCGATCGCCGATCTGCCGCCCGCCGGTGCCGATTCGATCCCGCAGCTGAACCGGGCCGAACTGACCCGGCGCCAGGTCGCGGCGGGCCTGACGATCGAGGACATGGAGACGATCCTCGCGCCGATGGCTGAGGACGGCAAGGAAGCCATCGGATCGATGGGCGACGATACCCCGCTTGCGGTGGTCAGCGCCAAGCCCCGCCCGATCGCGCAATTCTTCCGCCAGAATTTCAGCCAGGTCACCAACCCGCCGATCGACAGCTTGCGCGAGCGGCATGTGATGAGCCTGAAGACGCGCTTTTCGAACCTGGCCAACATCCTGGAGCAGGACAGCCAGAACGAGCGCGTGCTGGTGCTCGAAAGCCCGGTGCTGACCAACAGCGAATGGGGCAGGCTCAAGGCCGATTTCGGCCGGCTGGTCGCCGAGATCGACTGCGTCTTCCCGGCCGAGGGCGGCCCCGAACAGCTGCGCGCGGCGATCAGCCGCATCCGCGAGCGAGCTGAGCAAGCGGTGCGCGAAGGCAGCACCGAAATCTTCCTGTCCGACGAAAAGGCCGACGAGGATCAGATCGGCGTGCCGATGATCCTGGCGGCGGCGGCCGTGCACACGCATCTCGTGCGCAAGGGCCTGCGCGCCTATGCCTCGATCAACGTGCGCACCGCCGAATGCCTCGACACGCACCATTTCGCGGTGCTGATCGGCGCGGGCGCGACCACGGTCAACGCCTGGCTCGCCGAATTGTCGATCGCAGACCGTCAGGCGCGCGGCCTGTGCGGCGACATTCCGCTCGACAAGTGCATCGCCAACTACCGCAAGGCGATCAACGAGGGGCTGCTCAAGATCATGTCCAAGATGGGCATCGCGGTGATCTCGAGCTATCGCGGCGGCTATAATTTCGAGGCGGTGGGCCTGAGCCGCGCGCTGGTCAACGACCTTTTCCCCGGCATGCCCTCCAAGATCTCGGGTGAGGGTTATGCCTCGCTGCACCTCAACGCCAAGCTGCGGCATGAGGCGGCCTATGACAGCAATGTCGCGCGGCTGCCGATCGGCGGCTTCTACAAGCAGCGCGACGGCGGCGAGGCGCATGCCTATTCCGCCGGGCTGATGCACCTGCTGCAGACCGCGGTCGCCAAGGACAGCTATTCGCAATATCTGCAATTCGCCGCCGGGGTGCGCGAGCTTCCCCCGGTCTATCTGCGCGACCTGATGGAGTTCAACTACGCGGCCAAGCCGGTGCCGCTCGACGAGGTCGAGGCGATCACCGAAATCCGCAAGCGCTTCGTCACGCCCGGCATGTCGCTGGGCGCGCTGTCGCCCGAAGCGCACGAAACGCTGGCGATCGCGATGAACCGCATCGGCGCCAAGGCGGTGTCGGGCGAGGGCGGCGAGGCGTCCGAACGCTATCTGCCGCGCGACAATGGCGACAATGCCAATAGCGGCATCAAGCAGATCGCATCGGGCCGGTTCGGCGTCACTGCCGAATATCTGGGCGCGTGCGAGGAGATCGAGATCAAGGTCGCGCAGGGCGCCAAGCCCGGCGAGGGCGGCCAGCTGCCCGGCTTCAAGGTCACCGAGTACATCGCCAAGCTCAGGCATTCGACGCCGGGGGTGACGCTGATCAGCCCGCCGCCGCACCACGACATCTATTCGATCGAGGATTTGGCGCAGCTGATCTACGACCTCAAGCAGATCAACCCGCATGCGCGCGTCTGCGTGAAGCTGGTTTCTGCCGCGGGCATCGGCACGATCGCCGCCGGCGTTGCGAAAGCCCACGCAGACGTGATCCTCGTCTCGGGCAATGTCGGCGGCACCGGCGCATCGCCCCAGACCAGCATCAAATACGCTGGCACGCCCTGGGAAATGGGGCTGTCCGAAGCGAACCAGGTGCTCACGCTCAACGGTCTGCGCCACCGCGTGAAGCTGCGCACCGATGGCGGGCTCAAGACCGGACGCGACATCGTCATCGCGGCGATCCTGGGCGCCGAGGAATATGGCATCGGCACCCTGTCGCTCGTCGCCATGGGCTGCATCATGGTGCGCCAGTGCCACAGCAACACCTGCCCTGTCGGCGTGTGCGTGCAGGACGAGCGGCTGCGCGCCAAGTTCACCGGCACGCCCGAAAAGGTCATCAACCTGATGACCTTCATCGCCGAGGAGGTGCGCGAGATCCTGGCACGGCTGGGCTTCCGCAGCCTCGACGAGATCATCGGCCGCACCGATCTGCTGCGCCAGGTCAGCCGCGGGGCCGAGCATCTCGACGATCTCGACCTGAACCCGATCCTCGCCAAGGTCGATGTCGCCGACGAGCAGCGCCGGTTCAACCTGGAAAGCTGGCGCAACCCCGTGCCCGACAGCCTCGACGCGCTGATCCTCAAGGATGCGCGCCCCGTGTTCGATCGGCGCGAGAAGATGCAGCTGACCTATAATGTCCGCAACACACACCGCGCGGTGGGCACGCGGCTGTCGGCCGAGATCACCCGCATCTACGGGATGAAGGCGCTCGACGAAGGCCATGTCCGCATCCGCTTGCGCGGCTCGGCGGGCCAGTCGCTCGGCGCGTTCCTGTGCCAGGGCATCACGCTCGAGGTGTTCGGCGATGCCAATGACTATGTCGGCAAGGGGCTTTCGGGCGGCACGATCATCGTGCGCCCGACGGTGAGCTCGCCTCTCGTCAGCCATGCCAACACGATCATCGGCAACACCGTGCTCTATGGCGCGACCGCGGGCAAATTGTTCGCTGCCGGACAGGCCGGCGAGCGCTTCGCGGTGCGCAACTCGGGCGCGGAGGTCGTGGTCGAGGGCTGCGGCGCCAATGGCTGCGAGTACATGACCGGCGGCGTCGCGGTGATCCTGGGCGAGACCGGGGGCAATTTCGGCGCGGGCATGACCGGCGGCATGGCCTTCGTGCTCGATCGGCACGACCGCTTCGCAGGCCAGGCGAACCCCGAATCGATCGTCTGGCAGCGCATCGACAGCGCGTATTGGGAAGATCGCCTCAAGGGGCTGATCGCGGCGCATATCGAGGGCACCGACAGCCAGTGGGCCCAGGAAATCCTGCGCAACTGGGACCGCTATCTGCCGCAGTTCTGGCAGGTCTGCCCCAGGGAAATGCTGACCCGGCTCGCCCATCCGTTGAGCGACGCCGTGGCAATGGAGGCGGCTGAATAAGCACCCACCAAGAAACCGTCGTCGGCATTGGGCATTTCCATACTAGGATTCAGCTATAGATTGAATATTCTTCCCTCATGACGAGGGGAGAATATTCATGTCTGCAGTAAAGCTTACAGATGCGTTGCGCGTTGAATATAATCAACTTTTCCAAAGTTGCAGGGTCGACTCGCAGCGTGCCTCTACCGTGGATGATCTGGCGCAGAAGCTGAACGGAAACCGCAACCGCTACGAAAGCACCGGCGAGCCGCTGGGCATTCCATGGACTTTCATCGCGGTGACGCACAACATGGAATCGAGCCAGAATTTCTCCAGGCACCTGCACAATGGCGACCCGCTGACGGCGCGCACCGTCCAGGTGCCCAAGGGCCGACCCAGAACCGGTACGCCGCCGTTCACCTGGGAAGAAAGCGCGCGCGACGCGCTGTTGCTGAAAAAGCTGGACACATGGACCGACTGGACCGTGGCGGGCACGCTGTACAAGCTCGAGGAATATAATGGCTGGGGCTATCGCCGCTTCCACCCCGATGTGAAATCGCCCTATCTCTGGTCGTTTTCCAACCATTATCGGTCGGGCAAATATGTGGCCGACGGCACCTGGTCGCAAACGGCAAAGTCGCAGCAATGCGGTGCGGCGCTGCTCTTGCGCCGAATGGCGGAGCTTGGCCATTCGGGATTCAGCGATCAGGCGGTGCCGGCGCTCGACGCCATGCCCGCCATCGTCCGCTATTCGGCATCCGAACCCTCCGATCCCGAAGTGAGGGCGGCGGCGATGGCCCTGCAAGACTGGTTGTCGACCCACAAGGGCATTTTCGTGAAGCCCGACGGTTGGCCCGCCAGACGCACCTCGGACGCGTTCAAGCTGGTCACGGGCCGTTATCTGCCGGGCGATCCGCGCGGCTGAGCCTGGCCGGAGCAAAAAGCCCCGCCCGCCCTGGGGAAGGGGCGGGCGGGGCCCGGCGGGGACGGGCAGGCCGGTGGCCTTGCGCAGGTTCAGGTCGACCCACTGGTATCCGCCCCGCGCGAACAGCTGGCCCTTTTCGCCAACGCGCACGCCGATCTTGCCGGTCGCGCCATATTCGCTGTCGATGATGCTCGAACCGAGGTTGAAATTGCCTTCCGCGCCGACGATCAGCGTCGGGCCGACCGGGACATCCACGCCCGCGAACACGCCGTAGATCGGGCTGCCATCCTTGCCGAGCGGATTGTCGCCCAGATCGTGATACCCGCCCTGCGCACCGACATAGACGTCAGCCTGAGAGACGTCCTGCGCCATCGCGGGGGCAGAAAGCGCGAACGGAAGGGCTGCGACAGCCGAAAGGCAAGCGAGCTTGATGGGGGAGAGAGTTTTCATCTTTATTGTCCTTCGTTGTTACGCCGGGACATGCCCGGCGTCGGGGCGGGTGTAGACCCTCGCCCCGGTCCCCAAGCTGAACGAAAGATGCGGCAAATCGACAGATTCCATCAGTTCATCGAAATAAAATGACGGATTGTTCAGCTTCAGGCGTGGCGCGGGGCGGCTGCGGAGTCGCCTCGATCTGGCCGTAAAATGCTGGAATGCCCTCACGCATTTTATGGACGCCTTGGCGCGGCTGATGCATGGAGGATGGAATGTGGCAGCTGTTCCAATTTCCCCTGTGTCCGTTTTCGCGCAAAGTCCGGCTTCTGCTGGGAGAAAAGGGCATCGGCTACGAGCTGGTGCGCGAATCACCCTGGGAGCAGCGCGACGAGTTTCTCGACATGAACCCCGCCGGGCGCACCCCGGTGATGCGGCATCGCGACCGCGACCAGACGCTGTGCGACAGCTGGGCGATCTGCGAATATTTCGAGGAAACGGTCGAGAAGAACCCGATGATCAACGGGTCGGCGGACAACCGCGCCGAAATCCGGCGGCTGGTCGCGTGGTTCGACGAGCAGTTCTTCGGCGACGTCGTCGCTCCGCTGATGCACGAACGCATGCGCAAGCGGCTGATCTATCGCCAGCCGCCCGATGGCCGCGTGCTGCGCGAGGCGATGCGGCTCGCCAACACGCATCTCGATTATATCGACTATCTGCTCGACCATCATGCCTGGATCGCGGGCGCGACGATGAGCCTGGCCGACCTGGCTGCGGCCGCGCATATCTCGATCGCCGATTATCTGGGCGGCATCGACTGGCTGGCGCATGCGCAGACGGCGGACTGGTACAGGAAGTTCAAATCGCGGCCGTCCTTTCGTCCGCTGCTGGCCGAACGGATGGAAGTGATCAAGCCGCCCTCGCATTACGAGGAAGCGGATTTCTGAGCGGTGTCTCCCCTCCCGCTTGCGGGAGGGGTGGCCGGAGCGCAGCGACGGACGGGGTG
>NZ_QKVT01000001.1:2573483-2581224 GCF_003426715.1 Blastomonas sp. UPD001
GCGGGGATGGTTGCCGCCGCCGCTGCCGCCATCGGCACGACATTGGCGGGCATCGCGATGCCGATCGGCTGCGACAGTTCGGGACGCGCCGAGCGGATCGGGCGCAGCAGCATCGCCATCTGATCGGTGCCGACTTCCATGCCCTGGAAGAACACGGCGGCGCGCTCGACCAGATTCTTGAGTTCGCGGACGTTACCCGGCCAGTCGTGCGCCATCAGGATGGCCATGGCATCGTCGGTGAACACCGGCGGATTGTCGGCTGCAAAGCCGCGCGAGAGAAAATGCCGGACCAGCATCGGAATGTCCTCGATGCGTTCGGCGAGCGCGGGCAGCTCGATCGGAAGCACGTTGAGGCGGTAGAACAAGTCGGCGCGGAACCGGCCTTCGCCGATCGCGCTTTCCAGGCACTGGTGGGTCGCCGCGATCAGGCGGACATCGACGCGGACGTCGTCGTTGCTGCCGATGCGGCGGACCTTCTGGTCCTCGAGCACGCGCAGCAGCCGGACCTGCATGTCGAGCGGCATCTCGCCGATCTCGTCGAGGAACAGCGTGCCGTTGTTGGCGGATTCGAAATGGCCGATGCGGCGGGCGATCGCGCCGGTAAAGCTGCCCTTTTCATGGCCGAACAGTTCGGATTCGATCAGTTCGCGCGGGATCGCGCCGCTGTTGACCGCGATGAACGGGGCGGCGGCACGCTGCGAGGCGCGGTGCAGCGCATGCGCGACCAGCTCCTTGCCGGTGCCCGACGGGCCGGTGATCAGGACCGAGGCATTGGTCTGTGCCGCGAAGCGTACCAGGCCGCGGATCTCGCGGATCGCAACGCTGTTGCCCACGATCAGGTCGGCCATGGCCTGTCCGTCGATCTGTTCCATCTTGCTTGCCCCATATCGTTACCGGCACTGCTTGCCGTGTCTGGTTAACGATTTAGGGGTCATTCGTTAACGATGCGTAAAGCCGTCAGGCCGGCTGACAGTTTTCGCCATTTTTTTGACAGGCTGGGGAAAGCTTGCGTCCCGATCCGGGGCGGGCCGCGGGTCAGCGCTTCTCGGCGGGCTTGGCCATGTTGAAGCAGGTTTCGAAGTCGATATCGGTCGCATCGTCGCCGGGATCGCGCGCCTTTTCCCTCGCGATCGCCGCCTCGCGGGTCTCGATCAGCTTCGCATCGGCCTCGTTGCCGCTCAGCCCCTCGTCGCGCATGTCGTCGCGGGCGCGCGATTCGAGCACGCTGGCGAGCGTCCTGAGGTCGCGCGCGGTGCTCGAATCGCCCTCGCGGCCCTTCACCTCTTCATAGGCCAATTGCACATAGACGGCGCATTGCAGCATCGATGGCGGCGGGGGGACCGGAACGGCGGCGTCGAGCTTTTCGAGGCACGGGCCCATGATCGCATCGAGCACGCCCGCCGGATCGTTCGACTGCGCGGCATCGGTCTGCAATTGCTGGACGATCTGCGTCAGCACCGCGCCGATCGCCTCCTGGCTGGAGGCGGTTTCGGTAACGATTCGCTCGGCGGTGTTAACGAAATAGGTGCGGCCGCGCGTGACCATGGTCGGATAGGCCAGGGCGGAGGTCACGCCGCGTTCCTGCTCGGAGGCGATGATCGCGAAGGCCGCGCCGCAGGTCAGGTCGTCGCGCTGCGCCTGCGACAGCATCGGCGGGGCAACGGGTGCAGGCGCGGGAGCGGCTTGCGCGGCGAACAACAGGGCGGCGAGGCTGATCATGGCCGCAAGCTTATGCGGGGGGCGATGCTGCCTGTCACCTGATTTTGGTGCAAAAGCGCCCGGTCTGTGACACGGGCGTTGCAACGCCGATTGTCACGCCGCAGCGGCACGGGCATAGCGTCGCACCGATGATCCAGCGTTTTCCCAAATGGCTCGCCCTGCTCGCGGGCGGGCTTTCCGCCACCGGCTTCGCGCCGCTGAACCTGTGGCCGGTGACGCTGGCGTGCATGGCCTTGCTGATCCATCTCGTCGCCACGGCGCCGAACCGCAAGGCCGCGTTTGCGCGCGGCTGGCTGTTCGGCCTGGGGCAGTTCACCATCGGGCTCAACTGGATCGCGATCGCCTTTACCTATCAGGATGCAATGCCGCACTGGCTCGGCTGGGTCGCGGTGGTCGGGCTGTCCTGCTATCTGGCGCTGTTTCCCGCACTGGCGGCGCTGGTCACCAGCTGGCTCGGCACAAAGCTGGCTCCCCGCGAAGGCGGGGACCCATCTCCTGCCAGTTCGATTGGGCACCATGTGGAGATGGACCCCCGCCTTCGCGGGGGAGCGGGTGTGTGTGCGGTTCTTGCCTTTGCGTCGCTCTGGCTCATCACCGAATGGATGCGCGCCTGGGTGTTTACCGGTTTTGCCTGGAACCCGCTGGGCGTCATCGCGCTTGAATTCGGCTGGGCGGCGCGGCTGGTCGGCACTTATGGTCTGAGCGCGCTGATGATGCTGATCGCTGGAGCGCTGCTGCTGGGCCTGCAGCGCCAGTGGAAACCGGCGCTCGCATTGGTCGCCGGCGTTGCTGCGGTGAGCCTCGGCGGATGGGCGCTCGCGCCTGCTCCTGCAGGGCTCACGCGCACGCCGATCACCGTGGTGCAGCCGAACAACGACCAGTCGGACAAATATGATCCGGTCATGGCGGCGCGCAATTTCGCGCGGCTGGTCGATCAGACCGTCGATCGCAATGCCCCGCCGGGGCGCATCGTCTTCTGGCCGGAAGCCGCCACCGAGGATTTCGTCGAGGATGGCTATCCGCGCCGCTATTATTATCCCGAAACCCCGGCGGGAATCCGCGCGCGGCTGACCCGGCCGATCAACGATGGCGACCTGCTGGTCACCGGCGGGGTGAAGCTCGATTTCGATCGCAATGGTCAGGCGGTGGCCGCGGCGAACAGCGTGTTCGTGTTCTCCAGCCAGGCCAGAATTCTGGGCAGCTATGACAAGAGCCATCTGGTGCCCGGCGGCGAATATCTGCCCTATGAGGAGATTCTGGGCCAGATCGGGCTGTCGCGGCTGGTTCCGGGCACGCTGGGCTTCACGCCGGGCCCCGGCGCGCAGACGCTCGATCTGGGGCGCTTCGGGCGCATGGGGTTGCAGATCTGCTACGAGATCGTGTTCTCGGGCGAGGTGGCCGATCGGAGCAATCGGCCCGATTTCCTGTTCAACCCCAGCAACGATGCCTGGTTCGGTCCCTGGGGGCCGCCGCAGCATCTGGCGCAGGCGCGGCTGCGCGCGCTCGAGGAAGGCGTGCCGGTGATCCGCTCGACCCCCACCGGTATCTCTGCGGTGGTTGATGCCGATGGGCGGCTGCTCGAATCGGTGCCGCATCACAGGGCCGGGCATATCGATGCGATGCTTCCCAGGGCCCATGCCGCCACCCCATTCGCGCTCTGGGGCAATCTCCTGCCGCTCGCGCTGGCTGGCTTTCTGATGCTGTTCGCGGTTGCACTGCGTGCATTCCGTCGCTAAGGGCGCTCATATAAGGAAATCTTTATATGTGCCTGCGGGGCGGTTCCCCGTGGGCCTCAGCAAGAAGGCGACCCATGCGCAAGAGCTTCCTCTTTACCTCCGAATCGGTCAGCGAAGGCCATCCCGACAAGGTCGCGGACCAGATTTCCGATTCGATCGTCGACCTGTTCCTCTCCAAGGACCCCTATGCGCGCGTCGCCTGCGAAACGCTGACCACCACGCAGCGCGTCGTGCTCGCCGGTGAAATCCGCTGCAAGGGCGTCTACGAGAACGGCGAATGGGCCCCGGGCGCGCTTGAGGAAATCGAGAAGACCGTTCGTGCGACCGTGAAGCGCATCGGCTACGAGCAGGACGGCTTCCATTGGGAGACCTTCAGCTTCGAGAACCATCTGCACGGCCAGTCGGCGGAAATCGCGCAGGGCGTCGATGCCAAGGACAACAAGGACGAAGGCGCGGGCGACCAGGGCATCATGTTCGGCTATGCCTCGGACGAGACCGAAGACCTGATGCCCGCGACGCTCGACTATTCGCACAAGATCCTCGAGCGCATGGCCGCCGACCGTCATAACAAGGTCGTCGACTTCCTCGAGCCCGACGCCAAGAGCCAGGTGACGCTCGCCTATGAAGATGAAAAGCCGGTGCGCGCCACCGCTCTCGTCGTCTCGACCCAGCATGCGCCCGATTATTACTGGCACGAGGGCGAGGGCGATGCCGACAAGTATCAGAAGCTGTACGACTATGTCGTCGGCGTGATGCACGACGTGCTGCCCAAGGGCTTCATCACCGACGAGACCAAGATCTACGTCAACCCGACCGGCCGCTTCGAGATCGGCGGTCCCGATGGCGATGCCGGCGTGACCGGCCGCAAGATCATCGTCGACACCTATGGCGGTGCCTCGCCGCACGGTGGTGGCGCGTTCTCGGGCAAGGACCCGACCAAGGTCGACCGTTCGGCGGCCTATATCAGCCGCTACATGGCGAAGAACATCGTCGCTGCGGGTCTGGCGCGTCGCTGCACGATCCAGCTGTCCTATGCCATCGGCATTGCCGAGCCGCTGTCGCTCTATGTCGACACGCACGGCACCGGTACGGTCGCCGACGACAAGATCGAGGCGGTGCTGCCGCAGCTCGTCCGCCTGACGCCGCGCGGCATCCGCGAGCATCTGGGCCTCAACAAGCCGATCTACCAGAAGTCGGCGGCATATGGCCATTTCGGCCGCAAGCCCGAAGGCGACTTCTTCCCCTGGGAAAAGACCGATCTCGCCGAAAAGCTGAAGGCCGCGCTGGCCTGATCCGGACGGATTGCTGAAACACGAAAGGCCGGGTCATCATCGCGATGACCCGGCCTTTTCGTTTGCGCCTCAGGGACCCCACGTCCGCTCAGCCTGAGCCTGTCGGAGGCCCCGCACTACCGTTCCGCCCTGTCCTTCGTCACCGCCGCAAAAGCGGGGTCCCGCTTTCCTTCGGTCCTGAACGATCAAGCGGGATTCCCGCGTTCGCGGGAATGACGGCCGGAATAATGGCGCCCATGGCGCGGGGCCTTCGACAGGCTCAGGCTGAGCGGGGCAGGGCGATCAGTCGCGATCCTGCCCTCAAAGCTTCCCGAATTTTGCCTCGAACCCGGCAATGTCGCCGCGCGCGAGGAATCCGGCCTGTTCGATCCAGTTGTCGCGGTCGATGCGGCCCTTGAAGGTGCCGAGATAGGGGTCGATCTCCGCCACGTCGGCAGCGGTCCAGGCGGCGATCTGGTCGTAGCGCGCCACGCCAAGTTCTCCGAGCAGCGTGTTGAGCTTGGGGCCGATGCCCTTAATCTTGCGCAGATCGTCCGGATCGCCGACCGCTGCGGCGATGCGCGGCTTGCCGCTCGCCTGGGCTTCGGCGGCCTGGGCGGCAATCTGGGCATCGACATCGGCGGTGGAGAGCGCTGCCACGGTCGGATCGGGCGCACCGCCGATGGTGGGGATGATCGCCGGAGGGGCTTCGACGGCAGCATGGCCATGATCGTGCGCACCATGCCCGTGATCATGCCTATGATCGTCGTGGCCATGCCCGGCATCGTGATGGCCGGTGCCGCCACTGCGCCCGACCAGCGCCCAGATGAGGATCATCACCGCGATCACCAGCGCGGCGATCAGGAAAAACAGTTGCTGTCCGTCCATGGATTATCGAGGCCTTTCGTCAACGCGGGGCCCGGCATGCGATGCGGCCCGCCCTGCTCTGGCCCTTAACCGCAGGATCGCCTCGTGACCAGTCCCGCGATGACCTGCGGCGGGACTTACATCACGCGGTCGCGTTCCTCGTCGATCTGTTCCTGGATGTCGCGCGCCAGTTCGCAGGCCTCGTCATCGCCATCGTCGCATTTGCGCAGCGCCTTGTCGCGCTGGCGCTGCAGCTTGCCCAGGCGTTCCTCGGCCTTGCGCATCGCACGACCGCGGTTTTCATCGGCCTCGGACTGGCTGGTGGTGGCCAGATCGACACCCTTGGAGACGATCTTGACCGGCGCGGTGACGATCGACCCCACCGCGCTGGCCACGCACCCGGTCAGCGCCAGCGGCGCGATCAGCGCGACTGCAACTACAGCTTTCATCGATTCGACCCTCCGGCGCGCATGCGTGCGCGTCTTCGGTCCTGCTATAGCCCGGCTGAGCCTTTGCTGAACCGTTATTTCAGCAGGTCGAGTGCAAAGGCGCGGATTTCCTCGCCCATGTCCTCGCGCTCGAGCGCGATCGCCAGGTTCGCCTGGACATAGCCCGCCTTGGAACCGCAGTCGTACCGCTTGCCGGCAAAGGTCACGGCATGGAACGGCTGGGTGCCGATCATCCGCGCCATCGCGTCGGTCAGCTGGATCTCGCCGCCCGCGCCCTTTTCCTGGCTCTCCAGCGTGCGCATGACCTCGGGCTGCAGGATATAGCGGCCCGAGATGATGAGGTTCGACGGGGCGTCCTCGACCCTGGGTTTTTCAACCAGGCCCAGCACCTCGGTGGTGTCGCCCTCGCTCTGGCCCGGGGCGATGACGCCATAGCTCGACACCGCCTCGTGCGGCACCTCGAGCACGCTGATGACGTTGCCGCCCAGCCGGTTATAGGCCTCGACCATCTGCTTCATGCAGCCCGGCGAGCCGACCATGAATTCGTCGGGCAGGAAGATCGCGAAGGGTTCGTCGCCGACGATATCGCGCGCGCACCAGATCGCATGGCCGAGGCCGAGCGGCTCCTGCTGGCGCACATAGGCGCAATTGCCGGGGCCAAGCCTTGTGGGTTCGAGCACTTCGAGCGACTTGCCGCGCTCGGCCATCGTCTTTTCCAGCTCGAACGCGATGTCGAAATGGTCCTCGATCGCGCTCTTGCCGCGCCCGGTGACGAAGATCATCTGCTCGATCCCCGCTTCGCGCGCCTCGTCGACCGCATACTGGATCAGCGGGCGATCGACGATCGGCAGCATCTCCTTGGGGATCGCCTTGGTCGCGGGAAGGAAACGGGTGCCCAGACCGGCAACCGGAAACACAGCTTTGCGGATGGGCTTCACTTTATGTCCTCTTTATCGGTCCCGATAGCCGGGCGCAGACCTTGCAGTGCACCGTCCGGCTGTCAAGCCGTCCCGCATGGCACCATGGTGTCAGGCCTTGACCCGCGCGGCAAAGCTCTTGCGCAGCTTTTGCAGCTTGGGCGGAATCACCGCCAGGCAATAGGGGTTCCGCTGGCCTTCGCCCTGCCAGTATTCCTGGTGGTAATCCTCGGCCGGATACCAGGTGGTCGGCTCCTCGATCGTGGTGACGATGGTCGAGGGCCAGTTCGCCTGATTGCGGCTCATCGCGGCCTCGGCTTCGACCTGCTGCACCGCATCGAGCGGAAAGATCGCCGAGCGATACTGGGTGCCGACATCATTGCCCTGGCGGTTGAGCTGCGTCGGATCGTGCGTCGCGAAGAAGATGTCGAGCAGATCGGCATAGCTCAGCTGCTCGTCGTCGAAGGTCACGCGGATTGCCTCGGCATGACCGGTATTGCCCGAGCAGACCTGCTTGTAGGTCGGGTTCTCGGTGGTGCCGCCGATATAGCCGCTTTCCACCTTGCTCACGCCGATCACGTCGTTGAACACGGCCTCGGTGCACCAGAAACAGCCTCCGGCGATGATCGCGGTCTGCTGGGTCATGCTGAATTTCCTTGCGTCTATCCCCTCCCGCTTGCGGAAGGGGTGGCTGGGCCAAAGGCTCAGCCGGGGTGGGAATGACATCGCTTCAGTTCGGGCCCAGCCCGGCTCAGCACGCTGAGCCTTCCCCACCCGGACGC
>NZ_QKVT01000001.1:2581324-2599656 GCF_003426715.1 Blastomonas sp. UPD001
CCTTCGACCGGCAGCACCGGCGGGGCCTTGGCCTCGGCGTCCTTCTCCCCACCACGCGCGATCAGCAGATACATGACCGGGGTAACGATGCGCGAGAGCAGCGTGGACGAGATCAGCCCGCCGATGATCACGCTGGCGAGCGGCGCGTAGAGCGACCCGCCGAACAAGGCGAGCGGCAGAAGCCCGCCGATCGCGGTGACCGAGGTCAGCAGCACCGGCAGGAAGCGCACCTCGCCGGCGCGTTCGATCGCCGTGCGCAATTCCATGCCCTCGCGGCGCAGCTGGGTGGTGAAATCGACCAGCAGGATCGAATTCTTGATCTCGATCCCGACCAGCGCGACGAAGCCGATGATCGCCATATAGCTGAGCGACGAACCGGTCACGAACAGCGCGACAAAGCCGCCGAATGTGCCCAGGGGGATCACGCCCGCGACCACGATCGTCTCGCGGAAGCGGCCGAATTCGGCGACGAGGACCGCGAATATGCCGAACAATGCGATCAGGATGATCGGCCCGAGGCCACCGAACACGGTGGCGATCGCCTCGGCCTCGCCGCCGGCGGAGACGCGATAGCCCGGCGGCAATCTGATCTTGCCCACCTCGTCCATCGCCTGCTGGCTGATCCGCGAGGGCAGCGCGCCGGGCTGCGCGTTGGCGGTGACGGTGACCGATCGTTCGAGCTGGAAGCGCTGAATCTGCGGCGGCACGCTTTCCAGCCTGGGGGTGCTGATCTGTGAGAGCGGAATGGCATCGCCGGTGCGGCTGGCGACATAGACCTTGTCGAGCGCCGAGATCGGCTGGGTGGTATCGAGCGGCAGGCGCACGGTGACGCGGTAGCTGTCGCCTTCGGGATCGCGGAACGTACCCGCATTCTCGCCCGACAATGCCAGCCGGATCGCGCGGCGCGGCTCGCCCGGTGCGATGTTGAGCAGGGCGGCCTTGGCATCGTCGATGCCGACATCGAGATCGATGCCGTCGGTCGCGACCGGGTTGATCACGTCGCGCGCGCCGGGCGTCGAGCGCAGGATCTTCTCCACCCTGGCGGCCAGGTCGCGCAGCGTGTCGAGATTCTCGCCGGTGATGCGCAGCGCCACGGGCGAGGCGATCGGCGCGCCGTTCTGGAACAGCTCGACATTGAAGCGCGCGCCCGGGATCTGCTCGAGCCGGTCGCGGATGCGCTGGACCATCTGCGGGCTGCGATCGGGGTGCCAGCGATCCATGACCGCGAACACCTCGCCGAAATTGGGCCGCTGATCGAGCGCGAAGACATTGTAGAAGACCTGCGGGTTCGAACTGCCGGTATTGGCCGCGCGCACCTTGATATCGGGTTCCTTCGCCAGCACCGCCTCGACCTTGCGCACCAGCGCATCGGTGGTGGCGACGCTGCTGCCCTGTTCGGCATCGATGGTGACGCGGAAATAGCTGGTATCGGCATAGGGGAACAGGCTGAAGCCGAGCACCGGGATCAGCGCAAAGGCCGACAGCGTCAGCGCCATCGAGGCCCAGAAGGTGCGCTTGGGCTTGTCGAGCGCGCCGTGCAGGATCGGGCGATAGAGCCGCTCGATCTGGTGCGTCAGCCATTTGAGGATGGCATTGCCCTCCGGGTCCTCGTCGCGCGAGAGAATGCGGCTGGCGAGGAAGGGGATGATCGTCAGCGAGATCACCAGCGAGGCGAACACGGTGAAGATGATCGTGTAGATGAACGACTGGGTGAACTTGCCCGCGCCCTCGGGCAGGAAGAGCAGCGGCGTGAAGGCGAAGATCAGCACCCCGGTCGAGCCGAGCACCGCGGGCGTGATCTCGCGCGTCGCGTCGATCGCGGCGATCGAGCGCCGCTTGCCCATGCGCAGGTGCCGCGCGATATTCTCGGTGACCACGATCGAATCGTCCACCAGCAGCCCGAGCGCGACGATGAACCCCGCAACTGCCAGCTGGCTGAGATTATAGCCCATCACGCTGATCGCGAGCAGGCCCGAGGCGAGCGACAGCGGGATCGAGATCATCACGATCACCGAGGCGCGCCAGCCCAGCGGCAGCAATGTGATGATGACCAGCCCCAAGGCGATCGAGAAGTCGCGGGTGAGCTCGCTCAACCGGTGCTCGATATCGCGGCTCTGGTCGAAAATCTGTTCCAGCCGGATATCGGGCGGGAAATTGGCCTGCTGCCGCTTGAGTTCTTCTTCCAGCGAGGCCTTGAGGCGGATGACGTCGAACCCGTCCTTCTGCAGGATCGACAGGAAGATCGCGCGTTCGCCGTTGAAGCGGGTGATATAGAGCTGCTCGGCATTGCCCCAGCGGACATCGGCGACGTCACGCACGCGCATCAGCGTGCCGTTGCCCGCGCGGATCGGCAGGTTGGCGATGGTATCGAGATCGCGATAGGCGCCGCCTGCCTCGACATTGAAGCGCCGCCCTGCGCTGTCCACCGCGCCGGGCGGAAGCTCCGCGCCGCCGCGCCGCAGCGCATCGGCGATCGCGGACGGGGCCAGGCCCAGCTCGGCAAGCCGGCGGCTGTCGATCGCCACCTGCACCTCGGGCTGTGGCAGGCCGTCGATCACGGTGTTGCGCACGCCGGGATAGCGCACGAAGGTATCGCGGATATCCTCCGAATATTTCTGCATCCGACGCCAGCTCGCGGTCTTGCTGACCATCGCCAGCTGCAGCACCGCCGCCTCGGTGGTGCGCGCCTTGCGATAGCGCAGCTCGGTAATGCCTTCGGGCAGCTGGCTGCGGATCGCGCTCACCTCGCGCACGACATCGTTGAAATACTGGTCGGGATCGCCGTCCCAGTCGAACTCGGCGGTGACGGTGACGAAGCCGTCGGTAATCCCCGCGCGGATCTCGTCGATATCGTCGATGCCGCGCAGCACCTCTTCCACCGGCTTGGCGATGGTCTGCTCGATATCCGCCGCATCCGCGCCGGGCAATGCGATGATCACCGTGACCACGGGGATCGGGAAATGCGGATCGACCGAGCGCGGAATGGTCAGCAGCGAGGTGAGGCCGAGCGCCGCGAGCAGCAGGAACGCCACCAGGCTGAGCTGCCAGCGGGCGATGGTGAAGGCGGCAAGGTTCATCGCGCGGCGTGCCCTGGCGGCGTCACCGCGCGGCGGCGGCGGGGGCCGCAGCGGCGGTGGTGCGGCTCGGCTGACGGCTGGCGAGCGGCTTCACCTTCGCGCCATCGGTCAGCAGCACAAGGCCCGAGCGCACGATGCGGTCGCCCGGCTTGAGACCGCCGGTGACGATCAGCTCCCTGTCGTCGATCCGGCCGATCTGCACCGCGCGCGCGCGCACCCGGCTGGTCTTCGGATCGAGAAGATACACAAAGCCTTCGTCCGCGCGCACGTTGAACACTGCACTGGCGGGTACCGCGAGCCCGGTGGCATCGGGCGCGGCGGCGACGCGGAACTCTGCCGTGCCGATCTGGCCCGATCGCCGGACGAAGGCTTTGTGTATCTTCTCGATCCGAAGACCAGCCGGGTGCGCGCGCGTCGATCTCGCTGATCACGCCCTCGATCTCGCCACCGGGCACCGCTGACAGCCGGACCGTCACCGGCATGCCGGGGGAAAGGCGCGCGATATCGCTGTCGATCATCGGTGCGCGCAGCACCATGCCGCCGCTGGTCTCGCCCAGCACGACGATCTGCGTGCCGGCCGCGACGACCTGGCCGGGCTCTGCGGTGCGCGCGAGGATGATGCCACCCGAAGGCGCGAGGATGCGCGACGTGCCGCTGGCAAAGCCTGCGGTGCTGACCTGGGCGGTCGCGGCGCGCGCGGTCGCCTCGGCGCGTTCGAGCTGGGCGCGCGTCACCCAGCCCTTTTCGAACAGCTGCTGGAACCGGCCGAGCTCGGCCTGCGCGCGCTGCTGTTCGGCGCGCGCGCTTTCCAGATTGGCGCCGACCTGGGTCGCATCGAGCGCGGCGATCAGCGCGCCCGGCATGACGCGATCGCCCTCCTGAAAGCGGATGCTGGCGATCTTGCCCGCCGTGGTGAAGCCGAGCGGCGTCTCGTAGCGATAGCGCACCGTGCCCGCCGCCGTTATGATCGCCGAGCCGCTCGCGGGCCGGACCAGCGCGATATCGACCGGGTAGACCTTGTCGGCCGCGGCCGGCGCCGCCTCTTCCTTGCCTCCCGAACAGGCGGACAGCACCAGGCAAGCGCCGGTGAGCAGCGACAGGGTGAAAGCCCCCGGGGGGCGAGCGGTGACGAAACGCATATTGGGTTTCTATCTGCAACCAGTTTTTCTGGCAAGCGCAGAACTGACCTCGACCGGCATTTTCGCCGAGGATGGCGGGATTAGGCGGGCCTTAACTAAACTGGTTTAGTCCCAGACACTTGGGCCGATCGCTGATCGGTTCGGGGAGGACGCACGGGCATGAACTGGCGTATTGGTCAATTGCAGTCGCAGCATGAAGCGTGTCTGGCCATCGTGCAGGATATCCAGGCGCGATCGGTGCAGATTGCTGACCGGCCCGCCGCGGTCGAGATCACGCTGATGATGGCGCGGCTCACGGGCATCTTGCGGATCCACCTGGCACTCGAGGACGAGATTCTCTACCCCGCGCTGCGCAATGCCAGCGACGCCGAGGTCGCACGCACCGCAGAACGCTATTGGCAGGAAATGGGCGGCCTGGCCGATGCGTTTCTCGATTTCGTCGATCGATGGAAGCGTGCCGATGTGCTGCTCGCCGACGCCGATCGCTTTCGCGCCGAATCGGCGCATGTGTTCGCGGCGCTGGCCGAACGGATCGAGCGCGAACATGCCGAAATCTATCCGATGGCCGAGCGCCTGCGGACGGCGCGCGCCGCCTGATCAGCGTTCCGCGCGCGGCCGCGTCCACAGGCCCTCGCGACCGACCGGGGCCGGTGACCGCATCGCCTGGACCAGGCTGCGCGCGACCCAGCCGATCTTCTGCCCGCGCGTGGTGATCACCCTGTGGTCCCAGGCCTGCGCGCCCCGGCGGCGCACCTCGCGCGCGATATCGCCATAGATTCCCGCCGCCGCCAGCACCGCCCAGCGCGCGCGGAAGGGCAGTCGCGCCGCGCCCACCCGCGCCGAGGCCTCGTGCGCCTCCGACCGGTCGGCCAACCGCTTGGCCAGCGGCACCAGCTGCGGACGCAGCCAAGGCTTCATGTGCTGGCCGGGCGGGATGTCCATCTCGGCCAGCCATTCGACCGGCAGATAGCAGCGGCCGACCGAATCGTCCTCGGACAGGTCGCGCGCGATATTGGCGAGCTGGAAGGCGAGGCCGAGATCGCAGGCGCGGTCGAGCGTCTCCTCGTCGTGCGGATCGACGCCCATCACGATCGCCATCAGCAGCCCCACCGCGCCGGCGACATGATAGCAATATTGGTACAGGTCGCGCTCGGTGCGCGGGTGCCAGTCATCGGCATCGAGCGCAAAGCCCTGGATCACGTCGAAGATGATCGCGCGGGGCAGGCGACATTCGGCAGCGACCAGCGCGAGCGCGGCAAAGGCGGGATCGTCCACCGGTTGCCCGCTGAGCGCCCGGTCGGTCTGTTCGCGGATATAGGCGACGCGGTCCTTCGCATCGGCGACCGCGCTCATGCCATGGCCCATGTCCTGCCCGTCGGCGAGATCGTCGCACTTGCGGCACCAGGCATAAAGCAGCCAGGCGCGCTCGCGCGTCAGCGGATCGAACAGCTTCGAGGCCAGCGCGAAGGATTTCGAGCCGCGCGCGATCGAGTCGCGCGCATGGGAGACGATGGCGGCTCTATCCATGGGCGTCGGTCCCCTGCGCAGGCAGGGGCCCATCTCCTGACCGCTGTGCTGGATGCGACCGCAGGAGATGGGCCCCCGCCTTCGCGGGGGAACCGGATTCTGCGGTTCGCTTAGAGATCATCCGTCGTCATCGAGAAGATCGACTGGTGCGGCTCGTACGCCGCCATCTTGGCGAGCAATCCGTCGAGCGTGTCGTCGACGATCAGGATGTTCGCGTGCTGCGGGCGGATGAAGCCGACCTCGATCATGTGGCGGTTGAAGGCGATGAGCTGGTCGTAAAAGCCGTTGACGTTGAGCAGACCGACCGGCTTGTCGTGATAGCCGAGCTGCGACCAGCTGATCGCCTCCCACAGTTCGTCCATCGTGCCGACCCCGCCGGGCAGCACGATGAAGCCGTCGGACAGGTCGGTGAACGCCTGCTTGCGCGCGTGCATGCCGGGGACAACATGCAGCTCGGTGCAGCCCTGATGCGCCACTTCGGGCCGGACCAGGGCTTCGGGAATGATGCCGATCACCTCGCCGCCCTGTTCCAGCGCGGCATCGGCGGTCGCGCCCATCAGCCCGAGCCGCCCGCCGCCATAGACCACGCCGATCCCCCGATTGGCCAGGGTCGCGCCAACCATGCGCGCGGTTTCGATATAGACGGGGTCGGAAGGGGTGGCGGAGCCGCAATAGACGGCCAGACGCTTGAACGGAGCGGTCATGGTGATTCCTGATTGGGGTGTTGCGTGACCGCTTAGCCGCCCTCGTCCTCGCCGAAAAGCCGAATGACCGTGGCCTGTCCGTTTTTCCGGTCTCCCGCGAAGGCGGGAGCCCATCTCGTGCTCCGGCGTCTGGCGCAACCGTCAGGAGATGGGCCCCTGCCTGCGCAGGGGACCGGCGCTTCTCGCTCAGGCGCTCATTCCTGCGGCAGGCCGTCGGCGATATCGTAATAATCGCCCTTGTCTGCGGTGAAGATGTGGACGTGCAGATGCGTGTCGGTCGGCGTATCGAACGCGCCCATCGCCACGGCCATCGAATCGCGGTGCGGCGGGTCCCAGAACAGGAAGCTGCCGCAGGTGTCGCAAAAGCCGCGCCGCACCTTGGGGCTGGACTGGTACCAGCGCAGATGCTCCTCGCCGGTGATGCTGAGGTCGCTGCGCTTGACGTCGGTCGAGGCCCAGTAATGGCCCGATTGCTTGCGGCACTGGCCGCAATGGCAGGCGTCGGGCCCCTTGAGCGGAGCGGAAACGGTGAAGGTGATCGCACCGCACAGGCATGATCCGGTGTGCATGAAAGGGCTCCGTATCTGCAATCGGGCGCACCCGGACCCGCTCAGCCTGAGCTTGTCGAAGGCCCCGTGATGTCGGTTGCCGGATATAGCCCGTCAGCCTCGTTTAAGGCAAAAGCAAATGCTGCCGCAGGGCGCGGGGCCTTCGACAGGCTCAGGCTGAGCGGACGTGGTTAGCGATGGCCCGCATGAAATCCTCCCCGAGACAGACTCGGGGAGGATTCATAGTGTCAGAGCATGTCCTCGAGCATCAGCGAAGCGGTCGCCTTGGCGCTGCCGACCACGCCCGGAATTCCAGCGCCCGGATGCGTGCCCGCGCCGACGAAATAGAGATTGGGGATCGCATCGTCGCGGTTGTGCGTGCGGAAGAACGCGCTCTGGGTCAGCAGCGGCTCGAGGCTGAAGGCGCTGCCCAGATGCGCGTTGAGATCGGTGCTGAAATCCTGCGGCGTATAGTGGAAACTGGTGACGATCCGCTCGTGAATGTCGGGGATCAGCCGGTGGCCGATCTCGTCGAGAATGCGCTTCTCGTAGATCGGGCCCATTTCCTTCCAGTCGATCGGCAGCTTGCCCTGATGCGGCACCGGCGACAGCACATAGAAGGTGCTGTGCCCCGGCGGCGCCATCGAGGGGTCGGTGACGGTCGGGTGGTGCAGATAGAGCGAGAAGTCCTTGGCCAGCACGCCATGGTCGTAGATGTCGTCGAGCAGGCCCTTGTAGCGCGGCCCGAACAGGATCATGTGGTGCGGAATGCCGGGCCAGTCGCCCTTGATCCCGAAATGCGCAACGAACAGCGAGGGCGAGAAGCGCTTGCGCTTGAGGCTCGCCGCCGCGCGCTTGCCGCGCCCCGACTTGCCGAGCAGATCGCGATAGCTGTGCATGATGTCGGCATTGCTGGCGACCGCATCGAAGCCCTCGCGCCAGCCGCTCTTCGTCACCACGCCGGTGACCTTGTCGCCCATGGTCTCGATCTCGGTCACCGGATCATTGAGGCGCAGCGTGCCGCCGATCCGTTCGAAATGCCTGACCATCCCGGCGATCAGCCGGTTGGTGCCGCCCTTGGCGAACCAGACGCCGCCGTCCTTTTCCAGCTTGTGGATGAGCGCATAGATCGAGCTGGTCTTCATCGGATTGCCGCCGACCAGCAGCGTGTGGAACGACAGCGCCTCGCGCAGCTTCTCGTTCTTCACGAACGAGGAGACGATCGAATAGACCGAGCGCCAGGCCTGATATTTCATGAGGGCCGGCGCGGCCTTGATCATGCTGGCAAAATCGAGAAACGCCTTGTGGCCGAGCTTGAGATAGCCCTCGTCGTGCACGCCCGCGCTATAGTCCAGGAAGCGGTCATAGCCCGCGACATCCTCGGGGTTCAGCTTGGCGATCTCGGCGCGCAGGCTGGCCTCGTCGTTCGAATAGTCGAAATTGGTGCCGTCGGGCCAGTTCAGCCGGTAGAAGGGCATGACGGGGACGAGGTCGACATCCTCGCTGATATGGTGCCCGGTCAGCGCCCAGAGCTCCTCGAGGCACGGCGGATCGGTGATGACGGTCGGACCGGCGTCGAAGGTGAAGCCGTCCTTTTCCCAATAATAGGCACGGCCGCCGGGCTTGTCGCGGCTCTCGATGACGGTGGTGGCGATTCCGGCGGATTGCAGGCGGATGGCGAGCGCCAGCCCGCCGAAACCGGACCCGATAACTGCAGCTTTTTTCACTAGGTTCTAGGCCCCTGATTGCGACCCGAATGCGCGGGCAGATTGTGCGGCACTATAGCGTTACGTTTGCATTGTGCCAGCAGATGCGCGCGCTCGGGGCAAAACCGCCTTACTGAGCCTGCGCCGCCATCGCCGCGCCCACCGAGGCGGCGATTTCCTCGGGCCGGGGATTGCGCCTGAGCGTGAGGCCGCCATTGGCCTGGATGTTCTGCCCCGTCACGAAACTGCGGTCGTCGCACAGCCACAGCACCGCATGCGCGATATCGTCCGCGGTGCCGATGCGGCCCAAGGGATATTCCCTCGCGAACGCCGCCTCGAGCCCCGGCGTCGCCACCGCGGCAGCCGCCATCGGTGTCGCGGTCAGCCCCGGCGAGACCACATTGGCGCGGATGCCCAGCGGCCCGTACTGGTTGGCAAAGCAGCGGATCAGGGCCTCCGACCCCGCCTTGGTGCCGATATAGGCGGCGTGATCGTGGATCAGGCATTGCGTGGTGGCCGACGAGATCTGGATCACCGACCCGCCGCCCGTCATGGCACGCAGACAGGCGTTCAGCATATGGTGCACGCCGGTGAACTGCAGCGCGACCATTGTCGCCAGATCCTCGTCGGTGACATCGGCCCAGGGCTTCATCAGCCCCCAGCCGGTGGCGTTGATCGCGATGTCGACCTGGCCGTGGCGGGCGGCGGCGCCATCGAACAGCGCATCGACATCGGCGCGGCGCGTGAGGTCGCAGGTCACCGCCTCGCCGCCGATTTCGCTCGCAGGCTCGCGCTTGCGACCCGAGACGATCACCTTCGCACCGGCAGCGGCGAGCGCCCGCGCGATCACCTGGCCCATATTGTGATCGCCGGCGGCGCCGATAACGATCGCGATCTTGCCCCCAAGGTCGGTCATGCCGCGGCTCCACTCAGGAAGCGCGCGGTGGCGACGCCATCGGGGCCATAGACCGGCTCTTTCAGGTCGAACCGGTATTTGCGCGTATCGGCATTCAGGATGGTGAATTGCGAGAGATGCCCCAGCATCCCGCGATAGGCCTCGCCCTCGAGATGCGCCTGCAGTTCGTCGGCGCTGTCCCATTCCTCGAACACATGCACCCGGCCCGGATCGTGCGGATCGGCGCTCCAGGCATAATGGCGGCAGCCCGGTTCGGCGAGCGCCATGTCGATCAGCGCCTTGGCCCCGGCCAGCGCGGCATCGCGGTTCTCGGGAGGGAAATCGACTTCGCCTGCAATCACGATGCTCATTGGCCCTGGGTCTCCTTGAGGATGCTGAAATGCCGCTCGGCAAAGCGCCAGCCGTCGCCGGTGCGGGTGTAAACGTCGAGATACTGGCCGATCGGGCGGCTGACCGACCCGTCGGCGAGCTCGAGATATTCGTGCGTATAGACCCGGCCCGTGGCGCGATCGCCTTCGACCGCGAGGCTCCCGATCTGCGCGAAAAAGGCGACGAACGGAAAGCCCGCCATCGCCTGGGTCCACAGCCCGACGATCGCGTCGCGCCCGCGCACCTCGGTGCCGGCAAGGTTCCACAGCGCATCCTCGGCCCAGGTCGCGCCCCAGGCCTGCGCATCGCGGCGGAACACTGCGTCGGTATAGCTGTCGATCAGCGCACGGATCGCGATCTGGTCTTCTGGCGGACCTTGGAACGCCATTCAAACCTCCGTTTGTCCCGAGCGTGTCGAGGGACCTTTCACCACCCTTTCCGAATACGTCCCTCGACTTCGCTCGGGACAAACGGAGTGAGGTGGCGGGTTCAAGGGGCCAGCACCATCGCTCAAGGCAATTGCCCCGCCAGATACTTGTCCATCGTCTGGTGGAACTGCCGGATGCGCCCCTCCTGATAGCGGCCCAGCTCGACGCGGTTGTTGGCCGAGGCGATCAGGCCCTCCTGCACATAGGGCAGGTTCTCCATGTCCTGGTCGAAGACCTCGCCCAGCGCGCCCCATTCGGTGACGGTGGCCCAGGGCTCATCCGGGGTGAGGAAACGCATTTCCGCCGCTTCGGGCATCGCGCCGTCCCTCGGCTTGCGGCCCAGCAGGCGCACCTCCATCAGCGTCGCGTTCTGGTCGGGCCAGGGCCGCCAGCGATAGACGATATTGGGCACGAACCCGCCCCAGGGCGAAAGATTGGGGAAGATATTGTAGGTGAACGCGTCGAGCATCTCGCTGTCGGATATGCCCGCACTGTCATAGCCCAAAGCGTCGAGGAAATTGGCGCGGTTGATCTCGGCCATCGCCTTGCGCGCGGTCTCGCCTTGCTCGAGCTTGCGCCCCTCGAGCGAGGCCGAGCGGCCCGAGGTGCGGCTGAACGCGGCGATGATATCGTCTTCGGACAGGTTGTCCGCCGCCAGATGCGGGCTGGGCAGGCCGAACGGGGTCAGCGCGAGGTTGGCATGGTCGCCCCACATCGAATAGCGGGTATTGGCGTCCCCGGTATAGGGCAGGATCTGCGGGTGCGTGACGATCGAGTGCCACGCCTCCATGAACGCCTCGGACACCGCCTTCCAGTTGGCGTTGATCACTTTGCCGACCCAGAGCGCGGTATAGCATTCGTCGAGCCGCCAGCGGGCGAACCGGTCGTAGACCTCCGCGCCCATATAGTCGCGCAAGCTCACCTGCGTCGCGCTTTCGGTGACGAAGATGAACCCCTGCCAGCGCTCGACGCGCAGCTCGGGCAGGCTCATGTCGCGGTCCTTGAGGTGCTGGAAATCCCATTCGCACGGGATGTGCTTGAGGCCGCCATCGGTCTTCCAGGCAAAGCCGTGGAACGGGCAGGTAAAATCGTCCGCCGACCCGCTTTCGGTACGCAGCTTGCGGCCGCGGTGCAGGCAGACATTGTGGAACGCCTTGACCGACCCGTCATCCTGCCGGACGATCAGATAGGAGCGCCCGACATTGTTGTAGACGACATAATCGCCGGGTTGCAGCAGCTCGTCCTCGCGCGCGGCCATCTGCCACACGTTCGGCCACATGTGCTTCTTCTCGGCCTCGAAGAACGCGGCGCTGGTATAGCGCTCCGCGGTGACCGGCTCGGTGCCCAGATCGCGCCAGCTGTCGCCGCGCACCTCGGGCGGCACCTCGCGGCTGTCGAGATCGAGAATCTCGTCGACCGTGATCGCGGGGCAGCGATCGGCGGGGTAGGTCCGGCTCGCGTCTTCCATTTTGCTCTCCTCAATATCTTTCTACTTCAAGCCCCCATCCGTTTGTCCCGAGCGTGTCGAGGGACCTTGCACCACCGTTTCCGATCACGTCCCTCGACTTCGCTCGGGACAAACGGAGATTGTGATGGCACAAACGGATGTGGGCTCCGGGGGTGCGCTACAAAGGCATCCCGATCGCCTCGGCTATATGCTGGTGCACCGCCTGCGGCGCGCTCTCGTTCGCGCCCAGCACGACGTGGAAATCCGCCGGTGCGGTCATGAGGTTCGCATAGCCGTGGCTCGCGACGCGATAATCCTCGGTCTGCACCACGGTGGCGGTGGCATCGTAGGCCATCTCGCACACGCCGCGATATTCCTCATCGATGATCCCGAACGGCGCATAGACCGCGAACTGGCAGCGCGTCCTGCCGACGCCATCGGGGAACAGGCGGAACACCTGGGTGAAATAGACGCCGGGCGTCACCGCGCCGAAGAAGATCACGGTATTCGGGAAGAGATAATGCACCCCGCCATATTCGGTATCGGGCCATTCCGCCTCGTCCTTGCCGACCAGATCGCCGATGGTCTTGTCGGGAAAGCTGATGCGGTGGTGGCGGCCGAAGCGTTCGAGCACCGAAATGTCGTTATAATGCGTCTGGCCGATGGTCGAGGCGTGCAGCGCGGCGAAATGATAGCCCTCGCCATATGTGTCGAGCGCGAACTTCCAGTTCGAATCGGCGGTAAGGATGCCCTTTTTCACCGGCACCGCGCGGGTCAGTTCGATCAGCGCGAGCTGGTCGGCGAAATCGCCCAGATGCGCCGCCGCATCGATCGGCTCGCCCTCGGACGCGCGCACGAAGATGAGGCCGAGATATTCGCTGCACGGCAGCTCGAGCAGGTCGCGCGCGCCGATTGCGCAATTGGCAAAGCCCGGCTTGCCCGGCTGGCCGACCAGCCGGCCCAGATTGTCGAAGGTCCAGGCATGGAACGGGCAGGAAATGCGGCTGGCCTTGCCGGTGAACGGCTCGGCCTGCTCGACCAGCTTGGCGCCGCGATGCGTGCACAGGTTGCGAAAGGCGCGCACCACGCCGTCCTTGCCGCGAATCACCAGGATCGAAGGGCCGGCGGCATCGAACACCAGATAGTCGCCGGGTTCGGGAATGTCGCCGGAGAGCCCTGCGACCAGCGGCTGGCCCAGGAACAGGTGCTCGCGCTCGGCTTCGAACCGCGCTTCGCCCGTATAGATTGACTTGTGCAGCGGCAGCGGTCCGTCGGCCATGTCGGTGGTCCTGTTCGCGACATTTGCGACGATCTTGCGGCGGATGTCGCGCGCGCGCAGCTTGCGCGACGCCGCCCAGTCCGGGGTCAGGCTGTCGGAAGGATCGCGTTCGGCCATCGGGGCCTCCCAAATTGGACAATGGCAATTGCGGGCACCATGCCAGAAGAGGGAAGGCCTAGGACACTATTGGTTTAGGGAGGGGAGGAGCGCCATGCCTGCAGAAACCGCCGCCACCATCGCCGCGATCGGCAAGCCGATGCAGATTGCCTTCGTGCCGGACGATTTCGACGCCGCGCTCCGCCACTGGACGGAAAGGATGGGGGTCGGGCCGTTCTTCGTGATGGAGCGGATCCGGCTCGAGGATGCGCGCTTCATGGGCGCGCCGTCCGACTGCATGTTCACCATCGCGCTCGCGCAATGGGGCGATGTGCAGATCGAACTGATCCGCCAGGACAATGACGCGCCCTCGATCTATTGCGGCGATTACTGGCCGGGCGGGCAGGCGATGCACCATGTCTGCCTGCTCACCGACGATATCGCATCGGCGCGCAGCGCGGTCGAATCGCACGGCGGGCTGGTGCTGGTCGAGGGCAGGGTGGGTGCGGACGGCGCCGTGATCTATGCCGATTCAGCTGCCCGGCCTTGAAGATCGTCTGGCTGCGGTTGACCGCGTCGAGCTTCTCGCCCGCGCGGTGGATGTGATAGCGGATGGTCGCGTGGCTGCGATCGAGGATCATGCTGATCTCCTTGTCGGTCTTGCCGATCGCCGCCCAGCGCAGGCATTCGACCTCGCGCTTGGAGAGCATGCAGTCCGCCGGCATCCGCCTTTTGGTGCGCATCACCATCACATAGCCCGCGATGAAGCGGCGGGTCATCGACGCCATCAGATCGACATGCTTTTCGAACAGTTCGGACAGGTCGGTCAGCGACCGGTCCACCGGGGTGAAGCTGACCGCCGAGATCTGGCCGAACGGCAGGTGCACCGGCACGACGATCGCGGCATGGACCAGCGAGCGCTTGCGGAAATCGGAGAGGTCCATCGCCTCTAGATATTCGTTGCGCCAGCGGCCGTACATGCCGGTCTCGTTGCACCAGAAGGGCTCGCTCTCGTAGCGGCAGGCGCGCGGCAGCGGCGAGTTGAGCGCCAGCCGCGTATCCTCCCACCAGCGTTCGCCATCGGCCATCCAGCCGAAGATCTCGCCGTTGATGATCGCGCCATCGGCATCGACCATCGGTTCCTTGGACGAGATGTCGTCGCACGCCGCGACCCGAAACCCGCGCGTCTGCGCCATTTCGTTCAGCGCCAGCGCGGCGTCGCGAATATCCTCGACCCGGCGGATGGTGACGCGCTGGGCCAGCGTGTTGAACGGGCTGTTGCGGCCCTCGGCATTCTCGCTGAACTTGGCCGGGCTGAATGTGGCATCTGTCTCGATCATGGTGTTCCCCTTGAGTCGATCCGTCTCTCCTGCAGGCGAGACTAGGTCAGTCAGCCAGCGAACGCTACGGATTGCGCGGTCGGCCGCTGCTTTTTGGGGGTAGTGTGACAAATGGTCCGCACCAGCCCCTAACCTGTTGTCCGCGCGGCCTTGTCCTTGGCATTGGCCCCGCGAATCATCGCCGCCATGTCCGCCCATTGCTGGTCGTCCATGCGCGACAGGCTCTGATAGAAATTGCCCGAATTGGCTTGGTAGCCCGCGCCGTCGATGGCGATGGTCTGGCCGTTGATATAGTCCGCGCCGCGCGCCATCAGCAGCACCGCCAGGTTCGCCAGCTCGTGCATCGCACCCACCCGGCCCATCGGATTGCCGCGATCGGCATTCTGGCCCTGCAGCCCCTGCGAATTGCCGGGCGACAATCGCTCGGTCATGCCCTTGGTGGGGAAGGTGCCCGGCGCGATCGCGTTGAAGCGCAGGCCGTACCGGCCCCATTCGGTGGCAAGGCTCTGTGTCATCACGTTGATCCCCGCCTTGGACATGGCCGAAGGGACGGTGTACGGCCCGCCATTCCACACCCAGGTGGTGAGGATCGCGAGGAAATTGCCGCGGATGTTCTCCGCGATCATCCGCTTGCCGACATTGTGCGTGATGTAGAAGGTGCCGCGAAACACGATGTCCGAGATCGCGTTGAAGCCGTTGACGCTGAGGTCCTCGGTGCGGCTGATGAAATTGCCCGCAGCGTTGTTGACCAGGCCCGTGAGCGCGCCGTGCTGCGACCAGATCGCGGCCACCATCGCATCGATC
Organism: Blastomonas sp. UPD001; assembly: GCF_003426715.1. Taxonomy (NCBI): domain Bacteria; kingdom Pseudomonadati; phylum Pseudomonadota; class Alphaproteobacteria; order Sphingomonadales; family Blastomonadaceae; genus Blastomonas; species Blastomonas sp. UPD001. The sequence continues at coordinate 2,596,705 of NZ_QKVT01000001.1, forward strand.
GACGCGGCGTCGCGAATGTCGCAGACATGCGCCCCCACCGTGCCGCCATGCCGGGTCATCAGTTCGTCCGCCGTCGCCTCGACCACCGCGCCGCGCCGCCCGCAGATATGCACCTCGGCGCCGAGATAGAGGAACGCCTCGGCCATCACCTTGCCCAGCCCCGTGCCGCCACCGGTCACCAGAATGCGCTCGCCCTGCATCAGGCCGGGACGGTACATGATCTGCGCGATGTCCATTCCAGGCTCTCCTGTTTGTTTTGTGTCTGCACCCAACACCGCTCAGCCTGAGCCTGTCGAAGGCCCCGCTATATGGTCGGCGTGGGCGCGGGGCCTTCGACAAGCTCAGGCTGAGCAGAGGGGATAAGGCGAGTGTGGCACGCCTGGGTGCCGCCTCACAACCCCAGCACGGTCTTGGCGATGATGTTCTTCTGCACCTCGTCCGACCCGCCGAAGATCGTCCAGGCGCGCGAGTTGAGATAGCGGCCGGCCGCCATCTGCGCCTCGACGCTGCCGACCGGTTCGGGGGCCTCGTTGCCATAGAGCGGGCGTTCGGCCGGCAGCTGCAACCCGGCGAGCCCGTGAATCTCCATCGCCAGCGTGTCGAGCTCCTGCCGCAGGTTGGCGGACACCAGCTTGACCAGCGAGGTCTGCGGCCCCGGCGGGCGGCCCTTGGCAATCTCGGCCAGGATGCGCAGCTCGCTGATCTCGAAGGCGCGCGCGCGCAGCCGCAGCGATGCGAGCCTGCGCGATATCCCGGTATCGTGGACCAGCGCGCCGTTGGTGCCGCTGGGCACCCTCGCAGCGGTGAGCGCGAGCTGGTCGATATCGGCGATCAGCTTGGGTGCGAAGCACGATCCGCCGCGTTCGTTCTCGAGCAGGAACTTGGCGATGGTCCAGCCCTGGCCTTCCTCGCCGATGCGGTTGCCGACATGGCTTTTCGCATCGTCGAGGAACACCTGGTTGACCTCGTGATCGCCCGCCATGGTGACGATGGGGGTGACGGTGACGCCCGGCTGGTCCATCGGCACCAGCAGGAAGGTGATGCCGCGCTGCGCCGAGACATCGGGATCGGTGCGGACGAGGCAGAACATCCAGTTGGCGTAATGCGCGTGCGTCGTCCAGATCTTGGAGCCGTTGATGCGGTACGTATCGCCCTCGAGCACCGCGCGAGTCTTGAGGCTGGCGAGGTCCGATCCCGAGCCGGGCTCCGAATAGCCCTGGCACCAGTAATCCTCGGCCGACAGGATGCGCGGCAGGAAGCGCGCCTTCTGCTCGGGGGTGCCGAAGCGGCAGATCACCGGGCCGACCAGCTTCAGCCCCAGCACCGCCAGCGCCGGAGCGCCCGCGAGCGCGCACTCCTTTTCGAAGATATAGCGCTGCACCGGGGTCCATCCGGTCCCGCCATCCGCTTCGGGCCAATATATCGCCAGCCAGCCCTTCTCGTGCAGGATGCGCTGCCATTCGAGGCCGATATCGGGTTCGACGAACACGCCGGGGGTGCGCTTTGCCCCTTCGATCAGCCGCTCGGTAAGATGCGATTTGAGGAAGCTGCGCACCTCGGCCTGGAAGTCGAGTTCGTCGGGAGTGAAGTCCATGTCCATAATCAGATTCCGCCAATTCCGGTCGCCCAGGCGATCCCGCGGCGCAACAATTCGTAGTAAACGGGGTAATTCCACGCGCATTTTTCCGGATGCGGGTAAAAATCCTGCATGCCCGGAAGGTCATGATGCCCGCGGCAATGCCCCAGCGTATTGTACAATATCCCACCCTCGCCGATCGCGCGGGTATAGATGACCGGCACGATCGTCTCGGGCCACCGGGCATCGACAAAGCCGGTGGCCTCGCCCTCGAACCGGGTCTGCGCGAGCGTGCGGATGTCGCTCATCTGCTTCATGAGGTAGAGCTCGTCGACCACGTCGAAATCCGCGATTCCGCGCGTCACGTCATGCCCGGAATCGACGATCTCGACGGTGAAGGGCGCGCCGATCGGCGGGTGCGCCTTGAACTGCGTGCCGAGCATCTCCATCACGTCGGGCCGCTCTTCGGGGCTGTCGACACCGGCATCGGTGAAGCGCAGGATCGAGTTCGTCCCGTGCAGCGCCAGCCAGCGCCCGCCGCCTTGCAGAAAGGTCCGGATTGCCTGCGCCTCGGCCTCGCTGGGCATCAGGTCGCAGGTATAGGTGACGAGGAAGCGGCATGCGGGCAGCCGCTCGCCCACGCCGTGATAGTCATGCGCCACCGTGGTGCGGATATGGTCATGTTCGGCGAGCAGCTTGAGCAGCTCGAGCCGCGCGAAGTCGATATCGTGATATTTGCCTGCCGCGACGAAATGCGCATCGATCCGTTGTGCCATCCTGTCGCTCCCTCAGCTGCGGAAATGGCCGCCGCCGTCGACGGTGAAGTCGACCCCGGTGGTGAAGCTGGCCTGATCCGAGAGCAGGAAGACGATCGCATTGACCACCTCGTGGGCCTCGCCGACCCGGCCCATCGGATGGTTGGCGGCGAACATGGCCTCGACCTCTTCATGGGTGCCGGGCAGCGCCTCGAGATAGCGTTCGAACATCGGCGTGCGGATCGCGCCGGGATGGACGGTGTTCGCGCGGATGGGCAGGCCCTTCTCGGCGCAATCGAGCGCGATCGTCTTGGTGAGCGCGGTCACCGCCGCCTTGGACGCGCAATAGGCGGCAAAGCCCGATCCGACGCGCAGCGCCAGCATCGATCCGATATTGACGATCGCGCCGGGCTCGTTCGCCGCCGCGATGGCGGGAATGGCGACGCGGCAGCCGTTGAACGTGCCGTTCAGGTTGATGTCGATGGTGCGCTGCCAGCTGTCCAGATCGACATCGACCGCAGACCCCGGCTCCGAAATGCCGGCGACATTGACCAGATCGGTCAGCTTGCCGAAGGTCGCCTGCGCGGCCTGCACCGCCGCTTCCCATTGCTTGAGGTCGCG
>NZ_QKVT01000001.1:2599756-2609301 GCF_003426715.1 Blastomonas sp. UPD001
TCGCGCACGTCGAGCGAGACCGCCATCGCGCGCTCGCCGAGTTCCGAGGCCAAAGCCTTGGCCTTGTCGAACTGCACGTCGGCGAGCACGACGCTGCCGCCTTCCTCGACGATCCGCCGTCCGGTCGCGCCGCCAATGCCTTCCGCTCCGCCCGATATCAGCGCGACCTTGCCCTGCATCATGCCCCCACGTGCGTTCATGGTTCAGCGCTCCAGTATCGCGACGGCGGACAGGCCGGGCGCGCCATAGACATGGCTGTACGCGGTCTTCGGGTTGCCGGGCACCTGCCGCGCGCCGCCGCGCCCGCGCAGCTGCACGGTGTTTTCATAGACCTGGCGCAGCCCCGACGCGCCAATCGGCTCGCCGCAGGCGAGGCATCCGCCATCGGTATTGACCGGCAGCTGGCCGTTCAGCTCGGTGCGGCCTTCGGCAAACCACTGCTCCTGCTCGCCATCCTGACAGAAGCCGTTCTCGGCCATGTGCATGATCTCCGCGCCCGATTCGGTGTCCTGCAGCTGCGCGACATCGATGTCCTCGGGACCGATGCCCGCCGCCTCGTACGCCGCCTGGCTCGCGAGTTCGGTCGGCTTGCCGCCGCGATCGACGCTGATCGCGGGCGCGAACACCTCGAACGATCCGGGTGGGCGGGTGCGCACCGCGATGCTGGCGATCTTCACCCCGTCGGCGCCCAGCTCGCGCGCTTTCTTTTCCGACGCGATGATCAGCGCGACCGCGCCTTCGGCAGGCGAGCAGAACATGTATTTGGTCAGCGGATCGTTGACCATCGGCGCGTTGAGGATGGTGTCGAGATCGACCGGCGAGCGCCGCCAGGCATGGTCGCACAAGGTGCCATTGCGGAACGCCTTTTCCGCGACCTTGCCCAGCGTCTCGCGGCTGATGCCGTGCAGCTGCATGTAACGCTGGATCTTGAGCGCGAAGAACTGCGTGGTCAGCATCATGCCGGTTTCGCCATACCATTCGGGCAGGCCCCAGTCGCCGGGCTTGGCGTTGAACGCGCCGCGCGGGTGCTTGTCGAAGCCCACCGCGAGCGCGATGTCGCACTGGCCCGAGGCAACGGCATTGCGCGCCGAGGCGAGCGCGCTGCCGCCGGTGGCGCAGCCGTTCGAGACGTTGATGAAGGGCAGACCCGTCAGCCCGAGCTCGTTGACCATGATATCGGCATTGCCCGCGGAATCCGAGCCGCCATAGGCGCATTCGATATCGGTCCATGCAAGCCCTGCATCGGCCAGCGCCTGGCGCACTGCGAACACGCCCTGGTCGCGCCCCGACCGGCCATCGGTGCGTCCGAACGGGTGGATGCCTGCGCCTATGATCTGGACTTGGGTCATGGATTGGGCACTCTCAAACTTTTCTGCGTTCCGGACAAACGGAAGGGGATGGGGCCGTTCATGCGCAAGGCCTGAACGCGAACGTGGTCCGCCCCGGCGCGAACTCGGTCAGCACCAGCTCCATCGGCATGCCGAGTGTCAGCTCCGCCAGGCTCGCCCCCTCGATCCGGGTTTCGACGATCACCTCGCCGGGAAGCTCGACATAGCCGAGCAGGAAGGGGACGAACGCCTCCGGTCCCGCATAAGGTGGCGATTTCGGGCGGAAATCCTGGCTGGTCCACGACCAGAGCGTGCCGGTGCGCGAGAGCGGAACCGGGTCGTAATGCTGCGCGGCATCGCCCTCGGGCATCGGGAAGACGATCTCCCCGGTCTGCCCATGGCGACCGCCGATCAGGCGCGGCTGGGCCTCGTCGGTCCACAGACCCTCGGCGACGGGAAGCACGCCGCTCATGCTGCAACCCTCATCGCGGCCTGGGCATAGGTGTCGAGCCCGCTCGCCGGATCGCCCAGCCATTGCGAGAGCAGCAGCACGCGCTTGTGCGCATGGCCGATCTCGAGCTCGTCGGTGGTGCCCATGCCGCCGTGCAGCTGGATCGCCTCGCGCCCGATGGCGAGCGCGGCCTCGGCGACCACGGCCTTCATCCCCGCAATGTCCTGCGGATCACCCGACGTCACCGCCGCGATCAACGCGCTCCTGGCCTGATCGACCCGCGCATAGGCCTCGACCATCCGGTGCTGGATCGCCTGGAACCGCCCGATCGGCTGGCCGAACTGCTCGCGCTGGCGGACATAGGCGAGCGTGTCGTCGAACAGCCGCTGGGCGAGGCCGGCCATCTCGGCGGCTGCGACCAGCCGCGCGGTCGTCAGCGCGGCCTCGACCGCCTCCCAGTCGAGCGACAGCCGCGCTTCGGCCCGCACCTCGCAGCCCAGCAGACGGATCTCTGCCGCCTCGTTTCCGTCGATGACGCGATAGCCGCGGCGGTGCACGCCGGGCGCATCCGCGGCGACCAGGAACAGCGCGGGGCCGCCATCGGTCGCGGCGCTGATGAGCAGACAGTCCGCCGCCATGCCGCCCAGCACGAAGGTTTTTTCGCCCTGCAGCACAAAGCCGGTTGCGGTCGGTTTTGCCGTGGTACCGCGCGGCAGCGTGGCATGCCGCGCATCGGGCTCGAACAGCGCCAGCGCGGCGATCGCCTCGCCCGAGGCGAGCGCGTCGATCAGCGTTTCGTCCTGAGCGAGGCCTGATCCTGCCAGCAGCACCGGCAGAACCGCATTTTCCAGCCAGTTGTCCGACGAGATACGCTGGCCGAAGCTCTCGCCCACGGCGACCAGATCGAGCAGGCTGCTTCCCAATCCGCCCCTCTCCTCGCTCAGCGCCATAGCGGTCAGGCCTAGCTCTGCCATGGCCTGCCAGCGTGCCCGGTCGATGCCGCCGGGCTGGGCGCGTTGCGCCTTGCGCGCGGCAATATCGCTGCCCTCCAGAAACCGCTCGATCGAGGCGCGGTAGAGCAGGTGGTTCTCGTCATAATCGAAATTCATGCGTGTTGCTCGAAACGGACGGGCACGGTGACGGGACCGCGCAACATCATGTTGGGGGGGTAGGCGATTGCCGCCTCGTCGGTCAGCGTGATGCCTGCAATGCGCGGCAGCAGCTCCTCGAACGCGACGGTCATTTCCTTGCGGCTAAGCATGTTGCCGACGCACATGTGGATGCCGCGCCCGAACGCGAGATGCGTGCGGGCATTGGCCCGGTCGGCGAGGAATCGGTCGGGCTCGTCATAGCGGTCGGGATCGCGATTGGCCGCGGCATAGCGCATCATCACCATCGCGCCCTTGGGCAGGGTGACCCCGCCCAATTCGGCATCCTGCTTCATCACCCGCCAGATGCCCGACGAGGCGCTGGCCAGGCGCAGCATTTCCTCGACCATGTTGGGGATGATCCTGGGGTCCGCCTTGGCCTTGGCGAGCTCGGCCGGATTGCGTGCTAGCAGGATGATGCCCTCGGCGAGCGTGGCGGTGGTCGTCTCGTTGCCCGCGACGAGCAATTGCTGCACGATCGAGAGCAACTCGCCATCGTCGAGCGGGCGCTCGCCATCGATCTGGGCATGGACCAGATCGGACAGCAGATCGTCGGTGGGGTTGGCGCGGCGCTGGTCCATCTGCGCCTTGATCGCGTGCTGGAATTCGACCACCTCGCGCGCGCATTGCAGCTCGCGCTCCTTCGGCACCATGCCGCCCAGCCGGTCGACAAAGGCATCGGTCCAGCGCTTGATCGTCGACGGCGCCTCGTGCGTCAGGCCGAGCTGTTCGGAGATCATCCGGATCGGTAGCGGCATGGCGAAATCGCGCACGAACTCGATGTCGTCCTTCGCCAGCATGCTGTCGATCAGGTCGCGCGCGATCTCGCGGATATGCGCCTCGAGCTTGTTCACGCGCGGCGCGGAAAAGGCGAGGTTCACCAGCTTGCGAAAGCGCGTGTGCACCGGCGGATCGGCGGTGAGCAGCGTATCGACCTGCGGCCAGCCCTTATCGAGGATCGCCTTGACCTCGGGGTCCTCGGACCGCGCGCCCGAAAGCACTGCCTGGAAATTGTTGGAGAACTCGTCCGTCCGCGATGTCGCCTCGCTCACGAGCTTGTGGCTCAGCACCAGATACAGGCCACTGGCCCGGTCATGATAGACCGGGTCGACCGCCAGATGCTCCTGATAGAAGGTGAAGGGATCGACCAGCACATCGGGATGGAAAAAGCTCTTCTGCTCCGCCGCCACCGTCATGCCCTGCTCCCATGGTGCTGATTTGCCATGAAACCGTCATAGCCCGCAGCGGGCTGGGCCTGCGATACGCGAAAATGCTAGGGCAGGGTTTGCAAGCTGGAATAACGAAAATTGCGCATTTTATGTTATTATTGTAGCCTGGCCTGACTCAGGCAGAAGGAGCGATTGCGATGAACGTATCGATCGGTGAACGCTGGGAAGGTTATGTCGAGGCGCTGCTCAAGACCGGGCGCTATGCCTCGGCGAGCGAGGTGATCCGCGAAGGCCTGCGCCTGGTTGAGGAGCGCGAGGCCAAGCTCGCGGCTCTGCGCGAGACGATCGAAACTTCGCTTGCACGCGGTGGCGAGAACACTGATGATGATGTGGATCGGCGCCTGGAAACAGTAGCGCAGGAGCTCAAGGCACAAGGATATTAGGTGCGAACACTCATCTATCTTGACGCTGCGACAGACGATCTCGTCGAGATACTCAGGTATATCACCCTGGAGTCCCGCCATCTGCCTACGGGACTGCGCTTTGTCGAAAAACTGCGCGCCAGGTGCTCGCATCTGGCTTCACTACCCGGAACGCTGGGATCGGATCGTAGCGACTTGGCACTCGGGCTGCGCAGTGTCGCCGCCCATGGGTATATCATCTTCTTCCGATACGGCGACGAGAGCGTGGAGATAGCCAACATCCTCCACGCCAGCCGCGATGTCGTCAGCCATTTCGACAGTGACTGACGACCGCCATTACGCTCAGCTGTGCGTCATCACGCCGCCATCGGCGATGATGCCCTGGCCAGTGATGAAGCGCGCATCGTCGCTGGCGAGAAAGGCGATGACATCGGCAATGTCCTCGGGCTGGCCCAGCCGCTTGAGCGCCGACTTCTCGCGATAATATTCGGCCGCGGCACCGTTCTCCAGCATGCCGCGCGTCATGCCGGTGACGATACAGCCGGGTTGCACGCAATTGGCCGTGATGCCGAACGGTCCCAGCTCCATCGCCAGCGATCGGGTGAAGCCCAGGATCGCGTGCTTCGACGCGGCATAGGCGCCGAGCCCGGCATCGCCATAGCGCGACAGGATCGATCCGGTGTTGATCACGCGCCCTGCCTGCGAGGCCTTGAGCAGCGAAAGGCACGCCTTGGCGAGTCGCGCGGGTGCGAGCAGGTTGACGTCGAGCCCGAACTGCCATTGATCGTCGGTCAGGTCCTCGAGCGTGCCGACCGGGCAGACGCCGGCATTGTTCACCAGGATGTCGAGCCCGCCGAGCTGGCTTTCGGCTGCGGCGGCGAGCAGCGCGATCGCCTCCGGGTTGGCGAGATTGGCGACGTGGTTGAATGTGCCTGCCATGCCTTCGCCGCTGATGTCGCACGCCAGCACCGTCGCGCCATCGGCGAGCAACCGCGATACCGTCGCCGCGCCGATCCCCGATGCGGCGCCCGTCACCAGCGCCTTGCGTCCCTTGAGCCTGCTCATGTCTGTCCTTCCCCCCAATACGGTCTCATGTAACGTAATCCAGCGCATTGGCCAGCACGCGCTGCACATGCGGATGGGCATAGGCCGCAGGGCCATCGCCGAATTGCAGGTACACGAGGTGCCCCGCGCCAACCGGCTTCGTCCATGCGAGCAACGCGCTGCCGGGCGGGTGCGGCCAGTCCGAATCGTCGAACATCCGGCCGGCCACGGCATGCGCGGCAGAGTAGAAATTGTGCGCAGCAAACGCATGGTCCGCTGCGATCAGCGGAGTGACGTCCTCGGCGAAAATCTCGGCGAGATAGAGCTCGTCGCACATCGCGAAACGGGCGGGCAGACCGCGCGTAACGGGATGGTCCGCCAGCACCACCGCATCATAATCGACATCGTGCCGATAGCCCGAATCGAGGCATTGGCGTCCGCGCAGCGTCTCGCACCGATAGAGGAACTTGCCGCCCAGCATTTCGGCCCAATCGGGCCAGTCCGCCCATCCGGCCAGCGCGTGGTGCATCGCGACCGCGCCCCCGCCGCGCGCGAAATGCGCCTCGATCGCAGCGACGAAGCCCGGCGATGGCGGGCGCGTCGTCACCGTGCCGTCGGCAAAGGTGAAGCCGGGCATGTCGTAGAACAGCAACGCATCGGCCTGCTCCGCCGCGCCATCGGCGACCAGCGCTTCGGCCTCGGGGTGCACCAGATGCTCCACGCGCCAACCCTGCAGGCTGCCGAGCAGCGCGGCAAAGGGCTCGGCCTCATAGGGATGGCCGCCCGACAGGACCAGCAGGTGCCGCACGCTCAGGCGATCTTCAGGATCATCTTGCCCTGGTTCGACCCCTCAAACAGCCGCAGGAAAGCGGGCAGCGCGTTGTCGAGCCCCTCGTCGACATGCTCGTCGACGATCAGTTTTCCGGCCGCGGCCCATTCGCCCATTTTCGCGCCGCCCTCGGCAAAGCGCGCAACATAATCGGCGACGAGCAGGCCCCGGATCGAGGCGCGGTGGACGATCAACTGCCACAGATTGCGCGCGCCGACAGGCTCTGGCGCGTTATACTCGCTGATCAGCCCGCAAAGTCCGATCCGCGCGCCGTGCTTGAGGTTCATGAGGCCCGCGTCGAGAATATCGCCGCCGACATTCTCGAAGATCACATCGACGCCATCGGGCGCGACCGCGCGGATTGCCGCATCGAGCGCGGCCATATCCTTGCCGCGATAGTCGATCGCATGGTCGAAGCCATAGCGTTCGGTCAGCCGCGCGCATTTCTCCGCGCCCCCGGCGATGCCGATCGCGGTGCAGCCCAGGATCCTGGCGATCTGCCCGACCAGCGATCCGACGGCACCGGCGGCGCCCGTCACCAGAACGACATCGCCCGGCTTGGGTTCGCACACGTCGAGAAAGCCGAAATAGGCGGTCATCCCGACCGCGCCGAACAGCGAGAGATAGTTGGTCACCTGCGGCACCGCGTGCGGATCGATCGGCTGGGTAAAGCCGCCCAGCGTGCCGACCGAATAGTCCTCGATCGCGTTCAGCCCCATCACCCATTGGCCCTTGGCAAAGCCCTCCGCCCGGCTGTCCTCGACCACGCCGATCGTGGTCGCGCGCACCGGCGCGCCGAGCGGGATCGGCGGCATGTAGCTGTCCGCATCGGACATCCAGCCGCGCTGCGCCGGATCGAGCGAGGCATAATGGTTGCGGATCAGGAACTGGCCGTCCTCCAGTGCGGGCAGCGCGCTGGTTTCGAGCGCGAAATCCTCGGCCGCAGGCGTGCCATTGGGGCGGCGCTTGAGGATGAACTGGCGGTTGCTGGTCATGGCGATGCGTCTCCGTGGGAAAGCGAAAGTGAGGAAATTCAGTCCGCGCCGCGACCGCCATCGACCAGCATGGCGGTGCCGGTGACCATGCGCGAGGCGGAGCAGGCGAGAAAGGTGGCGGCGCTGGCAATGTCCTCGGCTGTGCCGACGCGCTGCAGCGCATTGCCGTCCATCACGAATGCCTTGACCGCATCATTGTCACCATAGGTATGCGTGATCATCTCGGTGTAGATCACGCCGGGGTTGAGCGAATTGACGCGCACCTTGGGGTTCATCTGCGCGCCTTCCAATGCGGCGACCCGGCTGAAATGCGTCACCGCCGCCTTGGCCGCGCAATAGGCGGCGCAGTCCTCCAGCCCGATCAGCCCGGCGAGAGACGAGATGTTGACGATCGAACCCGCGCTCCTGGTATCGCGCATCATGCGAAAGCCGTATTTGGTGCCCAGCACCACGCTTTCGACATCGGCGGTCCACAGCTCGCGGAAATCGTCGAGCGAGGTATCGGGCAGCGCTTTGGTGAAGAACGACCCGGCGGAATTGATCAGCGCATCGACCGATGCGTGTCTCGCGGTCACCGCGTCGGCGAACGCGGCCCAGTCGCTTTCCGAGGTCACGTCGAAGCTGTGGAACTCGCCGCTGCCGCCCGCCGCCTCGACCTGGCGCACGGTCTCCGCGCCGCGCTCCGGATTGCGCCCGGTGGCGATGATGTGGAAGCCTGCCCTCACGAGGCGGAGGGCCGTCGCGCGCCCGATGCCCGAGGTCGCGCCGGTAACGATGGCGGTCTTGGTCATGCGCCGGTCCCCCATTGAAAAGGAAGCGCCATCAACCACCCCCGTTTGTCCCGAGCCCCTCGGCTGGCTGGCAAGCCAGCCGCTCGGGATGAACTTCCCGGCTCTGCCGGGAAGTCGAGGGATGTACACGAGAGGTTGGCGATCACGTCCCTCGACACGCTCGGGACAAACGGATTTGGGTTCATGCCTGCTGCCAGCATCACGTCAGACTCCACCCGCCATCGACCACCATCTGCGTGGCGGTCATGAAAGAGCTCTCGTCGCTGATCAGGAACAGGATGGTCTCGGCCATGTCCTCTGGCTCCTGCGGCACGCCCAGCGGCACGTCGGTCCAGTGCGCGGGATCGTCCATCGCGCCCGGCGGCATCGCGCCTTCGAGCAGCGGCGTGCGGGTGGGGCCTGGGCAGAGCGCGTTGACGCGGATCATGTCGCCCTTGCGGCCCAGCTCCACGCCGACCGCGCGCGCCATGTTGGCCATTGCCGCCTTGGCCACGGCATAGGCGGAAATGCCCGGCGCCGCGCAATTGGCCATGACCGAGGCGGTGAGCACAATGCTGCCCGTCGCGGGGGCACCCCGCGCCTGCGCGCGCATCTGCGCCACCGCCTTTTGCACGCCCAGAAAGCTGCCTTCGACATGCACCTGGGTCAGCGTGCGGAAGCGTGCGAGGTCGAGGTCGATGATCGGCTCGTAATTGACGATCCCCGCATTGCTCACCAGCGCGTCGAGCCGGCCATGATGATGCACCGCGGCCGCGATCGCATTGTCCCAGTCCTCGGGCGAGGTGACGTCGTGCTTCAGCCCGATACACTGGCAATCGGCAGCGACGCCCTGAATGAGTTCGCCGTCCACATCGGTCGCGATCACCTTCGCGCCGCGCGCCGCCGCCAGCCACGCGGTCGCGGCGCCGATGCCCGAGGCCGCGCCGGTCACCAGCACCACCTTGTCCTTCACGTCGAATGTCATGCGCTCAGGTCCAGTTCGATCATCCCGTCCTTCTCCCGCACCGGCCATGTGCGAAGGCCGCAATGCGCGGGCGGTCCTTTCGCGGCACCGGTGGCGATCTCGAAGCGTGCACCATGGTGCGGGCACAGGACATGCCCGCGCCGTACCCGCGCGCCTTCGAGCGGCAGAAGCGCGTGGCTGCACAACCCGTCGAGCGCATGCAGCGTGCCATCGGCGTCGCGCACGACCAGAAATGCTGCACCTGCATGCTGCACAAAACGGGAGGTGCCGGGTGCCATGTCGGCAGGCGTGATGGGGGTGAAAGCCATGGGCTCAGTGATGCCGGCATCATGATGGCTTTTCAATCCTCGCCCATCATGCCTGCCGACATGGCACCCGGCACCTCCCGTTTTGTGCAGCATGCA
>NZ_QKVT01000001.1:2609401-2619490 GCF_003426715.1 Blastomonas sp. UPD001
ACTGCCTGCCTGCGGCAGTCGCTCAGGACAGGCTTGCAGGGGAGGATTGGCGTCAGCGCGAGGCATGTTTCCCTGCATCCCCTGTCGCTCAACCACGCAGCACCTTGACCGGGATCGCGCTCTGCAGCGCCTGGCCGGTGATCGGATCATAGCCGGCCGTTTCGCTCACCAGCCGGTTGGTCGATCCCCCGCGCAGCGGAACCTCTTCGGGCCCGTGATCAGGGTCGCCATAGCCATGCGCCATCGAGATGACGCCGCGGCGCAGCGAAGCCGATGCCTTGGCGAGCGCATGGACCTCGCCATGCGGCGAAGCGATGCGGATCATCTCGCCGTCCCGAACGCCCAGACCTGCCAGATCGTCGGGATGGATATGCGCCGGGTTGGTGGTGCGCTTGGCCTTGAGCGCCGAAAGATGCCCGCCGGTCGAGTTGAACCGGTGGCGGCTGCGGCGCGAGATCAGCCGGAAGGGATAGCCACGGGCCGCCGGATCGTCCTCGCCATAGCGAATCAGCTGCTGCGGCATCGCGCCTGCCGCCAGATCGAACCGCGCCTCGTGACCCGGTTCCGCCGGTTCGACGATAGGGTGCTTGTCTTCATAGATGACCGCTCGGCCGTCGGGGCTGTCGGCATGGACCTGGCTCGGCGGCACGACGCAGCCCGCGACCGCGAGGTCGAGAAACGCCTCCTTGTCGGGGCAGGCATCCATCGGGCACGGCCCGCCCGCGAGCGGCAGCCCGGTGCCGAGCCGTTTCGCCAGCCCCCAGAGCATCTCGTATTCGTCGAGCAGGTCGCCGGGGCGCGGCAGGATCGCCTCGGTATAGCGCGCGTAGGGAATCTCGTACCACCATTCGGACAGCGACGAGATGTCGTCGCGCTCGAGGCTCATCAGCGGCGCGAGGATATAGTCCGATCGGCGCGCAGACACGCCTTCTGCGCGGATATCGACGCTGACGAACAGGTCGAGCGCTTCTATCGCGCGCGCCATCTTGTCCTGGTCGGGAAAGGCGAGCATCGGGTTGCCGCCGATCGAGATCAGCGCCTTGATCTGGCCGGGGCCGGGGGTGAGAATCTCGTCGGCCAGCACATTGCACGGCATCTCGAACATCAGATGGGTGAGGCCCCGAAAGCGCGAGGCGGGATAGCCTTCGCCCCAGAGCTTCATCGGCGGATTGACCTGTGCCCGGCGCGGCGTGACCGGCGTGAAGATGCGCGGGATCGCGCTCTTCTCGCCCTCGCGGCAGAAGCGGCCGCACAGGATGTTGAGGCTGCTCACCAGATATTGCGTCAGCGTGCCGTTGCCCGCCATTTCGGGGCCGGTGCCGGTGCTGGCCGATCCCCTGGCGCCGCCCGCGAACATCCGCGCGGCGGCGATCAGATCGGCCTCACCGACACCCGCGCGCGCCGCGGCGACCGGCGGCGGAAAGCCCGAGACCGCCTCTTTCAGCTCGGCAAGGCCATCGACAAAGCCTTGCACGAACGCCTCGTCATAGAGCCGTTCCTCCAGGATCACGTGGATCATCCCGGCCAGCAGCGCCGGGTCCTCGCCGGGCTTGACCGGCAGATGGATATGCGCGAGCGCCGCGACATCGCTCTCCCGCGGATCGGCGACGATCAGCTTGAGGCCACCCGCGATCGCATCGCGCAACCGGCGTGAGGGCGAGAAGGGTGGCAGGCCGCCGGGCGGGCCGTAATGCGAGACGATCGGATTGTTGCCGATGAAAAAGGCGACATCGGCCTCGCCGAACACATGCCCGCCGCCCGCCCAGCTGCCATATTGCGCGGCCGTATAGACCTTCGCGGGCTGGTCGAGCGTGACGCTGGTATAGAAATGCCGGGTGCCCAATCCTTGCGCGAACGCCATCGCCGAGGCGACCCCCGCGCTGTTCTGGAAGGCATAGGTGCCCGCATAGATCGCGACGCTGTCTGGCCCGTGCTCGTCGATCAGCGGTTTCAGCCTCGCCGCGATCTCGTCGAGCGCGGTCTGGGTGGCGATCGGCTCGAACCCTTGCGGGGTCTTTTTCTGCGAAGACAACAGGCGTTCGGGATGGTGATGCGCCTCGGGCAGTTGCCGGCCCTTGATGCAGGTATAGCCGCCGAACACCGGGTCCTCGGTGTCGCCCGATACGCGCACCACCCGGTCGCCTTCGGTCTCGACCAGGATGGCGCAATTGGCATGGCAGAAACGACAGAAGCTGCGCTGTACCGGCATCGCGTTGACCCCTTCTGCACATGCTCCGCCAGGCCGCGCGGAAGGCGCGCAGCATCCCGGCCGGAGTCTGGCCTTGTGCAGCCAGCCTAGCGGTTGCCGTAGGGTCCGCGACTGTCATTTTTGACACTTGAGGCATTGCGGGCCTGCGATCATTTTTGCGCAACATAGTAAAAGGTGCGGGCGCAGAAGGCCGCAGCATTGAGGGGAGGTTTGTGATGAGGGTGTCCACCTATCTGTCGGCATCAACCTTCGCATTGGGGCTCGCGATGCTCGCGGCGCCCCAGGCGGCCATGGCGCAGGAGGCCTCCGACCAGGCGACCAGCGCCGAGCAGGCCGAGGAGGGGGGGCTCCGCACCATCGTCGTCACCGCGCAGCGCCGCGAGGAATCGCTCCAGGCGGTGCCGGTCGCGGTGTCCGCCATCGACTCCGAGGCGCTGGCCACCGGCGCGGTCGACGATCTTCGCGACTTTGCCGGGCGCGTTCCCGGTCTGGTGGTCGATCCGGTCAATGCCGGTCCCTCCGCCGCCGCCATCGCGATCCGCGGCATCAGCTTCGAGGATATCGAGAAGTCGTTCGACCCGGCGGTCGGCGTGGTGGTCGACGATGTGTTCATCGGCACCAATACCGGCCAGCTGCTCGATGCGTTCGACCTCGAATCGATCGAGG
Source organism: Blastomonas sp. UPD001 (assembly GCF_003426715.1). Lineage (NCBI taxonomy): Bacteria > Pseudomonadati > Pseudomonadota > Alphaproteobacteria > Sphingomonadales > Blastomonadaceae > Blastomonas > Blastomonas sp. UPD001. Next base: position 2,612,277 of record NZ_QKVT01000001.1, read on the forward strand.
TGCTGCGCGGCCCGCAAGGCACCCTGTTCGGCCGCAACACGATCGGCGGCGTGATCAACGTGCGCCGCAGCAAGCCCACCGGCGAATGGGGCGTGCGCGCCTCGATCGGCTATGCCGAATACAACACGGTGCGCGGCCGTCTGGTCGTCAACACCCCGATGATCGGCGACTTTCTCGCGTTCAAGGGTTTCTTCTTCTACGACAATACCGATGGCTATCTGCGCAACGTGACGCAGGGCAACCGCCGCACCAACCAGTATGAGGTGTGGACCGCGGGCGTCACCGCGCTGGTCACGCCGACAGACGATATCGAGGCGGTGATCACCTACGAACATATGGAAGAGGATGGCGAGGTTGCCACCGCGAGCGTCTCCAGCGACCGCGACCTGATCTGTCTGCAGGTGCCGGTGCCGGGCGTCGGACTGGTCCGCGCCTTCCAGATCCCGAACAACCAGTGCAACCGCACGCCCACCAACAGCCGCCTGCTCTATCAGGTGTTCGGCAACATCCAGACGCCGGTGCGCAACAAGACCGATGCGATCAGCGGCACGATCAATATCGAACTTGGCGATTTCACGCTCACCTCGGTCACCGGCTGGCGCAAGAACAACGAAAGCGTGCGGCAGGATTTCGACTCGGCGTCGATCAACTTCTTCGACACGCTGCGCATCCAGCGCTACGAGCAGTTCAGCCAGGAAATCCGCTTTGCCGGCGACGTCACCGACTGGATGGATATCGTGCTGGGCGCCTATTATTTCGACAGCCAGTACACGCTGCGCCAGACCTCGTTCTTCGGCTTTCTCGGCCCCAATGCCAGCGCCTTCCAGCTGTCGGTCGGCGATTCCAAATCCTATGCCGGTTTTGCCGATGCGCGGTTCAAGCTCTCGGACAACCTGACCTTCGGCGTCGGCGGCCGCTATACCAAGGATGAAAAGGCGCTGGTCACCAATTTCGCGCTCAGCCCGACCGGCGCCTGCCCGGTCGGTTTTGCCGGGATCGTCGCCGCCAATTGCCGGGGCTCGGAGGATTTCGGCGAATTCACCTATCGCGCCAGCCTCGACTATCAGTTCGATGGCGGCCAGCTGGTCTATGCGAGCTATTCGCGCGGCTTCCGCTCGGGCGGCTTCAACGGTCGCGCCGCGACCCCGACCGCGATCGGCCCCTATCAGCCCGAAATCGTCGACGCCTATGAAATCGGCCTGAAGGCGGACTGGCTCGACCGCCGGTTGCGCACCAATATCGCGATCTTCCAGACCGATTATTCGGACAAGCAGGAAGAGCTGGTGCGCGCGACGCAAGCGCCGTTCAACGCGATCCAGGCGCAGGAAACCATCGTCGAGAACGCCGCTTCGGCGCGGATCAAGGGTGTCGAGCTCGAGATCGTCGCGCTTCCCGCCGACGACCTGTCGTTCAACTTTTCCGCGACCTATCTCGATGCCAACTACCAGAATTTCGTGCGCGGCGGCATCGACGTGTCCGATCTCGACCTGCGTCGCGCGCCCAAATATGCCTGGTCCGCAGGGTTCGACTACACGCGTCCGGTGGGCGACGGCGAATTCCGCTGGAGCACCATCTTCCGCTATGTCGACAAGTACACCACCTGCATCGTCGCCGACGCCGCGCTGCAAGCGCAGGGCATCATCACCAACGACCGCCGCTGCGAATCCTCGGAGCGCGAGATCCTCGACTCGACGCTGTCGTACAAGCACGATTTCGGCGGCGCGCAGGCAACGTTCAGCGTGTTCGGCCGCAACCTGCTCGACAATCGCGGACTTTCGAGCACGCTGCCGGTGGCGGGCCTGTTCGCCTTTGCCGGTGTCCGCCCGCCGCGGCAGTTCGGCGCTGAACTGATGCTGGAATTCTGATAGCCTCTCCATCGCCCGCCGTCCTTCGCATGAGGGCGGCGGGCTTTTTGTTGTCACCACCGACGGGACATGCAGCAGCGACCATGGCCAAGCCCTTTCCCCCGCATCCCTTCCTGCACGGGCACCATGCGCCCAACCGGTTCGAGGCCGATGCGCCCGATCTGGTGATCGAGGGGGAAATTCCGCAGGATCTGGCCGGGGTCTTCTATCGCAACGGGCCCGAGCCGCTGCACCCGACGCGCGGCGACGAATATCACTGGTTCGACGGCGACGGCATGGTCTACGGCTTCTTCATCGAGAACGGCCGCGTCTCGATGCGCAACCGCTGGGTGCGGACCGAGAAGTTCGAGCTGGAAAGGGCCGCGGGCGAGCGATTGTTTGGGGTGTTCGGCAACCCGATGACCGCCGACCCTTCGGTGCAGGGCAAGCGCTACAACACCGCCAACACCAATATCATCGTGCATGGCGGCAAGCTGCTCGCGCTGATGGAAGGCGCGCCGCCGGTCGAGATGCACCCGCGCGACCTCAGCACCATCGGCGAGGAGCATTATGGCGGCACCATCTCGACCACCTTCTCCGCGCATCCCAAGCTCGACCATGCCACCGGCGAGCTGATCAATATCGGCGCGATGATCAACGGGCCGATGGGCGCGGCGGAAATCCGCTATGACATTATCGACCGCACCGGGGCGCTGACGCACAGCGAGGTGATCCCCGTGCCGCACATGAGCCTGATGCACACCTTCTTCGTCACCGAGAACTGGGTGGTGTTTCCCGTGCTGCCGATCGACACCGATCTGGGCCGTTTCATGCGCGGCGGGCCGATGACCGCCTGGGTCAACGACCGCCCGTCCAAGCTGGCGGTGATGCCGCGCCGGGGCAGTGCCGAAGACGTGCGCTGGTTCGAGTACGAACCGCGCCACATGTTCCACGAGCTCAACGTGTGGGAAGAAGGGGACAAGATCATCGCCGATGTCGCCGCCGCCAACGGCACCGCGCTGTTCCCCGACGAGACCGGGGTGCGCGCGACGCATGCCGGCACGCGCCAGAGCCTGCGCCGCTGGACGATCGACCTGCATGCGAATAGCGACATGCTGCGCGAGGAGGTGATCAACGAGCGCGACCTGCAATTCCCGCGCCCCGACGACCGGCTGATGACGCGGCGGACGCGCCAGGCCTTTGCCAATATCAACCTCGAATCGCGCGATGCCCGGGCCGAGGGACTCGATGCAGTGCTACGCTTCGATACGCAAACCGGCCAGGAAGACATCTATCATTTCGGCAAGGGGTCTGCGGCAGGCGAATTGATCTTCGCGCCGCGCCTGGGCGCGAAGACCGGGCCGGAGGGCGAGGCGGACGGCTATGCGATGACGCTGGTCCACCGCGCCGATGCGCCGGGCAGCGAGCTGGCGATCTTCCACGCGCTCGACATCGCCTCGGGCCCGATCGCGCGGGTGCACGTGCCTTTCCGCGTGCCCAGCGGCTTCCACTGCAATTTCTCCCCCGCCGATGGCGATCTCTACGCCCAGGCGATGGCGCACTGATGGCATGAGCATGATCGCCGACATGGTGGCGCGGGGCGCCGCCGCTACCCCGGACAAGACCGCGCTGATCCAGGACGATGCAGGCCTGAGTTATGCCGAGCTCCATGATCTGACCTGCCGCTGCGTCGCCGCGCTCAAGGCGAGCGGCATCGGCAAGGGCGACCGGGTGGCGTTTCTCGGCCTCAACCATGTCGACTATGTCATCCTGCTGATCGCGGCGCTGCGCATCGGCGCGGTGACGGTGGCGGTCAACTGGCGGCTGGTCCCGCGCGAGATCGCCTATATCGTCCAGGATGCGGGCGCGCGCTTCCTGCTGACGCAATCGGCGGTGCTGGACAATGCGCTGGCGGTGCGCGCCGAGGCGGGGCTCGAGACGATCCTGCTCAGCGATAACGGTTTCGAGGGGCGGCTCGATTTCCGCGCCTGGGTTCGGGGCTTTGCACCCGATGAGCGCGTCGCCGCGCTGGAACCGGCGGATGTCGCGGTGCAGCTCTACACCTCGGGCACGACGGGCCATCCCAAGGGGGCGTTGCTCACGCACGGCAGCCTCACCGCATCGCTCAGCCAGGGGCGCAAGATCGGCGAGGACTGGGCGGCCTGGTGGCCGAGCGACGTGTCGCTGGTGGCGATGCCGCTCTTCCATATCGGCGGCACCGCCTGGGTGATGCAGACGCTGAACGGCGGCGGCACCGGCGTGATCCTGGCCCAGCCCGATGTCGCGGTCATCATCGCCACGGTGCAGCGCCATGGCATCACCAAGATGTTCGCGGTGCCTGCGGTGCTCAACATGATCCTCAACCATCCCGATGCCGCAGGTGCCGACTTTTCCTCGATGCGCGTGTTGCCCTATGGGGCCTCGCCGATCCCGCTCGATGTGCTCAGCCGATCGATGCAGATGTTCCCCAATGCTGAGTTCGTGCAGATGTACGGCGCGACCGAGACCAGCGGCACGATCGTCTATCTGCCGCCCGAGGACCATGATGTCGCGGGCACGCTGCGGATGAAGGGCTGCGGCAAGCCGTTTCCCGATGTCGAGCTTCGCATCGTCGGCGAGGACGGTCGGGACCGAGCCCCCGGCGAGGTGGGCGAGGTCTGGGTGCGCGCGCCTTTGGTGATGGCGGGCTATCACAACCTGCCCGAGGCCAATGCCAGCGCCTTCGTCCAGGGCTGGTACCGCACCGGCGACGCGGCCTATCGCGACGAGGACGGCTATCTGTACCTCTACGACCGGGTGAAGGACATGATCGTCTCGGGCGGCGAGAATATCTATCCTGCCGAGGTCGAGAACGCGCTGCACCACCATCCCGCCGTGCGCGACTGCGCGGTGATCGGCGTGCCCGATGCGCGCTGGGGCGAGGCGGTGAAGGCGATCGTCGTGCTGCACCCGGGTGAGAGCATCGACGCCGACGATCTGATCGCATTTGCCCGCACGCAGATCGCGGGGTTCAAATGCCCCAAGAGCGTGGATTTCGTCGACGAACTGCCGCGCAACCCCTCGGGCAAGGTGCTCAAGAAGGAATTGCGCAAGCTCTACTGGCAGGAGGGCGAGCGGCAGATCGGGTAACGCGGAGGCTTGGTGGGGTTGGCCGGTCCCCCGCGCAGGCGGGGGCCCATCTCCCGACCGTTGTGCCGGGTGACAGCTTAGGAGATGGGCTCCCGCCTGCGCGGGAGACCAGGACTTGTGGGAGAGAATGCAGATGACCACCACCCGCCAATGGCTGATCGCAGGCCGCCCGCGCGGCCGTCCGGTCGAGGACAGCGATTTCGAGCTCGTCACGCGCGATCTCCCCCCGCCGGCGCCGGGCCAGATGCTGCTCAGGACGCACTATCTGGGCTTCGATCCGGCGCAGAAGGGCTGGATGGAGAATATCGCCGATTATGTCGCGCCGACCGAGATCGGCGAGGTGATGCGCGGTTCGGGCATTTCGGAGGTGATCGAATCGAACGGCGGCAAGTTCCCGGTCGGCAGTATGGTGATCGGATCGACCGGCTGGACCGAATATCACCTGTCCGACGGCGAGGGGCTGGTGCCGTGCGACCCCGAATTGCCGCCGACCGCGATGATGTCGGTGCTCGGCACCACCGGACTCACCGCCTATTGCGGGCTGTTCAAGATCGGCAAGCCCGTCGCGGGCGATACCGTGCTGGTTTCGGGCGCCGCCGGGGCGACCGGGTCGGTGGTCGGCCAGCTCGCGAAGATCGCCGGGTGCCGCGTCGTCGGCATTGCGGGCGGCGCGGACAAGTGCGCGTGGCTGGTGGAAGAGGCGGGCTATGACGCCGCGATCGACTACAAGGCGGGCGGCGTGCGTCAGGCGATCAAGGAGCATTGCCCGCGCGGCGTCGATGTCATCTTCGACAATGTCGGCGGTGCGATCCTCGACGACATGCTCAGCCAGATCGCGACGGGCGCGCGCGTCGTCATCTGCGGCGGCATCAGCCGTTACGAGACCGGGCAGATGCCCGCCGGGCCGCAGAACTATTTCAACCTGATCTTCCGCCGCGCGACGATGACCGGCTTCATCGTGCTCGACTGGGCGGCGGAGTTCCCCGCTATTCGCAAGCGGCTTGCGGGTTTCGTGCATGACGGGCGGCTGACCTATCGCGAGGACATCCAGCACGGCTTCGAGAATGCGCCGCAGACGATGCAGCGGCTGTTCTCTGGCGCCAATCGCGGCAAGCAGATGCTGAAGATCTGACGGCATTGGCCGGTCCGCTGCGCAGGCAGGGGCCATCTGCAGGCGGTTGCGTCTGGCCCGCCGGCAGGAGATGGGTCCCCGCCTTCGCGGGGAACCGGCAGAGGGAGACCGCCCGTGACCGAGGAATCGCAGCTCAAGGCCATCGTCCAGGCCGTCTATGCCCATGCCGGTGCGGGCGACTGGGCGGCGTGCGAGGCGCTGCTCTCGCCCGACCTGGTGATTTATGAGGCGGCGGGCCTGCCTTATGCCGGCACCTATTACGGCCGCGATGCCTTGCGGCGGCTGCACGGCATCGTCATGGCGCACTGGCAGGACCCCGCCATCGAATTCCACGCCATGACGGCGGGCGACGGACATGTCGTCAGCCTGGTGACCTTTCACCTGACGTCGAGAGCCACCGGCAGGCGCGCCGCGATGCCGCTGGCGGAAATGTTCCGGATCGAGCGTGGCCTGGTCGCCGAAATCCGGCCTTTCTATTTCGACCCCGCTGCGGTTGGCGCGCTCGACCGGGATTGAGCCCGGCAAAAGCGGAACTATAGATGCCAAAAGCGCAACTTTGTTGCGCCGCACAACGCGTGATTTCGCCCTAAGTCTCTGATTTTCCGTCCCACCGATACAGACATGCAGAAAATGCATCTGGCTGCGCGAAAATATCATTCGCAAATGCAGCATTGCGTATTGAAACCTATCAACCGCGCAATTAAATGGACGCCACAACAAGATTGCCCGCCACGGGCCCGTTCGTCCTCCCCGCGATTGAAAGGAATGCCATCATGAACCTTCGTTCCGCACTGCTCGGCGCCGTTCTCCTGGCCGCCACCGCCGCTCCCGCCTTCGCGCAGGACGACGCCCTGATCTCGAAGAACCAGACCATCTACGACGCCGAAGGCAAGCGCGTCGGCAAGGTGACCCGCGTTCTCGAAGACGGCTCGGCCCTGGTCATCTACAAGGGCAAGGTCGTGCGCATCGGCGCCTCGACCCTGACCGCCGCCGAAGGCAAGGTCACGACCTCGCTTTCGAAGAAGGAACTTGCCCGTCTGGATTGATCCTCTCGATCCATGACACCCGAAAAGGCCGGGGAAGCACACCGCTTCTCCGGCCTTTTTCGT
>NZ_QKVT01000001.1:2619590-2638483 GCF_003426715.1 Blastomonas sp. UPD001
CCCCCGCTGCGCGGGCGGTTCCCCTCCCCTTGCAGGGGAGGACTTTACGGACGCGCTTGCCAAATCCTCCCCTGCAAGGGGAGGGGGACCACGAAGTGGTGGAGGGGTGTCCCCGGTAGGAAGACTGCCTGCCGTAGCGTCACCGCAGAACCCATCGAAACCCCTTCCCAAAGCCACTTTTCTTTTGCGCACAAAGCCGCTTAAGGTCCGGGCATGAAACCGACCGGACCCTCTTCACAGACCTATTTCTCGCAGCGGCTGCGGCTGCATTATGCCGATTGGGGCAATGCCGACGCCCCGCCGCTGATCCTCGTCCATGGCGGCGAGGACCATTGTCGCTCGTGGGACTGGGTGGCGAGCGAGCTGCAGGCCGACTGGCACGTGATCGCGCCGGACCTGCGCGGCCATGGCGATTCGCAATGGACCGCCGACGGCAATTATCCGATCATGAACTTCGTCTACGACCTGTCGCAGCTGGTCGAGCAGTTCGGCTATGACCAGGTGACCATCGTGTCGCACTCGCTGGGCGGCAATACGGCGCTGCGCTATGCGGGCCTGTATCCGGAAAAGGTGCGCAAGATCGTCGCGATCGAAGGGCTGGGGCCGTCTCCGAAGATGATCGAGGAGCGCAACGCCACCCCAGTGCACGAGCACTGGCGCAAATGGTATGCCGACAAGCGCGCCAAGGCGACGCGCAAGCACCGCGAATATGACAGCTTCGAGGAAGCGCTGTCGCGGATGCATGCGGAGAACAGCTATCTCACCGCCGAACAGGCGCGGCATCTGTGCGAACATGCGGTGATCCGCAACGAGAACGGCACCTATAGCTGGAAGTTCGACCCGCATATCCGCATCTGGCCGATCCTCGACATTCCGCCTGAGCACATGCACCAGCTTTGGCAGCGCATCACCTGCCCGACGCTGCTATGCTGGGGCGAGAAGAGCTGGGCCTCCGACCCCGAGGCCGATGGCCGGATGGAGCTGTTCGGCAATGCGCGCCTCGCCAAGTTCGCCGATGCCGGACACTGGCTGCACCACGACCAGTTCGACCGGTTCATGGCCGAGCTGAAGGGCTTCCTGTGATGCAGCAGGCGAGCGATTTCCTGGTCGAGTGCGACCGAATTCATGCGCTGGTCGCGCCGCTCGACGAGGCAACGCTCGCGGCGCCGACCGCGTTCAAGGGCTGGACGATCAGCGACGTCATCGGCCATCTGCACGTCTGGAACCAGGCCGCGCAGCTCTCGCTCAAGGACGAGGATGCGTTCAAGGCCTTCATGCGCCAGGTCGGCGGTATCATCGCCAAGGGCGGGGACCTGAACAGCTTCGAGCGCGCCTGGCTCGACGGGCTCACCGGCCAGGCGTTGGTTGCCCGATGGGCCGAGACCTATCGCGCGGTCGCCGCCGATTTCGCCGAGGCCGATCCGGCGCAGCGCGTGCCCTGGGCCGGGCCGAGCATGAGCGCGCGCTCCTCGATCACCGCGCGGCTGATGGAAAGCTGGGCGCATGCCCAGGCGATTTTCGATGTGCTGGGCGTGGATCGCGAGAACGGCGATGCGCTGAAGAATATCTGCGTGCTCGGCCTCAACACCTATGGCTGGACGTTCAAGAACCGCCGGATGGAGCCGCCGCAGCCGGTGCCGCAACTGCGTCTTACCGCGCCATCGGGCGAGCTGTGGGTCTTCGGCGAACCGGCGGATGGCGAGCTGATCGAGGGCGAGGCGGCCGAATTCTGCCAGGTGGTGACGCAGACCCGCAACATCGCCGACACGGCACTCAAGGTCACGGGGCCGAATGCCACCGCGTGGATGGCCATCGCGCAATGCTTCGCCGGCGCCCCGGTTGACCCACCCGCGCCGGGCGTGCGGCGGATGGCGACGGCTTGAGGTACGGCGGCTGCCAACTGAGGCCTCCGAGCTGATCCACCCCGTCACCCTGAACTTGTTTCAGGGCCCATTTCTCCCCATGCGGCTTCGGCTGATCGGGCACGATGGATGCTGAAACAAGTTCAGCATGACGGCCTTTATAGCCGCTGAGAGTAGTGCGAGGTACCGACATCGCTCATGCTGCGAGGTGAGCAGCAGATGGGCTCCGCGAGACCCGCGCCACCAGACTCCCCTCCCTGACCGGAACGGCAGCATCAGCTTCACGATCCCCTTTTCCAGCCGGTCCAATGACAGGCTTTCATGCACCGCCTCGGCACTCTCCCCGAACAGCCGCGTCTTGAGCGCGGTGCGCGAATAAAAGGGCGTGTCCTCCCAGGTGCGGCGGATCTCGACCGGCGCGCCCGCATCCGCTCTCGTGATGCGCGGCATGCGCCATAGCGTCTTGGGCAGCACGCGTTCGGGGGGCAGTTCGACCTCGCTGATCGTGCCGTCCTCGGCAAAGCGCAGGCCCATGGCGAAGCGGCTGGCGTCGCGGCGCTGGCCTTCATAGAGCACCACCGAATCGCGGCCGAGATGCGCGCGCGACCAGTGCCAGTCGGAGAAGCCGCGCTCCAGCGGCTCGATCCCGGCATTGCTGTCGATATAGCCCTCACCGCGCCAGCTCAAACCGGGGCTCTTCATGTCGACCTCGATCGCCGCGCGCGGGGCGATCGGGCGCCAGGCGTGGTGGCCCGCGATGTCGAGCGGCCATTGGGTCTGCGGCATCATGTGCGGATAGACGCGGATCGTGCCGCGCACCCGGCGCGGGATCGGCGCGGTGATTTCCATGAGGTCGATTCGCAGGCTGGTGCCATCCCAGTGCATCGCGCTGGGGCCGATGACGAGATGGTCGTGATCGCGCGAAAGATGCCGCGATCCGCGCTCGGTCATGCACCAGCCGCCGCCTGGGCCATAGAGCGCGACGTTCATCGCGATATGATTGTCCGGATCGCGGCGCCCCGACCAGTGATAATAAGGCGAGAAGACGCTGCCGATGAACGCGATGATGGTGAGGCCGTGCTTTCCGTCGTCGCTCAGCGCGTCGATATACCACCAGGCATAGCCGCCCGGCGGGGCTCAGTCGCCGGTCAGGATGCGGTCGACCAGCTGCTTCACCGTTGAGCGCGGCGGCGACGCTGACCCAGGCGATATAGGGCAGCAGCAGCCAGGCCGAGAGCTTGGAGAAGCGCCCGCAATAGACGATCAGCCCCGCGATCGAGAGCCAGAGCAGCGCGACCTCGACCAGCGCCCAGTCGGGCCGCTGCACGCGGAAGAACAGCAGGCTCCACAGCACGTTGAGAAAGCCGTTGAACGCGAACAGCCCGATGACATTGGTGCGCGCCTTGACGCTGGGCGCGGCGCGCCAGGCGGCGAGCGAGGCCATCGCGGCGAGCGCAAAGATCAGCGTCCAGGCGACGCCATAGAGCCAGCCGGGCGGCGCCCAGTCGGGCTGGGCGAGACCCTGGTACCAGGGGCCGAGATCGGTGATCGTCGCGCCGCCCGCGGCGACGACCAGAGCCGCCATCGCCGCCAGGATGACCGGCAGCAAGCCTTCACGATGCATTCCAGCCTCCCAGCTGCGGCCTCTCGGCCCTTACGTCCCAGGCGTCGGTTCAGGCCCGAGACAGGCCGAGCAGATGCCCCATGTCCTTCACGAAGATCTTCGCGTGCGCCACCGGTTTGCGGCGCACCAGCTCCTTGTGCATGTAACTCTGCCAGGTGAGATACTGCACGTCCGGGTCGGCGCACATCTTGACGAAGCGCTCGCGGCGCTTGTCCGACGAATACCAGAAATATTGCATGATCCCCAGGATCCAGAACACCTTGCCGTGCTTGGCCATGAAGGCCTTGCGCGCCTGCTTGAGCGCGGACGGCTTGCCGGTGCCAAGGAACTGCCAGACCGCATCCGCCGCCAGCCGCCCGCAGGCCATGGCATAATAGATGCCCTCGCCCGACGCCGGGGCGACGACGCCTGCCGCATCGCCCGCGACCACGATGTCGCGGCCATTGTCCCAGCGTTTCAAGGGCTTGAGCGGAATCGGCGCGCCTTCGGTGCGGATCGTCTCGCACCCCTCGAGCCCGACCTGCTTGCGCATCAGCGCGGTGGTCTCGCGCAGGGCAAAGCCCTTGTGCGCGCTGCCAAGGCCGATGCTCGCGGTCTTGCCGTGCGGGAAGATCCAGGCATAGAAATCGGGCGAGAGATGGCCCTGATAATAGACGTCGCAGCGGTCGGGATCGAAATCCGCCGCGGCGGCCACCGCCGGTTCGGGCGCCTTGATGATCTCGTGATAGGCAAAGACGCATTTGACGTCCCTGGCACCCGGAATGTTCTGTTTCGCCACCGCCGATCGCGCGCCGTCTGCGCCGATGACCGATCGCACGCGCAACCGGCGATTAGGCCCGCCGCGTTCCTGCCGATACACCAGCACCGCCATGCCGTCCGAATCGCGGTCGATCTTTTCATAGCTGCCGGTGATCCGCGTCGCGCCATTGTGGCGCGCGCGCTCGCGCAGCCATTCGTCGAACACGTCGCGGTCGACCATGCCGACAAAACCCTTGCCCTCGGGGCCGTCGCCCACCGGCATGTCGACCTCGCGGCCCGAGGGTGCGATCATCCGCGCCGCGCGCGCCTTGGCGACGAGCAAGGATTCGGGAATCTCGAAATCCTTGAGCAGCCGCGGCGGGATCGCACCGCCGCACGGCTTGATCCGCCCGCCGGCCTGCGCCCGGCAAAGGCGCTGCCGCCGATCCCGGCGACGATCATCCCCGCCATCACTCCGCCATGCTGCAGGCCTGCCAATTTGGTCGATTCGCCCGGGGTCATGCCGAAGACGAGGCCCGCATAAGGCTCGAGGATCAGGTCCTGCATCGCATAGGCGAGCATCGAGACGAAGACGAAGATGGTGAAGCGCCGCGCGGTGGCATCGCCCATGATCTCGCGCAAGGCTTCGCCGAACGAGGCCGAGGGCGCATCGTCATGCGGGTGCGCGGGCGCGACCAGGCGGTGCTCGATCCCCGAGATCGCGACCCAGGCGAGCAGGAACGCACAGAGCGCCACGCCGCCCGACACTGTGGCGAGGCGTTGCTCGCTGAACGGATCGATCAGGCTGCCTGCGGTTGCCGCTGCCATCACGATGCCCGCGACCATCATGATCCAGGTGATCGCGGCGGCTGCCGCGCGCCTTTCGGGGACCACGCCCGACGCGAGCATCGCGAGCAGCGAGGTGCCCGCCGCGCCCACGCCTGCGCCGATCATGCTGAAGGCGAGGATCGCGAGCAGGGTGCCGGGGATCGCTGCGACAGGCAGCAGGATCGTCGCGTTGACCGCGACGATGCCGCCCAGCGCGAGTATCCCCATGCCGCCGATGATCCAGGGCGTGCGCTTGCGCCCCTTGTCCGATCCGTGCCCCCATAAGGGCCGCGACATTTGCACCGCATAATGCCAGGCGACGAGGCCGGCAGGCAGCGCGGCAGGCAGCGCATATTCGACCACCATCACCCGGTTGAGCAGCGAGGTCGCGAGCATCACGATCGCGCCGATGCTGGCCTGGACCAACCCCATGCGCATGATGTCGGTCCAGCCGAGACCAATTTTCGCACCGGCGCTCATATCCAGCCCCCCAGGCCCAGAGCGGCGGCGAGCATGCCGAGCACATAGGACGAGACGCCGGTGGCATTGTACCAGGGCGCGTATTTGTTGGGATCGGTGAGCAGGCGGCGCATGAACACGATCTGCATCGCGAGCAACAGCGTCACCGCGATGGCCGAAATCGCCAGCCCCCATTGGAACAGCAGCGCGATCACGATCAGCTGCGGCACGGCCATCACCGCGCAGGCGAGCCGCGCGGCATTCGCGACGCCGAGCGTCACCGGCAACGAGCGCACGCCCATCGCGCTGTCGCCCTCGACCGCCTTGAAATCGTTCAAGGTCATGATGCCATGCGCGCCGAGGCTGTAGAGCAGGATGACGACCAGCACGCGCGCGTCAGGCAGGCCTCCAGTCATCACGCTCGCCCCGGTGAACCAACTCAGGCCTTCGTAGCTGAGGCCCACGACGGCAGGGCCGACCCAGCCGCTCATCTTGAAACGGAACGGCGGCGCGCTGTATCCCCAGGCGCAGAGCAGCCCGACGATCGTCGCGACGAACACCCAGAAGCCGAGCGCGAGACCGAGCAGCAGCGACAGGCCTGACCCGATCAGCGCGACATACAGGCCCCAGCGCCCCGCGATGCGGCCGGAAGGGATCGGTCGTTCGGGCTGGTTGATCGCATCGACATGCCGGTCGAACCAGTCGTTCACCGCCTGGCTGGTGCCGCAGACCATCGGCCCTGCCAGCAGCACGCCGCCGAACAGGAACCACCAGCGCCCGTCGAGCCCTGCACCCGACGACATCACCCCGCAGAAGAACGCCCACATCGGCGGAAACCAGGTCACCGGCTTCAATAATTCCAGCACGTCGCGCGGATGCGGAATCGGCGCGGACGGCGAAATGTTGGCGGAGCGATCCATGGCGCAAAGGCTATGCCTGACGCCGTAGAGTGTCAATCAGAATGGACAGCTGCCGATGCGGTCTGGGAATGCGCATCCGGCAGCCGCCCAGGGCGGCTCGCCGATTGTCACAAAAGCATTTTGCGATATTCACAAAAACGACATAAAAGCTTCATATTGGCGCAGCCGAACCGTCGCGGCAGGGCGCGGCACTGCGACAGGCGCCTGAACATGACATTGGCTCGTACGGCATTTTTCCGAAAGCGCATACTCGCGGTCGCGCTGGCCGGCGTCGCATCCCCGGCTCTGGCACAAGGCGCGCCGGCGCTTTCCGCGGCACAGCCCGACTATCTCGGCATCATCGCCGATCTTCAGCGCCAGATCGACGAGCTCAAGGCGACGGTCAGCGAACTGCAGGCGGAAAGGCAGGCTGCGGCCGCTGCGCCTGTCGCTGCGCCCCCCGTCATGGCTCAGGCGGCACCGTCACCGCCCCCCGCCGCACCCGTGGCCACGGCCTCTCCCGCCACGCAGGTCGCCGATGCCAGCCCCAAAAAGGGCAAGGCCTGGTATGAAAAGCTGCAGCTGCGCGGCTATACCCAGCTTCGCCTCAACACCATCGTCTCGGGCGATGCCGATGCGCCGGCGGGCGTGTCGCGGCTGCGCACTATCGGCGACGGCGATGTGCGATCGGGCAACAATTTCAGCTTCCGCCGCGTCCGCCTGGTGCTGCAGGGCGATGTCAGCGACTATCTCTCGCTCTACCTGCAGGCGGACATGGCGTCGGCGGTGTCGAACCAGTCTGTGGGCGAGCGGCGCGAGGGCTTTGCCCAGCTGCGCGATGCCTATGCCGATGTGTTTCCCACGAAGGACAAGAGCTTCCGCATCCGGCTCGGCCAATCGAAAATCCCCTATGGCTGGGAGAACATGCAGTCCTCGTCGAACCGGCTCGCGCTCGACCGCAGCGACGGCATCAACAGCGGTGCCCCGAGCGAGCGCGATATCGGGATCGTCGCCTATTACACGCCCGATCATGTCCAGGACATCTGGGACCGGCTGGGCAAGGACGGGCAGAAGCTGTTCGGCAATTACGGCGCCTTCGGCCTCGGCGCGTTCAACGGCCAGGGCACCAACCGCACCGAGACCAACGAGAATGTGATGATCGTCGGTCTTGCCACCTGGCCGTTCGAGCTCGATGCGCTGGGGCTCGAGGGGCAGGTGCTCGAACTGGGCGGGTCCTTCTATCGCAACCGCATCAATCCCGAGATCCGCACCGGCGGGGTCAGCCCGATCGACTACAAGGACAACCGCATCGGCGTGCATGCGATCCTGTACCCGCAGCCATTCGGCCTGCAGGCGGAATGGAACTGGGGCAGGGGGCCCGAATTCAACCCCGTTACCGGCCGTATCGAGGAACGCCCGCTCAACGGCGGCTATGTCCAGGCAATGGCGCGGGTGCGGCGCTCGCCGCTGGGGCCCTTCTATCCCTTTGCGCGCTGGCAATATTATCGCGGCGGCTTCAAGGCCGCGACCAACGCGCCGCGGCTGGAGACCGAGGAGCTCGAATTCGGCCTCGAATTCCTGCCCACCCCCGCGCTCGAACTGACAGTGACTTATGGCTTCGCCTCGCGCAAGGAGGCTGACGAACGCCGCTTCGGCCAGGCCGAGGGCGAGCTGCTGCGCATCCAGGCGCAATGGAATTATTGACCATTCCTGCACGCCTTCCAGTATAGACAGCGCGTTTTCGGAGAGACGGGATGGCGCTGCACCGATTTGCGATGCTGATGGCTCTTGCGCCGCTGTTGCTGTTTTCCTCGGCCGATCGCGCCGCCACCGCGCCACCGGTGCGGATCGAGGCGGAGGCGCTGGCCGGGGGCGAGGATGTCACCGTGGCAGGCGAGGTCGCTGCCGCACCGCAGGCGGCCGTGCAGCGCGACGATCGCGAATATCCGTTCTACATGCCGATGCAGGGCCTGCGCAAACCGGCGGTGACGTTGCGCATCCGCTGCGATGCCTCGCGCGCGGCGGGGCGCGAGGTCTATGCCGGCCCATCGGCGGAGCAGCTCTACGGCCGGGTCGAGGGCGGCTTCGAGTTCATCTACGAAGCGCAGGACATCGCAGGACGTCCGTGCGTCTATCCCTTCTCGCCCTGGATGCCGCAGATCGTCGGGCACCTGGACCGCACGCAATATGTGTTCCGCTCCTCGGTGCCCGGCGTGCCCGTCACCTTCCGCACCAACGACGCCTGGGCGGGCATCAACCTCAGGCTGTTCGATGTCGGGCCGCAGCGCATTCATTTCGAGATGCGCGACATCGCGCTCGACCTGCCGGGCGCGGGCGAATCCAAGGGCGCGGTGCATCTCGAGGTGCTCGGAGTGACCCGGCCCGGCCTGATCACCGCGGTGATCCGGCGCGCCAATCTCTTCGGCGGCAAGAACGCGATCTTCGTGCCCGGCGGCGAGACGATGGTGCTAATCGAGGACAGCATCATCCGCGGCAATGTCGGCGACAATGTCGATCAGGAGCACGGCACCTATATCAACGGCACCCTGGCCACGCATGTCCGCAACAGCACCTGGTACGGGCAGAAGGGCTGGATCGATGTCGCCAGCGGGCACCAGCTCAAGGACAAGGCTTATTTACGCGTCTACGAGAATGTGACCGTCGCCAACCTGCCGGGCGCGACGGTGCCCTCGGCGATGCCGCTGGTCGATATCTCGGCCTTCGGCTTCACCTGGTCGAACAACCTGCAACTGAAGCGCGTCGCGCCGGCGCAGGACGTGCGCGATGCGCTGGTCGATCTGCGGACCGAGATCGTCTATGGCACGCCCGATCATTATCCCTGGAACATCATGGTCGATCCCGGCTGGCGGATGCCGCCGAATCCGCTTGGCGCACTCGACCAGGTCTATCTCTCGGTCTTCCAGAACACGCTGGTCGACAGCTATCGCACCGAACCCTTCGTGTTCCGCGCCTGGCGCCAGGGGCTGGGGGTGGAACCGGGCACGCCCACGGTGATCGGCAACGAGGCGACCACCAGGGCGCAACAACGCATCGTTTCGCTGGCGTTCAACACCAAGGGCACGTTCCGCAAGCCTTTTGGGCCCGAGGGCTGGACCTATGCCGATCCGGTGCTGCCGCCCGAGATGCAATGGGTGCGCGACCGCGACGCCTTTATCCGCCACGCGCTGAGCTTGATTGGGCGATAGTCACATTTTGCGATTGATTCTCATGAGCTGATTGCCTAGGCGCTTTTGCGAATGATTATCGCAAAGGGGGCGGGCATGAGTTTCCGCATCGGCACGTCAGCGCTGGCATTGGCCGTCGGGCTGATTGGCGCAGCGCCGGTCATGGCACAATCGACCGCGCAGGATCAGGTATCGGCAAGCGAAGTCGATTCTGGCGATGGCGAGGGGGAGCAGATCATCGTTACCGGTCGCGCGCAGAAGCTCTACCGCGTGGAGCAGACGAGCGCGGGCAAGCTTCCCACCGAGCCGCTGCTGTCCAGCCAGAATATCGCGGTCATCACGCAGGAACTGATCCAGGACCAGGGGGCGCGCGATGCGCAGGATATCTATCGCAACATCTCGGGCGTCAGCTTTTTCAGCTATGCAGGCGTAACGGCGCGCGGCTTCCGGCAGGAGGAGATCTTCTTCGACGGCCTGCGCGGCGACCCATATGCCGGCTTTGCCGTGCCGCAGCTGTTCAACCTCGAACGCGTCGAGTTCCTCAAGGGACCGGCGGGCATGCTCTACGGACCCGGAGCACCGGGCGGGCTGTTCAACTATGTCACCAAGAAACCCGATGCCAGCGCCTTCAAGGCCGAGCTTCGCGGCATCGTCGGCAATGCCGATCGTTATGGCGGCTCGGGCGAGGTCAACGCGCCGCTCGGCAGCGGCTTTACCGCGCGCGGCGGGCTGTTCTACGAAGATCGCGGGCTGTTCCGCTTCAACGCCTCGTCGCGCACGCTGATCGCCGATGGCGGCCTCGCCTTCGATCCCGGTCCGGTCAAAATCATCCTGCAGGCGACGCAATATGATCAGGAGCTCGATGCCAATCGACTCCGCGGCGTGCCGACCGATAATGCGGGCAATTTCCTCGCCAGCCGCCGCTGGAACCACAATGAGCCGAGCGACTTTCTCAACCTGAATTCCACCGTGTTCCAGGGCCGGATCGAGGCCGAACCGCTCGCAGGGCTGAAGATCGACGCCACGCTGCGCTACAATGATGCGACCGAGGTCCAGCAATATCACGAGCCGCGCGGCCTGTTCGATTCGAACCGCGACGGCATCGTCGATGCGACCACCCGCGAATTCCGCGATCAGCGCCGCGACGAGGAATCCTGGTCGATGGGGGCCAATGCCGTTTACGGATTTGCCATCAGCCAGACGGTGTCGAACCGCGTGCTGCTGGGCTTCGACCATTATACCGGCAAAGAGGTGTTTGCAGGCCGCTCGCTCCGCGGGCGTACGGCACCGGCGACCGGGCTTCCCGGACCGCTCAGCCTGCTCAACCCCGTTTATGGCCAGTCCAACCCCGCGACGTACAATCTGGGGCCGTTTTCCGTCACCAGCACCGACAGTCGGCGGACCGGCTTCTACGTTCTCGACGAACTGACGGTCGGACCGCTGATTCTGGTCGGCGGAATCCGGCGCGACAGTTTCCGCGACAATGCCAACGGCATCGTGTTCGAGGACGAGAAGACGACCTATCGCGCCGGCGCAGTCTATCGCATCACCGACGAGATCTCGCTGTTCGGCCAATATGCCACCAGCTTCGAGCCGCAGGACCCGAGCGCGCAGAACCCGCTCGCCGGTGGCCCCTTTGCTCCGACGGCAGGTGACATCATCGAGGGCGGCATCAAGACCGCGTTGATGGGTGGGCGAATCCAGTCATCGCTTTCGGCCTATCGGATCCGCCGGGAAAACCTGTTGCAGGCCGATTCGCGCGGCGACTTCGGCAATGACGGCGTCGATGATTTCACGACCTTTGGCGAGGTCACCTCCAAGGGCATCGAGTTCGATCTGGCGGCGGACATCACGCCCAACTGGGTGCTGACCGTCGCTTATGCCTATAATAACACCAGGGTCACCGGCGACAATGGCGGCGGCGGCATCACCAACCGCGTCGGGAATCGCTTTGCCAACGCGCCGCAGCATCAGCTGGGCTTCTGGACCCGCTACCAGATACCGTCGCTCGGCCTCGCGGCGGCGTTTGGCGGCGATTATGTCGCCGAGCAGCTCAGCCTGAGCGGCCAGCGGGTGCAGCCGTACATGATCTTCGATGCCTCGCTGATCTATGAAACCGGGCCGATCCGCGCGATGCTGCGCGTCGACAATCTGTTCGACAAGACCTATGCCGTGTCGGGCTTTATCGACCGCACCGGCCATTTCCCGGGCGAACCGCGCTCGGTCTTCCTGGAAATCGGCTACAGGTTCTGATGGAGCTGGCGCGCCAGTCTGTGCCGACGGCCGGCGGTCGATCGCAGCCCAGGGCGGGGCGCGCGCGGCTCTGGTGGACGGTGCACCAATGGGTGGGCCTCAAGCTCAGCCTGTTTCTCACCTTCATCCTGTTCACCGGGACGCTGGCGGTGGTCAGCGCCGAAATCGACTGGCTGCTCCAACCGAGCCTGAGAGTTTCCCCGGTAGCGGCCGACACCCAGATCAACTGGACCGCCATTGTACGCAACGCCGCGCGCTATCCCGGCGTGGCCAGGGTGCAGGGGATGGAGGCGCCCACCGCGTCCGCCTTTGCGGTGAAGGTCACCGTCTCGGATAGCGCGGACAAGCTGTTCTATCTGCATGCACATCCGGTCTCGGGCGAAATCCAGGGGCAGGCCCCCTGGGCGGGAGCGCAGCGCATATTGCGCAACCTGCACCGGCATCTCAACCTTCCGACCAGGATCGGCGTGCCGATTGTCGGGTTCCTGGGTTTCCTGCTGTTCGTCAGTCTGGTGACATCGCTGGTCGTGTACAAGAAATGGTGGCGCGGCTTCACCAAGCCGCTGCGCTCGCGCGATGCGCGGACTTGGTGGGGGGATTTCCACCGGCTTCTGGGCGTGTGGTCCCTGTGGTTCATCGCGCTCATTGCGATCACCGGCATCTGGTATTTCGCCGAGAGCCTGGGGCTGGACGCGCCGCCGCTGCCGCGGGTCAAAACGGAGCGCGTGGCACAGCCCGAAGAGGTACCGGATCTGGGCCGGGCCTTCGCCGCCGCTCGCGCCGCCTATCCAGGGCTCAAGGTGCAGCATGTGCTGCTTGCGGGGGAGGACAGCCCGTATCTGCAGCTGCATGGGGATTACAAGGCGATGCTGGTCCGTCCCCGGTCCAACGCCATATGGGTGGACCCGGCGACAACCGAGGTGCTGCTGGTCACCGACGGGCGCGATCTGAATGTCCATCAGCGCATCAGCGAAATGGCAGACCCGCTGCATTTCGGTTCGTTCGGGGGCTATTGGACCAAGGTCCCCTGGTTCCTGTTCGGCCTCGCGCTGACCGGCCTGTCGCTCTCCGGCGCTGCCATCTATTCGCTCCGCATCGCGCGCGAGCGCGGCGGCAAACCGGCATTGGTGCAGGCCTTTTTCGGGATGTGGCGCGACAATCCGCGCTGGCGCTGGATATCCGCCAGCCTGATCGCCATCGGCTTCGCGCTGATGCCGGTGCTGATCTTACAGCTCGATTGACGGGCCGAACCGAAGTCCGCGCGCGGTCTAGCTCAGCTCGTCCTTGCGGCCGATCAGGTTGCCGAGGCCATGGCGGAGGAGCTTCGAATAGAGGCTCTGGCGGCTGAGGCCCAGGATTTCGGCGGCAGAGGCACGGTTGTCCGAGGTATAGGCGAGCGCCGCCTCGATGCACATGCGTTCGATCAGATCGGTCGATTCGCGCACGATCTCGCGCAGCGGCATGCGTCCGACCAGCTCGGTCAGCTGATCGACCGAGCGCGGCACGTCGCGATCGGGCGAGGGCATGTCGCGCAGACGCCGGCTGACGGTGCGGATGGCAAAGCCGTAATGCCCGCCCTGCGCATCGGTCTTCACGCCCGACACCTCGATCGCTTCCTCGATCGCGTCATCGGCATGAACGATCGTGGTGGCGTTGCGCACCTGGCCATGGTCATCCAGCTGCTTGCGCATCAGGTCGACATCGATGCCGGGGCGACCGATGAAGCGACCGAGCGGCTGGCCGGTGATCGCTTCCTTCGAGCTGCCATGGACCAGATCGACAAAGGCCGAATTGGCGGTGATGATCTGCATCCGGGAATCGGTGAGCACGAACGCGTCGGGCATCCGCTCGATCAGCTCGGCCATCGGGCGGCGGCCGCTGCCATCGTCGGTTGCCGCCCCGTCGCGCGACAGGCGGATCATGAACTGGCGGCCATTGTCCTGGCGGAACGGCATCGCGGTGAGCGTCATCGGCGGTTCGCCCTCGCCCATGCTCACGTCCATCTCGCAATGCTCGCCGGTCGCCGTGGCGCCGCCCAGCGCGGCGATCAGGTCGTCGCGCGAGATGCCGCCGATGACATTGGCGAGATCGCGATTGTCGAGACTGCCCGGCTTGGCGGCGAACAGCCGGTAGCTTGCGGGATTGGCAGCGGCGATGCGGCGCGTGTTCGCGTCGATGATCAGCACGGGATCGGCGATCATGTCGAACAGCAGACGGAAGCGCGCCTCGGTCTGGCGCAGCTTCAGATAATCGCGCTCAAGCGACTGCTGGGTCTGCAACAGGCGCTGCTGCAGGCTGGCCCAGGCGCGGACATCGCGGCCGATCGCCATGCGCGGCTTGCCTTCGCCCAGATCGACCAGCCGGTAATGGATCGGCAGGTTGCCCTCGGGCCCCGGATGGTTGACCTGGCGCCAGCGCCCCGGTGTTTCGGAAGCCGGGCTGGACAGCATCTCGTTGATCTTGGGACGGCTGTCGAGCGCGACCGTGTCCTCCCAGCGACGGCCTATCCAGCCGCTGAGGTCGGGCATGTCATCGGCACTCACGGAAACATCGCTGATGACGCCATTTTCATCCAGCGCCAGAGCGATATCGCCTGCGGCGAGCACCAGAGCGAGTGCTGCGCCGAATTCCAGAGTGCCGACAACGCCTTTGAGGTCGCGAAAAGGCATAATAGCTGCTAAAGGCTCGTCCTTGTTCATGCCGCGCCGGGTGCGGTCTTCAAAGCGAAAGCGCGGCGCGCTCTACCCCGGCAGAAACCAGTTCGTCGGCCAATGCAAGCGCGGAAGCGGCATCGGCTGCGGTCCCGTCCGCACCCAGCTTGCGCGCAAGTTCAGGGTCATAGCCAAGGGCCGGACCGCCGATCATGATTGCCAGTTTGGGATTGCAGGACACGCTTCTCATCGCCGTGAGCATCTTGGGAACATCGGCGATATAAAAGTCGGTGGTTACTGTCAATCCGACGACATCGAAGGACGACGAGCCGAGTGCGAGAAGAATTTCCGACTGTTCGGGCTCGATCAAGGTCTCCACGTCCCAGCCGGCGCGCTGGAAGCATTCGCCGATCATCAGTGTGCCCAGGCTGTGCTGGTCGCGTGGCATGGTGGTGAACAAGGCGCGGTGCGTCTTGAGCGCCCAGCCATCGGGCGGGGGTGACCAGACCGCAATGGTGCGCAGCAGCAACTGCAGCCGCCACAGGCCCATGGTGACGTCGACGAAATCGCACTCGTCGCGGTTCCACTTTTCGCCCAGCTCGCGCGCGGTGGGCGCGATCAGCTGGATGAACAGCGTTTCGGGTGCCACCTCGCGGTCGAGATGGCCGATGATGATGTCCGCCAGCGCGTTGACCTCATGGGCCAGCACTTGATTGGCAAATTCGCGGATCGCCGCCTCGTCGAACAGAGGCGCCATGGATGCAAAGCCTCTGTTGCCGGCACCTTGGCGCTGGTTGTCGTTGGACTGGGTGCCCGAAGTGTCTCGAAAACCTTCACCGCCCGGCTGCGCATGCATGGCGGGAGTCACCATGTGCGCCGGAGGATCGATGGGAAACTGCGTCATGCGAGGATCGTCCTGATGCACCCTTAGCAGCCGGGGGATGATCTCGTCTTCCACAAGCCGACCGACATCGTCAATGGAAGACTGGCGCGCAAAGCGGGTCTGGCCCGTCTGCTCCCCGTCCCAGGGCGACGTCTTCTTGCGCAACCGCGCATTACGAAACAGCCCTGTCGTCGATCTGATCAAATCGATGCCAAAAACTGAGGCCATTCAGACTCTCCAAGGTCTTGTCGGTGCGGTCGGCACCGGCCTCATGGCGGGAAACTTTCTATGTGCTCATCCTCGCCAGGCCGTGATCCTACGCTTGTCCAGAACGCCTGACAACCCAAGATTTGTCAAGAAAACTATACGTCAATTTATCTTGACACTTTTGCCGGGCGGGGCGTAGGTTTCCCTTCTTGAAACGGGAGGCGCTTTCACCCTCATGCCGCTGAAAAATCAGCCTGGAACTGCGGAAAACCGCAAGCTTGAGGGCGATCCGGCGGATCGTTCAGGTGCCGCTGCGGCACCTGCTCTCTACACCCCCGAAGAACGCGAGCGGCGCGATTCGAGCGTCTGGACGCTGGTCCAGGGTGTGCTCGCTCCGGTCCAGTTTCTGGTCTTCCTGGTGAGCCTAGCGTTGGTCGTGCGCTATTTCGGGACAGGCGAGGGCGCCTTTGCCGCCGATGCCTCGATCGTGGTCAAGACGCTGACGCTCTACACTATCATGATCACCGGCTCGATCTGGGAGAAGGTGGTGTTCGGCAAATGGCTGTTCGCCCCGGCCTTCTTCTGGGAAGACGTGTTCTCGATGCTCGTGCTGGCGCTGCACACCGCCTATCTGGTGATGCTGCTGGCCGGATGGGGCACGACCGGCCAGCGCATGACCGTCGCGCTGGCGGGCTATGCCGCCTATGTCGTGAATGCCGGCCAGTTCCTGTGGAAGCTGCGGATGGCGCGTTTGCAGGGCGCGACCATGTCCGAGTCGTCGCCTCGACTGGCGGTGGCGCAATGATCGCCGCCGCACCCCCCGTTCTCGATCAGGGCTGCGGATCCGCACCCGTTCTGCGCGAACGCGGCCAGCGCGAGGTGTTCTGCGGGCTGACCGGAATCGTCTGGCTGCACCGCAAGATGCCCGATGCGTTCTTCCTTGTCGTCGGATCGCGCACCTGCGCGCATCTGCTGCAGTCGGCCGCCGGCGTGATGATCTTTGCCGAGCCGCGCTTTGCCACCGCGATCATCGAGGAGCGCGATCTGGCGGGCCTTGCAGACGCGAACGAGGAGCTCGATCGCGTGGTGCGCCGCCTGCTCGCACGGCGTCCGGAAATCCGCACATTGTTCCTCGTCGGCAGCTGTCCGTCCGAGGTGATCAAGCTCGATCTCTCGCGCGCGGCGCAGCGGCTCGCCGGGGCGTTTCTGCCCGACGTACGCATCGTCAATTATTCGGGCAGCGGCATCGAGACCACCTTCACCCAGGTCGGCGCGCTGCCCGATATCGTCGAGGACCAGCTGCTGCGGCTGGTGCGCGATCTCGGCATATCGAACGTCGCCTGCCTGCCCGCGCGCCAGTCACGCGACCTGCCGCCGGTGGGTCCCAACACCCGGTTCCTGCTCGCCCAGCCGTTCCTCGGCGATACCGCGCAGGCGCTGGAAGATCGCGGCGCGGTGCATCTGTCCGCGCCCTTCCCCTTTGGCGCGGAGGGCACCACCGACTGGCTGCACGCCGCCGCGCGCGCGTTCGGCATCGACGAGATGCACTTCCGCGCCACCGTCGCGCCCGGCCGCGAGCGGGCCAAGCGCGCGCTCGAGCACAGCCGCGCACAGCTCGAGGGCAAGCGCATTTTCTTCCTGCCCGACTCGCAGCTCGAACTTCCGCTCGCGCGCTTCCTGCATCGCGAGCTCGGCATGATGCCGGTCGAGGTCGGTACGCCCTATCTGCACCGCGCGCATATGGCTGCGGAGCTGGCCCAGCTGCCGGCGACCACCGTGATCAGCGAAGGCCAGGATGTCGATCGCCAGCTCGACCGGGTGCGCGCGTCCAAGCCCGACATCACCGTGTGCGGCCTGGGCCTGGCCAATCCGCTCGAGGCCGAAGGCTTCACCACCAAATGGGCGATCGAGCTGGTCTTCTCGCCGATCCACGGTTTCGACCAGGCCGGCGATCTTGCCGAGTTGTTCGCGCGGCCGATCCGCCGCCGCGACGTGTTGAGGGTCTAGGGCGATGCAGCTGTCGGTCTGGACCTATGAAGGGCCCCCTCATATCGGGGCAATGCGGGTAGCGACCGGCATGACCGATGTGCACTATCTGCTCCATGCGCCGCAGGGCGATACCTATGCCGATCTTCTGTTCACGATGATCGAGCGGCGCGGCAAGCGCCCGCCGGTCACCTATACCACCTTTCAGGCGCGCGATCTGGGCAAGGACACGGCCGAGCTGTTCCAGTCGGCCGCGCGCGATGCGGTGGCGCGGTTCAGGCCCGCCGCCATGCTGGTCGGGGCCTCGTGCACCGCCGAACTGATCCAGGACGATCCTGCCGGAATGGCGCAGGCGATGCGCCTTGATATACCCGTCATTCCACTGGAGCTGCCCAGCTATTCCCGCAAGGAGAACTGGGGCGCTTCAGAGACTTTCTACCAGATAGTCAGAGCTCTCGCGGTCGGGGATTCCTCCCGCCCCGCACCGTGCCAGGCAGGTTCTCCGCGTCCCAAAGCGAACCTGCTTGGGCCGAGCGCACTGGGTTTTCGCCACCGCGACGATATCGTCGAAGTGTCGAAGATACTCGGCGCGCTCGGCGTAGAGATCAACGTCACCGCGCCGCTGGGGGCGAGCGCGGCAGACATCGCCCGCTTGGGGGAGGCCGATTTCAACGTCGTCCTCTACCCCGAAATTGCCGACACGGCCGCCCGCTGGCTGGAGCGCAACTTCCGCCAGCCGTTCACGAAGACCATTCCGATCGGTCATGGCGCGACGATCGATTTCATCCATGAGGTGGCGAGGCTCGCCGGGGTCGATACCGCGCCTGCGCTCGACATGGCCGAGGCGCGGATGCCGTGGTGGAGCCGCTCGGTCGATTCGACCTACCTTACCGGCAAGCGCGTCTTCATCTTCGGCGATGCGACGCACGCCATCGCCGCTGCGCGCGTCGCCCGCGACGAGCTGGGCTTCGTGGTCTGCGGCCTGGGCTGCTACAATCGTGAATTCGCGCGCGACCTGCGCGCCGCCGCTGCCGAGCATGGCGTCGAGCCGCTGATCACCGACGATCATCTCGAGGTCGAGGAAGCGATCGCGGCGGCGCATCCCGAACTGGTGCTGGGCACGCAGATGGAACGGCACATCGCCAAGCGACTGTCGATCCCCTGCGCGGTCATCTCCGCGCCGGTGCACGTCCAGGATTTCCCCGCGCGGCACAGCCCGCAAATGGGTTTCGAGGGCGCGAACGTGCTGTTCGACAGCTGGGTGCATCCGCTGGTCATGGGGCTCGAAGAGCATCTGCTGACGATGTTCCGCGACGAT
>NZ_QKVT01000001.1:2638583-2645113 GCF_003426715.1 Blastomonas sp. UPD001
CCCCTCCCGCCAGCGGGAGGGGAGAGGGCGAGCTTCTCGAACACACACTGTGGACCGCCGAGGCCGAGGCCGAGCTCAGGAAGATCCCGTTCTTCGTGCGCGGCAAGGCGCGGCGCAACACCGAGCGCTTCGCCGAGGAGCGGGGCCTGGCGACGATCTCCCTTGAAACCCTGTATGATGCAAAGGCGCATTATGCCCGGTAAAGCCCGCACCGCACCCGCCCAGGGCCGCCATGCCGCAATCCGCGTGGTCTTCATCACGCTCGACAACCATCTGTCGGGCGCGGTCGACCGGGCCGAAACGCTACTGGTCAAAGACATGCCGGGCCTGACGATCGGCTTCCACGCCGCCGCCGACTGGGGCCGCGATCCCGGCGCGCTCGACGCCGCGCGTGCCGACATCGCGCAGGCCGATATCGTCATCGCGACGATGCTGTTCCTCGAGGATCACGTCCGCGCGATCCTGCCCGCGCTCGAGGCGCGGCGCGAACAGTGCGACGCGATGCTGGGCCTCATGTCCGCGGGCGATATCGTCAAGCTCACGCGCATGGGCGGCTATCGCATGGATGCACCCGCGCGTGGTCCGCTGGCGCTGCTCAAGAAGCTGCGCGGCTCGCCAAAACCTGGTGGCAATTCGGGCGCGGGGCAGATGAAGATGCTGCGCCGGCTGCCCAAGATCCTGAAATTCATCCCTGGCACCGCGCAGGACGTGCGCCACTATTTCCTGACGCTGCAATACTGGCTGGCGGGCAGCGACGACAATGTCGTCTCGATGATCCGCGGGCTGATCGACCGCTATGCCGCGGGCGAGCGCGCCGCGCTCAAGGGCACCACGCCCGCCCAGGCGCCGCGCGATTATCCCGAGATCGGGCTCTATCACCCGAGCCTGCCCGAGTGCATCACCGAGGACGCGGCGCGGCTGCCGTGCAGCGCCACGGCCCAGGGCACCGTCGGCGTGCTGCTGCTGCGCTCGTACCTGCTCGGCAAGGATGCCGGCCATTATGACGGCATGATCGCCGCGCTCGAGGCGCGCGGGCTGAATGTCGTTCCCGCCTTTGCCAGCGGTCTCGACGGCCGCCCGGCGGTGGCGCGATATTTCGTCCGCGATGGCCGCCCGGTCGTCGATGCAGTGATCAACCTCACCGGCTTCTCGATGGTCGGCGGCCCTGCCTATAACGATGCGGCGGCGGCGGAAGAGGTGCTCGCCGGGCTCGACCTGCCGTACATCGCCGCGCACCCGATCGAGTTCCAGAGCCTCGAGCAATGGGGCGCTCGCCACCAGGGGTTGTTGCCGCTCGAAGCGACGATGATGGTCGCGATCCCCGAGCTCGACGGCGCGGTCATGCCGCATGTCTTCGGCGGCCGGTCGGACGGATCGGGCGAACCCTGCCCGGGCTGCGCGCGCAAGTGCGTGTTCACCGCGCCCGATGCGATGCGCGCGATGCAGAGCTGCCCCGAGCGCGCCGAGGCGCTGGCGGCCAAGGTCGATGCGCTGGTCAGGCTGCGCCGTTCCGAGCGCGCCAGGCGCAAGCTCGCGATCATCCTGTTCAACTTCCCGCCCAATGCCGGCGCGACGGGCAGCGCGGCGCATCTCGCGGTGTTCGAATCGCTCCACGCCACGCTGCACCGGCTGGCGGCCGAGGGCTATGACTGCAATCCGCCCACCACCGTCGATGCCCTGCGCGATGCGATCCTCAAGGGCAATGCCGACCGGTTCGGCTCCGACGCCAATGTCGCGGTGCGCGTCTCGACCGACGACCATGTCTGCAACGAGCCGCATCTGCGCGCGATCGAGAAGCAATGGGGCCCCGCGCCCGGCAAGATCCAGAGCGATGGCTGGTCGATTCATGTGCTCGGCAAGCAGTTCGGCAACGTGTTCGTCGGCGTCCAGCCCAGCTTCGGCTATGAGGGCGATCCGATGCGGCTGCTGTTCGATGGCGATTTCGCCCCGACGCACGCCTTTGCCGCCTTCTATCGCTGGATCCGCGAGGAATTCCGCGCCGATGCGCTGCTGCATTACGGCACGCACGGCGCGCTCGAGTTCATGCCGGGCAAGCAGGCCGGGCTTTCGGGCGATTGCTGGCCCGACCGGCTGCTGGGCAGCATTCCCAATTTCTACCTCTATGCCGCGAACAACCCGTCCGAAGCGATCATCGCCAAGCGGCGCTCGGGCGCGACGATCGTGTCGTACCTCACCCCGCCGCTCGCCGAAGCAGGTCTGTACAAGGGCTTTTCGGACCTCAAGGCGCTGGTCGAACGCTGGCGCGCGCTGGCGGGCGAGGGCGTGGAGCGCGCCGCGCTCGAAATCATGATCCGCGATGCCGCCGCTGCACTCGATATCGACGGCAGCGATATCGCCGCGCTGGCGGGCAATCTCTACGAGCTCGAACGCGCGCTGATCCCGTTCGGCCTGCACGTGCTCGGCAGCCAGCCCGAGGGCGCCGAGCGCGAGGCGTTTCTCGATGCGCTGACCGCGGCCGATGGCGGTGCGGGCCGGGCGGAACTGGACGCCAGGCTCGCCGCCAATGACGAACTCGCAGCGCTGATCCATGCGCTCGACGGCGGCTATGTCCGCCCCGCGCCGGGTGGCGACATACTGCACAATCCCGAGGTGCTGCCAACGGGACGCAACACGCACGGCTTCGATCCCTTCCGCATCCCCAGCGCGTTCGCCTGCGTCACCGGCGCGGCCCAGGCCGATGCGCTGCTCGCCCGGCATGTCGAGGCGGGCGAGCCGCTGCCCGAGAGCATCGCGATGGTGCTGTGGGGCACCGACAATCTGAAGAGCGAAGGAACGCAGGTCGCGCAGGCGCTGCACCTGATGGGCGCGCGCCCGCGCTTCGACACCTATGGGCGTCTGGCCGGAGCCGAGCTGATCCCGCTCGCCGAGCTGGGGCGCCCGCGCATCGATGTCGTCGCGACATTGTCGGGCGTGTTCCGCGACCTGCTGCCGCTGCAGACGCGGATGATCGCCGAGGCCGCCTGGCTCGCCTCGACCGCCGAGGAGCCCGAAGCGCTCAACTTCATCCGCAAGCATTCGCTTAGCCATGCCGCCAAGATGGGCTGCGACATGGACACCGCGGCGCTCCGCGTCTTCTCGAATGCCGAAGGCGCGTACGGCGCGCAGGTCAACATGATGATCGACGGCGGCGCCTGGGCCGATCCCGACGAACTCGCCGAAGCGTTCGAGACGCACAAGGGCTATGCCTATGGCCGCTCGGGTGCGCCGATGAAGCAGCGCGAGCTGCTCGAAACCGCCCTGGCCTCGGTCGACTTCACCTATCAGAATCTCGACTCGGTCGAATTGGGCGTCACCGATATCGATCAATATGTCGATGCGCTGGGCGGCGTCAGCCGCTCGGTGGCCAGGGCGCGCGGCGGCAAGGCGGCGCCGGTCTATATCGTCGATGCCACCGAAGGCGCGGCCAAGGTCCGCACGCTCGCCGAGCAGATCGACCGCGAGACGCGCACGCGGATGCTCAACCCCAAATGGTACGAAGGCATGCTGCGCCACGGTTTCGAGGGCGTGCGCCAGATCGAGGGGCATGTGACCACGACCATGGGCTGGTCGGCCACCACCGGCCAGGTCGCCCCCTGGGTCTATCAGCAGATCAGCGAGACCTATGTGCTCGATGCAGAAATGCGCGCGCGGCTTGCCACGCTCAACCCCAAGGCTTCGGCCCGAGTGGCGGAACGGCTGCTCGAAGCATGCGACCGCCGGCTTTGGGAACCGGATGCCGCAACCCTGGCGGCGCTCCGCGCGGCCGCGGACGATATCGAAGACAGGCTGGAAGGCCTGATCGCAGCAGAATGACGGGAGAGAGTTGATATGAGCCTTCTGGACCATGGCAGTGCGCCGCCAGCCTTTGGCGAAGGCAGCACCCAGGTCGCGCTCGACCCGCGCGACGAGATTACCGGCGCCAAGGTGTTCGCCGTCTATGGCAAGGGCGGCATCGGCAAGTCGACCACGTCGTCGAACCTCTCCGCCGCACTCTCGCTGCTCGGCAAGCGCGTGCTGCAGATCGGCTGCGATCCCAAGCATGACAGCACTTTCACGCTGACCAAGAAGCTGATGCCGACGGTCATCGATGTGCTCGAAACCGTCGATTTCCACCACGAGGAGCTGCGGCCCGAAGATTACATGTTCGAAGGCTTCAACGGCGTGATGTGCGTCGAGGCGGGCGGTCCGCCGGCGGGCACCGGCTGCGGCGGCTATGTCGTGGGGCAGACGGTCAAGCTGCTCAAGCAGCATCACCTGCTCGAGGAAACCGATGTCGTGATCTTCGATGTGCTCGGCGATGTCGTGTGCGGCGGTTTTGCCGCGCCGCTCCAGCATGCCGAGCGCGCGGTGGTCGTGGCGGCCAACGATTTCGACAGCATCTTCGCGATGAACCGCATCGTCGCCGCCATCAAGGCCAAGTCGAAGAATTACGAGGTCCGCATGGCGGGCGTCATCGCCAACCGCTCGGCCGCAACCGACGAGATCGACCGGTTCAACGCGGCGACCGGCCTCAAGCGGCTCGCGCATTTCCCCGATCTCGACGCGATCCGCCGCAGCCGCCTGAAGAAATGCACGATCTTCGAGATGGATTCGACTCCCGAGATCGAGGCCGTGAAGAACGAGTATCTGCGCCTCGCCGCGACGCTCTGGGCAGGCACCGATGCGCTCGACGCGATGCCGATGAAGGATCGCGACATCTTCGAATTCCTGGGATTCGAATGATGGCGAGCCACGCACCCCGCTCGACCTATGACGCTTATCGCGGGCGGCTGGAGGATTATTTCGACCGCACCGCGCGGCAGAATTGGGTCGATCTGACGAGCGACACCAAGGTCAGCGGCATTCGCGCCACGGTGCGCGCCGGGCGCGACCGGATGCGCGCGATGCTGCTCGACTGGCTGCCTTATGACCTCAAGGGCAAGCGCATCCTCGATGCAGGGTGCGGCACCGGCGCGCTGGCCGTCGCCGCCGCGCAGCTCGGCGCAGAGGTGGTCGCGATCGACATTTCGCGCGGGCTGGTCGATGTCGCGCGCGAGCGCGCGCCTTCGGGCCTCTCGATCGACTGGCGCGTCGGCGACATGCTCGATCCGGCTCTCGGACATTTCGACCATGTCGTCGCAATGGATTCGCTCATCCATTATGAAACCGGCGATATCGTCGATGTGCTCGCGGCGCTCGCCGACCGCGCGCCGTCGATCGCCTTTACTTTCGCACCGCGGACACCCTTGCTCGCGGCGATGCATGCCACCGGGAAGCTCTTTCCCAAATCCGATCGCGCGCCTGCGATCGTTCCGGTGGCCGAAGCGAAGCTGCAGAGACTGCTTGCCCAGCGTCTCCCCAGCCATGGCATCGCCGCGAGCGAACGCATTGTCAGCGGCTTCTATACCAGTCACGCGATGCTGGTGGCGCGCGGATGAGCCTGTCGGGCGCCTCGACCCGGTTCTTCGCGGGCCTGGGAACGCAGTTCCTGCCGTTCGCCGATGCCGCTAGCGCGGAGCTGCCGATGGGCCGGTTGCTGCGCCTGTCGCTGTTCCAGGTCACGGTGGGCGTGGCGACGGTGCTGCTCAACGGCACATTGAACCGCGTGATGATCGTGGAGTTGGGAACACCGGCGTGGCTGGTCGCGCTGATGATCGCGATCCCGCTGCTCGTCGCGCCGTTCCGCGCGCTGATCGGGCACAAATCCGACTATCACAAGTCGATGCTCGGCTGGCGGCGCGTGCCCTATATCTGGTTCGGATCGCTGCTCCAGTTCGGGGGCCTCGCGATCATGCCTTTCGCGCTGCTGCTGCTCTCGCGGGGCGACACCTTCACCATCGGGATGATCGCGGGCGCGCTCGCGTTCCTTTTGACCGGGCTCGGCATGCACACCACGCAGACCGCAGGCCTGGCGCTGGCGACCGATCTCGCGCCCGAGGATACCCGCCCGCGCGTCGTCGCGCTGATGTTCGTGATGCTGCTGGTCGGCATGATGGGCGCCGCCTTCGTGATGGGCTCGCTGCTCGCCGATTTCAGCGCCACCCGGCTGGTCGCGATCGTGCAGGGCGCGGCGATGTTCACCATGGCGCTCAACGTCATCGCGCTGTGGAAGCAGGAGGCGCGCGCGCCATCGACCACCCGCCCAGATCGTGCAACGCCCAAATTCTCCGTCGTCTGGCGCGAATTCACCTCCGAGGCGCGCAATGCCCGGCTGCTGCTCGCGATCGGCTGCGGTACCGCAGCGTTCAGCATGCAGGACGTGCTGCTCGAGCCGTTCGGCGGCGAGGTGCTCGGCATGTCGGTGGGATCGACCACCTCGCTGACCGGATTGTGGGCTTTCGGCATGCTTGTCGCCTTCGCCCTTGCTGCGCGGCGGCTGGGCACCGGGGCCGATCCGCTGCGGCTCGCAGGCTTCGGTGCGGCGATCGGCATGCTGGCCTTTGCGATGATCCTGTTCGCAGCGCCGCTGGAAGCGAGCTTCCTCGTCTTTTCGGGCGCGCTGACCATCGGGCTGGGCGCAGGCCTGTTCTCGGTCGGCACCTTGAGCGCGA
>NZ_QKVT01000001.1:2645213-2648702 GCF_003426715.1 Blastomonas sp. UPD001
GCGGTGGCGGCGGGCGGGCTGATCCGCGATGCCGTCTCCTCGCTCGCGCTCGCCGACCGGATCGGCGAGACCCTGGCCTATCGCGCCACCGGATACGGCACCGTCTATCTGATCGAAATCGTCCTGCTGCTCGTCACCATGATCGTGCTTGGCCCGCTTGTCGGGGGCCAGCCGATCGATGAATCCGCCCCGCCACCGCGGTTCGGCCTCACCGAATTTCCGACATGAGGGTCTTGAAGAAGAGAGGTAAGTGCCATGTTTAACGGCAATATCGTGGGGAATATCGATGTCGCATCGATCGCCTTCTGGGCGTTCGTGCTGTTTTTCATCGGCCTGATCTATTATCTCCGCCGAGAGGACCGACGCGAGGGCTTTCCGCTCGAGGACGACCTGACCGGGCGTTCGCTGGGCATGGGCGGGCCGCTGCTGCACGCGACCCCGAAGACCTTCAAGCTGCCCTTCGGCCGCGGCACCGTGACCACGCCGACCATCGGCAAGGAAAGGTTCGACATTGCCGGACGCCGCGTCAGCCCGTTCCCCGGTGCGCCCTATGTGCCCACCGGCAACCCGCTGACCGACTGCATCGGGCCTGCCGCCTATGCCGAGCGCAGCCGCCTTCCCGATATCGACGCGTTCGGCAACAACCGCATCGTGCCGATGGCGCTGGAGCCCAGCTTCTCGATCGCGCGCGGTGATCCCGATCCGCGCGGCATGACCGTGATTGGCGCCGATGGCGCGGTCGCGGGCACGGTCGCCGAGATCTGGGTCGACCGTTCGGAGCATCAGGTCCGCTATCTGGAGGTCGTCACCGCCGAGGGCGTGCATGCGCTCGCACCGATGCCGATGGCCAAGATCCGCCGCTCCGCCCGCCAGATCGTGGTCGACGCGATCAACGCCGCGCAGTTTGCCGGATGCCCGCAGGTCGAAACGCCCGGACAGATCAGCCGCTACGAGGAAGACAAGATCTCTGGCTATTTCGGCGGCGGCTATCTCTATGCCAACCGGGCCCGGCAGGAGCCGCTGATATGATCACCGAATATGACGAAGAGCCCGTCCGGGGTCTGCCCGGCGAGCTCCCGCAAGGGGAGACCCTGCTCTGGCAGGGCTCGCCCGACTGGCGGCTGCTGGCGCGCAGCGCGTTCTTCACGCGCATCGTCGGGCTGTATTTTGCTGCGCTCGTCGCGCTCGCCATCTACAATGGCAGCACCGGCGGGGTGATCGCGACCGCGATCGCCCCGGGGCGCTCGGGGTGGGGCTGCTGATGCTCTATGCCTGGGCGGTGGCGCGCACGACCGTGTACACATTGACCAGCAAGCGCGTCGTGCTGCGCATCGGCGTCGCGCTCAACATGTGCATCAACCTCCCGCTCGCCAAGATCGGCGGCGCGAACCTGCGCGCGCTCGGTCCGGTCGAGGGCGATCTGGCGCTGCAGCTGATCGGCCCGCATAACCTGGGCTATCTCGTCCTCTGGCCGCATGCGCGTCCGTGGAAGCTTGGACATCCCGAACCGATGCTGCGCGCGCTGCCCGATGCGGCGGTGGTCGGCGAACGGCTTGCGCGCGCCGTCGCGGCGATCGCGCCGGTCGACCGCGCGCAACAGGCCAATGTCGCAGCGGGCGAGGGAGTGCCTGCGCATCTTCAGGGAGCCATCGCATGACCAGCGCCTCGCCCAGCCATAACCACCATCATTCGCACGGCGGCCATGGCCACAGCCATGAAAATACCGTGCCCAAAGGCGCGCTGGTGATGGCGTGCGGGGTGGTGCTGTTCACGCTCGCACTGACCAGCGCGACCCAGCTCGGCTGGATCGCGCCCTCGCCCTCGGCCAGCGATGTGCGCGCGGCGGAAGCGGCGACCGCGCTGCAATCGCGCGTGCTGCGCTTTGCCGATGCGCAGAACGGCAAGGTCGTGGTGACCGATGCGGTCACCGGCCAGACGGTGCATGTCTATGGCGAAGAGGGCAGCGGTTTCATCCGCGGCGTGCTGCGTGGCATGGGCCGGGGCCGCCATGTGCGCGGCATTCCGATGGATGCGCCGTACGAGCTCAACCACTGGAGCGACGGCTCGCTCTCGCTCACCGATACCGCGACCAACCGCGTGATCGAGCTGGGCGCATTCGGTCCGACCAACCGGGCGACCTTCCAGGCGCTGCTGAAATGATGAACCTGCTGCGCCAGCCTGCATTCGATACGCCCTGCCGCATCCAGGTGGAGCAGAGCGAGGCGCATTTCCACGCGCATGTCGAGCTCGACGGTGATGTCGCGATCCAGCCGGGCGACAAGGTGCGCGTGCATGGCGATCCGATCATTGTCGGATTCGGCGAGTCCATTTTGATCCAGCGCATGGCGACGGTGCACCCGGCGGGTCCATTGCTGCGCGCATGGACGAAGCTGACCGCGATGGGCGAGCTCAAGGAACTGTACGAGGTCAGCTTCACCACCAGCCGGTGGTGAGCGCGGATGTTCAGACAAACAACGGGAGTGGTGCGATGAACATGCAGACGAAAGTGAAGGCGGCAGGCGCGGCAAGGCTGCCCGATGCACCCGACACCATGGCGCTGGCGACGCAGGAAACCGTGCTGTCCCCGCGCTTCTACACCACCGATTTCGATGCGCTCGATGCGATCGACGTCAGCCTGGTGCGCGCCGAATGGGACCAGCTGATGGCGGACATGGAAGGCGACCCCAACAAGGCGCATTTCCGCCGCTCCGAAAGCTTCGACGGCGTGATCGAATCGCTCGAACCCGCGCTGCGCCGCGAATTCATCGATTTTCTGGTGAGCTCGCTGACCTCGGAATTTTCGGGCTGCATCCTCTATGCCGAAATCGCCAAGCGGACCAGGAATCCCGACGTCAAGAAGCTGTTCAAGCTGCTCGCGCGCGACGAGAGCCGCCATGCCGGGTTCATCAACGAGGTGCTCAAGGACGCCGGGATCGGCATCGACCTGTCGTTCCTGACCAAGACCAAGAAATACACCTTCTTCAAGCCGAAGTTCATCTTCTACGCGGTCTATCTGTCCGAGAAGATCGGCTATGCACGCTATATCGCGATCTACCGGCACCTCGCGCGCCACCCGGAAAACCGCTTCCACCCGATCTTCAACTGGTTCGAGCAATGGTGCAATGACGAGTTCCGCCATGGCGAGGCGTTCGCGATGCTCCTCCATGCGGACCCGAAGCTGCTCACCGGCCTCAACCGCTACTGGATCAAGTTCTTCATCCTCTCGGTCTATGCCACCATGTACGTGCGCGATCACAGCCGCCCGGTCTTTCACGCCGCTTTGGGCGTCGACCCCACCGATTACGATTACCGCGTGTTCGACATCTGCACCGCGATCAGCCGCCAGGTCTTCCCGGTCGAGATCGATACCGACAATCCGGCGCTGCGCGCGCAGATGGAAAAGCTGCGTCTGGCCTCGGACCGGATCGCGGCGGGCAAGGCGCGCGGCGGGCTGGGCGGGCTGGTGCAGCGCGCCGGCGGCATGATCGG
>NZ_QKVT01000001.1:2648802-2659287 GCF_003426715.1 Blastomonas sp. UPD001
TCATGCCCGGCAAGCCCAATGCGCTGCCTGCCACCATCCGCCTGCAGCCGGCCTGGTAATCCATGAGCCTGCACGGCCATATCCTGCCCGCGTTCATCGTGCTGCTGGCCTGGTTCGGCAGCACGGGCGTGGTCGCCTGGCTCGCCAATCGCGGCAAGGCGACCTTCGCGCGGAGCCTCTCCTGGGCGGGCTTTGCCGCAGGCATCTGCCTGTGCGTCATCGTCTGGGCAGCGCACGGCCATGGCGCGGGCGGCCCTTCGGCGCTCGATGCCTATATCAGCTTCGGCGCGGCGCTCGTCATCTGGGGCTGGCTCGAACTGACCTTCCTCACCGGCATCGTCGCCGGGCCCCGCCGCACCGCCAGCGATCCGCACGCGCGCGGCTGGCGGCGGTTTGCCGATGCGGCGGCGACGCTGATCCATCACGAGCTCGCGATCGCGATCGTGCTGGTGATGCTGGTCTCGCTCACCTGGGACAGCGCCAACCCGACCGGTGCGGTGATCTTCAGCCTGCTGTTCGCGCTGCGCCTCTCGGCCAAGCTCAACCTGTTCGTCGGCGTGCCCAACATGAGCGACGAGATCATGCCGGGGCATCTCGAATATCTGAAGACCTATTTCGGCCCGCGCCGCCTGCATGGTGCGCTGGCCTTCAGCCTGGTTGTGCTCGGCGCGCTGTCGCTGTGGCTGGGCGCGCGTGCGCTCGCCGCGCCTGACGACAGCTTTGCCGCGGTCAGCGCGACCCTGGTGTTCACGCTCGCGGCGCTCGGCGCGCTCGAGCATCTGTTTCTGGCGCTGCCGTTCCGCGACGGCGCGCTCTGGCGCTGGGCGCTGCCCGACGCTCGCAAGGGATAAAGAAGGAGAGTGGTTATGGACTATGAGGGGTTTTTCCAGAGCGAAATCGATACGATCCGCGACGAGGGCCGCTATCGCATCTTCGCCGAGCTGGAACGCCATCGCGGCCGCTTTCCGCACGCCACGCGCTATACCGATGAGGGGACCGACGAGGTCACCGTCTGGTGCTCGAACGACTATCTCGGCATGGGCCAGCATCCCGATGTGCTCAAGGCGATGCACGACACGCTCGACCAGTGCGGCGCGGGCGCCGGCGGCACGCGCAACATCTCGGGCACCAATCACCACCATGTGCTGCTCGAGCGCGAACTCGCCGATCTGCACGGCAAGGAAGCCGCTTTGCTGTTCACCTCGGGCTATGTCTCGAACTGGGCGGCGCTCGGTACGCTCGCGGCCAAGCTCCCCAATTGCGTGGTGCTGTCCGACGCCGGCAACCATGCCTCGATGATCGAGGGCATCCGCCACAGCCGCGCCGAATGCCTGAAGTTCAAGCATAGCGATCCCGAAGATCTCGACCGGCTGCTCGCCGGCGTCGCGCCGGGCCGGCCCAAGCTGGTCGCGTTCGAAAGCGTCTATTCGATGGATGGCGACATCGCTCCGATCGCCGAAATTCTCGACGTCTGCGAAAAACACGGCGCGATGAGCTATATCGACGAGGTCCACGCGGTGGGGCTCTATGGCCCGCGCGGTGGCGGCATTGCCGAGCGCGAAGACCTGATGGACCGGATCACCGTGATCGAAGGCACGCTCGGCAAGGCGTTCGGCGTGATGGGCGGCTATATCGCCGCCTCGGCCGCCTTGTGCGATTTCGTGCGCAGCTTCGCCAGCGGCTTCATCTTCACGACCGCGCTGCCGCCCGCGCTCGCCGCCGGGGCTACGGCCAGCATCCGCCATCTCAAGGCCAGCCAGATGGAGCGCGCGCGCCACCAGGAACGCGTCGCCCGGGTACGCAAGCGGCTCGACCTGATGGGCATCCCCCATCTCGACAATCCGAGCCACATCATCCCGGTGATGGTCGGCGATCCGCACAAGTGCAAGCGGATCAGCGACTGGCTGCTGGAAAATCACGGCATCTACGTGCAGCCGATCAACTATCCCACCGTGCCCAAGGGGACCGAGCGGCTGCGCATCACGCCCTCGCCGGTGCACAGCGACGGCGATTGCGACAAGCTGCTCCACGCGCTGAGCGACATCTGGTCGCAATGCGAACTGGCGCGGAGGGCCGTGGCGGCCTGAGCGCTACCGAAGCACCCTCGTCCTTCCCGCATACGCGGGGTCCCGCTTCTTCGCCCGACGTCGGAGCAGGATGCTGGACCCCGCCTTCGCGGGGGTGACGGCAACGGGCATGAATCGCCTGTCGCCGAACAAAAAAGGCCGCTCCCGAAGGAGCGGCCTTTCGTGTCTCGGCGCAAACCGTGATCGGGTCGATCAGGGCTGCTGCAGATAGGCGATCAGGTCGGCGCGCTTCTGCGCGTCGGGAAGGCCTGCGAACACCATCTTGGTGCCCGGGACCACGCGCGCGGGCTTTTCCAGATACTGGAACAGCTTTTCCGGGGTCCAGGTGATTCCGCTGTTCTTGTTGGCGGGCGAATAGTTGAAGCCTTCGACCGAGCCGGCGGCGCGGCCGACGATGCCGGCAAGCGAGGGGCCGACGCGGTTCTGGCCGGCTTCCTTCACGTGGCAGGTCTTGCACTGCACGAAAACCTTCTCGCCCTCAGCGGCGTTGCCGGTGAAGTCGGCAAATTTCTTGCCGTCGAGCGTATCGGTATTGTCCGCAGCAGGCGCTTCGGCCGCAGCCGGGGTCGCGGCGGGGGTTTCGGCACCGGCGTCAGCGGCCGGAGCGGCGGCTTCTTCCTCGGCCTTGGGGGTTTCGCTGCCACCCGAGCAGGCGGCCAGCATAGCAACGCCGGCAAGGACGCCGGCATAGCGCAGTGCATTCATTCTGGACATGAACTCTCCTCTTGCTCGGCGACATTCGCCCTGAAGCATCGGTCAATATAGACGAGCCGCACCCGTTGAAAAGTGGGCAAGGCTGCGGATGAACGCCAGATGAAGAAAAATGTTCACGGAAAATGGCAGTGGCGCTGAAAATTTACGGGTTTCCGGAGTGCTGCGCGGTCATTCGCCCCGCCCGAGCGCCCAGCCGAGCCACGCTCCTTACCTGAATCAGCGCGCGGCGCGTTGACGGGAAATGGGGGCGCTTGAAGGAGACACATGATGAGCAAGCTGTTCCGCAATATTCTGGCAGGCACGCTGCCGCTGGTGGTTCTCGCTCTGCCCGCACAGGCCGGCACCCCCCGTACGCTGCCCGCGCGCGACGGCGCGCATGCGCCCATCGTCCGCACCGAACCTGTCCAGGGCGTCTACAACCAGTCGTGGTACAATTATGTCGCCGACATCAACGAGGCGGACAAGGAACTGACCAGCGATCTCAAGCGCGCGACCGATCGCGAGGACAGGGCCGACGCGTGGGAAGAATATGAGGTCGAGCTGGCCGATGCCGACAAGGATTATGTCAAGGAAATGCGCCAGCGCGGTTACAAGGTCGGCCGGGTAACGGTGAAAAAGCGCCCGCTCAGGTCCAGAATCCGCGGCGGTACCATTTGGTGATGATATATTTGGTCCCCGCGGTCACGGGGTTGCCGCTGTGAAGCATATAGGGGTTCGGGCGGCCATCGGGTCCCATGTTGTTCCAGATCAGCAGCATGCCCGTGCGCGGCAGCATCTTGAACGATAGCTGCGGAAATTCGGTCTCGCCCCCGCCCTGGGGTTCGTTCAGGAACACCATCGCCGTCCAGCTGCGCTGCCCTCCGGCCAGCTTTTCCTTCTGCCAATAGGGCTGGCTGGTGTGGAAATAGTCGTGGTGCGGCTTGAACTGCTGGCCGATCGCATAGCGCTGCCCCTGCAGCGTCTCACCCCGGCGCGGGTCGATCCCGGTCAGCCCGCAGATTCGGTCGTCGATGCGGAGCACATCGGGGTGCCAGCGATCGAGATTGCAGCTGTAGCTCGTGCGAAAATCGCTCTGGTCGCCGGTGCCGGCGCGATACAGTTCCGAAGGGATCGCGTCGGCGTCGATCATGCGGATCAGGTCCGC
This sequence comes from Blastomonas sp. UPD001, assembly GCF_003426715.1. Lineage (NCBI taxonomy): Bacteria > Pseudomonadati > Pseudomonadota > Alphaproteobacteria > Sphingomonadales > Blastomonadaceae > Blastomonas > Blastomonas sp. UPD001. The sequence continues at coordinate 2,652,748 of NZ_QKVT01000001.1, forward strand.
GCACTCGGGCGCGGTCATGAAATCCTGATAGCAATAGACCTGCATCGGCACCTTCACGTCGTCGAAGGTGATGCGCTGGACGCGCGGGTGCGCGTCGAGTCGCTCGCCGACCTCGCGTCCGATTCTGGCGAGTTCGCGCCGATGCAGAAAGTCGCTGATCATGCGGTGGGGGATGGCGCGCGCGCCCTCGCGCTGTCAAGTCGGTCCGCCGTCGCAAGGAAAGACCCGCCGGATTGCTCCGGCGGGTCTTGCACAGGTCGCAGCATGCGCGAGCACAGCCTTACCAGAAAAAGTCGTTGATCACATCCACAACTTGACCTGTGTAAATATCCACGAGCAGCACGTCGCCATAATAGCGGACCCAGCGATACTGGCCATAGGCGGGCGGCAGGCGATAGGACCAGGGGTCGTTGATCCAGAAGCTGCTGGCAAAGAACGGCGCGCCCAGCGTGAAGCCGATGCCGATGCGGCGGTAGTTCCAGCCGCGCACCGGCGGATAATAGCGCCCGACATTGAAGAATGCGCGGTTCTGGTTGCGCCAGCCATACCAGTCATAGCGGCGGAGCTCGGCAGCGTCGGCCTTGCCAGGGGGAAGCAACAGGCTTGCCGCAGCCATGGCCGCCAGGGCGATCGGCAGACGGACATAGGATCGCTTCACCCGCCGGGCCAGCGGAGCGGGGGGGTCAGCGGAAACGGGTTGCACGATGGGATACTGGGACATGACCAAAATCGACCTTCCGATAATGGCCTGGGCAATCGTGTCGGCAACCACGCGGCACAGGACTGTTGGTACTGCTCAACCGTTACCAGTCACAGGCTGACCCTCAGCTTAACCGATTGATTGACCTTGTGTTCAGAAATGTAAACCATTGTGCACGCTAGTCATCGAATTGCATTGCGTGCAGCGAGGCATGTGCGTAACCTGCCCCTGCATGAGTTCGCAAGCGGTCCGTGTTCTGGCGCTGCTCACCGGCAAGCCCCGCCCTTTTCGTGAGGATGGCACGATGAGCGCCATCGCGCGCCAGCCGATGACGGGTCCCGTCATGCTGGGCGAACTGGGGTTCGAAGGCGATCAGGTCGCCGATACGGTGCACCATGGCGGGCCGGACATGGCGATCCATCATTATCCCTTCGATCATTATGCCTATTGGCAGCAGCGGCTCGACACGCACAAATTGCTGCAGAAGCCCGGCGCGTTCGGCGAGAACATCTCGACGCGCGGGCTGGTGGAGAGCGACATGCGGATCGGCGACCGGTTCCGCCTGGGCCAGGCCCTGGTCGAACTGACCAAGGGCCGCCAGCCCTGCTGGAAGCTCGACCACCGCTTCGGCGTGTCGGGCAAGCAATCGGTGATGGCGGAGATCGTGCGCACCGCGCGTTGCGGTTTCTATTACCGTGTGCTTGAACCGGGGCTCGTCCAGGCGGGCGATGTCATGCGGCTGGTGGAGCCGGGACCGTCGGCCTGGACCGTGGACCGCGTGTTCCGGCTGCTGGTCGGCGGGCAGTACAAGGCAGAGCCCGAGGCGGTGCGCAAGCTCGCCGATCTGCCCCAGCTCGCCGCCGACTGGCGCCAGCGGGCGGCCGCGCTCGCCGATTGAGGGGAAAGCACATGAAATCGATCCGCTGGCTGTTGCTGGCTTCGGCCTGCATCGCGGGCCCGGTGTTGGCGCAGGAGAAGGTCGATCCCGCCCAGATTCACCAGTCGATCCTGACGCTCGACACGCATCTCGACAGCCCGGCCAATTTCGACCAGCCCGGCTGGCGCATCACCGACCGCCACGACGTGCTCGCCGATACCACCCAGGTCGACCTGCCGCGCATGATCGAGGGCGGACTGGATGGGGGCTTCTGGGTGATCTATACCGATCAGGGGCCCAATGACGCGCGCGGCTATCAAGTGGCGCTGGCGCATGCGCTCAAGCGTCTCCACCAGATCCACGATTTCGTCGCCGCCAATCCTCAAAGCTTTGCCATCGCGATCCGGGCCTCGGACGCCGCGCGCATCGCCGCGGCCGGGCAGCGCGTGGTCTATCTGTCGATGGAGAACAGCTATCCGCTGGGGAACGACATCGCCAATCTCGATGCCTTCTACCAGCTCGGCCTGCGCATGGCGGGGCCGGTGCACAATGGCACCAACCAGCTCGCCGATTCGACCAATGGCGAGCCGCTGCACGGCGGCCTCAGCGATCTCGGCAAGGCCTGGGTGCGCGAGGCGAACCGGCTGGGCATCATCATCGATGCCAGCCACGCCGCGGACAGCACCTTCGACCAGCTGCTCGAGCTATCTAAGGCGCCGATCATCCTGTCGCATTCTGGGCCCAAGGCGCTGCACGACCATCCGCGCAACCTCGATGACGCGCGGATCAAGGCACTCGCGGCCAAGGGCGGGGTGATCCAGGTCAACAGCCTGTTTCTGTCGCCCGACAAGCCGCGCCCGACGGTCGATGCGCTTCGCCCTCGCATGGAGCAGGCGGCCGATCTGCCGCCAGCAGAGCGCGCCGTACTGATGAAGCAATGGGCCGAGGCCAATGCCGCCGAGCCGCGCTCCGACACCGATTTCGACCGCTACATGCAGGCGATCTTCCATTGCATTGATCTGGTCGGGGTCGACCATGTCGGCATCGGCGCGGACTGGGACGGCGGCGGCGGCGTGATCGGGCTCAACCAGATCAACCAGATTCCGAAGATCACCGAGGCGCTGCTCAAGCGCGGCCTTTCGCGCGAAGATGTCGAGAAGATCTGGAGCGGCAATGTGCTGCGCGTGATGGCCGAGGTGGAGCGCGTCGCAGGCAAGTGAGCGCCGGCGCGATTGCGCGTGGCTTTGACGGGCGCGGGGTGTATGCTCAGGCCGTGGGTCCGGCTGGGAGAAAGCCATGACGCGCCTGTTGTTCCGCCTGTTCGCGCTGCTCTGTGCTGCGCTGCTGCCGCTCTCGCTCGCCGGCGCCGCCGCGCCCGAGCGCAAGCCCGATCTCGCCGATCTGGTCGCGGGCACCTATGTCGGCGACATCATTTCCGATGCGCGCGGTTCCTCGAAATCGGGGGTGACGATTACGGTGACCCGCGTGGGCAAGGACCGGGTGGCGATCGCGTGCGATTGCGCGCGCATCCCGAAAGTGGAAATCCCGATCGAGCGCGCAATGGACGCGATCCTTGCGAGCAGCGGGCCGCACGTCTTTCTGATTGAGAACCAGCGCGACCCGCGCCGGCTCAGCCTGACCATCGACGACGCCTCGCTGAGCCTGGAAAAGCAGTAGCCGTCAAGCCCGCGAAAGCGGAAATCCCGCTTTTGCGCCCATGTTGGAGAAGGAAGCGGGACCCCCTGAGTTCACGGAACAAGTGCAACACCTGCTAAGATGCAGTGTTGCACTTCAAACGTGAATCCACACCCCCGCGTGCGCGGGGGTGACGAAACGGGGCAGCTGGAAGGTTACGCCATTTCCACCGCGAACAGCGTCTTGCCCTGATAGCGCTCCTCGTCGGGATTGAACACCGGCTGCAGGTCGAACTCGTACGCGGTCAGCGCGATATCGCCAAGCCCGTCGAGCTTGAACGCACTGACCTTGAGCTCGCGCGGGGGCTTGCCGTCGCGTTCGAGCGTCACGCCATCGAGATAGAGCTGGTCGTGCTTTGTATACAGGATGTGCGGCGCCAGCCGGATGCGCTGCCGGTTATAGGTCGCCTCGAGGCATTTGCGCAGCGCGATGGCTTCCAGGATGGTCTTGTTTGTATCCATCGCGACAATATGACCAATGCTGCACCGCGTTTCAACGGAAAATTGTGCGGTGCAGCATAAGTCCAGGCGGTATCAGGCCTTTTCCTCGGCCTCCAGCTCGGCGAGCCATTGCTCGAGCCACTTGATCGTGTACTCGCCCGACAGGAAATCGGGTTCGTCGAGCAGCGCCTGGTGCAGCGGGATGGTCGTCTTGACCCCCTGCACCACGAACTCCTCGAGCGCGCGCTTCAGCCGCATGATGCAGCCCTGGCGCGTGCGGCCATAGACGATCAGCTTGGCGATCATGCTGTCGTAATAGGGCGGGATGCGATAGCCTGCGTACAGCCCGCTATCGACGCGCACATGCATGCCGCCGGGCGGGTGGTAATAACTGACCAGGCCGGGCGAGGGCGCGAAAGTGCGCGGGTCCTCGGCATTGATGCGGCATTCGATGGCATGGCCGCGAAACTCGATCTCGTCCTGCTTGACCGAAAGCGGATGCCCTTCGGCAATGCGGATCTGTTCGCGCACCAGATCGACCCCGGTGATCGCCTCGGTCACCGGATGCTCGACCTGAAGCCGGGTGTTCATCTCGATGAAGTAGAACTCGCCATTCTCCCACAGGAACTCGATCGTCCCTGCGCCGCGATAGCCCATGTCCGCCATCGCCTTGGTGACGACGCCGCCCATCCGCGCGCGCTCCTCGGGCGTGATGACCGGCGAGGGGGCTTCCTCGAGCACCTTTTGGTGGCGGCGTTGCAGCGAGCAGTCGCGCTCGCCCAGGTGAATGGCATTGCCCTTGCCGTCGCCGAAGATCTGGAACTCGATATGGCGCGGGTTGCCCAGGTACTTTTCCATATAGACGGTGTCGTCGCCGAACGCCGACTTGGCCTCGCTTCCCGCCTGCTGCATCAGCGTCTCGAGCTGGTCCTCGCTCGGCACGACCTTCATGCCGCGGCCGCCGCCGCCCGATGCCGCCTTGATCAGCACCGGATAGCCGATCGATGCCGCGATGATCTTCGCCTCGTGGATGTCCTTGATCGCACCATCCGATCCGGGGACCAGCGGCATGCCGAGCGCGCCGGCGGTCTTCTTGGCCTCGACCTTGTCGCCCATGGTCCGGATATGCTCGGGCTTGGGGCCGATCCAGATGATCTTGTGCGCCTCGACGATCTCGGCGAACTTGGCGTTTTCCGAGAGGAAGCCGTATCCGGGATGGATCGCATCGGCCTGACTGATTTCCGCTGCCGAAATGATGTTGGCGATGTTGAGATAGCTCTGGCCGGCGGGCGGCGGGCCGATGCAGACCGCTTCGTCGGCGAGGCGCACGTGCATCGCATCGGCATCGGCGGTGGAGTGCACCGCGACCGTCTTGATGCCCATCTCGTGCGCCGCGCGGTGGATGCGCAGCGCGATTTCGCCGCGATTGGCGATCAGGATCTTCTTGATGGCCATGGGCTTACTCGATGACGACGAGCGGCTGGTCGAACTCGACCGGCTGGCCGTCCTCGACCAGGATGGCGGTGACCTTGCCCGCGCGCTCGGCGGTGATCGGGTTCATCACCTTCATCGCCTCGATGATCAGCAGCGGATCGCCGATCTTGACCGCAGAGCCGACGCTGATGAACGGCGCGGCACCCGGTTCGGGCGCGAGATAGCTGGTGCCGACCATCGGCGACTTGACCGCATTGGCCATCGACGGCGCGGCAGGCTCGGCCGGTGCAGCCGGGGCTGCAGCCGCGGCGGCCGGGGCAGCAACGGGCGCGGGCGCGGCGGGTACCGCGACGCTGGCGACCGGCGCGGCGCTGATCGTGCGCGCGACCCGGATCTTGCGATCGCCGTCTTCCACCTCGATCTCGCTCAGCCCGGTTTCGCCCAGCAGTTCCGCCAGTTCGCGCACCAGTTTGCTGTCGATGTTCATGCCGCCTCCCTGTTTGTTGTTGCCGCTTTTGCCGCTTGGTGATGCCATATTCCTGCGCCCTTTTGATTCTGGTTGGATCAGGGGCGGCTCTTTGGCTGCTCCCCGCGGGAATTTCAATCGCTCGCCCGCATCATGACAGCAGATGCCTGGGCGTCAAAGCTCATAGCAGCGCCGCCGCCTCGAGCGCCAATAGATAAGACGTTGCGCCAAAGCCGCAGATCGTGCCTTTTGCCGCGCGTCCGACGAACGAGACGTGGCGGAAGTCCTCGCGCGCGTGCGGGTTGGAAAGGTGCACCTCGATCACCGGCGTGGTGATCGACCGGATCGCATCGAGCAGCGCCACCGATGTATGCGTATAGGCGCCCGCGTTGAGCAGCACCGCCCTGGCCCCGGTCGCCTGCGCCTCGTGCAGCCAGTCGACCAGATGGCCTTCATGGTTGGACTGGCGCATGTCGATGGCAAGGCCCAGCGCCTGCGCGCGGTCTTCCAGCCGGTCGGCAATATCGTCGAGCGTGTCCGATCCGTAGATTTCGGGTTCGCGCAGGCCCAGCAGATTGAGATTGGGTCCGTTGAGAACGAAGATGATGGGCTGATCGGCCATAGGGGTTTCCGTTCGCCGGCCGGATGCCGCGAAGCGTCCCTATGCGGGAAAGCGCCCGGTTAGGCAAGAATCCCGCTGCGGATCCCGATCGGTCCGCCGCCATAGAGCCAGTCCCAGCGCGCCATCACCGCGTCGGGACGCGCGCTGGCAGCGCGGCCGAGCGGCAGGCGCATCGCCAGCGTGGCGAGCGGATTGCCCTCGTGAAAATCCACCCCGTTCGATCGCGCCATCGCCTGGATGCGCGCGGTGCGCGGCTGGCGCAGCGCGAAGAACCGCGCCAGCGCGGGGTCGATATCGCCCGCGAGC
>NZ_QKVT01000001.1:2659387-2659970 GCF_003426715.1 Blastomonas sp. UPD001
CCTGCCGATCCCGCCGCGCCCTGCGCCAGAAAGGGCAGCATCGGGTGGCAGGCATCGCCGATCAGCAGCGCGCGATTCCGGTGCCAGGCGCGCATCGGCTTGCGGTCGAACAATGCCCAGCGCAGCGGGGTCTCGACCCGGGCGAGCAGGGGGGCAAGCGCATTCCACCCGGCGAAATCGGCGCGCAGCCGGTCGGCATCGCCGGGCAGGTTCCAGCCCTCCTCGCGCCAGTCGGAATGCTCGGTGACCGCGACCAGGTTCACCAGGTCGGGCCGGATGCGATAGGTCACCGCATGGCGGCGCGGGCCAAGCCAGGCCCCTACGCCGGGCGGCGGCGCGGCGGGATCGGCAGGATCGATCCGCACCAGCGCGCGCCAGGCGACATGGCCGGTAAATCGGGGCGTGTCCGGCCCGAAAAGAACTTCGCGCACCACCGAGCGGATGCCGACCGCGCCGATCTGGTGGCGATCCTGGCCGAGGCGCTCGAACGCGCGCAGCCCGGGGCGCTGCACCTAGGCGTGACGCTGACCGACATCGACAATCGCGCCGATGGCGTCGCGATCGCCACCGCATCGGGCGAGAC
>NZ_QKVT01000001.1:2660070-2669840 GCF_003426715.1 Blastomonas sp. UPD001
CTGCCGGGCTCTGTCCCGCCGCAGCCACCTTCTCCCCGATGCCCAGCGCATCCAGCATGCGCATCGCATTAGGGCCGAGCTGCAGCCCTGCGCCCACCTCTTCGAGCGCCGGGGCCTGTTCGATCAGCTGCACGTCATGCCCCTTGCGCGCCAGCGCCAGCGCGGCGGCCAGCCCCGCAATGCCCGCACCGGCGATCAGGATGCGCATGACAGGGTCCGGTGGCAGGGCATAAGCCCGTTTAGCGCGCCATCGCGATCATGCAACCGGCGGGCTTTCGCACGGGGCCATCCGCCGCTATGCCAGCGGCCATGCTGCCCTCGCTGCTCATCATCGACGATTTCCTGGCCGATCCGCATGCCGCGCGCGCCGCCGCGCTCGGGCTTGGCTATGACCCCGCGACGCGCAAGGGCAATTATCCCGGCACGCTCTCATCGGTGCCGCTTGGCATAGCGGGGCTGGAAGCCGCGGTGGCGCGGATCATCGGCGTGCCGGTGGTGCCGCAGCCGGGAACGACGCACGGTCATTGCCGCCTGACATTGAAAGGCGATCGCGGGGTCAGCGGCGTGCATATCGACCCGTGCTTCTATTCGGGCATCCTCTATCTCAGTCGCGACGAGGATGCGCGCGGCGGCACCGACTTCTTCCGCCACAAGCGCACAGGCCTTGAAAAGGTGCCCAGCGATCCTCTGGCGCTGGCGCAAAGCGGCTATGCCGACGTCAACACGCTGGTCGAGGACGTCGTCAACCGCGACACCTTCCACGCCGCGAAATGGGAGCGCGTGATGCGCGTGCCGATGCGCTTCAACCGGCTGATCCTGTTCAGCCCGTGGCTGTTCCACAACTCGGCGGACGGATTCGGCACCAGCGGCGAGAACGGCCGCCTGGTGCATTTGCAATTCTACGCGCGCGGCTGACCCGCCCCCCTTACGATTCGTCGCTCGCGCTCATGGCGCGCGCCTGCGCCTTTCTGCGGCGCAGATTCTCGCGCAAGTTGGCAGCGAGCCTGGCCTTGCGCTCTTCGGCAGGGCTCGGTTTCGGCGGGGCAGGGGGCTTTTCCATGGGCTTTGCTGCATATCGTCGCATCGGCCGATTTGGCAAGGCCGGCGAGGGTTGACAAACCATCGGCACCTGCGCATAGGCGCAGGCCTTGCGAGCGGGCAGCCATGTTGTCCGGCATCGCAAGCCAGCGAAATGGTGTGCTGCTGTAGCTCAGTGGTAGAGCGCATCCTTGGTAAGGCTGAGGTCGGGAGTTCAATCCTCCCCAGCAGCACCATTTCGCCCCTCCTCCCTCAATAAGGCGGCTTCACCCGCTCCTTCTGCGCGGCGGCGGCATCGGCCCACCAGGTCAATTCGTCGGCAAACTTCCCGAAGCTGCGATCCAGCGACGCGCCACCCGATCCGACCGGTTCGCCTTGCTCGTCGAGCGTCTGCGTGATCTGGCCGACCGAGATCATGCTGGGGATCACCACCATGCCCATTTCGGACAATGTCGGGTGCCAGGCATGGCCTGCGCGCACGCCGGCGAAGCGCCCGGCGGAATAGGTGGCCAGCGCGGCGGGCCGCCAGAACCATTGTTCGAGGAAATGGTCGGTCAGGTTCTTGAGGCCGGGCTGCACGCCCCAGTTATATTCGCCCGCGACGAACAGGAAGGCGTCGGCCGCCTCGATCTTTTTCGCCAGGTCCTGCATGGCGACCGGCGCGGTGCCAGGCTCGTATTCCTTGTACATCCGGTCGAGCATCGGCAGTCCTACCGCCTTGGCATCGATCAGCTCGGCCTCGACCCCGCGCTCGCCAAAGCGGCGCACGCAATAGTCGGCGAGCCGGATGCCCGCCCGGTCCGAGCGATACGATCCGTAGAGCACCAGCAATTTCTTCATCAGCCATCTCCTGTCCCGAACGATACGGCCGGCCTGCCCGACGGTTCAATCGGTGAACACCACCGTCTTGGAACCGTTGAGCAGTACCCGGTCGGCCAGATGGTGCCGCACCGCGCGCGCGAGCACGCGCCGCTCGATGTCGCGGCCCTTGCGCACCAGCGTCTCGGGCGAATCGGCATGCGTGATCTGCTCGACATCCTGCGCGATGATCGGCCCTTCATCGAGATCGGCGGTGACATAATGCGCGGTCGCGCCGATCATCTTCACCCCCCGCGCATGCGCCTGGTGATAGGGTTTTGCCCCCTTGAAGCCGGGCAGGAAGCTGTGATGGATGTTGATGCAGCGCCCCGACAGGAATGCGGCGAGATCGTCCGACAGGATCTGCATGTAGCGCGCGAGCACGACGAGCTCGGCCCCGGTGTCTTCGACCACCCGCTTGATGTGCGCCTCCTGCTCGGCCTTGGTCTCGCGCGTGACGGGCAGGTAATGGAAGGGGACGTCGCCCAGATCGAGCCCGGCCAGCGTCTCGACCGGATGGTTGGAGACGATGCCGACGACATCCATCGGCAACTCCCCAATTCGCCAGCGATAGAGCAGATCGGCCAGGCAATGGTCGAATTTCGAGACCAGGATCAGCACCTTGCGCGGCACAGCGGCGAGGCGCAGCGACCAGTCCATCGCATATTCACCGCCCAGTTCGGCGAACCGGGCGCCCAGCGCTTCGGTCAGCGTCCCGGGCAGCGAAAAGACGACGCGCATGAAGAACCGCCCGGTTTCCTCGTCTTCGAACTGCGCCGCCTCGCGAATATTGCCGCCAGTGGCGAACAGCAGGCTGGTGACCCGGCTGACGATGCCGGGGCGGTCGGGACAGGAAAGCGTAAGGATATGCAGCGGGTGGGTCATTCTCGGCCTTTTGTCAGCGTTTCACGCCGATCTTGCCGATCCTGACCCCGGCGTCGAGTCTCAATCGGCGCGCACGTCGCTCCATTCGGGATGGCGCTGGAAGGCGACGACGACATAGCTGCAGCGCGGGATGACCTGCCATTGCTGCTCGCGCGCGGTGGCGATCAGCGCATCGACCAGCCTGGCGGCGATGCCCTGGCCACGCATCGAATCGGGCACATAGGTATGGTCGGCGCTCACCCGCTTCTGCCCGGCGACCGTGGGCGCATGCGCATAGGTCAGCTCGGCCTCCGCGCCTTGCGCGGTGTAGACGAAACGGCCGCCATGGCCGGTGGTTTCATGCGCGATGGCGTTGGGATCGGGTGCGTCCATGGGGCTTCTCCTTGGCAATGGCACTGCCTGGATCGATATGGGGCGGGGCGGCAGGCTCGGCAACGGGACGCCTGGAAGCCCCGAATAGTTGCGCTTATGCAACGCTGACAGCGATTCCTGCGTCGCCAAAGCCGGGATTGCTGCATCAAACCCTTTATCTATCAGCCGACTTGGCTTATATCGCGCGCTCGAAGAAACATCAGGAGATTTCGCTATACGTCCGCCAGCACCCCGTCGCGGCCTTGTTCTGCCACCCAAATCCGGCCCGCGCTTCAATCAGTTCATCCAGTCGCCCCAGGTTCGGGTGATCGATGAGAATGGCGAAAATCTTGGCGTATTGCGTACAGCAGATGCGATAGAGCGTGCCGCAGCCGTGGGCCTCGACCTGGTCGAGGTCTCGCCCAATGCCGAGCCCCCCGTCGCCAAGTTCCTCGATGTCGGCAAGTACAAGTACGAGGCCCAGAAAAAGGCCAATGCCGCGCGCAAGAACCAGAAGACGCAGGAGATCAAGGAGATCAAGATGCGTCCGAACATCGACGACCACGACTATATGGTCAAGATGAAGAAGGTTCACTCGTTCATCGACGAAGGCGACAAGGTCAAGATGACGCTGCGTTTCCGTGGCCGCGAACTGTCGCACCAGCAGCTCGGCATGGCGCTGCTTCAGCGCGTGCAGGAAGACGTCAAGGAAATCGCCAAGGTCGAAGCCTATCCGCGCATGGAAGGCCGCCAGATGCTGATGGTGCTGGCACCCAAATAAGCGGTGTGGGCGCGGAACACCGCGTTCAGCGATATTTCGAGCGGCTCTGGTAGCTGATCGTCGCCATGTCATTGGCGGGCACGATCACCTGCCAGACATGCTTGCCGTCCTTGCGAATCAGCTTGCCCGTCGCCTTGCGGATATCGGTATCGGCGACCTGCGCGAGGTCGATTTCCGCCGTTATCGGCTCGGCATTGGCATTGGTCAGCACCAGTTTTTGCGTTTCGGGCGCACGGTCGCTAGCGCCGGGCTGGGTTATGCTGGTGAGCAGCACTGCATCGCTCTGGCCGATGGTGAATTTCACCTCCTGCCCGATCGCATAATCGCGCATCCGGCCCTGGCCGATCAGCAGGCCGTCAGCGCGCGAACCATCGAACACCGCGACCCGGCCCGAGGGCAAGGGCAGGCCGAGGCCCGAGGCGGTCTCGTTGTCCATGCGCAGCTCGATCTGGAGCGGGCTCGGCTCGCCCTCGCCATAGCCCATCGCATTGCCGCGATAGACCAGCTTTGCTGGCACATTGGCCTTGGACAGCAGCTTCACCTGTTTCTGCCCCTTGGCCGCGACGGTCGAGCGGAAGGGGACGCGATAGAGCTTGAGATCGCCCAGTTCCTCGAGCTCGGCTTCGACATTGCGCGAGGCGGTGACCATGATCGCATCGGCCTCGCCGCGCACCGCGCCGGTGCGCGCGCGCTGCGGAGCCATGGCTGCGCGTCCCTCGACTTCGCTCGGGACAAACGGATGGGGGGAGGAGGGCACGTTGCTGGCCTTATCCGCGCACCCTCAATACCGCGTCTCGAAGGTCGCGGTGACCTCCGCGCTGCCGTTTGCCGGCACGTTCACCGCCCAGACCACCGCGTCGCTGTTGCGCCGCTCGCTCTTCTGGCTCTCGGTGACGATGCGCGTGTCGGTCCAGCCGAAATCGAGCCCCGACTGCATCAGGTCGATGGTGACCGCGCCATCGCGCGCATTGGTCAGCTCGTAGCGCATGCTGGTCTGCCATTTGCTGCTCGACAGCCGCTTGCGCTCGACCACGATACTCTTGACCTTGACGTCGAACGCCTCGCCGGTCTTGAGCGCCAGCGCGCTGCCCATGGGCGTGTGGCCGATACTGTTCTCGCCGATGAATTGCGGCGATCCGCGCTGGTCGCGCTGGTAGAAGCGCACCGCGCCTGCGGGCAGCGCATCGCCCAGCCCGCCCGACTTGCTCGAGCTGAACTTGACCACCGTGTCCGCGCTCTGCGGCTCGCTCATGCTCGCCAGCCAGCCGACGCGATATTCGTACGCGCGCATCGCGGGCACGCCCTGCACGTCGAGGAAATTGATCTGCTTGGTCTGGCGGTCGGCAATCGTGGTGCGGCCGACGGGGTAGAGATAATAATCGCCCAGCCGCTCGCGGTTCGCGGTCTCGGTGCCTGCGCTCCGGATGTTGCCGCGCCGGTTGCCGAAGCCCGAAGCCCCCTGCGGATTGCCCGCGACCAGCAGCGTGTCGGCATTGCGATAGGTGGTGCCCGAACTGTTCGAAAGCGTCACCCAGCCCTGCACGTCGATGCTGCCCTTTGCCTCGTCGAACAGCGCGACATAATCCGCCGACCAGCCGAGGCCCCCGGTCAGATAGCGGATCGCCGCGTCGCGCTGTCCGGCGCGCTGGCTGTCGACGGTGATCGACAATGTCGGGCGCGCGCGCAGATTCTCGGGCACCTTGTCGAACACCGCGCGCACCGGCAGGCCGTCGTCGCGCAGCACCTCGATCCGGTTGCCGATCTGGACGACCACGCCCTGGTTGACCGACAGCACCTTGGCGCGCTCGCGCGTTTCCGCGCCGGTCGCCGGGTTGGTGCGAATGAGCGTGATCGTCTCGCCCACCGCCTTTTCCATCAGCTTGCCGGGGGTCAGCAGATCGTAATCGAAATTCTGCTCGACGATCGTCGCGCCCTCGGCGGAAAAGCTCACCGTCTCGGGCTGGATCTGCGCGGAGACATCGGGAAACTCGATCCGGCTGGTGCCGCTGGCGATGGCGAGCCTGCGGATGTCCTGCACCAGCGAGGTGCCGCCATTGTACACCGTCACCGAGACATTGCCCTGCGTGCTGGGGCCGTCGGGAAGGCTCGCGTCCTGCGCCAGCGCCGGGCTGAGGACGAACAGGCCGAACGCGGCCGCTCCGATCGAGAACCGAGACGAACGCCGCATGATGACCTCCCCAGATATGTCGCCGATATGTGGCTTAAGTGCGTTCGAATGAACAGGGGCTAAATGGCTGGGCAAGCGCGGAGGCTGCGGCTAAGACAGCCCCATGCTGCGCATCGCCTCTTACAATATCAACGGCATCAAGGCCCGCCTGCCGCGCCTGCTCGAATGGCTGGAAGAAACCCGCCCGCATGTCGCCTGCCTGCAGGAGATCAAGACCCAGGACGAGGGCTTTCCCGCCTCCGAATTCGAGAGGCTGGGCTATGGCGCGATCTGGCACGGGCAGAAGGGGTTCAACGGCGTCGCCATCCTGGCGCGCGACGCCCAGCCGGTCGAGGTGACGCGCGGGCTCGAGGGCGAACCCGAGGACGAGCATTCGCGTTATATCGAGGCCGATGTCCACGGGCTACGCGTCGCGTGCATCTACCTGCCCAACGGCAACCCGCAGCCGGGCCCGAAATTCGACTACAAGCTGCGCTGGATGGAGCGGCTGCGCAAGCGCGCCGCGCAGATCCTGGCCGAAGAGGTGCCCGCGGTGCTGGCAGGCGATTACAACGTCATCCCGCGCGACAACGACGTCTATTCGGTGCGCGCCATGGCCAATGACGCGCTGATGCAGCCCGAAAGCCGCGCCGCCTACCGGCGCATCCTCGCCGATGGCTGGACCGACGCGATCGGCACGCTGTGCCCCGGCGGCGGGGTGTGGACCTATTGGGACTATCAGGCCGGCGCCTGGCAGCGCGACCATGGCTTCCGGATCGATCACCTGCTGCTGAGCCCCAGCGCCGCCGACCGGCTCAGCGCGATCGGCGTCGACAAGGATCATCGCGGCCGCGAAAAGGCCAGCGACCATGCCCCGACCTGGGTGGAGCTGCGCGGCCAGGGCTGACCGGGGGCGGCCCGCTCAGCCATAGCTGATCACCTCATATTCGATCCCGTTCTCATCGAAGAAATAGAAGCGGCGTCCGGGTGCATAATCGGCATGGTTGAACGGCGTCAGCCCGGCAGCCAGGACACGCGCCTCGACGGCATCCAGATCGTCGACGACGATACCGACATGGTTCATCGGCAACCCCTTGGCAAACGGGATGGCGGCAAGCAGCGCGGGCGGCGGCGTGTAGAGCGCGATATAGCTTTTATCGGTGCCGACATGCACCGTATGGCCATCGTTCATCGCCGGTCCCTCCCAGCGGACGTGCCAGCCGAACAGCGCTTCCAGCACGCTGGCGCTGGCCCGGCAATCGCGGACGGTGATGTTCACATGTTCGACAAAGCCTTGATCTGTCATGGTTCTACTCCTGGTCTGGCCGGGTGTTTCCGGTCGATTTGCGATTCGTACGACCTCAAGTTAAGTTGAGGTCAAGCCGCTTTTTCCAGGGAGTATTCGTGATGGCTGCACAGGCGTTGCTCGCGATCGGTGATCTCGCCCGCAGGACCGGGCTATCGGTCTCGGCGATCCGGTTCTACGAAGCGCGGGGGCTGATCCATCCGCTGCGCAACAGCGGCGGCCAGCGCCGCTTTGCCCGATCGGACATCAGACGGCTGAGCTTCATCCTGATCGCCCAGCAGATCGGGCTGACGCTCGAGGACATTATGGGCGAGCTTGCAAGGCTGCCGCAGGGCCGTTCGCCCGATGCGCGCGACTGGCGCGCGATCAGCATCCGCTTTCGTCAGCGGCTCGACGACCAGATCAGCGCGCTCGAGCGCACGCGCGCCCGGCTGGACGGGTGCATCGGCTGCGGATGCCTCTCGCTCAAGCTGTGCAAGATCTACAATCCGCAAGATCGCGCCGCGTCGCGCGGAACCGGACCGCGCTATGTGCTGGGCGAGGCCGACGAATACGGCCGATCACCCGACGCCAACTGATCCAGAAGGGTCAATCCTTCGGCTTGGGGACCTTGGGGCCTTCTTCCGGGAACACGGCTGCGCCGGTCCAGCGGCCGTCCTCGACCACCGCCGTGCCTGTCACGTTGCGCGAATCGTCGGGGACGAGGCCGCCGCCCTTGCGCTTGTCGGCGGCGTCGGCCGCCGCGGGGCTTTCAGGCGTTTCGGCCCTGGTCTTCGGGGTATCGGTCATGTTCGCTCTCCCTTGCGATGCGCTTGGCATCCTGTGGGAGGTTTACAGCTGCAGTGGACGAAAGGTTCCCGTCGCCGCGCGCGCCGATCAGGCGATCGTCGTGCCCGCAATGCGCTCGATTTCGCGCTTGGGTTCGTCGCTCTTCGCGGCGGGCGGCGGGCTCAGCGATTGCAGCGCGGCACCCGGCGCCACGCCGAGCAGCTGCTTCAGCCGTGCGCGGAAATTGGCCAGCTCGCTGCCCGAAAGCTGCGCTCGGGTGGTGAATTTGACCGAGTTGGGATCGACCGCGCGGCCGCCGCGATAGAGCTCGTAATGCAGGTGCGGGCCGGTCGACAGCCCGGTCGAGCCGACATAGCCGATCACCTGGCCGCGCCGCACGCGCGTTCCGCTGCTCACCGCGATGCGGCTCATATGGCCGTAGCCGGTGGCGATATTGCCGCCATGCGCGATGCGCACGAAATTGCCGTATCCGCCCTTGCGCCCGGCATAGTTCACCACGCCGTCGGCGGTCGCATAGATGGGGGCGCCGCTGGGCGCGCGGAAATCGATGCCGCTGTGCATGCGGCGGAAGCCGAGGATCGGGTGACGGCGATAGCCGAAGCCCGAGGTCACGCCGCCATTGACGGGACGCGCAAACTCGCCGCGCGTTTCGCCGACGCCCGAGGCCTCGAACCACTGGACGTTGTTGCCGCTCTTCCAGCTCAGCATCTGCGCGCGCGGCTTGCCGCTGCGCTCGAGCCCGGCATAGAGCAGCTCGCCGAGTTCGACCTCGCCGGTGGCGGCGCGCTTGTAGTCGACGATGATGTCGAACTGGTCGGTCGAGCGGATATCGCTGCCGATCGAGAGCTGCGTTGCCAATGTGCGCAGATAGGCCTGGATCGCCGACGGGGGCGCTCCTGCGGCGCGGGCCGAGCGGTAGAGGCTCGATCCCACGGTGCCGCGAATGCGCAAGGGGGTCGCGTCGACCAGAATGGGCTTCTGCACCAGATCGAGCGCCGAGCCCGCGCGGACGATCTCGACATTGAGGTCGAAGCGCGCGCGGAAGGCAATGAGCTCGACCGGGCGCGGCTGGTTGCGCGCGAACCGGCGACCGAGCGTGATGTCGATGCGGGTGCCGTCGCGAATGTCGTCGAGCGGCACCACCGAGGAGACGAGATTGGCGACCGCCTGCGCATCGCCGCTGCCCACGCCCGCGCGCTGCATCACGCGCAGGAAGCTGTCGCCGCGACCGATCGTGGCGGCGAGCTCGATCGTCGGGCGTTCGGGCGCCTGGCGCAGCGCGACCACGGCATCGGTCGCGGCCATCGCGCGACCGGTATCGCTGCCGAATGCCATCGGCATGACCATCTGGCTGCGCAATTCCTCGCGCGCGACCGGGGCAGGGGCAGTGGCGGCGGCACCGATCGGGCTGACCCCGGGAAACACCGCATAGGCACCGGTGCACAGCAGGCACAATGTCCCGAGGCCGCGAAACCATTCGAGGCTGCCGATATTCTGGCCGAGATCGGGCGTCCAGTTGGTGTCGTGGATGAACTGACGGGTGCGCAGCAACCGCGCCTTCAGCGCCTCAAGGCCGGTTGCAGGGGCGGGCAGGG
>NZ_QKVT01000001.1:2669940-2673320 GCF_003426715.1 Blastomonas sp. UPD001
GGCCGGGTCGGCGTGGGGAGCACATCGGCCAGTGACAGTCTGGCACTGGCGGCACCGGCCCCCAAAAGCTGTTCGCGTTGCTGAAACAAGACCGACCCCTTGCCGCCATTCCTCCCGTGCCGATCCTGAAAAGACCAGCGCGATGGCGTTTTCCTCGCCGCAATCTGTGTGGACATGACCGGTTAAAGTCAAATTAACCCGGGGTGTAAAACCCGGACTGCGGGATGAGCGGTGCAAGAAGCCCGATCAGCGGCGCAACCTATCCACAGGGCTTTGCGCGCGGGTCTTGCATTGCTCGGGTGCTGCCATGATGTAGGGGGTGGAGGCTGCTCCCATGACCCGATTTTCGCCGAGCCCCGTCACCGCCGTGCTGGGGCCGACCAACACCGGTAAGACGCACCTCGCGATCGAGCGGATGTGTGCGCATTCCAGCGGCCTGATCGGCTTCCCGCTTCGCCTGCTCGCGCGCGAGGTCTATGACCGGGTGGTGAAGATCAAGGGGCCGGGCGAGGTCGCGCTGGTCACCGGCGAGGAGCGGATCGTCCCGCCCGGCGCGCGCTGGTTCCTCTCCACCGCCGAGAGCATGCCGCTCGATCAGGGGCGCGATTTCGCCTTTGTCGCGATCGACGAGGCGCAACTGGGCGCGCATCCCGAACGCGGGCATGTGTTTACCGACAGGGTGCTTAATGCGCGCGGCCGCGACGAAACGATGATCCTCGGTTCCGAAGCCCTGTCGCCGATGATCCGCGCGCTCGTGCCCGATGCAGAGATCATCGGCCGCCCGCGCTTTTCGACGCTGAGCTATGCCGGGATCAAGAAGCTTTCGCGCCTGCCGCCGCGCAGCGCGATCGTCGCCTTCTCGGCCGAGGAGGTCTATGCCGTCGCCGAGATGCTGCGGCGCTTTCGCGGCGGCGCGGCAGTGGTCATGGGAGCGTTGAGCCCGGCGACGCGCAACGCGCAGGTCGCGATGTACCAGGCGGGCGAGGTCGATTATCTCGTCGCCACCGACGCGATCGGCATGGGGCTCAACATGGATGTCGAGCATGTCGCCTTTGCCTCGCTGCACAAATATGACGGCGCGCGCCGTCGGCGGCTGACCCTTTCGGAAATGGCGCAGATCGCCGGGCGCGCCGGTCGGCACCAGCGCGACGGCACGTTCGGGTCGGTCGCGGGCCATCACGATGCGCAGTTCACCGACGAGGAGATCGAGCGGATCGAGCAGCACAGCTTTCCGCCGCTCAAATCGCTGTTCTGGCGCGAATCCCGGCTGCGCTTCGACAGCCTGGGCACATTGATCGCCGATCTGGAACGGTTGCCCTCGAGTCCGGTCCTCAAGCCCGCACCCGAAGCGATCGATCTTGCCGTGCTGCGCCGCCTGGCCGACGATCCGCAGGTCGCGCCGAGCGTGCGCGGCCAGGCGGCGGTGCGGCGCTTCTGGTCGGTGTGCAGCCTGCCCGATTTCCAGCATCGCGGGGCCGAGCATCACGCGAACTTCGTCGCGCAGCTCTGGCAGCATCTGGGCCAGGGGCTGGGCCACATCCCGGTCGATTTCATCGCGCGCAAGATTGCCGATCTCGATTCGGTGCAGGGCGACGTCGAGAAGCTGGGCGCGCGCATCGCGGCGATCCGCACCTGGGCCTATGTCGCGCAGCGGCGCGACTGGCTGGCCGATCCCGCCGAAATGGCCGGGCGCGCGCGCGAGGTCGAGGAGCGATTGTCCGACGCGCTGCACCGCGCGCTGGCGCAGCGCTTCGTCGACCGGCGCACCGCGGTGCTGCTGCGCGGCCTGGGCGGTGATGCCTCTCTGCTGCCGGTGACGCTCGAAGAGGGCGATGCGATCTGCGTCGATGGCGAACCGATCGGGCATCTGAGCGGCTTTTCGTTCGTCGTCGATGCGCAGGCGCGGCTGGCCGACCGCAAGCTGCTGGTCGCCGCCGCCGATCGCCATCTGCCCGGATTGCTGGCAAGGCGCGCGCGCGATCTGATCGCCGATGGCGTCGCCCGCAGGAGAGACGCGGTGCCGGTCGGCGATCAGGTCGATCGCGACCATGCCGACGACCTGCACCTTACGCGCGAGGGCGGGCACAGCCATAGGCGCATCGTGCATGTCGACGATGCCACCGGCTGGGCGGTTCAGCAGGCGCTCGAACGCGCGGCGCTCGCCAACCCGAACATCACATTGCTGCCCGACATGGTCGCGATCGACCTGATCGCCGACCGGCACCGCGTCTCTCCTGCGGGCGATCGGCGCATCTGGGGCGCCTATGCGCTCAATCGCAGCACCGGCCATGTCGAGGCGCTGACCGCGCGCGCGACGCTGCTGGCGAGCGGCGGGGCGGGGCGGACGTACCTGTTCTCGACCGCGCCCCGAGGTGCCACCGGCGACGGCATCGCCATGGCGTGGCGCGCGGGCGCGCGCGTCTCGAACATGGAATTCATGCAGTTCCACCCGACCTGCCTGTACAATCTCGACGTCAAGAATTTCCTGATCACCGAGGCGGTGCGCGGCGAGGGCGGGCAGTTGCTGATCCCCGAGACCGGCTATCGCTTCATGGGCGATTTCGACGAGCGGCTGGAGCTGGCTCCGCGCGATGTCGTCGCGCGTGCGATCGACCATGAGATCAAGCGGCTGGGGCTCGATTATGTGCATCTCGACATCAGCCACCAGCCGCCCGAATTCGTGAAGGGCCATTTCCCGACCATCTACGACAAGCTGCTGGGACTGGGCATCGACATCACCCGCGATCCGATCCCGGTGGTGCCCGCGCAGCATTATACCTGCGGCGGGGTGCTGATCGATCTCAACGGCCGCACCGACCTGCCGGGGCTGTATGCCGCGGGCGAGGTCAGCCAGTCGGGGCTGCATGGCGCGAACCGGCTCGCGTCCAACTCGCTCCTCGAATGCTTCGTCTTCGGCGATGCGGCGGCCAAGGACATTATCGAGCACTGGGACGAACTGGGCCCGGCGCCCGCGATCCTGCCCTGGGACGAAAGCCGCGTCACCGATTCGGACGAGGAGGTCGTCGTCCAGCACAACTGGCGCGAGATCCGCCGCTTCATGTGGGACTATGTCGGCATCGTGCGCACCACCAAGCGGCTCGAACGCGCGCGCCATCGCATCGAGTTGCTGCGCAGCGAGGTCGAGGAATATTACGGCAATTTCCGCGTCACCCCCGACCTGGTCGAGCTGCGCAACCTGATCGAGGTCGCCGACCTGATCGTCCGCTCGGCGCTTGAACGCAAGGAGAGCCGGGGGCTGCACTATAACAGCGATTATCCCGACCTGCTGCCGGTGGCGGAAGATACGGTGCTGGGGCCCTAGCCTTCTCCCCTCCCGCTTGCGGGAGGGGCAGGTTCAGCTTGCTGAACCGGGGTGGGCC
>NZ_QKVT01000001.1:2673420-2674695 GCF_003426715.1 Blastomonas sp. UPD001
AAAGCGCCCCCGCGCCGGGAACCCGTGGCTAGAGCCTTTCAGCGGCGATACATGTCCTGTGCCGCATGGTCGCAAACCCCAAGTTGCTGCTAGAAAGCCCCGCATGGTCGCCCGTCCGCTGGTCCTAATCCTCGCCACTGCCGCGCTGTCGGCGTGCGTATCGACACCCAAACAGGTCGCGCAGCCGCGCCCCGCACCCGCTCCGCCGCCCACCCGGGTGCAGCCGGTGCCGCCGCCGCTCGCCCCGCGCGCCGCCAATGTCGTGCCGCAGGGGCTGCGCGACGAGTTGCAGGAACTCTGGCGGACCTTCCCTGGCAAGACCGGCATCGCGGTGCGCCGCATCGATGGCGACTGGGTGGTCGGCCAGCGCGGCGGCGAGCTGTTCCCGCAGCAGAGCGTCTCGAAGCTCTGGGTGACGATGACCGTGCTGGAAAAGGTCGATCGCGGCGAGGTCTCGCTCGACCAGGAAGTGACGATCACCGCCAATGACCTCACCTTGTTCCACCAGCCGCTTGCCGCCCGCGTCGCGCGCGAAGGCGTGGTGCGTGCGACCGTCCGCTCGCTGATCAACGAGGCGCTGACCGCGAGCGACAATAGCGCCAACGATGCGCTGTTGCGCACCGCCGGTGGCCCGGGAGCGGTGAACGACTTCCTTCGCCGCAAGGGCCTCGCCAACATCCGCTTCGGCCCCGGAGAACGCCTGTTGCAGAGCTCGATCGCCGGCGTCGAATGGCGGCAGGAGCTGTCGGCAGGGCGTGCCTTCCAGGCCGCACGCGAGCGCGTGCCGCTCGACCGGCGGCGCAACCTGCTCTCGGCCTATGTCGCCGATCCGATCGACGGTGCCAGCCCCGAGGGCATTGTCGATGCGCTGGCGCGGCTGGCACGCGGCGAATTGCTCTCGCAGAGCTCCACCCGGCTCATGCTCGACACGCTTGGCCGCACGCGCAGCGGCCCCAATCGGCTGAAGGCGGGCGTACCAGCCGGGTGGCAGTTCCTGCACAAGACCGGAACCGGCCAGGATCTGCCCCCGGTTTCGACCGGCTATAACGATGTCGGCATTATGACCGCGCCCGACGGAACCCGCTATGCCGTAGCGGTCATGCTCGCCGAGACCACAGCGAGCATTCCGCAGCGGATGCAGCTGATGCAGGCGGTGTCGCGCGCGGTGGGGCGCTGGCACCAGCGGTGAACCGCGTGCGGTAATCGGCGCTACCGCTCCGCGAAACATTGTGTTATCCGAGAGGCGGGAGACATTTGTTTCGTTCGCCGCAACCG
>NZ_QKVT01000001.1:2674795-2687509 GCF_003426715.1 Blastomonas sp. UPD001
GAGACGGCGGGAGAGCTGCGAACTCATGTCGTTCCCCCCGTATACCCGCCCTGCGCGCGCCCGCCTGTCCGGGCCCGTCCTCTGACCGCCCTCGACATGGTGCTATCGCCAGCCGTCGCTCCGCGCGCCAATCCGCTGACCGATTCGGCCAGCTGGACCGCCATGCGCAATGCCTGCATCGCCGATCCGGGCGCCTTTCATGGCGACCAGGCGCGCGCGTCGATCTGCTGGTATCTGCCCGAGCATCAGGCCTGGGGCTTTTTCGATCGCGACGCGGGCGTGTGGACCGGATGGGATGCCGCGACCGGCGCGCCGCAGAGCCTCGACCTGCCCGCCGATCACACCCCCTGGGAGCGCGGGCTCAATGCCGACACCCCGCCCAACTGGCGCTGGTTCGAGGGCGCGTTCACCAATAGCGGCTTCAACGAGGTCGACCGGCATGTTCTCGCCGGGCACGGCGCGGAAACCGCGCTGATCTTCGAGGGCGACCGCTGGAACATGTCCAGCGACAATGGCCGCGGCGGGCCGGTCGATTGCTACCCGGTGTCGCGCAAGCAATTGATGCTGGAAGCGGCGAAATGCTCGCTGGCGCTGGCCGCGCTGGGGCTGAAGGCGGGCGACCGCATCGCGCTCAACATGCCGTCGATCCCGGCGCAGATCTACTGGACCGAAGGCGCCAAGCGCGCAGGCATCATCTACACGCCCGTCTTCGGCGGGTTCAGCGACAAGACATTGTCCGACCGGATCGCTGACGCGGGTGCCAAGATCGTCATCACCGCCGATGGCAGCTATCGCAACGCGCAGATGGTGCCGTTCAAGACGAGCTATACCGACCCTGCGCTCGACAATTTCATCGGCGTCGGCACCGCGATGGACCTGCTCGCCAGCGCGCTGAACGACCCCGCGAACGAGGCCGATGACAAGGTGCGCGGCGCGATCACCGATGCGGTGAGCGAATTGCTCGACGGCGAGGTCACGGTGGAACGCTCGGACGTGATGCGCGGTGTCGGGCGTGCGCTCGACGATCTGGCGCAGGGCTCGGCGCTCAATGCCGCGCAGGCGGCGAACCTGCGCATGGCGATCGCGTCTGCCCTGGTCGATTCGCCGCCGCGCGTCGAGGCGGTGGTGGTGGTGCGCCACACCGCGCAGCCCGATCTGGTGTGGAACGCGCACCGCGACCATTGGAGCCACGACCTGACCGCTGAGGCGGGCGAGAAGATTCTCGAAGCCGCGCGCGCGCTCGGGCTCGATGTCGCCGACGAAGCCGCGCTGCTGGCGCTGCCCGATGCGGATTTCGTCCGCGCCATCTGGGCGGTGTCGCGGCCGCTGCCGGTCGATGCCGAGTATCCCAATTTCATCATCTATACCTCGGGTTCGACCGGCAAGCCCAAGGGCGTGGTGCACGTTCATGGCGGCTATTGCGCCGGCGTCGCCGCGACCATGCCGGTGGCTTTCGATGCGTCGCCGGGCGATGTCATGTTCGTCGTCGCCGATCCGGGCTGGATCACCGGGCAGAGCTATCTGATCGCAGGCTCGCTGCTGTGCCGGGTGACGACGATCATCACCGAAGGCTCGCCGGTCTTCCCGCATGCCGGGCGCTTCGCCTCGATCATCGAGCGGCACAAGGTGCAGATCTTCAAGGCGGGCGTCACCTTCCTCAAAGGCGTGATGCAGGACCCGGAGAATCTGAAGGACATCCAGGCGTACGACATGTCCTCGCTCAAGGTCGCAACCTTCTGCGCCGAGCCGACCTCGCCCTCGGTCCAGGCCTTCGCGATGGAGCATGTCACGCCCTGGTACATCAACAGCTACTGGGCGACCGAACATGGCGGCATCGCCTGGACGCATTTCTACGGCAATAGCGATTTCCCGCTGCGCCCTGACGCGCATACCTATCCGCTGCCCTGGATCGTCGGCGATGTCTGGGTCGAAGATGCCGATGCCCCGCCGCTCGAATTCGGATTGGAGCGCGAAGAGGCCGGCGGCGTTCCGTGGCGGCGCGCGAAGAACGGGGAGAAGGGCGAGATCGTCATCGCGCTGCCCTATCCGTATCTAACCCGCACCATCTGGGGCGATACCGATCAGTTCAGCCTTGAAGCCGTGTCGGGCGGCATCCGCGTCAACCCGCTCTGGCGCGGGGATGCCGCCCGTTACGCGAGCACCTATTGGGGGCGCTGGAAAGGCACCTGGGCGTACACTCAGGGCGATTTCGCGATCCGGCACGAGGACGGCTCGTTCTCGCTGCACGGCCGCTCGGACGATGTCATCAACGTCTCGGGCCATCGTATCGGCACCGAGGAGATCGAGGGCGCGATCCTGCGCGACAAGACGCTCGATCCGGGCTCGCCGGTGGGCAATGTGCTGGTCGTCGGCGCGCCGCATCGCGAAAAGGGCGCGACACCGATCGCGTTCGTCACCACCATCGCCGGGCGCAGGCTCACCCAGGACGACCGCCGCCGCCTGACCGACCTGGTCCGCACCGAAAAGGGCGCGGTCGCGGTGCCGCAGGACTTTCTCGAGGTCGCCGAGTTTCCCGAGACGCGCTCGGGCAAGTACATGCGCCGCATGGTCCGCGCGATCGTCGAGGGCGGTGATATCGGCGACACCTCGACGCTGCGCAATCCCGAGAGCATCGATGCGCTCAAGGCCGCCGTCGCCGCCTGGCAGCGCAAGCAGCAGCTCGCCGAGGATCAGGCGCTGTTCGAGCGCTATCGCTATTTCCTGATCCAGTACAACAATCTGGGCGACGGGAAGCGCGTCGCGACGGTCACCGTCACCAACCCCCCGGTCAATGCGCTCAACGAACGCGCGATCGACGAGCTGGTGATCGTGGTCGAGCATCTCGCGCGCAAGGATGACGTGATTGCGGTGGTATTCACCGGCCAGGGCACCGCCTCGTTCGTGGCAGGGGCGGATATCCGCCAGATGCTCGAAGAGGTGAACACGGTCGAAGAGGCCGGCGTGCTGCCCAACAATGCGCAGCTCGCCTTTGCGAAGATCGAAACGATGGGCAAGCCGTGCATCGCCGCGATCCAGGGCGTGGCGCTGGGTGGCGGGATGGAGTTCGCGCTCGCCTGCCATTACCGCATTGCCGAACCCGTGGCACGCTTCGGCCAGCCCGAGATCAACCTCAGGCTGCTGCCCGGCTATGGCGGCACGCAGCGGCTGCCGCGCCTGCTCGCCGAACGCCGCGCCGCCGAAGGCCTGCGCGATGCGCTCGACCTGATCCTGGGCGGCCGGGCGATCGGGGCGCAGGAAGCGCTCGAGCTGGGCGCGATCGAGCAGATCGCCGATGGCAGCGACGATGTGCTCAGCATGGCGCACGCGATGGTGCGCGATTATGCGCGGCACGGGGCGGAAAGCACCCTCGGCAAGGCCTTTGCCGATCGCAAGGCGATGACCAAGCGCTGGGCCCATGCGGCGCATATCGATCTCGACGCGGTGCTCGAGGACACGTTTCTCCAGCGCATCCTCAAGCAGCTCGAATGGGCCGGGCGCGGCGAGGCGGGCAGGCGCGCGCTCGATGCGGTTCGCACCGGCTGGACCGAAGGCATGGCCGCAGGGCTCAAGCGCGAGGGCGAGCATTTTGCCGAGGCGATCATCGATCCCGAGGGCGGCAAGACCGGCATCCGCCAGTTCATGGACAAGCAGTCGCCGCCGCTGCCCGTCCGGCGCACCGGCGTGTGGATCGATGCAGAGCACGAGGCGAACAAGGCGGCGATGATCGCATCGGGCCAGCTGCTCCCCGTCGGCGCGCCCTTCTATCCCGGGGTGACCCCGATCCCGGCCAAACAGCTCGCCTTCGGCATCAGCCGCGATCCCGATACCGGCGCGCCGCGCTTCGGCCCGCCCGCATCCCACGAGCGCGAGCATATCGTCCCCGTGGTCGCGCCCGAGCCCAACGAGGCTCTGGTGTACATGCTGACCAGCGAGGTCAATTTCAACGATATCTGGGCGCTCACCGGCATACCCGTCTCCCCCTTCGACGCGCATGACGAGGACGTCCAGATCACCGGTTCGGGCGGGCTGGCGCTGGTCGCCTCATTGGGCAGCGAGGTCAAGGCCGAAGGGCGCTTGCGCGTCGGCGACATGGTGGTCGTCTATTCGGGCACCTCGGACCTGCTCTCCCCCCAGGCGGGCGACGACCCGATGTTCGCGGGCTTCGCCATCCAGGGCTACGAGACCAAGACCGGCAGCCATGCGCAGTTCCTCAACGTCCAGGGACCGCAGCTGCACCGCGTGCCGCCCGACCTGACGCTCGAACAGGCAGGCAGCTATGTGCTCAATCTCGGCACGATCACCCGCTGCCTGTTCACCACGCTGCAGATCGTGCCGGGCAAGACGATCTTCGTCGAGGGATCGGCCACCGGCACGGGGCTCGATGCGCTCAAATCGAGCCTCAAGTCGGGCCTCAAGGCGACCGGGCTGGTCTCGAGCGAGGACCGCGCCGCCTTCGTGCGCGAGCAGGGCGCGGTCGGCGCGCTCAATCGCAAGGATCCGCGCTTTGCCGCCGCCTTCACCCCGGTACCCGACGATCCCGAAGCGGCGAAAGCCTGGGAGGCTGACGGCGCCGGCATTCTCGAGGAATATCGCAGGATGAACGGCGGCAGGCTTGCCGATTTCGTCGTCAGCCATGCGGGCGAAAGCGCCTTTCCGCGCAGCTTCCAGCTGCTCGAGGAGAATGGCACGCTCGCCTTTTACGGTGCGTCCTCGGGCTATCATTTCAGCTTCATGGGCAAGCCTGGCAGCGCCGCGCCCTCGGACATGCTGGCGCGCGCGCAGCTGCGTGGCGGGGAATCGGTGCTGCTCTATTACGGCCCGGGCAGCCGCGATTTGGCCGATCCGCTGGGGCTCGAGATGATCGAGGCGGCGCGGCTGTACAAGGCGCGCACGGTGATCGTCACCACCACCGACGGGCAGCGCGAGTTCCTGCAGTCGCTGGGGCTCGAGGAATCGGTCGAGGGCATCATCAGCCTGGAAGGGCTGAAACGCCGCGATGCCGAGTTCGTCTGGCCCGACAGCCTGCCGCGCCTGCCCGATGCCCGCGCGGACATCGAGCGGTTCAAGGAAGGCGTGCGCCGCTATCAGCAGCATACGATGAAGCCCTTCGGCACCGCGGTCGGCAGGATCCTGGGATCGCCCGGCAATCCGCGCGGCGTGCCCGATCTGGTGATCGAGCGTGCGGGCCAGGATTCGCTCGGCGTCTCGACCTCGCTGGTCAAGCCGTTCGGCGGCCGCATAGTCTATGCCGAGGAAATGGCGGGTCGCCGCTACACCTTCTACGCGCCGCAGGTCTGGACCCGGCAGCGCCGCATCATCATGCCGACTGCCAACATCTTCGGCACGCACCTGTGCAACGCGCACGAGGTGACGGTGATGAACAATATGATCGCGGGCGGTCTGCTGAGCGTCACCGAGCCTCTGGTCGTCGACTGGGACGGCCTGCCCGAGGCGCATCAGGCGATGTGGGACAACCGGCACACCGGCGCGACCTATGTCGTCAACCACGCCTTGCCCGCGATGGGCCTGCGCAGCCGCGACGAGCTGCTCGAATATTGGGCCAGCACTTCCACCCTCCCCAGGGATTGACCGCACCACGATCGCCCTGGTCCGGCGTTGCAGGAGAGACATGAGATGACGGCAGGCAAGGGCAAGGGGGCCAAGGTGGACCCGGCGGGCGGCAAGGCGGCGACCGGGCGGCTGGCGGGCAAGGTGGCGCTGGTCACGGGGGCTGCGGGCAATCTGGGCGGCGCGATCATCCGCCGCTTCATCGCCGAGGGCGCGACACTGGTGATGACCGGACGCACCGAGGAGCGGCTGGCGGCGGCGAAACAGGCGCTGCTCGACGAGACCGGGGTCGAGGAATCGCGCGTCTTCACCGTGATCCTCGATGGCGCCGATCCCGATTCGGTGCGCGCCGGGATCGATCAGGTCAGGGCGGCGCTGGGGCGGATCGACGTGCTGGTCAACAATGCAGGTTCGGCCGGGCCGCGCCAGACGCTCGAGAACGTGCCGCTCACCCGCGCCGAGATGGAGGCCAATGGCGATAGCGAGACCGTCGCCGATGCGATGCGCAACCTGCTCGGCGTCAGCTGGAACCTGACCCGCGCCGCGGCGCCGATCATGCCGGTGGGCGGATCGGTGGTGAACATCTCGACCATCTTCTCGCACACCCGCTATTATGGGCGCACCGCCTATGTCGTGCCCAAGGCGGCGCTCAATGCGCTGAGCCAGGAACTGGCCAAGGAGCTCGGCGCGTCCGGCATCCGCGTCAACACCGTCTTTCCCGGCCCTATCGAGAGCGAGCGCATCCGCACCGTGTTCGCCGCGATGGACGCGCTGCAGGGCGAGCCGGAAAACACCACCGCGAACCATTTCATGGGCCGCATGACGCTCGAACGCGCGGTCGGCGATGCGCCGAAGCAGAAGACGCTGCCCGTGCCGGGCGACATTGCCGATGCCTGCCTGTTCCTCGCCAGCGATGAATCCGCCGCGCTCAACGGCAACGAGATCGACGTGACGCACGGCATGCAGGTGCGCAAGGATTCGCGCTCGACCTATATGACGCGCCCGTCGATGCGCTCGCTCGACGGCGCGGGGCTCACCGTGCTGATCGCGGCGGGCGAGGCCTGGGAAGACGCGCTCGACATGGCCAAGATCCAGGCGGCGTGCGGTGCGCGCGTGCTGCTCGGCATGACGCGCCAGGTCGATGTCGCGCAGGCCGAGGCGCGGGTGAAGGCGCAAGGGGCCGAAGAGGGGCTCACCATCATGCGCTTCAACCGCGCCGAGCCCGACGGCATGGAGGCGGCGATCCGCGCCTATTCGGACGCGCATGGCGCGATCCACAGCGCGATCGTGCTGCCCGTGAAACCGGCGGGGCATTTCGGCGACAGCCTGGTCGAGGCCAGCGATGCCGAGGTCGATGCGCTGATCGACATCGAACTGACCGGTACGATTGCGGTCGCGCGCACATTGCGCCGCTACTGGAAGACCTGTTCCGACCTGATGCAGGACCCGCGCTTCGTGTTCACGTCGGGTCCCAGCGACGGCAAGGGCAACAAGGCGGGCCGCATCCTCGCTGCCGCGATTGCGCAACTGATCACCATCTGGCGCGACGAATCGCGCGTCGATTTCGCGCAAGGGCGCCAGAAGCGCGCCGCCTGGGGCAACCAGATCGTGCGCTACACCAACGAGGAGGACGAGAACACGCGCTTTGCCGCGGGCCATGCGACGCGCATCGTCTTCAAGGAACAGAAGATCACCGAAACCTCGCTGTATCTCCCTGCCAATATCGGCGAGGAGACGGGCGCGCGCCGGGCGATGCTGGGCTTTGCCGAGAACATCACCGGGCTGCATCTGGGCAAGGTGGCGATGATCACCGGCGGATCGGCGGGGATCGGCGGCCAGGTCGCGCGGCTGCTCGCGCTCGCCGGGGCCAAGGTGATGATGGTCGCGCGCCGCGCCAGCGAACTCGAGGCCGCGCGCGAACGCATCGTCGGCGAGTTGCAGGATGTCGGCTTTTCGGGCGTCGAGCGCCGGGTGAAGATCATGGCCGATGTCGATGTTAGCGATTTCGATTCGCTGCGCCGCGCCGCCGATGCCACCATGGCCGAGTTCGGGCGGATCGATTATCTCATCAACAATGCCGGCGTTGCCGGAGCCGAGGACATGGTCATCGACATGAGCCTCGACATGTGGCGCTGGACCTTGGACGCGAACCTCATAAGCAACTATCTGCTGATGCATTATGTCGTGCCGATCATGAAGCGGCAGGGCTCGGGCTATATTCTCAACGTGTCGAGCTATTTCGGCGGCGAGAAGTTCCTCGCGGTCGCCTATCCCAACCGCGCCGACTATGCCGTGTCCAAGGCCGGGCAGCGCGCGATGGTGGAAAGCTTCTCGCGCTTTCTCGGCCCCGAGATCCAGGTCAACGCGATCGCGCCCGGCCCGGTCGATGGGGACCGGCTTTCAGGCACGGGCGGCAAGCCCGGCCTGTTCCTGCGCCGCGCCCGCCTGATCCTCGAGAACAAGCGATTGAACGCCATCTATGCCGCGGTGATCGAATCGATCCGCGAGGGGGCGGAGGTGACGCATGTGCTCGGCCGGCTCGCGCGCAACGATACCGGCTATCTCAGCCACGACCGCTCGACCCCCGATCCGCTGCGGCTGCTCTGCCTCGAACTCGCGCGCGAGGGCGACGGCATCTGTACCTGGGACCGCTATCTGCTCACCCCCGATATCGCAGGCCGCCTGCTGATGCGGCTCGCCTCGGCGGGCTATCTGCTGGCGCATGACGAATGGCAGCAGCGCAGCGCGAGCGCCGAAGGCCGTACCGGCTGGCTGCTGGCATTGCCGCCCGACGACATGCCGTACCTGCCGCAGGAACGCATCGGCAAGGAGGCGGACAAGGTCGGGCGCGGCGTGCTGTCGCAGCTGCACCTGGGCGCAATGCCCAAGGAGAGCGAGGTCGCGCAGGCGACCGTCTTCTATCTCGCCGATCGCGCGGTGAGCGGTGAGACCTTCATGCCCTCGGGCGGGCTCAGCGTCGAACGCTCGTACACCGAGCGCGAGATGTTCGGCAGCCCCAAGCAGGAGCGGCTCGAACAGATGAAGGGCAAGACCGTGTGGGTGATCGGCGAGCATCTGGCCGATTATATCGCGGAGACCGCCAACCATCTGATCGGCGGGCTGGGCGTGGCGCGGCTGGTGCTGCTCACCCGCAGCGAGGCGGGCGAGGCGAGCGTGCTGGCGCTGCTCGATCCCGAGATTGCCGAAAAGGTCACCGTGCGCGTGTGCGGCGCGGATGTCGAAAGCGCGATGGACCGGGCGCTGACCGATTTCGGCCGCCCGACCACGGTCGTCTCGACGCCGATGGCGGGCCTGCCCGACCGGCTGTTCGAGGATGGTGCGATGCTCGAGCCCGAGGAATTCCGCACGCTGTGCGAGGAGAACCTCACCCAGCATTTCCGCGTCTCGCGCAAGGCCTCGCTCTATGACGGCTGCCAGCTGGTGCTGGTCTCGCCCGACGTGCCCTTCGGCCAGAGCGGCCCGGCGTTCGCGCTCGCCAATTTCGTCAAGACGACGCTGCACGCCTTCACCGCGACATTGGCGGTGGAGAACGAGCGGCTGGTACACGACGTGCCGACCAACCAGATCAACCTCACCCGCCGCGTCCGCTCCGAAGAACCGCGCAACGCGGTGGAGCATCAGGAAGAGCTCAAGCGCTTCGCTCGCGCGGTCCTGCTGGTCGGCGCCCCGCTGCCCGACGCGCAGGATTCGCGGTACCGTGCGCGGATCTACCGGGGCACGTCGATGACGGTGTGATTGTGCTGTAATACTTTTTGGTATATCGTGGCAGTCTCTGCCACTACTGGGACTGAACATGGCACGCAACACGTCCGTGACGATCGGGGACCATTTCTCCGGCTTCATCGCCGAGCAGGTCCGGACCGGTCGCTATGGCTCTGCCAGCGACGTGGTCCGCGCCGGATTACGATTGCTCGAAGAGCATGAGACCAAGGTGCGCGCCCTTCAGGAGGCGCTGATCGAGGGGGAGCAATCTGGCGAACCGCGCCCGATCGACTTCGAGGCTCTCAAGGTACGCAAGCGGGCGGAGCGCGCCGCGCGGTGAGATCGCTCGTCTTCCTGCCTGCTGCGGAAGCCGATATCGAAGCCATCTGGGACTATAGCGCGGATCGCTGGGGCGAAGACCAGGCCGATCGCTATACCGATGACATCAGCAGCCTGTGTGAGGCATTGGCGCGGGGCGACAGATCAGGCAGGCCGGTCGATGTCCGTCCCGGATTGCTGAAATGCAGGGTGGCATCGCACATCATCTATTTCCGCAGCGAGGCCGAGAGGATCGTCGTCGTTCGGGTTCTGCACGGTGCGCAGGATGTGGAACGGAACCTGTAGCGATTGCGCGTGACGTCCCTCGACTTCGCTCGGGACAAACGGAAGGGGTAACGCGCCCCGTCAACGGTTCGAGTTCCCGAGCGAAGTCGAGGGACCTGCGCACCGAGGTTTGCTGAAAATCGCAGCCTCAACCCCCGCCCACCAGATACAGCCCGCGCCCGTGCGCTTTCAGCCAGCGGTCGGCGGACTTGCGGTCGCCTTCGAACAGGTGATCGAGCCAGGCGTAGAAATCGGGGCTGTGGTTCATGTGGCGCAAGTGCGCGACCTCGTGCGCGACGACCGAGCGGCGGACCGTGTCGGGCGCGAGGATCAGCCGCCAGTTGATGCGGATCGTGCCGTTTGCCGAACAGCTGCCCCAGCGGCGCGCGGCGCTGCTCAGGGCGAGCGACGGTGTCGCGATGCCCGCGCGGGCGCAGTAATCGGCAAGGTCGGCGGCGCAGTGCCTTCTTGCCTCGGCCTTGAGCCAGCGCGTCAGGCGCGGTTCGACCGAATCGCGCGCGCCGCCCAGCCGGATGACGCCATCGGCGGCGACCACCGTGCGGCCATGCGCGGCCTCCCAGTCGATCCGGTGCGGTGTCCCCCGAAAGGGAAGAACCGCGCCCGGTTCGATCGGCGTCGCGGTGCCGGCGCGCGCGAAGCTCGCCTCGATCCAATCGGCCTGGGTGCGGGCAAAGGCGATGCCCTCGCCCAGCCGGGCATGGCGCGGAAGCGTGAGCAACAGCGCGCCCCTGGCCGGATCGGTGCGCAGCCGGATTGCGCGCGCCGGCACCGCGACGCCGATGCGCGGCGGGTTTGCGCAGGAGCAGGCGCGCTATCGGCATCGGCCGCTCGCCCTCACCCTTCCGGTGCTGCGCGCCCCCCTCCCACTCCCGCCGGGAGAGGGAAGGGGCCCGCGCCGCAAGGCGTGGGAAGCGTGAGGGCGATTGGCCGCCTCACAGTTCTTCCTCGATGATATGGTTCTCGATGGGACCTGCATGCACCTCGGAAATCACCCGGCCGATCACCGAATGACCGCCCGCGTGCATCTCTGCCAGGCTTCCGGTGCGCAGATGGTGCCAGTCGGGCAGCGGAAGGCCGTCTGCGCGCAGCCGATAGGCGCAGGTCGAGGGCAGCCAGGCGATCGATGCGACATTGCCCTGGGTCAGCCGCAGGCAATCGGGCACCAGCGCGCGGCGATGGCGATAGTCGGAACAGCGCGCCGTGCGCGTGTCGAGCAGGCGGCAGGCGACATTGGTGGGGTAGATGTGCCCCGTGTCCTCATCCTCGACCTTGTGCAGGCAGCATTTGCCGCAGCCGTCGCACAGCGCCTCCCACTGCGCGCGGTCGAGGCTCGCCAGCGGCTGTTCCCAGAACGGGGGGCTCTCTTCAGGTCGATGGCGGCCCGCCGCCATCAGCGCGTCCATTTGTCGATTTCGGCGGCGATGGCTTGCGGGTCCTCGTCATAGGGGAGCAGCGCGATCGGCTCGCCCTGCTTGCCCATCAGATAGGCCTGGCGGCTGTGATCGACCAGATAGGCCTTGGGATCGGGGCCGGCAGGCTTCTGCGCCTTGTACATGACGAGATAGGCGTCCGCGACCGCCTTGATCTGTTCGGGCGTACCGGTGAGGCCGATCAGCCGCGGGTGAAAGGCGCTGACATATTGCTTGAGCACCGCGGGTGTGTCGCGCGCCGGATCGATGGTGATGAAGATCGGCTGGATCGCCTTCGCGCGCTCGGGCTGGTCCTTTTCGAACCTGGCGAAACCGGCGGCGATCTTCTGCAGGTCGACCGGGCAGACATCGGGACAATAGCTGTAGCCGAAATAGATGATCCGGAACTTGCCGGCAAAATCGCTGTCCTTCACCGTCTTGCCGTCCTGGTCAGTCAGCGCGAACGGTCCGCCGATCTTCGCGCCCTCGAGCGGCGCTTCCTGCCTGGTCGCGGCACCGCCACAGGCGGCGAGCGCGAACGGAAGCGTCAGGGCGGCGAGGAGCGACAGGGATTTGTTCATGACAGGTTCGTCCATGCTCTGCTATGCACCCCGTTTCAAGGGGGCTTGAACAACCCGGGCCCGGCGCGCCGGACCCACCCTGCACAAGGAACGTGAATTCGTGGATGGCTTTGTCCGCATCTTGACCCGTGGTCCGATGGCGCTGCTGGCGGCTCTGGCGCTGCTGCTGCCGGTGGCGGCCTCGGCCCAGTTTTCCGACAGCTACAATTTCCTCAAGGCGGTGCGCGAGCGCGACGGCGACAAGGCGACCCAGTTTCTCAACGAACCGGGCAGCACCATCGTCAACACCAAGGACATTACCAGCGGCGAGAGCGCGCTGCACATCGTCACCGCGCGGCGCGACCTCACCTGGATGGGCTTTCTGCTCCAGCGCGGGGCCAACCCCAATGCGCGCGACAAGAACGGCATCACCCCGCTGATGCTGGCGACCAACCTGCGCTTCGTCGACGGCGCCGAATTGCTGCTCGGCCGCAAGGCACAGATCGATGCGACGAACAATTCGGGCGAGACTGCGCTGATCCGCGCGGTGCAGCTGCGCGACCTCGCCATGGTCCGGCTGCTGCTCAAGAACGGCGCGAACCCCGACAAGCAGGATACGATCGCCGGCCAGTCCGCGCGCGATTATGCCAATGGCGATTTCCGCAACCCGCAGATTCTCGAGGCGATCACGTCGAGCGACAAGGACCGCAAGGCGGGGGCGAACACGCCCAAGGTGTTCGGCCCGACGGGGTAAATTTCCAGTCCTCCCCGAGCTTGTCTCGGGGAGGGGGACCGCCGACCGCAGGTCGGTGGTGGAGGGGAAGCGGAAC
>NZ_QKVT01000001.1:2687609-2701088 GCF_003426715.1 Blastomonas sp. UPD001
AACGGCCGTCCGGTTCCACCCAGGCGCGCATATTCTGCCCCTCCACCACCCGCTATGCGGGCGGTCCCCCTCCCCCAGCGAGCTGGGGGAGGATTTCGTCACCCTTCGGGAAAGCGCTCGAACTCGGGCAGTTCGTGCGCGTTTTTCATCCAGCCGATGCGGTCGGCCGTCTGGATATGCGCCATCGCCGGAAAGGCGTCGGGATCGTCGAAGGTCGCGGTCTGGATGTCGACCAGCCCGGGCAGCACCGCCTCGTTGACATAGAACAGCCCCGTCCCGCAGACCGGGCAGAAGCTGCGCTCGGCATGCTCGGACGAGTGATAGACCGAGGGCGTGCCCGTCAGCAGATGAAAGGTCGTGCTCGCTACCGCGGTCCAGCCGACCGCCGGAGCCCCGGCGCAGCGGCGGCAATCGGTGCAGTGGCACAAGGCCGTGCGCGCAGGTTCGTCCTGCTCGCCCGGGGCATCGACCGCGTAGCGCACCGCGCCGCAATGGCATCCGCCTTCCTGACGGGTCATGCGCCGGCTCCTTCGGCTTCGGCCTTGGCCTTGGCGATCAGATCGTTGTCGATCGCCTTGCCGCGCTGATAGGCAGGCCGCGCGCGCAGCCGTTCGGCATAGGCGGCGAAAACCGGGTTGGCGGGCAGGGTCCCGAAAGCCTGGCCCCAATCGACCTGCGCGCCGACATAGACATCCGCCGCGGTAAACCGGTCGCCGCAGACATAATCGCGATCTGCCAGCCACCCGGCGAGAGTCTCGACGGCAAGCTCGTAGCTGCCATAGCCGAGCATCGCCTGCTTGTCCTCGGGGCTCTCCCATTTCATCGCATGGTTGATGATCGCCTGTTCGAGCGGCCCGGCGCCGAAGAACATCCAGCGATAATAATCCGCACGCTCCTCGGCCGTCGGGGCCAGCCCGGCTTGCGGGAAGGCCTCGGCCAGATAGGCACAGATCGCGGCGCATTCGGTGACGACCTTGCCGTTGTGCACGATCGCAGGAACCTTGCCCATCGGGTTGACCGCCCGGTAATCCGGCCCCTTCATCTCGGGCCCGTATTGCACCACACGCTGCTCGTAATCCGCGCCCACCTCTTCCAGCATCCAGCGGACGATCTGCCCGCGTGACATGGGGTTGGTGTAGAATATCAACTCGCTCATCGCATCATCCCCTTTGTTCCGACTCGAAGCCGCAGCTGGAACATAGCAGGAACATGGGCGCGCGCCAAGTCGGGTCAGCAGCCCTCGCCGGTCACCACCGCGCCGAGCAGGCCGCCAAGACCGCCCTTGCACTTTTTCTTCTTCTTGGGCGGTTCGGCCTCGCTCGTATCACCGCCGCGCATCATCGCGTCAATATCGGGTCCGTTGAGCAGCCACATCGAGTTGGACCGATAGCGCACGCGTGCAGTCCATTCGGGCTTCCACGGCGTCTTCGCATTGGCGGGGCGCGGCGGATAGGCGAAATTCGCTTCCGGGCCATAGGCATAGAGGTTGCCGAGCGCGAATTCGCCGCCCGCTGCGGTGACCTCGGCGGGCACGGTGCAGCTCGTCTGTGTCGGCGGCATGACGACCTGCTGCTGGATCAGCTTCGCCACCTGCGCAGGCGCGATCCAGTCCCACAGCGCCCCGCCGAACTGGCGCGAGGCCGAGGACGACCACCAGACCATGTCCTGGAACTCGCCCTTGCTGTTCGCCTTGGCGGTCATCACCCAGGCATAATAGCCCGTGGCGTTGGCGACGCTGTTCCAGCTGATCTGTGTCGCGCCGCCCGCCAGCGGCGACGACTTTCCGGTGATTGCGGGCATGAAATCCTGCGCCAGCGCGAACTTGATCTCGGGCGAATAATTGCCCGCGATGCGATGATCGCCGAGCAGCGAGCTGTCGCCGCTCAGCAGCTTGCGCGTTTCGGCATTGGGCCATTCGCCATAGGTGCGGCTGTTGCCGGCGGTGACGCTGCGGTCGATCGGCATCGCGCCCGCGAACAGATCGGGCGGAACCTGGCCCGCGGTCAGCTTGGCGAAATCGATCACCACCGGCTGGCCGGGCCCGGCCTTGGCGCCGCAGCCCCAATAGATCAGCAACCGGCCCTTGGGGCGCTGGAAATCCTTGGGCAATTGCTCGGGCACATCGGTGCGGGTGCCCGGCTTGGGGCTGACCAGCGGAACCGATGCACCGAGCTTGGCGACGGCGGGCATGAAATGATCGGCCTTGGGCGCGCCGCCTGCTGGAGCGCTGGACGAACCCAGCCGCAGGATCAGCTCGTGTGCCTGCTTGTTGCCGCCGCCGCCGAACATCATCGAAAGCCCTGCGCCCATGCCGCTGCCCATTGCGGCGAGGCCCGTGACGGTGCCGACATCCATGTCGTAGCGGGCGATGGGGCCGGCTGCCTGCTGGCTGCTGACGGGGCTGGCGACCAGTATCGCGATCGCGGCGGCGGACAGGCTGAGAACGGCGGAACGACGCACGGGCAAGGGCATGATGGACTCCCGGTAAAACAAGGACATGCAGGCGATTCGCCTGATAGCATTGTCCTTTAGGATGCGGGAGTCTCCGTCGCAGTGCGCTGGGTCATATGCCGGAAAGTACCGCCCCTGGGCCGGGCAACCGATTATCGGGCAGGAGTATCCGGCGCGCTGTCCTCCGATGGTGCGTCGGGTTCGTCGAGATTCGGCAACGTATCATTCCCTGCAGCATCCTTGGCCATGGTCGCGCCTTCGTCTGGCGCGGTGGCCGAATCCCAATCGAAATTCAGTCTCACCCCGCTGCCCGCGGTGTTGCTGCCTCCCGGCGAACCATTGGGAGATTGCGGTCCAGGCAGGACATCCTTTGTCAGCTTGTTGATGATGTCCGGCACGAAGCGCTCCGCAAAGCCCGACGCAAAGGCAAAGACGAACAGCTTAAACAGGTCGCTTTGATCGCGAAGACCCAGCGCGCGATACATGGCGTCGGCCCAGAAGCTGTCCACCCCGAGGCCATGAGACCCGTTGGGAGGCGATGATGCCCCCGTGCCTGACGAACCTCCTTCACTCATCTTGGGGAGGACCTGATCGAGTATGTCTGCCGCGATCAGCACATAGATGAACAGTGCGAACACCCCGCCGATGGCCACGGACAGCAACACGCTAACCCAGCCAATCCGCAAACCGATCAGCTCGAATATCCCGTCATCGACCATCGCATCGCGTGAGGTCGCCTTCTGCAGGCGCTGGATGATCGGTCGAGCAGATTGCGCGCACGCTGTCGCAATACCGCATTAGGGACCGGCCCGGGCGGTTGGGCGGCCAGCGTGTTCCTGTAGGACTGGACCACGGATTTGGGGACGACCCGCTGGAAACGGTCCTCGATCGTCCAGAATCGCGCCTGCAGCGCCACGTCCGGAATCAGCCAGACCAGCGCCAGTTCGATCTTGAACAACTGCCCCAGCTTTGGCCTGTTTCCTTGTTCGGGATCGAGTTTTTCGAACTCATCCTTGAGGCGTTGAAGCTGCGCGGCCTTGTCCCGGCTGATAGCACTGGAATCGGGATTGGCCGGATCGATCTCCCAGGCATAGCCTTCGAAATTGTCGCGCATCGACTCGTAATAGGTGCTGGCAATGAAACTCTCGTCGCATGATGCAGTCATGGCGCAGCCTCCCCGGACAGGGGTGCATAAGGGCGCAGATGGGGTAGCGTTCGCCAGCTTTTGCCGGACCATTATCGAGTGAAGGCGGCTCAACCGCCTCCATTCTCGTTCATTTCCCCCCGAACAGCTGCCGACCGGCCAGATCGAGCATGATTTCCTCCGATCCGCCGCCGATCGCGTTGACGCGGACCTCGCGATAGATGCGCTCCACCTTCGATCCGGTGATATAGCTTGCCCCGCCCAGGATCTGCGCGGCCTCGCGCGCGACATGCTCGAGCATCTGCGTCGCCTGCACCTTGAGCATCGCGAAATCCGCCGGCTGGTCGCGGCCATGCTCCAAGCCCCAAGCGCACTGGTCGACCCAGGCCTGGGTGGCGTTGATGCGCCGCGCCATGTCGGCGAGCTTGATGCGGATCGACTGGTGCTTGACCAAGGCCTTGCCGAAGGTCTCGCGGCTCTGCGCCCATTCCACCGCTTCCTTCAGGCACACCCGCGCATAGGCGCAGCAGCCCATCGCCATGCCGAGCCGTTCGCTGTTGAAATTGCGCATGATGCCGATGAAGCCGCCATTTTCCGGCCCGATCAGGTTATCCGCCGGTACCTTCACGTCCGCGAAATAGATCGCGGCGGTGTCCGAACAGCGCCAGCCCATCTTGTCGAGCCGGGTGCGGGTCACGCCGGGCGCATCCATCTCGATCAGCAGCAGCGAGATGCCCCCCGCGCCCGATCCGCCGGTGCGCACCGCGCAGGTCAGCCAGTCGGCGCGCATGCCCGAAGTGATGAACATCTTGGAGCCGTTGACGACATAATGGTCGCCCACGCGCTCGGCCCGGGTCCTGAGGCCCGCGACGTCCGACCCGCCCGAGGGCTCGGTTATGCCGAGCGCGATGATCTTCTCGCCCGCCAGCACCGGCGGCGCGACGCGCTGCTTGAGGTCATCGCTGCCCAGCGCCAGCACCGGCGGAAGGCCGATGCCGTGCGTCATCAGCGAGGCCGAAAGCCCGCCCGCGCCCACCGCCGCCAGTTCCTCGGTCTGGGTGAGGCCATGGAAGATGTCGAAGCCTTCCGAGTGTCCGCCATATTCCTCGGGATAGCGCAGGCCCAATATGCCCGCCTCAGCCGCCTTGCGGTGCAGGTCGCGCGGCAATTCGCCCTCGGCCTCCCATTGATCGATGAACGGCGCGATCTCGCGCGCGACGAAGCGGCGGACCGATTGCGCCAGCGCCTCGTGGCTGTCGTCGTAAAAGGGCGAGCGTGCGCGCCAGCTGTCGAAATCGGTCAAGCCACCCTCCGGCTGTTCTTATGCAAGCGACAATTCCGGGGGCGTTACCGCTTTGTCAATTCCTCGATGTTAATCTCCAGCATCCATGGCCGGGCCGCCAGGGCAGAGGGACCGACGATGCAGCAGGATGACAACTCGCTCGATATAGCGCGCTCGAGCAGCGGGCGCTTCCTCGATCCAGCGCTCGAGGCGCGCTTCGTCACCGGCGAGCGCCAGGCCCGCGTGGTGCACATGCGGCTGTTCGCGGGCTTTCTCGCCGCGATGCTGATCGGCTATGCGCTGGTCAACCCGCTCTATTTCTCCCGCGCCGAAGAAGTCAGGTTCTCGGTGCTGCTGCTGCCGACGCTCGCCATCCTGGCGGGCTTTGCCGGGGCGACCTTCTGGCGCGGCTATGCGACCAAACCGATCATCGACTTTTCGTGCCTGCTCGGTGTCGCGTTCCTGATCATGGCGGAAAATGCGCTGCTCTATGAGGAGATGCAGCGCGAGCATGTCCAACTGCATGCCTCGATCGCCATCAACGGC
This sequence comes from Blastomonas sp. UPD001, assembly GCF_003426715.1. Lineage (NCBI taxonomy): Bacteria > Pseudomonadati > Pseudomonadota > Alphaproteobacteria > Sphingomonadales > Blastomonadaceae > Blastomonas > Blastomonas sp. UPD001. Next base: position 2,693,033 of record NZ_QKVT01000001.1, read on the forward strand.
CTGATCGTCATGGCCTTTGCCGCGATCGCCTTTGCCGGGCAGACGCGCTGGTTTGCCGCGTGGCTAGCCTCGCATGCCGCGGTCTATTTCACCGTCGTCGCGCTGACCGCGACCGATCTGGTCCCCGCGATCTACGCGCTGCTCGCCTATGCCACCAGCGCGGCGGTGATGGTGCTGCTCAACTGGTCGGTCGGCCAGGCGCACCGCCAGAGCTTCCTCCTCTCCGATGCGCTTTCGGCGGAAAAGGCCAAGACCGAGCAATTGCTGTTCAACGTCCTGCCGCCTGCGGTGGCCGAGCGATTGAAAGCCGGGCAGGTCGTCGCCGATGCCTATCCCGACGTCTCGGTGGTGTTCATCGACATTTGCGGCTTTTCCGACCTGTCGCGGCGGATCTCGCCGGGGCATCTGGTCGATCTGCTCAACGCCTTCTTCCTGCTCGCGGACAAGTGCGCGGCGGAAACCGGGGTGGAGAAGGTCAAGACCATCGGCGATGCGTATCTCGCGATCAGCGGTGGCAACAGCCCCGCGCACAACAGCGCCGATGCCGCGATCCGCTTCGGCGAGGCGGTGATCGCGGGCCTCCCCGCCCTGCGCGCCGCGACCGGCATCGATCTGCACATCCGCTGCGGCATCCATACCGGCCCGGTGGTCGGCGGCGTGATCGGCGAGACGCGCATGGCCTATGACTATTGGGGCGAAACGATGAACATCGCCAGCCGCATCGAAGGCACCGCGCACCCCGATGGCATTGCGGTGTCCGAAACCACTTGGCTGCGCGGGCGCGGCGATCGCCAGTTCGAATTGCCCGAGAAGATCACGCTCAAGGGCGTCGGCGAAGTGCCGGTCTTCCGGCTCGCCAAGGAGCAGCCGGGCGCGGAGATCATCCGGCTCGCGATTTAACCCCATCGCGGCCAGGCGTCCCGAAATCGTCCAGCCGTATTTCGGGGCTTCCAGTTAGCCGACGAATGGCGTTAGTTTAACGCCATGGCAACCATTCTCATCGTGCTGTGCGGCATCATCAACTTTGCGCTTCACCGCGCGACGATGGAATCGGCGCACCCCATGGCGGTGCAGATGCGCGCGCTGTTCCAGGGCTTCATGCGCGGCTATGGCAGCTACCTGCTCGAATATCTGATCCTGCTGTCGGCGCTCAGCTTCGCGGCGCTGGGCTACACGATCGCGCTGCCCGCCTATATCGTCTATACCGGCATGAACGGTCTGGCCGGCTGGGCGATCCTGACTGGCAAGATCTAGGCCGCGACCGCCTGTTCGCTGTCGGGCGAAGCGGCCGCGAGCAGCCGCTTTTCCAGTGTCTTCAGCCGCGACTTGCTGTCGATCTTGTCGCCCAGCAGATCGGTGACATAGAAGGTATCGACCGCGCGCTCGCCATAGGTCGCGACATGCGCCGAATGCACGATGCACTTGAGGTCGAACAATGCGAAGGCGAGGCGGTTGAGCAGCGCCGGCCGGTCGAGCGCGTTCACCTCGATCACGGTGAAGCGGTTCGACGCCTTGTTGTCGACCAGCACATTGGGCGCGATGCTGAACGCCTCGGCGCGGGGTCGGGCGGTCGGGCGCGCGATCAGCCTGGGGGTCAGCGCGACCCGGTTGGCCAGCGCATCGGCGATCGCGGTCTTGAGCCGCGCGATCTGGCTTTCCTCCATGAATGGGCGGCCCAGTGGGTCCTGCACCAGGAAATTGTCGAGCGCCATGCCGTCGCGCCGCGTGTGAATGCGCGCGTCGATGATGTTGCCGCCGGCCAAGTGAATGCCGCCCGCGATGCGATAGAACAGCCCGGGATGGTCGGCCGCGCTCACCGTCACCAGGGTCGCGCCGCGCGCGGGATAGAATTCCGCCGCGACGGTCAGCGGCTCGCTGTCGTGCGCGTCGATCAGCTTCAGGTTCTGCGCGATGATGTCCTCGGGTTCCGCGATCCAATAGGCATCGTCGAGCTTGCGCGCGAGCTGGACGAACCGCCCCTCGTCGATTCCCAGCGCCGCGCGCGCAGCCTCCTGCTTGGCGATCACGCGCTCGCGGCGCCCGTGCTGCTTGTGGCCCAGCCGCAGGACCTCCTCGGTCGATTCGAACAGGGTGCCGAGCAACTGGCGCTTCCAGCTGTTCCAGATGCCCGGCCCCACCGCGCGGATATCGACCACGGTGAGCACCAGCAGCAGTTTGAGCCGTTCGGGGCTCTGCACCATGGCGGCGAAATCGGCGATGGTCTTGTAATCGGTCAGGTCGCGCTTGAACGCGGTCGCCGACATCAGCAGGTGATAGCGCACCAGCCATGCGACCTGCTCGGTCTCGGCCTCGGTCATGCCGAGCCGCGGGCAAAGTTTCATCGCGACCTCGGCGCCGAGCACGCTGTGGTCGCCGCGCCGCCCCTTGGCAATGTCGTGCAGCAGCGTGGCGACGAACAGCACCCGGCGGCTGATCAGCTTCTGCATCACCTCATAGGCAAGCGGGTGATCGTCCTTGAGCTCGCCCGATTCGATCCTGGCGAGCAGCCCGATCGCGCGGATCGAATGTTCGTCCACCGTATAATGATGGTACATGTCGAACTGCATCTGCGCCACGACGCGGCCGAAATCGGGCACGAAACGGCCGAACACGGTCGCCTCGTTCATCCAGCGCAGCACCAGCTCGGGGTCGCGCGGGCTGCACAGCACGTCCATGAACAGCGCATTGGCGCGCGGGTCGGCGCGGACATTGCGGTCGATCAGATGCGCATCGAGGCTCGCCTGGCGCATCGCGCTGGGGTGGATTTCCACCTTGTGCTTGTCGGCCAGATGAAAGATCTCGATCAGCCGCACCGGGTCCTCGCGGAAGAAATCGGGCCGGGGCAAGGCCAGCCGCCCGCGATCGAGGATGAAGCCCGAGAGCTTGCGCGGACGCCGCCGCAGGATCGAGGGGATGAAACGCCGGTCGCGCGCGGCGAACTGGTCGTCGAGCTGCGCCAGGAACACGCCGGTCAGGTCGCCGACGCGTTTGGCGTTGAGGAAGAAATATTGCATGAACCGCTCGACCGCCGACTTGCCCGGCCGGTCGGCAAAGCGCATCCGCGTGGCGACCTCGCGCTGCAGGTCGAAGGTCAGCCGGTCCTCGGCGCGCCCGGTAATGTCGTGCAGATGGCAGCGCACCGCCCAGAGGAAATTGGCCGAGCGGCGGAAGCCGCGATATTCGGTCATGGTCAGCAGGCCCGCATCGACCAGCTCGGCGGCCGAGCGCACCTGGTGGATGTACTTGCCGATCCAGTAGAGCGTGTGCAGGTCGCGCAGGCCGCCCTTGCCGTCCTTGACATTGGGCTCGACGACATAGCGGCTGTCGCCCATGCGCTTGTGCCGCGCGTCGCGTTCCTCGAGCTTCTGCGACACGAAATCGCGCGCGGTGCCGGTGACGACATCCTTCCAGAAGCGCGCCGAAGCCTCGCGATAGATGTCCTGGTCGCCCCAGACATACCGCCCTTCGAGCAGCGCGGTGCGGATGGTGAGGTCGCCGCGCGCCTGGCGGACCATCTCGTCGATCGAGCGGCTGGAATGCCCGACCTTCAGGCCGAGATCCCACATCATGTAGAGCATCGCCTCGATCGCCTGCTCGGTCCAGCTGTTCTTGCGCAGCGGGGTGAGGAAGGCGATGTCGACATCGCTGTGCGGCGCCATCTCGCCGCGGCCATAGCCGCCCACCGCCGCGATGCAGAAATGCTCGCCCGTGCTGTGATTGGCGACCGGATACTGGAAGCGCACGACATAATCGTGGATCAGCCGCACGATCTGGTCGATCAGGAACGACTGCGCCGCCGCGCAATCATGCCCCGCCGCCGGATTGGCGTGCAGCCGCGCCGCGATCTCCGCGCGCCCCGCCGCCAGCGCCTCGCGCAATATGGTGACCACGGGCATGCGCGCGCGCTCGCCCAGTTCGGCGGCGAACTCGGCGATGCGCGCATCGAGCGCACGGCGATCGATGATCGCGCGCTGGTTGGCAACGGGGTTCATGGCAAGCAGCGATACAGGCTGGGGGTTAAGGTCAGGTGGCGGCTCCCGCTTCGGCCTTGGCGGCGGCCTGATAGGATCTGCGCAAGCTGACCTTGTCGATCTTCGCGGTGCCCAGACGCGGCAGCGCCTCGGCGCTCTGCCACAGCCGCGCCGGCACCTTGAACGCGGCAAGCTGGCCCGAGAGGAATTCGGTGAGCTGCTCGTCGGTCAGGCTGGCGCCTTCGCGCACGACATAGACCGCACCGACAATCTCGCCGAAGCGCTCGTCGGGAATGCCGAACACGCTCGCCTCGGCAATGTCGGGATGCGCGTAGATCGCCGATTCCACCTCGACACAGCTGATATTCTCGCCGCCGCGGATGATGATGTCCTTCTTGCGGTCGACGATGAACAGATAGCCGTCGGCGTCGAGATAGCCGAGATCCCCGGTGCGGAAATAGCCGTCGGGCATGATCGCCGCGCGGGTCGCCGCCTCGTTGTTCCAGTAACCGAGGAAATTGGCGATAGAGCGGATCGCGACCTCGCCGACCTGGCCCTGGGGCAGCGGGTGGCCGGTATCGTCGAGGATCGCCAGGTCCACCAGCGGGCGCGAGGCCTGGCCGGTGCTGTCGGGCTTGGCCATGTAGTTCTCGTTGAAATTGCCGCAGCCCACGCCGTTGGTCTCGGTGAGGCCATAGCCCAGGATCGGGAAGGCCCAGTCCATCGTCTCCTTGATCCGCTTGACATGCTCGACCGGACGCGGCGCGCCGCCGGCGGCAAAGGTGACGCAGCTGGTAAGGTCGTACTTGTCGCGATTGGGGTGCTGCGCGATCTCGTAGCTCATCAGCGGCACGCCGACGAAATAGCTGATCTTCTCCTTCTCGATCAGCCGCATCGCCTCTTCGGCATCCCATTTGGGCATCAGCACGAGCTTGCGCCCGATGACGAAGCTCTGGAGCAGCACCGGCACCTCGGCGGTGACGTGGAACAGCGGCACGTTGAGCAGCGTCGCGGGCTGGCCCTCGGGCGGCTTGCCCTGCCTCGTGACAATGTTGAGCGCCATGAGCGTCTGCGCGACATAGCTGAACACGCCCTGCACCACGCCGCGATGGTCGGAAAACGCGCCCTTGGACTGGCCCGTGGAGCCCGAGGTGAAGAGGATCGTCGCGATATCGTCGCCGGTAAGCTCGGGCAGCTCGGTACCTGCATCGCCGCCGGCTTCGAGCAGCGGCGCCAGCCCCTTTTCGGGCGGACCGTCATGGCTGATGACGACGACCCGCGCATCGCCGATCGCGCCGCATTCGGCGATCCGCTTTGCGCAGCGATCGTCGGCGAGCACCAGCGTGCAATCGACATCGCTGATCCCGGCACACAATTCGGGGCCCTGCCACCAGCCGTTGAGCAGCGTGGCGACGCCGCCGGCCATGAGGATGCCCATATAGGCGATGATCCAGTTGGCCGAGTTGCGCGCGGCAATGCCCACGCGGTCGCCCTTCTTGATGCCATGGCCCGCGATCAGCGCGGCGGCGACATGGCGTGCGGCGGCATAGCTTTGTCCGAAAGTCAGCCGCGTCTCGCCATCGACCAGGAATTCGGCATCGGCATGCTGCATGCAGAAATAGGCAAAGAAATGCGACAGCGCGGGCGGGGCCGACGCGATCATGGGCAGTTTCTGGCCGTATTTCTCGAAAGTCGTCAAGGGCAGCATCCCGCCTTCGCCGGTCAGCGCCTGGATGGCTTCATCCATCATCTGGTCCAGCTCGGTCGCCATCAATATCTCTCCTCTTTCGCTTGTGCTTATACGCCCTTATGAAGGGGAAAACCCTTGGGGAAAAGCCTTGATCCTGCCCATTTCGGCGCTAGCCGCCAACATTGCCGCCAGCGCGAGCGCTGCCGCCGCCAAGTCCGCGATCCGCTTCGAGGAGCTGGGCCTGTCGCCGGTCGCGCTGCAGATCGGGTCGTTCCAGCTCAAATGGTACAGCCTGGCCTATCTGTTCGGCATCCTGATCGGCTATTGGTACATGGGGCGGATGCTGAAGGCGCCCGGCGCGCCGATGGCGCAGCGGCACGCCGATGACCTGATGCTCTATTGCACGCTCGGCATCATCCTGGGCGGACGGCTGGGCTATGTCACCTTCTACCGCCCCGATCTCTATTCGACCCCGCTCGAGGTGTTCAAGGTCTGGGAGGGCGGAATGTCCTTCCATGGTGGGCTGATCGGCGTGCTGCTGGCCATCGCGTTCCTGACCTGGCGCAACAAGTTGAGCTATCTGCGCGTCGGCGATTATGTCTCGTGCGTGGTGCCGCTGGGGCTGTTTTTCGGGCGGCTGGCGAATTTCGTCAATGCAGAGCTCTGGGGCCGCCCCACCGACGTGCCCTGGGCGATCATCTTCCCGACCGATCCCGATGGCCTGCCGCGCCATCCCAGCCAGCTCTACGAGGCGGGGCTCGAAGGGCTGGTGCTGGGTCTGGTGCTGATGATCCTGTTCTGGAAGACCGATGTGCGCCACCGTCCCGGTTTTCTCGGCGGGGTGTTCCTCGCGGGCTATGGCGCCGCGCGCTTCATCGTCGAATATTTCCGCAACCCCGATGCGCATCTGATCGAATTTGCCGAGCAGACGGGGATGAGCATGGGCCAGTGGCTCACCGTGCCGATGATCCTGATCGGCCTCTACCTGATCGTCAGCTCGCGCGGACGCACGGCCAAGCCGCTGCCCGCCACCGCCTGAACCGATGGACGAGACCGAAGGCGAGGGGGCAGCGCCGCAGGGGCTCGAGGCGGTGTTCCGGCGGCTGATCGGCGCGACCGGGCCGATCAGCGTCGCGCACTATATGGCCGAGGCCAACGCGCATTATTACAACCGCGCCGATCCGCTCGGCACCACTGGCGATTTCATCACCGCGCCCGAGATCAGCCAGATGTTCGGCGAGATGATCGGGCTGTGGCTGGCCGATCAGTGGCAGCAGGCGGGCAAGCCGGCGCTGTGCCATTTCGTCGAGTTCGGCCCCGGCAGGGGGACGCTGGCGGCGGACGCGCTGCGCGCGATGGAGCAGTTCGACTTTCGCCCGAAGGTGCATCTGATCGAGGGCAGCAGCGCGCTGCGCATGGCGCAGAAACTGAGCGTGCCCGGCGCGACCTGGCATGACGGGCTCGACAGCGTCCCGCGCGAGGGGCCGCTGCTGATCGTCGCCAACGAATTTCTCGATGCGCTGCCGGTGCGCCAGATCGTGCGCACCGAAAAGGGCTGGCGCGAGCGGGTGGTGGTGCACAATGGCGAGCGCTTTCTGCCCGTCGCGGGCGCGCGGCCGATGGATACGGCGGTCCCGGCGGAGCTCGCCGACAGTCCCGAAGGCACGATCCTCGAGAGCAGCCCGGCCGCCGCCGGCATGGCGTACGAGATCGCGGCGCGGCTGAAGGCGCAGGGCGGCGCGGCCTTGTTCATCGATTATGGCTATGCCGAGCCGCGCACCGGCAGCACGCTGCAGGCGGTGCGCGCGCACCAGAAGGTCGATCCGTTCGCCGATCCGGGGCTCGCCGATCTCACCGCGCTGGTCGATTTTCCGCAGCTCCAGCGGATCGCGCTGGCGGGCGATATCGATTGCCACGGCCCGGTGGGGCAGGGCGACTGGCTGATGGCGCTGGGCATCGCGCAGCGCGCGGCGATGCTCGCCAAGGGCCAGCCCGGCCGGGCTCAGGAGATTATGACCGCGCTCGACCGGCTGGTCTCGCCCGAGCAGATGGGCACGCTGTTCAAGGTGCTCGCCTATCGCGGCCCCGGCTGGCCGGTCGGCGCGGGGTTTGCGGGCGTATCCTGACTTTATCGTCATTCCCGCGAAGGCGGGAATCCCGCTTTTCAACACGGCACCCCAGAAGCGGACCCCCCGCCTTTGCGGGGGTGACGGGTAAAGATGGCAATTTGCCTAGGCCGCCGCCCTTTTCAGCCGGTCGTTGATCGCATCGCCCATGCCGCCCATCGGCACCGGCGCGACCGCGATCCGCGCGCGGTCGCTCGCATCGGCGCGGTGCAGCGCGGCATAGAGGTTCGCCGCCGCCTCGGCGAGATCGCCAGAGGCCGACAGCGTGT
>NZ_QKVT01000001.1:2701188-2714899 GCF_003426715.1 Blastomonas sp. UPD001
CGGCGGGCGCGGTGATCGCAGGCGCCCTGCGCGGCAAGAAGAGCAGCGCCAGCCCGGTGACCAGCGCGGCCACTGCCGCCGCAGGAACGGTCGCGACCGAGATCGGCAAGGCCTTCGGTTTCCCGGGCCTCGGCCGCTTCGCGCGCAATCTGCTCGGCGGGTTGATGCGCTAGGCTTACGGCGCAACAGGGTTCACGCGAAGCCGCGAAGAAATTTGTTCTCCGGCGAAAGCCGGAGTCCAGGGCGGATGCAGCGCGACCTGACTCCTGGGCTCCGGCTTTCGCCGGAGAACGGGATTGGTCAAACGGGAATGGAGCGCGCCCTAGGGCGTTACCCCCCTTCCGTTTGTCCCGAGCGAAGTCGAGGGACGTCGGCGCCCAATCCCCCGGCTCAAACGCTCTGGATATAGTCCCTGAGCGCCGCCGCCTCGCTTTCGATCTTGTCGATGCGGTATTTGACCAGATCGCCGATCGACACGAACCCGATCAGCGTCGTGCCTTCCACCACCGGCAGATGGCGGATGCGCCGCCGCGTCATCAGCGACAGCGCGGACATGACCTGGGTATCGGGAGTCACCGTGATCGCCGGCGCGGTCATCGCGGTCTCGACCGGCTGGTCGAGCACCTCGGGTCCGCGCGCATGCAGCTTGTAGACCAGGTCGCGCTCGGAAAAGATGCCCACCACCTCGCCGTCGCGCACGATGGGCAGCGCGCCGATGCGCCGTTCCGCGAGCAGATTGGCGGCATCGCGCACCGTGGCCGTGCAGGTGCACTGGTGAACGGTTCCGTCGCGACCGGAAAGGATATGGGCAATCGTCATGGCATGCGCTCTCCCTAGGCAAGGCCCGGTCGCCTTGGAAGGCAGCGCTGCTGCATGAGCGCCGCCCGAGCGACTCAAGACCGGGGCATCGTCCCACGAATTGGCTGGAAAGGAAAGCGGCGCGCACCTACATGCCTGACATGCCGCGCCATTCCAATCTCGACGATCCCGATTATGCCCGTTTCGCCTGGCGCCGCTATTGGCGGGTGATGGGCTGGATGGGCGCTGTGACGACGCTCGCGATCGGGCTGATCCTGGGCATCCTGTTCCTGCTGCACGGGCTGGTATCGATCCATCTCTATATTGCCGCGGCGCTCGGCATCGGCTTTACCATGCTGCTCACGGCGGCGCTGATGGGGCTGGTCTTCCTCTCCAGCGGCACCGGCCATGACGAATCGATAGACGACGCGCTCGATCCCGACGCGCCTTGAGGGGGGCCTTTGATGTCTGAACCGACCGGATCGCTGAGCGCGGGGCGCGAGCCCGTGCTACGCGTGGTGCCCGCGCCTGCCGATATCAACGCGAACGGCCATATCTTCGGCGGCTGGGTGCTGGCGCAGATGGACATCGCCGGCGGCATCGTCGCGGGCCGCGAGGTGCAGGGACCGTGCGCCACCGTCGCGATCGAGACGATGCAGTTCCTCGCGCCGATCCTGCTGCGCGACATCATCTCGATCTATGGCGAGGTCGAGCGCGTCGGCCGCACCTCGATCGCGATCCGGCTAGACGTCATCGCGACGCGCGGGCGCGGCGCCGAGGAGGTGCGCGTGACCAGCGGGCTGTTCACCTTCGTGGCGCTGGACGAGAACCACCGCCCGAGGCCGATCGTCAGGGAAGCGCCGCTCGTCTGATCGTCATTCCCGCGAACGCGGGGATCCCCTTCTTCAGCAACGGGCGCGCAAAAGCGGGCCCCCCGCCTTCGCGGGGGTGACAGGCTAGGTGCGGGCCATATCCTCTAGCAGATTCCCCACCGTCTGCAGCAGCAGCGCAATGTCGCCGTCGCGCGAGAGGCGGTGGTCGCCGTCCTTGATCAGCAGCAGCTGGACGTCATCTGACCGAAGCTGCTTCGCGGTCTCCAGCGCATATTGCCACGGCACGTCGGGGTCGTTCTGCCCCTGGATCAGCCGCACGGGGCAATCGATCGCGATCTCGCCGATCAGCACGCGGTTGCCCTCGCCCGACTGCCAGAACTTGCGCGTGGTCACCATCGGCTCGGGACCGTATTCGCTCGCGCGTTCGAGCCGCCCTTCGGTGAGGATCGTCATCTTCTCCTCCTGGGAGAAACCCCACATCGTGAAATCGGGCGCGGCGGCGATGCCGACGATCCCCGCGACGCGCTGGCGCGGCGCGATGCCGAGGCGCTGCCCGCCTATTACGCGATGCTCGACCGGGTCGCCGATGTGCTGCGCGATCTGGCGCTGCGGCCGCCGCCCAATATCGGCAGCGGCATCGCCGGGCTGGTCGAGGCGCTGACCACCGGGCGGCTGCTCTCGCGGCTGTCTCGCGAGGTGCAGCGCGACATGCTCGAGCTGTTCACCAAATCGGCGCGCGAGTTCCTCAGCCAATGGTTCGAGAGCGCGCCTGTCCAGGCCGCGTTCGGCTTCGATGCGGTGGTCGGCAATTATGCCAGCCCCGACACGCCGGGATCGGCCTATGTGCTGCTCCACCATGTCTTCGGCGAGGTGAACGGCAACAAGGGCAGCTGGGGCCATGTCATCGGCGGGATGGGCAGCATCACCCGAATGATGGCCGAGGCCTGCGCCGAACAGGGGGTGGACATCCGCCTGAACGCGCCGGTCGAACAAGTGCTGGTCGAGGGCGGACGCGCGGTCGGGGTGCGTCTGGCGAGCGGCGAGGAGATGCGAGCCGCGCGGATCGTCGCCAATGTCGGGCCCAAGCTGCTCTACGGGCGGCTGGTGCCCGAAGCGGCGCTTCCGCAGGATTTCGTTCGGCGGATGCGCGGCTACGTCACCGGATCGGGCAGCTTCCGGATGAATGTCGCGCTCGACCGGTTGCCGGATTTCACCTGCCTGCCCGGAGACGGCGAGCATCTGCGTGCGGGGATCGTGATCGCGCCGAGCCTCGATTACATGGACCGCGCGTTCACCGACGCGAAGGCGCATGGCTGGTCGCGCGAACCCATCGTCGAGATGCTGATCCCGAGCCTGGTCGATGACAGCCTTGCACCCGCAGGCCATCATGTCGCCAGCCTGTTCTGCCAGCAGTTCGACCCATCGCTCACATGGACGCCCGAGCAGGAAGCCGCAGCAGCGGACACGATCATCGACACCGTCGAGGCACACGCGCCGGGTTTCCGGGCCTCGATCCTGGGCAAGCAGGTGCTCAGCCCCAGGGGGCTGGAGCGCAGGTTCGGGCTGATCGGCGGCGATATCTTCCACGGGCGGATGAGCCTCGACCAGCTCTGGGCGGCGCGGCCGGTGCTCGGCCATGCCGATTATCGCGGGCCGCTCAAGGGCTTGTACATGTGCGGGTCGGGCACGCATCCGGGCGGCGGCGTCACCGGCGCGCCCGGGCACAATGCCGCTCGCGCGATCCTGGCCGACCGGCGCTGGCGACGGACATGAAAAAACCCCCGCGAGACGGGCTCGCGGGGGCTTTTCTCTGTCCTTGGCGCGGAAGGATCAGGCCTTCTTGGCAGCGGCCTTCTTCGCCGGGGCCTTCTTGGCAGGCTTTTCGGCGGCTTCTGCGGTTTCGGCCGGAGCCTCTTCCTTCTTGGCGGCGGCCTTCTTGGCCGGAGCCTTTTTGGCGGGCTGGGCCTCTTCGGCTGCCTCAGCCGGAGCGGCTTCGGCTTCGGCGTCCTTCTTCACCGCAGCCTTTTTCGGCGCGGCCTTCTTGGCCTTGGGCTTTTCGTCGTGCGAATGGTCATGGCCGCAATCGGGACCATGGACATGGCCGTCCTCGTCCGCCTCGATCGCCGCTTCCAGCTCCTCGCGGGTGACCTTGCGGTCGGTGATCGTCGCCTTGTCGAACAGGAAGTCGACGACCTTGTCCTCATAGAGCGGCGCACGCAGCTGCGCGGCGGCCATCGGAGTCTGGCGGATATATTCGGCGAAGCGCTGGCGGTCTTCCTGGCGATACTGCTGCGCGGCCTGCGCGATCAGCATGTTCATTTCCTGCTGCGACACTTCGACGCCATTGGCCTGGCCGATCTCGGACAGCAGCAGGCCCAGGCGCACGCGGCGCACGGCGATCGAATGATATTCGTCGCGGTCCTTTTCCATCTCGGCGCGCGCGGCCTCGACATCCTCTTCCTGCGCGGCTTCCTGTTCGAGCTGCGCCCAGATCTGGTTGAACTCGGCTTCGACCATCGAGGGCGGAACCTCGAAATCATGATTGGCAGCGAGCTGGTCGAGCAGGCGGCGCTTCATGTGGGTGCGAGTCAGGCCGTTCAGTTCCTGCTCGAGCTGGCCCTTGATCAGGCCGGTCAGCTGCTCGAGGCTTTCGAGGCCGAGCGACTTGGCGAAATCGTCGTCGAGCTTGGTCTCGCCGGGCTTCTTCACCTCGCCGACGACGATGTCGAAGGTCGCGGCCTTGCCCGCCAGATCCTTGGCACCGTAATTTTCGGGGAAGGTCACGTTGATCACGGCTTCGTCATTGGCCTTCAGGCCGACGAGCTGGTCCTCGAAACCGGGGATGAGCTGGCCCGAACCGATGACCACGGCCATGCCTTCGCCCTTGCCGCCTTCGAACGGAACGCCATCGACCTTGCCTTCGAAATCGATGACGACCTGGTCGCCTTCCTTGGCCTTGTAGCTCTTGGGCGCAGTGTCATAGCTCTTCTGGCCGTCGGCGATGCGCTGCAGCGCCTCGGTCACGGCTTCCTCGGCGGGCTCGACCGTCAGGCGCTCGAGCGTGATCGAATCGATCGCCGGGGTGGGAACCTGGGGCAGCACTTCGAGCGAGACCTTGACCTCGGCATCCTTGCCGGCGGCATAGTCCTCGTTCAGGTCGACCGAGGGCTGGATGGCGGGGCGCAGATTGTTGTCGCGGATCGCCTTGTCGACGCTTTCCTGGATCGTGGCGTTGAGCGCGTCGGCGTGAATCGATTCGCCGTGCATCTTGCGAATCAGGTTGGCGGGCACCTTGCCGGGGCGGAAACCGGGCATGCGCACCTGCGGCGCGATCTTCTTCACCTCCGCATCGACCCGGGCATCCAGATCCTTGGCGGGGATGGTGATGGTATAGGCCCGCTTCAGGCCCTCGTTCAGCGTCTCGACAATCTGCATCGGCTTAAACTCTTGTCTTTCCATAATAAGAAAGGGCAATCCCGCCCTTTCCCGGCCATCCATGCGATGGTGCGGGCGAAGGGACTTGAACCCCCACATCTTGCGATACCAGAACCTAAATCTGGCGCGTCTACCAGTTTCGCCACGCCCGCGTCGCGGTAATCAAGCGTGCGCGTCTAAAGAAGGTTGCCGCAAAGGGCAAGGGGGCGCATCCTTGGCGATGCCGTGCCCGCAACCGCTGCATCGGCGACGCGTAAGTGCGGGTGAAAGGAGCCTGTTCATGGCCACACGTCCCGACGATCCCAAGATCCCCGCCCCCGACCGCACCGGGCCGCAAACCCCGCCCGGGCGGCGGGCCACCAAACCGCCGATGGAGGACCCGGTGCAGCAGCCGCCCGAGATCGACCCGGTCGGTCCCGATACCGTCGAGCCCGGCCGCGGGCCCGACGAGATGCCGACCAGCTGATCGGCCCGATCACCGACCCGAGGGGGCAGATGCCTCCTCGGGCAACACCACGAACGACCAGGCCTTGTCCTTGACCAGATATTTGGCCGCCAGCGCCTGCATCTTTTCCGGGCTCGTCACCGTGTAGTCGGGCAGGATCGTGCGCAAGGCGGAGATCCTTCGCGGATCGCGGGTCGCCCCCTGCAACTGGTTGAGCCAGAAATTGTTGCCGGTGCTCGCGCGCGAGACCAGCTGCCGCAAGGGTTCGGTCGCGCGGGCGAGTTCGTCGGGCTCGACCGGCCTGGCCGCCAGATCGGCGGCAATGGCGTTGGCGATCTCGAAGAACTTGCCCACATTTTCCGGCGCGAGCTGCCCGATCACGCCGATATAGCCGCCCTGGTCGAAGGCGATCGGCCAGTTATTGACCACCTGGGGCGCGTAGCTGGCTCCCGCCTGGGCGCGCAGCTGATCGAACAGCCGGCTGTTGAAGATCGCGGTCAGGATTTCGAGCTGGCGGCTTTCCTGCACGCCCTCGAGCCCGCCGCCGGTCGGCCAACCGATGAACGCCGCCGCCTGATCGGGCGCGCCTTCGTGCCGCACTACCACCGGATCGCCATTGGGCGCAGGGAAGCGCACCGTCGCGGGGCCGGCGATGACCGGCACCGGCTGGCGCGGCGGCAGTGCGCCGAAGGTCTTCTCGAGCGCGGCGATCGCTTCGGCCCGGTCGAAATCGCCGAACAGAAGCACCTCGATCGGCCCCTGTTGCAGCAGCGGCTCCCAGGTCGCGCGGAAGGCTTCGGGCGTCAGCTGTGCGGCTTCCTCGGGGCCCGGCACCTTCCAGCGCGGATCGCGGTTGCGGGTGAGATAGCTGAGATCGCGTTCGAGCACCGTCTGCGGCGACATGCCATAGCTGCGATAGGCGAGCTCGGTCCCCGCCTTGGCGCGGCGCACGGGGTTCGCATCCCAGCGCGGCGCGGCCAGCTTGGTCGCGAACAGCCTGAGCTGATCCTCCAGATCGGCGCGGCGGGTATCGGCGGAGAAGGCGAACGCGTCGTTCTCCACCTCGAAGCCGAAGCCGATGCGGCGACCGTTGGTCAGCCGGTCGAGGCCTTCCTGGCCGATCTCGCCGATGCCGCTGGCGACCAGCGCCGATTGGCCGGCCCAGACCAGCGAGGGCTTGTCCGCCGGGAAGGCCTGATAGCCGTTGCCGAAGCGGACCTTGACCATGATCTTCGAGACTTCGGCGTCATTGGGATAGAGGATCGCCTTTACCCCGTTCGACAGCTCGATCATCTGGATGTCGAGCAGCTTGAGATCGGTGGTCGAGACGACCGTGCCTGGCGCACCGAGCGTGGGCAGATCGTCGAACGTGACCTTGGCGGCGGCGAGCCGGGCGCTGGCATCGGCGCTGACGTCGCGGGTCAGCGCGGCGGTGAGCAGCGCCTCGCCATTGTCGACCGGCTTGGGCGAAACCAGGATCGCGCGCGTCGTGACGCCGGTAAACTGCCGCCGCGTCGATTCGAGCAGCCGCTCGGGCGTGTACATCTCCTTCATGCCGCGGAACACGTCGAGCGCGGTCTGCGGCGAGGCGATGGTCTCGCGGATATCGACCGCGCCGACGATATCGTCGGCCTGTTTCGCGCCGGCCTCGGTCGCGGCGCTCTCGACCCGCACCGCCAGCGCGGCGTCGAATTCGGCCATCTCGCGCGCGATTTCCTCGGGCGTCGGCGGGGTGGCGAGCGCATCGGCGAGCACGCCGCGCACGTCGGCGAGCGCCGCCTGCCAGTCGTCACCGATCGGCACGACCGAGATGAAGGTGCCATCGACCGAACGGCTGACATCCTCCTGGTTGACCTGCGCCTGAAGGAAGCTGCCGCCACCGCGCGCCCGGCCTTCGAGCCGGCGGTTGATCAGCTGGGTCGCGACCAGATCGATCAGCAGCTGCTGGTTATATTCGATCGTGTCGTTGACCGGCTTCCAAGGCCTGAGGATCGCCATGCTGATGAGATAGGGAAAGCCTGGCTCGGTGATGGTGCGCGCGACCGGCTGCTTGGGATCGGGATCGCCGAAACCGGGATAGGGAGCCTGCTTGCCCTTGACCTTCCAGTCGCCATAATAGGTCTGGATCAGCGTTTCGAGCGTCGCCGGATCGACATCGCCCGCGATCGAGATCACGGTGTTCTCGGGCCGGTACCAGCGCTGGTGAAAGGCGCGGACCGCGTCGGAAGTGGCGGCGTTGAGCGTCTCGATCTTGCCGATCGGCGAGCGCTCGGCCAGCTTCTGCCCGGCGAAGAACAATTGCCGCGTCGCATCGCCCACGCGCACCTGCGCGCCCGATCGCTCGCGCAATTCGGCCATCACCACCGGCACCTCGGCCTTGACCGCCTCGCTGGTCAGCCCCGGCTCGCGGATCATGCCCGACAGGATCTTCATGCTCTCGTCGAGCGCGGTCGGCGTCACGGCGGGGAGATCCAGCTTGTACACGGTATGCGTCGGCGTGGTTTCGGCATTGCTGTCGCTGCCGAAGGTCGCACCCTGGCGCTGCCAGATGCGGATCGCCTCGCCATCGGGCACATATTTGGAGCCACGGAAGGTCAGATGCTCGAGCAGGTGCGCATAGCCCTGCTCGGAATCGGTCTCCATCATCGATCCGGCATCGATGCGCACGCGGATCGCGACCTGGCCCGGCGGCACGCCGTTGCGCCGCACGGCATAGCGTACGCCATTGCTCAGCTCGCCGAAAGTCCAGCCCTTGTCGACCGGAACGTCGCTGCCCTTGTACAGCCAGGGGGTCTTTTCGCCCGGCTCCAGATTGGGCGGGCGCAGCGGCTTGCCATTGGCATCCTTGCCGCTGGCCACCGGTTCGCCCGGCAGGTTGGCGAGCAGCGGCGGGGAAATTACCAGCGAAAGCGCCGCCAGAGCAGCGGTCACGGGCGCACAGCGCATCAGGGGAAAGGTCATGCGCCGATGTATAGGCAGCGCCTTCCTGACTGGCCAGTGAATATGCGGAGCGCGACGGCGCAACCGGCATAGACAAATTGCGCCTTGCGCCGATGCCGATGCTGCACCAGATAAACCGCATGCTGATCGAGACCGAAACCACGCCCAACCCCGCCACGCTCAAGTTCCTGCCCGGTCGCACGGTCATGGAGATGGGCACCCGCGATTTCGCCTCGCCCGAAGAGGCCGAGGCCTCGCCGCTGGCCGAGGCGATCTTCAGCCTGGGCGATGTCACCGGCGTGTTCTTCGGGCACAATTTCATCTCGGTAACCTCGGGGCCGGGTGCCGACTGGTCGAGCCTCAAGGGCGACGTGCTCTCGGTGCTGCTCGACCATTTCTCCGCCGACATGCCGCTGTTCCGCGCAGCGAGCGCTGCGGGCATTGCGGTTCCGCCAGAGGATGCCGACTGGCCGAGCAATCCCGAGGACGCCGATATCGTCGCGCAGATCAAGGAACTGATCGAGACGCGCGTGCGCCCTGCCGTCGCCAATGACGGCGGCGATATCGTCTATCGCGGCTTCGACAAGGGCGTGGTCTATCTGCAGATGCAGGGCGCGTGTTCGGGCTGCCCCTCGTCGAGCGCGACGCTCAAGCACGGCATCGAATCGCTGCTCAAGCATTATGTGCCCGAGGTGACCGAAGTCCGCGCCGCCTGACGGTTTCTTCTTCCTCCCCAGACCCAGAAAGCTTTCCCCCATGTCCGCACCGCTCGACGATGCCGCGCTCGACCAGCTGTTCCGCACCGCGCGCACCTATAACGGCTATACCGACGAGCCGGTGACGACCGAACAGCTGCATGCGATCTGGGACCTGATGAAGATGGGTCCGACCTCGGCCAACATGCTGCCTTCGCGCCTGGTGTGGTGCGTGTCCGACGAGTCCAAGCAGAAGCTTGCCGCCTGCTGCATGGAAGCCAATGCCAAGAAGATCCTGGCCGCGCCGGTCAGCGTCGTGATCGGCATGGACCTCGAATTTCACGAGCAGCTGCCCGAGCTCTTTCCGCATACCGACGCGCGCAGCTGGTTCGTCGGCGACGACAAGGCCGAGTTCCGGCGCATCTCGGCGCTGCGCAACTCGTCGCTGCAGGGTGCCTATTTCATTCTGGCCGCGCGCGCGCTGGGGCTCGATACCGGGCCGATGTCGGGCTTCGACAATGCCGCGGTCGATCAGGCGTTCTTTGCCGATCAGCCGCATGTGAAGTCGAACTTCATCTCGACCCTGGGCCATGGCGACCCGTCGACGATTTTCGGTCGCAGCCCGCGTCCGGGTTTTGACCGGTTCAACACAATCAGCTAGCGCGCTTCGGGTATGCTGCCCGATCCCGATAGCCTGCTCGTCATCGACACCGCGACCGAAGCCTGTTCGGTGGCGCTGTTCGAGCACGGTTCGCTGATCGCCAGCGATCACGCGGTCATGGGCCGCGGTCATGCCGAACGGCTCGTCCCGATGATCGCCGCGCTGCCGGGGCGCGGACGGGCCGGCGCGATTCTGGTCAATTGCGGTCCCGGCAGCTTTACCGGCGTGCGCGTGGGCCTGGCGGCGGCGCGCGCGCTGGGCCTTGCCTGGGGCGTGCCGGTGAGCGGCTATTCGACGCATGCGCTGGTCGCCGCGATGGCGTTCGCTGCGCATCCCGATGCCCCGGCGGTCGACGCCGTGATGACCGGCGGCCATGGCGAATATTTCGTGCAGAGCTTTGCGAGAGACGGCGGCGCACCGGGCCCGCTCGCCTCGATGCAGCCCGAGGCCGCGCGCGCGGCCTGCCGCCACGATCTGGTGGCGGGCAGCATGGCCGAGGCCCTGGTCGCGGCGCGCGGCCATGGCACGGCGCTCGCTTTGCTGCCCGACGCTCGCCACGCGTTGCTGCTCGGCGCGACCGCCCGTACGCTCGCCGCCGATCCGGTCTACGGGCGTGGCGCAGATGCCCGGCCCATGGCCGCGCAGAATCCGGGCTGACCATGTCAGACGGCGATCGCTCGCAACCCCGCGCCACCCCGGACCTCCAGCTGATCGGCGGCCTGGCGGCGGAAGATGCGATCGGACCGGTCATGCACATCATGCAACAGGCGTTCGATCCGGTCTATGGCGAGGCCTGGAACCATAGCCAGACCCGGTCGATGCTGGCGATGCCGCTGACGCATGTGCTGCTGCTCGAGACCGTGGCGACGTCTGCCGACGCCCCTGGCGAGCCGGTGGGATTTGCCATGACCAGGCGCGTGGCCGACGAGGAAGAACTGCTGCTGATCGCGGTAGCACCGAAATGGCGTCAATTTGGCGCAGCCAGCATGCTGCTCAATCAAGTCATTGATAATGCTCGTAAAGCCGGTGTTTCCCGGATTCATCTCGAAATGCGGTCAAATAACCCCGCGGTGCATCTCTATTCAAAATTCGGGTTTCAAACCGTAGGTTTACGTAAAGATTACTACCGTGGGTCCGACAATCATCGCTTCGACGCTTTAACTCTGGCCATTCATCTGTAAAACATTGACCAGCATTTAGCTGCAGAAAATGTTAGTATTCGCTATCCGTTTTTTATGGTAGACTTTGGCAGTTGACGTGGATCAATTGCCCTTGCATACCGCGAGGGCCCTGCCACTCTGCGGGAATAGTGGTCGTAAGTTACAATAAGAAAAGGGAAGAAGGACGATGGCAGAAGCTGAACTGGATATGCGCGAGACTTTGATCTCGTTGACGGCGGATATTGTCGCCGCGCATGTAAGCAACAACAGTGTGTCGGTCTCGGATATTCCCGGCCTGATCGAGAACGTTCACCGCGCACTCAACAATCTGACGCCCGGTGAAGCGGCAGCCGAACCTGAACTGCCCGAACCGGCCGTTTCGGTCCGTGCGTCGGTAAAGCCGGACTATATCATCTGTCTGGAAGACGGCAAAAAGCTGAAAATGCTCAAGCGCCACCTGATGACACACTATAACATGACGCCGGAGGACTATCGCGCGCGCTGGAACCTGCCCGCCGATTATCCGATGGTCGCCCCCAATTATGCCGCGACCCGCCGCGAACTCGCCAAGAAGATCGGCCTGGGCCGCAAGCCCGGCAAGCGGCCGGCCAAGTAAACGCGGGCGCCCGTAATCGCCGACCCGTGGCCATTGGGCGCTGCGGGCGGTTGCAATTGCGGCATGGCACGATAAATTGCCTGGAAGGCGCCAGGGACGCATCCCGGCGCTGGCCAGCCTCCGTGCACTCACGTCCGGCGGATCGGCCTCAACCAGCAACGGCATTGCAAAAGGGGCAGCATGCGCCAGAAAATCGACCTGGAGGCCCTGTGCGCCGATCGTGGTCTCAGGATCACCGATCAGCGCCGCGTGATCGCGCGCGTCCTGTCCGAAGCCGATGATCATCCCGATGTCGAGCGGCTGCACGAGCGCGCCTCGGCGATCGATCCGCGCATCTCGATCGCGACCGTGTATCGCACCGTCCGGCTGTTCGAAGAGGCCGGCATTCTCGACCGCCACGATTTCGGCGATGGTCGCGCGCGCTACGAGGCTGCACCCGAGGCGCATCACGACCATCTGATCGATGTCGAGACCGGCAAGGTGGTCGAGTTCGTCGATCCCGAGCTGGAGGCGCTGCAGAAGCTGATCGCCGAGCGGCTAGGCTACCGGCTGGTCGACCATCGCATGGAATTGTACGGCGTCGCGCTCGACCGCAAGGATTGACCCCGCGCATGAGCGAGGCCGAAGCTGCGCCGGTCGCCCCCAAGCCCGCACCGCTCTATCCCGATACGCCCGACATGGCGCATCTGCACTGGCGCGATCCGGGACCGATCGGCCGCGTCCGGATGGCCTTGCGCGTGCTGCTGATCGTGGCGATGCTGATCGCGTGCGTGCCGCTCTATTATATCTGGCGGACGCTCAGGCTGTCCAATCCCTGGCCCAAGCTGTTCCTGCGCGGCGTGGGGCGCGCGTGCGGGGCCAGGGTGCGCGTGGTCGGCACGCCGCTCAAGCGCGATGTCTTCTATATTTCCAACCATTTGAGCTGGCTCGACATTCCGGTCATCGCCGGACGCAACGGCAGCGCCTTCGTCGCGCAGGACGGGATCAAGAGCTGGCCGGTGATCGGCTGGCTGTGCAAGCTCAACGACACCGTGTTCGTCTCGCGCACCAATCGGCTCGGCATTGCCGGGCAGATCAACGAACTGCGCGATGCGCTCGCCGAGACCTGGGCGATCACCATCTTTCCCGAAGGCACCACCACCGATGGCAGCAAGCTGCTGCCGTTCAAGTCGCCGCTGCTCCAGGTGCTCGATCCGCCGCCGCCGGGCGTGCTCGTCCAGCCGATGTATCTCGATTACGGGGCCAATGCGCATGACATCGCCTGGGTGGGCGAGGAAACCGCGCCCAACAATGCGCTGAGGCTGTTCACCCGGCGCGGCAGCTTCTGGGTGACGCTGCATTTCCTCGAACCGTTCAGCCCCGCCGATTTTCCCGGTCGCAAGGCGATCGCCGCCGAGGCGCGGACGCGGATCGAAGCGGCGCTTTGTGCTTCCTTGGGGCGCGATCCGGCTGTATAGCCGGTCCATTCATGACCCACAGCATCGATACATCGCCCCTGACCGCCCCCGAATCCGCCGGGGACGCGCCCCGCCGCTATTTCGTCACCTCGTTCGGCTGCCAGATGAACGTCTATGATGGCGAGCGCATGGGCGAGATGCTCGCCGCGCAGGGCATGACGCAGGCGCAAAGCCGCGACGAGGCCGATCTCGTCATCCTCAACACCTGCCATATCCGCGAAAAGGCGGTGGCGCGGGTCTATTCGGATATCGGCCGCTTGCGCCGCGAGGACGGACCGAAGCCGATGATCGCGGTCGCAGGCTGCGTCGCCCAGGCCGAGGGCGAGGAGATCGCCCGGCGCGCGCGCAGCGTCGATATCGTCGTCGGGCCCCAGGCCTATCACCGGCTGCCGCAGCTGATCGAGCAGGCGCGCCGGGGCGAGACCGCGATCGATACCGACATGCCCGCGGCGACCAAGTTCGGCGCGCTGCCCGGCCGCGCCCGCCAGCAGCGCCCTTCGGCGTTCCTGACGGTGCAGGAAGGCTGCGACAAGTTCTGCACCTATTGCGTGGTGCCCTATACCCGCGGCGCCGAGATCAGCCGCCCCTATGCCGATCTGGTGGGCGAGGCGCGCGCGCTGGTCGAGGCGGGGGTGAAGGAGATCACGCTGCTCGGCCAGAACGTCAATGCC
>NZ_QKVT01000001.1:2714999-2720577 GCF_003426715.1 Blastomonas sp. UPD001
CTGGTGGTGGGCGAAGGGCCCGCGCGCGGCTGGTTCGAATCGCGGCTGCCCGGCGCGGTGTTCGCAGGCTTCCAGGGCGGCAGCGATCTGGGCCGCGCGGTCGCCAGCATGGACCTGTTCTTCAACCCGTCGATCACCGAGACCTTCGGCAACGTGACGCTCGAGGCCATGGCCTGCGGCGTGCCGGTGGTCGCCGCGCGCGCGACGGGCAGCGAAAGCCTGGTCGAGCACAATGTCACCGGCCAGCTCGTCCGCCCCGGCGCGACGGTCGAATTTGCCGACGCGCTCCAGGCCTATTGCGGCCATCCCGAGCTGCGCAAAGCGCACGGCCAGGCGGGGCTCAAGCGCAGCGAGAAATACAGCTGGGACCGGATCAACCGGGGCCTTGCTGAAACCTATATCCGCCTGATCCGCCAGCGCCAGGCGGGCAGCGGCGGCGTGCCCTATCGCGCAATTCGCTAAAGCGGGCCGGCCCCCGCGCAAGGCGGAGGCCGGAAAACGCGATCACACCGTTTCGAGCGCCTGTTCGAAATCGGCGATCAGATCGTCGGGATCCTCGACGCCGATCGAGATGCGCACCAGATTGTCGGTGATGCCGAGCGCAGCCTTGCGCGCATCGGGCACCGAAAGGTGCGTCATCGCCGCGGGATGGCTGGCCAGCGTCTCGGTGCCACCCAGGCTCACCGCCAGCTTGGCAAGGCGCAAATTGTCGAGAAAGCGGAAGCTCTCCGCCTCGCCGCCCTTGATGAACAGCGAGAAAGTCGATCCCGCGCCCGAACAATGCCGGTCGAAAATGTCCTTCTGGCGCGCATCCTGGATCATGCCGAGATAGCCGAGCCCCTCGACCTTGGGGTGCTGCGCCAGGAACGCGCAGACCTTGGCGGCATTCTCGCCCGCGCGGGTCATGCGCAGCTCGACCGTCTCGAGCGAGCGCATCAGCATCCAGGCGGTATTGGGGTCGCAGATCGTGCCGATGGTGTTGCGCAGCGCGCGCACCGGGTCCATCCACTTCTTGGGGCCGGACAGTCCGCCCGCGACCAGATCGCTGTGCCCGCCGACATATTTGGTCAGGCTGTACACCACGATATCCGCGCCATGGTGCAGCGGCTGCTGCCACAGCGGGCCGAGGAAGGTGTTGTCGATCGCGATCGGCGTCGGCACGTCCTCATTGCCCAGCACCGCATCGCGCGCTTCGGCCACCGCCTCGATATCGACCAGCGCGTTGGTCGGGTTGGCGGGGCTTTCGAGATAGATCATCGCCACGCGGCCGCCCTGCCTGGCCGCCATGTCCTTCGCCTGTTCGAGCACCGCGTCGATCTCCGCGCGGGTCGCGCCGGCCGGGAAATCGAGATAGGTGATGCCGAAGCGCGACAGGATGCGCGCGATCATCGCCTCGGTCGCGGCATAGAGCGGGCCCGAATGCACGATCACGTCATTGTTGCTGCAATAGGCGAGCAGCAGCGTGGCGATCGCGGACATGCCGCTCGAGAAGACCAGCGCGTCCTCTGCATCGTCCCAGATGCTCAGCCGATCCTCGAGGATCTCCTGATTGGGGCCGTTGAAGCGCGAATAGACCAGGCCTTCGGCGCCGCCCGGGCGTCTGCCGGTCAGCCCTTCGAAATGGCGCTTGCCCGCCGCCGCATTCTCGAACGCGAAGGTGGAGGTGAGGAAGATCGGCGCTTTCAGCGAGCCTTCGGAGAGCACCGGGTCGAAGCCATGGCCCATCATCAGCGTCGCGGGCTTGAGCTTGCGCCCGCCGAGCATCTCGACCTGCGGCTTGGGCTTGCGAGATCGCCCCCGAGATCATGGACGAACGACTGCAGCGCCTGCAGGACCTGCTCAATGCCCAGCAGCACGCGTTCAACCTCGATACCGTCGGCAAGCGCATGAGCGTGCTGCTCGAACGCCCGGGCCGCAAGCCGGGCCAGCTGGTCGGCAAGTCGCCCTGGCTGCAATCGGTGCACGTGACACAGGTGGGGGCAAGGATCGGCGATCTGATCGAGGTCGAGATCGTCTCGGCCGGACCCAACAGCCTGGCGGGCGAGCCGCTGGCACTGGTGGCGGCCTGATGGCGCACAAGAAAGGCTCGGGCGGCGGACGCGGCGGCGATTCAACCAAGTTTCGCGGCAAGCGCGACCCGCAATCGACACAGCTGTCGCCGGTCTATGGCAGCGACTTTCCGTTCAACCGGCCCGAGCCCGCCAACAAGGCGCGGATCGGGGTCGAGTTCGACGAGCCGACGCTGCTCGGTCCGCTGTTCGGCCAGTTCGACAAGAACCTGGTGGCGATCGAGAACCGGCTCGGCGTCTATATCCAGGCGCGCGGCAACCGCATCCAGATCGAGGGCGAGGCCGAGTCTGCGGCGCGCGCGCGCGACGTGCTGGTCGGCCTGCACAAGCGCATCGAACAGGGGCTCGATATCGATGAAGGCGCGGTCGACGCGCTGATCACCATGTCCGCCGAGCCGACGCTCGAAGGCATCGTGCGCAGCGAGGTGGCCGAGCCGCCCGCGATCATGATCCGCACGCGCAAGAAGACCATCGTGCCGCGTTCGGCGACGCAGACCGAATATATGCGCTCGTTGGTGCGCGACGACGTGATCTTCGCGCTCGGGCCTGCGGGCACCGGCAAGACCTATCTCGCGGTGGCGCAGGCGGTGAGCCAGTTGATCACCGGCACCGTCAACCGGCTGATCCTGTCGCGCCCCGCGGTCGAGGCGGGCGAGCGGCTGGGTTTCCTGCCCGGCGACATGAAGGAAAAGGTCGATCCGTACCTTCGCCCGCTCTACGACGCACTCTACGACACGCTGCCGGCCGAACAGGTCGAGCGGCGCATCGCCAGCGGCGAGATCGAGATCGCACCGCTCGCCTTCATGCGAGGGCGCACATTGGCGGACAGCTTCATCATCCTCGACGAGGCGCAGAACACCACGCCCGCGCAGATGAAGATGTTCCTCACCCGCTTCGGCATGAACAGCCGGATGGTGATCTGCGGCGACCCCAAGCAGGTCGACCTGCCCGGCGGCGTCGGAGCCTCGGGCCTGGCCGATGCGGTCGGGCGGCTCGAGGGCGTGCAGGGTATCGGCACCGTGCGCTTCACCGCGGCGGACGTGGTGCGCCACCCGATCGTCGGACGGATCGTCGAGGCCTATGAGGGCAAAGATGCGTGATCGGCCATAGAGACGTTAACCTCTGACCCATCCCGTTTGTCCCGAGCGAAGTCGAGGGACGTCTGTACCAACGGTTGCGAATGCGTCCCTCGACTTCGCTCGGGACAAACGGATAAAGGGGAGTTCGTAAGCCCCATGATCGAAACCGAAACCTCCATCGACCCGATCTGGCCCGGCGATACCGACTGGGAGGCGCTTGCCGCGCGCGCCATTTCCGCAGCATTGGCGGTCAGCGCGCAGGGGGCGCTTGCCCAGGCCCGCTTCACCGTCTCGGTCAGCGTGCATTTCGGCACCGATGACGAGGTGCAGGCGCTCAACCGCGATTACCGGCACAAGGACAAGCCGACCAATGTGCTGAGCTTCCCGATGATCGATCGCGACGATTTCGCGGCCTTGGCGAACACCGACGATGGCGAGGTGCTGCTCGGCGACATCATGCTCGCCTATCAGACCTGCGCGCGCGAAGCCGAGGAAAAGGGTATTGCGCTGGCCGCCCACGCCACCCATCTGGCGCTGCACGGGATGCTGCACCTGCTGGGGCACGACCATGTCGAAGAGGCCGAGGCCGGGATCATGGAAGCGCTGGAGGTGAAAGCGCTTGCCAATCTGGGCATCGACAATCCATATTGATCGAGCGTAATCGCATGCTGCCTTCCCAGTACAACCAAGAGCGGGGTTAAGATTCAGCCAGTCATGGCAGACGGAGACAGTAATGGCGGGGGGAAATCCACCGCACAAGACGAAGGTTCGGGGCGAATTTGGCGGGGCTTGAAGGCCCTGCTGTTCGGAGAACAACACGACCAGTCGCTGCGCGCCCAGCTTGAAGAGGCGATCGACGAGCACGAGGAGGATGACGATGCCGATGGCGCATCGTCGCGTGGCGACCTGTCGCGCATCGAGCGCGAGATGCTGCGCAACCTGCTGCATTTCAGCGAGCATGATGTCGATGACGTCGCGGTGCCGCGCAGCGACATCATCGCGATCGACCGGCATGCGAGCTTCGACGCGCTGGTCCAGATCTTCGCCGAGCACGGGCACAGCCGCGTGCCGGTCTATGACGGCTCGCTCGATCACATCGTCGGCATGGTGCACATCAAGGACGTGTTCCCGATCATCGCGGCCGATGGTCCGCGCCCGGATAGCTGGGAAAATCTGATCCGCCAGCCGCGCTTCGTTCCCGAAACCATGGGCGTGCTCGATCTGCTCGCCGAGATGCGCCAGACGCGCACGCACCTGGCCATCGTCATCGACGAATATTCGGGCACCGAGGGGCTGGTGACGATCGAGGATCTGGTCGAGGAAATCGTCGGCGATATCGAGGACGAGCATGACGACGAGCCCGAAACGCTGGTGACCCCCGGCGAGAACGGCGCGTGGGAAGCCGATGCGCGCGCCGAGCTCGCCGATGTCGCCAAGCTGGTCGATTCCGCGCTGGGCGAGATCGACGAGGAGGTCGATACGCTGGGCGGGCTGGCCTTCGTGCTGGCGGGCGAGGTGCCTGCTCCCGGGCGCATGCTCGAGCATGACAGCGGCTGGCGGCTGGAGATCATCGATGGCGACGAACGCCGCGTGACGCGAATCCGCCTGCTGCCGCCGCCCGAACCGGTCGCGGCAGAGGTCTGATCGGGCCACCATCCCGCAAATACTGGCTTTTGCATCAAAGCGGGCCTAAGGCGGGCCGATCATGGACATTTCCGATCTCCGCATTGCGCTGTTCAGCGGCAACTACAATTACGTGCGCGACGGCGCGAACCAGGCGCTCAACCGGCTGGTCGGCTGGCTGCTCGACAACGGCGCGCAGGTCCGCGTCTATTCGCCGACCACGAAAACCCCCGCGTTCGAGCCGGCGGGCGACCTGATCAGCCTGCCCTCGCTGCCGATCCCCGGCCGCGCCGAATATCGCGTGACCACCATCTTGCCGCCGCGGATCAAGAAGGACCTGAACCGGTTCGCGCCCAATATCGTGCACGTTTCCAGCCCCGACAGCGCCGGGCACAGCGCGGTGCGCTGGGCGCAGCGGCACGCTATCCCGGTGCTGGGATCGGTGCATACAAGGTTCGAGACCTATCCGCGCTATTACAACATGGCGTTTCTCGAGCCCGTGCTCGAGGCGATCCTGCGCCGCCTCTACCGCAAGTGCGACGCGATCGTCGCGCCGTCCGATTCGATGGCGCAGGTGCTGCGCGAACAGCGGATGAGCTATGATGTCGGCATCTGGTCGCGCGGCGTCGACAAGACGATCTTCAACCCGCAGATGCGCGACATGGACTGGCGGCGCTCGCTGGGTCTCGCCGACGACGTGCCGGTGATCGGCTTTCTCGGCCGGCTGGTGATGGAAAAGGGGCTCGACGTCTTTTCCGATTCGATCGACCGGCTGGTGCGGCGCCAGG
This sequence comes from Blastomonas sp. UPD001, assembly GCF_003426715.1. Taxonomy (NCBI): domain Bacteria; kingdom Pseudomonadati; phylum Pseudomonadota; class Alphaproteobacteria; order Sphingomonadales; family Blastomonadaceae; genus Blastomonas; species Blastomonas sp. UPD001. The sequence goes on from NZ_QKVT01000001.1 coordinate 2,720,559, forward strand.
TGCCGCATCAGGTGCTGGT
>NZ_QKVT01000001.1:2720677-2724575 GCF_003426715.1 Blastomonas sp. UPD001
CGGGGTTCCTGCGATTGGGGGAGTCAGGTCGGCCTGCGTCAATGCCCGCACCACGTCCGCTCAGCTAAGAGCCTGTCGAAGGCCCCGCTATGACGTTGGCGGTTTCCCGTGGCCTTCGACAAGCTCAGGCTGAGCGGGTTGGGTTGAAGCAGAGCGAACAGCTTCCTTGTTATGCCCCTGTCTATGCCCGAGCGTGCAACTGATTACAAAGGAAACCAACCAGGTGGTTCAAGAGGCAAGCCCGATCGCCCCCATCTGCCGCCCGTAATCGGGCTCGCCCCGGTGCGTCGCGCGGCGGAAGCTGAAATAGCCCGCCTCGTCCGAATAGGTATCGACCCCGCTCATATGCACCGTGCCGATGCCGCAGGCGGCGAGGCGGGCGGCGATATAGCCTTCCAGATCGAACTGGTAATGGTCGGCCCGGCCTTCGCGGAAGAAGCGCTCGTTCTCGGGCGCGGCCTCGCAGAAGCGGCGGAAGAAGCCTGTATCGACCTCATAGCTTTTCTGCTGGATGCACGGGCCGATCGCCGCGACGATATTCTCGCGATGCGCGCCCATGCGCTCCATCGCCGCGACCGTCGCCTCGCCGACCCCGGCAAAGGCCCCTTTCCAGCCCGAATGCGCCGCGCCAATGATCTGTGCGCGCGCGTCGGCAAACAGGATTGGCGGGCAATCCGCACCCAGCACACCAAGCAGCAGCCCCGGCCGGTCGGTGACCATCGCGTCGGCCCTGGGCCGGTCCTCGACCGGGATCGCGGCATTGACCCGCACCACATCGGCGCTGTGCACCTGGTGCAATGTCACCAGCGTCGATCCCGGCAGGATCGCCTCGGCCGCGCGCCGCCGGTTCTCGTGCACCGCCGCCGGATCGTCGTCCGAGCCGAGCCCGACATTGAGCCCGGCGACCAGCCCGGTCGAAACCCCGCCGCGCCGCCCGGTAAAGCCATGCGCGATGCCTTCCAGCGCGGGCGAGGTGAGGATGGGGATATCGGTATCGGTCAAGGCACTTTCCCAAACTACCCCTCTCCCTTGAGGGGAGAGGGCTGCGAAGACTTATGAGCGCAGCGAGTTAGTCGTAGCTGGGTGAGGGTGAACATGCGCAGATGTTGCGAAGGTCACCCTCATCCAACTTCGCCTAGCCAGCCCTTCGACAAGCTCAGGACTGGCAAGGCTCACTATCCTTCTCCCATCAAGGGAGGAGGTTTGATCATTCCAGGCTCTTCACCACCTGTTCGGTCACATCCTTGGACAATCCCGGCTGCGCCAGGATCCGCTCGAGGCAGCCGCGCATCTTCGCGGCGCGCGCCTCGTCGAAGCGCCGCCAGCGCCCCAGCGGTGCGATGAAGCGCGCGGTGGTCTGCGGGTTGAGCGGATCGAGCTTCAGCACGAGATCGGTCAGCAGCTCATAGCCGCGCCCGCTCTCGTGATGGAACACCGCCTGGTTCGAGACGAACGGCCAGTAGAGCGCGCGGACCCGGTTGGGGTTGGTCAGCGTGAAGTCCTTGTGCCGGATGAGCTCGAGCATCTGTTCGTGCACGCGCGGGTGCGCCGAGCCGGTCTGGAGCGAAAACCATTTGTCGATGACCAACGCATTGCCCTGATAGCGGTTGTAGAAGCTGTCGAGCGCGGTCTCGCGCCGGTCGGCCTGCATGCTGGCGAGCACCGCGAGCGCGCCCTGGCGATCGGTCATGTTGTCGGCGCGCGCGAACTGGTCGAACGCAATCTGCGCCGCATCGCCGGCTTCTGCCGAGGCGATATAACCCAGCGCCAGCGACTTGATCTTGCGCGCGCCGCGCGCCTCGCGGCTCAGCGAATAGGGCACGGACGAGGCGCGTTCGTGCGCAATCCGCCACTGGTCGAGCAGCCGCGACCCGATCGCCTTGCGCAGGCTCTTGCGCGCCGCATGGATCGCCTCGGGCCGCACCACCAGCATCTGTTCGCCCAGAAACGCCTCGGTGGGCAGGCTGAGGATCTCCGCGCGCATCGAATCGTCGAGCCTTTGGTCGCTGACCAGATCGCCGAACACCGCGATGATCTCGTCGAGCGACACCGCATGGCCCTGCGCCGCGCCGGGACCGTCCATATCGGCAATGTCGGCGATCAGCCGGTCGATGACGAGCTGCTGCAGCGCCTCGTAGCGCGCGAACGGATCGTCATCATGCCGCACCAGAAAGGGCAGGTCGCCGCTCGCGCGCGCGACATCGAGATTGACCGGCGCGGAAAAGCCGCGATTGATCGACAGCACCGGCGCGCGCGCATAGCCGGTGAAGCTCAGCGTCTGTTCGGCCTCGGTCAGCATCACCAGCATCTCGCCGCGATGCGCCTTCATGTCGCGGTCGATGAGGGCGGTGCGCAAGGGGATCGGCATCAGCGGCTTGGCGGGCTGGCCGGGCGTGGCCGCGAAATTCTGCCGCAGGTGCAGCGTCGCGGTACCGGTGGCGGCGTCATGCTCCAATCGCGCCTGGACCTGCGGCGTGCCCGCCTGTTCGTACCAGCGGCGGAACTGCGTCAGGTCGAGCCCGGCGCCTTCCTCCATCGCGCGGACGAAATCCTCGCAGGTCGCCGCCTCGCCGTCATGCCGCTGGAAATAGAGGTCGCAGCCCGCGCGGAACCGCTCGGGCCCCGCCATGGTCGCCATCATGCGGATCACCTCTGCACCCTTGTTGTAGACGGTGGAGGTGTAGAAGTTGCTGATCTCCATATAGCTGTCGGGGCGGATCGGGTGCGCGAGCGGGCCTGCATCCTCGGGGAATTGCGCCGCGCGCAGCATCCGCACGTCCTCGATCCGCTTGACCGCTTCGGACCCCATATCGGCGGAAAAGCACTGGTCGCGATAGACGGTAAAGCCTTCCTTGAGGCTCAGCTGGAACCAGTCGCGGCAGGTGACGCGGTTGCCCGACCAGTTGTGGAAATATTCGTGCGCGACCACGCCCTCGATCGCGTCATAGTCGTAATCGGTCGCGGTATCGGGATCGGCGAGAATATAGCGCGAATTGAAGATGTTGAGGCCCTTGTTCTCCATCGCCCCCATGTTGAAATCGCTGACCGCGACGATGTTGAACACCGGCAGATCGTATTCGAGACCATAGACGCGCTCGTCCCAGGCCATCGAGGCCTTGAGCGCCTGCATCGCATGCGCGGTGCGCCCCTCGTCGCCCTGGCGCACGAAGATCGCGAGATCGACATGCGTCCCGCTCTTCGTCGCGAAGCTGTCGCGCGTCGCGACGAGATCGCCCGCGACCAGCGCGAACAGATAGCTCGGCTTGGGGTGCGGATCGCGCCAGCGGGCATAATGCCGCCCGCCCTCCAGATCGCCCGATTCGACCAGCGCGCCGTTGGAGAGCAGGACGGGGAAGCGTTGCTTGTCCGCGCGCAGCAGCACCTCGTAGACCGACATGTTGTCGGGCCGGTCGACGAAGGGGATGATGCGGCGAAAGCCTTCGGCCTCGCACTGGGTGCACAACATGCCGTTCGAGGCGAACAGCCCCATCAGCTGCGTGTTGGTATCGGGCGCGATGCGGGTGGTGAGCGTCACAGTGGCGCGCTCGCCCGACACGTCGAACGCGATTGCGCTGCCCTCGGTCCGCCAGTTCACCGGCTGGCCATCGACGGCGAGCGTCTGCGGCAGCGCGCCATCGCAATCGAGCCGCACGGGGCGGTCTTGTTCGCCGTTGCGGACAATACCAAGCGTCGCGTGCACCTCGGTCGCGGAAAGGTCGAGATCGAATTCAAGGCTGACCGTCTCCACCCACCAGTCGGGCGGCTGGTAATCCGCGCGATAGATCACCGGGGGTTCGTGGAGCGCCGGGCTGGCGGTTGCGGTCTGGATATCGGCCATGGAGCGAGTCTAGTGTGCGTGTCCGAGTTTGGCACGAGAAAATCCTCCCCGAGCTTGTCT
>NZ_QKVT01000001.1:2724675-2727815 GCF_003426715.1 Blastomonas sp. UPD001
CGCCCCCCAAGTTGCGCAGCGCAACTATCGTCGATTCAAGGCCCGCCCGGGCCGCGCCGCCATCGACGATCAGCCCCAGCCCCTCACCAAGGCTCGCCGCGACATGCTCGGCGCGGGTCGGGCTGATCGCGCCCGAGCGATTGGCCGAGGGCGCGGCCAGCCTCAGCCCGCTCGCCTCCAGCACCGCGCGCATCACCGGGTGCGCGGGGCAGCGCAGCGCGATGGTCGAAAGCCCGGCGGTGACCGCAGGCGCGACTTCCGCTCCCGCTTTCAGCGGCAGAACCAGCGTCAGCGGACCCGGCCAGAAGGCGGCGGCGAGCTTTTTTGCTCGCGTGTCGAACATCGCGATCTTCTCTGCGCTGGCGAGGTCGGGCACGTGCACGATCAGCGGGTTGAAATCGGGCCGCCCCTTGGTGCGATAGATCGCCGCTACGGCATCCGCGCGCGACGCATCGGCGGCGAGGCCATAGACCGTCTCGGTCGGCAGCGCGACGATCTGCCCGGCGTGCAGCATCGCCGCCGCGCGCGCGATTCCGGCAGCGTCGGCGGGCACGATCCGCGGGTCAGAAGGCTTGGAAGCTTGCATGTTGCTGCCTATACAGCGCTCAAACGCAAGGGACAGCAGGGAATAGACCATGACCTTCATCGCACCGACCACCGAACAGCTGTTCGTCCTGAAGACGATCACCGGCATCGACGAACTGGCAGGCCATGAGCGCTTTGCCGAGGCGACGCCCGATCTGGTTGAGGCGATCGTCGAGGGCGTCGGCGAATTTGCCGCAGGCGAGTTTGCCCCCCTGTACCGCATCGGCGACACGGTCGGCGCACGGCTGATCGACGGGTCGGTGAAGATGCCCGAGGGGTACGCGCAAGCTTACCAGCATTATGTCGAGGCGGGCTGGAGTGCCTTGAGCGCGCCTGCCGATCATGGCGGCCAGGGCCTGCCCTTCAGCCTTGCCACCGTCGCGCTCGATTCGCTCGGCGCGGCCAACATGGCCTTTGCGCTCTGCCCGATCCTGACGGTCGGCGCGATCGAGGCGCTGCACCATCATGGCAGCGATCAGCAGAAGGCGCTGTACCTGCCGAAACTGTCCACCGGCGAATGGACCGGTACGATGAACCTCACCGAACCGCAGGCTGGCAGCGATGTCGGCGCGCTGCGTGCGACCGCCACCCCGCGCGGCGACGGCACCTATGCGATCCGTGGGCAGAAGATTTACATCTCGTTCGGCGATCACGACATGGCCGATAACATCATCCACCTCGTGCTCGCGCGCACCCCCGATGCGCCCGCCGGGACCAAGGGCATCTCGCTGTTCCTGGTGCCCAAGTACCGGCTCGACGCGGATGGAAATCCGGGCGAGGCGAACGGCATCAAGACCGTGTCGATCGAGCACAAGATGGGCATCAACGCCTCGCCCACCTGCGTGCTGCAGTTCGGCGAGGAAGGTGAGAGTATCGGCGAACTGATCGGCCCCGAATTCGGCGGCATGCGTGCGATGTTCACGATGATGAACAATGCGCGGCTCAATGTCGGGCTGCAGGGTGTCCAGATTGCCGAGGGCGCGACGCAAAAGGCTTTGTGGTTCGCGCGCGAACGCGTCCAGTCGGCGCGCGCCGGCGCGGGGCGCGATCCGGTCGCGATCATCGAGCATCCTGATGTCCGCCGCATGCTGCTGCGCATGAAGGCGGGGACCGAGGCGATCCGCGCATTGCTCTATTACGCCTCTGGCCAGGTCGATCGCGCCAATCTCGGTGTGCCCGGCGCGCGCGAGATGGTCGATCTGCTGACCCCGCTCGCCAAGACTTATGGCACCGATCTGGGCAGCGAGATCGCCTCGCTGGGCGTGCAGGTCCATGGCGGCATGGGCTATGTCGAGGAGACCGGTGCGGCGCAATATTATCGCGATATCCGCATCGCGCAGATCTACGAGGGCACCAACGGCATCCAGGCAGCCGATCTGGTCGGGCGCAAGCTCGGCATGGCAGGTGGCGATGTCGTGCGCGGGCTGATCGCCGAGGTGCAGGCCGATGCCGGCAACCACCCCGCGCTCGCCGCGCTGGCCGGCGATGTCGCGGAGGTCACCGAATATATGGTCGCGGCCAGTGTCGACGACCGGCTGGCGGGCAGCTATCCCTATTGCACGATGATGGCAGTGATGACCGCAGGCTGGTTGATGCTCAAGCAGCAGCGCGCGGCGCAGGCGATGCTCGATACAGGCGAGGGCAATGCCGATTTCCTGAAAGCCAAGCTGGTGACGACGCGCTTCTATCTCGAGCGCATGGTGCCCGAGGCGGGCGGCCTCAAGGCAGCGGCAATGGCGGGCGCGGACCTGCTCTACGCGCTCGATGCCGAGGCGCTGGCGGCTTGAGCGAAAATCCTGCCTCCCTCTTCGTCATTCCCGCGAACGCGGGAATCCCGCTTTTTGGCAACCGTCATGCAGAAGCGGGACCCCCGCCTTCGCGGGGGTGACGGGACATGGATATGACGGATAACGCCGACCTGCTCGCCCGCATCGCCGAGGCACTCGAACGCCTCGCGCCGCCGCCAGCGCAGGTCGCGGACTGGACCGCGCACCCCGCCTATGTCTGGAGCGCGCGCGGGGCCGAGGCGGTGACGCACCTGCAAGCCGTCCCACTCGATCGCCTGCGCGGCATCGATGCGCAAAAGGCGAGCTTTACCGAGAACGTCCGCCGCCATGCCGCAGGCGTGCCTGCGCACGACGTGCTGCTCTGGGGATCGCGCGGCATGGGCAAGTCGGCTTTGGTCAAGGCAGCGGTGGCCGATGCGCAAGGATCGGGCGCGCCGCTCGCGCTCGTCCAGACCGGGGGCGAACCCGATGCGCTCGCGCAATTGCCCGCCTTGTTCGCCGCACTGGGCGCGGTGGATCGCCGCTTCCTGGTGTTCATCGACGATATCGGCTTTGACGGACCCGACGCCGCCAGCGCCGCACGCTCGCTGCGCTCGCTGCTCGAGGGCGGGGCGATGGCGCGACCGGCCAATGTGCGGCTCGCGGTCACCTCGAACCGTCGCGCGATCGTCGAGCGGCACATGAGCGAACAGGACGATCCGATCAATCCGCGCGACGCGGTAGACGACCGGCTGGCGCTCGCCGACCGGTTCGGGCTCAGCCTCGGCT
>NZ_QKVT01000001.1:2727915-2739423 GCF_003426715.1 Blastomonas sp. UPD001
ACCCCCAAATTGGCACAGCTTTTGCTGTGACAGTCTCCAGTAACTCTGGAGAGCCGTTTTGTCCTCGTATCTTGGCAGTGTCAGCAATGCAGGAGATCGCGTCACCCGCGCGATTGCCGCGTCTGCGCAGCGCACGGGCGTGGATTTCGACTATCTGATGGGCCAGGCGCGCATTGAAAGCGGGCTCAACCCCAATGCCAAGGCGGGAACCTCGTCGGCGACCGGCCTGTACCAGTTCATCGACCAGAGCTGGCTCGGCGTGGTCGAGAAGCACGGGTCGAAGCACGGGCTGCAATGGGCCGCCAATGCCATCCAGCGCGACGGGCGCGGCCGCTACCGCGTCGACGACCCGCAGACTCGCCATTCGATCCTCGCATTGCGCCGGAATCCCGAGATTGCCGCGCTGATGGCGGGCGAATTCGCGTCCGACAATCGCCAGTATCTCGAATCCTCGCTCGGCCGCAGCGCCGCGCCGGTGGACCTGTATCTCGCGCATTTTCTGGGCCCCGAAGGCGCCCGCCAGTTCCTCGCCGCGCACGATGCCAATCCCGATGCCGCCGCCGCGCCGATGTTCGCGCGCGCCGCCGGGGCCAACCGCTCGATCTTCTACGATCGCTCGGGCGCGCCGCGCAGCTTTGCCGAGATCCGTACCCGCTTTGCCGACAAGCTCGGCGGGGCGGCAGCCGCCGGCGGCAGCCGCTTGCCGCGCGATGGCAATGATCTGCCGCAGGTCCAGCCTGCCGATTACGTCCGGCTCGCCAGCGCGCGCGCCGCCCGACCCGAAATGACCGCCAGCATCGGCGGAAACGACAATGCGCGGCTGGCCTACATGCTGCTCGCCGCGATGGGAGCCTGAACTCGATGAATCCTGCGTCCAGCAAGCTCGGCCATATCCTCGCGATGTCGCGCGGCTCGATCCTGCCGCTCGCCACCCTGTTGCTGGTGGTGTTCCTGGTGCTGCCCGTGCCCGCGCTGGTGCTCGACATCGGCTTCATCTTTAACATCATGATCAGCCTCGCGGTGCTGATGGTGGCATTGAACGTCACCAAGCCGCTCGATTTCTCGAGCTTCCCCACCGTGCTGCTGTTCGCGACGCTGCTGCGGCTCGGCCTCAACGTCGCCTCGACCCGCGTGGTGCTGGTGCACGGGCATGAGGGCGGCGCGGCGGCCGGCCACGTCATCGAGGCGTTCGGCAGCCTGCTGATCGGCGGCGACTATGTCGTCGGCATCTTCGTCTTCGCGATCCTGATGATCATCAACCTGGTCGTCATCACCAAGGGCGCGGGCCGCGTGTCCGAAGTGTCCGCGCGCTTCACCCTCGATGCCATGCCCGGCAAGCAGATGGCGATCGACGCCGACCTGAACGCCGGTCTGATGACGCCCGAGGAAGCCAAGGCCCGCCGCGCCGAAGTCGCGACCGAGGCGGACTTTTACGGGTCGATGGACGGTGCGTCCAAGTTCGTGAAGGGCGATGCGGTCGCGGGCGTGCTGATCCTGGTGGTCAATATCGTCGGCGGCATCATCCTGGGCATGGCGAGCCATGGCCTGGGCATTGCCGAAGCCGCCTCCAACTATACCATGCTGGCGATCGGCGATGCGCTGGTCGCGCAGGTGCCCGCGCTGCTGCTCTCGATCGCCGCCGCGTCGATCGTCACCCGCGTCAACTCCGCGCAGGACCTGCCCGGCCAGATCTCGGGCCAGTTCGCCATCGCCAAGGCCTGGACTCCGGTCGCGGTGATCCTGGGCATCATGGGCGTGCTGCCCGGCATGCCGCACCTCATCATCCTGCCTGCAGCTGCTGCTGCCGGGTACATTGCGTGGAAGCTGTCGCGTCCCAAGCCGCAGGTGGTCGAGGCTGTCGCCCCGGCAGCGCCCGAAAACCCCAACGCCATCGAATGGGAAGACGTGTCCGATGGCGCGATGCTGGGGATCGATGTCGGCTTCGGCCTGGTGCCGCTGGTCGACGAGCGCCGCGACGCGCCGCTGATGCGCCGCGTCACCGGCATCCGCAAGCAGATCTCGAAGGAGCTCGGCTTCGTCATCCCGCTCGTTCGCATCAAGGACGACATGGCGCTGCCCGCCAACAGCTACCGCATCACCATCGGCGGCACGATCGTCGCCGAGGACGAGATCTGGCCCGACGATCTGCTCGCGCTCGACAGCGGCGATATCGACACGCCGATCGAAGGCCGCGCCTGCAAGGATCCGACCTTCGGCATGGATGCGGTGTGGATCAGCGCCGACAAGCGCGCCGAGGCGATCGTCGCGGGCTATACCGTGGTCGATGCCGCCACCGTCATGGCGACGCATCTCAACCAGATGGTCCGCCTCAACGCCGCGCAGCTGTTCGGCATGGACGAGACCAAGAAGCTGCTCGAAACGCTCAAGGAAAACTCGCCCCAGCTGGTCGAGGGTCTCACCCCGCAGCCGCTCTCGCTGTTCACCATCTCCGCCGTCTGCCGCGAGCTGCTGCGCGAAGGCGTGCCGCTCAAGGACTTCCGCCGCATCTGTTCGGCGATGGTCGAGGCGGCGGCCGAAGGCACCACCGTGGCGCAGATCGTCGAGGGCGTGCGCCAGCGCATCGGATCGATCATCATCCAGTCGCTGGTGCCGGTGAACCTGCCGCTGCCGGTGGTGACGCTCGATGCCGAGCTCGAGACGCTGCTCGCCCAGTCGCTGCGCGTTGCCGGCGACGCCGCCTTCCCGATCGAACCGGGGCTGGCGCAGCGCATCCTCGGCGCGATCGAACAGGCGGCGCGTCCGCTGATGCTCGAACAGCGCAACTATGCGCTGGTCACCTCGCCCCAGGCGCGCAAGCCGCTCGCCGACCTCTTGCGCCCGCGCTTCCCCGATACGCCTGTGCTCTCGTTCCGCGAGCTGCCCGACGACAAGCCGGTCGAGGTGGTCGCCACCGTCGGCGGGCAGACGGGCTACCGCACGCCCCAGGCCGAACATTCCTTCTCGCGCGGCTGATGCAGACGCCGATCGTAAAAATTCTCATGAAGCTGGACACCTGATATGCAGCATCTTCCCATCGAGACGATTACTTACGGCCGCAAGCCTGCCGCCGTGCCGCCGGGCAAGCTGATCGAGGCGCACCTGCCGCTGGTCCGCAAGCTCGCCTGGCACGTGCGCGGCATGGCGCCGGGGGTGATCGAGATCGAGGACCTGGTCCAGATCGGCATGGTCGCGCTTGTCGAGGCGGCGAACCATTACGAGGATCGCGGCCACGGCTTTGCCACCTATGCCAGCATGCGCATCCGCGGCGCGCTGATCGATCATCTGCGCGCGAACAGCAACATGTGCCGATCGGCGATGGATTTCCGCAAGCAGCTGCGCCGCGCGAGCGAGAAGCTGGTGCGCGAACTGGGCCGCAACCCGACCGAATCCGAACTCGCCGCCGCGATGGGCATGGACGCCGCCGAATTCCGCATGCGCTCCGACGCGGCGCAGGACGTGAAGTTCGAATCGATGGACGAGGTCTATTCCGAACATTCGATGTGGTTTGCCGATAGCGAGGATTCCGCCGAGACACGGATGGAGGCGGACAATCTCAAGCAACTGCTCAATGCCAGCATCGGCACGCTCAAGGAGCGCGAGCAGCTGATCCTGCAGCTGCACTATATCGAGGAAATGAACCTCGACGAAATCGGCCTGGTGCTCGGCATCACCGCAGCGCGGGTGTGCCAGATCAAGAAATCCGCACTGGAAACGCTGCGCAAGCGTCTGGCCAGTTCGCGCTGAGCTCTTTCCAAGATCCTCTTGCCGGTCGACAGGCGGTCAATCGCGCGGCCCAGCATGGCCTGGGCAGCGGTCGAGGCATTGGCAGCGCGGATGGCGCCGATATTCGTTCCGATAACAGTCATCAGTCTTTCCTTTCGCTTGGTCAATCTTGCGGCGCACTGCTTCTGTCAGCGGCCTCGACATGGTTAACGGCACGGTTGGAAAGCCATTAAGAAGTTTTCACACACCTTTCGAACAGGTTGTCATTTGGCCGACAGGCGTCAATTTTCTGACGCCCCGGCCCGGCAAAACCCGTCAATTTTTTGGCGGCGGTGGTGTGCCTTATATATATAGGGGGGTGTGGGCGGCCATTTTCTGCCGTTTTCCCGATTTGGCACGGCGATTGCTTTGCTTTGGACCTGCGGGGGCCAGTGTAACGGCTGGCCAACGCGATCCATTAAGTCGGGGGACTGAAAAAATGATCGAATGCACTATCAGCGAGGCGGTTCGTGAAAATCTGCCAATGCTGGAAAGCTGGCTCGCATCGGCCTGGATCAAGCCGGTCGCCGCAGGTGCTGCGACCGTGCAGACCGCCAAGGTGCTGATGGCCGCGGAAATCGCTTCGGCCAGCCATCGTGACATTCTGATCGATTTTCGCGACGGCGCACCGTCGCTCGTCCGCGCTGCCAACGGCCTGCCCGCGCGCATCGCCTTCGGCTTTGACGACATGGCGCTTGGCCTGGCGCTGGTGGCAGAGCTGCTGCGCGCCGGACGCGGCCCCGCCGTCGGCGAACCCGCCATGGCCAAGCTGATGGGCTATGCCGCCCGCATCGCACGCAGCGAGGCTGCGGTGCTGATCCAAGGCGAAACCGGCACCGGCAAGGAAGGCATGGCGCGTCTGGTGCATGACGAAAGCCCGCGCGCCAAGGGCCCGTTCATCGCGGTCAACTGCGCCGCTCTTCCCGAAACCATGGTCGAGGCGATTCTGTTCGGCCACAAGAAGGGTGCGTTCACCGGCGCATCGGCCGATGGCGAGGGCCTGTTCCGCGCGGCCGATGGCGGCACATTGTTCCTCGACGAGATCACCGAGCTGCCGCTGGCGCTCCAGGCCAAGCTGCTGCGCGCGCTGCAGGAAGGCGAAGTCCTGCCCGTCGGCGAGACCCGCGCGGTCAAGGTCGATGTCCGCATCGTCACCGCCGCCAACCGCGATGCCGCCGAGCTGGTCGCCGCCGGCGAGTTCCGCGAAGACCTTTACTGGCGCCTCAACGTGATGCCGATCGCACTCCCCCGCCTTGCCGATCGCCGTCAGGATGTCCGCGCCATTGCCGCCGCCATGCTGCTGCGCATGCAGAATGCGGGCGACGATTTCGCCTGGCTGAGCGCGGAAGCGCTTGAAACGCTTCAGGCGCACAGCTGGCCGGGAAATGCCCGCGAGCTGGGCAACGTGCTGCAACGCGCGCTGGTGCTGCGCGAGGGCGATGTCATCGAAGCCGAGGATCTGGGCCTTGCCCCTGCGCGCCTGTTCACGCCCGCTCCCGTCCAGCCGGCCGCCGCGCCCGCGCCGCGTCGGCCGCCTGGTCGCGCATGCGGTTCGGTCCGCCTGATGCGCGGCAGCGATCTGCACAGCCTGTCGCGCGCGGTCGAGCATGACGCGATCCAGCGCGCGCTCGACGAGAATGGCGGCAACCGCCGCGAAACCGCCAAGATGCTCGGCATCTCCGAACGCACCCTGCGCTACCGCCTCGCCAATATGCGCGAGCTGGCCGCCGCAGCCTGATCGAACACGGGACCTAACCCATGAGCACCAATATCAGCAGCTCCATCATGGCCGCGCGCAACGCCATCCTGCAGCAGAACAGCGCGCTCCAACAGCTCAGCAAGAAATCCCCCATGCTGGGCACCGAGCCGACCGAAACCAAGCCCGACGGCTTTTCGGGCACGCTCAAGACCGCGCTCGATCAGGTCAACCAGGTGCAGCACGCCTCTTCGGACGCAGCGACCGCCTATGAAATGGGCCAGACCACCGACATCGCGGCGGTGATGATGGCCAAGCAGAAGGCGTCGATCGGTTTCGAAGCGACGCTGCAGGTCCGTAACAAATTGCTGTCCGCCTATCAGGACATCATGAACATGCCGGTGTAATCCATGTCCGATATCACGATCACCCCCAATAGTGTCGACGGATCCGCCCCGGCAGTCATCCCGGGAACCCCGGGTACCGGCGCAGGTGCCGGCGCGCGCGTGCTCAACGGCACCGCGATCCCGGCGCAGGTCCGCAATTTCATGAGCCAGCCAGCGGTGTCCAGGGCAATGCCGCTGGTCGGCTTTCTCGGCGTCGTGCTGCTCTCGGTGCTTGCCTGGGCCGCGCTGCGCGAACCGCCGCAGCGCGATCTGTTCCGCGGGCTCCCCGATAGCGACAAGGCGGCGGTGATCGCCGCGCTCGACAGCTCGACCATTCCGTACAGCTTCGAGGAAAGCTCGGGCACGATCATGGTTTCTGAAGAGGATTACCACAAGGCCAAGATCGCGCTCGCTGCGCAGGGCCTGCCCAAGAGCGCGCCGAGCGGCGACGAGCTGATCTCGTCGATGCCGATGGGCGCCAGCCGCGCGGTGGAGAATGAAAAGCTCCGCGCCGCGCGCGAGCTCGATCTGGCGCGCAGCATCGAGGCAATGGAATCGGTGGTCTCCGCGCGCGTGCATCTGGCGGTCGAGCCGCCCAGCGTGTTCATCCGCGACCGCAACGAACCCGCCGCCTCGGTGGTGCTGCAGCTCGCCAATGCCGGACGCCTGCCCGAATCGCAGGTCCAGGCGATCATCCATCTCGTCGCCAGCTCGGTCCCCGGGCTGTCGGCGGACAATGTCTCGGTCGTCGACCAGAACGGCCGCCTGCTTTCGGGCGACGGCAAGACCGGCATGAACGGTGTCGAACAGCAGATCGAGATGAAGGAAGCGATCGAGGAACGCTATCGCCGCCAGCTCAACGCGCTGCTGACCCCGGTTCTGGGCGCCGGCAATTTCGTTGCCGAGGTCTCGACCGAGATCAACATGACCGAGCGCCAGGCGACGACCGAAAGCTTCCCCGCCGATGAAGCGCGGGTGAAGAGCGAGCAGACGTCGATCTCGACCGAGACCAATCTTGCACCTGCCGGCGGTGTCCCCGGCGCGCTGGCCAACCAGCCGCCCGCCGATCCCAATGTCACGCCGCAGGCCGGTGGCCAGCTGACCGGCGCCGAAGCCGCCGCGCCCGGTGCGCCGACCACGCGCAACGAGCAGACCAACCGCAATTTCGAGCTGGGCCGCCAGATCGCGGTGACCAAGGAGCCTTCGGGCAAGGTCACCCGGATCTCGGTTGCGGTCGCGGTGAAGAACCTGCCCGGCGGCAAGGAGCGCAGCCCGCAGGAAATCGCCGCCATCGAGGCGCTGGTCAAGGGCGCGATCGGCTTCGATACCGCGCGCGGCGACCAGGTCGCGATCTCGTCGCGCAATTTCGAGCCCGTCACCAAGGTCGAGGAGCCCTTCTACGAGGCGAGCTGGTTCAACATGGTGGTGCGCAACGTCTCCGCGCTGCTCGTCGCGCTGGCGCTGATCTTCGGCATCGGCCGCCCGCTGCTCAAGCGCTACACCCGCCAGAAAGCCGACGACAAGGCGGCGGCGGATGCGGTGAAGGCGGCGGAAACCGGCGAACTGCTGTCCCAGGCACTGGGCAATGACGGCCGGGATGCCAATGGCGCAGGCGCCCGCCCGGCCAAGGAGAACGAGCCGGTCACGCTCGACATGATCAACGCCGCCTCGACCTATCAGGAGCGCGCTTTGCTGATCCAGAATTTCGTCCGGCAGAATCCCGACCACGCCACGCTGGTGGTCCGCGAGCTGCTGAAGGGCAATGCCGATGGCGCCAAGGAGCCTGTTAATGCCTGATGCTCTCGACATGATGACTCAAGATGGCGCTACCGCCGCGCCCGCACGGCGTCCGATCCCCGGCCAGCAGGCCGCGGCGATCCTGATGCTGCTCTTTTCCGAGGAACAGGCCGCCGAGATCCTCGCCCGGCTGGAGCCCGAGGAAGTCCGCCAGCTCAGCGAGATGATGTACACCGTCGCCGATATCGGCGCCGAGGACATCAACGAGGTGCTCGACATGTTCATCGACAAGGCGCGCAACCGCACGATGCTGGGCTACAAGGCCGAAGAGCAGATCGAGGGCATGCTCAAGCGCGCGCTGGGCGACCGCCGCGCCGAAACGATGCTCACCAAGATCGCGCCGAAAAAGGCCGGCGGCGGGCTCGAGGCGCTCAAATGGATGGACCCGGTCGAGATCGCGCTGCTGGTCGAGCACGAGCATCCGCAGATCGCGGCGGTCGTGCTGTCGTTCCTCAAGCCCGAAATCGCCGCCAATGTGCTGCAGCTGCTGCCCCCCGAAGCGCAGGAGGACGTCGTGTTCCGTCTCGCCACCCTGGGGCCGGTGAGCCCCGAGGCGGTCGAGACGATCGAGGCGCTGCTGGTCAATCAGGGCGCGGCACCGCGCGGTGGCGGCAGCGCATCGTCCTCGGGCGGCACGTCGGATGCGGCGGCGATCATGAACATCATCAACAAGCGCGAGAGCCAGCGGATCATCCGCGCGGTCACCAAGCGCGACAAGGAGATCGCGCGCCGGATCGAGGACGAGATGTTCGTCTTTGCCGACCTGATCCGGCTCGATGCCAAGGATCTGGGAACGCTGGTGCGCGGGCTCGAATCCAAGCTGCTCGTCCCCGCGCTCAAGGGTGCCGAAGACAAGCTGCGCGACAAGATGTTCGGGTGCATGTCGAGCCGCGCCGCGCAGTCGATCGCCGACGAGATCGCCGATCGCGGCCCGATGCCGATGTCGGAAGTGCTCGAGGCGCAGCGCGCGGTCATCCAGGTGGCCAAGCGCATGGCCGATGCCGGCGATATCGTGATCGGCGGAGGCGGCGACGAATATGTCTGATCGCCCGATTTCGATCACCCCAACCGGCGAGGCGCAGTTCATGCCAGTCTGGCAGATGCAGCCCAGTGCCAGTGCCTTCCGCCCTTCGCCGATCTTCTCGTCGATGGCCGACCTGGCCGAAGCCGATCTGCACGCCGAGCCGATGGATTTCGGCGAGGACGACGGGTTCGATGGCGACCTGATGGTCGAGACAGGCCCGTCGCAGGACGAACTGCTGGTTCAGGCCTATGATCAGGGCGTCGCCGATGGCATCGCCCAGGCCCAGGCCGAGCTGCAGGCGAGCGATGCCGCGACCGAGGCGCTGGCCCGGGCGATCACCGCGCTGCGCCCGCAGCTCTCGCAGGGGCTGTGCGCGATGCTGCTGCACGCGATGAAGCAGATGCTCGAACGCTCGAGCGGCTTTGCCGAACCCGATGCCGCGGTGCTGGAGAAGCACTGCCGCTCGCTCGCCGCGCTCGTCACCCGCGACATGCGCGGCAGCGCGCTGCACCTTCACCCCGATGACCTCAAGCTGCTCGGCGATGCCGAATGCGGCCTGGTGCTCACCCCCGATCCGTCGATCCGCCGGGGTACGGTATCCTTGAACCATGCCGATGGCTGGATCGAGCAGGGCACCCAGCCGATGCTCGATGCGCTGCAGGGCCTGATCGACGATCTGGAGGGCGACCAGTGATCGCGGCACAGGAAGAGGCGGTTCGCCAGTTCACCGACAAGATTGCCGCGCTCGAGGCCGGCCCGCGCCGCGTCGGCCGCCTGGTCGCGCATGAGGGCGGCATGCTCGAAGTGACCGGTTTCGACTATCCGATCGGCTATGGCGGATCGGTGCGCGCTGCCGATGGCCGCCGCATCCGCGCCGAGATCGCGGGATTCCGCGGCTCGCGCGCGATGATGGTGCCGCTGGAAAGCGATGCCGCGCTGCGCAGCGGTGCGCGGGTCGAGCCCGATGCCCAGGCCAATATGGCGGTGGTCGGCGATGCGCTGCTCGGCCGGATCATCGGTCCGATGGGCGAGCCGCTCGACGGCATGGGCCCGATCATCGCGCACGACCGCTGGCCGCTCGCCGGCAAGCGCGAGAACGTGCTCAACCGCGGGCGCGTCACCAAGACCATCGACCTCGGCGTGCGCGCGATCAACGCGCTGCTCACCGCCGGCCACGGCCAGCGCATCGCGGTGGCGGCGGGTTCGGGCGTGGGCAAGTCGGTGCTGATCGGCCAGATCATCGGCTTTGCCGAGGCGGACGTGATCGTCGTCGGGCTGATCGGCGAACGCGGGCGCGAGGTCAGCGATTTCGTCGAGACCAAGATGTCCGGCCCGATGAAGTCGCGCACGGTGACCGTCGCGGTCCCGGCGGACCACAGCCCGATCCTGCGCCTGCGCGCCGCGTTCCGCGCGACCGCGATCGCCGAATATTTCCGCAAGCAGGGCAAGAAGGTGCTGTTGATCATCGACAGCCTGACCCGCGTCGCGCATGCGCAGCGCGAGATCGGGCTGGCGCTGGGCGAACCGCCGACGATGAAGGGCTATCCACCCTCCGCGCTCGCGCTGATCCCCAAGCTGGTCGAACGCGCGGGCAATGACAAGGAAAGCGGCGGATCGATCACCGCGCTCTACACCGTGCTCGCCGATGGCGACGATCTCGACGATCCGGTGGTCGATGGCGCGCGCGCGATTGTCGACGGGCATATCATCCTGTCGCGCTCGATGGCCGAGCAGGGCATCTTCCCCGCGATCGACATCGGCAAGTCGCTGAGCCGCGTCGCGACCGACATCATCTCCGACGAACATCGCGGCGCGATGGCCAATTTTCGTCGCATCTGGTCGGCCTATGAGGAAAATCGCGACCTGTTGCTGATGGGCGCCTATCGCGAAGGGTCGGACGCCAATATCGACGAGGCGGTGGCGCGCCGGCCCGATCTGCTGGCGTTCATCCGCCAGGGACCGCACGAGCGCATCGATCTGGACGAGAGCGTCGCTGAACTGCTGCAGAGCTTCGGCACATGAGCCTGAAGCCCAAATCCTGGAAGCGCGTGCACGCGGTGCGCGAGGCGCAGGTCAAGCTCGCCATCGGCGCGGCGGCCACGGCGCAGCGCAACGAGGCGACGCTGCAGAACAATGCCGAGCGGTTGAAGAAGCTTCGCGACAATGCGTTCGATGCCGCGCACTGCCAGAACGGCGCGGCGCTGCACGCGCAGCTCGAACTCGCGCAGCGGTTGATCCGCGCCGATGGCGAGATCCACGTCGCGCTCGGCCGGGCGCGGCAAGCGCTTGCCCAGGCAGAGCGGCAACGCACTGCCGCCTATATCGACCGAGAAACCACATCCAAGCTGCTGGGCAGGGCCATCGCGGCGGCGGACGAGACCGCCGAGCGCAAGGCCGCGCGCCTGCCGCTCAAGAGAAAATATCCCAAGGAGGCAGAGGAATGAGCCAGGACATGATGCAGGCCCTTTCAGGGTCGTCGCTGCTTTCGCTATCAATTGGCACGCTTCCTGCTGGTAAGCCGGGCATGACCCTGGACGCCAACCCCTTTGCCAGCCAGCTGGCGCTGATGACCGGAAGCGATGCCGCCGTGGCGGGCATGGCTCCGCCTGTCGCGGCATCGCAGGCGGAGGGCGAGGGCGCCTTTGCCGCAGCGCTGGCCGATATCGGCGAAGGCGCTCCGGCGGCGACGCCGTCCGGCGGTCCTGCCGCGCCCGCGCTGCCCAAAATCGCCATGCCGCATGCCGCGCCCGAGGCCCCGGTCATCGTCGCGCTGCCCGAAGAGGCCAGCACTTCGCAGGTGATCGAGGCGGCGCTCACCGGCGCTGCCAGCCTCGCCACGGCCC
>NZ_QKVT01000001.1:2739523-2753280 GCF_003426715.1 Blastomonas sp. UPD001
CCCGGTCCCGCAGGCGAGCGCGCCGCAGATGGCCGCGCCTGCCGTGCCCGCAGCGGCCGCGAGCGCGCCTGACGCCGCTCGCGCCGCTCAGGCCGCCCCGATCGCCATGGCGGCTCCGGTCCAGAGCCCGGCCCCGCGCGCGCAGGTCAGCCCTGCTGCACGCCGCACCATCGACACCGCGCTGCAGTCGCCGCGCGCCGCCGAACCGCTCGCGGCGCTGTTCGATCGCGCCGACCTGACGGTCCAGACCGGCATCAGCAGCCTCGCCATCGAGCCCCTGTCACCGGCATCGATCGAGGCCGTGCCGCCCGCCTGGGCCGCTGCACTGAACGCGGTCAATCCGCAGGTCCAGCAGGCCTCCGGCGCTGCGGCGCCGCAGGCCGCCGCGCAACCGCAGGTTCCGATGCACAATCTTGCCTTTGATGCGGGCTTCGTCGCCGGAATCGAAGGCCAGATCGCCAAGCTCGTCGATGGCGGGCAGATGGTGAAGATCCAGGTCATGCCCGAGCATCTCGGCCGCATCGATATCGAGATGCTCGCCGGGCCCGATCGCGATCAGGTGCGCATCGTCACCGAGCACGATGCGGTGCGCGACACGCTGGTGAGCTCGCAGCACCGGCTCGAGCAGGATCTGCGCAGCCAGGGCCAGCGCAACACCGAAGTGACCGTCGAACTGCGCCAGCAATCGCCGGGCACGCAGAACGGATCGGCACAGCAGCAACAGCAGCGCGGTCAGTCGGGCGCCGAAAGCGCCTCTGCCCGTGACGCCGCGCAGCACCAGACGCCTGCCGACCAGACGTCCGATGCAAATCCGGCGCCGCGCCGTCCGCGCGGCAATGTCCGCTACGCCTGAACCCACGAAACGCATGAAATTCTCTTGAGGGAACCGAGAAATGGCTGAAACCGAAAAGGAACCGAAAAAGAAGGGCGGCATGGTCAAGAAGCTGCTCATTCCGCTTGTCGCCGTGCTGGTGCTCGGCGGCGGGGGCGCGGCCGCAGGCTTTTTCGCGGCCGGGATGATCGGCGGCGGCGAGCATGAAGACCCCAATGCGCCCAAGGTGGTGCTGAAGGACGGCACGACCGTGTCCGCCAAGGCGGCCGGGCTCAAGCAGGTTGCCTCGGGCAGCCATCTCGATGCCAAGTTCAAGGTCACCTATCTGCCCATCGAGGAGCCGTTCACCGCCAACCTGCGCGGCGGCGGCGGCTTTGCCCAGATGTCGCTCGCGGTCTCGACCTATTTCGACGAGAAGGTTCCCGCCGCGCTGACCGAGCACAATATCGCGATCCGCTCTGCCATCCTGATGGCGATCAGCGATTTCGATCCGATCCAGCTCGAGACGATCGAGGGCAAGGAACAGCTCAAGGGCCAGCTCAAGAAGGTGATCAACGACGTCCTGGTCGACAAGACCGGCTTTGCCGGTGTCGAGGACGTCTATTTCACCAGCTTCGTGGTCCAGTAAGCCAAGGCCGACATCCAGATGAGCAGCAGCGAACTTTCCGATACCGCAGACGGCCTGGGCACGGCCCAGGCCGAGCGTCGCCCGGCCGAGCACAGCTTTGCCAAGGCCGATGCCGACCAGAAGACGGTCGTGCCGGTGCTGCGCCGCGTCGCGCGATCGCTGTGCACGGGCCTGCGCCATGCACTCGAGCCGATCGCGGGGGTCAAGCTGCGCGTCGATGCCCCCGATGCCGAATTCACCCAGTTCGATGTCTGGTGTGACCGCCAGGCCGAGCTGGTGAGCATCAGCCAGTTCCAGCTCGCGCCGATGCAGGGCCGCGTGCTGCTGAAGAAGGAACCGGTGTTCGTTTCGGCGATGCTCGATGCCTTTTTCGGCGGTGCGCCGCGCGAGATGGCCTCGCCCAAGAAGGAATTCACCGCGACCGATATCCGCCTGATCGGCCGCATCGCGCGCGTCATCGGCGAGCGCCTGGGCGCTTCGTGGAACGAGGTCGGCAATTTCGCCTGCCATGCCGCAGGCCATGCGACCTCGGTCGATGGCGCACGCATCGCCTCTCCGCTGGCGCGCATGGTGGTGCAGCGCTTCCGCATCACGCTGCCCGACAATATCCGCTACGAGCTCGAGCTGGTCTATCCGCTCGATGGGCTGCAGGCGGCCGAACAGTGCCTGACGCCGGCCGGCATTGCCGACGACCAGCTGCCCGATCCCGCCTGGCGCGACCAGATGACGCAGGCACTGGCGCATGTCACGCTGCCCGCGCGCTCGGTGCTCGCTCGCCCGGTGCTCACCCTGCCGCAGCTCGCCGAACTCAAGCCCGGCGACATCATTCCCATTCCACCGGCGCGCAACCTGCCGCTGATCATCGGTGACCGCATCTTCGCGCGCGGCAGCCTGGGTGAACAGAACGGCCTGGCCGCGTTCCGCATCGAAACCATAGAAAGAGGATAAGCCCCATGAGCGACATGACCGAAGCACCGATGCTGGGAGCACCGGCAGAGCCTTTCGACATGGGCGGCAACGGATTGCACGAGGCGGCAAATCATTACCGCTTTCTCGCCGACATCCCCGTGCGCCTGTCGGTCGAGGTGGGCAGCGCCTCGCTGCGCCTCGCCGAAATCATGGAGCTTTGCGAGGGATCGGTGGTCGAGCTCGACCGCCAGGCCAACGAGCTTCTCGATATCAACGTAAATGGCACGCTGGTTGCAAGAGGGGAAGTCGTGACCATCGATGGCCGGTTCGGAATCCGGGTGGCCGAGGTGGTGTCGAAGAACGTCGGCCACGCACGGGTCGAACGGCGCATCTGACCGGGCTGCTTCAGTCCCTGTCGCCCGCGCCGGATCCTCCGGCGGCACGGCACAGGGACTTGGAAGCGGACCGGAATGACCTATTACATCATCAAACTGCTGATCATGCTGCCGGTGATGGGCGGCATGATCTATGGCAGCCTGTGGCTCTACCGCAAATACCAGCCCGGCATGATGGCCCGGCTCGACATGGCGGGTCCGCAGCGCGAGCTCAAGGTCACCGAAACGGTCAGCATGGGCGTTTCGGGCAAGCTCGCCGTGGTCGAGTTTGCCGGACAGAAAATCCTGCTTTCGGTAACGCGCGCGCGGATCGACACGATCGCCAGCACGGATGCCGGAACCGGTCCGGCCAGCGCCAACCCCCCGGCGGCGCTGGCCGGACACAATCGCGATCTGCTCGCCGCGCTCCGGGAGCGCGGCGCATGAGCTTTTTCCGGAACATCATCCGTTTGTCCCGTGCCCCTCGACTGGCTGGCAAGCCAGCCGCTCGGGGTAAACTTCTCGGCTTTGCCGAGACGTCGAGGGACGTATGCGGAACGGGTGAGAAAGGTCCCTCGACTTCGCTCGGGACCAACGGAGGTCGGTGTCTGCTAGCATTCCTGCTGCTGCGCCGCCGCCGCGACCGGACAGGCCGCGCCTGCGGCACCCGCAGCGCCCGCAGCGACCACGACCAACCCCGCACCGGTCGCGACGCCGGCAACCGGCTCTGCCACCGGCACCCCCGGCGCGTCCGAGGCGCTGTCCCAGGCGCTCGACGATGTCGCGGGCAACGGCAAGCCGCTCACGCTCAGCCTGCAGATCCTGGTCGTCATGGGTCTGCTCACCATCCTTCCGTCGATGGTGCTGATGATGACCAGCTTCACGCGGATCATCATCGTGCTGTCGATCCTGCGCCAGGCGCTCGGCCTGCAGCAGACGCCGCCCAACCAGGTGCTGATCGGGCTCGCGCTGTTCCTGTCGATGTTCGTGATGGCCCCCACCTTCACCCAGATCAACGACCGCGCGGTCGCGCCCTATGCCGCCGACACGATCGAGCTGGAAACCGCGATCGAGATCTCGGGCCAGGAATTCCACAAGTTCATGATCAAGCAGACGCGTCAGACCGACCTCAAGCTGTTCATGGACATGGCCAAGGCCAAGCCGGTTGCCGCGCCCCGCGACATTCCGTTCTCGATCCTGCTGCCCGCCTTCGTCACCAGCGAGCTCAAGACCGCGTTCCAGATCGGCTTCATGATCTTCCTGCCGTTCCTGGTGATCGACCTCGTGGTCGCCTCCACGCTGATGGCACTGGGCATGATGATGCTGTCGCCGACGATCATCTCGATGCCGTTCAAGCTCTTGCTGTTCGTGCTCGTCGATGGCTGGGCGCTCACTATGGGCTCGCTCGCCGGTTCGTTCGTGAACTAGCAGACATGAAGCTGACCCTATCCCCGTTTGTCCCGAGCGAAGTCGAGGGACGCATGCGCCACCGTTTCCGGAACGTCCCTCGACATGCTCGGGACAAACGGAACCTTTCAGAAGCTGCACGCTGATATGGAACAGACCGACTATTTCATTGGCCTGGCGCAGCAGACGCTGTGGATCACGGCGCTGGCTTCGGCCCCGCTGCTGATCCCCGCTTTGCTCGTCGGCGTGCTGCTCGGCATGGTCCAGGCGGCGACCTCGATCAACGAGGCGACCTTGAGCTTCGTGCCCAAGCTGGTCGTGCTCGGCATCATCCTCGCGCTATTCGGCGGGTCGATCCTGTACCTGATCGCCGATTTCACCGTCGAGATGTACAGCCGCATCCCGGACCTACTGCTGTGATCGCACCGGGCTTTGCCGGCGTCGAGGCGCAATTGTGGATCTGGATCATGGCGATGATCCGGCCCGGCGCGGCGTTGATGGCAGCCCCCGTTTTCGGTGCGACCACGGTTCCGCTCCAGGTGCGCATCATCCTGTCGGCGATGATCGGCATCGCCGCGACCAACAGCGCCACGATCAACCTGCCCGACACGACGCTGGTGAGCTATACCGGCTTCCTGTTCATCATCGGCGAGATCGTCTGCGGCGTCGCCATCGGCTTCGCGCTGCAGATCGGCTATTCGGCCGCGTTCGTCGCGGGCGAGCTGATCAGCAACGCGATGGGCCTGGGCTTTGCCTCGATGGCCGATCCGCAGAGCGGCCAGTCGAGCCCGGTCATCGGCAGCTTTTTGTCGATCATCGCGGTGCTGCTGCTGCTCGCGATAGACGGGCATCTGATGCTGATCGCGATCATCGTGCGCAGCTACGAGGCGCTGCCCCCGGGCGATGCGATGCTCTCGCCGCGGCTGATCATGGACTTGGTCGAGTTCGGCGCGATGCTGTTCTCGATGGGGCTGGTGATCGCGCTGCCCGTCGGCGCGGCGCTGATCATCGTCCAGCTGGTGATGGCGATGCTCGCGCGCTCGGCGCCGCAGCTCAACCTGTTCTCGGTCGGCATTCCGGTGGCGGTGCTTGCAGGGATCATCCTGCTCGCGATCGCCGCACCGGTGCTGGCCGATGGCGTGATGCGCGCGATGGAAGTCGGGCTGGAACAGTCCGAAGTGATGGCAGGGGAGGGCTGACGCGATGGCAGACGGCCCTTCAGGTGGTGGCGAAAAAACCGAACTCCCTACCGAGAAGCGGCTCCGGGAGTCGCGCGAAAAGGGTGATGTTCTCCAGTCCAAGGAACTCGGCACCGCGATGATCATCATCGGCGGCACCATGGCCTTCGTGCTGTTCGGCGAGATGATGGTCGGCTCGATCGCGGGCATGCTGCGCGCGGCGCTAGTATTCGACATCTATCAGGCGACCGATTTCAATGTCGGCCAGCGCACTCTCAGCCTGCTCATGCCGCTTGCCATTCCCTTTGGCGGGCTGTTCGCGTTCCTGCTGGTCGCCTGCGTCGCGACGCCTGCCGCGCTCGGCTCGCTGGGATTCCGCTGGAGCGCGATCCAGCCCAAGGCGTCGAAGATGAACCCGATGTCGGGCCTCAAGCGCATGTTCGGGACGCACGGCCTGATCGAGCTGGTCAAGTCCCTGGCCAAGGTCGTGCTGATGGGCACGATCGGCGTAGTCATGATCATGTCGATGCTGCCGCAGATGGCGCAGCTGGGCCATGGCGATGTGCGCCAGGGCATTGCCGCGTTCGGCGACCTGTTCTCGATGACGCTGCTGGCGATGGCGGGCGCGCTCGGACTGATCGCGCTGATCGACGTTCCCGCGCAATGGTACCAGCGCAACCAGAAGCTGATGATGACCAAGCAGGAGGTCAAGGACGAGCACAAGGAGGTCGAAGGCTCGCCCGAGCTCAAGCAGGCGGTGCGTCGGCGGCAGTACGAGGTGCTCAACGGCTCCACGCGCAAGGCAGTCGAGGATGCGACGGTGCTGCTGGTCAACCCGACCCATTTCGCGATCGCGCTGCGCTATGATCGCGAACGCGATCCCGCGCCGGTGGTGCTCGCGCGCGGACGCGGGGCGATTGCCCAGGCGATGCGCGAACTGGCAATGGAGCGCGGTCTGACGATCCTGCGCTATCCGGAACTCACCCGCGCGATCTACTTCACCTCCAAGCCCGGCCAGATCATCGACGAACGGCTTTATCTGGCCGCCGCGACGCTGCTCGCCTTCGTTTTCCGCATCAACGAGAAGATGGATGTCGGCTTCGGCCAGCCCGAACTCGATGTGCCCGCCGACCTTCGCTTCGACATGGACGGCAAACCGCAGAAATGATCTGGAAAAGGCCTTAAGGCCGCCCGCCACCCGCCGTTAATCCTTTCAGAAGGAACTGGTGATGGTCACGAATAGCGGAATTTCCAACGTCATTACCGGCTTTACCGGCGTCAACAGCGCCCAGCTGGTCAACGATCTCGTCACGGCCCAGCTCGAGCCGAAACAGTCGGATGTCCGCGAGCGGCAGAACCTCAACCAGGCGCGCATCTCCGCGCTGGCCTCGGCCTCGTCGGCGCTCGAGACCTTTTCCAAGGCGCTGAGCGAAGTGCTCAACGGCCGCCAGCTCACCGGCAATCTCGTTTCCACCCGCGGCGATCTCGTCGCTGCCAGCTTCATCCCCGGACAGAAGCCGCAGGGCCTGCCTGCCACCGTGCAGGTCAGCCAGCTTGCCGCGGCGCAGAGCATGGTCTCGGCGAGCAGCTATGCCAGCACCAGCTCGGCGGTTGGCGAAGGATCGCTGACCATCACGACCTCGGCGGGCAATTTCAACGTCACCATCGATTCGACCAACAATTCGCTCGGCGGCCTGCGCGACGCGATCAACGCGACCAACAGCGGCGTTACCGCCAGCATCGTCACCGACAATAGCGGATCGCGGCTGGTGCTGCGCGGCAAGGAAGGCGCGGCCAACAGCTTCACCGTCACCGGATCGGGAGGCTCGGCGGCGCTCGATGCCTTTGCCTTCCCCCCGGCGGGTGGCGCGGGCATGACTTCGGTCACGACGGCGCGCGACAGCATCATCAACGTCAACGGCATCGAGCTGACCAACGCCAGCAACCAGATCGACACCGCCGTTCCCGGCGTGCGCATCAACCTGCTCGCGGCGGCGCCCGGCACCAATGTCGTGATCAGCGGCGACCAGCCGACCTCGTCGGTCAAGGACATCGTCAACGAGTTCGTCAAGGCCTATAACGACCTGCGCGGCGCGCTCAACTCGGCGACCGCGCCGGGCCTCGACGGTGCGAGCGGCGGTCCGCTCGCCGGCGAACGCGCAGCGCGCGACATGATGCGCTCGATGGCCTCGCTGACCACCAAGCAGCTCACCGACACCGGCACCTATCGCTCGCTCGCCGATATCGGCGTCAAGACCAACCGGGACGGCACGCTGACGCTGGATTCGGTCAAGTTCGACCGCGCTCTCGCCGCCGATCCCGAGGGCATCGCCAGGATGCTCGAACCGGCGACGCCGACCGCCGGCAATCCGGGCCTCGCCAAGGCGTTCGAGGATGTGAAGACCGCGCTCAAGGCGCCCAACGGGTCGCTGACCGGCGCGCAGAACCGCCTGAACAAGATCGCCGCCGACCTGACCAAGATGATGGAACGGGTCGAGGAAGACAGCGACAAGTATCGCGAGCAGCTCGAAAAGACGTTCGCCGCCATGGACCGCCAGCTCACCGTGCTGCGCTCTACTCAGAGCTATATCGAGCAGCAGGTGTCGGTCTGGACCAACAGCGGCGACAATTGAGACAACCAAAACAGATAGAATGACAAGGAAAACCGCATGAGCTTCATCTCTCCGCGTCGCCACATGGGCAGCTATCAGGCCGTCGATACGGTCAGCCGGGTCGAGGGCGCGAGCCCGCACCAGCTGGTCGTCATCCTGTTCGACGAGTTGCTGCTTCGGCTCGATGCGGCGATCCGTCACGCCCAGCGCGGCGAGGCGGTACCGATGATCCAGGCCCGCGCCCGCGCATCGGCCATCGTCATCGCGCTGGAAGAAAGCCTCGATTTCGAGAAGGGCGGAGAACTCGCGCTGGCGCTCGCACGCATCTATCGCGAAGCCAGCCGCCGCATCAACGCCGCGATGAGCCCCGACAAGGTCGACGTGCTGATGTCCGCGCGCCAGATGCTCGCCGAGATCGCCGAAGCCTGGAAGCGCATCGCGCCGAAATAAGCGGCGTCAGGGCTGGACCGGCGCCGCGGCCAGCGGGAGCGATCCCGCGCCCCGCGCCGCTTCATACGGGGCTAGCGCCATGCCGGCGGACGCCTTGCGCGCGACCCGCATCTGGCACAGCTTGCTGTCGATGCCGTGCCACAATTTGCGGAACACCAGGGCAGCGGGACCATCGGGCATGCCAACACCGATCGGCTGCTTGGTGCACGACATCTGCTCGGCGGCGCTCGACATCGGGACCACCGGCCAGTCGGGATGGTCTGCCAGCGCCGCCTTGTGCAGCGCGCGCCGGCGATCGACCATCGAGAAGACCGGCAGGATCGGCGCATGCCGTCCGCGCTTGTGCGTCACATATTCGCGAACCCGCTCCAGCCCGCGCACCGCGAGCGGCGCGGGGATGACTGGCACGATGATCAGATCGGCCACCAGCAGCAGCCTGCGCGCGGTATCGCCAAGCCCTGGCGGGCAATCGATGATGATCCGGTCATAACGCTGCTTCAGGTCGACCAGCAGGCGGCCCAGCCGCTGCTGCTGCGCCATGTGCACGAACCAGTTGTCGGTGCGGCGCATGTCCTCTTCGGGCACCAGCACGTCGAGCCCGGCCACCTTGCTGGGCACGATATGCGCATGGATGTCGGCAATGCCGTGCATCAGCCGCGCAGCGTCCATGCGCGGCGGCTGACGGCTGTCGACCAGGATCGCGGTGCTGTCGCCCTGGCCGTCGAGATCCCAGAGCAGCGTGCGATTGCCCGCCCGCGCCGATTCCCATGCAAGGTTGACCGAAAGCGTGGTCTTGCCCACGCCCCCCTTGGGATTGAATACGGCAATGGCGGCCAAGAGAATCCCCCCGATCTGGAGGTTTCGTAAATACTGCGCTTACCCTGGCCAGGCAAGCCGTGGAAAATGGCCGCGCCGAACCTCGTGCCCATTGTCCCGATGCAGGACCGGCGCCGCCCCCGTCGTTAACGCGATGGCCAGCCGCCAAGCCATTGGGAGGCAATGGTCGCCGCCTGGAGCGGCTCACCCGAACTTCGGACCGGGGGCGTAGATCCTGATCGTGGCCGTCACGCATTGGGAAAGGTCGATTGCGGCGGCCTTGCGCACCGCCACCTTGAGCGGCAGCAGAAAGCCGCCGTTTCGCGGGATCAGCGACGTCGTGAAATCGATCGCACCGATGGTCGCCTCCACGGGTACGCAGCCCCAACCATAGCTTGCCTGTCGCGCTACAAAACGGACCTCGCCCCAACAATCTTCGGGTAATTTGAGAAAGTAGAACGGGGCGGGGCCGCGCCATTCCGTGACCGGTGCGCTGAATTCGAGCCGGGCGATCTCCTCGCGCACGTGCGGCTCGCGATCGATCTCAACGCGCCGGGTAGCGCAGCCTGCCGAGGAAGCGCGAAAGGCTCAGGCTTTCGCCCCTATTGGTCCATTTTGCCTTGGCTTTCTCGAACTGCATCACATTGTCGATGCGGCGTTCCAGAAACGCGTGCGTGTCGGCGAAATCGGGGCTTTCGTCGTCGAGAAACGCCATCAGCGTCGAGCCATAGACGCCCGACAGGATCGCGCGCTTGGTATAATGGTTGTAATCGGTGGCGGTGTCGCCCGCCAGCCGCCACATCAGGTCGGCCGTGCGCCAGGAGATGCGCGCGGTGCGGGCGAGATTGGCGGGCAGCGCCATGATCGCGGTCGCGCGGCGCAGCGCCTCGCGCTGGTGCGCCACCGCCTCGAAGCGGAAGGCGACGAGCGCGCGGATGCGCTCGCGGATCTTCATCGCGGCGATGCGCTCGGGCGGAAACGCCTCGATCATCTGCGCGTCGATATGGCTGATCCAGGCATCGATCATGTCCATCGGGCCCTTGTCGAAGGCGAGTGTCGCGAGGCCCGGCTCCACGCCCTGTGCAGCGGCGGCGGCATCGCGCGCGGTCGGCGTCCAGCCATCGAACACGGCCTCGTCGGCAATGAACGGCGGCAGGAACTGGCGCACCTCGTCCATCGTCGGGTCGGCGGGCAGGGTGTCGAGCTTGGTCGGACGGTACATCGGCAGTGCCTCCATGGATGCTCCCACAATTAGGGAGCCGGGGGCGAAGCTGCAAGCCGCGCCGCGCGCCGTGCCTCGGGCAGGCGGACGAGCACCAAAGCCGCACCGATCGCGATCATCCCGATCGTGTCGTTGACCGACAGCGTCTCGCCGAACGCCTGCCAGCCGATCACCGCGGCGATCGCGGGCTGGCTGAGCAAGGCGATGCCGAGCACCACCGGCGAGAAATGGCTGACCGCATAGACCATCAGCCCCTGGCCGAACAGCTGGCAGACCAGTGCAAGCAGCAGCACCGGGGTCCAGTCGGTGGGCCAGACCGGCTCGCCGAGCAGCGCTGCGATGGCAAGCATCGGGGCGATCCCGAAAACGGTCGACCAGACCAGCACCGACCAGCTGCCCATCTCGCCACGAATGTGACGGATGCTGAGCAGATAGACCACGTACAGCACGCCCGCGAGCAGGCAGAACAGGTCGCCGACGAGGTTGCGGATGTCGAGCTCGTAACTGCTGCCCATCAGCAGCCCTGCGCCCAGGACCGCCAGCGCCACCGCGCCGAGTTCTGCCTTGTGCGGCCAGGCGCGGCTGATGATGAAGCCATAGACCACCAGCATCACGCTGCCCATGTTGCCGAACAGCGTCGAGTTGGCCAGCTTGGTGCGCTCGATGCCGAAATTCCAGCTGGCGAGGTCGAGCGCGAAGGCGACGCCGCTCAGCACGAGCATCCACCAGATCGGGGCGCGATAGCCGTGCAGCGGTTCGCGCTGCTGGAGCGCGATCAGGACCAGCACTGGCAGCGCCAGCGTCAGCCGCCAGAATCCGGCGGAAACCGGGCCGGTATCGGCCATCCGCACGAATAGCGGGCCGAAGGCGAGCGCCACATTGGCGAAGATCAGCGCAAGGATGGCCAGGATTCCGCCCCGCTCGGTTGCTTTTGTCATCATCGGCCTTTAGCCATTCGGTTAAACGCCGTCGCGGGGCTTTTCCCCGGTGGCGGTTCAAGGAGAGATGCCGCCCATGCCCACCCTGTTCGATCCTGTCCAGCTTGGCGCGATTGCCTGCCCCAACCGCATCCTGATGGCGCCGCTCACCCGCTGCCGCGCGACGCGCACGCACGTGCCGGTGCCGCTGATGGGCGAATATTATGCGCAGCGCGCCAGCGCTGGGCTGATCATCTCCGAAGCGACCGGGATCAGCCCGGAGGGGCTGGGCACGCCGTTCGCGCCGGGCATCTGGAACGACGAGCAGGTCGAGGGCTGGAAGCCGGTGGTCGAGCGCGTGCACCAGGCGGGCGGGCGGATCATCTGCCAGCTCTGGCACATGGGGCGGCTGGTGCATCCCGATTTCAACGGCGGCAAGCCCCCGGTCTCGGCCTCGGCGACGCGGTTCGACTATCACGCGCATACCTATGAGGGGACCAAGCCCTACGAGACCGCGCGCGCGCTGGAGGTCGGCGAAATCCCGCGCATCCTCGACGATTATGCGCGCGCGACCGAGAATGCGCGCCGCGCCGGTTTCGACGGCGTGCAGATTCACGCCGCCAATGGCTATCTGATCGACCAGTTCCTGCGCTCCTCGTCCAACCTGCGCGACGACGATTATGGCGGCCCGGTCGAGAACCGCATCCGCCTGCTCGGCGAGGTGGCCGAGCGGTTGGTCGATGTGTGGAGCCACGATCATGTCTCGGTGCGCCTGTCGCCCAATGGCGAGACGCAGGGGGTGAACGACGCGACGCCCGAAGCGACCTTCACCGCCGCCGCTGCGCTGCTCGACCGGATCGGCATCGCGTTCCTCGAACTGCGCGAGCCGCCGATGGACGGCACCTTCGGCGCGAGCGACGTGCCGCCGGTCAGCCCGCATATCCGCAAGGTGTTCGCGGGCCCGCTGGTGCTCAACAGCGATTATGATCACGACAAGGCGGTCGCCGCGATGGCGGGCGGGATTCCCGATGCGATCAGCTTCGGTCGCACCTTCCTCGCCAATCCGGACCTGCCCGCGCGGCTGGCGATCAACGCGCCGCTCAATCCGGACAATCCGGCGCGCTGGTATGGCAGCTCTCCCGAAGGCTATACCGACTATCCGACAATGGCCGAACAGGGAATCGTGTCCGAGGCTGCCGCCGCGTCATGATCGCCAGCGGCCAGCCCTGGCTGATCAGCGCGGTGCTGCTCGGCACCGCGCTGGCGCTGCTGCTGGCCGAGGCAATCTTTCCGCGCCGCCATCGCAGGCTGCCGGTAGCAACGCGCTGGCCGGCGCATCTCGGCTTCGTGCTGGTCAACATGCCGGTCGAACGCGGAGTGCAGGCGCTGATCTTCATTGCGCTGTTCGGCGCGGTGACGGGCTATGCGCCGCAACCCGATTTCGGCCTGCTGCCGATGACCGGGCTCCCCGGCTGGGCGCAGGGGGGACTGGCGATCCTGCTGCTCGATCTGGCGGTATGGGCGCAGCACTGGGCAACGCACCGCATCCCGCTGCTCTGGCGGCTGCACCGGGTGCACCATGCCGATCGCGATCTCGACATGTCGACGGCCCTGCGCTTCCATCCGCTCGAAATCGCCCTGTCGATGCTGTTCAAGATGGGCGTGGCGCTGGCGCTCGGCGCGCCGCTCTGGGCGCTGGTGTTGTTTGAGCTGCTGCTCGCGCTGCTGCCGATGTTCAACCATGCCAATCTGGCGCTGCCGCTCTGGCTCGACAGCGTGCTGCGGCTGGTCGTCGTCACGCCTGACATGCACCGCGTGCACCACAGCACCCGCCGCATCGAGCATGACAGCAATTACGGTTTCTGCCTGTCGATCTGGGACCGGCTCTTCCGCACCTATCGCGCGCGGCCGAGCGGCGGGCACGACACGATGACGATCGGCCTGGTCGACTATCCGGGTCAGGAGACCGCGCGTTTCGGCTGGGCCATGCGGCTCCCGTTCCGCTAAGCGCAGCAACAAAACATTGAAATCAAAGCCGAACCGCCCAATTGGAGCGCACAAGCCTGCCGATCGACGGGGGGCAGGGAGAGCGCGACATTCATGCCCTTGATAAGCAACATCCTGGCCGATCGGCAGAGCTTCGTCACGCATCTCGAATGTTCGATGACCGGCGAGCGATACGAGGCCGACCAGGTGCATGGGCTTTCGCGCGTCGGCAGGCCGCTGCTGGTGCGCTATGATCTGCCCGCCATCGCCGCGCATCTGGACCGCGATGCATTCGAGCGGCGCGACACCGATCTGTGGCGCTGGCGCGAGCTGCTTCCGGTGCGCGAGGCGCGCCATATCGTCAGCCTAGGCGAGATCGAGACGCCGCTCGTGCCGCTGCCCAGGGCGGGCGGGGCGGACGTGCTG
>NZ_QKVT01000001.1:2753380-2798367 GCF_003426715.1 Blastomonas sp. UPD001
CGCGGCAAACAGCATCACCGATCCGCCCGAAGAGGCGCAGAAGCCCTGCTGGTGCGACAGCTTGGTGATGCGCGTGCCCATGGTCTCGATGATCTTCCACCCGCCCGACAATGTGCCGAGCGCGATCGCGACATAGCAGCTCAGCACCACCCATTCGGGCACCGCGAACTCGCCTTCGAGCATGCCCTGAGAATAGAGCAGCACGGTGATGATCCCCATCGTCTTCTGTGCATCGTTGGCGCCATGGCCGAGCGAATAGGCGGCGGACGAGACCAGGTGCAGCTTCTTGAACACGCCCTCCGCCCGCTTGGCGGTCGCGCGCAGGAAGATCCACGAGGTCAGCACCACCAGCAGGATCGACAGGATCATGCCGATCGTGGGCGACAGCACGATCGCCGAGGCGGTCTTGAGCACGCCCGACCAGACGATCCCATCGAGCCCGGCGCGCATCACCCCTGCCCCGATCAGCCCGCCGACCAGCGCGTGGCTCGACGAGGACGGAATGCCCTTCCACCATGTGACCACGTTCCAGAACATCGCGCCGATCAGCGCGCCGAAGATCACTTGCGGATTGACAATATCGGCATCGATGATGCCCTTGCCGATCGTCTCGGCGACCTTGAGCCCGAAGATCCAATAGGCCGCGAAGTTGAAGAACGCTGCGAACAGCACCGCGTGCACGGGCTTGAGCAGCCGGGTCGAGACCACGGTCGCGATCGAATTGGCGGCATCGTGCAGGCCATTGAGAAAGTCGAATGCCAGCGCGAGCGCGATCAGCGCGATCAGCAGCGGCATGGCGATGA
This sequence comes from Blastomonas sp. UPD001, assembly GCF_003426715.1. Lineage (NCBI taxonomy): Bacteria > Pseudomonadati > Pseudomonadota > Alphaproteobacteria > Sphingomonadales > Blastomonadaceae > Blastomonas > Blastomonas sp. UPD001. Next base: position 2,754,184 of record NZ_QKVT01000001.1, read on the forward strand.
TGGTGGTTTCCATAGGGGGAAGCGCCGCGCGTCAGGCGTGGTCGATGACGAGACCGTCGATCTCGTTGGCGACATCCTCGAACCGGTCGACCACGCGCTCGAGATGCATGAACAGCTCGCGCCCGACGGTGAACTGGATGGGGCTGACCGTCCCATGCTCCTTGAACAGCGCCTTCAGCCCGCGCGCATGGATCTCGTCGGCATGGCCTTCCATGATCACCAGCCGTTCGGTCAGCTCGTGCAGGCGATGGGCGTTCTTGTTGACGCTGCGCAGCAGCGGCAGCGCCTCGACCGTGATCCGCGCGCAATCGACGATGATCGCCGCGATATCCTTCATCTCCTGCTTGAACTCGGTCACCTCGTAGAGGTCGATCGCCCCTGCGGTCTTCTGCATCTCGTCGATGGCATCGTCCATCGCGCCGATCAGACTGGTGATCGCGCTACGGTCGAACGGGGTCAGGAAGGTGCGGCGCACGGTCTGCAGCACCTCGCGGGTGATCTGGTCGGCCTCATGCTCGCGCTCGACCAGCTCCTGGACATGATCGGCCATGCCCGGCCCGCCGTTCAGCAGCCGCGCCAGCGCGTTCGAGCCCGACAGCAGCGTCAGCGCATGCGCCTCGAACAGCTCGAAGAAATTGCCCTGCTTGGGCAGAAGCGCCTGAACCCACGAGAAAACGGCCATTTTGGGTGATGCCTTTTGCGTATCCGGAAGAAAACCGCCCTTGGCGATGCGACGATCGGCATCGCTGGCGCGGAAGCGGCGGATCAGTTCGGCGAGCTCGGGCTCGTCGACCATCTGCGCGGCTTCTTCCAGCGAGAACCACTGCCGGTCGCGCTGGTCCTGCTCTTCCCATTCGTCCATCACGTCGGTGACCGAGAAGGGGAACACCTCGACCGTCACGTTGAGCATCGCGCCGTTCTTGCGCTTCTTGCGGTAACGATAGCTGCCGAGCGGCGTCGGGCACGCCGCACCGCGCACCCCTGCCTCTTCCTCCGCCTCGTGCGCGGCGGCGGCATGCGGCTGCAATCCTTCGATCATGTTGCCCTTGGGCAGCACCCAGCGCCGCGTCTCGCGCGAGGTGACGAGCAGGATCGTCACCGGTGCGTTCACATCGTCGCGCGCATTGCGATACGGCAGTGCAGCTATCTGGCGAATGGCTTGTCCCCTGTCACAAAATCGCCGCATATCTGTAACAATTGCCGGTGCAAAGCGATTTCTGCCCATTTCGAGGGCATCCGGTGCGGCTACCCACCGCTTTGTGACGCATGACGCCTTGCAAGGCTTCAATTGCCTGCAAATATCTGTATGGGCACCGCCATGGTCCTCCCCCGAAAAGGCCGCAACCCATGACCGAACTGCTTGCGCTGCGCGAGTCCGTGCGCGCCCATCACCGTGCCGATGAAGGCGCGGTGCTCGATTATCTGATCGCGAACTATGCCCCCTCTCCCGAATTGCGTGCGCGCATCCGTGCGCGCGCGGTGCGCGTCGTCGAGGATGTCCGCGCCGCCTCCGGCCCGACGCTGATGGAGAGCTTCCTCGGCACCTATGGCCTGTCGAGCGACGAGGGTCTGGCGCTGATGACGCTGGCCGAAGCGCTGCTGCGCGTGCCCGATGCCGAGACGATCGACGACCTGATCGAGGACAAGATCAGCCCCGCCAACTGGCGCGAGCATTTCGGCAAGTCGGAAAACACGCTGGTCAATGCGAGCACCTTTGCGCTGTCCATGACCCAGTCGGTGCTCGAAGGGTCGACAAGCAAGGGTCCGCTCGATGCGCTGCGCGGCGCGATCAAGCGGCTGGGCGAACCCGTGATCCGCGCCGCCGTGCGCCGCGCGATGAAGGAGCTGGGCAACCAGTTCGTGCTTGGCGAGGATATGGACGAAGCGCTCAAACGCTCGCGCAAATGGGCGGCCGAAGGCGCGACCTTCAGCTATGACATGCTCGGCGAAGCGGCGCTGACCTTCCCCGATGCCGACCGCTATTTCGCATCGTACATGAACGCGATCCGCGCGATCGCCGAGGCCGCCAAGACCGACGACATGCGCACCAATCCGGGCCTGTCGATCAAGCTCTCGGCGCTCTACCCGCGCTACGAGATGAGCAAGGCGGATGAATGCGTCCCCGCGCTCGCCGACCGGGTGCTCGAACTCGCCCGCGCCGCGCGCGACGCGAAGATCGGACTCAATATCGATGCCGAGGAAGCCTATCGCCTCGGCATGTCGCTCGACATCATCAAGCTGGTGTTGAACGATCCCACGCTCGCGGGCTGGGATGGCCTCGGCGTCGTCGTCCAGGCTTTCGGTCGCCGCGCCAGCTTCGTCATCGACTGGCTCTACGGCCTCGCGCAATCGCTCGACCGCAAGATCATGGTCCGGTTGGTCAAGGGCGCCTATTGGGACAGCGAGATCAAGCGCGCGCAGGTCGATGGCGTGCCCGATTTCCCGGTGTTCACCAGCAAGGCCGCGACCGACATCTCCTATATCTGCTGCGCCGCGCAGCTGCTCAAACTCACCGACCGAATCTACCCGCAATTCGCCACGCACAATGCGCACAGCGTCGCGGCGATCCTCGAGATGGCGGGCAACCGCGACGATTTCGAGTTCCAGCGCCTCCACGGCATGGGAGAACCTCTGCACAACGCCTTGCTGCGCAACGAAAAGGTTCGCTCGCGCATCTACGCGCCGGTCGGGCGTCACCGCGAACTGCTCGCCTATCTGGTGCGCCGCCTGCTCGAGAACGGCGCGAACTCGTCGTTCGTCAATCAGCTCGCCAACCATGCCGTGCCCGCCGAGGCGATTGCCGCCGACCCGTTCGAGCAACTCGAGGCCGCGCGCGCCGAGGCCGATGCGAAGATCATCCGGCCTGCGGCGATCTATGCCCCATCGCGCGTCAACTCGCGCGGCTGGGACCTCGCCAACCGCGCCGATCTCAACGCGTTTCTCGAATCGCGCGGCGCCTTTGCCGAGCATCAGTGGCAGGCCGCGCCGATCCTCGCGGTCGAGGTCGGATCGGACGCAACGCCGCGCGAGGTGTTCAGCCCCGCCCAGACCGAACGCCAGGTCGGCACCGTCACCGATGCGGGCGAGGCCGAGGCCAGGGCTGCCATCGCCGCCGCGCGCATCTGGGACGCGCCGGTGGCCGAGCGCGCCGCCGCGCTCACACGCGCCGCTGATCTGTTCGAGGCGCGTCATGGCGAGATTTTCGCGCTGCTTGCGCGCGAGGCAGGCAAGTCCGCGCCCGATGCCATCGCCGAACTGCGCGAGGCGGTCGATTTCCTGCGCTATTATGCCGCCGAGGCGCTCGCCGCACCCGCATCGAGCCCGCGCGGCATCATCACCTGCATCTCGCCGTGGAATTTCCCGCTGGCGATCTTCACCGGGCAGATTGCCGCCGCGCTCGCGATGGGCAATGCCGTGCTCGCCAAGCCGGCCGAGCAATCGCCGCTGATCGCGCATCTCGGCACGCGGCTGCTGCACGAGGCGGGCGTCCCCCTTACCGCGCTGCAGTTGCTTCCGGGGCCGGGCCGGGTGATCGGCGCGGTCCTGACCAGCGATCCGGCGATCGCCGGCACCTGCTTCACCGGATCGACCGCCACCGCGCAGGCGATCAACCGCGCGATGGCCGAAGGCTGCGCGCCCGATGCGATGCTGATCGCCGAGACCGGCGGGCTCAACGCGATGATCGTCGATTCGACCGCGCTGCCCGAACAGGCGGTGCGCGATATCGTCGCCTCGGCCTTCCAGTCGGCGGGCCAGCGCTGCTCGGCGCTGCGGATGCTCTACGTCCAGCGCGATATCGCCGATTCGCTCAAGGAGATGCTGTTCGGCGCGATGGATGCGCTCACTCTGGGCGATCCCTGGTGGCTGGCCAATGATGTCGGCCCGGTGATCGACCAGTCGGCGCGCGAGAAGATCGCCGCGCATATCGAGGCGGCGCGTCGCGACGGGCGATTGCTCAAGCAGCTTGATGCGCCCGAAGCCGGATGGTTCGTCGGCCCCGCCGCGATCGCGGTGAATGGTATCGAGGACCTGGCCGAGGAAATCTTCGGCCCGGTGCTGCACATCGCGACCTTCGAGGCGGGCGAGATCGACGATCTGGTCACGCGCATCAACGCGCGCGGCTATGGCCTGACTTTCGGGCTGCAGACGCGCATCGATGCCCGTGTCGACGCGATCACCGCGCGCATCCATGCGGGCAACCTGTACGTCAACCGCAACCAGATCGGCGCAGTGGTCGGCGCGCAGCCCTTTGGCGGCGAGGGGCTCTCGGGGACCGGCCCCAAGGCGGGCGGACCGCGCTATCTGCCGCGCTTTGCCGCTGCCGAGGGACCGCAGCTCGACCTGCCGCCGCTGACCCGGATCGCGGGCCAGGCCGAGGTCGAGGCCGCCCTCGCCGCGCTGCCCCGCGTCACCGAATTGCCGCTCGACACGCAGACCATGCCGGGGCCGACGGGCGAATCGAACATACTCTCGACCTTCGCGCGCGGGCGCGTGCTGTGTCTGGGGCCGACGGTCGAAGCGGCGACGCAGCAGGCGGAGATCGCGCGCGGCGAAGGCTGTGCCGCGCTGATCGTGGTGCCGGGCGCCAAGGGGCCGCATGCGATCGACGGCTTTGTCGAGCGCGCCGATCTGCAGCGGATCCAGGGCTTCGATGCCGTGGCCGCATGGAGCCAGAGCGACGACCAGCGCGCGATCCGCAAGGCTTTGGCCGCGCGCGACGGGGCCTTGCTGCCGCTGCTCACCGAAGCGAGCTTCGCTGCGCGCTGCGTGCACGAACGGCATGTCTGCATCGACACGACCGCTGCCGGAGGCAATGTCTCGCTGCTGGCCTGAGCGCGCGCGCGGCTAGAGCCCTTTCCGACCAATCTGGGTCACCGTGATTGCCGCAGGAGGCGTCTCGGCAAAGAGCATTGCGCGGGGCGGGCTGGTGGCCCGTCCAAGCAAGGCGACGCCGTCCGAGAGGCCTCCTGCGGCAACCCCGAAGGGGCGGGCCCATTTTGGCCGATTGCTGCGTCTCTCGTCGGTCACCATGCGTCAGCATGGCTCCCTCCTCGATCCTTGCACTCGGCCATAATCGGCTCCGTCCCGGTGATCCAGATTGGTCGGAAAGGGCTCTAAAGCATCGCCATGTCGGTCGGCAGGCCCAGCGCCACCCGGCCGACCAGCTCGTAGACGCTGCTCGCGGTGGCGATATGCTGGGTCGCGACATGCGCGTCGCGGAAGCGGCGCTGCAGATTGCTGGTCATGTAGACCGCGCTGCCGCCGCCGATCGTGAACGCGGTCTTCGCCACCTCGGCCGAGGTCTCTGTGGCGTAGGTCGCGGCGAGGCGCAGCAGCGCGCGCTCTTCGGGCGACAACTCGCCCCGGGCGTTCGCGCCGTCCCAGCACGCCTCGACGCATTCTCGTAAATAGGCCTCGGCCCCGCCGAGCTTGGCCTGCGCGCGCATCAGCTCGGTCTGCACCACGCCGCGTTCGGCGAGGCTGCGCTGGCCCCCCTGCGGCTTTTTCGCCTTCGCGAGCGCCTCGATCTCGTCGAGCGCGCCCGCCGCATTGCCCAGCGCCACCGAGGCGACGCCCAATGCCAGCAGGCCGAAGACCGGGAACTGGTAGAGCGGACCCGGCTCCACCGGCTTGTCGGCGATCAGCGAGACGCTGCGCTCCTTGGGGACGATGATTTCCTTGACCGTAAAGTCGCCCGAGCCGGTGCCCTTCATTCCCATGACATGCCAGGTATCGAGCAGTTCTGCCTGATCTGCCGGGAAAATCATCATCCGGTGATAGGGCGCGCCATTGTCGAAGCGCTGCAATTCGCCATCCTTGAAGATCATCGCGCCGCCCGATAGCCAGTCGCAATTGGCGCTGCCCGATCCCCATTGCCAGCGGCCCGTGACCACATAATGGTCGCCCTTGTCGTCCGCCCGCCCCATCGGCGCGAACACGCCGCCGGTGATCGAATGCGGGTCGGCGTAAATCTCCTTCGCCACGTCATGCGCGAGATAGGCGGCATTAAGCGCCGTGGTCGACCCGATCATCGCGCACCAGCCCGCGCTCGCCTCGGCGCGCGCGATCGCGTGCAGCACGGCCATCATGTCCATCGGCGTCAGTTCCAGCCCCTGCAGGCTCTTGGGACGCAGGATGTTGAACGCGCCGGCCTTCGCCATCGACTGCGCGATATCGGCGGGCAGATGCCGCGTCTGCTCGATCTCGTCCGCGCGCGCGGCGATGCCGGGCAGCAGCATGGCGATGGCATGGCCCAGCGGCTCAATGCTTTCAAGCGGTTGCATCACGTTCCTTCGCCCCTTCCCCAACTGTCATCCTGAATGTGTTTCAGGACCCATTTCTCGATGCCTCTCCATTCTTGCCTGGAAGCACCATGGACCCTGAAACGAGTTCAGGGTGACGAAAAACCGCCCCTCGGCGTACCCTACAAGCGCATCAGGCTCGCCAGATTGTTGCGCTGCATGTCGCTCGACCCGCCGACGATCGGCATGCCCAGCAGATCGCGGACATGGCGTTCCACCTCGTAGGCGTCGCTGAGCGCATAGGAGCCCATCACCTGCTGGCAGGTCAGCGCGATCTCGACCCCGGTATCGGCGACGAACAGCTTGGCCATGCTGGTCTCGACCGAACAGGGCCGCCCCTCGTTGGCAAGCCAGGCGGCGTGGTACAAAAGGTGCCGCGCCGCCTGCCATTTGGTGCGTGCGGTGACCAGCTTGTTCCGGATCGCCTGATGCTGGCTGATCGGCTTGCCGAATTGCACCCGCTCCTGCGTATAGGCCCAGGCCTCGTCGATCGCCGCGCGCGCAATGCCGAGCGCGACCGCGGAAATCTCCAGCTTCTCGACATCGAGCGCGCGGCCCGCGAGCAGCTTCCAGCCCTGGTTCCACATCGCCTCGCCGCCGACGATCGCGCTCACCGGCAGCCGCAAATTGTCGAAATACACGTCCTGGCTGTGCGTATAGCGCAGGTTGACATGCTCTATGTCCTGCATCGTCACGCCCGGCGCTTTCGTCGGCACCAGCACGAACGAAAGGTTGCGATAGCGTTCCTCCGCCGGGCCAGAACGGACGAGGCAGTAGATGTAATCGGCCCAGTCGGCGCCGGTGCACCAGCGCTTGGCACCGTTGATCACGATTTCGTCGCCCTCGCGCACCGCGCGCGTCTCGACGCTGGCCAGGTCGCCACCGACATTGGGTTCGGACAGGCCATAGGCGAAGAACAGCTCGCCCTTGGCGAGACGCGGCAGGAATTCGGCCTTCTGCTCCGGCGAGCCGTTCTCGCTGAGGTTCATGCCGCCGTAGAAGCTGGTATGGATGAAGGGACCGGCTAGGCACGGCCCGGCGGTGGCGAGTTCCTCGATCACCGCGATGGCGGCGACGAGGTCCTGCCCCGCCCCGCCATATTCTTCCGGCACGGTGAGAGCGGTCAGCCCCAGATCGTTGAGTTTGCTGTAGACATCGCGCGGCCACTCTGCCGCCCTGTCCCAGGCCTGCCGCGCCTCGCGCGGGGCGTGGTCGGCGATGAACCGCTGGATCGTGGCGCGCAGCGCGGAGACGTGTTCGGGCTCGTCGGTGAAGGTCTGGAGGGTCATGGGGCCGCTTTCCTTCCCTCTCCCATCGGGAGGGGGTTGCGCAGACTTGCTGCTGCGCAGCAGTGCCTAGTCGAAGCTGGGTGAGGGGATTGCCCCTCCGTTTTTGCATCCATCGCCCTCATCCTGGTTCGGCTAAGCCCTGGATTGCATCCAGGGCGAGCCTGCCCGATCCTTCTCCCGCAGGGAGAAGGAAAACATCCTCACTCCCCCGTCAGCTTCGGCGCGCGCTTCTCGGCCATCGCCGCCACCGCCTCGCGCCGGTCGCCCAGATAGTTGCTCACGCTCTCCCAGCCGATCGCCGCATCCATCATCTGCGCGGCGAGCGCGCGCAGCGGGATGTTGGTCACGCTCTTGGTCCAGCGCACCGCCCATTTGGGGTTGCCCTGCAGCTTGGCGATGATCTCGCCGAGCTTGGCATCAAGCTGATCGCCCGGCACCGCATGGTTGATCAGCCCGAGCGCCTTGGCTTCGGCGGCGCTCAGCATGTCGCCGGTCATCAGCAGTTCCTTGGCCCTGGCATAGCCGATCAGCTGCGGCCAGATCAGCGCGCCGCCATCGCCCGCGACCAGCCCGACCTTGACATGCGGATCGCCGATCACCGCCCGTTCGTCCGCAACGATGATGTCGCAGAGCAGCGCGATAGTTGCGCCCAGTCCCGCTGCCGCGCCGTTCAGCCGGCACAATAGCGGCTTTTCCATCTCGAGCAGGCTGGAGACGATGCGCTTGGCATCCCAGGCAATGGCGCGGAAGCTCGCCGGATCGTCGATCTGCTGCTGGAACCACTGGAAATCGCCGCCCGCACAGAACGCCCCGCCCTTCGCGGCCAGCACGATGATGTCGCTCTCGCTGTCACGCTGCAGATCGGTGAACACCCGCGCCAGTTCGTCGTGCATCGGGCCGTCGACGCCGTTGACCGGGTGATCCGAGGTGATGAACGCGGTCAGCACCCTGCCGTCGCGTTCGAAGGTGAAGCGCGTGTAGCTCTGGTCCTCGATGCGGAATTCGTGGCTCATCCGATATCTCCCAAACGCACCAGCCGCCGCCCGAAGCTCGCGCCGGTGAACAGTCCGCAAAACGCCTCGGGCATGGCCTCGAGCCCTTCATACAGTTCCTCGCGATAGATGAGTTGCCCATCGCGGATCATCTGCCCTATGGCGGCCTGCGCTTCGGCAAATTGCGGAATGTCGTCGAACACCAGGATGCCGCGCATCGTCAGCCGCTTGGCGATCATCTCGCCGGTGTTGGTGATCCCGGCGCGCTGGCCCTGCGGAACGTTGTAATCGGCGACCTGGCCCGACATGACGATGCGGCCGTGCAGCCGCATCAACGGCAGCACCGTGTCGATCATCGCATTGCCGACATTGTCGAAGAAGATGTCGACCCCCTTGGGACAGGCCGCCGCGATCGCCGCGCCGAGATCGTCCACCGCCTTGTAGTCGATCGCCGCATCGAAGCCGCACGCTTCGACCAGCCAGTCGCATTTCTCGCGTCCGCCCGCGATTCCCGTGACGCTCGCCGCGCCCCAGGCACGCGCGAGCTGCCCCGCAGTCGCGCCGACCACGCCTGCGGCCGAACTGATCAGCACATGCGCGCCCTCGCGAAACTCGCCGACGCGCTTCATTCCGAACCAGCTGGTCATGCCGGGAATACCGAGCACGCCCAGCCACAGCGTGCGCGGCAGGCCGTTTTCTACGATGGGCATCACATAGCCGCGCCCATTGGAAATCGAATGCGTCGTCCAGCCGCCGCTCCCGGTCACCCAGGTGCCGACCGGAAACCGCGTGTTGCGGCTTTCGGCCACCACACCGACCATGAACCCGTCCATCGTGCCGCCCGGCGGGATCGGCGGGGCATAGCTCGCCCCGGTGGCGTGCAGCCGCGAGCGCACGCCGGGATCGACCGAGGCAATGCGGTGCTCGATCAGGAATTGCTGATCTTCAAGCGCAGGGATCTCGCGTTCGACAATAGCGAAGTCATGGGGCTGCGGCAGGCCGTCGATCGGTGCCTTGAGCACCACGCTGCGCATCGTCGCCATGACCTCTTCCCGCTCCTGCCCTGTTATCGTTGTGCACTTGATTGCATAACCGATACCAATAGCAAAGCGCAAATGCTGACATTGGTGTCAGCGCGGACCGTCAGCCGGGGCGGCGATCGTTGCCCAGTTCTGCCAGCAGCGCGCGGTCGGCATCGGGCACCAGCCCTTCGAGCACGCGCCAGAAGCCGGTGACCGATTCCTGCCCTGCGCGGCGATAGGCCTGGGACAGGCGGCTGCGCAGCGCATCGAACAGCTCTGCCTCGAGCGTCGCGCCGGCAGGGGTGAGCCGCAGCAGCTTCTGCCGCCGGTCGGTCTCGCCGCTGCGCGTCTCGATCAGGTCGCGGCGTTGCAGCTCGGTCAGCACCCGGCCCAGCGACTGCTTGGTGATCGCGAGCGCGCGCAGCAGCTGGCTTACCGTCAGATCGGGATTGCGCGCGATGAAATAGAGCGCGCGATGGTGCGCGCGTCCCAGCCCCTGCTTGGCGAGATGATCGTCGATCGACTTGGTCAGCCGCGTGTAACCGAAGAACAGCAGCTCCACGCCATGGCGGATTTCATCCTCGCGCAGGAAAAGCGCGGACGCGGAAGGGGAAGATGGGACAGGCATGTTGACCTTGATTGCCAGCACGATTAGGTCTTGGCAAGCCCGCGTTGCAGCAAGGCCAGCCGTCGGGACCGAGACCAACAGTTCCAATCCTTGCGCCTTTGAGGGGATGACATGCTGCCTTTCGCGATCGAGCCCACGACCAACCCGACCCCCGCCGACGCGCGCGATGCGGCTCTGGTCGACCCCGGCTTCGGCAAGCTGTTCACCGATCACATGGTGGTGGTGCGCTATGACGAGGCGCATGGCGGCTGGTATGATGCCAGGGTGACCGCGCGCGCGCCGATCCCGATGGATCCGGCCTCGTCGGTGCTGCATTACGCGCAGGAAATCTTCGAGGGGATGAAGGCCTATAAGCTGTCCGACGGCAGCACCGCGCTGTTCCGCCCCGATGCGAACGCGCGCCGCTTCAACGAATCCGCCACGCGCATGGCGATGCCGCATGTGCCCGAGGATCTGTTCATCGAAGCGGTCGAGCAGCTGGTGCGGATCGATGCGGACTGGTTCCCCAAGGTCGAAGGCGGCGCGCTGTACCTGCGCCCGTTCATGTTCGCGAGCGAGGTGTTCCTCGGCGTGCGCCCGGCCAGGCAATATCTGTTCATCACCATCGCTTCGCCGGTGGGCGCCTATTTCAAGGGCGGCATCGCCCCGGTGACGATCTGGGTGTCGCAGCATTATACGCGCGCCGCGCCCGGCGGCACCGGAGCGGCCAAGTGCGGCGGAAACTATGCCGCGAGCCTCGTGGCGCAGGCCGAAGCGACCGCGCAAGGCTGCGATCAGGTGGTGTTCCTCGATGCGGCCGAGCACAAATGGGTGGAGGAACTGGGCGGCATGAACCTGTTCTTCGTGTTCGACGATGGCAGTATCGTCACCCCGCCGCTCACCGGCACGATCCTGGCCGGCATCACGCGCAGCTCGATCATCGACCTCGCGCGTGCGCAGGGCCTGACGGTGCGCGAAGAGCCCTATTCGATCGACCAGTGGCAGGCCGATGCGGAAAGCGGCAAGCTGCGCGAAACCTTCGCCTGCGGCACCGCCGCGGTGGTGACCCCGGTCGGCACGGTCAAATGGCCTGACGGCAGCTTCACCATCGGCGGCAACCAGTCGGGCCCGGTGACCGCCAGCCTGCGCTCGGCGCTGGTGTCGATCCAGCGCGGCGATGCGGCCGATCCGCACGGCTGGGTCCACCGCATCGGCTGAGTCTCAGCGCGCCGCCCAGCGCCCCAAAAAGGCGCTTGGCGGGACCGAGCTTTTCCGTATATAGGCCGCTCCCGCGCTGCCCCGGCCCCTCGCCCGGCAGCCGCGAGCAGCACGGCATTGGCCTGCTCGGCATTGGGGTGTCGCCAAGTGGTAAGGCACCGGTTTTTGGTACCGGCATTCGCAGGTTCGAATCCTGCCACCCCAGCCAACCCTTCCAAAGAAGACGCCGATCTTTGAGGCAGGACTGATGGGCCACATGCACCAGGCGCCGGCGCGAGCTGGGGCGGGCCATGCAGACGAGGCACGGTGAGACGGCATCAGCCAATATCCAGTTGCTTTCGGTTGGAACAGGTCAGCGCCGACCTCGGCACATCGCCCCTCCCCGTAGCATAGCTTCCTGCCCGCGCGACGGTCGAACAGCGCCACGGCCGGTCCGCTGGCCATATTTGACGTTCATGTCGCCGCGGAAGACCGGCATCAGCTCTATCTTTCTTCGCAACCGCATCGACCCGCGATAATCGGGTCGCCGGCCGACACGGCTGATCCCAGGCTGCGAGCCAAGACTGATCGTGTCATGCTTGCCAAATCCGGCCATCTTGAACCGATCGCGACGCGGCCATCCAGATTTGCGGCAGTGGCCTTGCTCGCCCATCAGGGCTGATGTCCGCAGCGCAGCTACGCAACACAGCTATTGCGCCGGTTCCTCAAAGCCGACAAACACGGCCGCCTCATCGACCGATTTTCGCGCGGAGACCACGGCGTTGGCCGGGAAGCTCTCGTCCGGCCACCCCAAAGCGATGCTCTTCATGATCACCTGATCGTGTGCGATGCCCGCATGTTCCCGCACGACGGGCGACTGCATGATGCCCTGGCTGTTGATGACCGTGCCCAGCCCGCGCGACCATGCCGCGTTGACCAGGGCGGTGGCGACAGCGCCGCAATCGAACGGTGTATCGTCGCTGCCATCCAGGTCCCGGTCATAGGTGATGATGATGCATACCGGGGCATCGAACTGACGGAAGCCGCGCAGGACCCAGTCCTGGCGGGCATCTGCGTCATCGCGTGCTATGCCCATCGCGGAAAACAGCTGCTTGGCGACCCCGATCTGCCGGTCGCGATGCGGCCCCGCAAACGGCCTGCCGGTGCGAAATTCGCGCGACTGCGGCACGCCCGCGATCATCCGCTCGGTATTGCCCTGCCGGATCCGATCGAGGGGCTTGCCGGTGATGACGTAGAAATTCCACGGCTGGGTATTCATCGAAGACGGGGCGCGCATGGCGATCTGCAAGATTTCCTCGATCAGGGCGCGCGGCACCGGATCGGGCTTGTATCCACGGATGCTTCGGCGACCCAGAATGACCTCGTCAAATTGCATGCAGGCTCCTTTGAACGCAAAGGAGGTTCATGAACCAACCGGGCCTGCGTTGGAAGTCCGGTTTCCGGTCCTTGCCCAGGCACCCACCAGGGCTACGGGCGTCTGGCGGGGTGCTGCCCTTCGCGCGCAGGATGAAACAGATCATCAGCTGCTGGTCACTCAGTTCGCGACCGCGTTCGGTCAACCCGCCACCGCACCGCGGATTGTCGTTGCGATCCGCATCATCCCGGCCTTCCCGTCCAGCGTCATGGCGCTGTTCCCGATGCGCCGCGCCTACGTCGCGAGACGGGCCGTGCGTTTCAGCCGGCCGTCGTGCCGCGCATCGTCGACATGTCGGGCCGGTAGCTGCCATCGAGCAGCGCCTTCAGATAGCTGGCAGACCGGAAAATATACTCTTCCTTGTCGGTTGATGCCTCCGCAATTTCGGCAAGGGCAGGCCGGGCGCGCTCGCCCAGCGCGATCAGCGCGTTCAAGGCCAGCAGCCGAACGGCTACAGGAGACTTGCTGACAATCATGGCGCCCAGCGTGGCGACACCCTGCGGCTCATCCAGCAACGCCAGCGCCTCCGCAGCCGCCACGCGGACATGATCGGACGGATCGGTGCGGACCAAGTGTTGCAGCTTTGCCAGCGCCGGTGCGGCCTGCCGGCCAAGCATCACCAGGCCATTTGCAGCCCAGAACCGAATGACGGAGTTTGCATCGTCAAGCGACCTGTTCAGGACCGCAATCTTGCGGACATTGCGCCGGGCCGCGATATCGGCAATCATCATCACGCGCTTGAGCGGGTAGAGCGCGGGATTCCTGCTGGCGTAAAAGCCTTCTGCGTCGGCGCCTTCCGGAATGAAGCCATTGTCGTGGATCGCCAGCATGTGGCGGTTGAGCGCGGCGCGGAGACTGCGCGCATTCGCCCGCTGACCGCTGTCACCGATCAGGTTGTTCAACTGATCCGGATCGGACTGCAGATCGTAAAGCTCTTCATACGGCTTGGTCTCGAAGAACCGCGACTGTTCGGGCGTGGTCCGGCCTGCGCGATATTCGGTTTCCCATGACTGGTAGCTTTTGAGCGTCCACGCAAAGCCAAGGTGCTGCCCCCAGGGGCGGTGAGGCATATAGTTGCGGATGTAGCGATACCGGCCATCGGTGACCGTGCGGCAAAAATCGATGCATTCATCCATGCGGTTCCGCATCGCAAAAGCATATTGACGCGGCCCGGTGGCATCCCGGCCCAGAAAGGCGTTGCTCTGCATCAAGGGCGGCTTTCGCACGCCGGCAATCGAGAGCAGCGTGGCAGGCAGGTCGATCAGGCTCACGGGTGAATTGATCACCGTGCCCGGGCCTGCTGGCGCGAGATGACGCCATTTTTCCGGAACATGGACGATGAGAGCGCAGCGCAGCCCTTCATCGAAGCAGAAGCGTTTGCTGCGCGGTAATACGCCACCGTTATCGGAATAATAGAACACGATCGTGTCATCGGCCAGACCATCGGCTTTCAATTCAGCCAGCCGTTCGCCGATCTGCGTGTCCATCCGCTCCATCAGATCGTAATAGCCGGCATAATCCCCTCGAATTTCTGCGGTGTCCGGAAGAAAGCCTGGCACTCTGACATCGGAGGGTTTGACGCGGCCCGGCACTTGCCGAAACAGCTGCGATTCATGCGTGACCATGTAGTTGAATACCGCAAGAAATGGCTTGCCTCCCGTCCGCTTCCTCCAGTGCGCCGTCGGGCTTGTCTCGTCCCACAGCCGCGCAGGATCGACATCGCAGTTATAGTCGGTCTTCGCATTGTTGGTGCAGTAATAGCCCGCACTACGCATCAATTCCGGATAGGTCCTTATCTCCGGCGGTAGTTTCGCAGTGGCGCGCATGTGCTGAGCCGGCGAACAGCTCTCCGCGTGAACGCCCGTCAGAAGGCCAAAGCGCGAAGGGGCGCACACGGGCGCACTGGCATAGGCGTGGCGGAACAGCACCCCCTTTGCGGCAAGCGCATCGATATTCGGGGTTCGCACAACCGTGTCGCCATAGCATCCCAGGAAGGGGTTGTTGTCCTCGCTGACGAGACACAGGATATTCGGCCGACTGCCATCGGCGGCTCGGGCCGTGCTGTAATCGCCCAGAGCTGCGGCCATGGCGGCCAGTGCCTCACGACGTGAAATCATTCTCGCTCTCCCCAGTGTGTCCAACCGGCTACCTGATCTTGCCTGGGCCCGGCTGCCTCGCGGGTACCAACGGAAAACAGCAGATGGGCGGGCGCTGCAATCGAACCACGACGGCCTTTACCGTCTTTTTACAATTGGTATTACCGGTTGTCCACCTAAGATATTGAACCTGCTCGACGTCCGCGCTGCCACAGCGAAAACTGAAGGGATATGTCGAGGAATTGCACAGGGCGGCGAGGCCTATAAGATCGGATCGGTGAGAATTGGAGAGAAACTCGCTCGACCTACTACAGGGAGACCGAAAGGCAGACTGGCATGACCTGGCCGGGCCGATCCGGTGTCAAATGGGCCATGACGATTAGAGCCAAGACACGCTAAAACGCGGCTATCGCTCAGCCAATAGACGACATTGATGGTTTTTGATCGATCATATAGATTTGCACAGCCCTTTGGGATGTGCAAAGTGGCATGACCAATAAGCACTTCGGGGAGAGAATGATGCGCAAGGCTTTGTGGCTGCTGGCAGGCGTTGCCGCGCAAGGATTGGCCATACCGGCTGTGGCCCAGACGACAACCGAACCGGCCGACGAGGCCCAGACGGCGGACGATGGCGAGGCCAGCGAGGTCGAGGCGATCGTGGTGACCGGCTCGCGCATCGACCGCGCCGGGTTCACTGCGCCGACTCCCACGGTGGTCGTCACTGCGGCCAATCTGGAAAACCGCGCGGCGGTCAATGTCGCCGACGTGATCAACGAAATTCCGAGCTTCCGCCGCACTCAGTCGCCCGAAAGCGGCGGTATCGGCAACCCTGGCACCAACAATATCGACCTGCGCGGCCTGACTCCAGTCCGTACGCTGGTGCTGCTCGATCGCATGCGGCTGCCCGCCGTCAACCTGCCGGGAGCCGTCATTGCGGGCGCGACCGATCTCAACGTCATCCCGTCCGCGCTGATCGGCAGCGTCGACGTGGTCAGCGGCGGCGCATCGGCAGCCTATGGCTCGGACGCGATCGCCGGGGTGGTCAACCTCCAGCTCAACACGCGGCTGCAGGGCTTCAAGTTCAACGTCCAGGGCGGTCAGACCAAGTACAGCGATGCCGAGGACTATTTCGCCTCGGCCGCCTTTGGCACCCAGTTCGCCGATGGCCGCGGCCGCTTCATCATGGGCGGCGAGGTCAGCATGAACGAGGGCACCGCGCTGTTCAACGACCGGCGGCCCTGGGGCCTGCGCAACGTCAGCACCGTTTCGTTCGGTGCGGGCCGTCCGGCGGGCCTGCCGGCCAATCTGGTGGCGGAACCCGTGCTGTTCGGCACGCTCACCCCCGGCGGCCTGATCACGCCAACCGCGGCAAGCAATCCCGCGGGCCTGCGCAACCTGCAGTTCGTCATCGGTGCCAATGGCCAGCCGACCACCGCCCCTTTCAATGCCGGGCTCTATCAGGGTCAGATCGGCACCAACATGGTCGGCGGCAGCAACGTGCTGCCCTATCAGGTGCTGCGTGCCGAAACCACGCGGTACAATCTTGCCGGAAATCTCGAATTCGACTTCAGCGACAATGTCACCGCCTGGGCGCGCGGCATCTATGCGGTGTCCGAAGCGGAGAATATCAGCGCGCAGATCCGCGCGGCGACCGGCGGCACCACCGGTTTCCTCTCGCTCAGCCGCAACAACCCCTATCTGCAGGCCGCACTCACCCCGGCGCAGCTTGCGCTGATCCCGGCCAATGGATCGCTGACCATCGGTTATCTCGGCAATGATTTCGGTCCGCCGCGGATCAAGAACGAGAGCAGCCTGTACAGCCTTGCCGGCGGCCTGAAGGGCACGATCGGATCGAACTGGCGCTGGGATGCGACCGTGGCTTATGGCCGCAACCGCAGCCGGCAGACCCAGGCGAACACCGCGATCACCGCCAATTTCCTGAACGCGGTCAACGCGATCTCGCTCAATGGCCAGATCGTCTGCGCCAATGCCGCCGCGCGCGCCGCAGGGTGCCAGCCGATCAACGTCTTGGGCAAGGCAAGCTTCTCGCCCGAGGCCTATGCCTATGCGTTCGGCACCTCGGATGCCACGGCGATCACCACATTGTTCGAGGCCGCCGCGAATATCAACGGCGAGGCCTTCTCGATCTGGGCCGGGCCGGTCTCGCTGGGCGCGGGCGTCGAATATCGCGAGGAAAGCTTCCTCACCAATGCCGATCCGATCAGCCAGGCCGGCGGGTTCATGGCGCGCGCGCCGCGCAACTTCCCCAAGGCCGATCAGTCGGTCAAGGAAGCCTATCTGGAAGCGATCGTGCCGCTGCTCAGCGAGGACTGGTTCACCGGCGCACTCGACCTCAACGGTGCGATCCGTCTGACCGATTACAGCACCTCGGGTTCGGTCACCACCTGGAAGGGAGGCCTGACCTGGAAGCCGATCCCCGACATCATGCTGCGCGGAACATTGTCGCGCGACATTCGGGCGCCCAGCCTGCCCGAATTGTTCACACCAGCGGTGGCCACCGTGCCGCGTCCGCTCTACGCCGATCTTCGCCCCGCCTTTGCCGGCCAGCCGCAATATCAGTATGACGTGGTGACCGGCGGCAACGTCAATCTGAAGCCGGAAATCGCGCGGACGACGACGCTGGGCGGGGTTTTCAACCCGCGCTTCCTCAACCGCCTGCAGTTCTCTGTCGATTACTATCAGATCAAGATCCGCGAGGCGATCGGCTCGAATGCGGCTGCGACCGTCCTGACCAACTGTCTGGGGACGGGCGTGGGCAATCCGAGCAATCCGTTCTGTCAGCTGATCACCTTCGCCAACAACAACATCACCACCGGGGCGGTCCAGTCGGTCGTAGCGCAGAATGCCAATTTCGCGCAGTTCCGCACCAAGGGGCTCGATTTTGCCCTGTCCTACACCCAGCCGCTGAGCGATTTCTCGGCGAGCCTGCCCGGCCGCCTGGTCTTCTCGGCCCAGGCGACGCATGTCATCGAGTATCGCTCGAGCTTCGACATCTCGCCGCTGTTCCCCAATGGCGTCAACCGTGCGGGCCAGACCGGCGCGCTGTTCGGCGGCAGCCCGGGTCTTCCCGACTGGGCGGTCAACGCCAATCTGGGCTATCGCGACAGCCGGTTCGAGGCGAACGTCCAGTATCGCTGGATCAGCCGCAGCCGCCAGAACAACGCCCAGATCGGTCCGGACAATCCGGCCTACAGCCCGGCGCTGGTCAACAGCATCAGCAACAACATCATTCCGGCGGTCGGCTATGTTAACATCGGCGCGAGCTACAATTATGGGCAGGAAGGCACGAAGCAGCAGCTCTATTTCGTCGTCAACAACCTGTTCAACAAGGCACCGCCGCTGCCCGCGATCAACAACAACGCGTGGTACGACCTGCTCGGCCTGTCCTACCGCGTCGGCGTTCGTTTCGAGTTCTGATATCCCCTCTCGAGGGCGGAGGCACCAACCTCCGCCCCATTTTTTTTGACGAGTCTTTTCATGCCCCATTTCAAAGTTCCGCTGGCGGCAGCCATGGCTGCGATCGGTCTGGCCATCGCCTCGTTTTCGCCTGTTGCCCTTGCGGCCGACGCCCCCGCCGCGGGCAGTTCCGACACGCGTGCCGTCCCGCAGATGCGCACGCGGCTGATGACCTCGCTCACCGGCTATGAGGTGGCGGAATATCTCAAGCGCAACGACGTGCTCTACGTGCCCGTCGGGCCGACCGAGGTGAACGGCGGCGCGCCCACCGATGTCGAATATGTCATCCCGCTCGCCTATGCGATCAAGCTCGCCGAAAAGTCGGACGGGCTGGTGATGCCCTATCTTGCCTATTTCTATCCCGGTGGCACCACCACCAGCCCCGCCACGGTGCATGTCTCGACCTCGGACAGCCTGCCCTATCTCAAGGCGCTCACGCGTTCGCTGATCCGCCAGGGCTTTCGCCGCATCGTCTTCCTGACCTCGCACGGCCCTTCGCCGAACACGATGCTGCCGCTGGTGCGCGAGACGTTCGACGAACTGCACGTGCCGGTGCTGTGGATGGACACGGGCATGGTGCGCAAGGTCGAGCCGGGCGAGGCGCGCCCCGGCTTTGGCGGCGGCCTGCCCAATGGCCGCAACCTCACCATTTTCGGGGCCTATCAGCTGGTCGGTCGGCTGAACGACATTCCGGTCGGGCTCAGCCAGCCGAAGCACGAGATCGTCCGCGATCCGAGCAACCTCTCGCGCTTCGTGCCGCCGTACAATGGCACGCCCGCGGGCAGCTTCTACGCCGACCCTGCCGAGCATGGCGGCTTTGTCGAACCGATCACCGAGGAACAGCGCGCCGCCTGGGGCAAGGAAGGCGCGGCGATGATCGAGGCGCAGGTCGCCTCGTTCGATGCGCAGGGCATGCTGGATGCATTGCGCAAGCGCGACGAATTCACCCGCGAGCTCGAGAAGAAATATGGCGACCTGCTGCCGGGTACGCGCACGCCATAAGCGTTAACGGAAGGCCGTGGGGGCCTGGTCCCGGATCGGTGCCGAGGGGAAGGCGCCGGTCCGGGATTTTTGCGTCAGCGGGCCAGCGCCGCCTGAAGCTGCGCCTTGTCCGCAGCAGCAGCAATCCAGGTGGCCGCGAACACGCCCTGCGCCCCGAACAGCGCATCGACGACGCCGTCCGGGCCGCCCGAGCGCCACAAGGTGGCCAGGCGCTCGGCCTGCGGGTCATCCACAGCGCGCACATCGCCGCGCACATGGCGCACCCAGGCGGCAAGCGCCTGCAGCGTGGCCGGGCTCGATCGCCCCGCGGCCTGGTTGATCGCCAGCGGCTCGAGCCAGCGCTGCGGGATCTTCTGCGAGCCGTCCATCGCGATCTGCATCAATCGATGCTGCAAGGCGCTATTGGCAAACCGCTCGAGCAGTTCGTCGGCATAGGCGGCCGTATCGATGCCGCCGGCGGGATCGAGCGTCGCGGCGGCCTCGTCGCGCATGATCGCCTCGATCACCGGGCGGATCGCCGGATCGGCAACGGCCTGGTGGACGAATTCGTGCCCCGCATCGAGCCCGAGATAGGCCAGCGCCGAGTGCGCGCCGTTGAGCATGCGCAGCTTCGCCGCCTCATAAGGCTGCACATCCGCAACCAGCTGCGCGCCGACCGCCTCCCAGCGCGGTCGCGGACCGGCAAAATCATCCTCGATCACCCATTGGGTGAAGCGCTCGGTGATGATTGCGCCTTCGTCCGTCAGGCCGATCTGCCCGGCGACCCAGGCGCGGTCTTCGGCCGTCATCGCGGGCACGATCCGGTCGATCATCGTCCCGGGGCAGCGGCACTGCGCGTCGAACCAGTCGGCCAGCGCGGGATCGGTCGCCTGCAGATAGCCGCGCATCAGCATAGCGAGCTGGCGGCCATTGTCGGCCAGATTGTCGCAGCTGAGCAGCGTCAGCCCCGGCAACCCCGCCGCCTCGCGCCGCGCGAGGCCCGCAGCGACAAAGCCGTAGATCGTCCGTGGCGCGCCCTCGCCTTTCATGTCCGCCGCCACGGCGGGGTGCTCGGTATCGAGCGTCCCGTCGGCGCGGCGGACATAGCCTTTCTCGGTGACGGTGAAGCTGACGATATGCGTTTGCGGACGGGCAATCGCGGAGATGACATCGTCCGGCGCCTCGGGCGCGACGATGACCCCGGCGACCGAGCCCATCAGCCGCATCGCCACGGCATCGGACGATCGCTCGACCAGTGTATAAAGGCCGTCCTGCGGGTTCAGCTGCTGCGCGACATCGGCCGAGCGCAGCGACACGCCGGTGATGCGCCAATCGCGATCGCCCAGCCGCATCGCCGCATCGGTATAGGCAGCCTGGTGCGCGCGGTGAAACGCGCCGATGCCGAAATGGACGATGCCGCAGTCCTGCGCCGCCGGATCATAGCCGGGACGCTGGACAGGGGTGGAGAGCTGCGCTGCCGTCTCGCGGTTCAGCCTCACAGCTTGTAGGCCTTTTTGGCGAGGCTGTAGCTGAGTTCGTGCGCGAGTTCGGCCGCCTCCCATTCCTCGATCCGGTGTTCGGCGACCAGTTGCGCCAGGAAGCCGCAATCGATCCGCCGCGCGACATCGTGCCGCGCCGGGATCGACAGAAACGCGCGCGTATCGTCGTTGAAGCCGACGGTGTTGTAGAAGCCAGCGGTCTCGGTCATCGCATGCCGGAAGCGGCGCATGCCTTCGGGGCTGTCGTGGAACCACCAGGCCGGGCCGAGCTTCAGTGCGGGATAATGGCCCGCCAGCGGCGCCAGCTCGCGCGCATAGACCGACTCGTCCAATGTGAAGAGGATGATCGTGAGGTCCGGATTGTTGCCGTGCCGCGCCAGCAGCGGGCGCAGCGCGTTCACATAGTCGGTGCGGCTGGGCATGTCCGCGCCCTTGTCGCGCCCGAAGCGCTCGAACACCGCCGGATTGTGGTTGCGGAAGGCGCCGGGGTGGATCTGCATCACCAGCCCGTCCTCGACGCTCATCGTCGCCATTTCGGTGAGCATCTGCGCGCGGAACAGCTCGGCTTCGCCGGGGGTGACATCGGGGCGGATCACGCGGGCGAAGAGCGCTTCCGCCTCGTCGCGCGCCAGGTCCGCGGTCTGCGCGGTCGGGTGGCCGTGGTCAGTCGAAGTCGCGCCATGCTGCGCGAAGAACGCGCGGCGCTTGCGGTGCGCGGCGAGATAGCCCGACCAGCTGAACACGTCCTCGCCGGTCAACTCGCCGAGCTGCCTCAGATTGTCGCGGAAACCCTCGAATTCGGGATCGACCACCGGGTCGGGGCGATAGGCGGTGAGCACCCTGCCCTGCCATCCCGATTCCGCGATCGCGCGATGATGTTCGAGCGTGTCGAGCGGCGATTCGGTCGTGGTGATCACCTCGATCCGGTAGCGCTCGAACAGCGCGCGCGGGCGGAACGCGGGTGTCGCGAGCTGCTCTGTGATGTGGTCGTAATAATGGTCCGCCGTTCCCGCATCGAGCTGGACCTTCAGCCCGAAGGCCTCGGCAAACACCCAGTCCAGCCACATGCGCGAGGGCGTGCCGCGGAACAGGTGATAGTGGCGCGCCAGGATGCGCCACGCCTCGCGCGGATCGACCGCCGGCGCACCCGCCCCAGACACCGGTGTCAAGCCCAGCGACTCCAAAGCGATCCCCTGGCTGTAGAGCATGCGGAAGACATAATGGTCGGGCTGCAGCAGCAGCGCGGTCGCGTTCTCGAACGGCGCATCGCTGGCGAACCAGGCCGGATCGGTATGGCCGTGCGGGCTGATGATCGGCAGATCACGGACAATGTCATAGAGCCGCCGCGTGATGCTGCGAACCTCGGGATCGACCGGAAAGAGCCGGTCGGGGTGAAGCTGTAACGGTCTTGTGGTCATGTCAGAGTTGCGCTGCCCTTGCATAGCGTTCGCGGGTGGAGGCGACATTGCGTCGCGCGGCCTCGATAGCCTCTTCCTCGGTTGCGAACAGCAGGTGATTGATCACGGCGGACATATGGCCGCGCATCGCCGCGCGCGCGGCGGCCGGGTCGCGTGCCTTGAGCGCATCGAGCACCGCCTTGTGCTCCTCGACCACCGGCTGGACATTGGCGGTGCGCGCCTTTTCCAGCAGCAGCGCGCAATTGGGCGAGGTCGAACGCAGGCGCCACATCTCCTCGACCTGATTGCGGATCACGGCATTGCGCGTCGCGGTGGCGATCAGCATGTGAAAGGCATGGTCGGCATCGGTGCTGCCGCCGGGCAGACGGTTCTCGCGCTCGATCTCGACCACCAGCCGCTCGAGCTCGACCAGCTCGTCGTCGCGGATATGCACCGCGGCAAGGGCCGCCGCCTCGCCCTCGATCAGCAGCCGCGCCTCCATCAGCTCGAACGCGGTCACGGTGAAGCCCGGCGCGTCGGCTTCGCCGGGCAGCTTGCGGACATAGGCGCCCGAGCCGATGCGGACCTCGATCAATCCCTGGACTTCGAGCGCGATCATCGCCTCGCGAACGGCAGGACGCGAGACATTGTACTGGACCGAAAGTTCGCGCTCGGCGGGCAGGCGATCGCCCACGGCGTAGCGGCCCGCCACCAGATCCGAGAACAGGTCGCGCGCGAGCTTCTGATAAAGGCGCTCAGGCTGCACTCCCGCCTCCTGAGAGTTCAGGTTTTTCTTCAGTTGCGCCATGCGCTGCTACTCCCGGACAAAGGCCTGACCAATTGCGGACAATCTGCTGATTGAATGACATGCCATAGCGACGGTGCTTTCGACAAGGCCTAATGCGCCGTAAACCTGCCAACCAGCCGCCTGACATTTGGCTGCGCGTAAAATTGGAGTTGAAGATAATCAGACGGATCTGACGGGAGGCGCGGCGAAGAGGTATTACCAATTTTGTTGCAATTCAAGCAGGGCACGTTACCAATGTGTGCCAGATGATACCAGCAGGGGAGAGGCGTATCTCATGAAGATAAAATCGGCCAAGGTGATCGTGACGTGTCCCGGGCGCAATTTCGTCACGCTCAAGATCGAGACCGATCAGGGCGTGTACGGCATCGGCGATGCGACGCTCAACGGGCGCGAGCTTTCGGTCGTCTCCTATCTCGAAGATCATGTCATCCCTTGTCTGATCGGCATGGACCCGCAGCGGATCGAGGATATCTGGCAGTATCTCTATCGCGGTGCCTATTGGCGGCGCGGACCGGTGACGATGCGCGCGATCGCGGCGGTCGACATGGCGTTGTGGGATATCAAGGCCAAGATGGCGGGCATGCCGCTGTACCAGCTGCTCGGCGGGCGCAGCCGCGACGGCGTGATGGTTTATGGTCATGCCAATGGCAGCGACATCGCGGAGACCGTGGAAGCGGTCGGGCATTATATCGACATGGGCTACAAGGCGATCCGCGCGCAGACCGGTGTGCCCGGCATCAAGGACGCCTATGGGGTCGGCCGCGGCAAGCTCTATTACGAGCCGGCCGATGCGGCCCTGCCTTCGGTGACCGGCTGGGACACGCGCAAGGCGCTCAACTATGTGCCCAAGCTGTTCGAGGAGCTGCGCAAGACCTACGGCTTCGACCATCATCTGCTGCACGATGGCCATCACCGCTACACCCCGCAGGAGGCGGCGAACCTCGGCAGGATGCTCGAGCCCTATCAGCTGTTCTGGCTCGAGGATTGCACTCCCGCGGAGAACCAGGAGGCGTTCAAGCTGGTGCGCCAGCACACCGTCACCCCGCTCGCGGTGGGCGAGATCTTCAACACCATCTGGGACTGCAAGGACCTGATCCAGAACCAGCTGATCGACTATATCCGCACCACCGTGGTCGGCGCGGGCGGTCTCACGCACCTGCGCCGCATTGCCGATCTCGCCAGCCTCTACCAGGTGCGCACCGGCTGCCACGGGGCGACCGACCTGTCGCCGGTCACCATGGGCTGCGCGCTGCATTTCGACAGCTGGGTGCCCAATTTCGGCATCCAGGAATATATGCGCCACACGGAAGAGACCGACGCGGTCTTCCCGCACGATTATCATTTCGACGCGGGCTTGATGTATTGCGGCGAAACGCCCGGCCATGGCGTCGATATCGACGAGGCGCTGGCCGCGAGATATCCGTACAAGCCCGCCTATCTGCCCGTCGCGCGGCTCGAGGACGGAACGATGTGGAACTGGTGAGGCCATGCGCATCGTCCTGATCGGCGAGGCCATGCTGGAACTGAGCCAGCGTGGCCCAGCCTGGCATCTGGGCCATGGCGGCGACACGCTGAACACGGCGCTGCATCTGGCGCGGATGGGCCATGATGTCGCCTATCTGACCGCGCTGGGAAGCGATCCGCTCGGCATGGGGCTGCGCGAACGCTGGCGCGCCGAGGGATTGGACACCGCGCTGGTGCTCCACCACCCCGACCGCGCGACCGGGCTTTACGCCATCAGCACCGATGAACGCGGCGAGCGCAGCTTTGCCTATTGGCGCGACCAGAGCGCCGCGCGCGCGATGTTTGCGCTGCCCGATTCGGCGCGAGCTCTGGAACAGACCGCGCAAGCCGACTTGATCGCCTTTTCGCTGATCACCCTGGCCATCCTGCCGCCCGAGGGGCGCGAGGCGCTGTTGGCGGTGGCCCGTTCGGTGCGTCAGCGCGGCGGACAGGTGGCGTTCGATGGCAATTACCGGCCGCGCCTCTGGCCCGATTCCCATGCAGCATGCCATGAGCGCGAGCGGGCCATTGCACTGGCAACCATCGGTCTGCCGACGCTAGACGACGAAGCCCAGCTATCGGGCGAGAACGACGCCGATGCTGTCGCCGCGCACTGGCAGGGCCTTGGCTGCTCCGAAACCGTGGTCAAGCTTGGCGAGCGAGGCTGCCGCCTGGCCGATGGCAGCCTCGTCGCGCCGCCGCAGGTGTTGCAACCGGTGGATACCAGCGGCGCGGGCGACGCCTTCAATGCAGGCTATCTGGGTGCCCGCATGCGCGGTGCGACAGCGGTCGAGGCGGCCCTGGCGGGGCACCTCCTCGCCGGCTGGACCGTCATGCGGCCCGGTGCAATCCCCGACCCAGATCCCTGAGCAGCGCCCACAGCACTATGGCGGCGAGCAGATCGAGCCCGGCCAGCGCGACGAACAGCGGATCATAGCCGAAGCTGTCGGCGCTCTGCCCGATCAGCAGCGTGAACAGCATCCCGCCGATCCAGGCCGACGTGCCCGCCATGCCGCTCGCCGTGCCCACCGTCTTCTTTTCGAACACGTCGGCGCACAAGGTGATCAGCGCGCCGTTGAGCATCTGGTGCGCAAAGCCGCCGATGCAAAACAGTGCGATCGCCATGCCAGGCGAGGTTGCCAGGCCGATGCACGCCGGCCCCACCATGCACAGCGCCCCGATCGTCATCGTGATCTTGCGGCTGGCGAGCAGGCTTGCGCCGCGCTTCATCAGCCAGCCGGGGAGCAAGCCTGCGGCAAGACTGCCGAAATCCGCCGCGAGAAAGGGCAGCCAGGCCCAGAGCGCGATCGCCTTGAGGTCGAGATTCCAGGCCGAGACCAGATAGAGCGGGATGAAGAAGTTGAATGTCTGCCACGCCGGTTCCGAAAGGAAGCGCGGGGTCGCGATTGCCCAGAACGAGCGGCTGCGCAGCACGTCGCGCTTGGTCGCGGGCTTGGCCGCGACATCCTCCGCACGCCCCGCCTCGATCAGCTCGCGCTCGGCCTGCGACAGCCGGGGATGCTCGGCCGGATCGCGATAGCCGAACCACCAGAGCCCCGCCCAGACCAGGCTGAGCAAGCCGGTGACGATGAACGCCGCTTCCCAGTTCCAGGCGAGAATGCAGAAGGCGACCAGAGGCGGCGCGATCATGTTGCCGACGCTGGTGCCCATCTGGAACAGGCTGGTGGCGAGCGAGCGTTCGCGCGGTGGGAACCAGGTCGCGACCGTCTTGGCCCCGGCGGGAATCGCGGCCGCCTCGGTCGCGCCGAGCAGCGTGCGGAAAAACGCGAGGCTCTGCCAGCCGGTGGCAAAGGCGTGCGCCATGTTCGATAGCGCCCAGCCGATCGCGAACAGGAAGAAGCCCAGCCGCGTGCCCAGCGCATCGAGCACGGTGCCGGCGACCGTCTGCATCACTGTGTAGCTCGCCTGGAACGCCAGCACGACCCAGCTGTACTGCTCGGTCGTCATGGCAAACTCGGTCTTCAGCGTGGGCGCCGCGACCGAAAGCGTCGAACGGGCGAGATAATTGAGGATCGTGCCCAGAGTCACCAGGCCGATGATCCACCAGCGCAAGCGCCCTGCCCCTTTGCCGCTCATAGCGTCGTGCCTTCAATGAATAAAAAGGGCCGGGCGCGTGGCCCGGCCAAGAGGAGTAAGAAATGGTCGCTCATCCGGCCGGCACGACGCTCATGGCGGAGACGATCGCCCCGCCCCCGCCCCCGCTGAAATCGAGCTTCAGCCCGTCGCGGGTCGTTACAGCGAAGCTGCGGGTTACCGCCTTGAGCGACCCGCCTGCTGCGCTGGCCGGGTTGAAGTCGCTCAGCACCGGCTTGCCATTGGCAAGGACGGTGATGCTGCGCGCGGCGGCCTTGGCCGCATCGGTTTCGGGCTCGAACATGTGCAGCGTTACCGTCCAGCGACCATCGGGCAGCGGCAGATCGTAGGTGAAAGCTCCCTGGCGATAGGAGGCGTAGAGCTCCGGATCGCTGGTGCCGGTGACGTTGCTCGGCGCGACCTTCGTCCGCCCCCCCATGCGCAACTCGGATGCCTTGCCGCCGGTGAAGAAATTGTCCGAACCGAAGCGCAGCCCGGCAGACGTCGTCAGGCCGGTGAGATGCCCGGCGCGGACATGCAGGCCCTCGGCGGCATCGGGCGCGGTCCAGCTGACACTGTCGGTCAGCGCCTTGCCGTCGCGCTCGGCCGAGGCGGCGACCCGATTGTCGCCGGCGCGCAACCGCACGCCGGGCCAGACGCAGATGCGATCGGGGCAATCCACCGTTCCGACCGCCTCGCCGTTCACCGTGAGGCTCGCGCGCGGCGCATTGCTATAGGCACGCACATCGACCACCGGATAGGCGCGGTCGACATAACGCCGGCCGGTCAGATACAGCACCGGCTCCTCGGACCATTGCGCCTTGTAGAAATAGAACGCGTCCTTGCGGGTCTTGCGGTCATAGCTGACCAGCCCCTTGTCGTTGAGGTCATAGGCTTCGCCCTCCTCGCGCGAGGTCGAAGCGAAGTCGAACATGTTCCAGATCCAGCTTGCCGAAAGGAACGGGGCCTTTTGCAAAGCCTTCCAGTTCTCCTCGTGCACCCAGGCCTGGAACTCCTCGGGATGCGGGCGGCCATTCGCATTGACCGGACCGCCGAGCGGATTGTCGGTATGCTGGGTGAACGCCCCGCCCGCGCCATATTCGGTCACCGTGATCGCCCGGCCTGGATAGCGCGCGTGCAAGCCGGTCAGCGCGCGGGTCAGGTCCTGGGGCTGGCCGTAATACCAGCCGAAATAGCGGTTGAGCCCAACCACGTCGGTGACATCGTTGAGCACCTGCGCGCCGGGCCGGGCGAGCGGCGAAGGCGTGCCTTCGCAGCAATCGGCATAGAGCGTCGGGCGACTGGGGTCTTCCTGCTTCGCCAACGCATTCAGTTCGACCAGCATGTCGCGCGACTTGGCGGGCGCGCCCTTGCCACCCTTCATCAATGCCATGATCGCCGCGCCGATATCGATCTCGTTGCCCACCGACCACAGCATGATCGAGGGGTGGTTGGTGTTCTGCCGGATCAGTTCGAGCAGCTGCGCGCGTGCATTGGCGACAAGTTCGGGCGCGGGCAGCGATTCGTCGAAGGCGGACTGGTGGACGAAGGGCAATTCGGCCTTCACCACCATGCCATTGCGATCGGCCAGATCGCTCCATTCCTGCGCGTGCTGGTAATGCGCGTGGCGGACGGTGTTGACCCCCATTTCGGCCATGATCGCCATGTCGGTGGCGTGATCCTCGGCGCTGAGCGCCCATCCCTTGTCCTGCCAGTCCTGATGGCGCGAGGCGCCGTGCAGCCGCATCGGGTTGCCGTTGAGGATGAAGCCCTTGTCCGCGTCCCAGGCAAAGCTGCGCACGCCGAGCGGCTCGGTCACGCTGTCGATCACGCGGTTCCCTTCGCGAAGCTCGACCGTGACCGAATAGAGATAGGGGTCGGCGCGGCCCTGCCAGAGACGGGGGTTGGTCAGCGCGAGCGGCGTGGTCAGCTCGCTCGCCTGGCCAGCGGCGAGGCGCACGGGCGCTGTCGCGCTGGCGACGGTGCGGCCATCGGCATCGCCGATGCGCGCGACTACCGCGAGCTTGCGCGCCTTGTTCCCTGAATTGCGCAGCCGGGTCAGCACCGCAACCTCGGCCTTTTCGGGCGTCACGCTGGGCGTCGACACGTAGATGCCGGGACCGCCATGATCCATCAGGTCGATCGATGCCGCATCAACCTCGATCAGCGAAACGCCGCGGTACAGCCCACCATGGACGAAGAAGTCACCGCCCAGGGGGATGACATGCTCGGTGCTGCTGCCCGGCTCGGGCTTGCTGTTGTCCGCGCGCACGACGATGATGTTCGCCTGGCCGGGCTTCAGATGATCGGTGATATCGAACCGGAAGCGCGAGAATGCGCCCTTGTGCTGGCCGACATGCTGGCCGTTGACCCAGAGATCGGCAATCGCGCCGACGCCATCGAATTGCAGCACTGCCCGCTTGCCTTTGGGCAGCGCAGGCTTGTCGAGCCGCAGCCGATACCAGCCCTTGCCCTGCCGCACGTCCGTTTCCGGGGCACGCTGAGGCGCGTAATTGCCCATGCGGTTCCAGCTGTGCGGCAGGCTGACCTGCTGCCACCGGCTGTCATCGAATTCCGCACCGGTGCGATCTGGTTGATGCCCCGTTCGCGCTTTCGGAACAGCCCCTCGCCCACCGGTTCGTAGACCGGCCAGTCGACCCATTGCTTGCCATAGACCGGGCCGAGATCGCCCCAGCGCTCGGCGAACTCCGCGTCGGCGATGATTCGCGCCTCGAACGCGTCGCGGTCGATCGCCTCGCCCGTGGCCTTGCGATACGCATCGAGCGGCCAGTCGGTCCAGATATGCACCCCCTGCTCGACCAGCGGGCGGATGTTGGTCTCGCCGGTGAGGAACCACAGCATCTCGCGCGCGGCCGCCTTCCAGTAGACGCGCTTGGTGGTGAGCAGCGGAATCGCCTCGTCCGAAAGATCGAAGCGCATCGTGGCACCGAACAATGAGCGCGTGCCGACCCCAGTGCGGTCGGAGCGTTCGTGCCCGCGCGTCCAGACCTGCCGCATCAGGTCGAGATACTGCCACTCGAAATGATCTTCTGCGGCCATATCCGCCGGGCGACTCTGCACTGCTGTTTCCATGCATCTTGCCTAGCACGGGCATACGATCGCCGCCAACGCATGGTCCTCAAGAAAAGGTCAAAACGCCGCTTGCAGTCTGCGAAACCCGTGGCTATAGGCACGCCCCTGCCTCCCAGGCGCCGCAAGGCACCATAAAGTCTGGGTCGGGGAGTAGCTCAGCCTGGTAGAGCACTGTCTTCGGGAGGCAGGGGCCGGAGGTTCGAATCCTCTCTCCCCGACCATTTCCTAAATCGCGAACGCACAGGCGGCGCCGCGGCTTGCCAGCGCGACGGCCTGCCGCGCCGGAAGCGCAATCGCCCGTTTGCAACCAGAGACTGATCCGAATTGGACCGGCCTGTCCGGAGCAATTCGGACACATCTGTATTTGCAGGCTTGCTGACAATATTTGCAGATGCCCCTGGAAAACAGGAGGGCGTCGGGATGTCCAGCACAAAACCCCAGCAGAAAGCATGGCGATTTCAGGCCGATACCGTGGCCGACTTGAAATTCGAGTCCTATCGTAACGAACTGATCCACGAAACTACGGCGATCCAGCGATTTCTCGACGACACACGCGGCGAATTCTTCGTGATTTCGGCACCGCGTGGTTTCGGCAAGACGTTGCTGCTGCTGGCGAAATGCGCCGAGGTGCGAGAGCGCACCGGCACGATCTTCCCGGGCGCGGGCGGACAGTTCATCGACAAGCCCAGCGATCAGTTTCCCAACTGGTCGCTGGACAGGGTGGAAGCGCTGAAGGACGACGCCGACTATTGGCGAACGCTCTGGCGAATTGCCATCCAGGCTGCCTGCGTCAAGCACCATGCCAAGGGTTCGGGGACGCCGCTGCAACCGCAGGAGATCGGGTGCGACAAGCTGCTCGACGATGCGCTGTGCAACCCCAATGTCTTCATGTCGACCTGCGAGTTCTTCGTGTTCCTGATGAACCAGAAGCCGCGCGAACAGATGCGAATTACCCAGAATACCGGGGCATTGAGCGCCTATTTCAACGCCATCAACCGCCCGATCAACCTGTTCATCGACAATGTCGAGGAGTATTTCCAGCCGCTGCTCCAGGACTATGCGGCGGAAGCCGCACCCGAAGACCGGAACAGCTTCGGCAGCCGGTTCTACAGTATCGGCAGCAACCGGCTATGGGCGATGGCGCAATGCACCCTGGTCAGCGCCGCGCTCGAACTCAACGATGCCAGTCGCCACGTCAAGGTATTCTGCACGATCCGTCATGAAGCCTTTCTGGAAATCGGCAAGTTCGACAACAGGCTGCAGAAGATCCACGGGTCGACGCTGCAGATCATCTACAAGTACCAGGATTACAAGCGGATATTCGAGAAGAATATCGAACTGATGCCCGCCGCGGAGCTGGTCGAACCCAAGGCCAGCGATCCCATCGCGCGGTTCGTGGGATCGAAGAATTGCCAGTTGAAGCACCGGGTGATGCGATCGCCACAACCGACCTTCGACTTCATCCTGCGGCATACGGTCTACCGGCCCCGGGACCTGATGCTGATTGGTCAGGCGATCGCCAATATCCGTCCCGAGCAGCGCACTGCCATGGAATTGCACAACGCGATTGCCGGCGCGACCGATACCGTGGTCCAAGCCCTGCTCGGCGAGATGCGGCCCTTCTTCCCGATCCCCGACATTGAAGCGCTGGCACGGTTGATTCCCAAGAATGCCCTGACCGCGCAGGAGATCGAGGATATCAATTCCGATTATCTTGCGGTCAAGAAGATCGAACCCCGGCCGGGGCTGCTCGATCACGCGCCGATGGCCGTGCTGTTCAGGATCGGGCTGCTGGGTGTCATCAAGCGCGGGCTGCGCCAGCTTCTGCCGCACCAGCATTTTCGCAAGCCGTTCCAGGTGAGGTTCGAGGACGGCACCGAAATTGCGCCAACCGAAGAGTTCTTCCTCATTCACCCCTGTCTCGACCAGTTCATCCTCGATCGTTCCGGCAGCCGCTACGACCGCAATTTCGAAGTTCGCAACATGATCGGCGACGATCTGCCCTGGGCCGAGCCGCTCAAGTCGTTCTTCGTGATCAAGGGCGATGTCTGCAAGTTCAGCGAGATCATGGACTCGGACAATTATCCGCTGCTGATCGGGCGGCTCGAGCACTGGGCGCAGACCATCGCGACACATATCCATTTCTACGAACTGTCGGGGGGTGATTCGCTGCTTCTGGTCGACCGGAACCCCTTCCGGCTGATCGACATGGCCATGCAGTTCATCTCGAGCGCGAACGAATTCGTCGACAAGGGCATCTCGATCCGCTTCGGCGGTTCGGCCGGGCCGATCCTGTTCCACACCGCAAGCCGCAGGCGCGAGAACGACACCTACGTCATCGATATCCCGATGGGGCTGCCACTGCGATACGCGGCCCGGATCGAGCCTCTGGCCGAGCCGGACACCATCCTGATCGACGATTCGTTTCGCACGCGCATGCTGGAAATCGCCAATGGTGACCATCAGGGCAGCGATTACGTGCTGGCGCCCGTGCCCGCAGAGGCGGTGGGGCTCGAGGCCGATTCCGCCGGCAGGGCGCTCGTCCGCAAGGGCCCGTCCGATCCTGCCCATGTCACGCATCTCTGGGAGGTTTCGCTGAAACCGCAGGCCTCAACGCCGCGATCCGATCGCGGTGAGGCCGACTGAACCCCTTGCGTTAGCCAAAAATTAGGACTTGCACGTCTATGGTAAAATCACCATATAGTCCCGCTCGTCAGGTTGCGAAGGTGGTCCATTACCTTCCGCCGTGTCTCAAGCTTCTGAAGGAATTGCCCGATGACGTAAAAGTGACCGCTGCATATGCGCTGACCCAGGCAGCGCACGGCGTGATGCACGAGGACGCAAAGGTGCTGAAGGGTTTCCCCGGCATCTCCGTGCAGGAACTGGCCATTTCCGAAGACGGCAATGCCTTTCGGATCATCTTCACGGTCCAGTTTCCCGAAGCGATCTATGTGCTTCATGTTTTCCAGAAAAAGTCGCTGCGGGGCATTGCCACCCCCAAGCGAGAGATCGAACTCGTCAAGGCGCGGCTGGGCCGTTCATCGCAATGGCGACTCAAGAAAGGTTCATGAAAATGTCTGAACACAGGACCGGGCCAGAAGGCCGGGAAGACGAGATCGTCGTCGAACACGGTACCGGCAATGTCTATGCCGATCTCGGCGTCGAAGACCCCAATGGCATGGCGCTGAAGGCGGGGCTGGCAATGCATCTTCACGACCAGATCAAGCGCCTCGGCCTGACGCAGGTTCGGGCCGCCGCCATCACCGGAATCAGCCAACCCGACCTGTCGCGCCTGCTTCGTGGCCAGTTCAGCCAGTTCACGTCCGATCGGATGGTGCGGGCGCTGACGCAGCTCTCGGTCCGGCTCGAGATTTCGGTCTATTCGGCCGGCGAGCAGATCGGTGACCCGATCCTGCTGGAAGCCGCCCCCCTTCCCGCCGTCGCCTGACCCCGCCGCCAAGGACCAGGGCGCGTCGCCAATTCATCGACAAGTTCGATTAAGCTAACCCACTTTGATCGTTTCCGTCGGTTACGGAACTTTCCTATGTTAGCGTCATTCGTTCGATGAAGGAGACGAGCCATGGACATGAAAACAAGCGGCATCGGCGGCAATTGCCCGTTTTCCGGCAAGGATGGCGGCGTTCGCGCGCTGCTGGGGCGGACCAATCGCGACTGGTGGCCCGATGCGCTGCAGCTCGACATATTGACGCAGAACGGCACCTCGCCCGACCCGATGGGGCCGGATTATGATTATGCCGAGGCATTCAAGCAGCTGGACTACCAGGCGCTCAAGGCGGATCTGCACGCGCTGATGACCGACTCGCAGCCCTGGTGGCCCGCCGATTACGGTCATTACGGCCCGTTCTTCATCCGCATGGCCTGGCATAGCGCGGGCACTTATCGCACCGCCGATGGACGCGGCGGATCGAGCAGCGGGCAGCAGCGCTTTGCCCCGCTCAACAGCTGGCCCGACAACGGCAATCTCGACAAGGCGCGCCGCCTGCTCTGGCCGATCAAGCAGAAATACGGCAAGCATATCAGCTGGGCGGACCTGTTCATCCTCACCGGCAATGTCGCGATCGAATCGATGGGTGGACCCGTCTTCGGCTTCGGCGGCGGCCGCGCCGACGTGTTCGAGCCCGAGCGCGACGTCTATTGGGGCACCGAGGAAGCCTGGGTCGATACCGGCGCGGAAACCCGCATCCAGCCCGACAAGGGATGGGAGCTCGAAGCGCCGCTCGCCGCGATCCAGATGGGCCTCATTTACGTCAATCCCGAAGGGCCTGGCGGCGTGCCCGATCCGCTGCAATCGGCGCGCGACATGCGCATCACCTTCGAGCGCATGGCGATGAACGACGAGGAAACTGTCGCGCTCACCGCCGGTGGCCATGCTTTCGGCAAGGCGCATGGCGCGGTGCCGCCCGACCAGCTGAGCGGCGCGCCCGAATCAGAGGCGATGCAGCTGATGGGCTTCGGCTGGGCGACCGATGCCGAGCAGATCGAGCGTGGCCATATCACCACCTCCGGAATTGAAGGCGCCTGGACGCCCAACCCCACGCAATGGGGCGGCGACTATTTCCGGTTGCTGTTCAAGTATGACTATGAGCTGGTGCGCAGCCCTGCGGGTGCGCAGCAATGGCAGCCGATCAACCCGGACCCCGAAGACATGGCGCCCGACGCGCGCGATCCTTCGAAAAAGGTGCCGACGATGATGACCACCGCCGACATGGCGCTGAAGATGGACCCGGAATATCGCAAGATCTCCGAACGCTTCCGCGACGATCAGGCAGCGCTCGACGACGCCTTCGCCCGCGCCTGGTTCAAGCTGACGCATCGCGACATGGGGCCGAAGGTCCGCTATCTCGGCCCCGAAGTCCCGGCAGAGGACCTGATCTGGCAGGACCCTGTTCCTGCGGGCACCATGCCTTCGGACGCGGCCGTCGAAGCGTTCAAAGCGGCCATCCTGGCGAGCGGCCTGCCGATGAGCGCGCTGATCAAGGCGGCCTGGGCGTCGGCCTCGACCTATCGCCGCAGCGATCACCGCGGCGGCGCCAATGGCGCGCGCGTCCGCCTGGCCCCGCAAAAAGACTGGGCGGTGAACGATCCGGCGGAGCTGGCGACGGTGCTCGGCAAGATCGAGGAGCTGCGTGGGGCCCTGTCGGTGGCCGATGCCATCGTGCTGGCGGGCAGCGCGGCGGTCGAGAAGGCCGCGCGGGACGCCGGGTTCGACGTATCGGTGCCGTTCCTCGGCGGTCGCGGCGATGCGAGCGCAGAGCAGACCGATGCCGATAGCTTCGAGCCGCTCGAACCGCGCGCCGATGCCTTCCGCAACTATCTGGCGACCAAGCAGACGGTGAAGACCGAGGAGATCATGCTCGACCGCGCGCATCTGCTCGGTCTGTCGATCCCGCAAATGGCGGTGCTGGTGGCGGGCCTGCGCGTGCTGGGGGCCAATGCCGGCAACAGCAGCAAGGGCGTGCTCACCGACCGTCCGGGCCTGCTGACCAACGACTTCTTCGTCAACCTGCTCGATATGCGCACGGCCTGGAAGACCGTCGACGAGAGCGGCGACGAGGAGTTCATCGGCACCGACCGCGCCACCGGCGAAACCCGCTGGCACGCGACGCGCACCGACCTGGTCTTCGGCTCGAATTCGCAGCTGCGCGCGGTGTCCGAAGTCTATGCCGAACGCGGCAACGAGCTGAAGTTCGTGCAGGACTTCATCGCCGCCTGGGTGAAGGTGATGAACGCCGACCGGTTCGATGTGCAGTGAGCGGGTGGTGACCTGAGCGAAAAAGAAAGCCCCGGGCAGCGATGTCCGGGGCTTTTTTAGTTGGGTCGTTACGATTGTCCCTCGGCCGTCGCCGAACCCCGAATTGCCTCCTTAACCGACGGCGCCGCCGTGTGGCCGATTACCGAAACTCGGAAAAAACACAGACCCGCAGATGTCATCGAGGACAGATCACGACGTCTTTGTTGGTATACTGATTGACTTTTGTAGATTACAGTGATGCGACGTCAATTATCGTCTTGTTTGCTTTGCGCTACGCTCCTTGCGGCTTGTGGATCGCGTAGCGCGACGATTACGCCGCCTGATGAAGACGAGGAAATATCGATAGATTATCGGATGTCACATCAACCGTATGTTGATCGCGCACTGGCAATTTATTCCGGCAATGGAAAAATTCCACGTGATCAGTTTTTGCGTGAAGTGAGTCCGGTGGTGGTTGAGCTTCCAACGATGATCTGTGTCGGTCTTAATCTACGCCATGGCAATGTGGGTGGCGATACAACTATTTGCTATTCTCGCAAAAATGGAGATCAGGTTCTTCATTATGTACGGTCGTCTGATCATTCTGTTGCTGGGCGGAGACAAATCTAGCCAGAAACGGGATATCCCTCAGGCAAAGCGTATGGCGATGGAGTTGAAGCAGGATGGCGGACATAACCCCCTTTGATCCCGCCGAATTTCTGAACACAGAGGATGATGTTGTCTTCTTTCTGGAAGCCGCCATGGAGGGCAACGATGCCGCGCATATTGCGCGCGCGCTTGGCCATGTCGCCCGTTCCAAAGGCATGACCGAGATTGCCCGCCGCACCGGCCTGGGCCGACAGGCGCTCTACACTGCGCTGTCAGAACACGGTAATCCGACCTTGGAAACTCTTTTGGCTGTACTTTCGGCGCTGGGGTTACGCCTGACGGTCACGCGCGACGCTGCTTGACCCCTTGCCATCGCCGGCGAAACGCGGCACGCATCGTTCGAGCGGGTCGCACCGTGGCCTCGTGCATTCCGGCGGGGCAAGACTGATCGGACGTCCTGCATGGTTACTCGTTATCTGTCCCGCCTCCTTGCCGGTGCCGCCGCCCTTGGCGCGCTGGCTGCCCCGGCGCATGCCCAGACCCTGTCCGACAAGGACGGCTATGATTCGCTGCTGAGCTGCGCCGCGTTCTTTTCCGCCGCAGCGGCGGTGACCGAGGACGACAAGAAGACCAGCGGCGAGGCGACCGAACTCGCGACCGCGTTCATGACCGGCGCGGTGCTGCTGGCACCGGGCGGCGACAGCGCCAAAGCGGAAAAGGCGCTCGAGGAGCAGGCGCAGGTCTTTGCGGTCGCGATGATCTCCGATGACAAGGCGATGGCCAAGGATCTCGAAGGGCTGGCCGACAATTGCGGCACGCTGGGCGAACAGTATCTGCCCGAAGTGCTGGCGCGCGCGGGCGAATAACGCGCTGTTTCAACCGGGCAGCGCGGTGAGCGTATCGACGGTGAGCACCTGCGGCAGGATCACCGGCTCCTGGCCCGGCGCATACCAGACATAGAGCGGCACGCCCGAGCGGCCCTGCGCTTCGAGATAGCGGCTGATCTCGGCATCGCGCCGGGTCCAGTCGCCCTCGAGCACCACGACGCCCGCTTTCCTGAACGCCGCTGCGGTCGCCTCGCGCTGGATCGCGGCGGCCTCGTTCGCCTTGCAGGTGATGCACCAGTCGGCGGTGAAATAGGCAAAGACGGGTTTGTTGGCAGCGCGCAATTCGGCGAGCTTCGCCTCGCTGAACGGTTGGGCGGGGAGCGTCGCGTCGGCAGTGCGGGCCGAGGCTGACGGCGCGGCATTGATCGGCAGCGCAACGATCGCCGCGACCGCTACCGCCAGCGAGGGGGCGAGTGTGATCCACCCGCTCTTGCCAGCGCTCTGCCGCGCGCCCAGCCACCAGAGCAGCAGCGCCAGCGCCATCGCGGCGGCGAGACCGAAGAGAACGCCATTATTGCCGGTCTGCTGGCCGAGCAGCCAGACCAGGGCCAGGGCCGTCAAGAACATCGGCACCGCCATGATCCGGCGGAACGTCCCCATCCACGCACCCGGACGCGGCATCATCCGGCGGAGCGCGGGGATGAAACCGATCGCCAGAAAGGGTAGGGCCAGGCCCAGGCCGAGCCCGGCAAAGACCAGCAGCGCGGCAGGCCAGGGCAGGATCAGCGCGGTGCCCATCGCGGCGGCCATGAACGGTGCGGTGCACGGCGTCGCGACGAACGCGGCGAGCGCACCGGTCCAGAACGATCCCGCGGCGCCCTGTTTCTGCGTCAGGCTGCCGCCCGCCGAGACGGTCGCGAATTCGAACAGCCCGGCCAGGTTGAACGCAATCGCGGTGACGAGCAGCAGCAGGCCCAGGGTGATGCGCGGGTCCTGCAGCTGGAACGCCCAGCCGATCTGCTCTCCGCCTGCGCGGAGCGCGAGCAGCAGCCCGCCCAGCCCCAGGCACACCAGCACGATCCCTGCGGTATAGGCCAAAGCATCGTGCCGCGCCGCACGCTCGTCGCCGCCCGCTTTGGCGAGGCTGATCGCCTTGAGGCTGAGGATCGGGAAGACGCAGGGCATGACGTTGAGCAGCAGCCCGCCGAGCAGCGCGCCGCCCAGTGCGGTAGCGAGAAGAACGAGCATATCGCCCTGCACAGGCGCTGCGGCGGATGCAGTGTCGATCCGCGTGCCACCGGGGGCCACGGCGCCAGGCCTGGCCACCAGATCGAGCCCCAGATTCTCGCCGATGCGAAGCAGGCCGCCGATTTCCGCAGCGTCAGTGCCCGCGACTTCGGTCTCGACGATCAGCCGGTCGCCATCGCGGAAAAAGGCTTGCGGCGCTCCGTAGCGGAGCGCCTTGTCGGTGCGCGCGAAGAAATGCGGTGTGTCGATCGCGCCGGCAGCGGGGAAGGGGATGGCGATGCGCAGGATCTTGCCGTCGCGTGCAAAGGTCGCCTCGGACCCGAGCGGCGCGGGCAATCGCTGCCGCCACGCGTCGAAGCGGGCGCGCGCGGCCTTGTCGATGCCGCCCTGGCCCACGGTCAGGCGGGTGGTCAGCGTCGCGCTTTCGGGCACGCAGATCTCGTCGGTGCACGCCAGCCAATCGGCCTTGACGCGGATCGGCAGCACCGTGCCGGGGGCGAGCGCGGGATCGAGCCTCAGCGCGACCAGCGGCGCATAGGGGCCTTCGTAGACATGGTTCATCAACCCGGCGATGATCAGCGTCTGCGGTACGGGATAGCGCAAGGGACCAACGGTCACGCCCCTGGGCAAGGACCATTCGAGCGTCATGCCCAGCCCCGCGTCGCCCGGATTTTCCCAGTATCCGTGCCAGCCAGCCTTCGGCGTCATGGCAAAGGCGAGATCGACCGTGCTGCCGGGGGCAGGTGCGGCGCTTTCGGCGACCAAGGCTGCGGCGATATTATTGGGTCCGCGCTGGAGCGGCTGCGCGCTGGCGGGCAGGGCCAGGCTTGCCACCAACAGGGCCAGAAACGCGCGGAGCAGGGCCGATACCATGCGGCGGGATGTAGTGCGTTTCGAAGCGCTCGCCAATGGCGAAAGCTTGCTCGCCCTCACCCTTCCGGCGCTTTGCGCCTCCCTCCCTCTCCCGGCGGGAGAGGGAAGGGGCCCACGCCGCGCAGCGGTGTGGGAAGGGTGAGGGCGAGAAGCGTTCGGCTTACCGCTGGTCGTAAGCGCTCAATCCGCGGCCCAGCCGGTTCTCGCCGAGCGGGATGCGGTCGCGGCTCCAGTTGGCGACGAACCAGGTGGCGCGCTCGACGCCGGGGGCGAGGCTGGCGTCATTGCCATGGATCTGCAGGCCCGCCGAACTGTACGCGCGGCCCTCGGCGGCCACCGCGATGAAGGCGGACCAGTTTTCCTTGTTCTGCCCCTGGACGAAGATGTTGCGGGTGATCTCGCCGCTCGCGCCGCCGGGCAGGTCGATCATGTAGTTGCTGCCATTGCCCTGGCTGTCGTCGAAGCTCGAATCGGTGATCGACACCTGGCCCGCCCGGCTCTTGACGTAATGGCCGCCCTGGCCCTTCTCGAAGCGCGAGCGGGTGACAGTGAGCGATCCGTAATCGCCGATATAGATCGAATGCGCGCAGTCCGATGCGCACAGGCCGAGCCCCGAGAAGCTCGACTTGTCGATGACGATCTGGCCGTTGCGATCCTCGCCGGTCAGGATGCCCTGCTGGCTGTTGCGGAACAGGCTGTTGAAGACCGCAAGGTCGCCGCGCTCGAGCCTGATGCCCGCGCCATTCTCGTCGCGCACCGCGATGTTCTGGAAGATTAGCCCCTCGACGCGCGCGCTGCGGCCGCGCAGCACCAGCGTCGCCTTGTCCTCGCACACGCCGCCGTCAAGGATCGCGGTGCCCGGCGTGACTGCGCGATAGGTTATCTGGCCCGCTTCCTGCACCGCGCAGTCGCGCCAGATACCGGGCGCGACCTCGATCGTGCCGGTGCCACCGCCGATCCTGTTCACCGCCTCGGAGAGCGAGCGATAGGTCTTGCCGGTCTCGGCGATGCGATAGGGCATGGGACGCTGCTGCTGCGCGAACAGGGGCAGGGCACTGATCAGGGCCAGCGCGGCGACAAGGATGATGCGAAGCGTGGTCATGCCCAATGTCATACCATGCTCGCTGGGAAATGCCGGATTTTAGAGGGTTAACGTGGGTGCCGTCCCGTCACGGCACAGGCGCGGGGTCTTCGGTTACCGGCTCCGCGCCCGTCTTGTGCCTGCGGCCATAGACCAGATCGAACAGCGGCGAGGCCATGAAGGTGGTGACGATCGCCATGATGACCAGCAT
This sequence comes from Blastomonas sp. UPD001, assembly GCF_003426715.1. NCBI lineage: Bacteria > Pseudomonadati > Pseudomonadota > Alphaproteobacteria > Sphingomonadales > Blastomonadaceae > Blastomonas > Blastomonas sp. UPD001. Next base: position 2,794,577 of record NZ_QKVT01000001.1, read on the forward strand.
CGAGAACAGGGCCGGGCCGATGATGCCGCGCTGAAGGCCGATATTGATGATGATCAGCTCCATCATCCCGCGTGCGTTCATCAGCGCGCCGATCGCCATCGCGGTGGCATTGTCCTGGCCCGTGATCCGCGCGGCGGCGTAGCAGGCAACGCCCTTGGCGAGGATCGACGCCGCGAGAATGCCCATGGCGATCGCGAACAGCTCGGCATTGTTGACCACGGTCAGCTGCGTGTTGAGGCCCGAATAGGTGAAGAACATCGGGATCAGCAGCACCATGATGATCGGCTCGAGCTGGCGCTGGAGCTCGTTCGACAGCAGCCCGCGCGGCATGCAGATGCCGAGCAGAAAGCCGCCCAGCACCGCGTGAATGCCGATATAGTCCATGGCAAAGGCGGCAAGCATGAACAGCACCAGCACGGCGGCCAGCATCGAGTGCGTCACCTTGCCGTTGCGCTCGGTGATGCGGCCCAGCGGCGCGAGCAGCCTGCGGCCGAAGATCAGCATGAACGCGGCAAAGCTCGCCCCGCCGACGATCGCCTTGATCGCGACGCCCGGCCCGTCGCCAAAGCTTGCGAGCACGATCGCCAGCACCGTCCAGGCGGCGGCATCGTCGATCGCGCCGGCGGACAGGGTGAGGCTGCCGAGCTTCGTGTCGGTCAGCCCGCGCTCGTGGATGATCCGCGCGAGCATCGGAAAGGCGGTGATCGCGATGCACGCGCCCAGGAACAATGTCGCCTGGAACTGGTTGACGTCGCTGGCGAACAGGCCGGGGACATTCTGCAACCGGGGGGCAAGCAGGATCGCGACGATGAACGGCACCGCCATGCCGGTGAACGAGACCGCCGCCGCGCTGCCGATCTGCGCGCGGAAATGATCGGAGCGAAAGCCCAGTCCCACGAGGAACATGTACAGCCCCACGCCGAGCTGCGCGCAGACAAACAGCACGTTCTTGGTTTCGGGCGGGAACAGCGCGGCCTGCAGATCGGGCAGGACATAGCCGAAAAGGGACGGGCCGAGCAGCACGCCCGCCATCATCTCGCCCACCACCTGGGGCTGGCCCAGCCAGCGCCGCACCGCATAGCCGACAAGCCGGCAGGTGCCGATGATCAGCGCCATCTGCACGAAGAAATATGCGCTGAGTTCAGACGGTGTCACGCGCCGATGCCCCTCCCGCAAACCCCTCGCAGCCGGGCTTGCGGTGGGAGTTTGCGGTTTAGCGGTCCAGAGTCAATCGCTTGCGATCAATCCAGATTGGGACGTAGCCAGCGCCGCGCGGTATCGAGATCGACCCCGCGCCGCTCGGCATAGTCGGCAAGCTGGTCCTCGCCGATCCGCGCGACGCCGAAATAGGCGCTTTCGGGGTGCCCGAAATAGAAGCCGCTCACCGCCGCGGTGGGCAGCATCGCGAAGCTCTCGGTCAGCGTGATGCCGGTGGCGTCGGTCGCCTTGAGCAGGTCGAACAATACCGGCTTCTGGCTGTGATCGGGACAGGCGGGATAGCCCGGCGCGGGGCGGATGCCGCGATACTGTTCCTTGATCAGCGCCTCGTTGGTCAGCTGCTCGCCCGCCGCATAGCCCCACAGGGTGGTGCGGACATATTGATGCAGCCGTTCGGCAAAGGCTTCGGCCAGGCGGTCGGCGAGCGCTTTCAGCAGGATGTCGTTATAATCGTCGTGCGCCGCCTTGAAGCGCGCCAGATGCTCCTCGATGCCATGGCCCGCGGTGACCGCGAAGCCGCCGATCCAGTCGCCCGCCGGATCGATGAAATCGGCCAGGCACATGTTCGCGCGGCCCTCGCGCTTGGCGATCTGCTGGCGCAGGAAGGGCATGCGGATTTCCTGGCCATCGGCATGGATGAACACGTCATCGCCGTCGCGCTGGCACGGCCACAGGCCTACCACGCCCTTGGCGGTGAGCCATTTTTCCTCGATGATCCGGTCGAGCATCGCATTGGCATCGGCAAACAGCGAGGTCGCGCTCTCGCCGACGATTTCGTCCTCGAGGATCGCGGGGAAATTGCCCGCCAGCTCCCAGGCGCGGAAGAAGGGCGTCCAGTCGATGCATTCGCGCAGGTCCGCCAGGTCCCAGTCCTCGAACACGTGGCTTCCCGGCTGCACCGGGGCGGGCGGCTTCTGGCTCATGTCGGCGACGAACGCATTGGCGCGCGCGACATCGATCGGCGACAGGTCGTTCTGGCCCTTGTTCGCACGCGCGAGGCGTACCGCTTCATATTCCTCGGCCACCTTGGCGATGAACGGCTCGGCGAGCGTGCCGCTGACCAGGTTGGAGGCGACGCCGACCGCGCGGCTCGCGTCGAGCACGTGCACCACCGGGCCTTCATAGGCGGGTGCGATGCGCAAAGCGGTGTGCACCTTGGAGGTGGTCGCGCCGCCGATCAGCAGCGGAATGCGCATCCCGGCCTTCTGCATTTCCTCGGCCACGGTCACCATCTCGTCGAGCGAGGGGGTGATCAGGCCCGACAGGCCGATGATGTCGGCCTGGTTGTCGTTCGCGGCCTTGAGGATGTCGTGCCATGGCACCATCACGCCCAGATCGACGACCTCATAGCCATTGCACTGCAGCACCACGCCGACGATGTTCTTGCCGATATCGTGCACATCGCCCTTCACCGTCGCCATGATGATCCGGCCCTTGCCCTTGGCATTGGGGTCCTTCTCGGCCTCGATATAGGGGAAAAGGTGCGCGACCGCCTTTTTCATCACGCGCGCCGATTTCACCACCTGCGGCAGGAACATCTTGCCCTCGCCGAACAGGTCGCCAACGACGTTCATGCCGTCCATCAGCGGACCTTCGATCACCTCGATCGGGCGTGTGGCGGCGAGCCGGGCTTCCTCGGTATCCTCGACGATATGCGCGTCGATACCCTTGACCAGCGCGTGTTCGAGCCGCTTGACCACCGGCCAGCTGCGCCATTCGGCGGCTTCCTTCTCGGCCTTCTCGTCCTTGCCGCGGAAGGTCTCGGCGAGCGTGATCAGCTTTTCGGTCGCGTCCTCGGTGCGGTCCCAGATCACGTCCTCGCACGCTTCGCGCAGCACGGGGTCGATATCGTCATAGATGTCGAGCTGGCCGGCATTGACGATGCCCATGTCCATGCCCGCCTTGATCGCGTGGTACAGGAACACGCTGTGCATCGCGCGGCGCACCGGCTCGTTGCCGCGGAAGCTGAACGACAGGTTGGAGACGCCGCCCGAGATATGCACGTGCGGGCAGCGCTGCTTGATCTCGCGGCACGCCTCGATAAAGTCGATCGCATAGCGGCGATGCTCGTCGATGCCGGTGGCGACCGCAAAGATATTGGGGTCGAAGATGATGTCCTCGGGCGGAAAGCCGATTCCGGTGAGCAGCCTGTAGGCGCGCTCGCAGATCTCGACCTTGCGGTCCTTGGTGTCGGCCTGGCCGACCTCGTCGAACGCCATGACCACGACCGCCGCGCCATAGTCCATGCAGATGCGCGCGTGCTTGAGGAATTCTTCCTCGCCTTCCTTCATGCTGATCGAATTGACGATCGGCTTGCCCGAGACGCATTTCAGCCCCGCCTCGATCACCGACCATTTGGACGAATCGATCATGAACGGCACGCGCGCGATATCGGGTTCGGCGGCGATCAGCTTGAGATAGCGCGTCATCGCGGCATGCGCGTCGAGCAGGCCTTCGTCCATGTTGATGTCGATGATCTGCGCGCCGTTCTCGACCTGCTGGCGCGCGACCTCGACCGCCTCTTCATAGCGGTCTTCCATGATCAGCTTCTTGAACCTGGCCGATCCTGTAAC
>NZ_QKVT01000001.1:2798467-2803773 GCF_003426715.1 Blastomonas sp. UPD001
ATATGGCCCGGCGTGGTGCCGCAGCAACCGCCGACGATGTTGATCAGCCCGTCGTCCAGCCACTGGCCGATCAGGCTCGCGGTATGCTCGGGCAGCTCGTCATACTGACCCAGGTCATTGGGCAGCCCGGCATTGGGATAGGCCATGATCAGCGTGTCGGCCTGGCGCGCCAGCGCGGCGAGATGCGGGCGCAGCAGGTCCGCACCGAACGAGCAGTTGAGGCCGACGGTGAGCGGCTTGATGTGCCGCACCGCATGCCAGAACGCCTCGACCGTATGGCCCGAAAGATTGCGCCCGGCCATGTCGGTGATGGTCATGCTGAGCATGATCGGCACCTCGCGGCCGGCGGCTTCCGCCGCATCGCGCGCGGCCATGGCGGCGGCCTTGGCGTTGAGCGTGTCGAAGATCGTCTCGATCAGGATGAAATCGACCCCGCCCTCGACCAGCGCATCGCACTGTTCGCGGTACACGTCGCGCATCGTGTCGAAATCGACCTCGCGATAGCCCGGATCGTTGACATCGGGCGAGAGCGAGAGCGTCTTGTTGGTCGGACCGATCGCGCCGGCGACAAAGCGCGGCTTGCCGTCGCGGGCCTCGGCCGCATCGGCTTCCTCGCGCGCGACGCGGGCGGATTCGACGTTGATCTCGCGCACCAGATGCTCGGCGCCATAATCGGCCTGGCTGATGCGGTTGGCGCTGAACGTGTTGGTCTCGATGATGTCCGACCCGGCGTCGAGATAGGCGCGGTGGATGCCGGCGATGACCGACGGGCAGGTCAGCGCGAGAATGTCGTTATTGCCCTTCTGGTCGTGGGTGAATTCGCGGCCACCGCGGAAATCGGCTTCTTCCAGCCGGTGCGCCTGGATTTGCGTGCCATAGCCGCCGTCGAGCATCATGATGCGCTGCGCGGCGATGGACTTGAGCTTTTCTGACGGAGTCACGCGGCATTCTCCTGAAGCACCGGGGCGGCGGCGACCTTCGGGGCACGAAGCCCCAGCAGATGGCAGATCGCAAAGCTGAGCTCGGCGCGGTTGAGGGTGTAGAAATGGAAGTGGCGCACGCCGCCCGAATAGAGGCGGCGGCACATTTCGGCCGCGACCGTAGCGGCGACCAGCTGGCGCGTGGTCGGGTGATCGTCCAGCCCTTCGAACAGATCGTTCATCCATTGCGGGATTTCGGTACCGCAGGACCCGGCAATCTTGCGCGTGGTGGCGACGTTGCTCACCGGCAGGATGCCCGGCAGGATCGGCGCTGTGATGCCGGCCTTGGTATAGGCGTCGCGGAACCGGAAGAACGCTTCGGGCGAAAAGAAGAACTGGGTGATCGCCTGATCGGCCCCGGCATCGAGCTTGCGCTTGAGATTGTCGATATCGCTATCGGCGCAATCGGCATCGGGGTGCGTTTCGGGATAGGCCGCGACCGAGATCTCGAACGGCGCCACCTGCTTGAGGCCCTTTACCAGATCGGCCGCATTGGCATAGCCCTGCGGATGGGCGACGAACTTCTCGCCCATGCGCGGCGGGTCACCGCGCAGCGCGACGATGTGGCGCACGCCCGCATCCCAATAGCTTTGCGCGATCGCGTCGATCTCGTCGCGACTGGCATCGACACAGGTCAGGTGCGCCGCAGCGGGGATCGCGGTTTCGGCGGCGATGCGCGCGACGGTGGCGTGCGTGCGCTCGCGGGTCGATCCGCCCGCGCCATAGGTGACCGAGACGAATTTGGGGCCGAGCGGGGCGAGCGTGGTCAGCGTGTCCCACAAGGTCGCTTCCATCTTCTCGGTCTTGGGCGGGAAGAATTCGAAGCTCACCTCGACATCCCCGGCCAGCCCCGCGAACAGCGGCGTGCCCAGCGCTTCGCGCGCTTCGGCCAGTTGTTTGAGAGAGAGGGTCATGCAGCAGCCTTTCTGGGCGTTTCTTGTGTTCGATCACGATGGTGGATGCGGGCCGGCTCACCATGATGCCGGCCGAGCCAGATCTTCACGGTCAGCGTTCCGCCGGAAAGGCTGCGCGTGTCGGCCAGCGCAAAGCCGGCATGGCCCAGCAGCGCCGCCATGGCCTCGTCGCTGAACCCGAGACGCGCATGCGCGTCGCGCTCGCGCAGTTCCTCGAGCGCATGCGCCGCAAAATCGACGATCGCGATGCGCGCACCGGGCGCCGCAACCCGACCAGCCTCGTCGAGCACGGCCTGCGGGTTCTGGGCATAATGCAGCACCTGGTGCAGCAGGATCGTGTCGGCCGCGGCATCGGCCAGCGGCAGCGCGTAAAAATCGCCCTGGATCAGATCGACCGAACCGCCCTGCATATGCTGCAGCTTGGCGCGCGCCAGACGCAGCATTTCCGGGCTGCGGTCGATGGCGGTGCTGTGGTCGGCGGCGGGGCCGAACAGTTCGATCATCCCGCTCGGCCAGGCCGGCCTCCGCCAGGATGCGGATGTGGCGCGACACGCGCGGCTGGCTCTGGTCGAGCACCTGCGCCAGCTCGCCCACCGACAGCTCCATCAGCTGCAGCAGCAGCATGATGCGAAGCCGGCTATCGTCGGCCAGTGCCCGGAAGAGGGTTCCCATGTCCATAGAGGGTCATATAAAGAAATCTTTATATGTGGTCAATGCGGCTTGGCGGTTGTCTGGTCCGACGGCTGCCCGGCCGCCAAAACAGAGCCTGGTCATGCCCCATCGGCAATCCCAACCAAAAAGATTGCAAAGGCAGAATTTCGGCGCTAGATGCGCGCGTCCGACAGTGGGGGCTAGGCTGAAGCTTGTCGGCACGGTTGTGACGTGTTTAACTCCTTTTGGGCTGATATCAGCCATTTAGACAAGGACGGAAGTTCAAGATGAAGAGCATTATTTCGATCGCATCGGTTGCCGCACTCTCGCTGGCTCTGGCTGCTTGCGGCGCAGAAAAGACCGAAGAAGCTGCCACCGCCGAAGCGACCGCTGAAGAAGCTGCCAGGCCGAGGCGCCGGCAGCGGCAAGCGACCGCTGAACGGTTCCGCTTTGCCCGCCATGCCGCTATGACGCGGGGCATGACCGACACCCCGCTCGATCCGCCGATGACCTATGCGCGCTATCTCGCGCTCGATTCGCTGCTGGACTGCCAGACGCCGATCTCGTCCGAAGATGACGAGATGCTGTTCATCATCATCCACCAGACCAAGGAACTGTGGCTCAAGCAGATCATTCGCGAGCTGCAGCTGGCCAATGCGCAGATCGCGTCGGGCGCGCTGATCCCTGCCTATAAGGGTCTTGCGCGGGTCAGCCGGATCCAGGCGGTGATGACGCTGAGCTGGGACATCCTCTCGACCATGACCCCGAGCGACTATTCGCGCTTTCGCGGCGTGCTCGGGCCGAGTTCGGGCTTCCAGTCGGACCAGTTCCGCACCGTCGAATATCTGCTCGGGCTGAAGGACGGCGCGTTCCTCAAATTTCAGCAGGACCGCCCGGAGGCGCTGGACGCCATGCAGCAGGCGCTCGCCGCGCCCAGCCTGTGGGACAATGCGATCGGCGCGCTGGCCCGCGCGGGCTTTGCGATCCCCGAAACGCTGCTGACGCGCGATTTTGCCCAGCCGCATTCTCCCGATCCGGCGGTGGAGGATGCCTTCCTGCAGGTCTATCGCCAGCCCGAGCGCTATTGGGACCTGTACCAGCTTGCCGAAAAGCTGGTCGATCTCGACGATGCGATGGCGGCCTGGCGGCACAAGCATGTGCTGACGGTCGAACGGATCATCGGCATGAAGCGGGGCACCGGCGGCACGGCCGGCGCGGCCTATCTGCATACCACCTTGGCCAAGCGCGCCTTTCCGGAACTGTGGTCGCTGCGCACGCGGCTGTAGGCGCAAGACCCACCCTCGTCATTCCCGCGAACGCGGGAATCCCGCTTCTTTGCAGTGTTCGTTCGAAATAGCGGGACCCCCGCCTGCGCGGGGGTGACGATGAAAATGGGGCAGGGGAATGTTTCTTGCGCGACAAATCCCCGCTAAGCCCTGGCTTATGACCACCACCCCGCTCCCCGATACCGAAACGCGCGGCCTGCTTTCGGTCCTGCCCGCATCCGCGCGGCCCTATGCGCTGCTGGCGCGGTTCGACCGGCCGATCGGCTGGTGGCTGCTCTACTGGCCGTGCGCCTATGCGCTCGCGCTCGCGGGCGGCCTGAGGACGCACTGGCCGCTGCTCGGGTGGATGCTGCTCGGCGCGATCGCGATGCGCGGGGCGGGCTGCGTCTATAACGATATCGTCGATCGCGATCTCGACGCCAGGGTCGCGCGCACGCGCAGTCGCCCGCTGGCGAGCGGCGCGGTCAGCCTCAAGGCCGCCTGGGCCTGGCTGATCGGCCTGTGCCTGATCGGGCTGGTCGTGCTCGTCCAGCTCAACCTCGTCGCGGCGCTGATCGCCATCGCTTCGCTGGCTTTGGTCGCTGCCTATCCCTTCATGAAGCGGATCACCTGGTGGCCGCAGGTGTGGCTGGGGCTGGTGTTCAGCTGGGGCGCGCTGGTCGCCTGGGCAGCGGTGGCCGGTTCGGTCTCGGTGGCGGGCCTGCTGCTCTATGGCGGATGCATCACCTGGGTGATCGGATATGATACCATCTACGCGCTGCAGGATGTCGAGGATGACGCGCTGGTCGGGATCAAGTCGAGCGCGCGCGCGATGGGGAGCGCGGTGCGGCCCGGGGTTGCGCTGTGCTATGCGCTCGCCATTGCCGGATGGGGCGGCGCGATCTGGCTGGTCCGGCCCGATTGGGTCGCGCTTGCGGCGCTGCTGCCGGTGGCGGTGCATCTCGCCTGGCAGGTGCTGACGCTGAAACCGCAGGATCCGCAGGATCCGCAGGATCCGCTCGCCAAGTTCCGCAGCAACCGCAATGCCGGTCTGCTCGCCTTTCTCGCCTTTGCCGCGGTCGGACTGGCAGCGTGATTCGATGACCTTCGAGGTAATGGCGGCGGCTATCGCGCTCGGCTAGTTTCGCGCGCATGAAGCACGAAAGCCGCACCCAGGAACCCGCCGGACAACAGCTGCGCCAGTGGCGCGAACGCCGCCGTCTGAGCCAGCTGCAACTCGCGCTCGAGGTCGAGATGTCGACCCGGCACCTCAGCTTTGTCGAGACCGGGCGCGCGCAGCCGAGCCGCGACCTGATCATCCGGCTGGCCGACTATCTCGACATCCCGCTGCGCGCGCGCAACCAGATCCTGCTCGCCGCAGGGCTTGCCCCCGAATTCGAGGAGACCGGGCTGACCGCGCCCGAAATGGCCGAGGCGCTGGCGGCGGTCGAGCATCTGCTGAAGGCGCACGAGCCGTTTCCCGCGCTCGCGGTCGA
>NZ_QKVT01000001.1:2803873-2820160 GCF_003426715.1 Blastomonas sp. UPD001
GGCCCGGCCAATGACAACGCCCCGCCGGGGCGCACGCCGATCGCGCTGCCCATGGTGATCGATACCGTGGCGGGCCGCCTGTCGTTCATGAGCACGGTGACGATCTTCGGCACCCCGCGCGACATCACCCTGTCCGAGCTCGCGCTCGAGACCTTCTTTCCCGCCGATGCGCACACCATGCAGGTGCTGCGATCGCTGGCCGAATGCTGAGGGGGGGATGGCAGGGGGCTCGCGAGACCTGAGAAGCGAGCCACCCTGCCGGAAGTGAAGATGACTGTGCGCGTACCATTGCACGCGCCATGCCAGGACGTGAAAACCAAGCTTTTCCATAAGGCTGATTGGTTAATGACCTGTTGCGGCAGGCGCAGCGTGTAAAATTTGCCGACACGCAGGACATGGTTAGCGAAATGCTAAATTCGTGCCCCGTCCTGCCGTTATCCCGATCACAGTCGCACGAAGCACAAGGAGAAGCCGCGATGATCGCAATTCTGGCGCAAAAGGGATTGAGCCTGTTCGGGCGCATGCCCGCAAAGCCCTCGCCCGAGCGCGAGAAGCTGATCGGGCTGCTCGACATGCTGGTGGACGAATGCAATCGCGAGGCCGAACTGGTCGACGATTTCGCGCATGCCCCCTACCGTTTCGGCACGCTCGCCAGCGAAGCGGCGCAGCGCTTCTACCGCATCGAACCCGACCGGATCGCCGAGCGCCTGCTGCGCCATTGAGGCGTGGCCGCGCACGGGTTTGTCCCTCCGCGTTTTTCGCGCTTGGCAGGCTGCGCGCGATAGGCAATGACATGCAGCATGGCGACACGCGAACCGCAGCAAACCGACCCGCATATCCAGACGCATGATCCGCGCACCGGCGAGCCGCTGGTGACCGCCAGCCCGGCTGCGACGATCATCGTCTTTCGCGACTGCCCCGATGGCGGCGCCCCCGAACTGCTGATGGTCGAGCGCTCGTCGCACATGGTGTTCGCGGGCGGCGCGGTGGTGTTTCCCGGCGGCCGGGTCGATGCCGACGACCATGCGATCGCGGCCAGTGTCGACCACGGGCTCGATCCCGACGAGGCCGCCGCGCGCGTTGCCGCCATTCGCGAGACGGTCGAGGAAACCGGGCTTGGCATCGGCTTTGCCGCGCCGCCCGAGCGCGAGGCACTGGCGCGGGCGCGCGCGGCGCTGCATGGCGGTACGCCGTTCTCGGAGCTGTGCCGCGAGGCTGGATGGGCGCTCGACCTGGCCGCGCTGACCCCGTTTGCGCGCTGGCGGCCACCGTTCAACGAACGCCGCGTGTTCGATACGCGCTTCTATCTCGCCCGCTGCGACGAGCACGACCATATCGTCGAAGTCGACGCGACCGAGAACCACCACCTGTTCTGGGCGACCGCCGCCGAGGCCCTGACCATGGCGGACGAAGGCAAGGTGAAGCTGATCTTCCCCACGCGGCGCAACATGGAGCGGCTGGCGCAGTTCGGCTGCCATGCCGAGGCGGTCGATCATGCTGCGCGGTTTCCGGTCAGGATGATCATGCCCTTTATCGAGGAGCGCGACGGCCAGCCGTTCCTGTGCATTCCCGACGATATGGGCTATCCGGTGACCAGCGAGCCGATGGGCAGCGCGATGCGCGGCTGAGCGGCCAGGGCGAGTGGCGATCGGCGAAAAATGCCGGTCGGCGGGAACCTGAATCGGCCGGGCATCGTAAACGGTTCATCCCAACCGGAGATGAACCATGTTGCATTATGCCCTTATCTTCCTGATCGTCGCGATCGTGGCCGGCGTTCTGGGTTTTGGCGGTATCGCAGGCGCCTCGGCCGGCATCGCCAAGATCCTGTTCTTCCTCTTCCTGCTGTTCCTTGTCGCCAGCCTGGTGATGCATCTGGTGCGCGGACGAGCGTAACGCTGCCGCGCAGCAACCGTGCACAAAAAAGGCCCGGATCGCTCCGGGCCTTTTTCGTTGGCTGATGGCCGGGGGGATCAGTCGATCGCGCGTTCGGCGGCACGGCCGACCGATTCGACATCACGGCCGGCACCCTTGACGGTGTTGCAGGCCGAAAGCAGCGACGCAACGAGGCCGGCAGCGAGCACGATGCGGAACGAGGCATTGCGGTTCATGGGGATCATCCTTCTTCAATGGCTTTTCTGTCTTGTTCGGGGGCTTGGCCCGGCCATCTACGCGATGGCCTGCAACGAGTTGCCGAACTTTCGGTTGGAACCATCCCGAGTGCAGGGGGTTGATGGGACACGGCGGTGCGAGCGCGGAGGTTGTGAGGACCTTCGACCGCGCCGCTGGTTGAGGACCAATCCATGCTGCTTTGGGGGCAGCTAAAGAGAGGCGAGTTTATGACGATCATTCAGGACCAGTCGACCGAAGCGAACACCGCGAGTGAGCGGGACGAAGAGGCCGTGGTGCCGCTGGATGATGCGACGTTCAAGCAGCGGCTTGCCGCCACCATTCCGCACCTGCGCGCCTTTGCGTACAGCCTCTGCGGGAAGATGGACGTTGCCGACGATCTGGTGCAGGACACCATGCTCAAGGCCTGGGGCGCGCGTGCGCGCTTCCGCCCGGATACCTCGATGCGTGCCTGGACCTTCGTGATCCTGCGCAACTGCTATATTTCGCAGATGCGCCGCAACAAGTTTACCGCGCCCTATGACGAGGGCGTGGCCGAGCGGACACTGACCGCCAATTCGGACCAGCAGGCGCCGCTTCATCTGGAAGACGTGCGCATGGCGCTGATGCAGCTGGGCGCAGACCAGCGCGAGGCGATCATCCTCGTCGGTGCGGGCGGCTTCTCCTACGAGGAAGCTGCAGAGATTTGCGATTGCGCCGTCGGCACGATGAAGAGCCGGGTGTCGCGGGCCCGCGCCGCGCTGGTTGCGATGCTCGACGGCGATTCGCCGATCGGAACGCGGCGTCAGCGCAACTCGGCGGACGAGGCAATGAGCGACATTCTGGGGACGCTCGACAAGCTGAGCGAGGGCGTAACCGCTCTTGCGGCATGAGTTTTCCAATCCGGCATGGGGCCGGGAGCCGCTGGCCGGATGATCGGGGCGGTCGTGTTCAACCCGGGCGCGATGGGCGCCCCGATCTTGCAAACAGCCAAGCGGCTGGACGGGAAGTGAAAACAGTGCGCGGTGCCAGTTCCCTTGATCGTCTGGAGGCCAGTGCCATGCGTACCTCGTGTTTCGATCCCATGCTGATGCGTCAGGCGCGTATCGGGCGCAGCCTGCGCGAAGTCTATGATGGCGTCGCCGACAGCCCGATGCCTGATCAGTTCGATGCGCTGCTGAGCGAACTCGATAAGATCGCGGTGCCCGAGCGCCGCTGACCCGAAACAGTCTGCGACTTCAAGGGCCCGTCCGGCACCCCGCCGGGCGGGCCTTTTGGCGTTTGCGGCGCGCGCGATGCCCAAAGCAAAGGGGCCGCGATCCCGAAGGATCGCGGCCCCTGGCCTATGGGTCTGATGCAGGCCGATCAGCTGATCAGCGCGCGCAGCATCCAGGCATTTTCCTCGTGCTTGCCGATCCGGGCGGTCAGCAGGTCGGCAGTGAACACGTCGTCGGCCTCTTCGGCAACCTCGACGAAATCGCGCATGCGCTTGGCAATGGCTTCGTTGTCGGTGATCAGGCCCTTGATCATCGCATCGGCCTCGCGCGGGGTTTCGCTCGAATCGACGACCGACAGCTTGGTATAGTCACCGAACGATGCCGGGGCGATCTCGCCCAGCGCGCGGATGCGTTCGGCAATCACGTCGGCGGCGGCGTGCAGATCCTCATACTGTTCTTCGGTCAGCTTGTGGACGCTGTAAAAGGCGGGGCCGACAATGTTCCAGTGGACGCCGAGCGTCTTGAGGTACAGCGAATAGGTGTCGGCCAGCGCGTGCTGGAGCGCCTTGGCGACTTCCTTGCGGTCCTTGGGCTCGATACCGGTATCGACATTGTCGGGCTTGGTGGTGGCTTTGGCTGCAGTGGCCATGTCAATTCCTCCTGTTTGTAACGGAAAGGGGGCCTTGCGGAATGGCAGGGCCTGCCGGGGTGCTTACGTCCGGGCATGCCCGCGGTTCCCGCAACGCCCGTTTTTGCCCGGCCATTACCCCCGATTTTGCGTGACTCTTGACAGAAGGTTACAAATGTCGGCTAATCGCATCAGGAGTGGGGCCATGAACGACGAACTGCAACCGTCTGCCGCAGAACGGAAATCCACCGATACAGCGCCCAGGGCGCTGGTAGGGTGGACGCATCTGGACATGCCGAACGGCATCGATCTCAGGATCGAGTGCGCGCGGTCCCGGATCGCGCTCGAAAACGATGTGATCGAGCAGCGCGATATCGTGATGACGCGCAACCAGGCGCTGCTGCTGGCACGCTATCTGCTGAAGGTGACCGGCCAGACGCTGCCCGAAGAGCCCCGGCCGACATTCTGGGCGCGGCTTCGCGCCACGTTCGGCGGATCGCGGGCGCCGGTTCGCCGGCCCGCGCGCAAGTTCGCCTCCTGATCGTAGCCCGGGCTCCGATCGGCGGCATCGGGCTGTAGCGCGGCAGGCCGCAAAAGCCGCTTGCCGGCTGATGACATTGGCCCCTAGTCTGCTGAAAAGACTGGGGGTCCGATGAACCGTTCGCTTGCACTAGCCTTGAGCCTTGCCGCCCTTGCCGTGCCGATGCACGCGCGGGCCGCGCCGCCTGCAGCCTCTGCCGCCGGCCCCTATGCCGGGACCGAGAAGCTCGACGGGCTTTATCCGGTCCATGTGGACCGCAAGGGCGGGCGCATCCTGCTCTCGCTTCCCGCTGCCGGGGACGATGGCGTGGTGGCGCGGATGCTCTATGCCACCGCGCTGCGCACGGGCCTCGGCTCGGCGCCGATCGGGCTCGACCGCGCGCAGCCCGGCCCCGCGCAGATCCTGCTCGTCCGCCGCATGGGCAAGAAGATCGCGTTTGAGCTGGAAAATCCGCGCTTCCGCGCCAGCGCGGGGACGCCTGCGGAACAGGCGGCCGCCGCCAATGCCTTTGCCACCTCGCTGATCTGGATGGGCGATGCGATCGATGCGCCCGATGGGCGGCTGCTCGTCGACATCGCGCCCTTCCTCGCGCGCGACACGCGCAACGTCACCGCGCAGCTCAATTCGAGCGGGGAGAAGGGCTGGCGGCTGGTCGATAATCTGAGCGCGGCAGACCCCGCTGCGGTGCGCGCCTTCCCGATGAATCTCGAGTTCGAGGCACGCCAGACCTATGCCAGCGATACGCCGGGGCCCGAGGTGCGCAACATCGCGCCCGACAGCCGCCAGGTGACGCTCGTCGTCCGCCATAGCCTCATCGCATTGCCCGAAAGCGGCTATGTGCCGCGCCAGTTCGATCCGCGCGGCGGCAGCTTCGCGACGCAGATCCTCGATTTCTCCGCGCCTTTGGGGGGTCAGATCGTGCAGAATATGGCCAACCGCTTCCGGCTCGAGCGGCTCGATCCCGCCGCGCCGCGCTCGCGGGTGCGCAAGCCGATCGTCTTCTATATCGACAATGCCGCGCCCGAGCCGATCCGCACCGCGCTGCTGGAAGGCGCCTCCTGGTGGAAACAGGCGTTCGAGGCGGCGGGCTATATCGATGCCTATCGCGTCGAGATATTGCCCGAAGGGGCCGATCCGCTCGACATCCGCTACAATGTCGTGAACTGGGTGAACCGGGCGACGCGCGGCTGGTCCTATGGCTATGCCGTTACCGATCCGCGCACCGGCGAGATCCTGAAAGGTTCGGTGCTGCTTGGCTCGCTGCGCGTGCGGCAGGACATGCTGATCTATGAAGGGCTGGTCGGCGCGGACAGGACCGGCAAGGGCGGTCCCAATGATCCGGCCGAGGTGGCCCTCGCGCGCATCCGCCAGCTTGCCGCGCACGAGGTCGGCCATGCGCTGGGGCTGATGCACAATTTCGCGGGGAGCACGCAGGACCGTGCCAGCGTGATGGATTATCCCGCACCGCGCATCGGGCTGAGGGACGGCGCGCCCGATCTTTCCGATGCCTATGGCGTCGGAATGGGGCGCTGGGACCTGCACGCGGTCGACTGGCTCTATGGCGATCCGGTGAGCGGCGATCCCGATGCCGCCGCGCGCGCCAAGGCCGAGGCGGCCGAGCGCGAGGGGCTGCGTTTCGTTTCGGACGAGAACGCGCGCAATGTCTCGGCGAGCCAGCCCTGGGGCAGTCTGTGGGATGACGGCGCCGATCCGGTGGCCGAGCTCGACCGGATGATGCAGGTGCGCGCCGCTGCCGTCGCGCGCTTCGGCCCGGCGGCGCTGTCCCCCGGCGAGCCGGTCGCCAGCCTGCGGCGCAAGTTCGTGCCGATCTGGCTGGTGCATCGCTATCAGGTCGAGGCGGCGGCCAAGCTGTTGGGCGGGCTGACCTCCGAATATGCGGTCGGCCCGGGTGCCGCGGCCCAGGGCGCGCCGGTCGCTCCTGCCGATCAGAAGCGCGCGCTCGATGCGCTGCTCGCGACGCTGCAACCGGCGGTGCTCGACGTGCCGCCCGCGCTGGTGCCGCAGCTGTCCGCCGGTTTCTCGGGCGACTACGACCGCCAGACCGAGATCGAGGTCATGCCGATGGCGGGCACCGCCGCGTTCGATCCGCTGGTCGCGGCGCAAGTGGCGGCGCAGCAGACGCTCAACGCGCTGCTCGCGCCCGAGCGGCTCGCCCGGCTCGCCGAACAGCACCGCGCCAATCCGGACAGCCCCGGCGTGGATGCGGTGGCCGCCAGGCTGCTCGCGCTCACCGATGCGCCGACGGCGACCGCGCGGCTCGGTGCGGTGCGCCGCGCGCTGGGCACGCGGATCATCCTGTCGCTGGCCAAGGCGGCGATGTCGGCCGACGCGGGTGTCGATGCGACGACCCGGATCGACCAGGCGCTGCACGACTGGGCCGAGGCACAAGGAAAGGCGCGCTTTGCCGATCCGGCGGACCGCGCCTGGGCGCTCTCGACCGCGCGGCTGCTCAAGGATCGCGATGCGCTCAAGGCCTTGCTCGCCAGCGACAAGGCCGAACTGCCGATTCCGCCGGGCATGCCGATCGGCAGCCTGGAGGACTAGCCGGCGCGTTTCAGACGCACCAGCGCCTCGTCTAGCGCTTGCAGGAAGCGCGAGCGGTCGGCCTTGCCGAACGGCGGTGGGCCGCCGATCACGTCGCCGCCCGCGCGCAGATCGGCCATGATCCATTGGGGGCGATCACGGCTGCACCCTGCTTCAGGCAGCGGTCGGCAAGCAATATGTCGGCGGTGATCACGATTGCGCGCGCATCGGCACGCTCGGCGATCCAGTCATCGGCGGCATCGAAACCGTCGCTCACCACCTTGCGCGCGATCAGCGGATGCGCGGGCACGCGGATCGGGCTGTTGCTGACGATGGTGACCGCGATGCCGTGGCGCAGCGCGACGCGATACACCTCGTCCTTGACCGGACAGGCATCGGCATCGACCCAGATCATCATGAAGGCGTGATCCCCCAAAGGCAGGGCGTCCTGAAGCTGCCGAGCTGCCGGGAAAGGATTGGAGGCCCGAGCCGGAATCGAACCGGCGTGCAAGGATTTGCAGTCCTCTGCGTCACCACTCCGCCATCGGGCCACCGTGGGGAAGGAGCGCGCATTGTGCCGGATTGCGGCGAAAGTCAAGACACAAGCGTGCGAACGAGTGCGGCGCGCGATATGACCAAAGTGACGCATTTGCTGTATTGCCATGATAATACAGCCGTGCCATAACCGTCACGACGGTGATGTCGATTGCATTTTGCAACCGGAAGGCTATCAAAGCGGAGCGTGCTGTTCCGTTAGGGCTTGCATCGCTGTCCGCATATTCTAGGGCGCTTGGACATGACCGATACACAGACTCTTGCTCCGACCGATTTCACTGCCGCCCGCAGGCACATGATCGAAAGCCAGCTGCGTCCCAGCGATGTCAGCGACCCTGTCGTCATCGCAGCGATGGCGGTGACGCCGCGCGAGGATTTCGTGCCCGCCGGCCAGAGCGCCATCGCCTATATCGACCGGGCGGTTCCGCTCGGCGGCGGTCGCGTGCTCAACCCGGCGCTGTCGACCGGCCTGCTGCTCACCCGCGCCGAACTGTCGAGCGATGACCGGGTTCTGCTGATCGGATCGGGTAGCGGCTATACGGCGGCCCTGCTCGCGGGGATCGTCGCCGAGGTCGTCGCCGTCGAAGAGGATCGTGCCTTGGTCGAACAGGCCAAAGCGCGTCTCGATGGCCTTGCCAATGTCACGACCGTCGAATCGGCGCTGGTGGAGGGCCATGCAGCGGGGGCACCCTATAGCCTCATCCTTGTCGACGGTGCGGTCGAGCAGATGCCCGAGGCGCTGGTCGCGCAGCTCGCCGATGGCGGACGGCTGCTGACCGGGCTGGATGAATCGGGCGTGACGCGGCTGGCCATCGGCCGCCGGCAGGGCGGTGCTTTTGCGCTCGTCCCCTTTGCCGATACCGACATCGCTCCGCTTGCGGCCTTTGCCCGGCCAAAAAGCTATTCCTTCTGAAAGGCAGGGCCAGCGCCACTGACACCGGCGATGGACGACAAGAGAACCGGATACATGAAGACTTCGCTTTGGATGGCCGGTTGTGGGGCGGCACTGGTTCTGGGCAGCGCGCCGCTGCATGCCGAAACGCTGCGCGATGCGCTGATTGCCGCCTATCAGACCAACCCGACGCTCAACGCCGCGCGCGCGCAGCAGCGCGCGACCGACGAGGGCGTTCCGATCGCGCTGGCCGACGGGCGCCCGAGTTCGCAGGTCCAGGCGCAATATTCGGAGAATTTCCTCAACCCCGCCAACGCCTTCACCGCGCCGTCGCGGTCGGTAGCCGGGACCATCAGCATGGACGTGCCGATCTATTCGGGCGGCAGCGTGCGCAATGCGATCAAGGCATCGAAGACCCGGGTCGAGGCCGGCCAGGCCGATCTGCGCGGCACCGAGGCGAGCGTGTTCAGCAATGTCGTCGCCGCCTATATGGACGTGATCCGTGACGAGGCAATCGTCGGGCTGCAGCGGCAGAATGTCGAGGTGCTCGACATCAACCTCCAGGCCTCGTCCGACCGGTTCGAGATTGGCGACCTGACCCGAACCGACGTCGCCCAGTCCGAGGCACGGCTGGCGATCGCGCGCAGCGACCTGCAGACCGCCGAGGCGAACCTCATCCGCAGCAAGGAAACCTATATCCAGCTGGTCGGCCGCGCTCCCGAGGCGCTGGAGCCGCCGCCGCCGCTGCCCAACCTGCCCGATGCGCCGGATGCCGCGGTGGCCACCGCGCTCGACAGCAATCCCGACCTCGAAGCCGCGCGCGAACGCGTCAAGGCGGCGGAGTTCGACGTCAAGTCCGCGCGGGGTGCACGCCTGCCGCGTGTCGGGCTGTTCAGCCAGGGCAATTACCAGAACTTTCTCGGCACGCTGGGCAGTACGCTGATCCAGGGCAATTTCGTGCAGCAGCAGTCGAGTGCGTCCGCCGGCGTGCAGCTGACCGTCCCGGTCTATCAGGGCGGCCGGCCCGGCGCGCAGATCCGCCGTGCCCAGGCCGTGTCGGGCCAGGCGATGGAGCAGGAAATCGCGGTCGAGCGCGGAGTCATCGCGCAGGTGCGCGCCGCCTATGCGAGCTTCAATGCCTCGCTGCAGGTGATTGAATCCTCGCAGCGTGCGGTCGAGGCGAACACGCTCGCGCTCGAGGGCGTGCGCGCCGAGAACAGCGTCGGCAACCGCACGATCCTCGACATTCTCGATGCCGAGCGCGAACTGCTCAATGCGCAGGTGCAGCTGGTGACCGCGCGGCGCAACGCCTATGTCGCGGGCTTCACGCTGCTCGCCGCGATGGGCCGGGCCGAAGCGCGCGATCTGGGGCTCGATGGCGGTCTGCTCTACGATCCCGAGATCAATTACGAGCGCGTCCGCGACAAGATCATGGACTTCGATTCGGACAAGGACCCGGTTGCGCAGTCGACGCGCACCGTTGACAGCCCCGCGCAAAATGCCGCACTGATCGGCCCGCCCAACCAGTAAGGCAGGGCAGGGGGCGAATCGGACCAGGGGCCAAGGGAATGACACGCGATATCGGCGAGCCGAGCCTCGAGGAAATCCTCGCCTCGATCAAGAAGGTGATCGCGGAAGACAGCCGCAAGCCGCGTCGCGCGCCCCCGTCACGGCCCGCGCCCGCGCGTCAGACAGCACCGGCCGAGGACATTCTCGAACTGACCGACAGCGTCGAGCCCGAACCTGCCGCCGAGCCCGAAGAGACGCCGCTGATCAGCCGGGCGGGCGAACAGTCGATGCGCGAATCCCTGGCGGTGCTCGCGACGCTGACCGAGCCGGGCGTCAGCCCGCAGATCGTGCGCTCGGGCGAGACCTCGCTTGAAGGCATGGTGCGCGAGATGCTCCGCCCGATGCTCGCCGAATGGCTCGACAAGAACCTGCCGCCGATCGTCGAATCGATGGTGGCGAAGGAAATCGGGCGGATCACCGGCCGCAAGGGCTGAGCTTCCCCTTTGCACCCGGCGTTGTGCGATGGTAACGCCTGCAACCATGAACAAGCCGCTCGTTGCCGCGCTGCTCGCCAGCGTCCTTTCGCCCGTATTTCTTGCCAGCCCCGCCGCCGCCCGGCCGATGACCGAGACGGACCTGGCGACCTTCAACCGGCTCGGCGCGCCGGCCGCCTCGCCCGACGGCACATGGATCGCCTATCAGCTGACCACCTCCGACCTCGCCGCTAACAAGCGCAGCACCGGGCTGTTCGTGCTCGACCTCGCGGACAGCAAGGCGCAGCCGATCGCGATCGCCGATTCCGCCGGACATAACGAGAGCGCGCCGGTGTTCGCGCGCGATGGCAAGCATCTGTTCTTCCTGTCGAACCGGTCCGGCACGAATCAGGTCTGGCGCGTCGCACTGCCCGGCGGCGAGCCGGTGCAGGTGACCCAGGCGGCAGTGGACCTCAGCGGCTTCAGCCTCTCGCCCGATGGCAACAGCCTGGCCGTCTGGGCGGACGTGGCCGAGGGGTGCTCGGTCGATGCGTGCGATGCCAGGGCGAAGCCGCAGGGCACGGGGCGCGAATATGACCGGCTGTTCGTGCGCCATTGGGACAGCTGGCGCGAGCCCGGCACCTATTCGCGCATCTATGCCTATGCGCTCGGCACCGACGGCAAGGTTGCCGGGCCTGCGCGGGCGGTGAGCGGCGGAATCGAGGGCGATGCGCCGAGCAAGCCGTTCGGCGGCGGCGAGGAAATCGCCTGGGCGGCGGACAGCAGCGCCATCGCCTTCGCCATCCGCAAGTCGGATGGCGACGAGCCGCGCTCGACCAATCTCGACATCGTCTGGCAGCCGCTGGCCGATGGCGCGGCGGCGCAGAATCTGACCGAGGTCAATCAGGGCACCGATTCACTGCCCGCCGCCTCGCCCGATGGCCGCTGGCTCGCCTGGGCGGCGATGGCGCGGCCCGGCTACGAGGCCGATCGCATGGTGGTGCACCTGCGCGACATGAAGACCGGCAAGACCGTGAAGCTCACCGAAGCCTGGGACCGGTCGGTCGGCTCGATCGCCTGGAGCGCGGATTCGAAGAGCCTGCTCGTCACCGCGCAGGACCTGCTCGAGCATCCGGCGTTCCGCGTCGATGTGCGCAGCGGCAAGGTCACCCGGCTGACCGAGCGCGGCAATGTCGGCAATGTCGTTCCTCTAGCCAATGGCGGGATGATCTACACGATCAACTCGGTCTCCGCGCCCGACGATCTGGTGCTGATGGACGCCAGGGGCCAGACGCGCCGCCTGACCAATGTGAATGCCGAGAAGCTCGCCGGGCTCGACCCGGTGATGTACGAGCAGTTCACGTACAAGGGCGCGAACGGCGATCTCGTCCATGGCCAGATCGTCAAACCGCACCAGGGCAGCGGGGGCGCGAAGGGCAAGCTGCCCGTCGCGCTGCTGGTGCATGGCGGGCCGCAGGGCAGCTTCTCCAACAGCTGGTCGTATCGCTGGAACCCGGCGGTGATGGCCTCGCAGGGCTATGCCGCGGTGACGATCGATTTCCACGGCTCGACCGGATACGGCCAGGCGTTCACCGACAGCATCAACAGAGACTGGGGCGGCAAGCCGCTCGAGGACCTCAAGCTCGGCATGGCCGCGCTGCCGGGCATCGACGCCTCGCTCGACACCGCCAATGCCTGCGCGCTCGGCGGCAGCTATGGCGGGTACATGATGAACTGGATCGCCGGCCAGTGGCCCGACGGCTTCAAGTGCCTGGTCACGCATGCCGGCGTGTTCGACCTCCGCGCCATGGCGTTCGAGACCGAGGAACTGTGGTTCGACGAATGGGACCATGGCGGCCCCTGGTGGCAGCGGACCGATGCCGAGAAGTGGAACCCGGTCAATCACGTGACCAAGTGGAAGACGCCGACGCTGGTCATCCATGGCGAAAAGGATTTCCGCATCCCCTATTCGCAATCGCTCGCCGCGTTCACCGCGCTTCAGCGCCAGGGCATCGAGTCGAAGCTGCTGATCTTCCCCGACGAGAACCACTGGGTGCTCAAGGCGCAGAACAGCGTGCAATGGCACCGCAACGTGTTTGACTGGCTGGCGAAGCATCTGAAGGGGCGCGAGGTGAAATAACCGCGGCGGGGCTTGGCTTTGGCACAGATGCGTCTTAGCTTGTAACGACAAGGAGCGTCTTCATGGCCAGCCATCCCCCTCGCGTTCGTCCCAGCGACCTGCCGACCAAGATCGTCACCGCGCCCGACGGCAGCAAGGTGCGCATGAAGGTGGTGCAGGCGGAGAGCCCGAGCCTGGCCTACGACCTGCTTGCAGCCTTCCGGTCCAACGTCCGCCGCATCAAGGCCGACCAGAAGGCGCAGGCAGCGTCGCGTGAAGACTCCCCGCAAGCCTGAACGCCGGGTTCTCTGGATCATCAATCCCGACCTTCTGACCGCCAAGATCATCGAGCACGAGGGGTCTGAGACGGAGGTGGCCAATCTCGCTGCCGTCCAGCGGATCGAAGCCTGGCTCGAAGCCTCGATCAACACCTACCAGACCATCGGGGTCGAGACCGTTCTGTCCTCGCCCAAATATCTGCGCCTCGTCGATCTGGCGCACGACAAGGGTTTCATCGTTCGAATGCTCTATGTGGTGCTGGATAGCGTCGAAGCGCAATATGAGCGCGTCGCCATCCGGGTCCGCACCGGCGGGCATGATGTTCCGCGCGACAAGATCGCCGCGCGTCGCACGCGGTCGTTCGAGATGCTCGGCGAGTTTTTCAGCAAGCTGGATGAGCTGTTTGTTTTCGACAACACAACGTCGGAGCCAAAGCTGATTGCAGAAAAGCTTGGGCCGGCCTTCTATTGTTGGGACCGCATTCCACTGGACATGCTTTCGATTCTCCGCAGCCGTGGCGTGTTCATTTACGAACCAAAGTTCCCGCCGAACGACGACTCTTCGCTTGGCTAACGCGGAAGTTTCTCGCTAATGGCCAGCCCATGACCGACAAGACCGAACTGCCCAAGACCTTCGACCCCGCCGCGATCGAGGCGAAATGGTATCCGCATTGGGAGGGGACGAACGCATTCCGGCCCGAGCGGCCCGGTGCCGAGCCGTACACCATCGTCAACCCGCCGCCGAACGTGACGGGAAGTCTGCATATCGGCCATGCGCTCGACAACACGCTGCAGGACATCATGATCCGCTATGAGCGGCTGCGCGGCAAGGATGCCCTGTGGGTGGTCGGCACCGACCATGCGGGCATCGCGACGCAGATGGTGGTCGAACGCCAGCTCGAGGCCAAGCAGGACAAGCGCACCAACTACAGCCGTGAGGACTTCGTCCAGAAAGTCTGGGAGTGGAAGGAGGAAAGCGGCGGCGCGATCACCCGTCAGCTCCGCCGTCTGGGCTGTTCGATGGACTGGTCGCGCGAGCAGTTCACCATGGACCCGCATTTCAGCAAGGCGGTGCTCAAGGTGTTCGTCGACCTGTACAACCAGGGGCTGATCTATCGCGACAAGCGCCTCGTCAACTGGGACCCCAAGCTCAAGACCGCGATCAGCGATCTCGAGGTCGAGACGCGCGAGGTCCAGGGCCATTTCTGGCACTTCTGCTATCCGCTGGCGGATGGCGTGACTCTGGATGACGGGCGCGACCATATCGTCGTCGCGACGACGCGGCCCGAGACGATGCTCGCCGATATGGCGGTCGCGGTGAACGGCGAGGACCCGCGCTATGCCAGCGTCATCGGCAAATATGTCGAGCTGCCGATCACCGGGCGGCGCATCCCGATTGTCGCCGACGACCATGCCGATCCCGAGCTGGGTTCGGGCGCAGTGAAGATCACGCCGGGGCATGATTTCAACGATTTCGAGGTCGGACGGCGCGCAGGCATCGCGGCGGCGGACATGCTCAACATGTTCGATGCCGAGGCCCGCGTGGTGCAGACCGCCGACGGCCTGATCCCCGCCGAGTTCATCGGCGTAGACCGCTTCGACGCACGCAAGCTGGTCGTCGAGCGGATGAAGGCGCTGGGCCGTCTGGTGCCGCATGTCGTCACCGGCAAGGACGGCGAGGTCACCGGACACGACGCCGAACCACGCACCATCCAGACACCCTATGGCGACCGCGGCGGCGTGGTCATCGAACCCTGGCTCACCGACCAATGGTATGTCGATGCCAAGACGCTCGCCCAGCCGGCGATCGAAGCGGTGAAGACCGGCGTGATCGAGATCGTGCCCAAGAGCTGGGAAAAGACCTATTTCCACTGGATGGACAATATCCAGCCCTGGTGCGTCTCACGGCAGTTGTGGTGGGGGCACCGGATCCCGGCCTGGTATGGCTCGGACGGCCAGTGCTATGTCGCCGAGACCGAGGAGGAAGCGCAGGCGCTCGCCGGCGAAGGCGTGACGCTCGAACGCGATGCCGATGTCCTCGACACCTGGTTTTCCTCCGCGCTGTGGCCGTTCGCGACGCTGGGCTGGCCGGATGCCGCCCCACCTCCTTTTGTCCCGAGCGAAGTCGAGGGACGTCAGGAGAAGGTGGTGCAAGGTCCCTCGACTGCGCTCGGGACAAACGGGCAAGACAGTGCGACCGGCACCTCGCTGCTTGCCAAGCATTATCCCAACGACCTGCTGATCTCCGGGTTCGACATCCTGTTCTTCTGGGATGCGCGCATGGCGATGATGGGGACGCATTTCATGGGGCAAGCCCCCTGGAAGCGGCTGTATCTGCACGGGCTGGTCCGCGCCGCCGATGGCGCGAAAATGTCCAAGTCCAAGGGCAATACGGTCGATCCGCTGGGGCTGATCGACAGCTATGGCGCGGATGCGCTGCGCTTCTTCATGGCGGCGATGGAAAGCCAGGGCCGCGACATCAAGATGGATGAGCGGCGGGTCGAGGGCTATCGCAACTTCGCGACCAAGCTGTGGAACGCCGCGCGCTTCTGCCAGTCGAACGGCATCGGCGCGAGCGCATCGGTCGCCGCGCCGGCGGCGACGCTCGCGGTCAACCGCTGGATCATCGGCGAGGTGGTGGAGACGGTCGCCGCGCTCGACAAGGCGCTTGCCGACCTGCGCTTCGATGCGGCGGCGAACGCGATCTATCACTTCGTCTGGGACCAGTTCTGCGACTGGTATCTGGAGCTGATCAAGCCGGTGCTCTCCGCCGAGGGCGACGCGAGCGAGGCCGCCGAAACGCGCGCGGTCGCAGGCTGGGTGCTCGACCAGATCCTGGTGATGCTGCACCCGTTCATGCCCTTCATCACCGAAGAGCTGTGGCACGCGCTGGGCGATCGGTCGAATGACCTGATCGTTGCGCAATGGCCCGCGCCGCAGGCCGAGGTCGATGCGGCGGCAAAGGCGGAAACCGAATGGCGGATCGATCTGGTCGGCAGCATCCGATCGGCCAAGAACGAACTCGGCATCGCGCCGGGTACGCGATTGAAGGCCTTCGTGCAGGACGCCAACGAGCAGACCAAAGCCTGGGTCAATGGCTTCTGGACCGGCGCGCAGCGGCTGGCGCGGATCGGCTTCGCGCCGCTGGACGAGGCCGCGCCCGAAGGCGCCAACCTGCAGATCGTGGTCAACGAGGCGACGTTCGTGCTGCCGCTTGAAGGCATTATCGACATCGCCGCCGAAAAGGCACGGCTGAGCAAGGCATTGGAAGCCGTGTCCAAGGAGGCGAAATCGCTCGAAGGGCGGCTGTCCAACCCGGCCTTCGTCGAAAAGGCCAAGCCCGAAGCGGTGGAAAAGGCGCGCGCCGACCATGCGGAGAAATCCGCCGAGGCCGAGCGGCTGGCAGCGGCGCTCGGCCTCGGCGG
>NZ_QKVT01000001.1:2820260-2828718 GCF_003426715.1 Blastomonas sp. UPD001
GGCGGTGCTGTCCTCGGACGGCCCGGTGCTGGTGCTGGCGGGCGCAGGCACGGGCAAGACCGCGGCGCTGACCGCGCGGCTGGCGCATCTGATCGCGACGCGGCGCGCCTGGCCGTCGGAGATCCTCGCGGTCACCTTCACCAACAAGGCTGCGCGCGAGATGCGCGAGCGCGTCGGGCGGATCATCGGCGAGGCGGTCGAGGGCATGCCCTGGCTCGGCACCTTTCATTCGATCGGCGCGAAGATGCTGCGCCGCCATGCCGAGCTGGTCGGGCTGCAATCGAACTTCACCATCATCGATACCGACGACCAGCTGCGCTTGCTCAAGCAGCTGATCCAGGCGGCGGATATCGACGACAAGCGCTGGCCCGCGCGCCAGCTCGCCGGGTGCATCGACCGCTGGAAGAACAAGGGGCTGAACCCGCACGAGCTTGATGCCGCCGAGAGCGAGCTCTACGCCAACGGTCGCGGGCAGGAGCTCTACACCGCCTATCAGGACCGGCTGAAGGCGCTCAACGCGTGCGATTTCGGCGATCTGCTGCTGCACATGCTGACGCTGCTGCGCACCGACCGCGCGGTGCTCGAGCAGTATCAGCAGAAATTCAAATATATCCTGGTCGACGAATATCAGGACACCAATTCCAGCCAGTATCTCTGGCTGCGGCTGCTCGCCCAGGCGCGCAAGAACATCTGCTGCGTCGGCGATGACGACCAGTCGATCTATTCGTGGCGCGGCGCGGAGGTCGCCAATATCCTGCGCTTCGAGAAGGATTTTCCCGGTGCGCGGATCATCCGGCTCGAGCAGAACTACCGCTCCACCCCGCATATCCTGGGCGCGGCCTCGGGGCTGATCGCGTCGAACAGCGACCGGCTCGGCAAGACGCTGTGGACCGAGGTCGATGCGGGCGAGAAGGTGCGCGTGCTCGGCGTCTGGGACGGGCCCGAGGAGGCCCGGCGAATCGGCGAGGAGCTCGAAAGCCTGTCGCGGCGCGGGATCAGCCTCGACCGGACCGCGATTCTGGTGCGCGCGCAGTTCCAGACGCGCGAGTTCGAGGACCGGTTCATCGCGATCGGCATGCCCTATCGCATCATCGGCGGCTTCCGCTTCTACGAGCGCGCCGAAATCCGCGATGCGCTCGCCTATCTGCGCGTCGTCAACCAGCCGGCCGATGACCTGGCGTTCGAGCGGATCTTCAACACCCCCAAGCGCGGCCTGGGCGACAAGGCGCTCGAAAAGGTGCACCGGCTCGCGCGCGCGACCGGGCTGCCACTCAGCGCCGCCGCGTTCCAGATCCTGGACAGCGATGAATTGCCCGCGCGCGCGCGCACCGCGCTGACCGCGCTGATGCGCGGCATCGCGCGCTGGCGCGACCTGCTCGCCACGATGAACCCGGCGGACCTGGCGCGGCAGATTCTCGACGAATCGGGCTATACCCAGGTGCTGCAGGCCGAACGCTCGGTCGAGGCCTCGGGCCGGCTGGAAAACCTGTCCGAACTCGCGCGCGCGATGGAGGAATATGAGACTCTGGGCGATTTCCTCGAGCATGTGAGCCTCGTGATGGACAACGAGGCCGCGGCCGACGAGGCCAAGGTCACGATGATGACCATCCACGGCGCCAAGGGGCTGGAATTCGAGCATGTCTTCCTGGCGGGATGGGAAGAAGGCGTCTTCCCCTCGCAGCGCGCGCTCGACGAGGGCGGCATGGCGAGCCTCGAGGAGGAACGCCGCCTCGCCTATGTCGCGATCACGCGCGCGCGGGCGAGCTGCACGATCCTCCACGCGGCGAACCGGCGCATCTATGGCCAGTGGACCAGCTCGATCCCGTCGCGTTTCATCGGCGAGCTGCCAGCTGAGCATGTCGAGGAGGAAAGCTCGCTGACCGGCGGGGCGTCGCTGTGGCGCGCAGGCCTTTCCGAACGCGACGATCCGTTCGCGCATCTGGCGCGCGATCCCGAGCGCGCGGCGCGGCGCGGCCCCGGCTGGCAACGCGCGGCGCAGGTGCCCGGCGGCTTCAATGCGACGCCGCAACGCGTCGCCGAAGCGCGGTCGAGCGCCATCAGCTTAGGAAACGCGGGGCGCAACGATGTCGAGATCGGCACGCGCGTCTTCCACCAGAAATTCGGTTACGGGCTTGTCGCCGAGAAGGAAGGCAACAAGCTGGAGATCGACTTCGAGAATTCGGGGCGCAAGCGCGTGATCGACAGCTTCGTCAGCCTCGCTTGAGGCCGGTATCGCGGGTCAGATACGTTCGGCCCGCGCCACCGATTCCGATGCGCGCAGCGCCATGATGATCTGCATCAGGTGGCCGACATCGTGCACTTCCAGGTCCGATTCATAGGTGTGGAACGGCTGGTCGCGGTTGGTGAGCTTGAGGTTGACGATGTTCGCCTTGTGATGGCTGAAAATGCCCGCCATGTCGGCGAGCGTGCCCGGCCGGTTGTACAGGATCGCGCGGATGCGCGCGGTCGCGCCATCCGAATCGCCGCCCCATGACAGGTCGATCCAGTCGGCATCGACCCCGCTGACCAGATTGAGGCAATCGATGGTGTGCACCTCGATATGCTGGCCCTGGCGGCGCAGCCCGACGATCCGGTCGCCCGGCACCGGATGGCAGCATTCGGCGAGCTGGAAGGCGACGCCCGGGGTCAGCCCCTGGATCGAGATCGCGCGGTCCTGGCGCGGGAATTCGCGCAGCGCGGCCTGCTCGCTGCTGCTGCCGGGGACGAGCGCATCCATCAGCGCGACATCCTTGATCTGGTTTTTGCCGATGGCGAGCATCAGATCGTTCTCGTCGTCCATCCCCAGCCGCTCGAGCGCCTGTTTCAGCGCCTTCTTGCCGATCTTGACCGGCAGGCGATCGGCAATCTCGTCGAAGATCACCCGGCCCATCGCGATGGTCTCGTCGCGCTCCTTGTCGCGGACATAGCGGCGGATCGCCGCGCGCGCCTTGCCGGTGGTGACGAAGCCGAGCCAGCTGGTCTGCGGCTCCTGGCCTTCGGATTTCAGGATCTCGACGATATCGCCATTGGCGAGCGGGGTGCGCAATGGAACGTTGCGCCCGTTGATCAGCACGCCCACCGCCTTGTTGCCCAGATTGGTGTGTACCGCATAGGCAAAGTCGATCGCGGTCGCGCCCTTGGGCAACTGATGCAGCGCGCCCTTGGGGGTGAAGGCGAAGATCCGGTCCTGGTACATTGCCATGCGGGTGTGCTCGAGCAGCTCGTCGGCATCCTGCGCGGTGTCGAGAATCTCGATCAGATCGCGGATCCAGCCCGCCTGGCCGTCGGGGCGGGTGCCGCCCTGCTTGTACGCCCAGTGCGCGGCCAGGCCGAATTCGCTCTGCCGGTGCATCTCGTGCGTGCGGATCTGGATCTCGACGCGCATCGACTGGCCATGGATGATCGCAGTGTGCAACGAGCGATAGCCGTTGCGCTTGGGCGTCGAGATATAGTCCTTGAACCGGCCGGGGATCATCTTCCACTTGCGGTGGATATGACCCAATGCGGCATAGCAGTCGTCGATGCTGTCGACGATGACGCGAAAGGCAATGATGTCGGTCATCTGCTCGAACGACACGTGCCGTTCGGCCATCTTGCGCCAGATCGAATAGGGGTGCTTTTCGCGGCCACTGATCTCGGCGGCCAGGCCATGCGCGGCGAGTTCGGCCTGCAGCGATTCCGCGATCGTCTCGACCTGGTTCTCGCCGCTCGCCTTGATCTGGTCGAGCCGGCCGCAGATCGTGTCATAGGCTTCGGGCTCGAGCTCGCGGAACGCCAGCATCTGCATCTCGCGCATATATTCGTACATGCCGACGCGCTCGGCGAGCGGGGCGAAGATATCCATCGTCTCGCGCGCGATGCGCTTGCGCTTGTCGGCGCTGGCGATGAACTTGAGCGTGCGCATGTTGTGCAGCCGGTCGGCCAGCTTGACCAGCAGCACGCGCAGGTCGTTCGACATCGCGAGCAGGAACTTGCGCAGATTCTCCGCCGCGCGCTCGTTTTCGGTCTGCGCCTCGATCTTGGAGAGCTTGGTGACGCCATCGACCATCTCGGCGACCTTGGGGCCGAACAGGCGCTCGACCTCCTCGATCGTGGTCAACGTGTCCTCGACCGTGTCGTGCAGCAGCGCGGTGATGATGGTCTCGACGTCCATCTTCAGGTCGGTCATCAGGCCGGCCACCTCGATCGGGTGGCTGAAATAGGGGTCGCCGCTGGCGCGCTTCTGGCTGCCATGCTTCTGCACGGAAAACACATAGGCGCGATTGATCAGCGCCTCATCGGCATCGGGGTCGTAGTCCTTGACCCGCTCGACCAGTTCATATTGTCTCAGCACCCATTGAATGTCGGTGCTTTGCAAGCAATTGCAACAGAAAAACGCGCCTGTGCAGCGGGTCCTGGTCGGGGTCGCTCGGGGCAAGGGACCAGGGCATCAGGGGGGCTGCACAGGCGCGGGAGGTTTGCCAGGGACAAGGGGGTGCGATGTGGGAGTATCGCACGCCCTGGTCACCCGGCCGGAAGGGGCAGGGCCGATCAGCCCTTGGCGTTGCAGCTGGCGAGCTCTTCGCCGCCCATCGCCTCGTTGCGGGTTGTAAACGCGGTCACGTCACCCATCTTGCGCGAGAGGCGCGTGCAGGCGTTGATCGGACGCGAGGTCGCCTTCGATCCGGTGCAGACGGTGCCTTCGCACTGCCACACCACGCCCTGGATGATCTTGGTGGTCTTTTCGACCGGTGCGGCGAGTTCCGCCGTGAAATAGCTGCTGCCCGGGGCCTGGGCGCTCGCGGTGCTCGCCTGCATCATCACCATGCTCGACAGCGAGGCGGCGGCGACAAAGGCGATCTGGGTGAGGGTCTTGGAAAAGCGGGGCATGGCGTGTCCTTTCTAACGGTGTTCCCGGGGAGGAAATCAGGGGGTGCAATTTCGGTTGCGAATCACTACCTATACGAATAGGTTTCGAGTTGCAACTAGAAACTGAATTTTCATTGGCAAGGCCGCATTTTTCGATAAGATGGCGGCTTGAAACTGGATTTGATGATCATGACCCACGGCAACCCCAACAAACTGCGCGAACCGCTGGCGGAGATTGCCGCCTGTTGCAGTCTGCCCCAGGCGCTGGAGACGATGGGCGAGCGCTGGTCGTTCATGATCCTGCGCGCCTCGTTCAACGGGCTGCACCATTTCGAGGAATTTCTCGAGGAACTGGGCATTGCCCGCAACATCCTGTCCAACCGGCTCACCCGGCTGGTCGAAAGCGGTATCCTCAAGCGCGCGCCTTGCGTCGATGACCGGCGCAAGATCGAATATCGCCTCACCGACAAGGGGCTGGACCTGCTTCCGACGATGATCGCGCTGCGCCAATGGGGCGAGAAATGGGAAAGCGGGGTGCCGTCGAACCCGGTGCTGGTCGATGAGCGCGATCGCCGGCCGATCCAGCCGATCTCGATCCGCGCGCACGATGGCCGCGTGCTGACGCATCACGACCTGTGCTGGATCGACATGGCCGACATGAACGCCGTCGATGGCGACGACAATGATCACGACGGCGTCGTGAAGCGCATCGCCAGCATCTGACGGCGCCGGTTCGCCTGCGGACGGCCCTCAGCTGGTCGCGCGGACGATCAGCTCGGGCTCCAGCTGCACCGGTTCGCAGATCTCGCCATCGATCTGGCGGAACACCATGTCGACCAGCATCCTTGCACCAGCCTGAAGGTCCTGGCGGATGGTGGTGAGCGGCGGCGTGGTGTGCGCGGCGAGCATGATGTCGTCATAGCCGACCACCGCGACATCGCCCGGCACCGACAGGCCATGTTCGGCCAGCGCCCGCAGCGCGCTCATCGCGACCACGTCGGACGAGGCGAAGATGCCGTCGATGCCGGGATTGTCGTCGAGGAACGCGCTGGCCGCGCTATAGGCGGCCTCGGAGGTGAGATGGATCGGCAGCGTGTGCACGCTGTGCGAAAGGCCCGCCTCGGCACAGGCCTGCAGAAAGCCCTGCTGGCGCTGGCCGAATTCGGGCGGGCTGGGGTTGCCCAGGAACAAGAGGTTGCGCTTGCCGCGCTCGATCAGGTGGCGTCCGGCGATGAGCCCGCCGCGGACATTGTCCGACCCCACGGTGACATGCCGCTGCCCCTCGATCCGCGCACCCCAGACCATCAGCGCGCGATGGCGCTCGGCGGCCGCCTCGAGCACCGCCATCTGGTCCGACTGGCCGATGACGATCGCGCCATCGACGCGCCCGGAATCGAGCAGATCGTCGAGCCAGTGATCGGTGGACGGGATGACCCGCGAGAGCAGCAGGTCGAAATTGCGCTCGGTCAGCGCATCGGCGAGATAGCCGAGCATGGTCATGAAAAACGGGTCGGAGGGGTGCTGATCGACCTCATGGCCCATCGGCATGACCACGCCGATCGCCTGTGCGCGACGCAGGCGGAGATTCTGCGCGACCTGATTCGGCTTGAAACCGTGCAGTCGTGCCAGTTCCACCACGCGTTCGCGCGTCTTGGCGTTGATGATCGTCTTGCCTGCCAGTGCCCGCGATACCGTGGACACCGACACTCCAGCGAGCTCTGCGAGCTCCTGCATCCCGATCTTGCTGATGGTACGCGCCTTTCCCCAAAGATGCTGCGCCGCCCCCCGGTAATGGTTCTAGACACTTAGCGATGAACCGTCGAGCGTCTTGTCAGCTTCAGCTTGCGTTTTCGCTACTCCCTCTGTATTAATACAGCAACACACGCAAGGAGTATCGTCATGGCCGTCACTTGGAAACACGCTCTGGTCGCTGCTGCTGCCGCGATCGCGGTCGCAGGCTGCAATATGGTCGACGGTGCCGAGGTGCTGATCGAGGACGAATCGGGCGGTTCGGATGAAGGCTGGTCGTCCACATGGTCGGGCGAGCCGTTCGACCGGATCACGCTGGCCGGGCCGGACAACATCACCTTCACCACCGAGGGCGAGCATGCGGTCAGCGCCTCTGGCGATGACAAGGCGCTGGAAAGGCTGCAATTCCGTGTCCGCGATGGCGAACTGCGCATCCGCCGCAAGAAATCGACCTTCAGCTTCGGCGATTCGGGCGAGGCCAATATCAAGGTCAGCGCGCCCGCGCTGCGCGCGCTGGTGCTGGCCGGATCGGGTTCGGCGAAGATCGATCGGATGGAAGGCGACGAGATCAAGCTGAGCGTCGCCGGATCGGGCACTGCCGATATCGCGCAGCTGACCGCGAAGAAGCTCGACGGCGCGATCGCGGGCAGCGGCTCGCTCAAGCTCGCGGGCAGCGCCGACAATGCCGATATCTCGATCGCGGGATCGGGCAGCGTGCTCGGCGAGCGCTTCACCAGCCCCACCGTCGATATCTCGATTGCCGGATCGGGCGATGTGACCATGGCCTCGGACGGCACGGTCGATGCCAGCCTGATGGGGTCGGGCGATGTCACCATCAAGGGCAAGGCCAAGTGCAAGAGCAGCTCGATGGGATCGGGCACGATCACCTGCGGCTGATCCCCGCAGGCGCACACCGGACGCAAAAGCGGTTGCATGGCGGCAAGCCATGCTAGACACTCTCCCCCGCTCCCGGGACCCCCGGGGCGGGGGAGAGCGCATTGACAAGCAACGACAATCCCGACGGCGCGGCGGACGAACCCGGTTTCTGGGACCGCCACGTGATGCCGCGGCTGATCACCTTCTGCTGCGGCCAGCCTGCGATCGCCAGGGCGCGCAGCCGAATCGTGCCGCGCGCGCAGGGCCGGGTGCTCGAACTCGGCTGCGGCGGCGGCATCAACCTCGATCATTACGACCGCGCGCGGGTCACCGCGCTGGCCGGGGTCGATCCCTCGCCCCAGCTGCTCGATACCGCGTGCGGCAAGGCGAAGGCGCGTGGCTTCGATGCCGATTTCCGCGCGGGCTTTGCCGAAAGCCTGCCCTTTGCAGATAGCAGCTTCGATACCGTGCTCACCACCTTCACCCTGTGCTCGGTCCGCGATCCCAACGCCGCGCTGCGCGAGATGCGCCGCGTTCTGGCGCCCGGCGGCACGATCCTGTTTCTCGAACATGGCGCCGCGCCCGATCCGGGTCCCGCACGCTGGCAGCGCAGGATCGAGCCGGCGTGGAAGCGCATCGCGGGCGGCTGCCACCTGACGCGCCCGGTGAGCGCCGCCTTTGCCGGCCAGGGCTTTCGGCTGAGCGGCTGCGACAGCCGCTACATGCCGAAGACGCCGCGCTTCCTCGGCTGGATCGAAATGGGCGAGGCACGCGCATGATCGGGCGGTTGTTCGCGCTGACGCTGACGCTGCTGCTGCCCGAAGCCGCCCAGGCGGCGGACAAGCGCTTCACCCTTTCGGCTTTCGACAAGGTGCGGATCGAGGGCGATGTCGCGGTCGAGATCCGGTCGGGCGCGTCCCCGTTCGCCGTCGCCAGCGGCGATCCGCGCGCGCTCGAGGCGCTGTCGCTCAGGGTCCAGGGCGGC
>NZ_QKVT01000001.1:2828818-2838110 GCF_003426715.1 Blastomonas sp. UPD001
CGGTACGGCGGGCAGTGCGCGCGCGGTGATGCTGGGCGACGGGCTGATCGAGGGAACGGGCCTGGCGCTCGGCGCGCTCGACCTGATCGGCGAAGGCCCGGTGCGCGCAAATGTGACCGTCAACGGTCCGGCCCGGGTCGCGGTGAAGGGCGGGGCCGACATCGCGATCGGCGGCACGCCACAATGCACAGTGCGTCAGACCGGCACCAACGCCATTGCCTGCGGTGTGGCCCCGGCGGCGACCGCCGTCCGCTGAGGGGCGGCAATCAGCCCTTGCGGCGGTCCATGTACCAGATCACCCCATGCAGCGCCGCGCCGCCGCCAAGCCCTGCCAGAAAGCCGATCGAGGGTTGGCCCATGAACCCGCCGATCACGGTGCCCGCAAGCGTGCCCAAAGCCATGAATATGCCGCCTGCGCGGGCCGGGGGGCGGGGGCTGTTGGTTGTATCGTTGACCATGGCCGCGCCCTTGCCATGCGCGCGCGGCTTTTGCCACTGCCAATCGCCCCCCGCTGCCAATCGCCCCGACGGTCGCAAAGCCTAACGACCGGTTTACCATGCCGGTTGAACCTTCCTGCACGGCCAGCCTGTATCCCGATGCGAACGCGTGGCCGACAGCTTTGCCGGCACGAGGAAAGAGGACCCGAACGCGCCCATGAACCTGCCCTATATCGGAAGCCGCGAAGCCTATGAGGACGCCTGCAAGCTCCTATCGCATTATGGCGAGACGGCGGGGATCGAGGCCTCCGACCGGGCCGAGGCAGCGCGGGCGCGCGGCAATCACATCCATTTCTGTCATTGGCGGCAGATCGAGCGGCTGCTGGTGATCCTGTCGATCGACCAGAGCATCGGGACGATTCACTGAGGGGGGTGCTCAGTCAGTCGACTGTTGTCTGACAGAAGACCAAACCAACACAGCCACCCCGGCCGCAATCAGGCTCACTGAAATCCAGCCAAGCACCGCTGCTTCGCCTGTGAGCCCGTAAGAGCAATCAAATGCGCAAGCAGGCGGTCCATTCGGGTTGGCCGACTGGTGAATGTTGCGCAACACCCAAATGTGCGCTTCCAACGAATGAGCACGGTCGCGGAGTAAGACACCAACCGCAATGGCCAAGGTGCCAAGCCCAGACTGCCAGTATCTTGTCATTCTTGAATTTTAGCCGACGCTGGGCATTGCACAATGCTAACGATGCGCGGTGTTTCATCAAAACCCCGCTCAGCCTGAGCCTGTCGAAGGCCTCGCACTGCCACTGATCCAATTGCGTCACCGATCTCCTACGAAGGTTGGAACCAATGTGTGAGGTTGCCAATTGGCCCCTGTGGATTTCTTAGGTCGCCGTAAGGCAGGGAGGGGCAATGCGAATATGGACGCGGGGCCTTCGACAGGCTCAGGCCGAACGGAGGTTGTATGGCGTCGCAATTAGATCCGGACCTGAACGCTGCAGCTCATTTTTTTCTATCGTCCGCCGTCACCACCCCGCCGCTGACGCTCCAATCGGCGCGGCCCGTTAGCGGGACCGCATCGAACAGCGCGGCGTCGGTGCCGGTCATCCAGACCTGGCCCGAGCGGTCGGCAAGCTGTTCGTAGAGCGCCGCGCGGCGAGCCGGGTCGAGATGCGCGGCAACCTCGTCGAGCAGCAGGATCAGCCGGCTGCCGCGCCGCTCGGCGACCAGATCGGCATGCGCCAGGATAATCGCGATCAGCATCGCCTTCTGCTCGCCGGTCGAACAGAGCCCGGCGGGTTGTCCCTTTTGCCGCATGGTGACGATCAGGTCGTCGCGGTGCGGCCCGGCGAGCGCGCGGCCCGCCGCCGCATCGCGCGACCGGCCCGAGCGGAGCGTTGCCGCCAGCGCATCGGCTTCCACCGGCCCCTTGCGTTCGAGCGCCAGCGCGGGTTGCGCGAACGGTCCGGTTTCGATCGCGCCGATCTGGAGCTCCAGCGCGTCCAGCGTGTCGGCGCGGGCGAAGGCCATCGCTGCGCCATGCTCGGCCATGCGCGCCTCGAGCGCATCGATCCACCCCGGATCGGCCGGGCGATCGCCACCAAGCAGCCGGTTGCGCTCGCGCATCGCCGCCTCGTAGCGCGCCGCGTGCCGGGCATGCGCGGGATGCAGCGCCAGCACCAGCCGGTCGAGAAACCGTCGCCTGCCGCCTGCGCTCTCCAGGAACAGCCGGTCCATCGCCGGGGTCAGCCAGACCACCGCCAGCCAGTCGGCCAGGCTGTTCGCTGCCGCCGACGCGCCATTGACGCGCACCTGCCGCCGCGAAGGGCTGTCCGCGCTGGTGCCGGTGCCGATGCGCACCTCGTCGTCCATCAGCGCGGCGGCGACCGAGAACCCGCCCGGTCCCTGCTGCCGCGCCATCTGCTGGATGTCGGCGCGGCGCATGCCCCGGCCCGGTGCGAGCAGCGAGATCGCCTCGAGAATGTTGGTCTTGCCCGCGCCATTGTTGCCCCAGATCACGTTGAACCGCGCGCCCGCCTGAAGCCGGGTCGCCTCGTGGTTGCGGAACTGGGTCAGCGAGAGGGAAGAAAGCGCCATCTGCGGCCCGCTATAGCGGCTCGCGCAGACCCATGCGCGCAAAATCGGCAGGGCCCTTCTCTACGCACCCCAGCCGATGCCAAAACATCGTGAATATTGCCAAAATTTCGCATTCAGCTGCGTGCAAGATTTGCGTAATCTCGTATAATCCCCTGAATTTGCGCGCTTTTTCAGTTTGGCACGCCCTGTGCAAAGTATCTGGCATCTCCCGACGGACAGACCGAAGGGACACACAGACACTCTGAAAGGACCCACCTCATGTTCTCGCTCTCGCAGTTTAACACCAACCTCGTCGCTGCCATCTGCGCGCTCGCCACCTCGGCACTTTTCATCGGCCTCAGCGTAGGTCCGGCGGAAATCGGCACGATGTCGGCGATGATCGTCTGATCCGCCGACACGAAAACGTCACTCTTCTCGGTTTAAAGGGGAACCATCATGAACAACCGCTCTTTCCACCTCGACAAGTCGAACGGCAAGCTGATGGGCGTGTGCTCGGGCATCGCCAACTATTTCGACTGGGACGTCAACCTGATCCGCATCGCCTTCGTGCTGGCCGCACTGTTCGGCGTCGGCGCGCCGGTGCTTATCTATCTGGTCATCGGCCTCATCGCTTCGGATCGCTGAGCGGGGAGCAGCCGATGCCGCATCAGACTTTCGTGCTGAACGGCGTGAAATCGGTGGCGGTATCGAAAACCTCCACCCCCTCGCGCCGCTTCAGCCAGCCGACCACGGCATAGGTCACCGGCGTCAGCACCACCTCCCAGCTCACCTTGAGCAGCCAGTTGGTGATCATCACGGTGACGACCTGGCTCGTCTCCCATTCGCCGTAAAAGGCGAGCGGATAGAAGATCAGGCTGTCGACGCCCTGGCCGACCACCGTGGACCCGATCGTGCGGGTCCACAGCAGCTTGCCGGCCGTCCAAATCTTCATCCGCGCCATGACATAGCTGTTGACGAACTCGCCCGCCCAGAAGGCGACGATCGAGGCGAACACGATCCGCGGGACCTGGCCGAACACCGATTCATAGGCCGCCTGGCCGTCCCAGCCCTCGGCCGGTGGCAGGCTCACCACCACCCAGCTCATGAACGCCATGAACAAGAGCGCGCCAAAGCCCGCCCAGATCACGCGGCGCGCGCGGGCATAGCCATAGATCTCGGTGAGCACGTCACCGATGACATAGCCCAGCGGAAAGAACAGGATGCCCGCGCCAAAGACCCATTGCTGCCCGGCGATGGTGATGAAGGTCGGCTTGGCCGCGCCGATCACGTTCGACAGCAGCAGCACCGTGACGAACGCCGCCATCACGAAATCGTAATAGCGGAAGCGGTGCGTGGCGGGATCGAAGCCGACGCCCGGTTCCAGGCTGTGGCTGACGGCGGCGGTTTCGGCAGACGGGCTTTGCATCGCGCCTGCCATATCGCGGTTTGCACCCACCTGCAAAGCCCGCTATTGCGCGCGAACACGGCGCGCGCCCTTAGCTCAGCTGGATAGAGCACGAGACTTCTAATCTTGAGGCCGCAGGTTCGACTCCTGCAGGGCGCGCCAATTTTTCTCGGCGGGTCGGTTCGCGCGCGTTTCAGACAGGTTGCGCCACCGGGCGCAGGCGCTGTCCGGCAGCGAGGGGATCAGCGTTCCGCCAAGCGCCATGATGGCGCCGCCCGCCAGCGATCTCGCCAGCGTGACGGTCGTGGGCGCGCGGAACACGAAGGCGCGGGTGAGCAGGCCGGAGACCAGCGCCCCCGCGAGCAGCGCGATCGCCGGTGCGAAGGCACGGGTGTCGGTCTGCATCTGCATCCCGCCGCGCCGAACGATCGCATGGATCGCATCGGAATAGGTCCATTGCGGTGCGAAGGAGAAAAGCAGCGCTCCGCACAGACCCATGGCCAGCATCATCGCCCGGGGCCAACGGCTCGCGGCGGGTTGTGCGCGAGACTTGAGGCCTCTGCGCCGCCATGCCCAGATCAGCATCACCGCAAAAAGGAAAACAATCAGCGCGCCCTCGATCGAGGGCAGCACGAGCGGATTGGGGAGCGCCACCCCGGCGGCCAGCCCCGACGGGCGGTCTGCGACCGCAAAGCCCAGCGCCAGGCCGAAAGGGAGCGCCAGAAAGCGGACTTCGCCCTGACCGATCCGCGCCAATGTGCCGAGCAGACAGGCATCGTTGACCACCGCGCCCAGGCCGATCAGCACCGCACCCAGCACAAGCGATGCTGACACGGGCAC
Organism: Blastomonas sp. UPD001; assembly: GCF_003426715.1. NCBI lineage: Bacteria > Pseudomonadati > Pseudomonadota > Alphaproteobacteria > Sphingomonadales > Blastomonadaceae > Blastomonas > Blastomonas sp. UPD001. The sequence goes on from NZ_QKVT01000001.1 coordinate 2,833,583, forward strand.
CACCGATGATACATGCGCCGCCGGACCGACCAGCCAATGCAGCGGCAGGGTCACCAGACCCGCCACGCCCATGGCGATGACAAAGCCGAGCAGCATGTCGGGCCGCCGCTCGAACAGGATCTCGCGCGACGCAGCCACCGCGCAGGTGCTGCTGGCGCTGATCGTCATGCCCACCAGAAAGGCGCACAGCAGGATGAACCCCAACCAGATCATGCGGCGCAGGCCGGGGTCACGGGTTGGTGAGCAAAGTGCCTTGCCGCGTATCGGCGACTGCCCGAACCTGCCATGACCCCATCCCCGATCCGGTTTCCTGCCGCAGGTTCGCTGGCAGGCCCGCTTCGGTTTCAGCCCCGGCGCGAATTTGCTGCCGGAAGCCTGGCCGTTCTCACGTCACGGCTGGCATTGCTCCAATGCCTGGAGCACCGTGTCAAAGGACGGGGCGGTCCAGCTGAAGCTCTTGCCGTCGAAACTGATTGTCGCCGTGCCCTGTCCGGCGCGCACCGTGTTGAAGGCGTTCCGCGGCCTGGTGAAGCTGACATAGCCCTCTGCCTTGCCCCTCAGGTCGACCGGGCCGGACACGCTGCTGTTGCCGATGGCCAGCGTCAGCTCGGGTCTGGCGGCGCCCCAGGGGCTGGGAATCTGGAGCTCGACCTGGCCATTGCCATTGGCGGCGCGATAATAGGTCATGGTCAGCTTGGGCGCGGCACCGCCGGAACTGTTCGCCAGCGTGACGGCGGTAGAGCATTGCACCGCCCCCGGCGTGGTCGGGGAGGGCGACCGCCAGACCGTCACGCCGTTGACAACCGATTTGGTCACGCTGGGCTTCGCCGCCGCCTGGGCCAGCGAGGGAACGGGGCTGAGCATCAGTGCGCCCAGCAGCGTCAGCGCCAGCGTGGTTTTTCCGGTCATCGATGTTCCTTTCGTCGGTGGGGCCCGGCGCGATCCTCGGCAGGGCTGCGCAAACCTTGGCCATAAGGCTGCGCCGGGCTCTGCCCAGCCCGTGCGACATTCGTACAGGTGCCGCCCGCTCCACCTTCCCAAGCCAGATTTTTCCGCTGGAAAATTATCCTTCCTCACACTAGCGCGCAGATGCTGCTAGTCGGCGCGCTTTGATCCTCCAGATTCATCGGACCCGTTATGGCTTTCACCCCCGCCAAGGTTTTGACCACGCACCATTGGAACGAAGGGCTTTTCTCCTTCACCGTCGAGCGGCCGTCGTCGTTCCGGTTCGTCAGCGGTCAGTTCGTGATGCTGGGGCTGATGGTTGATGGCAAGCCGCTGCTGCGCGCCTATTCGGTCGCCTCGCCGATGTGGGATGAATCGCTCGAGTTCCTCAGCATCATCGTGCCCGACGGCCCGCTGACCAGCCGCCTCTACAAGATCCAGCCGGGCGACGAGATCCTGCTCGGCGGCAAGCCCACCGGCACGCTGACGCTCGATGCGCTGCTGCCCGGCAAGCGGCTGCACCTGATCGGCACCGGTACGGGCCTGGCCCCCTGGATGTCGATCATCCGCGATCCCGAAGCCTATGAGCGGTTCGAGCAGATCACCGTGCAGCACACCGTGCGCCAGATTCAGGACCTGGCCTATCGCGACATGCTCGAAAGCAAGCTCAAGGACGATCCGCTGGTCGCCGAGGAAGCGGCAAAGCAGCTGGTCTATGACTGCTCGGTCACCAAATGCCCGACCTGGGTCGACGAGAACCGCCGCATCACCACGCGGATCGAGGCGGGCGACTACCCTCTCGACCCGGAAACCGACCGCGTGATGCTGTGCGGCAGCATGGCGATGATCAAGGAGACGGGCGCGCTGCTCGAATCGCTTGGCTTTGTCGAAGGGGCCCAGTCCAAGCCGGGCACCTATGTGCTCGAGCGCGCGTTCGTCGGCTGAGAATTACGCCCGGATCGCCTCGAGCGCGGTGCGCAAGGCATCGGGCAGGGGCACCGGGCGGCGCGTCTCGCGGTCGACATAGACATGGGTGAAATGCCCCGCGGCAGCGGCGGCATCCTCGTCGTTCGCGAACAGCCCCACCGCATAGCGCACCGAGCTGGTGCCGATATGATCGACCCGGACCCCGGCATGGATCAGGTCGGGGAATGCCGTGGGCGCGAAATAGGCGCAGCCGGTTTCGACCACCAGACCGATCACCGCTCCACCGTGAATGTCGAGCGCGCCAGCCTTGATCAGATATTCGTTCACCGCGGTGTCGAACCAGAAATAATAGACCGAATTGTTGGTATGGCCGTAAATGTCATTGTCCGACCAGCGCGTGCTGATCTGCGTGAAGGCGCGGAACTGCGCGCGGCCGGGGCGGGCGGGGCGACTCATGCCGCCACCGTGAAGCCGTTGACGCCATCGGCATGCCGGATGGTGACCGTGCGGCCGATCGGATCGTGCGCGGGATCGGCCAGCGCGGCGAGCTGGCCCGCCTTGTCGGCGTCATCGGGCCGCGCGACGATGCGGCCCTTGTCGGTGCGCGCGATCACCACAGCACGCGCGGGCACGCCCTTGGCATAGCCGATGGTATAGCTCTCGATCGTGCCGGTCGCGTCTTCCTCCAGCCGCGCGGGCGACGGCTGGGCGTCGACCTCGGCCTGCATCAGGGCATGATCGACCGGTGACCAGCTCTCGGGCGCGCTGGTGCTGTAGATGCCCGCTGCCTCCTTGGACAGGAAGCCGCCATTGGCGAGCACGAGGCCATAGCTGCCAGAGTCGGCGCGCAGCGTCTCGACCATCGCGGCGATGCCGTGCATCGAGTAGTTGTTGCCCGCGCCGCCCGAGAAGGGCAGCCCGCCGGTGAGCGTCAGCGGCGTGCTGCGCCAATCGACGCCGAGCACCTCGGCGGCGAGCAGTACCGCGACCGGGAAGCAGCTGTAGATGTCGTAATATGCGATATCGGCAGGGGTCTTGCCTGCGCTCTCCAGAGCGCCCTTGAGCGACACCTCGATCGCGCGCGAACGCGACAGGTCGGTGCGCAGGCTGACCGGCTTGTCCATCGCCTCGCCGCTGCCGTGCAGGAACACCCACCGCGCGCGCGGCACGCCCATCGCCTCGGCCTCACGCACGCTGGTCAGGATCACCGCCGCGCCCTGGTTCACCGCATCCTGCGCGACATGCCATTTGAGATAGGGGTCGGCGACCGGATAATTGCCGTCCGAAGGCGTCGCGAGATAGTCGGCGCTCATCGCCTTGGGGAATTGCGCATAAGGGTTCTTCGCGGCAACCGCGCTGAACCCCGCCCAGAGTTCGGACATCTCGGTCATATGCTCGGCCTTGCTGCGGCCGAGCCGCGCGCGCAGCGCGTTCTCGAACAGAGGATAGGTGAGGATCGGCGCGCCGATGCCGTTCTTGAGCTCGTGCCGGTCGAGCAGCATCGGCCCGAGCCCGCGATCCTCCATCTCGCCGTCGATCGCCTCGTTCCAGTCGAGCGCCACGCCCTTGCGTGCGGCGGTCTTGGCGGCGGCGATCGCTTCGGACCCCGAGAGCAGCACGCAACGCGCCTCGCCCGCATGGATCGCGGCGGCAAATTCGTTGACCAGCGATTGCGGGCTCTGGCCGCCGACGATCGAATAGATCGCGCGCTTCGGCGCGATGCCCAGGCGCTTGGCCAGGCCGAGCGGAGGCTTGTCGCAGCCGCCGGTGCCTTCGGGCACCATGCCCGGGGCAGCGAAAGCGCCTGTGCCTTGGCCTCGATCCGCCCGGCCTGCATCGTCGCTTCGTAGAAGCTGCGCTTGGCATCGGTCGCGAGGCCGTAGAGCGGGGTGTAGATGCCGAAAAAGCCGATCACGCCCGCCGCCAGCAGCGCGGCGATGCCGACCAGGATCTGCTCGCGGCGCGACAGCGCGATGAACCAGTTCTTCGCCGCCTCGGTCATGGCGCCAGCACCGTGATATCGGCGACCGCCTGGCCGGTCGCATCGCTGCGGTTGGCGGCAGTGACCTTGTAGCCGTTGTTCTGCAGCGCGATCAGCACCGCATTGAGGTCCTCGACGCGCGGCGCCGCGATCATCGCGCCGACAATGCCGCCGGGGCGGTAGTCGGCCTGGCGGATGACGACGCCGGGAACCGGCTGCATCGCGGAGAGCAGCCCGGACATCGGCACGCTGACGATGCTGTTGCCCGTGCCGCGCGCGGCGAGCTTGGCATCGAGCTGCGCTTCGGCCTGGCTCGCATCAGTCGCGCCGGGAACATGCCGCTGCGCGCTGGCGAGCGCGCGGCGTTCGGCGAGATCTGCGCCGAGATAATTCTTGCCGATCTCGAGCAGCGGGATGGCGAGGCTGACCAGCAGCAGCGCGCCGAACAGCCAGGCGAGCGTCCGCCCCTGGCCCGGCGCGAGCGCGAACAGCGGCGTACGGCGCGCGAATTCGCCCTGGCGCAGGTTCAGCGGCGGATCGGCCAGCGCAGCGACCATCGCGGCATCGCGCGCATCGGCGTCGAGCGATACCGGGGCGGCCGTCCCGAGCAGCAGCGCGCCCAGCGCCTCGTCGGGCGGCAAAACCAGATCGCCCAGCCGCTCCGCGCCCAGATCG
>NZ_QKVT01000001.1:2838210-2851822 GCF_003426715.1 Blastomonas sp. UPD001
CGCTGACCGGCTGGTCGGCAGCGGGCAGCAGCAGCCCGACTGGCAGGATGACGTCCGGATCGAGCCCGCGCAGCGCCAGTTCAGCGAGATGATCGGCCAGCGTCGCGCGCGCGATCGTCGCGCACAGCACGCGCATCCCACCATCGCCCTCCCCCCGGCCCAGCGCACGCACTGCGACGAACACATCGCCGCCAATGCTGAGATCGGCAGCGCGATAGCGCCCGGCAGCCTCGGCCTGGGGGGCGCTCATGTCGCCCATGTCGAGCGTGCGCAGCACGGTATCGGCGGCCGGGACGAGCGCGACAATCGGCGCATCGCCATTGCGCGCGGCCTGCGAGGGCGGGGTGAAATCCTGGCCGCGGGCCACGATATGGCCGTTGTCGGCGCGCCACCAGTGCAACGCGGCATCGGGACCGGGGGGGCAGGTGACGATCAGGCCGTTTTCAGCCATGGTCGGGCCAGCCATGATGGGGGTGCATCAGCCGGGATACGGGCGACGAGAGACAGGCCAAGATCGCGAAACCCCCGGTCAGCGACAGAATCAACTGACCTCCCGTTAGCCAATCGGGCGGGCCAAGTCACCGTCCCTTTGCGGATCGAGCGGGTCGGCCGCGAAATTTTCGTCCGCGGGCAAGGGTGCCGGCTGCGGCGCGAGGCGACGCGGGTTCAGGATCGCGAACGAGGCGATGAGCAGCACCACCGAAATCGCCTCGACGATCATCGACTGCGCGATATTCGCGGTGAGCGGATCGCTGGTCAGGCCGATCACGCGCCCGGTCAGGGCGAGCGCTACCATCGCCGCTGCGCCGAGCAGCCATTCGCGCTTGCCGGGCATCAGCCCGACCAGAGCGGCGAGCCCGGTGCCGATGAAGAACGCGCCCATGTCCGCGCGGATGGCCGAAAGGCCGGTCGCATTCTGCCGGCCCAATTCGAACTGCGCGATGATCGTCTGCGGATCGAGCAGCGCGCGCGCGCCGATGATGACGAAGAGCAGCGCAAATCCGGCGACGAGCAGACGGATGACCCAGACCATGGCGATCGCTCCCTTTCCCAAAGGCTTCGAATGTCTTGTTATGGACATGCGACAGGCGTGTCCAGCTTGGCAAGGGAACGGATGGGCGGTGCATTCGATCCGGCGGATGGATGTAAACTGGTGCAAGCGCCGGGCGCGCGTTGAAGCTGTCACTTTTGCTGGTTACCCGCGCAGGTGCTTTCCGATAGCCTCCCCGCAATAGGACATAACCGGCGAGGAGAGCGGCGATGGATCTGGGGCTGACCGGCAAGAAGGTCATCATGAATGGCGGCGGGCACGGCCTGGGTCTTGCCGCGCTGCGCCATTTCGCCGCCGAGGGCGCGGATGTCGCGTTCCTGTCGCGCGATCCGGCCAAGGTCGAGGCTGCGGTCAGCGAAATCGACGCCGCAGGCCCGGGCAAGGTGCATGGCACCGCAATCGACATTACCGGCGATGCGGAAGGCTATAAGGGCTGGCTGAACGATTGCCTGGACAAGCTGGGCGGCTGCGACATCTTCGTCCACACCGCCAGCGCCTCGGGCCAGGGTGCGACCGGCGACTGGCAGCGCTGCCTCGACATGGACATCCTGAACGCGGTGCACGGTGTCGAGGTGCTCACCCCCGCGCTGACCGAATCGGGCAGCGGATCGATCGTCTTCATGTCCTCGACCGCCGCGCTCGAGACCTTCGTCGCGCCCCAGGCGTTCAACGCGCTCAAGGCCGCGCTGATCACCTATGGATCGCAGCTCAGCCAGGCGCTCGCCGCGCAGGCCATCCGCGTCAACTGCATCTCGCCCGGCGCGATCTATTATCCCGGCGGCAACTGGGAGATGATCAAGGGCGTGGTGCCGGCGCTCTACGAGGGCACGCTCGCGAAGATGCCGATGGGCCGGTTCGGCGAGCCCGAAGAGGTGGCCAAGGCGATCGTCTTCGTCGCCAGCCCCGCCTGCCCGTACATGACCGGCGCGAACATCGTCATCGATGGCGGCTTCACCCAGCGCGTCCAGTTCTGATTTGCAGCGAGAGGCTCTTTCATGAAGCTCTATCAATCGATCGGCCCCAACCCAAGGGTCGTGCTGATGTTCCTGGAAGAGAAAGGGGCGGTCATCGACCGCGCCTTTGTCGACATCATGAAGGGCGAGAACCGCCAGCCCGAATTTGTCGCCAAGAACCCGTTCGGCCAGCTGCCGCTGCTCGAGATGGACGATGGCACCTATCTGTCGGAAAGCACCGCGATCTGCGGTTATATCGAGGAAAAGTTCCCCACCCCTGCGCTGATCGGCAGCACGGCCGAAGAGCGCGCGGTGACCGACATGCTGATCCGCCGGCTCGATTATGACGTGGTCGGCCCGATGACCACGGCGTTTCGCGGGTCCGAGGGCCTGCCGATGTTCCAGAGCCGGATGCGCTGCCTGCCCGAGGCCGCCGATGGCCTCAAGGCCTGCGCGCGCGATGGTCTGGCCGCGTTCGATGCGCTGCTCGCGGGCAAGACCTGGCTGGCGGGGGATCGCTTCACGCTCGCCGACATCCTGCTCTATTGCCTCACCGAATTCGGCAAGCAGGTCGGCCAGCCGCTGCCCGAGGGCCTCGCCAATCTCGCTGCGTGGTCGGAGCGGGTCGCCGCGCGGCCGAGCGCCGCTGCCAGCCTCGATGCCAAGAAGGGGATCGCGTGATGAGCCTCGACCGCGACACGTTGCTCGACATCTATACCCGCACGATGAAGGTCGCGCGCTTCGACGAGAAGATGCGCTCGCTGCTGATGAGCGGCAAGCTCGCCACCATCTATTACACGATGCGCGGGCAGGAGCTGGTCACCTCGGCGATGATGGCGGCGCTTGAGCCGAGCGACTATCTCGTCACTACCTATCGCGGCCAGCACGACCAGATTGCCAAGGGCGTTCCGCTCGACCTGCTGATCGCGGAGATCGCAGGCCGCGCCACCGGCACCTGCAAGGGCAAGGGCGGGTCGATGCACATCACCCATCCCGCCACCGGGGTGATGGTGACGACCGGCGTGGTTGGCTCGGGCCTGCCGATCGCCAACGGCCTCGCGCTTTCCAGCCAGAACCGCAAGGACGGCAAGGTCACTGTCACCTGTTTCGGCGACGGCGCGACCAATATCGGCGCGTTTCACGAGGCGATGAACATGGCGCAGCTCTACAAGCTGCCGGTCATCTTCCTGTGCCAGAACAACCGCTATGGCGAGCACACCGCCTTTGCCGACCATACCAAGGTGGACTCGATCGTCACCCGCGCCGCCGCCTATGGGATGAAGGGCGTGAAGGTCGACGGCAATGACGCGCTTGCGATGTACGCGGCGGCGAGGGAGGCGGTCGATCGCGCCCGCGCGGGCGAGGGGCCGACGCTGATCGAGGCGATGTGCTACCGGATGATGGGCCATTTCTTCGGCGCGGATTTCTCGTACATGCCTCCCGACCATATCGAGGAAATGAAGGCCGAGGACCCGCTCCCCAAGCTTAACGCGCTGATGCTCGAGCACCAGTTCACGCAAGCCGAACTCGACGCGATCGTCGCGAAACTGGAAGCCGAGATCGAGGCGGCGGTCGAGTTTGCGTTCAACAGCCCGTTCCCCGATGCGGACGAAATCCTGAAGGACGTTTTCGAAGAGGAGATCGCGGCATGAGCGAGGCCGAAGCACTCGAGGCCGCGGCGCCCAGGGCGAAAAAGCCGAAGCAGATCACCATGGTCCAGGCGCTCAACGCCGCGATCGACGAGGCGATGGCGGCGGACGAGGGGGTCATCCTGCTCGGCGAGGATGTCGCGGCCAAGCAGGGCGGCGGCGTGTTCAAGGTCTCGTCGGGGCTCACCGAGAAATATGGCGAGCACCGCATCCGCGCGACGCCGATTTCCGAACAGGCGATCATGGGCGCGTGCGTCGGCGCGGCGCTCACTGGCATGCGGCCGATTGCCGAGATCATGCTGATGAACTTCGTCACCGTGGCGATGGACCAGATCGTCAACCATGCCGCCAAGCTGCGCTTCATGTCCGGCGGGCAGACCAACGTGCCGTTGGTCATTCGCACCACCACCGGCGTTGGCGTCGGCTTTGGCGGCCAGCATTCGGACATGCTGGAAGCCTGGTTCGCGCATGTGCCCGGCCTCAAGATCGTGACGCCGTCGAACGCCGCCGATGCCAAGGGGCTGATGCGCAGCGCGATCGAGTGCAACGATCCGGTGATCTTCATCGAGAACATCCTGTGCTACGGCCTCAAGTCCGACGATCCCGGCACCGATTACCGCGTGCCGCTGGGCCAGGCGGCGATCGCGCGCGAAGGCAGCGATGTCTCGCTGATCACCTATGGTCGCACCGTGCTCGATGCGCTGGAGGTCGCCGAAACGCTGGCGGGCGAGGGCGTGTCGGTCGAGGTGATCGACCTGCGCACCATCGCGCCCTATGACGAGGCGACCGTCACCGCATCGGTGCGCAAGACCGGCCGCGCGGTGGTGCTGCACGAGGCGGTGCGCGCCTATGGCACCGGCGCGGAGATCGCCTCGCGGCTGCACGAGCGTCTGTTCAACGAGCTCAAGGCCCCGGTCCAGCGCATCGGCGGCGCGTTCTCTGCCGTGCCGATGGCGAGCGTGCTCGAACAGGCCTGGATCCCCAAGAAGGACGAGATTGCCGCGGCAATCCGCACGACGATGGAATGGAAGCGCTGATGCCGGCAGAAATCCGCATTCCCAAGCTCGGCATGAGCGTCACCGAGGTCACCCTGGTCGAATGGATGTTCGGCGATGGCGAGACGGTGGAAAAGGGCGACGTGCTCTACACCGTCGAGACCGACAAGAGCACCACCGAGATCGAGGCGCAGGAATCGGGCGTGCTGCACGTCACCGGCGAAGAGGGCGAAAGCTACAGGATCGGCGATGTGATCGGGACGATCGGCTAGCTAGTCCCCGATCGCCTTCCGCCGTTCGAGCCAAGGACGCAGCGGGAAGAGCCACTGTTCGCGAATGGAGAGCCGCTTGCGGTCATCCTGCCCCACGATCGCGCTCTCGCCTTCCTTGTAGGTGCGGAACAGCCGGTCCCAGAAGATGACCGAATTGCCATAGTTGCAGCGCGTGTCCTCATAGCTCGTCGCGGTGTGGTGCAGCGAATGGTTGCGGATGGTGGTGAAGAAGAAGCCGTACCAGATCGGCGGGTCGGCGCGGACATTGGCATGCGCATAGATTGCGATGGCGCTACCGACGGTGATGCTGGCGAACAGCGCGTCGAGGTCGATATCGAGCAGCGCGATTACCCCGATGCTGATCAGGAACAGCTCGATCGGGTTGCCGATATAGCCCTTCATCGCATTGAGCTGTGTCAGGTGATGGTGCGGCGCATGCGTCAGCCACAGGGGCGTCCAGTTGTGCATCGCGCGGTGCATCCAGTACTGGCCGAGCTCGAACACGAACAACGCGATCAGCGCCTCCACCAGAAACGGCAACTCGGCCAGCCAGGGCGTGCCGATGCCCCAGGACTCTTTCAGCTCGCGCAGCGGCGAGTTGATCAGCGCGTCCGAAAGCCAGCCGATGACGAAGAAGAAGAAGCCGAAATAGAACAGATCGGTGGCGAACTCGCGCCAGTTCATCCGCCAGCCCGCATGCCGCTCGAACACGAATTCGAGGCATTGGACGAACACCACCGTGCCCACCGCGACCGCAGGCAGCGACCATGGCGCTTCCACCCATGCGCCGGGGGCAAGCCCCCAAAAGGCGAGGATCGCCGCCAGTGTGGCGGGCGGCAGCAGGTTGACGAGCGACTGTTTCACCGGATCCCTCCCCAGGCGGTGAGGACGCCGCCGCGAGACGCCGCGCTTCCACCGTCGTTATTCGTGACCGACCCGTTGTTCATGCTCTTGGCGGCATTCGAGGGCCGAGAATATTCCATTTGCCGTGATGCGTCGAGGGGGTGGGGGACAACGGTGCGGGACCATGCGGCCCGGCCCTCGCGACGATCGTGCCGGAGGCTCCACCTCGAGATGCGTGACCGTTGCGGACGAACCAAGTGGTCGGGATATTCTCTTGATGCTCGGTGGCGGCTTCCTTCAACTTCCCCAGATCCGGCGCGATCTCATGCTCTTTCTGTCGGAGCTAGCAGCAGAAGATCCGCGTCCCATTTGGAAGGAACCAAGCGCGCAAGGCCGCGCATCTGGCACTGACGAGCTTTTTCATTTCTTCTTCGATGACTGCGATTTCGAGGAGCGCATGTTTGGCACCTGCTTTTTCGACACGTCCGGATTAGCAGCCGTAAGATCAATCATGGACGCACTCGGCGCCATCCTTGAAGACATTGGTGATCAAGGCGACAGCCAGTTTGTGCATCACCCCCTATGGAGCAGCGTAAGGCAAGCCGCTCGTGACGCGCTGTCCCTGTTTGGCGGAGCGATATAGGGTCTTTTCTTCACGCGTTTTTGGCTATCGAGGCACGAGAGTTGCTAGAGCGGGTCCCTGATGCCCACCGGTCCCCTGCGCAGGCAGGGGCCCATCTCCACACCGTTGTGCCGGGGGCCAGGGCAGGAGATGGGTGCCTGCCTGCGCAGGCAAGCGGTCTGAGGTTGCGTTCGGGTGGCTATTGGCGCGATGCCACCGCCTTCGCTCAGGTCGATCGGGCGCGAGGGGCGTGCGCGGCAGTCTTGCCAGCCTAGCTGAACAGTCCGCGGATCGCGCGCCAGATCGGAACGGGGGGGCGGCCGGCGAGCACGCGCATCTTGTCCATCATCGTCGACTTGCCGGCATAGAAGCGCGCGATCAGTGCATCGGGCAGCGTGTAGAAGCGTTCGAGCACGCGGTAGCGTTCGTCGGGTCCGGCGGCCTTGAACAGCATCTTGGTCAGCATGCGGTAGAAGCCATCGGCCTGCCAGTGGTCGAGGCTTGTCTTGCGGCTCATCTCGGCAAGCGCGGCGCCCGACAGGTCGGGCATGTCGGCGATATGCGCGGCGAGGCGCACCGCATCGGGCAGCGAATAGCCGGTCAGGCCATGGAACAAGGCCGCGCGCGTCCCTGCCTTGGCGACATCGCCGCCCGTCGACTGCCAGTATCCGCCGAAATCGCCGCCATAGACCACGGGCAGCGCGCCGGTCTCGGTACGGCTGACGCGCTCGACCTGCCAGCCCTTGGCATCGGCATAGGCGCTGATCCGCGCCGCCAGCGCCTGGGTGTCGAGATCGGAGGTGTCGCTGTAATAGGTGTCCTCGACGAAGATCTCCATCGGGCTGACCGGCAGGCAATAGACGAAGCGGTATCCGTCCATCTGCTCGACCGTCGCGTCCATCACAATCGGGCGGGTCAGCCCGTGCGGTTCGGACAGGTGCAGCATCTGCCCCATGAACTTCTGCCAGCCGCAGCGCAGATGGCGCACATTGCCGCCGCCGCGCGCGTCGATGACGCCGCCCGCCTCGACCCGCGCGCCGTTTTCCAGCACGACATTGGTCTGGCTCGCGGCGAGCGCGCGCACCCCGGTGACGATGTTATGCGCCGGGATCGCCTCGCGCAGATAGGCGTCGAACCGGTCGGAGAGGATCGAATAATAGCTTTCTTCCAGCCCGCGCTCGTGCCCCGGGAACTTCACGTCATAGCCGCGCCAGCCATGGCAGACGAGCGGCGCGACGAGCCAGCGATGCTCGCCCGCGACATCCGGGCCGAAGAACGACCAGATATGGTTGCCGCCCAGTGTGGCGCTTTCCTCGATCAGCAGCACGTCGAGCTCGGGCCGCTTGCGGCGCAGCGCGAGCGCGATCAGCCCGCCGGCCAGGCCGCCGCCGAGAATCGCGACATCGCATTTGAGTGTCTTGCTGGAGATATTGCGCGGGGATTTCATGTCCTCCCCGCCCTAGCGCAGGGCATCGCGCGATGGAAGGGCGGAAGGGGCGCTTTGCAGCGCAGCCGAAGCACGCTATGCCACGCGCATGCTGGGTTCCTCGCATATCGTGCTGTCCGCGCTGGCGATGACGCTGATCGTCGGGGTGCGCTACCTGCTGACCAGCGGGATGTTCGCCTGGCTGACCGAGCGTGTGCGCCCGGGCCTGTATGCCGGGCTGAAGCCGCAGATCGGGCGGGAAATCCGCTGGTCGCTCTACAGCGCGGCGATCTATGGCATCCCCACCGGCGTCGTCGCCTGGGGCTGGCAGAACCGGGGCTGGACCGAAATCTATACCGACTGGAATGCGTTTGGGCTTTGGTATCTGCCGGTCTCGGTGCTGCTCTATCTGTTCGCGCACGACACCTGGTTCTACTGGACGCACCGCTGGATGCACGTGCCCAAATGGTTTCGCATCGCGCATGCCGTGCACCATGACAGCCGCCCCCCGACCGCCTGGGCGGCGATGAGCTTCCATCCGATCGAGGCGCTGACCGGCGCGGTCGTCATCCCCGCGCTCGTCTTCCTGATCCCCATTCACGCCGCGATGCTGGGCCTTGTCCTGTTCATCATGACGCTGATGGGAGTGACCAACCATATGGGCTGGGAGCTGTTTCCGCGCTGGCTGGTTCAGGGGCGGTTAGGCAAGGGGCTGATAACCGCGAGCCATCATCAACTGCACCACGCCCGCTATACTTGCAATTATGGACTTTATTTCCGCTTCTGGGACCGGCTATGCGGGACCGACAAAGGGCTGGGGGCCTTTCAGGATAGACAATCGCGTCCGCGCGAGGGTGCATCGCTGGGCGATGCCACCCGCTCGGCCTGATCCGGAGAAAGACATGGGTAAGCTGTTCGCAACCTGCGCAATCGGTTTCATGGCTCTGGCCACGCTTCCTGGCGCCGCACCGCTGAGCACGGTGGAGATCACGGTGGACCAGTTGCGTTCGGCCAAGGGCCTGTTGCAGCTGTGCCTGACCGCCAACGAGCAGAGCTTTCCCGATTGCGACAAGGACAAGAACGCGCATCGCCTGACCGCGCGCGCCAGGGATGGCGTGGCGCGGTTCGAGAACCTGCCTGCGGGGCAATATGCGCTTGCCATCGTGCATGACGAGAATGGCAACAACAAGCTCGACACCTTTGCCGGCATCCCGAAGGAAGGGATCGGCTTTTCGCGCAACCCCAGCTTCAGCTTCGGTCCACCGCGCTTTTCGCAGGTCGTGTTCGTCGCGCAGGGCAGCGGCACCAGCCAGCGGGTGAAGATCAAATATTATCTGTGAGCGTTGGCTCCGCTCCGTTGCCGTACCGCACGGAAACCGAGCGTTAACCAAATCTCAGGCCTGCAGCGCCATGGTTGCGTGAGCGATCCAGCGGGGACCGAGCAATGCGCCAGACCGAACCGGGCCGTCTACCCATGCACCACGGCCCCGCACCCAGCCTTGCCACGCGCCCATGGCTGCTCAAGATCGTGCTGACCCTGGCGGCCATGCTGCTGGCCTTTGCGGCCGTCACCTACCAGCGAACGGCCGCGCCGGGTGCAGAACGCCCGGTGGTCGATTTTCACGCCTTCCATGTCGCAGGCACGCTGAGTCTGCAGGGACGCGCGGCAGACAGCTATGACGCCGAAAGGATGGAGCGTGCCCAGAAGGCCGCGACCGGGGTCAAGGTGTTCATGCCCTGGACCTATCCGCCCCCGTTCACCCTGTTCGTCGCCGCTTTGGCGGCCTTGCCGCTCGGACTCGCCTATGCGCTGTTCACCGGGCTGACGCTGGCATTCTATGTCGCGATTCTGCACCGGATGGCCGGCGCGCACTTGCCTGGTGTCGTCGCGGCCATGGCACCGGTCATCCTGCTGACGGTGCTGACCGGGCAGAACGGATTTCTGACCGGCGCGCTCACTGGCTGGTGCCTGCTCGCGCTGACCGCGCACAGGGCGGGTGCGGGGATCCCGCTGGGGCTGATGATCATCAAGCCGCATCTCGCCGCCGGGCTGGCGCTGATAGCCCTCCAGCGTCAGCGTCTTCGCATTGTCGGCAGGAGGCGTTGAGCGTTCCGACCCCTCGTCCGCCCGTGGCTGGGGGGCGGCCGCGGTGTCCGCCGCCTGATCATTCTGGTCGGCAGCGGGCTCCGAACTGCAGCTGGCGAGCGGGATGGCGAGCAGAGCGGTGGCCATCAGGGCGGCGCTGACAGGCTTAATCATGCTCCCTGCCCCCGGCCCCGAGATACAGCTCGCGGCCCATGTCCTCGTACAGCTTGCTCATCTCCGCCATGCCCTGGAGCGCGGCCTCGCGGCTCGCCGCTGCCGTCTCCGCGCCGCTGGGGCCCGTCGCGATGAAGCCTTCCACGCCCTGGTTCTGCTTGGTGGCAAAGTCGCGCACCTCCTGGCTGATCTGCATCGAGCAGAATTTGGGGCCGCACATGCTGCAGAAATGCGCGGTCTTGGCGCCTTCGGCGGGCAGGGTCTGGTCGTGGAATTCCTCGGCCGTATCGGGGTCGAGCGACAGGTTGAACTGGTCGCGCCAGCGGAATTCGAAGCGCGCCTTGCTCAGCGCATCGTCGCGCACCTGCGCCGCCGGATGGCCCTTGGCGAGGTCCGCGGCGTGCGCGGCGAGCTTGTAGGTGACCACGCCGACCTTGACGTCGTCGCGATCGGGCAGGCCCAGATGCTCCTTGGGCGTGACATAGCAGAGCATCGCCGTGCCGTACCAGCCGATCTGCGCTGCGCCGATGCCGCTGGTGATATGGTCATAGCCGGGCGCGATATCGGTGGTGAGGGGGCCAAGCGTGTAGAAGGGCGCTTCGCCACACACTTCTAGCTGCTTTTCCATATTCTCCTTGATCTTGTGCATCGGCACATGGCCCGGCCCTTCGATCATCACCTGCACGTCCGATTTCCATGCGCGATGGGTCAGTTCGCCCAGCGTGTAGAGCTCGCTGAACTGCGCCTCGTCATTGGCATCGGCGATCGATCCGGGGCGCAGGCCATCGCCCAGCGAATAGGCGATGTCGTACGCCTTCATGATCTCGGTGATCTCGTCGAAATGCTCGTAGAGGAAGCTTTCCTTGTGATGCGCCAGGCACCATTTGGCCATGATCGACCCGCCGCGCGAAACGATGCCGGTGACGCGCTTCGCCGCCATCGGAATATAGGCGAGGCGCACCCCGGCATGGATGGTGAAATAGTCCACGCCCTGTTCGGCCTGTTCGATCAGCGTGTCGCGGAAGATTTCCCAGGTCAGCTCCTCGGCAATGCCGCCGACCTTCTCGAGCGCCTGATAGATCGGCACGGTGCCGATCGGCACGGGGCTGTTGCGCAAAATCCATTCGCGCGTGTCGTGGATGTTGCGACCGGTGGACAGGTCCATCACCGTGTCCGCGCCCCAGCGGATCGACCAGACCATCTTGTCGACTTCGGATGCGACGTCGGAAGCGACCGCGCTGTTGCCGATATTGGCGTTGATCTTGACCAGGAAATTGCGGCCGATCGCCATCGGCTCGGTTTCGGGATGGTTGATGTTGCTGGGGATGATCGCGCGGCCGCGCGCGACCTCGTCGCGGACGAACTCCGGCGTCACGTAATCGGGGATCGACGCGCCGAAGCTGTTGCCGTCGCGGCGATATTCCTTGAGCCGCTCGCGCCCCAGATTCTCGCGCTCGGCGACATATTCCATCTCGGGCGTGATGATCCCGCGCCGGGCATAATGCATCTGGCTGACGTTCATGCCGGACTTCGCGCGCAGCACGGTCTTGCGGACATTGGGGAAAGGTGGCACGCCGCCCGAACGGTCGGGGCCGAGACGGCCGTTATCCTCGGGGCGGACCTCGCGCTGCGGCACATGGTCGACATCGCCGCGCGCCAGGATCCAGTCGCGGCGCAGCTCGGGCAGGCCCGCAGAAATGTCGATATGCGCGTTGGGGTCGGTATAGGGGCCCGAGGTGTCATAGACACGGACGCTGGGTTCGCCGCCGGCGAGATCGATCTCGCGCATCGCGACGCGGATACCGCTGCCCGATTTGGTCGCGACATGGATCTTGCGGCTGCCGCGAATGGGCCCGGTGGTCACGCCGATTTCGGTGCGGGCAGGAAAATCAGCCATTATCATGCTCTCCTTGTGCGGCGGGAGAGCGGATGCGGGCGCTTGAATGGACAACGCCGCTCCCTCCCTCCGCCGGTATCAGCCGGTTCAGGTTCAACGGGTCGTGGGGCGCAAACCCACCTCTCAGCCGCTCGGCTCCCCGGGGATGGGGAAGAGATTAGGACGCCCGGCGCGCCATGGCCAGCGAAATCGGCTTGCGCCATGTGTATTGCTGTTATAACACACCACAATGCTCACGTTAGCCGACATCTCCCGATCCTATGGCCGCAAGCGCGTGCTTGACGGCGTGTCCGCTACTTTCCCTACCGGCCTCACCTTGCTGCTCGGACCGAGCGGGGCAGGGAAGTCGACCTTGCTCCGGCTGCTCGCCACGGCGGAGAAGCCCAATGCGGGGACGATGGCCTGGGACGGGGCGGCACTGCCGGGGGCGCGCAAGGCTCTGCGGGCGACGCTCGGCTATGCGCCGCAGGCGGTCGATCTGCCCGAGGACCTGACCGCGCGCGAATTTGCGCTGCATATGGCGGCGTTGAAGGGGTTCGATGCGCGTGCGGCGGATGCGCAGTTCGGTGCGATAACCGAGCGGATCGGGCTGCATGCCGATATCAACAACCGCATCGCCACCTTTGCCGGCGGCATGCGCCGGCGGCTGGTGTTCGCGCAGGCGATGCTCGGTGCGCCGCGGCTGCTCGCGCTCGACGAGCCGACGGCGGAGCTCGACGGCGAAACGGCGGCGCAGGTCAGCGCGCTGATCGTCGAGCGGGCGCGCGAGGCGGTGGTGGTGATGACCACGCATCTGGCCGATGCGCTCGCCCCCCAGGCGGTGCAGGTGCTGCGCGTCGATCAGGGCCGGGTCGCGCCGCAATGATGCCGGGTGCGCGACCGGCGGCGGGGCAACCGGGGGCGGTGCTGCGCTCCTCGTTCGTCACCAGCCTCACGCGCTATCGGCGCAGCTGGGGGCTTTGGTTGCTGCTGCTGATCGCGCCGGTGGGCGCGCGCTTCATGATCTCGGACGAGAGCGGCCGGGGCGTGGCGATCGCGGTCGCCGATCAGCTGCCGGTGCTGACATCGGCGATGCTCGGCGTGTGGCTGGGCATCGTGGTGACGACGCTGCTGCTGCCGGTCGGCTATATCTACCTCCGCGCCAATACCAATCGCCGCCAGCCCTGGCAGGTGGAGGAGGTGACCGCCGCGCCGCGCGTCGCGATGCTGCTCGGGCGCTTCGCCGCCGATGCCGCGGTGCTGCTCGGCACGCTCGGCACGCTGACGCTGGCGGGCTGGTTCCTCGGCTGGCTGATGGTGAACGGGCCGTACAGCCCGTGGCAGATCACCTATCCGCTGTGGCTGATCGCCGCGCCGCCGCTGATCGCGCTCGCGGCCCTGCGCATTCTGTTCGATGCGGTGCCGTGGCTGCGGGGGGCTTTGGGGGATCTTGCCTATTTCGTCCTGTGGATCGCGTCGATCGCGATGCCGATCGTAGCTGCGGATCAGCCTTCGTCGTTCACCGCAAATCTGCTCGACCATCCGGGCTTCGTCCGCCCGCTGGCCGGGCCCGAGCCTGCGGGCGAGATGAACGTCCAGATCGGCGGGGTGGACCCGGCCAGCCTCAAGCCGGGGCGGATCGACCTGGACGTTGCCGCCGGGGTG
>NZ_QKVT01000001.1:2851922-2869071 GCF_003426715.1 Blastomonas sp. UPD001
CCCCCGGCAAGGCGGGCGCCCCCGCCGATGCTGCGCCGGGCGGCGTTCGTCGTGACGGGGTTGGCATGGTCGCTGCTGCTCGCTTTGCCCGCCGCCATCGTGCGCGGATCGGGCGAGCCGCTGCTGCTCGCGCTGGAAACCGGCGTGGGGGCTTCGGCGACCGCAATGGCGCTCGCCGCGCTGACCGGATCGTCCTTTGCGCCGCGCGTGGTTCTACTCATCGCCTGGTATGTCTATTTCTCGAGCTGATCCCATCTCATGGCACCATGGCGCGCGCGATCGACCCAGAACATTCGTCCGGTCTATGACCAGTTGCATTGCTGCTGTCACAGGCGGCGGCTAGATTTGCGGCCATCGAGCATCAACAGGAGACGGACATGCCCGCGCATGAGATAGATTACGAGATCAAGGGCCAGGAATTGCAATTCGTCGAGATCGAGCTCGACCCCGGCGAGAGCGCGGTGGCGGAGGCCGGATCGATGGTCTGGAAGGACCCCTCGATCGAGATGACCACCGTGTTCGGCGATGGCAGCGACGATCAGGGCGGCGGCTTCATGGGCAAGCTGCTCGGCGCAGGCAAGCGGCTGGTTACCGGCGAGAGCCTGTTCACCACGGTGTTCACGCATACCGGATCGGGCAAGGCGCGCGTCGCCTTCGGCGCGCCGGTGCCGGGATCGATCCTGCCCATTGACCTCACGCGCTATGGCGGCCGGCTGATCTGCCAGAAGGACAGCTTTCTCGCCGCCGCGAAGGGCGTGTCGATCGGCATCCATTTCCAGAAGCGCATCCTCACCGGCCTGTTCGGCGGCGAGGGCTTCATCATGCAGAAGCTCGAGGGCGACGGCATGGTGTTCGCGCAGATGGGCGGCACGATCGTCGAGCGCGAACTGCGCGCCGGCGAGGAACTGCATGTCGACACCGGCTGCATCGCGGCATTCACCGGCAATGTCGATTTCGATCTGGTCTCGGCGGGCGGAATCAAGACCTCGCTGTTCGGCGGCGAGGGCCTGTTCTTCGCGCGGCTGCGCGGGCCGGGCCATGTGGGGTCAGAACCGGGGCGAAGGCTCCGCGCTCGGCAGCTTCGGTGATCTGATCAGCGGCAACTGAGCTGCGTCACGGCGCAGCTGGATCCATCCCCGCCTGCTGCAGCATCCTGTCGATCTTCCGGGCGGGGTCGTCCAGCTTCTGGCCCGTGATCGCGGTGATCGTGGCCAGCGTCGGCGTGCTGAGACCGGTTCGGCGCGCGGCGTCGAGAAAGCTGCGGCTGTTCCAGGGCGTGCCTGAACGCACGGTGGCAAAGAAGCGGCGGTTGACGTCGTGCAACCCCCTGGCACCGCCCGATCCGCGCCGGATATCGGCATCGATCGCCAGCGCGATCAGCATGCCGCACTGGTAATGCAGATCGAATTTGCCCGCGCGCGACGCGGCGTTCAGCGCAACCTCGGCGAGCCCCGCAGCACAGAGATTGCGCGCATCGGCGATACGCCGGGCGACATAGCCGCGTTCGGTCTCTCCGCGGGCGCGCATGACCAGCGCCGCCATCGCGTCGGCACCGCCTTCGTGGATCCACGCCTGCGAGTCGGGACCGATGACGTCGTTTGTCCCTGCGCGCTGGAAGAAATGCGCGGCTTCGTGCGCGAAGAACCAGTCGAGCCAGACCACGTCGCCCAACCGGAGCGGCTTGCGCCAGCCGTCGCCATAGAGGTGGATGAACACCTGGCCGGGCAGCGTCCCGCCCTGGCTGGAAAGGCTGGTGCCCGATGGCGGCTTGGGATCGAGCGAGACATAAAGCTCGGGCGCGATCGATAATGGACCGTAGATGGTGGCGAAATCGCGCATCGATTGCGGCAGCGATGCCAGCAGATGATCGCGCAGCACGGGTTGCAGCGCCGGATCGACGATGGCGACAAAGCCCGAGGTGGCGACCGGAACGGCGCTGCCGATATAGACGTTGGTCCCTTCCTCGCGGCTGACAAAGGCGGCGGTATTCTCGCTGCGTCTGCCACCGACGCCGATTGTCTCGCCTTCCGCCGCGATGGTCACCGCGAGTGGCTCGGTCCCCTTGCAGGGTAGCGCAGGGCAGGCCTGAAAGTGCCCCGAATAGACCAGCACACCGCCGTCGCTGAACGGAGAGAACGGTGCATAGGACTTTTCGAGCGCGCTGTAGCGCACCGGGATGTCGAGGGTCAGCCGTGCGAACGGTTTGCCGTCCGTGCGCTCGATTCGCTCGCCATCGCCCTCGCGCACCCAGCGGAATTCTCCGGCCAGGCTCTTCCAGTCCCGAGCGCGATAGCCATCGAGCTGGGGCGCGAAATGCAGCGCTTGGGTCGGCCGGGCCAGCCGGTATTCGGCCTGGATGCTGTCGCCCGAGGCCCGGGTGATGTGCAGGCTGATCGGCGCCGCCCGCGCTGCGGCGGACGAGGCCGGTCCGGCCGGGCCAGGCAGGGCAGAGCCGGACGTGCTGGCCAGGGTGAGCGCTGCAACCCCGGTGAGCGCGCGTTGTAATGCCCGGCGCATACAGTTCCTCCCGGTCAGCGTGGTCGGCCTGCAGTTTGGCTGATCAGAACGTGTAGGTCACGCCGACGCCGCCGAAGAACTGGTCGGCATCGCCGCGGATCGCCACGATCGGGCTGTCGGCGAAATCGCCCTGCAGCCGCGAATAGCTGCCCAGCGCGAACACGCCCCAGCCGCCATCGAGCGCATTGCCCGACAGGTCGAGCCCGACCAGCGCGGTGGTGCCGATCGACTTCAATCCGCCATCGGCGCGGAAGCGCGGCAGGCCCGATGCGGCGCTGCCCGCGGCATCGACGCTGAAATAGGTATCGGCATAATCGCCATCGACGAAATCGGCCGAGGCGGAGATGTTGACCACGCCCTGCGTGCCGAGCAGCCGGTTATAGCTGACCTGCGGGGTGATCAGCGCGCCCGAATGCACGCCGGTGACATCGAACAGCGCATCGGCGGAGAAGGTCACGCTGTCGAAGCGGTTGAAGATGCGGTTGATCTTGACGCCGCCCGATGCGCCGAGCTCGAGCGCTATCGGCTTGTCGCCGAGCCGCTGGACCACCGCATCGCGGATGCGGTTGTTGCGTTCCAGCCGGACGCGGAACATCGGCCCTGCGATATATTCGACCTTGGGCAGCACCGGGTCCTTGACCAGATCGACGAACAGGCCCGGACCGCGCGCAGCAAAGTTATAGCCCTTGTAGCTTCCCTGGATGATCGGCGCGGGGAAGAAGACATATTGGTTCGAGCCTTCATAGCTGGGCACCATGCCGGCCCCCAGGCCCACGGTCATGTAGAAATCCTTGGCGAACACCGATTGCGACATCGCCGCCGCGGTGGCGAGCAGGCGAAGCTGCTCGGGCGTCGGACCGGGCTTGGCGGGAGCGCTGTCATCGGCCTTGGTGCTTTCGGGCGCGGGCGGCTGATCGACTACGGCCTGGGCAAGCGCAGGGGTGCTGGCGCTGGCAAACAGGGCAAGGCTCGCAAGGGTTCTGGCGATCATCGGGGACGTTCCATGCAGGCTGGGGCTCTGCCCGAGGCAAGAGCGTGTTGGGGGGACACCGCGCGGACCGATATAATGCTGCGGTGCAGCAGATCAAGAAGCCCGTCGAATGGTCAGGCCGCGCGGATGGCTTGCGGCTGCGGGCCAGCCTCGCGCGCGGCAAGCGGCGCGCGCGCTAATATGCGCGCACCCAGCGCGATGGTGATGATGAGCAGCGGCGCCATCAGCGACCAGATCCGGTTGCTCGCCTGCAGGCCGCTGATCGAGGACTGCACCGAGTCCGGCCATATGATCGCGAGCGCAAGTCCATAGCCGGTGGCGATCCAGCACAGCGCCACCAGTCCGGCCTGCTCCGGCGGCGTGGTGCGCTGCAGGATCTCGGGCAGCACGAAGGCGACGGCAAGCCCGAACAGGGTGAGATCGTAATCGTAATTATAGGGGCTGATGAAGAGCGATGCGCAGCAGATGGCGGCGGCCAGGCGGTTGGGTGCGGTGCCGAGTATCCAGAGGCGGACGAACGCCGCCAGCGCGGCGAGCGCGACGATGCCGTGAAGGGCCAGCGCCCAGTCCGGTCCCGCTCCCATGCGATAGGCAAAGGCATAGATCGAGGTCATGCGGAACAGCGGATACAGGCCCAGCCGCAAGAACACCGTGGCTTCGGCGACGCCGTCGGCAAAGCCTTGCCAGACGGACAGGCCGAGCATCCAGGTGGACAGCAGCAGCAGCGCCAGCACGGTCGCTGCGGCGACGATGACGGTCTGCCAGCGCCGCTCCATCAGGGTCACCAGCGCAACGCCCACCGCGATATGCGGCTTGATGAGCATCAGACCCAGCGGCAAGCCGGCCATCGGCTTGCGCTTCAGGAAAGCCAGCAGGAACAGGCCTATCAGCCCTCCGGTCAGGAAGCCGTTCTGACCGGTGCGCATCAGCAGCACCAGCGTCGGCGCGATGACGATCAGCACCCCAGGCAGATAGGGGCCGGCAATCCGTCGCAACACATGCAGATACAGTCCGAGGCTCGCTAGCATGAACAGCAGGAAACCCAGGCCGATCGGCAGCGTGGCCAGGGCGGCGGTCACCAGTCCGAATGGCGGAGGATAGGTCCAGGGCATGAACGATTGCGTTCCGGCATGTTCCCGCTGCGCGGCGAGCATGGTGCGCATACGATAGGCATCGGCGGGTCGCCCTTCGAGCGCGAGCGTGCCGGCAATATGGAACGCATCATAATCGGTCAGCTTCTTGGCCATGCCCAGGCTGGCAGGCGCCTGGAACTGCAGCGCCGACACGATGCCGAGCAACACGAGGATGCCGATCATGGCCATCGCCAGCGGCCTGCGCGTGAACAGCCCGGCGGAAAGTGGTACCGTGACGGAAGGGGGAGAAGCCGCGCTCGACATTGCACCTGTTCATGGCCTGCAACACACGGTGCGTGGCCGTGTCGCGTCCGGAGGCTTAACCGGCGGCGCCTTCGATATGGTTAACGCGCCGATGTAAAGAACATTACAAGTTGACTTACGTCATGTTCGCATCTGCGACGAAAACACAAGATATCCGCGCAAAAAATGCCCAGATAGGCCGTGTATCGCGTAAATTGCAGCCATGGGATGTCAATATGTGACACGCCACGATTCGCAATGAGGAAGCTATCCATGTCCTATACCGACCAGATCCGCGCCAACGAACAACTCGTTGCCAGCAAGGAGGGGCGCTGGACCGGCATCAATCCGGAATCCGTCGCGCGCATGCAGCTGCAGAACCGGTTCAGGACCGGACTCGACATCGCGCGCTATACCGCCAAGATCATGCGCGAGGACATGGCCGCCTATGATGCCGATCCGTCGCAGTACACCCAGTCGCTCGGCTGCTGGCACGGTTTCATCGCGCAGCAGAAGATGATCGCGATCAAGAAGCATTTCGGCACCACCAAGCGCAAGTATCTGTACCTTTCGGGCTGGATGGTCGCCGCGCTGCGCAGCGAATTCGGTCCGCTGCCCGACCAGTCGATGCACGAGAAGACCAGCGTTCCCGCGCTGATCGAGGAGCTGTACACCTTCCTGCGCCAGGCCGACGCGCGCGAGCTCGACCTGCTGTTTAGCGGCATCGACAAGGCGCGCGCCGCCGGCGATAGCGCGAAGGAGAAGGAACTGCTCGATCAGGTCGAGAACTTCCAGACGCATGTCGTTCCGATCATCGCCGATATCGATGCCGGGTTCGGCAATGCGGAAGCCACCTATCTGCTCGCCAAGAAGATGATCGAGGCCGGTGCCTGTGCGCTGCAGATCGAGAACCAGGTGTCCGACGAAAAGCAGTGCGGCCACCAGGACGGCAAGGTGACCGTGCCGCACGAGGACTTTCTCGCCAAGATCCGCGCCTGCCGTTACGCGTTCCTGGAACTCGGCGTCGAGGACGGGATCATCGTCACCCGCACCGACTCGCTGGGCGCGGGCCTCACCAAGCAGATCGCGGTCAGCCACGAGCCGGGCGATATCGGCGACCAGTATAACAGCTTCCTCGATTGCGAGGAGATCGACCCCGCCACTGCGCGCAACGGCGATGTCATCCTCAACCGCAACGGCCGCCTGCTGCGTCCGAAGCGCCTGCCCAGCAACCTGTTCCAGTTCCGCGAAGGCACCGGCGCCGATCGTTGCGTGCTCGACAGCATCACCTCGCTGCAGAACGGCGCGGACCTGCTGTGGATCGAGACCGAGAAGCCGCATGTCGAGCAGATCGCGAGCATGATGGACCGCATTCGCGATGTCGTTCCCAACGCCAAGCTGGTCTACAACAACTCGCCTTCGTTCAACTGGACGCTCAACTTCCGCCAGCAGGTCTATGACGCGATGGTCGCCGAAGGTCTGGACGTGTCCGAATATGACCGCGCTCAGCTGATGGACGCCAAGTACGACGACACAGAGCTCGGCATTGCCGCCGACAAGCGCATCCGCACCTTCCAGGCCGATGGCGCGCGCCGCGCGGGCATCTTCCACCATCTGATCACGCTGCCCACCTATCACACCGCCGCGCTGTCGACCGACAACCTCGCGAAGGAATATTTTGGAGAAGCGGGCATGCTGGGTTATGTACTCGGCGTCCAGCGGCAGGAGATCCGTCAGGGAATCGCATGCGTGAAGCACCAGAACATGTCTGGCAGCGACATCGGCGATGCTCACAAGGAATATTTCGCTGGCGAGGCGGCGCTGAAGGCAGGCGGCGTCAACAACACGATGAACCAGTTCTCTTGAGCGAACGGTTCATGGTGATCGGTACTGCGTTATAAGAATGTTTGGCCGATAAAGTTTTCCTGGGGAGGAAAAAGGTTCCCCCGCCGGTGGCAACATCGGCGGGTTTCCTTTTGGTCGCCCGCTTTACTTCATGATAATCTCTGCGGCGACTCGCGCGACGGAGGGGCATATGGGCAAGATCATCGGCCTGGGCGGACTGTTCTTCAAAACACCCGACCCCGAGGGATTGCGCGCCTGGTATGCGCGCGTGCTGGGTCTCAGCTTCGACGAATGGGGCGGGCTCGTCTTCCTGCCCCAGGACGCCGCGAATCACCCCGGCGCAGGCACGGTGTTTTCGCCCTTTGCCGAGAGCAGCGAATATTTCGCGCCATCGACCAAGGAGTTCATGTTCAACCTGATGGTCGACGATCTCGAAGCGGTGCTGGCGCGCTGCGCGGCCGAAGGCGTGGAGCCGGTCAAGACCTTCCCCGCCGAGGCCAACGGCCTGTTCGCGCACATCATGGACCCCGAAGGCCGCAAGATCGAATTGTGGCAACCCAAGCCGATGGACTGAGCGGCGCATCCGCGCGGGCGATGGTCGCGTAGCTGGCCCAGTATCACACCACAGGGGGCCATGATGTTCCGATATGCCTTGCTGGCGCTCAGCCTTGTTCCCGTTTCTGCGGCAAGGGCCCAGCCAGCGTCCTCTTCCGCCCCCGATGCCGCCGCCGCCCGCGCCAGCCTCGCAGGGTCGTGGGAAGGCGAGCTGGGCTATCTCGATTATTCGGCCAATCGCTGGTTCGGCATCCCGGTCAAGACGCGCATCATCGATCAGGGCGATGGCGCGACGATGCTTCGCATCTCCGATTTCGACGATGGCCCCAAGGTCGGCAATGTCCGCATCACGACGGGTGAGCTGTTCGACGAGAAGGCGGCCACGGTCGCGGTCGCCACGTTCCGCAAGGGGCGCAGCGTCGAGGTGATGACCTATGCGGTACGGATCGATCCGGCCTCGCGCGATGCCATGCACTGGACGATGGTCGAGGAGACGAAAGGCACAGACGACAACCGTCCGGCCATGCTCCGCCTCACCACAGTGCGTGATGGCGACAAGGTCGAGACGCTGAAGCAGGTCGATTTCCTCGACGACGACAAGAGCGAATGGCTCACCCGCAACCGCACCCGCTTGACGCGCGTTGGCGACTGATCGCATCGTCCGGCCAATCCATCTGCCCGAAAGCCCTGCTCATGCTCCGCTATGCCGCCGCCTATCTGTTCACCGGGCTCGCCTTTGCGCTGATCGACAGCGTCTGGCTGAAGAAAATGGCCCCGCGGCTCTATCAGCCGCTGCTGGGTGATCTGCTCGCGCCCTCGTTCCGGCTGGCGCCTGCGGTGATATTCTATGTGCTCTACATCGCCGGCATCCAGATCTTTGCGGTCGTGCCCGCGCTCGCCGATGGCCGCTGGCAGACCGCGCTGGTCAAGGGCGCGCTGCTCGGCTTCTTCTGTTACATGACCTATGATCTCACCAACCAGGCGACACTCGCCACCTGGCATACGAAGATCACCGTGCTCGACATTATCTGGGGCACGTTCCTCACCGGATCGTCGGCGCTGGTCGGCTTTGCGGTGACAAAGGCGGTCTTCAAATAACCGTCGTTCCAGGGAGCGCGGCAATCCCGCTTTTGCGATAGTCGCAAGAGAGGAAGCGGGAGCCCCGCCTTCGCGGGGCTAACGAGATACGGTCAGGCAGGCTGCGCCGGCTCCGGCGGCAACCGCCAGTCGATCGGCGCCAGCCCCTGGCCTTCCAGAAACGCATTGGCTTGGCTGAAATGCCCGCAGCCCAGAAAGCCGCGATGCGCCGAGAGCGGTGAGGGGTGCGGCGCCTTGAGCACCAGATGCCGCCCGCCGCGATCGATGCTGTCGACCCCCGCTGCCTTTTTCTGCGCATGGCTCCCCCAGAGCAGGAACACCACCGGGTGCTCCAGCGCATTGACCCGCGCGATCACCGCATCGGTAAAGCGCTCCCAGCCCTGGCCCTGGTGCGACCCGGCCTCGCCCATCTCGACCGTCAGCACCGCATTGAGCAGCAGCACGCCCTGGCTCGCCCAATGCTCGAGAAACCCGTGGCGCGGCGGCGCGATGCCCAGATCGCGCTGCAATTCCTTGTAGATGTTCGCCAGCGACGGCGGCACCGGCACGCCGGGGCGCACGCTGAAGCACAGCCCGTGCGCCTGACCTGGGCCGTGATACGGGTCCTGACCCAGGATGACCACGCGCACCTTGTCGGGCGGGGTAAGGTCGAGCGCGCGGAACCAGTGGCTGCCCGGCGGGAAGATGCGCGCGCCCGCCGCCTTGCGCTCGAGCAGGAAGCGCTTGAGATCGGCCATGTAGGGCGCGGCAAATTCCGCGGCGAGCGCCTCGCGCCATTGCGGATCGAGCCGGACGGCGGCTTGGCTGGTTTCGGTGTCGCTCATCGTCCTGCCTTGCCGCAGCGCCGGGCGCAGCGTCAAGCGATCGGATTTTCGCCTTTGTCCGATTTGGTGGTAAAGTAGCGCGTCGTCGCGACTCGCGGCGCAGAAGCGGGAGCTTTCTCGATGCCGCTCACCCACGGCAAGCCGGTCACCTTCATCAACACCGCGAACCGCCGCGCGGCCGAAAGCTTCTATCGCGACGTGCTCAAGCTCCAGTTCGTTGCCGACGATGGCTTTGCGGCGGTGTTCGATCTGGGCGGCGCGGTGCTGCGGATCACCGAGCTCGAAGGCTTCGCGGCGAGCCCGCACCCGGCGCTCGGCTGGTCGGTCGAGGATATCGAGCAGACCATGGAACATCTGGTCAGCCGCGGCATCGCGCCAAAGATCTACGAGGGCTTCGGCCAGGATGCGCTGGGCATCTGGACCGCGCCCGACGGGGTGGCGAGGGTTGCCTGGTTCCAGGACCCGGACGGCAATCTGCTGAGCGTCGTCCAGGGCGGCTGAGCCGCGTTCAGAGCGAGTGCACCAGATGCCCGCCATCGACCGTCAGGATGCTGCCGGTCATGAAACGGCTGGCGTCTGAGGCGAGCAGCAGCAACGGCCCATCGAGATCGGGCAGCTCGCCATAGCGGCGCATCGCGATGCGCTTGCGCAACGGTTCGCCCGCCTCGCCCGAAAGCTGGTCGCGGTTGATATCGGTGAGGAAATAGCCGGGCGCGAGCGCGTTGACGCGGATGTTGAAGCGCGCCAGCTCCATCGCCAGCTGCCGTGTCATGTGCAGCACGCCCGCCTTGGACACCGCATAGGGGCCGGTGCCCGCCGCGGTCTGGAAGCCGGTGATCGACGCGGTGTTGATGATGTTGCCGCCGCCGCGCTCGCGCATGCCGCGCGCCGCCTCGGTTGCGACATTCCACGCGCCCTTGAGGTTGATTCCCATCACGAAGTCGAAATCGTCCTCGGTCTGGTCGAGCGCGCGCTTGGTGACCGCGACGCCGGCATTGTTGATGCAGGTATCGATGGCCCCTGCGGCGGCCATGCCTTCGCGCACCGAGGCGACATCGGCGACATCCATGCGGATCGCCTCAGCGCTGCCGCCGGCGCTCGTTATCTCCTCGACCAGAGCCTCGAGCGCGGGCAGGCGGCGCGCGGTGACGATGACATGCGCGCCGCTCTTCGCCAGCAGCCGGGCGAAATGCGCGCCAAAGCCCTCGCTCGACGCGCCGGTGACGAGGATGCGCTGGCCGGTCAGGTCTGCGGTAAGCGTCATGCGGCGGCTCCCTGCGCTATCTTTTCCTGGGCCTGTTCCTGGGCGTGCCTGTGGTCGCGCTTGATCTTCTTGGCGAGCGACCATTTGTGCACCTCGGTCGGACCGTCATAGATACGGAAGGCGCGGATTTCGCGGAACACCTGTTCGACGATCGTGTCGCCGCTGACCCCGGTGCCGCCCATCACCTGCACGCAGCGATCGGCGACGCGCATCAGCGCCTCGGACACCGCGACCTTGGTCATCGAGCTCTCCACGGTGCCGAGCGCGCCGGTATCGAGCACGCCCGCGCACCAGGCGATCATCAGCTCGGCCTGTTTGAGGTCGATCAGGTTCTCGGCGAGCATGAAGCCGACGCCCTCGTGATCGACCAGCGGCTTGCCGAAGGCATGGCGGCGGCAGGCATAGTCGCTCGCGATCTCGTGCGCGCGGGTCGCCGCGCCGAACCAGCGCATGCAGTGCGACAGGCGGGCAGGCGAGAGGCGGACCTGCGCATATTTGAAGCCCTCGCCGCTCTCGCCCAGCATCTGGTCGGCGGGCACGCGCAGGTTCTCGATGCTGATGACGGCGTGGCCGCCGGGCATCGAACTGTCGATGGTATCGAGCACGCGCTCGATGCGGATCGCAGGGTCGGGCAGATCGACCAGGAACATGCACGCGCCGTCGTCCGACCTGGCCATGACGATGCCGACCTTCGCGCCTTCCGCGCCGGTGATGAACGCCTTGCGCCCGTTGATCACCCAATGATTGCCGTCGAGCTTCGCCGTCGTCTTCATCATCGACGGGTCGGAGCCCGCACCGCCTTCCTCGGCCGGTTCGGTCATGAAAAAGGCCGATCGCGAATCGCCGGAAACGAGCTGGTTCAGGAACCGCGCTTTCTGTTCGGGGCTGCCGACCTTGCCGAGCAGGTACATGTTGCCCTCGTCGGGCGCGGCGGTGTTGCAGGCGACGGGGCCGAGCGGCGACAGGCCCGATTTCTGCAGCACGATCGCGGTCTGCGCCTGGGTCAGGTGGCGGCCATCGGGCAGGATATGCGGCGTCATCACCCCGGCCTTCCGGGCGAGCGCACGCAGCTCCAGCACCAGCTCTTCCGACGGCCCATGCGCGCCGCAGCGCGGATCGCGCTCATAGGGGGCGACGACATCGCGGACGAAACGCTCGACCTTCGCGGCAATCGCATCGACTTCGGCGGCGGACAGATGGGACATGGAAAAGGCTCCCCGGGACGTTCATGGATTCGCCCAAGCCGGGTAAACAAGCTGGCAGCTTAATCAACTGATTAAAGTGCGGGGGGCGATGCCCCATCGTGCCGTCCCCAACCGTTCCCCTGCGAAGGCAGGGGCCCATCTCCTGTCGGTTGTTCCAGAGGCACCGTCCGGAGATGGGCTCCCGCCTTCGCGGGAGACCGGGTAAGGGGAATACATCTTGCCGTTCGCTTCCCTAATCCGGAATGTACCAGCGCATCATGCCTTCATAGCGGCCCTCGATGGCTTTGCCTTGGCTATTGGTCGCGGGATGGAAGCGCGCGCGCCGAACCAGATTTCGGCATGTCGCCTCATCCAGCCATCGCGAGCCGGAGGATTCGGTGATTTCGCACTGGGCGACCCGGCCTGTGGTAGCGATCAACAAGCGGTAACGGGTGACGCCCTCGTGGCGGGTATCCGTGGGATAATCCTGCAGTGTAATCCATGTAGAGGCGTCATTCCGTGGCCTGGCAGCTTGGATTGCTGCCGCCCGCGTTTTTCCTGTCGGCGCGACGCCGCCTTGTCTTTCCTGACTTGCAATGGCTGGCCCCGCCATCGCAACGCCGACCAAGGAGACACTCAATATGCTAGCAAGCCTGTGCAACGAGAATCTCAATGTCATTGGCATCCTCCGAGGGATTAAAGTCCAGCTTGCCGCCTTCGTCGGATTCAAGCCGCCATTACCCCCGGCCTTGGTGGCTCGATCCGGCTCACCTTGATGACCTTCGCGGCGGATTGCGCCCGAGCAAGGTCGTGCGCCGACTGCATCCGCAGCAGCGTTTTTGCCGCTACGCCAAACGCCATTTCGAAGCGGATCGCCATTTCGGGCGAAAGCGCAGACTTGCCGTTGAGCAGATTGCTGAGCGCCACCC
This sequence comes from Blastomonas sp. UPD001, assembly GCF_003426715.1. Taxonomy (NCBI): domain Bacteria; kingdom Pseudomonadati; phylum Pseudomonadota; class Alphaproteobacteria; order Sphingomonadales; family Blastomonadaceae; genus Blastomonas; species Blastomonas sp. UPD001. Next base: position 2,864,506 of record NZ_QKVT01000001.1, read on the forward strand.
TTGTGACATCCAGTCGCGCTGCGGCATCGCTCTGGGTGAGGCCGTAAGGCTCGATGAAGTTGCGCCGCAGCCAAGGGCCAGGGTGAAGCGCGAAACGGTTGTGCAGCTTGATCGCCATCAGTGATAATCCTCAAGATCCAGATTGCCGATTGTCGTGTCGTCGATCCTTTTGAATGTCAGTCGCCAGTTGCGGGTGACCGTCATCGCAAAATCCCCCTTTCGGTCACCTTTCAGGGCGTGGAAGCCGAAATTGGGCGGAATGGCCAGTTCATCGAACGTTTCGGCAGCATCGATGAACGCGACCATGTCCGCCAGACGTTCGGGCTCGATCACGCCCCTGGCGTTTCCGGTTTCAAGAAACCTGCGCAGCTGCTTGTGCCGGACGCTCTCGATTTCCATCGCATATGTATAGTCTAACTTTACATGGATGTAAAGTCAGACTTGGCATCGACCGGACGGCAAGGCGCACAAAAAACCCCGCCGCGCCATCAGGCGCAGGCGGGGTTTCATGTCTCTCATCCGGACCGTTGAGGCCCGGAAAATCGGGTCAGCCGTTATGCGGGACCAGGTTGACGGCCGAGTGCTTGCCGCGGCGGTCGACTTCGAGGTCGAACTCCAGACGGTCGCCCTGGTTGAGGCCTGCCATGCCGGCACGCTCGACCGCGCTGATGTGCACGAACGCGTCGGGCTGGCCATCGTCGCGGGTGATGAAGCCGAAGCCCTTCATCGAGTTGAAGAACTTGACCGTTCCGGTGGCACGTTCGCCGGTCAGCTCGCGGCGCGGAGCCTCGCTGCGCGGGCCTCGCTCACCGCGGTCGCCGCCGCCCGCACCTTCGGTCACGGGGATCAGCTCGCCATCGATCTTGAGGTCGCTGGCCGAAACCTTGCCGCCGCGATCGACGAGCGTGAATTCCAGGCCCTGGCCTTCGGCAAGGCTCGAAAGGCCTGCCCGCTCGACCGCGCTGATGTGCACGAACACGTCGTCGCCGCCATCTTCACGCTGAATGAAACCGAAGCCTTTCTGGGCGTTGAAGAACTTCACCTTGCCCTTGGCTTCGCCGACCACCTGGGTGGGCATGCCGCCAAAGCCGCCGCGGCCACCACCGCCGCCACCGCCTCCGCTGCGCGGGCCGCCGCCGAAGGCGCGCAGCAGAGCACGCCGAAGGCATTGGCGCGCGGCTTGTTGAAGCGCAGCTCGCCGCCCAGCGCATCGGTGACCCGCGCGCCTGCCTCCTCGGCGATGATCGCGGCCGCGCCGATATCCCATTCATAGCCCCAGCGCAGCGTCGCGAGCAGGTCGGCGCGGTCGTCGGCGACCATCGCCATGCGCAGCGCGATGCTGTTGGGTTTTTCCACGACGGTGAGGTCGATATCCGCCTTGGGCAGGCTGTCGGTGGGAACGCGCGATCCGGGGAAATCGGTGCGGCGGCTCGCCTTCAGCCTCTTGCCGTTGAGAAACGCGCCGCGCCCGCGCGCGCCGATCCAGTATTCGTTGCGCGCCGGGGCTGCCAGCACGCCCATCACGACATGGCCGTCCTCGACCAGCGCGACCGAGATCGCCCAGCCGGTGCGCCCGCGCACGAAATCGCGCGTGCCGTCGATCGGATCGACCAGCCAGATGCGCCCGCAATCGAGCCGCGCGGTGTCGTCCGCGGTCTCCTCGGACAGCCAGCCCGCGTCGGGGACCAGCGCACCCAGGCGCTCGCGCAGGAAATTGTCGACGGCAAGGTCGGTCTCGCTCACCGGCTCGCCGGGCACCTTGTCCCAGACCTGCAGATCGCCGCCGGCGCGCGCAAAGGCGGCCATGGCGATGGTGCTCGCCTCTTCGACGATATGCTTGATCGTGTCGGGAGAAACCTTGGTGCGCGACGCCATGGACCTGCCTTAGCGAAGCGCTGCGGCGCTGCAACCGTGTTTTAGCGCTCGCGCGTCGCGCTGAAAGTCAGCTCGGGATTCTTTTCCTGCTGATAGCCGACATCCCAGGCCGAGCGCGCCATGAACACCGGGTTGCCGTCGCGGTCCCTGGCGAGGTTGTTGATCGAGATGCGCTTGAACGCCTCGAGCGCCTCGGCCGGGCCGCTGAGCCAGCGCGCGGTATCGAAGGGCGCCATTTCGAGCACCGCCTCGACCTTGTACTCGGCCTCCAGCCGGCTGATCAGCACCTCGAGCTGCAGCTGGCCGACCACGCCGACGATCCACTGGCTGCCGATCTCGGGATAGAAGACCTGGATCACGCCCTCTTCGGACAGGTCGTCCAGCGCCTTGCGCAGCTGCTTGGTCTTGGTCGGGTCCTTGAGCTGGACGCGGCGCAGGATTTCCGGCGCGAAATTGGGCAGGCCGGTGAAGCGCACGTCGTTCTTCTCGGACAGCGTATCGCCGACGCGCAGCGTGCCATGATTGGGGATGCCGATGATGTCGCCGGGCAGCGCCTCGTCGGCCAGCTCGCGGTCCTGCGCAAAGAACAGGATCGGCGAGTGCACCGCGATCGGCTTGCCATGGCCCGAGGGCACCAGCTTCATGCCGCGCCTGAACGTGCCCGAGACCAGCCGCATGAAGGCGATGCGGTCGCGGTGCTGCGGGTCCATGTTCGCCTGCACCTTGAAGATGAACCCGGTCACGTCCTTGCGCGTGGGGTCGACCGATTCGGGTTCGGCCGGCTGGCTGCGCGGCGGCGGGGCGTGGGTGGCAATGGCGTCGATCAGCTCCTCGATGCCGAAGCGCTTGAGCGCCGAGCCGAAATAGACCGGGGTGAGGTCGCCATGGCGATAGGCCTCCAGATCGAAGCTGGCATAGCCGCCCTGGGCGAGCTCTGCCTCCTCGGTCAGCCGTTCGAGCGCCTGGATGGACAGCACCTCGGCGAGCTTCGGATCGTCGATCCCGCCGACAGCAAGCGCCGTGTCGTCATATTCGCGGCTGGGTCCGCTGGGCTGCATCAGCGTATTGCGGGCGAAGTCGTAGATGCCCTCGAACTGGCCGCCCATGCCGACCGGCCAGCTCATCGGGCAGACATCGAGCGCGAGCGCATCGGCAACCTCGTCGAGCAGCTCGAACGGATCGCGGCCCTCGCGATCAACCTTGTTGACGAAGGTGATGATCGGCACCGAGCGCAACCGGCACACCTCGAACAGCTTGCGCGTCTGCGGCTCGATGCCCTTGGCGGCGTCGATCACCATGATCGCGGAATCGACCGCGGTCAGCGTGCGATAGGTGTCCTCGGAGAAATCCTCGTGCCCCGGCGTGTCGAGCAGGTTGAAGGTGATCCCCTGGCGCTCGAAGGTCATCACCGAGGAGGTGACCGAGATGCCGCGCTGTTGCTCGATCTTCATCCAGTCCGATCGTGCCCGCCGCGCCGCGCCGCGCGCCTTGACCTCGCCCGCCAGATGGATCGCGCCGCCGGTGAGCAGCAGCTTTTCGGTGAGCGTGGTCTTGCCCGCGTCAGGGTGCGAGATGATGGCGAAGGTGCGGCGGTTGAGGGCGGTCATATCGGGGCTTTGCTTCTTGCGTCCCTGCCAAGGCAGGGAGCCATCGTGTGATGGCGTTGATGCTGAGTGTCTCGTTTCCCGGTTGCCTGCGAAGGCAGGCATCCATCTCCTGAGGGTTGCGTCTGACGGGACGGTCCGGAGATGGTCCCCTGCCTGCGCAGGGGACCAGCTAAAATGCTATGGAATCGGCTAGCTCTCTAGCAGCGTCACATCCATCCGCAAACGCTGCTGTGCGCCCGGTGCCAGCGTCGTGATACCGGGCTTGTCGGCGAATTCGCCGGTGAAGACCGCCGGGTCGGCGATGCCGGCCCAGGGTTCGATGCACAGGAAGCGCGCGCCGGGCTTCTGCCAGATGCCGAGCATCGGCGTGTCGGGGAAATCGATGCGCAGCCTCGGCTGGCCAGGCACACCATAGGTGAGCGAGCGGCTGGCAAGCTCGTCCCAGATCAGCGCGTCGGCCTCGAAATCGGCATAGGCCGGTGCGTAGACTTTGCCTTCGACCGGGCTGGGCTGCGGTTCGGGGGCAACGAGGCCGGTCGCGGGGTCAAGCCGCCGGATTGGCGCGGGCTCGTCGCGTTCGAAGACGATCCGATGATCCTCCGCCGCGCCGCCATAGGGCAGCGGCCAGGCAAAGGCCGGGTGATAACCGAAGCTGAACGGCATCGGGGTGTCGCCGCGATTGCTGACGGTCGCGGTCATGGCAAGCGTCGCGCCGGTCAGCGCGAAGGCCATGTCGAGCCGGAAGTCGAACGGATAGACCGCGCGGCTGGCCTCGCTCGCCTCAAGCCGGAACAGCGCGCTCGATGCATCCGCCTCCACTAGCGCAAATTCCGACCGCCGGGCAAAGCCGTGCCGCGGCATCGCGAAACTCCGCTCGCCCAGCCGGTATGCATCCCCCGCCAGCGCGCCGACGATCGGGAAGAGCAGCGGCGCGTGGCCCGACCAGAAGGCCGGGTCCGCATCGGTCATCAGCTCGCGGCCTTCGGCGTCCCTGAGCGACCACAGCTCCGCCCCCAGCGGGTCGATGCTGGCGGTCAGCGCGTCGGAGCGCAGCGCGACGAGGTCAGCCACGCAGCTCCGCCCC
>NZ_QKVT01000001.1:2869171-2873347 GCF_003426715.1 Blastomonas sp. UPD001
TCGGCAATGGCCTTGAGCTCATCATCGCCGAAGCTCTTGTCCACCGGCTGCAGCGTCACCTCGATGGCGAGCGAAAGCTTGCCCTCGGGCACGCCCTGGCCTGCAAAGCTGTCGAACACGCGGGCATCGGTGATGTGCTTCTTGTCCGCGCCCTTCACCGCGCGGACGAGATCGCCGGCGGGCAATTTCGCATCGACCAGGAACGCGAAATCGCGCGTCACCGCCTGCAGCGCGGGCGGCGCATAGGCCTCGCGCATCGCCGAGCCGCGCGCCTTGAGCGGGATCGTGTCGAGGAACAGCTCGGCCACCATTACCGCGCCGTGCACCGGTTTGAAGCCGAAGGCGCGCGCGGTCGAGGGGTGCAGCGTGCCGTACGCGGCGAGCACGTTCTTCGGCCCCAGCCGCAGCGTCGCCGCCTGGCCGGGGTGATAGTGATCGCCTGGACCTGCGGCATCGGGGGCGAAGTCCATCAGCTTGGCGGCCGGGGCTCCTGCGGCATCGAGCAGCGCCAGCACCTCGGCCTTCACGTCATGCGCGGTGAAGCCCTGCGCCTTGCCGCTGCGCCAGTCGCGCGGGGTCTTGTCGCCCGCCAGCACGATGCCGAGCGTGGTGCGTTCGATACTGGTGCCGTCCTCGGCCTTGAAATAGCGACGGCCAAGTTCGAACAGCCGGACCGAGCCCGCGCCGCGATCGAGATTGCGCTTGGCGGCCGAGAGCAGCCCGGGCAGCAGCGAGGGGCGCATGACCTTCAGGTCCTCGCTGATCGGATTGGCGAGCACCCAGTCGCCGCCGCCAAAGGGCGCGGCTTCCTTGTCCGAGATGAACGACCAGTTGACCGCCTCGTTGAGGCCGCGCGCAGCGGCGAGACGGCGCACGCGGCGCTCCTGCAGCTGCGCCGGACTGGCGGTCGGCCTGGCGACGCCGGGCAGGCGCGGCAGCGGGGTCGAGGGGATCGCATCGATGCCGGTGATGCGCACCACTTCCTCGACGATATCCGCCTTGCCCGCGACATCGCGCCGCCAGGTCGGGACGGTGATCGTCCAGGGGGTGGTGCTGCTGTCGACGTCGAAGCCCAGCCGCTCGAGGATCGCCTGCTGCTCGCCTGCCGGCACATCGATGCCGCCCAGAGCCGCGCAATAGGCGGGGTCGTAGGCGACGGTGCGCGGCTCGACCGGAGCTGCGCCCGACCGGGTGACCGGGCTCGCCGTGCCGCCGCAATGCTCGAGCACCAGCCGCGTCGCGATCGCCAGGCCCTGTTCGAGAAACGCCGGATCGACGCCACGTTCGAAGCGCTGGCGCGCATCGCTCGTCAGCATCAGCTTCTGGCCGGTGCGCGCGATATGTTCGGGGTCGAAATAGGCACATTCGATCAGCACGTCGGTAGTGTCGTCGGACACCCCCGAATCCTCGCCGCCCATGATGCCACCGATATCGTGCACCTGGGCACTGTCGGCGATCACAGTCATGCTGGCGTCGAGCGCATAGCTCTTGCCGTTAAGCGCCAGCACCTCCTCGCCGTCCGTCGCCTTGCGCGCGACCAGACCGCCCGTGAGCTTCGCCCGGTCATAGACGTGCAAGGGGCGGCCCAGGTCGATCGAGACGAAATTGGTGATATCGACCAGCACCGAAATCGGCTTCTGCCCGATCGCCTTCAGCCGGTCCGCCATCCATTTGGGCGCGGGACCGTTCTTGAGGCCCGAGACGTTCTGCGCGTAGAAGGCCGGGCAGCCGGCGGCATCGTCGGTGCGGACATCGGGAGCCTCGCCGCTGCCCTCGACCGGATCGACGCCCGAGCGATAGACCTCGGACAGGGGCTTCAGCGTACCGATGCCCGATGCGGCGAGATCGCGCGCGATGCCGCGCACGCCCATGCAATCCTGCTTGTTGGGCGTGACCGACACCTCGATCACCGGATCGTCGAGGCCCGCATAATCGGCAAAGCTGGTGCCCACCGGTGCGTCCTCGGGCAATTCGATGATGCCGTCATGATCCTCGCCGAGCTCGAGCTCGCGGTACGAGCACATCATGCCAAAGCTCTCGACATCGCGGATCTTCGCGGGCTTCAGCGTGAAGGCGGGGCCGGGGACATAGGTTCCCGGCGGGCCGAACACGCCGACCAGCCCTTGCCTTGCATTGGGCGCGCCGCACACGACCTGCCAGGGGGTGCCCGAGCCGTCGTCGACCTTGAGCAGCCGCAGCTTGTCCGCATTGGGATGCGGGCCTGCCTCGAGCACCCTGGCGACGCGGAACGGGCGCAGCGCATCGGCGGGGTTTTCCACCCCTTCGAGCTCCAGCCCGATCGCGGTCAGCCGGTCGGTGATTTCGGTCAGGCTCGCATCGGTATCGAGATGCTCTTTCAGCCAGGAGAGGGTGAACTTCATGCGCCGACTCCTCCGCTCAGCGTGGGAACATCGAGCGACGAGAACCCGTAATGCTTGAGCCACCTGAGATCGCCGTCGAAGAACGCGCGCAGGTCGTCCATGCCGTATTTCAGCATGGCGAGCCGGTCGATGCCGCAGCCAAAGGCAAAGCCCTGCCATTCATCGGGGTCGAGCCCGCAATGCTCGATCACCTTCGGGTTGACCATGCCGCTGCCCAGGATCTCCATCCAGCCGCCATTGGGGCCGGTGGGATCGCCACCGATCACGCGCTTGCCCTTCTCGACCGTGAAGCCGACATCGACCTCGGCCGAGGGTTCGGTGAACGGGAAATAGCTCGGGCGCAGGCGCAGCACGATATCGTCGCGCTCGAAGAACGCGCGGACGAAGGTCTCCAGCGTCCATTTGAGATGCGCCATTGTGATGCCCTTGTCGATCACCAGGCCCTCGACCTGGTGGAACATCGGCGTGTGCGTCGCGTCCGAATCGCTGCGATAGGTGCGGCCGGGCGCGATGATGCGGATCGGCGGCTTCTGCCCCATCATCGTGCGGATTTGCACCGGCGAGGTGTGCGTGCGCAGCAGCATCGGTTCGCCATCGGGACCGGTATCGGGGAAATAGAAGGTGTCGTGCATCGCGCGCGCCGGATGCGTCTCGGGCATGTTCAAGGCGGTGAAATTGTACCAGCCCGATTCGATCTCAGGCCCGGTCGCCACGGCGAAGCCCAGGTCCGCGAAAATCTCGGCCAGCTCGTCCATCACCTGCGCGACCGGATGCACCGAGCCTTGCGGGCTGGGCGCGACCGGCAGCGTCAGGTCGATCGCTTCGGCGGCGAGCGACGCACTATCACGAGCTGACCCGGCTCGCCGGGCGGCTTGACGCGCTGTCGCTGCACCATGTGCGCGCGCGCGAATGGAAGGGCGATCTGGTGCTGCTGCACGAGCTCGCCGATGGTCCGGCGGATCGCAGCTATGGCCTGGCCGTCGCCAAGCTGGCGGGCGTGCCACCAGTCGTGGTCGCGCGGGCGAAATCGGTGCTGGCCAAGCTCGAGGCCGGGCGTCAGGCGACCGGCGGCCTCGCTGCGGGGCTCGACGATCTGCCGCTGTTCGCCGCCGCTGCCGCGAGGGAGCCCGAGGCGAAGGACGAACTGCGCGAGGCGCTCCAGGCGCTCGATGTCGACAATCTCAGCCCGCGCGACGCGCTCGATGCGCTCTACCGGCTCAAGGGGCTGCTCGGCGATTCATCGCATTAGGCGTTCTCTGCTCGCCGAATTCCGGTTATCCTGCAAGCCGTTATCGGGCAGGGGCCGTCATGGCGGGGATCGAAATACTGGCAGTCGCATATGCCCTGGCCGCGCCGGGGGCGGCCGAGGCGCGCCTGCCCGATGCGATCACCTTGTGCGATCGGCCTGCGTCGGACCTTCCTGCCGCCGTGCTACCGCTGGCGAGCGACCGCGCGACCCGGGCGCGCAGCCTGATGCGCGGCGGCGATAACGGCGCGGATGCGGCGCTCGCGTTGCTGCTCTCCCCGGTCAGCGGTACATCGGCCGCCGAGGCCGCGCAGGGCGAGCGTGCCAGCCTCGCGCAGCTGGCCGAATATTGCCTCGTCGCAGGCGAGGCGATGCGGCGCGCGCGATCGGGCAGCCAGGCGCGCGCGCAGGATTTTCTGCGCACCGCCCAGGCGCTCGCCGAGCAGGCGGGCGACAAGGCGCTCGCCGCGCGCGCCGCATGGGAGGCGGCGCTGGCAATGGCGGGCGGGGCTCCTCCGACAGCATCGGGCACGCGCCGACGCTCGGCCG
>NZ_QKVT01000001.1:2873447-2913310 GCF_003426715.1 Blastomonas sp. UPD001
TTTTTTTCACAACCGATATGGTTCGCGCGGCGGTGGATCTTTATGCCGATCTGGCACGCACGGGCGCAGGGGATGTTGCTAGCCATGCCGCGCTCGAAGCCAGGATTGCGCTGGCCGAGGGTAATCGTGCAGCGGCCCGCGCCGCGATCCGCCGCGCGATCTTCCTCGAAAGCCAGAAGGCCTTGCCGCAGAACCTGCCGCAATATGGCTTGCTGCTCGCCGATGCCGAGCCCGAGCGCGCGGGCGAGCATGTCATCGCCGCCTATCGCGCGCTCGAACGGGTGCGCGCGGTGCTCATGCCCGTCGATCCGCTGACCGAGGAAAGCCGGTTCGACCTGCTCGTCCGCCCGGTGTTCGAACGCGCGATCGGTACCATGCTCGCGGTGGCGGGCAGCGATACCGGCACGCTCGATCAGGCGCAGCGCATCGCCGAGGCCTATCGCAGCGCCGAACTGCAGAACAGCCTGGGTGCGGAATGCGTACCGCTGCGCAATCCGGTCACGCCGGCGGACCTGAAGCCGGGCGAGGTCTTGCTCTATCCGCTGCTGCTCGAGGACCGGATCGAGCTGCTCTATGCGACGGGCGACGACAAGACCAAGGGCTATCGGCGCATGCCGCCCGACCGCAGCCGCAGCCGCGCGAGCATCGCCGCGCTGGCACAGCGCATGACCGCCTCGCTGAGCGGTGCGAGCAGCGACTGGGAAGCAGCTTCGCGCGAACTTCACGACGCGCTGATCGCACCGATCGCGCCGCTGCTGGGGCCGGACGCGATGCTGATCATCGTGCCCGACGGCCCCTTGCGCCAGATCAGCTTTGCTGCGCTGATGGATGCGCAGGGCACTTATCTGATGGAGCAGGCGCGGCTCGCGGTGGTGCCCGCGCTCAGCTTTGCCGCGCCGGGCACGCCCGATACCGAGCCCGCGATCATCGCGGCTTCGCTGGAGAAGGAGCTCGACCTGCCCGTGGGACGCTTCACCCGGCTGGAGGGCACAGCGTCCGAAGCGGCGATGGCGGCGGGGCAGGACGGCGTGCTGCTCACCGATTTCGACCGCAGCGATCTGGCGGCGGCGCTGGCAAAGCGCCCCGCCAGCGTGCTGCATTTGGCGACGCATGCCGCGTTCAACGGGCGCACCGAACGCTCGTTCATTGTCGCCAATGGCGAGGCGATCAGCCTGCCCGAATTGCGCGCGATGCTGAGCACGAACCGGTTGCGCGGCCAGCAGCTGCAATTGCTCGTGCTCAGCGCGTGCGAGACCGCGGTGGGCGACGACGATCAGGCGATGGGGCTCGCGGGCGCGGCGGTCGAGGCGGGAGCGGCGAGCGCGCTCGCCTCGCTCTGGGAGGTCAGCGATGCGGGCACTGCGGCGCTGATGGAGGCGTTCTACCGGTATTATCGCGCGGGGGAGGGCCGGGCGCGCGCGTTGCAGCTGGCGCAGATCGAACTGGCACGCGGCGGCGACGGGCAATGGACCGATCCCGGGATCTGGAGCGCGTTCACGTTGGTGGGGAGCTGGCGATGAGAGGTCTGCTGTCCGGATGCGCCGCTCTGGCCCTGGCAAGCATGCCGGCGTTCGCACAGGATGCCGGCGCGCCGCCCACCACGATCACGCCCGATACCCTGCCTCAGCTCAGCACGGGAACGACCGCCACGACCGAGGGCGCGGTCACTACCATCGGCGGCGGGGTGCGCGCGGGCGACAACCTGTTCCACAGCTTTTCGCGCTTCAACCTGGGCCCCGGCGACATCGCGCGCTGGACCGCGACCGACGCGCTGACCATCCGCAACGTGATCAATCGCGTCACCGGCGGCGAGCGCTCGTTCATCGCGGGCACGATCGATGCCAGTGCGTTTGCGGGTGCGGACTTCTACTTCATCAATCCTGCGGGCATCGTCTTCGGCGATGGCGCGAGCGTCGATGTCGGCGGCACCGCGCATTTCTCGACCGCGCACCAGCTGGGCTTTGCCGATGGCACGATGCTGGTCTCGGGTACGGCATCGGGGTCGAGCTTCAGCATGGCCGATCCTGTGCGCTTCGGCTTTCTAGGCAGCAACGCCCCGATAGACTTTCTTGCGACTGCGGTTCTGGGCGATGAGGTGGCGCGCGGAGTCGGTGCCGGGCGCATCGCGCTATCCGCAAGCGACATCGTGATGGAGGGCAGCAGCCTGTTCGCCTCGCAGGCTAATTTGCGCGCGGTCGGGCAGGGTCGGGGCACGCTCGGCATCGCCGCATCGCCCGATCAGGGACTGCGCGGCGGGCGGATCGCGCTCGATGACAGCCGCATCCTGCTGCAGGACGATGGCCGCATCGATCTGGTGGCAGGCACGATCCAGCTCGATACCTTCAGCGAGATCGGTGTGACCGCCAGCGCGGGCGCGCTCCCATCGATCAACCTGCGCGCCGATCTGGCCGATATTGCCAGCGGCGAATTGCGCGTCAGCGGCATCGAGGGGCTGGCCGAGCGCAGCGGCGATATCCGCGTGCGCGCCGGTCAGATTGTCGTGCGGCAAGCGGGTGCCATCCGCACCGAGAGCCGGCTGGCAGGCGGCGGCGGCACGATATTCCTCGAAGGCGACCGGATCGAGATCGACGGAGGCACCGTCACCGCGACCGGCCTGTCCGCGCCCGGGCGCTCGGTCGGCGATATCCAGGTGCGCGGCGGGCTGTTACGGCTGACCCATACGGGGCTGCTTTCCACCACGCTGTTCCAGGCGCGCGACGAGGCGATGCCCACGGGCACCACGGGCAATATACTGATCGATGTCGACCGGCTCGAAATGGCGAGCCAGGGGCTGATCCTTGCCTCGAGCTCGTCGAGCACGGCGTCCGGACCGGGCAGCATCACCATCCGCGCGAACAGCATGGCGGTCCAGATCGGCCTGATCTCGACCAGCACCGATAGCGCGACCGCCGCCGGGCAGATCGACATCATCGTGAGCGGCCTGCTGGAACTGAGCGGTATCGGCGGTGTCCAGTCGATCAGTCAGGGCCTGGGCGATGCGGGCGCCATCGCGATCCGTGCCGGCAGTCTGCGGATGATCAACAACGGGTTCGGCGGACCCAGCATTTCGTCCGAAACCGAACTGCCGCGCGCGCAGGAGTTCACGCGGCTCGCCGATTATACCGGCAATGCCGGGCGGATCCTGATCCAGACCGACAGTCTGGAGATGGACGGGATCACGTCGATCACCACCTCGAGCTCGAGCCTCGGAAATGCCGGGGATATCGTGATTTCGGCGGGGCGGATCGCGATGTCGGGCGAGGCGGAAATCAGCTCTGCGGCGCGCAAGCTGCTGGTGCCGCCCAGCAACGAGGATTTCGAGGCCGATCCCGATCTGGTGCCGAGCCTGAGAGTCGTGCCCGGCCCCGGCCGCGCGGGAAGGGTCCTGATCGCGGCCACCGGTACCCTGACCATGAACGGCGGGACGATCTCCACCGCGACCGAGGGCTTTGGTGCAGCGGGTGAGGTGACCGTGGTCGCCGACCGCATCGTGATGGGGCAGGGCAGCCAGATCAGCTCCAGCGCGGGCAATCTCGCGCCGGGTCAGGCGGGCACGGTGGCACTGATCGCGCGGCAGATGGCGCTGAGCGAAGGCGCGGAGGTGACCACCAGCTCGGCCAACGCGACGACGGCAGGCGGCATCGCGCTGGCGGCAGAGGAAGAGCTGCTCATCACTGGCGCGGGCAGCCGCATCGCCAGCACCAACACGGCCGCAGGTGGCGGCGCGGCGGGCAATATCGTCATCGGCGCGCCGCGCATCGCATTGGGGCCGGGCGGCACGATCACCACCAGTTCGCTGACCGGCGCTGCCGGGCAGATCGATCTGCTGCTGCCCGAAACCGGGCTGCTCAGGCTCGCAGGCGGTGCCATGCCCGCAGCTATCGCCACCTCTTCGGGCCCCGGTACCGGCGGGCGCATCACCATCAGCCGCCCCTATGCGCTGATTGGCGACGGCGCGCGGATCGAGGCCTTGGGGCAGCAGCGCGGCGCGAACGTGCAGCTGGCCACCGATTTCTTCATCCGCTCGGCCGACAACAGCAACCTGCTGCTGGTCGATGGCGATCTGGTCGTCGACAGCCAGGTCGGCAATGTCAGCAGCGGCATCGATACGCCCGATATCAGCTTTGGCGATGCCGCAGGTGTGCTCGCGGGGCAATGCCGCGCGGCGCGCAGCAGCGGGTCGGTGAGCCGCCTTGCCATCGATCAGGTCGGCCCGCTCGCGCTCGATGCGCTGGACGGGGCACCTTCGGGAGCCTGCCGTTGAGCCTGATCCTCGCGCTGCTGCTGCAGGGCGCAGCACCCGCTTGCGCGCCCGCGCCCGATGCGGCGGCGAGCGGCATCGTCACCTATTGCGCGGTCGAGGTGCACGCCGAGCCGGACATCGCCGCCATTGCGACGGCGGACAGCACCGGGCTCGATTTCGGCGGCTTTGTCGTCCGCTATCGCCAGGGCGAGCGGCTCGATGGCGAGTGGGTGCGGCAGCAGGCGATCGCCAACGGGCTGGTCGGCGCTCCGGTGCCGCTCGACCGGATCGCGGCGGCGGTGCAGCAGATCAGCCTTGCCTATGTCCGCAACGGCTATGTCAATTCGGGCGTGCTGATCGACCCGACGAGCGACCCGGCGGGCGGATCGCCGCTGGTGCTGCGGCTGGTGACGGGCAGGCTGACCGGCGACGCGGCGACGGTCGAGTGGCAGGACGGGCATCGGCGCGGGCTGAGCGAGGCCTATGTGCTGCGCCGCATGCCCTCGGCACGCGCAATCCCGCTCAACGGCCTCGCGATCGAGCGCGATTTCCGTGCGCTGGCCGCCGATGACGCCATCGCCACGGTCAAGGCCGATCTTCAACCTGGCACCCGCCCCGGCGAGGCGCGGCTCGCGGCGCGGCCTGGCAGAATATTCGGCGCTACGGCTCAGCGCGGAATGGACACGGCGCAGTTCGGGCACAGTGTGGATCGCGCAGTTGCGCTTCACCCAAGGCATCGAGGGAAGCCGATCAGACATCATCGGAATCGCCGCGCCTTCGCCGCGTTTCCGCAGCTTTTCGGGCCAGATCAGCCATGCGCGGCGGCTGGGCGGCCAGGGCTGGGAGCTGCGCGCGAGGCTCGCAGGGCAATATGGCACCGGGGTGCTCTATGCGGGCGAGCGTTTCGTCGCGGGTGGCAGCGCGACCGTGCGCGGCTATCGCGAAAGCCTGGTGCTCGCCGATCGCGGCGTGATCGGATCGGTCGAACTGGCCCGGCCGGTGACGATCGGATCGGGTGCGCTTGGCGCCCTGGGGCTGCGCTGGGGCAACTTTACCCCCTCAGTCTTCGCCGATGGCGCGGTGATGCGCAACGCGACGCGCGGCTTCCAACCTCAGCCGGGCGAGATTGCCAGCATCGGCGCATCGCTTAGCTGGACGCCCTCGCCCTCATTGTCGGCGCGGATCACTTATGGCGCGGCGCTGGTCGAAGCACCGATCACCGGCAGCCGCGACGTGCAGGATGACGGGCTTTCGTTCGCGCTTTCGTGGAACCACCGGTTCTGACCGTGCAGCCGCTTGACCTTGGCCCGCGCGGCATTACCACACGCGGCCATGAAGTTCTTCTCCGACAATGCCGCCGCCGTCCACCCGCGCGTGATGGACGCCATCGCCGCCGCCAACCGGCTCGATTCGCCTTATGATGGCGATGCGCTCAGCCAGGCGCTCGACGACCGGTTCAGCCAGCTGTTCGGCACGCGGGTCAGGGCACTGTGGGTGGCGACCGGCACCGCGGCCAATGCGCTCGCGCTCTCGGCCCTGTGCCCGCCGCACAAGGGCGTGATCTGCCACAAGATGGCGCATATCGAGCAGGACGAATGCGGCGCGCCGGGTTTCTTCATGCACGGCGCGAAGCTGATCCTGGCCGATGGCGAAGGCGCGAAGCTGAGCGCGGAAGAGGTGACGCGCGTCGCTGGGCAGATCCGCGACGATGTCCACCAGGTCCAGCCCGCCGCCGTCTCGATCACCAATGCCAGCGAATACGGCCTGACCTATACGCCGAAAGAGGTCGCCGCGATCGGTGAGGTCTGCAAGGCGCGCGGGCTCAAGCTGCACATGGACGGCGCGCGCTTCGCCAATGCCATCGCTTCGACCGGCGCGCACCCGGCCGATATCACCTGGCGCGCAGGCGTCGACATGCTGAGCTTCGGCTGCGTCAAGAACGGCGGCATGAACGCCGAGGCGATCATCGTGTTCGACAATTGCCTCGCGCGCGAACTGCCTTATTTGCGCAAGCGCGCCGGGCAGCTTCAATCCAAGGGGCGGTTCCTTGCTGCCCAGCTGCTGGCGATGCTCGAGGACGACCTGTGGCTCTCCAATGCCCGCGCCGCCAACGCGGGCGCGCAGGCGATCGCCGAGGCGGCGGGCGACCGGCTGCTCTATCCGGTTCAGGCGAACGAGGTCTTCGTCAAGCTCACTGCGATCGAGGCGGCATCGCTGCGCGCGCAGGGCTTCGAATTCTACGACTGGGGCGAGATGACCGCCGAAGGCGGCGAGGCGCGCTTCGTCACCGCCTGGGATCAGGACGCCGAGACCGTCGCCCCGCTCGCCGCCGCCATCGCCGCGCTCTGATGGCGAGCACCGCGCCTTCTCCTGCGTCGGACGCGCATGACGAACCCTCGATGCTGTCGGCGCGGGTGCTGGTGCCGTTCCTGCTCGTCTCGCTGATCTGGGGCTCGACCTGGCTGGTGATCAAGGACCAGATTTCGAGCGTTCCGCCGACCTGGTCGGTCAGCTATCGCTTTGCCGTGGCCGCTGCGGGCATGTTCGCGCTCGCCTGGTGGCGCAAGGCGCCGCTCCGGCTCGATCGCCAGCAGCAGATGATCGCGCTGGCGCTCGGGCTGTTCCAGTTCTCGGCCAATTTCAACTTCGTCTACCGGTCGGAGGCGTACATCACCTCGGGCCTGCTCGCGGTGCTGTTCGCGATGCTGATGGTGCCCAATGCGCTGTTTTCGCGCCTGTTTCTGGGCATGCGGATCGCGGGTGGGTTTATCCTGGGCACCGCCGTCGCGCTGGCCGGAATCGCGCTGCTGTTCGTGCAGGAATATCGCGCGATGCCCGCCGATCTGAACGACGTGATCAAGGGGCTCAGCCTGGCGATGTGCGCAATCCTGTGCGCCTCGATCGCCAATGTCATGCAATCGGCCGAGCGGGTGAAGGCGATGCCGATCCTGTCGCTGCTCGCCTGGGCGATGCTGTGGGGCGCGCTGGGCAATGCGGTGCTCGGCTGGGCGCTTTACGGCGCGCCGGTGTTCGAAAGCCGCCCGGCCTATCTGGCCGGGATCGTGTATCTCGGGCTGATGGGCTCGGTGGTGACCTTCCCGATGTATTTCGCGCTGATCCGCGATATCGGCGCGGCGCGCGCCGCCTATAGTAGCGTGCTCGTGCCGGTGGTGGCGATGGTGCTGTCGACCTTGTTCGAGGGATATCGCTGGAGCCTGCTCGCAGGCGCGGGTGCGGCGCTCGGCATGATCGGGCTGGTCATCGCGATGCGCGCGCGCAGCCCCCGGACTCCGCGGCTTTCGGGCTGATCGCTCCGAAGTGGAGGCGGTTTTTGTCCCGCACCGGTTGATTTGCCACGGTGATGCCGCGATCCTCGCGCGCGAGAACAGATATTCGGGAGCGGTGATGCGATTGAAATGGCTCGCTTTTGCGCTGGCGTGCGTGGCGCCTGTCGCCGCCGTCCAGGCCAGCGATGCGCCGACGAGGCTGTTTGTCGATGACCGGAGCACAACGGTCCAGGCTGCCGGAAAGCTCGAGGGCGCGGCGCGCGCTGATGCGCTGCGCCTCGCGCGCATTCCGTCCGCCACCTGGCTCGCTCATGGCACGCCCGAGATCGTCGAGGCGCAAGCGCGCGACGTCACCGAGCGTGCGGCGGCGAAGGGGCAGATGCCGGTGCTGGTCGCGTACAACATCCCCTATCGCGATTGCGCGCTCTATTCGGCGGGCGGCGCGGCGGATGGCGCGGCCTATCTCGCCTGGATCGCCGGCGTGGCGCGAGGGGTGGGGAACCGCCCCGCGATCATCGTGCTCGAACCCGATGGCCTGGGCGTGATCCCCTGGAACCGCAATCTGGCGGGCGATCTCGAAGGTTGCCGTCCCGAAGGACAGGACGAGGCGGCGGCGGCGCGTCGTTACGAGCAACTGCGCGGCGCGGTTGCGATCCTGGGCGCGCTGCCCAGGGCGCGCGTCTACCTCGACGGCACCGGCAGCAGCTGGCTCGCGCCCGGCGAGATCGCGAGCCGCCTGGTCCGCGCCGATGTCGGCAAGGGCGCGGGATTCTTCCTCAACGTCTCGAATTTCGAGAGCGATGCGCGCGTCGTGCCCTATGCGCGCTGGGTCAGCGATTGCATCGCGCTGGTGAGCCGGACCGGTCTCGACCCGCAGGCATGCCCCAGCCAGTTCTCCGCCGATCCGTTCGAGGCCCCCCGCAACCGGCAACGGATCGACGCGGCCTATGACCGGCTGTTTGCGGAAGCCGGCCTGAAGCGCGCACCCGAGGCGCAGGCACATGCGCTGATCGATACCAGCCGCAACGGCCAGGGCTCGTGGAAGCCGCCCGCCGGCCGCTATCGCGATGCGGAGGTCTGGTGCAATCCGCCTGGCCGGGGGCTGGGACGTCGCCCCACGCTGATCACCCGCGAAGCCTATGTCGATGGCTTTCTGTGGATCAAGGTACCCGGCGAATCGGACGGCGAGTGCCTGCGCGGCACCGCCGGCCCCATGGATCCCGAGCGCGGGGTGAAGGCCCCGGCAGCAGGCCAGTGGTTCGCAGACCAGGCGCGCGAGCTGATCGAGCTCGCCCAGCCGCCCCTGGAGCGCGAATAGCGGATCGGTCAGGCGGCCGGGGCGGCGGTGGAAGCGCGCACGAGCAGCTCGTGTGCATGGTCGCGGCGCTGCGGCAGCTCGGACACCGCCTTGCCGTCGAGCATGGCGATCAGCCGGTCGGCGGCATCCCAGGCCATTTGCGCGACCGGCTGGTTGACCGTGGTCAGCGGCGGCCACGCGGTGCGCGATACTTCGGAATTGTCGAAGCCTGCGACCGACAGGTCGTGCGGCACCGACAGGCCCATTTCCCTCGCCGCCGCGATCGCCGCAACCGCCATGTCGTCATTCTGCGCCAGGACCGCAGTCGGGCGTTTCGCGCCGGCCAGCAGCGTGCGCGCCACCTCATAGCCCACGGCATAGGTGAAATCGCCGGTGACGATCAGATCGTCGTCGATCGCGCCGCCCGCCTCGGCAAAAGCGCGGCGATAGCCTTCGAGACGGCCGATACTCGCGGCGTGCGAGGGATCGCCCAGGATGATGCCGATCCGGCGATGCCCGAGCGCGAGCAGATGCTGCGCCACCGCATGGCCCGCCGCGCTCTCGTCCATCGCCACCACCAGCCCGCGATCGAGATCGCTGTGCGGGGTGATCCGCGCATAGGGCAGCCGCTGGCGCTCGAGCATGTCGAGCAGCAGCGGCTGGTCGCTGGCGGGCGGCGCGAGCAGAACCCCGTCGAGCCCGGCGCGCAGCAGCAGCTTGCCCAGTTCCTCCGGGCGACTGGCGACATGCGCGAAGGGCAGCACCACCAGCCGGTAGCGGCCATCGTCGAGCCGGCTGAGCGCCCCGTTCTGCAGCTCGACGACATAGCTGGGGCTGGGCCGCTCATAGGTCAGCCCGATCAGGAACGAGCGGCGCGCGATCAGGCTCTGCGCCGCCAGATTGGGGTGATAATCGAGCGCTTCGGCGGCCTCCTTCACCTTCTGGCGCACGGCGGCGCTGACATGGGGAGCATCGTTGAGCGCACGCGAGACGGTCTTGGGCGTGACCCCGGCTACCCTTGCGATGTCGACGATCGTGGTTCGCTTTGAAATCGTCCCCTCCAGGCGGTTGGATGGCCCCCCGGAACTGGGGGAACCGCTGCGACCCAGCTTCTCTTAGCGCCTCTCTTGACTTGTGTCGATGGATAGCGGTAAACGTTGACCGAGAATCGGTAAACGTTGTCAGGCGGACCAGTCGCCGACAGGATGGGAGGGATGATGATCGTGCCGCGTGGGGCTGTTTCCGTGTTGCGTGCGGTGTCGCTTGCGGCGCTCGCCTGGCCCCTGGCGCTCGGGATCGCGCCGCTTTCCGCCGCAACCGACGGATCCGCCGCGGCCGCCACGGCCAGCGCCGAAGCGAATGCCGAGCTCTGGCCGCAGCGCGAATCGAAGCTGGCCCCCGATGCCGCGATCGAACGCCGGATCGATGCGCTGATCGCGGCGATGTCGGTCGAGCAGAAGGTCGGCCAGATCATCCAGGCCGATATCGCCAGCGTCACGCCCGACGATGTGTACCGCTATCATCTGGGTTCGGTGCTCAACGGCGGCAATTCGGACCCCGGCAACCGCTACAATGCGCCCGCGAAGGACTGGCTCGCCGCTGCTGATGCCTTCTACGCCGCGTCGATGAAGCCCAATGGCAAGCTGCCGCGCATCCCGATCATCTGGGGCAGCGACGCGGTGCACGGGCACAACAATGTCGTGGGCGCGACGTTGTTTCCGCACAATATCGGCCTGGGGGCCGCGCGGAACCCCGAGCTCGTCCGCAAAATCGGCGAGGCGACCGCGATCGAGATGCGCGTTACCGGGCTCGACTGGACGTTCGCGCCGACACTGGCGGTGGTGCGCGACGATCGCTGGGGCCGCACCTATGAGGGCTTTGGCGAAAGCCCCGAGATCGCCACCAGCTATGCCGCGCCGCTGATCGAGGGGCTGCAGGGCAAGGTCGGCGATAGCGACTGGCTGCGCGGGCCGCATATCATCGCCACCGCCAAGCATTTCCTGGGCGATGGCGGCACGCATGCCGGCAAGGACCAGGGCGATGCCCGGATGGCCGAGGCACCCCTGCGCGATCTGTTCAGCCCGCCCTATCTCCCCGCGCTCGACGCCGGGGTGCAATCGGTCATGGTCAGCTTCTCGAGCTGGAATGGCGTGAAGATGCACGGCAACCGCTCGCTGCTGACCGATGTGGTCAAGCAACGCTGGAATTTCGACGGCTTTCTGGTCGGCGACTGGAACGGCCATGGCCAGGTCGAGGGCTGCACCGCGACCGACTGTGCCGCGTCTGCCGTGGCGGGGCTCGACATGTACATGGCGCCCGACAGCTGGAAGGAACTCTACCGGACCACATTGGCGCACGCGAAGGACGGGACGCTGCCGATGGCGCGGCTCGACGATGCGGTGCGCCGCATCTTGCGCGTCAAGCTGCGCGCCGGCCTGTTCGAGGCGGGCAAGCCTTCGGCCTGTCTCTTAAACACATCCGACGCTGCTCGGCAGCGCCGAACATCGCGCGCTGGCGCGGCAGGCGGTGCGTGAATCGCTGGTGCTGCTCAAGAATGCCGGCAGCGTCCTGCCGCTCAAGCCCGGCGCGAGGATCCTGGTCGCGGGCGACGGCGCCGACAACCTCACCAAGCAGACCGGCGGCTGGACGCTGAGCTGGCAGGGCACGGGCACCAAGCGCAGCGATTTCCCCAACGCGCAATCGATCTGGGAGGGCATATCCGAACAGGTCGGGGCGGCCGGCGGCACCGCGATGCTCTCGCCCGATGGCAGCTTTGCGAGCAAGCCCGATGTGGCGATCGTGGTGTTCGGCGAGGAGCCCTATGCCGAGTTCCAGGGCGACAGGCCGGATGTCGGCTATGACGATGCCAAGGCGCTCGCCCTGCTGCGCAAGCTCAAGGCGGCGGGCATTCCCACCGTGTCGGTCTTTCTTTCGGGCCGCGCGATGTGGGTCAACCCGTTCCTCAATGCCTCGGATGCGTTCGTCGCGGCCTGGCTGCCGGGATCGGAAGGCGGCGGCGTGGCGGACATGCTGCTGGGCAAGGCCGATTTCCGCGGCAAGCTGCCCTATAGCTGGCCGAAAGCGAGCGACCAGACCGCGGTCAATATCGGCGATGCCGATTACGATCCGCTCTTTCCTTACGGCTTCGGCCTGACGCTCGCCGACAAGGGCGATCTTGCGCCGCTGCCCGAGGCGCGCGCGAGCGTCGCCGCGGCCGACCCCGGCGTGCTGTTTGCTGCGGGCAAGCCGGGCGCGGGGCGCAGGCTGCTGATCGGGCCGCCAGGTGCGCTCTCGACCAATCCCGGCCCCGACCTGATCGAGGCGCGGGCGGCAGACCGCATCGCGCAGGAGGACTCGGTGCGGCTGCGCTGGACCGGCGCAGGACCGGCGGTTGCCGCGATCGTGATGGGTGAGGCGGAGGACCTGTCGCGCCAGGCCAATGGCGAGCTCGCGCTCGAAATCGAACTCAGGGTCGATACCCCGCCCACGGCTGATGTCAGCCTGGTCATGGGGTGCGGCGCGCAGTGTGCTGGCGGCTTCCCGCTCGCCCCCATGCTCACTGCCGCCGCGAAGACCGGCAAATGGACCCGCATCGCGGTGCCGCTGAGCTGCTTTGCCAAGGCCGGGGTCGACATGACCCGGGTCGACACGCCGCTCAGCCTCGCGACCTCGGGCAAGCTCGAAATCGTCATGTCCTCGGCCCGGATCGTCTCGCCGACCGGACCCGTCATTCAATGCAAATAAGAACAGGATTAGGGAGGAAGTCATGAACAGGACCAGTTTCACCCGCGCCGCGCTGCTGGCGCTGCTGTCGGCCACGGCGGCGATGCCCGCTCATGCGCAGGAGCGCCCCGCCGACGGCGCGGAGGGCGAAAGCGACGAGATCATCGTCACCGCCAACCGGCGCGAGGAGAATTCGCAGGACGTCTCGGGCGTCGTCCAGTCGCTGGGAGCAGAGCAGCTGCGCCAGGACGGCATTGTCGAGCTGCGCCAGCTGCAGCTTGCGGTGCCGGGGCTCAGCATCGCCAACCAGGAAGGCAATGTCGAAATCTTCATCCGCGGCGTCGGCTCGGCCAACAATACCGAGCTTGGCGATCCGGGCGCGGCCCCGCATCTCAACGGCACCTATATCCCGCGTCCCCGCGGCCTGGGGCTGATGTTCTATGACCTCGAACGCGTCGAGGTGAACAAGGGACCGCAGGGCACGCTCTATGGCCGCAACGCGCTCGCGGGCACGCTCAACATCATCACCGCCAAGCCGAAGCTCGGCCAGTTCGGCGGTTATGCCCAGGCGGAGGTGTCCAACCGCTCGTCCTATGCCGCCGAAGGCGCGATCAACGTGCCGCTGGGCAGCACCGCGGCGCTCAGGGCTGCGGCCTATTACATCAATCGCGATTACGGCTTCAACAATGTCTCGACCGGCGCGCCGGCGAACACGCTCAAGCCCGCAGGCCTCGAAGAGAATTACGCCGGACGCCTCTCGTTCCTCTGGGAGCCGAGCGACCGGCTGAGTGTCTCGATCGTCGGCGATTACGGCAAGGAAACAGGCACCGGCTATCCTGGCGCGAACATCTTCAGCGCGGTCGTCGCCACCGGTCTCAGGCCCGACAAGCTCAACCTCAAGGACGTCGTCTATCGCGGGCTGCAGGGCGACATGACCAACGAGCTCTGGGGCGTGCAGGGCAAGATCGCCTATGATTTCGGCACGTTCGGCGCGGAGCTGACCGGCAGCTACCGTTCGGTCGATTTCTACCAGGTCAACGCGTCGAGCGACGGAATCGACTTCCCGGGCCGCGACCTGTCTGCGGTGCAGTACGACAATTTCTCGGGCAATTTCTGGCAGACCAAGTCGAAGAGCCAGGTCTATGAGGCGCGCATCTTCGCCAACGAGGACCAGCCGTTCCGCTGGAACCTGGGCGGCTTCTATTTCAACGAGGACCAGGCGGTCGGCTATCTCGCGCTCGCCGATCGGGGCTATTGCTGCTATTCGGCGACCGAATTCGTGATGCCCGAGGTGAACGGCGAAAGCTTCGCCTTCTATGCCGACGGCACCTATGACGTCGCCGACCGGCTGCGGCTGATCGCGGGCATTCGCTATACCGAGGAGAAGAAATCGCGCTTCGGCATCGGCGGCAACTGGGCGCTGACGCTGGGCGGCGAGAATTTCGACTGCTGCTTCGCGACGCGCGTCGGCACCGAGGGCTTCCGCCCGGCGCTGCTCGACCGGCCCAATTTCGACGTGTCGAACATCACCACGCCGCGCGGCCAGGCGCAATTCCTGATCGAGGGCATTTCCCGTCCGGGTCTGCGCGACACGCTGATCGCGCAGATCGGATCGATCGCCAACGGCACCAACCCCAATGGCACCTGTATCGACAGGCCCGATATCGACAACGGCTTCGTCAACTGCCCCGCGGTCAATCCGTCGGGTACCAATGGCGGCTTCAGCTATGCGAACCTCACCATCCCCGGCCAGCAGATCGGCCGCGCCAAGTTCGATTTCATCGACTGGCGCGTGGGTGTGGAGTTCGACATCGACGACGACCACATGCTCTATGCCAAGGTCTCGACGGGGCACAAGTCGGGTGGTTTCAACGACAGCTTCAACGGCTCGCCGATCCCGGAGGAGTTCCGTCCCGAGGATCTGCTGGTCTACGAGGTCGGCAGCCGCAACGCGTTCGACCTGTTCAACCGCCCGGCGGTGTTCAACCTCACCGGCTTCTATTACGACTACAATAACCAGGTCTTCCAGGACCTGACCTGCATCAACCTCGACACCACCCAGGCGCCGCCGGTGTGCAATGGCTATTCACTGGTCAACCGCAATATCGGCGCGTCGCGGATCTACGGGGCCGAGGCCGAATTGCGCTTCAAGCTGCCGGGCAATTTCGCGGTCGATCTGAACGCGGCGTTCCTCGATACCAAGATCACGCGCGGCACCGTCGCCGATGCGCGCGCGCAGGATTTCGGCGCGGGCGGCAATTCGCCGCTGATCAGCCTGGTCGGCAACCGCCTGCCCCTGGCGTCGAAGATCAATATCAGCGCGCGCCTGTCGCAATCCTTCCAGGCGGGGCCGGGCCGGTTCGACTGGCAGGCTTTGCTCAACTATCGCTCGTCCTATTTCCTCAGCCAGTTCAACGAGGACGACATCGTCTTCCTCGACGGCACGCGGCAGACATCGCTGGCGGCGGGATTCCCCGATCGTCAGAAGGGTTTCTCGACGCTCAACCTCGGCATGGGCTATACGATCGACAATTTCCGGATCGAGGCCTGGGCCAGCAACTTCCTCAACGAGGAGGTGTCGCAAAAGGCGCTGGTCGGCTCGTCGCTCAACATTCGCTTCCTCAACGACGCGCGCAGTTACGGTCTTCGCGTTCGCGTCGACTTCTAGCATAAGGGGGCCAAAGCCCGGATCGCCCGCCCCAGGGGGCGGACGGTCCGGGACGGTGGGCCTGATGCAGGGCTGATGACGGCAGAGGTAGCATTCGTACGGTATGAGCGGCGGGCGGCTGAGATTGTGACCGGGCCCTCCGCGCGGCTTTCGCCGGCCTTCCTGCCGCTCTACGCGCTCGCCTATGCCGGGGGCGTCATCGCCTATACGCCGTTCCTGATGCTGGTCCTGCCCGCCCGGGTGACCGAGCTTGCCGGCAGCGACGACGTGCGCTGGCTGGGCTATATCGTGTTTGCGGGCGCGCTGGCGGCGAGCCTTGCGGGCGTGGCGTCGGGCTGGCTGAGCGATGCGACGCGCCGCCGCCGCGTCTGGATTGCGCTGGGATTGGCGGCCACGGTGCTGCTCCAACTCGCCATCGCGCGGGCGGCGACGGCGCAGGCCCTGCTCTGGCTGGTCGTCGCATGGCAGATGGCGCTCAACCTGATGCTCACGCCGCTGATCGCCTGGGCGGGGGATGTGGTGCCCGATGACCGCAAGGGCCTGCTCGGCGGTCTGCTGTCGCTCGCGCCGCCGCTGGGCGCGCTTTCGGCGATGCTGCTGCCCGAAACCCTTTCCGGGGGACTGACCGCGCGCACCGCGACCATTGCGGCAATGACGCTGGCGCTGGTGCTGCCCTTGCTGCTGTTCGTGCGATCGACGCCCTTTCCGGAACGGGTAAGGCAAACCTCCCGGCCTGCCGCGACCGTCCGTCCCGCCTCGGTCCTGCAGCGCGTCTGGCTGGCGCGGCTGCTGATGCAGCTGTCGGGCGCGGCGCTGGCCGCCTATCTCTATTTCTGGCTGCGCAGCCTCGATCCGGCGATGGACGATAGCGCCAAGATGCTGCTCTATGCTGCGGGGCTCGCGCTATCGGTGGGCGCAGCGCTGCTGCTGGGGCGGTGGAGCGACCGTCACGGCCGCCCGTTCCACGCGCTGGCGCTGACCGCGCTGGTCGCAGCGGCCAGCCTGCTCGCCATGGCGCTGGCCGGAACGACCGGCACGGCCCAGCTTGCCTATATCCTGTTCGCCACCGCCAATGCCGCCTTCCTGGCGCTGCATGCCAGCCAGACGCTGCGCATCCTGCCCGATCCCGGCTCGCGCGGCCTCGGCATCGGGCTGTTCAACCTCACCAATACCGCCCCTTCGCTGATCATGCCGTGGATCGCGATCTCGATGGTGCCCGATTTCGGCTATGCCAGCCTGTTCCTCGTGCTCGCGCTGCTGGCGCTGGCGGCGGCGCTCCTGCTGATCAGTCTGCCGCACGACGCATGATGTCGCTTGGCCGCGCGCGCAAATGCTCTAATCAAGGCGAGGCGGGCGATGTCCCGCCGACAATATGGGGATGATCGAATGGCGCTTGCACCGCAGAACATGAATGGCACAACGGGAAGCAAGGGCGGGCATGTCGATGCGCCGGAGCTCAGGCTGTTCGTCTTCGGGCTGTTCTTCATCTTCGGCGGCATCACCTCGCTCAACGACGTGATCATCCCCAAGCTGAAGGAGCTGTTCACGCTCAACTACACCCAGGCGATGCTGGTGCAGTTCTGCTTCTTCACCGCCTATCTGCTGATCGGCATTCCCGGCGCCAAGCTGGTCAAGAAGGTCGGCTACATGCGCGGGGCGGTGTGCGGGCTGCTGCTGATGATGCTGGGCTGCCTGCTGTTCATCCCCGCCTCGCGCAACGCCACCTATGGCCTGTTCCTGTTCGCGCTGTTCGTGCTGGCAAGCGGCGTGGTGATCGTGCAGGTCGTCGCCAACCCGCTCATCTCGATGCTGGGAAGGCCGCAGACCGCGCACAGCCGTCTGACCTTCGCGCAGGCGTTCAACTCGCTCGGCACCACCGTCTTTCCGATCGTGGGTTCGGCGCTCATCCTCGGCAGCCTCGCCAGCCTCAGCGCGGACCAGCTTTCCGGCCCCGCACTCGATGCCTATCGCACCGCCGAAAGCCAGGCGATCGTCAACGGCTATCTCGGCATCGCCGCCGCGATCGCGGTGGTGGCAGCCGTGGTCTGGATGTTCCGCAACCGGCTGAAGGGCGAGACGCACGAGGCGAGCAGCGGCCTGGCCGGGTTCGATCTGCTCGCGCGCCCGCGCTTCGGCTTCGGAGCGCTGTGCATCTTCCTCTATGTCGGGGCCGAGGTCGCGATCGGATCGCTGATCGTCAATTATCTGATGCAGGCCGAGGTGATGGCGCTGCCCGAGCAGGCGGCGGGCAAGCTGATCGGGCTGTACTGGGGCGGCGCGATGGTCGGGCGGTTCATCGGGTCGGGCGTCATGCGCTTCGTCAGCCCTGGCAAGCTGCTCGCCGCCGTGGCCGCAGGCGCGATCGTGCTGATCCTCGTCTCGACGAGCACGCAAGGAGCGGTCTCGGGCTACAGCCTGCTCGCCATCGGCCTCATGAACGCGATCATGTTCCCGACCATCTTCAGCCTGGCGTGCGAGGATCTGGGCCCGCGCGCCGCCGATGGGTCGGGCATCATCAACATCGCGATCTTCGGCGGCGCGGTGATCCCGCTTGCCACCGGTGCGATTGCCGACCTGTCGGGCCAGCTCGGGCTCGCGCTGGTGCTGCCCGCCTTGTGCTATGCGGTGATCGGCGGCTATGGCTGGTACGCGCGCAGCCGCGCCGGGTAAGCTTGGCGCGCCGCATCGCACAAGAATTTTTTGCATGTGCGAAGAATCCTCTTGCGCCGGCTTTCGAACGATGTTTTGATCGCAAGATCAGCTGAGAATAGAGTTTTTCGGTTCCTCTGGAGTGGCGCCGCTGCTTTTGCAGTCGGCAATCTTCGCCTGATTTCACCAGTTATTTTTGCACCGCACAACAAGGCGGCCACCCGGCAAGGGCGGCGCAACCCTGGCTATGGCTCGGGGAAAGCGCCGCGCGGGATGGCGCGGCCATGACAGGACGGGATGTCCGCAAGGCCTGCATTTTCGGATGGGGGCTTTTTCAAGGTGATCACACGCAGAACGATGCTGCACCGGATCGGTGCGGCCGGGGGAGTTGCGGCCGTCGCGGGCGCGATGCAATCGATGGGGTGGTTTGGCGTCGCACGGGCCGCCGCGCTCGAGCCGATGCCGGGCGATCTCGGCAAGGGGCGCTCGGTCGTCGTGCTCGGCGCCGGTTTTGCCGGGCTGGTCGCGGCCTACGAGCTGGAGCAGCGTGGGTTTGCGGTCACCCTGCTCGAGGCGCGCGAACGCGTCGGGGGCAAGGCCTGGACCGTGCGCGATGGGGACCGCATCACCATGCAGGGCGAGGACGACCAGATCGCGCGTTTTTCCGAAGGCCTGTATTTCAACGCCGGCCCGGCACGGCTGCCAAGTTTCCACCAGGGCGTGCTCGGCTATGCCAAGCGCTTCGGCGTGCCGCTCGAGGTCGAGGTCAATTCGAGCCGCTCGGCCTATCTGGTCGCGAGGAACGGCAGCCGGTTGCGCATGCGTACCGCGATCAACGACATGCGCGGCCATGTCTCCGAGCTGCTCGCCAAGGCGGTCAATCAGGGCGCGCTTGATACCGCGCTCAGCGTCGAGGAAAAGGCGAAGCTGCTGCCCTTTCTGAAGGCCTATGGCGATCTGCAGGGCGATTACGCGTTCAAGGGCACCACGCGCTCGGGCTTCAGGACGGGGCCGGGGGCAGGGATATCGAGCTTCGAGACTGCCAATGCGCCGGTGCCGCTCGCCGATCTGCTCGCCAATGAGCAGCTGGCGATGATGGGCTTCGAGGACAATCTCTACATGCAGGCGACGATGTTCCAGCCGGTGGGCGGCATGGACCGGATTTCCGTCGGTATCGAGCGCAACCTGAAGCAGCGCGCGGTACTGAACGCCGATGTCCAGCGAATCCGCCAGAGCGAGGCCGGGGTCGAGATCGCCTGGATCGACACGGCCAGCGGCGCGGCGCGGGTCATCAAGGCCGATTATTGCGTGTGCACCATCCCCTTTCCGGTGCTGGCCAGGATCGAGGCCGATTTCGCCAAACCCGTCGCCAGCGCGATCGCGGGCGTGCTCTACGAGGATTCGAACAAGGTGGCATTCGAGGCCCCGCGCTTCTGGGAGCGCGACCAGATCTATGGCGGCCTCACCTTTGTCGGCGGCGAGACCAGCCTGATCTGGTATCCGTCCTGGGGCTTGCACGGCGAGAGGGGCATGATCCTCGGCTGCTACAGCTCGGGCGAGCCGGGCAAGGCCTTTGCCCGGCGGCCGATCGCCGAGCAGATCGCGATGGCGCGCGCCGCAATCGACAGCGTGCATCCCGGCCATGGTGCGGATTGCACTGCGCCGCTGGTCGTCAACTGGCGCAAGATTCCGTATAGCCTGGGGCCCTGGCCCAACTGGAACCCCGGCATGCGCGATCGCGGCGAGCATCCGATGATCGACACGCCCGCCTTCCGCTTGCTCAATCAGCCCGATGGTCGCATCTTCTTTGCCAGTGCCGCGCTCAGCCAGACACCCGGCTGGCAGGAGGGCGCGCTGCAATCGGCGCACGCGACCGTCGCTGCGCTGGTCGAGCAGATGCGCGCCCGGGCACTGACCGAACCACCCAGGAGTGCCCAAGCCGCATGATCATCCGCCCCGCCCGGTCCGACGAGATATCCGCGATCGAGCAGCTGATCGCCGCTTCGGCGCGGCAGTTGAGCTCCGGCTACTACTCGCCGCAAGAGACCGAGGCGGCCATCGCGCATGTGTTCGGGGTGGACAGCGAGCTGGTCGCCGACGGCACCTATCTGGTGGTCGAGCTCGACGGGCGGATCGCCGGGTGCGGCGGGTGGAGCCGGCGCGCAACCCTGTTCGGGTCCGATCGCTTTGCCCAGCGGCAGATGGGTTTTGTCGATCCCGCAGAGGCCCCGGCCAAGATCAGGGCGTTCTTCATCGCGCCCGAATTCGCCCGACGCGGCATCGGATCGGCCTTGCTCGATGCGTGCGAGCAGGCTGCGCGCGCGGCAGGCTTCACCCAGGCGGAGCTGATGGCGACGCTGCCCGGCGTGCCCTTCTATGCCGCCCATGGCTATCGTGCCGAGGGCGAGTTCGTGCAGCAGTATGACGGCATCGCGCTGCGCTTCGTGCCGATGCGCAAGACGCTTTTCGAACCCTCGCCACAGGCGGCCGCCTCCGACACCGCAGTCCCGACATGATCTCGTGGCACGTCATCGCAGCAACGAACCGACCCATCCGGGGGGAGTCTTGCGGGCCGCGTCCGCGACGGCATGGCTCGTGTCGCCGCAGGGGTGGCGGTCGCGTCTTCACGCTCGACTGCCCCGAGCCCAGTGGCGCTCGTTATACCGATGCATCGCCTCTCGGCTGGGCGCGCGGCATCTGGTATGGCCGGGGAACCGCGAGCTTCCGACCTTTTCCGATGATCCTGGCGGGCCGCGTCCGCCGCGATCGCTTCTCCCGCCACGCGAAAGGAAATCTGCTTGATCCGCAAAATCCTGCTCACCGCCATTGCCGCCGGCCTCAGCTGCACCGCCGCCCAGGCGCAGGGCATCGTCCGCCACACCAATCCGCCCCCGGCGATCATCCTGGGCGGGGTCACCATCCCGCCGGGTGCGGAAATCCTGATGCTCAGCGGCCAGCTCGCCAGCCCGATCGATCCCGCCAGGACCGAAGGGATCGAGGCCTATGGCGACACGAAAACGCAGACGATCAGCACCTTCAGGAAGATCGAGGCGGCGCTCGCCAAGCAGGGCTATGCCATGTCCGATGTCATCAAGCTGACGGTGTTCGTCGTCGGCGATCCCAAGCTGGGCGGCAAGATGGATTTTGCGGGCTTCAATGCGGGCTATCGCGAGTTTTTCGGCACGGCCGCCAACCCCAATCTCGTCGCGCGCTCGACCGTCCAGGTGGCGGCGCTCGCCGGCCCGCAATTCCTGATCGAGATCGAAGCAACCGCCGCCAAGGTCAAATGACGAGCGATCGCGGCCGGACAGCGCGCCATCTTTTCTCGTCCATCGGAAAAGATGGTGGGCGCGGCAGGGATTGAACCTGCGACCCCACCCGTGTGAAGGGTGTGCTCTACCACTGAGCTACGCGCCCGGTCACGGAATCACCGGCCATGCGGTGTCGTGCGGAGCGCCCCCTTGCCAGATGCGGGGGGCGTTGGCAAGAGCCGCAGTGTGCCGGGCCAGGCGGTCAGGAAATCGCGCGCAGCGGCGTCACATTCTCGGCATCGACGATCGACTGTGCGGCACCCAGCCCGTCGAACAACGTGTTGATGACGATGCGCAGATTGTCGGGCGTCGCGGTGCGGATCATGTCCATCATCACGAACGGGTTGCAGAACGGCTGCAGCATCAGGTTGGTCAGCGACACGACATGGTCGAGATCATAGCCGGGAAAATAGCCCTCGGCCATCGCCTCGCCCAGGATCACCGCCATGTAATGGTCCGCCAGGTCGACATACCCGCGGATCACCTCCCAATGTTCCTCGCCCAGGTCCATATTGGCGCGGAACAGATTGGGGTCGGCCTCGAACCGGGCGCGCTTGACCGCGACGCGCCGCGCGAAGAACTCGAACAGCTTCTCGCGCGGCGGAAGGTCCGATGCGACGACATCCTCCATGATCTGGTTGAGCTCTTCGAACCAGCGCCCGGCGATCGCCTCGAAAAAGGCCTCTTTCGAAGCGAAATAGCGGTAGAAGCTCGATTGCGACATGCCGCAGGCGGCGGCGACCTCGGTGAGCGAAAGGTTGATCGCGCCGCGCGTTCGAACCATTTCCTCGGCGGCCTCCATCAGCTGGATGCGGATGGCTTCGTGATCGTTCAGGGGGCGCGACATCGGGTTCAGCCTTGCTGACTTGGGGGAGTAGAACAGTTATACAATAAATTTTGTACTTTATCAAATGTTGCAATCAGGCCTGCGGCGTTTGCAACCAGACCGGCCATTGTGCCGGGTCCAGATCCTCGACGCGCCGGTGCTCGACGCTCCAGCCGAGCGCGGGATAGCCGATTTTCTGACGTTTCTCGTCGGCCTCGGCGAGCGGCAGCACCACGATGCGGCGGTTGACCTTCTGCCGCCAGTTCATCCGCGCGGTATTTTCCTGGCCGACATAGCAGCCCTTGGTGAAGCGCGCCAGCCGAGCGCGGCGAGCCGCGGATCGGCCGCGGCGCCCTCGACCGGTTCGGGCGACCAGTGAACCTGCAGCGTCTCGTCGCGCGCGATAGAAATCCTGCGGCGCAGGCGATAGATTGTCAGCCGCTTGGCGAGCGCATCGGCCAGGTCCGCTTCGCAGTCGATCAGCACGTCCGCCCCATCGTCCCACAGCAGGAAATCGAACATCGCCTTGCCCTGTGCGCTCAACAGCCCGGCATATTGCGGGTTTCCGGGCGTCACGGCCTTCGTGTCCTGCGTCACCAGCCCCTGCAGAAAGCCGCGCACATCCTCGTGCGGGTCGGTCGGCGACAGGCGGATGAGGGCGCGATGGGCGAGCAGCGTGGGGGTGGACATGGCGCTCAACATGCGTATCGCTCAGCCAGTTTCAAGCGGAGAGATGCGATGACAGCGAGCTATGACCTGATCGTCAGGAACGGCACCGTGTATCTGCCCGGCGGACCGGTCTCCGCCGATATCGGCGTCATCGGCGGCAGGATCGCCAGCATCGGCGCGCTCGCCGGCGATGCAGGCGAGGTGATCGACTGTACGGGGCTGCATGTGCTGCCCGGCGTGATCGACAGCCAGGTGCATTTCCGCGAGCCCGGACTCGAGCACAAGGAAGACCTCGAATCGGGCAGCCGCGCCGCGGTGATGGGCGGGGTGACCGCGGTGTTCGAAATGCCGAACACCAAGCCCAATACCGATACCGCAGAGCGTGTCGCCGACAAGCTCGCTCGCGCGCATCACCGCATGTGGTGCGACCATGCCTTCTATGTCGGCGCGACCTCATCCAATGCCGAATCGCTCAAGGCGCTTGAGCGCCTACCCGGCACGGCGGGGGTGAAGATCTTCATGGGCGCATCGACCGGCGACCTGCTGGTGGCCGATGACGGCGCGCTCGCGCGCGTGCTCGCCAGCGGCAAGCGCCGCGTCGCGATCCATGCCGAGGACGAGTTCCGCATGAACGAGCGCGCCGATTTGCGCGTCACCGGCGATCCCTCGTCGCACCCGGTCTGGCGCGATGACGAAAGCGCGATGCTGGCGACGCGCCGCATCCTCAGGCTCGCACGCGAGGCGAAGCGGCGCATCCACATCCTGCACATCACCACCCCGGCCGAGCTCGAGCTGATCGCGCAGCACAAGGATATCGCCACCTGCGAGGTGACGCCGCAGCACCTGACCCTGGCAGGGGAGGAGGCCTATCCGCGGCTCGGCAGCTATGCACAGATGAACCCGCCGATCCGCAGCGGCGCGCATCGCGACGGGCTGTGGCACTGGCTGGCGCAGGGCGTGCCCGATGTCATCGGCTCGGACCATGCGCCGCACACCATCGAGGAAAAGTCCAAGATCTATCCCGATACGCCGAGCGGCATGCCCGGCGTGCAGACGCTGCTGCCGCTGCTGCTCGATCACATGCACCATGGACGGCTGTCGATGCAGCGGCTGATCGACCTCACCTCGGCGGGCGCGCAGCGGATCTTCGGGCTGGTCGGCAAGGGGCGGATCGCCGCGGGTTACGATGCCGATTTCACGATCGTCGACCTCAAGAAGCGCTGGATGGTGACCGAGGACTGGCTGCAATCGCGCTGCGGCTGGAGCCCGTTCACCGGCATGGAACTGACCGGCAAGCCGATCGGCACGATCATTCGCGGGAACCGGGTGATGTGGGAAGACACGCTCGCCGACAGCGCGATCGGCGAGCCGGTGCGCTTCGAGGCGACGGAGTTCTGATTTCCGGGCTTGTGGCCCTCACCCTTCCGGCGCTTCGCGCCTCCCTCCCTCTCCCGATGGGAGAGGGAAGGGGCCCGCGACGCGCAGCGGAGTGGGAAGGGTGAGGGTGACCAGCGAAGCGACCGCTACTCCACCCAGCTACTCCACCCAGCTACTCCGCCCCGGTGCTCAGCCCCAGGTCCGGTATGCCGATCGAGCGCCGCCCGCCGAAATCGGCGCGGACGACGATGACGCCCTGCTTTTCCATATAGTCGATCAGCCGCCGGATGCGCCCGGGCGAGCTGGTGCCATAGGCACGGCCGAGCGCGGCATCGTCTGGGCAGGGCTGGCCGTCCATCGCCGCGCGCGCGATCAGCAGGAAGGGCGCGTACATTTCCTGCGGCAGCCGGGTTGCAGCCTCGAGCAGCGGCGCGCAGGCCGGGTCGGCCGGGTCCATGATGCCGCCGCGCGCCAGCGCAAGACGCTGGCGGAAGCCCTCCATGTCGAGCGGCGGGCGGATCAGCCGCTGCATCCGGCATCGCACCGAGAAATCCTGATAGAGCAAGGCCTCGGTCTGGTTTGCGATGCTGCCATCG
Source organism: Blastomonas sp. UPD001 (assembly GCF_003426715.1). Taxonomy (NCBI): domain Bacteria; kingdom Pseudomonadati; phylum Pseudomonadota; class Alphaproteobacteria; order Sphingomonadales; family Blastomonadaceae; genus Blastomonas; species Blastomonas sp. UPD001. Next base: position 2,898,094 of record NZ_QKVT01000001.1, read on the forward strand.
GCGAGCATGTCGGTGAGCACCGCGACGATCACCGCCTCGGCATCGATCGCGTCCGCCGCGTCCTCGGCCTCCTTGCGCGCGGCGAACATGGCCGAGTGCTCGGCCATCGGGAGCGGCGCGGGCGCGATCGCGCTGATCAGCTCGTCGGCGGCAACCGGCGCGGGGCGCGGCGGCGGCATCGGCAACGGCGCGTCATTGCCACCTGCGGAGAGCAGCATGTCGCGCAGATCCTCGCCCTGCGCCTCGGGCATCGGCAGCAGCCGGTGCGTGCCGGTGCGGCTGGTGGTCCGGGTGGACCCGATCCGCGTGGTCACCGGGCGGCGCGAGATCGCCGGGCCGAGGCCCAGGAAGCAGCCGCGCTCGAGATCGCGGATGCGCTCGGCCTGGCGGCGCTCCATGCCGAGCAGGTCGGCGGCGCGCGCCATGTCGATGTCGAGAAAGGTGCGCCCCATCAGGAAGTTGCTGGCCTCGGCGGCGACATTCTTGGCGAGCTTGGCGAGGCGCTGCGTCGCGATGGCGCCGGCAAGGCCACGCTTGCGGCCACGGCACATCAGGTTGGTCATCGCCGAAAGGCTCGCGCGGCGCACCGGATCGGGCACGTCGCCTGCGACCGAGGGCGCGAACATCTGCGCCTCGTCGACCACGACCAGCGCCGGATACCAGTGCTCGCGCGGGGCATCGAACATCGCGTTGAGGAAGGTGGCTGCGCAGGTCATCTGCGCTTCGAGCTCGAGCGATTCGAGGTTGAGGATCACCGAGGCGCGGTGCTCGCGGATGCGCGCGGCGATGCGCGCGATCTCGCGTTCGTTATAGTCACCCGCATCGATGACCAGATGCGAAAAGGCGTCGGCGAGCGTCGCGAAATCGCCTTCGGGGTCGATGATCACCTGCTGGACGAGCCCTGCGCTCTCCTCGAGCAGGCGGCGCAGCAGATGCGACTTGCCCGATCCGGAATTGCCCTGGACCAGCAGCCTGGTCGCCAGCAATTCCTCGATATCGATGCCGACAGGCCGCCCTGTCTCATCCAGACCTATGTCGATCGATGCGCCCACGGCTCAAGGCCCTATCGCCTTGGCCGGGCGGTTGCAACGGGCGCGCGGCCAATTGCTGGGGGCAAGTCAGACCCGCAACGCAAAAGGCCCCGCCCGATGGGGGCGAGGCCTTTTTCAATCGGCTCAGGCCGGAACGGATCAGCCGTTCAGCTTGTCCTTCACCGCCTTTGCGGGGGTGAAGCCGAGCTTCTTGGAGGCCTTGATGGTGATGGTGGCGCCGGTGCCCGGGTTGCGACCTTCGCGCTCCGGGGTCGCCTTGACCTTGAACTTGCCGAAGCCGTTGATCGAGATTTCTTCGCCGGCAGCCGCGGCATCCGCGATTGCAGCGAAAACGCCATCGACCAGCTTGCGGGCGTCCGCCTTGGTCACGCCGTGATCGGCGGCAATTTTCTCTGCAAGTTCAGCATTGTTCATGAGGAAACGTCCCTTCTGATTGGATTTCGGTGGCGGCGGTTTAACGGCAGTTTTTGCGTTCGTCACGGGGATTGCGGAAGTTTTCCCCCAAAATGGTGGTGATTGCCGGTAATTGAGAAACATTATCAATCATGCTGATCGAATTTATCGATTATTCTGTTCAAGAAAATCACATGGCCAGCCGCGCATCCTGGCCTTAACCCTTATCCAACCGAGTTTGAATCACTAGCGAGGGATGACCATGGAACTCAAGGGATCGAAGACCGAACAGTGCCTGAAGGACGCGTTTGCCGGCGAAAGCCAGGCCAACCGCCGCTATCTGTATTTCGCCCAGAAGGCCGATATCGAAGGCCATAACGACGTTGCCGCCGTGTTCCGCTCGACCGCGGAAGGCGAAACCGGCCACGCGCACGGCCATCTCGAATTCCTCGAAGCCTGCGGCGATCCGGCCACCGGCGAGCCGATCGGCACCACCGCCGACAACCTGAAGTCGGCGATCGCGGGCGAGACCCACGAATATACCGACATGTATCCGGGCATGGCCAAGACCGCCCGTGACGAAGGTTTCGACGAGATCGCCGACTGGTTCGAAACGCTCGCCAAGGCGGAAAAGAGCCATGCCGGCAAGTTCCAGAAGACGCTTGACGCGCTGCTGGCCGAAGCCTGAGTTTCAGTTGAACGACAACTTGGCCTGTGTCTTCGTGTTTCGGCACGAAGCGCAGGCCATTTTTCTGCCGGTTTCATGCCGCCCTTGGTCGGGGAGGCGTTCGCTGGTCTGTGCCTGACAGGGGATCGTGATGGCAACCGAATACAAGGAAGGCAGCCTGGACGCGCCGACGCGGCATGTGCTGCCGTGGCGCGAGGAATCCTGGTATGACGAGGCCGCGCTCGATGCCGAGCTGCGCCGCGTGTTCGACATCTGCCATGGCTGCCGCCGCTGCTTCAACCTGTGCGACAGCTTCCCCAGGCTGTTCGACATGATCGACGAAAGCCCGAACGAGGAGGTCGAGGACCTGTCCGCCGGGCAGATCAAGCAGGTCGTGGATGCCTGCACGCTGTGCGACATGTGCTTCATGGTGAAGTGCCCCTATGTGCCGCCGCACGAGTTCAACCTCGATTTCCCGCATCTGATGCTGCGCTATCGCGCGGTCGAGCATCGCAAGGGCGAGACCTCGAAGGCCGATAGCCTGCTCGCCGAAACCGATCGCAACGGCAAGCTGGGCAGCGTCTTTTCCGACGTCGCCAACTGGGCGACCGACGGCAAGAGCGGCACGACGCGCGGGATCATGCAGTCGATGCTCGGCATCGACAAGCGCGCGCACCTGCCCAAGTTCGCCGATATCCCGCTGACCAACCGCGCCGCCGCTCTTGTACCCGCACCCAATCCGGCGGCGCCCGGCTTCGGCCGCCGCGTTGCGCTCTATGCCAGCTGCTACGACCAGTTCAACGACCAGACCCCGGGCGAGGCGGCGGTCAAGGTGCTGGCGCATAACGGGGTGGAGGTCCGGATCGAGCATCCCGAATGCTGCGCGATGCCCAAGCTCGAAAATGGAGACATCCCTGCGGTCGCCAGCGCCGCAGCGCGCGTCGCCGCGCATTTCGCGCCGCTGATCGACCAGGGCTATGACGTGGTCGCGATCACCGCGAGCTGCGCGCTGATGATGAAGTTCGAATGGCCGCTGATCGAGCCGGACAACGAGGACATCAGGAAGCTCTCGGCTGCTACGCACGATATCAGCGAATATATCGTCAAGCTGTCGAAACAGGCGGGGCTCACCCCGGTAGAGGCGATGGATGCCAGCATCGGTGTGCACTTCGCCTGCCATTCGCGCGCGCAGAACATGGGCCCCAAGGCGATGGAGATGCTGAAGCTCATCCCCGAGGCCAAGCCGGTGCTGACCGAGCGCTGCTCGGGCCATGGCGGCAAATGGGGCATCTACCAGCAGAATTTCGACACCGCGGTGAAGCTCGCGCGGCCCACGGTGCGTTCGCTCGAGAAGACCGCGCCCGATTACATGGTCAGCGAATGCCCGCTCGCCGGATCGCACCTCAAGCAGGTGATGGAGCAGGGCGGGGCGGCAAAACTGCCCGAACGGATCGGCCATCCCGTCGAACTGATGGCCAAGGCTTACGGACTGTAATGGATATGGAAAAGACGATGCCCAGGGACCGCCGTTCGATCACCCGCGAGGACATCATGGACCTCGCCGATTACGAGCTGATCCGCAAGGACAAGCGCCAGGAGAGCATCCTCGCCAAGAAATTCTCGCGCCTCGCCATCGGCCCGCACGCGATGATCACCTTCGAAAGCTGGGACAGCATGTGGTTGCAGATCCAGGAGATGCTGCGCATCGAAAAGGGCGGCGAGGAGCAGCTGGCCGACGAACTGGCCGCCTATAATCCGATGGTGCCCAATGGCCGCGAGCTGACCGCGACATTGATGTTCGAGATCGAGAATCCCGAGCGGCGCGATGCTTTCCTGCGCACGATCGGCGGGGTCGAGGCGCATATCTTTTTGACCATCGGCTCGATCCGCATCGCCGCGGTGCCCGAACAGGATGTCGAGCGCACCAGCGCCTCGGGCAAGGCCAGCGCAGTGCATTTCCTGCACTTCCCGCTCGACGATGCCGCCATCGCCGCCTGGCACGATGCGGGCAATGTCGCGATGGTGCAGATCACGCATCCCAATTACGGCCATGCCGCGCTGATCGGGGCCGACACGCGCAGCTATCTGACCCGCGCCTGCCTGTAACCGCAGTCACGCCGCCAATTGGCCCGCCTATTTGGGAATGTGCAGCAGCGGGCGCTGCGCCGGGCGCGCCAGCGGGAACCGGCCCGGTATTGACCGATGATGCAAAGATCGCTGCGGCCAGCATGATGCCGCCCGATCCCAGCATGACTTCCTTCAGCACAGCGTATTGCCCTCATTTTGCCGCCATCAATGCAAACCTTCGCAGCAACCGGTTAACATTCCGTACCGATTTGTAAATTTTCGCGCGAAGCCACGAAAATGCCGCCGAAAACCTGGGTTCTCGGCGGCATGTCTTTCCTCCCCAGGAAAGCTCTCGTGATCTGTCGGGCCCTGGCCGAAAGGCGGGGTGGCGGGATTGCCCCGCTCACCCAGATCCTCTCCTGCTAGCTCGTGCGGGCTGCGTTGGTCCGTTGCTAGCGATCCAATTGGAGCCGCGCAGCACAAATTGACAAAAAATGCGCGCAGATCGCCACTGGAACAGCCGAAAAGCTTGTAAGCTTGTCATGATTGTTACAACATTGGGCATGGCCGAACCCTCGCTCCATGCCGGACCTGCGCTGCGCCGTCTGCGCCGCAATGCCGGTCTCACCCAGGCCGCCATGGCGGAACGGCTCGACATCTCGCCGAGCTATCTCAACCTGCTCGAACGCAATCTTCGCCCGGTCAGCGCGCGGCTGATGCTGACGCTTGCCGAGCGGTTCGATGTCGATCCGCGCGACCTGACCGGGGACGAGCCGGGCGGCGGGCTGGGTCCGATGCGTCGCCGCATGGCCGACCCCATCTTCGCCGATCTGGGCGTGGAGCCGGGCGAGATCGAGGACTGGCTGGCGGCATCGCCGGGCACGGCGGCGGCCTTTGCGCGGCTTTACGACAGGGTGCAGGGCGGCGCGGGCAGCGCCGTCCCGGGCATTGCGGTCGACGATCCCGTAGCGCGCGTCCGCGGCGAGATCGAGCGCTGGCGCAACCATTTTGCCGATCTCGACCATGCCGCCGAGGAACTGGCCGACGCGCTGCGGCTGCAGAGCGGCGATCTCTATTCGGCGATCGCCGAGCGGCTGCGCACCAAGCACCAGCTTTCGATCCGCATCCTGCCCGAGAGCGTGATGCCCGAACGGCTGCGGCGGCTCGATCTGCATGCGCGCCAGCTGCAGCTGTCCGAGATGCTCGATATGGCCTCGCGCACCTTCCAGGCAGCCTATCTGTTGGGGCAGCTGGAGTATCGCGCGGACATCAATGCGCTGGTCGCGGGGGCGCAGTTCGGCGACCGCACGGCCGAGCGGCTCTACCAGCGGCATATCTTCAGCTATTTCGCCGCCGCGGTGATGATGCCCTATGGGCGCTTCCTGCGTGCCTGCGAGCAATCGGGCTATGACATGCTGCTGCTCCAGCGGCGCTTCGGCGCGGGGTTCGAACATGTCGCGCACCGGCTGACCACCTTGCAGCGCGTCGGCCAGCGCGGCCTCGGCTTCTTCATGCTCCGGGTCGACCGCGCAGGCCAGGTGTCGAAGCGCTTCGGCGGTGCGGCGCGCGCGCCGCTCGCCGATACCGAGGTAACCTGTCCGCTCTGGCACCTGCACCAGGCCTTTTCGCGCCCCAGTCAGGTCCAGGTGCAGCTTGTCGAGCTCGAGGACGCGAGCCGCTGGCTGACGCTTGCGCGCAGCGTGCAGGGCGCAGGCTATGGTGCGGGCGGTACCACGGCGGAGTTCGCCATAGGCCTTGGCGTGCCCGTCGATCAGGCCGCCACGCTCTGCTATGCGCGGGGGATGGACCTGAGTGCGGCGGGTGCGACGCGGATCGGTCCGGGTTGTGCGATGTGCAAGCGCGGCGACTGCCCGCAACGCTCCAAGCCGCCGCTCGGTATCCGGCTCAAGTTCGACGATCGCGAACGCGGGGTGACGCCGTTCGATTTCCTTACCGATTAAGGCTTTCGCACACCGCCGGAACCAGCCGCGCGCATGGCCGTACACGCCCCAGAACAACCATCCAGGGGAATTGCCATGACGGAACACACGACCACCACCACCGTGACTGATCGCCCGGTCGAACCGGTCCAGACGCATACCACCGTTGTCGAGCGCCGCTCGGGTGGCGGCTCCGGTCTGATGATGGCGATCCTGCTGCTGATCCTCGTCGTCGGCGGTTTCTTCGCCTGGCAGTTCATGCAGCAGGGCGAAGTGCGCACCGATGCGGTCGCGGGTGCGGCTGGTGAGGTCGGCGAGGCGGCGCAGAAGGTCGGCGATGCCGCGCAGGATGCGGCGCAGAAGATCGGCGAGTGAATCGCATCGCGGGTTCGCCGATGCGTAAAAAGCTTTGACACTGTGCCGGAAATTCTTGGGTCCGGCGCGCATATGGCTGTAAAATTAACCGACACTTGACCATTGCCCGGCTATAGCGGGCTCCATGTTCAGGCTGTTCAAACATTATGTGCCGCACGCGGTGCTGCTGCTCGGCTTTTTCGACCTGGCGCTGCTGGGCCTGGCCGCCGAAATTGGCTGGGTCTGGCGCGCGCACGAGATCGGGATGGAGGTCGAGCCGCTAAGCCAGCGGCCACTGCCGATCGCGACCTTCGCGCTGCTGGTGCACATGGCGATGATCGCGGTCGGGGTCTACGGGCCCGATTCGCTGCAATCGCTGCGCTTCGCCGCCGCGCGGCTGCTGGTGGCAATCTCGCTCGGCGTCATCTTCCTGTCGGTCACCTATTTCATCCTGCCCGGAACGACCTTGTGGCGCTCGAACAGCCTCTATGCGATGGGGCTGTCGATCCTCTTCCTGATCGGCAACCGGGTCATCCTGGGCGGACTGCTCGGCACGACCGCGTTCAAGCGCAGGCTGATGGTGCTGGGCGCGGGCAAGCGCGCGCAGCGGGTGCAGGACCTGTCCGAACGTCCCGATGCCGGCTTCGTGCTGGTCGGCTTCGTCGCGATGAACGACGGGCCGCTGGTGGTCGAAGAGGCGATCAACCGCGACGCGATCAAGAATCTCGCCAAGCATGTCGAGAATCTCAACGTCACCGAGGTCGTGCTGGCGCTGGAGGAACGGCGCAACGCGCTGCCGCTCAACGATCTTCTGCGCATCAAGACCACGGGCGTCCATGTCAACGACCTGTCGACCTTTCTCGAACGCGAGACGGGCCGCGTCGATCTCGATACGGTCAATCCCAGCTGGCTGATCTTTTCCGACGGCTTTTCGGCAGGGCGGCGCATCTCGACCATCGCCAAGCGGCTGTTCGATCTGGTGGTGAGCTCGATCCTGCTGCTGCTCACTGCGCCGATCATCCTGCTCTTCGCGCTGCTGGTGAAGCTCGACAGCAAAGGTCCGGCCTTTTTCAAGCAGGAGCGGGTAGGGCTGTACGGCCAGCCGTTCCAGATCGTCAAGCTGCGCTCGATGCGCACCGATGCCGAGGTCGATGGCGCGCAATGGGCGCAGAAGAACGACCCGCGCGTCACCCGGCTGGGTCGCTTCATCCGCAAGGTCCGGATCGACGAGCTACCCCAGGCATGGAGCGTGCTCAAGGGCGACATGAGCTTTGTCGGACCGCGCCCCGAGCGGCCCGAATTCGTCGCCGATCTGGAAACCAAGATGCGCTATTACAACGAGCGGCACATGGTGAAGCCCGGCATTACCGGCTGGGCGCAGATCAACTATCCCTATGGCGCATCGGTCGAGGATGCGCGGCACAAGCTCGAATATGATCTCTATTACGCCAAGAACTACACGCCGTTTCTCGACCTGCTGATCATCCTGCAGACGCTGCGCGTCGTGCTGTGGCCGGATGGTGCCCGGTGATCCCATGGCCAATTGGGCCGATATAAGCCTCTGGGCTCATTCGGGCGCTGCGGCGCTGACGCTGCTGGTGGCCGCGTGGCTGGTCCAGCGCTGGGCAAGGCTGCGCGATGCGCGCCCGTCGCTGGGCGATGCCGCGCTGCTGATCGCCTTGCTGTCGACCAGCCTCTGGGCCTTTGCCGTCGCCGCGCTGGGGCCGATCGACCCGATTGCCGGCCTGGCTGAATCGCTGCGCAACCTCGCCTGGCTGGCGTTCCTGTTCCAGATGGTGCGCTCGGCGCGTGCCCAGCCTGGGACGGTGACGGCGGTCTATCTGGTGCTGACACTGGTGCTGGCCGCGCAACCGGTGGTGGAAAACTGGCTGACCTTGCTCGCGACGCACCAGGGGCTCGAAAGCCTGACGCTGGGCAGCGCGATGCTGCTGCGGATGATCTTCGTCGTCGGCGCGCTGGTGCTGGCGAACAACCTGTACAGCGTCGCCGATGCCGAGACGCGAACGAGCCTGCGGATTCCCCTGGCCGCGCTCGCCGCGATGTGGCTGTACGATCTCAACCTCTACACCATGGGGTATCTGAACGGTGCGCTCAGCGCCGACATGCTGGCGCTGCGCGGGGTGCTGATGATCTTCGCCGTGCCGTTCTTCGCGCTGGCGGCGAACCGGCCCGGCGGGTGGAAGCTCACCCTGTCGCGCAAGATCGCCTATCGCTCGCTCTCGCTGTTCGCGATCCTGGGCTATCTCGTCACGATGATCGCGGTGGCGCAGCTGCTGCGCGCGGTCGGCGGAACCGTCGCGTCGGGCGCGCAGATGCTGCTCGTGCTCGGCATGTCGCTCGCGGCGCTGATCCTGCTGCCGTCGGACCGGTTCCGCGCCTGGTTCAAGGTCAAGGCGACCAAGCATTTCTTCCAGCACCGCTATGACTACCGCGCCGAATGGATCCGCTTCACCGAGACGATCGGGCGGCCCGGCGATGGCACCGCGCCGTTTCACGAACGCGTGATCAAGGCCGCCGCCGACATCAGCGACAGCCCCGCAGGGCTGCTGCTCGCGCCGGGCGACAATGGCCGCCTTCAGCTGCAGGCGCGGTTCAACTGGCCCACCGCCGATGTCCCTGCCCAGGCCTGCACCGCCGCGACCATCGGCTATTTCCAGGCGACCGGGCGGATCGTCGAGCTCGACGCGCTGCGCTCGGGCCACGACCGCGACACCGATCGGCGCGCGATTCCCGACTGGGCGATCGAGGAAACCAACGCCTGGGCGATCGTGCCGCTGGTGCATTTCGACCGGCTCGCCGGACTGGTCGTGCTGGCGCGGCCGCTGGTCGAACGGCGGCTCGACTGGGAGGATCTCGATCTGCTGCGCCTCGTCGGGCGACAGCTCGCCAGCTATCTCGCCGAGGCGCGCAGCCAGGAAGCGCTGCGCGAGGCCGATCAGTTCGACGAGTTCAACCGCCGCATGGCCTTCGTGATGCACGACATCAAGAACCTGGTCAGCCAGTTGAGCCTGGTCGCGCGCAACGCCGAACGGCACGCCGACAATCCCGAGTTCCGCAAGGACATGATCGCGACGCTGCAGAATTCGGTTGGCAAGATGAACACGCTGATCCGCAGGCTGACCGGCTATGCCCGCTCGGCAGGCGAAGGCGTCCGCGCGATCGATGCCGAGCGCGTGGTGCGCGCGGTGATCGCCAGCAAGCAGGCGGCGCACCCGGTGGTCGCCAGCGCCGCGCAAAGGCTGGTGCTGATGGCTGATCCGGCGCAGCTCGAACAGGTGCTCGGCCATCTGATCCAGAACGCGATCGATGCCAGCCCCAAGGACACGCCGGTCTATGTCTCGATGGCGCGCGATGGCCTCAATGGCGTGATCGAGATTGTCGACCATGGTGCGGGCATGTCCGCCGAATTCGTCCGCGCCAAGCTGTTCAAGCCCTTCATCTCGAGCAAGGCCGACGGCTTCGGCATCGGTGCCTATGAGGCCCGGCTGCTGGTCGAGGCGATGCACGGCCGGATCGAGGTCGAGAGCCGCGAGGGCGAGGGCAGCCGCTTTTCCATCCATCTTCCGCTCGCCACCCGGATCGATTCCGACGATCCGGCGGCGATGCCCGTGCCCGTTGCTGAAAAGGTAGCCTGACCGATGACCGACCTTTCCCCCAATCCCGCGATGAACGGCAGCGGCAAGGGCGCCAACCGGCTGCCGCGCCTGCTGGTGGTCGAGGACGATGCCGGGCTGCAGCGCCAGCTCAAATGGGCGTTCGACGATTTCGAGGTGCTGTGCGCCGGTGACCGGGCGAGCGCGATCGACCTGCTGCGCTATGAAGAGCCCGATGTCGTCACGCTCGATCTCGGCCTGCCGCCCGATCCCGACGGGGTGAGCGAGGGCTTCGCGACGCTGGCGGAAATCCTGCGGCTGAAGCCCGATACCAAGGTCATCATCGCCTCGGGCCATGGCGAGCGGCAGAGCGCGCGCGATGCGATCGCGCAGGGGGCCTATGATTTCTACCGCAAGCCGGTCGAGATCGACGACCTCGCGCTGATCGTCCGCCGCGCGCTCAACGTCCAGCAGATCGAGCGCGAGAACGCACGTCTCAGCCAGAAATCGGGCGAGGATCACACGGTCTTGGGCGGCATGATCACCGGCGATGCGCAGATGGTGAAGGCCGCGCGGACGATCGAGCGCGTCGCCAACACCAATGTCTCGGTGATGCTGCTCGGCGCGAGCGGGACCGGCAAGGAGCTGTTCGCGCGCGGGCTGCACGAGAAGAGCAACCGCAGAGGCGGCGCCTTTGTCGCGATCAATTGCGCCGCCATTCCGGAAAACCTGCTCGAATCCGAACTGTTCGGGCACGAGAAGGGCGCGTTCACCGGCGCGATCAAGACGACCATCGGCAAGATCGAACAGGCCGCTGGCGGCACCCTGTTCCTCGACGAGGTCGGCGACATCCCGCTGCCGCTCCAGGTCAAGTTGCTGCGTTTCCTGCAGGAACGCGTGATCGAGCGGGTCGGCGGGCGCAGCCCGATCCCGGTCGACACCCGCGTGGTCTGCGCGACGCATCAGAATCTCGAAAAGATGATTGCCGAAGAGCGGTTCCGCGAGGACCTGTTCTACCGCCTCGCCGAGATCGTGGTGAACATTCCCTCGCTCGCCGAACGGCCTGGCGATGCGGTGCTGCTCGCCAAGCATTTCCTCGCCCGCTTTGCCGCCGAGATGAACCCTGCGGTCAAGGGCTTCGCCCCCGATGCGCTCAAGATGCTCGATGCCTGGCACTGGCCCGGCAATGTCCGCGAGCTCGAAAACCGGGTGAAGCGCGCGGTGATCATGGCCGAAAGCCGCCTGGTGACCGCCGAGGATCTCGACCTCGAACGCGCCGAGCCCGAGACGGCCGAGTTCCTGAACCTGAAGGCGGTGCGCGAACTCGCTGACCGCAAGGCGATCCGCCATGCGCTGGCACGCACCGAGGGCAATATCTCGGGCGCGGCCAAGCTGCTCGGAATCAGCCGCCCGACGTTGTATGATCTGCTCCGGCAATATGACATCCAGACCTGATCTCCCTTCCGGCAACAGGCTGTGGTCGGCGCTCGCCGCCGCCGCCCTGCTGCTGGGCGGCGCGGGCGCGAGCCTGCGGGCGGAGGATATGGGTGCCGCACGCGAGGCCATGGCGCGCGCGGCAGACCATCGCGCGCGCGGCGACAATCGCGCGGCGCGGATAGAACTGATGAATGCGATCAAGGCTGCGCCGAAGATGAAAGAGGCGAGGCTAGCCCAGGCGCGCGTGTTCCTGATGCTGTTCGATGCCGATGGCGCCGAAGGCGAGCTGCAACGCGCGCTCGAACTGGGCGCCGATCGCGCGCTGGTGCGCGCGCCGATGGCCGAGGCGATGGTGCTGCAGGGCCGGGCCGAGGATGCGCTGCGCTGGCTGGGCGAGGGGCCGGTGGCGAGGAGCGATGCAGGCTATGCCGCGCGCACCCAGGGCCGGGCGCATCTGGCGCTCGGGCAGTATGACGAGGCCCGCGCGGCCTTCGACCGGGCCTTGCAGTTCACCCCCGACGACAGCCTGCTTTGGACCGACATCGCGCGCTTCCGCACCGCGTCGGGCGACCAGGCGGGCGGGCTCGAAGCGGCCGATCATGCGGTGGCGCTCGACGCGAACAATGTCCGTGCCTTGCAGCTGCGCGGCGAGCTGACGCGCAGCCAGACCGGGCTCGCCGCCGCCTTGCCCTGGTTCGAACGCGCGCTGGCGATCGACCCCAACGATACCGCCGTGCTCGGCGAATATGCCGCGACCTTGGGCGATATGGGCCGGATGCGCGCGATGCTGAAGGCGGCGCGGCAGATCGTCGCGCTCGAGCCGAACAACCCGCGCGGCTATTTCCTGCAGGCCGTGCTCGCCGCGCGCGCGGGCCGCTATGATCTGGCGCGCAACCTGATCCAGAAGACCGGCGGCGCACTGGAAGCGGTGCCCGCAGCGATGCAGGTCGAGGGCGTGGTCGAGTTCCAGCTCGGCAACTACCGCCAGGCGATCGACCGGTTCGAAAGGCTCTCCGATGCGCAGCCCTTCAACCGCCGGGCGGCCGAGCTGCTCGCGCGCGCGCTCTATGCCGAGGGCGAGCACGAGGCGCTGCTCGAACGTTTCCGCCCGGTTGCCAACCGCGCGGGCACCAGCGCCTATCTGCTGACTCTGGTCGGGCGCTCGCTCGAGGCGATGGGCGAGCGCGATGCGGCGCTCGAATATCTCGCGCGCGCTGCGACGCCCGACGCTGCCCCGCTGTTGCGGCTCGATCAGGACGACGAGCCCTGGCTGCTCGCTGACGCCGCGCGCGCCGCGCGGCGCGATGCGCGCGCGGTGGTGCCCTATGTCCGCATGCTGGTGGCGCGTGACGATTTCGCGCAGGCCGCCGAATACGCCCGCCCGCTCGCCGAGGGCAATCCCGGCGTACCCGATGCGCAGATGCTGCTGGGCGATGTGCTCTATGCCTCGGGCAATGCCGGCGGGGCGCTGCCCTATTACGAGCGTGCCGCACGAATCCGCCTCGCTGAGCCCGTGGTGCGCCGCCTGTCGCTGGTGCTGCGTGAGCTCGGTCGCCGCGATGAAGCCGACGCGCTGCTCGAAAGCTTCGTCGACATGAGCCCGGCCAATAGCGGCGGTCTCCGCCTGCTGGCCAATGCCTATATCGATCGCGGCAACTGGCCCGGCGCGGTGGCGATGCTCTCGGCGTTGCACGCGCAGCTCGGCAGCAGCCAGCCGCTGCTGCTCACCGACCTGGCGCTCGCGCGTCTGCGCGCAGGCGATCCGGCACGCGCGGCGCACGACTCGCGGCTCGCCTATCGCGTCCAGCCCGCGAGCCCGCTGGTCGCGCATGTGCGCGGCATGGCGCTGACCGAAGCCAGCGATAGCCCGATGCTGGCGGTGGAGATGCTCGAAAAGGCGCAAGCCCTGCAACCGCGCAACCCCTGGCTGCGCTATCACCTCGCCCAGGCCTATGCCGCTGCTGGCAAGCCGGGCCGGGCGATGGGCGCACTGCGCGCCTCGCTCTCGCTGGGGGCGTTTCCCGAGCGCGCCGAGGCCGCAGCGATGTTGCGCGATCTGCAGGGGCGGAGCTGAGCCGCCGCATATTTTTGCCTGACCCGGTGCCATTTTCGGCTAAAGGGCGGGAATGACCGATACGACCAATCCCCTGCTCGATACGCGCGCGTTGCCGCGCTTTGCCGAAATCACTGCCGCTCACATCGCGCCCGCGCTCGATGACGCGCTCGCCCGGCATGCTGCGACGATCGAGGCGCTAGTGCGCGACAAGCCGACAGTCTTCGCCGACGCCTGGCTGCCACTCGAGCGGGCAGAAGCCGAGCTCGGCGCGATCTGGGCGGCGGTCTCGCACCTGCATTCGGTCGCCGATGGCCCCGAGCTGCGCGCCGCCTATCAGGAGGGCGAGCAGCGGCTCGTCACCAACAGCATCATGGTCGGGCAGAATCGCGAACTCTACGAGGTGTTCGAAGCGCTCGCCGCGACGCCCGAATTCGCCGCGCTGCCCCAGGCCGACCGGGTCGCGGTCGAGCACGCGCTGCGCGATTTCCGCCTGTCGGGCGTGGCGCTCGACGAGGCCGCGCGCGAGCGGTTCAAGACGGTGTCGGTCGAGCTCGCGACGCTTTCCAACGAATTCGGCAGTGCGGTGCTCGATGCGACCGATGCCTGGGAAGAGCTGATCACCGACGAGTCGGATTTGGCGGGCGTGTCGGAGACCGACAAGGCGATGTTCGCCGCGGCGGCCGAGGCCAAGGGCCAGACTGGCTGGCGCGTGACGCTGCAGGCGCCGAGCGTCAACGCGATCCTGACCTTTGCCGAGAATCGCGAACTGCGCGCACGGGTCTATCGGGCCTTCGGTACCCGCGCGTCGGATCAGGGGCCGCATGCCGGCCAGTTCGACAATTCCGAGCGCATCGCGCGGATCCTCGAGCTACGGCGCGAGGCGGCGGGGCTGCTCGGCTTTGCCGATCCGGTCGAATGGTCGCTCGCCACCAAGATGGCATCGGACGGCGGTGCGGTGCTCGCCTTCCTGCGCGATCTCGCCGCGCGCGCCAAACCGGCGGCGCAGCGCGACCTCGATGAGCTCAAAGCCTTTGCCGCCGAGAAGCTGGGCATCGCGGACCTGCAGCCCTGGGACGTCGGCTTTGCTTCGAACCGGCTGCGTCAGGCGCTCTATGCGGTCGACGAGGCCGAGATTCGCGGCTATTTCCCGGTCGAGAAGGTGATGCAGGGCTGGCAGGCATTGCTCGAACGGCTGTTCGGCATCCGCTTGCAGCCGCGCACCGATGCCTCGCTCTACCATCCCGATGCGCGCTTCTACGATGTCGTCGACGAGAGCGGCCAGGCGATTGCGGGTCTGTATCTCGACCTGTTCGCGCGGCCCGGCAAGCGCGGCGGCGCATGGATGGGCGAGGCACGTCCGCGCCGCAACGACGGCGATCATGTGCAGCTGCCGGTCGCCTATATGGTGTGCAATTTCTCGCCCGCCGGGCCCGATGCGCCGTCGCTGCTCAGCCATTCGGATGTCGGCACGCTGCTGCACGAGACCGGGCATTGCCTCCACCTGCTGCTGACCGAGGTCAACCGCCCGAGCATCGCGGGCACCAGCGGCTTCGAATGGGACGCGGTCGAGCTGCCGAGCCAGCTCATGGAGGATTTCGCCTGGGACCGGCAGGTGCTCACCGCCATGTCGGGCCATT
>NZ_QKVT01000001.1:2913410-2957308 GCF_003426715.1 Blastomonas sp. UPD001
TGCTGCACCTGGGCACCATGGGCAGCGACCCCGTCGAGGTGATCGAGGCGGTGCGCGACGAGGTCGCGGTGATCCGCCCACCCGAATGGCACCGCTTCCCCCACGCCTTTTCGCATATCTTCGCGGGCGGCTATGCCTCGGGCTATTACAGCTATCTCTGGGCCGAACTGCTCGCCGCCGACGGTTTCATGGCGTTCGTCGAGGCCGGGCTGCTCGACCGCGCGACCGGTGACCGCTTCCGCGCCGAGGTGCTGGCGCGTGGTGCGACCCGGCCTGCGGCGGAGAGCTTCCGCGCCTTCCGTGGCCGCGACCCCGATCCGCGCGCGATGCTGGTGCGCCACGGGCTGGTGGATGCGCAAGGATGAGCGAGCTGTGCCCGCGCGGCTGGCTCGACGAGGCGATCCGGCGGATCGAGGCGGACTATAATCGCTCGGCCGACACGCATCTGATCCGACTCGACCTGCCGCGCTTCCCCGGCATCACGTTGTACCTGAAGGACGAAAGCTCGCACCCGACCGGCAGCCTCAAGCACCGGCTGGCGCGATCGCTGTTCCTGTACGCGCTGTGCAACGAATGGATCGGCCCCGAGACCTGCGTGATCGAGGCGTCGTCGGGCTCGACGGCGGTGAGTGAGGCCTATTTCGCGCGCATGCTGGGGCTGCGCTTCATTGCGGTCGTGCCCGCGACCACCGCGCCCGCCAAGCTCGACGCGATCCGCTTCCAGGGCGGCGAGATCCACAAGGTCGATGATCCGCGCACGGTCTACGATGTCGCCCAAAGGTTGGCAGCGGAAACCGGCGGCCATTATCTTGACCAGTTCACCTATGCCGAGCGCGCGACCGACTGGCGCGGCAACAACAATATCGCCGAGAGTATCTTCGCGCAGATGGCCGAGGAGGAATATCCCGAGCCCGAATGGATCGTCTGCGGCGCGGGCACTGGCGGCACCTCAGCGACGATCGGGCGGTATCTGCGCTATCAGCGCTATGCGACGCGGCTGTGCGTCGCAGATCCCGTCCATTCGGTGTTCCACCGCCACTATCAGGACCGCAGCACGACCTCGTTGCCCGAAGGCTGCGCGAGCCGCATCGAGGGGATCGGGCGCCCCCGGGTGGAGCCAAGCTTCATTCCCGGCGTGATCGACCGGATGATCGCGGTCGAGGATGGCGACAGCATCGGGGCGATGCGCGCGCTGTCCGACCGGCTGGGGCGGCGGGTCGGCGGATCGACCGGCACCAACCTGATCGCCTGCGCGGCGCTGATCGAGGAAATGGCGGCGAGCGGCACCAGCGGCAGCGTGGTGACGTTGCTGTGCGACGGCGGCGATCGCTATCATACCAGCTATTATGACGATGGCTGGCTGGGGCAGAGCGGACTCGCCTGGCAACCGGCGGCCGAGCGCATTGCCGCGCTGCTCGGGCCAGTGGACAGGGGAGCGATGCGATGATGATCGGGGTTCTGGCAGCCGTATCGGCCGCGCTCGCGGTGGCGGCGGGCGCGTTCGGCGCGCATGCGGCGGCGGGCGAGCAGCAGGCCGAATGGCTCCGCACCGGCGGCATGTATCAGCTGGTGCACGCGGTCGCGGCACTCGCGATCATGGGCCAGGCACGCGGCGCTGCGATCGCGCTGCTGGTCGGCGCGGCGATCTTTGCGTTGACGCTCTATGCGATGGCGCTGGGCGCGCCGCGCTGGCTGGGGGCGGTGACGCCGATCGGCGGCACGCTGCTGATTATTGGCTGGCTCTGGGCAGGCTGGGTCTATCTCAAGGCCTGACGACCACCCGCGCTCGATCGCGGGTGGGGCCAAGTTTCAGCATCAGAACTTGTAGCCGACCTCGACGCCGATCCGGCGCAGGCCGCCCGGCGAGATGAACGAACCGCCGAACTCGGCTGCGGTGATGACTTCGTTGAGATAGCGGCGGTTGAGCACATTGTCCGCGAACAATGTCACGCGCCACTGCTCGCCTTCCAGCCCCGCCCGGACGTCGAGCACGCCAAAGGCATCGCGCCGCGTCACCGCATAATTGGCGTCGCCGACAAAGGCAGGCAGCGCCAACGCAGAGCCCGGCAACAGGCCGCTGAAGATCGTCGGCACGGTGTTGTTCTGCAGCGTGTGGAACCAGGTCGGGCCGGTGATGCGATAATCGGCGCGGGCCACCAGATCGAAGCTCTTGGCGATCGGCGCGACGATCTGGGTGCCGAGGTTGATCGTGTAATCGGCGGTCGAGGGCGACTTGTTGCCCACCGTCTGCGGACGCGAACGGTTGCGCTTGATCTCGCTCTCGGTGACGTTGAACGCGCCGAAGATCGTCCAGCCGGGCGTCACTTCGGCATTGAGGTTCAGCTCCGCACCATAGAGCTCGACCTTGTCGATGTTCGACACCACGCGCAGCAGGCCGAAGCCGCCGACGAAGAATTCGAAGAACTGCATGTCCTTGACGTCGGTATAATAGCCCGCGAGGTCGAAGGTCAGCTTGCCGTCGAACGCCGATCCCTTGAAGCCGCCCTCGAACGCGCTGGAGCGTTCCTTGCGGTAATCGTCGTTGATCGTGACCTGCGATCCGATGAACTGGTTGAACGACTGGCGGACGATCGCCGCCGAGCCCGAATTGTTGAAGCCGCCCGCCTTGAAGCCGATCCCCCAGTTGGCATAGACGTTGAAATTGTCCGCCACCGACCAGCGGAAGGTCAGCTTGGGCTGAAGCTGCTTGTAGCTGTCGGACTTGTCGGGGATGGCACCTGCGGTCTGGCCGGGGTTGATCGGCCCGCCGGTGAACGGATCGGTGACCAGCGGCACGCGGTTGCGAACGCTGCGATCCTCGACGTCATAGCGCAGCGCCAGGCCGATATTCACGCGGTCGTTCCAGTTATACTCGGCCGACCCGAAGGCTGCGTACACATCGGTGCTGAAGCTGTCGAAATAGAGCTGGGTGGTCGGGTTGGTCGTGTTCGGAGCGTTATACAATTGCCGAATGATGCCCTGGCCCAGGTCCGCGCCCAGGCTGACGCCGACATCGCGGCTGATATTGAGATAATAGGCGCCCAGCTGCCAGTTGAACGGGCCGTCGCCGGTCGAGGACAGGCGGATTTCGCCGCTGAAATCCTCCTGGCTGCGGATCTGGTATTGCGTGCCGTCGCAGGTCGTCGGGCTGTACGGGCCGAAAGTCGATCCGGTGGCGGGCGCGAAGATGAACGGTACCGGCGTCGCGCCGATAAAGCCGGGCTGGTTGACCGGGAAGCCGGTGAGCTGCGCGGTGCTGCGGAAACAGGCGTTCGAGGCCGCGACCGAAGCCGGGGTCGCGCCGGGGAAGGTGAAGCGGGCAAAGTCGGCCGAGGTGCCGTCGGCGGTCAGCGACTGGTCGACATCGCTGTACAGGCCCCACAGGGTCAGCTTGGCGAAATCGAACTCGTGCTCGAGCTTGATCGACGCGTCGAACGTGGTCTGATCGTTGGTCGGGCGGATGTTCGAATAGAAATTGAACGGATGGTCGTCGACATCCTCGAAAAAGGCGGGATTGGCCGCGGCGAAATTGGGCAGGTGGAAGGCGGCGTTGAAGTTGATCGACGCGCCGGTCAGGTCGGCATAGCGCGCCTTGGCATCGATCTCGGTGCGCTCGCCCAGCCTGGCCACGAAGCGCCCGTCGACCGACCAGATTTCCTGATCGTCGATGGTCTTGGAATTGTTGAGGAACGCATTGCGGTAGAAGCCATCGGTCTTGAGATAGCTGCCCGAGACCAGGAACCCGGCATTCTCGCCCAGCGGAACCGAGATGAAGGCATTGCCGCGATAGGTCTGCTGCTCGGCGGCGCTGAGTTCGATGCCTGCCTCGAGCCGGTCGCCGGGCTTCATCGTCTGGATGACGATCGCGCCCGCCGCCGCATTGCGGCCATAGAGCGCGCCCTGAGGGCCTTTCAGGATTTCGATCTGGCGCAGCGTCCCCTGGTTCTGGTTGAGCTGCGCGGTATTGGTCTTGAGGATGCCGTCGACCACCAGCGCGACCGAGCTTTCCGCGTCGCGCGCTCCGTTGATGCCGCGGATGTTGATCTGCGTGTCGCCCGCCTCGGCCGTGCCGGTGACGATGGTGACGCCGGGCGTCAGCTGCACGAACTGGTCGGCGGTCTCGACCCCGGTCTTCTGGATCGCATCGGCGGTGAGCACGGTCACCGATGCCGGGACCTCGGCCAGGCTTTCGTTCTGGCGGCGGGCGGTGACGATGATGACATCATCGGCGGGCTCTGCCTGGGCATTGTCCTGCGCGAAGGCAGGGGTCGCCAGCGCGCTGGCGAGAACGGTGGCCGATGCTGCGGCAAACAGACTGGTAAGGCGCATGCTGTGAACTCCCTGAGGTGCTTAGGTTCCCCCGAACCCGTTATGCTTTTTCTGGCGGGTGTTGTTGTGGGTGCGGCCTTCAGACCAGCACATTGGCCCCGCTCATATAGACATAGACTTCCTGGAACTTGCCGTCGCGCAGGCGCCAGAAATTGGTGTTGTTCAAGGTGGTCACGCTGCCATCGCTGGCGGTCAGCTCGGCGACGAAGCTCGCAGCGATCCGGCCATTGGTCTCATCGACCGTGCAGGTGAAGTCGCGGTGGACGATCTTGTCCCAAGCGCCGAAGAAATCGGTGAACATCCGCTCGATTGCGGCCTTGCCGGCATGGGTGGTGAAGCTGGTCTGGACGGTGAAGAGCGCCTCATCGTGGAAGCAGGCGAGCGTCGCGGCCATGTCCTTGCGGTCCACGCTGGCGAAATAGCTCTGCGTCGCGAATTCGATCAGCGCGTCGCGGTGCAGTGTCGGGGCATATTGCATCAGAGATCCCCTTCCTTGAGCAGGTTGTCGCCGCTCATGTAGACGAACACCTCCTGGAACAGCCGGTCCTTGAGGTAGAAGCGGTTGCAGTTTTCATAGCGCAGCTGCTCGCCGCCATTGGGCGTGATGAGCACGGTGAACTGCGAGCAGACCGCGTTCGATTGCGGGTCGGCGACATGGACGAAATTGCCGTGCCAGATCTGCTCGAAATCGGCGAACAGCTTGACGAACATCGCGCGGATCGCCTCGCGCCCGTCATGCACCGTGTTCGATGTGACCTCGGTCAGCCGCGCATCGGGCGCGAAGCAGTTGAGCACCTGGTCCATGTTCTTGTTGTCGACGCCATCGAAATAGCGCTTGGTGACGATGTCGATATAGAACGGATAAGGCAGCGGGGCCTGACCCGCACCGCCGGGTGACCAGTCTATCATCAGAACCAACCCTTTCTAACGTCTGCATCCTTCGGCACTTCCGGCATCGGAAACGCCTTCTTGCTGTGGGTAAGGCCGCATTCGATCAGCCCTTCGAGGAATTTCCACGCCACCTGGCCAGGATTGATCACCGGGATCGGAAGGTTCGCCGCCAGGAACGCCGCCGACTGGTGCATGGTGGTCGAGCCGAGCACGATCACGTCCGCGCCGTCTTCCTCCATCGCGCGCGTCGCCTCGGCCTTCAGCTTGTCGAAGATCACCTCTTCCTTGCCCGCGAGCAGTTCGGTGACGTCGGGCCGGGTGTCGATCGACCGCAGCGAGGCGACACGGTCCCAGAAGCCATATTCGGTCAGCGTCTTCTGGTAGAGCGGGAACCATTCGGGCCACATGGTGAGCACCGTGAACTTCTTGCCGAGCATCATCGCGGCGGCAAAGGCGGCCTCGCCCGGGCCGATCACCGGGATCGACAGGCGCGACCGCAGCGCGCGCAGCCCCGAATCGCTGACCGTGTCGATCAGCACTCCGGCATAGCCTTCGTCTTCGGCGGTGATGCCGGTCTGGAACACTGTCCAGTCCATCAGCAGCATGTCATGATAGCTGTCACCCAGCGCTGCGCCCCACGGCACGGCGACGAATTCGGGTGCGAATCCGGGGCGGACGAAATCGGACGGAAGTTGTGCGGCGCGGGCGGCGACGCCCGCCTCGTCCATCGGAATGGGTACTATCACCTTGATCCGGCGATCATCTGCCATGCGCTACCCCACCTTTCGGGACCGTCTGCGTCGGTAGGTTCGACCGCGATCCATGGCTTGACGGTATTGTATACAAATGTCTATCGTCAATAGCGAAAATGGGTTGGCGCAAGATCGGCGCAAATTGGTGTGCACCGCCAGGGGACGCTGGAGCGGTGCGCAGTACTGGGACGGGATGGAAGCGCATGGAAAAGGCAGCATCGCCGCGGGCATCGGATATTGCCTATGACAAGATCCGCCAGTTCGTGCTCTCGGGCCGCGCCGAGCCGGGCCAGCAGCTGACCGAGGAGCAGCTCGCGCGCATCTCCGGCGTGTCACGGACCCCGGTGCGCGAGGCGGTGCGGCGGCTCGAGAACGAGCTGCTGATCGTACGCAGCGATTCGAAGCGGCTGTTCGTGGCGGACTGGTCGGCCGACGATATCGACGAGATGTTCGTGCTGCGCGGAATGCTCGAGGGCCATGCCGCCAGCCGTGCCGCACGCAACATCTCCAATCGCCAGATCGAGGAACTGGGCCGGATCTCCGACCTTCTCGACGCGGCCGTGCGCTCGACCCCTCCCGATGTCACGGCGTTTCTGGCGCAAAACCGCCGCTTCCACGAGGTCATTCTGGAGGCCGCGCGCTCGCCGCGGCTCAGCGCCATGCTGCCGATGCTGGTCGAGCAGCCGGTGGTCCGCCGCACCGCCGCGCAATACAAGACCGACGAGCTGCTGCAATCGGCGCGCGAGCATCGCGAGCTGATCGCCGCGTTTACCGCGCGCGATTCGCTCTGGGCACGCGCGGTGATGACGAGTCATATCCGCCGCGCCTTCCATGTGTTCAGCAGCACCGCCAAACGCCACAAGGAGCAGCGCCAGGCCAATGACTGAACCCCATTTTCTCCCCCGCTGGACGCGTCAGAACTAAATGTATACAAACATGGGCATGAGCAGCATCCAGATTGTCGAGGTCGGCCCGCGCGACGGCCTGCAGAACGAACCGGACATCGTCTCCACCGCCGACAAGCTGGAGATGATCGGGCGGATGATCGACGCCGGTGCGCGGCGGCTCGAGGTGGCGAGCTTCGTCCACCCGCAGCGCGTGCCGCAGATGGCCGATGCCGAAGCCGTGATCGCCGGGCTGCCCGACCGCAAGGATGTCTCCTATATCGGCCTGACGCTGAACAAGCGCGGCGTGCTGCGCGCGCTGGCGACGAAGGAGGGCGGCCGGCGCGGCGTCGACGAGATCGGCTGCGTCATCGTTGCCAGCGATACCTTCGGGCAGAAGAACCAGGGGCAGACCGTGGCCGAGGGCATCGCCGAAGCGAGCGAGATGATCCGCTTTGCCCGGGAGAACGGCCTGATCGCGCAGGTCACCATCTCGGCCGCCTTTGGCTGCCCGTTCGAGGGCGACGTGCCGGCGCATCGGGTCGTCGATATCGCCCGGGCGGTGCTCGACGCGGGGCCGTCCGAGATCGCGCTGGCCGACACGATTGGCGTCGGCGTGCCCGCGCAGGTGACGGACCTGTTCGGGCGGCTGAGCGAATTCGTGCCTGCGGACATCCCGCTGCGCGCGCACTTTCACAACACGCGCGGCACCGGGATAGCCAATGCCTGGGCGGCGATGGCAGCGGGCGTGCGCGTGCTCGATGCCAGCCTGGGGGGGCTTGGTGGATGCCCGTTCGCGCCGCGCGCCACCGGAAATATAGCGACCGAAGAGCTGATCTATCTCGCAGAGCGGTCAGGCATCGCGCATGGCATGGATTTGGATGCCGCCATCGCGGCCAATCGCTGGATGGCCGGGATTCTCGGTCGGGAGCTGCCCTCTCTGGTCGCCCGCGCGGCGGCCTGAGGCTGGGCCATACATCAATCGTGTCGGCGACAGGGCCGGCAAGCGAAGGGGTGAATGAATGAGTTACAGGCTGGGTGTCGATGTCGGCGGCACATTTACCGATCTGCTGCTGTTCGACGAACAATCGGGCGCCTTCTGGCGGCACAAGACCCCCTCGACGCCGCATGACAGTTCCGAAGGCATTCTTACCGGGGTGCAGGCGATCTGTGCCAATGCCGGGATCACGCCGGCGGATGTCGAAATCTTCCTCCATGGCACGACGGTCGCGACCAATGCGGTGCTGGAGGGCAAGGGGGCGCGCGTCGGCCTGATCGTCACCGAAGGCTATCGCCAGGTGATGCAGATCGCGCGCAGCTTCGTGCCCGGTGGTCTCGCCGGCTGGATCGTCTGGCCCAAGCCTACCCCGCTTGCGGCGCTGGAGGACACGGTCGAGATCAAGGGCCGCATGTCGGCGCAGGGCGAGGAAATGCGGGCCGTCGACGATGCCGATATCCGCGCCGCGCTGGAAAAGCTCAAGGGCCAGGGGATCGAGGCGCTGACCGTCAGCCTGATGAATGCCTATCTGAACGGCGCGCACGAAAGGCGCGTGGCGGAACTCGCGGCGGAAATCCTGCCCGACGTGCCGATCTCGCTCAGCCATGTCGTGCTGCCCGAAATGCAGGAATACGAGCGCACGCTGACCACCGTCGCCAACGCGGCGGTGCGCCCGGTCGTGGGCCGCTATGTCCGCAACTTGCGCAGCCGGCTGCGCGATGCGGGCATGGCGGGCAAGCTTGCGCTGCTCCGCTCGGACGGTGGCCTCATGTCCTCCGAAAAGTCCGAAGAGCATCCCGTCTCGCTGCTGATGTCGGGGCCTGCGGGTGGCGTCACCGGCGCGATCTGGGTGGGCAAGAACGCCGGGATCCGGAACATCCTGACGCTGGACGTCGGCGGCACGTCGACCGATGTGGCGCTGATCGAGAATCTGGAGGCGCGCCGCGTGCGCACCACCGAGGTGGGGCACCTGTCGGTCCGCGCCTCGGCGCTGGACGTCAAGACCGTGGGCGCGGGCGGCGGATCGATCGCCTATGTGCCCGAACTCACCGGCGCGCTGCGTGTCGGCCCGCAATCGGCGGGCGCGGTGCCGGGGCCGGTCGCCTATGGCAAGGGCGGGGAGCTGCCGACGGTGACCGACGGCAATGTCGTGCTGGGCTATCTTCCCGAGGCGTTGCTCGGCGGTACCTTCAAGCTCGACCGCGAGGGCGCGAAAAAGGCGGTGCAGACCATCGCCGATGCGCTGGGGATCGATCTCTATGCCGCCGCGCGCGGCATCATCGACATCGTCAACGAGAACATGTTCGGCGCGCTTCGCATGATCTCGGTGCAGCAGGGCTATGACCCGCGCGATTTCGCGCTGATGGGCTTTGGTGGGGCAGGGCCGCTGCATGTGAACGCGGTCGCCCGGCTGATGGGCAGCTGGCCCGCGATCTCGCCGGTCTCGCCCGGCGTGCTGTGCGCGCTCGGCGATGCGACGACGCGGATGCGCACCGAGACCGCGCGCAGCTTCTCGCGGTTGGCATCGCGGACCACGCTCGAGGAACTGGGCGGCATTCTCGACGAGATGGCGGCGCAGATCGGCGACGAGCTGGTCGCCGAAGGCGTGGCCCAGGACGATGTCACCATCACCTTCGAGGTCGATGTCCGCTATGCCGGTCAGGCGTTCGAGGTGCCGATGTCGGTCACCCGCGACGACCTGCACACCCATGGCATCGAATGGCTGACCGGGCGCTTCGACGAGGAGCACCACCGGTTGTTCACCTTCAACATGGACTCGGAGCACGAAATCGTGAACCTGCGCGCGGTGGCGATGGGCAAGGCACTCGACCTGCCCGCCGCGAAGCTCCCGCAAGGCAATGGCGATCCATCGGCGGCGAAGCTGCGCGATCACGAGCTGTGGATGGACGGCAAGATGGTGCCCGCGATCATCTACGACCGCTCGAAGCTGCTCGCCGGGGACATGATCCCCGGACCTGCCATCGTCATCGAAATGGATTCCACCACGCTGATCGAGGCGGACTGCACCGGCACCGTCGATGCCGTTGGCAACATCCTGATCACGCTGAAGACGGGGAACTGAAACCATGCCCGCTACCATCATTCAGACCAACAATACCCCGTTCGAGAAGCAGGCGATCGATCCGGTCACGCTCGACATCATCGAGAACGCCCTGCGCAATGCGCGCATCGAGATGGACGCGACGCTGGTGCGCACGGCCATGTCGCCCGGCATCCGCGAACAGGGCGATGCCTTTCCGCTGATCGCCGACCACGAGGGCCGGATGATCGTTGGCCAGTTCGGCAGCTTTATCGGCGGTTTCCTGCAGGGCTATGACGGCACGCTCGAGGACGGCGACATGATCTTCCTGTCGGACCCCTATTCGGTCGGCGGCGCGATCAGCCATTGCAACGACTGGCTGGTGCTGCTGCCCGTGTTCAAGGACGGTCGCCTGCTCGCCTATACCGCGATGTTCGGTCATCAGAGCGATATCGGCGGCAAGGTCCCAGGGTCGATGCCGATCGATGCGACCAACATCTTCCAGGAAGGCGTGCGTATTCCGCCGGTCAAGATCTGGAAGAAGGGCGTCTATAACGAGGATCTGGTCAAGCTGGTGCTGCACCAGAGCCGCACGCCCGCCTGGTGCGCGGCGGACCTCAATGCGCTGATCGCCTCGTGCCGTGTCGCCGCGCGCCGCGTGATCGAGATGAGCGAGCGTTTCGGCGTCGACACCTATGTCTCGGCGACGCAGGAACTGCTCGCGCGCAACCACCGCGCGATGAAGACATTGCTCGCTCAGGCGATCAGCGAGGAGCCGGTGAGCTTCGAGGATTATATCTGCGACGACGGCATGGGCTATGGCCCGTACAAGCTGAAATGCACGATGTGGCGCGAGGGCGATACCGTCATCCTCGACTTCGACGGCACCGACCCGCAGAGCCAGGCCTCGATCAACTTCCTGCTCAACGAGAACATGTTCAAGATGTTCTTCGGCATCTACATGATCATGGTCTTCGACCCGCAGATCCTGTTCAATGATGGCTTCTACGACCTGATCGAGGTGCGCATTCCCGAAGGATCGCTGCTCAAGCCGCGCTATCCCGCCGCGCTGTCGGGCCGCACCCATGCCTTGGGCCGCATCTTCGACATATTGGGCGGACTGCTCGGCCAGAAGACGCCCGAATTCCTCAACGCCGCCGGTTTCTCGTCCAGCCCGCACCTGTTCTATGCGGGCACCGACCGCAAGGGCGACTGGTTCCAGCTGTTCCAGATCGGCTTTGGCGGCATTCCGGGCCGTCCGATGGGCGATGGCCCCGACGGCCATTCGCTCTGGCCGGGCTTCACCAACGTGCCCAACGAGTTTCTGGAGCGCTATTTCCCGCTCGTCATCGAACGCTACGAGACCGTCGCGGACTCAGGCGGCGCGGGGCTGCATCGCGGCGGCAACGGCATCGTGATGACCTATCGCTTTCTCGAGCCTGGCGTCATTGCCATTCATGACGATCGCTGGTTCGTGCCGCCCTGGGGCGTCAATGGCGGCAAGCCGGGGGCCCGCGCGCGCAAGATCCTGGAAAAGCCCGACGGGTCGCAAACCATCGTCGGCAACAAGGTGGAGGACGTCGCCATCGAAGCGGGCGATGTCCTCCACTTCATCACCTGGGGCGGCGGCGGTTGGGGCGA
Organism: Blastomonas sp. UPD001; assembly: GCF_003426715.1. Taxonomy (NCBI): domain Bacteria; kingdom Pseudomonadati; phylum Pseudomonadota; class Alphaproteobacteria; order Sphingomonadales; family Blastomonadaceae; genus Blastomonas; species Blastomonas sp. UPD001. The sequence continues at coordinate 2,924,946 of NZ_QKVT01000001.1, forward strand.
CCCGCTCGAGCGCGATCCCGAGCTGGTGGGCAAGGAAATCCGCCAGGGTCTGGTGACGCCGACCGGGGCCAAGGCCTATGGCGTCGTTGCCGATGCCGATGGCGTGGTCGATACGGCCGCCACCGAGGCGCTGCGCGCGGAGATGCGCTCGGGTCGCGGCGAACTGCCGCTGTTCGATTACGGTCCGGGCATCGAGACTCTGCGCGCGAACTGCGAGGCCGAAACCGGGCTGCCCGCGCCGATCCAGCCGCGCTGGGCCAATTACGCCATTGCTGCAGAATAAGGGAAGGATGAGATGAACCAGGACAACCGGGGGGCATTGGCGGGCATTCGTGTCGTCGAACTGGGGCAGTTGATCGCAGGCCCGTTCTGCGGCCAGCTGCTCGGCGACATGGGCGCTGAGGTGATCAAGGTCGAACCCCCGGCTGTCGACGGAAAAGGCGGCGGCGACCCCATGCGCAACTGGGGCCATGGCGAACACAAATTGTGGTGGGAGGTCGTCGCCCGCAACAAGAAGTCGGTCAGCGCCAATCTGCGCATCGCCGAAGGGCAGGAGATCGTGCGCAAGCTTGCCGCGCATGCCGATATCCTGATCGAGAATTTCAAACCCGGCACGATCGAGAAATGGGGGCTGGGGCCCGATGCGCTGCACGCGATCAACCCACGCCTGATCATCGTGCGCGTCTCGGGCTATGGCCAGACCGGGCCCTATTCGAGCCGCGCGGGCTTTGGCGGCATCGGCGAGGCGATGGGCGGATGGCGCGCGATCGTCGGCGATCCCGACCGTCCGCCCAGCCGCATGGGCGTGTCGATCGGCGACAGCCTGGCGGCGACCTATGGCTGCATGGGCGCGCTCGCTGCGCTCCACGCGCGCGAGCGGACCGGCAAGGGCCAGGTGGTCGACAGCGCGCTGTACGAGGCGGTGCTGCAGGTGATGGAAAGCCTGGTGCCCGAGTACATGGTGAGCGGCCATATCCGCCGGCGGACCGGATCGATCCTCGAAGGCATCGCGCCGAGCAATGTGTACCAGTGCCGCGATGGCGAGTATCTGATCGGCGCCAATCAGGACGCGGTGTTCGCGCGGCTGTGCCAGGCGATGGGGCGGCCCGAGCTCGCCACCGATCCGCGCTATTCCTCGCACGTCGCGCGCGGCCAGCACCAGAAGGAGCTCGACGACCTGATCGAGGCCTGGACGAGGACGCTCACCGTCGCCGAGGTCGAGGCGCTGATGATCGAATACAGCGTTCCTGCCGGCAAGATCTATGGCGCGGCGGACATGCTGGAGGACGAGCATTTCAAGGCGCGCGACGCGCTGGTCGAGGTCGACAGCCCGCGCTGGGGCCGGTTCGCGATGCAGAACAGCTTCCCCAAGCTGTCCGATACGCCGAGCAGCATCCGCAGCCTCGCGCCGCAGAGCATCGGCGAGCATAATGACGAGGTTTACGGCAAGCTGCTCGGCATGGACCAGCAGACGATCGACAATCTGAAGGCGGCCGGGGCGATCTGATCCAGCCCTGTTACTTCGTCATTCCCGCGAAGGCAGGAATCCCGCTTCTTTCTGGACCTTGCAAGCGGGACCCCCGCTTTCGCGGGGGTGACGGGACGGGTTTGGCAGGTGAAGCTCAGCTCAGCCCTACAGCCCGGCGAGATAGTCGAGCGCCTCGGTCTCGCGCACGACATCGGCATATTTGGCGTCCATGTCGAACAGGTTCGCCTCGTGCGGGGCCTGGTGGCGGTCACCGCACGCATCGGCGATGACGATCGGGATGAAGCCGTGGCTCGACGTGTCGACACAGGTCGCGCGCACGCAGCCGCTGGTGGAGAGCCCGGTGAGCAGCACGGTATCCACTCCCATGGCGGTGAGCGTCGCGGCGAGCGAGGTGCCGAAAAAGGCGCTGGGATATTGCTTGGAGATCACCAGCTCGTCTGCGCTCGGCTCCAGCCCCTGCGGCCAGGCCCCCATCGGCGATCCGGCCTTGAACACCTCGAGCAACGGCGTCTTCTGCTTGAAGCGGCCGCCATCGACCATGCTGGGGTGATAGACGACATTGGTATAGATGATCGGGATGCCCGCCGCGCGCGCAGCGTCTCGCACCCGGATCGCGCTCGCCAGCGCCTCCTCGACGCCCGCGAACAGCGGACAATCGGGTTCGAAATAGGCCTGGACGAAATCGATCAGCAGCAGGGCGGGGCGCTGGCCGAAGCCGATGCGGTTGCCGAACACGCCCGCATAGTTCGATGCCGCTTCCGATTCCGCCATGGCCATTCCCCCTTCTGCCGCCGGTCCCCGCTGATTCGCGGGCGCGCTGCCTCAAGGGTTAAAGCTCAACAGGCTGGCGCGGCGGAATGCAAGCGCTGGGGTCCGCTGTGCGGATGAATGCTGCCGCGAAAGCCATCGAACTGCGCGGCGATCACGCGCGCATAGGGCTCCGACCCCTCGGCCAGCACGAGCGTCTGGTCCTCCCAGAAAAGAAGCCCGCGCCGCTCGAACTCGGTCAATACGGCGCGGGCAGTAGGGAGGAACTCGGAATCGAGCGTCGCGCGGCCCCGGCAGAGCAGCGCGTTGATGATGTCGGCGCGGCGGATGTCGTCGCGATTGAGCGCGACGCCGCGCGTGGGCGTCAGGCGACCCTCGCTCACCAGCTTGCGATAGGGGCCGGCATTCTTCTCATTCTGCACGATCAGATCGGGGAAGATGCTGATCGCGCTGGCGCCGAAGCCGAGCAGCGTCGACGCACCGTCGTGCGTGAAGCCCTGGAAGTTGCGATTCACCCGGCCTTCGCGCGCCGCGGCGGCTAGCGGATCGCCGGGCAGCGCGAAGTGGTCGAATCCGACAGGCACATAGCCGGCCTGGGTGAGCGAGAGATAGCCATAGGCCGCCTGCTCGAACCGCTCGCGATCATCGGGCAGATCGCGCACATCGATCCGCTTCTGCCGCGGGATCATGTCGGGCAGGTGCGCATAGCCGAACAGCGCGATGCGGCTGGGGGCGAGGCGGATGGTCTGCTGCAGCGTCGCATCGAGATCGTCGAGATGCTGGCCGGGCAGACCGTACATCAGGTCGAAATTGATCGCGTCGATGCCGCGCATGCGAAGCGAGGTCATCGCGGTCTCAATATGGTCGAGCGGCTGGATGCGGCCGATCGCCGCCTGGATGTGCGGCGCGAAGGTCTGCACCCCCATGCTCACCCGGCTGACGCGCGAGGAGGCGAGCACCAGCGCCCATTCGGACGTGAAATTGCGCGGATCGATCTCGATCGACACCTCGGGGTGCGAGCAGTCGAACACCGTCATGATCCGATCGAGCAGCCGGACGAACTCGACCGGCGCGATGGCATTGGGACTGCCCCCGCCAAAGGCGATATGCTGGACGCGTCCGCGCCCGCCCAGCCTCTTGGCGACCAGAGCGATCTCGGCACGCAGCGCGGTGAGATAATCGGTCAGCCGGTGCTTGCGGTTGGCCGCACCGGTGTTGCAGCCGCAATACCAGCAGATCTGCTCGCAATAGGGTATGTGGACATAGAGCGAGAGAGGGGCCCCCGATTCCACCGCATCGAGCGCGCGCATATAGTCGCCAGCCCCCACATCCTCGCCGAAATCGGCCGCGGTGGGATAGCTCGTATAGCGCGGCACGGGGCGGCTGAGCAGATCGGGGTGATATGTCCACATGCCCGCAGATTATGCCGGTTCATGCGAGGCAACATTGATGGAGGTCAAAGTTGCTCGAAAGACCGGCGCGGCTGCGCCTTACCCGTCAGAAGCTGGACCAGTTCTCCTCGCCGGGATCGGTTTGCAACGCCAGATTGCCCGCTATCGGCGCAAGGCGTGGTTTTGCGTGGGGTGCACGCGGGGCGGGCTGGCTTGCGCGGTGGCCGGTGTCGAATCCCTCGACCAGGCGGGCGAGGTCGTTCGCCTCGTCGGCCAGGCTGCGTGCGGCGGCGTTGGATTGTTCGACCATCGCCGCATTCTGCTGCGTCATCTTGTCCATGTCGCCGACCGCCTGGTTGACGTGCTGCAGGCGCAGCGCCTGGGCCTGGGCGGACTCGGCGATCTCGGCGATGCGGTCGTTGATCGCGGCAACGCGCTCGCCGATGCGGGTCAGCACGGTGCCGGTTTCGTCGACCAGCGCCACGCCTTCGGCCACCGATGCGTGCGATGCGCCGATCAGCGCCTTGATGTCGCTGGCGGCATCGGCGGAGCGCTGCGCCAGCGCGCGGACCTCGTTCGCGACGACCGCAAAGCCCTTGCCCGATTCGCCCGCGCGCGCGGCCTCGACCCCGGCATTGAGCGCGAGCAGGTTGGTCTGGAAGGCGATGCCATCGATGACATCGATGATGCTGGTGATCTCGTTGGCGGACTTCTGGATATGCCCCATCGCCTCGACCGCGCGGGTGACGACGATGCCGCCCTCGGTCGCGCTGCCATGCGCGTCGGAGACCTGCTGGCCGACATCGAGCGCATTTCTCGCGGTCTGCTGGACCATGCCGGTGACCTCGCGCATCGCTGCAGCGCTCTCCTCGATATTGGCGGCCTGCTGCTCGGTGCGCTGCGCCAGATCGCCCGAGGCCGAGCGGATTTCGGCAGAGCCGTTGAGTACATTGCCGGCCGAGGCGGCGGTGCGGGCGACCACCGCGCAAAGGGTTTCGGTGGCGCTGTTGAAGCTGACCCGCAGCGGTTCGAATTCGGGCGGGAAGCTTGCGGTGATGCGATAGGCGAGGTTGCGGCTGGCCAGCGCCTCGAGCCCCATGGTCAGCTCGCGCACGACGCCCGCCTGGACATCGGCGGCGAGGCAGGCCTGCGAGGATTTGCGGAAGACCTCGATCGCGCGCATCATGTCGGCGATCTCGTCCATCGGCTTGTCGAGCCTGGCTTCGGCCTTGAGATCGCCCTCGGCCATGCGCCACATCACCCCGGACACCGCCTTCAGCGGGTCGACGAGATGCCGGCGCAGCAGCAGGTTGGCCCCCGCCAGCACCAGCAGCAGGATGAGCCCCGCCACGGCCATGGCGACGAAGGCCATGCTGACATAGCCGTCGCCGGTTTGCCGGGTTTCGGCCTGATAGGCGGCGGTCTGCTCGACCAGCCGGTCGATCTGGCGCCGGTGATCGGCATAGGCCGCAGCGAGCCTTGCGGCGCTCTGCCGGGCTTCCGCCTCGTCGCCGCGCTTGAGGCTGGGCAGGAAGCGCTGCTCGAGCTCGGCATAGAAGCGGCGCGCGGGGGCATCGACCTTGCGCACCTGCGCCTTCAGGTCATCGGGCAGCGTGGAGGCGGCCCAGTGCTTCTGCCGTGCGTCGAACTCGTCGTGCAGCTTGTTCAGCCGCGCGGCATGATGATCGATCCGCGCGGGCTCGGCCAGCGCGAGCCGCGCCTCGAGATAGGATTCGAGGATATAGACCGGCGGGGGCAGGATATCGGCGACGAGATCCGAGGCCTGCTGGTTGTCGTCGGCGATCGGCCCGCCCACGCTGATCGTGGCCATCGCCGCCCCCACGAACAGCGCGGTGGCCGCGACGGTTGCGAATATGACGCCGGTGCCTGCCAGCGTGGCCTTGCCGATCTGCATCTGTCTTGCCCCCCGCGCCAGCCAGATGCCCCGGTTCCCGATCCATCGGGCAACGCGAAATGGGCTTCGACCTTCTCACAAGGCCGTCTGGAATAGCGAATGAGCAACAGGTTCGCGCAAAGCACTGAATTTAAGGTTAATGCCAAATTATGCTTGAGTAACAATGAATAGTGTCGAGCATCGACGGATAGGCGCTGGCTAGCATTGCTCTGGCAGGATCAGAATTGCGACCATTCACCCTCGTCCAGCTGGAGCGCGAGATTGCCCGCGAGAACCGGCATCCTTACGGCAGGTCGCTGGCGGGTCGCAGGGGCCGATGCTCGGCGCTGCCCGGTCTCGAAGGCTTCGACCAGCGTGGCGAGCTCGTTGGCTTCGTCGGCCAGGCTGCGCGCGGCGGCGTTCGATTCCTCGACCATTGCGGCATTCTGCTGGGTCATCTTGTCCATGTCGCCGACCGCCAGATTAACCTGCTGCAGCCGCACCGCCTGTCCCTGCGCCGACTCGGCGATCTCGGCGATGCGCGCATTGATCGCGGCGACGCGTTCGCCGATCTGGAGGAGGACGGAACCGGTTTCGTCGACCAGCGCCACGCCCTCGGCCACCGACTGGTGCGAGGCGGTGATGAGTTGCTTGATATCGCGCGCGGCGTCGGCGGAGCGCTGGGCGAGCGCGCGCACCTCGTTGGCGACCACGGCAAAGCCCTTGCCCGCTTCCCCCGCGCGTGCCGCCTCGACCCCGGCATTGAGCGCAAGCAGATTGGTCTGGAAGGCGATCCCGTCGATCACGTCGATGATGCTTGTGATCTGGCTCGCCGATTTCTGGATGCTGTCCATCGCGGTGACCGCACGCGCGACCACTTTGCCGCCATCGGCAGCACTGGCATGCGCTTCGGAAATCTCGCGCCCCACATCGGTGGCGTTGCGCGCGGTCTGGTGGACCAGTTCGGTCACTTCGCGCATCGCGGCGGCGCTTTCCTCCAGATTGGCGGCCTGTTGCTCGGTGCGCTGGGCCAGATCGTTCGACGCCGAACGGATTTCGGACGCGCCGTTGAGCACATGGCCGGCCGAGGCGACGGTGTGGCTCAGCACCTCGCTCAATTCGGCCATGGTCTGGTTGAAGCTGGTTCGCAGCGCTTCATACTCATCGGGGAAGCGCGCATCGATGCGATGGGTCAGTTGCTTGGCAGCGAGCGCGTCGAGCCCGCCGGTCAGTTCGCGCACGATGAATGCCTGTTTCTGCTCGGCGGCGAGGCGTGATCGGGAGGCCTCGCGGAACACCTCGATCGCGGCGATCATGTCGCCGATTTCCTCGACCGGCTTGTCCACCTCGGCGCGTGCGTCGAGATCGCCGCCAGCCATGCGGCGCATCGCGTCGGCGACCGACTTGAGCGGGGTGATGGCGTAGCGCGACAGCAGCACATTCGCGCCTGCGAGCACCAGCGCCAGGATCAGCCCGGCCAGCGCCATGCTCCAATGGGCAAAGCTGGCCTGCGCCTCGCCGGCCTCGCGCGTTTCGGTCTGATAGGCCGACGTCTGCTCGACCAGCGCGTCGATCTCGCGACGATGCGCGGCATAGGCCCGGCCCAGAATTTCGATACTCGCCGATGCCGCTGCCATGTCGCCGCGCTTCAGGCTGGGCAGGAACCGATCCTCGACCTCGGAAAAGAACTGTTTCGCGGGAGTATCGACCTTGTTCAGCTGGGCCTTGAGCGGATCGGGCAGGGTCGATTGGCGCCAGTGCGCCTGGCGGGTCTCATATTCGCCCTGCAACTTCTCGAGCCGCTCGGCATGGCGCCGCATCTCGCGCGGTTCGACCATGGCGAGGCGCGCCGTGAGATAGGATTCGAGGATATAGACCGGGGGAGGCAGGATGTCGGCGACCAGATCGGACGCCTGCTGGTTGTCGGCGACCACGGGGCCGCCAACGCTGATCGTGCTCATCGTCATGCCGACATAGAGCGCGGCGGCCGCTACGGTGGTGAAAATCACGCCGGATCCGGTCAATGTCGCTCTCTTAAGGTCCATGGTCCTGTGCTCCAACTGTTCCTCTTCCGCGCACCGTGACAAACGATTGCGAACGGAGATTCTAATGCGCCCTATTCCCCCATTCTGGGGTGACACCCGGTAGAGCCAGGCCCTTCAAGCAAAGGTTAACGCGCGCAGGTGTTGTCACAGCGCTGCCACCTGTTTCCCCCATTTCAGGGGGGGTAAAACGGTAGCAATCGCTTGCGGTACGGCGATGTACCGGACGCGTGGTTGAGGATGGCCCGGGTGCGGGAAAGGTCACCAGCGCCGGACAAAAGGACGTTTTTTCAGAACATTGTCTTTGGATCCCCGCCCGAGGCAGGCGGTTTCAAATCATAGCTCGCAGACGTTCGCGGCAAAGCGAAATGGTTAACATCTTCAGATTTGGGTTAACTTGCGGGCGGCTATCTCTGCAGTTGTAAAATTTGCAGGCCAGGTGCGTCAGAATGGCACAAAACCGCCGATTACCGGAAAATGGCCCCGAATCGAGGGTAAGCCTGGCGCGCTCCGAGGCGCATGGCGAGGGGGAACGGACCACTGCATCGCGTCGTATGCTTCCTGTCGGGCCGGGTGTCACAGGAGAAACCCCATGCATAACAGTTTTGTATCCGCAATTTTCGACGATGAACGCCAGGCCGGGCAGGCGGTTGAACAACTCCGCGCGGCGGGCGTGCCGGATAGCTCCATCTCGATCGTGGCGCGATCAGACAGTGGCAAGCCGCTTGCGACCGATGGCGCGGGCGAAGAAACGACGCGTGACGTTCTGGGCACCGCCGCTGCAGGCGCAGGCCTGGGCGCGCTGTTTGGTATTGCTGCTCTCGCTATTCCCGGCGTCGGTCCGTTCGTTGCCGCCGGTGCCATTGCCGAGGCGGCCATCGGCGGCGCGGCGATCACCGGGACGGTCGTCGGGGCTGCCGCAGGCGGTCTGCTCGGCGTGCTCACCAGCCATGGCGTCGACGAGGACGAGGCGCGTTTCTATGAGGAGCGGATGACGCAGGGCGGCATCTTCGTCTCGGTCGATGCGGACTCCGCAGGCGTCTCACCGATGCACGTCCGCGATATCCTGTTCGGGGCAGGCGGCTACAATTCCACGGGAGCGCAGAGCGGCGCGATGGGCAGCGGCACCCTGGCCTGATCGGAATCCAGCGCGGGGACGGTCGGTTTGCGGCCGTCCCCGTTTGCGCCGGTGCCGCTTAGCAATGCGGTCCGGGCTTCTTGCGGAGGTTGGTGCGGCGGTGCCTTGGCGCAGTCGCTGTCGCTGTCCCTTTTCGGCAGCCCGTCGTCCTTGTCCGGGATCACGACGATGGTGGTCCCGCCATTGCAGTTTTCCATCGTCAGCACCCGGCCTTGCGCCCGTGCGAGCGGCGCGTTGACCATCGCCAGCGCCACCATGATCGCGCAGAACAGGGGCAGCCCGCCCCGCCGACGCAGCCCGGTCATGGCAGCAGGCTCCGCGCGTCACTCTCGTCCTCGACCAGGATGCGCAATGCGGCGCCATCGAGATCGTCGAACTGTCCCCCCTTGATCGACCAGAAGAAGGCGCCGAGACCCAACAGGCCGAGCGACAGCGCGATCGGGATCAGCAGCAATAGGCCGTTCATTTCAGGGCTCCCTTGAGACGCAGCGCGTTACCCACGACGATCAGCGACGATCCCGACATGGCGATCGCGGCAACCAGCGGCGTGACCAGCCCGGCAAAGGCGAGCGGAACCGCGATGACATTGTATCCGATCGCCAGCGCGAAATTCTGCCGGACGATGGCCTGGGTGCGGCGGGCCATGCGGATGGTATCGACCACGGGCATCAGCCGGTCGCCCATGAAGATGCAGTCCGAGGCGTTCTTGCCGACATCGCTGGCCGATCCGGGCGCCATCGAGGCGTGGCCGGCGGCGAGCGCGGGGCCATCGTTGAGGCCGTCGCCGATCATCAGCACCTTGTGGCCTGCGCCGCTGCTCCGCGCGATGGCGGCGAGCTTGTCCTGCGGGCTGAGCCCGGTCATCGCGGTGAGGCCCAGCGTGCGCGCGACCGGTGCGACCGCGGCGGTGCGATCGCCCGACAGGATCATCGAATCGACGCCCTCCGCCCTGAGTGCAGCGATCGCCTGAACCGCATCGGGGCGGAGCGCGTCGGCGAAGCGCACCAGCGCCACCGACTGGCCATCGATGCTGAGTTCGCTGGCAAGTTCGCTGCCCGCATCGGCCCCTTGCGGCCTGCCGAGCGTGACCGGCCGCCCCTGCCACAGCGCGGCGACCCCGAAGCCCGGCGTTTCCTGAACCTCGTCGATCGCGGCGGCGTGCACGCCCTGCGCGGTGAGGTCGCGGGTGAGCGCCGCGCTGAGCGGATGACGGCTCATCTGTGCCAGCGCCAGCAGCACGGGGCGATAGTTTGCGGCGATTTCGCCCAGGTTGCTCGCGACCGGGCGGCCGAGCGTGAGCGTTCCGGTCTTGTCGATCAGCGCGCGGTCGATCTCCGCCATGCGCTCGAGCGCCGAACCGTCCTTGATCAGCACCCCGCGCTTCATCAGCGCGCCTGCTGCCACGATCTGCGCCGCGGGCACGGCGAGGCCGAGCGCGCAGGGGCAGGTGATGATCAGCACCGCGACCGCGATCAGCAGCGCCTCGTGCCAGCCTGCGCCCGCGACCATCCACCCGGCAAAGGCGGTGATCGCCAAGCCGTGCACCGCCGGGGCATAGAGCCGCGCGGCGCGGTCGGCGATGCGGACATAGCGCGACTTGCCCTGTGAGGCCTCGCCCATCAGCCGCGCGATATCGGCGATCGCGGTATCGGTGCCCGCCGCGGTGACGCGCACGCGCACCGGGGCTTCGATGTTGAGCGTGCCTGCATGCACCAGATCGTCGAGCGCCGCATCCTGCGGTGCGCTTTCGCCGGTGAGCAGCGACAGGTCGATCCGGGTACTGCCCTGCACGATCACGCCATCGGCAGCGAGCCGCTCGCCTGCGGCGACCAGCATTACCATGCCGGGCTGCAGCGCGGTCGCATCGGTCCAGTGGCTGCTGCCATCGGCGCCGACGACCATCGCGCCGGTGCCCATGTTACGCAGCAGCGCGGTGACGCCGCCGCGCGCGCGGTCGCGCATCACGCTGTCGAGCCAGCGCCCGCACAGCAGGAAGAACAGCAGCATCACCGCGCTGTCGAAATAGGCATGCGCGCCATGCGTCGCGGTCTCGTACAGGCTGAGCGCGGTGGCGAGCGTCACGCCGATGCTGATCGGCACGTCCATATTGGTGTGGCCATGTTTCAGCGCGCGCCAGGCCGAGCGGAAGAAGGGCCGCCCGGCATAGGCGATGGTCGGCAAGGCGATCAGCGCCGAGAGCCAGTGGAACAGGTCGCGCGTCACCCCGGTCGCGCCCGACCAGACCGAAACCGACAGCAGCATGATGTTCATCATCGCGAAGCCGCTGACCGCGACCGCGCGCACCAGTTCCTTGCTCGTCGCCGCTTCGCCATCGACGTCCTTCGGCCCCTCGCCGATCGGATGCGCCTCGAAGCCGAGCGAGGTAAACGCGCCGAGCAGGTCGGGCATCTCGGCATCGGCGGTGTGCGCCAGGTGCACGCGCTTCTCGGTGAAGTTGACGCGCGCGCTCCGGATCCGGGCATCGCGCACCAGCCCCTGTTCGAGCTTGGAAATGCAGCCCGCGCAGCGGATATCGGGCACGGCAAAGTCGCGTTCGATCAGCGCCGTTTCGGGCGCGAGACGGGTCATCACGTTCACTTGAGGTCCCTCCGATAGCGTGCCTCGTCGCCGCCATGCGTCACGGCCAGCTCGATCCGCCAGCGACCCTGGGGCAGCATCCTGGTCGAGATCATCCCGCCCTGGCCGTCGCCGACCATCACCAGCGCCTGCGACGGCAGACGGCCGAGCGGGTGGTGGATCATCGCCTTGGCGCTTTCGATCGGCAGCTTCGCGTCCTGATGCGCCAGCGTCACGCGAACATGGCGGGTGCGGTCGAGCCAGACCGAGGGCTGCCAGCCGAGCCGGTCCTGCGCCTCGGCCTTGGCGAGCAGCTCGTTATAATGCTGGCTGGCGACATAACTGTTGTCGACCACCGTGCCGCCGAAGCTCGACAGCGCGAACCGGGCCATGGCGAAGTTGACCGTCATCACGATCACGAAAAAGCCGACCAGGATCCCGGTCATGTGCCAGCCAGTGAACGGGCGAGGGGCGGTGCGCGTGGTCATTACTGGGCCTCCGGACGGTCGAACTGGATGGTGTCGCTATCGCCGCGCGGGTCGCCGTCCCGGCCTTGAGTCGCGATCGTGAAGTCCTGCCGCGCCGGGCCTTGCGCAGGCGCAGCGACGAACAGGCGGACGCGGGTGACGCTGTCGGGCGAGATGGTCATCTCGACCCGCTGGCTGGCCTTTTCGCGCGATCCGGTCTCGGTCCAGAGCTGCGCGCCGGGCAGGCCGCTGACGGTGATCGCCACCTTGCGCGGCCGCGCTTCCATGTTGCGCAGCTTGAGCGTGTAGTTGTTGCGGATCATGCCGTCGGACAGCTGGACATAGAGCGGGCTGCGCTCGTGCTGCACGGCCAGGTCGAGCCGGGTGCGCTGGCCAAGCGTGAACAGCATCGCAAGGCCGATCGCGCACCAGATGCCGAAATAGATCATCAGCCGCGGGCGCAGCAGCGTCTTCAACACCGGCTGAGCGGTGCCGCCCGCGCGCTCCACCGCGACATCGTCGAGCGCGCAATAGTCGATCAGCCCGCGCGGGCGACCGACCTGCGCCATCACCTTGTCGCAGGCATCGATGCACAAGGCGCAGGTGATGCAGCCGATCTGCGGCCCTGTGCGGATGTCGATGCCGGTCGGGCAGACCGCGACGCACTGGTTGCAGTCGACGCAGTCGCCGACGCTGCCGGGATGCGCGAGTGCGGTCTTGAGGCTGCCGCGTGGTTCGCCGCGCCAGTCCTTGTAGGTCACCAGCAGCGACTTTTCATCCATCATCGCGGTCTGGATGCGCGGCCAGGGGCACATGTAGATGCACACCTGTTCGCGCATGAAGCCGCCGAGCACGAAGGTCGTCGCGGTGAGCACGCCGACGGTGGCATAGGCGACCGAGGCGGCCTCGCCGGTCCAGAATTCGCGGGTGAGCGTGGGCGCATCGGCGAAATACATGATCCACGCACCGCCGGTCCAGAAGGCGATGGCGAGATACAGGCCGTATTTGAGCGCGCGCTTACCGATTTTTTCGGCGGTCCAGGGGCCGTTGGCGAGGCGGATCTGCGCGTTGCGGTCGCCGTCGATCAGCCGGTCGACATGCTGGAACAGGTCGGTCCACACCGTCTGCGGGCAGGCATAGCCGCACCAGGCCCGGCCCACCGCGCTGGTCACCAGGAACAGCCCGATGCCGGCCATGATCAGCAGGCCCGCGACATAATAGAATTCGTGCGGCCAGATCTCGATCTGGAACATGTAGAAGCGCCGGTTGGCCAGATCGACCAGCACCGCCTGGTCGGGGGCATAGGGGCCGCGATCCCAGCGGATCCACGGCGTGCCGTAATAGATGGCCAGGGTCACGGCCATGATCACCCATTTCAGGCGACGGAACGTGCCGTCCACCTTTTTGGGATAGACGCCCTTGCGTGCGACGTAGAGCGGGCCTTCGGCACCCGCAAGGGCGTCGGGGTTAGCCATTATCGGCCTCCCCTTTGGGCTGAGCGGTGAGGACAGGAGCGGGAGCGTCCTCTCCGCCGCCCAAAGAATGGACATAAGCGCTGAGCATCTTGATGGTCACCGCGTCGAGCTTGTCGTTCCAGCGCGGCATCACGCCATTGCGCGGCGCATAGATGGTCCTGGCGATCGCCTCGCGACTGCCACCATAGAGCCAGACGGCGTCGGTCAGCTTGGGGCCGCCCAGTTCGCGGATGCCCTGACCCGCGGGACCATGACAGGCGACGCAATTGGCCTCGAACAAGGCCGCGCCGCGCGCCGAGGAGGCGCTGGGCTTTTCCTGGCGGCTGATGACGCGGACATGGCTGACCAGATCGTTGATCGCGGCGGCATCGAGAATGCCGTCCTTGCCGAAGGCGGGCATCATGTTGAGCCGCGTTTCGTCATGATCGGGGTTGCGGATGCCATGGGTCAGCGTCGTCTCGATCGCGGCGAGGTCGCCGCCCCAGAGCCAGTCGTCATCGGTGAGGCTGGGATAGGCGCCGACCACGCCCGCGCCGCCCGCGCCATGGCATTGCACGCAATGCACCTTGAACGCGGCGCTGCCGCCCTGGATCGCGGCTTCCATCAGCTCGTGCTTGCGCGGCAGGTCGGTGATCGGCGTGGCGGCGATCGCCTTGGCGAACGGCGCGCGCCGGGCGTCCTGCGCCGCCAGCTCGGCCTCGAGATCGCCCCGGCTCGACCATTCGAGCACGCCGCGCGTGGCGCTGTTGACCATCGGCCAGGCCGGGAACAGCACGACATAGACCGCCGCCCAGGCGATGGTCGCGTAGAAGGTCCACAGCCACCAGCGCGGCAGCGGGGTGTTCAGCTCCTCGATCCCGTCCCATTCATGGCCGACGGTGGCGGTGCCGGTGGGTTCGTCGATGCGGCTCTTGTCAGACATTGTCGTCTTCCCTGAAGATCATGTTGGCGGCGTCGTGATGGTGCTGGCGCGCGCCCTTGCGGAAGGGCCAGGCGATCAGGCCGACGAACAGCACGGTCATGGCGAGCAGGCCCCAGCTGTCGGCGAAGTGGCGCAGATCGTCATAGGTCATGGATTGGCTCCCTTCGGAGCGGCAGCGGCGACCTTGGCGGCGACGGGCGCATCGCCCTGATCCTGCGGCGCGGCCTTTTCGACATCGACCAGCGTGCCCAGCATCTGCAGATAGGCGATCAGCGCATCCATTTCGGTGATCCGCGAAGGATCGCCGTCGAAATCGCGCACCTGCGCCTTGGGATAGCGCGCCTGCAGTTCGGCGGCGCCCTCGGCATTGGGGTCGGCCTGCGCCTTCAGGTCGGCATTGGCGGCGGCGATCGCGGCCTTGCTGTACGGCACGCCGACGCGCGACAAGGCGGTCAGATCGTCGCTCATGTCGCCCGCGTCGAGATCGCGCTCGGCCAGGAAGGCATAAGGCGGCATGATCGATTCAGGCACCACGCTGCGCGGATCGGCGAGATGCGCGCGGTGCCATTCGTCCGAATAGCGCTTGCCGACGCGCGCCAGGTCGGGCCCGGTGCGCTTCGACCCCCATTGGAACGGGTGATCGTACATGCTCTCGGCCGCCAGGCTGTAATGGCCATAGCGCTCGACCTCGTCGCGGAACGGGCGGATCATCTGGCTGTGGCAGGTATAGCAGCCCTCGCGCATGTAGATGTTGCGCCCTGAGAGCTCGAGCGGGGTATAGGGGCGCATCCCCTCGACCTTCTCGATCGTGTTGTCGATCCAGAAGAGCGGGGCGATCTCCACGATCCCGCCGACGACGACGGCGGCAAGCGCGCTCAGACCCAGCAGGGTGATGTTGCGTTCCAGCTTCTTGTGGCTGAAGCGCGGTTCGGCAATGGGTTCGGCCATGATCTTGGCTCCTTATTCGGCGGGCACAGCGACCAGCGGACGGTCGGCGGCGGGATTGTGCGGCGTTTCGGTCATCGGCTTCTCGTCGCGGACCTTGCCGGCCAGCGTCGCCCAGACGTTGACGATCATGATGATGAAGCCGCTGAGGTAGAGCAGGCCGCCAAAGGCGCGCATCAGGTACATCGGGTGCATCGCGGCGACGGTTTCGACGAAGCTGTAGACCAGATATCCGTCGGCGCCGTATTCGCGCCACATCAGGCCCTGCATGATGCCCGCGACCCACATCGACGCGGCGTAGAAGACGATGCCGGCGCTCGCGAGCCAGAAGTGCCAGTTGACCATCCGCAGCGAATAGAGCCGCTGGCGACCCCAGAGCCGCGGAACCAGATAGTACATGCAGGCAAAGGTGATCATGCCGTTCCAGCCGAGCGCGCCGCTATGCACGTGGCCGATGGTCCAGTCGGTATAATGCGACAGGCTGTTGACCGACTTGATCGACATCATCGGGCCTTCGAAGGTGCTCATGCCGTAGAAGGCGAGCGCCATGACCATCATGCGGATGATGGGATCGGTGCGGATCTTGTCCCATGCGCCGTTGAGCGTCATCAGGCCGTTGATCATGCCGCCCCAGCTCGGCATCCACAGCATGATCGAGAAGACCATGCCCAGGGTCTGCGCCCAGTCGGGCAGCGCGGTATAGTGGAGGTGGTGCGGACCCGCCCAGATATAGAGGAAGATCAGCGACCAGAAGTGGATGATCGACAGCCGATAGCTGTAGACCGGGCGCTCGGCCTGCTTGGGCACGAAGTAATACATCATCGCCAGGAAGCCGGCGGTCAGGAAGAAGCCGACGGCGTTATGGCCGTACCACCACTGGGTCAGCGCATCCTGCACGCCCGCGAACGCGGCATAGCTCTTCGAACCGAAGATGGTGGCGGGCAGCGACAGGTTGTTCACCACGTGCAGCATCGCGATGGTGATGATGAAGCTTAGATAGAACCAGTTGGCGACATAGATATGCGGTTCGCGCCGCTTGACGATCGTGCCGACGAACACCGCCAGATAGGCGAGCCAGACGATGGTCAGCCACAGATCGACATACCATTCGGGCTCGGCATATTCCTTCGCCTCGGTCACGCCCATGAGGTAGCCCGTGGCGGCGAGCACGATGAACAGCTGATAGCCCCAGAAGACGAAGCGGGCGAGGCTGGGGAAGGCCAGGCGCGCGCGGCAGGTGCGCTGCACGACGTAGAAGCTGGTCGCGATCAGCGCATTGCCCCCGAACGCGAAGATCACCGCCGAGGTGTGCAGCGGCCGCAGGCGCCCGAAGGTCGTGAACTCGAGGTTGAAGTTGAGCACCGGGAAGGCGAGCTGCAGTGCGATGAACAGTCCGGCGGCGAGCCCCGCCGTGCCCCAGAACAGGGTCGCGATGACGCCCCAGCGCACCGGATCGTCATCATACTGCCCCTGGTCGGCGGGAGACTTCAGGATCCCCCGCGCGATCGCGCCATAATCGGCGCGGCTCATGGTGAACCAGAGTGCCAGCAGAGCGGCGATCATCATGATCGTCATGTGCACCGCATAGGGCGTGTCGACGGCCATTACCGCCATTGCCAGTGCCAGCAGGGCGAGGCCCAGCCAGCCCCCGGCCTTCAAAACCAAACCATCCATAACGCTTGTCCCCGTGCACGCGGCTTCACACCAGAATCCGCGCTTCCTCCGCAGGGGTTTGCCCCGAGTGGCGGGCCAAGACATTGATCCGGGTCAAAGAAATTTTTGCGCCGCATCAATGCGACGAACCGAGTGCGGGTGCAGGGAAGCGGTCACTCAAGGAGGAGTGATCAACATGAACACCAAGATTATCCCGCTGGCTCTCACGGCAGCTGCGCTGGCTCTTCCCGGCCAGGCGATGGCACAGGCGGGCGAAGTGCATTTCAAGGTTCTGGGCACGCTGGTCGCGCCCGATGGCAAGATCAAGGACGTCAAGGTCGACCGCATCGGCCTGCCCGCCGGAACCCAGACCAAGGCGAACGACAATTTCGTGCCGACGGTCGCGATCGAATATTTCCTCGCCGATTCGCTGTCGGTCGAAACCATTGCCGGGGTGACCGAGCATGATGTCGACGGGCGCGGCGCGCTCGCCGGGGCCGGGCTGGTCTCGAACGCCAAGATCGTTCCCGCCACGGTCACGCTGAAATATCATTTCGGCAAGCCGGGGGGCATCCGTCCCTATATCGGCGCGGGCCCCAGCTATTTCATCTTCATCAACGAAAAGCCGGGCGCGACGACACGGGCGCTCGGCGCCACCAGCCAGAAGATCAACGATACCGTCGGCGCAGCGCTGCAGGCCGGCATCGACATCCCGGTCAACGACAAGGGGCTGTTCGTCTCGGCGGACGTGAAGCGCTATTTCCTGCGGCCGCTCGCAAGCTGGCGCGCCAATGGCGTCGAGGTGCTGCGCACCCGGCACGAGCTCGATCCCTGGGTGATCAGCGCCGGAATCGGCTTCCGCTTCTGACGCGGGGGGGCGGGTGGATCAGCCCGCCATCTCTTCCATCGCGGCGCGGTTTCGGATCACGATCTCGCGTCGCGATGGCAGGGCGAGCAGCCCGTCGCTCTTCATCCGGGTGAGCTGGCGGCTGGTGGTCTCGATGGTCAGGCCCAGAATGTCGGCAATCTGCTGACGCCCGAAGGGAAGCTCGAATCCATTGAGCGATCCATCGGCGTTGCAGCCCTGGCCCGACAGGCGATCGGACATTTCGAGCAGGAACGAGGCGACCTTTTCGGTCGCCGACTTGCGGCCGAGCAGCATCATCCAGTGGCGCGCGCGGTCGAGTTCGTCGAGCGTGCGGCGGAGCAGCTTCTGCTGCAGGTCGGGATGCTCGCTGGCGAAATCGTCGAAGGCGTTGCGGTTGAAGATGCACACCTCGGCATCGGTCATCGCGGTGACGCTATACGGGCTTTCCTTGCCGAACGGGCGGCCGATGAAGTCGGACGGAAACACGATCCCGACAATCTGCTCGCGCCCGTCCGAGGCGGCGACGACCAGCTTGAGCACGCCTTCGAGAACATTGGCGACCACGGGCGCGTCATCGCCTTCCCAGAGCAGCGTGTGCCCGGCCTTGACCTTCTGGCGGCGCCCCATCTTGCCCAGGAGCGACAGCTCGTCGGGTGTCAGGCTTGAACAGATCGCGCGATTGCGCACGATGCAGGAAGAACAGTCGTTCATGGCTCGTCCCTAACCAGAAAGCTGTGTCTTGGACATAGCATTCTTATTGGCGGGGGGGTAGCCCCGCAAAGGTCACCGCGCTTTCGGCACCATTTTCGGCAATTGCTGCCACGCCGGCCGCCGGCGAAATGATCGTCGACGATTATGCCGGGCAGCGTCAGCTTGGTGTCGGTGGTTTCCTGCGACTGTTCCCAGTCGCGCGCATCGGCCCTGCGCCAATAGACCTTGTAGCGCGCAGCCCCCGGCACCTCGGGCCAGCTGACCTGGGTGTCGCTGCTCAGCGCCCCGCCCAGCACCGCGCTGGCAGGCGCTGGCGGAGCGCTGGCGAGTTCGCGAATGACCGCGATGTTGAGCGCGGTGACGCGGGCGAGATAGGGGAAATCCATCTCGTCGACGGTGTCGCCGAACTTGCGGCCATTTTCCTCGCGAATGTCCTGGTGCTGGTGGTCGTAATTCTCGACCCCTACGGTGAAGCGGATCGCGGGATAGCCCAGTTCGAGCGCAGGCAGATGGTCGCCGCCGCGCGAGAAGCGGTCCGGCCGACGCACGCCGAACACCTCGAGCCCCAGATCGCTGCGCGCCTTGCCGACGCGCTGCGCGGCGCGCATGATGGCGCGCGAGGGGCCGTCATCCTCGGCCCCGCTGCCGCGCCGCGCCATCGCCTCGGTCAGCGATTCCGATGCCCGGATACCCTCGCTGAACACGCGCACCCGGTCGGTCACGCGCCGACCGTCCTGGCCCTCGGTGTTGCCGACGATATCGTTGTTGAGCAATGCGCGCACCTGCCAGCCCCGTGCGCGTGCCGTTTCGGCGATCAGCCGGCCGCCCCACAGCCCCTGTTCCTCGCCCGAGAGCACCGCATAGATGATCGTCGGCGCGAACTTTTCCTTGCTCAGGGTTCTTGCGGCCTCGAGCACCAGCGCGACGCCCGAGCCGTCGTCGTTGGCGCCCGGCGCGTCGCTGGTGAAATCGGCGACATCGGAGACGCGACTGTCGATATGCGCGGAGATGATGATCACGTCATCGGGATTGCCCGTGCCCGCCTGCACCCCCAGCACGTTGACGACATTCACGCCATTGGGCGCGCGCGGACCGGTAAAGCGCCGGTCGATCTGCTCGACCGTGATGCAGCCGCCGCACGCCTTGCCGATCTTCGCGAATTCCGCCGCGGCCCAGCGCCGGGCCGCGCCGATGCCGCGTGTGGGATGGTCGGGCGAGGACAGGGTGTGGCGCGTGCCGAAGCTCACCAGCTTCTCGACATCCGCGCGCAGCCGCGCGGCATCGGCCTCGGGCGCGGCAAGCGCGGGGGTGACGGAAAGGGAAAGCGCGGCGACCAGGGTTGCGATTTTGAGCATGCGCTGAAGCTGGCGCAATTCCCCTGCCAGTGCAAGGCTTTGGGTGCGCGTCAGCCGCCGGTCTTGAGATACCAGCGCTCGCGGCCTTCGAGGCACAAAGCGGTCAGCGTGCCGCTCATATAGGCCCCGGTATCGATGCCGATGCGGTTGGAGCATTCCTCGACATCGTCGGTGATGGTGTGGCCGTGCACGATCAGCTTGTCGTGCGGGGTGTCATCCATGATGAAATCCTCGCGGATCCAGCGCAGATCCTTCGGGCGCTGCTCCTCAATCGACTTGCCGGGGCGGATGCCGGCATGGACAAAGGCATAGTCGCCCATCACGATCCGGTCCTTGAATCCGCGCACGAAATCGAGGTGCCGCCTGGGCAGCAGCGTGGTGAGCCGCTCGGTCAGCTCTTCCATGCTCAGCTCGTTATATTCCTGCGGGCTGATGTCATAGCTCAGGATCGTCTCGCGCCCGCCGATCTTGCAGAAGAAGCGCACCAGCTTCTCGTCGCCATCGGCGGCGGAAAGATAGACCTCCTCGTGATTGCCCATCAGGAAATGGACGTTGTCGCCCAGTGTTTCGGACAGTTCGATCGCGCGATCGATCACCCCCGCGCTGTCCGGGCCGCGATCCATCAGGTCGCCGAGGAACACGATATGCGTATCGGCTGGCCCGCGCATGCGGTCATCCATCACGATCTTGTCGAGCAGCTGGTCGAGCAGGTCGCGCCGACCATGAATATCACCGATCGCATAGACGCGCTGGCCATCGGGCAGGGTGGCGGTATCGATGGGCGCTGCCGGTTTGGGCTTTCTGCGCAGCAAGGCCTTCAGCATGATGCTTCCGCTTCTTCTCTTGTCGTGATCGTGCGTTGCCCCGTGCGGCTGCTATATGCGCCAATTCGCACAAAGTGCAATGGGCGTGTGTTCGCAAGCGCAGCAATTCCCTTGGTGTGTCGCAACCGCGCAACATCGCTCCGCTGGCGGGACTGCGGGGGCAGCAGGGTCACTCCGCCGCGAAGCTCAGCCCTGCCTTTGCGACCAGCCGCTTGACCAGATGCTCGCCCAGCACCGCGCCGGGGGTGGTGATGCCGCCGGGACCCTCGGGCACGTCCTCGATCAGGCTGAGCGCGCTTTCGGCGATCATCTTGGATGTCGAGCCATAGCCGGGGTCCTTGTCGCCCTTGACGCCATAGAGCTGCACCTGGCCATCGGGCATCTCGGCGACGAACAAGATGTCGTAAAAGCCGTTCTCGCGCTCTTCCTTGCTGGGGCCTTCGCCGGGCTTGGGGCCGCCTTCGCCGCCCATCATGTCGGTGCTGGCAATATGCTTGGCGATCGCCTCGCCCTTCTCGCCGGGGCCGGTCAGCATCATCTCGTCATAGACGAAATCCTGGCCATAGGGGTGGCCGAGCAGCGCGTTGGTGCGGTGGACGTTCTTGGTGTTGATCGGCGCCATGATGAACGGCGCGGCCCAGCTGCCGAGCTTCTCGTCATGCTCGGGCTTGTTGCCCTTGGGCTGGGCCGGGCCTTCGAACCCGCCCGCCAGGCTGAACGGGTTGGTGAGATAGCCGAGCAGTTCGGGATTGCGCCCGACCGCGGCCATGGTCGCCTTGAGCGAGGCGGCGGTGCCGCCCGAGAAGGTGCCCTGCATCGCCCGCACGCGGCCCTTGATGCGCGGCGCGGGCTTGCCGAAGCGGGCGACGCATTCCTTCTGCAGCATCAGCACGCCCAGATCGAACGGGATCGAATCGAAGCCGGTCGAGAACACGATGCGTGCGCCGCTTTCCTTCGCGGCCGTGTCGTACTTGTCGATCATCTGGCGCATCCAGGCCGGTTCGCCGCACAGGTCAACATAATCGGTGCCATGGGCCGCGCAGGCGGCGACCAGCGGCTCGCCATAGAGCTGGTACGGGCCGACCGTGGTCAGCACGACCTTGGTCCGCTTCGCCATGGCGTCGATGGTCTCGGGCTCGTCGGCATTGGCAACGACGATCGGGGTGTCGGCGGGCAGGCCCATCTCGGCGAGCACAGCGGCCATCTTGTCGGCAGAGCGCGCCGCGACCGCCCATTTGGGCGCATCGCCGCCCTGGCCGTAGCTGTTCTGCAGATATTCGGCGACCAGACGCCCGGTAAAGCCGCTGGCACCATAGACGATGACATCGAACTCGCGCGAATCCCGTGCGGACATGAGGCTCTCTCCTGATGTGATGTTATAATTGCGGGGTATCGGTCAAAGCCGGGGCAATGTCACGCCGCGCTGGCCCATGTATTTGCCCGCACGGTCGGCATAGCTCGTCTCGCACGGCTCGTTGCCCTTGAGGAACAGGAACTGGCACGCGCCCTCATTGGCGTAGATCTTGGCGGGCAGCGGCGTGGTGTTGCTGAATTCGAGCGTGACATGGCCTTCCCAGCCCGGCTCGAGCGGGGTGACATTCACGATGATGCCGCAGCGCGCATAGGTCGATTTGCCGAGGCAGATCACCAGCACGTCGCGCGGCACGCGGAAATATTCGACCGTGCGTGCCAGCGCGAACGAGTTGGGCGGGATGATGCAGACATCGGTCTTGCGATCGACAAAGCTGTCGGGATCGAACGCCTTGGGATCGACCACCGAGGAATTGACGTTGGTGAAGATCTTGAACTCGTCGGCCACCCGCGCGTCATAGCCATAGGAGGACAGGCCGTAGGAAATGCAGCCATCGCGCCGCTGCGCTTCCACGAACGGCTCGATCATGCCGTTTTCCTGCGCCTGGGAGCGGATCCATTTGTCGGAAAGGATGGACATTCGGCTATTCTCCTGGCCCGCTCAGCCTGAGCCTGTCGAAGGCCCCGCGCCCACGCTGGCTGAGCGGTGGTGGTGTGGTTCTATTCCAGATTGGCCGGGCCGAACGCCGCTGGCAAGAGCACCGAAAGCCGGTGCTCGATCGCGCCGGAGGCATGGCCCGAATAGACGATCGGATCGGTGCCGCCCAGTTGCGCCAGCTCGTTCATCACCTGGCGGCAGCGACCGCAGGGGGTGACGGGATGCGGACCGGGGGCGAGCTGGCCATCGGGCGCCAGCGGTCCGCCCATGATCGCGACCTCGACCAGCCCTGCGCGGCGGCCTTGCAGATTGGCGGCGATGGCCGCGCTGGTCTCGGCGCAGATGGCGAGGCCATAGCTCGCATTCTCGAAATTGCTGCCGGTCACGATCGTGCCATCGGCAAAGCGGAAGGCGGCGCCGACATGAAAGCCCGAATAGGGAGCATAGGCGGTCAGCGCCGCCTCGCGGGCCGCCTCCAGCAATTCGGCTCTGCTCGCATCGTCACTCATGGCCGCACCACATTCCAGCGCACGCCGTCGGGCGCGCCATTGATCCGGTAGAAGCTGCTCGACTGCCACATGACCCAGCGCTTGGCGGCATAATCGGGCGGCACGAAATCGCCGATCAGCCAGACCGTGCGCGCCAGCCCTTCGCTCACCTGATAGGCATCCTCGAAATCGCGGCCGATCCGCAGCAGCGCGGGCTTGCCGCTGTGATTCTCGATCTGGTTGAGGAAGGTGTTGAGCTCGCCGAGCAGCATCGCGCGGTCGGGCCGCGTCTTGCACTTTTCGTCCAGCTCCAGGCTGACCACCGGCGGCAGCATGTCGGGGTCGCGCGGCACGGTGGTGATGAACTGCTGCGCCTGGGCGGCTTCGTTCGCGCACAGGCTGAACTCGTGCACCGCGCCATAGCGCATGCCCGCTGCCCGCGCGCCCTTGATGTTCGCGGCAAAGCGCGGATCGCGCAGGGCCCCGCCTGCACTGGCGCGCACATAGGCAAAGTCCGCACCCATGGTCGCCAGTGTCGGCCAGGCCAGGTCGCCATCGGCTGAGCTGACATAGAGGCCCTGCACCGGATAATCCTTGCGCGAGGGCGCCCAGCCGGTGATTCCGCCCCAGATCAGCCCGCCGAGCACCGCCAGCAGCAGCGCGAGCAGGACAAGGCCGATGGTCCAGCGTTTCAGGGTCGATGGGCGCATGTCGCTCTGCTCAGCCCTTGATATGCAGCACGCAGATCAGCGTGAACAGGCGGCGCGCGGTGGGAAAATCGATCTCGATCTTATCCTGCAACCGCTCGACCAGCAGCTCGGCCGCATCGTTGTGGACCCCGCGCCGCGCCATGTCGATCGTCTCGATCTCCTGTGCCGTCGCCTTGCGGATCGCCTGGTAATAGCTGTCGCAGATCGCGAAATATTCGCGGATCGGGCGGCGGAAGCGGCCCAGCGCCAGCACCAGCGTTTCCAGATGGCTGCCATCCTCGCGCGAGATGGTGATCGCCAGCCGGCCTTCGAACACCGCCAGATGCAGCCGGAAGGGGCCGGCATAGCCGTCGGGATAGGCCTTTAACGGCTTGAAATAATTGTCCTCGATCAGGTCGAAAATGGCGATGCGCCGTTCCTGCTCGATATCCGCATTGCGCCACAGAATCGTCTGCTCGTCGAGCTCGACATGGATGATGCGCGGGTTGGACATGATCGTTCCGTCTTTCCCTATGCCGTGCATCGGGGCAAGCGGAAAAACCCGGGCGGCCTGCTGTCCCCGGCCTTGTCCACACGATTATTGGCACAGGCGGCTTGCGCGCCACAGCGGCTGCGGCGATTATGGTCGGATGCCCGAAGATATCCTGCTCCAAGCCGCACCGCCGCCGGCGCTGCCGCCCCAGATTGCCGCGCCGAGTGCGCGCGAGACCGCCGAAGCGCGGCTGCCGCGCAATATCGAGGCCGAGGCCGCATTCCTCGGCGCGCTGCTGATCGACAACCGCATTGCGGAAGAGGTCGGCGCGCGGCTCAAGGCGGAGCATTTCTTCGAGAGCGTCCACCAGCGGCTCTACACGCAGATCATGAAGCTGATCGACAAGAACGTGACTGTCACCCCGGTGACGCTCAAGCCGTTCTTCGAGAATGATCCGGGCCTCGGCGAACTGGGCGGCATGCGCTATCTCGCGCGGCTGACCGGCGATGCCGGCGGGCTGATCGGCGCGCGCGACTTTGCCGAGCAGATCTACAATCTCGCGCTGCTGCGCGAGCTGATCCAGGTCGGGCGCTCGCTGGTCGAAAAGGCGATGGATACCAGCGAGGCGGTCGATCCGCTGGGCCAGATCGAGCTTGCCGAAGCCGCGCTCTACAATGTCGCGCAGGGCGAGGGCGATACCAGCGGCGCGGTGCAGTTCAACGTCGCGACGCGCACCGCACTGTCGATGGTCGAGAAGGCGCTGAACAGCGGCGGCCATGTCTCGGGCGTCACCACGGGCCTGACCGATCTCAACGCCAAGATCGGCGGTCTGCACCCGTCGGACCTGCTCATCCTCGCTGGACGCCCCGGCATGGGCAAGACCTCGCTCGCGACCAATATCGCGTTCAACGCCGCCGCGCGCTGGCGGCTCGACAAGGCGGCGGGGGTGGCGGACGACAAGAATGTCGGCGCGAAGACTGCGTTCTTCAGCCTCGAAATGTCGGCGGACCAGCTCGCCACGCGTATCCTGGCCGAACAATCGCGGATCAGCTCGGAAAAGCTGCGCATGGGGCAGATCGCGCGCAACGAGTTCCAGCGGCTGGTCGCCGCCTCGCAGGAGCTCGAGGATCTGCCGCTGTTCATCGACGATACGCCGGGCCTGACCATCGCCGCGCTGCGCGCCCGCGCGCGCCGGTTGAAGCGCAAGCACGATATCGGCTTCATCGTGGTCGACTATCTCCAGCTGCTCCAGGGCACGGGGCGCAACGAGGGCCGCGTCAACGAGATTTCGGAGATCAGCCGCGGCCTCAAGACGCTCGCCAAGGAGCTGCAGGTGCCGGTGATGGCGCTGTCGCAGCTCAGCCGTGCGGTCGAGAGCCGCGAGGACAAGCGGCCGCAGCTCTCCGACCTTCGTGAATCCGGCTCGATCGAGCAGGACGCGGATATCGTGCTCTTCATCTATCGCGACGAATATTACAATCAGGCGCTCCAGCCGACCGTGCCCGACGACAACAGCACCCCCGAAGAGGTCGAGAAATACCGCATCTGGGAGGAGCGCCATCTGAAGGTTCAGGGCAAGGCGACCGTCGTCGTCGCCAAGCAGCGCCATGGTTCGACCGGCAATGTCCAGCTGCGCTTCGAAAGCGAATATACCAAGTTCAGCGATCTCGCCCGCGAGGACTATATGGAAGGCGGGTTTGACGAATAGGCGGGGGCTGCATGACGCGTATCGGCAAGCTGCAGGAGAAATTGCTGCGC
This sequence comes from Blastomonas sp. UPD001, assembly GCF_003426715.1. Lineage (NCBI taxonomy): Bacteria > Pseudomonadati > Pseudomonadota > Alphaproteobacteria > Sphingomonadales > Blastomonadaceae > Blastomonas > Blastomonas sp. UPD001. Next base: position 2,950,862 of record NZ_QKVT01000001.1, read on the forward strand.
GGCAGCGCGCTCAGCTTCGCCGAATTCGAGAGGCTGCTCATGGCTTATGGTTTCGTGCTGGATCGCGTCAGAGGCAGTCACCATATCTACAAGCACCAGCGCATTGGGGACCGGATCAATGCCCAGCCCGATGGCAAATCGGCCAAGCCCTATCAGGTGCGGCAATTTCTGGTTATTATCGAGGCCCACGGGCTCCAGTTGGATGACAAGGCATGACGCCGCATTACCATATCAACCTGTTCTGGTCGGCTGAGGACGAAAGCTGGATCGCGGATGTTCCCGATCTGAAACATTGCAGCGCGCATGGCGCGACGCCCGAAAAGGCGGCGGCAGAAATTGCCATGGCCATCGAAGCCTTTGTCGAAAGCCTGGAGGCCGATGGGCTTCCCGTTCCCGAGCCGCGCTATCGCCCTGCCTATCAGAGCGTCAGAGCCGCCTAACCCCGCACCACCGTCATCAGGTAATTGAGCGCCAGAGTGTCGCTGAGGTGCAGGCCCTTGAGCGGGTCCCAGGCGATTCCGCGCGTGTCGATCACGGTGAGGCCCGCATCGTTCAGCAGGTTGGTGAGCTCGTCCGGGGTCAGGAATTTGTGCCAGTCGTGCGTGCCGCGCGGTACCTGGCCCAGCCGCTCCGCCGCCTCGACCAGCATCAGCCGCGAGATCGGCGTGCGGTTGGGGGTGGAGAGTAACATCAGTCCGCCCGGCGCGAGCGCGCGTTCGAGCGCGGCGACGAACGCGGCGGGATCGGTGACATGCTCGATCACCTCCATCGAGGTGACCAGATCGAACGTCTCGCCCGCCAGCGTCTCGACATCGACATTGCGATAGTCGATCGCGAGACCCATGGCTTGCGCATGCGCCCCTGCCGCCGCGACATTTTCCGCCGCCGCATCGAGCCCGGTGACGCGCGCGCCGAGCCGCGCCAGCGGTTCTGCCAGCAGCCCAGCGCCGCAGCCGACATCGATCGCGCTACGCCCCGCCAGCGGCTTGCGCGCCGCGCCTGCCTCGGGCCAATGCCGGTCGATCGCCGCGCGGATATAGGTCAGGCGCACGGGGTTGAGCTTGTGCAGCATCGCCGATTCGCCGCGGGGATCCCACCATTCGGCTGCGAGCCTGCCGAAATGCGCGGCCTCTTTGGGGTCGATCGTGCCGCTACGCGTTTCGACGGTTCCGGTGCTTGCGTTCATGATGGGGCCTCTCTATGGCAGCGCCCGGTTATAGGGGCGAACTTCGCATAAGGGAAAGCACGAACGGGCAATGGCACGGATCGTCATGAAATTCGGCGGCACATCGATGGCCGGGACTGAGCGCATCCGCAGGGTCGCGCGCATCGTCAAGCGCCAGCAGGATGCCGGGCACGAGGTCGCGGTGGTCGTCTCCGCGATGGCGGGCGAGACCGACCGGCTCGTCAATTTCTGCCGCGAGGCGAACCCGCTCTACGATCCGGCGGAATATGACGTGGTCGTCGCCAGCGGCGAGCAGGTGACCAGCGGGCTGCTCGCCATCGCGCTGCAGGCGCTGGGCGCCAATGCGCGCAGCTGGCTGGGCTGGCAGCTGCCGATCCGCACGGTCGAGGCGCACGCCAAGGCGCGCATCGAGGAGATCGATGCCGAGGCGCTGATCGCCGAGATGCAGAAGGGCGTGATCGCCGTCATCCCCGGTTTCCAGGGCATGAGCGAGGATGGCCGCGTCACCACCTTGGGCCGCGGCGGATCGGACACCTCGGCGGTGGCAGTGGCAGCCGCGGTCAAGGCCGACCGCTGCGACATCTATACCGATGTCGACGGCGTCTACACCACCGACCCGCGCATCGTCGCCAAGGCGCGCAAGCTCACCAACGTGACGTACGAGGAAATGCTCGAACTGGCGAGCGTCGGGGCCAAGGTGCTGCAGACCCGATCGGTCGGTCTGGCGATGAAGGAAGGCGTGCGCGTGCAGGTGCTCTCCTCGTTCATCGACGACGATGCCCCCGCGGCGGACACGATCCCCGGAACGATGATCGTCAGCGACGAAGAACTGGAAGGAATGGACATGGAACGCCAGCTGATTACCGGCATCGCGCACGACAAGAACGAGGCGAAGATCACGCTGACCCGCGTGCCCGACAAGCCGGGCGCGGTGGCGAACATCTTCGGCCCGCTCGCCGAAGCCGCGATCAATGTCGACATGATCATCCAGAATGTCGGCCGCGACAAGGGCGAGACCGACGTGACCTTCACCGTTCCCGCCGCCGACCTCGCGCGCTCGCTCGACCTGCTCGAAGCCGCGAAGGAGACCATCGGCTTCAACCGCATCATCCCCGATACCAATGTCGCCAAGATTTCGGTGGTCGGCGTGGGCATGAAGAGCCATGCAGGCGTCGCCTCGACCATGTTCAAGGCGCTCGCCGATCGCGGCGTTAACATCCAGGCGATCTCGACCAGCGAGATCAAGGTCAGCGTGCTGATCGAGGAGGACTATACCGAACTCGCGGTGCGTGTGCTGCACACGGCGTACGGGCTGGACGCGGTAGAGGCGTGAGCATGAACCACCCGCTCACCTCTGCTGCTATGGCGCGCGGCACCGCCTTTCTGGGCAGCAAGACCGCGATCCTTTGCGGAGCGATGAGCTGGGTGTCGGAGCGCAATCTCGTCTCCGCCATCTCGAATGCGGGCGGCTTCGGCGTGATCGCCTGCGGGGCAATGACGCCCGAACTGCTCGATGCCGAGATCGCCGCGACCAGGGCGCTCGCGACCAGGCCGTTCGGCGTCAACCTCATCACCATGCACCCGCAGCTGATGGAGCTCATCGCGGTCTGCGCGAAGCATCACGTGGGCCATGTCGTGCTGGCGGGCGGGTTGCCGCCCAAGGGCAGCATTGAGGCGATCAAGGAGATGGGGGCCAAGGTCGTGTGCTTCGCGCCCGCGCTGACGCTGGCGAAGAAGTTCATCCGATCGGGCGTCGATGCGCTGGTGATCGAGGGGATGGAGGCAGGCGGCCATATCGGCCCGGTGGCGACCAGCGTGCTCGCGCAGGAAATCCTGCCTGAAGTCGCGCACGAGGTTCCGGTCTTCGTTGCGGGCGGCATCGGCCGCGGCAGCGCGATCGCGGCCTATCTCGAAATGGGCGCGGCGGGCGTGCAGCTCGGCACGCGTTTCGTCTGCGCGCATGAATCGATCGCCCACCCGGCGTTCAAGAAGGCGTTCCTGCGCGGCAACGCCCGCGATGCGGTGGCCAGCGTCCAGGTCGACCCGCGCCTGCCAGTAATCCCGGTGCGCGCGCTCAAGAACAAGGGCACCGAGGAATTCACCGCCAAGCAGCGCGAGGTCGCCGCGCTGCTCGACGCCGGCGGCATCGATATGGCCGAGGCACAGTTGCAGATCGAGCATTTCTGGGCAGGCGCGCTGCGCCGCGCGGTGATCGACGGCGATGTCGAGAACGGATCGCTGATGGCCGGTCAGTCGGTCGGCATGGTCACGCGCGAGGAAAGCGCCGCCGAGATCATCGCCACCTTGATGGACGAGACCGAAGCGGCGCTCGCGCGTTCGTCTGCCGTGGCGGCTTAAGGATTAGGGTTGGGCAGCGGCGCCTGGCCCTCGGGTGCCTCGACCGGATCGGAGACCGATTCCTGCGGATCGGGCGCGGGATTGTCGGGGGCATTGGCCGATCCGGTGAACACGATGATCGCAAAGGCAATGACGATCAGCGCCAGCGAGATCATCAGCACATAGCGGACGATATGGCGCTTCTGCCCTGCGCTTGCCTCTTCGCTAGACATCTCGACTTCTTCGCCGTGTCGGATCATGGTTCGCCTCCGTAAATATCTGGAAGGATTACGGAGGCTGGCTGCGATGGTTCCCTTCAGCCGGCAGGCAGCGCGCTGGTCCGCAGGAACCACAAGGCGATACCCGCCAGCCCGATCGCGAGCACCCGGCGCGTCCCGCGCAACCGCGCCGGCTGACTCAGCAGCGGGTGCAGCGTCGCGGCGAGCAGCACGATGGCGAGGTGCACCGCTGTCGCCACGGTGACGCTGATGCCCGTGAGCACCAGGCCATCGTGCAGGCTCGCGTTCTTCTCGGGCAGGAAGCGCGGCAGGATCGCGACATAGAACAGCGCCGCCTTGGGATTGAGGACGTTGGTCAACAGCCCGCGCAGGAAGAAGCGGTGCTGGCCGGACGGTCCCCCGGCAATGCCGGCGGGCGACGTTTCGGTCTCGTCGCGCCAGGTCTCCCAGGCGAGATAGAACAGATAGACGGTGCCCGCCCAGCGCAACGCATTCCACAGCACAGGGCTCGCCGCCACCAGCGCAGCAAAACCCGTCGCAGCGGCGACGCCGATCAGCGCCAGCCCCAGCGCCACCCCCGCGACCGCCGCCAGCCCGGCGCGCCGTCCATGGCCCAGCGTCAGCGCCGCGAGATAGGCCATGTTGGGCCCCGGCGTCAGTTCGATCAGCAGCACCGTGGCAAGATAGCTTGTCAACATCACCCGCCAGCCTAGTGTATCGGGGCAGAAGCGCAATCATCGCGGAAAGAGGGTCGGACATGCTGAAACGCGAGGAAAATCATGTCTTTGCCGCACCTGTCGAGGCGGTGGTCGCGCGCTGGACCGACGCGGACTTCCTGACCGCGATGATGCAGGCGCAGGGATCGCGCGAGATCGCGGTCACGGTGGAGAATCGCTCGTCCGATGAAATCCATGTCGCGATCACCCGCCAGGTGCCGGTCGATGCCCCCGCGATGATCCGCGCAGTCATCGGCTCATGGCTCGATCTCACCCAGCGCGATGTCTGGACGCGCGCCGCCGATGGCCGCTGGAGCGCGGTGCGCGATGCCAAGCCCAGGGGGCTGTCGGCAGAAGGCCGATGCCTGCTGGTGCTGGCGCCCGGCGATCAGGGCGGCGCGCTGTGCACCGCCACCGTCAGCGTGCAATCGCGCGCGCCGATGGTCGCCGCGATGGTGGAGAGCCTGATGCTGGAGGACAGCACAAGGCTGCTACGGCAGGAATTCGAAGCGGTCGCTGCCGCAGCATGACCGCGATCAGTTACGGCATTGCTTGTTGCGCAGGCTGGTAATGTCATAGACCCTGGCGTTGCGCGTGTTGACCGAGATGCACTGTTTCGACACCTGGCGCCAATAGGTGGTGAACCGGCCGTCGCCATTGGTGGTATAGGTCTCGATCAGCGTGAAGCCGCGCCGGGGCAGCTCGCTCTCCGAATAGCTGCGCGCCTGGCCGATCAGATCCTGAACGTAGACGTCCTCGCGATATCCACCGCCGCCGCCTTGGCCGGGACGATAGCTGCCATCATATTCGCGCTGCTGCACGCCGACCTGATAGCCCTGGCTGTAATGGTCCGATCGGTCGTAATTGTGGTACGGATAGTTGTAGAGACCATCGCGATACCCGCGATCATAGGCGGCTTCCTGCTGCGCGTTGCCGCCATGTTCGCCGCTGTCGTGATGGTGCGACTTGTGCGCGAGCGCGAGCGCGCCGATCAGCGCCGCCGCGCCGACAGCGACCGCGACAGCAGTGCCATTGTCCCCCGATTTCTGCTTGCAGTCGCTGGGCGAGGCCTTGTCGATCCGTTCGTAACGCCCGTCATGGGTGACGACGGTGATGCATCGCTTGCGCGCCCCATTCCACCAGTTGGCATAGGCGCGCTCGTCGCCCTTGGTCACGTCGACAAAGGTATAGCCGCGCTGTTCGAGCTGGGTTTCGCCCCCGGCGCCGCGTGCGCCGACCAGATCGGCAACGTCCTCTGGCGGGGCTGCCCGCGCGGGCATGGGTGCGAGCACCATAGCGGCCAGAGCCAGAACTGCCGCGCTGCGTGATCCTCTCGATGTCATCTGTTTACCCCCTGCAAAGGGCAGGCATGAGTCGATGACTGCCCGGAGATCGAGGATAACATGTTCCGCAGCGCCGAGATATCGGGCAACAATGTCAACGGACATGGCAAACGGCCATGCAAGGAGCGGGGGGGATGAACATGACAAAAACCGGCGGGTGCCTGTGCGGTGCGGTACGCTACGTGATCGAGGGCGAGCCGCTGATGGCGGCGGTGTGCCATTGCCGCAATTGCCAGAAACAGGCAGGGACCGCGATGTCGGTGCTGATCGGCGTCCGCGACGAGCAGATCAGCATCACCGGCGAACTGAAAACCTATGAGGACCGCGGCCAAAGCGGCAATCCGGTGTGGCGGCGCTTCTGCGGCCATTGCGGATCGCCGATCCTGTCCGATCTGCCTAGCCAGCAGGGGCTGCATTTCGTCAAGGCGGGGACGCTCGACGATGTCAGCGGGCTCGAGCCGAAGCTGCATTTCTGGACGGTGAGCGCCCAGCCCTGGGTACGCTTTGCCGACGATGCGGTGAAGTTCGAGAGGACACCCGGCTAGCGCTTGTCCTCTGGCGTGCTGCCATGCCTCTCCCTTGATGGGAGAGGCAGCGAGACTTGGCGACGAAGGAGCCTAGTCGCA
>NZ_QKVT01000001.1:2957408-2965155 GCF_003426715.1 Blastomonas sp. UPD001
CCGCTGCCAGCTGGTTCTGCAGACCGGCGACGGCATTGTCGCCTGCGCTCAGCGAATTGATCATGTCCGCGCGCGTCAGCGTGGTGACCGCAGCCGCCGGGGCGGCCTGGGTCGCCGAAGCAGCGGTGGTCGCGGCAGCGGCGGTTTCTGTACCGACGCCGGCGTTCAGCGCCACCTGCTCTGCACCGCCGTTCAGCTGACCAGCGAGATCGGCGCGGCCGATGCCCGAAACGACGGCCGCGCCGTCGGTGGTCCGCGCAGGCGGCGTGAAGTCACGGCGCGTGGCGAGGTCACGGCACTCGTTCAGCCCCAGACCCTGGATACAGACCTGGCCGAAATCGGGGTCACCGCCATTGATGCCCTGACCCAGACCGGTCGGGATGCCGTTGACCACCTGGCCGCTGGCGTTGATGACGTTGTAATTGGGGTCGAGCGTCGTCGTCCAGCGCGTCGCGTCTTCCCAGTTGCCGTTGCCGGCGGCTGCGGTGACGTAGCGATAGGGGTTGGTCGCGGCGATATAATCCCAATAGAGATACAGCGGCTGGTAGAAGCTGGTGGTGCCATAGCTGCTGAACGCCTGCGCGCCGAAGAAGCGGCTGCCGCCCGAGAGCACACCGATCTGCAGGTTCTTGGTCGACAGCGTGTTGTTGGCGGCGTCGAGGATCAGCGGACCACCCGAGTCACCGCCCGCGGTGGTACCTTCGCGTGCCAGAGCGTCATCGCGGTGGATGTTGATGTCGAACTGGTTGGCGCCGGCGGTGCCGCGACGCGGATCGTCGAAATCGAGATTGTAGAGGTTCTGGCCGAGCGGCGGCGTGCCGGGCGCGGCAGGGCCGAACAGGAAGTCGTTGCGGTCGTCGAGCGAGGCGAGCGCGCCCAGCATGTTTTCCGCCGCACGACGACGGAAATCGACGCCCTGCGTCGCGCCTGCGGTGCCGTTGCCCGAGCGGCCATAGCCGGTGATGTTGACATGATAGCCGGTGCCGCGGACCGGATCGATCGCGGTCGGGGTGGGCAGCGGCGAGAACAGCAGCGCCCAGGTCGGGATGCGCGCCGCCGGGGTGTCGAGCGTGGCGAGCGCGATATCGCCTTCCAGGAAGCCCAGGCCCTGCGGGTTGAGCAGCGAGCGGGGATCGTACTGGATCTGGCTGATGTTGAACACGTTCAGCGCGGCGTTCGAACGGAAGGCGTTGGCCGCCCAGTTCTGGAAGCCCGGACGCGCATCGACGTTGAACGAGAAGGCCGCCGGCACGGTGCCGTCGATGCTGCTGTAATCGGTCTGGCGACGGTCGTTGACGCAGTGCGCCGCGAACAGCACGGTGCGCGGGTTGATCAGCGTGCCGGTGCAGACGAAGCCATCGTTGCGGAAGAACATGCCGACGCCGTTCACGCCACCCGCATTGTCGATGATCTGGGTCGGCGTCTGGTTGTTGTTCGGAACGATGGCGAGCGCCGGGGCCGAAGCCAGCGCAACGGCCATGGCCGTCGCCGCGCTTCCGCCCAGAATCGCCTTGTGAAGGTGAGAGGTCTTGAAGGTCATGAAATTCCCCTGCTCAACGAGTGTGTTGACCGGGGAAATTAGCCAGCGCGAAGCGAAAGGCAACGCGGGCGGTGGTTCTTGGTTCCGATTGTGGCAATCTGTTGCCGCTTTGACACATTTTGTTACAGAAACGGCGTCAAAACGCCCCCGACCCCCTGCTATTGGGGGATCGGCGGCGTCGAATTGGGGCAGAGGCGGTTACTTGCCCAGCGTTTCGGTGAGGAACCAGGCGCGTTCCTGCGCCTGATCGGTCCAGTCGTCGACGATCCCGTCGGTGGCATTGTCCCCTGCCTGTCCGGCGAGTTCCTTGACCTCGCGCAGCTTGGCGACAAAGGCGAGATTGTCGTCGCGCAGCTCCTTGAGCATCGCTTCGGCCGAGACGCCCGACTTGTCATTGTCGGAAATCGAGCTGCGGCGTGCGATGTCCCCGATCGAGGTCAGCGTGCGAAAGCCGTTCTTGCGCACCCGCTCGGCAATCGCGTCGGTAATGCCCAGGATCTGCGTCGCCTGATCGTCGAGCAGCAGATGATATTCGCGGAAATGCGGGCCCGCGACATGCCAGTGGAAATTCTTGGTCTTCAGGTACAGCGCGAAGCCGTCGGCCAGCAGGCCGTTCATCGCCTCGGCGAGCGCCTTGCCGGCGTTGTCACCCTTCTTGTTTCCCATCACGTGCTCCTGTTCTTGCAGCGGATGGGATTAACATAGGTTGGTCTTGCGCGATTCCCATGACGAAAAATCGGCTGAGGCTGATCGAGTGCCTCGATGCTTCAGACCAGTCCGGATGCCCCGAGCGCGAGCGCGATCCCCAGCGAGGTCAGGAGGAGCCCGGCACCGATGCGCACGGGGCGGACGGGCCAGCTGGCGAGCCTTTCCTGCCAGATGATCGCCGGAGCGAGCCCCAGCACCGTCCCCGCCCAGCCGCCGATCAGCGGCCAGACCCAGTCATGGCTGCGCGCCGCCGTGGCCGCGATGATGAACTGGCCCTTGTCGCCGAACTGCAGGATGAACAGGCCGAGCAGCCCGGTCAGGAGCGGCCCGGTGCGCCAGCCCGGCAGCGTATCGACCGGACGCCGGGGCGCCAGCATGCCCAGCCCTGCGAACAGCAGCGCCAGCGCGTAGAACAGCCGCAGCGCATCGAGGCTGATCCAGGTGCCGACCACCACGCCGCCGAGCGCACCGATCGCCGCCATGGCCCCGCTCGCCAGCACGACGCCGATCGTCAGCGGCCCGGGCCGGGCAAAGCGCTGCCCCAGCGCGGCGCACAGCAGCTGCGTGCGGTCGCCCGTCTGCACGATCGCGGTCAGCAACAGGGTGGTAAGAAATGCCTCCATCGGCGTCCGGACTGGCGCCAATCAGCGCACGCCGCGTACCGCAATCGACGCCAGCACCGCCGCGCGCATCTCGCCATCGCCCGAATCGCAGGCGATCGCCTCGTCCATCGCGTCGAGATATTGCGCCGCCATCGTCCGGCTCCAGCCCTGGGCGAGCAGATGCTCCAGCCCATAGGCGAGATCGCTGACACACGGCAGCGCGTTGACCTCTGCCATGTGCCGCATCTTGCCGAGTTCGCGCTGCAATTCGCTGCGCGCCACGCGCCGGGCGAGCGCACGGATATGCCCGGCCTGCATGCGCAATTGCTGGCGCGCCAGCTTCAGCCGGTCCTGCGCGGGGTCGGAGGGCGAAAACGGCTGCATGGCGATACGCTCCTGCAAGAGGCTGGTCTTGCGCAAGGCTCGCACGCATCGGTTAATTTTCGGGTAAGTGCCTTTTGCGCTGCGGGGAGCCGGCCCGGAATGCCGCGCTGCTTGACAACCGAGCGGCCATCCGGCATGGGCCGCCTTCGCGTTTGAAGGGCGGCCGCATGTGCCGCTCTTTGTGTTTGTGATTCTCTGCAGGGCCGGCAGCCGCCGTTTTCTGCATCCGATTTCTAACCCAAAGGAACAGGTCATGGCCAAGCCAGCCACTGTCAAGATCCGCCTGGTCAGCACCGAAGGCACCGGCTTCTTCTATGTCACCAAGAAGAATCCGCGCAACATCACCGAGAAGATGACCTTCCGCAAGTACGACCCCGTCGCGCGCAAGCACGTCGAGTTCAAGGAAGCCAAGATCAAGTGATCTGGCCGGTCCGCGCGTGATGAACCGGCGATTCAACGCCGGTTCAATCGCAACGGACCAGGGGTTTCGGCGTATTTTCCGCTTTATGGAAGCCTGATCCCGATGCTGAACCTGCCGATGAAATCCCTTGCCGCCGCGCTGCTCGCCAGCGCGGCCTTTGCCGTGCCCGCCGCGCTGCCCAGCGCCGCGATCGGTCAGGCTGCGACCCAGGGCGACGAGCTCGCGCAGGTCTCGCGGCATCTGAAGGCGATGCAGTCGATGCGCGCCAGCTTCACCCAGACCGACCGCAGCGGCCAGACGCTCAGCGGCACGCTGACGCTCAAGCAGCCGGGCCGCATCCGCTTCGAATATCAGAAGGACGCGCAGCTGCTGATCGTCAGCGATGGCCGCGCGCTCACCATGATCGACTATCAGGTCCGTCAAGTACAGCGCTGGCCGATTCGCAACTCGCCGCTCGGCGCGCTGCTCGATCCCAGCCGCGATCTCACCCGCTATGGCAAGGTCGTGCCGACCGGCGATCCCAATGTCGTCAGTGTCGAGGTGCGCGATCCCAAGCGCCCCGAATATGGCGTCATCACCCTGATCTTCACCCGCAGCGGCTCTGCGCCCGGCGGCCTGTCGCTGGTCGGCTGGGTCGCGCTCGATTCGCAGAACAAGCGCACCACCATCCGCCTCTCGGGCCAGCAGTACAATGTCGCGGTGGCCGACACCGCCTTCGCCTGGACCGATCCCCGCGCCAAGGGCCCGCGGCGCTAGACTTCCTCTCCCTTGATGGGAGAGGCAGCGAGACTTGGCGACGAAGGAGCCTAGTCGCAGCGGCGAGGGTGAGGGTGCGTCCTGGTAACGTCGCGTGATCCGGCGGGATCACGCACTGCGCGGCCTCGCCGCCCAGGATATCCGCGCCCAGCCGATGCCATTGCACGGGCCCGGCGTCGCCTGGCGCATGGCCGAGCGCGATCGGGTGGCCGGCATGCCAGCACCAGATCTCGGTCGCATCGACCGTATGCCAGTGCGAGCGCTGCCCCGCGTCGAGCAGGAAATAGATCAGCGTCTCGCTCGCGCGGCCATCGTCACCGGCGGCACCGCGCCAGGTTTCGCGGAACCAGCCGCCCTCCGGATGCGGCGTCAGCCCCAGGGTCTCGATCAGCGCGCGCGCTTCGTCGCTCATCCGGCAAGCTCCTCGTCGCGCTTGGCCGCCATCTGGCCCCCCATCTGTCCGACCAGTTCGAACAGCTTGAGCGGATCGCTCAGCCGCAGCTTGGCGATCATGTCCTCGATCCCTTCGGCGACCAGGATTTCGGGCTCGCCCGCATCGATGCCCGCCAGGATGCGCGATGCGCATTCCGCCGGGTCCATGCCATTGGCGATCGCGCTGTCGGTGCGGCCGAAGGCGCTGCCGTCGCCCGCCAGCGCGTTGGCCGAGACCGCAGTGCGGATCGATCCGGGGAGAACCGTGTGAACTTTCAACCCGTAATGCACCTCGGTCTCGGCGCGCAGCGCGTCGAGATAGCCGATCAGCCCGTGCTTGGCGGCGCAATAGGCGGTGCGCAGCGGCACCCCGGCGCGGCCCGCGACCGAGGAGATGCCGACGATCATCCCCGCCTTGCGCGCGGTCATGTGCGGCAGCAGCAGCTGGGTCAGCCAGATCGGTGCGAGCAGATCGACCGCGATGATCCGGTCATAGACCTCGAGCGCACTGTCCACCGCGAGCGCGCGCTGGCTGATCCCGGCATTGTTGACGAGGCCATCGACCTGACCCTTCCACGCGATCGCCCGTTCGACGATGCCGGGCAGCGCGTCCCTGTCGGTGGTCTCGAACGGCAGCACCAGGCTCTGGGTCGGCAGCCGGTCGGCGACGGCCTGTAACGCATCGGTGCGGCGGCCCGAAAGGATGATGTGCGCGCCGCGCGCGGCCAGCGCTTCGGCCAGCGCCTCGCCAATGCCCGACGAAGCCCCGGTGATCCAGATGACCTTGCCCGAATATTCCATGCATCCTGCTCCTGTGTGGGTTTGCGGTATCAAAGAGAGAGAAGCGCGCCTCGGCAACCAAAAAATCCTCCCTTGCAAGGGGAGGGGAACCGCCCGCGCAGCGGGGGGTGGAGGGGTGTTCACGATGACGGACCGGCGACCCCCCTCCGTCATCGCTTCGCAATGCCACCTCCCCTTGCAGGGGAGGATTGAACCGTCGGCCCACCGTAGCACCCTTGCCAAGACCGTGTTGCGGCAGTAAGACGCCTACCCGCTCCAGCTATAGTGCAGGACCCTACGGATACATGACTTCCGCTTACGACCAAGCCCGCCCGGTCATCTCCTCGACCGGCCTTTTCACCCCCGCAGACAGCATCAGCAACGAAGAGCTGGTCGCCAGTTTCAACGCCTATGTTGCGCAGCATAATGCGCAGCATGCCGCAGCAATCGAGGCGGGCGAGATGGTCGCGCTGCAGCCGAGCTCGGTCGAGTTCATCGAGAAGGCAAGCGGGATAAAGGCGCGCAAGGTGCTGTCCAAGGCCTCGATCCTCGATGTCGACGTAATGTGTCCGCGCTTCGAGGAGCGTCCGAACGAGCAGATTTCGGTGCTCGCCGAAATCGGCGTCGCCGCCGCGCGCGATGCGCTCGAGCGCGCAGGCCGCGACGCGAAGGACGTCGACGCGGTGCTCGTCGCCTGCTCGAACTTGCAACGCGCCTATCCTGCCATCGCGATCGAGGTGCAGGACGCGCTGGGCATCGAGGGCTTCGGCTTCGACATGAACGTGGCGTGCTCGTCCGCGACCTTCGGCATCCAGACCGCCGCCGATTTCATCCGCGCCGGCAATGCGCGCTCGGTGCTCGTGGTGAGCCCGGAAATCTGCTCGGGGCACCTCAACTGGCGCGACCGCGACAGCCATTTCATCTTCGGCGATGTGGCGACCGCCGTGCTGGTCGAGGCGGCGGATTTCGCGCCCGCCGGGCACTGGGATATCCTGGGCACGCAGCTCAAGACGCGCTTCTCGAACAATATCCGCAACAATTTCGGCTTCCTCAACCGCACCGCGCCCGAGACGCGCGACAGCGCCGACAAGCTGTTCGTCCAGGAAGGCCGAAAGGTGTTCAAGGAGGTTGTGCCGATGGTCGGCGAGCTAATTACCGACCATATCGCGCGGCTCGGCATCGCCCCGACCGACCTGCGCCGGATGTGGCTGCACCAGGCCAATGCGGGGATGAACCGGCTGATTGCGCAGCGGGTGCTGGGGCACGAGGCGAGCGAGGACGAGAGCCCGACCGTGCTCGACACCTATGCCAACACCTCGTCGGCCGGATCGATCATCGCCTTCCACCTCAACAACGAGGACCTGAAGCCCGGCGATACCGGAATCATCTGCTCGTTCGGCGCGGGCTATTCGGCCGGATCGGTGGTCATCCGCAAGGCGGCGTGATGCGATGGCGGTGACGGTCGAGACATTGCCCGCGCACCGCATCGAGCAAGCGATCGACGCGCTGGCGCGCTTGCGCATCGCGGTCTTCGCCGAATGGCCCTATCTCTATGCCGGCGACGCGGATTACGAGCGCGACTATCTCGCCGAATTCGCCGTCGCGCCCGAGGCCGCGCTGATCGTCGCGCGCGATGGCGATGAAATCGTGGGCGCCGCGACCGCATCGCCGCTCGCTGCGCAAAAGCCCGAATTCAAGGCGCCGTTTGTCACCGCGGGATGGGATATCGCACGGACCTTCTACTTCGGGGAATCGGTGCTGCTGCCCGGCTATCGCGGGCAGGGGATCGGGCATGCGTTTTTCGATCATCGCGAGGCGGCGAGCCGCGCGGCAGGCGCGAGGGTGGCGACCTTCTGCGCGGTGCAGCGGCCTGCCGATCATGGGCTGCGCCCGGCAGGCTATCGCCCGCTCGACGCTTTCTGGACGAAGCGCGGCTATGCCAAGGTCGAGGGACTGGTGACCAGCTTCGACTGGCTCGACATCGGCGAGACGCAGGAGACGCCGCACCCGATGCAATTCTGGGCGCGCGAGCTTTAGACCACCCCGCGTCATTCCCGCGAACGCGGGAATGTGGATTCACGTTTGAAGTGCAACACTGGTTTGAATGTCATGGAATGCCTCTTC
>NZ_QKVT01000001.1:2965255-2972701 GCF_003426715.1 Blastomonas sp. UPD001
GCAACACCATCTTAGCAGGTGTTGCACTTGTTCCGTGAACTCAGGGAATCCCGCTATCGGCGCAGCGTTGGCGCGAAGCGTCACCCCCGCCTCTGCGGGGGTGACGAAGGGAGATAGCTCTCTTCTCTTCGCTTATTTCGGCAGCTTCACCTTGGGCTTGGTCGCGAACGGCTTGATGCCGAATTCGGGATAGACCTCGCTCGGATAGTAGAACACGCCGTCCTTGGCGACGAGCCGGATCGCCTTGATCGCCTTCAGGTCCCTGGTCGGATCGCCCTGGATCAGGAAGAAATCGGCGTACTTGCCCTTCTCGATGCTGCCCAGCGACTGGTCCTGCTTCAGATACTGCGCCATGTCATAGGTCGCGCGGCGCAGGATCTGCGCGGGCGTCATCCCGGCCTTCTGATAGAGTTCCAGCTCGCGGTGATAGGTGAAGCTGCCGCCCATATCGGTGCCGGGGATGAGGAAGATGCCCGATTCGTGCATCTTGCGGATCGTCGCCGCGACCTGATCGAAGGCGCCGCGATAGGCCTTGTCGTCCGCCGCGCCCGAGATGTTCGCCCAGGCCTGTTTCGCGCTGCGCTGCACGCCGACGGGCATGTGGTCGACATAATCGGCCATGCCCGGGTTGATCACGCCGTTGCGCGACAGCAGCAGCGATTCATGGATGGCGAAGGTTGGGTCGATCGTCACCTTGTTGTCGACCATCGCACGGATCGTCGCGTTGACGCGGCCGCTGTTGAGATCGAGCGCGGGCAGGCGCTTGAGCGCAGTCAGGCGCAGCAGCGTGCGCGTGTCCTCGCCGGGTTCGAGCACCCAGCCGAGCATCACCTGGTTGATATGCGTCATCTCGTCATAGCCAGCCGCGATCATCGCATCGGCATTGGTGAAGGCAGGGACGTGCCCCATGACATGCAGCCCCAGCGCCTTGGCTTCCTTGACCAGCGCCGGAATCCATTCGGGGTTCATGCTGTTGTAGATCTTGATCGCCTGATAGTCGCGCGCGGCATAGAAGCGTGCGGCGTCGATCGCCTCCTGCTGGCTGTTCACCAAAATGCCGTTGTTCGAGCTGAACGGCGACTTGCCCTCGATAAAGCCCGATTTGATGATCCGCGGACCCGCCAGCACGCCGCTGTCGATCCGTTCGATCAGCCCGTCGAGAACGTCGATTTCGTTGCCCATGTCGCGCACCGAGGTGATGCCCGCCAGCACGTTGAGCATCGCGTCTTCCTGGCCGATGTGCCCGTGCATCTCGTACAGGCCCGGGACCAGCGTGCCGCCTTCGCCGTCGATCGTCACCTCACCCGGCGTGGCGGGGCTGTTCGCGGGCAGCACGGCAGAGATATGGCGGCCGCTGACCAGCACGCTTTTCGGTTCGGTGAGCTTCATCGCCACCGGATCGAACACCCGCACATTGGTGATGCGCACCGGCGCCTTGTAAGTGTTCGCTGCCTTGGCCTGCATCTTGACGAAGCGTTCGGTCGAATATTTCACCGCGAGATCGCGCAGCCTGATGTCCTCGCGCTCGAAGCCCTTGCGCACGAACACGGCGCGCGGGGAAATCGCGGCGAACAGCGCGCCCTTGTCGTCGAGCAGGAAATAGCTGGGATCAAGATCGTTGCCCGACAGCGCATAGGCTGTGACGGACATCGCGCCGCTGGTGCCGGTGACCTGCACCTTTTCCAGTTCGGCCAGGCTCAGCGCGCCGCCCGGCAGCGCGGGGATCGAACGGTCGTCATCGGCGAGCAGCGCGCGGGCATAGAGGCCCGCCGCCCAGGGGCTGCCTTCCTGCGCAACATAGATCGCCTGGCCCTTGGGTTTGGCAGTCCCTGAGCCGGTCGAGTCGGTCCAGCGCGCGGTTCCGCGCTGCATGGTGAAGCTTTCGTTGATCGCATTGCCGAAGGTGGAGTTGCCGGTGATTTTCCAGCTGATCGGCATGCCCCTGGGGTCGAGCTTCAGCTCTTCCTTCATCGTCGGGCCACGGCCGTTATTCTTGTAGTCGTAATCGATCTTCACCGTGTCGCCACTGTGGACGACATCGAGATGGCCGACATTGGTGCCGCCGATAATGACGGTGAAATTCTCGGTCGCCTCCTGCGCGAACGCGGGGAGCCCCAAGGGGGCGATCGCGAGCGCGAGCGCGATGGAACCGAATTTCAGTGCTTTAGCGGCCATGGCCAGTCCTTCCCTGCGAGGATTTTTATCTGCGCAGACAATGGGCTAGCGGGCAAGGGATGGCAAGCGGGGGACATGCCCAAAATCCGCCCCGAGCTTGCTCGGGGAGGGGGACCGTTCGCGAAGCGAATGGTGGAGGGGCGTTGCGCTGCCCGAGGCGCATTTGCCCCTCCGTCAGCCCTGCGGGCTGCCACCTCCCCCAGGCAAGCTGGGGGAGGATTGGGATAGGTCAGCTCGCCGGGTTGCCTGTGGCGATGCTGAGTTCGGCCATCAGTGCGTTGCGGTCTTCGGCGGCGACCGCGAGCACATGCGCCTGCACCTCATCGGCGCGACGGGCGAGCGTATCGCTCACCTGCTCCTTGCCCTGCGCGCAGCGGCCATTGGTCGATCCCTCGATCAGCTTGGCCGGAACCAGCGTGCGCACGACATGGCTGCCCCGGCCTGCGGGCGCCTGGAGATGCCGTTCGACCATGATCTCGGCCTTCCACAGGCAGCGCGCGGTGCTGGGCCGGTTGGGGGTCATGTTGCCGACCTGGCGGTAGCTGACCATCGTCTTGGGCTGATAGACCGCGGTCACTTCACGCTCTCCATGCGGCACATTCACCTGATGGCGGATGTGCTGGAATTCGGAAGCGGCGGCGGGGAGGCTGAGTCCTGCGACTGACAGAGCCGCGATCGTGGCGGCCTTTATATTTTTCATGGCATTGTCCTTTCCAATGGATGTGCATTGGTCGGGATGCGCTGGGTTTTCGATCGGGGAATTGTCGATCGAGTGACCGGGCCGGAAGCCCGGGATGGTGCGCATCCCGTAGCAGTCCGACATCACGCAGCATTGGAAATTGCTGCGCCAGAGGGGCCCGGCCTGCTGCAACAGACAATGGGGGTGGCGGGCCCGGCTGTCAACCGCAGGGCGAAAGACGTTCATGCTGCGCAGCAATAGACGCAGCCTATCTGTCCGGGTGTGGCGGGTTCAGAAGACCGGGTCGTTCGATCCGTCGTCGTTGCGAACCCCCGGCAGCGGTGTCACCTCGCTATGGATGCCGCATTCGGTCTTGTCCCAGCCCTTCCAGCGGCCCGAACGCGGGTCCTCGCCGGGCGCGACCTTGCTGGTGCACGGTGCGCAGCCGATCGAGGGATAGCCCTGCGCCTCGAGCGGGTGGCGCGGCAGATCGTGTTCGGCGAAATAGCCGTCGAGCATCTCCTTGGTCCAGCTCGCCAGCGGATTCAGCTTGAAGCGGCCCTGCGCATCGGACGTGTCGATCTCGAACCGGGGCAGGCCCTGGCGGGTCGCGGACTGGAAGCCCTTGCGCCCGGTGATCGAGCCGTCATAGGCGAGTAGCGCCCTGGCCAGCGGACGCACCTTGCGGATCTCGCAGCAGCCATCGGGGTCGTAGGACCAGCGCAGGCCATTGGCGTCCTGCTTGGCAAGGTCTACTTCATCGGGCGAGAGCAGGATCAGGTTGGTGAGGCCCAGCCGTTCGACGAGGGTATCGCGATAGGCCAGCGTCTCGGGAAAATGCTTGCCAGTGTCGAGGAACAGCACCGGAAGCGAAGGATCGACCGACGCCACTATGTGCAGCAGCACCGCGCTCTCCGCACCGAAGGACGAGACGATCGCAAGATCGCCGACCAGCCCGTCGCGGATGACGGTGCGCATCATCTCCGCCGTATCGGTGCCGCGGAACATGTTGTTGAGCCGGATGGCATCGCGCTCGGTGAAGCGCGGTCCCGCATCGATGCGGTCGCGCTGGCGCGGGGCGGCGCTGGCGCTGATGGAAGACTGGGGCGTGATTTCGGTCTGCTTCATGATGCCACCTGATGCCGCTTGGCCCAGATCGCGGCGACGCCGTCGCTCGCTTTCTGGTAGAATTCGGGGAAAAAGCCCTCGGCCGCCTTCACATCGTCCGCGTTGAGCGGGCGGTCGGGCGCGAAGCTGTCAAAGCCGCAGCGGCGCAGGAAGACGAACTGGTCGACCAGCACATCGCCCACCGCGCGCAGCTCGCCCCTGTAACCGGCCTCGCGCAGGATCTGCGCGCTGGAGAAGCCGCGCCCGTCGCCGAAGCTCGGAAAGTTCACCTCGACCAGGCGCAGCTGATCGAGCTGCGGCAACAGCGTGCGCGCGTCCTCGCCCGGCTCGATGCGCACGGCGGCCGAGTTGGTGCCGGCAGTGAACTCGGCGAGCGGGATGGCGGTATCGGTGACCGCAGGTTCGTCACGATAGAGGATCTGGGGTGTGGTCATGCCGCTTCTCCTGCAGTGCGCACCCAAATCCGTTTGTCCCGAGCGTGTCGAGGGACGTCGGCGAAACGGTAGCGATCACGTCCCTCGACTTCAGCCAGAGGCTGAAGTTCATCCTGAGAGACGCCGACAGGCGGCATCGAAGGGCTCGGGACAAACGGGGAAGGGAGATGGGCCTGGGATGCGTCAGCCATAAAGCGCCTCCTTGAACGGCTCCATGCCGATGCGGCGATAGGTGTCGACAAAGCGTTCGCCCTGCTGGCGCGCGCCCAGATACACGTTGGTCACCGTCTCGACCGCATTCACGATGCCATCCTCGTCAAAGCCGGGGCCGACGATCTTCGCCAGCGAGACATCCTCCGCGGCCGATCCGCCGAGCAGCAGCTGATAGTTTTCCAGCCCCTTCTTGTCGACGCCCAATATGCCGATATGCCCGGCATGGTGATGCCCGCAGGCGTTGATGCAGCCCGAGATCTTGAGCTTGAGCTCGCCCAGCTCGCGTTGCCGGCCCGTATCGGCGAACCGCTCCGAGATCTTCTGCGCGACCGGGATCGAGCGCGCATTGGCGAGGCTGCAATAATCGAGGCCCGGGCAGGCGATCATGTCGCCGATCAGGTCGAGATTGGCGGTGGCGAGGCCTGCATCGTCGAGCTTCTGCCAGATGGCGTAGAGATCGGCCTTGCGGACATGCGCCAGCACGATGTTCTGCGCGTGCGTGACGCGCAGCTCGTCGAAGGCATAGTCGCGTGCCAGCTCGGCCATCAGGTCGATCTGCTCGGCGGTGGCGTCGCCCGGAATGCCGCCAGCGGGCTTGAGGCTGATCGTGACCGACGCATAGCCCGGCACGCGGTGCGGATGCGTGTTCTGATCGACCCAGACCGCGAAATCGGGGTCCGACCGGTCGATATCGTCGCTCAGCCCCTGTTCGAACGGCGGGTCCCGGAAGAACGCGCTGATCCGCTCGAGCTCGGCTGCGGGCGGGTTGAGCCCCAGCGTCTTCATGTGCGCGAACTCTTCCTCGACCTGGCGGCGGTACTCGTCCGCGCCCAGTTCGTGGATCAGGATCTTGATGCGCGCCTTGTACTTGTTGTCGCGGCGGCCATAGCGGTTGTAGACGCGCAGGCACGCTTCGGCATAGCTGATCAGCTCCTCGATCGGCACCCATTCGCGGATCATCGGCGCAATCATGGGGGTCCGGCCCATGCCGCCGCCGACAAAGCAGCGCGCGCCCAGCACGCCGTCAGCATTCTTCACCAGCTCGATGCCGATGTCATGCAGCCGCATCGCCGCGCGATCATTCGGCGAGGCGATCACCGCGATCTTGAACTTGCGCGGCAGCAGCTGGAATTCGGGATGGAAGGTCGACCATTGCCGCAGCAGTTCGGCCCAGGGGCGCGGATCGGCAATCTCGTCGGCGGCAGCGCCGGCGAACTGGTCCGAGCTGATATTGCGGATGCAGTTGCCGCTGGTCTGGATCGCGTGCATCTCGACCGTGGCCAGTTCGGCCAGGATGTCGGGCGCATCCTCCAGCTTGATCCAGTTGTACTGGATGTTCTGCCGGGTGGTGAAATGGCCATAGCCCTTGTCGTACTTGCGCGCGATATGGGCGAGCATGTGCATCTGCCTGGAATTGAGCGTGCCATAGGGGATCGCCACGCGCAGCATATAGGCGTGCAGCTGCAGATAGAGGCCGTTCTTCAGGCGCAGATGGCGGAACTCCTCCTCGGGCAGACTGCCATCGAGGCGGCGGCGCACCTGGTCGCGGAACTCCGCGACGCGCGCATCGACCATCGCCTGGTCATATTGGTCATACTGATACATCGCGTACCCTTCCGAAAAATCTCAAACCTGTGCGGCAAAGCCGCGAACGGCGACCACGTCCAGCCGCTGGCTGCCGACGATCCGGCCGAGCTGCGCCAGACCCTCGCCGTCGATCAGCAACGTCTTGTGGGCCTTGCGGATCGCCTCGAAACCCGCCGCCGTCGCGGCATCCTCAAAACCCAGCGCGGTCGGGTAACCGACCTGCATCGCATAATCCCACGCCTCGAAGCCGGGGGCGGAGCGCGCCAGCCAGAAGCCGGTGAACAGCCCCTGGTCGAGCGCCTGCTGAGGCGCGGCGGAGCCGCCCAGCATCGCCAGGCCCGCCATTCCCGTCAGGGCATCGCGACGCGAGGGCATGGGTTCAGGCCTTCACGATCGGGATGCTGGTGTTGATGGCCAGGTCGGTGCGCACCGTCGGGCCAAAGGCGCGGATGCGCTCCTTGATGTGCAGCGCCATCGGACCCTGATCAGTCTGCTTGCCATCGACGATATACGGCACGTTGACGCGCAGGGCGGCTTCCTCGCGCTTGAGGATGGCTTCGGCCTCGTCGCCCGCGTCGATGCTATCGGCGAGGTGGCGCGACCAGCGAGTGTCGCCCGCCCACCAGATGACGTCGCCGGTCTTCAGATCGTTGCCGGTAAGGATTTTCATTCAGCGGCCTCCAGATGCTGGGCAAAGAGCGTGGGCAGGCAGTCGGTCGCGTTGGCGCGGGTGACGACATCGCCGATCACGATCAGCGCGGGGCTCACCACCTGCTCGCGCGCGATCATCGGGCCGAGGTCCGTGAGCAAGGTCCGCAGCGTCCGCATATCGGCGCGCGTGCCCTTTTCCAGAACCGCAACCGGCGTATCGGGCGACAGTCCGTCGGCGATCAGCTTTTCGGCGATCGCATCGCCGGTGGCGACGCCCATATAGATGACGAGCGTGCGGCCCTTGCCGGCCAGGCCCGTCCAGTCCTGCTCGGTCAGGCCCTTGCACTGGCCCGCGACGAACGTCACCGCGCTCGAAAGGTCACGATGGGTCAGCGGCAGTTGCGCGGCCGCGGCGGCGCCATTGGCGGCGCTGATGCCGGGGATCACCTCGACGTGCACGCCGGCGGCGCGGCAATCGTCGACCTCTTCGCCGCCGCGCCCGAAGATGAACGGATCGCCGCCCTTGAGGCGTACGACATCATGGCCCGCGCGCGCCTGTTCGATCAGCAGCGCATTGAT
>NZ_QKVT01000001.1:2972801-2993224 GCF_003426715.1 Blastomonas sp. UPD001
GCGGCAGCGTATGCCGCGCGCGCTGCTTGGCGACCGAGATCAGCTGCGCATCGGGGCGGGCGAGCGCGAGGATGGCGTCATCGACCAGTCCGTCGTGCACGATCAGCCGGGCGCGCGCGATGATCCGCGCCGCCTTGACGGTGAGCAGATCGGGATCGCCGGGACCGGCGCCGACCAGCCAGACGGTGCCTTGCGGGGCTGAGGGGGTTTGCGTCATGCCGTTGGTCCTTTCCAACGGTGCATCTGATATTTGAGCGCCGCGGATGCAAAGCAGAACCCCTTGGGCGGGGGTTAGATTTGCTTTTGCGGCTGCGAAGGAACCTGGCGGGCCAGTCGCGGTTCAGTCCGATTTCAGGCCGATGCCGATCGACGCGCGCGGCTGTTCCATCTCGTTCGACACCACCGGATAGGCGCAATAGTCGGCGGCATAATAGGCGCTGGGGCGGTGGTTGCCCGAAAGGCCCACCCCGCCGAACGGTGCCTTGGACGATGCGCCGTTGGTCGGTCGGTTCCAGTTGACGATGCCGGCGCGGATGTTCGCCCAGAACTGCTTGTAATGCTGCGGGCTGCCCCCGACCAGCGCGGCGGACAGGCCGAAGCGCGTGTTGTTCGCCTCGGCCACCGCCTCCTCGAACGAGCCGACCTTGATGACCTGCAGCAGCGGGCCGAACAGTTCGATATCGGGCCGGTCCTTGACGTTGGTGACGTCGATGATCGCGGGCGAGAGGAAGGGCAGCTTGTCGTCGAGCCGCACCAGATGCTTGATAACGCGCCCGCCATTGCTGAGGAAATAGAGGAAGCTCTCGGTCAGCCCGTCGGCCGTCGGGTTGTCGATCACCGGGCCCATGAATGGCTGCGGATCGTCGAACGGCTTGCCGACCACCAGCCGATCGGCGAGCTTCTTGGTTTCGGCGATCACCGCGTCATAGATGGTGTCGCGCACGATCAGGCGGCTCGCGGCCGAGCAGCGCTGGCCCGCCGAAGTGAAGGCCGACTGGATGATCAGCGCGGCGGCATCGGCAATACACGGCGTGTCCCAGATGACCATGGGATTGTTGCCGCCCATCTCAAGCGCGACGATCTTGTCCGGGCGGCTGGCGAGCGTGCGGTTGATCGCGATGCCGGTGGTGGCGGAGCCGGTGAACAGCACGCCATCGACATCCTCGTGCGCGACCAGCGCCTTGCCCTCGTCCGCGCCGCCGATCAGCAGCCGAACGACGCCTTCGGGGATTCCCGCCTGATGCATGCACTCGACCAGCATCGCGCCGACGGCGGGCGTCTTTTCCGAAGGCTTGAAGACCACGGCATTGCCCGCGATCAGCGCGGGGATGATATGGCCATTGGGCAGGTGCGCGGGAAAGTTGTACGGCCCGAGCACCGCCATCACGCCGTGCGGCTTGTGCCGGAGCGCCATGGTGCCGCCCAGCGCGCTGTCGAGCTTGCGCTGCGAGGTGCGCTCGGCATAGGCGGCGACCGAGATGTCGACCTTGGCGACGACCGATTCCACCTCGGTCCGCGATTCCCAGATCGGCTTGCCCGTTTCGCGCGCGATCAGCTCGGCCAGTTCCTCGGAACGGGCGCGGACCTGGTTGGCAAAGCGACGCGTGAGCTCGATCCGCTTGGTGACCGCCATGGCCACCCATTCGGGAAAGGCCGCACGGGCCCTGGCGACTTCGGCATCAACATCGCCATGCGGTCCGGACCAGAGCCGGGCACCGGTGGCAGGCTCGAAAGAGACAAGTTCAGGCAAATTCACGCTTTCTGGCGAGCAGTTCATGACCCAAGGTGCAGACCCAAAACCCCCGATAGCAAGGAATGAACGCGGCGGAAACCGTTGAACCGCATCGTGACAAATTTGTGGCTATTTCTTGGGCTTGCGCATCGCGTTCGCTCTGCTAGGTTTCGGCTCGGCTGGTTAACGACCACTCGGCGAACAGGGTCGCATGAGTAACGTCATAGCCGGGGGCAAACCCGCCTTGTCAGTGAGCAAGGAGCGGTCCCATGAAAACTTTCCCCAACAACGCAAAGGCGTTGCGTGCAACGCTGTTTCTGGCGTCCAGCGCCGCAGCCATCGCCATCGCGAGCCCGGCTTTTGCCGATGCCACCGCCCCGTGCAACACCAATGCCGGACCTGACGGAATTGCGGGCAACGCGGATGACGTGACCGACTCCACGGAATGCGGCGTCAATGCCTCTGCGACCGGCGCGGGTGCGACGGCAGTGGGTGTCGGAGCCACCGCCGCTGGCGGGAATGCCGTGGCGATCGGTCGTGGTGCCATCGCGCCGACAACGGGCAGCGTTTCGATTGGCGTCAATGCGACCACGGCCACGATAGGCGCCACGCCCTCGGGCGCGGCATCGCTCGGCACTGCGGTGGCCATCGGCAACGCGGCCAAGGCGACGCAGGAAGACGCCGTGGCACTGGGTGACCTCGCCAATGCCAGCGGCTTCCATGCGACGGCCATCGGCGGCGAATCGGTAGCCTCGGGCGTCGGTAGCCAGGCCTTCGGCTGGCAGGCCAATGCTTCGGGCCGCACTGCCGTTGCGGTGGGGCACCAGGCCAATGCTGCAGGCTTCGAAGCGACCTCGGTGGGCAAGAGCGCGCAGGCAGGTGGCACCAATTCCGCAGCGCTGGGCAGCCGGGCCAATGCGGCCGGAATCAATTCGGTCGCGATCGGTAACGGCGCAGTGACGGCGGACGGCACCACGCCCTCGGGCGCGGCCTCGACCGGAACGGCAGTGGCCGTGGGCAATCTGGCGCAGGCGACGGCGGAAGATGCCGTCGCGCTCGGTGATCAGGCGAACGCCTCGGGCTTCCATGCGACCGCGATCGGCGGCGAATCGGTCGCCTCGGGCGTCGGCAGCCAGGCGTTCGGCTGGCAGGCCAATGCCTCGGGCTTCCACGCCACGGCGGTGGGCGGCGAGTCGGTCGCTTGTCGAAGCGGTCGCCATGGGCCTGAGCGCTGCGGCCACTGCGCAGTCTAGCACGGCGGTCGGCGGTCGCGCGCTGGCGACGGCAACGGCCGCCACCGCCTTTGGCTGGCGCGCCGAAGCGTTGGCAGAACGCGCCACTGCGCTTGGCCATCTCGCCAATGCCACCGGCGTGCGCTCCACGGCCGTCGGTGAGGCGGCCGCATCGTCGGGCGATCTCAGCGTCGCGGTCGGTAACCAGTCGGTCGCCAGCGGCACCAACGCCATCGCCATCGGCAATACGGCGCTGGCCAGCGGCGGCGATGCGATCGCGATCGGTGGCAACCGCGACGGTGCCTCGGGCCGCGCGACCCAGGCGACGGGCGCATCGACCACTGCGGTCGGTGGGCAGGCGCTCGCCACTGCAACAGCCGCAACCGCCTATGGCTGGCGTTCGGAAGCGACGGCGGAGCGGGCCACCGCTCTGGGTCACCTCGCCGTGGCATCGGGCGTGCGCTCGGTCGCGGTGGGTGAGGCCGCCGTGGCGTCGGGCGCAGGCGCCATCGCCATCGGCAACCAGACCTCTGCCGCCTTCGCCAACTCGGTCGCGATCGGCAATGGGGCCACGGCCAACCGCGCCAACCAGATCAAGCTAGGCGGCACGGGCAGTTCGGTGACCATCGGCGATCTCGCGGCGAGCACGGCGGCGCAGTCGGGCACCACCTCGATCGTCACCACCGATGCCAGCGGCACGCTGGGCGCGGGTCCTGCGGTCAACACCTTCGCCACCAATGCGCAGATCAACACGCTGACCGGCCAGGTGAACACGCTGTTCGACCTGACCGAGATCAACCGTCGCGCGATCAACCGGGCGAACGAGGGCGTTGCCATGGCGCTGGCGATGGAATCGCCCTCGCTGCCTGCCGGCACCAATTTTGCACTGTCGGGCGGCGTCGGCTATTATGAGGACCAGGCCTCGCTGACCATGGCCATCACGGCCCGGGTCGGAGAGAATGCTTCGGTTTCCGCCGGCATCGGTGCCGGTTTCAACAGCGGTTCGGTGGGCGCTCGCGGCGGCTTCCAGATCGCCTGGTAAGGACGGGTATGACAGGTTTGAACTTCTGGCCGGGGCGTTTTGCTCCGGCCTTTTTGCTTGCCGCGCTGGCGCTGGCGCTTCCCGGCGCCGCGATGGCGCAGACCGCTCCGCAGGCCGCGCAACCGCCGATCTCGGTCGAACCCGTGCCGAGCGAACTCGAACTCGCCAAGCTGCTCTGGTCGACCATGACCGCGGTGCACCATGCCAATCTGTCGGGCAATTATTCGGTGCTGCGCGACATTTCCTCGCCCGGCTTCCAGGTAATGAACAACGCGGCTCGGCTCGGCGAGATCTTCGCCAGCATCCGCGAGAGCCGGGTCGACCTTTCCAACGCGCTGCTGCTGGCCCCCACCTATACCGAGCCGCCTTCGGTGGTGGAGCCCGGCGTCATCCGGGTGCGCGGCTATTTCGGCCTCAGGCCGACCGCGATCTTCTTCGACTTCTTCTTCCAATGGGTCGAGGGGCGCTGGCGGTTGCACGGCGTGTCGATCAGCCCGCAGGCGATCGCATCGGAAGAGGCGCCCGAGCGCGGGCGCACGTCCACTCGATAGTGTGGTCTGCAGCGTCCCTCGACTTCGCTCGGGACAAACGGCCGGCAGCACTATGCCACAAGTCGTCCCGAGTTCCCGAGCGAAGTCGAGGGACGTTGCGCGACAGAACCTCTCCATAATTCCCGCTTCCCCCCGCCCGCATCCACGCGCATATAGCGCGCGGTTTTCCATCGTTCACAGGCTCCCATCATGAAGCGCAATTCCGGACAAGATCCCGCCATCACCAGCCGCTGGCGTCCCGCCACCCGCGCAATCCGCGGCGGCACCGCGCGCAGCGAGTTCGGCGAAACCTCCGAGGCGCTGTTCCTGACCTCGGGCTATGCCTATGACTGCGCCGAGGATGCGGCCGCGCGCTTCAACGGCGAACAGGCGGGCATGACCTATAGCCGGTTGCAGAACCCCACGGTCGAGATGCTCGAGAGGCGCATCTCGCTGATGGAGGGCGCGGAAGCGACGCGCTGCATGGCGAGCGGCATGGCCGCGATGACCGCGGCGCTGCTCTGCCAGCTCAAGATGGGCGATCATGTCGTCGCCAGCCGCGCGCTGTTCGGATCGTGCCGCTGGCTCACCGATACGCTGCTGCCCAAGTTCGGCATCGAGACGACGATCATCGATGGGCGCGAGCTCGACCAGTGGGAAGCGGCGATCCGCCCGAACACCAGGGTGTTCTTCTTCGAGACCCCGGCCAACCCGACGATGGATATCATCGACCTCAAGGCGGTGTGCGAGGTCGCGCGCGCGCATGGTATCGTCAGCGTCGTCGACAATGCCTTTGCCACCAATGTGCTGCAGCGCCCGATGGAATTCGGCGCCGATGTCGTCGCCTATAGCGCGACCAAGATGATGGACGGGCAGGGCCGCGTGCTGGCCGGCGCGGTCTGCGGCACCGAAGATTTCATCACCAACACGTTGCTGCCCTTCACCCGCAACACCGGACCGACGCTGAGCGCGTTCAACGCCTGGGTGGTGCTCAAGGGCCTCGAAACGCTCGACCTGCGCATCCGCCGCCAGAGCGACAATGCGCTCAAGGTCGCGCGCTTTCTAGAAGGCCGGGTCGAGCGGGTCAACTATCCCGGCCTCGCCAGCCATCCGCAGCACAATCTCGCGATGTCGCAGATGGAGGCCGCAGGTCCGATCTTCTCGCTCTATGTCGGCGGCGGCCGCGCCCGCGCGCACGCGCTGCTCAACGCGCTCGAGCTGGTCGATATCTCGAACAATATCGGCGATTCGCGCTCGCTGATGACGCATCCCAGCTCGACCACGCACCACGGCCTGGGCGAGGAAGCCAGGCTTGCGGTCGGCATCACCGAAGACATGTTGCGGCTCAACGTGGGGCTCGAAGATGTCGATGACGTGATCGAGGACCTGGACCGCGCGCTGGGCAAGGCGGGTCTCTAAGCCTTCCTGGTCGCGCAGGACCCACCCCCAGCCCCTCCCTTCCAGGGAGGGGAGCAGAAAGCGCAAGGCTCAAGCGGCTGGCGCACGGCGAGGGGCTGCCGGTGCCCGGCTATGCCACGGCAGGGGCGGCGGGCATGGATGTGGTTGCCGCCGAAGAGCTCGACCTGATGCCGGGCCAGCGCCATGCGGTGGCGACGGGTTTCGCGATGGCGATTCCGGACGGCTACGAGGTGCAGGTGCGTCCGCGCTCGGGCTTGGCGCTCAAGCATGGCATCACCGTGCCCAACACGCCCGGCACCATCGACAGCGACTATCGCGGCGAATTGAAGGTCATCCTGATCAACCATGGCGATGCGCCCTTCCCGATCCGCAGGGGCGACCGCATCGCGCAGCTCGTCGCAGCGCCGGTGCAGCGCGCGGATTTTGCCGAGGTCGACGATCTGGATGCTACCGAACGCGGCGCAGGCGGCTTCGGTTCGACGGGGTATAGGGTCTCGGGCTGAGACTTTGCCTCTCCCTTGATGGGAGAGGCAGCGAGACTTGGCGACGAAGGCGCCTAGTCGCAGCGGTGAGGGTGAGGGTGCCGGTTGGCGCCCTTGCATGATCCCGCATCATCACCCCCACCCAACCCTCCCCCATCGAGGGGGAGGGCTTTCGAGGACAGTCCTCAAAACAGCCCCGGCACCTCGCGTTGTGCCGGGCTGGGCGCATCCGGCACCAGCAGTTCGCGGTCGCTGGCGATCAGGCCACGTTGCGACTGGCCCGCGATATTGCCCGATGGGCCGCTCAAGGTGATCGCGGTACAGCTGCGCCCGGCGAGGAAATCGAGCGCGCCGCGGATCGAGGCTTCCTGCGGGTCGCCCAGCGGCCGGGTGAGATCGTCCGCCGCCTGGCAGGTGACGTCGAGCGTGCTCGCCAGGCCGTTGAAATACTCGCCCTGGCCGCGCGAATTGACCGAACTGAACGCGACCACGCGCACCCGGTCGTCGCAGGCGCTGCGGTCGAGCGCGATCTGCCCCACCGGCTTGCCGAAGGTGTTCGCACCGATCAGCGCCAGGTTGCGGCCGAGATAGGGCGCCATCGAATTGATCACCAGTTCGCTCGCCGATGCGGTCGCGCCGGTGCCGATGAACGCGATCTTCACCGGGCTCACGGATTCGGCGCGCGGGGCGAAGAACACGTTCTCGTTGCGTGACGATTTGGAGGGCCGGTAGCGGATTCCCGAATAGAGATCGCTGGCGCTGCGGTTGCCGCCGAGCAGATCGCCCATCAGTTCCGCGGTCGAGATCAGCCCGCCGCCATTATAGCGGAAATCGATGATGAACTCGGTGATCCCTGCCGCGCGGAAGCTGGCAAAGGCGTTGCGCAGCGGCGTGTCTGCCGACGAGATGAAGGTGCGCAGGTTGATATAGCCGATCTGGCGACTGCCATCATGGATGATCCGCGAACCGTAGCGGCTGGAGACCGCCGGCAGATCGAACACCGCCTTGGTCACGCTGACCTCGCGCGAAGTGCTACCGCGCGACACTCGCAGCACCCGCGTCAGCCCCGCCGTATTGGGGCCGAGCGCGTTGGTGATCCCGGCGGAACCTTCCGCCGCGATGATGTCGCTGACGTTGCGCAGGCTCGCGCTGCTGGTCCCGATCGCGGTGATCTCGTCGCCGCGGTCGATCCCGGCGGCGAGGCCTGGCGCGCCCTCGAACGCCTCGCTGATGAACACCCGGCGCGCCGGTGCATCGATCGACAGGCGAATGCCGATCCCCGCGCTCTCGCCGCTCGCGAGGAACGCGTTCTCCTCGGCGATCGAGGTGATGAAGGTGAAGAACCGGTCCTTGCCCTGCGACCGCGCGGTCGCGGTGAGTGCGTCGATATAGCCCTGAACGGTGGTGAAGCTCGCCGGATTGGCGGTGGTCACCAGCAGTTCGGGGAAGAGATACCATTCATTGAGCACGTCGCGCGCGAACGTCTGGCGGCTTTCCAGCGAGAGGATTGCTCACCGCCTCTCGCGGATCGGTTTCACCTTCTTGCCTTCGGGCGCGATCGAGATGCGCACGGTCTCGCCCGAGCGGCCGGGGAAATCGGTGAAGATCGCATCGACCAGATTGGGCACCAGATATTGCAGGTTCTTGCTGCGCGACTGGGCCTCGGCCTTGCCTTCGAACAGGCGCTGGTTGTCTGCGACGCGGTCGATCTTCAGATCGAGTTCGCTGGTATAGACAGTGTAGCTGCGCACGTCGTTGTTCCAGCCGGGACCGAAGATGAACGGATCATAGAAGCCGAAGCCGAAGGCGCGGCGGCCATAGAAGCCGCCCCAGGGTCCGCCCCAGGGGCCAAAACCGGCGCCCCAGCCGCCGCCAAAGCCATCCGACACGACCTTTTCGCGGCCATTGTCGACATCATAGGCGAAGCTCACCACCATGTCGGCGCGCGAAGGATCGTTGGCGGGGACATAGCCGAGTTGCGCCATCTGGCGCGTCACCAGGCCGGCATATTGCGCGAATTCGAGCCCGCCCTGCAGCCGGGGATCGGACGCGGTGACAAAAAAGCTCTGTCCCTGGGGAGCGGGCAGCGCCTGGAAGCGGGCAACATCGGCCTTGAACGGGGTGGCGCAAGCCGAAAGCGCGAGGGCAAGGGCGGGAACCGCGAACAGCGCGGCGCGGCGAGTAAAGCGGCTGCGAGCAGTCATGTGAATCTCTCCATCGCGGACGCGCGCGACCCTGCGCCGTCCGAACATGGATATAGGTCTAATCCGCCGCGAATGAACCCCGATTGAACGCAAATCTGCGCAGATTCAGCTTCCGCTCAGCGCATCAGCGCATCAACCCAAGCGCCTCATATGCTCCGCTCAGTGTGGGTGCGGCGACGCTGCGCGCCTTTTCCGCGCCCTTGTCGAGGATCGCGTCGAGCGCGGCCTCGTCGTCCTTGAGCTCGACGAAGCGCTCGCGGATGGGGCGCAGCGTCTCGACTAGCACATCGGCCAGCGCGGGCTTGAATGCGCCGAAGCCCTGGCCGGCGAACTGCGCGCACACCACATCGGGCGTCGATTCGGTCAGCGTCGCATAGATTCCGATCAGGTTCAGCGCCTCGGCCCGGCCTTCGAGCGCAGATGCGACGTCCGGCAGCGGCTCGGGATCAGTCTTGGCCTTGCGGATCTTCTGCGCGATCTCGTCGTCGGTATCGGTCAGGTTGATGCGGCTCATGTCCGAAGGGTCGGACTTGGACATCTTGGCATTGCCGTCGCGCAGGGACATGATCCGCGCCGATTCCTTGGGAATATAGGGATCGGGCAGGGTGAACAGCTCGACGCCGAAATCGGTGTTGAACTTCATCGCGATGTCGCGGGTCAGTTCCAGATGCTGCTTCTGGTCCTCGCCCACCGGCACGTGCGTCGCCTGATAGAGCAGGATGTCGGCGGCCTGCAGCACCGGATAGACGAACAGGCCGACGCTCGCGCCCTCGCGGTTCTTGCCCGCCTTGTCCTTGAACTGCGTCATGCGGTTCAGCCAGCCGATGCGCGCGGTGCCGTTGAGCAACCAGGCAAGCTCGGCATGCGCAGGAACCCGCGCCTGGTTGAACAGCACGCTGCGATCGGCATCGATGCCGCAGGCGATCAGCGCAGCGGCCATCTCGCGCACGTTGCGGATGCGCGTCTCGCGTTCCTCGTGAACCGTGATCGAGTGGAGATCGGCAAGGAAGAAATAGCACGCGCTGCCAGGAGAATTATTGGCGTCGTCCATCTCGTCCTGCATCTTCACCCAGTTGCGGATCGCGCCCAGATAATTGCCCAGGTGCAGATTGCCGGTCGGCTGGATGCCGGAAAGGACGCGCATGTCTGTTACTTTCTCGCCTGAAGGGAAGAGCTTCACGCCTTGCGGCGCAGCATGCCCTTGATCTCGCTGAGCCGGTAAGCGCCCAGCGCCAGCGTTGCGAGCCCATATACCGCCGCGCCGCCGCCGCACAAGACGGCGAGTGCGGCGATGCGATGCTCGAGCCGACCTTCCATCCAGCCTTCGGCCAGATGTCCGCCGAACCACAAGGCCGCGCCCATCAGCGCCGCTGCTGCAACGATGCGCCAGGTCTTGGCGATCAGCCGCCGGTCGGGCTGGATATGCCCGCGCTTGTAGAGCACGCCGAACAGCAGGCCGACATTGACCCAGGCCGACAGCGCGGTCGCTACGCCCACGCCCACCGGGCCCAGCGGCCAGATCAGGATCAGGTTGCCGACAAGGTTGACCAGCATCGCGAGCAGCGCGAGGCGCACCGGCGTCTTGGTATCGGCGCGCGCATAGAAGCCGGGGGTCAGCACCTTGATCAGCACATAGGCCGGCACGCCGCAGGCAAAGGCAGCGAGCACCTGCGCGGTGGCCAATGTGTCCTCGGCGGTGAAGGCGCCATACTGGAACACGCCATGGATGATCGGCCCGGCAGCGGTGACCAGAGCGACCGCGGCGGGCAGCGCCAGCAGCAGCGCCAGTTCGAGCGCGCGGTTCTGCGTGTTGAGCGCGGCCGCGCTGTCCCCTCCGCCGATCTGGCGCGAGAGCATCGGCAGGATCGCGGTGCCGACGCCGATGCCGATCAGCCCCAGCGGCAGCTGGTTCAGACGGTCGGCATAATAGATCCACGAGACCGCGCCTTCGCTCAAGTAGCGCGCGGCGAGCGAAGTGGATATCAGCAGGTTGAACTGGATCGCGCCCTGGCCGATCGCCGCAGGGGCAATCAGCAGCAGCATCGCCTTGACGTCGGGCGACAGGCGCGGACGCGAGAGCTTGAGCACCACGCCATTGGCGCGGCACGACAGGATCAGCCACAAGAGCTGCATCGCGCCGGAGACGGTCACCGCGATCGCCTGGGTGATTGCGGTGTCGACCTGGTTGTCGCCCCGGAAGAACAGGAGGGCCACGATCATGCAGATGTTGAGCAGGATCGGCGCTGCCGCATTGACCCAGAAGCGGTTCAATGAATTGAGGATGCCGCCGAGCAGCGACACGAGCGAGATCAGCCCGAGATAGGGGAAGGTGATGATCGTCAGATGCCGCGCGAGCGCGAACTTTTCCGGCCCGCCATCGGGAAAGCCGCCGGTCATCGCATAGACGACGGGCCCGGCGGCCAGCATCATCAGCGCGGTGAACAGGACCAGGAACGGCACCAGCACCGACAGCACTTGGCCTGCAAAGGCCTTCGCGACCTCAAGGCCGGTGCCCGGCGCGTCCTTGTCGGCTTCGGCCAGCTTGCGGTTGAACATCGGCACGAAGACCGCGGCGAACGCGCCTTCGGCAAACAGCGCGCGGAACAGGTTGGGCAGGCGCCACGCGATCAGGAACGCGTCCGATGCCATGCCTGCGCCGACATAGCGCGCCATCAATATGTCGCGCACCATCCCCAGCACGCGGCTGACCAGGGTCAGCCCGCCAATGGTGGAGACGGCGCGCAGGAGGTTCATGGCAGCAGGTTCATCGGGCGATGACCCGGCAGGCGCGGATCAGGCGTTGCCTTCCGCCGGCGGCATCGCCGCGCCGAAATTCGGGTCCTGGCTCTGCTGGTCGTAGAGGCCGGCAAAGTCGATCGGCTCGAGCACCAGCGGCGGATAGCCGGCATCGCGGATGACATTGCCCAGGATCAGGCGGATGTTGGGGAAGACCATGCGCGGCGTATCGGCGAACAGGAAGCGGCGGGTTTGCTCCTCGTCCATGCCGCGCAGGCCGACCAGCGCGCCATAGGCGAGCTCGACCAGATAGGCGGTGCCCTGTTCGGCCTTGGCAGCGATCGTGTAGGTGCACAGCATTTCATGCACCTCTTCGTTGAGCTGGCGCGATTCGGCGCGGAACTGCACGTCGAAGCTCAGCTGGCCGGGCCACTGATAGCTGTCGGGCGCGTTCGGGTTTTCGACCGAAAGGTCCTTCACATATTGCGAGATCAGGCCCGCCTGCGGTCCCGATGCGCCGTTCAGCGCCGAATTTTGCGAGTTGTCGGTGCCGTCTTCGGCCATGGATATTCCCTTTCGATGCTCGTGCGCGCCCCGCGCGTCCTGATCGGCGCTCTAATCGGGCTGCGGTGCATGCGCAAGCGTCGCGAAAGTGCAGGTCCGGCGCAACGGATATCGGGCCAAAGCGATTTGCATATTGGCCGACATGTCCTATGTTGTGCTTTCAACCTGCTGCGCTGGCAGCATCACGTTCCACACGGGTGGGCAAACGGGAAGTCTTGTGACGGTAGAAATCATCATCCTGGCCATGGTTGCAGCCTTTCTGGGCCTTCGGCTCTATTCGGTGCTGGGCAAACGCACCGGGCACGAGCAGGAGCCGCTGACCCGCGGGATGGACACGCCTGTCACCAAGCGCCCCGCCGCGATCGAGCGGCCGCAGCTCGATGACAAGCCCGCAGGGCTGACGCCGGGTACCTCGACCGTGTTCGACATCGCCGCAGAGCCCGGCATCCGCCAGATGCTGGCTGCCGATCGCAGCTTCGATGTCGGCCGTTTTCGCGAGGGTGCCAAGGCGGCCTATGCGATGATCCTGGAGGCCTTCTGGTCGGGTGATCGCGAGCAGCTGCGCAGCCTGTGCGATGACGAGGTCTACGAAAGCTTCGCCGAGTCGATCGAGCAGCGCACGGCGCGCGGCGAGACGCTGGAAAACCGGTTGGTGCGGATCGATGAGACCCGCATCGTCGACGCCGAGTATGACGCGCCGATGGCGCGTATCACGGTGCGCTTCGATTCCGATATCGCAGCGGTCGTTCGCGGTCCCGACGGCGAGCTGGTCGCCGGTTCGCTGACCGATGCGGTCGAGACGCACGATGTCTGGACCTTCCAGCGCGACCTGCGCAGCAACGATCCCAACTGGATTCTGGTCGAAACCGATCAGGCCTGATCGCGATGGGGCAGGGGGCTGCAATGCGAAGGCTGGCGCTTGCCCTGTTGCCGCTGACGCTCGCCGGATGCGCGGGGACAATTCCCAATGCGCAGACCAGTACGGCCCCGCCACCTTCGCGTCTGCCCTATGAGACGGTGACCCCGGCTCCCTCGCGCCCGGTTGCACCATCACCGACGGGCGGCGCCAGTTCCAATTACGTGATCCCGCGCGCGACGCCGCTGCCCGCAATGACGGGCGCAGGCGTGATCGCCAGCGCGGATATCGCCCAGGGGACCGGCGCATGGCCAAGGGCGGGGTGCAGCCCGATGTCACCATCGACCTGCACGGGCACACGCTCGCCAGCGCCTATGCGCGGCTCGACCTGGCGCTGGGCCAGGCGGTGGCGGCGGACATGCGGTTGATGTTGCTGATCACCGGCAAGGCGAGAGCCCCGGAGACCGGGCGCGGGGCGATCCGCGCAGCGGTCTCGGACTGGCTGGCCTCGTCGCGCCACGCGGGCGACATCGCGGCGGTGCGCAACGCGCATCCCCGGCATGGGGGCGATGGCGCACTGTACATCGTGCTAAGGAGACGGAGAGGCTGAGGGGCGCGCCTCGCGCATTTCACGCCTAATCTTCGGCCGTCACCCCCGCGAAGGCGGGGGTTCTGCTTTTTTCACAGCCGTCGAGCAGAAGCGGGATTCCCGCGTTCGCGGGAATGACGGGGGCTTCAGTCTTCCTTGGGCTCGAAATCGAGCGAGGCGCTGTTCATGCAGTAGCGCAGGCCTTCGGGTCCCGGGCCATCGGGGAACACATGGCCCAGATGCCCGTCGCAGCGCGCGCAGCGCACCTCGGTGCGGACCATGCCATGGCTCGTGTCGACGATCTCGCTGACCGCCTCGTGCTCCACCGGGGCGGTGAAGCTCGGCCAGCCCGAGCCGCTATTGTACTTGGTGTTGGATTCGAACAGGGGCGCGCCGCAGCCGGCGCAGCGGTACATGCCGGTGCCCTTGTGGTCGTTATACTTGCCGGTAAACGCCCGCTCGGTGCCGCCTTCGCGCAGCACGTGATATTGTTCGGGGCTCAGGCGCTGACGCCATTCGGCGTCGCTGATCTTCGGGTCGCTCATCGAGTGTCTCCTGGGGAGACATTAACATGGACCGGACGGGGCAAAGATCAAGATGCGCGCGCAGCAACCCTCGCGATTTCGAGCAGTTCCTGCTCGAGCAGCAGCGCGGGGCCGGGGCTCGCCTTCATCATCGCCTGTTGCAGCACGAGCAGACGCTCGGAAAGCCGCGCGACCGCCTGCGGACGGCCCCAGGCGCGCAGCTGGCGCGTCCAGTCATTGGCGCTGCCGCCGCCCCACAAACGGCGGCTCTGCATCTCCTGCCGCACCCAGGACGCGACATCGCGGGGCTGGCCCATGCGCTGGGCGTGCCCGGCGAGCTGCATCACCTGGCGCTGCATCACGATGACCAGTCCGACCTCGGACACTGCCTGTTCGCGCATGCGCTTGAGTTCCTCGGGCAGGCGCTTCAGATCGCCGGAGAGCGCCGCGTTGATGATCGGCTGCATCGCGTCATCCTCGGCATCGGCGCGCAGCGCGGCGATGGCCTCGCGCGTCACCGGCTTCGGTTCATCCGGGCTGGCATCGAGATAGAGCGAGAGCTTCTCGATCTCCTGCGCCGCCAGCCTGCGATCGGCCGCGGTGAAGCCCGCGATCACATGCGCCAGTTCGGCATCGATGGTGAGCCCCGCCGCGCGGCCGAGATCGGTCACGATCCGCGCCATGTCGTCCGGCCCCGGGATCTTGGTCTGCACCGCCATCGCATTGGGTGCGGCGAGCACGGCCTTTGCGATGCGCGACTTGTCGGTGATGCCGGTCGCCAGCATGACCACGGGGTTGACCGCCTTGTCCGCCGCCAGCAGCGCCTCGACCGCAGGAAGGCTTTCCTCGCCGCTGGTATGGACGCGGATATAGCGCGCATCACCGAACAATGAGAGCGAGGCGGCCTCGGCCGCGAGCAGCGAGGGATCCTTGGCGAGCTGGTTCCCGTCGATATCGGTGCGCTCGGTGCCCTTGGGGAAGCTCGCGATGATATCCGCCATCAGCGCGGCATTGCCGCCATCGTCGGTGCCGAAGATCAGGTAGAGCCGGATATCGGGGCGCGGCTTGCGGGCGAGCGCCTGGATGGCACCAGCATCGCCCTTCATTGCGCGGCCGAAACCTCGCGCGCGAACAGCGACAGGCGCGTGACAATCTGGTCGGCAATCTCGAGCGACAGGTTCTCGAGCGCGCGGTTCTCCGCCGCGATGGTCGCATATTCGCTGCTGACGATATCGATACCGGCGTCGGAGGCTGCGGTCGCATCGAGCACAGTCTCGCCGCTCGCAATGTCCACCAGCTGATAGCGCGCGCGCAAGGTGCGGCGCTCGCGCGTCACCTGATCATTGGCGAGCAGGCCAAAGCCGGTGATCCTGTCGTCGAGCACGACCTGCAGCTTGTAGCGCTGGTTGCCGTTACTCAGTGCATCCAGCCTGTCGTCGAGCGCATTCTTCACCAGCCAGCCCGCGCGCCCCTGGATCGGCGCGACCGCGACATCGCCGAGCGTGGTCGCGACCGCGCCCTGCGTGCCGTTCGAATAAAGCGGCTTCATCCCGCACGCGGACAGCGTGGCGAGCAGGGCGAGGGGGAGGGCAATGCGTTTCATCTGTACCGACCTATAGACCAGTTCCGGTTTCCCGCGAAGGCGGGAATCCATCTCCCAGGCTGCCGTCTGTCGCAACCGGATGGAGATGGGCCCCCGCCTGCGCGGGGGACCGGAAGGGCATCACACCACCAGATTGACCAGCCGGTCGGGCACCACGATCACCTTGCGGATCGCCGCGCCGTCCAGGCTACGCTGCACCTTGTCCGATGCCAGCGCAAGCCGTTCGAGCTCCTCGTTGGGCAGGCCCTTGGCCACGGTGAGCGTGTCGCGCAGCTTGCCCTTGATCTGCACCGCGATGGTCACCTCGTCCTCGACCAGCAGCGCCGGATCGACCTCGGGCCAGCCCGCATCGGCGATCAGGCCATGGCCTTCGAGCACCTGCCAGGCCTCTTCGGCCAGATGCGGTACCATCGGCGCGACCAGCCTGGCGAGCGCGCGCACCGCGATGTTGCGGCTGGCGGACTTCTCGGCCTTCTCGATCGCGTTGGTCAGTTCGTACAGCCGCGCCACCGCCTTGTTGAAGGCGAGCGCCTCGATGTCCTTGGCGACCAGATCGATCGTCTGGTGCAATTTGCGCTCGAGCGCCTTGTCCTGGCCCTCGGCCGCCTCGACCGAGTTGAACACGCGCCACAGCCGCTGGACGAAGCGCCAGCAGCCCTCGATGCCCGCCTCGCTCCACGGCAGGTCGCGCTCGGGCGGGCTGTCGGACAGCATGAACCAGCGCACTGCGTCCGCGCCATAGCGGTTCACGATCTCGTCGGGATCGACCACGTTCTTCTTGGACTTGGACATCTTCTCGACACGACCCGGAACCGCGGCCTCGCCGGTCTCGGTGATGATCCAGTCGTCGCCATTCTTCTCGACCTGATCGGGGCCCAGCCACTTGCCGTTCGCGTCCTGCCAGGTCTGGTGCGTCACCATGCCCTGCGTGAACAGGCTGGCGAACGGCTCGGTCACCTCCAGCTTGCCGATCCGCGCCAGCGCGCGCGTCCAGAAGCGGGCGTAGAGCAGGTGCAGGATCGCATGCTCGACCCCGCCGATATACTGGCCGACCGGCAGCCATTTGGCGATCTCGTCTCGGTCGAACGGCTTGTCCGACGGCTGGCTGGCGAAGCGCAGGAAATACCAGCTCGAATCGACGAACGTGTCGAGCGTGTCGGTTTCGCGCTGCGCCGGCTTGCCGCATCTGGGGCAATCGACATGCTTCCATGTCGGGTGTCGCACCAGCGGATTGCCGGGGATCTCGAAGCTGACATCCTCGGGTAGGGTGACGGGCAGCTGGTCCTTGGGGACAGGAACCACACCGCAATCGTCGCAATGGATGAACGGGATCGGCGTGCCCCAATAGCGCTGGCGCGAGACGCCCCAGTCGCGCAAGCGCCAAACGGTGGTGCCCCGGCCCCAGCCTTCGGCTTCGGCGCGCGCGATTACCGCCGCCTTGGCCTCTTCCGCCGCCATGCCGTCGAGAAAGCTCGAATTGATGATCCTGCCCGGCCCGGTATAGGCCTCGTCATGGATCGGCGCGTTCTCGTCGCCCTCGGCCGCGACGACGCGGGTCACCGGCAGCATGTACTTGCGCGCGAAATCGAGGTCGCGTTGGTCGTGCCCGGGCACGCCCATCACCGCGCCGGTGCCATAGTCCATCAGCACAAAATTGGCGATGAACACCGGCAGTTCCCAGCTCGGGTCAAACGGGTGGATAGCCTTGAGGCCGGTATCGAAACCCAGCTTCTCGGCCGTTTCCAGCTCGGCTGCGGTGGTGCCGCCCGCCTTGCAGCAATCAATGAACGCCTGCGCCTCGGCATTGGTCGCGGCCAGTTCGACCGCCAGCGGATGGTCCGCCGCGATCGCGACGAAGCTCGCGCCGAAGATCGTGTCGGGACGGGTGGAATAGACGGGGATCGTCCCGGCTCCGCCCGACAGCGTGAAGCTGAACGTCAGCCCCTGCGACTTGCCGATCCAGTTCGCCTGCATCGACCGGACCTTTTCGGGCCAGTCCTCCAGCGTATCCAGGCCTTCGAGCAGTTCGTCGGCAAAGTCGGTGATCTTGAGGAACCACTGGCTGAGCTTCCTGCGCTCGACCTGCGCGCCCGAGCGCCAGCCCTTGCCGTCGATCACCTGCTCGTTGGCGAGCACGGTCTGATCGACCGGGTCCCAGTTGACCGCGCTTTCCTTGCGATAGACCAGGCCCGCCTCGTACAGGTCGAGGAACAGCGCCTGTTCATGGCCATAATATTCGGGTTCGCAGGTGGCGAGTTCGCGGCTCCAGTCGAGCGCGAAGCCCAGGCGCTTCAATTGCTTGCGCATCGCGGCGATATTGTCGCGGGTCCAGCCGCCGGGGTGCACGCCCTTTTCCATCGCGGCATTCTCGGCGGGCATGCCGAACGCGTCCCAGCCCATCGGGTGCAGCACCTCGAAGCCCTGCATCCGGCGGAAGCGTGCGATGACATCGCCCATGGTATAGTTGCGCACATGGCCGATATGGATGCGCCCCGACGGATAGGGGAACATCTCCAGCACATAGGCCTTTTTCTTCGGGCTGTTGCTGTCTGCCTTGAAGGACTGGCGCTCGTCCCACACCGACTGCCAGCGGGCATCGGCGGCCAGCGGATTGAACCGCGTCTTCTCGTTCATTGTATCCCTCTGTAAAGACAGGGTGTTATTCGCGAATGGCGGACTGGCGCAGGTCGCGGGCCTTGGTGAGGATGACCTCCTCGAGCTTCTGCACGGTGGCAGCGCGGACGGGCGCATCGACCCACTGGCCGTTCTGGTTGACCTGGCGGCTGGCCGCAACGCGCAGCGCGTCGGCGCGCAGATCCTGGTCGAGGATCGAGACGGTCACCTTCATCCGCTCGGTTGGGCTCTGCGGATTGGCATACCAGTCGGTCACGATCACGCCGCCGGCGCTATCGGCCTGGAGCAGCGGCATGAACGACAGCGCGTCGAGCGAAGCGCGCCACAGATAGCTGTTCACGCCGATCGTGGTCACTTGGCTGGCGGCGATATCCGCTTCGGCGCGCTTTTCCCCACCACCGCAGGCAGAAAGCAGCGCCAGCGTGCCAGCGGCGCAAAGGGCGGCACGGGCAAAGGGAGGTACGGGCATGGCGGCTTCCTTATATCTTCGCAGCTTGAAACAGCGGCCTTCTATAGTGGCTTGGCGGGCGTGGGCAAGCACTTGCGCATGGGGTCGCGCGTTCAGCGCCTAGCAAGAATCGCGGGGCTATCCTGCGCTATGGTCGTGGCAGGCAGGCAACAATCTGTCGCATACGACCCGCAACCGATTGTGGATTGTTTGCAACGGTTTCAGAATATTTTGGCGGGAAGGCGCTTTGATCCCCCCAAGCGGCGTTTTTGTGTTAACGCTTGGATCAGGGATGCGGCGGGGTCGGACAAAGACGATGAAAGCGGGAGTTACAAAAAAGCTGGCAATTTCCGGGCTTTTGCTCGGTGGAGCGGCGTTGGTGCCGTCGATTGCGCTCGCTTTTTCCTCCGGTTTCGATTCGCGGCCCGTCTCGATCGACGCGCGTGGCGGCATCGGATCGTTCACGCCGGCCTCGGTCGATCCGCGTCTGGCGAACAAGCTCAAATTCTCGGCGCTGCGCGGCGACAAGATGTTCCGCTTCACGCCTGCTGCCTCTGCCGCGACCGATGGCCCGCGCGCGCTGACCATCGCGGTCCGCATCCGCCCCGATTCGGCCAAGGCGATCAACATGCGGCCTGAACTGGCGAGCGACAGCGGCAAGGGCGACGGCGTCGTCCAGATCACGCCGACCGCCTACAGCCTGGGCGTGGCCAAGGGCTTCACCAAGTTCGCGCTCCCCGCCAGCATCCGCCAGTCGGACGATGCGCTGCCCGATATCGGCGAGCTCGGCCGTGGCAGTTCGACACAGCGCAAGAGCCGTTTCAGCCCGCGGATCGAGATGGACGATGTCCAGGCACCGACCACCCGCGCGGTCCGTCCGTTCAACGACCAGGGCAGCTATTCGCTCGACGTGGGCGGCGCGTACAAGGTCACGCGCAATCTCGACGTCACCGCCGGCATCCGCTTGCGCAGCGAGCGCGACCGCCTGACCGGCCTGACCAACGAGCAGTATGACAGCCAGGCTGTCTATGTCGGGACCGAATTCCGCTTCTGATTTCGCGCTAGATCTGCACTGGCTGCCCTCTCCCGGGGTGGGAGAGGGTTGCGTAGCCTTGTGATCGAAGCGGATCAGGCGAAGCTGGGTGAGGGTGAGAAGGCGATAGCCCCTCACACCGTCCGGATCGTCCCCCCATCGATGACAAATTCCGCCCCATGGATCGCCGCTGCGCGATCCGAGGCGAGATAAGCGATGAGATCGGCGACCTCATGCGGTTCGGCCGCGCGCCCGATCGGGATGCCGCCCAGCCCGTCGAGCACGCGCTGCCGTACCTGCTCGATCGTGCCGCCCTCGGCCGCCTGCAGCCGCTCGAGAAACTCCGAGGATGCTTCGGTCATGATCCAGCCGGGCGAGACGCTGTTCACACGCACGCCCTGCGGCCCGATCTCCTTGGACAGCGCCTTGCTATAGGTCCTCAAGCCGGCCTTGGCGGCGGCATAGGCGGTGGTCGATTCGGGCAGCGGCATGACCGACTGGATCGATGTCACGTGCACCACCGCGCCCGAACCGCGTGCGACCATTTGCGGAACGAGCAGCCGGTCGAGACGCACCGCCGCGAGCAGGTTGAGGTTGAGTTCGGCCAGCCAGTGATCGTCCGACAGCGCGGCAAAGCCGCCGCCGGGCGACGACGACCCGCCGAGCACATGCGCGACGATATCGACCCCGCCCAGATGGTCGAGCGCAGCCTGAGCGAGCGCCGCGCAGCCTTGCGCGGTGGTCAGATCAGCCTGGACCGACATCAGGCCTTCGAGCGGCTCGGGGCTGGAGCGG
>NZ_QKVT01000001.1:2993324-3003926 GCF_003426715.1 Blastomonas sp. UPD001
GCGACCTGCGCGCCGCCCGCGAGAAAGCGCTCGACGGTGGCGCGGCCCAGCCCCTTGGAACCGCCGCTGACCACGACGCGCTTGCCGGCAAATTCGGTTGGATCGATCCGGAAGCTCACAGCGTGATCTCCAGCGCCGTGATGGCATCACCGGCCAGCGTGAAATCATAGGTGAAGCGGATCGGGCTACCCTTGAAACGGCCATGTGCGGGGCCCTCGACAATCACCCGATCGCCTTCGTGCTGCGCGGTGTCCGGCGTGAAGATCGCCTCGACCGGGATGACCTCCTGCTCGAACAGCGTGCGAATCTGTGCGGTCCCCTTGTACCGCTTGCCGTTGTCGATAATGACCGCGCCGGGCGCGAACGGCGCCAGCATCGCATCGACATCGAGCCGCGCGTTGGCGGCGACATATTCGGCAATGGGGTCGGGTAGTTCGATCGACATGGTTCTGCTCCTTGTTGGGACGGAGCGAGTATAGCGATCCTGCATATTGCCAATA
Organism: Blastomonas sp. UPD001; assembly: GCF_003426715.1. Classification (NCBI taxonomy): domain Bacteria; kingdom Pseudomonadati; phylum Pseudomonadota; class Alphaproteobacteria; order Sphingomonadales; family Blastomonadaceae; genus Blastomonas; species Blastomonas sp. UPD001. The sequence continues at coordinate 2,993,825 of NZ_QKVT01000001.1, forward strand.
AGCGGGACAAACTGATATGCGGTGTTGCGAAAAGAGGGATAATGTCGCGACAGGGCCTGGTCGAATTCGATGCCGTTCTCGCCATCGCGCGGCGTGGGTCGTTTCGCGCGGCGGCGCTGGAGCTCGGGCTCTCGACCACGAGCCTCAGCAATCTTGTCGCGGCGCTTGAACGCCGGCTCGGCGTCCGCCTGTTCAACCGCACCACACGCAGCGTCTCGCTCACCGATGCCGGCCGCAGCTTCGTCGATCAGGTCGCGCCCGCCGTGGCGACGCTGCACGATGCGATGCTGGCGGCGAGCGCGCAGCGCGAATCACCCTCGGGCACGATCCGGATCAACGCCTTTCCCACTGCCGCGCGCGAGATTCTGGCACCGCTGCTGCTCCGGTTCCTCCGGCAATATCCCGCGGTGCATATCGATCTCGTCACCGAGGGGCGCATCGTCGACATCGTCGCCGAAGGGTTCGATCTTGGATTGCGCAGCGCCGAGCTCGTGCCCAGCGACATGATCGCCATTCCGGTGGGGACGCCGCGCCGTTTCGCGGTGGTCGCATCGCCCGCCTATCTCGAGGCGCATGGCGTGCCGGAAACGCCGCCGGACCTGTTGCGGCATCGCTGTCTGCGCGTCCGGCTGCCCAACGGGGCGCTGCATCGCTGGCAGTTCGAGAAAGACGGCCAGCCTTTCCAGATCGATGTCGAGGGTCCGATCACGCTCGACGAAGCGAGCCTGGCGCGGATCGCGGTGCTCGAGAATGTCGGCATCGGCTATTTCATGGAATCGGACGTCCGCGAGGATCTGGAGGCAGGGCGGGTCGTGCGGCTGCTCGAGGCATGGACGCCGCCGCTCGAGCGCCTGTGCCTCTATTATCCGAACCGCCGCAATTCCTCCGCCGCGTTCAGGGCCTTGATCGAGATGGCGCGGCGCCCCCTTGCGCCAGCCGATGCCGTCACCCCGACAGCCCGTCGATCGCCGCCCAGCCATCGCTGATCGCGGCGATCTGCCTTGCCCGCGCCCGTGTCATGCCCCCCAGTGCGACGACGGGCAGGCGCGCCAGGCGCGCCAGCCCTGCAAATCTTGATACGCCCAGTGACGCCCCGCCCGGATGCGTGCGGGTTGGGAAGACCGGGGAGATCAGCGCCTGCGCTTGGCCTCGCGCCGCGTTCGCCCGCGCGAGTTCGCGCAGATCGTGCACGGTCAGCAGCCGGATGAGCCCGCCTTCCGCCCCTCCGCCGGGCGCGCCATAGCAGCCGTCGGCGCGCCAGCGCTTCGCGGTCTGCCCATCCCCCGCGAGCACGATCGCCCCGCTGCGTGCGCGGACCAGTCTTGCCAGCCGCGCGAACCGGGCGCGCCGGGCCTGGGGATCGAGATGATAATGGCGGAATACCAGTCCTGCGCCACGCGGCAGCCGGCGGATGGCGCGTTCCAGCACCGCGTCGTTGCGCGCATCGCTGATCAGCCAGAGCCTGGGCAGGGTGGTTCCTGACTTGGTGTTTCCGGGCTGGCGGCGGCGCATGTCCGGGCTTATAGCCGCGCGCCATGGATATACAAAGCGACGCCCCCGCCACTGCACTCTCGACCGTGCGCGATGCCATCGCCCGGTCGGAAAAGATCGCCGGTCGCCCCGCCGGCTCGACGACGCTGATCGCCATTTCCAAGACCAAGCCGGTCGAAGCCATCGAAGCGCTGATCGGCGAGGGGCAGACGGTGTTCGGCGAGAATCGGGTGCAGGAGGCCGCGCTCAAATTCCCGGCCTTGCGCGAGCGCCATCCCGATCTGCAGCTGCACATGGTCGGCCAGCTGCAGTCGAACAAGGCGGACGAAGCGGTCGCCCTGTTCGACTGTATCCATTCGCTCGACCGCTCGTCGCTGGCGAAAGCGCTCGCGGCCGCGATGGACAAGGCGGGCAGGCGCGTGCCGTGCTTCGTCCAGGTGAATATCGGCGAGGAAGAGCAGAAGGGCGGCTGCGCGATCGCCGAGCTGCCGCGGTTTCTGGACGAGGTGGGCGCGCTCGGCCTGCCGGTCGTCGGGCTGATGGCGGTACCGCCCGCCGATCTGGAGCCTTCGCCCTATTTCGCGCTGCTCGCCAAGCTGGCCCGCGACCATGGTCTTGATCAGCTCAGCATGGGCATGTCGGGCGATTTCGAGACCGCGGTGCGCATCGGCGCGACGCATGTGCGTGTGGGTTCGGCGCTATTTGGCGCCCGATGAGTAGCGCCGACAGGCCGTAACTATCGCATCCATAATGAAGCAATTGCCGGTTTCCCACTAGAAGACTTCGGCGCGTGGCATTTATGCTCCCGTTCCTGAAATGGGGGCATGTGATGCGCGCGATACTCAGCGTGTTGGGGGCGGCGATCCTGTATTGCGCCATCGGGTCGTCATCGGTGCTGGCGCAGGAGCGCTCCGCCGTGCGTCAGGGTTTTGTCCTGCCTCCGCAAAGCGGCAAGACGATCCTGGTGCTGCGCCCCTCTGTCCGGGTGGCGGAACAGTCGACCGGAGGCTTGCCCGAACCGCGCGCCGAATGGACCGACCAGGCCCGCGCCCATATCGATGCGGCGCTGGTCGAACTGCAGCGCCAGCTCGGCAACACGGTGATCGCCGCGCCCGAGGCTTATGGCGAGGATGCCCGCACGGTTGCCGAGCATCTGGCGCTGTTCGGTGCGGTTTCCGATGCGGTGGTTCAGTACCAGTTCTTTGTCGGCAACCGTCTGCCCACCAAGAAGCGCGACAACAAGGCGGGCCAGTTCGACTGGTCGCTGGGACCCGACGTTGCGAAGCTCCCCGGGGCGGATCAGGCCGATTACGCCCTGTTTCTCCATACCGATGACCAATATGGATCGACCGGCCGAAAGATGCTGCAGATTGTCGGGGCGATTGCGGGCGTGGGCTTCACCTCCGGCGTTCACAAGGGCTCTGCGGGACTGGTCGATCTGAAGACCGGTGACCTGCTGTGGCTGAATGCGGATTTCCAGATGGGCGGCGATGTGCGCGAGGCGGACGGCGCGATGAAGCGCGTACGCCAGCTGCTCTAGGATTTTCCAGGCAGCGCGATCCCCAGGGACGCGCCGTCAGCCGAGACCCCATCCGGAGGCAAGCCATGATCGCGCGGGCACGGGTGGCGATCGGCCTGGTTGCGCTGGTCGCAGGCGGCATGAGCCAGGCCGAACCTGCTCTGCCCCCGCCTTACGCCGGGGCCTATCAGCCGCAGGGGGTGGACGAGCAGGGCCTGTGGGCCTTGATGGACGAGGAAGAACGGCGCTTCGCGCAATCGGACATGGTGATGCGCGATGCGGCGCTCCAAGCCTATGTCACCAAGGTGCTGTGCGATACCGTGGGTGCCGATCGCTGCGGTGCGACCAGGGTCTATATCGTGCGCGTGCCCGTGTTCAACGCCAGCATGTCGCCCAACGGCCTGATGCAGGTCTATTCCGGCCTGCTTCTGCGCGTGCACAGCGAGGCGGAGCTGGGCGCGGTGCTGGGGCATGAGTTCGGCCATTTCGAGGCGCGGCATTCGCTCGAGCAACTCAAGACCCAACGATCCAGCGGCGACGTGATGGCCTGGGCCTTTGTCTTCGCCAATATGGCGCCCAGCTATGATGTCGTGCGCGCCTATCGAAACCTGCAGCTGACCATCATCGGAAATTTCTACCGCTTCGGCCGCAATCAGGAGCGGGAAGCCGATCGCCTGGGCATCGGCTATCTCAACTCCAGTGCGTTGCGACCGCAGGCAGCAGCGCAGGTCTGGGAACGGCTGATGAGCGAATTCACTGCCGATGCCCGAGCAAAAGGCCTGAAAAAGCCGCGCTTCGATCGCATCCCCTTTTACGCCACGCACCCGCCCGAAGCCGAACGCGCCGCCACGCTGACCCTGCTCGCCCGGCCCGATGCGGCGACGCGCGACGATGGCGCGGCGCGCTATCGCGAGGCGCTGGCCCCCTGGCTGCCGCAGCTGCTTGAGGACCAGATCAAGCTCAACGATTTCGGCGCGAGCGAATATATCATCCAGTCGCTCGCCGAGAGCGGCTGGACCGCGCCGCTCTGGCACGCGCGCGGCGAGCTTTACCGGATGCGCGGTGCGCCGCGCGATCTGGTCCATGCCGCGCAATTCTATGCCCAGGCGATCGCGCTCGATGCACAGCATGCCGAGGCGCATCGAGGACTTGGCCTGTCGCTGCTCAAGTCCGGGCAGACCGCCCCCGGCCAACAGGCGCTGCGCCGCTATCTGGCGCTCAAGCCCGATGCGCCCGACGCGAAGCTGATCGGCATGATGATCCCCAAAGAGGTACCCGCGCCATGATGCCCGGTCTGGTTCGCGCAATCCTCGCGGTGCTCGTGGCAGCGCTGCTGTCACCGGCTGCGATGGCGCACAAGCTGCGCGAGCAGGGGGTGGCGGTCACCATCGCCGATTCGCCGCTCACCGTCACGCCGGGGCGCGACTGGAACCGGCTCGACGGCAATATCGGCAAGCATACCGAAAGCTGGACGCTCGATGGCGGGCAGCTCAACGATCTCACCTTCTTTGCCGGGATCGAGCCGGGCAAGCCGCTGGTGCGCGAACGCAGTAAGAAACGCGAGCCCTTGCCCAGGTTCGGCGCATCGACATTGCTGGTCGAAATCCCCGAACTGTTCGAAGCGACTTATCGCGCGGCCAAGCAGATTGCCGATTTTCGCGTCACCGATGTGCAGCCCATACGCTTTCTGGGGCAGGAGGGCGTGATGTTCGCCTTCGAATATGTCGATGGCGACGAATTGACCCGCAAGGGCGAGGCGCAGGCCGCGATCGTCGGCGGGCGGCTGTACATGATCAGTTTCGATGCACCCCGGCTGCATTACTTCGCGCGCACGGTGGAGGATTATCGCAAGATTGTCGCCAGTGCGCGCCTGCCATGAAACGCGGCGGGATGGGCGTGATCGATCCATCATGCTGCTTGGACAATCGTACAGGCTTGCGGACGCAGCAAAAGTGCCAGATTGCGGGCAAAGCGATCAGGTGGGCATCGGCCTGACAGGGTAGCGGCGCGGAGATGCAGCCGGTTGGAGCGGGCGTCCGAATGGTGGAAGAGCAGCAACAGTCGTATCCGGCGGACGGCACCCAGGGCGAGGCCGGGCCGGAGACGGCGCGCGAACTGGCCGAGCCGGTGCGCATCCTGCTGGTCGACGATCACATGGTGGTGCGTGCAGGCCTGGCGCAGGTGGTCGGCAGCGTGCCGGGCCTGGTCGTCGTCGCCGAGGCCGAGAATGGCGAGGAGGCGCTGTTCCAGTGCCAGCGCGAACGGCTCGATGTCGTGCTGATGGACGTACGCATGCAGGGCATGGGCGGCATCGCCGCGACCGAGGCGATCTGCAGATACCATCCCAATATTGCGGTCATCGGTCTGAGCAGCTTTGCCGACCCGCCGACGGTGGCGCGGATGCTCGCGGCGGGCGCGCGCGGCTTCCTGCCCAAGAGCGTGTTGGCGGGCGATCTCAAGGCGGCGATCCGCCGGGTGCATCACGGCGAAACGGTGGTCGATCCCGGCTGCCTGCCGCAGGTCGCCACCGCCTTCGATCCGACCACGCCGAGCGAGGACGATCTGGAGCTGTCCGCGCAGCAGCGGCGGGTGCTCGCGCTGCTCAGCAAGGGTTATACCAATCCCGAGATCGCGAAATATCTGGGCATCTCGATGCCGACCGCGCGCTATCATGTCAGCGCGATCCTGGTGAAGCTGGGTGTCTCGAACCGCGCCGAAGCCGCTGCCATGGCGATCCGCAACCGGCTGGTCAGCAATAGCGATTTCTGAAGGCTTGGACGATCGTCCAGCCCGGCTTGTCGGCGCTGCCCTTTCCCCCGATCAGACAGGTCAGCAGGCAGCTTGCCGGGGGGAGCTATGACCAAATGGAGGGCGACGATCGCACTGGCAGCGCTGGCGGCGGGCGCTTGCCATGGTGCACCCAGGGAGGAGGCGGAGGCCCCGGCCAGGCCCGCAGCGGCGGCGCATTCGTGCGCCGATGACGGCGATCGTCTGCCGCTGACCGGCCTGTGCGCGGGCCGCGCGGTCAACTATCTCGCGATGGATGCCAGCGCCTCGCCGCCAGCGCCCGACGGCTGCAGCTGGCAGGTGATGGAAACCCCGATGCCCGATGGCGTGCTGCTCTATCGCGGGCTGAAATGCGAGGCGGGCGAGACGAAGCTCGAATTTGCGGGCGGCGCCGGGCGCGGTGAACTGAGACTGGTCAGCTCCGCCTATCTCGGCAAGATCGACGAGCCTCCCGCCTATGTGCTGGTCTACCCGGTCGACGGCGATGCCCGGCAGGGCGTGACCGCGCGGGCCCGCCAGGCGATCGCGGACCCGGCAGAAGCCGCAAGGTGTTCGGCCCGCCCGGCCAGGGGCCAGGGCTGGCCCCGCGATGCGCTGGTGGTCGATGGGGCGGGCGCAGCGACGCAGACCGGCCCGCGCAGCGCGTGCGGCGATCTGGGCGTCAATGACGAGCTCGCTGCCTTCTGGCGGGTGTCGCAGGGCCATGGCTGGTATTTCCAGATGGGCCAGGCCGATATGGAAATCGATCCCGGCTCGTTCACGCTGATGACGAAGCAGCCCGATGGCAGCTGGGGCGCGATGTGACACCGCCTTTCGATCCACACTCTCGAACAGGAAAGATGATCATGAAGCATGCCCATGCCCTATTGACCGCACTGGCCGTTTCGCTGGCCTGGTCGACCGCTGGTCAGGCCCAGACCGGGACCTTGTCGCAGTCCAAGGTCGGCCCGTTCACGATCGACTACATTACCGAAAAGGGCAAGTTCGACCGCTGCGCCGCCACCTTGTCGCCTGGCCCCAACATGCTGCGCATCGCCTATACCAAGGGGCTGGTCTATTCGATCAGCGTGCCCGGCGTGCCGGTGCCGGCCAGGACGATCGATTTCCATTTCGGCGGCGAGACCTTCTCGGCGACGCCCGCGACCGATCCCAAGCGGATCCGTGCCTGGGCGGCCGTCGATCCGACCGCGATCAACGCGCTGATGACCGTGCAGGGCACGATCGACATCACGCTGGGCAGCAAGGCCTATAGCTGGCCGATCGGACGGACCAGGATGGAAGACGTGATGGTCGCGCTGGAAAATTGCACCCACAAGGCGATGGGCCACTACTGATCGGCTTCTTGCTCGAGGCGAGCGGGTAGGGCGGCTTTATCGCCCCGCTCGTTTCTGTCATGCTGGGGGATCGGAGCGGCGCGGTCCGGGGGGATCTTGGCGAAACATCGGCATATCGGCGACAGTGCGTGCGCCCAGAGGCGCTGAGCTGTGCGTGACGCGGCGCAGACGCTGTACTGGAATCCCGGCGCGGTCGGCTTCCTGGTCGAGCTGCTGCTGGCGATCGTGCTGTCGGTCTATGTGGTCCACCGGCTGGTGCGTGAGCATCGCGGCGGCGGGATCACCGCGCCGACCTTGCTGTTCGGTCTGACCTTCTGGTGCTTTGTCCCCGGCCTGTTGGTCTCGCTGCTCCACGCGCTGACCGGCGGTGGCTGGGCCAGCTATGCGATGCCCTGGCTCGCGCCGGACAGCTTCGTGGTGCTGGCCATGCCCTGGGTCACGACCTTTACCGGCATTTCGGCGATCGCCTTTGTCCAGTTCGCCTATCGCGTGCCGCAATGGCTGCCCGGCGCCGGGCGCGAGGCGATGCTGGTCGGCTGCGCGATGGCGCTGTGCGTCTGTGCCGAGATTGCCAGTTCGCTCCACACCGACAAGATGCTGATGCAGCATCTCATCTGGTTCCGCCCCGACTGGGCGGCGCTCTGGACCAGCACCAGCATGGTCTGGGCGATCCTCGTGTTCATGCGCCAGCTCGCCCATGCGCAGGGCTGGTCGCGCGACAAGGGGGTGATCGCCTGGTTCGCCGCGCTAATCACGCGCCCTGCCGATCGCAGCGCGAGCGCGGCGCGCGGCTTCATCCTATTTGCGCTGTTCCCGATCACGCACACGCTGGCGCTGCTGTTCCAGCAGGATGGCTTCCTTGGCCCGTTCTCGATGGACGTGCTGATTTGCTGGTCGGTGCTGGTGCAGCTGAGCGGTCTGACCCTGGTCTATTTCGGCTATCTCCCCGAGCGCTCGTCGTTCATCTTCAAGCTGACGATCATCAGCCTGGTGCTGCTGTTCGGCGCGATCAATGGCGCGTGCTGGGTGCTGGGGGCGCCCTATATGGCGCAATATCGTCCCGCCGGTCTGCCCCGCCCCGGAACCGCGCTGGAATTCCTGCCCGACACACGCGGCAGCTACCGCCTGCGCACGGGCCCCGCCACGCGCCTTTCCGCTGCCGGACGGCCGGTCGGCGCACAGGGCACGACTATCAGGCTGCCGTTCGCGCTGCGCTTCTATGGCCGGACGTACACGGCCGTGCATGTCGCGCGGCACGGGTCGATCGGCATGGCCAGGGTGCCGCAGCTGATCGACCCGACGATCCGCTTCGGCGTGCAGCCCGCGATCGTCCCGCTGCTGGTGCGCCTCCCGGCGCAGGGCAGCGAGGTGACCGCGCGCGCCACGATCGACGGGCTCGTCGTCACCCGGCGCGACGGGTGCGCCGCGCAGCAGCGCGACAGCTGCTGGGCGGTGCAGACCGTCGTCCATGCCGACGGGCGCATCGTGATGAACTTTCTCGCCGGGCCGTCCGAGCCGCTCTACCAGCTGGGCGACCCGCTGGGGGCACCGTGGGTGACCGGCATCACACCGGGGCTCGGCCGATCGGGCGTCCAGCCGATGATGTTCGATCATTATCGCGGCTTCTTGGTGCATCTCGACCGTCTTTTTGCGCCGGTTCTCGCCTTCACCCTGGGCACGATGCTCATCGTGCTGCTCGGCATTCCGCTGCTGTTCCAGGGCTTTCTGGTGCGCCCGCTCGACCGGTTGCTGCGCGCGATGCGGCGCTTCCGCGATGGCGATCTCGAACGGCAGGTCGAGGTCAGCTTCAACGACGAGATCGGCTATCTTGCCGAATCTTTCAACGAGATGGCGCGCGCGCAGCACCATCTGGTCAACACGCTCGAGGAGCAGGTGGCGCGTCGCAGCGCAGAGCTCGCCGATTTCGCGGCGCGCAACGCCCGGCTGGAAGAGCGCAACCGCCTGTCGGGCGACCTGCACGATACCGTGACGCAGACGTTGTTTTCCGCTGCCGTGCTTTCCGATGCGCTGGCCGATCAATGGCAGCAGGATCCGGCCATGTCGGTCCCCAAGCTGCGCCAGCTCGCGCAGATGAACCGGCATGCGCTGGCGGAAATGCGGCTGATGCTCGCCGAATTGCGCACCGAGGGCGCGGTGGAAAAACCGCTGTCGCAGCTGATCTCGACGCTCGCCAGCGAGTTTGCGGACAGCATCGGCCAAGCGGTGCGGATCGAGTGCGAGATCAGCGGCGATACATTGCTGCCGCTCGACGTGCAGGCGATGATGTACCGGATCGCGCAGGAAAGCCTCAACAACGTGGTCCGCCATGCCCAGGCCAGCCACGTCTCCATCGCGCTCGAGGCGCTGCCGGGCCAGGCGATGCTCTCGATCAGCGACAACGGGCGCGGGTTCGATCCCGGCCAGGTGCCCGACGGACATCTGGGGCTTCAGATCATGCGCGAACGCGCGCGACGCATCGACGCGGTGCTGGAAGTCGAATCGCGGCCCGGCCAGGGCAGCACCATCACCGCCATCTGGATGCAGCGGGCGTGACGGCGCGACGGGCCGAGGCTCAGCCCTTGAACGCGCAGACCTTGGCCCGCTTGCCGATCCAACAGCCGCCCTTGCGCCGGAAATCCTCGCCCAGCGGTGCCTGGGCGCTCATCGACTTGGGCGTCTCGTTCCAGCTGACGCTGGCCAGGCCCTTTTCCAGCATGGTGACATAGGCGAAATAACCCGGCTTGGCGGTGCCGGCGTTGATCGTGAACGATCCGTCGCCACCCATGAACTCGATGCGGCAGGTCTTCTTGATGTCGACATAGACCTTGCCGTCGACGGTCAGCGAACAGTCGCCGGTGATCGTCTTGGCGTGCGCTTGCGGAGCGCTGGCGGTGAAGGCGGTGGTGGCAGTCAGCATGCCGAGGCCCGCCAGCGTGGCGGTTGCGATGGCGTGTTTCACGGGGCGAAATCC
>NZ_QKVT01000001.1:3004026-3020902 GCF_003426715.1 Blastomonas sp. UPD001
CGGCGCGGCGATGCGCCCCACCGGCGCGGTGCTTTTCGCCGGTCGGGGCGCTGCCGATCAAGCTGGACGATCGTACAGGCCGATGCCCGTTCAGCGGCTATTCGGTGACGTCGTCGAGCGTGAAATAGCCCAGTTTCAGAGACTTGAGCACCAGCTGCGCGCGGTTGGACACCCCCAGACGGCGGCGCGCGTCGGTCAGATATTCGCTCACCGTCTGGTCCGAAATCCCGAGCACGGCGGCGATTTCCCAGCTGGTCATGCCGCGTGCCACCAGCTTGATGCAATCGACCTGGCGCGGCGACAGGCGCTCGTCGGCGGTGACGTTCGCTTGCGGAAGCTGCGATTGCCAGAGCGTGCGCGCCTGCTGCCCCGCTGCGATGCCGAGAAGGATGGCGAGCATGAACGGCCGGGACTCGAGCGGCTCACCTCCGCCCACCACGAAATGCACCGAAATGGTCGGCCGGTCGGGCATGTGCCCGGCGATGGTGCAGCCCGAATTGAGGCCCAGCTTGCGCATCTCGTCCAGATATTCGCGCTGGATGCGGGTGAGCGGGATGATGGTTTCAAGTTCCGTCCAGCGGATCGCACCGCCGCGGCGCTGGCACGCTGCCAGAACCGGGCTGGTGAGGCCATAATCGCGCCGTTCGAACAGGTCGTGCCAGGCCTTGGGATAGTTGGTCACCATCTCGGGTTCCATCAGACCCGACTGTACATGGACATGGCGCGCAAGCGCCGCATGGGCAAAACCGAAAGGCGCTGCCGCGCGTGCGGTAATCTCCAGCAGTTCCTCGAGCGTTCGCGCGGCTTCGATGGCCTGCGACGCGCGCTCGACATGGTCCAGTTCCGGCATGAGCCTGGTGTAAATCCCGGTGGCAAGGGATACCCGCAATGCCAGAAATCTGCCTGCGAGTAACACGGTTAGTTGCGAATGATTTTCGACTAGCTATTGGCGTTATGTTCGGATCGCAACGATTAAACCGTTACATTGGTCCACATCGGATCAATTTTGCCGAGGCTGCACGAGGTCGAACGCGGCCTTGCCAGCCCGTTGGTTTCAGGCTCCAGGCACGCCGAGCGCGGCGGCGGCCTCGCGCACCTTGCGCTGGTCTGCGGCCTTGTTCTTCAAGGCCGCCGTGGCGTCGCGCAGCGCCGCCTGGGCCTTGCCCGTCTCGCCCAGCTGCATGCGGCTGCGCAGCAGCATGATCCAGCCATCGGTATCGCCGGGTTCGCGCTTCAGACGGTCGGCCAGGCCGTCGACCATCTGCTGGATCATCATGTCCTGCTGGCCCTGGGGCAGGGCGGCGGCGGCGGCCATCTGGTCGCGCGACGGGCCGGGGATGGCGGCGGTCGCGGTTTCGACGCCGTCGGTGCGGAAGCCGGCGGTCGGCGGCGCGAACTTGGCCGAGGCGAGGCGCTTTTCCACCTCGATGCCGCGTTCCTTGCCGACATTGCGGATCACGTCGCGAATGTCCTTGGCATAGGGGGCATCGGCGGGCGTGTCGGCGAGCAGCGCGAACCAGTCCTCGATCGCTTCGGCATGCTGGCCGTCAATGTCCTTGGCGGCGGCGAGGAAATAGCGCGCCCTGGCGTCCTTGGGATCGAGCTCGATCGCGCGCTTGAACGCGGTGCGGGCATCCTGGCTGATCGCCTCGTCCTTGCTGGCCATGACCAGCGCCTCGCCCAGCATCGAATGATATTCGCTGTTCTTCGGCGCCAGCTGGATCGCGCGGCGCATGGCGGTGGCCGATTCGGCAAAGCGCTGGGTCTCGAAATAGCTCCAGCCGAGCATCCGCCACCCCTCGGCGTCGTTCGGATTGTCGCGCAGCCGCGCCTCGAGCTGGGTGATGACCTCATTGACCGAGGCGGGCTGACCCTGCGCATTGAGCGGCGCGACCGGCCCGGCGGCGGTGGGCGCCTGATCGCTGTACAGCTTGTAACCCACTGCGGTTACAGCGATCAGCGCGGCGATCGCCAGCACGATCCTGCCGGGGCCGAAGCCACCCCCGGCGCTGCGGGCGGGGGCTTCAGCCGCCGGAGAGGGAGAGGAGGTATCGGTCTGCAGTTCGGTCATCGGGCTGTCTCTTTGTCGCGTCCGGGTGGAAGGCTAGCCGATCCGCCAAATTTTCCAATTTCTAAGTGGTAAAGATCACATTCTTTGCTAGAAATATCGCCATAGGGTTCGCAACCGAATTTTGGGCAAGTTCTTGCGGCAGCGGGGCAATCTGGCGATAGCAGCACCGATCGGGGAGAAATCGGGCTGCAGGGCGCCGGATCGGGCAACGTCTGCTGGCAAGCGCGGACGTGCGAGCGTCCGCATTTGGGGGACGCGAACCAGTGAGCGAGATCTACCGCGTTGCTATCATCGGGTCGGGGCCGGCGGGCAAGAGCGCTGCTGCGCGCGCCGCGAGCCTCGGCATGAGCCATGTCCTGCTCGAAAAGACCGATCACCTCTCCGACACCATCTACAAATACCAGAAGGGCAAGCACGTGATGGCGACGCCATCGCAGCTGGTCCTGCGCTCCGACCACGAGTTCGAGGCGGGCAAGCGCGAGGCGATCCTGGAAAAGTGGAACGCGCGCACCAAGGAACTGAACGTCAACGTGAAGTTCAATGCCGAGGTCAAGGCGATCAAGGGCACCGGTCCCGCGATCGCGGGCAGCGTGCACGTGATCGAGCAGCGCGCGCGCGACGGATCGGTGACGAAAAAGGAGATCCAGCGCTACGCCCCGCCCTATGAGATCGAGCTGACCAACGGCGAGAAGATCATCGCCGAGAATGTGGTGCTGGCCATCGGCACGCAGGGCAATCCCAACCGCATGCGCTGCCCCGGCGGCGATCTGCCGCATGTGCAATACCAGCTGGATGACCCCACCGAATATGTCGACGAGCATATCGTGGTCATCGGCGCGGGCGATGCCGGGATCGAGAATGCACGCGGCCTGGCCGAGGATTCGGCGCAGGGCAATGTCGTCACCATCGTCAACCGCGGACCCGAAGCGCCGAGCCCCAAGGAAACCTTCCCCACCGCCAAGGAGGCCAATGCGCTGGCGCTGCTCGCCGATCGCAATGCGGGCAAGCTGCAGATCCGCTTCGAAACCGATACCGCCAGCATCGAGCCGGGCTGGATCACCTTCAGCACGCGCGACGGCGAGGAGCGGGTGCGCTGCGACCGCATCATCGCGCGAATCGGCTCGGCACCGCCGCGCGCGTTCATCGAGGAATGCGGCATCGCGTTCACCAGCGCCGATCGCCTGGCCTTCCCGCAACTGTCGCCGGTGTTCGAATCGACTGCGCCCAGCATCTTCGTCATCGGCGCGCTCGCCGGTTACCCGCTGATCAAGCACTGCATGAACCAGGGCTATGACGTCATCGAGTTCATCAACGGCAATACCGAGCTGAAGCCGGCGGACGAGCCGATCCTCGAGGCCAAGTTCAAGGACCTGCCGGGCCGCAAGTCGGTCGCCGAATGGCTCGACCTGCTGCGCGAGAACGTGACCATCCTCAACGGCATGAACCCCTTGCAGATGCGCGAGTTCATGCTCGATTCGGATGCCAGGTTCTATCGCCGCGGCGATGTGATCTTCGAGCGCGCCGCGCCCGGATCGTCGCTGTTCGCCATCGCCGAAGGTTCGGTCGCGGTGCAGATCGACCCCAATGACACGTCGAAGACGGTACCGATCGGCAAGGGTTCGATCTTCGGCGAGGTCGGCCTGATCTCGGGGCGCCGTCGCGGCGCGACCGTGGTCGCTGCGGAAGATACCATCTGCGTCGAAATCTCGCGCAACGCCGCGCTCAAGCTGCAGAGCCAGGTGCCGACCGCGAAAAAGGCGATCGAGCGCATCTCGACCGAACGCCTGCTCCTCCAGATGTTCGGCTCCGGCCTCAAGCCCGAGGACATTCGCGAGGTCGTCGATACCAGCAAGATCCGCCAGGTCCGGCCGGGCGAAGCGATCCTCAAGGAAGGCGACGAGGGCAACGAGATTTACGTGATCCGGGTCGGATCGATGATCGTCGAGAAGGAGATAGGTGGAAAGCCGGTCTTCCTCTCGTACCTGCCTGCCGGCTCCTATGTCGGCGAAATGGCGCTGATCGCGGGCGGCAGGCGTACCGCCACGGTCAAGGCGGCGATCAAGTCCGAGGTCATCCAGATCGACGGCGACGCCTTCAAGAAGGTGCTCGAGGCCAATCCCGAACTCTTGAAGCGCGCCAAGCGCGACATGGCCAGCCGTCAGGACATCAACGCCTTTATCGAGGCGAAGAAGGACAGCTTCTCGGGCGTGGTCGACATGTATTCGGGCGTCGCCAACTTCCTGGTCGAAAACGGCATCGGCGAGGCGACCGACGTGCTGCTGATCGACGAGACGCTGTGCGTGGGCTGCGACAATTGCGAAAAGGCGTGCGCGGACAGCCATGACGGTCTGTCGCGGCTCGACCGCGAGGCGGGGCGCACCTATGCGCACCTCCACGTGCCGACCAGCTGCCGCCATTGCGAGCATCCGCACTGCATGGCCGATTGCCCCCCGAACGCGATCAACCGCGGGCCCGATGGCGAGGTCTATATCAACGACACGTGCATCGGCTGCGGCAACTGCCAGCGCAACTGCCCCTATGGCGTGATCCGCATGGACAAGGTGCCGCCCAAGAAGCCGAGCCTGCTCTCGTGGCTGTTCTTCGGCTTCGGCCCGGGACCCGGCGAGCCGAGCAAGAAATGGGCCTATGCCCATAGCGACCACAGCGTCGAGAAGCCCAAAAAGGCGATCAAGTGCGACATGTGCGCCGGGATCGAGGGTGGCCCCAGCTGCGTGCGCGCCTGCCCGACGGGTGCGGCGATCCGCGTTGCGCCGGACGAGTTCCTGACCGTCGCGCGGCTCGAGCAGGAGGAGGCTTGACCATGGCCAGCCAGGCGCAAACCGCCGCACCCGCCGTGCGCAAGAAGACCACCGGCCGCCAGCGCAATTCGATGCATGACGGCTTTCTTCGCCACAAGAATTTCCGCTGGATGAAGATCGCGACGGTGCTCAGCATCACGTGCCTCGTCAGCTATTTCCTGGTCGACGTGCAGCCGCGGCACAATGGCGGATCGTGGTACGGCTATACCCTGGGCACCATCGGCGCGTTGCTGATCCTGTGGCTGACCTGCCTGGGCCTGCGCAAGCGCGCGATCACGCCGGGGGGCTGGTCGCTCAAGGCCTGGACCAGCGCGCATGTCTATCTCGGCCTCAGCCTGATCGTCATCGGCACGCTGCACACCGGCTTCCAGCTCGGCTGGAACGTGCACACGCTGGCCTGGTCGCTGATGATGATCGTGATCATCTCGGGCATTGTCGGCATCTATTTCTACGCGACGCTGCCCGACAATCTGTCGAGCAACCGCGCCGATTCGGATGGAGCCGTCACCGAAAAGATGATGATCGAGCAGCTGCGCTCGCTCGACCGCCAGCTGCACGATGCCGGCCAGCCGCTCGACCCGTCACAGGCCGCGCTGGTCCAGGCCTCGCTCGAGCAGGACCCGTTTGCCGGCAATTTCTTCCAGCGCATCACCAACAGCTATTCGGGCTGCGAGACACGCGCTGCCATCGCCGAGCTGCGCCGGATGCGCGCCTATCAGCCGCGCATGGGCGACGACCCGCTCGACAAGGTCGATGGGCTCTTGCAGCGCAAGGAATCGACATTGGCGCGGCTGCGCAAGCATCTGCAGATCAAGGCGCTGCTGCAGGTCTGGCTCTATGTCCATGTGCCGATGACGTTCGCGCTGCTCGCCGCGCTGTCGGCGCATATTGTCAGCGTGTTTTTCTACTGGTGATCCAAAGTCCCGGGGGCGGGGTGTCGGCAAGTGTTGGGGGCAGTTGAATGATGTTTATCGTCCGCCAGGTGGCCTTGAAGGCAGATGGCAGCGAGATCGTCCGCCAGACCGAGGTGGCGGGCGAGGAGATTTTCATCGGCCGCAACGCCAGCAATGGCGTGCATCTGCCCGACCTGGCGGTGAACCCGGTTCACGCCAAGATGGTGCGGCGCGGCGGCGACCTGATCGTTACCGCCGAATCGGCGCAGCCCTTCGATGTCGATGGCCGCAGCGTCGAATCAACCACCATCGATATCACGCGCGGCGCCGAACTGCGTTTTGGCGGCCATATCATCGCGCTGGGCACCGAAGGCGATGCGATCACGCTGACGGTTCGCCGCGTCGAGGCGGTATCGGACAGCGCCGAGGACAAGGACGAGGCGGCGATCTATTCGCTGAAGGGGCTGCTGCCCGGCAAGCGGATGAGCGCCTGGGGCTTTGCCCTGCTGGTGCTGATCGCGTGCCTCGCCTGGCCGATCTATACCTGGTCGAGCTACAAGGACTTGGCCTACAAGGAAAAAATTTCGAGGCCCGACGGCTTCCATGCCGACACCATGTGGTCTTCGGGCAAGCTCAGCCTGGCGCACAAGACGCTCAAGGATGATTGCCAGTCGTGCCATGTCGATGCGTTCGTGTCCGTCCGCGACAATGCCTGCATGACCTGCCACCAGAAGGATGCCGGGCCGCACGCACCGATGGCGCGACAGCTCGATGCGCGCGGCGACCCCACCGGATTTGCCGCCTTCACCCGATTCGTTGCGGCCAGTTTCAACAAACCAGCGGGACGCTGTGTCGAATGTCACACCGAGCATGAGGGGGCCGGTGCTATGGAACCGACTCAGCAACGCTTCTGTGCGGAATGTCATGACGGGATGAACACGCGCTTGACCGACACCAAACTCGGAAATGCCGCCGATTTCGGCAAGGCCCATCCGCAGTTCCAGGCGGCGGTGCTGGTGCGTCCGCTGGTCGGCGACGATGCCAAGGCCCCGCGCAAGCGCATCTCGCTCGACCGCAAGCCCAAAGAGAATAACGGCCTCAAGTTCCCGCACGACATGCATCTGAGCAAGACCAACGGCGTCGCGCAGATGGGGCGGCGGCTCAGCGCCAAATACGGCTTTGGCGACGCGCTCGAGTGCAAGGATTGTCACGAGCCGGACAAGAACAATGTCGGCTTTGTCGCGGTCGACATGGAGAAGAGCTGTGCGATGTGCCACAGCCTCGCCTTCGACAAGATCGGCGATACCTATCGCACGCTGCGCCACGGCCAGCCCGAACAGGTCAAGGCGGACCTGCGCGCCTTCTACCGCTCGACCCCGCCCGCGCGCCCGATCAACCTGGGCAGCCTGGCGCGCCAGCGGCCGGGCGTCGTGAACTCGCGCCGGACGGCAGCGGACTATGCGCGCGCGGTGAATTTCCGCGGCGGCCGGGCCGATCAGGCGATCCGTCAGGTCTTCAGCCGCGGCGGCGCCTGCTATGACTGCCATGTCGTCGTGCCGCCCTCGGGATCGGGCGGGCTCGATTTCCGCATCGCTCCGGTCGCGCAGACCAGCCGTTACATGCAGAAGGGCTGGTTCACGCATGATGCGCACGACAAGGAAGAATGCACCAGCTGCCATCTCGCCGAAAAGTCGAGCGACGCATCCGACCTGTTACTGCCCGGAATCAAGGATTGCCGGACCTGTCATGTCGGAGAGACTGGCGCTTCGCTGATCAAGGTGAAGAAACCGGTCGAATCGACCTGTGCAATGTGCCACGATTACCATGCCGACAAGGGGGCGCCATGGCTGCTTCGCGAGCAAGACAAGAAGAAGAAGCGGCCAGAGATTACGGCCTCCATGGCGCATCCAGGCGGGGCAGCGGCGCGACTGCGACGATAGGCGCCTCTCCCATCGCAACAAACAACAAGGGACCGGGTCGCAGAATGCTGATAGCTCAGATCACCGATATCCATCTGGGCTTCGATCCGGATAACCCCGCCGAATTCAATCGCAAGCGGTTGGACCAGATCATCGCGATGCTGCGCGATCTGGACCCTGTGCCCGATCTGCTGCTCGCCACCGGCGATCTGATCGACCGGGGGGATGAGGACAGCTATCGGCGGCTCCGCAATGCGCTCTCGGTCTGTCCGTTTCCGGTCTATATGTGCATGGGCAATCACGACCAGCGCGACACCTTCGCCGCGCAATTCCCCGATGTGCCGATGGCCGACGGCTTCGTGCAGTACGAGGTCGATGCGGGGCCGATCCGGCTGCTCGTGCTCGATACGCTCGAACAGGGGCGGCATGGCGGGGCGTTCTGCGAGGTTCGCGCCGAATGGCTGCGCGCGAGGCTCGCCGAACAGACCGATCGCCCGACGCTGATCGTCCAGCATCACCCGCCGATCGAGGTGGGCATCGAATGGATGAACACGCATCCCGAGGAGCCCTGGGTGGAGCGGCTGCGCGGATGCCTGGCCAACCGGCCCAATGTCATCGGCATGGTCTGCGGCCATGTCCACCGCGCGATCGTCAGCCAGTGGAACGGCTTTCCGGTCGCGATCTGCCCGTCGAGCGCGCCGCAGGTGGCGCTCGAACTCGCGCCGATCGATCCCGACCGGCCCGACGGCCGCAACATGATCATCGCCGATCCGCCCGCCTTTGCGCTGCACTGGTGGAACGGCCGCGAGCTGATCACGCATTACGAGACCGCCGACGAGCATGTGATGCTGGCGCGTTTCGACGAGAAGATGCAGCCGCTGGTGCGCAGCCTGCTGGCCGAGCGGCCTGCCTGATCTGCTGACCGCGCGGCGGCACTGGCCTTTTCCTCGATGACATGCGAACACGCCCCCAGGGCGGGGGAGCGTGACCGCGCAGCCCAGGGCGCGCGGACGGATGCGAAGGACAAGGCATGATGAAGACGGTTTTGCTGATGGCAGCATCGGCACTCGCAATGGGCGCGGCGGCCCCGGCATGGGCACAGGCGGCAACGCCCGTGTCGACCGAGGCGCAGGCCAGGCTGATCCATCAACCCTGGACCGGTCCTTATGAGGGGGTTCCGCCCTGGGACCGGGTGAGCACCGAATCCTTCCCGCTGGCGATCCAGACGGCGATGGACAAGCTCAAGGCCGAATTCGAAGCGGTGGCGACCAACCCGGCCGCGCCCGATTTCCAGAACACCAATCTCGCGCTCGAGATGGCGGGCGACGACATGGACCGCGTGTTCGCGATGTGGGGCGTCTATACCAGCAATCTCGCCGACAAGCGGGTGCGCGCGCTCCAGGCCGAATGGGCGCCGAAGATCAGCAAGTTCTACAACGAGCTGACGCTCGATCCGCGCATCCTCAAGCGGATCAAGTCGGTCTATGACCGCCGCGACTCGCTCGGCCTGAATGCCCAGCAGAAGCGGCTGGTCGAGCGCGATTATGACGCGCTGGTGCGCGGCGGGGCGCTGCTCGACGATGCCGCCAAGGCGCAGCTGATCGCGGTCAACGGCCAGCTTGCGGGGCTCTATTCGACCTTCAACGAAAAGCTGCAGGCCGACGAGGAAAAGTACATCACCGTCACCGACCAGGCCGAGCTGGCGGGATTGTCGGACAGCTTCATCGCCTCGCTCAAGGCCGCTGCCGATGAGCGCAAGGTGGCCGGCTGGGTGCTGGTCAACACCCGTTCGGTAATGCAGCCGGTGCTCGAAAACGCGACCAACCGCGCGCTGCGCGAGAAGGTCTGGCGCTCCTATGTCATGCGCGGCGACAATGGCGATGCCAATGACACCAATGCCACGATCGCGGAGATCCTAAAGCTGCGCCAGCAGCGCGCGCAATTGCTCGGCTTCAAGACGCACGCGCATCTGCGCATGGACGACACGATGGCGAAGGATCCCGAGCGCGCGATGGACCTGATGATGAAGGTCTGGCCCGCCGCCGTCGCCCGCGTGAAACAGGAAGTCGCCGACATGCAGGCGGTGGCCGATGCCGAGGGCGCGGGGCTGAAGATCGAGCCCTGGGACTATCGCTTCTATGCCGAGAAGGTGCGCAAGGCGAAATACGATCTCGATCAGAACGAGATCAAACCCTATTTCCAGCTGAACAAGATGATTGCGGGCATGTTCGATGCCGCGGGCAAGCTCTATGATCTGGAGTTCAAGGAGAATACCGGCGAGGTTCCGGTCTTCCATCCCGACGTCACCACCTATGTCGTCACCAACAAGCGGACGGGCGAGAATGTCGGGCTGTTCTACATGGATGCCTATGCCCGTACCGGCAAGCGCTCGGGCGCCTGGGCGACCACCTATCGCGCGCAGCAGCGGCTCGGTGGCGATCGCAACGTGCTGTCGGCGAACAACAACAATTTCGTCAAGCCCGCGCCGGGCGAGGTCGCGCTGATCAGCCTCGACGATGCCTCGACCCTGTTCCACGAGTTCGGCCATGCGCTGCACGCGCTGCTCACCGATGTCGAATATCCGGGGCTGCGCGGCACGCCGCGCGATTTCGTCGAATATCCCAGCCAGGTGAACGAGAACTGGCTGCTGACGCCCTATATCCTCAAGACCTACGCGACCCACTACAAGACGGGCGAGCCGATCCCCGAGGCGCTGGTGCAGAAGATCAATGCGAGCGAGACCTTCAACCAGGGCTTCTCGACGGTCGAGTATCTGTCGTCGGCGATCGTCGACATGAAGCTGCATTACCGAACCGATCCGGTCGCCGATCCGCGCGCGTTCGAAAAGGCGACGCTGGCCGAACTCGGCATGCCGAGCGAGCTGGTGATGCGCCATCGGCTGCCGCAATTCGGGCACCTGTTCTCGTCCGACAGCTATTCGGCCGGCTATTACAGCTATCTCTGGTCGGAAACGATGGACGCCGACACCTGGGCCGCGTTCGAGGAATCGGGCGATGTGTGGAACCGCGAGATTGCCGACCGGTTCCGCAAGACGCTGCTGTCCACGGGCAACGAGACCGAGCGGGTCGAGGCCTATCGGGCATTCCGCGGCCGCGATCCGGACGTCAATGCGCTGCTCAAGCGGCGCGGCTTCCCGGTGACCGGCGCGGGTGCTGCGGCGGCTGACCGCGACTGAGCGGCAGGTGAGGGGGCGAGGCGCATCGGTGCGGCTTCGCTCCCTCCCACCTTGCCGCATGCTGGCCCCATGGCTATCTAGCGGCGATGACCATTGCACCGACCACGCTCGACCTGATTGGCAACACTCCGCTGGTGCGGCTCCAAGGCCCGAGCGAGGCGGCGGGCTGCGACATCTACGGCAAGTGCGAATATGCCAATCCCGGCGCTTCGGTGAAGGACCGCGCGGCGCTCTATATCGTACGCGATGCCGAGGAGCGCGGGACCTTGCAGCCCGGCGGCACGATCGTCGAGGGCACGGCGGGCAATACCGGCATCGGCATCGCGCTGGTCGCCAATGCCAGGGGCTACAAGACGATCATCGTCATGCCCGAGACCCAGTCCAAGGAGAAGATGGACACGCTGCGCGCGCTGGGGGCGGAACTCGTGCTCGTCCCGGCGGCGCCCTATGCCAATCCCGGCCATTTCGTGCACACCTCGCGCCGCCTGGCGGAAGAGACGCCCGGCGCGGTCTGGGCGCAGCAGTTCGACAATATTGCCAATCGCCGCGCGCATATCGAAGGCACGGCAGAGGAAATCTGGGCGCAAATGGAAGGCCGGATCGACGGCTTTACCTGCGCCGCGGGCACCGGCGGGACGATCGCGGGCGTCGGCATGGGGCTCAAGGCGCACGACCCCAATGTCACGATCGCGCTCACCGATCCGCACGGCGCGGCGCTGTTCAACTATTATGCCAATGGCGAGCTCAAGGCCGAAGGCTCGTCGGTCGCCGAAGGGATCGGTCAGGGACGGATCACCGGCAATCTCGAGGATGCGCCGATCGACACGCAGTTCCGCATTTCGGACGAGGTCGGCCTCTACTGGGTGCAGCGGCTGCTCAAGGAAGAGGGGCTGTGCCTCGGCCTGTCCTCGGGCATCAATGTCGCAGGCGCGGTCGAACTGGGCCGGACGCTCGGCCCGGGATCGCGCGTGGTGACGATCCTTTGCGATACCGGATTCCGCTATCTGTCGACGCTGTACAATCCCGAATGGCTGCGCGCGAAGGGATTGCCCGTCTTCCCCTGGCTGGCCGATTGACCTATATTGCCGCGCATGGTCGCTGAAAAAGCCCGTAATGTCGGGGGCAATCCCCTGATGCACCGATTGCAGATCGGCATCGGCGGCATCTTCGCCGTGCTGGTGATGGTCGCGCTCGCCGACATGCTGTTGCAGCGCGCGGCGAGCGAAGCGCCTGCCGAAAGCGCAAGCGTCACCGAGCCGGGCGTCGCGACGACCACCGCGCCACCCGTCGTGCAGGCCCCGGCCGCCAGCGAGCCGCTGGTCGATCTGGGCGTGGTGCCCGATCTTCCGGCCGAAGGCACGCAGCACAGCGCGGGCGGCCAGACGCCGGTGGTCGGCGAACTGCAGAACGCCCCGCAATCGGGTTCGCCCAGCCAGCCCCAACAGTGATGCGCGCTGGCCTTGCGCTGGTCGCCGCAAGCCTCGCGGCGGCGGCGTGCGCTCCGGCTGCGTCCGAACAGCCGGAACAGGGCGCGGCTGTTGCAGCGATCCTTCCCGATATGCCGCGCCAGAAGGTTGTGCTGATGAGCAGCCTGCCGCTGGTCTATGGTGCAGGCGTCGATATGGCGGGCGTCATCGCGGGCCAGGCCGAACCGCACCCGCTCCACGAGGCGCTGGCCGCAGCGCATGATCTGATACTGCCCGATGCGCTCGATGCCGCCGCGCTCGAGGGCGTGCGGCTCGTCATCCTCGTCCAGCCGCGCGCGTTCGCGCCCGCAGAACTGGTCGCGCTTGACGATCATGTCCGCTCGGGCGGCAGGCTGCTGCTGTTTGCCGATCCGCAGCTCGACTGGCCACATGGCATCGGACTCGCCGATCCGCGCGGCCCGCTGCGCTCGTCGCTGATATCGCCGCTGCTCGCCTATTGGGGACTGGAGCTGCAGAACCCCGGAATCGAATCGGTCCGGCTGGGTAAATCGGGCGTGTTACTGGTTCATCCCGGGCAATTTGCGGTTTTGCAGGGGAAATCTGGGGACGGCCTTTGCCGGATCGATTCCGTTGCGGCGGTCGCCCGCTGCCGGGTCGGCCAGGGGCGCGCGGTGATCGTCGCCGATGCTGATCTGCTCGATCCCGAAATCCTCGAAAACCCGGCGCAATCCGGCCCCGCCAACCGGCGCTTCGTCCGCGATCTTCTGAGCGAATTGACGCAGGAGGAGAGCGGATGATGGCTGGCTCAAGGGGGTTATCGGTTCACCCCAAATATGGAACATTGCCCCCAATGTTACCGCTCTAAACCCAAAAAACCCCTTTCATCCCCAGCTATCCCTTGTTATGAACTCCTTACTCGGGGTTCAACCATCTTTGATTCCTTGCCGACCTGCGGCGCCTGCGCGGCGTGGGGGCCTCAGGACTTTGCCCGCCATGCGGCGGGAGCGGTCGATTGCAGGTCGGGCAGGATGAGGCGAGCACCCCCGGGCAAAGGGATACGCAAGGGCGCGGACATAAGGGGTGAATCGACCAAGTGGCGGAAATCAGTGCCTTTCTTGGTTCTGCATTGACCACCATCGACCCCAAGGGGCGGATGGCCATCCCGGCTGCCTTCCGCAATCCCATCATCGCCAATTCCGACGGCGAAAGCGCGGTCGTCTTCTCGTTCAATGCGCAGGGCCAGTGCCTGCAGGGCTATGGCACCGAGCGGCTCAAGGCGCTGATCGAGCAGATGCGCCGCCGCGAGCAGATCGCCAACGAAACCGGCGAGGAATTCCGCACCGAACTGTTCGGCGGACCGCGGTTCAACAGCACCGCGACGATCAGCTTCGACGGCAGCGGCCGCCTGATCCTGCCCAAGATGCTGGTCGCGATGGCCAGGATCGAAAAGCACGTGTTCTTCAGCGGCAACGGCACCGATTTCAGCGTCTGGGGCTACGAGCACCTGATGTCGCTCGACGACCCGCGCCTCGCCTCGCAGCAGTTCAATGCGCGCTTCCTGATGGAAGAGCTGGGGGGCAAGCGTTGATGGCCGCTGCTCAAACCCCCGCGCTGGCCCCGTCCGCTCCGCACATCCCGGTGCTGCTCGACGAGGTTCTCGAAGGCCTGGCGATCGCGCCGGGCGAAGTGCATGTCGATGCGACCTTCGGCGCGGGCGGATACAGCCGCGCGATGCTCGCGGCGGGCGCGAGCGTGCACGGCTTCGACCGCGACCCCGATGCGGCGGCCACCGGCGCGGAACTGGCAGCGCAGAGCGAAGGGCGCTTCGTCTTCCATGCCGGGCGTTTCTCGCAGCTGGCGCAGATGCTGCGCGCGGCGGGCGTCGTCCAGGTCGATGGCATCGTCTTCGATATCGGCGTCTCGTCGATGCAGCTCGACCAGGCCGAGCGCGGCTTCTCGTTCCAGTCCGACGGCCCGCTCGACATGCGCATGGGCCAGGATGGCCTGAGCGCCGCCGATTTCGTCAACACCGCCGACGAAGGCGATATTGCCGACATTCTCTACTTGTATGGCGAGGAGCGCCAGTCGCGCCGGATCGCCCGCGCCATCGTTGCCGCCCGTCCGTTGCAGAGGACGCTCGAGCTGGCGACGGTGGTGCGCAAGGCTCTGGGCTATCGCCCCGGCGCGCCGAAGGACCCCGCGACGCGCACCTTCCAGGCGATCCGCATCCATGTGAACGGAGAGCTGGACGAGCTGCGCGAAGGGCTGGTCGCGGCCGAGGCGATGCTCGCACCCGGCGGTCGCCTTGCCGTCGTCAGCTTCCACAGCCTGGAAGACCGCATCGTCAAGCGCTTCCTCAAGGCGCGCAGCGGCAGCGAGGGCGCAGGCTCGCGCCATCTTCCCGACCATCCCGGCCAGCGCCGGGCTCCCAGTTTCGAAAAACCCGCCAGACCGACCCGGGCGGGCGAGGCCGAATGCGCGCGTAACCCCCGCGCGCGTTCGGCCACCTTGCGGGTCGCGGTCCGTAGCGATGCCCCGGCCTGGGGCACGCATGATGATGCGGAAAGGCAGGCAGCATGATCCTTGCCGTCAAGCGCCTCAAGACCATCGGCTGGATCGCGCTGATCTTCATCGTCGCGATCGCGCTCTATCCGCTGTCGCTCAGCGTCGCGACGCTGCGCAGCGACCTCACGCGCACCGAGCGCGACATCCTGCGCACCCGCGCCGAAATCCGCTATCTCGAAACCGAATTCGCCACCCGCGCCAGCCTCGCCCAGCTCGCGATGTGGAACGACCTGGAATATGGCTATGAGGCCCCCAGCGCCGCGCAATATCTCGATGGCGAGCGCGAGCTCGCCAATCTGGGCGAGATCGACAAGCCGCTCGACCAGCCGGTGCGTGTCGCCGCGATGACGATCAAGCCGCAGGCCGAGCCCCAGGCGATCAAGCCGTCCGAACTGGCCGCCAACACCATCAAGACGCCCGAGCCGCTCTCGGTCTCGGCCAGCGTCGCGATCATCAGCCCCGCTCGCGCCGCGACATCGGCCACCGCGCCGAAAGCGGCCAAGGCGGGCGAGGAAAAAGGCGCCGGCCGCCGCCTGCTCGATGACCGGCTGCTCGACCGCATCAACAAACAGGCCGATGCCGAACTGAAGAAAACGGGGGGTCAATGACCGCGCTTGCATCCGGAAGTCACAGGGTCCGTCTGGCCAGCAAGCGCCAGCATCTCACGCTCACCGCCCAGGTCCGTCTGGTGGCGGTGCTCGCGCTTTTCGGGCTGGGCGCTGGCGCGATCCTGCTTCGGCTCACCTTTATCGGCGTGTTCGGCGAGCAGGCCCAGGCCGCGACGCGCGGCGCGCTGGTCGATCCGGGCCGGGGCGATATCGTCGACCGCAACGGCGTGCCGCTGGCGCGCACGATCGACGGCTATGCCATCCGCGTGGTGCCATCCAAGCTGATCGGCGACCGCAAGGTGCTGGCCGGCAAGCTGGCCGAAATCTTCCCCGACACGTCCGAGGAGCGCTTTCTCAAGCTGCTCAGCCGGACCAAGCCCACCTATCTGCGCCACCGCGCGATCCCCGAAGAGGTCAACCGCGTCCACGCGCTGGGTGAGGTCGGCATCGAATTCCCGCGCGAGAAGGAGCGCTTCTATCCGCAGCTGCAGCTCGCGGCGCACGTGCTCGGCTATGTCCATCCCGATGGCCATGGCGTGTCGGGCATGGAGCGCGCGATGGACGCCGAGTTGATCGATCCGAAGAAGCGGCTCACCCCGTCGGCACTGTCGATCGACATCCGCGTCCAGGCGGCGCTGGAGGACGAGCTCGGCAAGGG
This sequence comes from Blastomonas sp. UPD001, assembly GCF_003426715.1. Taxonomy (NCBI): domain Bacteria; kingdom Pseudomonadati; phylum Pseudomonadota; class Alphaproteobacteria; order Sphingomonadales; family Blastomonadaceae; genus Blastomonas; species Blastomonas sp. UPD001. The sequence continues at coordinate 3,020,183 of NZ_QKVT01000001.1, forward strand.
CATGAAGGCTTATGATGCCAAGGCCGCCGCCGGGATCGTGCTCGATGTGGAGACGGGCGAGGTGATGGCGATGACCTCGCTGCCCAGCTTCAACCCCAACCAGTTCAACGCCAACAGCGTCGCGTTCGAGGCGAACCAGGTCACCTATCGCTTCTTCGAGCTGGGTTCGACGTTCAAGCCGCTGACCGTCGCCGCCGCGATCGACGCGGGCACCGTGACCAACCTGTCGCGCCGCTACGATGCCAGCCGCCCGCTCAAGGTCGCCGGTTTCCAGATCCGCGATTCGCACTCGTCGGGTCGCTGGCTCAACGTGCCCGAGACGCTGGTGCACAGCTCGAACATCGTCACCGCGCAGATTGCCGACGAGCTGGGACCCGAGCGGTTGCAGGCGGTGATGCGCAAGCTGCATTTCGATCGCCAGGCCGATATCAACCTGCGCGAACGCGCCAAGCCGCTCTGGCCAGCGCAATGGGGCCGCCTCACCAACATGACGGTCGCCTATGGCCATGGCATCGCGGTGACCCCGCTGCACCTCGCTTCGGCCTATGCCGCGATGGTCAATGGCGGCCTATACCGCCCGGCGACGCTGCTCAAGCTCAATCCCGCGGACGTGCCGCGCGGCGAGCGCGTGTTCAAGGCCTCGACCAGCGCGCGGATGAACCAGCTGCTGCGCATGATCGTGCGCGACGGCACCGGTCGCAAGGCCGAGGCCCCCGGTTT
>NZ_QKVT01000001.1:3021002-3036139 GCF_003426715.1 Blastomonas sp. UPD001
GGATACCGGCGTAGCTCGGTGGTCGCCACCTTTGCCGCTGCCTTCCCGATGGACAAGCCGCGCTATGTCGTGATCGTGATGATCGACGAACCCTCGGGCAACTCGGCCTCGTCCTTCCAGCGTACCGCGGGCTGGACTGCCGCTCCGGTGGTCGCCAAGCTGGTCCCGCGCATCGGCCCGATGCTCGGCGTCATTCCCGATGACCGCCGCGATGTCGACGTGTCGGAGCTGATGCCGCTGCTGTGGAAGGCTCCGGGCAAGAAATCCGACGATCCGGTATAGGCAAATATACACAGGCGCCGCGATGCAGGGGGTTGCATCTGATGCGGCGAAACATAGAGGAGGCGGGGATTTTCAGGGTCGGCAAAAGGGACGTGCAATGAAATTGGGTGAACTGGCTTCGGGCCTGTCCGGCGACGATGCTGCGCGGACGGTAACCGGATTTGCCATCGATCACCGCAAGGTTGCGCCCGGCACCGTCTTCGGAGCCTTTGCCGGTGCCCGCTTCAACGGCGAGGATTTCATCGCCGATGCGATCGCGGCAGGCGCCATCGCCATCGTCGCTGCGCCCGAGGCCAAGGTCGAGGGCGCGGTGCATATCGCCGATGCCAACCCGCGCCGCGCCTTTGCGCAGATTGCCGCGCGCTTCTTCACTCCTGTTCCCGCGCATGTCGCGGCCGTCACCGGCACCAACGGCAAGACCTCGACCGCCGAGATGACTCGCCAGCTCTGGCGCATGGCGGGGCACAATGCCGCCTCGATCGGCACGCTGGGCGTCACCACCTCGGTCGATCAGGCGTCGACCGGGCTCACCACGCCCGACATCGTGACCTTTCTCGGCAACATGTCGGGCCTGGCGCGCGAGGGCGTGACGCATGCGATCTTCGAGGCATCGAGCCACGGCCTGTCGCAGTTCCGCACCGAGGGGTTGCCGGTGCAGGTCGGGGCGTTCACCAATCTCAGCCGCGACCATCTCGACTATCACGGCACGATGGAGGCCTATTTCGAGGCCAAGATGCGTCTGGTCGACGAGGTCGTCGCCGATCACGGCCATTTCGTCGCCTGGGCCGATGACGAATGGTCGGCCCGGGTGATCGATCGCGTCAAGGCGCGCGGGCTCAACCTGATGACGGTGGGCGAGGGCGGCGAGGCGATCCGGCTGGTCAGTCGCACGCCGACCCAGCTCGGCCAGCAGCTCGTGCTCGAGCATGGGGGCAAGCAGGTAAAGGTCAATCTCCCGCTGATCGGTGCCTATCAGGCCGCCAATGCACTGGTGTCCGCAGGGATCGTCATCGCGGCGGGCGGGGCCCCGGCGCAGGTGTTCGACCATATGGCGCGGCTGCAGCCGGTGCGCGGACGGCTCGAGCGCGCGGTCATCACCCGCGAGGGCGCGCCGGTTTATGTTGATTATGCGCACACGCCCGACGGGCTGGTCGCCGCGATTTCCGCGCTACGCCCGCATGTCTCGGGCAGGCTGATCACCCTGTTCGGCGCGGGCGGCGACCGCGATACCGGCAAGCGCCCCGAAATGGGCAAGGCGGCTACCGAGCTGTCCGATGTCGTGATCGTCACCGACGATAATCCGCGCTCCGAAGACCCGGCGAGCATCCGCGCCGCGATCATGGCCGCCGCGCCCGGTGCGACCGAGATCGGCGGACGGCGCGAGGCGATCGCCGCTGCCATCGCCATGGCGGGCAAGGACGATATCGTGCTGCTCGCAGGCAAGGGCCACGAACAGGGCCAGATCGTCGGCGACCGCGCCGAACAGGGTGATCAGCCTGCCCGAGACCTGCCTTCCGACGATGTGCAAGTGGCGCGGGAGTGCGCGGCGTGAGCGTCGCCACCGCCATACCCAACCCCTCTCCCTTGACGGGAGAGGGCTGCGCAGACTTGGCAGCTCTGCTGCCTAGTCGAAGCTGGGTGAGGGTGGGGGCGAGATCGCGCCAGACTTGCCACGAGGCCGCTGCCCCCTCTCCAAGACTTGCCAGGCAGCAAGCTGCCAGGCCAAGTCTGTCCTCTCCCGCAAGGGGAGAGGAGAAATGAGCCTCTGGACCGCATCCGAGCTCGCTGACGCGACCGGCGGCACCGCCTCGGCAGAGTTCGCCGTCACCGGCGTCGCGTTCGACTCGCGCGAGATCCAGCCCGGCGACCTGTTCATCGCCATGCGCGGCGAGGCGACCGATGGGCATCTGTTCATCGACCGCGCGATGGCGGCGGGCGCGGCAGGCGTGATCTGCGAGGCGCCGATCGATCACCCGCACGTGCTGGTCGCTGACAGCGCCGCCGCGCTCACCGCGCTCGGCCATGCCGCGCGTGCGCGGACCAGCGCGACGATTTTCGGCGTCACCGGTTCGGCGGGCAAGACCAGCACCAAGGAGGCGCTGTTCCACGCACTCGACCGGATGGTGCCGGGCGCGGTGCACCGTTCGGTCAAGAGCTACAACAACCATGTCGGCGTGCCCTTGAGCCTGGCCCGCATGCCGCGCGACGCCAGGTTCGGCGTGTTCGAGATGGGCATGAACCATGCGGGCGAGCTTGCCGAACTGACCCGCATCGTCCGCCCGCATATCGCGATGATCACCACGATCGCGCCTGCGCATATCGGCAATTTCAGCAATGGCGAGGAAGGCATTGCCGATGCCAAGGCGGAGATCTTCCAGGGTCTCGAGCCCGGCGGCACCGCGATCGTGCCGCACAACAACCGCCATTATCCGCGCCTGTATGCCGCCGCACAGACATGCGCGCACACTATCCGCCGCTTCGGCAGCCAGCCAGACAGCGAAACCCGGCTGATCGATGCTATCCACGCGCCCGAGGGCGGATCGCTGATCACCGCCGAGATCGGTGAGGCGCGGCTGTGCTTTCGCGTCTCGGCGCCCGGCGAGCATTGGGTGATGAACGCGCTCGCAGTGATGACCGCGGTCGATGCCGCGGGCGGTGACCTTGCGGTGGCGGGACTTGCGCTGGCCGATCTTCCCGGCATGTCGGGCCGCGGCGAGCGCATGCAGGTCGCGACGGGCGATGGCGGCAGCGCGCTGCTGATCGACGAAGCCTATAATGCCAACCCCGCCTCGATGGCAGCGACGCTAGCGCTGCTGGGCCAGGAACAGGCCAGGCGCCGCATCGCCGTACTCGGTGCGATGAAGGAGCTCGGCGAGACCTCGGACGGCTATCATGCGGGCCTCGCTGCGCCGGTGATGGCGGCAAAGGTCGATCATGTCATTCTGGTCGGCGATGAAATGGCACCCTTGGCCGATGCGCTCGCCAATTCGCTTGAGTGGCAGGGCACAATCGCGCATGTGCCCGCCGCCGACGCGGCGCTGCCTGCGCTGCTGGCCATTTTGGGCGATGGCGATGCTCTGCTCGTCAAGGGGTCCAATTCCGTGGGATTGTCCGCACTGGTGCGCGCGCTGGCAACATCGCCAGCTGCATCCGCCGTGGCGCGGGAGGGGGTTTGATGCTGTATCTGCTGGCGCAATATCTGGACTTTGAAGGGCCGCTGAACCTCATCCGCTATCTGAGCTTCCGCTCGGGCGCGGCGATCGTCACCGCGCTGCTCATCGGGCTGGTCATCGGGCCCCGGTTCATCCTGATGCTGCGCATGCGCCAGGGCAAGGGCCAGCCGATCCGCCTCGACGGCCCGCAGACGCACCTTGCCAAGCGCGGCACCCCGACCATGGGCGGGCTGATGATCCTGATCTCGCTCACCATATCGGTGCTGCTGTGGATGGATCTGACCAACGTTTTCGTCTGGGCATGCCTGTGCGTCACGCTCGGCTTCGGGCTGATCGGGTTCCTCGACGATTTTGATAAGGTGCGCAAGGCGAGCCACAAGGGCGTCTCGGGCAAGGTGCGGCTGATGGGCGAATTCCTCATCGCCGGCGTCGCCAGCTGGGTGATCCTGGGCGAGACCGGTACGTTGCTCTACGTGCCGTTCATCAATTATCCGCCGTTCGACCTGGGGTTGTTCTACATTCCATTCGCCGCCTTCACCATCGTCGCCTTCGGCAATGCGGTGAACCTCACCGACGGGCTCGATGGTCTCGCGACCTTCCCGGTGATCATCGCCAGCCTCACCTTCCTGCTGATCGTGTACATGGTCGGCAACGCGAAGTTCGCAGCCTATCTCGGCATTCCGCACGTTCCGGGTGCGGGGGACCTTGCGATCTATTGCGGCTGCATCATCGGCGCGTGCCTCGCCTTCCTCTGGTTCAACGCGCCTCCCGCTGCGGTGTTCATGGGCGATACCGGATCGCTTGCACTGGGCGGCGCGCTCGGGGCCATCGCGGTGGCTGCGCACCATGAAATCGTTCTCGGCATTGTCGGCGGCCTGTTCGTGGTCGAGGCGATGTCGGTGATCATCCAGGTGTTTTTCTTCAAGCGCACCGGCAAGCGCGTGTTCCGCATGGCGCCGATCCACCACCATTTCGAGCAGCTGGGCTGGGCCGAATCGACCGTGGTCGTGCGCTTCTGGATCATCTCGCTGGTGCTTGCGCTGGCCGGTCTTGCGACGCTGAAGATCCGGTGATCACCTCCTCCGCCTTTGCCGCGAAACGCTATTGCATCCTGGGCCTGGCGCGCTCGGGCCTGGCGACGCTCGACGCGCTGATGGCTTCGGGCGCGGAGTGCACCGTGTGGGACAATCGCGACGAAGCGCGCGAGACCGCAGTGTCGCATCATCCCGAGGTTCGGATCGGCGATCCGATGGAGATCGACCTCGAAGGCTTTGCCGGGCTGATCGTCTCGCCCGGCGTGCCCTTGAACCGCCACCCGGTCGCGGACCGCGCGCGCGCCGCCGGCGTTCCGATCATCGGCGATATCGAGCTGTTCGCGCTCGCCCGTGCAAGCCTGCCGCCGCACCGCGTGGTGGGCATTACCGGTACCAATGGCAAGTCGACCACCACCGCGCTGATCCACCATATCATCCGCGAGGCGGGCGTTCCGACGATCATGGGCGGCAATATCGGCCTGCCGATCCTGTCGCAGCCGCCGCTGCCGGAGGGCGGCATCTATGTACTCGAATTGTCGAGCTACCAGATCGACCTGACCTTCAGCCTCGACTGCGACGTCGCGGTGCTGCTCAACATCACGCCCGATCATCTTGATCGCTATGAAGGGTTTGCCGACTATTGCGCCGCCAAGGCGCGGCTGTTCGCGATGCAGCACGATCCCGCGCATGTCGCGGTGATCGCCACCGATGACGCACCGACCCGCACGATCGCCGCAACGCTGGCCGCCCCGGTCGAGGTGCACGCTGCCGATATCTCGGGCGACGACCAGCGCGCCTGGCCCGCATTGCAGGGGCCGCACAATGCGCAGAATGTCGCGGTCGCGCTGGCCACTGTCGATGCGCTGGGGCTCGACCAGGCGCGCAGCCGTGCGTCGCTCGCCACCTATTCGAGCCTGCCGCACCGCATGGAGCGCACCGCCGAGCATCGCGGCGTGCTCTATGTCAACGACAGCAAGGCGACCAATCCGGCCTCGACCGCGCCCGCGCTCGGTGCCTATCCGCGCATCCACTGGATCGTCGGCGGGCTGCCCAAGGGCGACAGCCTCGACGAATGCGCTCCGCATTTCGACCATGTCGTGCACGCCTATACCATCGGCGAGGCGGGGCCGGTGTTCGCGGATCAGCTCGAAAAGGTGATGCCCGTGACTCGCGCGGAATTGCTCGCCAATGCGGTGCGCAGCGCAATGGCTCATGCGAAGCCCGGCGAGGTGGTGCTGCTGTCGCCCGCCTGCGCCTCTTTCGACCAGTTCCGCGATTTCGAAGCGCGTGGCGATTGCTTCCGCAAGATCGTCGACGCGCTGATTGCCGAAGATGCGACCCAGCAGGAGGATGCCAAGCAATGAATGATCTGGCTGCCACCGCCCCCGCCGCCGGCCTTTCGGGCAAGCGCGCGTACAAGCTGCCGCGCAATCTCGGGCGCAGGCTGGGGCGCAGCGACCGGTCGCAGCTGGCGATCTGGTTCTGGGAACTCGATCGCGTGCTGCTGGCAATGATCATGATGCTGATCGCGATCGGCCTGATCGCGGTGCAGGCGGCCTCGCCCGCCACCGCGCGCCGGCTTTCGACCGCGACCGAGACGCTCAGTCCGCTCTACTTCTTCTACCGCCAGCTCGGCTGGGTGATCGTCAGCCTGGGCTTCATGTTCGTGGTCTCGATGCTGCCGAAGCGCGAGGCGCGGCGGCTGGCGATCATCATGGCCTGCATCTTCTTCGTGCTGCTCGCGCTGGTGCCGATCTTCGGCAATGCGGTGAACGGATCGAAGCGCTGGATCGGCTATGGCATCGGCATCCAGCCGTCGGAATTCCTCAAGCCCGCTTACGCGGTGACAATGGGCTGGATCATCTCGCTGCGCGTCAAGGACCCCAGCCTCCCGGTGCTCAAGCTTTCGGCGGCGATCACCGCGTGCATCGCGGTGCTGCTGATGCGCCAGCCCGACTTGGGCCAGACGATCATGTTCATCGGCATCTGGTTCACGCTGATGCTGCTCGCGGGCCTGCCGATGCAGGTGGTCGGCCTCGGCGTCGGTGCGGGCGCGGTTGGCATGACGCTCGCCTATTTCTTCTATCCGGTGGCGACGCAGCGCATCAACGGCTGGCTGTTCGGCGCGGGCGAATATGACCATGTGATGTTCGCGCACAAGACGCTCACCGGTGGTGGGCTGATCGGCACCGGTCCGGGTCTGGGCGTGCACAAGTTCAACCTGCCCGAGGCGCATACCGACTATATCTTCTCGGTGATCGGCGAGGAATTCGGGCTGCTCGCCTGCGCGGCGATCGCTCTGGTCTATTTCGCGATCATCGTGCGCATCTGCATGCGGCTGCTCGATGAGCGCGACCTGTTCACCATCCTGGCGGTGACGGGCCTGACCGCGCAGCTCGGCGGACAGGCGTTCATCAACATCGCGGTGAACCTGCAGCTTTTCCCGTCCAAGGGCATGACGCTGCCGTTCATCAGCTATGGCGGTTCGTCGATGATCGCGCTCGGCATCGGCGCGGGGTTGCTGCTGTCGCTCACCCGGCGTAACCCGTTCGAGGACCGCAGCCTGCTCGGATCGGACTGGAAGAACTGATGACCATCTCGCGCCATTATGTGCTCGCCGCAGGCGGCACCGGCGGACATTTGATTCCGGCCTATGCGCTCGCGCGCGAGCTGCAGCAGCGCGGGCACCATATCGCGCTGGTGACCGACGAGCGCGGCGCGAAGATTCCCGGTATTTTCGAGGGCGACCAGGTGCATATCCTGCCGCCCGGACGCATCGCGGGCGGGCCGATCGGCTGGCTCCGCGGCATCAAGGGCATCTGGGCGGGCCGCGCCATGGCGCTCAACCTGTTCGAGAATTTCCAACCCAGCGCGGTGATCGGCTTTGGCGGATACCCGGCGCTGCCGACGCTGCTCGCGGCGCAGAAGGCGCGCATCCCCACGATCATCCACGAACAAAACGCGGTGCTGGGCCGGGTCAACCGCTTCATGGCGGGCCGGGTCAACGCGATCGCCACCGCCTACAAGCAGGTCGACCGGCTGAACCCGAAGCTCAAGGACCGCGTGCATCTGGTCGGCAACCCGGTGCGCGACGAGGTGCTGTCGCTGCGCGGCGAGAATTATCCCCCGTTGCTCGAGGATGGCGTGTTCCGCGTGCTCGTCACCGGCGGCAGCCAGGGCGCGCGGGTGCTGTCCGACGTGGTGCCCGATGGCCTCGCGATGCTGCCGGTCAACCTGCGCCGCCGGCTGCAGGTGGTGCAGCAGTGCCGGGAGGAGGATATCGAGGGCGCGCGCGCCAAATATGCCGAGCACGGCATTCCGGCGGAGCTTGCCACCTATATGAACGACCTGCCCGAAAAGCTCGGCTGGTCGCACCTGTTCATCGGCCGTGCGGGCGCATCGACCATCGCCGAGCTGACCGTGGCGGGCCGCCCCGCGATCCTGGTGCCGCTGCCCATTGCTACCGACGACCACCAGACCGCCAACGCGCGCGAGATGGTCAAGGCCGGCGGCGCTCGGTCGATCCGGCAGGAGGCGTTCACGCCGAAGGAACTGGCCAAGCAGATCCAGAAAATGGCGCTCGACCCGCAGGCGCTCGAGAACGCCGCGCTCGCCGCGCACAAATGCGGTTACCCCAATGCGGTGCGCGATCTGGCCGATCTCGTCGAGAGCTTCGGCGCCGCGCCGCTGGCAGATATCATTCGCGTGGCCCCCGCCGCCAAGGGCCAGGCCCTGGGCGGCGAGGCTCTGGCCCGCGACGCTGAAGGACAGGAAGCATGAAGGGCGTCGGCATCGACATCGGTACCATCCATTTCATCGGCATTGGCGGCATCGGCATGTCGGGCATTGCCGAGGTGATGCACAATCTGGGCTACAAGGTGCAGGGTTCGGACATTGCCGAAAGCTATGTTGTCGAAGGCCTGCGCAAACGCGGCATTCCGGTGATGATCGGCCACAAGGCGGAAAATCTGGGCGATGCTGCGGTGGTCGTCACCTCGACCGCGATCAAGCGCGGCAATCCCGAGGTCGATCTGGCGCTCGAGAACCGCGTCCCCGTCGTTCGTCGTGCCGAAATGCTGGCCGAGCTGATGCGCCTCAAGTCCACCGTCGCGGTGGCCGGCACGCACGGCAAGACCACGACCACCTCGATGATCGCCGCGATGCTCGACGCCGGCGGCATCGATCCCACCGTGATTAACGGCGGCATCATCAACAATTACGGATCGAACGCGCGTCTCGGCGCGAGCGAATGGATGGTGGTCGAGGCCGACGAGAGCGACGGAAGCTTCCTCAGACTCGACGGCACGATCGCGGTCGTCACCAATATCGATCCCGAGCATCTCGACCATTATGGCAGCTTCGACCGGGTCAAGGACGCATTCGTCGAGTTCGTCCAGAACGTGCCCTTCTACGGCGCGGCGATCCTGTGCCTCGACCATCCCGAGGTCCAGGCGATCCTGCCGCGCGTCAACGACCGGCGCGTGGTGACTTATGGCTTTTCCGCCCAGGCCGATGTGCGCGGCGACAATGTCGTCTCGATTCCCGGCGGCAACCGCTTCGACGTCACCGTGCGCGAGCGTGACGGCTCGGCCCGGCAGATCATGGGCATCGAGCTGCCGATGCCGGGCCGCCACAATGTGCAGAATGCCATTGCCGCGATCGCGGTCGGGCTGCAGATGGGCATGGCGGATGCGGACATCGTCACCGGCTTTGCCAAGTTCGGCGGGGTCAAGCGCCGCTTCACCAAGGTGGGCGAGGTCGATGGCGTCACGATCATCGACGATTACGGCCATCACCCGGTGGAAATCCGCGCGGTGCTGGCAGCGGCGCGCGAGGGCGTGAAGAACCGCATCATCGCGGTGGTCCAGCCGCACCGCTATTCGCGGCTCGGTGACCTGATGGACGAGTTCCAGCAGGCGTTCAACGATGCCGATATCGTCTATGTCGCGCCGGTCTATGCCGCGGGCGAGGAGCCGGTCGAGGGCGTCAATGCCGAGGCGCTTGCCAGCGGCCTCAAGCAGCGCGGCCACCGCCAGGCGCGCACGATCACCGGGCCCGAAGAGCTCGCCGAGCTGCTGGCGGCCGATGCGCAGGACGGCGACATGGTCATCTGCCTCGGCGCGGGCGACATCACCAAATGGGCGGCAGGGCTTGCCGATGCCATCGCACAACGGAGGCTCGCCGCATGAACTCGCCCTTCGACTGGATGATCGACCTGCAGAAGCAGATGATCGAAACGCACCGCCAGCAGATGCAGGCGGGGCAGAAGATGATCGATGCCTGGCAGAAGTCGGTCGACGGCGCGTCGGCACTGCGCGACGCGGCGGCGGCCCAGCAGAAGGCGGTCAAGGGCTGGATGGGGTTGTGGGGCATCAAATGACGTCCGCCGCCGCCCTTTCCTCGACCATGCCAGCCGTGCGCGGCAAGCTGACGGCGCATGCGCCGCTGGCCCCCTTGGTGTGGTTCAAGACCGGCGGCGCGGCGCAATGGCTGTTCGAGCCGAAGGATGCCGATGATCTGGTGCAGTTCCTGAGCGATCTCGACCCCTCGGTCCCCGTAATGGCACTCGGCCTCGGATCGAACCTGATCGTGCGCGATGGCGGCGTTCCCGGCGTCGTTGTACGGCTGGGCAAGGCGTTCGCCAAAGTCGAGCGGATCGACGACGTGACGCTCGGCTGCGGGGCAGGGGCGTCGGGCATTCTCGTCTCGTCGACCGCGCGCGATGCCGGCATCGGCGGGCTGGAATTCCTGCGCTCGATCCCCGGCACGGTCGGCGGCTTCGTGCGGATGAACGGCGGTGCCTATGGCCGCGAGGTCAAGGATATTCTCATCGACTGCGAGGTCGTGCTGCGCGATGGCACGCGGCAGACGCTGCCACTGGCCGACCTGCATTACACCTATCGCCATTCCGAGCTGCCCGAAGGCGCGATCGTCATCGCCGCGACCTTTCGTGGCCACCCCGCCGAACCGCAGGCGATCCAGGCCGAGATGGACCGCATCGCCGCCTCGCGCGAGGCGAGCCAGCCGCTGCGCAGCAAGACCGGCGGATCGACCTTCAAGAACCCCGATGGCCACAAGGCCTGGGCGCTGGTCGATGCGGCGGGCTGTCGCGGGCTCATGCTCGGCGGCGCGCAGGTCAGCGAGAAGCACACCAATTTCCTGATCAACACCGGCACCGCCACCAGCGCCGAGATCGAGGCGCTCGGCGAGGAAGTCCGCGCCCGTGTCCTCGCGCAATCGGGCGTCGCGCTGGAATGGGAAATCCAGCGGATAGGAAAGCCGAATTCATGACCCTGCCCAAGCTCCATATTGCCGTGCTGATGGGCGGCTGGTCGGCCGAGCGCGAGGTCTCGCTGATGAGCGGCGAGGGCGTCGCCAAGGCGCTGGAATCGCGCGGGCATCAGGTGACGCGGGTCGATATGGACCGCAATGTCGCTGCGGTGCTGGCGGGCATCCGTCCCGATATCGTGTTCAACGCGCTGCACGGCACGCCGGGCGAGGATGGCAGCGTGCAGGGCATGCTCGATCTGATGCAGATTCCGTACACGCATTCGGGCATGGCGACCTCGGTGATCGCGATCGACAAGGTGCTGACCAAGCAGGCTTTGGTGCCGCATGGCATCCCGATGCCGGGCGGGCATATCGTGCAATCGCAAAGCCTTTATTCCGGCGATCCGTTGCCGCGCCCTTATGTGCTGAAGCCGGTCAACGAAGGCTCGTCGGTCGGCGTCGCCATCGTCAAGGCCGACAGCAACTATGGCGATCCGATCAGCCGCGACGCGATCGGCCCCTGGCAGGAATTCGACGAACTGCTCGCCGAACCCTTCATCAAGGGCCGTGAACTGACCACCGCGGTGCTCGGCGACCGCGCGCTGGGCGTCACCGAGCTGCAGACTAAATCGGGCTTCTACGATTACGATGCGAAGTACACGGACGGGCTGACGTTGCACATCTGCCCTGCGGAAATTCCGGCGGAGATTGCCGAGCGCTGTCTCGAGCTGGCGCTCAAGGCGCACAATATCCTCGGCTGCAAGGGCGCATCGCGTTCTGACTTCCGCTGGGATGACGAAAAGGGGCTGGACGGGCTGTACCTGCTGGAGGTCAACACCCAGCCGGGCATGACCCCGCTCAGTCTCGTGCCGGAACAGGCGGCGGCGATCGGCATCAGCTATGCCGATCTGGTCGAGATCATCGTTGAACAGGCATTGGGGGGCACCCGGCATGGCGACACGGATTAAGCGCGGCACATCGGCGAAAAGGGGCGCGACGCGCGCCAAGCCGCGCACGGCGCAGAGATCGCGCACCAACGCGTTCCTCGCCCGGCTGCCCTTTACCGAAGAGCAGATGCAGAAGGCCGCGACCATCGGCATTCTGGGCATTCTCGCGCTGGGCGGCGTCATCACCGCGCAGTTCATGGGGCTGCCCGGCATGGTGCAGGAAGAGATGGCGCTCGCCGCCGGTCGCGCCGGGTTCGAGGTCAAGAAGGTCGAGGTCCGCAACGTCGACAAGATGAACGAGCTCAAGGTCTATGAGATCGTGCTCGCGCAGAAGGACCGGTCGATGCCGCAGGTCGACTTGGAAGAGCTGCGCCGCGAGCTGACGCGGTTCAGCTGGATCGCCGATGCGCGCATCTCGCGCCAACTGCCCGATACGCTGATCGTCGATATCGTCGAGCGCGAGCCGCTGGCGGTGTGGGAGGATCGCGGGCGTGTGATGCTGGTCGATGCCGAGGGCGTTGCGCTCGAGCCCAGCCCCGGCCAGATCGATCCCAAGATGCTGCGTATCGTCGGCAAGCGCGCCAACGCGCGGATCGGCGATCTCACCAAGCTGCTCGATGCCGCGCCCGCGCTCACCCCGCAGGTGAAAGAGGCCGAATGGGTCGGCAACCGGCGCTGGAACCTCACCTTCCATACTGGCGAGGTGCTGGCGCTGCCCGAGGGCGAGGACCTGTCGCAGGCGGCGCTTATCAATTTCGCGCGCATGGACGGCGTCAACCGGTTGCTCGGCAAGGGCGTGACCTATTTCGACCTGCGCGATCCCGAGCGCGCCTATCTGCGACGCCCACGCACTCCTGCCAAGTCGGAAGGCGATGCCCTGGCATCGGCGGCAGACCAATGAGCGGCGGCAAGGCGCGCAAGGGCGGCGCGGCAGTCCCCCGGATCGAGAAGACCTATGGCGCGCTCGATATCGGCTCGTCCAAGGTCTGCGCGATGATCATCGGTCGTACAGATAGCGGCGAGCTGCTGGTGCTGGGCACCGGCCAGCGCGCGAGCGAGGGCGTCAAGCGCGGTTATATCACCGATATGGCCGCGACCGAGCTGGCGGTGCGTGAAGCGGTGGAACAGGCCGAGCGGATCGCGGGGCTCAACATCGACCATGTCCATGTCGGCTGCACCTCGGGCGGGCTCACCAGCACCATCGCGCGGGTCGAGATCGATCTGGGCGGCGGGCGGATCGACGAGGACGATGTCGACCATCTGCTGGCTGCGGGCCGCGAGACGATCCAGCCCGGCGGGCGCATGGTGCTGCACGCGCAGCCCGCGCTCTACACGCTAGATGGCGCGACCGGGGTCAAGAAGCCGATCGGCCTGCATGCCGAGCGGCTGGGCGTCGACATTCACGTGATCTTCGCCGATGGCGCGCCGGTGCGCAATATCGACCAGACCGTGGCGGCCGCCTATCTGGGCGTCAGCGGCATCGTTGCTGCGCCGATCGCGGCAGGCACGGCGGTGCTGGGCGAGGAAGAACGCGAGCTTGGCGTCGCGCTGGTCGAGATGGGCGCGGCGGTGACCAATATCTCGCTCTATGCCGGCGGCATGCTCGTCGGCCTGTTCACCATTCCGTTCGGCGGCGCGGATATCACCGATGCCATCGCGTCGGCCTTCGGGCTGCGCCGCGCCGAGGCCGAGCGGATCAAGTGTTTCCATGGGGCTGCGACCTCGTCGCCGCGCGACAATCACGACATGATCGACCTGCGCCTGCCCGAGGAAGACAGCAAGCTCGTTGGCGCGGGCGGACGCGCCGACGACAAGCATTCGATCAGCCGCGCGCAGCTCGTCTCGGTGATCCGCCAGCCGCTCGACTATCTGATCGGCGAGATCACCAAGGGATTGAAGGAGCTGGGCTTTACCGGAGCGCAGGGTCAGCGCATCGTGCTCACCGGCGGTTGCGCCGAACTGCGCGGTCTGGCCGATCACATGCAGGTGGCGCTGGGGCGGACCCCGATGCGCATGCGGGGCCGGCCTTCTCGACATTGGCGGGGCTCGCGCTGTTCGCGGCGGACGAGCCGGTCGATATCCGCAGCATCGCCTCGAGCTATCAGCAGGTGCACCGCCATTCGGGGGCGGCGGTTTTGCAGCGTTTGTGGCGCGCGCTGGTCGGAAATTTCTGACGATGCGGCGCGGTTCGTCGCGTGATGTGCAGGAAGTGGTGGAAAAACCCGATTTTTTGGGTGAATTCGCGAATCAATCTGTGCAATGTGAGTTTTGGTATTTGCTTCAGAATAATGAAGCAGGGGAGATTTAAGGCATGAGCATCACCATCGGACCGCCGACCGTCGACGAACTGCGCCCGCGCATTGCGGTGATCGGGATCGGCGGGGCTGGCGGCAACGCCATCGCCAACATGATCGCGGCCAATGTCGAGGGCGTCGATTTCATCGTCGCCAATACCGACGCGCAGGCGCTCAACAGCTCGACCGCCGAGCAGCGCATCCAGCTCGGCCCCGATGTCACCCAGGGCCTGGGTGCAGGTTCGCGGCCCGAAGTCGGCCGTGCGGCGGCGGAAGAGACCGTCGGCGATATCGAGGCGATCCTCGAAGGCACGCACATGTGCTTCATCGCGGCCGGCATGGGCGGCGGCACCGGCACCGGGGCTGCGCCTGTCATCGCCAAGGCTGCGCGCGATCGCGGCATCCTGACCGTCGGCGTCGTCACCAAGCCCTTCACCTTCGAAGGCACGCGCCGCATGCGCGCCGCCGAGGCGGGCATTGCCGAGCTGCAGAAGAATGTCGACACGCTGATCGTCATTCCCAACCAGAACCTGTTCCTCGTCGCCAACCCGAACACCACCTTCAAGGAAGCGTTCCAGCTCGCCGACGAGGTGCTGCAGCAGGGCGTGCGCTCGATCACCGACCTGATCGTCAATCCGGGCCTGATCAATCTCGACTTCGCCGATATCCGTTCGGTGATGCGCGAAATGGGCAAGGCGATGATGGGCACCGGCGAGGCCGAAGGCGATGGCCGTGCGCTCGAAGCCGCCGAACGCGCGATCGCCAACCCGCTGCTCGACGGCGTGTCGATGAAGGGTGCCAAGGGCGTCATCGTCTCGATCACCGGCGGCGACGACATGCGCCTGATGGAGGTCGACGAAGCGGCCAATCACATCAAGGAACTGGTCGATCCCGATGCGAACATCATCTGGGGCAGCGCGTTCAACCCCGAGCTCGAGGGCAAGATCCGCGTGTCGGTGGTCGCCACCGGCATCGATGGCGATGCGTTGCAGCAGGGCGGCGAGGAAGCACGCCCATTCTCGCTGAACCAGGCCGCGCCGCGCGCCTTTGCCGCGCCGACGCCCGCGCCGAGCTTCGCCGCAGCGCCGCGCCCCACATGCGCTTTCTGCTGATCACTCGCCCGGCACACGAGGTGCT
>NZ_QKVT01000001.1:3036239-3042995 GCF_003426715.1 Blastomonas sp. UPD001
GCGCCGCCGCTCAACATCCCGCGCTTCCTGGGTCGTCAGAACAACCAGTAATCCCGTTGCCCGCCGCTTGCACGTGCAGCGGCGGGCAAACGGTTCCCGCAAGCCATCGAATACCGCACACGCCCTGCCGTGCCGCAGGGCGTGTTGTGCTTGCAATCGCCCCGGCAAAGCGCGACTGACGGGGCGATATGGCTTTGACCCCGTTTTTGCGTCACCGGAAACTGCGCCTCGCTACCCTGTTGTGCGCGGTCGCCAGCGTCTCGCTCGCCCCTGCCCAGGCGCAGGAAGAGGGCCCCGAGGCGCCCGAAACCGGTTACAGTTCGCTCGATGTCGCGCAGCCCAAGGGCACGCGCGAACTGCAGAATGCGTTGCAGCGGCTGGCGCTCTATCCGGGCGATATCGATGCGCTGATCGATGCAGGCAACGCCGCCCTTCTGCTGCAGGACCCGCAGGCGGCGATCGGCTTTTTCGCCCGCGCCGACGAGATGTCTCCGGGCAATGGCCGGGTGAAGGCCGGGCTCGGATCGGCGCTGCTGCTCAACGAAAACCCCTATGAAGCGCTGCGCCTGTTCGACGAGGCGAAGAAGCTTGGCGTGCCGGATACGGTCTATGCCGCGGACCGGGGCCTCGCTTATGATCTCGTCGGCAATTCCAACGCCGCGCAGGACGATTACGAGCTGGCGCTGCGCCGGGGCGCGGATGACGAGACCATCCGCCGCTATGCATTGTCGCTGGGCATTTCGGGCGACCGGGCGGCAGCCGAAGCCCAGCTCGATCCGCTGCTGCGCAAGCGCGATGCCGCGGCCTGGCGCACCCGGGCCTTCGTGCTCGCCATCTCGGGCGACCCCGAAGGCGCGATTGCGATTGCCGATGCGACGATGCCCAAGCGCATGGCGGCATCGATCCAGCCCTTCTTCCGCTTCATGGGGCGCCTGACCCCGGCGCAACAGGCGGCAGCGGCGCATTTCGGCCATTTCCCGGCCGCCGCCGGCTGCCACGGCCAGCACCGCTGCGCCGCCGATGCCTCCACGCAGTTTCGATCTGGCACAAACGAGCGGCGCCATGAGCGCCGCGCCGCCGGCTGCTGATCGTTCGGGCTCTGCGGTCGCGGCGACCAATGCCGTCGCGCCCGGTCAGACGCCGTTGACATTGTCCAGCCAGGCGCCCGCCGTTGCCAGTGCCGCACCCGCCGTGGCCACCGTCCAGCCGCTACCTGCCGCGCCTGAACCGGCACGGGTCAGCCTGGCCTCGGTCATCGCGAGCATTCAGGTTCCCGCGGCCGAACTCGCGCTGGACGAGGATGCGGTCGATGTCACCAAGCTGAAGCCGGTGCCCAAGAAGCCCGACGAAAAGGAACTCGCCGCGAAAAAGGCGGAAGAGGACAAGAAGCTCGCCGACAAGCAGGCTGCCGACAAGAAGGCAGCAGAAGAGAAGAAGCTGGCGGACAAGAAGGCTGCCGACAAGAAGCTGGCCGACAAGAAAGCCGCAGACAAGCTGGCGGCCGAGAAAAAGGCCGCAGCCGCCAAGAAGGCCGAACCCAAGCATCCCAAGCGCTATTGGGTGCAGGTGGCAGGCGGGGCCAACCGCGCCGATCTGTCCAAGGAATGGAAGCGGCTGACCACCAGCTCGCCCGCGTTGTTCAAGGGCAAGCAGGGCTGGTGGACGCCGCTCAACGCCACCAACCGGCTGCTGACAGGGCCCTTCAAGAGCGCCGACGAAGCGCAGGCCTTCGTCAACGCGCTCGCCAAGAACAAGCTGTCGGGCTTCACCTTCACCAGCCCTGCGGGCCAGGAAGTGACCGCGCTCGGCAAGTGATCGAGCAGATCACATGACCGCGTCGCGGATCAGCCGGTGAACGTTGGTGTTCGCCCTCAGCCGGCTGCCGAGCAGGAACATGCCGCCGATCTTGCGCTGGATGAACAGCGTGTCGACGGGGGGAACCTGCCAGAAGGTGCGTTCCCTGGCGAAGGCCATGCCCTCGTCGCGCAATTCGGTCGTCATCTCGTTGGATGAGAAGTCGAAGGGGCCGTCGACGCGGAGCGGCTCGAACGCCGTGTCGAACATGCCCAGCACCGCCACCTTGTGGCTTTCAGGTGCGTCGGGATGCAGCATGCCCAGCGTCAGTCCTGCCTCGCGCATCATGGGGATATCGCGCTCCATCCCGCCGCGCAGCAGCATGCGATAGGCATCGGCTACGCCATCCTTCACGACGCGCGTCGCGCCGAAATCGAGCAGCACCAGCTTGCCGCTGGCCGGATCGAAGCGATAGTTGGCGAAATTGGGGTCGGTCTGCATCAGCCGGAAGTCGAACAACTCGCGCAGCAGCAGGTCGACCAGCCGCTGCACGATGCCGTCGCGCGTTTCCTGGTCCACGCTGATGGTGTCCTCGATCGCAATACTCTCGATATAGTCCATCGCCAGGATGTCGGTGGTGGTGAGGTCGGCATGCAGCGCGGGGACGCGAAAGTCTGGATGGCCCGCGAGCAGCTCGCCGAAGCGCGCCAGATGCGCCGCCTCATGCGCATAGTCCGCCTCTTCGTGCAGCTGCGCCTTGGCGTCGGCCAGCATCGGGTCGATGTCGAGCTCCGGCGGCAGCAGGCCGGTGAGCTTGATCAGCGATGCGACATTGTCGACATCGCTGTCGATGCTCTGGCGCACGCCGGGATATTGCACCTTGATCGCCAGGTCGCGCCCGTCGAGCGTCCTGGCGCGATGCACCTGGCCGATCGAAGCGGCGGCGACGGGCCTGAAATCGAAACTGGCAAAGCGCTTCTCCCAGCCGCGTCCCCAGTTCTGGTTCAGAACGTTGCGCAGCTGGCCCTGCGGCATGTGCTGGGCGTCGGCGCGCAGACGACCCAGGATGTCCGCAAGCTCGGGCGGCAGGAAGTCGCCGGTGTCCATCGACATCAGCTGACCGAGCTTCATCGCCGCGCCGCGCATCGTCGCCAGCCGGTCGGCGATCTTGCGCGCATTGGCGGGGGTCAGCAGCAGGGCGCCGATCGAGGGGCGGCGCCCCTGCGCCAGCTGCTTGGTGCCATCGACCAGCATCGATCCCGCCACCCCGCCGACCATGGTGCCGAAACTGGCAAAGCGATCGGGGGGGAAGCATGCGGGGGTTTCGGCCTGTCAGCTTGACGCCGCCGGGATAGGCGCGCGCTCTGACCGCTATGTAGGTGCGCGCCTGGCTAGCTGCAACTTGCCCCGCCGAGCACGCAGAAACGCGCACAATGCGGGTGGTTGAGCGATACCGCGCGCGAGGCCTCGGCCAGCGTCGCGCCCATGTCGAAGCCGGGATCATAGGGCAGCAGCGTGCACGCCGCGACGGTGGGCGCATCTGCGCCCTTGTGCTTCACCACCATCCGGCTGGTCGCGCACATCATCGCATCGGGGCTCTTGCCCAATATGTCCCAGCAACCGGTGCTGATCTCCGCGATATCGGCGCTCGCGTCCATTTCCGGAAACATCACGAACTGCTGCGGGTTGTCCGTATCGATGGCAAGGCCCAGCCGTTGGAACAGTGCCGCGAATCCGGCGCGCGCCTCGGCATCGCTTTCGTGCGCCAGATGCCGCCCGGCGATCGCGATCCTGAAACCATGCTGCGCCAGCCATTGCAGGCCGGCCAGGGCCTTGTCCCAGCTGTTTGCGCCGCGTTCGGCCTCGTGCACCGCCTGGGTGTAGTGATCCAGGCTGACACGGATCGTCAGCCGCTCGCCATGGCGGGCCTTGAGGTCGAGCAGCGCGGCCTCGTGCCGCCGCATCGGGCGCATCGCGTTCGACAGCACCAGCGTCTCGAACCCGCGCGCCAGGCACAGATCGAGGATCGCGATAATGTCCGGGTTCATGAACGGCTCGCCCCCGGTCAGCCCGATCTCGCGCGTCGGGATGCCGCACGATGCAATCTCGTCCAGATAGGCCGTGACCTCAGCGAGCGTCAGATAGACCAGCGCATCGTTGCGCGGAGAGCTTTCGATATAGCAGCTCAAACAGGCCAGGTTGCACAGCGTGCCGGTGTTGAACCACAAGGTCTCGAGCGCGGTCATCGCAACGCTGGCCCGCGCTTCGCCCTTGGCGGTGACCAGCGGGTCGCGGAACTTGGCCGGGTTGAGCGGCGGGGCGTTGTCGATCGCGAACGGGCTGGCGGCTGGGTTCATGACCGCGACTATATCACCGCCCGTGCGATAGCCGCCAAGTGAAAAGCGTCAGGCTTCGGCGCGTTTTGCCAGCCTCGACGCCAGCGGGGCCGACAGCACGAGCTGCAGCTGGTGATAGATCAGCGCGGGCAGGATCACGATGCCGGCTTGCGGCCCCGCAAACAGGATCGCGGCGAGCGGTGCGCCGGTGGCGATGCTCTTGTGCGATCCGGCAAACAGCAGGCTGATGCGATCGGCGCGCGGCAGGCCGAGCAGCCCGCCCAGGCCCCAGGCCGCCAGCATCGCCAGCACCAGCATCACCAGGATGATCGCGCACAGGATCGCCAGCGCAGCCCAGCCCAGGGTCTGCATCTTGCCCCCGGCCACCGCCGAGCTGAACGCGACATAGACCGCAAGCGCGATCGCGGTGCGATCGAGCAGCGTCAGCAGCGGCTTGTTGCGCAGCGCCCAGCCGCCGAGCCAGCCCTGCGCGATCTGACCCAGCGCAAAGGGCAGCAGCAGGATCGAGAGGATCTTCACCACCGTATCGCTGCTGATCGCCGCGCCCCCATCGGCGCCGATCAGCAGCGCGACGAGCAGCGGGGTCATGATGATGCCCGCCAGGTTGAGCAGCGCGGAGGCCATGACCGAGGCGGCGATATTGCCGCCCGCCAAGGACGAATAGCTGATCGCAGATTGCACGGTCGAGGGCAGGATTCCGAGAAACAGCAGCCCGATCACCAGCCCGTGCGGTAACAGCCCGCCAGGGGCGTGCGAGGCCGCCCAGCCCAGCACCGGCATGAACGCGAAGGTAAAGGCGAAGATCACGCCCTGCAGCCGCCAGTTCTTCATCGCGACGACCACCTCGGCGCGCGGCAGGCGCAGGCCGTGCAGGAAGAACAGCAGGAAGATCGCGACCGAGACGCCATAGCCGGCATAGACCGCCGCCTGTCCGCTTACCGGCAGCACCGCTGCCACCGCGACGGTGAGCAGCAGCATCAGCACGAACCGGTCGGGGATGAGACGCGTAAGAATCGACATGCCGTTTCCCCCTGCTATGTTTCCGACAGCGAAGCAACGGCCTGAACGATGCAGCGCGCCGATTGGGGGAGGGGGCATGGACTGGCAGGCGATCACGCGACGGATCGAGACGGCGGTGGCGCCGCATATCGGGTCCGGCAAGGTCGCCGATTATATCCCCGCGCTTGCCCGGGTCGATCCGACCAAGTTCGGCATGGCGATCGTGCTGGGCGACGGCACGATGGTCACGCTGGGCGACAGCCACGAGCCGTTCTCGATCCAGTCGATCTCCAAGGTGTTCACATTGTCGATGGCGCTCAGGCATTATGGCGAGAATGTCTGGGACCGGGTGGGGCGCGAACCTTCGGGCAGCGCGTTCAACTCGATCATCCAGCTCGAGAACGAGAAGGGCATCCCGCGCAATCCGCTGATCAATGCCGGCGCGATCGTGGTCACCGACATGCTGGTGGCGCGCAGCGGTGCGGAATCGTTCGAGGCCGAGCTGCTGGGACGCTTCCACCGGCTCTCCGGCGATGACAGCATCGCGGTGGACGAGGAGGTGGCGGAATCGGAATCCGCCACCGGATCGCGTAACCGTGCGCTCGCGCATTTCATGGCCGCGTTCGGCAACATGGCCAATCCGGTCGAGGCGAGCCTGGGCGCCTATTTCCGCCAGTGCGCGGTGCGGATGAGCTGCCGCCAGCTCGCGCGCGCGGCGCTGTTCCTGGCGTTCGACGGCTGCGACCCGATCAACCGTGAGCAGCTGGTCACGCGCGAGAACTGCCGCCGGATCAACGCGGTGATGATGAGCTGCGGCCATTACGACAATAGCGGCGATTTCGCCTATCGCATCGGCCTGCCCGGCAAGAGCGGCGTCGGCGGCGGCATATTGTGCATCGCGCCCGGGCATGGCGCGATCGCGGTATGGTCTCCGGGCCTCAACGCCTCGGGCACCTCGATGGTCGGCGCGATCGCGCTCGAGGAGCTGGTCGAGGCTACGGGATGGAGCGTGTTCGTTTGACCTGATTTGGCGCAATTATTGATAAAGGGCGAGCTGATAACCGGTTGGCATGAACGCCCTGACCAGCCTTGGCCCTCCAGCCCCCCTCGCCGACTGGGACCAGGCGCATATCGAGCTGCATTTATGGCTGGGGCGTTGCCTCGACTGCTTTACGCAGGCGGAGAGCGTGGTCAGCGCGACCTTGCTGCTTCTGGCGCGCCGGTCTTCCGATAGCGTCGAACTCGGCAAGGCATATCTCTTCGGCCAGAAGCTGCAGATATTGCGCAACGGCTTGCAAGCGCTGGACGCCGTAGACCACAAGCCAGCGCGCCTCGCGATCCACGCGCTCGATCGTTTCCAGCCCTATGCCGACCTGCGCAACAGCGTGTGCCACGGAGCATCAACCCTTTACCTCGACAGGCATGGCCACTGGCTGGTGGAACTCAAGCTGACGCAGCTGACTGCGTCTGCTATCGTAACGTCGCAGGTCTTCATCGATCAGGCAGCCGCTGCAGAAAAGCTGAAGGGATTGAAGTCGGCCGTCCAGAGCCTGAGCGCGCGGCTGAACAACCTGAGCGCCGTGCTCAGCCTGCCGGACGTGGCTAC
>NZ_QKVT01000001.1:3043095-3055801 GCF_003426715.1 Blastomonas sp. UPD001
CACCTCGATAAAGGTGCCGCGCTGCTTGTTGTGCGGGTGTTCGGGGGCCTCTTTCAGGCTCAGCACCGGGGCGAAGCAGATATCGGTATGTTCCATGATCGCGCACCATTCGTCGCGCGTCCTGGTCAGGAACAGGGCGGTGAGCTTCTCCTTGAGCGGACCCCATTGGCGCGGGTCCATCTGCAGGTCGAAGGCGGGATCGGTCAGCTCCGCCTTCTCGCGCAGCAGCGCGTAGAATTGCGGTTCGATCGAGCCGATCGAGATGTACTTGCCGTCGGCGCATTCATAGGTGTCATAGAAATGCGCGCCGGTATCGAGCAGGTTGACCCCGCGCTCGTCGCGCCACTGGCCGTTGGCGAGGAAAGTATAGGTCATCGCCGAGAGCACGGCCGCACCATCGGTCATCGCGCAATCGATCACCTGGCCCTTGCCGGTGCTGCGCGCCGAGAGGATGCCGGCGACCATGCCGAACGCCATGAACATGCCGCCGCCGCCGAAATCGCCCACCGCATTGACCGGTGGGGTCGGCTTCTCGGCCGCGCGGCCATAGCTGTGCAGCGCGCCCGAAAGCGCGATATAGTTGAGGTCATGCCCGGCATAAGGTGCATAGGGCCCGGTCTGGCCCCAGCCGGTCATCCGGCCGTAAACGAGCTTCGGATTGTCGGCGAGCAGCACGTCGGGGCCGAGCCCCAGTCGCTCCATCACGCCGGGACGGAAGCCCTCGATCAGGCCATCGGCGGTGCGGACGAGGTCGCGCACCTGCGCTATGCCCTCGGGCGACTTGAGATCGGCCGCGACCACCTCGCGGTTGCGGTTGAGAATGTCGCGATTGCCGGCGTCGCCCACGGTCGAGCGGCTGGATGCGCGTTCCACCCGGATGACCCGGGCACCGTGATCGGCCAGCATCATCGCGGCGAACGGGCCGGGTCCGATTCCCGCCAGTTCGATGATCGTCACCCCTGCCAATGCTCCGGCCATGTCTCTCCACCTCGTTTAACTGATCGATTAAGGCGGGCACGCTAGCGTCGGCTGGATTCAATGCAAGCCCGATTTCGATGATCGGGCCTGGCCATGAGGATCCCTGCCGCACTGCGTTGCAAAAAAATACCACCCCCCATTCCAGCGGCGGGCGACTTTCCCGTAACGGAAAGGTCGTGCTGCGACGCAACAAATAAAAAGGTCAGGATTTGCGCCATTCTTGTCGCACTGCAAAAGTTTAACCGGGGAATTAAAACGAATTGCAATCCGGCAGCCATTGTGACAGCTTTCCCCTGCACCAGACATCACCTGAAGAGTGATGGGGGGCAAAAGCACAACTAACAGGTTGCTTGTGGGAGAAGAGGATGCGCACTTTGTGGAAGCCCGTTCTGGGCTTGCTTTGCACTGTCTCAATGACATCGATGGCCCAGGCGCAGGATGCGCAACAGGATGACCAGGCGCCCGAGCGCGACGTGATCATCGTGACCGCGACGCTCCGCGCGGCGGACGTCCAGGACATCCCGATCGCGGTGACCGCCGTCAGCCCGGCTGACCTTGATCGCCAGAATGTCCAGGATATCCGCACGCTCAGTTCGATCACGCCCAGCTTCAACCTGCAGTCATCGCAGACCGAAACCCAGGGCACCTCTATCCGTATTCGCGGTGTCGGCACCACGGGCAACAATACCGGCCTCGAAAGCTCGGTCGGCGTCTTCATCGACGGCGTCTACCAGTCGCGCCCCGGCATCGCGCTGGGCGACCTTCTCGACCTCGAACGGCTGGAAATCCTGCGCGGTCCGCAGGGCACGCTGTTCGGGCGCAACACTTCGGCAGGTGCGCTCAATATCACCACCCGCCGACCCAACCTGACCAAGGTGGAAGCCTTTGCCAATGCGAGCATCGGCAATCTTGACTATTATGGCATTCAGGCCGGAGTTAGCGTGCCGCTGGTTCAGGACACGCTGGGTGTCCGCGTTTCGGGTGCCTATCGCAAGCGCGACGGCATCATCGACAGCAGTGTCACGGGCGCGGAGAGCGGGAACCGCGACCGCTATCTGCTTCGCGGCCAGTTGCTTTGGGAGCCTTCGCCGGATGTCAGCATCCGCATCGTCGGCGATTATGCCAAGTCTGATGAAAACTGCTGTACCGCTGTCATCATCCGCGAGACCGAGCTTGTCGCGCTCAACGCGTTCCAGCTCTATGGTCTGCCATTCAACGGGGTGCGAGATTTCGGTCGCAATGCCGTCGTCAATCGCCTGAGCAGCGACAATGGCTACAACAATGATTCCGAACAATGGGGCGTTTCGGGTGAACTGAAATGGGATCTGGGTCCGGCGCAACTGACCTATATCGGATCTTATCGCCGGTTCGAGGCGGCATCGGACCAAGACGATTTTGTCGGCCTGAATGTCTACAATGTCGGCAACAGCCCGTTCGAGGCCTTCCCCAATTTCCCATCCTCGGGCGGCACCAACAAGGTGATGACGCACGAACTGCGTTTCCAAGGCAGCGCGTTCAACGACGCGGTCGACTGGCTGGTCGGTGCTTATTATTCGGATGAGAAGATCGACGAAATCCAGGCGATGACCCTCGGCCCGGATTATCAGGCCTATGCCTCGACGGTGCTCGCGCCGCTGCTCGGCAACAATCTCGCGTTTCTGGGGCCGAACCCGTTGTTCGCGTTGACCCGGCTGGCAAAGGTTCGCGGCTTTCCGGCCTATGCCTCGCCGCTCAACACGGGTGTCAATGCCAATGGCAGCTTCGGGGTGAACCGCTTCACCCAAGACGCGGAAAGCTTCTCGGTCTTCACGCACAACGTCATCAACTTCACCGACAATATCAGCCTGACGCTCGGCGCACGCTATGTCGATGAAACCAAGGATGGCGCGTTCGATCAGATCGCGGGCAGTTCCAACGCCTGCGCCACGATTTCGGGCGGTTTCAACAACATCATCGCCAACCTGACTTCTGCTCCCTTCGGGCTTCCCGCGGCAACGGCCCAGGCGCTGGCGTCGGCGGGTCTCGGTCTGACCTGCTTCCCGTTTGCGACCCAGGCCAATTTGCCTGCATCGACGGTGCTGCCGCTGCCTCGGGAATATGCGCTGCGGTTCAAGGATGACGAGCTGACCTATACCGTCCAACTGGCGTATAACAGCAACAACGGCTTCCTGGCCTATGCCGGCTTCAGCCACGGCTTCAAGTCAGGCGGTTTCAACCTCGACCCTGCTGCCTCGGCTGGCGGGGCGGACCCACGGTTCGATTCCGAAAAGGTCGATGCCTATGAAGCGGGCGTGAAGACGACGCTGGCCAATGGCAAGATCACGGCAAACCTGGCGCTGTTCCATATGGACATGTCGGACTTCCAGGTGCTCGAATTCACGGGTGTGCAGTTCCAGACCTTCAACGTTGCAGGGGCCAAGTCGACCGGTGCGGAACTGGAA
This sequence comes from Blastomonas sp. UPD001, assembly GCF_003426715.1. Lineage (NCBI taxonomy): Bacteria > Pseudomonadati > Pseudomonadota > Alphaproteobacteria > Sphingomonadales > Blastomonadaceae > Blastomonas > Blastomonas sp. UPD001. Next base: position 3,046,515 of record NZ_QKVT01000001.1, read on the forward strand.
GTGGTGGGGCGGTTCGATCCGTACATCACGGTCAACTTCGCCGCGACCTATGCCGATGCACGCTATCCCAACAATTGCGGCAGGGGGATTACCGGTGCGGCGCTGGCGACGGTGCTGACCCTGTGCGGCAGCCAGTTGACCAATGCGCCCAAATGGAGCGGTGTCACCGGCATTACCTATGATGGCCCGCTCAATTCGTCGGGCTGGGGCATGCTGGCGAATGTCAATGTCAACTATTCAGGCGCGCGGCGGACCAGCACCACCCCGCGTGAAACATCCGGCCAGCCGCTGCCGTTCGACGTTCAGGAAAACTATTTCAAGATCAACGCACGCCTTGGCTTCACGACGCCAGACGAGCGTTTCACCTTCGAAATCTGGGGTACCAATCTGAGCGACGAGATCACGCGCGGCATTACGGCCAATACGCCGTTGCGGGGTGGCGCGGGCACCCGCTCGCGCATTGCCTTCCTCGACGAGCCGCGCACCTACGGCATCACGTTGCGCGCGAAATATTGAGGTTCACGCATTGATGGGGGACACCGCCCGATAGGACACCATCGGGCGGTGAACATCAGTGACCTGGGGCGGCACCGGCAACGGCGGCCGCCCCTTTTTTTGGGGCCCGATGCCGGACGCCGGGCAAACGATGCTATTTGCTGAAGGCGTCGGCGATCGAACAGGCCGCCGGGCCCAGAATGACGACGAACAGCGTCGGCAGGATGAACAGGATCAGCGGGACGGTCATGATCGCGGGCAGGCGCGCGGCCTTTTCCTCGGCGCGCATCATGCGTTCGTTGCGGAATTCGGCCGAGAGCACGCGCAGCGCGGAGGCCAGCGGGGTACCGTATTTCTCGGTCTGGATCATCGTCGTCACCACCCCGCGCACAGAATCGAGCGCGACGCGATAGGCGAGGTTCTCGAAGGCCTGGCGGCGCTCGGTAAGGAAGGCGAGTTCGATCGCGGTCAGCGCGAATTCATCGCCCAGCTCGGGATAGGCGCGGCCCAGTTCCTTGGCGACGCGGTTGAACGCGGCGTCGACGGTCAGACCTGCCTCGGCGCAGATGACCAGCAGGTCGAGCGCGTCGGGCAGGCCCTTGCGGATCGCATCGGTGCGCTTGGTGATCATGTTCTGCACGAACAGGTCGGGGGCCTTGTAGCTGCCCAGCAGGATCGCGGCGAACAGACCGAATTTCTTGATCGGGGTCCAGTCGGGCACCAGCACGCCCAGGCCATAGATCAGCAGCGCGGCAAGCCCGCCCAGCGCGATCGGCAGCACCAACCGCCCGAAGATGATCGCCACCGCAACGTCCTTGGAACGGATTCCCGCCTGCGCGAGCTTCTGCTGCGCTGACTTGAGCTGCTCGTCCTGCAGCACCCGCAAGGATTGCAGCGTGCTGCGCATCTTGTCGGTGGTGTCGTTCTTGTGGATGATCTTGGCGCGCTTCTTCGCGGTGGACGCGGTAATCCCTGCCTTGAGCTGCTCGCGCCGCTCGTTCAGCGCCTTGACGCGCTTGGCCATGGGATCGCGCACCGTGGTCGCGGCGTAGATCGCGATCAGCACCGCGAGCGTCGCCACCGCGGCGAGCAGCGTCGCCACGAAGATCACGTCGATCCCCATCAGGGTAGGATTGGCTGATTCCTGCACTGTCCCTTATCCCCCGATCAGATTTCGAAGCTGACCATCTTGGCCATGATGAACACGCCGATGCCCATCCACACCAGGCCGCCGATCCCGGCGATCATCAGCCGTTCCTCGACGAAAAAGCCCGCGAGATAGGCGGGGTTCACCCACCAGATCATCATGAACACCAGAAACGGGAGCGACCCGACGATATAGGCGGAGGCCTTGGATTCGGACGACAGGGCCCGGATCTTGAGCTTCATCTGCGCGCGCGAGCGCAGCACCGCGCCCAGGTTCGACAGCGTTTCGGCGAGGTTGCCGCCGGTCTCGCGCTGGATCGCCAGGGTGATGCAGAAGAAGTTGAACTCCGGGGTCTGCAGCCGGTTGGCGCTTTCCTGAAGCGCATCTTCCATCGACCGGCCGATCTTGATCCGCTCGGTCACCAGCTTGAATTCCTCGCCCACCGGGCCGGGAATTTCCTTGGCCACGACCGTGAGCGTCTCGGTCACCGGCAGGCCCGAGCGCAGGCCGCGCACCAGCAGGTCGATCGCATCGGGAAAGCGCGCGGTGAACTGGTTGAGGCGGCGCTTGATGAAATGGCCGACGACCATGTGCGGCAGGCCGAAGCCGAGCGCCGAGCCGATGAACAGGCTCATCACCAGCTGGCCGGTGCGGAAATAGACCGCCATCGCAACCAGCAGGCCCAGACCGACCACGACCTGGCCGAACTGCGCGACGGTCCAGTGCTTGCCCGTCATCGCCAGGCGACGCGCCAGCATCTGCACCTTGGTCAGCGCTTCGCCATCCTGGTTGAAGCGGGGCTTGCGGTTGGCGATGGCCTTGCGCATCTGCGCCTCGACCTTGGCGCTGGCATTCTCGCTATAGCGCTCGCGCACCGCCAGGATGCGACGTTGCAGCTCCTTGCGTTCGGACGGGCCCGAAAACGCGATGGCGAGCAGGCCGAGGACGCTCGCGAGCCCTCCCGCCAACAGCAATGTCTGCACCATATCCATGCGCTCTTCACCCGTGATGTGGGCCCACCGCTGGCCGATACAGCGCGGCGGTTCCGGTTACTTCCTGGCGGCCTTTGCCGCCTTGTTCGGCTTGGCCGGTAGCAGCGACTTGAAATCGCCGAACTTGCCGAGCAGCGATTTCTTGGCGCCGCCGGTGTCCTTCTCCGCCGCCGCATCCTCTTCGGCCAGGCCCAGGCAGCGATCGGTCAGCGATTTCATCACTGCGCCCGCCTTGGTCGATTTGCCCGCCTCGCAGAACGGCTGGCCAAGCTTGGCAGCCTGGGCGGCGGTCTTGGCATCGGCGGGGATCAGGAAATCGATCTTGCGCTCGATCGTGGTCTCGAAATCGGCCCGGCTGATTTCCAGCGCCGCCGGCTGCACCTTGTTGGCCACCACGATCACCCGCGCGGCAGGCGCATTCGACTTGAGCCAGGCGAGCAGCCGGATCGCGTCGCGCGCCGAAGCGAGCGTCAGTTCGGTCACCAGCACCGCGATATTGGTTTCGGAGACCAGATGCGGATAGTCGATCAGCATCTGCCGCGGCAGATCGACCACGGTGTTCTCGAACGCGTGGCGGAACTCTTCCTGCAGCTGGAAGAACGCGGTTCCGTCGGTGATCAGCGGCGAGCTGATCGGCGCTTCGGCCGACAGGATCGAAAGCTTGTCATTGGCCTTGATCATCGCGCGTTCGATGAACAGGCCGTCGATGCGGCTGGGATTGTCGATCGCGTCGGTCAGGCCGCGGCCAGGCTCCAGGTCCATGGTCAGCGCGCCGGTGCCGAAATGCAGGTCGAGGTCGAGCAGGGCGGTCATGCGACCGGCATTCTTGCTGAGTTGCCAGGCCAGCGACGTCGCCACGGTCGACGCGCCGACACCGCCGCGCGTGCCGATGACCATGATGCCGACATGCGCGCGCTCGGTCACCGCTTCGCCCGGCTTGGGGGCATTGAGCATCGCCTGCGCCTGCAGGATGGAATCGCGGATCTGGTCGGGGCCCACGGGCTTGAGCAGATAATCGTGCAGGCCGCTCGCGATCAGATCGCGATACAGGCGCACATCGTTGACTTGACCCATGGCGATCACCACGGTGCCCGGCTCGCACACCTCGGCAAGCGCGTTGATATCGTTGAGCGGATCGCCCGATTCCGACAGGTCGACCAGCAGGATGTTGGGGCTCGCGGTGATCGAGAGCGACTGGACGGCGTTGCGGAGGCCGCCCTTGTTGCACTTTTCCGGCGGCCAGCCCATGTTGATCGCCATGGCGCGCACGATGTCGAGCGTCGCCTCGTCGCAGACAAACGCCGCGAACTGGTCGCGATTGGCTGTCATGCCCGGTTTCCAGGGTGCGTTCACTGCGATCCTCCCTGCTGGGTCGAGCCCTGCTTCAGGCCTTGCGCGCCGGTCGGCGGGGCTTCGCGATACTGCTTGATGGCGGTGTCCGAACGCTGGGTCGATGTGGTGAGCGCGCCCGGCTCGCCGCGCACCAGGTCTTCCTTGTTCGCCACCATCGACGCGACATTGGCATTGACCGCGCAGCCGTAATTGGTGCTGGTCGCGTTGCGATAGTTCATTTCCAGCTTGCCCTTCCAGTCGGGGCAGCCGGGCACCTCGGCGGTGCTGCGGGTCACCACGACACGGACCGCGCCGGGGGCGATCTCTCCCGTCGTGACGGGCGCGATGTCGTTGACCAGCAGGCCATGGCGCGATGCGGCGGCTTCGATCGCCGACTTGACCACGACGTTGCGGCCCGCCGGGTCATCGATCGAGACGCGATCGCCATAGCCCAGGTCCATCGCCTGGAACCATTCGGCCAGGCGCCGCTGTTCCTGCGCGGGGAGCGATCCGCCCGCCGCATTCAGGTCCAGCGTGTAGTTGCTCCGCGAAACGACCGGCTGATGGACGCTTTCCAGGCCGCGGTTGCTGGCCATGTTGCCGCACCCCGACAAGGTCAGGACGGCCGCTGCTGCGATGGCTGCATGATAAGCGCGCATTGCTATTCTCCTCAAAGCGGGTCTGGCCTCAATCGAACGAAAAACCGGGGGCGGCGGCGAGATCCGATGACTTTTCACCCTGTTTCGCCTTGCCCTTTTTCGCCGCGCGCTGTGGCTTGGCCGCAGGCTGGGGCAGGGCGCGCGGCTGATCGGGCAGCGCGCCGAATTCGGGCCCGCCGGTTCCGCCCGAAGGCGCAACGCTGGGCTTGGGACGATCGCCGCCGCTCACGCCATCCGATTCCTGATGGTTGATCAGCCGCTCGAGGTCGTCGGGCGTGCGGAAAGCGTCGGTGGGCAGCTTGATGTCATTGGCGTTGACCGGCTTGACCAGATACGGCGTCACCACGATCACCAGTTCGGTCTCGCCCTTGCGGAAGTTCGACGACTTGAACAGGTTGCCCAGCACCGGCACGTCGCCCAGGCCCGGGGCCTTGTCGACCAGGTTCTGCGAGTTGTTGCTCAGCAGGCCGGCGATCATGAAGCTTTCGCCCGAGCCCAGTTCCACCGTCGTCTCGGCGCGGCGGATGGTCAGCGCCGGCACCTGGAAGCCGTTGAGCGTCACCGATCCGGCGGACGACAGTTCGGACACCTCGGGGCGCACGCGGATCGAGATGCGGCCATTGGCCAGCACTGTCGGGGTATAGGCCAGGCTGACGCCGAAATTCTTGTATTCGATCGTCGTGGTGCCCAGGCCCTGGTTGATCGGGATCGGGAATTCCCCGCCCGCAAGGAAGTCGGCGGTCTCGCCCGAGAGCGCGGTCAGGTTGGGCTGCGACAGCGTGACCACCAGGCCGACCTGTTCGGCTAGGTCGAACGCGCTGGCGATATCGACCCCGAACAGCCGTCCGGCTGCCTGGATGGCGGTCTTGCCGTCGGTCGGAAGATTGAAGCGCGTGGCCGTGCCGCCTGTCACGAACTGGCCGGTAGCAGGATTGAAGGGCAGGCTGATCGATCCCGCCGGCAGGCCGAACTGCGCCGAGGCATCGACGCGCGGCAGCGTGCTGACGTCGATCGTGTTGCCGATCGTCGCGAAGTTGCGCGATGCGCGGCCGACGCCGAACTGGAAGCCTCCGGTCAGGTCGCGGGTCAGCAGATTGGCGCCGATTTCCTTGACCAGCGAGCGGCTGACCTCGGCAATCCGGACCTGCAGGTTCACCTGCATGGGGGTGGCCGTCGCAAGACGGCTGATCACCTTGACGCCGTCGCCGACAAAGGCCTGGACCAGCCGCGCGGCCTCGGCGCTGTCCTCGGGCGCGCCGACGGTGCCGGTGAGCAGGACGACGCCGTTGAGCGTGCTGACGCGCACCTTGGCGTCGGGCATGGCGAGCGTCAGCATCTGGTCGATCGAGTCGATGTTCGATCCGACGCGGACGGTGGCGGCGTAGACCACCTGGCCGGCTGCGTTGCTGGCATAGAGCGTCGTCTCGCCCCCGGCCTTGCCGAAGACATAGAGCTGCCTGGCCGACTTGACCTGGACGTCGGCGACGCTGGTATCGGCCACGAAAAGGTCGGCCATCGTTCCCGGAAGCTGGATCAGCTGACCGCGGCCGATGGACAGGACCAGCGTTTCGGTCGGACGCTGCACGGCGGACTGCGCCAGGGCAGCCCCTCCGATCGCCGGGACGAGTCCGGACAGCGAGGCGGTGGCCGCGACGGCGCTACCCAGCAGGACGCCCTTGATGAATTTGGAAAAACGCATGGTCATTTCCCTCCGACCGGTACTTCGGTCACTGTATTGCCGCGGGCCACGCGCACGACGGGGCCACGCGGCACCGGCGGTGCAGCAGAAGCTGCGGCCTGCATGGGCGCCGCGCTGGGTGCATTGGGTCCGTTATAGCTGCTCTGGCGATTGCCGCCGCCCATCACGGGGACCGACCGACGCTGGAAGCGAGAGACATCGCCCCCGGTCACGAAGGTCACGTCGGTATCGACCGGACGCGTGGCGAGCGCCTTGAGCAGCTTGTCCTCGGTCTTGCGGTCGGCACCGGCGGGCAGGTTGATATCGCCAGCGGCCATCGAGCGTTCGAGCTCGGCCTCGTTGTCGGCGATCGAACGCAGCGACAGGCTGAGCGTGCCGATGGTCTGGGCCACCGCGATCTTCTCGGCCAGCTTGGGCGTGGCTTCGACGGTCACCGTGGTGAAGGCAATTACCTCGCGCTTGCCTTCGGCATTTTCGGCCGAGACGCGCTGGTCGGTCGCCAGCACGCGCAGGTTGCGGATGATGGTTTCGGAGGCGTTGAGGGCCGGGCCGCTGTCGCCGCTGATCGACTGGGTCAGCACCAGATCGACCCGGTCGCCCGGGAAGACAAAGCCGGCAACGCCCGTGCGGGCGGAAACTGGAACGGTGACCGCGCGCATGCCCGGTCCCAGCGCGGCGGCGAGAAAGCCGCGATCGCCCGGCTTGACCAGCGAGCCCTGCGTCACCGGCTGCCCGGCGGTCACCGCATTGCGGACCACGGTGCCCAGCAGCGAATCGATCTTGGAATCGGCTTCGAGAAAATAGGCGTTGCTCACCAGCTCGCTCGGCCAGGGCTGGAAGGCGACGCTATCGGGGGTGATGATCGTGCCGACCGGCAGCGAGCGCTTGGCGACCAGCACGCGCGGACCCGTGGGAACCGCCTGTTGCGGCGCTGCCGTAACCGAAGGCGCGGCCGATCCGGTGAACAGGCTTCTGGCGAGAAAGGCTGTGCAGAGCGCGATCATCAGCGCGCCCACAAGCAGGTTTACTTTGCGTCTATCCATGGCGTTTTCAGCCCCCAAAGTCCTTCAGAATGTTCATCGTTTCAGGCAAAATGGTTAAAAAACCGTTCGCCAACGGGCCAAAGCGCCGCCATGGCGATGGCCACGCCATAGGGAACCTCCGGCCGGCCCGGGCTGCGCCTCACCTTGTGCACGGCCACCACCATCACGGTCAGCACCGCGCCGATCAGCGACATGATGATCGTGATCCGCGCCATCTCGGCCCAGGGAAACCACAAGGCGATGGCGCCGAGCAGCTTCACGTCGCCGCCGCCCATCGCGCCGATCGCGAACATCAGCGCGAAGAACACGAACACGCCCGCGCCCAGCGCGAGCTGCAGCGCCATGTCCGGCCAGAAGGAAAGCCCGCAGGCCCACCAGAAGACCGGCGCGGTCAGCGCTATCCCTGCGTTCAGCCAGTCCTCGATCTCGCGGCGCACGATATCGGTATAGGCCGCGTGCAACAGCGCGATTGCCAATGCGGCCAGCAAACCGTAGACGAGAGGACCGTTTTCCATGGGGTCTGGCGTATAGCGGGCATGACTTACCAAAAAGTAACCATAAACCGTCGCGCCATCCCGGCGGGCGCGGTGGAAAGCCGCTGGAACGCCGCCGATGGCTGGCCGCTGCGCCGCATCGACTGGATGGCAGACGGTGCGCCACGCGGGTCGATCCTGTTCATGCCGGGCCGCGGCGATATCTACGAAAAATATCTGGAAACGCTGGCGCACTGGCAGGCGCAGGGCTGGAACGTCACCTCCGCCGACTGGCGCGGGCAGGGCGGCAGCGGCCGGATGAGCGATCACCAATATGTCGGCCATATCCAGGACTTCAGCCAGTGGATCGACGACATTGCCGGCTTCTGGGCGGACTGGGTGGTCTCGCGCCCCGGCCCGTATGTCGTGGTCGGCCATTCGATGGGCGGGCACCTGATCGCGCGCGCGATCCAGGACGGCCGGATCACCCCCGATGCCGCGGTGCTGAGCGCTCCGATGCTGGGCTTGAAGGGCCTGGGCCTGCCGCTCGCGGTCGGCCATGTCGTGACCAAGCTGATGCGCGGACTGGGCAGGCCCGAGCGCCCGGCCTGGAAGGTCAGCGAGAAGCCCGCCTCGCCGCTGGCGATCCGCCAGACGCTGCTGACGCACGACGATGAGCGCTATCAGGACGAATTGTGGTGGTGGGCCGAGCGGCCCGAGCTGGTGATGGGCCCGGCGAGCTGGCACTGGGTCGAGCGCGCCTATGAATCGATCATCCGCCTCAACGCCCCCGGCCAGTGGGAAAAGGTGCGCGCGCCGATGCTGCTGATCGGTACCAGCGCGGACCAGCTGGTCGACAACAAGGCGACGGTGGCGGCCGCCGGGCGTATTCCGGGCGCGGAGCTGCTGAGCTTCGGGCGCGAGGCGCGGCACGAGGTGCTGCGCGAGGTCGACCCGATCCGCGATCGCATCCTGGCGACCATCGACGATTTCCTCGCGCGCAAGGCACCTGCCGCGCACAGCGAAAAGGCCGGGGCCGCCGCCTGATGGCCGATTACGACGTCGTCATCATCGGCGCCGGGATCGCCGGTGCCAGCCTTGCCGCCGAGGTCGCGCCGCATGCGCGCGTGCTGGTGGCAGAGGCGGAGGAGCGGCCCGGCTATCATTCGACCGGGCGCTCGGCGGCCTTCTGGGCGGAAAGCTATGGCGGGCCGAAGGTCCAGCCGCTCACCACGGCTTCCGGCCCCTGGCTGCATTCGCCGCCGGGTGGCTATGGCAACCGCAGCTTCCTCGCCCCGCGCGGCGCGCTGACGCTCGCACGGGCGGGCGAGGAGGCGCTGCTCGACGCGTTCGAGGCCGAGTTCGCGGGCTCCGGCGTGCGGATGGAGCGCTGGGGGCGCGAGCGGATCGCAGCGCTGCTGCCGGGGCTGGCCGATGACATTGTCGA
>NZ_QKVT01000001.1:3055901-3066613 GCF_003426715.1 Blastomonas sp. UPD001
CGGCCTGCACCAGGCGTTCCTCTCGGTCGCGCGGCGCGGCGGGGCGCAGGTCGCGCTCAAGGCCCCGCTCGAGAGCGCGGAGCATCGCGACGGGCAATGGCATCTCACGCTGGGCGGCCAGTCCGTCACCGCGGCGCGGATTGCCAATGCGGCAGGCGCTTGGGCCGATCCGGTAGCAACCCGTTGCGGCGTGCGGCCTATCGGCGTGCAACCCTATCGCCGCACGGTCTTGCAGTTGCGCACCCGCCCCGCGCCGGTCGCGCACCTGCCGCTGACGCTGGGCGTCAAGGGCGACTTTTATTTCAAGCCCGAGGCGGGGAAGCTGTGGCTGAGCCCGCATGACGAGACGCCCGAAGCGCCCGGCGATACCGCGCCCGACGAGCTGGACATGGCGATCGCGATCGACCGCTTCACCCAGGTGGTCGATTGGGCGATCGAGGCGGTCGAGCATCGCTGGGCAGGGCAGCGCAGCTTCGCGCCCGACCGGCTGCCGGTGATCGGCTATGCGGCGGACAATCCGGCGTTCTTCTGGTTTGCCGGCCAGGGCGGCTTCGGCATCCAGACCGCGCCCGCCGCCGCGCGGCTCGCCGCCACGGTGCTGCTCGGCCTCATCCCCGATGCGATGCTCGATGGGGTGGCTGGACAAATGTATAATCCCGCACGTTTCGGCTGACTCTGCTGGCAGCCACCGGACTTATTTTATATCCTTGCCCCATTCTGGAGGGAGACGAGTCGATGGCGCACCATTTCGAGATCTACAAGGACAAGGCCGGCGAATTCCGCGTGCGGTTCAAGTACAATTCGGAAGTGATGTTCTCGACCGAAGGCTATGCCAGCAAGGCATCGGCCAAGAACGCGATCGAATCGATGAAGAAGAACGGCCCCGAAGCGCCGATCGTCGATACCACCACCGAGGGCTGACGCGCCCCTTCGGGCGCTGACCGGAAACCCGGCGAGGCTCAGCCGCCGGGCTTCCTGGTGGGCGACACGACATTGGCCTTGATTCTCAGCGTCGCTCTGGGCTGCTTGGCTGCGTTGCTGACGACCGACAGCGTGACGTTGACGGGCCAGGCGTCTTGGTGCCTTGAAGCAGGAAACGTATCTCTTCGGGGGTGCCTGGATAAACCACCATCGGTTCATCCAGCTTGTCGTACAGGTCTACACATGGCTGGCAGTCGCTCGAGACCTCGGTGATCTCGAGCGATCGGTTGCCCGGATTGCTGACCGCGAAGGCCCCCTCCACCCTGGCGCCAACGGACACCTTTCCGAGGTCAAACACCTGCTTCTCGAAGGCGATGATCGGCTTGTTCGCTGGCGCCGGGCGTGGACGAATGCCACGGGGACCGCTGCGCACAGCAGGGTGGCGAACAGGGCGGGCAGGGGGGCGGATGGTCATGCAAGGCGTCTGCGGCAAGGTTCGCTACCATGTCTAGCGGGCTGGCGCGCGCGGCAGAACTGGCCGAATGTTCAGGGGGCTGCGCCTTGCCTGTCGCGGTTCGTTATGGGATGGGCGCGGCGTGAAAGCAGGGGGATGGGAATGACCGGCATCAGCATGGCGTGGCTTCGCCTGTTTGCGACACTGGCGCTGGCCGGCAGCAGCGCGGCGGCGATGGCGCAATCGGCGATCGGCGACGATCCGATCTGCACCGACCGGCCCACCAAGGCCAACAATGCGTGCAGCGTGCCCAAGGGCGTGGTGCAGGTCGAATTCGAGGCGATCAACTGGTCGCGGCTGAATGCCAGCGGCGCGCGCAGCGATTCCTTCGCCTATGCCAGCCCCACGATCAAGCTGGGCATCAGCGACAGCAGCGACGTACAACTGACCCTCACGCCGCTGATCGAGAACCGCAACCGCTTTGCCGGGCGCACCACCAGCCAGACCGGCTTCGGCGACATATTCCTGCGCTTCAAGCAGCGCATCACACCCAAGGAATCGCGCTTCGAGCTCGGCCTCATCCCCTATATCAAGGCCCCGACCGCGAAGACCGGCATCGGCAATGGCGAATGGGAGGCGGGGATCAGCGTGCCGATCCAGTATGCGCTCGACGACCGCTGGTCGCTGACCGTGAACCCGCAATTGAGCCTCCTCGCGGGCGCGGCCAATCCCGACGAGCGCCATCTGGAACTGCAGACCGTGCTCAACATGGGCTATCAGCTCTCCGATCGCACCAATGTCTCGGGCGAAGTCTGGACCTCGCAGAACTGGGATTCCGCCGGCACCGTCCGCCAATACTCCGCCGACCTCGCGATTGCGCATCTGCTCGGCGATAACCTGCAACTCGACGGCGGAGTGAATTTCGGGCTCAACCAGGCGACACCCGATGTGCAGGTCTACGCGGGGGTCTCGGCGCGGTTTTGAGACCCTGCCAAATCCTCCCCCAGCGGGGGAGGGGGCTGCAGCAGGTGGTGGAGGGGCGTCCACGCCCAAGGCCTCGTTGCTGTTCCATTGCGGCTTGGTGACGAGGTTGCGCAGCGTCCGCCGGCTGGTGGCGGCGCGGCTTTCGGGGAAGAAATAGTTCTTCTCCTCCAGCATGCCGCACAGCTGGTCGAACATGCCGTCCAGCTCCTCCATCGCCGCGGGCGGATCGAGATCGACCTGGGGCGGCGAGGCGAGGCCCTGGCCCCCGGTCTTCGACCATTCATAGGCGACCAGGATCACCGCCTGGGCGAGGTTCAAGGACCCGAACTCGGGGTTGATCGGTACGGTCAGGATGTCGTGCGCGATGGCGACGTCATCGGTTTCCAGACCCGATCGCTCGGGCCCGAACAGGATCGCGCTGCGCCCTGGCGCGGCGACCATCGCGCGCGCGGCGGCCTCGGGCGTGACAACGGGCTTGGTCACGCCGCGCTTGCGCACCGTGGTGGCATAGACATGATGACAATCCGCGACGGCGTCCGCGACGGTTTCGAAAACCTGCGCGCGCTCCAGGACCACATCCGCGCCCGAGGCCGCCGGCCCCGCCGAAGGATTGGGCCAGCCATCGCGCGGCGCGACCAGGCGCATGTCGCTGAGCCCGAAATTGAGCATCGCCCGCGCCGCCTTGCCTATATTCTCGCCAAGCTGCGGACGGACGAGGATGAAGACCGGTGGTGGAACCAGCGCCTCAGGCACCGCCGACATCCTTCACGGTGCTGGCGAATTCCTCGAAATCCTTCGCCTCGCTGAAGTCGCGATACACGCTGGCGAAGCGGATATAGGCGACCGAATCGAGCATGCGCAGGCCGTCCATCACCATCCCGCCGATCTCGCGGCTGGCGATCTCGTTCTCGCCCGAGGTCTCGATCTGGCGCTGAATGCCCGAGACGAGCTGGTCGATCCGCTCCTGATCGATCCCCCGCTTGCGGCAGGCGACCGCCACCGATTTCTCGATCTTGGCGCGGTTGAACGGCTCGCGGCGGTTCTCGCTCTTGATCACCATGATATCGCGCAGCTGGATGCGCTCGAACGTGGTGAAGCGCGCGCCGCAGCTTTCGCACTGGCGGCGACGGCGGATCGCCGCCCCGTCTTCGGTGGGGCGGCTATCCTTGACCTGGCTGTTTTCGTGCGCGCAGAACGGGCATCTCATCGGTGCGCGTCAGCCTTCACGGACGCAGTCGCTTGTAGAGCATGAACCCTGCGCCCGCGAGCAGGCCGACCGGCCAGCTGACGACCGGCAAAACGGCACCGGCGACCGCGCCGATCGCGCCGGCGGTCAGCACCGGCTTGGTCGAGGGATGCGCCATGCCCTGCTTGGCCATGCCCACGATCTCCTCGCGGGCATCGGCGATCAGATCGCCCGAATTGTGCGGATCGTCAGGATTCTGCATGGTTCAAAGCTCCGGATAGATGGGGAAGCGGTCGCACAGCGCCTCGACGCGCTGACGCACATTGGCCTCGACCTCGGGGTCGCCATGCTCACCCTTGGCGCGCAGACCGTCGAGCACATCGGCGATCATGTCGCCGATCTCGCGGAATTCGGCGACGCCGAAGCCGCGCGTGGTCCCGGCCGGCGAACCGACGCGGATGCCGCTGGTCTTGGTCGGCGGCAGCGGATCGAACGGGATGCCATTCTTGTTGCAGGTAATGCCGGCACGCTCGAGCGCCTCGTCGGCATCCTTGCCGGTCACGCCGAGCGGACGCAGATCGATCAGCGCCAGATGGGTGTCGGTGCCGCCTGCGACCAGATCCGCGCCGCGCTCCTTGAGGCGGCTGGCCAGCGCCTTGGCATTGTCGATCACCGCGCGCGAATAGCTCTTGAACTCGGGCGTCAGCGCTTCGCCGAACGCGACCGCCTTGGCGGCGATGACATGCATCAGCGGGCCGCCCTGCATGCCGGGGAACACGGCGGAGTTGAACTTCTTCGCCAGCGCCTCGTCATCGGTCAGGATCATGCCGCCGCGCGGGCCGCGCAGCGTCTTGTGCGTGGTGGTGGTGGCGACATGCGCATGCGGGAAGGGCGAGGGGTGCACGCCTGCGGCGACCAAGCCGGCGAAATGCGCCATGTCGACATGCAGATACGCGCCGACCTCATCGGCAATCTCGCGGAACTTCGCGAAATCGATATGGCGCGGATAGGCCGAGCCGCCCGCGAAGATCAGCTTGGGCTTGTGCTCGAGCGCGAGGCGGCGAACCTCGTCATAGTCGATCAGATGGGTATCAGGGGTGACGCCGTACTGGACGGCGTTGAACCACTTGCCCGACATCGCGGCGCGCGCGCCGTGCGTCAGGTGACCGCCCGCGTCGAGCGACATGCCAAGGATCGTCTCGCCCGGCTTGACCAGCGCGAGGAGAACCGCGCCGTTCGCCTGCGCGCCCGAATGCGGCTGCACATTGGCGAAACCGACGCCGAACAGCTTGCACGCGCGCTCGATCGCCAGCGCCTCGACCTCGTCCGAGGGGGCGCAGCCCTGATAATAGCGCTTGCCGGGATAGCCCTCGGCGTACTTGTTGGTGAACACCGAACCCTGCGCCTCCAGCACCGCCTTGGACACGATGTTTTCCGAAGCGATCAGCTCGATCTGTTTCTTCTCGCGGCGGACCTCCTTGGCGATCGCGGCGGCGACGGCGGGATCGGTCACGGACAGACCTTCGCTGAAAAAGCCGGAAGAGCGGATTTCGTTGATCGCGGTATTGGTCGACATGTCAGGCTCCATTGGGGAGGTTGAACGGGGTTGTATCAGGCCGGGGTCAGCTTGGCCACGCGGCGTTCGTGGCGGCCGCCCTCGAACGGCGTCGAAAGGAAGGCGGCGAGGCAATCCTTGGCGGCGTCGATCCCGATCAGCCGCGCGCCCAGGGCGATGACATTGGCGTTGTTGTGCTGGCGCGAGAGGCGCGCGGACAGGCCGTCCGAAACGAGCGCGCAGCGGCAGGCCGGGTTGCGGTTGACCGCGATCGAGATGCCGATGCCCGATCCGCACAGCGCGACGCCAAATTCCGCCGCGCCGCTGGCGACATGCGCCGCGAGCTTGAAGCCGTAATCGGGATAATCGACGCTGTCGGTGCTGTCCGGGCCCAGATCGGTCACATCATGCCCCTGGTCATGCAACCATTGACCCAGTTCGGCCTTGAGCGCGACGGCGGCATGGTCCGATGCCAGGGCGATCTTGACGGGCGTAGCGGTCATCGGGCTGCGATCCAGTAAAGCCAGGGTGCGGGCCGAATCCCGCCTCGCGCGCTATCTAGGCGAGCGAGGCCCATGATGCCACCAGTGATTGTGGGTGGGTGGCAGTTTTGTGACTCGAGACGTTGCAATCACGAGACGCCTCTCCCTCGATGGGAGAGGCAGCGAGACTTGGCGACGAAGGAGCCTAGTCGCAGCGGTGAGGGTGATCGCGCGGCTGGGCGCAGCCGGGCTCGGCGTCGGGCTGGGTGCGGGGGCGGTCGCGACCGGGGCCGACGTGGGCGTGGACGATCCGCCGCCCCCGCCGCAGCCGGTCAGGAGCAGAGCAGAGCTGGCCAGCAGGCCGACAAGATGACGCATGAAGCCGTGAATCCGAAGCTGAACGATGGCCGCACTCTAGGCGCGCCGCCCCGATCAGGCGACAGGTTTTTGTGTCGTTCGCGTGGACAGCGCGACGTTCTCTGCCCGGATACGGACGGTCAGGATGACGGCATTGAGCGCGGTCCAGAAGCCTGCAATCCAGACATGGCCGAAGATTAGCGGGATGGTGAGGATTTCGAGCGTCACCACCCAGTAATTGGGATGGCGCACAAAGCGATACGGCCCGCCGATGATGCGGGGAAAATCGGGCGCGGAGATGATCCGCGTCGTCCAGTACGGCCCAAGCGTTGCCAGCACCCACAGCCGCGCGGACTGCAACAGAGCGAAGGCGATGAGCAGCGGCCAGAGCATCGGGGCATCGGGTGCCGTCGCGAACCACAAGGCTGCGAGAAAACTCGCATGGATCGCCACCATCGCCGGATAATGCCCGCGCCCATGCTCCACCGCGCCGCGCGCTAGCAGCGCGCGCGTGTTCCGCTGCGCATGAACGAGTTCGAGCAGCCGCTGTGCCGTGAGAAACGCCAGCACCGCCCAGGCGGCGGGCCAGCCGGGCGCCCAGACGAGCGGGGCGAGGGCGGGGCTTGCCATCATCGGTGAACGATGCCCATCGCGCCGGTAAAGCCGGGGCCGAGCGCGGTCATCAGCAGCGGCCCGGTCTGCCCGCGCGCCAGGATGCGCTTGAGCACGAAATGCACGGTGGGCGAAGACATGTTGCCGTGATCGGCGAGCACCGCCCGGGTTTCGGCAAGGCCAGCGGGCAGGTGCGGGAAACACTGTTCCAGCGCATCGATCACCTTGCGCCCGCCGGGATGGCACGCCGGTTCGGTGAGCGTCGCCTTGTCCAGCCCCTCGCGCGCCAGAAAGCCGTCGACCACCGGCGCGAAATGGCGGTGCACGAAGCTCGGCAGGTCGCGCGCGAGAATGAGGCCGAGGCCCAGTTCGTCGACATCCCAGCCCATCATCGCGCGGCTGTCCGGCCAGGTGTGCTGCGCGAAGCGGCCGAGCGCAGGGCCATCGCCGTCGGCCGACAGCACCACCGCGCTTGCCCCGTCGGCAAACAGCGTGGAGGCGATGATCGCCTTCTTGGTGAGATCGCCGAAGCGGAAGGCGAGCGAACACAGCTCGAGCGTCAGCAGCAATACGCGGCGCTGCGGGTCGGCGCGGACCAGATCACCCGCCACCTGCAGCCCCAGCACCCCGCCCGCGCAACCATAGCCGAACAGCGGGACGATCAGCGCATCGGCGCGAAAGCCGAGCGGCGCGAGCATCTGGCTGGGAATCGAGGGCGTGGCGATACCGGTCGACGAGACGCAGACGATGGCGTCGATCTCGGCCGGTTCCAGCCCCGCCTCGGCCAGCGCTTCGGTCGCGGCCGCTTCGAGCAGGCGCTGCCCTTCGGCCAGATAGACCGCGTTGCGTTGGGGGAAATCGGCGCGGCCCAGATAGAATTCGGGCGGCTGCGCGATGGCGCGGCTCTCGACCCCGGTGCTGTCGTAGATCGCCGCGATTCGCGGGCTCAGGCCTTTCTCGGTCGCCTGGGCGACGAAATCGCGCACCTCTGGCTGGCTGATCCGGTGCGATGGAAGCGCAGTGGCGATGGACTGGATGCGCGCGAGCATTGCTACAGGGTGGTCATAGTGCGGCGCGCTTGGCAAGCGATTCCGGCGCATGCCGAATCGCGCTTGGCAGGGCGGGCCCAAATCTGCTTAAGCGCCACCCAAGTTAATGTTGCGCGCGCAGCGGCACCCCGGCGTCTTGCAGAGAAACGCGCGCCGAGCCACATCCGCCGCTCCCGTTCTGAAAAGGCTGTGCCATGACCGACACGATCAAGACCCGCATGCTGATCCTGGGCTCCGGCCCGGCCGGCCTTTCCGCCGCCATCTATGGTGCGCGCGCCGGGCTCAAGCCCATCGTCGTGCAGGGCCTCCAGCCCGGCGGACAGCTCACCATCACCACCGATGTCGAGAATTATCCCGGTTTTCGCGACGTGATCCAGGGGCCGTGGCTGATGCAGGAAATGCAGGCCCAGGCCGAGCATGTCGGCACGCAGATGATCTATGACACCATCGTCTCGGTCGACCTGTCGCGCCGCCCGTTCCGCCTGACCGGCGATGGCGGCCAGGTCTACGAGGCCGAAACGCTGGTCATCGCCACCGGTGCGCAGGCCAAGTGGCTCGGCGTTCCGGGCGAGCAGGAGCTCGGCGGCAAGGGCGTCTCCGCCTGCGCCACTTGCGACGGCTTCTTCTATCGCGGCAAGAAGGTCGCGGTGATCGGCGGCGGCAATACTGCCGTCGAAGAGGCGCTCTACCTCACCAACCATTCGGACAATGTGACGCTGATCCACCGCCGCGATTCGCTGCGCGCGGAAAAGATCCTGCAGGAACGGCTGTTCGCCAATCCCAAGATCAACGTGCTGTGGAACAAGGGTGTCGAGCGTTTCGTCGGCGGCGGGCAGCCGCACGGGCTGGTCGGCATCGACCTCAAGGACACAGTGACCGGCGAAAGCTCGCACCTCGCGGTCGACGGCGGCTTCGTCGCCATCGGCCATGCACCTGCGACCGAGCTGTTCAAGGGACATCTGCCGCTCGACCGCGACGGCTATATCGAGGTCAAGCCCGGCACGCCTTATACCAGCATCCCCGGCGTGTTCGCGTGCGGCGACGTGATGGACAAGGTCTATCGCCAGGCGGTGACGGCGGCGGGCACCGGCTGCATGGCTGCGCTCGATGTCGAGCGCTTCCTGGCCGAAGCGGATTTCGAGGCGATCGCGGCGGAATAAGGGGCCGGGCGCGCACCCCCGGCGATGATCGTCGAGCAGATCGACGCAGCGCTTCGCGCCGGGGCGGCGAGCGTCTGCCTGCTGCTCGCCTGGTTGATGCTGCGACACCGGCGGCAGCTCGGACTGCCATCCTTGCTGTTCGCGCCGCTCGCCATCTGCCTCGCCAGCTTCGTCCTCGGCAATACGCCGCTGTCCTTCGCCGCGCCGCTCGGCGTGCCGGGCGACATCGCCCATGGCCTGAGCGGCTTTGCCGTCATCTTCCTGTGGTGGTTCTCGCTCTCCTGCTTCGACCGCCAGTTTCGGTTGAAGGGCGGGGTGCTGGTGACCGGCATCGTCTGGGCGCTGATCGCGGCGGCGGATCGCGGGCTGTTCGGCCAGGCGCTTGATCAACTCGGTCTGTCGCGCGTGCTGGTGGTGTTGGGCTTTGCCATCGTGGGCCACCTTGTCTGGCGATTGCTGGCCGAGCGTCAGGACGACCTGATCCAGCGCCGCCACGACGCGCGCGTGCTGGTCGCGGTGCTGCTGGGCGGTATGCTGTTCATTGACCTTGCTGCTGACGCCTTGTTCGGCTTCGACTGGCGTCCGCTCGCCTTTTCGATGACGCAGAACGCGATGATCCTGGCCTTCGGACTATGGCTCGCGAGCAAGCTGCTGACCGTCCGGGCCGAGGTGCTGACCTTTGGCGCAGGCGTCACGCCTGCAAGCGCGACCCCACCCGCCGATACCGGCCAGAATGCGGCGCTGCTGCGCCGATTGCGCGACCTGATCGAGGTGGATCGGGTGCATTTCGATCCCGAACTGAGCTTTGCCAGGTTCGTCGAGTTGATGGGGGCGCCCGAACGCACCGTCCGCACGCTGGTCAACCAGCAGCTGGGCCACGATCATTTCCGCGCATTCCTGAACCATTATCGCGTCATCGAGGCTTGCCGGTTGCTCGAAACACGCGGGCGCGACGACAAGCTGATCGCCATCGCGCTCGACAGCGGCTTTGCCTCGCTCGCCAGCTTCAACCGCGCCTTTCGCGCGATCATGGACTGCACGCCGAGCGACTATCGCAGCCGCGCAGAGCGCGTCGCCGAAGCTCCACCACATCCCGCGAAAGCCGGGTTCTGAGCAACGATCCGCCGCCTTTTGAGGAGCCATCCGGTCCGCCCAAGGCTAATCCCGGCACGCACATTCAGCGAAAGGCCCCTGCGTGAACGGATTGATCGGACTGGCTGCCACCCTGGCGATACTGCTCGTGCTCGGCACAATTCTGGGCCTGGCGGACCGGCGGAATTTCTCGCCCCGCTGGCTGCTGATCGCCACGCTGCTGGTGGCGGTCAACGATGCCTGTCTGACCCGGTTTTACGGGTTGCTGCCCGATCTGATCGGCGGAGACTGGAACTGGCAGGGCAAGTCCATGGCGCTGGCCGCCACACTCGCTCTCGCCAGCCTGCCGGCATTCGGCTGGCGGCGGATCGGCCTCACGTTCGCGCAGACCCCCGGCAGCCTCAAGGCCGCTCTGCCCGTCGCCGTCGCCTATTGCGCCTTCTTCGTCGCAATCGCGCTGGTGTTCGGCGGCGACGAGGCCGATGCAGAAGCGGTCGGATTCCAGCTGACCATGCCGGGCCTGGAGGAAGAGCCCTTTTATCGCGGCCTGCTGCTGTTCGCGCTCGACCAGGCGTTCCAAGGCCGCAAGCGCCTGCTCGGCGTCGACTGGGGCTGGGGCGCGCTGCTTTCCTGCGGGCTGTTCGGCATGGCACATGCGTTCGGCTATGCCGATGGCAGCTTCTCGTTCGAGCCCGCGATCATGGCGCTGACCGCCATCCCCTCGCTTATTGCCGTGTGGCTGCGGCTGCGGACCGGGAGCCTGGTGCTGCCGGTGGCGCTGCACAATTTCGGCAACGCGTTCTCGTTCCTGGTTTAGGCCGGTGTGCCTGCGTCACCTTCACCTCCTTAAAAGCCCCTAT
>NZ_QKVT01000001.1:3066713-3071871 GCF_003426715.1 Blastomonas sp. UPD001
ACGAGGCTTTCGTTGCAGCCGGGAAGGTCGGGCAACAGGCTGGCGATGCCGCGCCGGTCATAGCGCAACACCGGATGCCCGGCAGCGGCGATCTCGGCGGCGAGCGCGGCCATGCCGGCATGCGCGCCCGATCGGATCTCGTTGCCGCCGCTGACGATCAGCAGCCCGGTTGTGCCGTCCGCGCTGTCGAGCGTCGCGGCGAGCGTCTCGTCCGCGCAAGGGAAGGTGAAATGCTGCCTCATCCGCGCATCCATGCGGCAAGGTCGGCGGCGATCGATTGCGCCATCGCGGCATCGTACGCAGGTTCGGCGCGCAGCCAGAGCGGCGCGCCCGCGATCCGCGCATCGGCTTCGAGCGGATCGTCGGCAAAGCGGGCGAGGCGAACCGCGCTGCCATCGGACGGCGCGGCGGCGTCGAGTTCGCGGATCATGCAGGGGGAGAGGTGGTTGCCGGCGAGCTCGATCCCTTGCGTGCGCGCGCTTTCCATCAGCGCCTCGCTGCTGCTGGTGATCCCCGCCTCGCGGTCGCTCGCGATTTTCGTGCGCAGCATGGTGCGCAGCAGCTGCCCGCCCTTGACCGGGGCGAGCCGCCAGCGCGGCAGATCGCCGAGCGCGCCATCGAGCAGCGCGCCTCCGCGGATCGATGCGACATGGCTGACCGGCCCCAGCTGTTCGGCGCACGCAATCAACGCCGCCTGCCACAGGCTGATGCTGGCGCGGTCGAGCGGGACGAGGCTTTCGTTGCAGCCGGGAAGGTCGGGCAACAGGCTGGCGATGCCGCGCCCGGCCAGCGCCCGCGCGGTTTCCACCATCAGGTGGCGTACGCGGTTCGCCTCATCGAACAGCGGCGGCAGGATCAGCAGCGCCGGGCCGGTCTCGGGCCCATTGCGAAGGCAAAGTTCGTCGTTGCCGTCGAACCGATAGCGCGCAATCACGCGGCGGCCTTGGCCCGCGCGAAATCGACGAGATTGCCGAAATTCTCGAACAGCTCGCCATCGACCTCGTCATCCTCGATCAGGATGCCCAGGCGATCCTCCATCTCGGTGAGAAGTCCGGCGACCGCCATGGAGTCGAGCTCGGGCAGCGCGCCGAACAGCTCGGTATCGCGGTCGAAACCGGCGACCTGCGCTTCGGACAGGCCCAGAATGTCGCGCAGCACCTGGCGCACCACGGTTTCGATCGCGTCGCTCGCTCCGCTGGTCTCGATCTCGCTCACATATCCCTCGCTGGCTTTTTCGGCCGATAGCGGCCTCCCCCGGACCGCGTGCACGCGGCCTTAGTCCTTCGCAAAACGGGCGGCAAGCCCCGCGACGCGGCTCCGGGCCATATAGGGCCAGGCCTTGGGCGACCTGGCCCAGATCAGCTCGAGCCGGTAGCGGGGCCGCATGTCTTCCATCCAGTCGCGCTTGTAGGTGTCCGAGCCGGTGCCGAAATCGACCAGATCGACATGATCGGTATCGATGACATGCGCGAACAGCGCGTGGGTGAGCAGCGTGCCGGGCGAAGCCTGGATGTGCCGTTCGTCATGCGCCAGCTTGTGGATATAGGCGGTGCCGTTCTCCACGGTCCAGAACTGCGCCGCGACCGCCTGTCCGTCGATGCTCGCCATCCCCATGCGCAGCCGCCCGGCCTCGGATTCGCGCTGGGCGAGCCAGCGCAGGAATTCGGGATGGCCCTCTTCGGGCTTCCAGCTGCGCGCATAGATCGCCTCGTAATCGGCCCAGTCCTGCGCATCGAAGCGATGCTCGACGCGCAGCGAGACCACGCCCTTGTTGCCCTTGCGCTTGACGGTGGAGCGCAGCTGGCCGGGGCGACCCTGCCAGTATGCAGCGAAATTGCGGCCCTTCAGGTGCAGCACATGGTTCTCGTCGCACGGCTCGCGGCGCACGATCCAGCCGGTCGCGGCAAAGGTCTCCTCGATCAGGCTCGCCGAGCCGCATTCGTCGGGCACGGGAGAGAGGATCAGCCGGTGCGTCGTCTTGCTCAGCTTCTGAGCGACCGACAGCATCAGTGCGCGCCGACGCTGCGCATCGGGCGTGCCGCCGAACACGGGGCGCCAGATGAAGCTGTACCAGTTGGCCATCGATCGCAGGCCCGATCGGCCATTGTCGATCAGGTGAAGTTTGACCGCATCGCCATGATCGGCGGCATAGGCGATATGCGGCGCGTGCTCGGCGAGACAATGGCGGTGCAGCCCGTCGAACCAGAGCGCGCGGTCGAACAGCCCGACCCGGCCCGGATCCTCGAGCGCAGAAAGCCGGTGCGCCTGCGCGGCCTTCAGGTTATCATGATATTCATCATTCAACGTCATGAACCCCATGATGCCGCGCCTTCCTTATGAGCCAAACCGTTCGTGATGTCTCTCGATCCCACTCCGCAGCCGCTCGATCATCTGGTCCTGAGGGGCAATGGCCCCGCAAGCGCGCTGATATTGCGTGAAGGCTCTCTTAGCTACGACACGTTAAACTTGCGTATCGGATTGCTTGCGGCCTGGTTAACCACGATGGGGCTCGAGCATGGCGACAGGGTCGCGACCTGGCTGCCCAAGAACGAGACCACCTGCCTGATGCCGCTGGCGGCGGCGCGCGCGGGCTTGGTGCACGTGCCGATCAACCCGGTGCTCAAGCGCGCTCAGGTGGCGCATATCCTGGCCGATAGCGGCGCGAAGCTGCTGATCGCCAACCGCACCCGGCTGACGACGCTGCTCGCCGGCGATATGCCCGCTGCGTGCTGCTCGCTCGACGATGACGAGGCGATGGCCGCGTGGAAGGCGGGCGAGGCGAGCCTGGACGCTTCTTCGCATGACCCCAAGGACTTGGCGGCGATACTTTACACTTCGGGTTCGACCGGCAAGCCCAAGGGCGTGATGCTGAGCCATGCGAACATGTGGCTCGGCGCGCTCAGTGTGGCCGGCTATCTGGGACTGGCAAGCGACGACAGGACGCTGTGTGTGCTGCCCTTGAGCTTCGATTACGGGCAGAACCAGCTGCTTTCGACCTGGGCCGCGGGTGGCTGTGCCATTCCGCTCGACTATCTGATGGCGCGCGATGTGGTGAAATCCTGTGTCCGGCACGGCATTACCACGCTCGCTGCGGTCCCGCCGCTCTGGACGCAGCTGGTCGAGATCGACTGGCCCGCCGAGGCGACCGCGACGATGCGGCGGCTGACCAATAGCGGCGGTGCCTTGAGCCCCGCGCTGGTGAAGCAGCTGCGCGGCATCTTTCCGCAAACGCGCATCTTCGCGATGTATGGTCTTACCGAAGCGTTCCGCTCGACCTATCTCGACCCCGATCTGATCGACGGCAACCCGACCAGCATCGGCAAGGCGATCCCCTTTGCCGAGATTCTCGTCGTCAACGATGCCGGCCAGGATGCCGCGCCGGGCGAGGAGGGCGAGCTTGTCCATGCAGGTCCCTTGGTCGCGCAGGGCTATTGGCAGGATGCCGAGCGCACCGCCGAACGCTACAAGCCCGCGCCGGCCTTCTCGACCTATGGCGGCATGGCGGTCTGGTCGGGCGACCGGGTGCGGCGCGACGAGCAGGGGCTGCTCTATTTCGTCGGACGGCGCGACGCGATGATCAAGTCCTCGGGCAACCGCATCAGCCCGGCCGAGATCGAGGATGCCGCGACCTCGACGGGCCTAACGGCAGAAGCGGTGGCGCTCGGCATTCCCGATCCGCAGCTGGGCCAGGCGATCCTGCTACTCGTCCGCCCCGCCGCCGTGCCGCAGCCCGAGCAGTTGGTCGATGATCTGCTGATCGCGATGAAGCGCGATCTGCCCGCGTTCATGCTGCCGAAAATCGTCGAGCTGCGAGCCGAGTTTCCGAAGAATCCCAATGGCAAGATCGACCGCGCGCTGCTGGTCGCCGAGATCGAGGAACGTTACAAATGAAGCCTTTGGGGCCGATACCCCCCGGATTTTCGAGCATCGGCGGCGAGCTGGCGGTGCAGGGCATCAAGGCAAGTGCGCTGGTCGATCGGGCCGGGGACAGTCCGTGCTTCGTCTATTCGTCGGACATGCTGCGCGCGCGCGTCGCCTCGCTGCGCGCGGCCATGCCCGACCGGCTGGCGATCCATTATGCGATGAAGGCCAATCCGTTCGCACCGGTGCTCACGCTCATGGCCTCGCTGGTCGATGGCATCGACATCGCCTCGGCGGGCGAGCTTGCGCTGGCGCAGGCGGCGGGGATGGATGCCGCGCGCATCAGCTTTGCCGGGCCGGGCAAGCGCGATCGCGACCTTGAGGCCGCGATTGCCGCAGGGGTGACGCTGAACCTCGAATCCGAAGGCGAATGCGAGCGCGCACTGGCGATCGGCCAGCGCATCGGCGTGCAGCCGCGTCTGGCGGTGCGGGTCAATCCCGATTTCGACCTGCGCGGATCGGGGATGCGCATGGGCGGCGGGGCCAAGCCCTTCGGCATCGACCAGGCGCGGGTGCCTGCGCTGGTGAAACACATTCTGGCCGAAGGCGCGCACTGGCGCGGCTTCCATATCTTCGCCGGATCGCAGGCGCTCGATTCCGATGCGATCATCGAGACGCAGGGCAAGACGCTCGATCTCGCCGCGCAACTCGCTGACGAGGCAGGCGCGAGCCCCGAGCATGTCAATCTGGGCGGCGGCATGGGCATTCCCTATTTCCCGGGCGACACGCCGGTAGACATCGGGAAGGTTGGCGCGGCCCTGGGCGAGCGGTTCGCGGCGCTGCCCGATGCGCTCAAATCCACGGATTTCGCGATGGAACTGGGCCGCTGGCTGGTCGGCGAAGCGGGCGTCTATCTCACCCGCATCGTCGACCGCAAGACCAGCCATGGCGAGCTGTATCTGGTCACCGATGGCGGGCTGCACCACCAGCTCGCCGCGAGCGGCAATTTCGGCACCGTCGTGCGGCGAAACTATCCGGTCGCGATCGCCAGCCGTTTCGATGCGCAGCCGGCGGAAGAGGCCAATGTCGTCGGCTGCCTGTGCACCCCGCTCGACCGCCTCGCCGACAAGGCGCATCTGCCCGCAGCGCGGGTCGGCGATCTGGTCGCGGTGTTCTGTGCCGGGGCCTATGGCGCCACCGCCAGCCCGGCCGATTTCCTCGGCCATGGCAAGGCGGCGGAGCTGCTGATCTAGTTCAGGCGAGCGCCCGCGCGGCGGCGGCGTTGCGCTGGATTGCG
>NZ_QKVT01000001.1:3071971-3100643 GCF_003426715.1 Blastomonas sp. UPD001
CGGGATCATCCAGCTGCCGCCGACGCACAGCACCGGATCGATCGCCAGCCAGTTGCCCGCGGTCTCCAGTGTCACCCCGCCGGTGGGGCAGAACCTGCACTGGCCGAACGGTGCGGCGAGCGACTTGAGCGCGGGGATCCCGCCTGCCGCCATCGCCGGGAAGAACTTGAAATGGGAGAGGCCCATGTCGAGCCCGCGCATGATGTCGCCGGCATTGGCGATGCCGGGCAGGAAGGGAATGCCGCTCTCGATCGCCGCCTTGCCCAGATTTTCGGTGAGGCCGGGCGAGACGATGAATTCCGACCCGGCCTTGAGCGCCGCGTCGAGCGTCTTCGGATCGATCACGGTACCAGCACCGACGATCGCGCCTTCGACCTGCTTCATCGCGGCGATCGCTTCGAGCGCGGCGGGGGTGCGCAGCGTCACCTCGAGCACCTTGAGACCGCCCGCGACCAGCGCCTCGGCCATCGGCACCGCATCGGCGACATCGTTGATGACGATCACCGGGATGACCGGCGCGGTCCGCATGATGGTTTCGATCGCGATTGCAGTCATGCGGCATTCTCCTGGGCAAAGGCGGCGGCGGCCCCGAACAGGCCGGGCTGGGGATGATCGATCAGCTTGACGGGGATCGTCTCCATCAGCTGCTGGAACCGGCCCTTGGCGACAAAGCGCTCCTCGAACCCGGACTGCGGCAGACGGTCGGCGATCCGCTGACCAAGGCCGCCCGCGATTACCACCGCGCCCGCGCCCTGTGCCAGCGCAAAATCGCCCGCCGCCGCGCCCAGGCTGAGGCAGAAGCGGTCGAACGCAGCGGCGGCCAGGCTGTCCTCGCCCGACAGTGCGAGCTGCCACAGCGCCTTGTCCTCCATGCTGACGACCGCGCGGCCCTCGATGCTCGCCAGCGTCTCGTAGATTGCGGCGAGGCCTGGCCCCGAGCAGACGCGCTCGACCGAGACGCGGCGGTGCTGGCGGCGCAGCCGGTTGAGAATGGCATCCTCGATCGAATCGAGCGGCGAATAGTCGACATGGCCGCCCTCGGTCTCGACCGCGCGATAGCCATCGGCACTGCGGACGACATAAGCGACGCCGAGGCCCGTGCCGGGTCCGATCACGGTGATGACGCCCTTTTCGGGCAGATCGCCTTCCGGGCCGCACAGGTGCGAATAATGGTCCGCCCCGCAATGCTGGACGGCGTGCGCGACCGCGCCGAAATCGTTGATCAGGATGTAATCATCGACATTCAGCTTTTCGCGCACCAAGGCAGGGCGGATGACCCAGGGGTTGTTGGTCATCTTGAGCACCTCGCCCCGGATCGGGGTGGCGAGCGCGATGGCCGCCGCGCGCGGCAGGGGCTGGCCGATCGCCTGACCGAAGGCCTCCCAGGCGGTCTGGAGGCTGGCATATTCGGCACATTTCAGCGTGACCGGCTCACCCAGATGGGTGACGCGGCCCTGCTCGATGGTCGCGAGCGCAAAGCGCGCATGGGTGCCGCCAATGTCTGCGGTAACGATCTGCATGATGGGGTGCCTGTCAGATTATATGAACTGGTGAACGGTTAGTGCAGCGTCCCTCGACTGCGCTCGGGACAAACGGGGGAGTTGTGTGGTTGCCGACCAAGTAACCTCTCCGAGTTCCCGAGCGAAGTCGAGGGACGTGATGTGCAACCTCTCGAGAACGCTCCTCTCACAATCCCGCCATCGCCAGCATCGCGCTCGCGCCCGCTTCCGCATTGTCGCTGCTCGCGCGCATCAGGGCGAACAGCTCGCGCCCGGTGCCCATCGGCTGCGCAGGCTGGCTTGCGGTCGGGCGAGCTTCCCATTCGGTGCCGTCCACCGCAACGCTGATCGTGCCTGCGACCGCATCGAGCCGCACAACATCGCCATCGCGAATCCGTGCCAGCGGGCCGCCGTCGCACGCCTCTGGCCACAGATGGATCGCCGCGGGCACCTTGCCCGAGGCGCCCGACATGCGGCCGTCGGTGACCAGAGCCACCTTGAACCCGCGATCCTGCAGCACGCCGAGCGAAGGCGTGAGCTTGTGCAGTTCGGGCATGCCATTGGCGCGCGGACCCTGGAAACGGACGACCACGACGACGTCGCGATCGAGCTCGCCAGCCTTGAACGCCGTGAGCACCGCATCCTGATCATCGAACACGCGTGCGGGTGCCTCGATGATCCAGCGCGAGGGATCGACCGCGCTGGTCTTGACGATGCCGCGCCCCAGATTGCCTTCGACCAGCCGCATCCCGCCATCGGGCTGGAAAGCGGCGCTGACCGGGCGAAGCATCGCCTCGTCGCGCGTCACCTCGGGCGAGGGGGCGAAGCCGAGCGCGCCCTCCGCGTCGAGCACCGGCTCGACCGCATAATCGAGCAGCGACTGGCCCGACACGGTCAGGATATCGGTGTGGAGCAGGCCTGCACCCGCCAGTTCGCGGAGGACGAAGCCGATGCCACCGGCGGCGTGGAAATGGTTCACGTCGCCCGATCCGTTGGGATAGACCCGCGCGAGCAGCGGGATGATCGCGGACAGCTCGCTCAGGTCCTGCCAGTCGATATGGATGCCCGCCGCGCGCGCCATCGCGGGCAGGTGGATCGCATGGTTGGTCGATCCGCCGGTGGCGAGCAGGCCGATGGACGCGTTGATGATCGCCTTTTCGTCGACGCAATGGCCGAACGGGCGGTAGTCCTCGCCATCCCAGCCGATCTGCGTCACGCGGTGCGTTGCGGCGCGCGTGAGTTCCTGGCGCAGCTTGGTGCCGGGGTTGATGAAGGCGGAGGCGGGGACGTGCAGCCCCATCATCTCCATCATCATCTGGTTCGAATTGGCGGTGCCATAGAAGGTACAGGTGCCCGCGCCGTGATAGCTCGCGGCCTCGGCCTCGAGCAGTTCGTCGCGGCCCACCTTGCCCTCGGCATAGAGCTGGCGGACGCGCTGCTTCTCCTTGTTGGCCAGGCCCGAGGGCATGGGCCCAGCCGGCACGAAGATCGTCGGGATATGACCGAAGCGCGCGGCGGCGATGAACTGGCCGGGGACGATCTTGTCGCAGATGCCCAGCACCAGCGCGCCCTCGAACATGCCATGGCTCATCGCGACGGCGCTCGACAGCGCGATCGTGTCGCGGCTGAACAGCGACAACTCCATGCCGAGTTGGCCCTGCGTCACACCGTCGCACATCGCAGGCACGCCGCCTGCGACCTGCGCGGTCGCGCCGACCTCGCGCGCGAAGATCTTGATCTGCTCGGGGTAGCGGCCATAGGGCTGATGCGCCGAGAGCATGTCGTTATAGGCGGTGACGATGCCGATGTTCATCGCCTTGCCCGATCGGATGACGGGCTTGTCCTCGCCCGATGCGGCAAAGCCATGCGCCAGATTGCCGCACGACAATGTAGGGCGGTGCACGCCCTTGTCGCGTTCGCGTGCGATGAAATCGAGATAGGCCTGGCGACCGGGACGCGAGCGTTCGATGATCCGCTGCGTGATCCGTTCGAGCTCGGGGTGAAGGCTGGTCATGTTTCGCTCCAGAAGATGGTGACCGGTGCCTGCGCGGCTTTCAGCAGCCGCGCGATCGGCAGGTCGTTGGCCCCGGACAGGGCATCGTCGAGCACCTTGCGCTTGTCTGCGCCCTTCAGCACCAACATGATATGGCGCGCGCGCACCAGCGCCGACAGGGTCAGCGACAGCCGGTCGAACGGCGCTTCGGGCGGCAGCGGATCGGGGGTCAGCTGCACCACCTCCAGCGCGCCATCGGCATGCGGATCGGTATTCGGAAAGAGCGAGGCGATATGCCCGTCTGCGCCCATGCCCAGCCAGACCAGATCGAAGGGCGGCGGGGTCGCGCCTGCCTCCAGCGGCACCAAGGCCGCGCCGGTGGCGGCGAGCGAGCGTTCGAGCAGGCCGAAATTGCTCGCCGCATGGTCGGTCGGCACGCAGCGGTCGTCGGTCAGCCAGACCGCGACGTCGACCCAGCCGATATCCTCGCGCTCGGCCAAAGCGGCGAGGATCGGGCCCGGCGTGCTGCCGCCGGGCACCGCGATCGCGCGCGGCTTGCCGCCGGCGAGCATCCCGGCGATGAAATCTGCGATCGCCTCGATCGAGGCATCGGGCGCGAATTGCGCGCCGGCGGTGGCGGCCGTGTCAGTCATTCCAGCTCACCCCGTCGCGTTCGGTGAGCGCGATCGCGGCGCTTGGCCCCCAGCTGCCCGATCCATAGGATTTGGGCTCGATCGCATGGTCGGCCCAGGTCTTGCGGATCGCATCGATCCAGCGCCACTGCGCCTCGACCTCGTCGCGGCGGACGAACAGGGTGGGCTCGCCATCGATGAGGTCGAGCAGCAGGCGTTCGTACGCGATGCGGCGCTGCGCCTTGGAAAAGGCGGCGGTGAGCGACAGGTCGAGCGGCACCTCGCGCAGCACCAGCCCGCCGCGATCGAGCCCTGGCTCCTTCGCCATGACGAGCAGGCGGACATATTCCTCGGGCTGCAGGCGGATGACCAGCCGGTTGGCCGAAAGCCTGCCGCCGCGCTGCGCGAAGATATTGTGCGGCACCTGCTTGAACTGGATCACAATCTCGCTGCGCCGTTCGGCGAGCCGCTTGCCGGTGCGGAGGTAAAAGGGCACGCCCTGCCAGCGCCAGTTGTCGACATGCGCCTTGATCGCGACAAAGGTCTCGGTGTCCGATGCCTTGCCGAGATCGTCGGCATAGCTGTTCACCGATTTTCCGCCGACCGCGCCGGCGCCGTACTGGCCGCGCACCACCTCGTTGGGCGAGACCAGGCGCAGCGAGCGCAGCACCTTGACCTTCTCGTCACGGATCGAGGTGGCGTCGAACTCGGCGGGAGGCTCCATCGCGGTCAGCGCGACCAGCTGCAGGATATGGTTCTGCACCATGTCGCGCAGCGCGCCGGTATCGTCGTAAAAGCCATGGCGACCTTCGAGGCCCACGGTCTCGGACACGGTGATCTGGATATGCTCGATCCCGTTGGCGTTCCACAACGGCTCGAACATCATGTTGGCAAAGCGCAGCGCCATCAGGTTCTGCACGGTTTCCTTGCCGAGATAATGGTCGATGCGGAAGGTGCGGTCCTCGGGGAAGGCGTGCGCCACGGCATCGTTGATCGCGCAGGACGAGGCGAGGTCGTTGCCGAGCGGCTTTTCGAGCCCGATGCGCACCATCTCGCCCGCCAGGCCAGCGGACTTGAGCCCCTGGATGGTCGGCGTGAACAGGAAGGGCGCGGTCGAAAGGAAGATCGACATTCCGCCCGAAATGTCGCCCAGCCGATCGGCCAGCGCGGCAAAGCCCTCGATCTTCGACGCGTCGAGAGGTTGATAGCTCAACTGCTTGAGGAAGCTCGCGATCTTGTCGTCATCCTTGCGCGCCTCGGGCAGGAACTGCGCCAGCGCTTCGCCCGCCATCGCGCGGAACGCCTCGTCGTCGAGCTCGCTGCGCGCGGTGCCCATGATGCGCAGATCGGCGGCGATCAGCCCGTCGCAATGCAGCGCATAGAGCGAGGGCAGAAGCATGCGCTTGGATAGGTCCCCCGTCGCGCCAAAGAGAAGGAGCGTCCGGGATTGCGCATTCGCCATGTTTGAATCCTATCCTTTTTTCGTGACCGCAGCCGCAGCGGGTCATCTGTTAGGGTCGGGTCGCGCCGGTGTCCACCGGTCAAACCCGATGTATAGCTATGCATTGTTTTGCAATCGATTGCAATTGTCGGTTCCGCGTCATGAAACAGGGATTTGCCGTTAGGGAACGCGACTTTTGTTGCGTGTCATCCGAGCGCGCGCTCGAGCGCGGCGGCAAGCCGCAAGCCCGCGCGCAGCACCTGGGTACGCACCACCGGGATCAGTGCCTCGATATCGGCGTCGCTGTGCCGCGCGCGCTCGTCGGGGCTGAGCGCGGGTCCGCATGCGGGACCATGCTGCGCGGTGGGATAGGCGACATCGCGCGACAGCTCCCAGGCCTCACGCGCCCAGTCTTCGACGGCGCCGCCGGTGACAGCGGCGCGCTCTTCGGCCGAATAGGTGCGCACCAGTGGCAGGCCTTGCGTGATGGCGCGCTCGGCGATCGGGCCGTCCCACAACCGGTGCAGGTTCATGCGCCCCTCGACGATCCCATAGGCCGCGCTCACCCGGTTGCCGCCCAGATCGCCGCGATCGCCTGCGTGCATCGGCTGGTGCATGTCGCCCATGGTGTGGACGAGCCAGGCCAGCGCCTCGAGCCGGGCGTGCGCAGGCAGCTTGCGGTCGGCCAGCAGTGCCTCGTTGCGCGCCACCTGGGCGGGGACGCAGCTGCCATTGGGGCAATTGGCCTTGATGTCGAACGGCTTGCAGATGTCGATATTCACATAGTGCCAGGGCGCCGTATAGCCCCAGCGCAGGTCGTCGCGGCGGATGCAGTCAGCCCAGACGCTGGCGTCCTCAATGGTCCTAAGCGGACATTCGGGGGTCGCAAGCTGCTTTTCCTGCGCGAGCAGCGCGCGGATCCGCGCGCGCACCCTGGGCGAGACATTGGCCTCGGCAATCTTCGCAATCACGCGGTGGCCATAATCGCCCCAGGCCAGCGCCGGGCGGGCGGCGAATGCCGTCACCGCGAGCGCGGCAACCAGAACCAACCGGATCAGGCGTGTCATCTCAATTCCTTGCGGATCACCAGCTTGAGGCCCGACCAGATCGCATCGACCGCGCAGACCTTCACGTCGACCAGCCCCATGGGCAGGGCCACGCTGCGGATAACGTCCTCGGTAATGTCGGTATTCATCTTCGCCGCCCTTTTCGGCCAGCTGACCCAGATCATGCCGTCACGATCCATGCTGACCATCAGCCGCACCAGTTCGCGTTCGAGCACCGCGCGTTCGGTGGTGAACAGGTGCGCGGCGGCAAAGCCTTTTGCGGGGTCACCCACGATCTCGAGCGCTTCTACCTCGGCAGCGATCTCAGCCCGCACGGTATCGGGCATGCTATCGAACCACACGCGCATTCCGGGCTTGAGGCCGAGCTTGCGGGCGAGGGGAGTGCCGGAATAGCCTGTGGTCATTGGCACTACCCCCTTGCTCAGGTTGCGCGTGGCTTAGCCTTCCATCCAGTCCCTGAAGAAGGCCAGATTGGCTTCGCGCAGTTCCGCAACCGAAACGCTGGCCCCAGACGCAAACGCCACGGCATCCCCGCCCGTTGTGCCGATGACCTGCGCGCGCACGCCGCCAACCTCGGCCGCCGCAACGACCGCAGCGCTATCGCTCGTGGTCACGACATAGCGTGCCTGGCCTTCGCCGAACCAGAAGCCTGCATCGCCTTCGGCCGACAGCGTCGCGCCCATACCCGATGCCAGCGCCATCTCGGCGACCGCGACCGCGAGGCCGCCGTCCGAAATGTCGTGCACCGCGCTTACCTTGCCGCCGGCGATCAGCGCCGCGATGACGCCGCCCGATTCCAGCTCGCCCTTGAGGTCCACCTGCGGCGGCGCGCCCTCGCGGCGACCGTGCAGCACGTCGAGCCAGAGCGACTGGCCGAGTTCGGCGGTGCCGTTGCCGCCGATCACGACGATGGTTTCACCCGCCGCCTTGAACGCCAGCGTCATCATCTGGCCCAGGTC
Organism: Blastomonas sp. UPD001; assembly: GCF_003426715.1. Taxonomy (NCBI): domain Bacteria; kingdom Pseudomonadati; phylum Pseudomonadota; class Alphaproteobacteria; order Sphingomonadales; family Blastomonadaceae; genus Blastomonas; species Blastomonas sp. UPD001. The sequence goes on from NZ_QKVT01000001.1 coordinate 3,079,563, forward strand.
CTCGATCAGCCCGATCGCGCCGATCGCGGGCGTGGGCAGGATCGCGCGGGCAACGCCGTCGGGACCCGTGGTCTCGTTGTACAGGCTCACATTGCCGCTGACGATCGGCATGTCGAGCGCCTTGCACGCCTTGCCCATGCCCTCGATACAGCCGACGAACTGACCCATGATCTCGGGCCGCTCGGGATTGCCGAAGTTCATGCAATCGGTGGTCGCCAGCGGCTTCGCGCCGGTGCTGACCAGGTTGCGATAGCATTCGGCGATCGCCTGCTTGCCGCCCTCGAACGGATCGGCAAAACAATAGCGCGGGGTGCAGTCGGTGGTGACGGCAAGGCCGCGATTGGTGCTGTGGATGCGGATGACGCCGGCATCGCCGCCGGGAATCTGCACCGTGTCGGCCATCACCATGTGATCGTATTGCTGCCAGATCCAGCTGCGGCTGGCGAGCGCGGGTGAGGCCATCAGCGCGGTGAGCTCTGCGGCCAGATCGGTGCTGGCGGGCACGCTCGCCAGCGGCGCGGGCGGCGGGGTGGTGACATAGGGCCGGTTATAGCTCGGCGCATCGTCGGCCAGCGGGGCGAGCGGAATGTCGCACACCGTCTCGCCCTTGTGCTTGAGCACCATATGGCCGGTCTCGGTGACATGGCCGATGACCGCAAAGTCGAGCTCCCACTTGCGGAAGATCGCCTCGGCGAAATCCTCGCGGCCGGGCTTCAGCACCATGAGCATGCGCTCCTGGCTTTCCGACAGCATCATCTCGTACGCGGTCATGTTCGTTTCGCGCTGCGGGACGTTGTCGAGATTGAGCTCGATGCCGACGCCGCCCTTGCTCGCCATCTCGACGCTGGAGGACGTGAGGCCGGCGGCCCCCATGTCCTGGATCGCGACGATCGCATCCGACGCCATCAGTTCGAGGCACGCCTCGATCAGCAGCTTTTCGGTGAACGGGTCGCCGACCTGCACGGTGGGGCGCTTTTCCTCGCTGTCCTCGCCGAACTCGGCCGAGGCCATGGTCGCGCCGTGGATGCCGTCGCGGCCGGTCTTCGATCCGACATAGACGATCGAGTTGCCGGGGCCGGAAGCGGCGGAATAGAAGATCTTGTCCTGCTCGGCGATGCCCACCGCCATCGCGTTGACCAGGATGTTGCCGTCATAGGCCGGGTCGAAATTGGTCTCGCCGCCCACGGTCGGCACCCCGACGCAATTGCCGTATCCGCCGATCCCTGCGACCACGCCCTGTACCAGATGCTTCATCTTGGGGTGGTCGGGACGACCGAAACGCAGCGCGTTCATCAGCGCGACCGGCCGCGCGCCCATGGTGAACACGTCGCGCAGGATGCCGCCAACACCCGTGGCCGCGCCCTGATAGGGCTCGATATAGCTCGGGTGGTTGTGGCTCTCCATCTTGAAGATGGCGGCGAGCGGCTTGCCGTCGGGGCCGGGGCCGATATCGACCACGCCCGCATTCTCGCCGGGGCCGCAGATGACCTGTGGGCCGGTGGTCGGCAGCGTCTTCAGATGCACGCGCGAGCTCTTGTAGCTGCAATGCTCGGACCACATGACCGAGAAGATGCCCAGCTCCACCAGATTGGGCTCGCGCCCCAGCGCGGCCAGGATGCGCTGATATTCGTCCGGCTTCAGGCCATGTTCGGCCACGATTTCCGGGGTGATGGTGCCTGCGGGCGGTGCAAGAGTGTCGCTCATGGCCCCGCGCTTTACGCGCAGGTGCGCGCAGAAGGAAGGGGGAGAATGCGCGGAAAATCGATGCCGCGCCTGGGCGTCGGGGGCGGGTCCGCCATGTCCTGCGAACCCGCCCGTCCGCTGTCAGCGATCGCTGGTGATGTCCGTGCGGGCCAGCGGGGTGACGTCGCTGCGCTTGAAGCGCACCTCGCTGTCTCCCACGGTACCGGTGACGCGCTTGTCCGACACGCGCAGATTGAAGCGCTTGCCCGAGCGGGTTTCGGTGCCATCGATGATCTTGGTGTCGCCGACCATCTTGACGGTATAGACGTAACGGTCGCCGTCATGTTCGAACGTGACCTGTTCGGGCTGGGCGGTCTGGGCAGCGGCAGGCAGTGCCAGCAGGGTCAGCGGGAGGGCGAGAAGGCTGAGTTTTTTCATGATGGGGTTCCCTGTTCTGAGGAATTGAACTGCCGTCATCATCCTCTGTTATTGTGCGGTGCAGCATGTCCAAACGCCGCTTAGCTGGCAAATGCAATTACGGCTTTCGCAGTTGCAACATCAGCAACCGGTGACTGGCGGCACGGGCGCAGGTTCGCAACCGCCTTGACCGGGCGCAGGCCAGCGGTCAAAGCTGTGCGCATGAGTGAAGCCCAAGCCATTCCTGCCGATCTGTCGTTCGAAGATGCCCTGAAGGAGTTGGAGGTCATCGTCCGCCAGCTGGAATCGGGCGACGTGCCGCTCGATGCGTCGATCAGCCTTTACGAGCGGGGCGATCTGCTGCGCGGCCATTGCCAGAAGCGGCTCGACGCGGCGCAGGCGCGGATCGAGAAGATTCGCGTCGGAGCGGACGGCCAGGCGGCGGGCACGACTCCGTTCGATGCGGGCTGACGGCGAGCCAATGCGCGCGATGGTTCAAACCGGCGGGCAGACCGGGGCAGGGGAGCAGCGACAATGACAACCGCCATCAGCGATACCGCGCTGGCCGATGCCTTCCGCCAGATTTCCGCCGATGTCGATGCGTGTTTCGATGCGCTGCTGGCCGTGCCCGACGATCCGCGCGCGGTGCTCTATGAGGCGATGCGGCATGCCGCGATCGGTGGCGGCAAGCGGGTGCGTCCGCTGCTGCTCACCGCGACAGCGGCGATGTTCAATGTCGATCGCGGCCTGGCCGTGCGCGTCGCCTGCGCGGTCGAGGCGATCCATGTCTATTCGCTGATCCATGACGACATGCCCTGCATGGACAATGACGACATGCGCCGTGGCAAGCCCACGGTGCACAAGGCGTTCAACGATGCCGTGGCGGTGCTCGCAGGCGATTCGCTGCATGCGCTCGCCTTCGAGATTCTTGCCGGGCCGCAGTCGCACCCCGATCCGTTCATCCGCTCCGAGCTGATCTACACTCTGGCCGAGGCGAGCGGCCCCAATGGCATGGCCGGCGGGCAGATGATGGACCTGGAGGCGGAAAAGGCGAAGTTCGACCTGCCCACCGTCACCAAGCTGCAGCGGCTCAAGACCGGCGCGCTGATCGCCGCTTCGGTGGAAATGGGCGCGATCCTGGGCAATGTGCCGGTCGAGGGGCGCAACCCCTTGCGTGCCTATGCCCGCGATATCGGCCTCGCCTTCCAGATCGCCGACGACATCATGGACGAGACGGGCGACGAGGCCAAGGCCGGCAAGGCGCTGCACAAGGACGTAGCGGCGGGCAAGGAGACTTTCCTGTCGCTGCTGGGGCTCGAGCGCGCGCGCGAACAAGCGTTCTTCCTCGTGGATCAGGCGATCGGCCATCTCGCCAGCCATGGGCGCGAGGCGGACCTGCTGCGCGCGCTGGCGCGCTATATTGTCGAGCGCGACAACTGACCGCAAAAGCGGCATCACAAGGGGAAGAAGATCATGCGGATTGGCGTTTATCCCGGGACGTTCGATCCCATCACGCTGGGGCATATGGACATCATCCAGCGCGGGGCCCAGCTGGTCGATCACCTGATCGTCGGCGTCACCACCAATATCGCCAAGAGCCCGATGTTCTCGGACGAAGAACGCATGGAAATGGTCCGCCGCGAGGTCGCCGAGATCAGGGACGCCAACATCACCGTGGTCGGGTTCAGCTCGCTGCTGATGGACTTTGCCGAGGCCCAGGGCGCTTCGGTGGTCATTCGCGGCATCCGCGGCGTCACCGATTTCGAATATGAATATCAGCTCACCGGCATGAACCGCCAGCTCAACGACCGGATCGAGACGGTGTTCCTGATGGCCGATGTCGCGCTGCAGCCGATCGCCTCGCGGCTGGTCAAGGAAATCGCGCTCTATGGCGGCGCCATCCACCGTTTCGTCACCGATGCGGTGCGGATCGATGTCGAGAAGCGCGTGCGCGAAACGGGTCTGAAAGGGTGAGCGAGCGCACAGCGCGCGGCACCCAAGTTCATTCATGACAGGCTCAGATGCTTTGGCTATAGCCGTGCCCGAAATGGGGCAGGCTTTGCCACGCCGCCCCGGATGAATGGAACAGGAATGCCCGGTTATATGCCCAATATCTTGAAATCGCTTGCTGCCCTGTCGTTCATCCCGATGCTGCTCGCGCCGATCGCTGTCCAGGCGCAGGAGACGGCGCCGACCGACCAGTCGCAGATCGAGGCCGACCGGGCCGCCGCCCGCGCCGCGCGCGAGGCCGAGAAGGAAGCCGCCAAGGTCCGCAAGCAGCAGCAGGAAGAGGCCGAAAAGGCCGAGAAGCAGGCGCAGAAGGAAGAGGACAAGAAGGCCAAGGCTGCCGAAAAGGCGGCACGCGAGGCAGCCGAAGCCGAGGAAGAAGCCTCGGAGGCGAAGAACAAGGAAGCCCGCAAGGCTGCGCGCAATGCCGAAAAGGATGCCCTCGAACAGCGCGACAGCAACGCCGCCGACGCTTCCGTCATGGCCGCCCCGCTGGTGCCGACGCCCGACAAGGCCGATCCCGACAATATCCTGTATCTCGACCTGTCGACCGGCGGCCGCGTCACCATCCAGCTTTATCCCGAAATCGCGCCCAACCATGTCGAGCGGATCAAGACGCTGACCCGTCAGGGTTTTTACGACGGCATCATCTTCCACCGCGTGATCGAGGGCTTCATGGCGCAGACCGGCGATCCCACGGGCACCGGTACCGGCGGATCGGACCTTCCCGATGTCGCGGCCGAGTTCAACAAGTTCCCGCATCTGCGCGGCAGCGTGTCGATGGCGCGCGCGCAGGACCCGAACAGCGCCAACAGCCAGTTCTTCATCGTCTTCTATCCGCGCTTCTCGCTCGACAACAGCTATACCAATTTCGGCCGCGTGATCTCGGGCATGCAATATGTCGACGCGGTGCCGCGCGGCGAGCCGCCGAGCAGCCCGGCGCGTATCCTGCAGGCCTCGCTCAAGTCGCAGAACAAGCCCGAGCCGAATTATGCGGCGCAGGCCCAGCCCGCCGAGCGCGCGATCACCGTCGACGACCTCAACGCGCCGATCAGCAACTGATCGCTTCCCCGGCAATCTTGCAATCCAACGCTATTCCCGCGAAAGCGGAAATCCCGCTTGGCACCTGACGGTGAACAGAGAGCGGGGCCCCTGCCTGCGCGGGGGGGGCACGGATCTTGCTGGAGCGATTGCACCCGACGATGCGCGTTGACGAATTCGATTTCGACCTTCCCCAGGAACGCATAGCGCTGCGCCCGGTGCGCCCGCGCGATGTGGCCAGGATGCTGCACGTGCAGGGGCGCGCGATGGCCGACGCGACGGTGCGCGACCTGCCGCGCCTGCTTCAGCCCGGCGACTGCCTGGTGTTCAACGATACCCGCGTCATCCCCGCGCAGCTCGAAGGCGTGAAGCTGGGGAGCGAGGCGCGCATCGGCGCGACGCTGCACAAGCGGATCGACCTGCGCCGCTGGCAGGCGTTTGTGCGCAACGCCAAGCGGCTGCGCGAAGGCGATGTCGTGCATTTCGGCGCGGGCGTGATGGCCGATGTCGAGAGCAAGGCCAATGACGGCTCGATCGTCTTCGCCTTTCAGGGCGACGAGCCGGTGGAACTGCTGCTCGAGCGCGCGGGCACGATGCCGCTGCCGCCCTATATCGCCAGCAAGCGTGAGATCGACGCGGCCGATCGCGAGGATTACCAGACCCGCTTTGCCGAAAAGGACGGCGCGGTCGCCGCGCCCACCGCCTCACTGCACTTTACCGACCGGCTGATGGCCGAACTCGCCGAGTCGGGGATCGAGCATGCCATGCTGACGCTGCATGTCGGTGCGGGGACCTTCCTTCCGGTCAAGGCCGACGACACCAACGACCACCAGATGCACGCCGAATGGGGGCGTATCGATGCCGACACGGCGGACCGCCTCAATGCCATCCGCGCGCGCGGCAACCGCGTGATCGCGGTGGGGACCACCGTGCTTCGCCTGATCGAGAGCGCCGCGGGCGACGACAATATCATCCGCCCGTTCGAGGGCGATACCGCGATCTTCATCACGCCGGGCTATCGCTTCAAGGGCATTGACGGGCTGATGACCAATTTCCACCTGCCGCGCTCGACGCTGTTCATGCTGGTCTCGGCGCTGATGGGACTCGATGTGATGAAAGCGGCTTACGCTTATGCCGTTGAAAATGAATACCGTTTCTACTCCTACGGGGACTCTTCACTGCTGCTTCCGTAAGGGTCTTTTGGTAGGTGGTTGATGGGTGCCCAGCTAACGCGTGTTGGGTAGCGGGTGGGCAAAAGTGAATGCTGAAAGTGCTCTCGATTGGTCCTGTTCATTCGTAATTATGGGATCACAGGTTCGAATCCTGTAAGCGGCACCACCCTTCCACAAGGCAAATCTGAGGTTCCCAGTGGAAACGCCATCCGTCTTGGGGCGGTCGTGGGTGCTTGCCGGGGCATGTTTGGGCTGGCATCCAAGGTTTGTCCGACCGGTACTATGAGTGGCAGAAGTGGTCGATAGTTGAATGTAAGGCTCGACGTCGGAATGTTGGGACAACACCCGTTTGGGAAATTTGCTCTCAAGCCAAGAAAGTTTCGAAGTCTATAGCTTTTTCTTGCGAGCCGCTTGCTTTCGGCGCTGCTTGCGATTTCCAGAGTATACGTCTCCGGGCTTCTGACTAACATCAGGATATTCCCGCCCATGATAACTCTTTTGCTTCAATTTCCCCATAATCCCCAATTTTTTACAATCTTGCCTAACCTGCTTTCGATCAGCGTCTGTCCACTGCGTTTGTTCTGCATAAATTATGTCTTCGGATGAGCCCCTGCTATGACCAGGCGGCTCGGTCGCTATACCTATGATTTTTTCTAGATAGTTATGTCGCATCAGAAGTGATTGCGCGTATGACTTTAAGTAAAATGCGCGAAGTTGGCGGTAATTCTCATAGCCACCTGTTTCATCCATCCACGGCATGTACTGGAGCGTAAGAAAGAAGAAGCCCGTTTCACAATTTTTTGACCCTCGCGGAGAAATCATGGCTCTAAAAAAAACTTGCTTGTTAAGACTAAGTTCCAGTGCCCCTCTAATGGCCTCGCTGTGCGCCCGCCGAATATAGCGATTTTGCAACGCCATATGTCGGACAGCTATCTCACTGTTTGTTAGCGAATAGGTATATCCAGGAAGGACGATCGATGTACCGTCCAATAAATGATTTGTAAATGTTTCAATTAGCGGCGACGCGGGTCACCGCTTCCTCGCTGCGCGTCGCCGCCTGGGTGGCAGCGGCGGCCATCTCCGCCTGCGCATTGCGCGCCGCGCTCAGGTCCGCGCGCAGCGCCTGCATTTCGGCCTCGAGCCTGGCCAGCCGTTCTTCCAGCGCCGCCTCGCGCGCGGTCTGGGCCATGGCCAGCTCCGGCGCCATCAGCGCGCTTGCGGCCAGCAAGGCCGCCCCCATCGATCGATAACCCCTCGGCATCGCTCTCTCCTCAACCTGCGCCGGGTGATCCCGGTCGCAGCCTCAGTCTTTGCCGATTGACCATCGCCTTCCAGAGCGACCATGGTCGGACATCTACGACCTTCGTCTAATGGTCGGCGCCTCGCCTCCGGGCTTATCATGCCCCCAGCCCTGCGCCCTCAGACGCAGCCAGACGAGGAGAGTGACCATGGCCGACGCCGTCTATCCCGTGCCCGCCGACTGGGCCGCCAACGCGCTGATCACCGCGCCGGTGTACGAAGAGCGCTACCGCATGTCGATCGAGCAGCCCGACGCCTTCTGGCGCGAGGAAGCGCAGCGGATCGACTGGATCAGGCCGTTCACCAGGGTGAGCGAGGCAAGCTTTCACGAGGCCGATTTCGGTATCAACTGGTTCGCCGACGGCACGCTCAACCTTGCCGCCAACTGCCTCGACCGGCACCTGGCCGAACGCGGCGATCAGGTCGCGATCCTGTGGGAGCCCGACAGCCTCGACGAGGCATCGCGCGCGATCACCTATCGCGAACTGCACGAACAGGTCTGCCGCTTCGCCAACCTGCTCAAGGCGCAAGGGGTGCGCAAGGGCGAGCGCGTGACGCTGTACCTGCCGATGGTGCCCGAGGCCGCGGTCGCGATGCTCGCCTGCGCGCGGATCGGTGCGATCCATTCGGTGGTGTTCGCCGGCTTCTCGCCCGAAGCGCTCGCCGGGCGCATCCAGGATTGCGACAGCCGCGTCGTCGTCACCGCCGATGAAGGGCTGCGCGGGGGCAAGAAGGTCCCGCTCAAGGCCAATGTCGATGCCGCGCTCGGCCATCATTGCGAAGCGGTGGATACCGTGATCGTGCTGAAGCATACCGGCGCGGACGTGCCGATGACTGAGGGCCGCGATATCGACTGGGCGATGGGCGTCGCCGCGCAATCCGCCGATTGCCCGCCCGAGGAAATGGGCGCCGAGGACCCGCTGTTCATCCTCTACACCTCGGGCTCGACCGGCAAGCCCAAGGGCGTGCTGCACACCACCGGGGGGTACAGCGTCTGGGCGTCAATGACCTTCCAATATGTCTTCGACTATCGCCCCGGCCAGATCTACTGGTGCGCGGCGGATGTCGGCTGGGTCACCGGGCACAGCTATGTCGTCTACGCCCCGCTGATGAATGGCGCGACCACGGTGATGTTCGAAGGCGTTCCGACCTGGCCCGATCCTTCGCGCTTCTGGCAGATCGTCGACAAGTTCGGCGTCGAGATCTTCTACGGCGCGCCGACCGCGCTGCGCGCGCTGATGCGCGAGGGCGATGAGTGGGTCACGAAGACCAGCCGCAAGACCCTTCGCCTGCTCGGATCGGTGGGCGAGCCGATCAACCCCGAGGCATGGGAATGGTATCACCGCGTCGTCGGCGAGGGCCGCTGCCCGATCGTCGATACCTGGTGGCAGACCGAGACCGGCGCGTGCATGATGACCCCGCTGCCCGGCGCGCATGCGCTGAAGCCCGGCTCGGCCGCCAAGCCGATGTTCGGGGTGAAGCCGCTGCTGCTCGACAATGAGGGCCAGCTGATCGAGGGCGCGGGCGAAGGCTGTCTGGTCATCGATCGCAGCTGGCCCGGCCAGATGCGCACCGTCTGGGGCGATCACGAGCGCTTCTTCCAGACCTATTTCACCACCTTCAAGGGCCTGTATTTCACCGGCGACGGGTGCAGGCGCGACGCGGACGGCTATTACTGGATCACGGGGCGCATCGACGACGTGATCAACGTCTCGGGCCATCGCATGGGCACCGCAGAGGTCGAAAGCGCGCTGGTCGCGCATCCCAAGGTCGCCGAGGCCGCGGTGATCGGCATGCCGCACGCGGTCAAGGGCCAAGGCATCTATGCGTTCGTGACGACCAATGTCGAGGTCGAGCCCGACGAGCAGCTGCGCCGCGATCTGGTGCAATGGGTCCGCCGCGAGATCGGCCCCATCGCCACGCCCGACATCATCCAGTTCACCCCCGCCCTGCCCAAGACCCGCTCGGGCAAGATCATGCGCCGCATCCTGCGCAAGATCGGCGAGAACGACCTGTCGAACCTCGGCGACATCTCGACGCTTGCCGATCCGCAGGTTGTCGAGCATCTTGTCGCAGGCCGACCGCAAATGGCAGATGCGACATAGAAACGATCCTGATCGCGGATGACCACCCGCTGTTCCGCCAGGCGCTGGTCCTGGCGGTCAGCCGGGTCGCTCCGCAGGCACAGATACTGGAAACCGGAACGCTGGCCGCAGCCGCTGCTGCCGCCAGCACCGCACAAGAGCTGCGCTTGATCCTGCTCGACCTCAAGATGCCCGGCGCGATGGGCTATTCGGGCATCGCCATGCTCCATGCCGAGCGGCCCGAAGTGCCGATCCTGGTCGTCTCGAGCGCCGAAGGCGCGGCGGTGGCCGAAGAGGCGCGGCAGCTCGGCGCGGTCGGTTTCCTCTCGAAGGACAGCGATCTCGGCACGATCGAAGCGGCCATCGCACGCGCACTGGGCGGTCGCGCACCGACCACCACCGCAGCACTAAACGCGCCCGAGCCGCTGCCACAGGACGTGGCGGGCCTCACCCCCACCCAGCTGCGCGTGCTGCGCGAGGTGATCGACGGCAAGCTCAACAAGCAGATCGCGCACGATCTCGCGATGAGCGAGGCGACGGTCAAGGCGCACATGACCACGATCATGCGCAAGCTCGGCGTGCAGAACCGCACCCAGGCCGCCCTGGTCGCCCGCTCGATGGGGCTCGACCTGCAGCATTAGGCGGGTTCGCGGACCCCCGAAGCGACATTGGCGAGAAAGCCGCCGATCAGGTCGGCGCCGGCCGGCTTGGCGATCAGCACCACGCCCATTTTCGCCGCGCGCCGCGCGAGGTCAGGCGATCCCTGCGCGGTCACGAGCGCGGCGGGAAGACCGGGGTGCCGCTCGCGCAGCGCCGCGATCAGCGCGAGGCCATCGATCGAAGCGCCGAGCTGAAAGTCGACCAGTGCGGCATCGAACGGCCCCGGCTCGGCCAGCGCCGCTGTCGGACCGTCGGCCCCGTGCGCATCATGACCGAGAAGGCTGAGCAGGCTGGTCGTGCCCTCGACGATCAGCGGATCGTTGTCGATCACCAGCACCTTGAGCGCGCGATCAGGCCAGGGGACGGGCTGAGGCGCGGCCCGGGGGGCTGGCGCCGCGATCGCATCGGCGGCGGGCAGCGACAGGCTGAACCGGCTGCCCCTGCCCGGCACCGACTTGACCTCGATCACCCCTCCGAGCAGCCGCGCGATCCGTTCGGACAGCGCCAGCCCCAGCCCCAGCCCTTCGGCCTCGACCGCGCCCAGCCGGGTGAATTCGGCGAAGATCGCGTCGATCTGGTCCTCGGCAATGCCCACCCCGGTATCGATGATGTCGATGCGGATGCGGTTGCCGCGTCGCCGCGTGCCGGCCAGAACCCCGCCTTCGGGCGTGTAGCGCAGCGCATTGGAGAGAAAGTTCTGCAGGATCGAGCGCAACAATCCGGGATCGGTATGGACATGCCCGAAAAGCGCGCCGGTGCGCAGCGACAGAACCTTGTCCTCGGCCATCGGCGCGAAGCTTTCGACCAGATCGGTGAGGAACGGTTGCAGCGCCACCGGCTCGGGGCTCGGCTCCACCCCGCCAGAATCGAGCCGGCTGATATCGAGCAGCGCGCGGATCAGCCCGTCGGCCGCGCCGATCGCGCTGTCGATCCGCTGGGCGAGCTGTTGCGTGCCCGGCTCGGCATCGCGGGTCAGCGCGGCGGTGAACAGCCGCGCGGCGTGCAGCGGTTGCAACAGGTCGTGGCTGGCGGCAATGCTGATCGGCGAGGAACTGCGCGGACGGCCCGCCGACGCGCCGTTCGTCTATCGCCACCAGGGCAGCCTTGCCACCATCGGCCGCAAGAGCGCCGTCGCCGATTTCGGCTGGCTCCGCCTCCACGGCGCGCCCGCCTGGTGGCTCTGGGGCGCGGTCCATATCGGCTTCCTCGCGGGCTTCCGCAACCGCGCCGCCGTGGTCGTCAACTGGCTGTGGAGCTATGTGACGCAGCGCGCGGGAATACGGCTGATCACGATGGGGGAGCGGGGGGTGGTCAGGCTGCGCGCGGCTTCTTCAGCGGAATGACCAGCCGTGCGTTTTCGAACCACTCGTCGGTCAGTTCGGGAGCGACATCGGCATCGTCGGCAATCTGCCGAGCGATCTCGCCATCGGATACGGCATCGATCTTCGCGAGATTTTCAGGCGTCGCCCAGGTCCTGGCAAAGGCCAGGGCCTCATCCCGGGAGACTTGCTCGGTATCTTCTGACTTCGCGGTCATTGGCTTTCCGGAAACTCACGATGCGGCGATTAGCGCCGCGCCATGTGTAGACTACCACAAAGATGTGGTTGTCCAAAGCCGCGATGGGGCCCGTCGCAATGAAGCGTGGCTCGCCATAATCCTGCCGGGTGTCCTGCTCTTCGATGAAAGGACCATCGAAAAGCAGGGCCGCCAGCTGGAAGGGCAAACCACGCTCATGGATATTGATGTTGTTCTTCACCGGATCGAACTCGATCACCGGTGCAATTACTCCGCCGCGATCCCCGCCTGCTTGAACATGTCCTCGCTGTCGTCGATCACGGCGACCTCGTTGGCGGCGCTCTTTTTCTGGCGCTTGTCGAAGGCGGCCCACACGTCGTTCCAGTTGCCGCGCGTCGCGCCCTTGGAATATTCGGTCGCGCGGGTTTCGAAGAAGTTGGCGTGCTCGACGCCGTTGAGCAGCGGGGCGAGCCAGGGGAGGGGGTGGTCCTCGATCATGTAGATCGCGGGCAGGCCCAGCTGGCTGAGGCGCCAGTCGGCGATATAGCGGATATAGCGCTTGATCTCCTTGGCGGTCATGCCGCTGACCGGGCCCTGTTCGAACGCCAGGTCGATGAACGCATCTTCCAGCCGCACGGTCTTCTGGCAGCAGTCGATGATGTCCTCCTTCACCGCCTTGGTCAGGCAGCCTCGCTCAGCGCAGAAGGCGTGGAACAGGCGGATGATGCCTTCGCAGTGCAGGCTCTCGTCGCGCACCGACCAGCTGACAATCTGGCCCATGCCCTTCATCTTGTTGAAGCGCGGGAAATTCATCAGCATCGCGAAGCTCGCGAACAGCTGCAGCCCTTCGGTAAAGCCGCCGAACATCGCGAGCGTGCGCGCGATGTCCTGGTCGCTGTCGACGCCGAAGGTCGCGAGATAATCGTGCTTGGCCTTCATCTCCTCATATTCGAGGAACATGCCATATTCGCTTTCGGGCATGCCGATGGTGTCGAGCAGATGGCTGTACGCGGCGATATGCACGGTTTCCATGTTGCTGAACGCGGTCAGCATCATCTTGACCTCGGTCGGCTTGAACACGCGGCCGTAATTCTCGTGATAGCAGTTCTGCACCTCGACATCGGCCTGGGTGAAGAAGCGGAAGATCTGCGTCAGCAGGTTGCGCTCGTGATCGGAGAGCTTCTGCGCCCAGTCGCGGCAATCCTCGCCCAGCGGCACCTCTTCGGGCATCCAGTGGATCTGCTGCTGGCGCTTCCAGAAATCATAGGCCCAGGGATATTCGAAGGGCTTGTACTGAGTGCGGGCTTCCAAGAGAGACATCGTGTTACTCCGAATTCCCCTCTCCCCACGGGAGAGGGAGGGGCCCAGGCAAAGCCTGGGAGGGTGAGGGTGATGCGGCGGGGTTCAGGCTGTCGCCCTCACCCTCCCGCGACTTCGTCGCTCCTTCCCTCTCCCTTGAGGGAGAGGGATATGGCGTCCACAACATATTCCGGGTCGGGCAGCACATCGCTGTTCCAGAACCGGATGACCCGATAGCCCTGTGCTTCGATGAAGCGCGTGCGGGCCGCGTCATATTCTGCCTGCTGATCGTGCTGGCCGCCGTCCACTTCGATCACCAGCTTCTCCCGGAAGCTAAGGAAATCCGCGAAATACGGCCCGATCGGCACTTGTCTACGAAACCGCGCAGTCGGGAAATTCTCTCGCAACGCCAGCCAGAGAGCGCGCTCCGCATCCGTGGCGTCGCGGCGCAACTGGCGGGCGCGGGGGACAGTGCCGGATGGTTGATTGCGATAGGTGCGCATTATGGCCCGCCTGTCACCCTCACCCTTCCGCCGCTGCGCGGCTCCCTCCCTCTCCCGCTGGGAGAGGGAATTTGTCACTGGCAGGCCAGGCACTCGTCGTAATCCGTCGTTTCGCCGAGCTCGAACTTGGGCGCGTCGATGGTGTTGTCCGCCTCGACGCCGCCGGCAAAGCCTGCGCGCTGGACCGATTTGGAGCGCAGATAATAGAGCGACTTGATGCCCAGCTCCCATGCGCGGAAGTGCAGCATCAGCAGGTCCCATTTGTCCACGTCCGCCGGGATGAACAGGTTCAGCGACTGGGCCTGGTCGATATAGGGCGTGCGGTCGGCTGCCAGTTCGAGCAGCCAGCGCTGGTCGATCTCGAAGCTGGTCTTGAACGCGTCCTTTTCCTCCGCGCTCAGGAAATCGAGATGCTGGACCGAGCCGCCCTTTTCGAGGATCGAATTCCACACATTGGTCGAATCCTTCGATTTTTCGCGCAGCAGCTTTTCCAGATAGGGGTTCTTGACCACGAAGCTGCCCGAAAGCGTCTTGTGGGTATAGATGTTCGCCGGAATGGGCTCGATGCACGCGCTGGTGCCGCCGCAGATGATGCTGATCGACGCGGTCGGCGCGATCGCCATCTTGCAGCTGAAACGCTCCATCACGCCCTGGTCGGCGGCGTCGGGGCAGGGGCCGCGTTCCTTGGCGAGCAGCATCGAGGCTTCGGATGCCTTGGCCGCGATGTGCTTGAAGATCTTCATGTTCCACGACTTGGCGAGCGCCGATTCGAAGCCGAGGCCGCGCGCCTGGAGGAACGAGTGGAAGCCCATCACGCCCATGCCGACCGAGCGTTCGCGCATCGCGCTGTAGCGCGCGCGCGCCATTTCGGGCGGGGCGCGGTCGATATAGTCCTGCAGCACATTGTCGAGGAAGCGCATCACGTCCTCGATGAAGCGCTTGTCGTCGTGCCACTGGTCCCAGGTCTCGATGTTGAGCGAGGACAGGCAGCACACGGCGGTGCGGTCGTTGCCCAGGTGGTCGCGGCCCGTGGGCAGCGTGATCTCGCTGCACAGGTTCGAGGTCGAGACCTTGAGGCCGAGCTCGCGGTGATGCGCGGGCATCGTGCGGTTCACGGTATCGTTGAACACGATATAGGGCTCGCCGGTGGCCAGACGCGTCTCGACCAGCTTCTGGAACAGCGCGCGCGCGTTGACGGTGCCGCGCACGCTGCCGTCCTTGGGGCTGCGCAGGTTGAAATCGGCGCCGTCGCGCACCGCTTCCATGAACTCGTCGGTCAGCAGCACGCCATGGTGCAGGTTGAGCGCCTTGCGGTTGAAATCGCCCGAGGGCTTGCGGATCTCGAGGAATTCCTCGATCTCCGGATGCGACACGTCGAGATAGCAGGCGGCCGAACCGCGGCGCAGCGAGCCCTGGCTGATCGCGAGGGTCAGCGAATCCATCACGCGCACGAACGGGATGATGCCGCTGGTCTTGCCGTTGAGGCCGACCGGCTCGCCGATGCCGCGCACATTGCCCCAATAGGTGCCGATGCCGCCGCCGCGCGAGGCGAGCCAGACATTCTCGTTCCAGGTGCCGACAATGCCCTCCAGGCTGTCGTCGACGCTGTTGAGATAGCAGCTGATCGGCAGGCCGCGACCCGTGCCGCCATTCGACAGCACCGGCGTTGCGGGCATGAACCACAGCTTCGAGATATAGTCATAGAGCCGCTGGGCGTGCTCCTGATCGTCGGCATAGGCATCGGCGACGCGCGCGAACAGGTCCTGATAGGATTCGCCGGGCAGCAGATAGCGGTCCTCGAGCGTTTCCTTGCCGAAATCGGTGAGCAGATCGTCGCGGCTCTTGTCGGTCACGACATGGAACCGGCGCGCAGCGACGGTCTTGCTGTCCAGAGCCTCGGCGGGCTTGGCGGCGGCAGCAGCCTGGGTGGCGGCCATGGCGATCAGCGCCATTTCCGCGGCATTGGCCTCGCCGGACGCGATCCTTGCGCCTGCGCCTGAATCTGCCTTTGCGGCTGCGTCAAGTACATCTGCTTCACCCATATTGTCTGCGCTACCCTTGCCCGTATCTCTGAAATCCATGACGCCCCCGTAAGACCGTTGATGGGAAACTTTGTTCCGCAATTGTTCGACTCGGGGCGCAAGCGTCCCGTATAGCATCTTGTGGCCCGCGACGGGGGAAAACTTATCCCCAACAGAAGGCCCGAAAGAGGCAAAACGCCCTTGACGTGAAGGCCGATGTCTGCCCCCGCGCTTCGTGTAACCCACTGGTATTGGTATGCCCCGTCCGCATCCCCCACTACCTATAGTGCCCTTTCCTGAATCCGGCGCAAGAGGGTAAATGGTTAATTAGGCCAACCGTTCGTCGCGCGTGGGATTCCGTTCGTCGCTGGCGCAACCGGACCGAGGCGGCGCGACGCGCGGGAAAAAGCCGGTCCGAAAAATCGCAAGAGGGCAAATGCGGCTTGCCCACAATTTCCTCTCCACAGGCTTGTGCACGGCTAATTGGGGGCTGTGGATGATGCGGGTTGGACGGGAGCGCCATGGAATGTGGTGGACGTGTGGCGAGGCCTCCCGAGTTCCTCGCACGCGCTCCTGGCACAAACCAGTGCTACGGCAGGGAGATCACCGTGTTTCACACGTCCAAACGATTTCTGACATTTCGGACCCTATGTGTAAAGCTGGCCGCCAGTGCGGTTACCACCCCCATTCCCTTGTGCCGCCGCTTGCGATAGCGTTGCGCCCACAATAGAGACGGTCGCAGTTCATCCGCCCGCGCCACGAGAGCGCGTCCAGTTTCCCGGGGGAATGCCATGACCGTGACCATCAAAGCCGCCGACCTGATCGAGAGCGTCGCCGACGCGCTGCAGTTCATCAGCTATTACCACCCGATGGACTATATCCGCGCGCTCGGTAAGGCCTATGAGGCGGAGCAGTCGCCCGCGGCCAAGGACGCGATCGCGCAGATCCTCACCAACAGCCGGATGTGTGCGGAAGGCCATCGCCCGATCTGCCAGGATACCGGAATCGTCAACGTGTTCGTCAAATGGGGCATGGACTGCCGCCTCGACGATACCTCGCGCTCGCTGCAGGAGATTGTCGACGAGGGCGTGCGCCGTGCGTACTTGCACCCGGACAACAAGCTGCGCGCCTCGGTGCTCGCCGATCCCGCGTTCACGCGTCGCAACACCAAGGACAACACCCCCTGCGTGCTGCATGTCGAGATGGTGCCCGGCCATCACGTGCATGTCGATGTCGCGGCCAAGGGCGGCGGCAGCGAGAACAAGTCCAAGTTCAAGATGATGAACCCCAGCGACAATATCGTCGACTGGGTCCTGGAGATGATCCCGCAGATGGGCGCGGGCTGGTGTCCCCCGGGCATGCTCGGCATCGGCATCGGCGGCACGGCCGAACATGCGGTGTTGCTCGCCAAGAAGGCGCTGATGGAGCCGATCGACATGGGTCCGCTGAAGGAGCGCGGGGCGCAGACCGATCTGGAAGCGATGCGGATCGAGATTTTCGACAAGGTCAACGCGCTCGGCATCGGTGCGCAGGGGCTGGGCGGGCTTTCGACCATTCTCGACGTCAAGATCATGGACGCTCCCTGCCATGCCGCGGGCAAGCCGGTCGCGATGATCCCCAATTGCGCCGCGACGCGCCACGCGCATTTCAGCCTCGACGGCTCGGGGCCGGCCTATCTCGAAGCGCCCAAGCTCGACGAATGGCCCGATGTCAACTGGACGCCCGACAAGGCGGCGATCCGCGTCGATCTCGACAATCTGACTCCGCAAGTGGTGCAGAGCTGGAAACAGGGCGACCGGCTGCTCTTGAATGGCAAGATGCTCACCGGGCGCGACGCGGCGCACAAGCGCATCCAGGACATGCTCGCCAAGGGCGAGGAGCTTCCGGTCGAGTTTCGCGGCCGCGTGATCTATTATGTCGGCCCGGTCGATCCGGTGGGCGAGGAAATCGTCGGACCCGCCGGCCCCACCACCGCGACGCGCATGGACAAGTTCACCCGCATGATGCTGGAGCAAGGCCTGCTCGCGATGGTCGGCAAGGCCGAGCGCGGCCCCGCGGCGGTCGAGGCGATCCGCGACCACAAGAGCGCCTATCTGATGGCGGTCGGCGGCGCTGCCTATCTGGTCGCGCGCGCGATCAAGGGCAGCACCGTCGTCGGCTTCCATGACCTGGGTATGGAGGCGATCTACGAGTTCGAGGTCAGCGACTTCCCGGTCACGGTCGCGGTGGATAGCGAGGGCAAGAACGTGCACCAGCTCGCCCCGCTCGTGTGGCGCGACAAGATCGCCAGGGAAGGGCTGTTGCAGGGGGCGTGAGCCTAATGCCCTCTCCCGTTGAGCTTTGCTCGCCTGCGGCTCAGGGGAGAGGGTTGGGAGAGGGGAATGCGCTGCCGCTTGCCCCTCTCAACTACGGCTAGCCAGCAAGCTGGCAAGCCTGCGTGTCTTTCCCCTGATGGGGAGAGAGCAGTCGTTCAGCTACCCTGCGCGCAGACGAACCACCCCCAACCCCTCGCTGGCCAGGGAGGGAAGCTTTGGTGCGCTGGCGGCGTTGTTATCAACCGTCACCCTGAACTTGTTTCAGGGTCCATTTCTCCCCACGCGGCTTCGGCTTTTGGGGCGCGATGGATCCTGAAACGAGTTCAGGATGACGAAGGGTTATCGGGCCCGCCGTCGCGCAAGGCCTTCGACGGGCTCAGGCTAAGCGGCGGTGGTGAGGCGCGTTAGGGCTGCCCCTCACCCCACCGGCACGCAGTTCACCGCCGGCGCCGAGGGCATCACCGGCGTCACCGGTACCGCGATCGGTCCGCCGGTGCCCGGATTGACAAAGGGCAGGTCGCCATCCGGGTACGCCACCTTGCCCTTGAGCGCGTCGATCTCGGCCTGGCGGCGCTTCAGGTAGAAATCGCGTGCCGCGAGATAGGGGTCGCGGCTCTGGTTGCGCAGCGCGTTCAATTGCTCGTCGATCTGGATGCGCCCCTGCAGCGCGCTCAGCGTCGCGGCGGGCAGGGTGAAATAGGGATCGTTGAACGGCGCGCCAGCGACGGTCGGCAGCAGCAGTCCATCGACCACGCCGCCCGCCAGATCGCGCACCGTGGTGGGGCCGATCAGTGGCAGGAACAGATAGGCCCCCGGCTCCACCCCGTAATAGCCGAGCGTGTTGGCAAAGCCGTTGCGCCGATAGGGCAGCTTGAACGGATCGCGCTTGGCGATGTCGAACAGCCCGCCGATGCCGAGGGTGCTGTTGATCGCGAACCGCCCCACGGTCTCCGCCGCCTTGCCGGGTTTGAGCTGCAGCAGGAAATTGAGCGCCACGATCGGCTCGGTCAGGTTGCGCAGGAAATTGCGGATGCCGTGCCGCACGGGCTTGGGCACCGCGTCCTTGTACGCCATCGCTACCGGACCTACCAGCGCCTCGTCGACATCCTGCACCACCTCGAACGATTGCGCATTCAGTTGCAGCATCGGATCGCCCGGCTGCGAATCGGGCCGCGCGGTGACGATGATCGTGTCGAGCTGGGGCGATGGTGCGGGGTCCTGCGGCGGCGCGGCGGGTGCAGCGGCGAGCTGGTCGGTCACGGGGCATGGCGGCAGCGTCGTGGCAGGCGCGGTCGGCGCCTCGATCGGAGCGGCAACCGGAGCGGGTTCCGAACCCCCCGGCTGAAGCGATGCCAGCGCCAGCGCAAAGGGGAGCGCCACCAGGCTCATGCGCGGCGATCGCCGGGCCGGAGGGGGGAGTTACAGGTCACCACCGCGTCGTCTTCCTTCGCATTCCAGGCCCCGTTCGCCCGAGCTATGGCGCGCATCGTGACAAGTCAATGACGCCGGTGCGAAATTCCGCGCTGGCGCGCCGTCGGTGCGGCGAAGAGCCCCAAAAAGCTGTTCCCACATGTCCCCTGTCTGTTCTAAGGCTGGCACCATGCTCCTTTCGCTCGCCATTCGTGACCTGGTGCTGATCGAGGCGCTCGATCTGGAGTTTCGTCCAGGCCTGGGCGTGCTGACCGGGGAGACCGGGGCGGGCAAGTCGATCCTGCTCGATGCGCTGGGTCTGGCCATGGGCGCGCGCGCCGATAGCGGGCTGGTGCGCCAGGGGGCGGAGCGGGCGCTGGTGATCGCGGGCTTCGATACCGGCGATCATGCCGGTATCACGGCGCTGCTCGAGGATAACGATATCGCGCAGGAGCCGGGCGAGCCGCTGCTGATCCGGCGGCAGGTGCGCGCCGATGGCGGCAGCCGTGCGTTCGTCAACGACCAGCCGGTCTCTGCCGCGCTGCTGCGCGATCTGGGCGCGATGCTGGTCGAGATTCACGGCCAGCATGACGATCGCGGCCTCATCAACCCCAAAGGCCATCGCGACCTGCTCGACAGTTTCGGGCGCTGCGATGTCGCGCGCGTTGCTGCGGCGTGGCGCGAATGGCAGGCGGCCGAGCGCGCGTTCACGACGGCGAGCGAGGCGATCGAGAGCGCGATGCGCGACCGCGAACTTCTCGAGCACAATCTGGAAGAGCTCGCCGCGTTCGGCCCGCAACCGGGCGAGGAAGAGGAACTGGCGGGCGAGCGCGCCGCGATGCAGAAGGGCGAGCGGCTCTCGGGCGACCTCGCCGAGCTGTTCGAGACATTCGAGGGATCGAAGGGGGCGCTGGCGCTGCTGCGCGGCGCGGCGCGCAAGCTGGGGCGGATCGCCGAGGAGCATGTGCTGCTCGACGAGGCGATGGAGGCGCTCGACCGCGCGATGATCGAGGCCGACGATGCCGAGGCCAAGCTGCGCGCGGCATCCGAGGCGCTGACCTATGACGCGGTGCGGCTCGACGAGCTCGAGCGGCGGCTGTTCGATCTGCGCGCGCTCGCCCGCAAGCACAATGTCGCGGGCGACCTGCTGCCCGACCTGCTGAAGCGGATGCAGGCCGACTGGGCCGCGCTCGAATCGGGAGGGGCGAATGTCGCCGAGCTGGACAAGGCGCGGCACAAGGCGCGCGAGGCCTATGTCGCCGCCGCCGATGCGCTGAGCGCGGCGCGGGCGAAGGCGGGAGTGGCGCTTGACGCGGCGGTGATGGCGGAACTCAAGCCGCTGAAGCTCGACGCCGCGCGCTTCCGGACCCTGGTCGATCCGCTCGACGAGGCGCGCTGGGGCGCATCGGGCAAGGACCATGTCGAATTCCTGATCTCGACCAATCCGGGCAGCGATTTCGCGCCGTTGATGAAGATCGCCTCGGGCGGCGAGCTGTCGCGCTTCATCCTCGCGCTCAAGGTCGCGCTCGCCGAGCAGGGCGGGGCGGCAACGATGATCTTCGACGAGATCGATCGCGGCGTCGGCGGCGCGGTCGCCTCGGCGATCGGCGAGCGGCTGGCGCGGCTGGCCAGGGGTACGCAGCTGCTGGTCGTCA
>NZ_QKVT01000001.1:3100743-3103562 GCF_003426715.1 Blastomonas sp. UPD001
CCGAACTCACGCCAGAGGCGCGCGCGCAGGCGGATCGGCTGCTGGAGGGGGTGTGATGGCAGACCCGGGGGGCGGGATGGAATGGCGCGAGATCATCTATGTCGTGATGGGTATCGTGGCCATTTTCTGCCTGGTTGCGCCCGTGGTCCTGATCGCCCGGCTACCCAGGCGAGCGGGCGTCGTCGTCGCCATGCTCTGGTTCTTCGCGCCGGTCGCGATCTATTGGGCTGCGATCAGCGTGGAGAGCATGCTGGCGCCGCAGGCCGACGCGAATGACATGACCAATGCCTGGGCGGGCTTCCATCTGCTGTCCGGCGTGCTCACCCTGCCATGGCTCGTGATGTGGTCGGGCGGCATCGTGCTGGCCCTTGTGCTCAAGAAGCAGTCCATGCCGCGGTCGGACCACGGCCAGGCCAGCTCGAGCGCAGCGCCTTCGCAATCGACGACCGCCCAGCCCCAGGCCAAGGAGTTGCCTGACGCGACCCGCCATCTGCACGAGACCATCCGCACACGCGCGGCCGAATTCGGCATCGAGCAACGGGTGCTGCCGATTGTCTATTTCCCCGACAATGACGCCGCCTATGTCAGCGTTACCGACCATGGCTACAGCATGGCGCGCTATGATCGGGGCAACGCATATGAGGTCAGCGTGCCCCATAGCCTCGACGAGATTCTATACTGGGTCTTCGATGAGGCGACCTTCCGGCTTGCGGGCGAACAGGCCGCGCGCGAGCTGACCCATGCCGATCAGTTCGGTCCGCTGGTGCTGGAGCATCAGGGTCGCCTGCTCGCAGCTATCCATGCCGATTGGCATGCCCGGTGGCAGGTCGATCGCAGCCGGCGCGCCGCCTATTACCGCGATCGGCCCACGCGATGAGGACGGCTCCGTGCATGCAGTGTTGGCCCGTGTCCCCGCTGCGCGCTATGAACCTGCAGCTTCCGGGCGTTGCTCGCCGCTGGCCGGGATGAACGGGAACTCTGGGGTATGAGCATGGCGGCCGAACCCGATCAGATCACACCCGGCCTGGTGCTGCTGGTAGCGGCGCTGGTCATCGCTCCTGCAGTGTTCGTGCCGCTGATCCCGCGGCGCTGGCTTCTGCGCGTGGCCTTGGGCTGGCTGTTCGCGCCGCTCGGGCTGATGCTGGCCATGTTCGTGCTGCTGGTCCTGGTCGGCGCCGGGAGCGAATCGGGCGGCATCAACAATGCGCTTCTGGCGGTGGGCTATATCGGCATATTCGCGCTGGTGCCGTGGTTTGCTGTCGCGCTGCTGGGCATCGGCATCGGCCTGCTTGTGCGGCGCGTGCGGGGTCGGCGGGCGCCGGACGCCGATCGGGCAGTCGAAAGTCCGCCTTCGCCTGCCGACGTCCCGGCACGGCCCACCGAACCCGCAGTTCCAGGTGAGCCGTCACCCCGTACCGAGCGACCGGTCACCCTGCCGCCCTATACCGGCATGACCACCGAGCAGTTGCACGCACGAATTCGCGAGCTTGCCCGCGGATACGGGATCGAAGAGCGGTTTCTGTCGCTGATCGATTACCCGAAAAACGGGGAATTCTATGCCTTTGTCGATCACCGCGGGCTTCAGCTGGGATATTTCGAGCGCGGCGACATGTTCGATCACATGATGACCCGGGATCTGGACGAAATGCTCTATTGGGTCTTCGATCATGTTACCTATGCCATGGCAGCCGAGGGCGCACGCATGGACACGACGCAGGCGGATGAGTTCGGACCGAGACTGCTGGCCAGGCAAGGCGAACTGCTGGCCAAGCTCGATCCCCAATGGCATGCGCGCTGGCTGAACGATCCATTTTGTCGGGCCACCCCTTATCGGCGAGAGGCACAACCTTGAACAACACCCCATCCATCGAAACCCTGTCCGAAGCCGAAGCCGCGATCGAGCTGCAGCGGCTCGCCAAGAAGATCGCGCATCACAACCGGCTCTATCATGCCGAGGATTCGCCCGAGATTTCGGATGCGGACTATGACGCGCTGGTGCGGCGGAACAACGAACTGGAAGCGGCCTTTCCGCATCTGATCCGCGCCGACAGTCCCAACCGGCTGGTGGGCGCAGCGGTCGAGTCCTCGCCGCTCGCCAAGGTGCGGCACGAGCAGCGGATGATGAGCCTCGACAACGGCTTTTCGGATGAGGACATCGGCGAGTTCGTCGCACGCGTGCGGCGCTATCTGGCGCTGCCCGAGGGCGACGTGCTCGCGTTCACGGCCGAGGACAAGATCGACGGACTGTCGCTCTCGCTGCGCTACGAGCAGGGCGTGCTGGTGCGCGCCGCGACGCGCGGCGATGGCGAGGTGGGCGAGGATGTCACCGCCAATGTGCGGACGATTGGCGACATTCCCGAGCGCCTCGCTGGCGGTGCGGTCCCCGACATCCTCGAAATCCGCGGCGAGGTTTACATGTCCAAAGCGGACTTTGCCGCATTGAATGCCGCGCAGGAGGCGCGCGGCGAGAAGCTGTTCGCCAATCCGCGCAACGCTGCCGCCGGCTCGCTCCGGCAGAAGGACGCCAGGGTCACCGCCGCGCGGCCGTTGCGCTTTCTGGCGCATGGCTGGGGCGTGGCGAGCGCGGTGCCGGGCGCGACGCAGCACGAGGTGATGCAGGCGATTGCTGCGATGGGCGTGCCGGTCTCGCCGCTGCTGGTGCGGGTCGAGGCGCTGGATGAATTGCTCGCGCATTATCGCGAGATCGAGCGGCGGCGCGCGGACCTGCCCTATGATATCGACGGCGTGGTCTACAAGGTCGACCGGCTCGACTGGCAGGCGCGGCTCGGTTTCGTCGCCAAGGCGCCGCGCTGGGCGCT
>NZ_QKVT01000001.1:3103662-3132361 GCF_003426715.1 Blastomonas sp. UPD001
GGGCCGGGCGGCTGCAATCGGTGCTGGCGACGCTCGATATCGGCTATGCGCTGGCCTTTCAGGATGCTGCGGGCAGCGAGCCGACCGCCGATCTGGGGCCCGAGGTGCTGCGGCTCACCGATATGCTCGCCGACCTGCTGCCCGACGATCCCGAGGTGCTGGGGCTGGCCGCTTTGGTGCAGCTCGCCGAGGCGCGGCGCGGGGCGCGGGTCGATGGCGCGGGGCGGATGATCCCGCTCAGCGAGCAGAATTGCGGCCTGTGGAACGACGGGCTGATCGCGTCGGCGGCCAGGCTGATGCGGCGCGCGGCGGCGATCGGGCGCAGCGGGCCGTATCAGCTGATGGCCGCGATCCACCTCACCCATGCGCGGCGCAAGGGGGAGGGGCAGACCGACTGGGCGGCGATCCTCAAGCTCTATGATCTGCTCAGCCTGCTGCGTCCCGGACCGGTGACGGCGATCAATCGTGCCATCGCGCTGTCGAAGGTCGAGGGGGCCGAGGCCGGACTGGCCGCGCTCGAAGCTTTGGGCAGCGACAAGCTCGCAAGCTATCGCCCGTGGTACGCGGCGCGTGGGCATTTGCTCGCGCAAACGGGCGACCCTGAGGGCGCGGCGGCGGCCTATCGCACGGCGCTGATGCTCAATCCGGCACGCGCGGAGCGGCTGTTCCTCGAGAGGAAGCTTCGGGAAACCAGCGCATGACATGGTGCTCGGCCGGGGTCCACGCGCCGATCCGCACACCGATCGCGCGCAGATGGTCGCCGGTCCAGGCGTTGCAACTGCGGACCGCCGAATAGCGGCCATGGGCGGGGTAGAAGACATCGTCGCCGCCATAGCCGGGGATGGGCTGGAGCGGCCCGCGCTCGGGAATCGCCACGTCCGCCATCAGCCGTGCGGCGAGCTGGCGATAGGCGGCATGGCTGATCACCAGCTTGCGCGCGTAACGCCCCTCTTGCGGGCGGTTCATGTGATAGATGTGGATGAGCGTCGCGTCGCTGCCGATCGCGGCGCGCGCCATGGTCGCGGGGTCGAGCTCCCGCCAGTCGGGGGTGTTCAGATAGAAATCGCGCTCGCCCCAGCTGATCGCGACATGATCGGTCGCACCGGTGGCATGATAGCGGATGTCGCCGAGGTCGGTCGGCGGGAAGATGCGGTGCCAGTCGATCCCTTCGGCGCGCGCGGGCAGGATGAAGCCGGTATGGAAGCCGTTGGTCTCGACATAGATGGTCACGCCATCCTCCGGCGCGCGCCACTGCGTGTTGGTGCCGCACAGCCCGCCGATCTCGCCCGCGGCAAAGGCGAGGCCTGCGATCAGCGCCAGCCAGGCGAACAGGGCGCGTGCGCGCTTCATTGTCCTCCGTCATTCCCGCGAAAGTGGAATCCCGCTTGTGCGGGGCGTTCGAGAGGAAGCGGGACCCCCGCCTTCGCGGGGGTGACGAACTGGGGTGTATGAAAACTGCTGTGAGTTCCGTTCTCCGGCGAAAGCTCGAGTCCAGAAGCGAGATTGCGCGACATCACTCTGGACTCCGGCTTTCGCCGGAGATTGCGCCGGAAAGGCGTTACGGTCAGGCCTCGCCGCGCTTGCACAGCCGCAATACCGTCCAGTCACCCAGGTCCAGCCGCTCCTCCAGCGCAAAGCCCTGATCGCGATAGGCAGCCGACACCGCCTCGGCCTGCGTGCCGAGCAGTCCGGACAGCACGGTATGGCCCCGGGGTGCGGTGACGGCGGCGACATCGGCAGAAAGCTCGATCAGCGGCCCGGCCAGGATATTGGCGATGACCAGATCATAGGGCGCTCGCGCCTGCAGCCTGGCATCGTCCAGCCCCTCGGCGATCACCATCGCGAGTTCGCCGGGCTGGTTGCCGATCGCAATCCCGTTGCTCGCCGCATTATGCTCGACCGCCGGACCGCAGACCGGGTCGATGTCGCTCGCGATGGCCCGCGCCTCGGGCCACAGGTGCATCGCGGCAAAGGCGAGCAGCCCGGTGCCGGTGCCGATATCGATATGGTTGGTGACGCGCAGCCCGGCGGCCTCCATCGAATCGAGCACCATCAGGCACCCGCGCGTGGTGTTGTGGTGCCCGGTGCCGAAGGCGAGGCTCGCAGGAATCTCGAAGCTGCGCACGCCCGGTTCGTCGGACGCGGGCATTTCGGGCGTATGGACATGGAAGCGTCCGGCGCGGATCGGTTCGAGCCCGGCCTGGCTCAGCGTCACCCAGTCCTCGTCGGGCAGCAACTCGGCGGCGAGGGCCGCATCGGCGGCGCTGGGGACGAGGCCGCGCAGCGTCTCGATCCACTCGGCCTGGGGCTCCTCGGTAAAATAGGCATGCAGCGCCCAGCTTCCCGGTGCTTGCGGATCGGCATAGGCATCGACCTCGCTTGCCACCAGGCTGGGATTGCCGAAGCTGCCGTCGTCGAGCGTCATGTCCTCGGTCACGGCCTGCGCCTCGGCGAGCGTGCAGGGGATGGTGACTTTCCAGTTGTCCAATGCGTGGGTCCTTGTTCGCGTGGAGGCTCGCACACCTTTAGGGAAACGCTCTTCACTTTGCCAATCCCGTCATTCCCGCGAACGCGGGAATCCCGCTTATCCACAGAGCTCAGAAAGGAAGCGGGACCCCCGCCTTCGCGGGGGTGACGAAATACGGTGCGCTCGGATCACGCGTTGATGAGGTGTGACAGGTCTTCCCAATTCGGGTTTGCCTGCTCGATCAGGTCAATCTTCCATTGGCGGCGCCATTTCTTGATCGCCTTTTCCTGCGCGATCGCGAGTTCGATCTCGTCATGCCATTCGGTATAAACGAGCCGGTCGAGGCCATATCGTTTGACGAAACGTGACCCACCGTCAGATCGATGCTGCTCCACCCGGCGTCCGATGTCCGCCGTTACACCGGTATAGATGGTGCCCCGATAGCGGTCCGCCATCATGTACACCCAGCCCCCCTTCATCTCATCCCCTAGCGCACGTAGCTCGCTCCGTTCACGTCGAGCACCGCGCCGGTCATCGAGGGCGGCGCGTCGATGGCGCAGAAGCTGGCCATGGTGGCGACCTCGTCGGGCATGGCGACGCGGCCGAGCGGGATGTCGGCGAGCAGCTTGTCACCGCCGCGGCTCGAGAGATAATCCTCGGCCATCCCGGTCATGGTGAAGCCGGGGCAGATGGCGAAGGCGTAGATGCCTTGCGCCGCATAGGCGCGCGCGATCGACTTGGTCATGGCCACCATCCCGCCCTTGGACGCGGCATAATGCCAGTGCGCCGGGCTGTCGCCGCGATAGGCGGCGCGGCTGGCGATGTTGACGATGCGGCCTTCATTGCCGTGGTCGAGAAAATGCTGCACGGCAAAGCGGCACAATTGCGCGCTCGCGGTGAGGTTGATCGTCATCGTCTCGTCCCAGGCGGCTAGCCA
Organism: Blastomonas sp. UPD001; assembly: GCF_003426715.1. NCBI lineage: Bacteria > Pseudomonadati > Pseudomonadota > Alphaproteobacteria > Sphingomonadales > Blastomonadaceae > Blastomonas > Blastomonas sp. UPD001. Next base: position 3,107,067 of record NZ_QKVT01000001.1, read on the forward strand.
TTCGGCATCACCCCGCTCGATCGGATTGGCCGCAAAGATGCCGGCATTGTTGATCAGGACATCGATGCGCCCGTCGAGCAGGTCGATCGCTTCCTGCCAGAGCAGGTCGGGCCCGCGAAAATCGCCGAAATCGGCCGCGACCACGTCCCATTCGGGCGCATCCGGGCTGTCATCGGGGAATGGACGGCTGGCATGGCCGACCACGCGATGCCCGGCTTCGTGGAGAAGGTCGGCAATGGCGCGGCCGATGCCGCGGCTGGAGCCGGTGACGAGGATATTCTGTTCGACGCTGATCATGCGCGCCAGCATATCGCCGCGCCGCCGCCCGGTCCATCGCCGCAACGCGCTGCGGACAATCAGGCGCTCTTGGCGAGGCCGATCTCGACGGCGAAGCGGTCCGACCGGTTGCGCAGCTCGACCAGCTGGTTCTGCAGATGGCTGAACCCTGCCCCCACCTTGTCCATCTCGCTCGCCAGGCTCTCGGTGTCGACGCGGATGGTGCCGATGGTGTTCGACATCGAGTCGGCCGCCAGAGCGGTCTCATCGACCGCGGCGGTGATGATCGTCACGGTTTGCGCCTGGATTTCCATCGCCTCGCGGATGCGGTCGGCGCTCGATTGCACCTCGCTCACCGTGGCGCGCACCGAATCGTTCGATGCGACGGTGTCGCGCGTGGCCTGCTGGATCGCGGTGATCTTGTGCGCGATATCGTCGGTGGCGCGCGCGGTCTGGTTGGCCAGGCTCTTCACCTCCTGCGCCACCACGGCAAAGCCGCGTCCGGCATCGCCCGCGCGCGCTGCCTCGATCGTGGCGTTGAGCGCGAGCAGGTTGGTCTGCCCGGCAATGTCGCGGATCAGGCTGAGGATCGATTCGATCGACTCGGCATGGGTCGAGAGCGTCTGCGTGCTGGCCACCGCATGGCCCGCCTCGCGCGAGGCGCGTTCGGCGACGTCGGCGGCAATCTCCACCTCGCTGCGCGCATCCTCGATGGCGCGGATCAGCCCGGCAGCGGTCTGTGCCGCCTCGCGCATGGCGATGGCGGATTGTTCGGCGGCGGCGGCAACCTCGGACGAACGGCCGAGCATCTGCCGCGCGGCTTCCGAAGCATTGACGACCTGGCTCTTGAGCCCGGTGCCCAGATGCGAGGCCTGTTGCAGCTCGCCGTCGACGGTCTGCTTGAAGCTTGCGGTCTGTGCGGTGCGCACCATCTGCGCCTCGCGATGCGTCATCGCGTTGATCGCGAACGACATGATCTCCGCCTCGATCACCATCACCTGCGCGGTGGCGCGCGCCAGCGGAAGGAACTGGTCCATGTCGTCGTTCAGCCGCGCGCGCATCCTTTCGATGGCAAAATCATGCGTGTGCGCATTGGCGGCGAGCAACTGCCACATGGGCACGCCAAGCTTGCTCGCCGACAGCGCATGGGTAAAGGCCATCTCCACCCAGGTCTGACCGCCCAGATTGGCCATCTTCTCGCGCGTGTAGATGCGGCTCGATTCCACATGGCGCTGCTTGAGCGTCTCGAGATCGCGACCCTTTTCTGCCAGATTGGCGATGCGGCTGTAATGCTCCCAGAAGGCGAGCGCGATCGCGTCCTGATCCTTTTCGAGCAGATCGAGGGCCTTGCGCGCGTAGCGCGGCAGATCTCCGGTCAGGTCGAAGGCCGACAGTCGCTGGCTGATCGAGAGTTCGTGCGCCACGGACTGATAGAGCGCCTTGAAATCGGCGCTGCCTTTCGAATCCAGTTTGGGGTCTGCCATTACGTCCTCTCGGCTTCCGGGGTGCTTCCGCAAACGGCATATGCCTACATGGTTAACGCGGGGTTATTGCCGCGACCAGCGGAGCGGCTTCGCTGCGCAGCATGGCGCCGGGCCTGCAAACGCGCGCGCGCAATCAACAATTGCATCATTTGGGCAATCGGCTAAACAGGCGCGGGACGCAAATTCGCTGATGAACACGATCGTATAAACGGGGGAGACCATGGCAAAACCATCGGGCAGGCCGCTGTCGCCGCACCTATCCATCTGGCGTTGGGGCCCGGCCATGCTGGTCTCGATCCTCCACCGCGCCACCGGAGACGGCATGGCCGTGATCGGCGGGATTCTTCTCGTCGGCTGGCTGATGGCACTCGCCAGCGGCCCCGAGGCTTATGCCTGGTATGTCGGCTGGGCCACGAGCCCGATCGGTTATCTGCTGATGATCGGCCTGTCCTGGGCGTTCTTCCAGCACATGCTTTCGGGTCTGCGCCATTTCGTGCTCGATATCGGCGCAGGGTACGAGGTCGACGGCAACAACCGCTGGGCGGCGCTGCTGCCGCTGCTGTCGATCGTGCTGACCGCGTTTTTGTGGGCGATCATCTTTTTCGCCTGATCCTTTGAATTATCTGATGAGCGCTATGGGCTATGGGGCCCGCGCTGGGAGTCGACCATGGGAAGTGGCACCAGAATTGGCAAGGTTCGCGGGCTGGGGTCCGCCAAGACGGGGACGCATCACTGGGTGATGCAACGCGTCACCGCGGTCAGCAATCTCATCCTGATGATCTGGTTCATCGCCTCGCTGGTCAGCCTGCCCGCGCTCGACCATGCGACGGTCACCGCGTGGCTTTCCGCGCCGCTGCCCGCCACCGCGATGATCCTGCTGATCGTCACCGTTTTCTATCACCTGCGCCTGGGCCTTCAGGTCATCGTCGAGGATTATGTGCATGACCATGGCACCAAGTTCGGCGTGATCCTGCTGCTCAACTTCTACGCCGTTGCCGGGGCCGCCCTCGGCATCTTCGCCGTTGCGCGCATTGCCTTTGCCGGAGCTGCAAGCTGATGACCGAAGCCTACAAGATCATCGACCATGTGTACGACACGGTTGTCGTCGGCGCGGGCGGATCGGGCCTGCGCGCCACCATGGGCAGCGCCGAGGCGGGCCTGAAGACCGCGTGCATCACCAAGGTTTTCCCTACCCGCAGCCATACCGTGGCGGCGCAGGGCGGCATCGCCGCGAGCCTGGGCAACAACTCGCCCGATCACTGGTCGTGGCACATGTACGATACCGTCAAGGGTTCGGACTGGCTGGGCGATCAGGACGCGATCGAGTACATGGTGCGCGAAGCGCCTGCTGCGGTCTATGAACTGGAGCATGCTGGCGTGCCGTTCAGCCGCAACGACAACGGCACGATCTACCAGCGGCCGTTCGGCGGGCACATGCAGAACATGGGCGAAGGCCCGCCGGTGCAGCGTACCTGCGCCGCGGCCGACCGGACCGGCCATGCGATGCTGCACGCCTTGTACCAGCAGTCGCTCAAGTACGATTCGGACTTCTTCATCGAATATTTCGCCATCGACCTGATCATGGAAGACGGCGCGTGCCGCGGTGTGATCGCCTTGTGCATGGAAGACGGATCGATCCACCGCTTCCGCAGCCATGCCGTGGTGCTGGCGACGGGCGGATCGGGCCGCTGCTATTTCTCCGCCACCTCGGCGCATACCTGCACCGGTGACGGCGGCGCGATGGTGCTGCGCGCAGGCCTGCCGCTGCAGGACATGGAATTCGTCCAGTTCCACCCGACCGGCATCTATGGCGCGGGCGTGCTGATCACCGAAGGCGCGCGCGGCGAGGGCGGTTATCTCACCAATTCCGAAGGCGAGCGCTTCATGGAGCGCTATGCCCCCTCGGCCAAGGACCTGGCGAGCCGCGACGTGGTCAGCCGCTCGATGGCCGCCGAAATCCGCGAAGGCCGCGGTGTCGGCAAGGAAAACGACCATATCTACCTGCATCTCGACCATATCGACGAGAAGGTGCTGGCCGAACGCCTGCCGGGCATTACCGAGACCGGCAAGATCTTTGCCGGCGTCGACCTGACGCGCCAGCCGCTGCCGGTGGTGCCGACGGTGCACTACAATATGGGCGGTATTCCCTGCAATTATCACGGCCAGGTCGTCACCATCAAGGATGGCAACCCCGACACCGTGGTCCCCGGCCTCTATGCCGTAGGCGAGGCCGCGTGCGTTTCGGTGCACGGCGCGAACCGTCTGGGCTCGAACTCGCTGATCGACCTTGTGGTGTTCGGCCGCGCGACCGGCCATCACCTGCGCGACACGATCAAGCCGGGCAGCCCGCACAAGGCACTGCCCAAGGATTCGGCCGATCTGGCGCTGTCGCGTCTCGACCATTTCCGCAACGCCAAGGGCGGTTCGCCCACCGCGCAGATCCGCATGGACATGCAGAAGACGATGCAGAAGCACGCCGCGGTGTTCCGCGACACGCAGCTGCTGCAGGAAGGCACCGCGCTGATGCAGCAGGTGAACAAGCGGATGGAGGACGTCCACGTCACCGACCGCTCGCTGATCTGGAATACCGACCTGATCGAGACGCTCGAGCTCGACAACCTGCTCAGCCAGGCGGTCTGCACCATCGAAAGCGCACATGCCCGCAAGGAAAGCCGCGGCGCGCACATGCACGAGGATTATCCCGAACGCGACGATGCCAATTTCATGAAGCACACCGTCAGCTGGTTCGAAGGTTGGGGCGGCAAGGGCGGCAAGGTGACGCTCGATTACCGCCCGGTCCACGAATACACGCTCAGCGACGAGGTCGAGTATATCAAGCCCAAGAAGCGGGTGTACTGATCGGCTGATTGGCCATCTGGCAAAGATGAATTTCGGGGCAGGCACCGCAGGCGGTTCCTGCCCCGAAGCATTTTGGGCCGTGTCAGAGGTGCCGGTCGATATCCATCCGCTCGTGCAGGATGCGGATGACTTCGATGTCACCGTCGGACAGTTTGCGGAAAATGCAGAAATGGTGGCCGGACTTCACCCGCCAATAGGCATCGATCGGTCGCGCCAAGGCTTTTCCCTGGCTGGCCGCAGTCAGTTCCATCTCGATCTGCCGGATACAGCGTTCGGCTTGTGCGACGCCCCACAGGTCAGCGGTATAGTTCCAGATGTCAGCCAGGTCAGCACGCGCCTTTCGCGTCAGGCGCCATCGCTTCATGCTGCGTCGGCATCCTTTGCGGGGGCTTTCATCTCCGCGATGAAATCGTCGAAGGAAAGGGGTTCGGCAGGCCCGCTATCGATGCCTTCCTGAATTGCGGCGCGCAGGGCCTCCAGCCTCAGTTCATCGGCCATCAACCGCCGCATCGCCTCGCGCACGACCTCGCTGGTCGAGCCGTACTCGCCCGATTCCACCTTGCGGCGGGCAAATTCCTGAAACGGCGCGCCGAGCGCGATGGATGTGTTCTTGCTCATGGGGCAGCGATACCAGATTTTGGTAACCGGGCCAAGGAAGTGCTTGGCTGGTAGGTGCGAGCATCCGCGATGTCGGTTGCAATGGCCGTTCAAGGATGAACTTAACTTGCCAAACCTTGCCCACGATCTTGGGCAAATTTGCTGTCTGGAGTTGAGTGGTATTTCGGGGCAGGATCATGCCCATGAAATATGTTCTCGCCTTGATCGGTCTAATTCTGGTCAGCACTGCTGATGTTGCCCGCGCGGATAGCTGGGCTCTTCCCGAGAAGGAAGTCTATCTGGCGTCAGACGGCTCGGCGCGATTGACGCTAACGCCACGAGAGCTCACCAATCAACTCGATTTTTTCGAGGGGAAGATCGAGAGTAGTGGGCTGGCCGGACAATATCCGGCAAGTGCGGTCAAGTCACCCATGGCCGTACTGGAGACCAGGGACGCGACCGGCGCGTGGACAGCGATATGGCAGGGAAAGCTGGTCAACGATGTCGCCCCGGTCAACGTACTTGTTGCGCCCTCTGGACGCTATTTCGTCACTCTGGATAACTGGCACTTGATGGGCTACGGTGACGATGTCGTCGTCATCTATCGCTCGGACGGTTCCGTGGTCCGCAAGATGGCGCTGACCGACTTCCTGACCAGAAGCCATGTCCGGGCCATGCCGCGAAGCGTGAGTTCCCTGCAATGGCGCGAGGAAGCCAGCCTGTCGCCCGACGGAACCATGCTGGTCATCCCGGTCAATCTCCCCTCAACCAGGCAGTCGCCTGATCCCGCACCAGTGCTGTATCGGTTTGCGCTGGAAACAGGCGCGATCGACGCAATCGACCCTGCAATGCAGGCGACGATCGACGAACTCGCACGAATTTCGCTGGCAGAGGATGAGGCGGCAGAGCAGGCGTGGTTCGCGTTTATCACCCAACCACTGGTCAAGCCGACCGATCCGGGGCAGTTATACGAGTATCTCGTGGAAGCCTATCGGCGGCTGACGCCTTTCCGCGACCCTGATGCAGAGTTCCTTTTTCTGTCAGATGAAGAGGCTGAGCTGCCGCCACCAGACAGCGCAATACAGCCGCCAGAAACCCCATGGACCTTCGTTCTGGAACCACCAGCGTCCAAGGATTACGGGAGATCGCTACAGTCTCTGAATGAATTGCTGAAGGAGAGCGAAGGTGAACTGGAGGATGCTGTCGCCATCGGATCAGCGGATGAAGCCAACCTTGCGCAAGTGCTTCAAGCTTATGCGAAGCGCCTGAAGCCGGGCGTCTACAAGAATGTGTATCTGTTCGTTGCTGTGTCGGACGAATTGTGGCCCGCCATTGTCCAGTCATTTGCGCTGAGCGGTGCCAAGCTGACACAGATCGACACAGGCGATGCGATTCCGCAGAGCCCCGAATGGATCGCGTACTTCCAGAAGCGCAAAGAGCAGGCAGAGGCTGAGCAGGAAGCCGGGGAGGCTGCCGAGTAACGCGCTCCGGGGGACATTCCGGACCGCCGCCCGACAAAAAAACCGGCCGGAAGCGCGGAGCTTCCGGCCGGTCTTTGTCACGTCACGGGATGAACCCGCAACGCCAGCAGCAAACTGCCAGTCTCAGCTTTCGCCGGTGATGAAGTCGGGCAGGCCGGCGTCGCCGCCGCTCTCGCCGCCTTCCGAGCGCTCGGGACGACCACGGCCGCGGCCGCCTCCGCCCGAACGTTCGCCGCGATCGCCACCACGGTCACCACCGCGACCGCGACCGCCATCGCCATCGCGACGGGGGCGACGTTCGCCGCGATCACCACGCTCGCGCGGTTCGCGGGCAGGGCGGGTGTCTTCCAGCTCTTCACCGGTTTCCTGATCGACGACGCGCATCGACAGGCGCACCTTGCCGCGCGGATCGATCTCGAGAACCTTGACCTTGACTTCCTGGCCTTCGGACAGGACATCGGCCACCTTCTCGACCCGCTCGTTGCGGATTTCCGACACGTGGACCAGGCCGTCCTTGCCGCCCATGAAGTTCACGAACGCGCCGAAATCGACCAGGTTGACGACCTTGCCGTTGTAGATCTTGCCGACTTCGGCTTCCTCGACGATGCCCAGAATCCACTTCTTGGCAGCCTCGATCTGGCTGAGGTCGGACGAGCTGATCTTGATCAGGCCTTCGTCGTCGATATCCACCTTCGCGCCGGTTTCGGCGACGATCTCGCGGATCACCTTGCCGCCGGTGCCGATGACTTCGCGGATCTTCGACTTGTCGATCTGGATCGTCTCGATGCGCGGAGCATGGGCCGACAGTTCGGTGCGGACTTCGCCCAGTGCCTTGGCCATTTCGCCCAGGATGTGCGCGCGGCCTTCCTTGGCCTGCGCCAGCGCCTGCGCCATGATCTCGCGGGTGATGCCGGCGATCTTGATGTCCATCTGCATCGTGGTGATGCCTTCGGACGTGCCGGCGACCTTGAAGTCCATGTCGCCGAGGTGATCCTCGTCACCCAGGATGTCGGAGAGCACCGCGAATTCGCTGCCTTCGAGGATCAGACCCATGGCGATGCCCGAGACTGGACGCTTCAAGGGAACGCCCGCGTCCATCATCGACAAGGAACCGCCGCACACCGTGGCCATCGACGACGAGCCGTTGGACTCGGTAATGTCGGAGAGGACACGGATGGTATAGGGGAACTCGTCCTTGCTGGGCAGCACGGGGTGCAACGCACGCCATGCCAGCTTGCCATGGCCGACTTCACGACGGCCCGGCGCGCCGAAGCGGCCGACTTCACCGACCGAATAGGGCGGGAAGTTATAATGCAGCATGAAGCTCTCGTACGACAGGCCGGTCAGGCCGTCGATCATCTGCTCGCTGTCCTTGGTGCCCAGCGTGGTGGTGCAGATCGACTGGGTTTCACCGCGCGTGAACAGCGCCGAGCCGTGGGTGCGCGGCAGGAAGCCGACCATCGCCTCGATCGGACGGATCTGCGTGGTGGTGCGGCCATCGATGCGGCTGCCGTCCTTGAGGATGGCACCGCGGACGATTTCCGCTTCCAGCTTCTTCATCAGCTTCTGCGCGGCCATCTGGTCCTGCGGCGTCGCATCGGCAAAGGCTTCCTTGGCCTTGGCACGCGCTTCGTTGAGCGCATTCGAGCGGGCCGACTTGTCGGTCAGCTTGTAGGCCGCTGCAATGTCCGCACCGATCAGGTCGCGAAGCTTCTGCTTGGCAGCGCTCAGGTCAGCCTGCGGAGCCATTTCCCACGGATCCTTGGCGGCCTGTTCGGCCAGCTTGATGATCACGTCGGTAACCTGGCGGCAGGCCTCGTGCGCGAATTCCACCGCGCCGAGCATCACTTCCTCGGACAGCTCCTTGGCTTCCGATTCGACCATCATCACCGCGTCATGCGTTGCGGCGACGACCAGATCGAGTTCGCCTTCCTTGACCTCGTCCATCGACGGATTGAGCTGATATTCGCCATCCTTGTAGCCGATGCGCGCGGCGCCGATCGGGCCCATGAAGGGCACGCCCGACAGCGTGAGCGCAGCCGAGGCGGCGACCATCGCAACGATATCGGGCTCGGATTCGCCGTCGAACGACAGGACCTGCGCGATCACGTTGATCTCGTTGTAGAAACCTTCGGGGAACAGCGGGCGGACGGGACGGTCGATCAGGCGGCTGGTCAGCGTTTCCTTCTCGGTCGCGCCGCGCTCACGCTTGAAGAAGCCGCCGGGGATGCGGCCTGCTGCGGAGAATTTTTCCTGGTAGTGGACGGTCAGCGGGAAGAAGTCCTGGCCTTCCTTCACCGACTTGGCGGCGGTCACGGCGCACAGCACCACGGTCTCGCCATAAGTGGCCAGCACAGCGCCGTCCGCCTGACGGGCAATGCGGCCCGTTTCGAGCTTGAGGGTCTTTCCGCCCCACTCGATTTCTACAGTCTTTACGTCAAACATGAATTTTCCTTATCGAACCCGGTACGCCCTATTGCGGACCGGGGCCTCTTCTGGTGCCAGGCTGACCGGCCTGGCGCGGTTCGGGGCCATATCTTGCCCCGCTGGCCCTGATCCGCCTCATTGCGGAAAGGCCGTTTGGAAACCGCGCACGATTATTTCCTGGCGCGGATAAACGAACGGCCCCGCTGGGGGGCCGTTCGAGAATGGTTACTTGCGGAGACCCAGCTTGCCGATCAGGTCGGTATAGCGGGCTTCGTCCTTCTTCTTGAGATAGTCGAGCAGCGAACGACGCTTGTTGACCATCATCAGAAGACCGCGACGCGAGTGGTTGTCCTTGTGGTGCGACTTGAAGTGCTCGGTCAGGTTGTTGATGCGCTCGGTCAGGATGGCCACCTGCACCTCGGGCGAGCCGGTGTCGTTGGCTTCGCGCGCATATTCCTTGATCACTTCTTCCTTGCGTTCTGCGGTAATCGTCATGTCTTCATTCCTCGAACATCATCCAAAGTTGAAACCGCGCACCACGCGGACCTCGTGGTCCGAAAGCGATACCAGTGCGAGCGGAGCATCATCGCTCCCGCGCGCCCAATATCGCCCATCGTGTGCGGCAATCCCGGTCACGACCTGCCCCATGCGGAGCCGCCTTGCCTGATCGGGAGTGAGGTCAAGAGCCGGGATGTCGGCCAGCCCTGCCTCGAATGGCAAGATTACGTCTTCTGGGGCCGCGCCTTGGCGGATTTCGTCCAGTTTGTCCAGCGAAATCGCCTCAGCGAGGCCGAACGGCCCGGCCTGGCTGCGGCGGAGCATCGTCACATGGCCCACCGTGCCCATCGCCTGCGCGATGTCGCGCGCAAGGCTGCGGATGTACGTGCCCTTGGAGACATGGGCGGAGAGGGTGATCTCTTCAACCCTGTCCCCATCCGCTCCCCCGCGAAGGCAGGGGTCCATCTCCTGACCTCTCGTGCTCGACGCGCCGTCCGGAGATGGGCCCCCGCCTGCGCGGGGGACCGGCTGATTGTGGCTGATCGTGAGCGCATGCACCGTTACGCTCCTGCTCGCCAGCTCCACCGTCTCGCCTGCGCGCGCCAGATCATAGGCGCGATGGCCGTCAACCTTGAGCGCCGAGAACGCAGGCGGCACCTGTTCGATCGGCCCGGTAAAGCGCGGCAGCACCGCCTCGATCTCGGCCAGCGTCGGTCGCACGTCGCTTTCCGCCACCCGCTTGCCCTCGACATCGAGCGTGTCGGTCTCCACCCCGAAGCGGACCGTGAAATCATAGGTCTTGTCGCCGTTGAGCATCTGGCCGGTCAGCTTGGTCGCCTCGCCTAGCGCGATCGGCAGCACGCCGGTGGCGAGCGGGTCGAGCGTGCCGCCATGGCCGACCTTGAACTTGCCGAAGCCGCCTTGGCGGAACGCGCGCTTGATCGCGGTCACCGCGTCGGTCGATCCCAGGCCATAGGGCTTGTCGAGAATGATCCATCCGTGCATGCTGGCGCCGTTAGCAGGTCGGCCCTGCTTAACCAAATGCCAAGACGGGGCTGATAAGCGCATTGGCCATGACCCGCCCGATCCTCTCGCTCGAACTCAACGAACTGTGCGCACCGCTGCTCGAGCGCTGGATGGCGGACGGCTCGCTGCCGAATTTCAGGCGCCTGCACCGGCAGAGCCATGTGTTCGAGACGCTGGCAGATACGACCAGCCCCGAAGAGCTCGAGCCGTGGATTCAATGGTATTCGATCCATACCGGCCTGGCCTTTGACCAGCACCATGTCTTTCGCCTGACCGACGGGCGCGGGGCCAGCCATCGTGATATCTGGCAGGCGGTGACCGATCAGGGCAGCGCGGTGATGAACTTTGCCAGCATGAACGCACGGCCCTTTGCCCGGCCCGGCTCGCTCTATGTCGGCGATCCGTGGAGCGAGCAGGGCGATGCCTATCCGCCCGAGCTCAACATCTACAACCGTTTTGTCGGGCATAATGTGCGCGAATATTCCAATGCGGAGAACCGGCTGTCGGCGAGCGATTATGCCGCGTTCCTGCGCTTTGCGCTGACGCACGGACTGTCGCCCGCCACGGTGCTGCGCATCACCTCGCAACTCGCGGGGGAAAAGCTGGGCAGCACGGGCAGCCATGCGCGCGTCGCGATCCTCGATGCGCTGCAATATGACGTGTTCGCGCATTATTACCGCCGCATCCGCCCGCGCTTTGCCAGCTTCTTCGCCAACTCGGTCGCGCATCTGCAGCACAGCTACTGGCGGCACATGGACCCCGATGCGTTCACGTTGAAGCCCGATGCGGCCGAGATCGGCCGTTACGCCAGCGCGATCCGCGACGGCTATGTCGCGATGGATGCGATGGTCGGGCGGTTCCTTGATCTGGCGGCACGGCATGACGCGCTGATCGTGTTCCAGACCGCGCTCAGCCAGCAGCCGTTCGCGCGCTACGAGAACCAGGGCGGCCAGCACTTCCTGCGGCTGCGCGATCACAAGGGCTTTCTGGCGCGTTGCGGCATCGTTTCGCGCAGCGCCGACCCGACGATGACGCACCAGTACATGCTGCGCTTCGACGATCAGGACCAGCGGGCGGCGGCCAAGGCGCGGCTCGAGGCGTTCCGGCTGGCCGATGGCTATCAGGTCTTCGCCACGCGCGACGATGGCGATGCCGACGCGCTCTATTTCGGCTGCCAGATCAGCTGGAAGATCGATGCCGAAACCCCGATGACCGATACGGCGACGGGCGAGACGCACAGCATCGGTTCGCTGCTCTACGCGATGGAAGGCGTGAAGAGCGGCTGCCATCACCCCTCGGGGTCGCTGTGGATCGCCAATGGCCAGCATGTCCGCCATGCCGATCCGGTGTCGATCCTCGACATCTATCCGACGATGCTCGATCTGATGGGGATCGGCGAGGCGGCAGGCGAGCGGCGCGGCCAGTCGCTCGCCGGGCTGCTCAGGTCACGCGCGGCGGCCTGACCAGTCGCTTTCGAGCAGGCCGAACACGCAGGTATCGCGGACATAGCCGGTCCAGGTGATGCGGTTGTGGCGCAGCGTGCCTTCGTGCACCGCGCCCAATTTGCGCACCGCGGCCTGGCTGCGGAGGTTGCGTGCATCGACGCGGAACTCGATGCGGGTAAAGCCCTGCGCGAAGGCATGGTCGATCATCAGCCGCTTCATCCGCGTGTTGACCCCCGCAGCCCCCCGCGCCGCCGGCTCGACATAGGTCCCGCCGATCTCGACAACATGGTTGCGCGCATCGGGGTTGATATAGTTCGACATGCCGACCACAGAATCGCGCCACAGCACGGCGAAGCGCACCCAGCTGGTGGTGGCGTGGAATTCCTCCATCGCCTTGTCGAAATGCTCGCCCAGCATCGAGATCGGATAGATGTTCCAGATCTCGGTATCGCGCGCGCACGCGGCGCGCAGCGGCTCGACATGCTGGTCGGCGAGCGGCTCGAGCCGCAGGTCGCCATCAACCAGCAACTGGCAGAGGCCGCTCATGCCATGCGCCCCATGAAATGCTTGCGGCAAAGCGCGATATAGCGGTCGTTGCCGCCGATCTCGGTCTGCTCGCCGTGTTTGACCGCGTTGCCTGCTGCGTCGACGCGCAGGTTCATCGTCGCCTTGGCCCCGCATTCGCACACCGCCTTCAGCTCGACCAGCTGGTCGGCGATCGCCAGCAATTGCGCGCTGCCGGGGAAGAGCTCGGCCTGGAAATCGGTGCGCAGGCCATAGCAGAGCACCGGGATCCTGAGCTCGTCGCAGATGCGCGCGCACTGGAAGACCTGCGCCTTGGTGAGGAACTGCGCCTCGTCGATCAGCACGCAATCGAGCGGGGCGGAGGCGAGGTCCAGCGCCACCGCCGCGAAAATGTCGGTTTCCGGCTCGAACAGATGCGCCGGTGCCTTGAGCCCGATGCGCGAGGTAATCTGCCCCGCGCCATAGCGATCGTCGAACGCCGCGGTCCACAGCATCGCGCGCATCCCGCGCTCGGCATAGTTGAACGCCGCCTGGAGCAGCGTGGAGGATTTGCCTGCGTTCATGGAGGCATAATAAAAATAGAGCTTGGCCATCAGGGGATCAGCTCGACCGGCATCGGCGGATTCGGTCCCGCCTGCGAGGCCAACTTCTTGTCAAATGTCGTGAACCGCTCGGCCTCTGTGGAATATGCAAGGTGCAGCAGGTCTGCCAGATCAGAAGCGGCTTCGGCGTGGCGTTTCAGAGCCCATCGAACCTCAGGTTCGTTAGCAACCGATATGGTCGGTAGATCGAGTACACCGGACATCGCTTCGGAAATCGATCTCCTATCGAGCTTGTATATCGATTGCAGCGCCCAAGCGACTTCAACCAGAACTGTGGGAGGAATAAATGCGGGACGGTTCAACAACTCGCTGGCCACAGCGGCCTGCTCAGGGTCGTCGACCATGATGGCCCGTAGAACGATATTCGTATCAATCGCTCTCATTCAGCTTGCGGCTTGCCATATTTTTCCCTGATCGCACGGTCGATGCCATCACGGATTTCATCGTCGGAAAAATAGGGCCCGTCATAGTGCACCGCCGCTCGGATGCGGGCCCAGGCCTCCTCTGCTGTCGCCGCCTTCTGGATTTTCGGCCGCTTCAACAACACGCCTTCCGGCGTCTCGACCATTTCCACCACCGCGCCGTGCACGAAGCGATACCGGTCGCGGACATCCTTGGGGATCACGACCTGGCCCTTGGCGGAAAATTTGACGCGGGCGTTCATCGCGCCAGCATACGTCTTACCTGGTAAGACGTCAATCGTCGCCGCTGTCCTCGCCACCGTCTCCGCCCAGGTCCTGGGCCACCTTGGGGTCGCTCAACAGGCGGTCGATATGGCTGCCGGTGTCGAAGCTGTCATCGGCCAGCCATTTGAGCTTGGCGGCATATTTCATCCGCACGCGCTGCGCGACCTCGCGCTGGAAATAGGCGGTGTTGGTCCGCAGCGCCTTGAGCACCACCTCTTCGTCCCTGCCGAGCAGCGGCTTCACGAACACGGTCGCGTGGCGCAGGTCGGGCGACATGCGCACCTCGGTGACCGAGACGGTGGTGCTGCTCAGCACATCGTCATGCACCTCGCCGCGGGTCAGCAGTTCGGACAGCACATGGCGCACCTGCTCGCCGACGCGCAGCACGCGCACCGAACGCCCATCCGGGCTGGTATCGTTATGCCTGGCCATGATCGTTCCCTTCACGATACCCCGCCGACCGCTGCCGGGCGGCGGGGATCATGCCTTACAGCGTGCGATCGCGCATCTCGACGTCGAACGTCTCCAGGATATCGCCCGGCTTGATGTCGTTCGTATCCTGCAGCACGACGCCGCATTCCAGACCCGCACGGACCTCGGCCACGTCGTCCTTGAAGCGGCGCAGCGAGGCGATGCTCGTCTTGCTGACGATGACATCGTCGCGGGTGATGCGCGCGTAGAGGCCCTTGCGGATGAAGCCGTCGGTGACCAGCAGACCCGCTGCCTTGTCCTTCTTGCCCGCCGGGAAGATCTCCTTGATCTCCGCACGGCCGACCACGGTCTCGATCCGCTCGGGACCCAGCACGCCCGCCATCTCGCCCTTGATGTCGTCGAGCAGGTCATAGATGATGTCGAAATACTTGAACCGCACGCCATCGCGTTCGGCCAGCGCGCGCGCCTGTGCATTGGCGCGGACGTTAAAGCCGATGATCGGCGCGTTCGAGGCCTTGGCCAGCGTCACGTCGGACTCGGTGATCGCACCCACGCCCGAATGCAGCACCCGGGCCTTGATGTCGTCGGTCGAGATCTTGTGCAGCGATTCCACGATCGCTTCCACCGAACCCTGGACATCGCCCTTGACCAGCACCGGATATTCCTTGGCGCGGTTGGCGGCGAGTGCCGAGAACATCGTGTCGATGCTCGCAGGCGCCATGGTCGTGCGCTTTTCCAGCGCTTTCTGGCGGCGATAATCGGCGACTTCGCGGGCGCGCTGCTCGTTCTCGACCACGGTCAGCTTGTCACCCGCCGAGGGCACACCGGTCAGGCCCAGCACTTCCACTGGCAGCGAGGGGCCGGCCTCGTTCACCTGCTTGCCCTTGTCGTTGATCAGCGCGCGTACCTTGCCCGACTGCTCGCCGACGACGAACACGTCGCCGCGCTTGAGCGTACCGCGCTGCACCAGCACCGTGGCGACGGGGCCGCGACCCTTGTCGAGCTTGGCTTCGACCACCACGGCCTCGGCGGCGCGATCGGGATTGGCCTTGAGCTCGAGCAGTTCGGCCTGGAGCAGGATCTTGTCGACCAGCTCGTCCAGGTTGATCTTCTTGAGCGCGGAGACCTCCACGTCCTGCACGTCGCCCGACATGGCTTCCACGATGACCTCGTGCTCGAGCAGGCGCTCGCGGATCTTCTGCGGGTTGGCGCTGTCCTTGTCGATCTTGTTGATCGCCACGATCATCGGAACGCCTGCGGCCTTGGTGTGGTTGATCGCCTCGATCGTCTGCGGCATCAGGCCGTCATCGGCCGCCACCACCAGGATGACGATATCGGTGACATTGGCCCCACGTGCGCGCATCTCGGTAAAGGCCGAGTGGCCCGGCGTGTCGAGGAAGGTGATCCTGTCGCCCGACTTCACCTGCACCTGATAGGCGCCGATATGCTGGGTGATGCCGCCCGCTTCGCCCGCCACCACATCGGTGCCGCGCAGCGCGTCGAGCAGGCTGGTCTTGCCATGGTCGACATGGCCCATGATCGTGACCACCGGAGGACGCGGCTTCAGCGTCGCCTCGGCATCGACATCCGCCTCGTGATCGATTTCCACATCGGAATCGGAAACGCGGGTGATCTTGTGGCCGAATTCCTCGACCAGCAGCTCGGCGGTATCCTGGTCGATCGTCTGGTTGACGGTGACCATCATGCCCATCTTGAACAGCGACTTGACCAGATCCGCGCCCTTTTCCGCCATGCGGTTGGCGAGTTCCTGGACGGTGATCGCCTCGGGCACGACGACATCGCGCACCTGCTTGGGCTGCGCATCGCGGCTCTGTCCGCCCATGTGCAGACGGCGTTCCTTTTCGCGCGCGCGCTTGAGCGCGGCAAGGCTGCGTGCACGCGCACCGCCATCGCCTTCGTTCAGCGCCTTGCTGACGGTCAGCTTGCCCGCCTGGCGGCGGTTGTCGACCACCTTGGTGCTGGCCGCCTTCTTGGGCTTGACCTCGGGACGCGGCGCGGCGGCCACCGGCGTGAAGCGGCGCGGCGGCGGAGCGGCGCGCGTCTCTTCGGTCGCAGGCTTGGCCGCTTCCTTGGCCGCAGGCGCAGCTTCGGCCTTGGCTTCGACCGGCTCGGCCGCCGGCGCAGTGTCGGCTTGTTTTCGGTATCTTCACTCATCGAACAGACTCAATCCTCAAAAAATTCTCATGTCGGGCGATGCTTCAGGCATCGCCGGTCCGCGCGGGGCATGTCCGCGCACGCCAGAGCGCGCTAGACTGGCTCGCCGGGGCCGGGCACGGCCCCCTCCCCTTTGAAGTGCAGCAATCGGCCAAGAAACTGGTCAATGCGGGCGGCGGCACGCTGATCGGTCAGCGCCACATGAACCGCGTTGTCGCGCCCCAATGCCACAGACAGGCGGGTGCGGTCTACAGGCAATACCGACCCGCGCTGGCCGCTGCCTTCGGCATCGCTGCCCACGCGCCAGGCCTGGTCGAGCTTGGCATTGCCGTCGGGCGAGCTGTCGCTCGAATGCAAGAGCAGCCATACCTTGCCGCGTCGCGCTGCTTCGGCGATGCGGTCCGATCCCGTCAGCAGCGTGCCCGAGCGCGATTCCAGCCCCAGCCGGTCGAGCAGCGCGCGCGTCAGCGCTTCCTCGATCATCGCGGGCAGGTCGTCGGGCACGGTGATCGGCCCGGTCTTGAATGCGCGTGCCAGCGCGGCCTTCAGCCGGCCCTTGGCGATCGCCGCTTCGAGCTCGGGCACGCTGCTGACGGGATCGGACCGCATCGCCGAAGCAGCGCGACGCGGATCACCGTGCCCGACGACCTGCCCGCGATGATCGAGGAAGCGCTGACGCGCGCGCACGTCGGGAGCGACCTGGCCCTCGGGGCCGATCGCCAGCCGGATCAGCGCGCCACGCTCCGCCCGCTCGCCGCTGAGGATGCAGCGGCGGATCGGGCCATCCGCCTTGTCGGCGGCGTTATCGGTGGCGTCGTCGGTTAGAAGATCACCGGCCGTGTCATTGGGAAGTTTCCGCATGCGCGTCCTCCCCATCGGCGCCCGCATCCTCGTCCTCGAACCAGTGCGCGCGCGCGGCCATGATGATCTCGTTGCCCTGCTCTTCGGTCAGGCCATAAGTCGCCAGCACGCCGCCCTTGTCTTCGGGCCGCTTGTTGGCGGGGGCCGAATTGTCGCGGCGGCGCTGTTCGGTGCGCTTCTTGGCGATCAGCTCGTCGGTGGCGAGATCGGCCAGATCGTCGAGCGTCTTGATTCCCGCCTTGCCCAGCGTCACCAGCATCGCTTCGGTGAGGTGCGGCAGCTCGGCCAGCGCATCCTCGACGCCCAGGCCGCGACGTTCCTCGCGCGAAGCCTCTTCGCGGCGCTCGAGCGCTTCCTGCGCACGGCTCTGCAGCTCTTCGGCCAGCTCCTCGTCAAAGCCCTCGATGCTCGAAAGCTCTTCCGGGGAAACATAGGCGACTTCCTCGAGCTCGCTGAACCCTTCGGCGACCAGCAGCTGCGACAGCGTCTCATCGACGTCGAGCTCGTTCTGGAACATTTCCGAACGCTCGGTGAATTCCTTCTGGCGCTTCTCGCTCGATTCCGCCTCGGTCATGATGTCGATGGCAGAGCCGGTGAGCTGGCTGGCCAGACGCACGTTCTGGCCACGACGACCAATGGCGAGCGACAGCTGGTCGTCGGGAACGACGACCTCGATGCGGCTTTCTTCCTCGTCGATCACCACGCGGCTGACGGTGGCCGGCTGCAGCGCGTTGACGACGAAGGTCGCGGTATCTTCCGACCAGGGGATGATGTCGATCTTCTCGCCCTGCATTTCCTGCACGACGGCCTGGACGCGGCTGCCCTTCATACCGACGCATGCGCCGACGGGGTCGATCGAGCTGTCATAGCTGATCACGCCGATCTTGGCGCGGCTGCCCGGATCGCGCGCGGCGGCCTTGATCTGGATGATGCCGTCGTAGATCTCGGGCACTTCGAGTTCGAACAGCTTGCGCATGAAATCGGGATGCGCGCGGCTGAGGAAGATCTGCGGGCCACGGTTCTCGCGGCGGACGTTGAGGATGATCGCGCGGATGCGGTCGCCGACGCGGGCGACCTCGCGCGGGATCTGCTGTTCGCGGCGGATCACGCCTTCGGCGCGGCCCAGATTGACGATGACATGGCCGAACTCGACCGACTTGACCACGCCGGTGATGATCTCGCCGACACGGTCCTTGAACTCGTCATACTGGCGCTCGCGCTCGGCATCGCGGACCTTCTGGAAGATCACCTGCTTGGCGGCCTGCGCGTCGATGCGGCCGAGGTCCACCGGCGGCAGCGGATCGACGATGAAGTCGCCGACCTGCGCGCCCTTTTGCAGCTTTTCGGCCTGCTTGACATCGACCTGCTTGAAATAGTCCTCGACCGTCTCGACCACCTCGACGACGCGCCACAGGCGCAGGTCGCCGCTGACCGGATCGAGCTTGGCGCGGATGTCGTTCTCCGCGCCGTAACGGGCCCGCGCCGCGCGCTGGATCGCCTCTTCCATCGCTTCGAGCACGATGGCCTTGTCGATCATCTTTTCGGTCGCCACCGAGTTGGCGATGGCGAGAAGTTCAGCCTTGTTGGCGGAAATGGCGCTGGCCATGATCAGTCTTCCTGTTCTTCGAGAGCTTCAGTGTCTGGGGTTTCTTCGAATTCTTCGATGTCGTCCACGCCGCTGGTATCGAGCGGGCGGGTGGCAGCAATCAGCTTGTTGGTCAGCATCAGCTTGGCGCTGAGCACTTGCGCAAACGGAACCGTGACGCTGCCGACCTTCTTGTCGTTGACCGAGATCATGTCGCCTTCGAGCGAGAGCAACTCGCCGGTCAACTGCTTGCGGCCCTGCGCCGCCTCGGTCAGCACCAGCCGCGCCTCATGGCCCAGCCAGTTGCCGTAATCCTTGAGTCGGGTGAGCGGCCGGTCGATTCCAGGCGAGCTCACCTCGAGCCGGTACGATCCGGGCACCGGGTCCTTGCCGGCCTCTTCCAGCGCATCGAACACGTCGGAAATGCGGCGCGACAGCGCGGCGCAATCGTCGATGTTGAGCTGGCCGGTCTCGGGCCGCTCAGCCATGATCTGCAGCGTGCGGTCATCGCCCGCGCCGAACAGGTGCACGCGCACGAGCTCGAAGCCCAGAGCGGTCGCTTCGGGTTCGACAAGGGCGGCAACGGCGGCAAGATCGGTCAAGTACGCGCTTTCTGGCTTGGTGCTGGTTGGCAGGGCAGCAAAAGCTCGTTCGCGCCGGCCCCGCGGGGTGCCGGCCCGTCAAGTTTCAGCAACCATGTCGGGATAGCGGCCATATAGGCGCTTGAGGCCTGATAAGCAAGCCATAACTGCCGCGTCGGCCCGCGCCGCATGCCGGTAACCTTATGCCTTAACCTGGCTGCCGGTCACCGTCCCGCGAGGGGACGCCGGTTTCGCGCGACTGGCAAACCGGCAGCCATTTGGTTAGCATCCCGTAAATGCCGCATTGAGGTGGCGTTAATGCATGGCACGACGGGAGCAGCGAACGATGAAATGGCCCAAGGCACGACAGGTGGCAGGTGGCGCCATGCTGGTCGGGATTGGTGCACTCGTGGGCGCAATGCTCACCAGTGCGCCCGGCGATGCGGCGATTCAGCCGCTGACCAAGGCCGCGCTGCCCGGTACGCAGGCCCAGGTGTCCGCCCCCGCGGCACCGGCTCTGGCCAAGGCCGATTCTGCCATCACCACGCCCGAACAGGCAGGTTATGCGATCAAGAGCGTGATGACGATCGATGGTCCGCTCGGGCACGGCAATTATTACTGGGACGAAAGCAACGCGCCTGCGACGGGCCCGATGCTGATCACGGTCGATCTCGCGGCGCAGACGCTCTCGGTCTTCCGCGACGGCCACGAGATCGGCGTGGCGGTGATCCTGTACGGCACGCCGGAAAAGCCGACCCCGCTCGGCGCCTTTCCGATCACCCAGAAGGATGCCGATCACGTCTCCAACCTCTATGACGCGCCGATGCCGTACATGATGCGGCTGACCAACGACGGCGTCGCCATCCATGGCAGCGATGTCGAATGGGGCTATGGCACGCGCGGCTGCATCGGCGTGCCGACCGCCTTTGCCAAGCTGCTGTTCGAGCAGGTGAAGCTGGGCGACGTGGTGATCATCACCAACGGCCAGCGCATCAATGTGGGTGACGCGGTCGCCGGGGTCTGATGCGCAGCATCGGCTGGCCAATCGCTTCGTCGCTGGCTAGACACGGGTGATGGATCGCCAGCAAGCCAGCATCCTTATCCAGCAGGCCATCACCGCATTGCGCAGCGGGGAAGCGACGCGCGCGCGCGATCTGCTGAACAACGTCGTGAAAGACCCGCCGCCGGGCGAGGTGCCGCCCTGGTTCCTGCTCGCCCAGGCCTGCCAGATGGCGGGGGATTCGGTCGGGCAGGGTGAAGCCCTGACCCGGCTGCTGGCAGAAGAGCCGCGTCATCTCGGCGGGCTGCTGCTGATGGCGGGGCACAAGGCGGGGCAGGGGGATTCGCGCGCGGCCTCATCCTTCTATACCACCGCACTCGCGGTCGCCGATCACGCCCCCGATCAGGTGCCGCAGGCGATGATCCCGCTGCTGCAACAGGGCCAGCTGTATCTGCAAAAGGCGCAAGGTGAATATTCCGCGTTCCTGAACGCGCAGCTCGCAGACAAGGGCATCGCACCGGGCGCGGTATCGCCGCGCATCGACATGGCGCTTGACCTGCTGCTGGGCCGCAAGCAGCTTTACGTGCAGGAGCCGACCAGCTTCTATTTTCCCGGCCTCCCGCAGCGGCAATTCTACGAGGCGGCCGAATTCGACTGGGCGCAAGGCTTGGAGGCGCAGGCCGATGCGATGCTGGCGGAGCTCGAGGGCTTGCTCGCGCGGCAGCCCGGCGATTTCAGCCCCTATGTCCAGACCCGGCCCGATCGGCCCGCCGCCGCCAACCCGTTGCGCGACGATCCCAGCTGGGGCGCGCATTATCTGTGGGAGAACGGCGCGCCGGTCGCCGATCATGCGGCGATCGCACCGGCGACCATGGCCGCGCTCGCCACGGCACCGATGCCGGTGATCGCCGCGCGCTCGCCGATGGCGCTCTATTCGCTGCTGCGCCCCGGCACGCATATCCGCCCGCATCACGGCATGCTCAACACCCGGCTGATCTGCCACCTGCCACTGATCACCAATGCCGATTGCGCGATCCGTGTCGGCAACGAGACGCGGACCTGGCAGCAGGGCAGGCTGATGATCTTCGACGACAGCATCGAGCACGAGGCCTGGAACCGCGGCAGCGCCACGCGCATCATCCTGCTGTTCGAGATCTGGCGGCCAGAAATCTCAATGGATGAACGCACCGCGCTGACGGCGATCTTCGAGGCGATCAGCGCCTATGGCGGCCTGCCCCCCGACCAGGGCTGACGGCAGCGAATGCTGCGCACAATCCCCCGGATTGAATCCACTTGACCTGCCACGCTGTATTATGGCAGTGAAGCAGTGATGGCAGACAACTCCAAACCCGTTTACCTCAAGCTCCGCGACATCATCGCCGCCTCGATTCTCGACGGCATCTACGCGGAAGGCGACATGCTCCCTTCGGTCCGGGCCTTCGCTGCCGAACAACAGGCCAATCCGCTCACCGTCGCCAAGGCGTACCAGATGTTCCAGGACTTGGGACTGGTCGAGGTGCAGCGCGGGGTGGGCATGTATGTCGCCACCGGCGCGGTCGACAAGCTGCGCGCGATGGAGCGCGAGGACTTTCTCCAGCATGTCTGGCCGCCGGTGCTGCGCCAGATGCGGCGCATCGGCCTGTCGCCCGCCGCCCTGCTCGACGAAGAAAAGGCCTGATCCCTCAGGGGTCTACCGCATCCTCGGGCAGATCCTCGACCCGCGGCAGCCGGTCGGCCAGCGCCAGATCGAACTGTTCCCTGTCCAGCCGGCCTTCCCATTTCGACACCACCACCGTCGCCACCGCGTTGCCGATGAAATTGGTCAGACTGCGGCATTCGGACATGAACCGGTCGATCCCCAGGATCAGCGCCATGCCCGCAACCGGCACCGAGGGCACGATCGACAGGGTCGCCGCCAGCGTGATGAAGCCTGCGCCGGTGACGCCCGCCGCGCCCTTGGACGAGATCATCGCGACGCCGAGCAGCAGCAATTGCTCGCCGATCGACAGTTCGACATTGCACGCCTGCGCGATGAACAGCGCCGCCAGCGTCATGTAGATATTGGTGCCGTCGAGGTTGAAGCTGTAGCCGGTGGGCACGACCAGGCCGACGACCGTCTTGGGGCAGCCCGCACGCTCCATCTTCTCGATCAGGGACGGCAGCGCGCTTTCCGAGGACGAGGTGCCGAGCACCAGCAGCAGTTCGGCGCGCAGATAGGCGATCAGCTTCAGGATCGAGAAGCCGCAGGCCCAGGCCACCGCGCCGAGCACGACGAGCACGAACAGCAGCGAGGTCGCGTAGAAGGTCGCGACCAGCGCGGCGAGATTGGCGAGCGTGCCGATGCCATATTCGCCGATGGTGAACGCCATCGCGCCGAACGCGCCGATCGGGGCTGCCTTCATCACGATGCCGACCAGCTTGAAGAACGCGGCGGAGGCATCCTCGAGCAGGTCGAGCAGCCGCGCGCCCTTGTCCCTGATCATCGCCAGCGAAATGCCGAACAGGATCGACACGAACAGCACCTGGAGCAGGTTGCCGCTGCTCAGCGAGGCGAGAAATGTGTCCGGCACAATGCTGCTCAGGAAACCGGTGATGCTCGATTCCTGCGCCTTGGCGGTATATTCGCTGACCTTGCCGGTATCGAGCGTGGCCGGATCGATGTTCAGTCCTGCGCCGGGCCGGACGACATTGGCGACGATCATCCCGACGATCAGCGCGAGCGTGGAGAAGGTGAGGAAATAGGCAAAGGCCTTGCCCGCGACGCGCCCCACGCTCGCCAAATCGCGCATGCCGGCGATGCCGGTGACGATGGTCAGGAAGATGACCGGCGCGATCACCATCTTGACCAGCTTGATGAACACATCGCCCAGCGGCTTCATCGCCGCCCCGGTCTCCGGCGCGAAATGCCCGAGCGCCACGCCCGCGACGATCGCGACCAGCACCTGCACATAGAGCTGCGCATACCAGGGACGCGGGGCCTGGGTGGGGAGCGGCGAGGGCGGAGCGATGGATACCATACGCTTCGCCTATCACTGTGCGCAGCTCTGTCCAACCGGCGAGTCGGCCTATCGACCGGCGCGGCGCTGCAAGTGGTGGTGATCCGTCTGTCGCTGTAACCTTGCTGCTGCCATCATCGGAACTGCCTGCAGCATCGCGCCGGATCGGGAGCAGGACATATGCAGTTGGACCAGAGGGCGAGCAAGGCGGATGCGATGCTGCCTTTGCTGTTGGGAAGCATAGTCCTGACCCAGATTGTCTATATCGCGAAATCGGCCCTCGAGATCGAGATTGCGAGCACGGCGATCTGGTCGGTGGAAACCCTGCTGTTCCTCGCCATCGCCGTGCTGGGGCTGGTGGCGATGCTGCAGCGGACGTCGCTCGCGCCTGCCATGGCGGGCATTGCGCTGGGCGGGCTGGTCAACATGCTTCAGGTCGGCATGGGGCTGACGCTGTTCGCACCGCTCTCGAACGCCGGCGATGCCATGGCGCCGGTCTATGAATCCGTGGTGGCCATGGCCTTTTTTCTCTTTTTCAGCGGCAAGCTGCTGTTCGGGTTCGCAGCGGTCGTGATCGGCACGCACCTTTCCCGTCATGGCGGCCCAGTCCGCTTCGTCGGCCTGTCCGCCATCATTGCAGGAGTGGTCGCGATGCTGATCAATACGGGCGGCATCGCGCTCGGCATGGACTGGCTCTATCCGGCAGGCGCCACCGGCACGATCGCAACCGCGCTGCTCGCTCTGGCGCTGCACTTCGAGTCTCGCCCGGCTCGGCAGACTGCCGGATGAGCCCGATCGGCCTCACCCGAACGGCGCGTCGATCGCGGGTTGCGGCTGGGTGAACCAGCGCGGGCCGTCGTCCGTCATGTAGAAATGGTCCTCCAGCCTTATGCCGAACCGATCGGGGATGACGATCATCGGCTCGTTGGAAAAGCACATGCCGGTAGCGAGGGGCGTGGTGTCGCCGCGCACCAGATAGGCGGGTTCGTGGATCGACAGGCCTATGCCGTGCCCAGTGCGATGGGGCAGGCCAGGCAGCGCGTAATCGGGGCCGAGCCCTGCGGCTTCGAGCACGCGGCGCGCGGCGGCATCGACGCTCTCGCACGGTGCGCCGGGCCGGGCGGCGTCGAAGGCGGCGGCTTGCGCAGCCTTTTCCAGATCCCAGATGCGGCGCTGCTCGTCATTCGGGGTGCCGAAGACATAGCTGCGCGTGATGTCCGAATGATAGCCGTGCACCGTGGTGCCGGTATCGATCAGCACCATGTCGCCCTCGCGCAATTCGGGATCGCCTGGCAGACCGTGCGGAAAGGCCGATCCGCGCCCGAACTGGACCATGCAGAAGGTGCTTCCCTGCCCGCCCATTGCGCGGTGGGCGTCGCCGATGAAGCGGATCACCTCGCTCGCCCTGATGCCTTCGCGCAGGATCAGCGCGGCGCGGCGATGCGCTTCGAGCGTCATCGACTTGGCCTGCTGCATCAGCGCGATTTCGGCGGGCGACTTGTGCATGCGGCAGCCGTCGATCGCCGGTGCGCCGCTGGTCAGCGCCATGCCGGGGGCGGATTTGGCGATGCGGTCGACGAACAGGAAGGGCAGCGCCGGGTCGATCGCGAGTGTTGTTGCGCCCCAGGCCCGGCAGGCGTCGGCGACCAGCGCGGTCGGCGATTCGTCCTCCTGCCAGAGGCGGATCTCGACCTCGATCACCAGTTCGGCCTGCAGCGACCCCAGCTCGAAATAGGGCGCGATCATGACGGGATCGCCG
>NZ_QKVT01000001.1:3132461-3136767 GCF_003426715.1 Blastomonas sp. UPD001
ACACCGGCAAAATAGCGCAGGCTCGCGCCCGCCCCGACGATCAGCGCGTCGGCCCCGGCCTCGCGAGTGAGCTTGCGAGCCTTCTCGATGCGTGCCAGCCGTTCCTCGCGCGTGATCGCCGGGGCGGCGTCCTGCCATGGCCCAAGCCCGGCCAGCTGCTCGGCTGCGGTCGATCCGCCAATGCCCTTCATATCGTGTCTCCAAAACGCGCCGCATCGAACGGCTCCAGATCGATGGCAGTCGGCTGGCCCGCCGCCAGCGCAGCGACCAGTTCTCCCGTCACCGCCGCGAGCGTCAGCCCCAGATGCTGGTGCCCGAAGGCATATAGCAGATTGCGCGCGCGGGCACTGCGGCCGATCGCGGGTAGGTAATCGGGCAGGGTCGGGCGCGCGCCCATCCAGGGGGTGCCGGGCAGGTCGAAGGGTAGGCCTAGCTCGGCGACATGGCCGCGCAGCTTTTCCCATTTCGCCGGATCGGGCGGCGCGCTGCGCGATGCGAACTCGACAAAGCTGGCCGCGCGCAGGCCGCCGGCAAAGCGGGTGACGATCATCGACCGGTCCTCGAACGCGACCGGGGGCATGTCCTGCGGCCAGCGGCTTGTCGGCGACTGGATGTGATAGCCGCGCTCGGCGATCAGCGGAATGCGTGCACCCATAGGCCGCAGCAGATCGGCAGAGGCCGCCCCGGCGCACAGCACGATATGGTCGGCGCGCAGCGTCTCGGTGCCCCGCCGGACGACCGCCGTGCCGCCCTCCAGCGCGATGCCATCGGCCTGTCCATGGCGGATCGTGCCCCCGCTTGCCGCCAGCGCGGTGCGCAGCGCATCGGCGAGAACGCCGAGATCGGCGATCTGGCCCGACCCTGCAAAGCGCACCGCGCCCGCAATTTGCCCGCCGCGCGCCAGATCGCGGATCGCGGCGAGCTCGTCCGCGCTTGCATCGCGCACGCTGGCGGTGCCGATATCGGTTTCGGTCCAGAAGGCGCGGCCTCGCGCCGCAGACGCCGCGCTCTCCCAGGCGACGAAATGGCCGTCCTCGCGCAGCAGGTGCGCGGCCCCGATACGCGCGGTCATTCTCCGCCAGGCGGGCATCGCGCCCGTCAGCAGCGACGAGAGCGCGCGCGTTCCGCTAGCGAAGCGTTGCGGCGTGCTCGCCCGCATCAGGCGCAGTGCAAACGGTGCCCAGGTCCGCATCTGGCCTGCCGGGAGCGCGAGCGCGCCGCGCGGATGCAACCGCGACCAGGCGCTGCGGATCGTCGCCAGCGAGGCAAGCGGCTGGACCTGCTCGACCGCGATATGCCCGGCATTGCCCCAGGATGCACCTTGCGGCTTTTCTTGCGGCTCCAACACTGTCACGATGCAGCCCGCGCGCTGCAACTGCAGTGCCGCACAGAGGCCGACAAGGCCCCCGCCAATGACGAGAGCGGTCGCGCGCGAAGGATGGCTGCTGTTTTTCATCTTGCAGGTCCTATCCTATAATCGTATACGATTTTATCGCAACAGGGGATTTCCGCGACGATGACGGCTCACAAGACGCTTTGGCAGGGAGTGTATCCCGCCGCCACCACCCAGTTCACCGAAAGCCTCGCGATCGATCATGACGCGACGCAAAAGGTGCAATCGGCGCTGGTCGATGATGGCGTCGACGGGTTGATCATTCTGGGGACCTGCGGCGAGAACAATTCGCTCGAATCTGACGAGAAGCTCGCCGTGCTCAAGGGCGCGGTCGAGGCGGTCGGCGGCCGGGTGCCTCTGGTCGCAGGCGTCTCCGAATTCACCACCAAGCGCGCGATCGAATACGCCAGGGCGGCCGAAGCGATCGGAATCGACGCGCTGATGCTGCTGCCGTGCATGGTCTATGTGCCGCGCGTCGAGGAGCTCGAGGCGCATTTCCGCGCGGTGGCCGAGGCGACCAGCCTGCCGATCATGCTCTACAACAACCCGCCGGCCTATCGCGTCAATGTCGATTTCGACACGCTCGCCCGGCTGGAGAACGTGCCCAATATCGTCGCGATCAAGGAAAGCGCGCCCGACCCGCGGCGCTTCACCGACCTGATCAACCGTTTCGGTGATCGCTATACGGTGATGGCGGGGCTCGACGATGTCGCGCTCGAAGGGCTGATGCTCGGCGCATCGGGCTGGGTCTCGGGCCTGACCAGCGCGTTCCCGCGCGAATCGGTGGCATTGGTCGCGGCGCAGCGGCGCGGCGATTATGCCGAGGCGCTGCGCATCTATCGCTGGTTCATGCCGCTGCTGCATCTCGATGCCGAACACGACCTGGTCCAGTCGATCAAGCTCGCCGAGCAGATCATGGGCCGGGGTTCCGAACGCGTGCGCATGCCGCGCATGCCGCTCACCGGACAGCGCCGTGCCGACGTGATCGCCTGGGTCGAGCAGTGCGCGGCGACCCGCCCCGTACCCGACGTCGCGGCGGCCGCCTGATCGCACATGAAGCACACCTTCTTCTGCATCGACGGCCATACGGCGGGCAATCCCGTCCGCCTGGTCGCAGGCGGCGCGCCGCTGGTGCGCGGGTCCTCGATGGCCGAGCGGCGGATGGATTTCATCGAGCGGTTCGACTGGATCCGCACCGGCCTGTGCTTCGAGCCGCGCGGGCATGACATGATGTCGGGCGGGTTCCTCTATCCGCCCACCCGGCCCGAGAACGATGTCGGCATATTGTTCATCGAGACCTCGGGCTGCCTGCCGATGTGCGGGCACGGCACGATCGGCATGATCACCTTCGGCCTGGAGCACGGGCTGATCCAGCCACAGACGCCTGGGCTGCTCAAGGTCGAGGTGCCCGCGGGCGACATCGCAATCGAATATGAGCGCGATGGCGACAAGGTGGCCTGGGTGCGCATCCGCAACGTCCCCTCGTTTGTCGCGGCCGAGGGCGTCGAGATCGACGTGCCGGGCCTAGGCCCGCTGTCGATCGACATCGCCTATGGCGGCAATTTCTATGCGATCGTCGAGCCGCAGGGGAACTACACGGGCCTGGACGATCTGGGCGCGGCGCGGCTGATCGAGCATGCCCGCACGGTCCGCGCGATGCTGCGCGAAACCATCGAGCCGGTGCACCCGCTCGACGACCGGATCAGGGGGGTGAGCCATGTGCTCTGGGCCGATGCGCCCAAGGGCGAGGGCGCGGACGGGCGCAACGCGGTCTTCTATGGCGAGCGCGCGATCGACCGCTCGCCCTGCGGCACCGGCACCTCGGCGCGGCTGGCGCATCTCGCGCACAAGGGCAGGCTCCAGGTCGGCGAGCGCTTCGTGCACGAAAGCTATATCGGCAGCCGCTTCATCGGCCGGGTGGAAGAGGCAATCGAACTGGGCGGGCATGCAGCGATCATCCCCTCGATCCAGGGTTCGGCGGTCGCGACCGGCTTCAATACCATCTGGATCGACGACAAAGACCCCTTTTGGGATGGCTTCTCTGTGATATGAGAGGCTTATGAGCATCGCCGCGCGCAACGTTTCCGAACAGCTGGTCGACCAGGTTCGCGCCCGCATTCTCAACGGCACCGTCGCGCCCGATCGCCCGATCCGTCAGGACGCGCTCGCCGCCGAAATGGGGGTAAGCAAGATCCCGCTGCGCGAGGCGCTGGCGCGGCTGGAGCAGGAAGGTCTGCTCGCCTCGCAGGCCAATCGCGGCTTTACCGTGCGCCCGCTGACCGCCGTCGAGGCCGAGGAGGTCTATGCGCTGCGGCTCAAGCTCGAACCCGAAACGATTGCCATCGCCGCGCGGTTGGCCGATGCCGGCGAGCAGCAGGCCGCCTCCGACCTGCTCGACCAGCTCGACAGCCTCACCGATTCCGGCGGCGAAGGCGTGGGGGCGTTCAACCGGGCGTTTCACCTCGCATTGCTCCGCCCCGCCGGGCGCCCGGTGACCTTCACCATTCTCGAACGGCTGCACGTGCTGTCGGAACGCTATGTCCGCAAGCATCTCGAGCCGCTCGGGCGCAACGAGCGCGCCAACGAGGAGCATCGCGAGATGCTGCAGGCCTGGCTGGCGCGCGACGAACGCAAGATCTGCGCGCTGACCGTGGTGCATATCGGCAAGACGCTCGATGACCTCAGGCTGCAGCTGCAAACCGAATCCAAGGGACCGCCGGGCTGATCGCCCGCGCGCATAATCATAAAGGGACGCGACGGATGGGGATTTTAGGGCCGATCAAACCGATAGTGCAGGCGGCCGACGCCCCCGCGGGCAGCCGCCTGAAGCCGACATTGTCCTGGCCGCACCTGATCGCGCTGGGCGTCGGGGCGATCGTCGGCACCGGCATCTACACGCTGACCGGGGTCGGG
>NZ_QKVT01000001.1:3136867-3145706 GCF_003426715.1 Blastomonas sp. UPD001
CCGGCGGTGATCCTGGCCTTCGCGATTGCGGGCGCGGTCTGCGCCTGTGCCGCGCTCGCCTATGCCGAGCTCGCGACGATGATCCCGACCGCCGGTTCCGCCTATACCTATACCTATTCGGTGGTCGGCGAGACATTGGCCTGGGTGGTCGGGTGGAGCCTGATCCTCGAATATTCGCTTGCCTGCTCGACCGTCGCGGTGGGCTGGTCGGGCTATCTGGTCGGCTGGCTGCAATCCGCCGGGGTCGAACTGCCGACGATGCTGCTATCGGGTCCGCATGCGGGCGGCATCATCAACCTGCCCGCAGTGATCGTGTCGCTGGCGATCGCGGGCATGCTGATGGCGGGCACGCGCGAAAGCGCCACGCTCAACATCATCCTCGTCATCATCAAGCTGACCGCATTGACCGCCTTCGTCGCGCTGGCGCTGCCCGCGTTCGATTCGGCCAATTTCACGCCGTTCATGCCCTATGGCTTTGGCAGCACCGTGCAGGACGGGTCGACCCGCGGCGTGATGGCGGCCGCGGCGATCGTGTTTTTCGCCTTTTACGGTTTCGACGCGGTGGCGACCTCGGCTGAGGAGGCGCGCAATCCGGGGCGCGACCTCACCATCGGAATTGTCGGGTCGATGGCGGTATGCACGCTGATCTACATGGCGGTGGCGCTGTCCGCCGTCGGGGCGATGTCGTATCTGACGCTCGGCAATTCGCCCGAGCCGCTGGCGCTGGTACTGCGCACATTGGGCCACCCGACCGCCTCCTATCTGGTCGCGCTCGCGGCGCTGATCGCGCTGCCGTCGGTGATCCTGGTGATGATGTACGGGCAGAGCCGCATCTTCTTCGTGATGGCGCGCGATGGCCTGCTGCCCCAGGCGCTGTCGCGCGTCTCGCCCAAGACCGGCGCGCCGGTGCTGGTGACCGGAATTACCGGCGTGTTCGTTGCTGCTGTCGCCGGGTTCTTCCGGCTCGACGAGATTGCCGAGCTGGCCAATGCTGGGACCTTGCTCGCCTTCATCGCGGTGGGCGGTTGCCTGATGGTGCTGCGCAAGCGCGCGCCCGAATTGAAGCGCGTGTTCAAGTGCCCGCAGCCCTATCTGGTGGGTACGCTCGCGATTCTCGGCTGCCTCTATCTGCTCGCCAGCCTGCCGTCGCAGACCCTGGTGCGCTTCGCGCTGTGGAACGTGGCGGGCCTTGCCTTCTACTTCCTCTACAGCCGCTCGCGCAGCCAGGCGCTGCAGGATCAGCAGGCCGGGGCGTAATCAAACGGGCCGAGCAAGGCCCGCAACAGGGGAATGGGGATATGCGGATCGGTCGGATTTTGCTGGCGAGCCTGTCGGCGCTCGCGCTGGCGGGCAGCGTATCGGCGCAATCGCTCGGCCAGGCGGAAAGGCGCGAGCTGGCCGATCCCATCCCGGCGCGCACGCTGGGCGAGGGCCCCTGGCCGCGCACCGTGCTGCGCAACGCGATCTATGTCGATGGCACCGGCGCACCCGCACAGGGGCCGGTCGATATCGTCATCGAGAACGACCGGATCGTGCAGATCGCCAGCATCGGCGCGCCCGGCGCGATCGAGGAAGCGCGCCGGCCCCCGCGTGGCGACAAGGAATATGACCTGACCGGCCATTATGTGCTGCCCGGTTTTGTCGACGCACATGTCCATCTGCACACGCTGAGCGACGGGCAGGGCGTGCCTTCGGACTATGTGCTCAAGCTCTGGCTCGCGCATGGCATCACCACCGCGCGCAATGTCGGCTCGTCCGAAATGTCGATCGAGCAGCAGGTGGCGATCAAGAACCGGCTGGCGCGCAACGAGATTGTCGGTCCCCGGCTCGATGTCTATCCGATGTTCCAGCAGATCGGCCTGCCGATCCGCACCGCCGAACAGGGCCGCGCGGCGGTGCGCGACGCCAAGCGGCGCGGCGCGGACGGCATCAAGTTCATCGGCGGCAGCGAGGCGGCGCTGCTCGCCGCGATCGACGAGACGAAGAAGCTGGGGATGCATTCGACGATGCACCATGCCCAGGGCGTGGTCGCCTATGCCAATGTGCTGCGCACCAGCGAGGCGGGCCTCGAATCGATGGAGCACTGGTACGGGCTGCCCGAGGCCTTGTTCACCGACCGCAAACTGCAGGACTGGCCCGGCGATTTCGTCAATACCGACGAGCAGATGCGCTTCGGCGAGGCGGGCAGGCTTTGGAAGCAGGCGGCGAAGCCCGGATCGGAGCGCTGGAACGAGGTGATGGAGACGCTGCTGAAACGCGGCTTCACCGTCGACCCCACATTCACGGCCTATCTCGCCAGCCGCGATCTGATGCGGATGAACCGCGCGGTCTGGCATAACGAATATACCATGCCCGCCTTGTGGGACTGGTACCGCCCCAGCCGGATCAATCACGGCAGCTACTGGTTCGACTGGACCACCGAGCGCGAGATGGACTGGAAGGAGAATTTCCGGCTGTGGATGGCGTTCGTCAATGAATACAAGAACCGTGGCGGGCGCGTCACCGTGGGGTCGGACGCGGGCTATATCTACAACACCTATGGCTTCGGCTATATCCAGGAGATGGAGCTGCTGCGCGAGGCCGGGTTCAGCCCGCTCGAGGTGATCAACGCCGCAACGCAGCAGGGCGCGCGGCTGCTCGGCCATGATGCGGATGTTGGTACGATCGAGCCGGGCAAGAAGGCGGACCTCGTCATCGTCAAGGGCAATCCGATCGCGAACCTCAAGCTGCTCTTCGCCACCGGCACGCTCAAGCTCGACGATACGACCGGCAAGGCGCAGCGCGTCGGCGGCATCGCCTGGACGGTCAAGGACGGCATTTTCTACGAGGGCAAGGCGCTACGCGCGGATATCCGCGCGATGGTGGCCCGCTCGAAGGCCGAGCGAGGACTGCCGCCCGGCTACATGACCATCGAACAGGAAGATCTGACCCAATGACGCTGACCGGCCAGTTTTTCATCGCGGGCGAACGCCGCGGCCATGGCGAGGTGTTCCATGCCTATGACCCGGCCGAGGGCGCGAGCATCACCGATATCGGCTTTTTCAGCGCCAGCGAGCGCGACATCGCCGATGCCTGCGCGGCCGCCGAAGACGCTGCGGTTCCCTATGCCGAACTGCCGCTGGAGCGCCGCGCGGCGTTTCTGGAAGCGATCGCCAGCGAGATCGAAGGCTTGGGCGATGCGCTGCTGACCCGCGCGGCCGCCGAATCGGGCCTTCCGCTTGCACGGCTGACCGGCGAGCGCGGGCGCACCTGCGGCCAGCTGCGGCTGTTCGCCGCTGAAGTGCGCGATGGCCAGTGGCTCAAGCTGCGCATCGACCATGCCGATCCGGCGCGCACCCCGCCCAGGCCCGATCTTCGCCTGCGCATGGTGCCGCTCGGTCCGGTCGCGGTGTTCGGCGCGTCCAACTTCCCGCTCGCCTTCTCGACCGCAGGCGGCGACACCGCCTCGGCGCTGGCTGCAGGCTGCCCGGTGGTGGTCAAGGGCCACCCCGCGCATCCCGGCACGGCCGAGCTGGTCGCGGGCGCGATCACCCGCGCGGCTGCGGCCACCGGCATGCCCGCCGGCGTGTTCAGCCTGGTCACCGGCACCGGCAATGCCATCGGCGCGGCTCTGGTTGCCGATCCGCGCATCCAGGCGGTGGGTTTTACCGGATCGCGCAGCGGCGGCGAGGCGCTGATGAAGATCGCCGCCGCGCGTCCGCAGCCGATCCCGGTCTATGCCGAGATGTCGGCGATCAACCCGGTCATCCTGCTACCGTATGCGCTGGCGACCAGAGCCAAGGCGCTAGCCGCAGGCTATGTCGGATCGCTGACACTGGGATCGGGCCAGTTTTGCACCAATCCCGGTCTTGTGCTCGCGCTGGAGGGCGCAGAGCTCGACGCGTTCCTCGCCGAAGCGGGCGCATTGGTCGAGGCGCAGGTGCCGCAGACCATGCTCACCGCCGGAATCCATTCGGCCTATGAAAAGGGCAGCGCCGCACTCGCCGCCACGCCCGAGGTGCAGACGATCGCG
Source organism: Blastomonas sp. UPD001 (assembly GCF_003426715.1). Taxonomy (NCBI): domain Bacteria; kingdom Pseudomonadati; phylum Pseudomonadota; class Alphaproteobacteria; order Sphingomonadales; family Blastomonadaceae; genus Blastomonas; species Blastomonas sp. UPD001. The sequence continues at coordinate 3,140,880 of NZ_QKVT01000001.1, forward strand.
CGCGGCGTTCACCCGACCGGGCCGCACGAAGGCCGCACCGCGTTGTTCAGCGTCGCGGCGAAGGACTGGCTCGCCAAGGCCGAGCTGCAGCACGAGGTGTTCGGAACCTCGTCGATCGTCGTGCGCTGCAAGGACCGCGACGAGCTGCTCGCGGTGCTGCGTGGGCTGGAAGGGCAGCTGACCGCGACGCTGCAAATGGACGAGGCCGATACCGACGATGCGCGCGCGCTGCTGCCGGTGCTCGAGCGCAAGGTCGGGCGCATCCTCGCCAATGGCTGGCCGACCGGGGTCGAGGTGGGACACGCCATCAACCATGGCGGGCCGTACCCTGCGACCTCGGACGGGCGCACGACCTCGGTCGGCACGCTCGCGATCGACCGTTTCCTGCGCCCGGTCGCGTATCAGGATCTTCCGCAAGCCTTGCTGCCCGAGGCGCTGCGCGAGGGCGGACAGGGCGGCGTGATGGCGCGGATCGACGGGGCCTGGCGTCTCGCCTGAGCGCAAAATATGGCCGGGGCGGTCCGATATGGGTTGCAATTCACAACGATGTAAGCAACCTTTCGGTCGATAGAGCCGCAACAGCGGCCTCGCGACTGGAGAGTCCCGCCATGAAGCATGAAAAGCCGTCCGACCTCAAAGCCGCGTCGCATGTCGATGTGCTGATCATCGGCGCCGGAATTTCCGGCATTGGCATGGCGGTGCACCTCAAGGAAAAGTGCCCGGGCCGGACCTTCGCGATCCTCGAGCGACGCAGAGATATCGGCGGCACCTGGAACCTGTTCCAGTATCCCGGCATCCGTTCGGACAGCGACATGCACACTTTGGGTTTCGAGTTCGAGCCGTGGCGCGAGCAGAAGGCGATTGCCGACGGCCCCTCGATCCTGAGCTATCTCAAGCGCATCAAGGACGAGCGCGGGTTGAACGACCATATCCGGCTCGGCCACAAGGTGCTTTCGGCGAGCTGGTCGAGCAGCGAGGCGCGCTGGACGATCGCCGCCGAGGTCGAGGGGGAAGGCGTGCGGCACCTGACCTGCAGCTATCTGTTCATGGGCACCGGCTATTACGATTACGATCAGGGCTATGACCCTGAATTTGCCGGGCGCGAGAGCTTTGGCGGGCAGATCATCCATCCGCAGTTCTGGCCAAAGGATTTTGATTATGCCGGCAAGCGCATCGTCGTGATCGGATCGGGCGCGACGGCGGTGACGATCGTGCCATCGATGACCGACAAGGCCAAGCACGTGACCATGCTCCAGCGCACGCCGACCTGGTACTGGAGCCGTCCGGCCAAGGACTGGCTGGCGAACAGCCTGCGCGCGATCATGCCCGACGAATGGGCCTATCGCTTCATCCGCTTCAAGAACGTCCGCATGCAGCAGATCTCGTTCAAGCGCGCGCGCGAAAATCCGAAAAAGGTCGGCGACTATCTGCTCAAGCGTATCCGCAAGATCATGGGCAGCAAGATGCACGAGCCCGATTTCCAGCCGCCCTACGGCCCCTGGGAGCAGCGGCTGTGCCTGGTGCCCGATGGCGACATGTTCAAGGCGATCCGCGACGGCAAGGCGGACATCGTCACCGACCATATCGACCGCTTCACCCCCACCGGCATCCAGCTCAAGTCGGGGCGGCATCTGGACGCGGACGTGATCGTCACCGCGACCGGCCTCAAGCTCGCGATGGCGGGCAAGGTCGATTTCTCGGTCGACGGCCAGCCGCTCGATTTCACGCAGCATTTCTATTACAAGGGCTGCATGTTCAGCGACGTGCCGAACATGGCGATCGTGTTCGGCTATCTGAACGCCTCGTGGACGCTCAAGGTGGATATCGTCGCCGATTTCGTCTGCCGCACTCTCAATCATATGCAGGCCACCGGCAGCGATATCGCAGTACCGGTGCTGGGCAGCGATGGACCCGTGAACGAGGAGCAGATCTTCGATTTCTCGTCGGGCTATGTCCAGCGCGCGCTCGACATCCTGCCAAAGCAGGGCGATCGCATGCCCTGGCGGCTCAACCAGGACTATCTGTTCGATCGCAAGGTGCTCCGCGAAGCGGCGGTCGACGATGGCGTGCTCGCCTTCCGCAAGGCCGAGGCCGCGGTCGAGGCACCAACCGCAATCGCGGCGGAATAGGCGTTATCCGGTCACCGCGCTGAACGCAGCCCGATATTCGGGCTTGATGCTCGCCAGCACCTGCTCGGTCACCGGCACGCTGATCTCGTACACGCCCTCGGCATAGGGTCCCGCGACATAGGGCGCAGCGACGAACATGATGCGATCGAACCCGTCATTGCCGACCGCCGAGGGTATGATCACCAGATCGCTGAACGGCGGGCAGACATTGAACATGTCGTCGGGATCGTCCGACATGTATTCGCCGCGGCGCTCCTGCCGCTCGGCATTGAGGCCGTCGCAATAGCGCTTGCGCACCGGTTCGAGCGCGGCATTCATGTCGGTGAACAGCGCCTCCAGCTTGACCCTTTTGCCGGCTGCCTTGTCCCAGAGCAACGCCTCGTACCCGGTATTGCCGTGTGCGCCGCCCGAAAAGCTGCTGATCTCGCCCAGCATCGCGAGCAGCGGTTCCGTGTTGCCGGTCACCGACCAGCTCGTCCCCAGCATGTGCGGATTATAGGGATAGTCATTGGCCTTGGCGTCCTTCTGCGCCTCGGCCGCCTCGGCCTCCAGCTCGGCCAGACCCTGGACGCGCTCCTCCTCCAGCAGCTTGACCAGCGCCGGAATCGCGGCCGCCTCGGCCGGATAGGCATAGGTATAGCTGAACGTCTCGGTCTCGCGCTCGAACGAGACCGGCTTGGCCGCCACCTGCTCGACCTTGCCAGGTCTGGCCTTGTCCTGCTCGGGTGCGTCCTGCCCGCAGGCAGCCATCGCGGGCAGCATCGATACCGCCAGCGCCGCCAGCACCAGGGAGCCGGGTTTTCGGACGATCATGATTCTCTCTCGCAGTTGCGCGTCATATTGCTGTAAGACCCGACAATGATTGATTTGTCTTCCCTCGTCCAGCCGGACCTTGGCCAGGCCGCGCGCAGCATCCACCTTGTCGACAAGGCGGGGCTGGCCGAATGGCTGAACGCTGCGCCGCCGCGCATCCGCAACCACCTGTCCGCGATGCGCTTTACCGCGCGGCCGCACGAACTGGTGGTGGTGCCGGGCGATTCCGCCGATGACTGGGCCGTCGTGCTCGGCGTGGCCGATGCCGCCGCCTTGCGCCCTTGGTGCCTAGCCAAGGTGGCAGAGGCGCTCGCGGCGGGGACGTATCGGCTCGCGGGCGATGCCCGGCCGGGCGATGCGCTGATCGGCTGGGCGCTCGCGCAGCACCGGTTCACAGCGATCCCGCGCGCCGCGAGGCCGCGCTGGCCGAAGCCGAGGCCACCGCCTGGGTGCGCGATCTGGTCAACACGCCCGCCGAGGACATGGGCCCCGCCGCGCTGGAAGAGGCCGCTGCGACGCTCGCGCGCACCTATGGTGGGCTGCTCGACGTGACGCGCGGCGATGCGCTCGAAACGCATTATCCGATGATCCATGCGGTCGGCCGGGCGGCGGCGCGCAGCCACGCCCCGCGCCTCATCGAACTGCACTGGGGCCGCGACGATCATCCCCGCGTCGCGATCGTCGGCAAGGGCGTGTGCTTCGACAGCGGCGGGCTCGACATCAAGCCGGCATCGGGCATGCTGCTGATGAAGAAGGACATGGGCGGCGCGGCACACGCGCTGGCGCTCGCGCAGCTGATCATGCGGATGAAGCTGCCGGTGCGGTTGCACCTGCTGGTCGGCGCGGTGGAGAATGCGATTTCGGGCAATGCCTTCCGACCCGGCGACGTGCTCAGGAGCCGCAAGGGCATCACGGTCGAGATCGGCAATACCGATGCCGAAGGCCGGCTGGTGCTGGGCGATTGCCTGGCCAAGGCAAGCGAGGCGACGCCCGACCTGATCCTCGATTTCGCGACGCTGACCGGCGCGGCGCGCGTCGCGGTCGGGCCGGACCTGCCCGCGCTGTTCTCGAACAGCGACCCGCTCGCCGACGGGCTGCTGTCGAGCGGGACTGCGGTCGGTGATCCGTGCTGGCGGCTGCCGCTCTGGCCGGGCTACGAGGACATGTATGCCAGCGACATTGCCGATATCGGCAATAGCGGGGGCCCCTTTGCCGGATCGATCACGGCGGCGCTGTTCCTGCAGCGCTTTGTCGGCGAAGGGCTCGCCTGGGCGCATTTCGATACCTATTCCTGGCGGCCGACCCCGCGCCCCGGCCAGCCCAAGGGCGGCGAGGCGATGGGGCTGCGCGCGAGCTGGCACTATCTTCGCAGCCGCTATGACGCGAAATCTGCCCCGCAATGACGGGGCTTGGACAAATGGCGGCAACTGGGCTATCTGCCCCGGCTGCGCGGTGCCCGGCACCGGCAGGAACAGACGCTGCGGCACGGCTTGAGGGACTGGGGTAATTGACACATTCGACACGTTCTGCGGCGGGATCAGCGCCGGTGGATGCCGGTCTGGCGTTGCAGGACCCGGCCGAGAGCGGAGCGGCGCACCAGCAGCGCTTCGTTCTGAGCGGACCGGTGGCCGATTACGACCCGCGCGTCACGCCCATTCGCGGCGACCTGGCCGATATCGCGCTCGCCGGGCGGTTCTTCGCGCCGCATTATGTCGCGCCGCAACGGCATCAGGTGGCGGGCACGCCCGCGATGCTGCGCAAGGCGGGCAGCGATGATGCCGAGGCGGTCAGCCAGCTGCAGCCGGGTGAGGGCTTTGCCCTGCTCGACAGCGCCGGCGACTGGGGCTGGGGCTATGGCGTGCACGACGGCTATTGCGGCTATGTG
>NZ_QKVT01000001.1:3145806-3161314 GCF_003426715.1 Blastomonas sp. UPD001
CGCGACGCTGCCGAGCCGACGCATGTCGTGCATGTCCGCCGCGCGCTCGTCTTTGCCGAGCCCTCGATCAAGACGCCGATGGTGGCGGCCCTTCCGATGGGATCGCGTTTTGCGGCCGAGGGCGCGAGCGAATGCGGCAAGTTCCTCAAGGTGGCGCAAGGCTGGATGTCGGTGCGCCATGCACTGGCGCTCGATGCGTTGACCTGCGATCCGGTCGATCGCGCGTTGCAGCTTGTCGGTGCGCCCTATCTGTGGGGCGGGCGCGGCGGCGATGCGCTCGACTGTTCGGGTCTGGTGCAGCTGGTGCTGATGCTGGCAGGCCATGCCGCCCCGCGCGACAGCGATCAGCAGATGGCCGCGCTCGGTCGCGCGCTGGGCGATGACGAGCCGCTTCAGCGCGGCGATCTGGTCTTCTTCCCCGGCCATGTCGGGATCATGGCGGATGGCGACACGCTGGTGCACGCCAATGCCTTCTGGATGCAGGTGGTCGCCGAGCCGTTGGCCGATGTGATCGCCCGCTTCCCCGAAACCACGCCGCAGCCGGTTCTGGCGCGCAAGAGGATCGGCTGATGCTCAAACTGTTCATCGACGGCGCCGCCGGGACCACGGGGCTCGAAATCGCCGAGCGCATGGCGGGGCGCGGCGAGTTCCGCCTGATCACCCTGTCCGACGCCGACCGCAAGAGCGTGTCCGCGCGCGCGGCTGCCATCCAGGACGCCGATTTCGTCATCCTGTGCCTGCCCGATGCCGCCGCGCGCGAAGCGGTGGCGCTGGGCGAGGGCGCCGACACGCGCTTCATCGATGCCTCAAGCGCGCACCGCGTCGCCGACGGCTGGACCTATGGCTTTGCCGAATTGCGCAAGGGCCAGCGCGAGGCGATTGCGAGCGCCCGGCTGGTGAGCAATCCCGGCTGCTACCCGACCGGCTTTCTTGCGCTGGTCGCGCCCTTGGTGGCGGAGGATCTGCTGCCCGCCGATCATGGCTTCATCGTCAATGCGGTGAGCGGCTATTCGGGCGGCGGCAAGGATCTGATCCAGCGGATGCAGGTCGATGCACCCGAGATCGGTTTCCGCGCCTATGCCCTCGGTCTTGAGCACAAGCACCTGCCCGAGATGCAGGTGCATGCCGGGCTCAGCCGCGCGCCGATCTTCGCACCGGCGGTCGTCCGCGCGTTTCGGGGCATGCTGGTCGATGTGCCGCTGTTCCTCGATCCGGAACTCGGCTTTGCCGATGCGCGCTCGCTGCATGCGGCGCTCGCCGATCATTATTCGGGCGCGCCGCTGGTGACGGTCGCGCCGGTCGATGCGGTGCCGGGCGAGCTGCTGGTGAGCGAGGGCGATGCGCCGTCCGACCGACTGTCGCTTTACGTGCTGCCCAGCGCCGATGGATCGCAGGTGCGGCTGGTCGCGATGCTCGACAATCTGGGCAAGGGAGCGAGCGGAGCTGCGGTGCAGAATCTCAATATCATGGCCGGGCTCGACGAACTGGCGGGCCTTCGCGCCTAAAGGTTCGGCAGCAGCGCATCGGGCTTGCGCGCGCGCTTGGCGGCGTAGAGCGCCTGGTCGGCACGCAGGAACATCGCCTCTGCGTCATAGGTAAACGCGTTTTCGGCAATGGCGATGCCATGGCTCGCGCCGATGGTCAGCAACCGTCCGTTCCAGAAGAACGGCGTGCGCAGCAGCGCGATCGCCTCCTTCACCCGCCGGCCGATGCGCGGCAGATGGCGGTCGCTCGGCAGCAGCACCGCGAATTCGTCGCCACCGATCCGCGCGGTCATCAGCGCATCGGGCAAGGCCTGGCGCAGTCGCTGGCCGAATTGCGCGAGACACGCGTCGCCCGCGATATGGCCGTGCCGATCGTTGACCTGCTTGAACCCGTCGACATCGATCAGCACCAGCGCCCCCAGCGGGCGCAGACCGGGGTTGCGCGCGCTGCTGTCGAGAAAGTGCGTCTGGAACGCGGCGCGATTGGCGAGCCCGGTCAGTCCGTCGGTTTCGGCGGCGATGCGCAGCTTCTCCTGCTCGCGCCGCTGCTCGGTAATGTCGCGCTTGGTCCCGGCGAGCCGTACCGGCCTGCCGCCCTCCTGCTCGACTTCGGCGACGATCCGGACCCAGCGATCGGAGCCATCGAGCCGGGTGATCCGGGCATCGAGCGTGAAACTGCCCGCAGCCTCGATCGCGTGCGAGCGCAAGGCATCGAGCGCCTCGCGCGAAGCCGGATCGTAAAGTTCGACGACGTCGCCGCGATGAAAGCCGCGCTGCGGCAGGCCGAACAGTTCGTAGACGCCATGCGTCCAGCTCAGCCGCTCGGTCCTGAGGTCGCATTCGAACAGGCCGATCCCGGCGCGGCCAAGGCGGCGCAGCATCCGGGCAGGATCGGGCGCGAAGACCGGGGTGTCGGCCAGATCAGGCGCGACGCTATCGGACCAGGCATCATCGCCCAGCCGCCCAAAGTCCTGATGAAAACCGTCCATGATCGCGCCCGCGCCGCTCCCGCGAATTGAGCAATCAAGGTTAATCGGTGCAGGTTAATCGCCCGTTACCGACAGGACGAACCGAAAGACGATCAGAAAAACGCCTGAATACCCGTCTGCGCGCGGCCCAGGATCAGCGCATGCACATCATGCGCGCCTTCATAAGTATTCACCGTTTCCAGATTCACCATGTGGCGCATCACCTGATATTCTTCGCTGATGCCATTGCCGCCGTGCATGTCGCGCGCCATGCGGGCAATGTCGAGCGCCTTGCCGCAATTGTTGCGCTTGACGATCGAGATCATCTCGGGCGCGAACCGGCCTTCGTCCATCAGCCGTCCGACGCGCAAGCTCGCCTGCAGGCCCAGCGCAATCTCGGTCTGCATGTCGGCGAGCTTCTTCTGGAACAGCTGCGTCGCGGCGAGCGGCTTGCCGAACTGCACGCGATCAAGGCCATATTGGCGCGCGGCGTGCCAGCAGAATTCGGCCGCGCCTATCGCGCCCCAGGAAATGCCGTAGCGCGCGCGGTTGAGGCAGCCGAACGGGCCCTTCAGCCCCTCGACATTGGGCAGCAACGCGTCCTCGCCGACCTCGACCTCATCCATCTGGATCATGCCGGTGGTCGAGGCGCGCAAGCTGAGCTTGCCCTTGATCTTGGGAGCGTTGAGGCCCTTCATCCCCTTTTCGAGGATGAAGCCGCGGATCGCGCCGCCATGCGCGTCGGACTTGGCCCAGATCACGAACACATCGGCAAACGGGCTGTTCGAGATCCAGGTCTTCGCGCCCGAGATGACATAGCCGCCATCGACCTTTTTCGCGCGCGTCTTCATGCCCGCCGGGTCCGATCCCGCATCGGGTTCGGTGAGGCCGAAACAGCCGATCAGCGTGCCCGAGGTGAGGCCGGGCAGATATTTGCGGCGCTGTTCATCGCTGCCATAGGTGTTGATCGGGTGGATGACGAGCGAGCTCTGCACCGACATCATCGAGCGGTAGCCGCTGTCGACGCGCTCGACCTCGCGCGCGATCAGGCCATAGGCGACATAGCTCGCCTCCGCGCCGCCGAATTCCTCGGAAATGGTGGCGCCGAGCAGGCCGGCCTCGCCCATCATCGGGAACAGTTCGGGCGCGTCGATCTCCTCGCGATACGCATCGATCACGCGCGGCTGCAGCACATCCTGCGCGAAGCCGCGCGCGCTCGCCTGGATCAGCCGCTCCTCCTCGGTCAGCTGCTCGTCGAGCAGAAAGGGGTCGTCCCAGGTGAACGGGATGGTTTCGGCCTTGCGGATGGTGTCGTGCTTCATGGCGCGAAGGTCTAGCGCAGCTTGGGTCCCGCTCCAACCGGATTTTGCGCAGCACGGTTGACGTAGACGTAAAGCCGCTGCGACGAACCGGTGTCCGCTTTCGGCACAGCGATTGCGTTAACCATCAATTGCCATGGGCAATGGTTAAAAATGCGTTAACTCCTGAGCCATGCAGCGGCTTCAATTTCTTCGCACCCCGGCTCAGCCCCATAGCTTCCGCTCGGCGCTGTCGCCTCGCATCCTCGCAGCGACCCCGGTCGACGAGCCCGAGGTGCTGGCCAGGCGCAAGCGTGCGCAGCGCAACGAGGAAATCCGGCTTTTCTTTCTGAGCTTTACCGCATTCTTTGTTGCGATCAGCTCGTTCATCTGGTGAGCGAATCGAGAAAGCGCTTCGCGTCGCTGCGGATCGCTTGCTTGTCCTTGTCGGGCCGCTTGGCCCAGTTGCGATAGGGCATGGCGAGCCGCTGGTTCTTGCCCAGCGCCTCCTCGTTGCGGTCGAGAAAATCCCAGTAGAGCAGGTTGAACGGGCAGGCCTTCGCTCCTGTCTTGGCCTTCACGTCATAACGGCAATGCTGGCAGTAATCGGACATCGAATTGATGTAATTGCCGCTCGAGGCATAGGGCTTGCTGGCGAGCAGGCCGCCATCGGCAAACTGGCTCATCCCCAGCGTGTTGGGCAGTTCGACCCATTCATAGGCATCGGCGTACACTTCCAGATACCATAGATGCACCGCGTGCGGATCGATGCCGGCGATCAGCGCGAAATTGCCGGTGATCATCAGCCGCTGGATATGGTGCGCATAGGCATGGTCCATCGTCTGGCCGATCGCCTGTTTCAGGCAGTGCATGTCGGTCTGGCCGTCATAATAGAAGCCGGGCAGGGGCCGCTTGGCATCGAGCGCGTTGCGCTGCGCATAATCGGGGCCCTCGCGCCAATAGATGCCGCGCACATATTCGCGCCAGCCGATGATCTGGCGGATGAAGCCCTCGGCCGCGTTGAGCGGGGCCTTGCCGTCGCGATACGCCTTTTCGACCGCGCGGCACAGATCGAGCGGATTGAGTAGCCCGCAATTGAGATAGGGCGAGAGGATCGAGTGCCACAGGAACGGCTGGTCGGTCAGCATCGCATCCTGATAGTCGCCGAAGCATGCCAGCGCGTGCCCGATGAAATGCGCCTGCTGCCTGGCCGCGTCTTCGGCGGTGGTTGCGAAGGCGAAATGGTCGAGGCTGCCGGGATGGTTGCCGAAGCGTCGGGCGACGAGATCGAGCACGTCGCGCGTGATCGCGTCGGGCTTGAACTTGAGCGGCTGCGGGATCAGCAGCGGCTCGTTCGGAGGCGGCTTGCGGTTCTCGCTGTCGTAATTCCATTCGCCGCCCTCGGGCTTGCCGTCTTCGTCGAGCAGCAGCCCGGTCTTGCGGCGTATCTCGCGATAGAAGAATTCCATGCGCAGCTGCTTGCGGCCTTCGGCCCAGGCGTCGAATTCCTCGTGCGTGCAGACGAAACGGTCGTCCTCGCGCAGTTCGACGGCCACGTCGAACCGGTCGGCCCATTCCTCCATCGCCGCACGCACCCGCCATTCGCCGGGCACTGTCGCGATGATTCGATCCGGCGCATGCCGCTCGATCGCGCGCGCCAGCTCGCCGGTGAACGACCCGGCATTGTCGGCATCGTCGAGCTTCACATAATCGACCGTCCAGCCGGCCTTGCGCAGCGCCTCGGCATGGTGGCGCATCGCGGACAGGATGAAGGCGATCTTGGCCTTGTGGTGGCGGACATAGGTCGTCTCTTCATCCACCTCCATCATCAGCAGCACCGCCCGTTTCTGCTCGACGCCTTCGAGCGCCGAGAGGTCGTGGCTGAGCTGATCGCCCAGGATCGGGATGAGGATGGTCATGCGGGGCCCCTGATGAAAGAGCCTTTCATGATGGGGAGGCCGGGCCGTCAATCAATGCTCGCAGGACACTATGATTTGCAGCGTCACGGGCGTAACGCTGATCGGGCCGGCGCGGATGCCGGCCGAGGACCAATGCCATGCCGAATTCCGCCCCGCATGCCATCCACGAGCCCAGCGCCATGGTCGCCGCGCTGCGGGGGCTGCGCAACCATTGCCCGCGCTGCGACCACAAGCCGCTATTCGCACGCTATCTGAAGCCCGTCGAGCGCTGCGCCTGTTGCGGGCAGGACTGGACGCTGCACCAGGCCGACGACTTTCCCGCCTATATCGCGATCTTCATCAGCGGCCATCTGCTCGCGCCGGTGCTGATCGCTGCGGGCAGCCGCGAGCTGCTGCCGATGGGGTGGCTGGCGCTGATCGCGGTGGTCGGGGCGTTGCTGCTCACGATCGTGATGCTGCAACCGGCCAAGGGCGCGGTGATCGCGCTGCAATATCACTGGAAGATGCACGGCTTCGATCCCGCATCGCGCGAGGCCGATCCGCGTAGCGATTAGGCCTTCAGATCTTCTTCCAGATCTGCGACTTGCACAGCAGGCCGCCCAGGATACAGCCGCTGATCTTGATCCGTCGGCTGTCGAGCTGCACGATCCGCGAATAATAGGTATCGCCCAGATCGGGTACGAAGACATGGCCCTTCCAGTGCCCGGGCTTGGTGAGGCGATAGTCGCGCAAAAGGCTGGTTCCGATCAGGTTCGGCGTTCCCCCGGCAGCGGCGTCCTTCTTGGCAAGATCGCTCGCCCAGCTGACCTTGCCGCACAGATTGTCGCCGCAGGGCTGGGTAACCACCCGGACATCGCCGGTCGGGTTTTCCCAGGTGCCATGGATCGGTTCGGCCCTGGCAGGCTGCAAGCCCAGGCCCGCTGCGATGAAACCCATTGCTCCCCAAGCGAGACCGCGCGCCCGCAACTGCCCCAGATGCATGATACGACCCTTTGCAACCCTGTTCCCGACGCGTCCCTATTGGGCGACAGCCCCGCACCGGAAAGACGATTAGGGCATGATCGGAGTTCCAAGTCGAGCAGCATTTCCCTCGGTTCGGCGCGTTACGCCCTGCCGCCGCGCGATTTCCTTCATCCAATCCTTACCAATATCGGTTAGAATCCCCGCGTCATGACCCGGCCCTCGTCCACCCTGTCCGATCCCTGTCCGCCCAGCGCAGTCAGCCATGGCGCGGGACTGGTCGGGCTGGTCGGGTTGTTCGCCTGGGTCATGCTCGCGCGGCATTTCGGCTGGAACGGGCCCAATGCGGCGCTCGTCTGCTGTGTCGCGACGGGCCTGCCGATGGTGCTCTGGTCGATCCTCGTCGACAAGGTGCACCGGCGTCCCAGCACCGGCATCGATTGGAGCCGGAAGCGCGCGGTCAAGGATGTGCTCGACACGAGCACCGTCAAGCTCACCGGCCTGTGGATGACCTGGTCGCTGATCGCGGCGATCTATGCCACCGCGCGCTGGTACTGGACGGGCAACTATCAGTTCTCGATGGTCGTGTTCATCTATGCCTCGCCCTTCCTGTTCTTCCTCTCCATCCCCTATGTCATCTGGATCGACCGCTATCTGAAGGAGCCGCGCGACGGCGCGTGGCATTTCGGCGCGATGATCTCGGGTCAGCCGGGTTGGGACAGGGAGCAGATCTGGCACCATCTGCGCGCCTGGGCGGTGAAGGGCTTTTTCCTCGCCTTCATGCTGTCGATCGTGCCGGGTGGCTATGCCGATATCGTCAACGCCGATGTCGCCGAGATCGCGACCAATCCCGTGTGGATCGCCAACTGGCTGATCATCGCGATGTTCCTGGTCGACGTGCAGTTCGCGACCGTCGGCTATGTGCTGACGTTCAAGCCGCTCGATTCGCACATCCGCACCGCGAACCCCTATATGGCGGGCTGGGCCGCAGCACTGATCTGCTATCCTCCGTTCATCCTGATGGGCGACAATGGTCCGCTCAACTATCATGTCGCGACCGCAGACTGGGCCTACTGGTTCGAAGGGCACGCGGGCCTGCTCGCGGTCTGGGGCATCTGGCTGGTGTTCCTCACCGGAATCTATGCCTGGGCAACCGTGGCGTTCGGCATCCGCTTTTCCAATCTCACCCATCGCGGCATCCTGACGCACGGACCGTATCGCTGGACCAAGCATCCCGCCTATTTGTCGAAGAACGCCTTCTGGTGGTTTTCCACCATGCCGTTTCTGGTGACCAGCGGATCGTGGGCGGATGCGCTGCGCAATACCGTCCTCCTCGCCGCTGTCTCGGGCGTCTATTACTGGCGCGCGCGGACCGAGGAGCGGCATCTGATGGCGGATCCGGATTATGCCGCCTATGCCGCCTGGATGGATCGCCACGGCCCGGTGCCGCGCGCGATCGCATGGGCCACTGGTCGGCGCGAAAGAGCTGATTCGCTCGTCCAGCCGGCCGAGTGACAGCCCGCCGCCTGTTGCGAATCGTTACGCGGCAGAGCGCCCCTCACCGTCGATGAAGCGCGCTTCCTGTGCGCTGCGGCACAATCCTTTGTCGCAGCTTGGGGCTATTTTTCGCCTCGCGGAAATTCACAAAAGCTGGTCGCCCGCGCGTTACCCACACCCAACAGGGAGAAGTACGATGGACCAGTTCACACCCACGCGCCGTTCGATCCTGGGCACCACCGGCGGTGCGATGCTCTCTGCCGCCGCCATCGGCGTGCTTGGCGGCGTCAGCACCAGCGCCTTCGCGCAGGGCAAGAAGAAGAGCGCCAGCCAGGGCGATGTCGATATCCTCAACGTCGCGCTCGGTCTGGAGCATGAGGCGATCGCCGCCTATTCGATCGGCGCGGGCAGCGGGCTGCTCGCCAAGCCGGTACTCGACGCAGCCGTGATCTTCCAGGGCCATCACAAGGGCCATCGCGATGCGCTGATCAAGGCGATCACCGATATGGGCGGCAAGCCCGTCGCGGCCAAGACCGACGCCGAATATGCCGCCGCGCTGAATGTCGCGGCGACGGTGAAATCGCAGAACGATGTGCTCAAGCTGGCGCAGAAGCTCGAGAAAGGCGCGGCCAATGCCTATATCGGTGTGATCCCGTCGTTCAGCAACAACGACCTGAGGCAGATTTCGGCGCGGCTCGCTGCCGACGAAGCCTCGCACTGGGCGACGCTGAGCTTCGTGCTGGGCGAAGCCCCGCCCGCCGCGCCGCTGATCTTCGGCTGACAACCCCGTTTGCGCGAACGGCGCGGATGGAGCATCCGTCCGCGCCGTTCGGCCTATCATGAGGAACAGGTGTTCGATGAGGGACTTCAAGGGCAGATCGGCCTTGGCCATGGGCCTCAGCTTCGTGCTGGCGGTGATCGCCGGGACCAGCGCGATCATGGCGACCGCATCGGGCGCGACGCCCGCTCCGCCCGCTGGCGACGCAACGCGCGGCGCGCAGGTCTATGAGGACAATTGCACCGGCTGCCATTCGCTCGATGCCAACCGCGTCGGCCCGGCGCATCGCGGCGTCTTCGGCCGCAAGGCCGGCAGCGCGCCCGGCTTTGCCTATTCGCCCGCGCTCAAGAAGGCCAAGTTCGCCTGGGACGCGGCCAGGCTCGACAAGTGGCTCACCAATCCGCAGGGCTTCGTGCCCGGTGCGAAAATGGGCTTCCGCCTGTCCGACGCGCAGAAGCGCGCCGACGTGATCGCCTATCTGAAAAAGGAAAGCGGCAAGTAACCTCTGGGGCCGTGCCCGCCGAAATATTCCCAGGCGCCCCCTTTCGCGGGGACGCCTAAAGAGGCATATTGAGGGAATGGACCGCTTCAAAGACAGCATGGACAGGTTCTTCGGCCATTCGGCCACCACCCAGGGCATCACGGTGCGGGTGGCGGTGAGCTTTCTGCCCGACCGTTCGCGTGCCGACAGCGCCCGCTGGTTCTGGTCCTATCACATCCGCATCGAGAATCATTCGGACCAGGCGGTGCAGCTGCTCACCCGCCACTGGGTGATCACCGATGGCCGCGGCGGCGTGCACCAGGTCGATGGCGAGGGCGTGGTCGGCGAACAGCCGGTGATCCAGCCGGGCAAGGCGCATGACTATGTCTCGGGCTGTCCGCTCAACACCCCGACCGGGCGGATGGAGGGCGTGTACCGCATGCTGCGCGACGACGGGCAAATGATCGCGGTGGAAATCCCGCGTTTTCCTCTGGTCGCCCCGGCGGTTGCCGATTAATCCCCTTTTCCCATGAAGCGTACCCATCTTCCGCTCAACGGCCTGCGCGTGCTCGACGCCGCCGCCCGGCATCTGAGCTTTACCCGCGCCGCCGACGAACTGGCGGTGACGCCTGCCGCCGTCGGCCAGCAGATCCGTGCGCTCGAGGAAATGCTCGGCGTCGTGCTGTTCCGTCGCACGCCCAAGGGGCTTGAGCTGACCGATGAGGCGGGCGCCGGGCTCGACGCGCTGCGCAGCGGCTTCCTGCAGTTCGAGGAGGCAGTGCGCGCGATGCAGCAGGGCCAGTCGAGCTTTCGCCTGACGATCGCGGTGCCGCGCGACTTTGCCGCCAAATGGCTGCACCACCGGCTGATCGGCTATGCCGCCGCCAATCCCGAAATCCGCTACACGCTCGTTTCGGGCGACAGCGATATCGATTTTACCGAAGCCAATCTCGATTGCGCGATCCGCCTTGCCGATGGGCCGGCGGAGCTCGAGGGGGCGCAGATCGGTCCGGCGCAGTTTGTCACCGTTTCCGCGCCCGGTTATGACGGCGACCGGCGGATCGAATGGCCCGGATGCCAGCGCGGCGCCGGCGAGGACGAGGCCGACGATTCGACCGTGATGCAGGTCGCCGATGCCGGGCTGGGGCTCGATGCGGCGATTGCGGGCTTCGGCATCGTCACCGTGCCCTGGCTGCTCGCCGAGCGCGATCTGACCGAAGGCCGACTGGTGGCGCTGGGCGAGGTGCGCGAATCGCGCCGCGCCTTTTGGGTCGTGGCGCCGACCCCGCAATGGCGGCAGAAGAAGGTCAAGGCGCTGGTCGCCGCGCTGACCGCGGCATGAGCGGCCTTCCCGTCCTGCAGAGCGACCGGCTGACGCTGCGCCAGGTGCGCGTCAGCGATGCCGAGGCGCTGTTCGAGATCCTGTCCGACGACGCGCTGATGACCTGGTGGGCGTTCGGGCCGCACCGCTCGGTGGAAGAGACGCGCACGATGCTGGAGCCCGTCGCGGGCGACGATGCCAGCTGGCGCAGCTGGGCGATCACCCGCACCGGCGAGGATGTCGCGCTCGGCTGGGTCAACGCGCACCAGCGCCGCGCCAATGTCAGCGAGATCGGCTATATCCTCGCGCGCCCGGCCTGGGGCCAGGGCATCGCGCGCGAAGCGGTCGGGCTTGTGCTCGACCAGCTGTTCCTCGCCGAAGGCCAGCGCCGCGTCTTCGCCGATACCGACCCCGACAACCGCTTTTCGATCGGCCTGCTGGAGAAGATGGGTTTTCAACTCGAGGGCCATCTGCGCGCCGAATGGGAAACGCATATCGGCGTGCGCGATACGCTGTTGTTCGGGCTGCTCAGGGACGAGTGGCTGGCGGTCCGGCAAGCTGATCGAGCAGCCGCGCCATCAGCGTGACGAAGCCCGGCTGGTCGATGTCCGCCGCCGGATTGTTGGCCAGCGCGCTGACAAGGTAGCGCTCGCCGGTCTTGCTCCCCAGCACAAAACTCATCCCCATGATCCCCGGCTCGGACCCGCCCTTGTAGCCGAGATACGCCCAGCGCTGCGCATTGACCGGCGGAATGCCAGGATTGATCTTGAGGATCGCGCGGGTGACCGGATCGCCCTCGCGCTCCAGCATCGCCAGCAGCCGCGTGATATCGGCCGGGCCGGCGAACCATTCGATCGTATCGATCTGGTTCGGCCCGCCGGTATAGACCGACAGGTCGAGATTCTTCAGCCGCAGCGCATCGCCTGCTTCGGCCAACAGCCTGGTCTGCGCGGCATCGTCCGCAGCGAGGAAGCGGTAGCGCAAGGGGGCATTGGCGGGCATCTTGAGCCCGGTCACCGCTTGCGTCGACAGCAGCGGGATCATGTCCGACGGGCGCTCGTGGCCGCTCGCCCTGACGATCGCGGCGAGCCTTTTCTGCCCGATCGCCGCGATCAGCGAGTCGGTGGCGCTATTGTCGCTGATCGAGATCATCAGCGTCGCGAGCGTCTGCAGCGTCATCGGTGCATTGTCGGGCCAGTCCTGCGTGATGCCCGAGGGGTGCGATTTCTGCGCGAGCGGCAGAACGTCGCTCCACTGGCGCTCGCCGGCACGCACCGCCCGGTCGATCTCGGCGAGAACATAGAGCTTGAACACCGAGGCGATGGCGAAGCGTTCCTCGGCGTTGCGGGCGACCAGGGTTTGTGCGCCCGTGTCGGTCAGCTTCTGCACGATCAGGCCGGTGCGCCCGGGCAGCGCCGCGAAGTCTGCCGCCACCTGGTCGAGGCTGTCGCCCTCGGTGCGCGTACCGGTGATGAACAGGCCCGATAGCCTGCCCTCCAGCATGCCGATGGTGAAGGTGACGATCGCCTTGTCGAAGCGGATATCGACGCTCGCCGAGCGCGCGTCCATCGAGCGGACGGCGACCACCGCCTGCGGCTCGCCATGCTGCGCCTTGAGCCCGGCAATCACCTGCGAGATGGGCTGATACAACCGGGCAAAGTGCCAGCATCAACCCTATGACCGTATTCCGGCGAAAGCCGGAATCCACGGCGATGTTGCGCCATCCCGCTCTGGGCTCCGGCTTTCGCCGGAGAACGGTGATGAGCTTCGAGAACAGTCCGGAGCGCCAAAGACCCGCGTCACCCCCGCGAAGGCGGGGGTCCCGCTTGAACTCGATGGCAGGACAGAAAAGCGGGATTCCCGCGTTCGCGGGAATGACGGACGGAGCGTGACCGGGCTTACGCGTCGATCGCTTCACGATCGACCTGCGCGGCGTGGTTCTGGATGAAGTTGAACCGGTGCTCCGGGTTCTTGCCCATCAGTTCGCCGACCAGTTCCTTGACTGCCGCATATTGCTCATAGGCCGGCGGCAGCGTCACGCGCAGCAGCGAGCGGCTGGCGCGATTCATCGTCGTTTCGCGCAGCTGGCCGGGGTTCATCTCGCCCAGCCCCTTGAAGCGGCTGACCTCGACCTTCTTGCCCTTCAGGATCGTGGCTTCGAGCTCGGCGCGGTGCGCATCGTCGCGCGCGTACCAGCTCTTGGCGCCGACCACGAGCCGGTAGAGCGGCGGCTGGGCGAGATACAGATGCCCCGCCTTCACGATCTCGGCCATTTCCTGGAAGAAGAAGGTCATCAGCAGCGTCGCGATATGCGCGCCGTCGACATCGGCATCGGTCATGATGATGATGCGGTCGTAGCGCAGGTTCGCCGGGTCACAATGCTTGCCGGTGCCGCAACCCAATGCCAGCGCCAGATCGGCGATTTCCTGGTTCGCCAGGATCTTGGCGCTGTTCGCCGAGGCGACGTTCAGGATCTTGCCGCGGATCGGCAGGATCGCCTGGGTCTTGCGGTCGCGCGCCTGTTTGGCCGATCCGCCCGCGCTGTCGCCCTCGACGATGAAGATCTCGGTCTCCGCGCCCTCCACCCCGGTGCCGTCATTGCTGCAATCGGTGAGCTTGCCCGGCAGCCGCAGCTTGCGTGCGCTGGTCGCGGTCTTGCGCTTGACCTCGCGCTCGGCCTTGCGCTTCAAGCGCTCGTCCATCCGTTCGAGCACCAGCCCGAGCAGCGCCTTGCCGCGCTCCATATTGTCGGTGAGAAAATGATCGACATGGTCGCGGATCGCGGCTTCCACCAGCCGCGCCGCCTCGGGCGAGGTCAGCCGGTCCTTGGTCTGGCTCTGGAATTGCGGATCGCGGATGAACACCGAGAGCATCAGCTCGCTGCCGGTCATCACGTCTTCAGCGGTCAGCTGCGCCGCCTTCTTGTTGCCGATCAGTTCGCCGAAACCGCGCAGTCCTTTCAAAATCGCCGCGCGCAGGCCCGCTTCGTGCGTGCCGCCATCGGGCGTCGGGATGGTGTTGCAGTAATAGGAATAGCTGCCGTCGGACCAGAGCGGCCAGGCGACCGCCCATTCGACCCGGCCCTTGCCCTCGGGAAAATCCTGGCGGCCCGCGAAGAAATCGGATGTCGCGCATTCGCGGTTGCCCAGCTGCTCGCGCAGGTGATCGGCCAGCCCGCCGGGGAACTGGAACACCGCTTCCTGCGGCACCTTGTCGTCGGCCAGCTCGGGGTCGCATTTCCAGCGGATCTCGACGCCGGCATAGAGATAGGCCTTGGACCGGGCGAGCGCGAACAGCCGCGCGGGCTTGAACTTCGCCCCTTGCCCAAAAATCTCCTCGTCGGGCACGAAGCCGATCGTGGTGCCGCGCCGGTTGGGTGCCGCGCCGACCTTTTCCAGCGGGCCGAGCGGCGCACCGCGCGAGAAGCGCTGCGCGTACAGTTCCTTGTTGCGCGCGACCTCGACCAGCAATTCGGTCGACAGCGCGTTGACCACAGAGACGCCGACGCCATGCAGACCGCCGCTGGTGGCATAGGCCTTGTTCGAGAACTTGCCGCCCGAATGCAGCGTGGTGAGAATCACCTCGAGCGCGGACTTGCCGGGATATTTGGGATGCGGATCGACCGGAATTCCGCGCCCGTTGTCGCTGATCGTCAGATGGTTGCCTGCGCGCAGGCTCACCTCGATCCGCGAGGCATGGCCCGCCACCGCCTCGTCCATGCTGTTGTCGAGCACTTCGGCGGCAAGATGATGCAGCGCGCGCTCGTCGGTGCCGCCGATATACATTCCCGGCCTGCGCCGCACGGGCTCCAGCCCCTCCAACACCTCGATCGCCGAGGCGTCATAGGTTTCGGTCATGGCGGAGGCTTTGGCGAACAGATCGTCGGACATGGCATTGCTATAGGGCCGCCCGGGCCGGAACATCAAGCGCGCTGACGTGGCGATCCCACAATGCGATCGGGTCATTAAATTGCGTTAATGTAATGGCGCTCCGGCTCCAGTCCAAAAAACAATGCTATTGTAGCGGAAAAATATGGCTGGTCGCACTTCATGTATTGTCGAAGACACTGAGAGGAGTGATGCTATGCTATATCCGGGAATTCCCGTCCGCCAGGGCGGGGGAGCGTCCGATGTCGTCAGGGCCATTCAGCAGAAACTGGCCGATTTGCGAATTCCCGAAAGCAGCGGAGGCAAGGCGCTGGAGGCCGACGGCATCTTCGGCCCCAGCACCGAGGACGCGGTCAAGCTGTTCCAGGCGCAGGCGGTCGATCCCAAGGGGCGCGCTCTGGAAATCGACGGCGTGGTGGGGCCGATGACCTGGGCGGCGCTGTTCCGTACCGAGATTGCGGTCGCCAAGCCCGAATCGGGCACGCTGCTCGCCAGGGTGATCCAGATCGCCAGATCGCAGGTCGGCGTGATGGAAGACCCGATCGGAAGCAATCGCGGCCCCGAGGTTGACCAGTATGTGGCATCGACGGGGCTCAGGCCCGAAGGCGAGCATGCCTGGTGCGTCTGCTTCCTCTACTGGTGCTTCATGCAGGCTGCCGACGCGGAAGACAGGCCCAACCCGATGCCGCGAACCGCGGGCGTGCTCGATCTGTGGCGACGCGCGGGCGATCGGGGATTGCTGCGGGTCGGCCGCTCGGCCGCCGTCGCCAACCCGGCAAGCGTTCGCCCGGGGATGATCTTCATCATCGACAGCGGCGGCGGCTTTGGCCATGCCGGTCTGGTCAGAAGCGTCCAGGGCGTGACGCTGACGACCATCGAGGGCAACACCACCGACAAGACCGGATCGCGCGAGGG
>NZ_QKVT01000001.1:3161414-3169236 GCF_003426715.1 Blastomonas sp. UPD001
TCGTCGGCCGCAGCCTCGGCTTCGACCTTCTTTGCAGGCTTGGCCGCAGCGTCCTTCTTCGGCGCCGGCTTGGGCTTGGCTTCGCCCGGTTTGACCGGCGAGGGGCGCGACTTCAGGCCCAGGCGGTGCGCCTTGCCGATGACAGCGTTACGGCTGACCCCGCCCAGCTCTTCTGCGATCTGGCTGGCGGTGAGGCCTTTCTCCCACATGGTTTTGAGCTGATCGATGCGCTCGTCGGTCCATGACATGAAAAGCAATTCCTTCTTGACCTATTGGGGCTTGCCCGGTCTGGTGACCGCCGATAGGCGCATCCACCATGAACGATCAAGCACCAAATCCCCCCGCACGCGTGGCCCAGACCGGCACAGCTCCGGAATTGCGGTCCGGACCCGCCTTTGCGGAACCCGGCACCGTGAGGATCAGCGCGATAAACTGGGGAGGACTGAAAGCCCTCTATATGAAAGAGGTGCGCCGGTTCTTCAAGGTGCAGTTGCAGACCATCTGGGCGCCGGCGATCACCACCATGCTCTATCTGGTGATCTTCACTGTCGCATTGGGGCGCAGCGGACGCACCGTGCTCGACGTGCCGTTCGGCGATTTCCTCGCCCCCGGTCTCATCGTGATGGCGATGATGCAGAACAGCTTTGCCAATTCCAGCTTCTCGCTGCTCGTCGGCAAGATCCAGGGCACGATCATCGATTATCTGATGCCGCCGCTGTCCGAGCTGGAAGTGCTGGTCTCGCTCGTCATCGCCGCCGTCACCCGCGCGTTCCTGGTGGGCGCGGCCGTCTGGCTGGCGATGCTGCTCTGGCCGGGGATCCATGTCATGCCGCAGCATCTCTGGGCGATCCTGTGGTTCGGGCTGATGGGCGCGGTGATGCTCGCCTTCATGGGCGTGCTGACCTCGATCTGGGCGGAAAAGTTCGACCATGCCGCCGCGATCACCAATTTCGTCGTCGCGCCGCTCGCGCTGCTTTCGGGCACCTTCTATTCGGTCGACGCGATGGCGCCCACGTTCCGCGCGCTGAGCCATGCCAACCCGTTCTTCTACGTGATCTCGGGCTTCCGCTACGGCTTCATCAGCAGCACCGATTCGCCGCTGCTCGCAGGATCGCTGCTGCTGCTCGGCATCAACGCAGCGCTCGGTATCGGCTGCTACGCGCTGCTCAGGTCGGGATGGAAGCTACGCTCCTGACCGGCGGACTGGCCGCCGCCGGTCCGGAGATCAGTGCATCGTGCGCAGGCGATAGCGCCCGCCGCTGAACGGGCCGAAGAGCTGCGGCACGGCGGGGTGATCGACGGGGCCATTGCTGTCGTCCTTCACCAGATTTTGCTGGCTGACATAGGCGATATAGCTGTTCTCGGCATTTTCCGCGAACAGGTGATAGAAGGGCTGATCCTTGGACGGGCGCAGTTCCTCGGGGATCGATTCGTACCAGTCCTCGCTGTTGGCGAAGACCGGATCGATATCGAACACCACGCCGCGAAAGTCGAAAATGCGGTGCCGCACGACATCGCCGATCGCATAGCGCGCCTTGGCAATGCGCGGCATCACCACCGCGCCGGATGCGGCAGCGCGCTCGGGTGCATCGTCCTGGCCGAAACGGAAAGGGTTGTTGCTCATGACCTTAATCTAATGCGCTGCATCGCAGCATACAAGCTTTCCGCCATATCGGCACCGGATTCCCCCTTGGCAAGCCTTTCGCCTTACGCTAATGGCCCGCCTTCCCGCAGATCGACCACGCATGATCATGCCCTGCGGGAACCGATTGGATTGCCGAAACCCCCGCGTTTCGGCCCGCCCGGCCGGAGAGGTGGCAGAGTGGTCGAATGTACCGCACTCGAAATGCGGCGTGGGTGCAAGCTCACCGTGGGTTCGAATCCCACCCTCTCCGCCAGGGACTACCCCCTCATACTCCTCATTGGCAGCGTACAGGCCGACCCTTCTGTCGCTGCGGGACGGTGGCCACGATCGGGTTGATCGAACGGTCGGTGGATACTGCTTGCGCCGCCCGGAGCGCGTCTCAGATGTCGATTGTCAGATAGGCGGACACGATCCGGCCGTCGAAAATGTCATAGGCGCCCGCCCCCTGCAGATCGAAACCACGCACGTCGAACACGTTGGTCATCGACACGCGCAGATTGGCCGCGGTGTTTCCGAGCGTGAAGGCATAGCGCCCGCCCAGCGCGACCAGCGTCCGCGCATTGATGAAGACCCGGTTGTCCACGGTGGCCGGGAGCCGTCCGGCATGGCCGATGCCCGCATCGAGCGACAGCCCGGGAAGCCAGGGCAGCCGCCAGTCGAGATTGAGATCGAGCCGCTGGCGCGGCGTGCCGACCGGACGCTCGCCGAGCCTTCCGAGCCTCACGCCTTCGCCCGTCACGCGCGGGTCGAGCAGCACCGCGCCCAGGGTCATGCTCAGCCGGGAGGTCAGCTTGCCCGAGAGCGAGAATTCCGCGCCGCGATTGCGGACATCGCCCAGCGCGCGAAAGACATTGTCGGTGCCCAGATCGAAATAGGGTTTGCGAAGGTCGAACACCCCCAGCACCAGCCGCAGATCCGGGGTGATCTGATAGCGCAGCCCGGCTTCGGACTGGCGGGGGATGATCGCGGGAAGCGCCTCGTTGCGGTTGAGCGCGAAGGACGGGGCCACCCCGCTCTCCTCGAGCCCACGCGTATGGCTGGCATAGACCGCCAGGCGCGGGATCGCGGTGATCGCCAGCCCGGCATTGTAGAGCAGCGGCGTCGCGCGGGTGCTGACCGTCCCGAAGACCGGCTGATCGACCCGCTTGCGATAGTCCGAATGGCTGAGGCCGAGGGTCAGTTCGCCCATCCCGTCCCATTGCCCCTGATAGGCCAGGCCCGCAAACCACTGCCGCACGTTGTCGCGCGCCTGCGGCCCGAACGCGCGGGCGGGCGGTGGCGGATCGCGCACCTCGCCGATGCGCACCGCGCCCAGATCGATGCGCTGGCCCCCGTCGAAGCCCTGCCCCCGGTCGCGTCCGCGCAGGCTGAGCGTCAGCCGGTGCGTGCGCGGACCTTCGGCAAAAGCCTTGCTGAGCCGCAGCTCGCCGCTGGTCGATGCCAGCTTGCTCGGCGGATCGGCGATGATCAGTTGCAGGCCCGTCCCCTGCGGCGTCAGGTCGAAGATCAGGTTGGTGAAGCTGCGCGCATCGTCGAACAGCGACCGGAACAGCCCGGCGCGCACGTTCCAGCCACCGCCGAGATCGGCGCTGCCGAACGCCCCATAATTGATCGCCACGCCGCGATAGCGCGCCCATGCCGGGCCGAAATAGCGCCGACGGGGCACGCGCGGCGGACGGAAATCGCCGGCAGGAATATAGATCGGCCCGGCTTCATCGCCATAGAGATCGGATCGCGCCCAGAAGGGGATGATCTCGACCCGGTCGCTGGGCGTGATCTTTAGCGAGACCGCCTCGATATGCTGCTGGCTGTCGGTCGCATTGTAGAAAGCGTTGCGATACAGGCCCGCGCCGACCCCCAGCGACAGGCGGTTCGGGATCAGGGGCAGGCTGGCATCGGCTTCCACCCCCGCGGCGCCATAGCTGTTGCCGTCGATCAGCATGGCCAGCGAGGCGCTGTCGCCGGGCTTGCGGAAGCTGTAATCGACAATTCCCGTCGGGGCCGGAAAGTCGAATCCGAAGGCGCTGAGCCCGACGCGGATCGTGGTCGATCGGCGGATGCGCCCGGTCAGACCCCAGACCTGGTCGAAATACAGCCCCTCGATGCGGATGTTGCCCGCGCGGGTCGGCGAAAATCCGCGCACTTCGGATGAACTGTAGATGCCGATCGTCTCGCGCCCGACGCTCACGCCGAAGCTGTCCGAGGCAGCGCGCACCGCGTTTTCCGTCGACCGCCCCTGCTGCCCGAGCGCGCTGGCCTGTTCGGCCGTGACGGGATCGGTTTGCGGCGCCGCATCCTGGACCTCGGATGGACCCGACCCGAGTGACGGTGCGGCGGCCTGAACGACGGCCGCCGGCGCGGCGATCACCGTCGCGCCAGCCAGGGGCAGCAGCCAGAACACCGCCATTCAGCCTGCCGTGGCGCGCGGCGGGGTGTCGATGACCAGGACCAGCCTGCGCTCACCGCTATCCTCGATCGGCGGCGAGCGGTGCAGACAGGGTCTGTGCCCCTCGCCGAATGCATGCCCCTTGAAAAGGCCGATCGCGCCGGTGGGAAGGCGCGTCAGCGGTCCCTCGGGATCATCGTCCAAGGCATAATCGGTCCCGGGCCCTGCCAGCGTGCAGATCAGCCTGACATCGGTATAGTCCGCGTGCACCTTGCGACAGGCATTGCCCGTCACGCCTTCCAGCCGCACGCGCACCGTTTCGCACTGCATCAGCGACGCGAAGCGGGCGGCAAGAACGGCGATGCACCGTCCAAGGCTTTCCGGAAGCGGCGGCAGCTCGGCCAGCAACGTTTCGGGTCGTCCGGCCACGCGATAGCCGAAGGGGGCGATATCGAGCAGCGGCTCGATATCGCCCCGCGGCAGCAGCACCGCATCCTTGTCGATCACGATCCGGGTTTGGGGATGGTGGATCGCGTCCCAGCGCTGGTGGGCTTGTGCGCGGGGTTCGAGAAGGCTCAGCGCCGCCATGGCTCAGGCGCTTTCCAGAATGCGGGCGTGCTCGCCCCATTCAGGAAAGGGATCGGGCAGCGACTGCCAGCGTTCGGGGGTATAGCCGCCAGCCGCCACCAGGCAGCGGTCGAGAGCGGCGCGCAGACGCGCCTCGTCCATGTCGATGCCGATGAACACCAGTTCCTGCCGCCGGTCGCCCCAGACCCTGTCCCAGTTGTGCGCGACGAAATCCTCGAACTGATTGTCGTGCGGCCACTGGTTCTTCGGCACCGAGGCCCACCAGCGGCCGAGCCGCGCGGTCATCGTCTGCGATCCCGCGACCGCCAGCTCGCCGACCCAGGCGGGCCGCGTCGCCAGCCAGAAAAAGCCCTTGGCGCGCACCACGCCGTCCAGGCCGTTGCCGGTCAGGAAATCGTAAAAGGCCTGCGGCGCAAACGGCTGGCGGGCGCGATAGACGAAGCTTTCGATGCCATATTCCTCGCTCTCGGGCCGGTGGCTGGCATAGCCGTAGAGCTCCTTCGCCCAGAGCGGATGTTCGGCGGCGCGGTCATCGTCGAACAGGCCGGGGCCTAGGATCTGGTCCAGCGCGACCTTCGATCGATCGGCGGTGATGATCCGCGCGTCGGCGTTGAGCGAGGCGCACAGCTTGGTCACCGTGGCCAGGTTCTCGGCGCTGACGTCCGATGCCTTGTTGACGATGATGACATCGGCAAATTCGATCTGCTCGACCAGCAGGCCGACCAGGCTGCGCGTGTCGTCCTCACCCAGCGATTCGCCGCGATCGGCGAGAAATTCGTGGCTGGCATAGTCCTTGAGCAGGTTGACCGCGTCGACCACGGTGACCATCGTGTCGAGCGTCGCGACATCGCCGAGGCACGCGCCCGCCGCGTCGCGGAAGCTGAAGGTCGCCGCGACCGGCAGCGGTTCCGAAATGCCGGTGCTCTCGATGACCAGATAGTCGAACCGCCCCGCCTGGGCGAGCGCGCGCACTTCCTTGAGCAGATCGTCGCGCAGCGTGCAGCAGATGCAGCCATTGGTCATCTCGACCAGCTCTTCGCTGGGGCGCGACAGCGCCGCTTCGCCGCCGCGGACCAGCGCGGCATCGATGTTCACCTCGGACATGTCGTTGACGATGACCGCCACGCGCAGCCCTTCGACATTGGCAAGAATATGGTTGAGCAGGGTCGTCTTGCCGGCGCCGAGAAATCCCGACAGCACCGTGACGGGCAGTTTGCGGATCGGGGCGGCGAGCGACATCGGGAACCTTTCCTGGGCTTGTCATGTAACGTTATATCATTATAGGGATGGCGCGAGCTGCACAAGCGGAGATTTTCATGATGCCGATGCGCAAGAACCCCCGGATCGGGGTGGCCCCCAGAACCGCCGATTTCGCGGAAGGCGCGGCCATCGCCGCTTCGGTGCTGTGCCTGGTTCATTGCCTGTTTCTGCCGCTATTGCTCGCCTGGGCGCCCGCGCTCAGCCAGAGCCTGGAACTTCCGTTCGACCTGCATCTGTGGATCGTTCTGCTGGCCGGACCGGTCAGCCTGGGCATTCTGATCAGGGCGGCGCAGCGCAGGCGGCACGCGATCCTGATCATCGGGCTTTGCGGTCTGGGGTTGCTGATTGCCGCGCTGTTCCTGCCGGTGACCGAAGGTCAGGAGATCGTGATCAGCAGCCTCGGCAGCCTTTGCCTGGCGAGCGCGCATCTCGCCAACTGGCTGGCGCGACATCCGCGGCCCTTCGTCCACGCCTGATGCGCGTGTCGCGCCGCTGAATCCATCCGCTCGCGCACAAAGGCTTTGCCAACCGCTTTGGATATGTTGTAACATCTGGTGATGCTTGGCAAAGGGGTGTTCTCATGCGGATTGCGGCAACCATATTGATCGGACTGGGTGGCGTTCTGGCGGCGGCATCGCCTGCGGCGGCGTGCGACTTGGAGGGTTTTGGCGGTTACACCCGGATCAATCCCTTCGCCCAGCATGCTGCCTGGAACGTCCCCGCCGACCGGCAGGCATCGCAAGCCACACAGGAGACTCCGGCGCAGAGTGCGTCTTCGACCGACCAGAGCCGGCAGACAAGAACCGAAGCGAACCGTTCGGCCGCGCAACAGCAGCAGCGACAGGGCTTCACGCCGGTATCGGCTCAGGACAGCGCGACCCAGTCGCAGCGCTTCACCGCCACCAAGGATTGATGGCGACGCGTCGAACATGAGCCTTGCCATCCGCAATCTCGCCTTTGCCTATGGCGGGCGCCGGATTCTCGACGATTTCAGCTTCGACATGGCGGCGGGCGAACAGAGCCTGCTGATCGGCGCCTCGGGCAGCGGTAAATCCACCCTGGTCAGTCTGATCTGCGGCCTGCTGACCCCGGATGCGGGAACGATTTCCATCGGCGGCGAGACCATGACTGGCATCGGCCCCAGCCAGCGCGACGACCTGCGCCGCAGGCGCGTCGGCCTCGTATTCCAGACGCTCAGGCTGGTCTCGGCGCTCGATCTTGCCGCCAATCTCAGGCTCGCGCAGCGGCTCAGCGGTCACGCCACCGAAGGCGAGCGGGTGCCGATGCTGATCGAGCGGCTGGGCCTGGCGCATCGCGCGCATGCGCGCCCGCGCGAACTGAGCCAGGGCGAGGCGCAGCGCGCGGCCATTGCGCGCGCGCTGATCGGTCGGCCCGATCTGATCATCGCCGACGAGCCGACCTCGGCGCTTGACCGTGCCAATATGGAAAAGGTCGCCGAACTGCTGCGCGAATGCGCGGGCGAGGCCGGGGCAAGCCTGCTGATCGTGACGCATGACGACCGCTTGCGCGACCATATCTCCTCGGTGCGGCAGATCGGCCCCATGGCGGCGGAGTCCGCGGCGTGATCCGGCTTGCGCTCGCCTATATGCGCGACCGTCCACTCGGCGTCGTGCTCAATGCGCTGCTGCTCGCCATCGCGGTCGCCACGCTCGTGCTGCTGCTGCAATTTGCCCAGCAGGCCGGCGAGCGGTTCGAGCGCGACGCGCGCGGGATCGATCTGGTCGTGGGCGCCAAGGGATCGCCGCTGCAACTGGTGCTGTCGAGCGTCTATCATATCGATGTGCCGACCGGGAACATCCCGCTCGGCGAGCTCGATCGGCTGCGCGCCGACCCTGGCGTGGCCGAGGCGGTTCCGCTCGCGCTAGGCGACAATTTCCAGGAGTTCCGCATCGTCGGCAGCGATGAACGGTTGCTGCCGCTCT
>NZ_QKVT01000001.1:3169336-3199924 GCF_003426715.1 Blastomonas sp. UPD001
CGGCGCGCTGCGCAGAATGGGGTATACCAAGGACGAAATGACCGCGCATGGGTTCCGCGCCATGGCAGCAACGCTGCTGAATGAGATGGGTATCTGGAACAGCGATGCCATCGAACGGCAACTTGCCCACGTAGAAGCCAACGCCGTGCGCAGAGCCTATACTCGCGGGCAGTATTGGGAAGAGCGGGTCCGCATGATGCAGCATTGGTCTGATTATCTCGATCAGCTCAAAGGTGGCGCCAACGTTCTCCGGCCTAAGTTTCCGCAGGCTGCTCGGAGATAAAGGCTGGAGTTGGCCAGTTTGTTGAATGGCGAGTAAGGGGGTGATTGGCGGAAAGCTACCGTCAGATCTGCCCCTCACCAACGGCAGGTCTCGACAATCAGGCGTCGCGCACGCAATGACCGCAAAGTCCCAGAACCTTCCGGCGGCTGCCGACCCAGATTTGGTCGCTCACGGCTTTCACAGCAAACGTCCGCTCCCGACAGAAGCCGCCGAATTGAGGTTGCGCGGTCAAATGCATGATAGACGCCCCCATCCAAGCGTTCGTCAAAATGTCTGGCACGCAATATCGGTGGTCGCACCATCGAAAACGACTATGTGCGGGTTCCATCTTCCCCGGAAATCCTGAGAACGAGCATCGCATCATTAGTTTATGGCGCTAGGCAAGGTCAGGTACCCAGAAGTAATCTCAGGAACCGCCGGTCGGACCAGCCGCTCGGCTTTCCGCTTAGCATATCCGCCATGTTGAGTTTTGCCTGCCGCACGATGGTCAGTTTGCGCGAGGGGATGACGTACAGCCGCTGGTCGCCTGCCCCTGCTGCCACCACCATGTCACGGGGAAACTCGGGGCCTGCCTTCGTAATGTCGGTAGCGGCGGTAATGGCGTCCTGGGCAGGGGTGGCGCGCGGAAGCCACCAGGTGAGGCCATAGGCAGGGTTGGGCGTGCTGCCGTCGAACAGTGCGCGCAGGGCAGCTTCGTCGACCAGCCTCTTTCCATCCTGCATGCCGCCTGCGCGCACGAACTCGCCAAGCTTTGCCCATTGCTCGGCGCACATCACAACGCCCTGCGGCATCAGCGGCTGGCCGTCCGGTCCATTGCGCCAATCAGCTACCATCACGCCCAGAGGTTGCAGCAGGCGCCGCTCGGCATAGGCGCGGGGGTCGTCACTCTGGCCTGTAGCGGCAAGCTTGCGCTTCAAAATCTCGCCGAAGATCTGCAGCGGTGTCGGTCCGTATTGAAAGGCTGCGCCCGGTTGCTGGGTCAGCGGCACATTCAACGATTCAGTATAGCTCAGCGGCCGACCGACGGCAGAAGGGTGCCCGCTGGTCATCGACAGCAGGTGCCGGATCGTGATTGCGCTCTTTTGCGGGACGCCGCGCCATTCGGTGATCGTGGCGGCGGCTGGCTCGTCGAGGGTAATGAGGCCGTCCTGCACGGCCGCGGCTGCCACCAACCCAATCAAGCTCTTGGTGCCGGACCACAATTCGTGCGGCAGGTCCACGCCAGGCGAGGCGCAAACAGCGCGACCGTCTGCCAGCACCAGCACCGCGACGCCACCATGCGCTTTTGAGTAGGCGATGGCAGCATCGCAGCCAGGGATGGTCGGCGCTGAGGCTGCCGCTTCCTGCGGAGCAAGCCATACGGCTGTCACCAATGCCAGTGCGCGCCAATGCCTCATCACAGGAAACTCCTCTGTCAGTTGCTCTTGTCATTATTTATATTATCGATAATAATATGTTTGACAACGATCGATTGCCAGCCGTTTCAGCATGGCTAGGATGTTGCTGTCGTTTGCTTCCTGAATTGCTCCAGCTTGAAAGCCATGACCGCCCGCATGACCGATGAGGAAACCACCCCTACCCAGGACCGGGTCATTGCGCGACTGCTGACCAACGACATCGTCGAATGGCGCATCGCGCCGGGCACCTGGCTGCGGGAGCGCGAAATCGCGGCGAGATTCGATGTCTCGCATGCCCCGGTACGCGAGGCGTTCCGCCATCTGGCGCGCATCGGTCTGGTCAAGGTGGTGCCGTGGAGGGGCACGTTCGTGATCGATGTCGACGACCATGCCGCCAACGAGGTGTACGAGCTGTGGAAGGCTCTTTTCGGTGTGGTCTGCCGGTTGGCAAGCCAGACAATGAGCGACCGTGATGGCCGCGAACTGATGCACCGGCTGGTCGAGTACAAGGACATCACCCAGCGGTCGAACAACACGTTCGAACATATCCGAGTCTCCAATCGCATCGGTCGATTCATTGCCCGGCGCTGCAACGCGCCGCTGGCCCTGGAACTGCTCGACCGGGTCGCGTTGCTCGCGCGCTGGCAGCACAATGTCTACACCGAAACCTACCTGACCGAGCATGCCAGTGAGGCCGGAAAGCAATCGGCGGTATTGTACGAAAAACTCTGTCGCCATATCGTGGCGCATGAGGCGGATGCGGCCGACGCGACCGCGCGTGAGTTGATCGGCGTTACACAGGCGAGCTTTGCCGAGGCACTACAGGAATACAAGGACCGCAGGAGTAAGGCCAGGCCCGCGCGGCGCCGGAGCAAACCGGCATGAGCCATAGCGACATGCGTCGGCGAGCCGTGTTGAAGGCAGGGCTTGCCGCCCCGCTTGCAGCTCCCCTCGCCGTGCCAGCCGCCGAGACGCTGAGCAGTGCGCCGCTATCCGTCGAACGGCTGATGGAAGATGTGCGCACTTATGCCGCGGCAGGCAACAAGCAGTCTGGCGGCGCGGGGGATCGCTCGACAGCGGACTGGACGGCAGAGCGGCTGGCAGCATCCGGCTTTGCGGTTCAGCGGCAGGCGTTTGATGCACCGTTCTTTGAGCCTGGGCGCTGCGAGCTATTGCTAGGCAATGCCGCGATCCCGCTGATTGCGCAACCGCTCGTCGTGGCCACGCCGCCAGCGGGAACCAGTGCACCTTTGAGGCTGACGGATATTGGCGGCACGCTTGAAGGCAGCATCGCAGTGGTCCGTCTGCCCTATCGGCGCTGGTCGTCGCTGATCGATGCTGGGGTACGCAAGCCGGTTGCCGACGCGGTGGCGCGCGGGGCGGTGGCAGTCATCGTCGTCACCACCGGGCCGACCGGCGAGGCCCTGCTGCTCAATGCGCGTGGTGATTCCCCCTTCGCACCGGTCCCGATCGCGCTGCTTGCGCCGCGCGAGGCAGGACCGGTCGTGGAAGCCGCGCAGGCCGGGCGTGCGGCGCTGCTGCACATTCAGGGGCAGGCGGGCCAGCGTCTGGCAGAGAATATCATCGGCCAGCGCACCGGTCCGCGCGCGCCTTGGGTCGTGGTTTCGACCCCGCGTTCGGGCTGGACCGATTGCGTCGGCGAGCGTGGGCCGGGGGTGGCTATCTGGCTGGCGCTGGCGCAGTGGCTGCCGCGCTACTTCGGATCATACAACATCCTGATGGTCAACAACTCGGGTCACGAGTACGAAAATCTGGGTGCCAGGCGCATGATCGAGACTTTTGGTCCCCCACCACAGCAGACTGCCCTTTGGCTGCACCTGGGCGCAAATGTCGCCACGCGCGACTGGCATGAATTGCCGGATCGGCTGCTGCCTCTGGCCAGCGCCGATCCTTTCCGCTTCCTGATGACATCGGACGATCTGGTCGCAAATGCGCGCGCAGCATTCCGCAAGCAGCCGGGGCTTGAGACGGCCTATTCGTCGGCAGAAGGTGCCGCTGGCGAGTTGCAGGAAATCGTCAAGGCCGGCTATCCGCGCCACGCAGGCATTTTTGGCGCGCATCGCCAGCACCATGCGGTATCGGACACGCTAGACACGATCCTGCCTGATGCACTGCACGCTGCTGCGAGAGGTTGCTGCGCGCTAATCGCGTCTGCTCTCCAACCCAGGATCTAAGGCTTAAGCACGGCCATGCGGTTTTGGCCTTGACACCGACGCGCCTTATGCAGAGAATTATCGATAATAATCGCTGGAAAAATGGAGAGGAATCTATGAGGGGCACCGCGCACCTGCTTTACTGCTCGGCGGCAGTCTGGACGGCGATGGCAACTCCGGCCTTTGCTCAGGCGGTGGATGATGAAGCCGAGACAGCCACCCAGGACAGCGCGGCAGATACGAATGACGGCTCGATCGTGGTGACCGCGCGCCGCCGCGAGGAGCGGCTGGCCGATGTGCCGAGCGCCGCTTCGGTGATCGATGCTGCATCGCTGTACGACCGGGGCGGTGCGACCGGCAGCGGCGAACTGCTCGCCGATCAGCCCAGCGTACGCTTCAACAACCTCAATTCGTCGATCACGTCGGAAATCTCGATCCGCGCATCATCGACCGCGCGTGCCACAAACGGCGATCCCAGCATCGGCCTGTACCGCAATGGCGCGTATATCGGTGGCGGCGCGATCGGCGGGCGCAACTTCACCCGGCTCGACTTTCTCGACATTGGGCGCGTCGAGGTGCTGCGCGGGACACAGGGCGCGCTGTATGGCCGCAATGCGGTGGGCGGCGCGATCAACATCATCTCGGCTGCGCCCGAGTTCGACCTGTCCGGCTGGGGCAGCGTACGCTATACATTTGAAAACAACGCCCTGCAGGTGCAGGGCGCGGTGAATGTGCCGGTGGCCGATGGGCTTGCGTTCCGACTGAGCGGTGAGTTGGTCGAGCAGGACGATGGCTTTTTCTACAACCCCGACAACGATGTCTATTTCGACCAGCAAAAGGGCCATGGTCTTCGCGGCCAGTTGCGGCTCAACCGGGGACCAGTCGATCTGACCATCATGGCGGAAACCCAGTCCTTCACCGTCCCCACGATCCATTACCAGATTTTCATTCCGGCGGGTACGCCCGGTTTCCCAGGCGGATATGCGCAGGACCGGTTCAATTACCCATGGAACACCGCGCCGCGCGCTACCCAGGATGTTGATGGCCTGCAGGCGTTGCTGAAGATCGACCTGGGCGGGGCAGAATTGAGCGGGACGACGTCTTACCGCAGGCGTCATTCGGAGTACGACCTCGATAATGACGCGATCAGCCCTGCCGAACTCGCCAGGGCGCGCGCGGCCGGGCAGATCGGTGCGGCCACGCCGCTGGACCCCAGCAGCGCCAGCTTCATTGTCGATACCACCGATATATTCTCGCAGGATCTGCATATCAGCGGCAAATCCGGGCGGCTGACCTGGCTTGCAGGGGCCGACGCCTATATCCTCGACAGCGACTTTTCGGTTACCACCACCCGCACGCCGACGCCTGCCAATCCTTCGCCCGGCAACATTGCGCCCGCGCGGCTGAATTTTGAAAGCTACGCCGCGTATGGGTCGCTGGGCTATGACCTGACCGACAGCCTGAACCTTACCGGCGAACTGCGCTACACGCGCGACAGCCGCACGATCACCGCCAGGCTGTTCGATCTGGCGACATTGCTGCCCACCGGTGGTCCGTCCCGGATCATCGACGACAGTATCACGGCGGACAACCTGTCGTACAACGCAACGCTTGCGTACAAGGTCACGCCCGATATCCTCGCTTATGGCAAGGTCGGTAGCAGCTATCGCGCGGGCGGCTTCAACACCCGCCTGTCCGATCCGCGCGCGCCGCGCCCGGTCGAGGTTCTGTTCGGCAACGAGAAAAGCACGAGCTACGAGCTTGGCTTCAAAGGATCGCCGGTGCGGCGTGGATATTTCGCGATCGCCGGATATTTCACCAAGCTGGAAGACCTGATTGCACAGGTCGATGATGGCTGCGCGCTGACCAATGCGGCTTGCCCGGTGGCCGCAGTCGCATATCTCACCAATGCCGGCGACGCCGAAAGCTGGGGCATCGAGGCAGAATACAGCCAGGGCTTCGATCTGGGGGACGGCTCCGGTCGGCTTGCGCTTAGCGGATCGCATCAGGGCGGGGAGGTGAAATCGGGCCGCTTTGTCGGGCTTGATCTGGCGCAGGTGCCCGACTGGCTGGCGTCGGCCAACCTCAACTTGCGCTATCCGGTCAGCCGCGATGTCACGCTGATCAGCAACGTGCTGGTGAACGGCCAATGGGGCGGCAAGCAGGAACTGACCGCGACCTCGGTCGATCTGGACGATTATGTTTTGGTCAACTTGCGCCTGGGCGTCGATGTCGGCGGCTTCAGCATCAGCGCCTTTGCCAACAACGTGTTTGACAAGGTGTACTTCGTCGCACAGGCACCCACGATCAACCGCTACAGCCAGCCGCGCGTGTTCGGCGTGGAGGCCCGCGCCCGGTTCTGATCGCGACAGTTGATCGTCCGGTGGAAAGCCGGTCCAACATCAAGGCATGCACTTATGCGCCGTTTTACCTTCATCGCTGCGGCCCTGGCATGGCTTGTGCCGACCGGTGCCATGGCACAGCAGCCGACCGAGGGGCCGGTGGTCAACGTGGAGCAAGGCCAGCTGGCAGGGGATCGCGATGGGGAACTGGAGCGGTTCCACGCTATCCCGTTCGCCGCGCCGCCGGTCGGCCCGTTGCGCTGGCGTGCGCCGCAGCCTGCGCCGCGCTGGACGGGCATGCGCGATTCGTCCCGGCTGGGGCCGGCATGTCCGCAGACGATCCGGCCTGCGGTGGTGGCAGGGGGCGTTGCCGATAATCAATCCGAAGACTGCCTGCAGCTCAACATCTGGCGGCCTGCAGGCGCGCGCAAGCTGCCGGTGATGGTGTGGATCCACGGCGGTGCACACGTCATCGGGTCGGGAACATTCCCTGCATTCTATGGCACTGCGCTGGCTCAGCAGGGGGTCATCGTGGTGACGGTGAACTACCGCCTGGGCGCGCTGGGCTATTTCGCGCACCCCGCGCTCACACGTGCGGCCCCGGCTGGTGAGCCGACTGGCAATTACGGGCTGATGGACCAGTTGGCGGCCTTGCGATGGGTGCAGGCAAACATTGCCGCATTTGGTGGCGACCCGCGCCAGGTCACGTTGTTCGGCGAATCCGCCGGGGCGATCGCGGTCTCGACCCTGCTCGCCAATCCGCAAGCCAAAGGGCTTTTTGCGCGCGCCATCGTCCAGTCCGGGGTGGGTCTGGCGGATATGAAGACGCTGGCGGATGAAGAAGCGCGCGGGCTGGCGATAGCCGCGCGGGCCGGGGCAGATTCTTCCGCAACTGCGGACGATCTGCGCGCGCTGCCGGTCGAGGCGCTGGTAAAGGCTGGCGAGGTCCGCAAACCCGGGGGGTTGGCCGGGCCGTTCATCGATGGCCGCCTGGTCCGCGAATCGCCGTGGCGGGTCTTTGCCCGTAGTGAGCTGATCGACGTGCCGCTGCTGGTTGGCGCCAATAGCAACGAGGCCAGCGTCATCCTCGCTATGGGCGTGCCGCTTGAGGCTGCGCTGTTATACCTTGGCGATGATCCCGCCGTCGGGCGCGCTGCGTATGGGGCGGGATTGGCCGACGAGGAACTGGCGAGGCAGGTGCTGGGTGATGCCTGGTTCGTCGCCCCAGCGCGCTGGTTGGCGCAGCGTTCCGCCGAGGGCGCAGCAAGCTACCTCTACCATTTCGATTACGTGGCTGAAGAGCGGCAGGCGCGGGCCAAGGGCGCGGCGCACGGGTCTGAAATCCCATATGTGTTCGGCACTCTCGATTATCTCGCGTCTGTCGCCGGGCCGGTCAGTGCCGCCGATCGCAGCTTTAGCGAAAGCATATCCGCCTGCTGGGTGGCATTTGCCAAGACCGGCGCGCCGGATTGCCCGCTGGCTCCTCACTGGCCGCGATACGACAGCGCAAGTGACCGCGCCGCCGTGTTCGGCCCGCAAACGGCTATCGTGCCCCAATTTCGCAAGGCTCAGCTCGACCATCTGCTCAAGGTGCATGCGCAGCGAACGGGGGTGAACCCCTGACCGCAGCGGCCAGCTTCGCCTGCCAGCTATCGATAAATCCAAGCAAGCAAGGAGAGACGGACATGGCAAGGTTGAAGACGGGAGTGTGGTTGGCAGCAGCCGCGGCGAGCGGTGCGTTGGCGCTGGCGGCAAAATCGCAGCAGGACGGGTCGGCAGGGTCCGGCGAGTTTCTGGTCCAGCTGCCGCCTACATCGCCGCAGCGATCGTCTGTTCCCCTGGTCGCCTCTTCCGCTTCCGCGCCGGCAGGTGTGTTCAAGACAGTCGGCGGTTTCAATTATGATTGGACCGCGCTTGAAGAGGCGATCATGGATGATGCGCAGGTCGACAATGCCTACATCATCGTCGGCAATGCTACGGACTCGGAATATCTGTACGAGTTCGAGAAAGGCAGTTTCAGCATCGATCGGGTGACCCCCATTGCCTCGGCCTCCAAATGGTTCACCGGCGCGCTGGCGATGCGGATGGTGCAGGCGGGGCTGGCAACGCTGGACGATCCGATGCGTCCACCGCTGGCATTCTGGACGACGACCGGAACCAAAAAAGACGTCAAATTGAAGCACACGCTGTCGATGACATCGGGCTTCAACGCCAATCCGCTCGTGGGCGGCTGCCAGCTGCTGCCCACCATGTCGCTATATAACTGTGCCAAAAGCATTCATGATCTCCGGTATGATGCCTTGCGCCCCGGCAATGCGCCAGGCGCTCAGTTCAGCTATGGACCCCACGGGCTGCAGGTCGCCGCAGCATATCTTGAGGCCAAGGACACGAGCATTGCGCCGGGTACATCCCCTGCACGACAGCGCAACATTCACGAGCTGTTTGCCCAGCACATCACGACGCCGCTCGGCATGACCAGCACGGCCTTGTACGATCCTGCAGGGAGCGCGCCGACCAACCCTTGGATTGCAGGCGGAGGCCACTCCACCGCCCGCGATTATGCCAAGCTGCTGCGCGCGTTCCTGGGAGGTGCCTTCATCGTCGACATGGACACCTTCACGCAGCAGCGGACCGCCGGATTGACGCGCCTGTTCGTCCCCGGCAGCGCCTCGACCTGGGAATATGCTCTGGGCTCGTTTGTCGAATGCGACACGCCTGCGGCGTGCGCAACCTCGAAGATCAATTCGTCTCCGGGCGCTTTTGGCTGGACCGGCTGGATCGACCGGCAGACTGGTTACTACGCGCTGATCGCCACCGAAATATCCAGCGGCGGTGATGCTAAGGGCGTGGAGCTGGAACAGCAGATGCAAAGGTTGATCGAAACTGCAATCGAAAGCCGAGTACCAACGTCTTAAAGCGTACACTAGCCCCCACCTGCTCGGTAGCCCAAAGCGGGTGGGGGAGGCATCCGTCCCTTCGGGCCGCGTGGCGACTGCGATTGTCGAATGCCTGGAGGGTCAGCTGCGACCATTATGCGAGACCGGCCAGCGGGAGCAGTGGGTCGAGCCTTAGCCACTACTGCCATCGACCGCATAGCCAATTGAACGTCGGCGGCTGATAAGACCTGCCGTTCCGTTAGGCACTCTTGAATGGCGGAAATGTCCCAAACTCGGCTATTCGGACCAACTGGCAGCGATGTCCGCTTTCAGGCAATTGCATGGGGCCGCAATGGCTTGAAATCGGAGCGCATCGCTGAATGTCGCTTGACGAATTCCTAGTCGCTCTTGCATCCCTCAGCATGCGACGGCTGCCGTTCAATTTGCCCGTTCAATCGACAACCTCATAGAACATCGGGTTCTTGAGCCATTCCTCAATGGCGGACTCCCGCCACCCGCAGCATCGCTCGGCGAGCTTGACCTGCCTCGGGAAAGTCCCGGCCTGGATCTTGCGGTAGAGCGTCGCGCGGGAAAGCCCGGTGCGATCGAGCACGGTGTTGAGCCTTAAGAACCTGTCGGGTGCATGGGAAGCCATGGCCATTGTCTCCATCTGGTGATGTGATCTGCCCCTGCCTGCGATGAGATTGGCGATGCGCCGCGCAGCGTCAATCGAACGGCATGCGGGTGCTTCGCAGGCTTTGGGGCAGGGGAGCGCGGCGCGCCTGTTTTCGGATGCTGCGGCGTAAGCAGATTATTTCTGCTCACGACGTCTCTTGATGTCTTGGCGCTTTGGCAGCGCGTCTGCGGACGCCGCTGCGCGGCGGCGTTTGCCCCGCTCGGGCGGGACACTGGGGGCCGTCAATCGCCTCTGGCCACGCCAGGTCAGCGCGCAACCTGCGTTGCGGGTCATACACTCCGTTGCGGTGCCTTACGGCATGCGCGCTGCCCGTTGCAGCGTGGCCGCCCTGCGATCTCTCGCCGCCCCCCAGCGCCCCTCCCGGGCCGGGTTACGGTGGGAAGGAGACAGGACAATGGAACACAGCACTATCCGACAGAGCCGCTACAGCGAGGTCACGTCACGCATCATCGCCGAGCTCGAGCAGGGACGGCTTCCCTGGGTTCAGCCCTGGGATACATCGCTTTGCGGTTGCACCATGCCACACAACGCAGCGACCGACCGGCGCTATTCGGGCATCAATGTCCTGATCCTCTGGGCCGAAGTGGTCTGCAAGGGCTACGGTTCGCAGCGCTGGCTGACCTATCGTCAGGCACAGGCCGCAGGCGGCAATGTCCGCAAGGGCGAGAAGGGCACGACCGTCTGCTATGCCGATAGGTTTACGCCGAAGGCCGAGGCCGAACAGGCGAGGGGCAAAGACCGCGAGGCCCGCACCGTTGCATTCCTCAAGCGGTTCACCGTGTTCAATGTCGACCAGTGCGAAGGTCTGCCCGATGACATGATCGCAGCCCCGGTCGCGACCGATCCGGTTCTTGCCGTTGCTGAGGCGGATGCGATCATCAAGAAGAGTGGCGCCAGGTTCAACATTGGCGGCGACGCCGCATTCTACAGCCCGGCCCATGACTTCGTGCAGGTACCACCGCAGGCCGCCTATCACGAGCCGGTCAACTGGTACCGCACCGCGCTGCACGAGCTGGGCCACTGGACCGGCCATCCGAGCCGCCTCGACCGTGACCAGAAGGGAAGCTTTGGTTCGCAACCTTATGCCCGCGAAGAGCTAGTCGCCGAGATGGCAGCCGCGTTCACGTGCGCATCGCTCGGCATTGCACCTACCGTCCGCCACAGCGACTATATCGCATCCTGGCTTTCGGTTCTGCGCGACGATGAGAAGGCGATCTTCCGCGCTGCCAGCGCTGCCAGCAAGGCAGCAGATTATCTGCTGGCTTTCACGGAGGACGCAGCATGAGCGCCCGCCTTTCACGAGCGCAGCGGCGGCGGCTGCGCTGCGCCGAGCGCGCCGTCGATCGGATGTCGCCGATGCAGCGCGAGATATTTCTCGCCATCCGTGTCGATGAGCTCAGCTATTCCGAGGTTGCCGTATTGCACAGCATCACCGTCACCGAGGTAGAACAGCACTTCGCAGGCGCTTTGCGCATCCTCGACCGGCACATGCACGAACGCCACCACAAGTGGTGGCAGTTCTGGCGATGAGGGCCGCCTTCGACCTTGCCAAGTGTCTGTCATCTCTACAGGGTGGCTGAAGTCATGCGCACCGATATCGATCATCTACCTGCCAACAAGCAGCGCGAGCTTGAGCGCGTGAAGCAGATCATCTTCGAGGAGTTCGAGGACGCGCTGGCGCTCGCCACGAACAAGTGGAAGAAGAAGGGCCGGATCGAGAAGCTGATCCTTTATGGCAGCTATGCCCGGGGCGGCTGGGTCGACGAGCCGCACACGGCCAAGGGCTATCGCTCTGATTTCGATCTGCTGATCATCGTCAACGACAAGCGGCTCACCGAGCGGGTCGATTACTGGCTGAAGCTTGAGGATCGTCTGATCCGCGAGCTGGCCATCGACCGGACGCTGCACACGCCGGTCAACTTCATCGTGCACACGCTTCAGGAGGTGAACGACGGGCTGGCGCATGGCCGGTATTTCTTCATGGACGTCGCGAAGGACGGCATCGCCCTGCACGAGGCCGACGACCGCGCGCTGCACACGCCCAAGCCGAAGACGCCCGAGCAGGCGTTGGCTATGGCGCGGGAGTATTTTGACGAGTGGATGCCGAGTGCGTCAGACTTCTACGACGGTTTTACCGATGCAAAGAACCGGGGGAAGCTGAAGAAGGCTGTCTTTGACCTCCACCAGTCAGCAGAGCGCATGTACCATTGCGTGCTGCTGGTCTGCACCTTCTACACGCCGCACGTGCACAACCTTGGTTTCCTGCGCAGCCAGGCCGAGCGCATCGATATGCGCCTCGTCGATGCCTGGCCGCGCGACACGCGCACCGATCGCGCGCGGTTCGAGAAGCTCAAAGAGGCCTATGTGAAGGCGCGCTACTCGAAACATTACCGCATCACCGAAGAGGAGCTGCTCTGGCTCGGCGGCTGCGTCGAAGAACTGGGCCGCGCCGTTCATTCCATCTGCTCCGAGCGCATTGCGATGCTCGAACAGAAGGTCCATGCATAATCAACAGATCGAAAGGGACGATCGATGGAAGATACAGATACTCTCGTGGCGCTGACCGCCGACATTGTCGCTGCCCATGTCAGCAACAACAGCGTCTCGATTGCCGATGTCGCGACGCTGATCGGCAGCGTGCATTCTTCGCTTTCCGGCCTTGGTGAGGCACCGGAACCCGAGCCGCAGCCCGAGCAGAAGCCGGCAGTGTCGGTCCGCTCTTCGATCAAGCCCGACTATCTGGTCTGCCTTGAGGACGGCAAGCAGGTCAAAATGCTCAAGAGCTATCTGCGCACCAACTTCAACATGACGCCCGAGGAATACCGCGCCAAGTGGAACCTGCCAAAGGATTACCCGATGGTCTCGCCTAATTACGCAGCGCGCCGCCGCGAGCTGGCGATGGAGATCGGGCTCGGCAAGAACGGGCGCGGTGGCAGGCCCAAAAAGGCTGGCAGCAAATAAGGTTCAGCTGCGCTGAAAAGTCAGGCTGATCCGCTATCGGAATCGATGGCCTGACTTTCCGCCAGCGCGCTGCTGATCATCGCAGCCAGTGTCTCTTCGGCGCGCGCCCGCACGCCAGCATCGCCCGAGAGCAGATCCTGCCGCACCCATTGCGGTGCGCGTTCGAGAACGCGCAGCACCAGTTGATTGATATCCCCCGTCATGGTGCGAGCCTATGCGCGATCATCTGCTGTCCGCCAACTGATTCTGTGCGAATGCCCTCGCGCCCCTGCGTCGCCAAAGCAGCAGCTGCAGGTCGCGGTTGTCGCCGCGCAACGTGTTGGCTGCTTCAATGAGTAGCCCGAGGATCACAGCGCGGTCATCGTCCTTCAGCTCGATGAGCTCTGCCTTGGCGATTAGCCCGCCCAGCTCGATCAGCTGCTGTGTCCGCTCTCTGCGTTTGACCCGCCACTCGCGCATGTCATGCCGTGCCCGGTGTGCCAGCAGACGGTTGCGCCCCTGGATCGATCGCTTGTGTGCTGCTAGTGTCCTTGCCAGCTGATCGGCGAGCATTGGTGCTTCCCTGAAAGAACGCAACGCCGCGTTTGCGCCAGGCCTCCTTTCGTGACGGATCATCGTTGCCGGTCGCGGCGAGCAGGACGCCCGCCAGCACTTCAGTCCCGAGAGCGTCGGCCCCGGTGGCAATGACGAGCTCGCCAAGCTGTGTCTGTTTGCGCGATCGGAGCTGCTTGGCCTTGTCGTTCAGGGCTTGCAGCTCGGCGTCGTAATCGCGGGGTTTGCGCATGATGGGCATCCTTCCGTTGTCGGTGAACGACCAACCGGCTATCCCTCTCCCATCCAGCAGACAACAGGCTGGGTCATCGTGAGACCCTGTCAAATCTACGGCGACCAGAAC
Source organism: Blastomonas sp. UPD001 (assembly GCF_003426715.1). Classification (NCBI taxonomy): domain Bacteria; kingdom Pseudomonadati; phylum Pseudomonadota; class Alphaproteobacteria; order Sphingomonadales; family Blastomonadaceae; genus Blastomonas; species Blastomonas sp. UPD001. The sequence goes on from NZ_QKVT01000001.1 coordinate 3,182,962, forward strand.
GGTGGAGGGCGCGCTTATACGTCGTGCCGACCTGCGCAAAATGCCGTAAATGGTACATCGCCATGGCGATCTACCACTTCTCGGCCAAGACCATCTCCCGCGCAGCCGGATCGTCTGCGCTCGCCGCTGCGGCCTATCGCGCAGCCGAGCGGCTGCACGATGACCGGCTCGGGCGCACGCACGATTTCACCAACAAGGCGGGTGTCGTCCACAGCGAGGTCATGCTGCCCGAAGGGGCCAACGAGGCCTGGTCCGATCGCGAGCGGCTCTGGAACGATGTTGAGGCAGCCGAGGTTCGCAAGGACGCGCAGCTGGCCCGCGAGATCGAGTTTGCTCTGCCAAGGGAGATGACACAGCAACAGGTGATCGAACTGGCCCGCGACTTCGTCAAAGCCGAGTTCGTGGATCGCGGCATGATCGCCGATCTCAATGTTCACTGGGATATCGGCGCAGATGGCGAGGCCAAGCCACATGCGCATGTCATGCTGACCATGCGCGAGATCGTGGTCAGCGACGATGGTGTTGCCACGTTCGGCCCCAAGGTTCGCGACTGGAACCGCACCGAGCTGCTCACGCACTGGCGCGAGGCATGGGCCACCCATGCCAACCAGCGTATGGCCGAGCTCGATATCGATGCGCGGATCGATCATCGCTCGCTTGCCGCACAGGGCATCGACCTGGAGCCGCAGTCGAAGATCGGCGCTGCTGCCTCGCGCATGGCGGGCGAAGGGCTCTCGCCCGAGCGGCTGGCCGAGCATGCCGATATCGCCCGATCGAACGGCGAGAAGATTATCGCCGATCCTAACATTGCGCTCAGCGCCATTACGCATCAGCAGGCGACGTTCACCACGCGTGACCTTGCGATGTTCGCGCACCGGCACAGCGCCGACAAGGAGCAGTTCGATGCCGTGATGTCGGCGGTGAAGAACGCGCCCGAGCTCATTGCCGTTGGCAGAGACGGCAAGGGGAATGACCGGTTCACCTCGCGCGAGATGATCGAGACCGAGCAGCGGCTGGAGCGTGCGACGATCCGGCTCGAAGCGCGGCGCAGTCATGCTGTTGCTGACCGTTATCGCGAGCTTGCTCTGCAGAATGCGAAAGCGCGGGGCATGGACTTGTCGGCTGAGCAGCGCGGAGCGCTGGAACATGTCACATCGGCCAAAGGCGTCAGCAATGTCATCGGATATGCCGGAACGGGGAAAAGCGCGATGCTGGGGGTGGCGCGCGAGGCATGGGTGCGGGCTGGCTATACGGTGCAGGGTGCAGCCCTCTCGGGCATTGCAGCCGAGGGGCTGGAGCATGGCTCGCGCATCCCGTCGCGCACACTCGCAAGCCTGGAGCATCAATGGGCGCAGGGAAGAGAGAAGCTCACCAGCATGCATGTGCTCGTCATCGACGAGGCCGGCATGCTCGGCACGCGGCAGATGGAGCGCGTCATCTCTGAAGCGGAGCGTGCTGGTGCGAAGGTCGTGATGGTGGGCGATCCGCAGCAGTTGCAGGCGATCGAGGCAGGCGCTGCATTTAGGTCCGCCGCCGAGCGGCATGGTGCAGTGGAGATCGCATCGATCCGGCGGCAGCAGATCGACTGGCAGCGGGAAGCAACGCGTGAGCTGGCTACTGGCAGGACGGGCGAGGCGCTGGGGCGCTATGAGGAAGCTGGACACGTGCATGTCGCAGAGACGCGCGAAGCCGCGCGCGCCGAGCTTGTCGATGCCTGGGATCGTGACCGACAGGCAAAGCCCGATGCCAGCCGGATCATCCTGACGCACACCAATGACGAGGTCCGTGCGCTCAACGAGGCGGTGCGCGAGAAGGTTCGTGCCAGCGGGGATCTGGGCGATGACGTTGCGCTGAAGGTCGAGCGCGGCGCGCGGATGTTTGCCGATGGCGACCGGATCATGTTCCTGAAGAACGAACGCTCGCTGGGCGTGAAGAACGGATCGCTTGGCACCGTCGAGAGCGTCAGCGCTTTGCGCATGTCGGTGAAGCTCGACGATGGCAAGGCGGTGGCGTTCGATCTGAAAGATTATGCGCATCTGGATCATGGTTATGCGGCCACGATCCATAAGGCGCAGGGCATGACCGTTGATCAGGTCAAGCTGCTGGCGACGCCGGGCATGGACAGCCATGGGGCTTATGTCGCGCTGTCGCGGCACCGCAGCCAGGTCGATCTGCATTATGGCAAGGATGACTTTGCCGATCGCAAAGCGCTCACCCGCACGCTCAGCCGCGAGCGGGGCAAAGACATGGCCAGCGACTATACGCGGCAGCCGGAGAAGGCAGCGGAGCAGCAGCCGCAGCGTGAAGCTCGTGCCGGGCTGAAGGTCAGTCGCAGCGGTCATCTCGCTGATTTGCTTAAGGGGGCCAATGCATCAGCGGAACGCCAACCAGCCGCTCAGGTGCGTGTCAAAGTCACCTTGCCGGACATGGCGACCGACAAGCAGGTGTTCGACAAAGCTGTGCAGCGGTTCGCGCGCGTCGCGCAGGACATTGTTGCCATGCGTGACAAGGGGCTTCAGCCGCTCGCCTCGCAGCGCACTGCGCTGGACAAGGCTGGGGCCGAGCTCAATGCGTTGAGACCCGACAGTTTTGGCGATCTGCGCAAGGCAGTAAACCGGGATCTGAGCCTCATTCCAGAAGCCGTGAAGGGCAAGACCGATCGCGCCATCCAGGCGATGGAGCAGCAGGCGAAGCTGCGCATCGAGGCGCAGCGTGTTGCCGCTGCCAATGAGCGGCGGGCCGATGCATTTGTCGATCAGTGGCAGCGGCAGTCGCAGCAGTATCGGTCGCTTCGCAAGAACGGCAGCTCGGCCGCTTCGGACAAGGTGCGTGCCTCTCTGGTCGGCATGGCCAAGGGCCTTGAGCGCGATCCTCAGCTTGAGTCGGTGCTCGCTGCTGCGCGACAATCAGGATGAGAACCGCGCGACAATCTAGTTGAGAATGGCGGCCGAACGCATCGACCTGCTGCCCCACGAACAGCCGATGGCCCTGCTCGGGCAGCGAATAGATCAGCTGCAGCACGCGGATATCGACCCGCTCGGTCGAGGCGTTGGTCAGCGATCGTTTGGGCACGACCAGCGGCTCGGCGCGGACGAAGCGTGCGGTGACTCGGGCCGCAGCATTTCCGCGCGGGCTGATGACGGCATCGCGGCCGATGGCGGTGCGGTCGATCTCGTTCTCGTCGATATCGACGCGCACGTGCAGCGGCCTTGTCACGCCGAGCGTCATCAGCGGCTCGGAACTGTTGCCTGGCGCAGGCCCGGCGGTCGCATATTGTCCCTCGCGCGTGCGCACCTGCAGCACCTGCGCGGCGCTCGGTGCGCGCACGGTCAGCCGGTCAAGCGTCACGCGCGCCGATTGCAGCTGCGCCTGCGCCTCGCGCATCTCGGCTCGCGCAACGGCCAGCTGCGCGTTAGCTGTCTGCGCATTGCCTTGCCGCTCTATCACCTCCTGGCGCGAGATGGCACGATCGTCATTCACATCGCCGTACAGTCCCAGCTGGCGCCTTGCGATGGATGCAGATGTCTGCGCCGCCGCCACGCTCGCCCGCAGCCGCTCGACCCGCGCCTCGGCCTCGGCCAGCGTGGCACGGGCACCGCGGCTGTCGATCGAGAAGAGCGGCTGGCCCGCTGCCACCTGATCGCCGGCCCGGACATGGACTCGCTCGACCACGCCGGGCAGGAACGCGCCGATCTCGATCAGTTCGCTGGACGGCTCGACCACGCCCGCGCCGGCCACTGTTCCGCCTTTCTGCTCCGAGGGCACCTGGGCAGGTGTTTCCGTGACTTGAGCGAGCGCGCGATCGGGCTGGCTGCGCGCGACGAAGATCGCGGATACCAGGATGCACAGGACAGCCAGCGCGGGCAGGATCTGGCGGGAGAAGCTGAGATTGGCCATGGTTCAATGGTCCTTGGGCATGTGCTTGCCATCATGGGTGATACGGCCGTCCTCCATTGCGAGGATGCGGTCGGCGAGGTCGAAGATGCGGTTGTCATGGGTGACGACGACGACCGCGCGGTCGGTGGCGAGCGCCACCTCGCGCAGCAGGTCCATCACCCGCCGTCCCGAGCGCGCATCGAGCGCGGCGGTGGGCTCGTCGCACACCACCAGCCGCGGCGAATGGATCAGCGCCCGGCCGATCGCGACCCGCTGCTGCTGCCCGCCCGAAAGCTGGCGCGGCAGCTTGTCGCACTGGTCGCCGATATTGAGCTGGTGCAGCAGTTCGCGCGCGCGCTCGGTCGCCTCCTTGCGGGGCACGCCGGAAGCGATCAGCGGCACTGCGGCATTGGCCGCCGCGCTGATCGACGGGATGAGATTGTACTGCTGGAAGATGAAGCCGATCGTGCTCAGGCGAAAGTTGACGAGCTCGGTATCGGTCAGCCGGTAGATATCGGTGCCGAACACGCTGACACTGCCTTCGGTCGGGTAGAGAATGCCGGCGATGATCGAGATCAGCGTCGTCTTTCCCGATCCGGATTCGCCGACCAGATAGGTCAACTCTCCCGAGCGGATGTCGAGATTGATGTCGTGCAGCACGCGCAGATGGCCGTCGCCCATCGGGAAATCCTTGACGACATGCTCGACATGGATGGCGCAGGCCTCGCTCACCGGAACACCTCCGCCGGCTCGGCCTTCAGCACCTGGCGCAGCGCGACAAAGCCGGTGATCAGGATCATCAGCGCGACGACCGCCGCGGCGATCAGCGGGATTTGATAGGGCGTGTAGAAGCCCTTGAAGGCGTCCGAATAATATCCGCCGATCTCGAGAAACGCGACCGCCATGATGAGGCCCAGCCCATAGCCGATCAGCGCGACCAGCGCGGACTGCGCGACGACCATCTGCCGGATGCGGGCATTGGTCACGCCGATCGCCTTCAGCGCGCCGAACTGCTTGATATTGTCGCGGATGAACAGACTGAAGGTCAGGCCGACAATGGCAATGCCGACGATCACGCCGAGCGCCACGGTGATGCCGAAATTGATCGGAATGCCGGTATTGTCGATGATGTAATCGACGCCGTCCTCGGCGAACTGTTGCGACGTGCGCGCGCGCAGGCCCGTCACCGCCTCGATCCGGCGCGCCACGGTGGCCGCGTCTTCGCCCGCGTCCGATCGGGCCAGCACGAACGACAGCCGGTTGCGCGTGCCCGGCACGTAGTTGAGCGCATTCGAATAGCGGGTGTAGAGCATCACGCCCGAGGTGAAGGTCGGCTCGGCATCGACCAGGCCGCGGATCACTGCGCGCTGGTCGTTGAGCTCGAGCCGGACGCCGAGCGCGGCAGCGTCTTCACCGAACAGCTTGCGCGCGCCGACAGCGTCGATGAACACCGCGTCGGGCTCGAACAGCATTTCGCGTTGCCCCATCAGCAGCTTGCGCGGCAGGCCTGTCAGCGTCGCATCGTCGAGCCCGATCACGGTTACCGGTTCGAGCGCGCCGTCGGGCGTGCGCACATTGGCGCCGGACCGGATCAGCGGAACCGCCCAGTCGACGCCCGGCACCCCGCGCACGCGCTGCAGATCGGTCGATGGCATGGGCAAGGTGACATCGGATGTCCGCCCGGCTGGGTCCATCACCCAGATGTCGGCGCTGGGTATCTCGTGCACCGCCGCTGCTCCACGCAGCAGCAGGTTGACGAAGATCGTCAGCTGCTGGGTGATCAGCAGCGTCGAGAAGGCGACACCGAAGACCAGCCCATAGAATTTCACCCGGTCGCCCGTCAGCATCCGGATCGCGATCCACATCATGCGCGGAAATCCCTCAGGAAAGCTTGCAAACAGCGAATCATGCTGTACGCTGGCGTTCAAAATATAACCTATTTAATGAACGTCAACGTTTAGTTTTTCGTTGACTGCCAGAAGCTTGTGGGATGATCGGTAGTGGCGGGTGAAAAACGGACGACGAGCAGGGCGGGGCGGCCGCGCGACCCGGCCAAGCACGAGGCGATCGTGCACTCGGCGCTGCACACCTTTCTGGAGCGCGGCTTCAACGCTGCCACGATCGAACATATTGCCGCGCGCGCGGGCGTTTCGAAGGTCACCATCTACAACCGCTTCACCGACAAGGAGACGCTGTTCGAGCAGGTGGTGAAGGAACAGACCGACCATTTCGCCGCCGCAATGATGGATGATTCCGTCTCTCGCGGGGATCTGGCGGCAAGGCTGGACGCGTTCGGTTGCAGCCTGCTGCATTTCCTGTTCGCGTCCGATCATGTGGCGCTCGATCGCATGCTGCCGCAGGAGCTCGCCCATCATCCGCAAATGGCGCAACGCTTCTTCGATGCCGGGCCCGGCCAATGCCGGTCCAGGCTTGCGGAAATGCTCGAACAGGCGCGGTCGGATCGGCAGATCGACTTCGAGGACAGCCTCCAGGCGGCCGAAGACCTGATGGCCTTGTGGAAGGGCTTTGCCGATGTCGAACTCAAGTTCGGCGTGCGCCAGCGCCTGTCGGACGAGGAACTCGATGCCAAGGTGCGCCACGGCACCCGGATTTTTCTGAGAGCATACGGGGTCTAGGGTACCAACGCGCGTTCCTGCCGTTTCATCGCCATCAACTCCCGTCTGCCAAACTGAGATGAGGCTCTAGCGCTCTTCGCCAATGAATATCGCAGACAGTGCGTGGCAACCGCGCTCATGCGCCCCCATTCTTGAACAATTATGAAGTGCGAATGGCGGCATCTGGCGAGAGTGGCCATTCAAGTCGACTGCCGACAGTGACTAAGTTTGGGTCGCTAGCGGTCGGTTTGTGAATGTGCGGATGCCGCCGCTGATTTAAACGGCGCTAGTCGGTGAACGTTTGGACCGGCAACCGGTTGGCCTTGATGTCGATCGTGGCAAGGCGTCGATCCGAGCAGAAGTCTGGTCGAAACCTCTAATGCGAAGCCTGCTGTGCAGCCAACATGGGAGCGAGCTCGAGCCGAGCGATGTCAGATCTCGGCGGAGCCCCGAACAGGCGGCGATACTCGCGGCTGAACTGCGATGGGCTGTCATAGCCGACGGCGAAGCCGGCCGATCCTGCGGACATTCCAGCCGCGATCATCAGGTTGCGTGCCTCCTGAAGCCGCAGTTGCTTGTGGTACTGCAGCGGGGTCAGCCCAGTGATGGTCTTGAAATGCTGATGGAGCGAAGACACGCTCATTCTGGCGGCACGCGCAACATCGGCGATGCGAAGCTGCTCGCGCATATGCTCCCGGATCCATGCGATGGCACGACTGATCTGGCCGAGATGGCTGTCTGCCGAGGCTGCGTGCCGGAGCATCGCGCCATGCGGACCGATCAGCAGACGGTAGAGAATCTCGCGCCGGATCAGCGGCGCAAGTGCAGGGATGGCCTGCGGCGTGTCTAAAAGTCGCAACAACCGGCATGCGGCATCCAGCAGCGCCGGATCGCTGGGATGCACCGCTAGCGCCGGCGGCTCACCCGGTGGCAGTGCGCCGTCTTCCGCCATGATCAGTTCAGCCAACACTGTCGGATCCAGATCGATCTTGCAGCACAGATACGGCCGGTCGGGGCTGGCGGTCACGACATGGCCGACCAATGCAAGGTCGACCGAGGCGATCAGGTAATTCGCTTCGTCATAGAAAAGGCTGCGCCCGCCAACCGAGACCGTCTTGGCTCCCTGGACGATAATGCAAAGCGACGGATCATAGACCGTCGGGACGGGCAGGCTGGGTGTGTCGGTGCGGATCAGCCACAGGCCGCCGATAGCACATGGCTGATAGCCCTGTTCGGGCGTGTGTCGCGCGATGATCTGCGCCATTTCCATGGTTATTGACATGAAGTTATATTCAGCGGTTTGTACCTGGCCCGCAACCCCCGACATTGGCGATTTGGAGAATCGTGCAAATTGTGCGGTCTAATGGTCTAACGCTGTGCAGTGCGGGAACCGCATAAAGGGGCACCAAGACCAAGGAGCCCTTAATGACCAATCTTCCCCAGACGACCATCCTCATCACCGGTGCCTCGAGCGGGATCGGCGAGGCCACCGCACGCGAACTTGCCGCAACTGGTGCCAAGCTGTTCCTCGGCGCGAGGCGGACCGAACGGCTCGCGCTGCTGGCGCAGGAGCTTGGCGAAAACGTTGGCTGGCATGCGCTCGATGTCGTCGATGCTGACAGCTTCGATGCCTTTGTCTCGGCCGCCGAGGCGCGCTTCGGCCGGATTGATGCCCTGGTCAACAATGCCGGCGTGATGCCGCTTGCCCCGCTTGCGGCGCGCAAGCGCGATGAATGGAAGCGGATGATCGACGTCAATATCCATGGCGTGCTCAACGGCATCGCTGCAGTGCTGCCGCGCTTCGCCGCGCAGCGCAGTGGGCACGTCATCAATGTCGCCTCGATCGCGGCGCACATCGTCGTGCCTGCAGCAGCGGTCTATTGTGGCACCAAGCATGCCGTCCGTGCCATCACCGAGGGATTGCGCCTCGAGCACGACGATATCCGTGCGACCCTGATCTCGCCCGGTGTCGTGGCGACCGAACTGGGCCATGATATCACCGATCCGGCAGTCGCTGAGGCGCTGGTCGAATGGCGCAAGCAGTCGCTCACCCCCGATGCTATTGCCCGCGCCGTGCGTTTCGCGCTCGAGCAGCCGGCCGGCGTCGACGTCAACGAAATCATCGTCCGACCGACCTCGGCAAATATGTAAGGAGAAAGAGCCATGCAGATGAAGCAACTGGGCACCGACGGCCCCTTGGTATCAGCGCTCGGTCTCGGGTGCATGGGAATGTCCGATTTCTACGGTCCGGCTGATCGTGACGAGAGCCTCGCAACCATCGCTGCCGCTGCCGAGCAGGGGATCACCCTGCTCGATACCGGCGACTTTTACGGCATGGGACATAACGAGATGCTGATCGGCGAGGCGCTGCGCAGCCTGCCGCGCGACCGGTTGACCCTGAGTGTCAAGTTCGGCGCACTGCGCGACCCGGCGCTCGGCTGGTTCGGCTATGATGCCCGTCCGGCAGCGGTCAAGAATTTCGCGGCCTATTCGCTCCAGCGACTTGGGGTGGAGTGCATCGACATCTACCGTCCATCGAGGCTCGACCCCGCGGTCCCGATCGAGGACACGATCGGCGCCATCGCCGAGCTGGTCGAGGCGGGCCATGTCCGCCATATCGGCCTGTCCGAAATGAGCGCCGAAACCATCCGCCGCGCGCATGCCGTACACCCGATCTGCGACCTGCAGATCGAGTATTCGCTACTTTCGCGCGGGATCGAGGACGGTATCCTGGCGACCTGCCGCGAACTTGGCATTGGCATTACCGCCTATGGGGTGCTGTCGCGCGGCCTGATCAGCGGTCACTGGTCGAAAGACCGCAACACGGCGGACTTCCGAAGCGTCAGCCCCCGCTTTCAGGGGGATAACCTCGACCGTAATCTGGGGCTTGTCGAGGCGTTGCGTGCGATTGCCACTGAAAGGGGGGCTTCGGTGGCGCAACTGGCGATCGCCTGGGTCGCAGCTCGGGGAAACGATATCGTTCCGCTGGTAGGGGCACGGCGACGCGAACGGCTCGCTGAATCGCTGGGTGCGCTCGACGTGACGCTTACCGCAGACGAGCTTGCGCGGATAGAGCTCGCCGTACCACGCGGGGCTGCGGCTGGAAGCCGCTATCCCGATGCGCTGCTGCAGCATCTCGATAGCGAAAGCGGCGGCACATAAGCCTGGCTCGGTATAGAGGGCGGTGACAAATCGAACGCTCCGCCCTCTCAGCTCAGCATCCGCCAGGCGTGACTTGCGCCTTGCTGCGTGGCGCCCTTATTTAAAGCTGCCCGCCAGCTGGCTGTATGCCCGGGTGCGGGTACTCGATCGTTTGAGCTATATCGGACCTGGTTCAAGCCGCCCACTGACCGGGATCATGGTCCATGCCGATCAGGGCCAGGCCATGGGCGATGGATGTCAGTTCATCGCCTGTCGCGAAGCGCTCTGCGTCGAACCTGCGTTCGAACAGCTTGGCGATGGCGGGGATCAGTGAGGATCCGCCGGTGAGAAAGACGCGGTCGATCTGGGTTTCGGACATGGCTGCCTTTTCGAGTGCATGGTCCATTGCGGCCTCGATGCGTGCCAGATCGGGGGCGATCCATTCCTCGAACTGGCCGCGCTCGACATCTGCGGCGATGTCGATGCCGCCGCCGCTGAACGTGAACCTGGCCGCCTCATTGTCTGAAAGGGCGCGCTTAAGCTGTCCGACGGCATCGTACAGCGCGAAGCCCTGTTCGTTCTCGATCAGCGCGATCATGGTGGCGATCCGTTGCGGATCGACGGCGTCGCGCTGCAACCTGCGCAGCTCGTCGATCGTCTTGCGGCTGCGCATCATCGCAAGCTTCGACCAGTTTGCGAAGTCCGTGAAATAACCACCGGGAATATCGAGCAGTTTTCCGAACGACCTGTACTGGGCGCCCTTTCCGAGCAGCGGCAGCACCAGCCTGTCGAGAATGCGATAATCGAACTGGTCGCCTGCAATGCCGATCCCGGCATGAGCCAGAGGCGTGCAGCGCCTCGCTGTGCCGGGCTCGGCTATGCCGACCACCGAAAAGTCGGCGGTACCCCCGCCGAAGTCCGCCACCAGGATCGTCGCCGGTCTGTCGAGCCGGCTGGCATAGCTGTGGGCTGCGCCGAGCGGCTCGTAGACATAGTAAAGCTCCTTGCCGAAACCCTCGAACATCAGGTCATAGCGCTGGCGGGCCAGCCGATGATCGGCGCGGGCTCCCGCATATTCCACGGGACGCCCGATAATGATCCGGTCAGGCAGCGACGCCAGGGCATCGCCTGCATGGCTTTCGAGGTGCCTCAGAAACGTACGGCCCAGATCCTCGAACCCATAGGGCCTGTTATAGATCAGGGTTCGCTCGAACAGCGGGCTTGCGGCCACGCTCTTGAATGACTGGATGAACCGGCAGTCGAGCGGTGACTGCAGATATTGCTCGATGGCCCAAGGTCCCGCTTCATGCGCAATGCCCTGCCATGCCCGCTCATCCTCCCAGAAGCAGAGCGCCGACCTGAACACGGCAGTGCTCTGGTGCACGTCTCCGAACCGGACCAGTTCTGTGCTGCCATCGGAACGGCCAAGCGCTGCGACCGTGTTCGTGGTGCCGAAATCGAGACCCAGGGCAGGCTTTCCGGAGCGGCTGGTCATCGTCTGGCCCTCGAATGTGCGGCAGCCAATGGGCCGCCTGATGCAGGGTGGCCGTCTGTGCCCGGCTTTCCGGAAAGGGGCAAGCTGCGCTTGCCGGTTCGTGGCTGCGCCGCGTGATCGCGGGGCAGGGGCTGGGCTGGGTGGCTGTTCGGTGACCGGGCGGTCAGCGCAGCAGCCAGAGGATCACGCTTGTGGGACCCGCCAGCGTCAGGATCGCAATGATCCAGAATTCCATCCTCGATACGGGTCTGTCGTCGGGATCGGGCCAGTCGCGGGGCATGGGCTCGGGCTCTCCTTCCGGCGTCAGAGCAGCAACGGCGCTTCGGACTTGCGGCGGCTCGACCAGGGGTCTTCGGTCCGCTCGACGTTCAGCCGCTCCGCAGGATACTGGCGCAGCAACGCCAGCGCTTCGGCGGCTGGCGCATGCAGCCAGCGATCATGGTCCCCTGGCTCCAGGATCACCGGCATGCGGTCATGGATATGCCACAGCTCCTGCGTCGCATCCACCATGACCCCCGTATAGCAATTGCCCCATTCGTCGCTCGGCCGCCACAGGCCTGCCCAGGCCGCCAGCGGCTGGTCCGCCACGCTGATCCAGGTCCTCGTCATCCGTCCCGGCTCGCCTTCGGCCTCGGCAAAGGCGGTGAACGGGATCAGGCAGCGATAGGCCGTATCGGTGAACCATCTCTTCCACATGCCATGGGCCGACATCAGCTTGTCGTCGCGGGCATTGTTGACCGGATTGGGCTTGTTGGGTCTGCCCGTCTTCCTGTTAACCGAATGCCGCGGAAAGCCCCAGGTCATCGCCTCGAGCCGGCGCTGACCGTCTTCCTCGCGCACCACGAAACCATGATAGCCGGGATAGACATCGCCGGGCGAGGCATTGGTTTGCCTGTCGGCCAGCGCAAAAAAGGCCTGGGCCACATCATCGAGCGATGCCTTGAGCGTGACAAGATTGCACATCCGGTAATCTCCTCAGGCCTGTCCCGCCTGCCTGCCGTGCCCGAGTTCCCCTTCCAGCTGATCGCAACACTCGCCGATAAATTGCTAAATGTCCATTGGATCGGTCTGGTGCTTTGATGTGCAATGGATCTGGGGCCTTCGTCGATCTGCGCGACGAATACCGATTTGCGCTTCAGCTGCGGAACCTGCTGACCGCGCGCTTCCATTCGCGTTCGGGCGGGAAGGCGAGCTCGATATCGTTCTGGCTCTGCTGGATAAGCTCCAGGCGGAGCGGACGAATGCGCCTGCGCTTGTGCAGGCTGCATTTGCGGCACCAGAAACGGCCCCTGGCGGGCTCGAGCCGGTCGTCCCACATTCGCTTGTGAAAATGCCACCACAGGCCATGCGGATTGAAACTCGCCTCGTGCCCGCAGGCACAGATCGGCCTGACCGCATAGTTCCAGGCCGCCGCCTCGAACAGGCATGTAGCGCGGCGCATGCCGTCTCTTGTCCAGCCGCCCATGTCATCGATCCTGCTCGGGGCTTTCGTCCCTTGTGGGCTGGATCTGTGACTGGACCAGCGCATTGGCAATCGTGCGGGCCAGCTCGCGCGCCGCGTCGTCGCGAATGTGCCGGGCAGGGGCCGTGATGCCGACCCGCGCCCAGCCCGGGGCAGCGAGAATTGCGCTGGCCATGTCATCGATGTCGAATCGGATCATCTGCGCATAAGAACAAAAGTAGAACATATGCGCAAGCGTGCTTGCCGGGTGGTGTGGTCCTGAAGGTGGCACCCTCGGTGGGTGAGCTTTTTCGGATACTCGCTCTGGCGCCATATTCTGTCTCACGCGGTGCCGCCTGCCTTGCGCGGCCAAGCCTTGCCGGGCTAGCCAGGATCATGCCGCTTTTTCTGCTCCTTCTGTCCGATGTCCCATCCGGCCAGAGCTTCGTCTGCACGCCCGTCGCCATCTGGGATGGCGACGGTCCGATCTGGTGCGCCGAAGGTCCGCGCATACGGCTGTCCGGCATCGCTGCCCGCGAAACCGATGGCAGCTGCAGCCCGGGCCATCCTTGCCCGAAGGCGGACGCCAAGGCGTCGCGCGACCATCTGGTATCGCTTGTCGGCACGCCGTCAGGCACGAACTCCACCGGTCATGTGCTGGTCAAAGGGCCGGCCATGCGCTGCGTCTCGAAAGGCGGGGCAGGGGGCAACCGTACCGCCGCCTTCTGCACATCGCCGCGATCGGGTGACCTATCGTGCGCGATGGTGCGCGATGGTTTCGCTGCGCGCTGGAACCGATATTGGGGAAAGCATCGCTGCAGGTAAGCTGGCGAGGAGCGGCCATGCATGGCATCCTGTGCTCGAGAGAGACAGATGATTTACCGCCTGTTGCCAGTCGCTGTGTTTCCTCTGGCCGTTACGGCCTCGATGGCGTTTGCCCATCCTGGAAGAACCGCCGCCGACGGATGCCATAACGATCGCAAGAACGGTGGCCGGCATTGTCATGGCGGCTCAGCTCGGAATGCTCCGCCTGCAGCATCGCCGCAACGGCTGTCCGAGAATGTCTGGTTTCCCAACTGCGCTGCAGCCCGCGCCGCCGGAGCAGCACCGGTACGCCGGGGTTCGCCGGGCTATGGAAGGCATCTGGACCGCGACGGCGACGGCATCGGTTGCGAATGATATGCCCGGACTTGGTATATGACATTCTGCCAACTGCCGTTCGGCAGATTGCTGTCTTGTGGCGATGATGGCCTCGCATGACGGATGAGCAGCACCTCTGGGCCTGCGCGCTGGCGGTCGAGAAGCGTTTTGGCGACCATGCGCCGCTCCATGTGGCCGAGCGGATCGGAGAACTGGCCCTGGCCGGCGATGCAGACGGGGTCGCAATGTGGCAGGCCATCGCAGCCCGGCTGGACAGGCTGCGGCAGGGTGGCCTGCCGGGTGAGGGCGGACATGCCAGGCCTGCTGCAAACTGACCGTCGATAGGGTGGCAATGGCAGCATCTGTCTCCCTCTTGCCCGGGATCACGCCACTCTTTCCGCCTTTTTTGAGCGACCTGCTTGCCCTGGCCGTCAACCCCGTTCGGGGTTCGCCCTCGCGCTTCGCTCGGTGACGGCGGCGCGCGGCCCCTCCTGATGGCGTCATCGGGGATGGTCCCCGAGCAACTGAAGGAGACTTAACATGGCCACCATCGCAAACCTCACCGTCAAGGCAGACGGCAGCTTCGAAGGCACGCTTGCCACCCTCAACGTCACCGCGCCGATCGCCATCATTCCCAACGGGCGCAAGGCCAAGGACAGCGAACCCGATTATCGCATCGTCAGCCGCAAGAACGGCTTCGAGCTCGGCGCCGGCTGGAAGCGCTTCTCGCAGAACACCGACGCGGAATATGTCTCGGTGTCACTCTCGGCCCCCGAATTCGGGACCATCTATGGCAACATCGCCAATGCGCCCGGCGACGATCCGATGAAGAAGGTCATCATCTGGAATCCGCCGAGCTGAACCGGAGACAGCCCCCGCCAGAGGCGGGGGCTGTCTTCCCGTCAGATTAAATACCGAACTTCTTAACGTTCAGCGCGTTCGACATGGCAGCTGGCGACCCAACCTCGGTCACTCCCGGCCGCTGCGGTCAATGTCTGGTTTCGCCAGAAGTAGTCGTTCAGGTTTCTCGGTCGCGCGTCAGCCCCGCTCATGACCGTCGCCGAGTGCGCAGTGGTTCGTCCGCCGTCTGGAAGCGACTTCCGTGAAAGCGGTCGGACCAATTTGTCATCTAATGCCGGTTACTTGACCAAAGCCTGCAGGATCGCCTGCCCGATTGCCGTTTAGTCATCGGCTGGGGATCCGATACCGGCCCTGCGCCGCGTTCGTCGTCTGCCGCTATTGAATGCAACGAACAGCGTCGGTTGACCTTCCGGTTCAATGGGCTCGTATTGGCGATGCGGACTACGGGCCTCGGCCTTCGACAGCTTCCCACCTGACCTGCATTTGGGTGCCCTTGATTGCTTCATCTGTTGACGCTTGACTTATATATGGAGAATGCAGCCCATGCGCTGGGATGGGCCCAGTCCGCGGTCCAGCCGGACAGGGCTGTTCCTGTCGCGCGCTTGCCTGTGCGCACGGCCTTCATCGCCGCTTGCAGGGCTCGGGGCTGGTCAAGTTGGCTGTTGGCAATGCCCTCCAGCGCCTCGACCGTCAGGGCGGCGGTCGGCCCGTCGGGCACGCTCCAGCGCGAAGCAAGCACGGCCCCGGCCCCGGAAATGAAGAAGGCGCGCGCTAGAGCCGACAGGGAATCGGCGCCAGGCGTGCCTTCGCTCGACGCGGTGTTGCAGGCCGAAAGGACGACCAGCGCCGCGTTGATGGGCTGCAGGCTGACTTCTGAAGCGGTCCAAAGGCCATCGTCGTCATCGTTCGGCTGATCGGGCGGAGTCATGACCAGCCCCGGCTCCTGAAGACCTTCCAGCTCGCTCGGCATGAGTCCATGCGTGGCAATGGCAACGATGTCCGAGTTGGCAAGCCGTTCATCCGACCGGAGCTGCCCTTCGCGTGCGTCGGCGGCCAGCCTGAGGCTCTCGCTGGCCGAGGTCCGCATGACGGACGCCATGGCCTTTAGCTCGACCTGCGTGGCGGGCAGTGGTGCCAGCGCGCGCAGTTGTCCGGCTGCCACCTGCCAGCCGGACCCGCGCCGCACGAAAAGGTTGCCCAGTCCGCGCGCGCCTCCCGAGGTGCCAGCCAGCACCGGATCGCCGATACCGAAGAATGGGCGCCGGACGGTATCAGCATTCGGGGGCGACCTGCCTTGCCCGAGGATTCCGGCATATGGCAGCATGGCGATCGGATGCCTGTCGGCCAGCCAGGCCACGTCCTTCATGCCTGCAGGGTCGAACGGGTCAGCCGCTGCGGGCCGGTCGACCGGCAATGCCGCAAGCGGCAGGGCATTGAGCCATCCCTGCTGCACGGACAGCAGCAAGGTTCCCGCAGGAACGCTTGTCAGCAAGGGAGACAGCACGCTCGTATAGAGATCATGCGCGCTTGCCAGATCGAAGATGGCGCGGGGATCATCCGGCCCCCATCCGGCGTTGGCAAGACGCTCGGCCAGCTCCGTATCGGCATCTGGGGTGCAATAACGGGGGTCGAGCGTGCACTGCACGGCAACGAGCTTGCCGAGGAGCGATGCTGCCTGGCCCGGCTGGCGATGGAAGCGAAACTCCTGCCGCGTGACGAGCAGGGCCAGCACGTCCTGATCGTCGGCCGACAGAAGCAGGAGTGCGGCACCTGCCGGTAGTGCATCGCGAGCCGCCTGCAGCGACAGGGTCGATTGATCCGTCGCGCGTGCATAGGTCGGAAAGGCCGCGCGTACCGCCTGCTCGGCCTGGACTTCGCGATCCCTCGCGATTCTGGCCAGGCCCACCAGGCTTTCTACCGCCTTGCCATCGCCGCGCATCAGGGCATCGTGAAGCAGCTTGTCCTGAACGCGGGCCTCGCGCTCGGCATCGGCAAACGCCGCCACCAGAACCCTTTCCTGCTCCGTCCGGGCGCTGCGGCCCAGCGTCGCGCGGGCCACCGCCAGCGCGGACAGCGAGAATTCGGCTTCCTGTAACGTGCGGAATGCCTCGTCCATCTGCGCAGCAGATGGTTTTGCCTGTCCGGACAGCAGCGCCGCACTGCGCAGCATGAAGGCCCGGCGGATGGCCGGATCGACGATCACGCCCCCGGCACCGCGCAAGGCCGACCGCCGGTTGCGGGCAATTTCGACGGCTTCCCTCGTGATCTCGAGTGCCAGCTGGTGCTGTTCAGGTTGCCCCAGCAGCTGCTCCGCCCAGGCCACCCGGACGGGGAGGCCGTCGCTGGTGCCGTCGCCCGGCAACAGACGCGCCTGTTCCATCGCCAGTTGGAAAG
>NZ_QKVT01000001.1:3200024-3214904 GCF_003426715.1 Blastomonas sp. UPD001
CCAACGGCTGCGGATGCACCTACTGCCGCAGCGCGATCCGAAACCATGCAGGTCACACTGGCACCGGGCGAGGGGGCAGAAATCAAGGCGGTCATGCAGAAAGATGCGCGCATTGCCTTCAACTGGTCAGTCGACGGCGGCCATGTCAATTTCGATACCCATGCCGACGCGCCCGGGATTTCCTATCACGGCTACGAAAAGGGCCAGCAATCGACCGGCCAACAGGGTGAACTCGTCGCCGCCTTTGATGGCAAGCACGGTTGGTTCTGGCGCAATCGTTCCGCTGGAACCGTGACCGTTACCTTGCGCGTCGATGGCGCCTTCAGCGAATTGAAAAGGGTCGTGTGAGCGCACCATGCTGACGGTTCTGGCTAATCGCACCTATCGCAACCTGTTTCTGGCGCAGGTGATTGCTCTGATTGGCACCGGGCTGGCCACGGTCGCGCTGGGACTGCTGGCATTTGACATTGCAGGCGCGGACAGCGGCGCGGTGCTCGGCACGGCGATGGCGATCAAGATGGTCGCTTATATCGGCGTTGCACCTGTGGTCGGGGCCTTTGCCTCGCGCCTGCCCCGGCAAGGCTTTCTGGTGGCGATGGACGTCGTGCGCGGGCTGGCGGCGTTGGCCCTGCCGTTTGTCGATCAGGTCTGGCAAATCTACGTTCTGATTTTCGTGCTGCAATCGGCATCGGCAGGTTTCACCCCGACCTTTCAGGCGACCATTCCCGACATCCTGCCCGACGAGAAGGACTATACAAGAGCCCTGTCGCTATCACGGATGGCCTATGATCTGGAGAGTCTGCTCAGCCCGGTCCTTGCTGCCGTTTTGCTAACGGTGATCAACTTTCACTGGCTGTTTGGCGGAACGTCGATCGGCTTTGGCATTTCTGCGCTGTTAGTTCTGTCCGTCGTCCTGCCGCGTTCAGCTGCTGCGCCGCCAAGCGGGGGGATATACGACAAGACCACCCGCGGCATTCGCATCTATCTCAAGACTCCGCGGTTGCGCGGGTTGCTGGCGATCACTCTGGCTGCGGCTGCTGCCAGCGCGATGGTGATCGTCAATACACCCGTGCTGGTGCAAGCTGCCCTTGGCCTCGGTCAGCGCGAAGTGGCGTTGACCCTTGCGGCGTTCGGTGGCGGATCCATGCTGGGCGCGCTGATCTTGCCCCGCTTGCTTGAGCATATTTCCGATCGCCGGGTGATGCTGGCTGGCGCGATGGTGCTGGTGGTGGTGTTGGCGGCGTTGGCAGCATCCTGGGGCACTCATTTGCGCCCGGCCTATTGGGGCCTCATGTTGGTTGCATGGGTTTTGCTCGGCATCGGCTATTCCGCCACGGTCACGCCGGGCGGCAGGTTGCTGCGGCGATCTTCTGCCAGTGAGGACCGACCGGCGTTGTTTGCCGCGCAATTCGCGCTGAGCCACGTATGCTGGCTGATCGCTTATCCGCTTGCCGGACAGGGTGGAGCACTGGCCGGCTTTGGCGCGGCGTTCGCGGTTTGCGCTGCACTGGCGGCATTCGGCTTGGGGATTTCCATATTGATCTGGCCATCGGCGGATCCCGAAGTGGTCGATCACACGCATGACGACCTGCCTCCCGATCATCCTCATCTCTTGAAAGACCATACCGAGGGTGAAGCTCTTCACGCTTACGTCATTGATGATCTTCATCCAGGTTGGCCTATCCGTTAAGGATGCACACATTGTTGTCTGACGTGGTCCGATTGACGTTCTTGGCGCACGTTCGTCTTGTCAGAAGTCGTGAGCGCGATAAAGGCGCCAAAAGCGATGCAGGCTCCAGTTGCATATGCACAGGTTCACCGCTTCTACGGCTATTGGACCAGGATTTGACCCGGGCGCGGTTTCGATCGCGGTTGGCCCACCACCTTAATCTTGTCATTCGTACTGATCGAGGCAGCCAAACCGGCGCAACGCCTCAAGCGTCAGGCAATGGAGTTAGCGGTCATCCATACCGCCATGCCGATCATCATCAGGTTTTCGGTCAATGAAATAAAGCCAAGCGGCACATTGCTGTCGCCGCCGACGCAGGCGCATTTGAGATTACGTCGGTCCAGATAGACCGCCTTGAACACCGAGACTGCTCCGATTGTGCCGATGAACAGCGCTACCGGTATCGAAATCCAGTGCAAGCGACCCGATACCATCAGCACGCCAGCGAGACCCTCGGCAAAAGGGTAGATCGTCGCATAGGGCACCCACCGCTTGGCCAGCAGGTCGTAGTTGAGGAACATCGTCGCGAACTTGTCGACATTCTGGAGTTTGAGCATGGCGAGCACGCACATGCTGAACGCGATGAACCATTCGGCAACGCGAATACTCAAAGCCGTGCCATCGACCGCAATGCCCGCCGCCATCGCCATGGCTGCGGTCATGGCGAAGAGCGCGATCACCGGGCGATAGCTGGTCGCACCGGGATCAAGGACCTTGATCCCGAAGTAGCGCCGCAGGTCGTCATGCCCTCCAATCCGCTCGCCATCGATGAAGGTCTGAGGGGTGGTTGCAACGCCGTATTCAGCCTTGAACGCGTCAGTCTGTTCGCGCGTGGTGAGGTGCCGATCATCGACGGAGTAACCTCGCGTTTTGAGCAGATGCTTGGATTTCAGGCCATAGGGGCAAGTGTGGTTGGGCATGACCATGCGGTGAAGCACGGCGGTTTTTGTGGGCTTGGGCATTAGGATTTCCTTCAAATCGCAAACGTGCGGCTTATATAGGTTCCGTACCATAGTACGGGATCAAGCATTATATGAGGATCGGTGAATTTGCCCGTGCTGGCGGGGTCAACGTCGAAACGATCCGTTATTATCAGCGGCGCGGATTGCTGGCCCAGCCTGAGCGCTATGAGGGTCCGCGCCGCTACACGCGCGGCGATCTGGCACGCTTGCAATCGATCCGCTCGGCGCAGACCGCCGGGTTTACACTTGAAGAGATCGCCACGCTGCTCTCCCTCGATTCTGGCGACCGAGCGGAGGCGCAGAACCTGGCACGCGTTCGGATCGCGGCGCTCGATGAGAAAATTGCCACTTTGCAAACCATGCGCGGTGCGCTCGTCCGGCTCGCCGAGGACTGCGCTGTGGGTAAATCTGGCCCCTGTCCGATCATCGATGCCTTCAGTTTTGAGCTGCAACGATAATTGAGCATCGGAATGTGAGGGGTTTTGTCTGCGCCTGCGTATACAACTCCAAAGGAGCTGCATGATGGATCTCGATGAGAATCTCGCACGCCTGGCCAGACTTCCTGTCCCGGATCTGTCAGGGATCGACGGCCGAAGTCTCGCTCAGCGTGCACAGGCCAACGTCAGGCAGACACGGGCATTGCTCGGACTTGGCCTCGTTACGTCGCTCGGAATGGGCGTGGTCAGCGGCCTTCAGGCACCTGCCCAAGCCGAAGTGCCTCTTGTTGCATTCGGTCCCCCAGCATCGCTGACCCCTCTTATCGCCCTGGGTCAGCAATGAACCAGCGTCGCATCGTATTGGCGGCGGGGCTGATCATTGCACTTGCGCTGGTCGGGGTGTGGCTCGGACGAATGCTTCAACCCGCACCGCCCCATGGTGGGGCTGAACTCCACGCCCTGATCCATGATGAGCTCGACCTCGACCCGGCGCAAGAACGAGAACTGACCGCATTGGAGCGCCAGTTCGCTGCGCGGCGCGAGGCGCTCGAAGACCGGCTCAGGCGCAGCAACGCGCTGCTCGGCGAAGCTATTGCCGCCGAGCATGAATACGGACCCCGCGTGTCGGCTGCGGTCGACGAGACGCATGACGCGATGGGGGATCTTCAGAAAGCAACACTCGAACACGTTTTCGCAATGCGCGCCATTCTCCGCCCCGATCAGCAATCACGGTTTGATGCGGTGGTCAGCAAGAGCCTCGCTGCGCAGCCGCAGTGACTGCAGCTAGTCTGGATGCGGCGCTCGTCCGCGCGGCACGGGCTGGCGATCCCGGGGCGCAACGCGCGCTGGTCGAGCGCTACCGTGAGACGGTCTACCGGCTCGCGCGCTCAGCGACGGGCGATCCGGATGAAGCCTTGGACATTACGCAAGAGGCTTTCATAGCCGTGTTTGGCGCGCTGAACCGCTTCGATCCGGAGCGATCGTTCAAGGCCTGGATCAGCGCCATCACGCTCAACAAATGCCGGGATTGGGCCCGTCGGCGCGCCGTCAGACGCTTCATGGGCCTGCCGATGCCAGAACAGGCTGCGGACTGGATTGCCGATGAAGCGCCGTCAGCGGAAACACTGGTCGCAGACCGCGCCGAACTTGCTGCGACCGTCCGTGCGATCGCCGAGCTTCCAACAGGTCTCAAAGATGTCCTGATCCTCTGCACGGTCGAAGGGCTAAGCCAGCAGGAGACCGCAACGACGTTGGGCCTCAGCGTAAAGGCGGTCGAGACTCGTCTTGGGAGGGCGCGGAAAAAACTTCAGGAAACTTTGAGGGGTGAAGGCTTGGCGCGCGTATAGAACCGCATGACCAGTCCTCATCTCACAAGACGTCACCTGATCGCTGCGTTTGGCGCGGCTACAGCCTTCGCCGCTACGCCAGCCTGGGCGCAAGGGCACAGCGTGCACCGTGGCGGCAGCCATGGCCGCGGCGGACCGCGCATCCCGGCAGGCTTTGGTGAGCTAAGCGGCGAGGTCATCGACCTGACTGTGGGCAGCGGCCATCGCATTGTCGAAGGTCGCCGCGGCCCAGGCATCGCCGTCAATGGCAGCGTGCCCGGCCCGCTCATCCGGCTGCGCGAGGGACAAAACATCCGGTTCAACGTCACCAACAATTTGAGCGAGGATACATCGATCCACTGGCACGGGCTATTGCTCCCGTTCCAGATGGACGGGGTCCCGGGCATCAGCTTTCCGGGCATCAAGCCGGGCTAGACCTTCACCTACGACTTCCCGGTTCGCCAGGCAGGTACCTATTGGTATCACAGCCATTCCGGCTTGCAGGAGCAGTCGGGGCACTATGGCCCTTTGATTATCGACCCGTCAGGCGCCGAACCGGTGGAGTATGATCGCGACTACATTCTGCTGCTAAGCGACTTCACCGTGCTCGACCCGCATTTCATCATGCAGCGGCTGCGCACCGGCGAAGGCTATTTCAACCGCCAGCAAAACACCTGGACCGATGATTACCCGATGACCGGTGAGGAACGCCGGATGTGGGCACAGATGCGGATGATGCCGACCGATATCATGGATATTGGCGGGAAGACGTATACGTTTCTTGCCAACGGGCGCGGACCGACAGAGGGCATGGAATATCTGTTCCGCGCAGGCGAACGCATCCGGCTGCGTATCATCAATGGATCGGCGCAGAGCTTCTTCAACGTCCGCATCCCCGGCCTGCCGATGACGATCATCGCAGCGGATGGGCAGAACGTGCGCCCGGTTGAGGTTGACGAATTCCAGATCGGCACTGCCGAAATCTATGACGTGATCGTCGAGCCAGGAAATGCCGAAGGCTATGCCATCGTCGGTGAGTCAATGGACCGTTCGGGCATGGCGCTGGCCATGTTAGCAAGCCGCCCCGGCGCGCGGGCGACCGTTCCTGCGCTGCGCGATCCGCCGCTGCTAACGATGGGCGACATGGGAATGGATCACGGGTCCGGCAGCATGGATCATGGAGCAATGACGTCCGGTCCTTCCGCAGAAAGTGCATCCGGTGGTGCGACGGGCGCGATGAATCACGCGGCGATGGGACATGGCGACGTGGCCGCCTCTGCCGATACTGCTGATGGCGGCATGGCAGGCATGGCGATGGGCGGCATGAGCATGGACGGCATGAAGATGCGCGATACCGCGCTGCTCCCGCCCGACGTCGCGATCGGCCCAGGCATCGACATGGTGTCGATGGCCCCGATCGACAAAATGGGCGATCCCGGCCTTGGACTGCGCGATGTGCCGCACCGTGTGCTCAATTATCGCATGCTCAAGGCGCTCGAACCCAACCGCGACACGCGCGAGCCATCGCGGCTGCTCGAATTGCACCTTACTGGCAACATGGAACGTTATATGTGGTCGTTCGACGGGCGGATGTATTCAGCTGTCAGCGACGTCCCGATCCGTTTTGCGTGGAACGAGCGGGTGCGGGTGAAGCTCATCAACAATACCATGATGGCGCACCCGATCCACCTTCACGGCATGTTCTTCGAACTGGTCAACGGTGAGAGCGCGGCGCATCAGCCGCGCAAGAATGTCGTCATCGTTCAGCCCGGCGCGAGTGCGCAGTTCGATCTCACCGCCAACGAACCCGGCGACTGGGCGTTCCACTGCCACCTCATGTATCACATGCACGGCGGAATGATGCAGACAGTGACCGTGGTCGGTCCGGGCGGTGGCGCGTGAGCGTGCGGCCTGTCGTTTATGTCGCATTGCTTGGCAGCTCGGTGATCGCTACGCCGGCAGCGGCGCAGCATCAGGGTCACGAGATGCCAATGCCTACCCCTGCACCTGCGCCGCGCTCAACTCCTGAACCGACGCCCCCGCCCGCCGGTCCCAGTGCCGGACACATCATGTCCGCTGCGCCTCCAACGCCTGCGCCTGAGCCAACCGATCCGCATGCCGGTCACGCGATGCCTGCTGCTCCGACCGCGCTTCCCGCTGACTCACATGCCGGTCATGATATGCAGGCGATGTCTACATCTGATTCAGTCGGGACAGAGGCTGGCGATCCGAACGCGGCCGACGACGCCGCATCGCAAGACCCGATGGCGGGCATGGACCACAGCAGAATGGGCAATCCGCCGCCTGCTTCCCCTGGACCCGAAATGGAAACGCCGCCGCCGCCAGAAGCAGGCAGTGGCCCGCCGCGCGCGGCTGACGGGGTCTGGGGTGTCGATGCCATGCGGGCATCGCGCGCCGAGTTGCAGCGCACCCATGGCGACTTCCCAGTGTTCTGGTTCCAGGGAGACCGCTTTGAGCTCCAAGGTCGAGACGGCCCCGATGGCTATCTGTGGGATCTGCAAGGCTATTATGGCGGCCCGACGAGCCGGTTCTGGTTTAAAAGCGAGGGCGAAGGGACGTTTGGCGAGCGCATCGAAGATGCCGAAGTCCAAGCGCTTTATGCAAAAGCGATCGCGCCTTTCTGGGATGTGCAGGCAGGTGTGCGGCAGGATCTCGCAGGGCCGGACACGACCTATGGCGTCATCGGCGTCCAAGGTCTTTCGCCCTATATGTTCGAGGTCGATGCAGCGCTGTTCCTCTCGCATCGCGGCGATGTCACCGCGCGCATCGAAGGCGAGGTTGACCAGCGCATCACCCAGCGCCTGATCCTGCAACCGCGTGCAGAGGTGAACCTTTCTGCCCAGGATATCCCGCTCCTCGGTATCGGGTCGGGTATCGATAAAATCGAAGCCGGTGTGCGGCTACGCTATGAAATCATTCGTGAATTTGCCCCCTATATCGGCATCGAGCAAAGCTGGCGCCTCGGCGGCAGTGCCGATTACGCCCGCGCGCGCGGCGAGGATCCCAGCGTTACCAACTTTCTCGTCGGCATCCGTTTCTGGTTTTAAAGTATAGGAATATCCCATGAAATTCGCATCTGTTTTTGCCGCAATCGCAATGGTTGCCGTTCCGCTTGCAGCTCCGTCGGCTGCGCTTGCTCACACCAAGGTCGTTGCTTCGACACCGGCGGAGGGAACGACCGTTGGCAGCGCACGCGTGGTCACGCTAACCTTCAGTGAAGCACTGCTTCCGCCGACGGCGGCGGCAAGCATCGTCATGACCGCGATGCCGGGCATGGCAAACCACGGCGAAATGGCCATCCGCAACTTCACCACTGCCTGGTCCAACGGCAACAAGACGATGACGCTGAACCTGAAAAAGCCGCTGGCCAAAGGGACCTATGAGGTTCGCTGGCAAGCCGCGGGGGCTGACGGCCATCGCATGACAGGTAAAGTCAGCTTCATCATCGGCTGATATGGAAATGGGTGAGCCAACCGAACAGGTTCTGCGGTTTGCGCATTATGCGTCGCTGCTCGTCCTGTTCGGTTGGACGGCATTTCGCCTGGTAAGACTTCGCGGACTGGATTGGGTGTCGCCGAATGAGGGGAAGGCCGCGCTCATTTTCGTCGCGATTTGTGCGCCATTGCTGTCAATCGCGCTGATGCTGGTGTCGATAGCAGCGATGATGGGCGCTCCGATCGCTTCGCTCGACTGGCCGATGGTCGAGGCGATGATCTTCGGCACCGATATGGGAACGGGGTTTCTGATACGTCTCGCATTGCTGGTTGCTGGCCTTGGCGCGCTGTTAGCGAGCCGAGCGGGAAAGTCAGGTCGGCTGATTGCCGTCATAGGCTTCGCTGGTGCCGTGTTTACGCTCAGCTGGAGCGGTCATGCGGCTGCGACTGAAGGCGGCTTGGGCTTATTTCACCGCTTGAACAATGGCATTCACTTGCTGGCCGCGAGCTTGTGGCTGGGTGCCATTTGCTGGTTCCTTTTGCTGACCGTCAAAGCTCATCGGCAGCCCGATGGCATCCCGCCCAAAGCGCTGCTTCGCGTCATGCACGTGTTCGCGCCGCTGGGCGTTGGTCTTGTTGCAACCGTTGCGGTGACGGGTCTGATCAACGGACAATTGATCTTTGGTCTAGAGAACAGCGTGCCGGTCTTGGCCACGCCCTACGGCGTCTTGCTGGCCGCCAAAGTGATGCTGGTTGGTGGCATGCTTGCGTTCGGCGCGCACAACGCCCGAATTGAACGGCAGGCGGCCCTGAATGGCGAGAGCGAGAGGCTGGAGCCCTCAATCACACTATCGCGCCTCCGCAGAAGCTTGGCAGGTGAGTTTATGTCGGCGGCCGGTGTGATCGGCTTGGTTGCCGTTCTGGGCATGATGTCACCGATGATGATGTAACGATGAAACTGATCGAGGGAGGAGGAGCCGATGATCGAAGGTAAAGTAATACATCTGGCAGGGCGACGTGCTGCGTATTTCGGTGGCATTGTAGCGATCGGACTAAGTCTGACGGCCGCGCATCCCGGGCCGCATGACGCGCCGCGAACGCCGACTTCAGCAAATCCGGGAGCACCGGTTGATGCGGCAACACCGGTCGGCGCCGTTATGGCCTTCCACGCCGCACTTGCCAGCGGTAACATCAACGCTGCATCGGCCCTACTTACTGAAGACGTGATGATTTTTGAATCTGGCGGATTCGAAAGCAGCCGCGCCGAATATGCCAGCCATCATCTGGAGGCCGACGCTGCCTTCAGCGCCGCTGTGCCTCGGACGTTGGTCAGCCGGTCGTATGGAATGCAAGGCGATATGGCTTGGGTTATGAGCGTCGAAACGGTCACCGGGGCGTACCGCACGCGTGCGATCAACAGCCGGTCGGTCGAGACGATGGTTTTGAGGCAGGTGAATGGGCAATGGCGTATCGCACACATCCACTGGTCGTCGGCGGATATCGAGCCGGCGAGGCCATGAACGAACGTCATGATTCAACAGACTGCTGTTACCATCTTCTCGTCTCGAATATTGGCGATCGTGTTCGAACGTGAATCTAGAGCGGCTTTGGACCAACTGCCGTTGGCAGCTCTCATGACCCTAACAGCACTCCGACCAACTCAGGACACGGTCAACCTTGTCACAGCTCTGCGCGGCACATGGCATGGCTCCTACGCTATGTGCCGATGCCCTGCTCATGACGACAGGACGCCCTCATTATCGATCCGCCAAGGATTATCAGGGGTCCTAGTGCATTGCTTTGCTGGCTGCAATCCAAGGGACATCATACGTGCCTTGCGGAGTGCAGATCAAGTTCAAGGCATCGAACCCCGTCCAGCTCGAAATGTAGACTCTAGGCGACAGGCTCAGCGCCTTTGGGATGATGCGAGCAACGTTCATGGAACGCTGGGAGAGCGCTATCTCGTTGGCAGATTTCTGCTCCCGGACCTCCCCGACATCCGGTTCCATCCGCGGTGCCCTCTTGGCCGAAAGCCAAACACTGCGTTTCATCAAGCCCTGCTTGTGGCCGTGCGTGACCTAGGCCGGCTTGTGGCGGTTCAAAGGATCATCCTGGACCCTAGATCAGGCCGACATCGCGGCAAGTTCTTGCTGGGGAGCTGCGGGCAGGGGGCATGGCAACCGACACTGTCTGATGGGGTGTTGGCAATTGCGGAAGGCTTCGAAGACGCGGCCGCCTTCACCCGTCTAACCGGCGTGACCTGCTGGGCGGCCATGGGCGCTGCTCGCTTGCCACTCCTCCAGCTTCCGAAGGAGCTCCATACGCTGATCATTGCCGAGGACAACGATGCACCTGGACAGAATGCTGCGCATCAAGCGACCAAGACCTACGCCAGACCCGGCCTCCGAATTTCGCGAAGATCTCCGAGCTCGGGCATAGACTGGGCGGAGTTTAACGAATGGATGAGCCGTCGGGGCAGTAGCATCGGCGAATGACGAAGGCTGGGACTAAGCCGTCGTTTCTCCGCAGCATGCCGAATGACCAGCACTACCAAAAGCCGACAATCCGTGTTCGCATGACCTGTGCGGCATATCGAAAGGCGATCAATCGAGCAGAACTGGTTCAGCTTGCCGCGCCACGCGGCGATACCTGCGATCGATTTCCTCCCAATTCAGGTTGGCCATGAACGCATCGACGTATTTCGCGGCCGCCGTGCCATAGTCCATGTGATAGGCATGCTCATACATGTCGAGCGCGATCAGCGGCACGCTGGCGACAGGCTGGTGCATATGATCCCAAGCCCAGTAATTGTGCAGACTGGCGGTGTGGAGATTCCACGCCAGAACGCACCAGCCCGATCCGCCGGCCAGCGACATCGCGGTGCGCCTGAACTCCGTATCCCACGCCGCGAACGAGCCGAAGGCCGCTGCTATGGCCTTCTGCACTTCTCCCGCCGCCGCACCATCGCCGCCGAGTGCACCAAAATACTGCTCATGCAGAATCACTGACCCGGTGCGGTGCAGTTCCTCGCGCTTGAGCCCGCCATAAACGATCGCGGGAAAGTCCTTGTCCGCCAGCGACGCCGCCAACCGGCCCTCGATCATGTTCAGCGTGCGCACTGACCCGATGTAGTTGTTATCGTAGTGTGAGCGGATGAGCTTTTCGGACAGGCCGATGAGCTTGGCAGGATCGAACGCCAGCGGCACTGGCTTGTGATTGCCCGCGAAGGCTGGCGTTTGCGCAGATGCGGGGGCACCTGCGGCGGCTGCAGCCAAGCCAACACCCACGATCCCCATGGCGCTGCGGCGGTCAACTTCGGTCATATGTCATTTCCCTTGATCAAAGACTACCCAGAGCCAGGCCAGCTACGGCAAGAACGGCGAGCATGCGAAAGATGCTCCACTTCAGCGCAAACAGTATGACAGCCGCCAGCACGGATAGCACGCCCGCACGCCAGTCGAAGGTTGCCCAGTCGGGCAGGTTGAGCTGCATCGGTCCGACGACCGCTATTGTCACGCGAGCGAACAGCACGTGCAGCGCAAACCAGACCGAGAGGTTGGCGATCACGCCGACCACGGCTGCTGTCAGCGCGGCAAGGCCACCCTTGAGGCGTGTCGCGTGCTGCAACCGTTCGATCCATGGGGCGAAGGTGAATATCCACAGGAAGCACGGCGCGAACGTCACCCAGGTGGTGAGGGCAGCGCCGAAAATGCCCGCGACGATCGGCGAGAACGGTTCGGGCGATCGGAACGCGGCAAGGAACCCGACGTGTTGTGTCACCAGGATCAGAGGACCCGGCGTCGTCTCAGCAAGACCCAGGCCATCGGCCATCTCACCGGCATGCAACCATCCATAAGTCTGCATCGCTTCCTGCGCCATATAGGCGAGCACGGCATAAGCGCCGCCAAAGGTGACAATGGCGAGCTGCGAAAAGAAGACGCCGACGTCCCACAGAACATGATCCTGACCCAGGATCACCAGCACCAGCACCATAGGCACCGCCCAGATCGCGAGCCATAGCAGCACCGTGCGCGACATGACGGCGAACGACGGCCGAGGTGAGGCATCTGTGCCTGAGCCGGATTTGAGCGCAAGCCAGTCGGGACGATAGGCCGCTACGATCATGCCCATCGCTCCTGCGCCGAGCAGGACGAGAGGGAAAGGCAGGTTGAACAGGAACAGCGCCAGGAACGCCGCAACCGCCAGCGCCTGTTTGAACCGCGTGTTGAGCGCGCGGCCACCGATGCGGATCAGCGCTTGCACAACAATGGCCAGCACCGCAGCCTTGATCCCCAGGAACAGCGCCGCAAACCAGTCGAGGTTCGCCGCCAGCGCATAGAGCGACGAGAGCGCCAGCATGATCAGCGCGCCGGGGATGACAAACAGAAGCCCAGCTGCAAGGCCGCCCTTCAGTCCGTGCAGCCGCCAACCAATCCACGTCGCCAACTGTTGCGCCTCGGGGCCGGGCAACAGATGGCAGAAATTGAGCGCGTGGAGATACTGCTCCTCATCGACCCATTTGTGCTTCGCGACAATCTCGCCATGCATCAGCGCAATCTGCCCGGCGGGGCCGCCGAAGCTCAGGCAGCCGATGCGCGCGAAGACGCGCACGAGCTGGCGGAAATCAGGAATATCTGTTGACACGTTCGCTGCCAAACACGGTC
Organism: Blastomonas sp. UPD001; assembly: GCF_003426715.1. Lineage (NCBI taxonomy): Bacteria > Pseudomonadati > Pseudomonadota > Alphaproteobacteria > Sphingomonadales > Blastomonadaceae > Blastomonas > Blastomonas sp. UPD001. Next base: position 3,212,597 of record NZ_QKVT01000001.1, read on the forward strand.
CCCATATTGCCGCCCCGCATCACGAGGCAGACCAGAGGCAACGCTTGGGCCTGAACAGCCTGATCGGGAGGTTGCTTCAGTCCCGATGCGTATCTGCTCCCACAACGGTGCATGGGCGTCAAGGGTGTCTGAGCAAGGATTCACGGGATTCCTAGGCAAAGAGTACTTGCTAGTTCAACAGTCTGCCTCTGGTTTTTCAATCGCTTGGTCTTTGCGTGTAAAGCGCCGCTTCCTTGCCGATCAGGATTTCGGCCAGCGCCCAATAGGCCTCGCCCCAGGCCGACAGGACCTCGTCGGTGGCTGCATCGCCCAGAATGTCGCGGATTGCGGGCAGCAGGGCGTCAGCGACTATCGGATAATGCTCGGGCTTGACGCCTGTTTCAACATGCCGCGCCGCCATGCGCATCACCGGTGCGGTCAAGGCTTCGAGCTTGTCGATGTTTTGCGCATAGGCGAGAATGGCTGCGGCAAGACGGCGCGGCTGTTCTCCGCTTTCCTGCGCGGCCTCATCGAACATGGCCTTGACTGCGGGATCGACGAACAGACGCTCGTACATCCGCTGGGTGATCGCCACCCCATGCTGTTGCAGCGCAGGTGCGGTCGAATTGACGATGGCCTTGGTCTCGGCGCTCAATATTCTGCTCATTATGTCCTCCTTATGGATATTGGTTGTCGAAACCGCGTGTCAAAACAGGCCGTGGCTGCCGCCGATAGCACCCGCCAGCGTGATCAAGGCCAGCACGATCAGGATGTGGTGTACGCGCTCCATGCGCTGGAAATCGGCCTGCGGGGTCTGCGAGGTTGCAAGGCGGCGGTGCAGGAACAATGGCTCGACCACGAACAGCATCAGCGTGAACACCGCCCAGAGCGCGACCATCGCATGCATCCACCAGAAGTGGAGCTCGGCAAAGCGGCTCCACATCCCGGCCCGGTGCACCATCCAGAAGCCGCTGGCGCCGCCGAGCAGCACCCAGATCTTTGCCTGCCAGGCAAAGCGCCCCTCGATCGCGTGGAATTTCCCCAGCCTGTCGGCTTCGCTTTCGCTATGCCGGATGGCCGGCATCACCACCCAGGTGACAAAGCCGACGCCACCGGTCCAGAACAGCACCGCCACGACATGGACGACGCGAGCGATTGTGAAGTCATCCACCGGACGGCTCGGTCATCTGGTCGACATCCAGCACCGGCTCTGACCGGTAGAACTCGACTTGCATCGTCATCTTGCCCAGCGGGACCACGTAATGCGTCGCCAGTGGCGCAATCGGTGCAGGCATGTCTGGCGTGACCAACACCTCACGATGCGGTTCGGTGAAGATCAACCGCACCTCGCCTTCCAGCACCCGCAACAGCCCCCAGGTCCCGTCCTTGGTGCGATGGTCGTTGCGCAGCTTATCGGGCAGCGATTGATCGTCGAACACTGGCGAGGATGCATAAGGGGTGAGCGTCATGGTTTCGTCTCCAGGGGTGCAAGCTTTGGTGACCGTGCGCGCAAAGCCGCCAGCCCGCCGCGCTGCGCCAGCACTCCGGTCAGCAGGCTGTCGGCAATCCGGTGCGCCGACGTGTGAAATCTTTCTGCCGCTGCGGGGCTCGCAACGTTCTGTGCAACGGTCTCATCCCACAGCGCCAGCCAGCGATCGAAATGGGCCTTGGTGAGGATGCCGAGCGCAATGTGCTTCTGCATCGGACTGCCTCTAAAACGGCCCGGCTCGATCATGATCGAGGCCCAGAATCCCTTCATCCGCGGGAGATGCTGTGACCAGTCGGCGACGTGCTGGGCAAAGATTGGCCCCAGCAGATCGTCGGTCTGGATACGGTCGTAAAAGCGATCGACCAGCAGGCTGATCGAGATATCGTCGATCCCTATCTGGTGGGCCTCCGCGCGCTTGGCCGCGCGTATGCGCTCCGCATGGGCGGTCGCCATCATGGTCGCATTGCTGATAAGATGTAATTCATTTGCATCGTTTAACGCGGCTGGCGCTTAATAGCAATATTTGATATGCATGTTTAATGAGATTGTCGCTTCACGCCGATTATGCCCTGCGCACGTTGATGTATCTGGCGGTCCATGATGGCCACAGGTCGATTGGCGAAATTGCTGGTGCCTATGGCATTTCCAAGAATCACCTGATGAAGGTGGCGCAACGCCTGGTGGCAGAAGGCTTTATTGAGGCAGTGCGAGGTCGAACCGGCGGCCTTCGGCTGGCGCAGGCCGCGGATCAGGTCAATGTCGGCAGAGTCGTGCGGACGATGGAAGAAACCGGCAGCTTTGTGGAGTGTTTCGACCCTTCGACCAATACCTGCGTGATTA
>NZ_QKVT01000001.1:3215004-3218191 GCF_003426715.1 Blastomonas sp. UPD001
TTACGCCAGCATGCCAACTGCGTCATGCCCTGGCCGGTGCGCTTGAGGCATTCTTCAGGCATCTCGATCGCTATAGCCTCGCGGATATTGCCAAAAACCCGGCAGCGGTGCGCGAAAGCTTGCTGCCATCGGACATTGGCCGCTACTAACCTTTATCATGCGCATCGCGATCATCGACACAAGCACCACGCGCGCAGCGATCATCTCGGATGGCTTGCGCGAGGCTGGCCTCACCGACCTCGTGATCATCGATCACGCTGCAGGGCTTGCTGCGCAGATCGAACGTGCTGCACCCGAGGTTGTGCTGATCAATCTTGAGAATCCAAGCCGGGATATGCTGGAGGACTTTTTCGCAATGTCGCGTGCCCTTGCGCGGCCGATCGCGATGTTCGTGGACCAGAGCGATGCCGAGTCGACAAGTGCAGCGGTGGATGCGGGCGTATCGGCCTATGTTGTCGATGGCTTGGCTAAGCAGCGCATTAAGCCGGTGCTGGACCTCGCCATTCGCCGCTTTCAAGCATTTTCACGGCTGCAGGCCGAGTTGGCGGAAGCACGGACCGCGCTGGCCGACCGACAGGCAATCGATCGCGCCAAGGCGATCCTGATGAAGCGCAAAGGGCTGGACGAGCCAGCTGCTTATGCCCTGCTGCGCAATCATGCGATGCGATCCAACCGCCGCATTGCCGAGGTCGCCGAGGCCATCGTGACCAGCGAAGCCCTGATGGGAGATATGCCATGAGCAATACCCTCATGAGGATTGGTTTCCTGCCGCTGGTTGATGCGGCACTGCCAATCCTGGCGCGTGAGCTGGGCTTTGCCGAGGATGAAGGATTGGACCTGCAACTGGTCCGCGACATCACCTGGGCGGCGGTACGCGACCGTCTGATGTATGGGCAGACGGACGCGGCACACATGGTCGCACCGCTCGCGATCGCCACCGCATTGGGGTGCGACAGGCCGGCAATGCCGCTCGCCGTCCCGTTCGTGCTCGGTCTCAATGGCAACGCGCTCACCGTATCAACGGCACTGGCAGAAGCCTTGATGCTCGACAACACGCTGGGTGACCCATTCGAAATCGGCGCAAGGTTGAAGCTGGAGGCGGAACGCCGGGTCGCCATCGGCAAGCCGCTGCGTTTCGGGGTGGTCCATCGCTATTCCAGCCACAACTATATGCTGCGCTACTGGCTGGCTGGCGTAGGGATTCAGCCTGACGTCGATGTCGAGATCACCGTCACCAGCCCGCCCTTCGCCGCCGATGCACTGGCCTGCGGCGATGTTGACGGCATCTGCGTTGGCGAACCGTGGAACAGCATCGCGGTGGATCGCGGTGTCGGGCGGATCATGCTGGCCACTGCGCAGATCTGGCGGCGCGGTGTGGAAAAAGTGCTGGCGGTGCGGCTCGATGGTCGGCAGGCCGACACCGACGCAACCGAGCGGCTGGTGCGAGCGCTGCACAGAGCGGCTGCGCATTTCGTCGAGCCTGGCAATACAGAGGCAAATGCGGCCATATTGTCACGCTCGGAATATCTGGACGCACCCCGCGAAACGATCCTGCGGGCGACCACGGACCGGATCCGGCTCACGCAGGGGGCCGATGCCATTCATTATCCCGACTTCATGTTTCAACATCGCGAGGCCGCCAACTTCCCCTGGCGCAGTCAGGCCATGTGGCTGTATTCGCAGATGGCCCGGTGGGGGCATGCCGAAGCGAGCGAGGTGGGTTTTGCCGGAGCAGCCCAGGTGTTCCGTCCTGACATCTACAGGTCCGCGCTTGCTGGGACTGATGCGATACTGCCCGGCGCCAGTGCCAAGGTGGAAGGTGCCAACAGCGTGCCGCGTGGTGCTTCCAGCCAGACGGGCAGACTGATTCTCGGTGAAGACCAATTCTTCGATCGCGTTCAGTTCGATCCTGACCGGGCGATGGACTACCTGGAGCACCAGCGCACAAAGCCCATGATATGAGCATTCTAGCCTCGCCAATTGCAAATGCTGCAACGCACAAAAATTAGCTTGCGCTATAGTCGATTCGCTGACAACTTAAAGGAAGATCAGGCAATGATGCGTGGTCTATCATAACCAGGTCGGTCCAATGAAGGGCTGAACTGGCCGCTTCGGTTAATACGAAGCATGGCAATGACGCCGCCCGAACCGGTCCTGATGACCGCGCTTCGAGGCGGCTTTTTTCGTGTCTGAAAGGAGCATGGCTTTGACGGTTCATTCCGCCAGATTGACAGACGGGATTGTCCAGCTCTCGGGCGCGGCCATCGTTAGCTGCCCTGTCGCTGCCTTCGCGAGCATTGTCTCGCTGCTTCTCCATCATCACCGCGTGCTCCCCCCTGCGCTCCGGCCAACAAGCCCCGGCGTATGCGCTCGGTCCCACCAGCCGGACGGGTCTTCCGCGCCGCACCATCACAGGGGTTTATCATGAACAAGGGTTTCTGGTCGGCGGGACACCGCCCGACGCTGTTTGCGGCATTCTTATATTTCGATCTGGCGTTTATGGTATGGGTGCTGCTCGGCCCGCTCGCCCCGATGATCGCCACCGATCTGGGATTGAACGACGCCCAGAAGGGCCTGATGGTCGCAATACCCACGCTGGCGGGCGCGGTGCTGCGGCTGGTCAACGGCGTGCTGGTCGACAAGATCGGCCCCAAGTCTACCGGCGCGATCGGCCAGTTGATCGTGATCGGCGGGCTGGCGACGGCGTGGATGCTGGGGGTCAACAGCTTTGGCGGTGCCGTGGCATTGGGCGTGATCCTGGGCTTTGCCGGTGCCAGCTTTGCCGTCGCGTTGCCGCTGGCGAGCCGCTGGTATCCTGCCGAGCATCAGGGGACCGCGCTGGGAATTGCGGGCATGGGCAATTCCGGCACGGTGCTCGCCGCATTGTTTGCGCCGCTGCTGGCCAAGGCGTTCGGCTGGAACGCGGTGCTGGGCCTTGCCTGCATCCCGCTGGCGATCACCTTCGTCATCTACATGGTGCTGGCCAAGGATGCGCCAAACCCGCCCGCGCCCAAGTCGATCTTCGCCTATCTTGAGCCGTTGAAGAAAGCCGATGCATGGTGGTTCATGCTGTTCTACGGCGTCACCTTCGGCGGTTTCGTGGGCCTTGCCGCGTCGCTTTCGATCTACTTCGTCGACCAGTTCGCGCTGACCCCGGTGGTGGCGGGCTATTGCACGGCAGCGTGCG
>NZ_QKVT01000001.1:3218291-3221720 GCF_003426715.1 Blastomonas sp. UPD001
CGCTCGTCCGTCCGATGGGTGGCGCGCTCGCTGACCGGATCGGCGGGACCAAGACGCTGATGGCAGTGTATCTGATTGCTGCCGCGGTGCTGATCGCGATCAGCTTCGGCCCCTCGACGGTCGAACTGGCGCTCGCCTTGTTTGTCTGCGCGATGCTGGCGTTGGGGGCAGGCAATGGCGCGGTGTTCCAGCTGGTGCCGCAGCGGTTCAAGGACGAGATCGGCGTGATGACCGGACTGGTCGGCTTTGCAGGGGGCGTTGGCGGCTTCTACCTCGCCTCGTCGCTGGGTCTGGCCAAGCAGCTGACCGGCAGCCCGCAATGGGGCTTCCTGATCTTCGCCGGGCTTGCACTGGTTGCCTTTGCCAGCCTGGTCAGCGTCAAGACCCGCTGGCGCGCCACTTGGCCGACCGCGCTTGAAGGCGCACGCATATGACCGCGCGGCTACTTGGGATCCTCGCCGGGGCGGTTGTCGCCGCCTCGGCCGCCAGTCCGGCGCTGGCTGAACCGCTCAAGCTCACGCCGTTGATCGATGCCCGGCTGCGCTATGAGGGTGTGGATCAGCAGGGCAAGGCCGAACAGGCCGATGCACTGACGTTCAGGATGCGCAGCGGCATTGAGGCGAAGAGCGGGCCGTGGTCAGTGCTCGCCGAGGCTGAGGCAACGCTGGCGATCAACGGCGATTTTAACAGCACGGTCAATGGCCGCACCGCGTTTCCGGTGGTGGCGGATCCGGAAACGATCGAGCTGAATCGTCTGCAGGTCCAGTATCGCGGTCTGCCCAAAACGGTGGTGACGCTGGGCCGCCAGCGCATCAACCTCGACGACCAGCGCTTTGTCGGAACGGTGCTGTGGCGACAGAACGAGCAGACCTATGATGCGGTGCGGCTGGAAAGTTCGGCACTCGGCCCGCTCACCGCCGATATCACCTACAGCTGGTCGGTGCGCAGCATCTTTGGCATCGACAGCCCGTTGCAATCCATCGGCGGTGACAACCTGCTGGCCCAATTGGGCGGCAAGGCGGGACCGGTCGCGATCAAGGGCTTTGCCTATCTGGTCGATCAGGACCAGGCGGAACGACGGCAGTTTTCCAGCCAGACCTATGGCGCGCGCGCCAACGCGTCGTTCGCGCTGTCGCCCAAGCTGAAGCTCGGCATCATCGCCAGCTACGCCCGGCAGAGCGACTACAAGGGGAACGCCAACTCCTATTCGGCCGATTACTGGCTGGGTGAGGCGCAACTGGCCGCGCATGGCTTTACGCTGACAGGGGGGTACGAGGTTCTCGGCGCATCGTCGGGCCTGCCGTTCACCAGCTTCCAGACGCCATTGGCCACCGCGCACAAGTTCAACGGCTGGGCCGACCTGTTCCTGACCACACCCGCCAACGGCCTGCGCGATGCCTATGCCGGGCTTGGCTATGCGCTGCCGACATCGCGCGGACCGGTGAACCTGTCGGTCATCTATCACCGTTTCGACAGCGACCGGCTGAGCCAGGATTATGGCGATGAATGGAATGCGCAAGCGACCTTCAAGCTGTCCAAAAACATCGGTCTGCTGGTCAAATATGCCGACTACCGCGCCAAACAGTTTGGCACCGACACCCGCAGGCTGTGGCTGCAAATGGATTATCTGCTGTGACAGGAGAGACACGCATGGACCGCGAACATCTGGTCGTTATCGGCAACGGCATGGCCGGTTGCCGCGCGGTGGAAGAGGTGCTGGCGCGCGATCCGCACCGTTTCCGCATCACCATTTTCGGTGCCGAGCCGCATGTGAACTACAACCGCATCATGCTCTCGCCGCTGCTGGCAGGCGAGAAAACCTTCGACGAGATCGTGATCAACGACCGCAGCTGGTATGCCGACCATGGCATCGATCTGGTGGTCAGCGACGCCGTCATCGCGATTGACCGCGACACGCAGACGGTCACCGCGCAATCGGGCCGGGTCGCGCAATATGACCGACTATTGATCGCGACCGGATCGGACCCGTTCATCATTCCCGTGCCGGGCAAGGATCTGCCTGGCGTCGTCTCGTTCCGCGATATGGCGGATGTCGACATGATGGTTCACACGGCCGCCAAGGGGGGGGATGCCGTGGTGATCGGCGGTGGCCTGCTTGGCCTGGAGGCGGCCCATGGGCTCGCCTTGCGGGGTATGCAGGTCACCGTTGTTCACCTGATGGATACGCTGATGGAGCGCCAGCTTGATGAAGCGGCGGGCTGGCTGCTTAAGGCCGCGCTGGAGGGTCGCGGTCAGACCATCCTGACAGGCGCGAACACAGCGGAAATCTTTGGAGAGGGCAAGGTCGAGGGCGTACGTCTGACCGACGGGCGCACCATTCCGGCCAGCCTGGTGGTGATGGCGGCGGGTATCCGTCCGAATGTGAGGCTTGCAAAAGAGGCAGGGCTCGCCGTCCATCGCGCGATACTGGTCGACGACCAGATGGTGACCAGCGACCCTGCGATCCTGGCGGTCGGCGAATGCGTCGAACATCGCGGGCAGGTTTACGGCCTGGTCGCGCCGATCTGGGAGATGTGCCGCGCGCTTGCCGATGGACTGATCGGCAAGCCGAACAGCTACGAAGGATCGGTCACCGCGACCAAGCTCAAAGTCTCCGGCATCGACGTGTTTTCGGCGGGCGATTTTGTCGGCGGCGATGGCGCGGAAGACATCGTGCTGCGCGACGCTTCACGTGGGGTCTACAAGCGTGTCGTGGTGAAAGACGACCGCGTGGTAGGTGCGGTGCTCTATGGCGATACCGCCGACGGCAACTGGTATTTCGATCTGCTCAAGCGATCCGAAGACGTGACCGAGATCCGCGATGCGCTGATTTTTGGCCAAGCCTTTGCCTCTGGAGGGGGGCAAGCGGACCCTAAGGCCGCCGTTGCGGCGCTTCCCGATGATGCGGAAGTGTGCGGCTGCAACGGCGTCAGCAAGGGTCAGGTCGCAGCATGCATAGCAGACGGTGCAGGCACCCTTGATGCCGTGCGCGCCACCTGCAAGGCATCGGCCAGTTGCGGGTCGTGCACCGGTCTGGTCGAGACACTGCTCACGATCAGCCTGGGCGATGAATACGCGGGCGAACGTACCGCCAAGCCGATGTGCAAATGCACCAGCTTCACCCATGACGAAGTGCGCGCGCTGATTGTCGAGCGCGGCTTTCGCCACATGCCGCAGGTGATGCAGGAACTGCATTGGTCCACGCCCGATGGCTGTGCGTCCTGCCGCCCCGCGCTCAATTATTACCTGCTGTGCGCCTGGCCCGGCGAATATGTCGATGACCAGCAAAGCCGGTTCGTCAACGAGCGGATGCACGCCAATATCCAGAAGGACGGCACCTATTCGGTGGTTCCGCGCATGTGGGGTGGCCTCACCAACCTGCACCGTCCGATGGCCGAGTTCCGACCCATCACACAACTGGAAGGGGTT
>NZ_QKVT01000001.1:3221820-3235039 GCF_003426715.1 Blastomonas sp. UPD001
CTGCCGGGATGGTCTCCGGCCATGCCTATGGCAAAGCGCTGCGAACGGTGAAGACCTGCGTCGGCAGCGAATGGTGCCGCTTCGGCACGCAGGACTCGACTGGGCTGGGCGTCAAGCTGGAGCGCAAGTTCTGGGGCAGCTGGATGCCGCACAAGTTCAAGATGGCAGTCAGTGGCTGCCCGCGCAATTGCGCCGAGGCGACGATCAAGGACTTCGGCGTGATCTGCGTCGACAGCGGCTATGAACTGCATGTCGGCGGCAATGGCGGTATCCATCTGCGCGGCACCGACCTGCTGTGCAAGGTGGCGACCGAGGAAGAGGCGATCCACATGGCCGCCGCTTTCGTCCAGCTCTACCGCGAACATGCCCGCTATCTGGAACGCACCGCACCGTGGATCGAGCGGATGGGGATGGAGTGGCTACGCGCGCTGCTGATCGACGATGTTAAAGGGCGTGATGCGCTGGCCGCGCGCTTCTGGATCGCGCAATCGTTCAGCCAGGACGACCCCTGGGCAGAGCGTGCCGCCGGTCAGGACCGCAACCTGCACCGTCCGATGGCCGAGTTCCGACCCATCACACAACTGGAAGGGGTTGCACCATGATGCCGCAATGGATTGATGTTGGCGCAGTAGAAGAGGTGCCATTGCGCGGTTCGCGCGCCATCAAGGTGGCGGGCGGCGAGGAAATTGCGGTCTTCCGCACCGGCTCTGGCCAGATCTACGCGCTGATCAACCGCTGTCCGCACAAAAACGGCCCGCTGAGCCAAGGCATTGTCCATGGCGACAGCGTGACGTGTCCGCTGCACAGCTGGGTGATCAGTCTGGTCACTGGTGAGGCGCAGGGAACAGACAAAGGCTGCACGCCAACGATCCCGGTGGAGGTTCACAGCGGGCGTATCATGATCGAGCGGGCCGCTGCACTGCGGTTGGCGGCGTGAACGCAACGCGCACAACCTGTGCCTATTGCGGCGTCGGTTGCGGCGTCCTCGCCACGCCTGCTGCCGATGGCCAGAGCGCAGCGATTGTGGGTGATCCAGAACATCCCGCAAACGCCGGGCGTTTGTGCTCCAAGGGCACGCATCTGGGTGAGACGCTGAGCCATGAGGGCCGTCTGCTGCATCCGGAGATCGGCGGGAAGCGCGCAAGCTGGGAAAAAGCCATTGCGCATGTCGCACGCCAGTTCCGCCGCACGATCGAGCAACACGGCCCGGATAGCGTCGCATTCTATGTATCAGGCCAGCTGCTGACCGAGGACTATTACGTCGCCAACAAGCTGATGAAGGGCTTTATCGGATCGGCCAATATCGACACCAATTCGCGGCTGTGCATGTCGAGCGCGGTCGCCGGGCACATGCGCGCCTTTGGTGAGGATGTCGTGCCCGCCAGCTATGACGATCTGGACGCTGCGGACCTGATCGTACTGGTCGGATCGAACACCGCCTGGTGTCATCCGGTGATCTATCAGCGGATGATGGCTGCGCGGGCGGCGCGCGGCACAAAGCTGGTGGTGATCGATCCGCGACGCACCGAAACCTGCGCCGATGCCGATCTGCACCTTGCATTGCGCCCCGGCAGCGATGTTGCGCTGATGAACGGCCTGCTGGCCTTTGCGATGCGCGAAGGACACATTGACCTCGATTACGTCGAACGCAGCGTCAATGTGCCGGATGGCTGTTGGGACTCGCTCTCGGAAGGTCACGACCTCTGGTCTGTTGCCCGCGCCTGCGACCTGCCGCCTGCCGATGTCCAGGCGTTCTTCGATCTGTTCGCCGCGCACCCGCGCACCGTCACGATGTTCAGCCAGGGTATCAACCAGTCGATCCGCGGCACCGATCAGGTGAATGCAATCCTAAACTTGCATCTGGCAACAGGCCGCATCGGCAAGCCCGGAGCGGCTCCGTTCTCGATCACCGGCCAGCCCAATGCAATGGGCGGGCGCGAGGTCGGCGGGCTGGCCACGACGCTGGCCGCGCACATGGATTTCGCGCCTGAAAACCGCGATCTCGTCCGCCGCTTTTGGGCATCGCCAACGATGGCGGCAAAACCGGGTTTGAAAGCGGTCGACCTGTTTCGCTCGATCGGTGAGGGGCGGGTCAAGGCAGTCTGGATCATGGCCACCAACCCGGCGGTATCACTCCCCGATGCAGGCACAGTGCGCGAAGCATTGGCCGCATGCCCGTTCGTGGTCGTCTCCGATTGCATCGCGAATACCGACACCAGTGCCTATGCGCATGTGAAGCTGCCCGCCACCGGATGGGGCGAAAAGGATGGCACGGTCACAAACTCCGAACGGATGATCAGTCGCCAGCGCGCATTCCTGCCGGCTGCGGGCGAGGCAAGGCCAGACTGGTGGATCATCAAGGAGGTCGCGCGCGCGATGGGCTGGCGCGAAGCGTTCAGCTTTGACAGTCCTGCCGACATCTACCGTGAGCATGCGCGGCTTTCTACTTACCAGAATGCCGGTAAAAGGGTGTTCGACATCGGCGGCCATGCCGCGATCTCCAACCCTGGCTATGACACCATGCAACCCTGGCGCTGGGGCGGTGATGCCTTTGCCGATGGTCGATTTTCAACGCCGGATGGCAAGGCACGGCTGGTGCCTGTCAACCAGATGGAGCTTGGCGAGCCGCTCAGGGCCTGGCCGTTGACGCTCAACACTGGGCGCTATCGTGACCAGTGGCATACCATGACCCGCACAGGCCTGAGCGCACGGCTTGGCCAGCACAGGCAGGAACCGCTGGTTGAAATCCATGCTGAAGATGCTCTGGCGCACGGCCTGTCTGATGGCGGACTGGCTCTGGTGGCAACACCGCAGGGCAGCAGCGTCTATCGGGTGTGCATCAGCGATGGGCAACGGCGCGGCGAACTGTTCGTGCCGATCCACTGGACCGACCAGCAATCAACCGGTGGCCGCACCGGCGTGCTCGCCCGCGCACTGACCGATCCGCATTCGGGGCAGCCTGGGTTCAAGAACGCACCGGCGCGGATCTCTCCGTTCGTCGCCGAATGGCACGGCTTTCTCATCGCTTCGGTACTGCCTGATCCTTTGCCATCCAGCTATGCCACTAAGGTGCGAACCAAGGCCGGATGGCTGGTCGAGATGGCAGGTGATGGCGATCCGCTGGCGTTCGCCAAGCGGGTTCTGCCGCGCGGCGGGCGCATCGAAAGCCATGACGGCGCGCACGGTCAGCACCGGTTTGCCATCCTGCGCGACGGCGTGGTCGTGGCGGCTCTGTATATCGGCCCGCAGAAGCGGCTTCCCAGGCGCGAGTGGTTGATTGCTCAGCTCGGGATTTCTGAAGCCAGCGCGACCGAGCTGCTGGCTGGGCGCTCAGCCACACCCGCGCCCGATCGCGGCGCGATTGTCTGCAGCTGCTTCGACATCGGCACCATCACGTTGACCAAGGCCATTACGAACCAGCGGCTGATGACGACCGAGGCGGTTGGGGCTGCGTTGTCTGCCGGCACAAACTGCGGCTCATGCAAACCCGCAATCCAGCGGCTGATCATGCAACACAAGGAGGCAGCCCATGGCTGACATCAGTTTTGGCTCTGGCGATGTCTGGCTGGTGGGTGCTGGCCCAGGCGATCCTGACCTGCTGACCCGCAAAGCCGAACGTTTGCTGGCGATGGCCTCGATCGTGTTTCACGATGCACTGGTCAGTCAGGCGATACTCGATCTGATCCCCAGACAGGTGATGCAGGTGCCGGTTGGCAAACGGTCAGGGCGGCACTCGATGTCCCAGCCCGCAATCAACGGCCTTCTGGTGAAATCCTCGCATAACGGACACCGCGTCGTTCGGCTAAAGGGCGGCGATCCTGCAGTGTTCGGACGGATGACCGAGGAGGTCGATGCACTGCAAGCCAAGGGCATACGCGTTCAGGTATGCCCGGGAATCACCGCCGCCAGTGCAGCGGCAGCTTCCGGAGTGTTCTCGCTGACCAGACGCGGCAGCACGAGGGCGCTCACGTTCATCACGGCGCAAGGCTGCGGGAACGGGCAAAGCGACATCGACTGGTCAGCGATCGCCGGTGCGCAAACGACACTTGCGATCTACATGGGCCGCGCCGCTGCACCGCATATTGCAGAGCAGCTGATAGCCAACGGGTTGCTGCCGAGCACGCCCATCCTGATCGCGGTCAACGTCTCTTCTCCCGGCGAGCGCCTTATCCGTGGTCGTCTGGATAGACTGGCGGCGCTGATGGCGACAGTCGGAGACAAGGATCCTGCATTGTTGCTGGTGGGTGAAGTGACCCAAGCCAATGCTGAAGCGGCCGATTTGAGTTCAGAATGGTTCGACTTGCCGATCGGAATGGCATCGGCTCCCAAAGTCCGTATCCGCGCATAAGGTTGGGACAGCGCCTCCACCACACCCTTATTGGACATCCGGTGAACTATAAAGATGGCGAGAGTATCGACCAAGTTTAACCGCCCGGCACCTGTCAAACGTTCGAGTGACTGGTTACGGCATAAGCCGACACTCCTGCGGCCACATCGGAACGACCGGGTGTGGGTCGGATTCGGCCTCAGCGGGGCACCGTCGGCTTTTGGTGAGTCAAGCCACCCTCAGCCAAACTCTTGCGCTACCAAACCTAAACCCTCTGACACCGGAGCCATAGATATCCCGACCCCCGCGTCACGCGCATATGACGCCCAGTTGGAAAGCGCTGCACGCACGTCGTCTACGATGGAAGCCGTGCGCTTCGGCGAAACCCCATGGACCTTTGCGAGCTTCTCGACATGCTCGCGGGTGATGATGCGGCCTTCGCCCAACACAGCCATGTAATGCTCGCCGCCGGGACCGTTCGAGAAGGTGAGGTCGAAGGCGGGCGCAAGCCGCCAGTCCCCTTGGTCGTACATCAGGAAAGCGTGCTGGCGAACATGGTCGTCACGGTTTCGCGCAAGCACGTTGAAGACCATGCGCCGGAAGGCCTGCTCGACGTCGGCCATGCTGTAGGTGATGGCCAAGGTCGCCTTCAGGAAGGCGATGAAACGGGCCGCAACACTGCCCTGCTCCTGCCACGCCTTGTCGAGACCATCCTCGGCCTCGGCGAGAATGCCCTCGGCCGCTGATTGCGGAACCTCGCCGGTCGCAGGATCGCTCGGCCGTCCCGCCTTGATCGAGGTGCCCTTCCCCTCATAGCTGCGATTGTCCGCGAGCGCGAAGATGGCGAAATCGAGGGCAAGCCCCGGATCGCCAAGCAGGCAGGCCGACAGGATATTGCGGCGCTGAACGGCGAGCTCGTCGAACAGCCTCGCGCTGATCGGCTTCTCGCTTCCGGGTGCGATCGCCTCAGGCCGTGCGGGAGCACCACTTGCGCGGCTCCCTGAGGTCGGCGCTGGCTCTTCTGCCGTTGCGGTGACATTGCCTTGGTCATCGGTCTCGAACGACAGCCGCTTCTCGCTGTAGTAATCGGCCTCGAGAACCATCTCGCCGCGGGTGGTGAGCACGAGGAAGCGGCCGACTTCACCGCGCCATTCTTCAGGCAGCTCGCGAACCGGATTGTTGAGGTCGCTGCGTTCGGCATCGAGAGCCTCGTATTCCGCGACCTCGAAGATGACGCTAAGGCGGCCTGGCTTGCCTATGCGGTGGCGCTCTCGCTCGAGGCCAAGAAGGGCTATGGATCCGAGTATCATCCGGTTCATGCCGTGCTTGGGTCGATGCTCGATGTCGACGTTGCGGCTCTGTCGCGATGACTTGGCCTTTTGCCATCACGGCACAGCCGGGCAAGCTTCACGCGGTCTGTGCGCCTGGCGCTGGCGAAACCCTTGGGCACATTGAAAGGGCGCTCGATGTTCCAGACGGGTCAATCGCTCGAGCCTGCCGCCTCGCAAGGACACTGGGCATTGCGATTGATGCGGGCCTCGTCCCGTGGCTGTCTGAGCCGCTGGCGAGAGATGGGGACGACTAGCGCGGCGAGTGGCGCCACAGAAATCTTGCTATTTTGGCAATAATTGCTATTTTAAGGCCAAGAGGAGATACCACCATGCCAGCGGCGGCGAATGAGCACCCCAGGGTTCCCCTAACCCGGTTTCACAACAACACCGGCGAGTTCCTCGATCTGGCAACCAAGCAGCCGGTCGTCCTGACCAGCCATGGCCGCGAGCGGCATGTAATCGCAGATAGCGAGTATTTCCGCCATCTTGAACAGGCGGCACGCGGTGTGATCGCCGGCCACATGAATATCGAAGCTGTCGCTTCGTCCGACATGACCGGAGCCGACCGCAAGGCTTTTGCCAATGCACGGCCTTCGGCCAGTGAACTTGCCAATGACCGCTGGGAAGACTGACCGACCCGCCGCAGGCCATATCCTCCGTTACGTCTATCTCTTCGAGGAAGAGCAGAGACGAGGCCGCGACGAAGGCGTCAAGGAACGCTTCGTCGTCGTTGTGGGTGTGGACGGCTCGCGCTATCTGGTCGCCGCGATCACGACCAAGGGCGAGGGGCGCAAGAACGCCATCCCCATCCCCGATGAGATCGCACGCACAGCCGGGCTCGTTCCGGGTAGCGCGATTGTCGTTTCGGAATTCAACCGGTTCACCTGGCCCGGGTTCGACATCAGACCCCTGATGAAGCAGCCCGGGTACATTGCCGGACGACTCCCACCGCGGTTCACAGCAAAGATCATCGATGCCATCGGAGCCTGGGGCGCCGCTGCCGTCGATCGCGATTGATTTCCGGAACGCCGAGGCAGCCTGCTCCTTGGAGCCTTGTCTGATCGTGCATCAACGTCAGGCCAGTCACGCCGGCGTTGTGGATTGGCGCCGGAGGTGGCCGAGGTCGGGTATTCCGGATCAGTGCCGCAGAGGGACCTCTCGCTCACCGGGATCGGCAAGGGCGGGCGAATTATCCCGTGATCATCATCGTCAATAACAAGCCGGTACGCGGCGAAGTTGATGTCCAGGCGTGCGATAAGCTCCTGTGCCAACAGCACGTCCGCCGACCAGTGCCCATGCCTCTTTGGTCGAGCTTAGGGCCAACCTGCAGAAATGCGAGCCGTGTTGCCCGGCAAGCCGGGCTGCCCGCACCACCTCGATTTCCGAGGTTCCCCGCGCGCGGAAGCGCGCGGTGTCCCAGCTCTCCCGCCGAGGCTCGACAAGGGCACCGGCGGACGAGCCGTCGGTACCAAGGAGGCTCTTGCAATGAACATCGTCAACCTCGTCGGCCGTCTCGCCAAGGATCCCGTTGCCCGCGACCGCAGCGACACCCGCATCACCGAACTGATCCTCGTGACTGAACGTCCGGTGATCCGCGACGGCAAGGTCCAGAAGGATCCGGAAACCGGCTACCCGGTCAAGGATGCCGAATTCCACAAGATCACCGTCTTCAACGGCCTCGGTCTCCCGCTGCGCCAGCACAAGGCCAAGGGTGACCAGCTCGCCGTGACGGGCCGCATCCACTACTCGCGCTGGCAGGACGCCGAAGGCAACGACCGCTATGGCTGCGAGATCATCGCCGAGAACGTCGAGTTTATCTGACCGGCAGGGCGGCGCGCAGGCGTCGCCCGAGCCCTTTCAGGGGGGCGACAGCTGGACACCGGTGGCGTCCAGCTTCGTCCCGCGGTGACCGCAGTTGCAGCGCAAGTGCCGCGCGACGATTTCCAGCTTCATCGGGATGGATTTGGCAAAGCATTGATCTCGTAGTTTGGCTGCCGGAACGATCACAACGCGGTAGCAGCCGAGACATTCTACCTGCGCGTTGAGGCCATGGCGAACCAGATCGGCCACGGTATCCAGACGTTTGCTGCTCATGGTCGGTTAGAACAATATAAGAACATTGGGAGTCAAGGAAGACAGGGGGCGGGCAGGAAAAATACGAGCAGGTGCTTGCCGTCCCCCTGGCCTTCGGCCGGGATCGCGCTCTACTCCGCCAACCGCCCTTGGCGCCGGGACTTCGTCCGGCAGCCAACGACGGTCCGGCTCCACCGAGTCCCTTTCAGGGTCTCGGCCCAGACGGGTGACGATCGCTGACGGGTTGGGTCGCGGCGCGCTTGTCGGCGGCAAATGCCGCCGTCTCGGCACGCGCGGACCCAACCCTGTCTGGCGGCGGCGCTCTCAGGCTTTTCGTCCTACGTCCGATCGCGTGATTTTCAAGGCAGTGTCGATTCTTCCGGTTAGCTTCCGCAGAGGAGCGCATTGCGGATAGGCGCCTTCGAGGAGCCCCTTCAGCTCGATCAGGAGGCTTTCCACACCGCTTGGCGAATTGGCACGGTTGAACAGCGGATCGTCTGAAGACATGTCGCCATAATAGAGGCTGACGGGGTCATCCAGGGCGTTCAGTAGTCGAAGCGGCACGTCGGCGTAGAGCCAATCTACGAGCACGCTCATGAGCTTGTCGACGCGCCAGTTCACCGCTCCCGGCTTGCTGTTCGATTGCAGGATCACCCCCAGCAAACGCCCTGCTAGCTGATGCTGAGCCAGCGTCATGCTGCCATTCGGCTTGCGATCGTATCCGATCATATCGCGGTGGTAGGGGAGCGTTTGCCGAGATGGGCGCGCAACGATGGTGCCCTTAGCCTTTGCTCGGCGCTTGTCCTGCGGCGTTGCCGCTTGCGGCGAGACAAAGATGTCGTGATTGGGCATCGATGACCCGGCCCAATGTTCTGCTGTTACTGGAGCAGGCAGTGCGTTGATACTCCTCACAAGGGCATCAAAATCGAAGTCCTCAGTACGCTTGGAAGCGACGAAGAGGGTACAGCGATACGGAAAGTACAGACCATGCCAGTCTGCGGCGCCGAGCTCCCAACCGTTCCGCTTTGCCCAAGCAGCCCGTTCATCGCTCACCATCGGCCCCGAATAGGGCTCATCGATGAGTATGAACTGTCCGCTGGCCGGCAGCTTCCAATAGCTCGAATGGTCGTTGCCGGGCAGTTCCTCATCGAGATCAGCCATGGCGCGGCTAGCTTCGACGTAGTCGCAAGGACGTAGACCGGTCATTTCCATGAACCGCAGAGCTCGCGCTGCCTTGCACAAGCTGTCGCGAACATACTCTCGTGTTGGCCCGACCATGTCTTTCACGAGATGGTCGGATGCAGCCACGCGCATGGATGCGAGACCGCCGACAAGCTTGAGCTCGGCTTTCGAAACCAGTTCCAAGAGCGGCCGCGATAGGGTGACGGGCAGAGATTCACGACCCCGCTCGAACGTCTCCTGGTCTTCCCAGTAACCGGTCAGGAATACTTGGAACGACTTGTCGCACATCGTAGTGCGCGCGTGCTCGTAGTTCTCAAAACCTGCACTTTGCGCGGCTGAGTTGAGGGCCTGTCGGTAGGGAATACCATCTCGCTTTTTGCGCTGGTTCGCGAGGCGTTTGATATTGGCCAGACTGGACGGCCGCACGTTAGCAATCGACATGATTGTTCTCCGCGGCTTGAAATGTAGCGTCGCCCGTCAACCACCAGCACTCAAGCCCGAACAACATGCTGCAAGGGATCGTGAGATATCGCGGCAGTGCTGATCGACAGCTTGGCTTGGAGACGGGCGTCATGCTCCTGCCGGGAGCGCTTTATCTTTTATACGATCAGGCGAATCGTGACAACAGTCGCTGGGCCGACTTCAAGTTGAAAAGTCCGGCGAAACTGCATCCCTCTCGGGATCATCTCATACGAAGCGCGCAGCCGGTTAGCGCAATCAAGCAGCGCTGGCTGCTCAGGCCGATCGGCTTTGCCACCGCATCCGCGCACAATGGAATGGCGGTGTTCCCGCTGTAACCCCTGCGCAGGGCCGAAGGGGCGGCCCGGCGTGGCGCCGAGGCGCCTGACCGGTCCTGCCTTCGTCTCTTGCTCGGGGGCGGGAACGTCTCTTCCACACACAGGAACACCTGCCGAAACATATCGGTCTCCGGCGCTCGTCAAGGATCGCGGTTCCCCCAATTTTCTGCACACGTGCCTGCTGCGCTGCGCTTGCGGCAAGTGCGCAGAAAATCGGCACCCCCACGCCCGCCGTGGCGGCGGCGAGCATGGCTCGCCGTCCCTGACTGCACGCCTCCCAACCGATGGCTTGTCGGCCGTTCCCGATGTGGGGACGATTTCAACAATCGGAGGCTACCCATGCAGAAATTCAACAGCTTCGCTGATCTCGCCAATGCGCGCATCGAACTCGCCGACAGCCGTGACGGTATCGTCGAATCCTACGACGGTGCCTTTGTCGAGCACAGCGATCTTGCCAAGCTGAGCATCATCGATGAACCGATCGCAGCTGAAATGCCGGATCCCGACATGGCGCGCCGCGCCGTGGAGATGGCTATCGGAACGATCTTCGATGTCCTCAAGGACACGCGCATGGAGGAGTTCGCGCAGCAACTTGCCTGGGGCATGGTCAACTCGTTTCACATGACCGCCCGTCTGGCCGAGGGGCGCGAAGACGATGCCGCCAAGAAGCTGGGTGAGCTCGCTCGTCACTTTGATCCTTCGGAGATCTACGCCGTGGAACTCGAGGAGACACAGGCGCTCTGCCAGACGCTGCAAGGATGCCGAGAAGCGCTCGAGGCAATGCGGGACCATGCTGCCGACGTCTACCGGGTCGAAACAGGCCGGGTATTCACAGCCACGCGCGGGTCGCAGGTCAGCAAGAATGGTGTGACCGCCTCGCAGGTCCAGGCGCAGGATTACCTTGCCGCTCGGGCGAGAGATCGGCGGGCACAGTTCCAGCCCGATGGGCCGCTAGTGATCGTCTCTGGCGGCCAGCAGGACTGGCATGATTTCGAGATGATCTGGGAGATCCTCGATGACATCAAGGGCCGCATCCCAACGATGGTTCTGGGGACGACCGGAATGCGCAAGGGTGTCGATGCCATGGCAAATGCATGGGCACAGCGGAACGGGGTGCAAACCATCCTCTTCATGCCCGATCGTCGTCACGGCAACCGTGCCCCGTTCTTGCGCAATGAGAACATCGTGAAGCTGGGGCCGGTCGAGGCGATTGTCGGCGAAGGTTCCGGCATCCAGTCCAACTTGGCACAGCGCCTCCGCCAGGCGGGAGTGCCGCTCCACATCCGGCGCATCAGTGATCAGCGCAAGCCAGGCTCACGCAGCCTCGCATGAGCGCTTTATGGAAGGCTCCGGCTCTGACCGGGGCCTTCAATTCTTCTTTCGTGCGAACACGGGCTCAGGGGGCATCGAACCCCCCTTGCCCTTCATGGAGGAAGCCCGCTGGTGCCTGATGCTAAGCGCCGATTGGAACATGCAAAGGGGCGGCCCGAGATCGGTGGGAATGGCCCCGCTCAGTATCCGGTCCTCACCCCTAAAGAGGAGGGGGAAAGCAAGATGGCGAGCAGCAGCAGGAGGCAAAGATGCTCGTCACTTTCAGGGTCAAGGACAAAACAACTCGGCTCCATTCTGAACCTGCGGAAATCTCCGCGCTCGAGCTCGCAAGCTTGATGCGGCGGCTGCACGCGGGCCATGCCGACATCGAAACCGAGAGCCACGAATTCTCGGCTGCACCGCTCAACTTCGAAGTCAACGCGAACTCTCTTTCCCTCGCAAGCTTTGCCGCCTGCTTTGACTGGCGAGCCGAGGTAATTGCGATTGTCGAGGAGGCGCAGTTTCTTGGGCGAACGCTGCGTGTCCACTGCCCCGGCGGACCCTCCCCGATCACCATCATGGTCTCCGAGTATATCGCCCTTGCGCGCGACATCCTGCTGCCATCAGAACTTGCCGCCAAGGTCGTGCGGGCACTGGGGCAGGGCGATGGTTCAGAGGGGGAAATCCCGCTGGATGCGCTACGTGCCCTGCTTAGCGATCACCATACCGCTGAGGCCTTTCGAATTGCCCAGATCGAGACCGTCTTCGAAAGCCTGTCGGTCCTTGCATACACCGATTGCGGCGAACAGTTTCCAACAATGGAATGGGCGTCCTGAGCGCGTTCTCAGGTGAAGCACTGCTCATCCGCTGAATGGCAATTTTGCTCCCGTCTCTGAATACACAGCGCTAACCAGTTTCAGGTCGATCGACGAACAGCCTCCCGTTCGTTCGGCAAGGGGAAAGGGTGCCCGGCCTCAAGCCGTGGTGCCCTTTTCTCATGCCATGGGACTGGCGCTCTGCGCGAGGGTGGCAACGCTCCCAAGGCGCGGTTTAAATCCGACTTCAGCCTCATGCCAATGGCCCGTCCACCACCATCGCCATGAGCACTCAGGACATGCCCGGGTCAACCACAAACAGGCCGACCGGGAAGTCCGCAAGCGGACTTCCGCACCACTCGACCAGTTTGCGGTCAAGCCTCCGCTTCGCTCCGGTGACCCGAGCACATCCGGAGCGCTGCTTCATGGCATGGCGGACGAGCCGCCAACGACAGGAGGCAACGATGTGCTACACCGCAGAAGCCTATGAAGCTGACACCGCCACGATCCGCCAGATTGATACCGACATCATCGCACTCGATGAGAAGATCATGCAGGCAGAACGGCGCTCTTATCACACCTTCTTCGATGTGCACGTGGTCCAGGCCGGAGACGGCTCATATCTGCTGATCGAGGAAGGTGACTACGGTGAGCTTCCGCTGCATCTGATCGACGACATCGTCTACACCGCAACCGGCAAGATGGACGACGAGTATTGAGCCCAACGGGTGCGGGTCGCCGCACCCAAAGGTCTGTGTGTCACTCTGCGTCTCAGCCCAGTTTGGTCAGCGCGTCGACCGCCGCTTTGGGCTTCACTTTGACGGCGAGTTCGAGCAGCTGGATTGCCCGGTCTTGCCCCACCTTTCGCACCAGTCTGGCGAGCTGCTTCTCCGCCTCTTCCTGTTCGAGTTCAGCGAGCTTTTTCTTGCGCTCCGCTAACTCCTTTTCAGCGGCTTCAAGAGCAGCGCGCTCGCGTTCAACCTTTGACACCATAAGGCCCATTCCTCGCGTCTCGTTTGACTGGCAGATGATAACCATCTGTGGGGTCAAATCGAGACGTTTTTTTGTCTGATGCTTCTGCGCCCTCGCGGACAATCATAATGGCACCGCGCAACTGAGGCTTCGAGACGGGCACTGCCGATCGTCGTCGATGCAGTGCAGTCTCCGCTATCGGGTGACGCCGGCCTTTGGCCTGGCTTCCTTCCGGAATGCCACCTCCGACATGCGACTCCCCCCAAACCTTTGATCTCAGCACATAGCCGCCAAGTCCCTGAGAAAGCACACCGAACACGGTTTGACCGTAAGGCGTTTCGGAACGAATCTCGTGTAATTGCAGGAGTTTAGGCGGAAATTAGCGACCCTGGGGAGCGGTGAAACATGTTT
>NZ_QKVT01000001.1:3235139-3259005 GCF_003426715.1 Blastomonas sp. UPD001
ACTCACCAACAGGAGAATGGACCATGATCAGACTTGCCACGCTTTCGCTTCCGCTACTGGGTCTTGCGACCGCCGCCGCCGCTGCGATCCCGATGCTGCATGAGGAACAGGTCGCGCGGACCGAGGAAGCGCGCATCATCACCTTGCCGATCGCCGGGATCGAGAACCGGCTGTGGTTCGATTATCGCATCAACGTCACCGAGGCGCAGAAGGAGCTGGGCAGCGACCTGCGCCGGGCGACCGACATCGAGGACCGCCGCGACGCCTGGGAAGAATATGCCGTCGAGCTGAAGCACGAAAGGGTGCATTATATCGAGGAGATGGCCGAACGCGGCTATCGCATGGGCAATGCCGTTATAGTGAATTGACGAGTTTGAACGAAGGGGATTGGAATATGCCAATCTCCTTCATCGTAAATTAGCTCGAGGCGAAACAAGTGTTGCTGAGGCTAGAAAGTATGATCGGACGGAGGTCGATAAATGTGAACTGAAATCCAGCTGCCGTTTGTGTTCGCGAAATCAGCGCCTTCATTGGATCGTCGTCTGAGCATCACCTGCCAACGAAAACGCAGCCCAGTGTCGGGGATCGGAATTCTCGTTTATGGCTGCCAGCACGGACTGGCGGTGGGCCTGCCCGATCGTCGCTCCTGTTGACAGGGCTGCAACAAGGCGTTGCGAAAATGCGTAGGATGGCTTGTCGGGAACGTTCCAGTTGCTCCCAACAACGCTGCCAGATCCGTTTGCCAGAAACGCACGCGCGAGACCGCCAAGCGGGCCGTTGACGCGCATTCCATCGCCTTTGATCGAGCTGCAAGCTGTCAACAGCACCACGCGTCCAGAGATTTTGCCACGCGCTATTTCGCTCGACCTCAAAAAGCCGTCGCTTTCAGCATCAGGCGTAAGGATCAACCCTGATTCAGCGATATAACCGGTGTCACCCGCATTGATGCCGTGCGTGGCAAAGGCAATGATGCCGTAATGTCGAGACAGTGCAGCGAGGGCGCGCTCGTTGGCGTTTGAAAGAGTCAGGATCTGCGGCTGCGAAAAGGCTCCGCCCAGTTGTTCCAAATGCTCTCCTGAGCCTGGTAGAGCGCCAAACCTTTTTACAATGTCATTGGCAGGCATAGTTGCAGGAAGTGTGTTGCGAATTCCAAGGCTTCCGTCGTAGTTGCCGGACAGCCGCGGGTTGCCGACGCCCAAAAATGCCACGTTGGGTGTTGCCGATCTGATCCGGCGTGCCCAGAAAAGCGATGAAAGGGATGGAAGCACGCTCACAGCCCGGTCCATGATCAGATAGCGTTGCTCCGCAGGGGAGAGGCTTGCCAGTAGTATCTGCGGTGGAATGGACGCCAGGGCGCCGTCGGCTACCCAGTAGATCTGCCTCTTATCGGGCAGCTTTGTAAGTGTCGGCATAAGCACGAGTGAAGAAAGCTGGGTGAGCGCCTGGTGATCGAACTGGCCAGTCTTGTTGTTCAGGCTGCGGTTGATGCGCCTGGCGAGGGATTCGAGCCGGGCGCTGTTGGCGTTTATCTTCAACGACTGCATCCCCTCGCGAGTAAACAGCATGATGCCGCTGTAACTTTCTCCCACGATGATCGAGATGGCTGCCTCCCCCGGCAGCAAAGTGGCGCTTACCTGATCAATTCGAGGGATGGGCGTACGGGTGCCGACTATCTTTTCTGCGCTCAGTGCCAGCGCCATGGCTTCACGATCCGCAGACCGGGGCCTAACAGCGTCGTTGCCCATCGCCTTGTGAAAAGCCGGTCCCGTTGAATAGCTCACGAACTGGGTCGGGGTGGCTGCCAGCAGTCTTCCCCAGTAAACTTCTTCGCGGGGTGGATTGCCCATGAGCACGTCATCGATCGCCGCAAGATCACGCCCGGAACCGGGCTGGTCCTGTGCCAGGCCGCGCGCGGCGAGAAACGATGTCAGCGGTTCAAAGCGTTCAGCTTCGGCCAGAAAATGCGCTGTTGCATATTCGCCTGCTTCAAGAAACCGGCCGCGTGGATCGGTAAACCCGCGCATTGCAATCTTGATGCTCTCAGGAGAAGTCAGCAGCGCAGCGCCGAGTTGTTTGTTGGCCATAACAAAATCAAGCGAGGTGCGATATTTGGTGAGCAGGTCTGCGCGCAGGTCCTGCGGTACGGTGCTACGCATCCTTGTGATGCCTGCCAGCGCAGCATATGTGCGATCCGGAATGCGCTGTTCCATATAGTTCAGGCTTAGCCGGACTGCTTTCAGCATAACCGAACGTGTCGCGGGGCTAGCTTGTGGTTCTCCAAGCACATACAGGGCGACCTCCGTCGCCAGCTCAGGGTCGCGCATGAAGATGACCTTCATGCTGGCGTCCTCGAACCAGCCGCTGCCCAACACGCCGCTGCGGAGCGCGCCCGGCGGAAGATCCTGAAGGAGCTGATAGGCGTCGGTTATGCCCCAGATGGGGCCGAGATAATCGCCCTGTTGCCGATCGGACCGTTCCTTGATGAGCCGGTCGATCAAAGACTGAGCGTTCGCCAGTCGCAGACCGGGCGCCGCATTCTGATAAAAAAGCGGACCCAGCCGATTTTTTGCTTTCCAGCGCGGCTGGGCGTAAAGGTTGGCGAATTCAATAGCCAAGCCAAATTCGCCTGCCTGGGCTGCCAGCGTAACCAGTTGGCCAGCCACGGCTCCAAGCGCTTCGGTATCGGGGGCAGCCGCGATTTCATTTGCAAAAACGGCTTTGGCCTGACGAACGTCCGGATCGCCGGCGCGGGCCGCATAGAGTAACAGTCGCCCCAGCGCACAAACACGCATCAACCGCTCGAACTCGACAGAGCTGGTGGGGCTGGTGACCTCGAGGATGCGGTCAAGGAACACTCTGACGCGACCATCGCGGCCAGCAAGCATTTCTCGCTCAATCGGCTCAGCCAGAGCGAACGCATAGGTTATTTGCGGAGATGCGCGCATGTCGCGTTCAAACACGGGATAAGCAACGCCAAAGCCGTACCCGCCACTCACATTTTCAAGGCAGAGCACCCGCTGCGAATAGCGTATGACCCTGAGGCCAAGCTTTTGCTGATCGCTGCTCTGTGCATGGGCTGGGACCACTAAGCAGGCTGCAATCAGGGCAGCGAACAATCTGGCCAGATACATATTCCCATTCCCGCGCCTATTGGTACAAATGCCCCGTAGCTCGACGACACTCTGGAACATCAGTCCCCTTTAAGGCAGTCATCTGCCGGGAGCCGCTCTACGCGCGCACCGATCTTGCCGAGATCTGCCTTTTCGCTGCCGTTTCTGCCGACCCATAATCGGGCCAGTATCGCGGTCGCCGAACCTTCACCTTCCGATGCAAGGCCGCCGGAAAGGGTGTTGACACCATTCCAGACGGTTTTGTCGCCCCCAGAAGCGCTCAGCGCATAGACCACTGCCCCTGGTGCCAGGTTGTTTCTGAACACCGCCGCGCCCTCATCGAACACGCCGACAAAGTCTTGGTCTACGACAAGAAGATGTGGCGCAGATTTACAAGCCGGGACAGCCGCAGCGACAGTTTCCAGGGCGGTGCGGAACGCGCTGATCAGAGTTGTGGGCAGGCGCGGGGCAAGGGCCGCTTCAAAGACAAAGTCAGGTTGAGGGTCATCCTTGCGCTCGTCTCGCAACAGACGAATCGCCTCGCGATAGTATCCCGTCTCATAGGCGGCCATGATCTGTTCGTTCTTTGTCCCTGATTGCTGAGCTGTAACCAGGTCTTGCGGCCTTGCCAGGTCGCGTTGGACAAATCCCCGTGCGAGAGCGGGTTTGGCGCCTTTGCTTTCCAGCACCCACATTGTCAGCCCCGGCCCAGTTGGCACCTGCACGACCGGACCGACATTTGCGACCTGGCTGAGCAATATTTCATCGGTTCGGCGATATCTCAGCACTGCCTTTTCGTTGCCAAACCATTCTTCTGGCCAGATGACATTCATCGTTGCCAGATCTGTTCGCGTGTAGACTGGAAGGTAGGCAGCGGCATCAATGGGGGAGATCTGGTCACCCATGGTAACGTGCAGAAATGACCGGACACGATCGAATGTAGACGTTCGGCCCCCTCGCGCTAGGGCTCGCGCCTGGCTGAGTGTGTAGGTTCCATGGGGCAGGGAGAATTCCGTTCCGCGCAAATCATCGAAGCGCAAGCGCACCATTGCGCCCTTTGGGACCGAGACTACCGACGCCTTGTCAAGGCGCGCGCCCCGCGCTGCTGAGCGCTTCGCGCCGCCGCTGGGGCCATGCAGCGTTACAGGGCCTTCCACCGCTACGATCGTCGCCGGCTCATTTGCTTGTGCAGCAGGAGCAAAGGTTATGAGCATCAAGCTAGGCAGTAATCGCCGCACGCCGACCTCCCCGTATGAGCCATATGATCGCCCCCGCTGTGGCCAGTCCGAAAAGGGCGAGGACAAAGTTGACAATCAATGCGGTGAAACTGGCCAAGATCAGTGCCAGTGCCAGCAAAGCTGCCAAGGCCAAGGTCGTCCAAAGCAAGATGCGGCGCGCCGAGGGCCGCGACACGTCGTGCCGGTCGAAAAAAGCCATCAGTATCGCGATGATGACACCAAGCACCAAGTTTAGGTTCCAATCCAAATAGCGTATCGCTTCGGTGCCTGAAGCTGTGGCCTGCAGCAGGCGTTGGGTCAGCCCGGCATGCACCACGACGCCAGGCCATGTTTTGCCCGAAGGTTGTGCTGTCAGCCCCAAGGCATCGCCGATCGATCCATCGGCCAGATGATAGAAATCGTCGCTCTGCGTATTGGATGAACCGATAAATACCACGCGCCCCGTCAGCCATTGCCGGGCATCTTCTGAAAAGGCCGGATCGAAAAAGTCGTTTGCTAAGCGAACTGACAAGTTCTGCGGAGGTTCGGTCAGGGGCATTCGTTTCTGCAACGCCGATTGGCAGGGCGGCAGGTCAGCGCACCGCTGTCGCAATGCCTGTTGACGCTGGCATGGCTGTCCACCGAGCCCACTGTCGGTGTGGCTACCAGAGGCAGCCAGAGCAACTGCGCTGGAGGAAAGCGACAAAACTGGACAACCGATCCCTTGGGGCGTCGGGTCATGTTCGACGGTTCGCAGTTTTTCGCCTTCTGCAGCCTGATTGGCAAAGCTGTAGGCAACTAGGGAACAGGGAGAGGCTGGATCTATGAAACGGGGATCAGGTCGCACAAATTCCTGACCAAAGGGCGAGGGCGGAGGCAGTGCGACCTGGATGACGGGTAAACGGCAATCGACGTTAATCGGAGTATCCTTGGGAGCGACATCTGCAAACGGACTTGGGTAGAAGTCGAGCACGACTGTACGAGCTTTGCCATCGCTCTGAGCGATCGCGAGAAGCTTGGAACTGATCGTCCGGTAGGCCGAAGCGATCCTGTCGACACTCTGGTCATTCTGGCTGCGCTGCAATTCATCGCGCAATGCATCGTCATCAATCAGGATTATCCCGACGCTGGCCGCCTTAGTAGTCCCTGCACCGCTATCGAGACGCTGGTCCGCTGCATTACTTGCTATGGCTACCAGCCAGTCGTCAATTATGCTTTCGTTGGTGAGCAGGGCGACACCAGCCCATGCCAGCAGGCCCATCGCTAGAGCCACCCAAATTTCCGCAAATAGCGCCTTCATGTGCACGGACTGTACCTCTCACCGCAAGATGCCGCTTCTGGGGGGCATAAGCAACAAGCGAGGAATTCGTCGGTCACCATGGGAACATATTTTTGCGAGCAACGCAATGATATTGGACGATATAGTGAGTCATCGCGCTGCGGCTTGTGTCGACGCTGAAAACGATTGCAGATATCTTGAACTGGTTTGCCAACCCGTTGCTGGACAAATTGCAAGAATCACTAATGAAAAATGACTACCACGTGGCAGGATTGAACCTAAAATTAATCACATTGTATTTGTACGAAAAATTCGCGGAGCTGCAGAAATATTCATTAAGCCGGTCGAATGCATGATTTGAGAGTGCTACAAGGCTGCGTCGGCCATCGAGCGGGTCGATTTGGCGAGTAACAAGACCGCTGTCACACAGCTTTCGAACATGACGCAGGGCGGTGCTCATCGGCAGGCATGATCCGAAGCACAGCGCACTAATCGAAACCTGCTTGCCGCACTCGGCATGAAGAAACAGGTCGATCAGCATGTCCCAGGCCGGGTTTGCAAGGAGCGATAGCTGACCGATCAGTTCGCGGCGACGGTTGCGGTGCCAGGCAGCGAGGCGTGCATTGGCTGCAGCGGTCGGGCAGACCCTGCCGTCATCGTGACGGCAGCATGCGGCATTGTCCTTCAGATCGAAGAAGTGAGCGAAAGCTGTCGACTTGCTCATTTTCGGCGTTTGCAGCATCGCATGGCATCCATGCCGGGCAACGATGAGATGCTCGGCAATCTCGATGCCAAGCATTTGTCCGACGTGCACCAACCATTGGGTGGCGGTGACATCCTCAGCGCTGGGCCTGGCATCCCCACTTGGATGGTTGTGCGCCAGAATGACAGCGCACGCCCCGAGCGAAAGGGCGCGCCGGAAGATGAACTTCGGCTCGAACTGCAGGCGCTGCGCCGAGCCTAGCAGAAGCCGCTCATGCGCGATCAGTATATCGCCCTGGCCGAGAAACAGGACGTCGAGCGCCTCGTGAGCAAGCATTCCCAAGGTCGCCTGCAGATGATTCCGAAGCTCGCTGCTGCCAGGTGAAATCGCCTTGCCCGCCAGCGTTTCAAGTGCCGAAACCGGCGTTTTGCCCGGTGCGTCCCCTGTCATCGTCCTGCCCCGATGCTGCGCGCGCAAGAGATGCCTGACCCGGGTCCTTTCTTCGGGATCAGGCCGGCGAAAGATGCCAGGATGGAACTGATCCTCTCGCAGCTTTGCGCCTGCAATGGCGCCATGTGGCGCCGAAAAGCAGCGGTGGTACCAGCCAGGATGACGATACTTGCATCGCGAGATAGGCAGCAGGATGCATGCCGAAGTCGAGCGCCCTGCTGGTATGCGCAAGCAGCGGCAGGATATGCAGGACTGCCATTGCCATGGGCCAGAAACGGTGCGCCGCCAGCGCAAGCACGGTCGTCGAAGCCGCGCCGAAAAGGTCGATGACAAGATGTCCCGTATCGAGCGAGGCGAGCTCGAGCGGGACAACGAGGTGGAGCAGGCCGTCGAAAACGACCATGAGCCCTGCAATCACAGCCATCACGCGTTCGGGGCCGCCGCCGCGCCACAGCCCATAACCGAGAGCGACCGAGAGCAGGGCAAGGAACAGCACAATCCGCATGCACTGAGTTTTTCATCGTGCCCCCTCCCGGTCAATCGTGGTCAGGCAACGGCTTGCAGATGAGTGGCCTCGCCCGCCAGTTTGGGGCATTCGTGAAGGTCATAGCCGGCAATCTCGCGCCCGATGCTGCGAAGATCGCCATGAACACGCAGCACGTCACCGCTCGCATCGATAAGCGCCGACTGTGCCTTTGCGAGCCTGCGGATCGCCGCTTGGCCCCGCGCTGCCGGAACATTCGCGACATCGCGCCGCGCCGTGACGATGCTCGTCATCAGGACGGATACGGCAATAAGGGCATCATCGATGGAGTGTTCCGCAAGCGGCACGTCGCGACCGAGCCGGGTGGCGGTGTCGCTGATGGAACTGGACATGACTTTTCCTTTCTCCGCAGATGCTTGCCCTGCGAATTCGAGAGTTTCTGACAAGGTGAGGGATCAGCCGGAGACGAGACGCGTCAGTGCTTGTGCGATACCCAGACCTGCCAGGATGAGCACGACTGCCACGACAAGCATGACGGCCATGATCAGCATCCGTGTCTTCAGGCCATGGTCGTGCCTCCAGATCATCCCGAACGGCGTGCTTTCCGCTGTCACGGCGCTGTCGCT
Organism: Blastomonas sp. UPD001; assembly: GCF_003426715.1. Lineage (NCBI taxonomy): Bacteria > Pseudomonadati > Pseudomonadota > Alphaproteobacteria > Sphingomonadales > Blastomonadaceae > Blastomonas > Blastomonas sp. UPD001. Next base: position 3,243,009 of record NZ_QKVT01000001.1, read on the forward strand.
TAACACCAGGGCATCGGCAGACCCGTCGTCCTGCTCTTCGACTGCCATGTCCGGGCTGCCGGGCGGAACCTGCACCGGGTCATATACGATCCGGTCATATGTCAGCTTGAGACGGGCGTAAATGAGGGCAGCCTCATCCCGGTTGGCAGCCCCCAGCACCGCGCGCGCTGCAGTCAGGCGCTGGTCCACTGTCGGCTTGGAAATGTTCAGGGCACGGGCGATCTGCTTTGACGTCTGCCGCTCCAGCAACAGATCGAGACAAGCACGCTGCTTGTCTGTGAGACGAGCCCAGCGGGCCTCGTCCGATAAGGGTTGCGACACCGAATCACCCATGGTCACAGTCTTGTCACAAACTGCCTGCTGGCCAAATTATTTGCGGATTATTTGTGTGTCCGGCGCGGCAGGCAGACGAGTGGAGCTACGCCAGGGCCTGTCTTTCTTCGCCACAATACGCTGACCTCAAAAGCCTGTTGAACGTCGTGCGTTCATGCGTCTCTTAATCGGCCCGGCGCTCAGGGCACTCATGTCCGGCGCGGCAACGGGCAACAATCATGAGCGCAGAACCGGTCCGGCAGGAAGCCTATCGCCGCAGTGCCAGCATGCTGCGCACGGCCCTTGGCAGTGCGATCGGCGAATGGCTCGATGACCCCCAGGTCATCGAGATCATGCTCAACCCGGACGGCCTGCTCTGGGTCGACCGGCTGGGGGTCGGTATCTGTGCAAGCTCGTGCCGGATGAACACTGCCGATGGCGAGCGCATCATCAGGCTGGTCGCCCATCATGTCGGAGCCGAAGTTCACGGGCGTTCGCCGCGTGTCTCGGCCGAACTTCCCGGCGGCGCAGGACGGTTCGAAGGCCTTCTGCCACCGATCGTGACGGCGCCGTCCTTCGCGATCCGCAAACCGGCCACATCGGTGTTTTCGCTCGGCGACTATGCTGCATCCGGCATCATGTCAGCCGCCGAGGCCGCCATGCTCGCCCGCGCGGTTGCCGACCGGCGCAATATCCTGATCGCAGGAGGGACGGGCACGGGCAAGACCACGCTTGCCAATGCCTTGCTGGCCGAAATGGTTGGCACGGGCGACCGGATTGTCCTGATCGAAGATACCCGCGAGCTGCAGTGCACCGCTCCCAATTGCGTGGCGATGCGGACCTGCGACGGGATCGTCTCGCTCGCAGACCTGGTGCGCTCCTCGCTGCGCCTGAGGCCCGATCGGATACCGATTGGCGAGGTGCGCGGCAGCGAGGCGCTCGATCTGCTGAAAGCCTGGGGCACGGGCCATCCCGGCGGCATCGGAACCATCCATGCGAGCAGCGCGAGCGGTGCGCTGCTGCGGATGGAGCAGCTCATCCAGGAAGCCGTCGTGACCGTGCCCCGTGCGCTGCTCGCACAGACCATCGACCTGGTGGCCGTGCTCGTGCGCGAAGGGGCCGGGCGCCGTCTTTCCGAAATCGCCACGGTCGAAGGTCTCGATCCTGTCACCGGCGAATATCGCCTGCTCAACCATCCTGCCTTGCAGACTGGAGAAACACCATGATCAGCCAGCCCGGCTTCAAGCCTTCCCGCCGCCCGCTCTTGAGGAAACTTGCCTGTGGAGCCGTGCTTGCAGCAGCACTGCTCCATGCCATGCCCGTCGAGGCTGGCGGTTCGTCCATGCCCTGGGAAGCACCGCTCCAGTCGATCCTCGAGAGCATCGAAGGTCCTGTCGCCAAGGTCATCGCCGTCATCGTCATCATCGTGACGGGCCTCAGCCTTGCGTTCGGCGACACCTCGGGAGGCTTTCGCCGACTGGTGCAGATCGTCTTCGGCCTCTCGATCGCCTTTGCCGCTTCCAGCTTCTTCCTCAGCTTTTTCAGCTTTGGCGGCGGAGCGGTGATCTGATGGACGACAGTTTCTCGCGAGCTCCGGACCAGGTTGCCGGCTTCTACGCTCCGGTCCACCTGGCGCTGGCCGAGCCTATCCTGCTTGGCGGAGCGCCAAGGGCTCTGGCCATCGTCAACGGTACGCTTGCTGGGGCCATTGGTCTTGGCCTCAGGCTGTGGCTTGCAGGCCTTGCGATCTGGGCGATCGGTCACGCGCTGTCGGTCTGGGCCGCCCGCCGGGATCCGCAATTTGTCGATGTGGCGCGCCGCCACCTCAGATACCCGGTCTGGATGCGGCCATGATGTCGCTCCGCGAATATCGCAGCAAGTCCGACCGGCTGGCTGACTTTCTGCCCTGGGCAGCGCTGGCGGCACCTGGCGTCGTACTGAACAAGGATGGCTCGTTCCAGCGTACGGCGCGCTTTCGAGGCCCCGATCTCGACAGCGCCACGCCTGCCGAACTCGTTGCCGTGACCGCACGCCTGAACACTGCGCTTCGCAGGCTCGGTTCAGGCTGGGCCGTCTTTGTCGAAGCGCAGCGAAACCCGGCACAGGCCTATCCCGAGAGCGCCTTTCCCGATCCCGCTTCGGCTCTGGTCGACACAGAGCGGCGCGAGCAGTTCCGGGAGGAGGGGAATCATTTCGAGAGCAGCTATTATCTCACCCTTCTGTGGATGCCGCCGCCCGAGGAAGGCGCGCGCGCCGAAAGCTGGCTCTATGAAGGAAAGGCCGCGACGGGTGTCGATCCTGCCGAGATTGTGCGATGCTTTGTCGACCGGACCGACCGTCTCCTCCATCTGGTCGAGGGTTTCATGCCGGAAACCGGCTGGCTCGATGATGCTGCGACGCTGACCTATCTGCACAGCACCATATCGACCAGGCGCCAGCGAGTCGGCGTACCCGAGACACTGGTCTATCTCGATGCTCTGCTCGCCGACGAACCGCTGACCGGCGGTCTCGAACCCAGGCTCGGACCTGCGCATCTGCGTACGCTCACCGTGACCGGATTTCCTACGGTGACCTTTCCCGGCCTGCTCGACGAGCTCAATGCCCAGGCCTTTGCCTATCGCTGGTCGACACGCGCCATCATGCTCGACAAGACCGATGCGGCAAAACTGCTGACCAGGATCCGCAGGCAGTGGTTTGCCAAGCGCAAGTCGGTTGCTGCCATACTCAAGGAAGTGATGACCAACGAGCAGTCGGTGCTCGTCGATTCCGATGCTTCGAACAAGGCCGCCGATGCCGATATGGCCCTTCAGGAACTGGGTGCCGACCATGCCGGCATCGCCTATGTCACGGCAACGGTGACGGTGTGGGACCGCGATCCGGCGCTGGCCTCCGCAAAGATCCGACTGGTCGAAAAGGTCATCCAGAGCCGCGATTTCACCTGCACGATCGAGGGCATGAATGCGATCGAGGCATGGCTCGGATCATCGACCCTGATCGTGATCGATGTGACGATCGCGGCCTTGTTCTGGGCCTGGGGGACCGATGAGGACGTACTCCAGCGGCTTGTCAGGAAGACGCTCTATATTGGCGTCTTCGCCTTCATCATCGGCAATTTTCCCTCCCTTGCTGGTATCCTTCTCGAGAGCTTTGCAGGGCTCGGCCTCAAGGCGAGCGGCAGCGGCATGGCGATGGGCGATTTCATGCGCCCGGGTCGCCTCGGGCGATACGGTCCGCTGGATCATCGGCGACACGGTGAGCGGCAGCGGGCCAGCGCGCCGTGTGCATATCCTGATCAAGCCGACCCGGGCCGATATCAGCACCAATCTTGTCATCAACACGAACAGGCGGACCTATCATCTCGAGCTGAGCGCAACTTCCTCGACCTATATGGCAGCCGTTTCCTGGACTTACCCACAGGACGCGCTGATCGCGCTTCAGGCAGCGCAGATCGAGGCGGAGCGCAAGGCGCCGGTCGCTTCAGGAATCGACCTTGCCATGCTCAGTTTCGATTATGCGATATCGGGCGACCGCCCGCCATGGCGACCGATGCGCGTCTTCGACGATGGGAGGCAGGTCTTTGTCGAGTTTCCCCCGGCCATCGCCACAGGCGATCTGCCTCCGCTGTTCGTTCTGGGTGAAACCGGCGCCGCCGAGCTCGTCAACTTCCGCGTCCAGGGGCGATACCTGATCGTCGATCGATTGTTCGACAAGGCAGAGCTTCGCCTGGGTTCAGGTCGCAACGCGCAGCACGTCACCATCTTGCGGCAGCCGCAGCGCGGCAGGAGGAAATCATGACCGCGCGGTCGGAAGATCATGCGCCCGGACCTGGCGCGGCTAAATCAGGCACCGAAGAGGCACCGATCGACGAGCAGCCTCCTGTGCCGACGGGATCGAACCGGTTTCGCTTTCGCGCTGAACTTCCGAAAGTTACGCGTCTCTCGCGTAAGGCCGTGGCAACGATCGGCCTCGCTGGCAGCATCGCCATTGGAGGCTCGCTGATCTACGCCCTTCGGCCCGAGGATCCTGCTCCGGCCAGAAATCTCTACGATCCTGGCGACGGCAACCGCACGGAGCAGCTTGCCGATGCTCCGGCAAGCTATGCCGATCTAGGCAAACGTGGATTGCCGCCGCCGGACGAGCTTCGACAAGCTGGTACGCCTGGCGCGGATACCGGAAGCGAGGTCCCTCTGCCGCCGGTCGAGCCGCCGCTTTCGAGAGCGTCGGCGACTGACCCCAGCGCTAATGCAGCCGAACAGGCACGAGCACGCGCGGCACAGGAGCGTGACAGCGCCAGGACAAGCCAGCTGTTTCTCGCCGGCAATACGGGCGTCAGAGATAATGTGGCAGTGCCCGCTGCTGCTGCTGGTGGGGCAACTGCGGGTAGCGCGGCTCATCCGGTTCAGTCGGCACGGCCAGGCCAAGCCGATCGGCGAAGGGGTTTTCTTGAGCAGCGCAAGGACCGCGAAGGTGGGCCTGTCGTTCGCGACTCTGCGCAAGGCATTCTTCAGGCTGGTAGCATCATCCCGGCTGCGCTGATCACCGGCATCCGCTCGGATCTGCCCGGTCAGATCACGGCGCAGGTGACGCAGAATGTCTATGACAGCCCGACCGGACGCATCCTGCTGATACCGCAGGGCTCGCGGCTGATCGGTGAATATGACAGCGATGTCGCGGCCGGGCAGAGCAGGGTTCTGCTGGCCTGGGATCGTCTCATACTGCCGGGTGGACACTCCGTTTCACTTGAGCGCCTTCCGGGCGCAGATGCTTCCGGCATGGCAGGTCTGGAAGACCGGACCGATTATCACTGGGGCAATATGCTCAAAGCCGCTCTGGTCTCGACGCTTCTGGGAGTGAGCAGCGAGCTCGTGACCGGCAATGACAGCGACCTTGCCCGGGCGCTGCGGTTCGGAAGCCAGGACACGATAAACCAGACCGGACGTCAGGTCGTCCAGCGACAGCTGAACGTGCCGCCGACTTTGACCGTGCGCCCCGGCTATTCGTTCCGGATCATCGTGACACGCGATCTGATGCTGGAGCCGTTTGATCGAGGAGCAGTTCGATGACCCGCCTGAAACTGTCCGATCTCGCCAGCGAGAAGCCGGTCCGCGTAACCATAGAGATACCGGCTCAGCTGCACCGGGAGCTTGGGGAATATGCAAGGGCGGTCAATGGAGGCAATCCGGAAGGTGCGCCAACGATCGAACTTGTCATGACGGCCATGCTTGGCCGCTTCATTGCGACTGACCGCGAGTATGCACGATATCGCAGATCCGGCGGTGCTGGATAGCGCGTCCATCCTGGGTGTCGCATCGGGAAGGCTCGGCTATGGAGTAGCGGCACCGGTCGCAACGCCAGGCTGGTTCGACTTCCAAGCTGCTACTCGAGGAGCGATGACCATTTTTCGAGCAGGTCATCCGCTTTCGGCGTCAGGTTCAGCCAAACGCGCCTCGAGTCCTTCGGATCGGGATTGCGGGTGATCAGCTGATGCTCGATCATGAGATCGAGATAGCGCAAGGACGTGGTTCCGGGCACGTTTGCCAGACCGGCGATAGCGCTCACCTGGAGTGGCACATTTGCTGCCCTGTAAACATAGAGCAGCAGAAGCATATCCCAGGCGGGGTCGCGAAAGAGTCTCGGGAACAGCTTTTCGCGCTCCCTTCGCATCTTGAGATACCGGCTTACGGCGTAAGGCCAGTCCGGGATGGTATGTGGATGACGGGGCCAGGGTTCGTCTGATCCTGCGTCTTCGAGCTCGCAAGCCAATAGCGCCAGCTCGCTCGAAATGCGCTCCAACCGCGCGGAGGGAGAGGCATCACCGGACCGAAAGATCACGGCACGCCTTGCGCTCACACTTGGCCTTTCGATATTGAATTGTCCCATTTGCTGTCCATGTAAATGCCGAGGGTTATGATCAGAAGTACAGGCACGGCCCAGATCGTCGATGCCGCATACAGTGCCTTTGTCAGGAAGCTCGGCGAGATGATGAACGAAATATGGCTGCACACGATGTTGAAATGCAGCCCGGCTACAATGATGGGCCAGCGTCGGTTGCTCAGATGGACCATTCCAATTTTATACATGAACGACACGGTCTCTATCGACGTAATGGTCAGCAGGAAAACCTGGTCGCTTACGATCAGCCTGGATGCCAGCTCAGCCGAACAGAAGCCGACCCAGATGCCTGCAATGCTCAGCTTCGCAACGCGATCGCCTTTCTGTGCAACAAATATGGTCGTGCACAGAAGGGCAATCGCGTAGGCAAGGACAACGCCCATCCAACAAATCCGACCGGTCGTCAGCCGACCAGTCGAATGCCATTCTGGTGCCCTTCGATCAGCGGGCGCGGCGAGTAGCAGCCATCTGCGCGCTCGGCCTGATTGGTCCGCATGCGGATCCTGGTGGCTTCCAGGTGTGCGCCGACAAGATCCTCCCGGCTGATGACGAGATCGCTCACGCAGGTGTTGAGCTTGCGGAACAGCTTCTGGCCCTTTTCGGGCTCGAGACCGGCAGTTCGGGCCGTGTCGATCATGTCTGCGTGCATCCGCAGCATGTGAGCGAGAAGCTCGTCGAGCTTTTCATAGGACGTCTGGACTTGCCCTGTCAGAGCCTGAAACTGCTCTTCGGACAGATAGAGGGCGCTACGGCTGGCCCGCTCGGCGCGGCGCTGATTGGTCATGGTCGCTTTCTCCGTTTGGTGACAGATCAGGAAGAGACCGCTTGAGCTAGGACATCAGGTGGTTAAGCCAGTAACCGATGGCAACCAGGGCTGACAGTGTGCCACCCGTCGCAAGTGCGACCCAGGACATTGCCAGCAGTTTCTGCCTGAAGTTCAGCTCGTGCGGCTCTCCTCCTATTACGGCCAGTGCCCGCTTGATTGCCCCAGCTAAACCTCTCGCGCTTCCCTGCGGGACGGCGCTCGCGGTCGGCTCGTTGACGATATGAGAAGACATGGCCGGAAAGGGGTCGCCTTGCCCGGCGATCAAAGCAATTTTCGTTTGGCCAGCAAGGTCCTCCGATCTTAATTGAAACTGCTTTAACTGGGCCTGATGCTCAGCAGTCGCCAGCAGTCGCGCGGCTTCCCGGCGGTCGGTAACGCCCAGGATGGCGTTTGCCCGAAAGATGTATTGATCGACCGTCCCTGCAGACAGATGAGTCTGCTGCGCAATCTGTTTTGAAGTGTATCCCTGATGCACCAGCCGAAGGCACAGCTTTTGAGTCTCATCGAGTTTCCAAAGCACGTTCGACAATGAAGCAACTCCTCAGCCGGACACCCCCGATTTTGGGCTGAAAGAACCTCGAATCAGGTAACAGGAATCCAGTCGCGATGAAATCCCGTCCTACGGCAACGCAGTGCTGAATTGGCACTGGGGGCTGGTTTAAGTTACTCGAGATTTGTGAGAGCTGGCATCGTGCTGGGGCGGCAGGATTTGCAACGACTTGATTCCCGTCGGTCCTTAGAACACAGCAGTGCCTTGCGCGGCCAACGTGATGCCTCGCATGGGGATCCAACGGCAGGCAAGTCCGACACCTTGCCGCATCGATTGAATCAAAGCAGCAAGTATGCCGGTCTGGAGTTGCAGCGACGGATGGCCGAGAACGGGGTTATCCTTTGGATGAGCTGGTTCGGCAATGGGACAAAGCCGTCGTACGCAATGGCAATTGGGAGCTACCGGCTTTTCTGAAACCAGCCATTCCTGAAGCGACGAAAATTGTTCTACCGAAGACCGCAACTGGGCCGGTGCCCAAACCCGCTTCGCGTGAGTGGTGTTTGGGGTGAGGCTAAGGGAGTCTTCTCTGAGGCAGGCGATTTGCCCAACATCAGACCGCAAGGATTGAGAGGGCTTAGCGAATGCGCTGGCGGCGCAGGATTCGATTCAACTACTAGAGGGGCGCAGAATTGAATGGCCTCGCAGATAGTGAACGCCGAGAGCGATCGCCTAGCGGGCGACACGCCATTCGGGTAGGGTGAGCGGTGTGTCGAAATTCTCCTTTGGCCGACCGGCGGTCGCCACTCGCATAATGCGGCCGAATGCGCGCGCCACCAAACGGCCCGCATCCGCATCGACCGGGCCGCCGTCGGGTCTGCCGAGCCAGACGCAGGTGGTCACGCCACTGGAAAAACCGGAAAACCAGCTGTCGGCCGCGTCTAGGCTTTCACCGATGAGACCTGCAAACGGCCGACCGAACTGCGCAGGCTTCGCTTGTTCGATGGCGGCGGCGCTTTGCATTAGGTCTGTCATCGCAGCTGCGGCGTCGGGGGATATGATAGCCATCGCCGGTGCCGGGCTTAAGGTGTGGGAATAGATGACCTGGCCGGTCATCGTCGATATCTTGGTCACCCCGAATGGCTCGATTTGCTTGCCGCCCTCCGACACAATTGCCAGGGCGCGCGCGAGCTCTATCATGCGGACCTTGGACGATCCGAGCGGCATCGTGACGTCGCGTGAAATTGGCGTTGTGATTCCGAGACGTCGCGCCGTCATCACCACCGCATCATGACCGGTCTCTTGTGCCAGCATCATTGTGACCGCGTTCGGTGCGTAGGCAAACGCGCTGCGTATGCTCATCTCCCCGCCGTAGCGATTTCCGGGGACCTTCCAGCCATTGATTGTAACGGGTGAATCCATGACAATAGTTGCCGGCGTGTAACCCTGCCGCAGCGCAGCGAGATATACAAACGTGCGCCAAGACGACCCGGAGTCGCGTAGTGCATTGAGGGTTAGGTTGGGCGTTTCGAAGCTATTCGCGCCCGCTACCATGACCAGGACCGCGCCGCTACGATCGAGCGTCAGCGCGGCCCCGGTCGCGCCGGTTGGGAGGCTCGTCTGTAGCGCGCCGGCGGCGGCGTGCTCCAGATTCAGATCGAGCGTCGTTTCGACGATCAATGGACCTTTGTGGCCATGAGTGAGGCGCAGCACTTCCGGCCTGACCCAGTCCATGAAATGACGGACGACCCCTTTTTCATCTGCCTCGCCATTCAGCGGTGTCATGCTGCTTCCATTAACTGCGAGCATGAGCGGTCGCGGGCGCGCGGTGTTTGTTGTTTGGGCATCGGGTCGATCGGCACCAAGATCACTCTCGTTGGTCGTGGCGTCGGTCGGATCTGTAGAGGCTGCGTTCGACGCCGAAGGCTGGATGCTCTCCGCGGGAGACGTCATCCAGGCGAAGATACCATTGCCGACAATCCCCGTCAGGAGTGAGAATACGATCATCCCGACAAGATGGTTTTTGAGCCAGTTGCTCAAGCTGAACTTGCCATTCTGGTCTGCCATAATTCCCCCTTTGACGGACAGAAGAGCAAACGACTCATCCTACCTAGCCGGAGTGGATTTACAATCGGTCAGGCTGGCCGCCAGCGACGAATGGTCGGCGTAAGAAGGGGCGTTGATTAACGTTTGGTTTTGGGATCGCTGGAGCCGCCGTCGAACGGTTCGAATTGGGGCATGTTGCTGATGGACCGCTTTGGGGGCCTTCCAACGGCAGCTTCTGTAAGTAGCAGACATTCATGTTGTCTAAACTGAGCGACCGATCTTGGGTCGGCAGCTGCCGGAACGTTCTGGGATTTTCCCGACACTCCAAGTCAGAATGCTGAATGACTGGGTTCGCCGATGCAGAGCATCCAAGACTGACCAGGGTCTCGCAGAAAGCTCAAATTCAGGACCTGCTCCCGTTGTGAAAACTTTGCGCTAGTCTCGCGGCAATTAGGCCCGTTCTGATCAAAGGGTGAAAGAGGACCTACGCGAGTATTTTGGTCATTTGCGGTATTGTTGGTTGACGCTCTCCGCGCTCATAGCGCATATTTGTGATCATGTCGTGGACCTGGGCGATATCCACCGGTCGGCTGAAGAAATAGCCCTGGATGTTGTTACAGCCCTGCGACCGAAGCGCCTCGAGCTGCTCGCTGTCCTCCACGCCCTCGGCGATCGTCTCCATGCCCAGCGCGCCCGCGAGCGCGGTGATCGCCCCGATGATGGCGCGCGCGCTGTGGTCGGCGGCCAGATCGTTGACGAAGCTCTTGTCGATCTTGATCTTGTCGAACGGGAAGGAGCGCAGATAGTTGAGCGAGCTGTAGCCGGTTCCGAAATCGTCCAGCGCGATCCGGATGCCGCATTCGCGCAGCGAATTCAGCATCGCCAGCGTGCGTTCGACATTGTCGATGAACAGCGATTCGGTAACTTCCAGCTCGAGGCGGCGGGGAGGCAGCCCGGTTGCGTGCAGCGCCTGCATGATCATCAGCGGCAACCCGGCATTCTTGAGCAGCACCGGCGAGAGATTGACCGCGATGCGCACGTCATCGGGCCAGTGCGTCGCCTGTCGGCAAGCCTCGTTCACCACCCATTCGCTGATTGGCACGATCATGCCGGTATCTTCGGCAAGGGGAATGAACTCGGCAGGCGAGATCAGGCCGCGGGTCGGATGCCGCCAGCGGATCAGCGCCTCGAACCCGATGATGCGGTTCTTCTCGAGGCTGAACAGCGGCTGGTAGTTGAGGTGGAACTGCTGCTGGCGGACCGCCTCGCGCATGTCGATTTCCATTTGGTGCCGCTTGCGGGCTTCCAGATCCATTGCTTGTTCGAAAAAGCACGACCGGTTGCGGCCTTCGTTCTTCGCCCGGTAGAGCGCCAGGTCGGCATTCTTGATGAGGTCGTCGGGACAGTCGCCATCGCCTGGCGCGACCGCGATGCCGATGCTCGAGCTGATCTCGAGCGCTTGCGACCCGGCAAGGCGGAACGGCTCGCCGAAGACGGCGGTGACCTTGTCTGCCAGCAGCGCCAGATTGGCGCCCGGCTCGACCTGATCGATCAGGATGGCAAACTCGTCGCCGCCCTGGCGGCTGATCAGCGCGCCGGTCATGGTCCGCGCCAGCCGGTCCGCCACCGCCTTGAGCAGCGCATCGCCGACCGGGTGGCCCAGCGTGTCGTTCACGGCCTTGAAGTTGTCGAGGTCGAAATACATCACCACGACCCGTTCGCGGTCGGTGCGCCGGGCCAGCGCGAATTCCAGCTGCTCTGCAAACAGCTTGCGGTTCGGCAGGCCGGTCAGCTCGTCATGCAGCGCGATATGGGTGATGCGCTCCTCTCGCTCTGCGATCGAATCGACCATGATGTTGAAGCTGGCCGCGAGCCTGCCCACCTCGTCGGACGACTGGATGGCGACCTTGTCGCGCGATCCCTGGCTGATCGCGCGCGCCGCCTGCTCGAGCGCGGCGATCGGGCGGGTGATCCCGCGGGCGACAAAGGCACCGATTGCGGTCGATACCAGCAGCCCGAGCCCGCTCAGCGCGATGAGCAGATATTTGATCGGCGCGTACTGGTCGAGCGCCGGACCCAGAGCATAGCGCAGCACCAGCCGGGGCCGGGATTGCGCATCGAAGGATTTCAGGCTGCGCGACCAGAACAGGGTCGGCTGGCCCCTTATATCGGCAACTAGCGGGGCCTTGCCGCTGGCCTGGGCCAGGCTGATTCCGTTGGATAGGGTGCCGCTGGCCCGGATACTCGCCGACATGCCTTCCGGGGCGAGCTTGGCCATTTCGCGCATCGCCGCCGCATCGAGCGGACGCGCAAGGACCAGCCAGCCCGCCAGATCGGGAATGCGGATGGGTGCTGCGACCGCATTGTAGAACCGGCCTCCGACCTGGAACACGCCGCGATTCACACCCCTGTCCACCGCATCCCAGAGCGCATCATGTTCGGAAGGCACCAGGCTGACGCCGGTGCTGATGATGTCCCCCTGTAGCGGGATCATGATCGCGAGCGGGGCGCCTGCGCGCTCGCGCAGGCTGTCGAGCGCGCTGGCGATGGTCGGCTGGTCGCCGATCGCAAAGGCTTCGCGAAAGCCGAAATCTGCAGCCAGCACCTCGGCCGAGCTGCGCATCTGCTGCGCTTCGAGTTCAAGGATCTTGTCGAACGTCGCACCGTTGGCGGCCATCTCGCCCGTGGCCACGCTCTCGGCATAGCGCTCCACTCCCCCGGTCGCGACCAGGATGAAGGCGCCGAATGTCACGGCTATCACGGCCGCATACCACAGGGTTATGCGAGACGAGAGCGACTGGAACCGGCCGGTTTCGGGAGCGTCGATCACGGTCATGGGCCGTTACAACAGCGGTCGCAGTTCGACCGTGATGGCGCGCGAAGCGACCGCGCCGGGAGCCAGCGTCACGGCATCCTGCTGTTCGCCGGTGCGGCCGCGCAGCGCCGGATGCCAGACCTTCACCACGGCCGCCCCGTCGGGCAATTGGGCCAGCCTGACCTGGCCGTTATGGTCGGTCTTGGCGGCATAGGGGGTATCGACGACCTTGATATAGCCGCGCATCTTGTCGTGAATCTTGCAGCCCAGTGCGACGTTGCCGGCAACGGCGAAGGTGTGGGTGCGGGTCTCGTCGCGACCATAAAGCTGGATGTCGACCTTGGCCGCCTTGGAGAAGCTGTAGATGCTGTGACGCACCTTGTCGTAATTGGGGAACCGGACGGTCGCGCCGGTCGGCACGATCAGCGTACCCGGGACGAAGGTGATGTTCGACTGGCCCATCTCGCTTTTCCAGCCGAAGCGTATCGGCCCCGCCGGAAGCCCGGCCTTGGGATAGACCATAACCACCGCATCCTTCACCGGCAGTCCATTGGCCTGTTTCACGCTGGCCGACAGGGTGGCAGGGCCTGCCGCCTGGGAGCCGGGAATGAACAGCAGGGTGGCGGCAAGGGCCGTCAGGGCGGCGGAAAGGGGAATGCGGAACGGGGTCATGACCAGCTGCGTAGCGGCAACTGGTTAAAAACCCGTCGACCATCCCCTGTGCAAGCGCCGAAATGGCCATGATCGGAAGCTAGAGCATTGTATTTCATGGTTAACCACCGGTTAGCCATTGGCTGTTACGGACAGCGCATGCCCAAGATCGCCCCGCTCACCCGTTCCGCCTTGCTTTCCGCCCTGGCTGTCTTGCTGGCGGGCACAGCCCAGGCGCAGGAACTTCGCAACGGCGGCAAACTCCTTCTCACCAACGGCGTCAGCACCATCGAGGGATCGGGCGGCGGCGGACTCGCGACCTGGAGCACGATCGCGGGCAATGCGACCGAAGAGGGCATCGGCGCCTCGGCGCACGGCACGGTGATCGAACTGCCCGATTACAATTGGACCAGCTATGGCATTTCCGTCGGTTTCTTCGACCGGGTGGAACTGAGCTACGCACGCCAGAATCTCGATACCATCGATATCGGCGCGGCGCTGGGTCTGGGGCGTGGCTATACGCTCAACCAGGACGTGTTCGGTGCTAAGGTCAGGCTGGTGGGCGATGCCGTCTATGGCGACAGCCTGATGCCGCAGATCGCGATCGGCGTGCAGCACAAACGGTCGAGCGATGACGCGGTGGTCGCGGCCGTGGGCGGCGCATCGCCGCACGGTACCGATTTCTACATCAGCGCCACCAAGCTGTTCCTCTCAAACAGCGTGCTGGCCAATGCGACGGTCCGCTTCACCAAGGCCAACCAGAACGGTCTGCTCGGCTTTGGCAGCGCGACCGATAACGACCACAAGCCGCAGTTCGAAGGATCGCTGGCCTACCAGTTCTCGCGCCGCTTCGTGGTGGGCGGCGAATATCGTACCAAGCCGGACAATCTGGCGATCGCGCGCGAGGACGACTGGTTCGACCTGTTCGCAGCCTATGCCCTGACCCGCAACGTCACGGTGACGGCGGCCTATGTCGATCTTGGCAGCATCGCGACCGCAGACAATCAGCGCGGTGCGTTTCTGTCGCTCCAAGCCACCTTCTGATCGCGTAAGGACTGCCCCATGATCTCCCTCATCATCGCGCTTGCCCTGGCGGCCGCGCAGGACATTTCCGCCACACCCGAAGCCGGGCCCGAAGCGCTCGCGACAGAGGACGCGCCCGTGCCGAAAGAGCCGGAGCGGGACCCCGTGACCGGCGAATTGCCAGTCGATCCTTACGAAATGTCGAACGCTAACGCTGGTGCTGGGCCGTTCAGCGGCATGGGCATGCGCGACGCGTTTCACGGTCAAGAGGGGATCCGGCGGATCGTCAACGACATGGTTGACCGATCGGTCGCCGACTCGCGGATATCCGAGATTTTCGTCGCGCACGATCTGGTCCGCCTGCGTCGCACGCTGTTCGAGCAGTTCTGCTATATCCTCAATGCCGGCTGCGACTACAGCGGGCGGGACATGGCGAGCTCGCACAAGGACCTGGGCCTTCAGGTCGACGATCTCAACATCTTGGTCGAGCATCTCCAGGCGGCGATGGCGGCAGAAGGGGTCGGCTTTGGGGTCCAGAATCGCTTCTTGTCGAAACTGGCTCCGATGAAGCGCGACGTCGTGACACGCTAGCTTCGCTTTATGTGTGGTTCAGGGGTTGCGAGGTTGCTGCTGGCGTGAAGCGCAGGGAGCAGACCGCTCAGCCCGCTTGATCGCTCTCATCAGTGCAATTCTGGGCCTTCTGCCCGCAACCTTGCAGTATACTGTCGTCTATAAGAACCGCTTGATAGCGCTGGGTTTGTGTCGTTGCCGATACAACGAGCAGAGCCATTGCGCCGATCATTCAAAGCCGACGAATACGGCTGCATCATCGACTGATTTTCGCGTGACGACCACCGCGTTGGCCGGAAAGCTCTCATCCGGCCACCCCAGAGCGATGCTCTTCATGATCACCTGATCGTCCGCGATCCCCGCATGTTCGCGCACGACGGGGGACTGCATGATGCCCTGGCTGTTGATGACCGTGCCGAGCCCGCGCGACCATGCCGCGTTGACCAGGGCCGTCGCGACAGCGCCGCAATCGAACGGAGTATCGTCGCTGCCGTCCAGTTCGCGGTCATAGGTGATGATGATGCACACCGGTGCATCGAACTGACGGAAGCCGCGCAGAACCCAGTCCTGGCGGGCATCTGGGTCGTCGCGCGCGATGCCCATTGCAGAAAACAGCTGCTTGGCGACCCCGATCTGCCGGTCGCGATGCGGTCCGGCAAAAGGCTTGCCGGTACGAAATTCGCGCGACTGCGGAACGCCAGCGATCATCCGCTTGGTATTGCCCTGCCGGATCCGGTCGAGCGGTTCGCCGGTAATCACGTAGAAATTCCACGGCTGGGTGTTCATCGAAGATGGCGCGCGCATCGCGATCCGCAGGATCTCTTCGATCAGGGTGCGCGGCACCGGATCGGGTCTGTATCCACGGATGCTGCGGCGACCCAGAACGACCTCGTCAAAATGCATGCAGGCTCCTATGAATGCAAAGCCTGTTCATGAACCAACCGGGGCGACGTGGAAAGCCCGGTTTCGGGGCCGCGACCCGAGGATTTCACTACCGATAAGGTCATCTGCTCGGAAGCCTTCGAACATGGCTTCGGACCCGTCTGCAAAGATTATGCAGGGCTTTGTGCGAGAACAGGCTATGCTTGGTACGGTCGTCCTCCTGAAGCGATAGGTCTGTTCGTGCGATCCGATACCGGCAAGCGTGTCCTGCTGCTCCACAATGCCAAATCGCGTCAGGGCGAGGCTGCACTTGGGCCGGTGCGCGCGCGGCTGGAAGCGGCGGGCCTCTCGGTCATTGTCGAGCCCTTCGCCAACCTGCCCGAAATCGCGCGGGACATCTCCCGGCTGCATCAATCGGCTGACATCATCGTGGTGTGCGGCGGCGATGGATCGATCTCGTCGGCGGCCCCGGCGGTGATAGAGAGCGGCCTGC
>NZ_QKVT01000001.1:3259105-3262689 GCF_003426715.1 Blastomonas sp. UPD001
AGCCTGCTCACTCCCCAGCCCTGCTCCACCGCCCGCACCACCGCCGCATTCGAATTGCAGGTGAGCGAGGGATGGATCCGCACCGCCAGCCGGTCGTCATCGCCAAAACGCCATTCCTGGCTGCCGAGCGAGCTGGTCGCCACGATCAGCCGATGCCCGGCGAGATCGGCCGGGTGTTGCGGGACGCCATGACGCCTGAGATAATCGGGCGAGGCACAGACGACCGAGCGGACCGAACCGACCCGGATAGCGGCCATGCTCGAATCGCCCAGGTGCCCGATCCTCAGCGCCAGATCCATGCCCTCCTCGAGCAGATTGGTCACCCGGTCGAGCAACAGCAACCGGCCGGTGACGTCGGGATGCTGGTTCAGGAAATCGAGCAATATGGGGGCGATGTAGAGCCGCCCGAACATCACGGGCGCGGTGATGGTCAGCAGGCCGCGCGGCGAGGTGTGCTGGCCCTGGGCCGCGGCTTCAGCATCCTCCATCTCCTGCAGGATGCGCTCGACATCGACGAGATAGCGGTGTCCGGCCTCGGTCAGCGCGACATTGCGCGTCGTCCGGCTGAGCAGGCGCGTGCCGATATGCTCCTCGAGCGCCGCCACCGCGCGGGTCACCGCGGGCGGGCTCATGCCCAGCTGCCGCGCCGCCGCAGCGAACCCGCCGCCGCGCGCGACTGCGGCAAAGACCTGCATGGCGTGCAACCGATCCATGGACCGGGTCTAACATCATTCCATTTTGCGGAACAGAACCTTTCTTTCGTCGGCTATTCTTCCGGCAGGCTCGACAGCGTAATTCCTGGTCATCCGGTTTGACCGGCCCTTCCAACCCAAGGATCATGCCATGAAACTCTATACCCACCCGCTTTCCGGCCATGCCCACCGGGCCAGCCTGTTCCTTTCGCTGATCGGCGCAGACGTCGAGGAGATCGTCGTCGATCTGGCGGCCGGCGAGCACAAGACGCCCGCGTTCCTCCAGCTCAACCGTTTCGGCCAGGTTCCCGTCCTTGTCGATGGTGACACGGTGATCGCCGATTCCAATGCGATCCTGGTCTATGCCGCGCGCAAGCATGGCCGGACCGACTGGCTGCCCGAAACGCCGCAGGGCGCCGCCGCCGTCCAGCGCTGGCTTTCGGTTGCCGCCGGACAGATTGCCTTCGGCCCCGCTGCCGCGCGGCTGATCACCGTGTTCGGTGCCAGGTTCGATGCCGACGAGGTGATCGCGCGCGCCCATGCCATCCTGTCGCAGATCGATGGTGAACTGGTCGGCCGCAACTGGATCATCGGCGGTGCCCAGCCGACGATCGCGGATATCGCGCTGTACAGCTACATCGCCAACGCTCCCGAGGGCAATGTCGACCTCGCGCCCTATCCGCAGATCCTTGCCTGGCTGCGCCGGGTCGAGGGCCTTGAAGGCTTCGTACCGTTCCAGCGCACCGTCGCAGGCCTGCGCATCGCCGCCTGATCGCCTCATGCGGGCTGGCAGCTCGGCCGCCAGCCCGCCGCTCTTGCCGAAGGAGTTTGTCGAGATGACGACCGAGACCAAGGCGCCCTGGCACGCGGGCGAAGTCGCGATGCAGCAGACCGTGGGTGTCGCCGACCGGATGGCGGCGGTGGGCGGCAAGGTGGTGCGCGATTTCATGCCGGACCAGCACCGCGACTTCTACGAGCAGCTTCCCTTCATCGTGATGGGTGCGGTCGATCCGCAGGGCGACGCCTGGGCGACGCTCGCCATCGGCAACCCGGGCTTCCTGTCATCGCCCGATCCGCATACGCTCGAATTTGCGCTGGAGCGCGATCCGCTCGATCCGGCCGATGCCGGGCTGGACGATGGCGAGGCGGTGGGGCTGCTCGGGATCGAGCTCCACACCCGCCGCCGCAATCGCATGAACGGTACGCTGCGCCGCAGCCATGCCAGCGGTCACCGGGTCGAGGTCCGCCAGAGTTTCGGCAATTGCCCGCAATATATCCAGCTGCGCGCTTACAGCTTCGTGCGCAACCCGGCGCAGCCATCCTCCGCGCCGCGCGAGGAGATGGAGACCCTGCAGGATCGCGCCCGCGACATGGTGGCAGGCGCCGATACCTTTTTCGTCGCGTCCTATGTCGATACCGAACAGGGCCGCCAGGTCGATGTCTCGCACCGCGGCGGCAAGGCCGGGTTCGTGCGCGTCGATGCGGAAGGGACGCTCACCATTCCCGATTTTGCCGGCAACCTGTTCTTCAACACGCTGGGCAACATCCTGGTCAACCCGCGCGCCGGGCTGATCTTCACCGATTTTGCCACTGGTGACGTGCTGCAGATGACGGGCCGCGCGGAAGTGATCATCGACTCGCCCGAGATCGCCGCCTTTCAGGGTGCCGAGCGTCTCTGGACGTTTCACCCCAGCCGGATCGTGCTGCGCCGCGGCGCGCTCGCGCTGCGCTGGGCGATGCGCGAACAGGGCTGGTCGCCTAATTCGCTGATGACCGGCGACTGGGATGCGGCCAGCCAGCGGATCGAGGCCGAGGCGCTGGCCAAAAGCTGGCGCCCGTTCGTGGTCACCGACATTGTCGACGAAAGCGCGACCATCCGCTCCTTCCATCTCCAGCCGCGGGACGGCAAGGGAGTGATCGCGCACAAGGCGGGCCAGCATCTGCCGATCCGGGTGACGCTGCCGGGCGATGCCGATCCGACCTTGCGCACCTATACCCTGTCCTGCGCGCCGTCCGATGGCGGCTATCGCATCAGCGTCAAGAGCGACGGCAAGGTGTCGCAATTCCTGCTCGATGCCGCACAGCGCCGGCCCGCGGTGCTGGTCGCTGCCGGTGTCGGGATCACGCCGATGCTGGCGATGCTGCGCCATGTCGTGTTCGAGGGCCTGCGCAAGCGGACCACGCGCCAGACATGGCTGGTCCACAGCGCGCGCAACCGGGCAGAGCGCGCCTTCGATGCCGAGATCGACGCTCTGGTCGAGGCGGCGCAGGGCGCGGTCAAGGTCATCCGCATCGTCAGCCAGCCGGGACCCGACGAGCGCACGGGCCGCGACCATCAGGGAGTCGGCCGGCTCACCGCCGATACCTTCCGCCAGATCCTGCCCTTCGGCGATTACGACTTCTATCTGTGCGGCCCCGGCGGCTTCATGCAGGACCTGTACGACGGACTGCGCGATCTCGATGTCGCCGACAAACGCATCCATGCCGAGGCCTTCGGTCCGTCGGCGCTGGTCCGCCGAGCGGACCCTGGCGCACAGACCGTGCCTGTAGCGCAGCCGTCGGCAGACAGCGTGGGCGTGATGTTTACCGCGTCGGCCAAGGAGGCGCGCTGGCAGCCGGACGGGGGATCGCTGCTCGACCTGGCCGAATCGCGCGGCCTGAAGCCCGAGCATAGTTGCCGGTCCGGATCGTGCGGTTCGTGCGCGGTGCGCCTGCTCAAGGGCAGCATCGCCTATCCCGTCGCTCCGACCGCGCCGGTGGGGCCGGGCGAAATCCTGATCTGCTCTGCCGTGCCCGCCAAGGGTAGCGAAACCCTGGAGATCGAACTGTGACCCCCCAACCGCATGCCAGCCTGCACCTTGGCCTGTCGGCGGAAGCGATGCTGCTCATCGA
>NZ_QKVT01000001.1:3262789-3263433 GCF_003426715.1 Blastomonas sp. UPD001
CCCGCTCGCGCCCCGATAACCCCACTGAGAAGGAATGCCGTCATGCCCCGTCCGCCGCTTCCCCCGTTCACCGAAGACACCGCGCGCGAAAAGGTGCGCCTGGCCGAAGATGGCTGGAACAGCCGCGATCCCGCCAGGGTCACCCAGGCCTATACGCCCGACAGCCAGTGGCGGAACCGCGCCGAATTTCCGCGCGGCCATGCCGAGATCGAGGCGTTCCTGACGCGCAAGTGGAATCGCGAACTCGACTATCGGCTGATCAAGGAACTCTGGGCCTTTGGCGGCAACCGCATCGCGGTGCGCTATGCCTATGAATATCATGACGACAGCGGCCAGTGGTTTCGGGCCTATGGCAACGAGAACTGGGAGTTCGACGCAGACGGGCTGATGGCACGCCGCTATGCCAGCATCAACGAACACCCGATCCAGGAGGCCGAACGCAAGTTCCGCTGGCCCCTCGGCCGGCGGCCCGATGGTCATCCCGGCCTTGGCGATCTGGGCCTTTAGCCTGGCGCAAGGCGCTCCCGGCGTGCGGACCGCGGCGTCCTATTGGGGGGCCGGGGCGCAGCGGGTCGTGTCGCCCGCCTGACAGGCGGCAACATCGGCTTCCCATTTCCGGCGCGCTTCGGCGGCGGCCTTGACCT
>NZ_QKVT01000001.1:3263533-3304585 GCF_003426715.1 Blastomonas sp. UPD001
TCGCAGGGTGCGGCTCGGCAAAGAGCGCCCGCGCCATGCGCACCGCTCCGGCCGCGATGCTGGCACTGCTCTCATCGTCAGCCTTGGCGAAATAGGCGGCCGCAGCACGCTCGTTGGGCGTCGCATGGGCATCGGCAAGGTCCAGATAATCCAGCAGCAGGCCGAGCGTCGCAGGCGTTTCATTGTTGATTTGCGCCAGCGATGCTGCCAGCGCCTGTGCCGCCTTGCGTCCCTTGCCCGTCAGGACCTGAACCCTGGCCAGCGCGCGGGTCGCAGCAAAATCATCATACTCATCGGCCAGAATGAAACGGTCCAGCAGCTCCGCTTCGGCCGCTAGCGCGCGCTCCAGCAGGGGCTCGGCTTCGGTCACGCGGCCAAGCACCAGAGCGCAATCGGCCAGACGGCGCAGCGCAAGCGGAAGATCGTGACTGATTGCGGACGATGCATCCATCCGCGCCACGACGCTCTGCAAAATGCCTTCTGCCTCATCGATCTTGCCCGCCTGCAGCAGGATCGCGCCAAGATCGGACTGCGCACGCAGCGCCTGCACATGATCTCGGCCGACTGTCGTTTCGGCAATCACTACAGATTTGCGGGCAACGCTCTCGGCCTCGTCGAGCCGTGCGACCGTGGCGAGATCGCTCGCAAGATGAGCATGATCGGCCTGTTCGGCGTGGGGGGCGGCGACAAGCGCCTGACCCAGAGCGATGGCATCGTCCCAGCGGAATTCGTGCCGTGCAAGGCCGGCGGCATAGCGGGTGAAATCGGCAGGGCCGGCCCAGCTGTCGGGTCCACGGCCTGCCCCTGCGGCGCTGAAGTCCTCGAGCTCCGCGGCATTGAGACTAAAATTGGACGTCCGGTAATAGGCCGGGATGAGCATCTCTGCGGCGCGATTGCGCAGCCATGCGGTTTGCGGTCCTTCTTCAAGTGCGTAGAAAGCCCCGCGCGCCATGGCGCTGCGCTCCTCGACCCGTTCGGGCGCATCTATGGCTCTTGCCAGCAGCGTCCTCGCTCGCGCAAGCCGAGCGTTCTGCCCGATCCCGAGGCTGTGCAGAGCGTCGGCGGCAAGGCGCAACATGCCCTCGGCGGCGCGCCTGTCGCCTTGAACGAGCAACAGCGCACCCAGCGCGAACCTCGCACGGGCGAGATCGAGATCGTTGGGCGGGCGGGTTTGCGCCAGGCCGGCTTCCAGACTGCGGGCCTGATCCAGGATTGCCGGGGACGCGTCCAGCGGCCACCGATCGGCCAGAACCTGGGCTTCGAGCGCTTCCAAGGACCGTTGCTCCTCACCGGATAGCGGCGCGATCTCGATCCGGCGCATCGTGCCGGAAGCAGCATCCCATATATAGGTCCGCGCGGGGCAGTCGCCGGCCATCTCAGCCGCGCAATCGCTCTGTTCTGCCCCGACCACGAAGACGGGGCGGCCGGTGGAGAGAAAGACAGCATATCCTCCGGAAGTCGTGACGGCCTCGACAAATTCCTGCTTGCGGCTGAGGTAGAGCGCTGCCGCAAGCTGCGGCACCTGGCCTTGTGCGGCTTCGGCAGCTGGCTCGGCGTCATTTCCCTCTGCAGGTTCGGGAGGTTCGCAATAGGCCTCGACGAACCAATCCGAGATGCCGTCATCGTTGAAGTCGAGCAGCGGGTAGGTGTTTTCCCCGGCAAGTTCCTCCGACAGAACCATGCCAGCCGCCTCGCAGGTCTTGCGGTCGTCCTCCAGCTTGCGCAGCACTTCCCTGGGCGGGGCGGGGGGCGATTGCTTCAGCGGGTTGAAGCCGCTGATCGAGGCCGTGGTCGTTTCGCTTGCCACTGGAACGAGCGCCCCGGTGCGCGGTGACCATTCCAGGCCAATGCGGCAGTCGTCGCCGCCGGTACCGTTGCAATAGATGCCGTGAACAGAGAGTGCCACCAGCGGCATCTGTCCGCTGCGTTTGCGGATCTCGAGGCTGACCGTTTGCGCTGAGAGGCCAAGGGCATGCGTGCCATCGGGCCTGGAAACGTACAGCTCCTGCAGGCAACCGCCGGTACCGCAGAATGCGGCAAGGCCGTGACTGCCGCGATAGAAATCGACCAGCCAGTCGGGCTGCCCGTCGGCATTCACGTCTACCGGACGGAACATGAACGATGATGGCAGTGGAGCGGGTGGCGGGGAGTATTCGTCATCACCGCCATAGGTCTGCTGATGCGCTTGCGCAAAGCGAGCTTCGGTCTGAGCGTAGATCGTTTCCGGTACAGTCAGCCCGTCGGCAATGACTGTCTGGGCGCTCGCACCCGTGCCGCAGAGCAGGGCGAGGCCTGCCAGCACACTGCATTGCATGTCCCATCCCGTCATCGCCAGGTCCTTGATTGAGCTCGGCCGAAATCGATTTGGCTTAAGCGAAGCGAAGCGTGCTTTCCAGCACAGTGTGCGCGGTGAATCTCGCGCTTTCCGTGAGCCTGTCCGCAAGCAGCCCTGCCGTCGTCGGGGTGCGAGACCAATCAGAAAAGACCTGAGCGTTGGATCTTGGGGAAAGACCTGCCGCTTTACAGGTATGCCTGAAACGACAGTTTTGTCCCCCGATCCCGCGCACGCGTCCGACGGAAGTTCGACCCCGACTCGGTCATTGCCAGTGATCAGGCTGAAAGTCTGCGACGGCCGAAAGCCGTCATTCGGCTTGCGGAATCGAGCTCCGGCCCTGCAGATGACCCGAGCAAGATGGTTTCGTGACAGTTGGCTTGCAGCGACGCACAAGTCGATCGCTTCCAACCCCAGCATGAAGGTCCAATGGGTTGTGAAATGCTGACGCCAGGGTTCGGAAAAGGAAAGGGTCGGTGTGCCACAAAGCGCGCGCCATGTGCTGTTGCGTTTCTGTCGTCATTGACCCGCCTGCCAGGCGCTTTCCAGCACGCCTGTAGCGGTTGCCAGGTCGAAATCCTCACCACGGCACACAGCTTCACGCGTCAGCTCGGTGGTAATATGCGGCGGGACAGCGCGATCACCGAAATCGCGTCCATCCGGCCCCCAATTGCCATGCACGGGCAATGTCACCCGCCATCCTAAAGACAGATCAAACGGCTGGGAACTGAGCAGGGCACCGGCGGTATCGCGGCCGACCAGGACAGCCTTCGTCTGTTCGCGCAGGCCCCAAGCGAACCCTTCCGCTGCGCTTCCCGTTTCCGGTCCGATCAGCACTACCACCGGTTTGCGATAGCGGCGCTCTCCCAGATCTTCTATCATCAGCATCACGGCACCTTTCCCCTGCCTGACGGCGTCGAAGATCGCTTCGGTCGTGTAGGCGCGTGACACGCGGTGGATATTGGCCAGGTTCGATGCCTCGACCGGTCCGTCAAGCTTTTCAAGAAAGGGCCGCGACAGCAGGGCGATGCCGGGTCCTGGGTCGGCGAAATATCCCAGCAGGCGCAGTGCAGAGGCATTTCCGCCGCTGTTGTTACGAATATCGATCAACAGGCCGTCGGTCGAACCGACCGTCTCCATGGCCTCATCGACCAGATCGGCAGCATCGTCGCCGAACCGGTCTGCCCGGATATAGCCGACCGTCCGGCCGTCCCCGCGCCGCAGTACACTCCACGAGATCGTCTTCTCGCGCGGCGGCCAGTAGGCAGATTCCCGCGGAACGGTCAGTTGGGCGTGACTTCCATCGCAGCGCTCGACATCCAGCAGAGCCGCTTCCTGCCGCGGGCCACGGATCGCCTCAGGGTTGAGGATACGGTCACCAATCCTGAGCCCCGCCGCGCGCGCACCTGATGCCGGATCGATATCGACCACGACGTCATATGATCCTATCCGTTCCCAACGCGCACCAAGTCCCATGGTAGGCCGGTTCGTCCCCGGCAGGTGCAGAACAACATGCGATACGCCCAGCTCATTCAGCATCCGCTGTCCGAGACGCTGAAACTCTGAATCGGTTTTGACATTGGCCATCTCCGAACGATATCGATCAGCGATTTCACGCCAGTTGCGGCCGCCGAAATGCGGATCGTAGAAATTCTCCGTCACGGCTTGCTCAAGCTCGGCAAAGACCTGGGCGTAGGATTGCGCGTACGCAGGGAAAGAAAGCATCGCTCCAATGGCGCCGATCAAGCCAGCTACTTTTGAGATGTTTCTCATGTTGCCCCTTCTTGTCCTGAGGGAAAGCACAATGTTCTATTTCTGGTCTCAACCGATAGACGATCAACACTGTAGTGATGCTGTCCCCGGTTCTGGCTCGAGCCGAGCCGAAGATAACAGATCGGCAATGGCAAGGCCGCGACGGCGTTACGGCATCGCTGCAAGTTTGCTGCGACCCTCGGCGATGGCGGAAACCAGTTCCGGACGATTGAAATGGGGCAGGGCCAGTTCCATGACTTCGACCGCATTGGCGAGCACATCGCGGTCTGATCCCGCCGATTGCGCTCGGTAATATCCCCACATCGCGATCAGTGGAACATCATACAGCGTCGGATCCGTGGCAAATGTCGCGAGCGCTGCCCCTTTGCCGTCGGTCAGCATCTCGCCGAGCAACGCGATGCTGCGCTCATCCGCCCATGGCTGGCGCGGCGCGGGTATCCGTCCCATCGCCCTGATCACCGCTTCTGCTGCTGCAGCGGTCGAATATGGATTCTGCCCCGTCACCAGCCGGCCATCCGTGACGACATGGCTCAGCATCATCGGGGCGTCGCTGAACTGTGCACCTGATCCGCGCAGGCCGTTTTCCAGAAGAACGGGAAACGCCCGCGCCCAGCCCTTTCCGAACAGCGCTTCTTCCTCGTTTGAAAATCCGGTGACCGAGCGTCCCTCAAGCAGCGACACGCCGCCTGGCAGCGAGATGTTCATCAGGACTGCAGGACCATGGCAGACAGCGCCGATGACCCCTCCGGCCTGATAGGTCTGTGCCAGCAGCGCCTTCAGTTGAACATCGACGGGCAGATCGAACATTGCGCCCTTGCCGCCGATGATGAAAATTGCCGCATAGTTCTGTTTGTCGAGGCTCGCGACCGAAAGGGTGGCATTCAGCTTCGCGGTGGCGATCGGATCGGCGAGGAACCGCTCGTTATAGGGCTTGTCGCGATCAAACTTGTCCGCCACGACCACCCCGCCCGCTGGGCTGGCGATGTCGACCTGCAGGCCATTGTCCGCGAAAACGGCATAGGCCTGTGTGAGCTCGTCCATTTCGAAGCCGGGGCGTGCCTTGCCCTCTTCCAGTCCATGACCGCTGACGACCAGCAGGACGCGGTTGTTCTGAGCGGCGATAGCATGACTAGGCGCAAACAGCAGCAAAGCGAGCGTGCACGTCAGCACCGTTGTTATCCGCAGCAGCATCTTCTACCCTTTCACAAGCTGTTGATGCTGGCAGCATTCGCACACCGGATGTCATGCAGATGTGAAACGCGGTTTGACGTTCCTTTGACACAGGGCGCGCCATGAGGCGGAAGTAACAGCCGGGAAACTGCTCTTGAGCAAAAGCTTCGACATTCTGCTGGTGGAGGACAACCCCGATCTGGCCAGCAACATCATCGACTATCTCGAGGCGCTTGGGCACCGAATGCATTATGCTGCGGATGGCGAGTCGGGGCTTCGCGAAGCGCTGGTGCGCCCGATCGACATCCTGCTGCTGGATCTGGCCCTGCCGAACCGCGACGGATTGAGCGTCTGCAGCGAGCTTCGCCGCTGCGCGGACCGCCGCATACCCATATTGATGCTCACCGCGCGCGATACGCTCGATGACAAGCTGGCGGGATTTGCGCATGGCGCTGATGATTATCTCGTCAAGCCCTTCTCACTGGCAGAGCTTGCCGCGCGGGTGGCCGCGCTGACCTTGCGACCGCAGCTGGGCCAGTCGCATCGCTTCGTGGTCGGCCCGCTGACCATCGACCGTCAGGCACGCATCGCAACCCGGGACGGGCAGCCGCTGCGCCTCACTCCGCTGCTGTGGGAACTGCTTTTGCTGCTGGCAGAAGCGTGGCCCAATCCTGTCAGCCGTGATGAGGCGACTTCGCGCCTCTGGGGGGATGAACCGCCCTCGTCCGACTCGCTGCGCGCGCATCTGCACCTGCTGCGCCAGGTGGTCGACAAGCCTTTCGACGTCCCCATCATCGAGACCGTACATAGTATCGGGTTTCGCTTGAAGGTTGCACGGTGAGAGGAAGGCGGCACAGCCTGCGCGGGCGCATTGTTCTCACGATCATAGGCAGCGTGATTGCGACAAGCGCGATCTTCGGCCTCGCCGCCTTTGCCATCGCTTATACCACCGAAGACCGGCTGTTTCGCGAGAGGCTGTCGCAAGAGGTCGCTTTTCAGACAGCCGCATGGCGCAGATCGGGCGCGCTGACGACGCCGAACAATCCTACCGTCACCATATATCGCGGCCAACAGCATCTGCCACCGGAGATCCAAAAGGAACTTTTGGAAAATCCTCAGCAGAGCGAATTCTACGGACAGCAGGGCCGCCATTATCATATCCAGCGCTTCGATCTCAACGAGGGCATATCTGGAGCGGGGCGGGCACCGGCGATTGCAGTGATTGAAGTCAGCGGGGATTTGCTCGTTCGTCCATACCGGAATTCGTTCATCGTGCTGCTGGCGGGGCTCAGCCTGATGATCGCGACGGTCATGGCCGCATTCGGGTGGTGGCTCGTCAATCGGGCGATGCAGCCGCTCAGCGCATTGGCTCGCGATGTGGCTGGGGCCGGATCGGAGATACCGATACTGAATGCGAAAGATTATCCGACCAATGAAATCGGGACGCTCGCAGAAGTACTTGAGCAGGCATTTGCGCGGATAAGCGGATTTGTTCAGCGGGAGCGCGCTTTCACCCGCGATGCCAGTCACGAACTGCGCACGCCGCTGGCGGTCATTTCCGGCGCCGCGGAAGTCATCGCGCTCAACCGCGACCTGCCGTCTGGTGTTGCTGAGCCCTTGCGGCGAATTGAAACCGCGACCACCGACATGGTCCTGGCGCTTGATCAACTGCTCGCCTTGGCGCGGGAGAATCATCGCTTTTGCAAGGAACGCGTGCGGCTCCGGCCGCTGATCGACAAAGCCGTATCCTGGTCCAGGGCACGCCATCCCGGCAGCCTGATCGAGGTTTTTACCGAGGTCGACATTAATGCCGCCGTGCTCGCGCACCCGACGTCATTGCAACTCGTGCTCAACAACCTGATCGGCAATAGCTTCCAGCATGTCGGGGCCGGCCAGCTGTTGATCAGATATGTTAACGGCTCTTTGTCGATTTCGGATGACGGCCCCGGATTTGAACCCGGGACCGATCCGTTCGCTCCTTTCGCGAAGGGCATCGGTAGCAGCGGTAGCGGCCTGGGCCTCGATATCTCTCGGCGCCTGTGCAACGCAGCTGGGATCGGACTTTTCCTCGATGAGGCCGAAGGCAGCCGCAAGGGCGTGCATCTCAGACTCGAATTTTGCGGGCTTTGAGTCGGATCCCGTCCGTTCAGACTTGCTGCCGGAAGCAGTGCGGCATCAAGCTTGAGCGGTAGTCCGTCAAACACCCATCGAAAGCGTTTTGACGCTTCTTTCACAGGCGTGTGGCTAAATGCGCCCGGCTCATCAAAGGAACCGGCTGATGAAAAGAGCTCTCAAGATCGCTGGAGTAACGATCGGTGTAGCGGCGCTCGCGCTTCTTGTGCTCCTGATGTGGCCGACCCCTCCAGCACCGCTACCGCCTCCCGGCACCGACTACCTCATTCGCAGGGTCCACATCGTCGATGTGGAGAGGGGCGCGGCCGGCCCGCTCACCGATGTCGAACTGCGCGGCGGTCGCATCCATGCGATCGGAAGCGCGGCACAGGGTGACGGCCTTCCGGTGATCGATGGCAAGGGGGGCTGGCTGGTCCCGGCCTTCTGGGACATGCACATGCACAGCTTCCATGTCTCGCCCGAACTGCACTTGCCGCTCTTTGTCGCAAACGGCATCGTCAATGTGCGCGACATGATGGATTGCCCGGGTACACGCGACACGCTGATCGCCTGCCTTCAAGACAAGCGTGCATGGACGCGGGCGGCCGATGCAGGCGAGATGACGTCTCCCCGCTTCGTGGAGATTGCCAGCTACTATCTCGAAGGCCCGGACGTGACCCCATCCGATGTCTCGCGGCTCGCGCTTGTTTACAAGCACCGCGGGCTTGATGCGCTGAAGGTCTATGACCGACTCTCGCGGCCAGCCTATTTCCGTGCGGCGGAGGAAGCCCGGCGACACCGCTTGAAGCTGCTCGGTCACTTGCCAAAAGCCGTCGCCCTCGACGAAGCGGTCCGAGCTGGCCAGGTCAGCATCGAACATTCCGACGCGCTGCCGCGTCATTGCTTCGCGCAGGCCGCTGCATGGCGCGAGGGGAAGCTTGCCGACGTTTCCCCCGGCGCGCTCGCCCGGCGCATCGTCAAGGAGCATGACGCGGAAAAGTGCGCCGTAGTCTTCGGCCAGATGCGTGCTGCCGGAACCTGGCTGGTACCCACCCATGTAACCCGCGAGGAAGACGCAAGATCGGCCGATCCGGAGTTTCTTGCCGACCCGCGCCTCGAGTATCTCGATCCGCTGTCACGATGGGCGCTGAGAGACGACCTCGGCGCCGTCGCGGCGCGCTATCCGTCCGCTGACCACAAGGCGGCTTTGCGCGCCTATTTCGAACATGGTCGCAAGCTCACGGGCGAAGCTCACCGCGCAGGCGTCGGCATCCTGGTCGGCACAGACACGACGATCGGCGGATTTCGTTATCACGACGAGATGGCGCACCTGGTCAATGCCGGCCTCAGCGCGCCCGAAGTTCTGCGTGCCGCCACAATCGCTGCGGCACGCTATGCCGGACAAGAGCGCGAGGCGGGCTCGGTGGCCATCGGCAAGCGCGCCGATCTGGTGCTGCTGAGAGCCAATCCACTCGAAGACATAGGCAACACTCGCAAGATCGCGGCATTATGGATGAACGGGCGGCATTACGATCGTGCGCTGCTTGACTCGCTGCTCGACTATACCCGTGAGCAAGCGCGCTCACCAGCAATAACACTGAAGCTCATTCTCGGCTTTGCCAGAAGTTCGGTCCAATCCGACCTCTAGACCAAAGCGTCCGCGCGACGCGAATGACCGCAATGAGGTCGCTTGCTGAATTTCGGCGTTTTGCAGAACCCCAGTCGAAGCTGACTGACCGGTATTGGCGAACCCAGCCATTCAGCATGTCGAATGGGTCCGGCGGTTAAGTCCCCAAACTCCGACAATCGCCTAGTGCCTCCAAAACCCAGATATGACGTTTCAGGGCTGTATGTTGTTGTTCAGTCAAGACGGCGCGGCCTGCGGCGATGGCGTGTAGCTGGGCCAGTATATGGGAACATTATCGAACAATCTTGTCAGTTCTCTAACCTCGTTGTCCCTCGCACCAATACGGTCTCTCGAAGATGCGCGATCTGCCAGCAAGTCGCTGCGCTGGCTGTGCTTGCCGCAACGGCGAGCCGTCGCGACTTTCTTCCCCCGGCGTGCCGCCGTTCCTCGCGGAGCAAGAAAGACGCTGGCTTGCCGTCCTCCGCATCCGCTCCGGGCCATCCGGCTGCAGCGCTCCGCCCTTGCTGGCGGGCGATGCGCATCGAGACCGCACTGGCGCGGCTCGAGCATTCGAGGAAAGGAATTCAACATGGCAAAAATTGGTTCGTTCAAGAAGGTCTCCGGCGAATATCGCGGTCAGATCGTTACACTCTCCCTGCAGGCCAAGTCGGTGCGCATCGCGCCCGAAGACAATCCCGGCAACAATGCACCCAGCCATCGGGTTTTCGTCGGCGAGGCGGAAGTCGGCGCAGCCTGGGCCAAGACCTCTCAGGACAAGCGCTCCTACCTGTCCGTGAAGCTCGATGATCCCAGTTTTGCCGCTCCGGTCTTTGCCCAGCTCTTCGAGGCCGAAGATGGGACGCACGACCTAGTCTGGAACCGCCCGAGCCGCAGGAGCGCGGACTGATCCGCGCAGCCCGCCCGGCCGAAAGGCCGGGCGGGCTACCCTGTTTCAGGGACTGCCGCCCCTCAGGACCGGAATGGCCGCGACGCTTCCGATGGCCATTATCGCAGGTTTTCGAGGAGGCAGCGATGGCCGAACAGGCACTTTCACGGCACACGCTCGACTTTCCCGGCTTCGCCCAGGAATTCCTGCGCCGAAATCCCCGATACCGGGCCGAATATCGCGCCGTGGTGAAGACAGGGCGCAGCCGGGACCTTGGACGGGAGGAGGAAATGGCCCGGCGCTGGGGCCTCAGCTTTTCCTTGTCCGCCTGACCTGAATGCGCAAGAGGCACCGGCATTCTGGGCCGCTGATGCCTGCGGTTTCGTGACCATCCTCGATGCCGCCCCTGATCGTTTCACGGGGAGGTCTGCGGCCAGCTTCATGACACCGCTGCGTGTGATCGCGGAGCAGCAGCTGCGGACGGGTCATCATATGGTCCTCAGCGATGGTCAGATGCTGCATCGGCTCTGCCTGCTGACGGGTCTGCATGAGCGGCCGCTCGCCTTTGTCATTCCCTGCGATCAACTGGCGTCAGTTCGCCTTTCCGCCTCTGCGGTCTTGAACTGCCCGCCAGTTGACTTCGGCTCCGGGGAACCTGCTGGCCTTCTGATCCCGACAGAGTTTCAGCGGCAGCGCCTCGAACTGCTTTGTGACATCCTCGATCTTGCGGTGATTCCGGACGGCGTTCGACTGACCAGTCACGAACTTGCGTGCCAGCGCGTCTATCCCGGCATGTCGATCGGGCGGGGCGCGGAATGGAAGTCATCCTCCCAAAGACGCCGGACGCAGCGCCTGATCGGCGAGGCCAGGGCCATGATGAACAGCGGCTACCGCGCGCTGCTGGCGGGCGGGGAGGGGCGACAAAAACAATCCCGATAATCAGCCGCTCCGGTGACCGAAGAATGTCCGCCATGCCGCTCCAGCCGCCGCAAATCGCGCTGGTCCGCTCCGGTTACTGGAAGGAATGCCCAAGTGAACGCCTATTCCGCCCCCTGCTATCTGAAGACCCCCGATGCCGCGCTTCGGCTCGGGCTATCTGCCAGGACCCTCGAAAAGCACCGCTGCTACGGCACCGGCCCCGAGTATCGCAAGCTGGGCGGCAGGATCGTCTACGCGATCGAGGATCTCGATGCCTGGGCCGAAATCGGCAGGCGATCCTCCACCTCCGATCCGGGCAAGGGAACGATCCACCCTGCGCGTCCGGTGCGCCGCTGATGCGCCGTCCTGATGAAACGCTGCGCGCAATCGTCGCCTCAGACCTCCCTTTGCACGCGGTGGACGTGCTTCGCAGACATCTGTCCTGCGACTATGCCGCTGCCGGGGAAAGACTGTGAAGCCGCAATTCGCCTGTGGACGCCAGAGCGGTGCCGACGCGTCGGTTACCGAAGTGCGGCTGACATGGATCGAGGGCCGCTGCGAACATATGCTGCGCTTCGGGCGGGTCGCGGATGATCGAACGGATAGCGAAGCCAGCCGCATCGTTTCCTTCCGTCCCGGCGCGGTGTTCGCGCTGGTCCGGCGCATTTCCAGTGACTTCGGCCCTACCTGCTGCAGCCTTTCGGTCGTGCAGGCTGCAAAAGCGGGGCAGACCAGTGCGCCCATCGCTTCTGTGATCGTAGGCGGCGAACGTCTGCTCCATGTCGAGAACCTGGCGCATGTTTCGCAGGTGCTTGAAATGGTCGATGCGATGGAGACCGACGGCATCGATCCATGCGACGCATCGCCCGACCATTGGCGCGATGTTGCTGCAAGGCTGAACGATGGACGCCAGATCAGGCCCTATACCCGTGCACGCCACGCTGCATGGCTTCAGCGCAGTAGGGCCGGGCGATGAATGCGCGCTGGCTCCGCAGGACCTGCGTGCTGGCAGGACTGTTCAGCAGCGCCTTTGCAGCAATCGCCTGTCTCGAACCGCGTCCCCGCCTTTTGTGGAACGCCAGCCCGAGCGCTCCGGTCGGCCTCTATCTGGTCGATGACTTTGTCCTTCCGCGTCGCGGGGATCTGGTTGTCCTGACGCCCAAAGCGGCGATCGCGCGACTGATCGAGGAGCGCGGCTATCTGCCAACCGGCGTGCCGCTGCTCAAGCATATCGCTGCACTGCCCGGCCAGTCGGTTTGCAGACGGGGCGCCAAGGTGACGGTCGATGGCAAGAGCATGTCTGTCGCCCGGCCGCATGACAGGATGGGGCGTACCATGCCTGTCTGGCAGGGATGTCGATCCATTGGCGCTGACGACCTTTTTCTGCTGAACCCGGCCGCTGACAGCCTCGATGGACGATATTTCGGGCCTGTCGCGTCTTCGAGCATCATCGGGATCGCCCGGCCCCTGCTCACCCGCTCGCGCCCCGGTGCACCACTCCGCTTGCTCCCGGAACCCGAGTTGAACCATGCCACCACAAGAAACGAGGAGCATTTGCCATGATCATCGGCACGTTCGGATTTGATCAATCCCGATATTCGGGGCGACTGTCCACGCTTGGCCTCGATGCACAGATCATGATTGTGCCAGCCGAACTCGACAGCAGCGAGAATGCGCCCGACTGGAAGGTGCTGAAAGGTACCGCTGACACCGGCCCCGAGATCGGAGCAGGGTGGAACCGCAGCGGCAAGCGCGCCGGAAACTATATTGCTTTGCAGCTCGACGATCCCGGCTTCGTTCAGCCCCTGCGGGCCATTCTCGTTCGGGCGGGAAGCAGCGACGACGCCTGGAATCTGCTCTGGTCACGCTCGAAGACCCGTGATCCGAGATAGGTCATGGCCAGCAGAAAGCATGATGTTTGCGTGCGGATGACCGCCTTGATTGCAGCGGGACTGCAGATCGGGATGCTTGCCGCGTGCCCGGCATATGCAGCCGAACCGCAGAGCCAGCCCCTCCCTGCTGCGGTATCCCGGCAGGCATCGGCACCCGCTGAACCTCATCCCTATGCGCCGTATGTGGCAGATGCTTCGCGTCGCTTCGGCATTCCCGAGCGCTGGATCTGGTCGGTCATGCGTGCCGAGAGCGGTGGCAGGTCGCGCGCCGTTTCGCCTGTAGGTGCAATGGGCCTGATGCAGATCATGCCGCAGACCTGGAGGATGCTTGCTGCGCGCTACGGCCTGGGATCAGACCCGTTCGACGCTCGCGCCAACATCCATGGTGGTGCGGCGTATCTGCGCCTGATGTGGGACCGATATGGTGATTCAAGGCTCATGCTGGCTGCCTATAACGCAGGGCCCGGCCGGGTGGACGAGTACCGCGCCGGCCTTCGCCACCTTCCTGCAGAGACGCGTTCCTATGTCGCTCGTCTCGCGCCTTTTCTGATCGGCGCGCCTGCCATCACCGAGCCACGATCTGTTATCGGAAAAGCACGTCCCTTGCATCCCCCGACGGTCTTCGCCGTCACACGCAGTGCCAGCGAAAGCGGGCTCGGACCCACGCGGGACAAGCAACCGGATGAGACCGAGGCTGACTACTCGGGCAACTTTGGTAGCGAGCCTGGTGCGGAGACCAACTCTCTGTTTGTTCCTTTGTCGCCCCGGAGGCGCCGATGAACAGGCGGCACCAGGGCGGCTTGCAGGAGATGTCGATGGCAACTCCATTGCTCCCGGGATGCAGGACGACTGCAGCGGATGCTCGCCTTGTGCAGAAAGCTGCTCGTTGGCGAGTGGTGCCAACTGCCTGCATGGTCGTTCGCCCAGTTCCGGGCCAGTTTTTCCTGGAAGCTGGCTGTGACATTGCCGGGGAGCTGTCGCTGGCGACCGGGGGCAAGACCGCAACTAGTGGCTGTTTCATGCAAGGGACCATGCTCCGGTCTGGGCATTTTTCCTCAAGGATGCTGGGCCGCGATACTTCGCATCGGACCCGTAAATTGGATACACACCTCACGCACGGGTGCATGCAGCATTTCCGCCATTTTTTGAGCGGCGGATCTGACGCCACCTCAAAATCGCGGGACGAAACATCAGGTTTTCTGCCATTTCTTGAGCCGCTGATCTGCCGCTGGTCTAAGGCGGTGAGATGACGCGGAGGAGGCATACGGTACGTCTGGCAAGTGAGGTCGACAATGCACTCTCGCGTCTTGCTGGGGAACGCGGCATGACCGTTTATGCGATGCTGCCGCTCTGTGTCGAAGCCGGGATTGCGGCGCTGTCAAAGCCATCAAGCGAAAGCGAAGCCCTCAAGGAATTGCTGATTGAAGCAGGGACGCTCAGCGCAGAGGTTGGCGGCCTGGCAGGAATGATCGACAGGGCATTGTTCACTGCCTGCGCCGCTTATTGCTATGCGCGCAGTGCTGCCAAGCGTGACGGCAAGACCGATGAGACCATCACCGCTGAAATCCATCGGGCCTATGACCGCCAGAAGGCTCTGGCTCAGGGCCGTTCATGACCGAGCCGCAGGACCGCCGACTGCATGCCGAGAGCCTGCGTCGCCATGATCGCCTGAGCCGGTCCCGGCGGCTGAAGCGCCACGCGCTCGTAATGCTGTGCTCGGTTGCGCTCGGCGGGCTCGCATCCCCATGGCTGATGCTCGATACGCGCCAAATGCAGGCGTGCGGGACCTATGTCCATGCAAGGCTGCTCGGCTGGCTTTCTGCTGGCCACGCCAGCAATCCGGACATGACCCTCCGTTATCCGGATGGCGACAAGATGGTGTCCGCAAAGGCGGTGGCCAGGCATCCCTATTTCCGCGATGCTGCGGGTGCCGCTACCACGCTGGCACATCGCGGGGCGATCCTGGGGTTCGCAGGCTGGGCACTCAGTGCGGGGCTGCTGCGCCGGGCAGCTGAACGACGCCGTGCAGCAGCGCTTCGTGACCGTGTCGTGAGCGGGACCATCGTCACCAGTGAGACTGCTCTCGCAAGAATGGTTGCGGCCAGTCCGAAAGGCCATTCGCTCACGATCGGCGCGGTCCCGTTTCCTGCAAGGCTCGAGACCCGCCATATGGCGATGATCGGAACGACCGGGAGCGGAAAGACCACGGTGCTGCGCCAGATGCTCGACTGCATAGAAGCGCGCGGCGAGGCGGCGCTGGTCTATGATACCAGCGGCGAGTTCATCGCCCATTATTACGATCCGGCGCGCGGCGACATCATCCTCAATCCCTTCGATGCGCGCTGCGCCTATTGGTCGCCCTTTGCAGAGATTGCGCATCCGGCGGATGCCGACCGGATCGCCCAGCAGCTGATCAGCGAAACAGGTCAGCATGACCGCGATGTCTGGCTTGAAACCAGCCGGATCCTGGTGGCCAATATGCTGCGCGCGCTTTGGCGCGAGGGCAGGGGAACATTGCCCGGGCTCCTGCATGCGCTGCAGGTGCAGACCGCTGCAGAGCTGAAGACCTGGCTCGGCGACAGCTCGTCGGCACGAACATTTGCCGACGATGCCGACCGCGCCACCGGCAGCGTGCTGTTCATGCTCGCCAAGGCGGCAAATCTCATCCAGTTCCTGCGCATGCCCGTCGGCGACGAAAGACCATTTTCGTTTCGCGATTTCATTACAGGCCTCGATGAAAGATCGGGACCGCGCCCCTGGATTTTCGTGCCGCGCAAGGAAGACTATTTCGAAGCGTCCAATCCGCTGCTGGCCTGCTGGCTAGAATGCGCCGCCAGTGCGATGCTCGGTCTGGCGCCCTCTGCGTCACGACGGGTCTGGTTCCTGCTCGATGAGCTCGCAGACCTCCCTGCCGTCGACAATCTCGCCCGGCTGCTGCCCGAAGGACGAAAGTTCGGGGCCGCGGTCATCCTGACCTTCCAGGGCATCGGCCAGATGCGCAGCCGTTATGGCAGGGACATTTCCGAAGCCATGCTCGGCTGCTGCAACACCAAGCTCTTTCTCCAGCTGACCGACGCTGAATCGCGGCGCTGGGCCAGCGATACGATCGGTAACTGCGAAGTCGAGATCCACACCATGACGGGAGCGCTCAGCGAAAAGGACGAACCGCCCAGGATCACACTGGGCAAGCAGCGCAGCATCAGACCCGCCATCCATGAGAGCGAACTGCGCCTCCCGCGCCACAAGGGCTATCTGCTGTTTCCCGACGGTCTTCCCGTAGCTCTCATATCGCTGGCCGCCGATCATATTGCCAGGCGGGGGGAAGCCCGACAGCCGCCGTTCTCGCCGGCAGACCCCGGCACCACCTTGTGGCATCATGCGGGAAAGAGCCGTGGGAACGCCGACCCTCAGCCCGCACAGGAACAAGTCTCGGTTACAGATGTCGCAGATGAAGTGCCAGAGACGCCGCCTGTTTCCTCTCCGGCCTCTGCCGATGATGGACCCGTCTGATGGTTGCATCGGTATCCGCGCTGACCAGTCCGGCCCAGGCAAGCAGCTATTACGAAGCCGACGACTATTATGCCGACGGGGGAAAATCTCCTTCGGCCTGGAACGGTAAGGGGGCCGAGAAGCTTGCACTTTCCGGCGACGTCGACCGGGATGTGTTCCGCCGGATGCTCGAAGGTCAAATCGATGGGCAGCAGCTCGGGACATACAGGCAGGGCGAGCTCGAGCACCGGCCGGGATGGGATGTGACCCTGAGCGCGCCGAAGTCGGTATCGATCATGGCCGAAGTTGCAGGCGACCGGCGGCTGATCGGGGCCCATGACGCTGCGGTCAGGGCTGCGCTCGCCCATGTCGAGGCCCATACGGCGGCAACCCGTGTCCGAGCCGATGGGGCTGTGGCCCGCAAGGCTACAGCCAATCTCGTCATAGCAAGCTTCCAGCATGGCACCAGCCGCGCCCAGGATCCCCAGCTTCACACGCATAATGTGATCATGAACGCCACGCAGACCGAGGACGGCGCCTGGCGGAGCATTGAGCCTCGGGCGGTCTATCAGCTGCAGAAGCAGATCGGTGCCATCTATCGGCAGGAACTGGCGCTCAAGGTGCGCGAGCTCGGCTATGAGATCGATATCGCCAAGGACTCGATGTTCGAGATCAGGGGCGTTTCTGCCGATGTGCTGACCGCCTTCAGCAAGCGAAGTGCCGAAATCGAGGCTGCGCTGGCGAATCGCGGATCGAGCCGCTCGGATGCCAGCGCCGCTGAAAAGCAGGTGGCTGCACTCGATACCCGGCAAGCCAAGAAGGTAGTCGACCAGGCTTCGCTCGTCGCTGATTGGCGCGAGACGGCCGACCGGGCCGGCTTCGGTGCTGCTCAGCGCCATGCCATGGTCAGGGAAGCTCGCATGCGAGCCGGCGCTGCTATTCAGGGTGACGAGAAGGCAACAGCGGCATCGCGCGCCGTCGCTCATGCAGCCGACAAGCTTGGGGAACGCCAGTCGGTCTTTGCAGCAGCTGCCCTGCACGAAGAAGCAGGGCGCGCAGGGATGGGCCGGATAGGCTATTCGGATATTTCAGCAGCTATCGCAGCAGCGGCTGGAAAAGGTGACATCGAGCCGAGGACTTTCGCCGACCGGCGCGGCGCGCAATTTGCCGGATTTACGACACGCCGAAACATCGAAGCGGAAACCAGGTTTTTGCAGATCGAGGCGGAGGGTCGCGGCGCATTCGCTCCGATCGCCTCGCCGCTCGCCGCAGCCAGGGCGGTAGCGATGGCTGCGCGTCGCTCTGCCGATGCTGGCCTGCCGTGGAATGACGATCAGCTGACAGCCACACGCCAGCTGCTGACGAGCCGCAACCAGGTCACGGCCGTGCAGGGCTATGCCGGTACCGCCAAGACAACGACTGTCCTTGCGACCTTCGCTCGCGAGGCCCGGTCTAGGGGCGTCAAATTGGCAGCGCTCGCGCCCACGGCCTCAGCTGCCATGGTGCTCGGCCAGGCTCTCGGGACACGCGGCGATACCGTGGCGCGCCAACTGCTGCAACCCGACAGGGTCGCCGACAGCGGAGCCCAGCTCTGGATCGTGGACGAGGCCTCGCTGCTCTCGGCGCGCGATACGGCAAGGCTTTTCGAGAAAGCCGAAAAACACCATGCCCGGCTGGTTCTGGTGGGCGATGTCAAGCAGCTGGGTTCGGTCGAGGCAGGCGCTGCCTTTGCTCAGTTGCAGGCTGCAGGGATGGAGACGGCCAAGCTCGAGCAGATCGTTCGCCAGAGCAATCGCGCGGTGAAGGATGCGGTACTCGCCTCGATCGAGGGCGATGCGCGAAAGGCGCTGGCGGCGATCGATCGAGGTGGCGGCGATATCATCGAACATGCCGACCGAAACGCGCGTTTCGCCACGATTGCTGCGCGCTATGCCGAGCTCGATTCTCACCAGCGGGAACGCACCATGGTCATAGAGCCATCGCGCGAAGGCCGCGATGCGCTTACCGCTGAAATCCGCTCGGCGCTTGCCCGTTCGAGCAGCCTTAATGGTCCGTCGCTGACCACATGGAGTCTGGTCAACAAGGGGCTTACCCGCGCCGAGGCACGCGATCCTTTGAGCTATGATACCGGCGATATCGTCCGTTTCTCCCGCGACTATGCGGACAAGGGCGTGAAGCGAGGCGAGGCTTTTCGGATCGAAAGTATCGATATGGCCAAAGGCGCAATCGCGCTGAAGGGCGAGGACGGCAAGGCCGTCGACTGGCGGTTGCGGCAATGGGGTACGGGCGAAGTCCAGGTGTTCGAAAGCCAGCGGCTGGAGCTGCAGGCCGGAGACACCATCCGGTTTACGCGCAACGATCGCGAAGCGGGGCGCGTCAATGGCGCGCGGGCGAAGGTGCTGCAGGTTGATGCCGATGCCGGAACCGCCACGATCCGCAGCCCCAAGGGCCAGATACGGACACTTGATCTCGGTGCAGCGCGCGACCGGCATATTACGCACGGCTATGTCGACACCGCCTTTGCCGCCCAGGGACGAACGGCAGATCATGTCATTGTTCATGCAGACAGCCGTGCGACCAACCTGGTCGATCAGAAAAGCTTCTATGTCGGAATATCGCGTGCCAGACATTCTGCCATCATCGTGACCAACGACCGCGCCAGGCTGGTCACGGCGATCCATGAACGGGCAGGGACCGTCCAGACAGCGCTCAGTCCAGCATCATCGCTTAAGCCGGAAGGATTGAAACCACCTGTGGCGCACTCAGGGAATTCTCTGTTTTCGAAGACGGCTGGGCTTTGATAATCACTCTTGGTTGATTTAATTCATGAACTGATACTGAAATGGAGAATTGTGGAACTGTCTGTTTTTTGGCTGTGCAGTAGATTTTTGTCTCATCCTCACGCCGAAAGTTTGAGTACGTTCCGGCCAGCACGCTTGGCCGCATATAGCGCCTCGTCCGCTCGCCGCAGCAGACTGTCGCTGGTCTCGCCCAGTGTCCATTCGGCAACGCCGATGCTGATGGTAACGGAGGGGCTTGTTCTGCTAGCCTCGACCGCGCTTCTCACCCGCTCTGCGACCATCACGGCAATGTCTGCCGATGCATCCGGCAAAATAATGACGAACTCCTCGCCACCGAAGCGGCCGAGCATATCATTGCCGCGCAATTGGCGGCTCGCGTCCATGGCGACCCGTTGGATCACCTGATCGCCTACAAGATGCCCGTATCGGTCGTTGATCGCCTTGAAGTGGTCGATGTCGAGCAGCGCAATGGCCATGGGGCGCCCGCTTTCCAGCGCGCTTGCCATGGCCTCTGCCAGATATTGCGTCACGCGACGCCGGTTCGCTATCCCGGTCAGCTGGTCGGTTTCCGCCAGGATCTGCGCTTCTTCCGCCGCCTTCTCGGCTCTTTGGCCAGCTGCCTTGAGATCGTCCTCATGTTCTGCTTGCGCAGTAATGTCCTGAATGACGCCAAAAAGCGCCAAGGGCCGGTCAATGCTGATGCCATCGAACTCGCCGCGCGACAGGACATGGCGGATCTCGCCACCGGGCCTGATGATTCTGGCGCGGAATTCGAACCCCTGATGATCCATTATCGCGCGCTCGATGGTCGATGACACCATGGCACGGTCTTCAGGGTGATATGCGTTGATCGCATCTGCATAGGCAGGCGGATGATCGTCGGTCAGGCCGTGAATCCGAAAGACCTGGTGTGACCAGGTCACAGTTTCTGTCAGAATGTCCAGCCGCCAGTGCCCGACATTGGCCACGCTCTCGGCGAGCTGGAGAAGACGGACACTCTCGCTGATCTCATTTACCAGCCGTCGGCGCGCGGCGAGCAGCACCGCGATGGGAAGCGATGAAGCGAACAAGGACAGCAGATAGAATTGCAGAAACAGGCTGCGAGCCATCGGATCAGCATCGATGAGCGCCTCCGGACCCGAATGCAGTGTCACGGCGATTGAACTGACAACTGCGACGACCAGCACGCCACCTGTCGCACCCAACACACCGAGGCGGAACACGGCCGCCAGGATGGTCAGCATTGGCAGAAACAGGAGCGGGAACCTCGATTGCGAGAACGTGAATATCGCAACCGCGGCCACAATGGCGAACATCGCGGCAATTTGTCCAAGGGTCTGATGCCTTGGCAGCAGCCTGCCTCTGCGCAGCGACCAGCCCATAATCAGGATCAGCGGAGTGACCAGTAAAATGCCAAGAAGGTCGGTCGAGAACCATGAAAACCAGAAGACAGGCGTTGGATCGGGCACGATCATCGACGCCATCGACGCACTGATCAACGTCGAGCATGCAGCCAGGGTGCAGAAGGTGACGATGTCCGTCGATCTGGCTGCAAATGGTCGCTGGGCGTTGCTGCGCATGAGTAGCCAAGCAGCCAGCAGAGATTCAGCGACATTTGCTGCCGTGAAACCCAGCGAGATACCGATGCCATTGCCCTGCCCAAGATTGGCGACAAGACTGGCGATCGCTCCCGCCAGAATGTGGAGTGGCCAAACCCGCTTTTCGCTGAGGAGCAGCGCGGCCACCAGCACGCCGCTTGATGGCCACACCGTCGCGATTCCGTCATGACCCTTTGTAAGAGCAAGTGACGTTACCGCAGCGGTATAATAGGCCAAGCCGGTCGCCAATGGCCAGCCCAAGGCAGGGAATTGCTTGTTCAATTTGCCGGAACCGCGAAACATTGGCAACGATTGCCGGAGCTTGGTTAATTTAGTGCTTCTATCACAATCCGTTGATCGCAAATCGCGCTTCATATCGGTGAACTGCGTGAAGAGCATCGTCGGAGCCCAATTGGCTTGCACCGATGAATGCAAGACGATGCTGGCTAACTGCAAAGTCGAAATTGCCGCGGATATCTCTGATTGGCAGCGTGAGCATGGTGCTACGATCGCGGCGCGATCACGGGAGCTGTCCAAAGCGTGCTGGTCCCTCTGCTCTCGAATGCTTCAGTGGCTGTTTTCCCAGTTTGGCAGGCGAATTTGGCGGCTAGGCTGGAAAGGCTATCGAGGGCTTCCGCCAAGCGCGGCATAGAGGGCAATTGCTGAATTGAACGCTTGCTGCCGCGAACTGGCAAGCGCATCCTCGACGGTGAGTCGTTGACGTTCGGCGTCAAGCACGGCCCCAAAATCTTCGGCGCCCTCTGCATATCGATCACGCGCAAGCGCAGCCGTGCGCGCGGCATGGTGCTGCGAGTTTTCGAGCAGGTGGATGCGTTCACCATTTGCCTGCACGGCTCCGATCGCATTTTGGGCGTCGGCCAGCGCGTTCAGCAGTGCCTTGCGATACAGTTCCACGGTTTCTTGCTGTTCGGCAGATGCTCGATAGACCTGACCCTTGAGACGACCATTGTCGAAGATCGTCGCCACCATCCGGGCGGCCAGCGCAAAGCCAGGGTTCAAGATTCCGCCGCCCACCGCGCTATCGACGAAAGAGCCGGCCGAAAGCTCGATGTCGGGCAGAAAGGCTGCGCGTGCGCGATCGACATCACCGTTTGCAGCCTCGATGCGGGCTGCTGCCGCCAGCATGTCGGGCCGCCGGGTGACAAGCGAGGCCGGCTGGTCTGACCTGAACTGCGGCAACGCGAAATCGGCAAGAGAGGCGGGCTCAAGGTCGAACAGCGGTCCCTCTTCGCCTGCAAGAACTGCGATCGCCTGAACGGTGCGCGATCGCGCCTCGCGCAGGCGCGACAGGTTGACCGCAATGTCATTGGTTTCGGCCGCCTGAATACCTGCATCAACCTGGCTGACAATCCCGGCTTCGGCGCGCAGGTTCAATGTTCGTCCGAACTCCCACGCATTGGCCAATGCCTGCTCGGCAATCTTGATCCTGTCACACAGCGCCGCGTATTCGATATAGGCCGTGGCGGCAGCGGCTTCGATGGTGAGGCGTGTCGCCTGCGCTTCATACCCGGCAGCGCGGTATCGGGCGAACGCCGCCTTCTTGCTAGCTTTCAGCCGCCCGGAAAGATCCAGCGTATAGGTAAGGTCGAGGTCACCTGTGACATAGCTGTCGCGAAAGGCATTGTCGCCCGATCCGCCGCGCGCGTTCGATTCTGCCCGGCTGAACGCTTCCAGCGTCGGTCCGTTGGCGGATTTGGCGATGCGAAGGTCGGCGGCCGCCTGGGCAATGCGTGCATTGGCTATGGCGATATCGGTGTTCGCCGCACGCACCTGGGCCAGCAACGCATCGAGACGCGGTGAACCGAAGGCGGCCCAGTCGAGCGGAGCTTGAGCTACACCAATTCCGTCTGCACCAGCGCCAGGCTGGATCGACCATGTCGCTGACTGGATGTCTGGGGCCACCGCCAGTTGCACGTGCGGCGCACACCCGTTCAGCACAGGCACCGCGGCCAGCCAAGGTATCGCAACCAGTATCCGTGCTCTCACTTCAGGTTCCCGTGTCTCTTGTGACGCGCGCAACGGCGACCGACATCGGGTCCCCGGATACCAGCCATTGGTTACAAAAGCCGAAAGACTGGGTTTTCAGCGCATTAATCACGTTTTGAGGAATTGCGGCTAACCCTGCGCGAATGCATCTGGCCGACTCGACATGAACAGTCCGCTCTTCCGTCAGGAGGTTATCGACGCCGGCCGTCAGCGGCTCACCGGCACGGTCGTCGCGGCTGTGCCGCCATCTGCCCGTGTCTATACCGCGCTGATCGTCGCCGTTGTGCTCGCCTTGGCGTTGCTTCTGACGTTCGGTAGCTATGCACGTAGGGCTCAGGTTCGCGGCGTCATCGCGTATTCGCAAGGTGTCTCGCGAGTTACGCCGCCCGCCGAGGCCAAGGTGGAAAAGGTTTTGGTGCGTGAAGGGCAGGCCGTCGATGCGGGCACGCCGCTGTTGACAGTCTCGCTCACGCAGGGGCGCGATCCCGGCGGCGAAGGCATTGCCAGTCAGCTGTTGCAGATCGACCGCCAATATGATGAGCTGCGGCGTCAGAAGGACCTGAGCGGGCTGCTCGGCTCGACTGAAACGCAGTCGCTCAGGACGCAGCAACAAGGCATCGCCCAATCGCTCGAATCCCTGGTCCGCCAAGAAAAGCTCGTTGCCGAACAGGCCCGGCTGGCTGAGGCGCAACTTCAGCGATCGCAGCGGTTGAGCAAGCAGGGTGCGGCGACCAAAGCGGAGCTGGAAGATCGCCAGGCGGCTTTGCTGGCGCGCAAGCTGGAGCGTGAAACTCTCGCCGAACGCATCGTTTCGCAGCGCGAAGCGCTCAAGACCATAGAGTCGCAAATTGCTTCGCGCACGATCGGGGCCGATCAGGCCGGTTCACAGCTTTCCGAACGCATGGCGGCCCTTGCCGAACAGCGTGCACGTCTGCTGCGCCAGGACAAGCTCACATTGACGGCGCCAATAGCCGGATCAGTGGGCGACCTTGCCGTGCGCCCCGGCCAGCGGGTCGATGCATCGACGGTCATGGCAGCTGTCGTCCCATCTGCCAGCACGCTCGAAGTTCAGCTCTATGCGCCATCGAGCGCTGTCGGGTTCGTTCGTCCAGGCCAGAAGGTCCGGCTGATGTTCGATGCGTTTCCCTACCAGAAATACGGCACGGGA
Organism: Blastomonas sp. UPD001; assembly: GCF_003426715.1. Taxonomy (NCBI): domain Bacteria; kingdom Pseudomonadati; phylum Pseudomonadota; class Alphaproteobacteria; order Sphingomonadales; family Blastomonadaceae; genus Blastomonas; species Blastomonas sp. UPD001. The sequence goes on from NZ_QKVT01000001.1 coordinate 3,287,307, forward strand.
TCGGGGACGGTAACCTGGGTTTCCACCGTGCCGACACCGCCGGTGGGCCTCACCCAGACCGGGTCGGCCAGCGAACCGATGTTCCGTGTGCGTGTGAAGTTCGAGGCCGGGGAGACCGCAAGCCGCTTCCGGGCCGGGCAGTTGCGCGACGGTATGACCCTGTCTGCCAACCTGATCCTTGAGGACCGCAGCCTTTGGGAGGTTTTCCTGGAACCCGTGCTGAAGGCTATGCGATCATGACCCGCATTGAATGGCCGTGGACGCAGGGCATGCGCCCGATGCTTCAGGCCGAGGCCGCCGAATGCGGGCTGGCCTGCCTTGCCATGGTCGCTGCCCATCATGGCCATCGCATCAATATCGGCGGCCTTCGGCGGCAGTTCCCGATTTCGATGAAAGGTGCCACGCTGGCCCAGCTGATCGAGATCGCCTCGCGTCTCGATCTGGCACCACGTCCCCTGAGGCTTGAACTTGACGAGCTGAACAAGCTTGCGACCCCCGCCATACTGCATTGGGACCTCAACCACTTCGTTGTGCTTGAGCGGGTAGAGGCGCGCTCCATCACCATCCTCGATCCTGCGAGCGGGCGGCGCGAGATCGCGATCGGGCAAGTCGGGCGGCACTTTACCGGGGTCGCGCTCGAGCTGACCCCCACTGCCGATTTCAAGCCGATCGACGCCAGGGTCAACGTGCGCCTTTCAGACCTGTGGGGGCGTCTGGTCAACTTCCGCAGTGCCTTTGCCCAGCTGCTGCTGCTGTCGCTACTATTGCAGATGACAGCACTCGCCTTACCCTTTTTCATGCAGCTGACCATTGATGAAGCCATCGGCCAGAGCGACAGCAATCTCGTCATGTTGCTGCTGACCGGCTTCGGGCTCGTCTACGCAATCAACATCCTCATCAAGGCGCTGCGGTCATGGGTGGTGCTGACGCTGGGACAGATGATCTCGTTCCAGCTGGGGGGCAACATCGTGCGGCACATGCTGCACCTGCCGACACGCTATTTCGAAAGCCGTCATGTCGGCGATCTGATGTCGCGGTTGCGCTCGGTCGGCCCAATCCAGTCCATCCTGACTCAGGGCATCGTCAACGCGCTGATCGATGCGATGCTGGCTATCACCACACTCATCGTGATGGCGCTCATCAGTGTGCCGCTGATGATCGTAACGGTTGCGACCACCCTGCTCTACATCGTGTTCCGCACTGCGATCTATCCTGCCATTCGTCGACGCACCGAAGAGGAACTGATCGCCGATGCGCATGAAGATACCTACACCATGGAAACGATGCGCTCGATGCGGGCCATCAAGCTGCATGTGAATGAGGCGGTGCGCGAGGCTGGCTGGCGAAATCGTTATGCGGACGTCATCACCGCCAGCTTTCGCACCGAAACCTATCGGATATGGAGCAGACTGGCCGAAGGCATCATCACCAACGGCCAGTTCCTGGTGCTTGTTGCCATCGCTGCCCAGGCTGTCATCGCCAACGAGATGACGATTGGCGTCATGCTCGCCTTCCTGGCCTATCGTGCCAGCTTCATGGACAGTGCGACGTCCCTGATTGATCATGCCGAGCGCTGGCGACTGCTTTCGGTTCATTTGGAGCGCCTGTCTGACATAGTTTCGGAACGCCGTGAGGACGTCGTGCATGGTATGCCGCGCGAACAGCTGCTCGCCGCACCAGCCATTGTCGCTGACAACCTCACATTCGGCTATGACAGCGACCAGAAGCCTGTCTTCACCAATCTGTCCTTTGCGATACCGGCCGGGAGCTTCGTTGCCATTATTGGCGAATCCGGGGCTGGAAAGTCCACGCTCATGCGGATTTTACTGGGACTCATGAAACCTCAGTCCGGCCGACTCCTCATCGACGGTCAACCCCTGGGCCCTACGAACACCAGCACATGGCGCGGTCGCATCGCCGCAGTGATGCAGGATGACCATCTTCTGTCCGGCACGCTGGCCGACAATATCTGCTTCTTCGATGAAAAGGGCAAAATGGAGGATATTGAGTTCGCGGCGCGCATGGCCAGAATTCACGATACGATCATGGCAATGCCCATGGGCTATCAGAGCCTGATCGGCGACATGGGCAATGCCCTGTCGGCTGGTCAACGTCAGCGCATTCTGCTCGCGCGAGCGCTTTACCGAGACCCCGATGCGATCTTCCTCGATGAAGGCACGGCCAATCTTGATGAAGAGAACGAGGCGGCCATTGCGGACATGCTGGCGCGGCTGCCCATCACCAGAGTCGCGATCACGCACCGGCCCGCGCTGGTCGAACGCGCAGATATCGTGCTGCGGATGGTGGATGGCCGCATGATGGTCGAGCGCGGCGCGGTGCGCGCAGCTAATGCGAATAAGGCTGTGGGCCAGCAGCACTCGTAAACTAGAAACCACCGAGGTGCGCCGGTTGGCCTTGCGCACTTCGGTAATTTCTAGGTTATCATAAAACGCTTACCGGACGATGTCCGCATCCTTGTCAGCTCCGGTCTTACCCGAATTGCCGGGTGCCGGATCTCCGCCGCCGTTGCCGAACCCGTTATTGCCCTTTGGCTTCTTGTCCTTGCCCGCCGGGGGACAGGGCGATGCACTTGCGCCGCTTACATTGGCCACTTCAAAGTCAACTAGATCGCGCATTTGAAATACCTCCTGAGGTCATGGCAACAGTCGGAGTTAGATTTTCCCGCTGGCTAACAGCATGCTGCCTCGCCAGTCAGGTTTCGCCAAGTGGTAAGTTGGGCGCGTATCAGCTTGGAACACGTGCATACCCAACAATAAAATGCGCAGTCGATAGGGTTCAGCTTTGGGCGGTGCTATACCATCCTGTCACAGCGATACGGGGGAATCCGGCAGACGGGCTGACCCACGAAACACTGTGCTGCTGTGGCACGTGGAACAGGTCGAGCGTATTGAAGCGCGGCACAAGCGCTTCTGCCGTTCGGTCATGTTGCCCATGAAACAGCAGAAGGCCCCCCCATTCGAGCCGCCACCGCTGCGTCAATCCCAGCACGAATGCAGCCATTCGGTTTTCGCCAGCGGCATTGTCGTCATGGCCAGTCAGGAAATCGCCTGTGCCATAGCTGGTCGCCTGGCCATTGATAAAGAGATGGGGCGCGCGTGCAGTGATGTCCTCGATCAATTCCAGCATCTCCGGGCTGTGTAGGAAATGGCTGAGGGGCGAAAGCAGGTCATGGATGTCGAGCGGCTCGTCAAGGTCGGGCACGCGTAAGGCCTCGTAGCGATATTGGAACCCGTCCCGCCCGCGGCGGTTCACGCCGTCCTCAATCCTGGCATAGCGTTTCGCGCCCATGGCAATGCGCTCGTCACGGGTCAGTTCGATCGGGGCGTCCGGCGCATGGATGACCTGTATCCAGTCGTCGCGCTCGCGCAGATGATCGTGCAGTTCCACAGCGCCTTGCGCGAGCAGGCCATAGATGCGCACGCGGCCCGTGCGTGCATAGCATTCCGCCAGCGCTTTGCGATCGAGGTCCGGGTTCAGCGCGAACAGATCAGCCGAATCCGCGACAAGGGTTTGCCGGATCATTCGACACGCCTCGGCGCAGGGCCGGTCGATGTCCTCACCTTCACCTCGATCTCTACCCGCGTTTCGAGCGGGTAGACGGTAACCTGCCGGGTCAGCTCGGGGTCGAGAAAGTCCTTGAGCAACGGCGGGCGAGGGGACCGGAAATAATGCGCTGGGTCGTCGGTCACATCGTCCGAGCCGACCAGGTTGAGCTCATCGAGGCACGAAACGCGCTCAACCACCATCGGCGCATGGGTGATGCCATGGGCAAGCAGGCTGTAGGCACGGTGATAGCCATTCTGGAGCACGATCCGCTTGTCGCTACCGATGCCCGACAGCAAGTTGGCGCCATAGCCTACCGGCAGCATCAGTCCGGTGGTGACAAGACCGAAGCTGGCGATGGACTGGGCTTGCGCAGCGGTCATGCGCTGGATTTCATGGAACCTGAGATCGGTCGATTGCGAACTGAAAATGTATCGATCGGCTGGCAACCGCAACATACTGACCGGTGCGGGCTGATGCGTCCGCGGCAGACAGAAGTCGAACAGTTCGATGATGTTGCGATCGTCGCCCAATGTGTTACGCAGAACGTCGCTATGGTCGAGCCCGACGCTGCCTTGCGACACCACGAGCTTGGCCAATTCGACCCAGCGGATCTCGGTTAGAACGCTGTCATAGGCTTGCAGATAATGGTCCTGCGCCATGAGTTCGGCCGCTGGTCCTTCAAGCTCGGCGGGTAATGGCAGGTCCTCGATGGTCTCCGCGACACCTGCCTGCTCGGTGAGCAGCGCGTAATAGCGGTCATTGGCTTTTCGCCATTCCGCAGCCAGCACTTTAGGAGGAATTGTCTCACCATCGATGACCCGGCTGGCAAAAAAGCGCAGATAATCTGCCAGATGCGGTTGGCCGAGCAACTTGACAATACGTTCGCCGGGCTGGCCTAATGGCGTGGTGGAGCCGCTATGATCGGCCTTATGATGCGACATTTCCATCGCACGGGCCTAGCATCTTGTCGTTAAAACACTGCTAAATCGGAGATTTCTGAACGATGCTGCGGCGCATTGGCGTCTCGCTCAATGCGCCGCGCCGCCGTCAGCAATAGCGGTGGCTCTTGCCCTTGCTCTTGGAGCCCTTGCTCTTCGAACCTTTGCTCTTGGAGCCCTTGCTCTTCGAACCCTTGCTGTTCGAACCCTTGCACTTGCTCTTCTTCGGCGGCTTGGGCGAGCTGCCCGCTCCGCTGACATGGCCCCATTCGAATTCGTGCAGATCGCGCATATCAGACTCCTAAGTGAACCTCCAGTTACCCACCATAGGTGTAACCGTGGAGCCATAATGTGTTGATTTTGAACTATGTAAATCGCCGATTCGTTAACGTCCCAAGGCGAGACATTAACCACGCATGAAGTTATTGAAGGTCGGCACATGCATATGCTCGCGCTGGGGGCAGCCACCGCGGCCGGAATGCCGGTAGGCTTGCCGCTGTTCACCTCGGCCTTCTTCACCCACTCCAGCAGCGTGTCACCCGCGCAACCAATCATGGCGGGTCGCGCCCCTGGCACTCATGGTTCAGCATCAACTCGATGTTATGGATCGTCTGGAACAGGAATCTGCGCGCCAGTTCGCGAAACCAACCATAGACCGTCTGCCACGTCCTGAAAAGGATCGGCAGCATGCGCCCGCCACAGCCCGATCGAACTAGGCAGCGGAGCGAATCGATCACTCCGCGAAAGTCCACCTCGCGCGAACTGGCTCTGCGTCCCGGCTTGGGCATCAACGGTGCAAAGCGCTCCCATTCCTCATGGCTCAGGTTACTGAGGTAAAGCGTCGTCTTCTTGGCAATCCGGGCCATTCACCCTCGGCCCTGCTGGGTTCATGTACACAGTCTGAACCAGACACTTAGCCCCGACGCAACCCCTTCGAGCGATTTTCCAAACAGCCTCTCAGACCAAACTCGGTTGTTTAGCCGCAGCAGTCCATGCCCAAGCCGCAGCAAGCACCGATGGCACAGCAAGCGGCGCCGACCATCTGTCCGATGGGACCGGGTGCCGCCGCAAAGGCAGCGCTTGTTGAGACGAAGAGGCTGATTGCCGCCAGTTTTGCAATTTTTAACATGTCTCATTCTCCCAATATTTTGGTGAACACTATTCTGTGCTAAGCCGTATTAACGCGGGTGTCGTGCCATCCAAAAGCGGTGCCTCCCTTTGATCCTCGGTTAACTGCTGAGATGTCCGATACCGCAGCGTCAGACTTGCCAGCTCGGACAATTGCTGACAAGCTCACGTTGTGCTATGAAAAAGCCCGATTGACGTGGTGTTAACATAGGAGCAAGTTCTACTAATCGACCGTATAAATGCGACCCTGAAGGGGCTGTAATGACTAGGACGACCTTGCCAACCAGCCCCTTTCCCTTGTTTTGAATAAGTAATTCAAGGTTGTTTGACAATTGCTGCAGAAGTCACAGGGGTTTGACGTTTGGCTAGCTATGTGTGCCGACCTCATTCTCAGTCGATTTTGCCTTAACCGGTTTTCGCGCGGCGAGGCTTTGCCTGATTCGCTGTGCCAGAACTGCGCGGTTGTAAGGTTTGCGGAGCAGATCAACTCCGGCGTCCAGACGGCCATCATGGATTATGCCGTTCTCGGTATAACCAGACGTAAACAGAACCGATATTTCAGGCAATATTTCAACAGCGCGCCGCGCAAGGTCATGGCTTCTGACCTTCCCCGGCATGATAACATCTGTAAATAGCAGGTCGATCCGTGTGCCACTTTCCAGCACCGCCAAACCAGCTTCCGCGTCCCTAGCCAGCAATACGTGATACCCCAATTCCCGCAAGGTGCTACTCACCGTTATGCGCACTTCGTCGTCGTCCTCGACTACCAAGATGGTCTCGTTGCCACTTGGCACGTCCTCACCAGTTGGATCGCACTTTTGGCTTAAACTCTCGATCGTTCTGGGTAAATAGAGTGTGACCGTGGTTCCAACGCCTTCTTCGCTTTCAATGGAGACATGGCCGCCAGACTGTTTCATCAATCCGTAAACCATGCTCAAGCCCAACCCGGATCCCTTACCAACTTCTTTGGTAGTGAAGAACGGTTCGAAAACTCTCTCTCTTATATCGGACGTCATCCCACAGCCTGTATCGCTAATTTTTATTGCGGCATATTCGCCAGCAACGAGGTCTGACCAACTGCCCTCCTCAATGACCACATTCTCCAATTGGATTGTCAGCCGCCCACCTTCGGGCATTGCGTCGCGCGCATTAATCGCGAGATTGAGCACTGCGTTCTCAAGCTGAGAGTGGTCAATCATGCACTCCCATATTTCTGACATGCTAGAGAATTGAAGTTCAATATGTTCGCCGAGAAGCCGCCGCAACATGTCCTCAATGTTCGTCATCAGAACGGGGATATTACATGGCCGTGGGTTGAGCGGCTGTTTACGGCCGAATGCCAGTAGCTGGTGTGCCAATCGAGCACCGCGCTCAGTCGCAGAAAGCGCCATATCAACTCGCTGGGCCGCACGCGGATTATTTGAAACGTCGCGAGCTAACAATTCAAGGTTGCCCCCGACCACTTGCAGCAAATTGTTGAAATCATGCGCAACACCGCCAGTGAGTTTACCAATAGCTTCCATTTTCTGAGCATGCCGTAGCTTAGCTTCAGCAGCATCGCGCTCGGCTAATGCTTGGTCGATCCGAGCCTCAAGCTCAGCGTTAAAATTCTCGCGGGCGCGCTTGGCTTCAATTTCCACGGTGATGTTTCGTGCTTCGATGACGGTGCCCACTGGTGCACCAGAAGCATCCCTTATTGGGCTCGCTGAATAAGAAACAGGATAGAAACTGCCATTTTTATGAATGAAAATATCTTCTCCTTGTTCATTGTTTCCGCTGGTTAGAGCCCTGTCGATCGCGCATTCATCAATTGGAAATGGGCGCCCGTCTGGATAGGTGTGATGGATTACATCATGCAGCCTACGACCCTCAGTCTCAGCAAAGCGGTAGCCAGTAAGAGTCTCGGCAGCTTCGTTCATGTAAATGCATTCCTGACGGTCGTTCATTAGAAACACTGCCATTGTGGTGTTAGCCAAGACGGTGTTCAGTCTTTCCGTCGTGTCGCGCAGTTCCCGCAGAATCAGGCTTTGCTCTGTCGTATCCTCAATGGCAGCAAAAAATACTGGCCGCTCTTGGTCGTTGAATAATTGCAGTCTGACGGTGACGTTATAATCACTACCGTCCTTGCGACGATGGACAGTATCAAAGCTTATGACATTCTGGCTGCCGCTGAGAAGAGGCTCAACTAGCTCAAGAAACCGCTCTATCGTGAATTCGGGCTTGATGTCGATAGGAGTCAGCTCCGAAAGCTCGTCCATCGTATAGCCTAGGTTATCTCTGGCACCCTTGTTAACCAGTAAAAATCTAAATGTCTCAGCATCAAAGACGAACACCTCGCTGGCAGCATCTTCGACGATTCTACCTAGCCTTTCGGCGCTCGATCCAAATTTTAGCCTTTCCAACTCTGCCCCGGCTCGGCCAGCGAATAATTCTACTGTCAATGCTGCTTCACTGGTTTCCTGAAGGGGCTTGTCATGTAGCACTGCCAAGAGGCCCAATAACTGACCATTGCTGGCGTGCAATGGGGCGCCGATATAGCTTTCCGCACCCATTTCCACTAGGACAGCGTCATCAGGAAACAAGCGCTGAATACCACTCGAATGGACACACACTCGGTCTTCGATGACATCGCCGCATGGCGTCCCCTGGAGCTCATAGCTGAAGTTTGCCCGGCACTCCCCATCTGCCCAATAGGCGATCGTATGAGCCATCCGGGTTGGTTCATGATCGATTTCGCACAGCATGACCCAACGCGCGTCAAGAGCGTTTGCAAGAACGGCGACGGTTTCGTCTATAAACTCGCGTCCGACCAGCCGCGCGCAGTCAATAAGCAGTTTCTGTTGCTCATGTCGGCGTTTACGTATCGTTGCGTTCGCGACGGTTATCCAGCGTATGCTCGCGGCCTTGCCATGTTCAGCCGATTGCGAGAGGTGAAGCTCTGCATCGAAATGTTCGCCAACCGCCGTTACGGCCTCCGACATGAAACAGACTGATGTGGGTGTAGGCCTACTATCTGTCGCTGCCTCGAGATCCCGAGAAAAGCCGGGAATAATGCTACTGATAGGCGTGCCCTCGATGTCAGCTCTGCTATAGCCAAAAAGTTTAGTTGCTGGCAGGTTGCAGTAAATGACTTTGTCATCTTCGGCTAATGCGATGATAGAGTCCCGACAAATATCAAGGGCTGTGGGACCGAGGGCAACTTTGTGATCGTCAGATACCCGCATTCCCCCCCCCAATCAGGGTATGTTCTTCCCTAACCCTCAGGAACGCGGAAAGCGTGCAGCCGGTTCCTTAGGTGCATTCCGCGGAGCCAAAAAAAACTCCGAGCAGGCCAAAGGCAAACCGCCGCGTCTTCGGCAGCAGGTCGATCAGCAGGGTTTCGAATGTCGTCATCCAGATTCGGCGCCTTTCTGTTGGATAAAACGGCTGGCCTCGTGCTTTTTCTGAATGGGAAGGCGAAAAAATGGGACGGAGACCAGATGCGCAAGCCCATTATGACTGTGAGCGTCGTGGCCAGCACGGTGCTGTTGGCGGCGTCTCAGTTGCTCTCGTAACAGAGCGCTGGGTCGCGCGGTCGGATCCATCGCTCGGTCTTCGCGCGGCGTTCCGCGTCCGCGTCGAGTGCTTCGCCCGCTGCCATGGTCTGCGCGGCGGCGAGGAGATCGGTGTCGCTGCCAGCTTGGCGGTATTCGGCTGTGCCGGTGCTCTCCAGCAGCAGTTTCCGTTCGATCTTCCAGCCCACCGAATCGCGGCAGGCGATGCCGCCCCGGCCAGAGTCACGCCACGCCCGGCAGAGTCGGCCGTCACGCGCGGCAAAGCTCAGCAGCACGCGCGGCTGCGCGTCGGCGCGCTGTTCGGACACGGCCGCAGCGGCCTGCTCGGTCGCGCCCTGCGAGACCTGTTCGGAGCTCGAGGAGAGTTCCTGGCTGCCGGCGGCGACGTTGCCGATCGCAGCGACGGTATCGGCGACGACGATGCGCAGCCGCTCGACCATCGCGATCAGCGCATGGCCCAGCTTGTCTTCATCGGACAGCGCAGTGTGCTGCACGGTCAGGTCGCCCTGCGCGATGGTCTCGGCAAGCGCCGCGGTCTGGCGCAGGTTGGCGGTCATGCGGTTGACGGTATCGACCAGGTCCTTGATCAGGCCGCGCGAGATGGTCAGCGAAATCCAGATAGCCGCAGCGATGCCAGCAATGACCGCGACGACCAGCAGAACGACGAACAGATTGCGCGCATCGGCATAGGCGACGTCGCCTTCGGCGCTGGCCTGCGCACCGCCTTCGGTATTCAGCTTGACGAGCTTGAGCAGATCGCCCGAGAAATCGTCATACAGGGTCCTGCTGTCGGCCAGCGTCGCGGCGGCCTCGACATTCTGGTTGGCGCGCGACAGCGCGATGAAGCGGTCGCCCTCCTTCAGGTACCTGTCGAACTTGCCCTCGAACGCCTGGTACATCTGGCGCTCTTCGTCAGAGGAGATCAGCTTCTCATAGCGGGCGCGCTGGGTGGCAATATCGTTCAGGATGGAGTCGATCTGACCTTCTGCCGTGCGCATGACCGCCGGGTCGGTGGAGACGACATGCGTGTATTGCGCGATCCGCAAATCACCCGTCGCGGTGTTGATCCGGTGGATGGCATCGATGCTGGGCATCCAGTTCTGCGACAGTTCCGTCGATTTCTCGTTGATGTCCGACATGTTCGTGATTCCGAAAATGCCGAGGGTTGCTGTGATCAAAAGCAGGAACGTGAATGCTCCCGCCAGTTTCGCCTTGATGGTTGCACGCATGGTTTCAGGTCTCGCATTGGTTGCAACAGGTGGGCGCGCGTCATCGCTTCCCACCGTGCGTGGTTGACGGGTTGCAATCGTAAGGGTCTAATTCTGCCCGCGGGCAGGCCGGATCAGGCCGCCTCTCCGAAATCGGCATCGTCATCGTCTGCGACGCCGCGTTCCAGGTCCAGCGCGAAGCCCTTCACCCGCTCCTGCTGATGCGCCACGCTATTGGCTTTCGGCTTGGGTGCGGAAGGCTTGGCGGGCTTCGCCACAGGCCTGGTGGTTTTGGGAGCGGCAGGCTTCGACGCGCTTGGCCGGGCGCGACGGGCCTGACGCTCTTCAAGCTGGAAGAACGATACGGTCTGCTGCATCTCCTCGGCCTGGCTGGCCAGTTCCTCGGAGGTGCTGCTGATCTGCTCGGAGGCGCTGGCATTCTGCTGCGTCACCTTGTCGAGCTGCTGGATCGCCTCGTTGATCTGTTCGGTGCCGATGTCCTGTTCGCGGCACGCGGCGCTGATTTCGGACACCAGTTCGGCGGTACGGCGGATGTCCGGCACCAGCTTGTTGAGCATTTCGCCGGCTTCCGCCGCCGCCTTGACCGTCTCGGACGAGACCTGGCTGATTTCGGCCGCGGCGCCCTGGCTGCGCTCGGCGAGCTTGCGCACCTCGGAAGCGACGACCGCGAAGCCGCGGCCATGTTCGCCGGCGCGCGCCGCCTCGACCGCAGCATTCAGCGCGAGCAGATCGGTCTGACGGGCGATTTCCTGGACGATGCCGATCTTGTCGGCGATCGTCTGCATCGCGCCCACGGCCTTGTTCACCGCTTCGCCGCTGACCTTGGCATCCCGCGCGGACTGGCGCGCGATCTTCTCGGTCTGCGCGGCATTGTCGGCATTCTGTTTGACGTTGGCGGCCATCTCTTCCATCGCTGCGGACGCCTGTTCGGCGGCGGCGGCCTGTTCGGTCGCGCCCTGCGAGACCTGTTCGGAGCTCGACGAGAGTTCCTGGCTGCCGGCAGCCACCTGCGCTGCGGCGTCGGTGACGTTCGAGGCAAAGCCGGTCAGGCTCTCGATCAGGTTGTTGATCGAATCCTTCATCCGGCGGTGGTCGCCCTCGCACTCGATCTCGACGCGCTCGGTCAGCACCCCGGTGCTCACCAGATCGAGCACGCGGTTGCCCTCGGCAATCGGCAGCAGAATGGCATCGAGCATGCCATTGATCGAGCCCACGACCCGGCCGAAATCGCCCGGGAAATCGCCCGCATTGCCGCGCTCTTCCAGCCGGCCTGCAGCAGAGGCATCGATCAGGCGCTGAATCTCGCCGATGATTGCCTGGAAATTGGCGCGCAGCAGTTCGATGGTGTCGTTGATAAAGGCCTTCTTGCCAGGCAGCTGCTCCATCGGCGCGTCGAAATTGCCCTGGCCGAACTGCTGGACGCAGGCCATCGCCTTCTTCTTGGCGGCGATGTGGTTGGCGACCATCACGTTGATTCCCTCGGCCATCCTGGCGAAATCGCCCTCGAACTTCTCGATGGGAACGAACACGTCGATATCGCCGCGATCATGCTCGGCCGACATCAGGTTCATCTCGCGGATCAGCCCGCGCAGATTGCCGCGCAACTGCTCGATCGTGTCGTTGATAAAGGCCTTCTTGCCCGGAAGCTTTTCGAACGGCACGTCGAAATTGCCGCTGGCGAATTCCTGGATGCACGCCATCGCGCTCTTCTTGACGGCAATATGGCTTTCGACCAGCTCGTTCACCTTCTGCGCGATCGCCGCATATTCGCCGGGATAGTCTGCCGGGCGAAGCGCGACATCGATATCGCCGCGCGCATGTTCGGCCAGCACATGGTCGACCCCCGCGTGCAGGGCCTGGGCGGGCTGTTGCGCCGCTTCGAGAAGTTCGTTGACCGCCAGCAGCATCGCGCGCGCGCCGCCGGTGGCGTTCATCGCGTCTGCTCGTGCGCCGCTCTCCCCCGCTGCCACGGCGCGCGCGACGCGTCGGACCTCTTCGGCGGCATGGTCGAAATGCGAGCTCGACTTCAGGGAAACATACGGACGCATAAGTAGATCCTCTCTCTAGTTCGCCGCGGCAGAATAGGCGGCAGCGCTCTCCGGCGACTTGTGATGGAAAATGGCGGACAGATCGGGCAGCACGACGATACCGCCGGGCTGGCGGACCAGTTCGTGGACGAAGTCGCGGCGCCAGCGCATGCCGACCACCGGCGGCTTTTCCGCGTCGGTCCGGTTGAGCGTGGCGACTTCGTGCACCTTGTCGGTGCGGATGCCGATCTGGCTCGGCTCGCCGTCGATATCGATCTCGATCACGATGATCCGGCTGTCGATGGTGTTCTCGGCGGCGGGCATGTCGAAGGCCAGGCGCAGATCGGCAATCGGGATGATCTTGCCGCGAAAGTTGACGACGCTGCGCACCAGCGGCGATGCGCCGGGCACGATCGTCTCGGGCAGCAGGTCCAGGATTTCGCGGACCAGCATCGCTTCGACCGCGAAGGTCTCGCTTGCCAGGTCGAAGGTCAGCACTTCCAGCTGGCCCTCGGCATCCCAGTTCGCGGCGGATATGGGGGTGAGTGTATCCTGCATGGGCTTATCCGGCTGCGCGCAGCCGCTCCTCCTGTTCCTGGCCGAAGGCGACGAGCTGAACCGCATCGAGGATCAGCGCGACGCTGCCGTCTCCCAATATGGTCGCGCCAGCGAAGGTCGCGACATCGCGGTGCAGCGGCGACATCGACTTGATGACGGTCTGGTGGCTGCCGATGATCTGATCGACCACCAGCCCGACGCGCTCGCCCCCGGTGGTGATGACCACGATCTTTTGATGCGGATCGGGCCGGGTGCCGGTGGCGAACATCTCGCGCAGGCGGATGAAGGGCACCAGCCGGTCGCGCAGCGTGATGAAGCTGCGGCCGCGCGAACGCATGTCCTCCTCGAGGCTGAGCTCGATGCATTCCTCGACCACCGCCAGCGGGATGACATAGCGTCCTTCGCCGACGCGGACGAGCAGGCCCTCGATGATCGCCAGGGTCAGCGGGATGCGCAGCACCACGGTCGATCCCTCGCCGGGATTGGACGTGATGTCGATGGTACCGCGCAGGCTTTCGATCGTGCGCTTGACCACGTCCATGCCGACGCCGCGTCCGGACAGGTTGGTGACCTGCGCGGCGGTCGAGAAGCCGGGGTGGAAGATCATCTGCAGCAGTTCGGAATCGCTGATCTGCGCGCCGGCTTCGATCAGCCCCTGGGCTTCGGCCTTGGCGCGGACGCGCTCGCGGTTGATGCCGCGTCCGTCGTCGCGAATGGTGATCAGCACCTCGCCGCCCGCCTGATGCGCGCTGAGCGTGACATGCCCGGCCTCGGGCTTGCCCGCCGCCACGCGCTCTTCGGGCAGCTCCAGCCCATGGTCGCAGGCGTTGCGGATGAGGTGCACCATCGGATCGGCGAGCCGCTCGATCACGGTCTTGTCGACCTCGGTGCTCTCGCCCTGGGTCGAAAGTTCGATGGTCTTGCCGGTCTCGCGCGCCAGATCATGGACCAGGCGGCGGAAGCGCCCGAATAGGCTGGCGACCGGAACCATGCGCAGCACCATCATGGTATCGCGCAATTCGCTCGCCAGCCGCTCGATATCCTCGGCGACCGAGCGCAGCGCGAGTTCTCCCGCAGGTCCGCGCACGCCCTGATGCGAAAGCTGGGCGAGGCGGCTCTGCACGATGACGAGTTCGCCGACGCGATCCATGAGCACGTCGAGCCGCTCGGCAGGGACGCGGACGCTTTCCTGCACCTTGGCCGGATTGGCCTTGGCGTTGCGGGGAGTGTCGCCGGTGCTCGCCTCGGCGGTCACCGGTGCGAGGGCTGCCGGCTCGCCTTCGGGCACGATCTCGGCCGCTGCTGGCGTCTCGGCTTCGGGCGCCGCGCACTCCATCGGCTCGATCTCGAGCGTCATGTCGTCCATCACGAAGATGAAGACATCCTCGATATCCGCGCGCGAGACATCACCGCGCAGCTCGACCTGCCAGCCGAGATGGCATTGGCTGGCATCCAGTTCGTCGAGCGAAGGGATCTGGTCGGTCTGCGCGGTGATCCTGGCATCGCCCAGCGACCGGAGCTCGTCCAGCAGCATCAGCGGGTTGGTGCCGGTGGTCATGCAGTCGGTCGGAAGGCGGAAGGCAATGCGCCAGCCTTGCGCAGCGGGCGCGGAAGCGGGGTGCGCTGCTGAGGCGGCGGTGGCGGGAGCGGCATCGACAGACGCATCTGCCGCGCCGATGGCCTGGTGCAGGCGGCCAAGGATTTCGTCGCCGATAGCTTCCAGACCCGATCCGTCGCCATCGACCAGCGCCTGCATATGGTCCATGGCGGACAGGATCACCGCGACCAGTTCTTCGGTGGCCGGAACCTGGCCCTTGCGGACGCGGTCGAATGCGGTTTCGCAATGATGGGTGAAGCCCGCCAGGGCATCGAAGCCGAACATCGCGCCCGAACCCTTGAGCGTGTGCAGGCCGCGGAACACGCTGTCGACCAGATCGCGGCTGGTCAGATCGTGCGAGAGGTCGAGCAGCGCCTGCTCGATATCGCCCAGCAGCTCCCCGGCTTCTACCCGGAAGGCGGCGATCGGATCCTGGCCGCTCATCGACCGAGCACCTTGGCGGCGATGCGCAGCAGCTGGTCGGGCACGAACGGCTTGACCAGCCAGCCGGTGGCACCGGCGGCGCGCGCTTCCTGCTTCATGGCCTCGTCGGATTCGGTGGTGAGGAAGATGATCGGCGTGCCGAGCTGGATCGGCAGCTTGCGGATCTCGCGGATCATCTCCAGCCCGTTCATGTTGGGCATGTTGAGATCGGCGATGATCATGTCGAACTTCGCGGCCTTGGCCTTGTTCAGGCCATCCAGGCCATCCACGGCTTCGCTGACATCATAGCCCGCGCCATTCAGCGCGATGCGGATAGCCATGCGAAGGCTGGACGAATCGTCAACGGTCAGGATCGAGGCAGTCACTGCGGAAGTCCTCCATGGAGCCAGGAATTGAGGTTAGCGCCGGGCAGCAGATCGGCGAGACCGGCCCGCACCAGGGTGGCGGCCAGCTTCTCGCTTGCATCATCGGTGAATTCGATGGTTTTTCCGCACTTCACGGCATAAAGATGCGCCGAATAGACTGTCTGGAAGAACGAGAGATCGACATCCAGCAGTTGCGACGCGTCGATTGTGACCTTTTCACATTCGTCCAGCGCCGTCAGGAGCTCATCTCTTAAGGAAGCGGAATTCTGGATATTGGCAGAGCTGCCAATGTTGAAAGTCTTTTGCATGGTATCGGCCCCCCGAAACTTGTCGAACCCTACCCCCAACTTGGTCAAATATTGGTTAACGCCGAAGCAACCATATCCCTGTGACGGGTGGGCCTGGGAAGGCGAACGGGTCAGAGGGGCCACAAATTCGGCCAACCTTGAAATTTACAGATAAAATCAGCGTTTTAATTGGCAGTAAAAACGCATGCTGAAGACCAGGTTACGGGCATGTGATAAAGGTACATGGACCACGGACAACTGCGGGGTGTGCTCGTTAATATCCGGTATGCGGCAAAATTGACCAAATTGCGCTCGACTCGACTGACCGATTACTGCGACTCGACTTGCCAAAAGGCCGGCAGCGAGTCGCCACGGGTCGACTCCAGCGAAGCCGGGGTGCGGAACCGTTATTCTTGCTAAACTCAGGCCGGGACGAGCACGCTTGCTCCGCTTATGGCTGCGGTCTATCTGAGCGCCCATGCCAGCCTCTGGCGCCCGTTTGCGGAGTTCTCTGATGCGTTATCCCCTGTTGCTTGCCTCGACCGCCTTGCTGATATCCGCCCCCGTGCTTGCCGAAGAGGGCATGTGGCTGCCGGGACAGACGCCGGCGCTGGGCGACAAGCTGAAAGCGGCCGGGCTGGAGCTGTCGCCGGCGGACCTTGGCAATCTCAAGGCCGCGCCGCTCAATGCCATTGTTTCGCTGGGCGGCTGCTCCGCCTCGTTCGTCAGCCCCGAGGGGCTGGTCGCCACCAACCATCACTGCGTCTATGGCTCGATCCAGTATAATTCCAAGCCGGGGCAGGACTATCTGACCGATGGCTTTCTGGCCAAGACCCAAGGCGACGAACTGCCCGCCGCGCCGGGATCGCGCATCTATGTGATCGAGGACCTGCGCGACGTGACCGCGGCGATGAACAAGGGCGTCACCACCAAGCTTTCGGGTCTTGATCGCTACAACCGGCTGGAGGCCAACCGCAAGGCGCTGATCGCCGAATGCGAGAAGCAAGCCAATCGCCGCTGCGACGTCCGTCCCTATTTCGGTGGGCAGACCTATTTCCTGCAGCAGCAGCTCGAGATCAAGGACGTGCGGCTGGTCTATGCTCCGGCGGGCGGCATCGGCAATTTCGGCGGCGAGACCGACAACTGGCAATGGCCGCGCCATACCGGCGATTTCGGCTTCTACCGCGCCTATGTCGCGCCCGATGGCTCGTCCGTGCCCTATGCCAAGGAGAACGTGCCCTACAAGCCCAAGTCCTGGCTCAAGATCGCCGACAAGCCGCTGCGCGAAGGCGATTTCGTGATGGTCGCCGGCTTTCCCGGCGTGACACAGCGCCATTGGACTGCTGCCGAGGTGCGCCACAATTTCGAGCAGGTCTATGCCATCGACCAGCAATTGCGCGCCGATTATTCCGCCGCGATCGAAAAGGCGGTGAAGGGCAACAAGGACGCCGAGATCAAATATGCGTCGATCCTCAAGGGGTCGGACAATTACAAGAAGAAGCTGCTCGGCGAGATTGCCGGCGCGGATGCCATCGACCTCATGGGCCGCAAGGACAGGGCCGATGCGGAATTCCGCGCCTGGGTT
>NZ_QKVT01000001.1:3304685-3308833 GCF_003426715.1 Blastomonas sp. UPD001
CGCGCACGAAGATGTATGGCCAGGCGCTGACCGATCTCGACGCGCTCGTCGCCGAATCGAACCAGGCGCGCGTGGACAATCTGCGCCTCGCCACGGTCAACCGCGCGCAGCTGCTCACCGCGGCGCAACTGCTGTATCGCTGGGCTAAGGAGCGCGAGAAGCCCGATGCCCAGCGCGAGCCGGGCTATCAGGATCGCGATCGCCTCGCGCTGCGCGAGCGGCTGACCCAGGTCGAGCGCCGATTCGATGCGGGCGTCGACCGCGTGCTGTTCGAACAGGCGCTGGGCGAATATGCCAAGGTCGCCGCCGAAAAGCGCAACGCGCCGCTCGAGGCGAAGATCGCCGAACTGGGCATGGACAAGCTCTATGCCGATACGCGCCTCGGCATCACCGCCGACCGGCTGGGCTGGATGGACAAGCCCGCAGCCGAGTTCGAGGCTTCGGCCGATCCGTTCATCCAGCTCGCCGTCGCCGCCTATCCGGGGCAGAAGGCTGATGAGGAAAAGGCCAAGGAGCGCGCCGGTCGCCTCCAGGCGGCGCGCTCGGCGGTGATGGCGGGGCAAATCGCCTTCGCCAGGGAACAGGGCCGCACGCTCTATCCCGATGCCAATGGCTCGCTGCGCTTTACCTATGGCAAGGTGACGGGCAAGCAGCGCGACGGGCTGGTCTGGACGCCGTTCACCACCGCCGAGGGCCTGGTCGCCAAGCAGACCGGACGCGGCGAGTTCGATGCGCCCAAGGCCGCGATCGACAAGCTCAAGGCGCGCGATTTCGGGCGTTACGCCGACGAGAAGCTGGGCACGCTGCCGGTCGATTTCCTCTCCACCGTCGATATCACCAACGGCAACTCGGGTTCGGCCACGCTTAACGCACGCGGCGAGTTCGTCGGGCTAGCGTTCGACGGCACGCTCGACGGCGTGGTGTCGGACTGGTCGTACGATGCCGGCATCAACCGCACCATCCATGTCGACAGCCGCTTCATGCTGTGGACGATGGACAAGGTCGATGGGGCGCAGCGCCTGCTGACCGAAATGGGCGTCGGCCAGTAAATCTGCTCGCCAGGGGCAGCGCTACTCGGCGCTGCCCTTGCGGGTGCGGAACAGTTCGCGATCCTCGGGACCGAAGCCGCGCCGCCAGATCACCCAGCCATAGACGCCCAGAATGGCGGGGATGCCGAAGGCTAGCTCGGCCCATTCGGGCAGCTTGGTGAAGCCCCAGCCCACCGCCGTCGCCGCCGCTGCCGCCCAGACCAAAGCCCAGCGCCAGCCGTTGACCGGCGCGCCGAGCAGCTTCGAGAGCAGCCGCGCCTTGACGATCGAGGCAAAGCCGAGCGCGAGCGCCAGCGCCAGCGCGACGCTTGCCGCCTGGAACAGCGGGGGCAGGCCCATGGCCTGCGCGGTGAGGATCAGCGCGACGCTCAAGCCCCCCTGCAGCGCCAGCATGGCGAGCGAGATCATCAGGTTGCGGTGCCGCGCGATATAGACGAGCGCGGCCTCGCTCACCGCTGCGGTCGCCGCGACGACCTCTGCTGCGAGCAGGAAAGCGAGTGCGCCGGTGCCGCCGACGAAATTCGGACCGACCAGCCCCATCACGCCCTCGCCCGGAATGCCGAGCGCCAGCGCGACGCCCAGCTGCGCGGCGATGATCCAGAAGCCGACTTGGCTGACCTGGCGCGCGATCTCAGCCATCTTGCCGCTCTGCAGGTTGCGCGCGATCACCGGGCCCAGGATCGGGTCGAAGCTGGTCTTGAGCTTCTGCGGCAGGCTCGCGACCTGCTGCGCGATATAATAGATACCGACGACGGCCGGCGAGGCGAACAGGCCGAGAACCGCCAGATCGAGGCGGCGGCTGCCCCATTCGATCGCATCTGCCGCGGCCAGCGGAGCGTTGCGCCGCGCCATCGTCGCGAGCTTCAGCGGACGCGGCTGCCAGCCGACAGGCCACCCGTAGTTGCGCAGCATGGGGATGATCGAGGCGACGAATGCCGCGACCATCGAGGCAATATAGGAGAGGATCAACCCGTCATCGGGGGTCAGGTAATAGAAGATCCAGGCGGTGATGCTGATCGTCCAGGGTTCGATGATCGAGCGTGCGCGCACCGTGGCGGCGATGTCGAAACGATAGGCGAGCGCCGCCAGCGCGACGTCTGAACCCGCCACCGCGAAGATCACCAGCGGCAGCAGCCGGTCGATCTCGCCCGCGGCGCTGTTGGGGAACATGATCTCGGGCAGCAGCATCAGCAGCGTCGCGGCGAGTGCCGAGGCGATGAAGCTCACCAGCAGGCCGTCGGCCACGACCTGCGCGTGCGGGCGCGAGGTGCGCGCGAGCTGGGCGGCGAGGCCGCGCTTCAGCCCCAGGGTCGCGATCTGCGCGGCGAACTCGACCACCAGCACCGCATAGGCGAAGCGGCCCAGCGCCTCGGCGCCGTAAAGCCGGCCGGCAATGAACAGGAAGGGCAGGCGCGCGGCGAGGCGCAGCAGAAAGCCGAAGAAATTGGTCCGCCCGCCCTTGGCGAGCGCCTGGATGTCGCCGCCCTGCGCCTCGGTCTGGTCGTCCGGCACAGTCTTGCCGGGGCCGGACGCAAGATCCGGCGCTCGAGGCTCATTCTGCGGCGGCGGTGATGTCAAAACAAGCGTTCCAAGGCCCAACTCCCGCTCGCTCTTAAGCAGCTTTGGCGCGCTTTGGCTAGGCAGCGCGTCGCGCGCGGCACGGGGCGGGTCGGTACCAAGAGCGGTGCAAAAAAATTCGCACGGCCAGGCAACCACCCGCGCGCCCGCCCGTAGTGGCGTTCATGCATTGTGCATGAAACAGGGTAGTGGAGCGAAACATGCGTAAACTGATTCTCACCAGCGTTGCCAGCATTGGCCTTATCAGCCTCGGCGCTTGCCAGAGCGAGCAGGCCGACCAGGTCGAAGACCAGGCTGAAGCCCAGTCTGACGCGCTGGAAGACGCGGCCGATCAGGCCCCGACCGAAGCCCAGGAAGAAGCCCTGGACGCACAGGCTGACGCTGTCGAAGACGCCGGCGAAGAAAAGGCCAATGCGATGGACGATAACGGCGAAGTCGCTCCCAGCGAAGTGCCGGGCACGACCACGAACAACCAGTAAACCTTCCCCTTCGAAGGTAGCAGGCGGCGGCGGATCGAAAGATCCGCCGTCGTTTTTTGTGCGTGATACCAAGAATCATCGAGATGCATCGGATTCGGATCAATCAGCTGCCGTGAACAGCTCCAACCGGTCCACTGACGATTGATTTGTTGGAAAATGTTGCTGATATGTTCCTGCCGTTTTTCCTGACAGGAGCGGCAAGATGCGGGATTCGGCGCATGGACAGCAATGCGGCTTTGCACTCTGGATGCGGACAGGCCGCTGGCCCGACCCTGACGCCACCGCAGCGATCGAGCGCAAGTTCAACCCCTGGCACGACCCGGACGACGGACGCTTCACCTCCGCGGGCCAGGGCCGGTATTATGGTTCGGGCGGCAGGGGCTCCTCGACTGCGACGGCACCGCGCAAGCGCGGCAGATTCAAACCGGGCAACGGATCGTATGGCGGTGCCGGCGCCAGTGGCTCATTTGGCGATTCATCGCCGGCTAGGTTCGTGCCGAGACCAGTTCCGCGCAAGCCATCCACCCCTCTCCGAGTCATACCCGGGCCAGCGCCGTTCCGGCCGAGGCCATCGGTCAGGCCCGCACCGGCCCGGCCAATACGCACACCCCGCTGGCGCAAGGTGGTGCGAAATGGCTATGTCTTCCAACTGGACGAGCTGGACAACACCCGCCGAATTGACGGTACGCTTACCGATGAGGCGAAGACTCCACGATCGCGTGCGGCCCAGCGCAATGCAGGAAAGCCAGACAGGCTTCCGACCGACGACGGTGGCCATTTCATCGCCAATCGGTTCAATGGACCGAGTGATGCCTTCAATCACTTTGCCCAGGATGCTTCCGCAAACCGGGGAGCCTATAGGGTGCTTGAGCAGGAATGGGCCGATGCCCTGGCACAACGCAAGACGGTTAAGGTGACGATTATTCCCAACTATCCGGAAGGATCAAGACGGCCAAGCCAGCTGAAGATTTTCTACAGCATCGATGGTGTGAGGCACCAACGAACAATCGACAACAGCTACAAGCCCAAGGCCAAAGATCAG
>NZ_QKVT01000001.1:3308933-3350454 GCF_003426715.1 Blastomonas sp. UPD001
ATAGCATGAAACGCGGCGGTGACGGGGCGATGGCGGCCCTGCGCGACGCGTGGCAGAAGCGCTGGGTGCGCTGGGCAGCGTATCTGCTGGGACTGGCGCTGCTGGGCGTGTTCCTGATCTGGGTGATCTTCGCGCGCGATCTGCCTTCGGCCGAGACGCTGGTCGATTACGAACCCGACCTTCCCACCATGGTGCGCGGCGTCGATGGCGAGATCGTCAACAGCTATGCGCGCGAGCGCCGCGTGCAGTTGCAGTACAAGGATTATCCGCTGCCGCTGATCCGCGCGTTCCTCTCGGCCGAAGACAAGAATTTCTTCTCGCACAATGGCCTCGATTATCCGGGCCTGGCGTCGGCGGTGTTCGATTACGTCACCAAGCTGGGCTCGGGCCAGCGCGCGCGCGGCGGCTCCACCATCACCCAGCAGGTCGCCAAGAACCTGCTGCTCGGCGACGAATATTCGATCACCCGCAAGATCCGCGAGGCCATCCTCGCCTATCGCATCGAGGACGTGCTGACCAAGCAGGAAATCCTCGAGCTGTATCTCAACGAGATCTATCTCGGCCGCAACGCCTATGGCGTGCAGGCGGCGGCGCGCGCCTATTTCGGCAAGGATGTCGCCGATCTCAAGTTGCACGAGGCGGCGTATCTGGCGATCCTGCCCAAGGCCCCGTCCAATTACAGGCCCGAAGTGCACATGCAACGCGCGCTCGATCGTCGCAACTGGGCGCTGGGCGCGATGCAGTCGAACGGCTGGATCACGCGCGAACAAATGCTCGCCGCGCAGGCCGAGCCGCTCGGCACCATCCCGCGCACCGGCGACAATTTCGAGAAGGTTGGCGGTTATTTTGTCGAGGAAGTGCGCCGCCAGCTCGTCGAGAAGTTCGGCGAGAAGCGCGAGGACGGTCCGAACAGCGTCTATGCCGGCGGCCTCTGGGTGCGCACCTCGCTCGACCCCGCGATGCAGCGCGCGACCACCGAGGCACTGCGCGACGCGCTGCTGCGCTACGATCGCGGCAGCGGCTGGAGCGGCCCGCTCAACAAGATCGAGATGGACGATCAATGGGCCTCGCGGCTCGCATCGACCTATATCGATATCGATTACGAGAACTGGCGCGTCGCGGTGGTGATCGACAAGTCGGCGAGCGCCGCGGAAATCGGCTTTGCCAATGGCGACAAGGGCGTGCTGCCGCGTTCGACCGCGACGATGCCGCGCAAGCGTGTTGGCGGCACGGCCTTCGATTCGATGCGTCCGGGCGACATCATCGCAGTCGCGCCGATGTCCGGCGACACCTACGCGATGCGCAACGTGCCCGAGATTTCGGGCGGCATGGTGGTGCAGAATCCGCGCTCGGGCCGGGTCTATGCGATGCAGGGCGGGTTCGATTCGCAGATCAGCCCGTTCAACCGCGCCACCCAGGCGGATCGTCAGCCGGGATCGACGATCAAGCCGTTCGTCTATGCGACCGCGCTCGACAACGGCATGACTCCCGCGACGCAGATCGTCGACGGCACCTTCTGCGTCTATCAGTCGGCAAGCCTGGGCAACAAGTGCTTCCGCAATTTCGGCGGTTCGGCGGGTGCGGGGCCGCAGACGATGCGCTGGGGCCTCGAGCAGTCGCGCAACCTGATGACCGTGCGCGCCGCCAACGATGCGGGCATGACCAATGTCGTCAAGACGATCAAGGCGGTCGGGATCGGCGACTACAAGCCGTATCTCTCGATCGCGCTGGGCGCGGGCGACACCACGGTCATGAAGATCACCAACGCCTATTCGATGCTGGTCAACCATGGCCGCGAACTGAAGCCGACGCTGATCGATTATGTGCAGGACCGGCGCGGCAAGGTGATCTTCCGCTCCGATCCGCGCACCTGCGAGCGCTGCAACATGCCCAAATGGGATGGCAAGCCGATGCCGCGCTTCGCGCAGCGCGGTCGTCAGATCCTCGATCCGATCACCAGCTATCAGGTCGTGCACATGCTCGAAGGCGTGATCACCCGTGGCACCGCGGTGACATTGGCCGACCTCAAGCGCCCGATGTTCGGCAAGACCGGTACTTCCAGCGGCCCCACCAATGTCTGGTTCGTCGGCGGCACGCCCGATGTCGTGGCGGGCGTCTATCTCGGCTTCGATCAGCCGCGCAGCATGGGCGGCTATGCGCAGGGCGGCCGGCTCGCCGCGCCGGTGTTCAAGCAATTCGCAAAGGAAATCTTCCCCAGCCTGCCGGTCAGCGAGTTCCTCGCGCCGCCGGGCACGCGCATGGTGCGCATCGATCGCCGTTCGGGCCGCCGCGTCTACGGCGCCTGGCCGGGCGACGAAGCCAAGGCGGCGGTGATCTGGGAGGCGTTCAAGCCCGAGACCGAACCGCGCCGGTCGATTCGCCCCGAGGAGATGGCGGCGGCGGTCAAGGCGGTGCAGAAGCGCACCGGCCCCGCGACACGAGCGCGCAGCGACAGCGAATTCCTGCAGCAGCAGGGCGGCATCTACTAGGGCGGCGCATGATCGTGGTGCGGTGGAGGCATTCACTCTACCGTTCGGGTTGAAAAATCGGACAGGCAGGCGTATCGGGCGTGGGACCATGCTCAGCCAGAAAGTCCGCTACACCATCCGCGCCCTGCAGCACCTGGCCGATCGCTATGGCCAGGGCCTGGTGCATCTGGACGAGATCGCCACGGCGCAGAACATCCCGCCCAAGTTTCTCACCGTCATCCTGTCCGAAATGGCAAGGGCAGGGCTGGTGCATTCGCAGCGCGGCAAGGATGGCGGCTATGAGCTCGGCCTCGCCCCGGTCGATATCCGCTATGGCGACATCGTGCGCATCACCAGCGGATCGCTCGCGCTGGTGCCCTGTGCCAGCCGCTATGCATATGAAAAGTGCAAGAACTGCCTGGCCGAGGACGAGTGCCGCTTGCGCGCGCTGATGCTCAAGGTGCGCGACGAGACTGCGGTGATTCTCGATCAGATGACGCTCGCCGATCCGATCGCGCCGGTGGGGGCGTTCGACGAGGCGATGGCGGACTGAGCGATCCGCCGCCCGCAGCGGTCATGCGGCGAACACCACCTGCCACGCAGCGCCCCTACCCAGATTCGTCAGCGCCCTGACCTCGCCACCCAGCTGCGCGGCGAGCGACTGCACGATCCGGGTGCCTAGCCCCTTGCTCGCAGCCATGTCGACCTCAGCGGGCACGCCGCGGCCGTTGTCGCTCACCGTCAGCGTGAGCCGCTGCGGATCGAGCCGCTCGAGCTTGAGCGTGATCGTACCGCCATCGTCAGCAAAGGCGTGCTTCAGGCTGTTGGTGACCAGCTCGGTGACCAGCAGCGACAATGTGGTCAGCCGCGCGATATCGAGCTTCACCGCCGGCATGTCGACCAGGCACACGATGTTGCGCGCGCCGGTCGCCTGCAACAGATCGGCGCAGATTTCCTGGAAATATTCGGCGACCGGCAGGTCGACCGAGGCGGGATCGTAAAGCCGCCGGTGGATGCGCGACATCGTCTCGATGCGGCTCTGCGCCTCGTCGAGCGCAAAGCTGGCCGATCCGGGGTCGGTCGCCACCTTGCGCTTCTGCAGCTGCAGCAACGCCGAGACGAAGGTCATGTTGTTGGCGACGCGGTGCTGCAATTCCTGAAACATCGTGCGCTGCTGGTCGTAGAGTTCCTCGGTCACGCGCTTCTTCGCTTCCAGCCGGTCGGCGGCGCGGTGCATGAAATGGATCAGCGCAATGTCGACCGTCACGATGAAGATGTAGAAGCCGATCGCGATCGTGCTCGCGCCGTCCATCGCGAAGCTGTTGACCGGGGGGATGAAGAAATAGAGCGCGGCCACCCCGCACAGCGCCGCGCACAGGATTCCGGGCCACAATCCGGCGAGGAAGGTGGTGACGATCACCGCGGGGAAAAAGGTGAGATAGGGAAAGCCCGGGGGCAACGTGCCCTGCAGGTGGAAGCGGCTGAACAGCGCCAGGGCAAAGCTCGCCAGCGCCAGTCCATAGCCCAGTCGCCAGTCGCGGCGAAACATCATGCCTGCCCTTACGAACCGGTCCATCGTCACTCTCGTCATACAGGCTGGCGGCTGCAATCGTCCGCAATGCCCTTGTAAATAGCCCGGTTCGGCGCTGCAAGGCCGCGTATCGGCTGAAAACTCCCAGATCTGGCGCTTTCGGGCAGGCTGGCGCGAGCCAGGGGCGGTTGGTCTCCGACCGTTGGGGTACAAGAAAAACTATCTTGCCAACCAATACGGTAGAGAATAGCCTTTCTTTCGCGGGCCATGCTGCATGCAGCCGGTCCGCACCAGATTTCCTCGAGGAGTATGCCGATGCCTCCTGCCAAGCCCGAGAACGCCGCGCTCCGCGCGTCGCTTCCCCTCTCGACCATCTCCGATGCCATATCCCGGCTGCGCTATGGTGCCATCGTGCTGACCGTGCACGACGGCAAGCTGGTGCAGATGGACGTGACCGAACGCCAGCGCTTCAGCTGAGCGAGCATAGCCACCTATCCCTCCGACTGCCGGGACCGGTACGACCGGACCGGCATTTTTCGAGCCCTTTTCCGATGCTGCAACCCAAACAGCGTGCCGACCGGACATCCGGAAGCACCTCCCAACCAGGGGGTCTTTCCCAATGTCCATGTCCTTTCCCGCGTACGCGTCGCTCGCGGCGCTGGCTATTGCGCTCGCAACACCCTTCCAGGCGCAGGCGGCCGCAACCGATGTCGACGCGGCGCAAACCGATGCCGCCGCGCAGGCTGAGGCTGCCGATGATCAAGGCGACACCGTGATCATCGTGACCGCCCGCCGCCGCGACGAAGACATCCAGGACGTGCCGATCGCGCTATCCGTCATCGATGCGGCGCAGGTCGATTCGCAGGGCCTGTTCAACATCAACCGGCTCACGCAGATCCAGCCGGCGCTGCAATTCTATTCGACTAATCCGCGCAACACGTTCATCAACATCCGCGGCATCGGTGCGCCGTTCGGGCTCACCAATGACGGGTTCGAACAGGGCGTCGGCATCTATATCGACCAGGTCTATTACAACCGCATCGCTTCGGCGACGCTGGACTTTGTCGATGTCGAGCAGGTGGAGGTGCTGCGCGGGCCGCAGGGCACGCTCTATGGCAAGAACACCACCGCAGGTGCGATCAACATCCGCACGCGCGCGCCCAGCTTCACGTTCGAGGGCCGCGGCGAACTCAGCGTCGGCAATTACGATTTCAAACAGGCCAAGGCGACGATTTCCGGTCCGATCTCGAACACCATCGCGGCGCGGATCAGCCTGTCGTCGACCGATCGGCGCGGCACGATCCTGAACGTGAAGACCGGGCAGAACGTCAACAGCCTCGACAATCTCGGCATTCGCGGCGCGCTGCTGTGGCAGCCCAGCGACCGCTTCAAGGTGACATTGTCGGGCGACTACAATATTCAGGACCCGATCTGCTGCGTCCAGATCTATGCGCGCGTCGGCACCACCCAGCGCGCGGCCAACCGGCAATATGCCGCGCTGATCGCGCGCTTCCCCGGCTATCGCGTCCCCAGCACCGATCCGTTTGACCGCTTGACCGATCTCGACGCGAATATCCGCGCGCGCAACGAACATGGCGGCGTGTCGGCGCTGGTCGAGTGGGAGCTGGGCAAGGTCTCGCTGACCTCGGTCAGTGCCTATCGCTACTGGGACTGGACCCCGGCCAACGACCGAGACTTTACCGGCCTGCCGATCTTCCTCAAGGTCAACAACCCCACCCAGCAGAAGCAGTACACGCAGGAATTCCGCCTGAACTATGAGGCGGAGCGGCTGAACTTCGTGGCCGGCGCGTTCGCCTTCTATCAGGAAATCCGCACCCAGGGCATCCAGGAACAGGGCCCGGCGGCGAGCGCCTGGCTGCTCAACCCGACCAGCGCGCTGTCGAACAATCCGGCGGTGCTGAACGGTGTGGTGGCGAACAACGACATCCGGCTCGACAATGTCAGCCTGGCCGGTTTCGCGAAGCTCAACTGGAAGGTCACCGATGCCCTCACCGTCTCGCCGGGCATCCGCATCAATTACGACAAGAAGAACGGCCAGTATGACTCGGTCGTCACCGGCAATGCCTCGAACGGAACGCGCCAGATCGTCAGCAACGTGCCGACTAGCCCGTTCTTCAACGATCCCTGGATCGCCGCGCAGCGCGGGGTGCAGGCCTCGCAATTCTTCGAGGTCGATTTCAGCGACTGGAATCTCTCGTACGATCTCAACCTGGGATACGAGATCAGCGATACCGTGAACGCCTATGCGACCTATGCGCGCTCGTTCAAGACCGGCGGGGTCAACCTCAACGGCGTGCCCAGCCGCACCGACGGTTCGCCCGCGCTCGAAGTGGCGGTGATCGAGCCCGAGAAGGTCGACCATTTTGAGATCGGGCTGAAGACCAAGTTCTGGGACCGCAAGGCGACGCTCAACCTTGCTGCCTTCTGGACCGACATCCAGGATTTCCAGGCCAGCGTCATCAGCAATATCAGCGGCAGCAACGTGCTGCGCGGCTATCTCGCCAATGCCGACAAGGTGCGCAGCCGCGGCGTAGAGGCGGATTTCCGCGTCCAGCCGTCCGATCGTGTCACCGCCTATGTCAGCGGAGCCTATACCGATGCCAGGTTCGTGCGCTTCGTCGATGCGCCGTGTCCGCCCGAACGGGCAGGCGGCACCACGGTGACGGGGACGCAGGTGCCCGGACCCGCTGCCACGCCGGGTGCGCTCAGCCCCGCGAACTGCGACGTCTCCGGCCAGTGGTTGCCGGGCGTGTCCAGATGGGCCTTTTCCTGGGGCGCGGAATATAACGTTCCGGCAACGGTCTTCGGGCTCGAGGGCAATACCTATGCGGGTTACGATGCGAACTATCGCTCGAAATTCTCGTCCAACGCCTCGCGATCAATCTACACCGATATCGATGGCTATTCGCTGCACAATTTCCGCGCCGGTTTTCGCACCGACCGCTATGATTTCTTCGTCTGGATTCGCAACGCCTTCGACGAGGACTATCTTGAATCGCTCGCCGTCACCCCCGGTAACACCGGCCTCATCTCCGCTCAAATGCCCGATCCCCGCACCGCCGGCCTTACGGTCTCGGCGCGGTTCTGAGGGTGATTGAAGCTTCCTCCAGCAGAAGGGACCGCACGTGCCGGACCTTGGAATACTGAATCCAGCCGAAATCTGGCCCTATATTCTGGTGGGCATCGCCGCGCAGATGGTCGACGGGGCGCTGGGCATGGCCTTTGGCGTGATTTCCAGCACGCTGCTGGTCTCCGTGCTGGGCGTGCCCCCGGCGCAAGCCTCGGCCGGGGTACATTTTGCCGAAGTGTTCACGACCGGGGCATCGGGGCTCAGCCATGCCTGGCACCGCAATATCGACTGGGGGCTGTTCGCCAAGCTGGTGCTGCCCGGCGTCGGGGGTGGCATCCTGGGCGCCTATGTGCTGGCCAATGTCGATGCCAGCATCGCCCGCCCGCTGGTCATGGCCTATCTGACCGGCATCGGCCTGGTGCTGCTCTATCGCGCGTGGCGCTTCCCCACGCCGAAGTTCGAGGACCCCCGGATCGTCGCGCCGCTGGGGGCAGCGGGCGGATTTCTCGACGCTGCCGGTGGTGGCGGATGGGGGCCGGTGGTAACCTCCAACCTGCTGATCCAGGGCGGCGAACCGCGCAAGACGATCGGCACGGTGAGCACGTCGGAGTTCTTCCTCACCGTCTCGATCTCGGTCACCTTCATCCTGACGCTCGGGTTCGAGGCGTTCACCACCGCGACCATCGGCCTGCTGATCGGCGGCGTGATCGCCGCGCCGTTCGGCGCGATCCTGGCCAAGAATGTGCGCCCGCGCACGCTGCTGTTCATGGTCGGCACCGTGCTGACGATCACCAGCGTCTACAGCATCTACAAGGCGCTCAGCTGACGCGAGACGCGGTCATATCTCCTCGCGGACCTGCGCATAGGCCAGCGCCGCGAAGATCACGGTTCCGCCGATGACATTTCCGACAAGGGCAGGGAGGATGCCGCCGAACACCGCGCGAAACGGGTCGACCTCGCCCAACAGCATCACGATGAACAGCTCGGTCGATCCCGCCACGACGTGCGAGAAGCCGCCCAGGCCTATCATGTATGTGACCAGCATGATCATCAGCACCTCGCCCGCGCTTTCGATACGCGGCAGCATCCATACCAGCGCGGCGATCATGAACCCGGCGGGCATGCCCCAGAGCAGATGGTCGAGCGGCGCGACCTCGGCATAATGGCGCGAGACGCTGACGACGCCCGACATCTGCAACGGAGGGATGATGCCCGCATGCACCATCAGGATCGCCGCGATCAGGCATCCGGTCATGTTCGCAGCAAAGACGATGGCCCATAGCCGCGCGGTCCGGCCAAGCCGCGAGATCGAGGGATAGGCGAGCAGCGGCAGGATGGGCGTCACCGTGTTCTCGGTGAACAGCTGCATCCGGCCCATGATCACCACCAGAAAGCCGACCGAATAACCCAGGTTGGTGACCGCGGGCGCCCATGCGGTATCGGGGAGCAGCGCCGTGAGAATGCCCTTGCACAGGATCGACAGGCTGATCGCCAGACCCACGCCCGACCACCACAGGGCCGAGAAGGGGCGGGCGAGTTCGTGACGACCCGACCTGCTGATCGCGCGATAGATCAGCGCGGTGGTGACGTCGGCTAGATCCTCGAGCGCTCGACTGCCCTGCGCCGTTTGCTGCGTGGCATATGCCCCCCGTTGCGACTGCGTATCGGCAGGCAACGCGCGGGGCAGGGGTTCGTTGCGACGGGCAGGCCTAGCCCAGCCGGAAGGCGGCAACACCGATCGCCGATCCGGAAACATAGGCTTTGCCCTTGCAGATCAGCTCGGCCCCGGAGGGCGCGGGAGGCGCCTGATCCGCGATCATCGGCAGCAGCAGCAGCGAATTGAGCGCCGGCCTCGGGCCACCCATCGTTGCCAGGGTGTAGTTTTCCAGCACCTCGACCGCCGTCAAGGCGCCCCACCATTGTTCATCGTTGCGCAGCCCTATTTCGAGCTCACCCAGCGAATGACGGCTATGGTATTTGAGTTCATCGGGCATGGCAGCTACTCCGGTTTCAGGGTGTGAGGGCGGCACGGATCTCTGCAGCCTTGGTCGCTCGCAGGCTGGCTTTGCAGTAATCCTTGTTGAGCTCGCGCCCGACGAGCTGGACGAGCTGGGTCTTGTCGAGGCCAGCGGGGAGGCCGAAAGCTGCGGCAAAGATATCGCGCTTCGTATTGTCTGCGCCATCGGTGGCATCGAGCAGCTGGCGCAGGTCCGCGGTTACCTGCTGCATGTCTTCCACCGAATCGCAGGTCGCGGCTGCGTTCTCGAGTCTGGCGACCGCGTCCCGCTTGTTGATGACCGCCTCGGTGGTCAGGTTCGATATCGCGTCGGACAGGTTGCCGGCTTCCTGGTAGGCGGTGAGATCGGCCATGGCGCGGACAATCGAATAGTTTTTCTCATCGTTCTGCATGCCCTGGTCGATCACCAGCCTGCGCTTGGCGCGCTCTTCGTCCATCGCGGTGAGAACAGCCGACAAGGTCTTGTCGAAGAACAGGTTCTTGTCGAAGCTGCCCTTCGCCCCGGTCATGGTCGCTATGGCTGCAGCGAAAGGCCCGACCTCGTCGGCTTCGGCAACGGAGGTGATGCCGGCAAGGGCGGCCATCACCAGATCGAATGCGAAATCGCTGCCACGGCTTTCGGATTCGACGCTGCTGCGAAACTGGGCATAGTTCGAGTCGATCGCCCGCATGTACAGCCAGATCACCTCATCGCGATACTGCCGCCGGGTCAGGCCGTGCCGGTCGTCGTCGTTGCTGCTGTAGAACTTGCGCTGAATGTCCGGCCATTTGTAATCGGCGAGCGCGGCCTTCATGTCCTCGGCCGACAGCACAGGGCGCTGAGCCGACCGCAGGGTGGCGCATCTGCTGAGCGGAACCATCGTCGCCAGAAGTGCTGAAACAAGAGCCAAGGTTCGCACGTCATCTCATCCCGGTTGAGGGACGTTCATTTCATGCGCTTATGGTACAGGCAAATTAAACTCTGTTCATATTGCCAGAGCCGCGCCGATCAGCACCCGTCGTCTTCGTGTGTTATTTGCGCTCGCGGATCGGCCCAGACTGAATTCAGAACGACACCTTCGGCGCAGCCCCCACGGTCGCGCGCTCGTCGGCACCCAGTTCCCAGAAGCCCTGCGGCTTGAAGCCCAGCGCTCCGGCGAACAATACGGCCGGGAAGGATTCGATCCCCGCATTATAGTCGGCGCTGGCGGCGTTGTACGCGCGGCGGGCGGCGGCAAGCTTGTCCTCGACATCGGCCAGCTCGTGCTGCAGCGTCTGGAAATTGGTATTGGCCTTGAGGTCGGGATAGGCCTCGGCCAGCGCGAACAGGTTCTTGAGCGCGCCGCCCAGCGCCATCTCCGCGCCCTGCGCCTCGGCCGGGCCATGTGCGGCCAGCGCACGGCCGCGCGCCGCGATCACCGCCTCCAGCGCGCTCTTCTCGTGCGCGGCATAGCCCTGCACGGTGCTCACCAGATTGGGGATAAGGTCGTGTCGCTGGCGAAGGCCGGCATCGATATCGGCCCAGCCCTGGCGGCAATTGGCGCGCAGCGCCACCAGCCGGTTATAGATCACGATCACCGCCAGCAGGACGATGACGACAATGCCGAGTATGATCCATTCCATAGACAGTCCCCCAATTGACCGCCTAGCATTACCATGGCGCTACAGGCGGGGGAATGCCGGTGATCACAATAGCCGATGTCGATACGCTGCTGGCGGGCGAACTGGGCCAGTGGCTGCAAGGCCAGACCGAGGCGCGTGCGGAGGCCAAGCGCAAGGCGTGGCAGCGCTGGATTGCCGGGCTGGTGCTCGGCGGACCACTGCTGCTGTGTTTCGGCGGGGAGGGCTTCGTGTGGCAGGCCTTGGGCTATGCGGGACTGGGCATCATTGCCATCGGCTTCACCATGGGCGGCATCATCCGCCAGAACATGGTCAGCAGCCTCAAGCGCGAGATGAACAGCGCGCTCGCGCGCAGCCTGGGGGTCGAATACAGCCCCGAAGCCACGTTCGGCGACGAGTTCAACCTCGCCTATGCCTATGACCTGCTGCCGGGCTATACCCGCAAGATTTGCGAGGATTGCTGGCAGGGCGAGCTCGGCGGCACGCGGTTCCGCCTGTACGAGGCGACGATGATCGAGCGGCGGGGATCGGGCAAGGACCGGCGCGACGTCACCGTCTTCAAGGGCGTGATCCTCACCCTGCGCTTTGCGCGCGATTTCCATGGCGTGACGCTGGTCGAGCGGCAGCGATTGCGGCTGACGCTGTTCGGCGACAGCCAGACCAAGAACGGCATGAAGCTCGATCGGGTGAAGATGGTCGATCCGCGCTTCGAGAAGTCCTTCGACGTCTATGGCAGCGATCCGGTCGAGGCGCGCTATCTGGTGCATCCGGCCTATTGCGAGCGGCTGGTCGCACTGGAGGAGCGGTTCCAGGGCAAGAGCCTCAAGGCGCTGTTCCACAAGGGCGATGTCGTGGTGGTCGTGGACAGCGAGGACCTGTTCGAGAGCGCCTCGCTCAATCCCGACCGCGACCGCGATCTGCTGGGGCGGACGATCGAGCAGTTCCGCGCACTGGCGGAGATGATGACCAGCCTGAACGAACGCAGAAGGGCAGAGGCTTCAACCTGACCTGTTCTCCGGCGAAAGCCGGAGCCCAGGAGTCAGATCATCGCAACCTCGCTCTGGGCTCCGGCTTTCGCCGGAGAACGGCAAAGGCTCTAAAGCCCCATGATCGCGGCGGCGATCCAGCGTTCCTCGGAGCGCAATATCCCCCAGGCGCGGGCGGCGGCGCGGCTGTCCATCACTTCAACGCCGATGCCGCGCTCCTCCATCGCCCGGATGAAGGCGCGGGGAGGGTGGGTCATGGAGCCGCCGGTGCCGAGCAGCATGAACTCGGGCGCCGGGTCGAGCGCCAGCACCTGATCCATCGCCTCGATATCCAGCGCCTCGACCGCCGGTGCGTCCCAGGGCATGGCCGAAACCGGGGTCAGCACCAGGCTGCCATCGACGCGGCGCTGGCCCAGATTGTCGCCATCGAGCTTGAACCCGCGCGCGGTAAAGCCGGTAATGACCGGGCCGGATGCGCGCGGATCCTGCGTGAATTCAGCCATGGGTGAGGCGACCAGCGAACCGGGCGATCACAGGCCTTCCTTGAGCTTGGCCTCGGCCTTGTCCGCCTCGGTCTGCTGCGGAACGAAGCTGTGCGGACCCACGCCGAGCCAGACCAGGATCGGGTTGGCCATGTAGATCGACGAATAGCAGCCGACGAACAGACCCAGCGTCATCGCGGCGGTAAAGCCGAAGATTACACCCGGACCGATCAGCAGCAGCGCCAGCAGCGCGATCAGCATGGTGAGCGAGGTCATCACCGTACGCGCGAGCGTCTCGTTGGTCGACAGGTCGAGCAGCGAGATCATGTCCATCTTGCGGTACTTTCGCAGGTTTTCGCGCACGCGGTCGAACACCACGATGGTGTCGTTGAGCGAATAGCCGATGATCGTCAGCAGCGCGGCGATGATGTTCAGGTTGAACTCGAGCTGGGTGAGCGCGAAAAAGCCGAAGGTGATCGCCACGTCGTGAAACAGCGCGAACAGCGCCGCGACGCCGAACTGCCATTCGAATCGGAACCAGATATAGACCGCGATCGCGATCATCGCGAAGACGAGCGAATAGACGCCGGTGGTCAGCAGCTCTTCGGACACCTTGCCCGACACCGAATCGACGCCGTCGATGCGTGCGCCCTGCGCTGCATATTCCTTGGTGATCATGCTCGTCACGCGCTGGGTGACGGCGTTGACCTCGTCGGTATTGTCGCCCGCAAGCCGCATGCGGACCGAAACCTGGTTGGGCTGGCCGAACCGCTGGATGGTCGATTCGCCGAGGTTCAGCGCCTCGATATCTTCGCGCAATTCGGCCACCGGGGCTTCCGCGACCTTGTCGAACGTCACCTGGATCATCTGGCCGCCGACGAAATCGACGCCAAGGTTCAGGCCGCGCACGCCGACCAGCACCAGCGAGGCGATGATCGACAGGATGCTGATGCCCATGGCGATGTGCCGCCAGCGCAGGAAGCGGAAATTGGTGTTGTCTGGAACGAGCTTGAGGAGCTTCATGGGATCAAGCCTTCCTTAAATGTTCAGTTCGCGCGGACGATCGCGCTTGAGCCACAGCGCGACGAACATGCGGGTGACGTACACCGCGGTCCAGACCGAGGTGACGATGCCGATCATCAGCACCACGGCAAAGCCGCGCACCGGGCCCGATCCGAACAGGAACAGCAGCACCGCCGCGATGACATTGGTGATGTTGGCGTCGAAGATCGCGCGCGAGGCTTCGGTATAGCCGACCTCGATCGCCTGGATGATGCGCCTGCCGTTCTTGCGCTCTTCGCGGATGCGCTCGTTGATCAGCACGTTGGCGTCCACTGCCGCACCGATGGTGAGCACGAAACCGGCGATGCCCGGCAGCGTCAGCGTGGCGTTCATCAGCGCCATCACGCCGAGAATCAGGAGGATGTTGAGCACCAGCGCGATATCGGCATAAACGCCGAAGCGGCCATAGGTAAGCACCATGAACACCAGAACCGCGATCGTGCCGACGGCGCCCGCGATGAGGCCGAGCTGGATCGATTCCGCGCCGAGATCAGGTCCGACCGAGCGTTCCTCGACCACCTTCAGTTCCACCGGAAGGGCGCCGGAGCGCAGCGCGATGGCGAGCTGGTTGGCGCTTTCGGTGGTGAAGCTGCCCGAGATCTGGGCAGAACCGCCCAGGATCGGCTCGTTGATATTGGGTGCGGAGAGCACCTCGCCATCGAGGATGATCGCGAACGGCTTGTTGACATTTTCCTGTGTCAGCCGGGCAAAGCGCGCGCCGCCGTCGCGGTCGAAGGTGATCGATACGACGGGCTCGTTGGTCTGCGGGTCGAAGCTCGCCTGCGCATTGGTCAGCTTGTCGCCGCGGATACCGCCCAGCCGGCGCACCGCGATCGGCGTGCCGCCCGCGGGGTTGGTCGGATAGGGTACGATCTCGCTGCCCACGGGCGCGCGGCCCGCCGCAATATCCTCGGGGCTGGCGGTCTGATCGACCAGCTTGAACTCGAGCTCGGCGGTCTGGCCGAGCAGGTCCTTCAGCGCCTGGGGATCGTCAAGGCCGGGCACCTGCACGACGATGCGGTTGTCGCCCTGGCGGATGATCGTCGGCTCGCGCGTGCCCATTTCGTCGATGCGCTTGCGCACGACCTCGGTCGCGGTTTCCATGGCCTGGTCGAGCGCCTGGGTCAGCCCCGCCTCGGTCGGGGTCAGCACGATGCGGCTGGTGTCGCGCACCTCGATATCCCAGTCGCGCTGTCCGGTCAGTCCCGCGCCGCTGGTCAGCGGCAGGATCAGTTCGCGCGCGGCATCGACCTGCGAGACGTCGCGCACCAGGAAGGAAAGCTTGCCACCCTCGCGCGAGATATCGCCGATGCCGATGCGCGGCTTGGCGCTGCGCATCGCGGCGCGCACCGTTTCTTCCATGTTCTGCAGACGCTGCGCGGCAACGTCTCTGGGGTCGCCCTCCAGCAGGATATGGCTTCCCCCCGACAGGTCGAGACCCAGGTTGATCGTTTCCTGCGGCAGGAAGGAGGGATAATATTTGGCCGCGCCCGCAGGCAGCAGGCTGGGGATCGCCATCAGGACGCCAAAGGCGAGGATCAGGCTGATGGAGATCGTTTTCCAGCGCGGAAAATCTAGCATTCTTCTCGCTTCCTTGGCAGTGCCGGCTCAGACGCGGCGGCTTGCCGGGTCTGGCCCGCGCGGGCCGGATGTGCGCGCCATATATTCACGCGCGCTACAGGCGGCAAGGCGGCAGGTCGTTCCCGCTCGTCGCTCAGTCGTTGGCGGGCGCGCCGCCGGGCTGGATCACATCGCTCAGCGTCGACTTGACCGCGCGCACCTTCGCGCCGCCAAGATCGATCTCGACATAGGCCTCGTCCACCTTGGTCACCTTGCCGACCAGACCGCCGCCGGTAATCACCTGGTCGCCGCGCTTGACCGCCTCGATCTTGGCCTTGTGCGCCTTCATCTGGCGCTGCTGCGGGCGGATGATCAGGAAATAGAAGATCGCCAGCAGCGGCACGAACATCAGAAGCTGGGTCCAGGCCGGTGCAGCGCCAGGGGCGGCGGCGGCCAGTGCAAGCAAAAGGGTCGAGTCCATGGGCAATGTCATCCGAAGCGTAGAAAGGAAAAAGGGAGCGATTGGCCGACAATCAGCCGGTCGCAGCGATGGGCGCGCCTATCATTATCGGCCACGCAAGGCAATTGGCGATGAGGCATGCGAACTTGTGCATCACGGGGTTGCCAAGCGCGCCGCATCGCCATATAGGCGCGCTTCGCTTTTGCCGCAGGCGCGGCGGAAGCCCAAGGTCGGGACGTAGCGCAGCCTGGTAGCGCATCACACTGGGGGTGTGGGGGTCGGAGGTTCGAATCCTCTCGTCCCGACCAATTTATTGCCGCAATCGCCGTGCGAAGATTTTACCCGAATTGCTCCGTATCGATCGTGCGCTGCATCGCCTCGCCGTAGCGCGGGCCGCTGACGGTGCGTTCGTTGATCAGTTCGTCGATGCGCGCAGCGGCGTTTGCCGGGATGGTCCAGTCTGCCCGCGCGAAATTCTCTTCCATATGCGCGATCGACGCGGTGCCCGGGATGGCGACGACATGCTCGCCGCGCGAGAGCACCCAGGCAAGCGACAGCTGGGCAGGGGTGACCTCGAGCTCCGCCGCGATGGCGTTGAACGCTTCGGCGAGCGCGCGGTTCTTAGGCCAGTTCTCCGCATTGAAGCGGGGCATGCCGCGCCGCAGGTCCTTTTCGGTCAGCGCGTCGGCATCCTGCACGCCATTGGCGAGTACCCCGCGCGCGACCGGCGAGAAGGCGACAAAGGTCGTGCCGAGTTCGGCGCATGCTTCGAGCACCGCGATTTCAGGCTCGCGCGTCCAGGGCGAATATTCGGTCTGCATGGCCGCGATCGGGTGCTCGGCCGCCGCGCGCCGCAGCGTTTCTGCCGACATTTCGGACAGCCCGATGCTGCCGATCTTTCCTTCCTTGATCAGGTCCGCCATCGCGCCCACCGATTCCTCGATCGGCACATCGCGGTCGCGGCGGTGCATGTAATAGAGATCGACATGGTCGGTCTGCAGCCGGGTGAGCGACTCATCGATGCAGCGGCGGATCGCTTCGGGGCGACAGTTGATTCCGCGCCTTTCGCCCTCGATCACGATGCCCATCTTGGTCGCCAGGAAGAATTGCTGCCGCCGCCCCTTCAGCGCCTCGCCGATCAGCGTCTCGTTATGCCCGAGGCCATAGATATTGGCGGTGTCGAGATGGTCATAGCCCAGGTCGAGCGCGCGGTGGAGCAATGCGGCCGCCGTCTCGCGCGGCGGCAGCGTGCCATAACCCCAGCTCAGCGACATGCAGCCCAGGCCGATCGGCTGGACGGGACGGTTGTTGATGGTGCGTGCGGTCACGGTTGCAATTTCCTGCTCTGGGCGCGGCTGGTGCCGCCTTCTTCGCCGCGCTCGCACAGATGGAACGCCCGGGTCAAGCCGCTGATTCGGCATGGCCTGCCATGCCTCGGCCCGAGCGGGCGGTCGCGGCTCGGCGCGGGGCGAGATAGCCAGGCGGGGCAGGGCCCGAGCGACGGCCGGCCGAATAAGCAGGTGCTTGATGGCTTCAATCAAGCCATTGATACGAAACGGTTTTAATTCGGTCGCGGGGCCGGGCGGCAATCGGCCTGAAGCCGTATCGACGCCCTGTTGGACATTCGTCAGCAGGGCTTTGGATCGACAAAAAGACACCAACAGTGCCAATATTTTATCCTCTTTTCCGCCCCTCACAAACCGGCTATATGCACGGTTCCCAAGGGTGCGGGGGAAAGGGGTCGGGCCAAATGCGGCGTGTCCTTCCTGCGCCAGTGCAAGAAATACATCTTGCCAGAGTCCCTAGGGTGTCGATACAACGCGGGCTCTTGTTTCCGCAACGAAGGGGAAAAGTACCATGAAGTCCATTCTCAAGCTGAGCCCGGTTTTCGCCGTCGCTGGCGTTCTGGCTCTCGCCGCTTGCTCGCCGGAAAAGGCTGAAGAAGCTCCCGCCGAAGAAGCCACCACCGAAGCTCCCGCTGAAGAAGCCATGGAAGCTCCGGCCGCTGAAGGCGCCGAAGCTGGCATGGAAGCCGGTGCTGAAGCTGGCGCCGAAGCCGGTGCCGAAGCTGGCGCCGCTGCTGGTGCAGAAGCCGCTCCGGCTGCTGACGCCGCTGCTCCGGCCGCTCCGGCTGAAGAAAAGAAGTAAGCTTCACGCTCACTTCGCTCGAAAGGGCAAAGCCATAAGGACGCCCGGCAGCCTTGCTGCCGGGCGTTTTTATTTGCCCGCGCCTGCGCCTTCGCCTTCGCCGCAATATGCGACTGTCATCATTTCTTCACTTCCGTTTACGCTCGATTAGGCTCTGCGCGCTAAAGCCTTGAGCGATTGCACCAAGCTGTCTGCTTGCAGACCGCACGGCGCAAAGAACAAGGGTTGCTGGAGGCCGTTATGGCAGCGTTGACAGGAAGGCAGGGCCCCCAGGGCAAGCCAGCGGCGGATCGCCGCTTCGCCATCCGCATCAATGTCAATATCGAGGCTGAACTGGTCGACCAGGGGCGTCGCCATTGCACGGTGATGCTCACCAACCTCTCGATCACCGGATGCCGGTTCGAAACCGACCACCCGTTACGGATGCACGCGCCGGTGACACTCACCATCGACGGTGTTGCCCCCATTCACGGCGAGATCGTCTGGGCCGAAGGCCATCTTTTCGGCTGCCACTTCGTCGAGGCGCTCAGCCCGACGATCTGCAACCGCATCATCCGCACGTTGCGTGAGCGCCAGGAACGTCGCTAGGTCGACAGCAGGCGGGAAAAATGCCGGTGCAGCTCATCGGCGTTACGGTCCCAGGTGAAATCGGCAACGGCGGCGCGCACGCGTTCGCGGTCGGGCGTCAGCGCCAGCAGCTCGCTGATCGCGGACGCCAGGGCCTGGGGTGTCGGCTGCACGATACGGCCAGCAACCGCATCGGTCAGCAGTTCGCCCGCGCCGCCTGCATCGCTGATCACGATCGGCGTGCCGCAGGCCAGCGCCTCGACCCAGGCATTGGCCAGACCCTCGGACTTAGATGGCAGGACCATCACGTCGGCTGCGGCCAGCCAGCGGGGAAGGTCTTCGTGCGGCAGCGCGCCTGCAAAGATCACGCGGGTCTCTACCCCCAGCCGCTGCGCCAGAGCGCGATAGCGGCCTTCCTGCTCGCCGGCGCCCGCCAGCACCAGCGTGGCCTCGGGCAATGCGGGCAGCGCCTCGATCACCAGATCCTGTCGCTTGCGCGCGATCAGCGCACCCACCGTGATCAGCATCGGACCTTCGATGCCGAGCTCTCTACGCAGGCCGTCATCGGGGCGGGGCGCAAAGCGCTGTTGGTCGCAGCCGGTATAATGCACGGTGATCTTCGCTTCGGCCATGCCGAGCGCGACCATGTCGCCCTTCATCGCTGCCGAGACCGCCAGCAGCCCGGCCGCGTCCTGCCCGGCGCGGAGCACCTGTTCGCGCGTCTTCGCGTCGTTGCCCCAATGGTGGATGTCCGCGCCGCGGGCCTTGACCGAATAGGGGATGGCCAGCCGCCGCGCGAGTTCGCGCGCTGCGGGTCCGTCGGGAAAGAAGAATTCTGCATCGATCAGATCGAAAGGGACGGCGCGATGCAATCGCTCGACCAGCGGCCAGATCGCACGGATCATCAGCTGCGGCTGAAGGGCGTTGCCGAGGCCGGGCAGGTGGAGGAATGCCGGGCGATAGACATCGAGCCCGCGCCAGCGTTCGCGAAACGGCAATTGTGCAATCGCGTGATAGCGCGGGTGGCGTGACAGCGGCCAGGGCGGAACCGCCTGGGGGCTGATCACGGTGATCTCGACATCCTCGCGGGACGCCAGGGTCGCCGTCTGGCGTTCGACGAAGATGCCGAAATTGGGGCGGGCTGCGTTGGGAAACAGCGTGGCAAGGGTGAGGATGCGCATCACCGCCCCAGCCTTACAGCGTGCGGATTAACGTTTCTGCCACTGCCAGCCAGGGTGGATCGTTGACCACCTGCTGGCGCGAGCCGGGGCCGGGGGGCAGGATCTGCATCCGCCCGCCTTCGCGCGCGATCAACCGGCCGAAGACGAAGCGTCCCGCCGGGCGCGGGACCAGCACGTCGCGGTTGAGCGCGCTGGCAAGGTCGGCCTGCTCGACCCTGCGCAGCCAGAGCATGTCGCCGCTGCGATAGTCGCCGATGCTGCCGCTGACGCGCAGCGCCATCAGATTGTCCGCCGCAATGGGGGGCAATGCGCGTTCGGTGCGGGTCGGTGCGCGCGCGCCGTCGGCAGACAGCAGCGCGACAAGCGGAAGATCGGATGCCGCCGAACTGCTGACCAGCGCGCTCGATTCGACCTCGAGCGCCGCCGCGATACGGTTCAGCCAGTCGAGCGAGAGCGTGCGCGTACCGGTCTCGAGCCGCCCGATGGTCTGCGCGGTGGTCGGCGGATCACAGCGCTGCGCCACCTCTTCGAGCGTCAGATTGCGGGCACGGCGTACATCGCGAATGCGGTTGATCATGGGAGCATGTCCTAACCAATATGGATAATTCTCTTTCCTACAATCCAACCATTGTGGCAAGTGCTTCTTCCATCACGAACCATCAGGGGAGCTGAACATGGCCCAAAAGCAGGCGATGCGTGGCGTGCGGGCAGAGGCTGGCAGGCTGCTTGCGGAAAAGGTGATCGAGGGCGAGACAGTCGGGCGCAGGGTCGATGGCGCGCGGCGGCCGGCGCGTTCGGTGACGGTGAACCTCGCCGAATCGCCGCTCGGCTGGCTGCTCGCGCGCGGGCTGATCGGCGAGCGGCAATTCGATGCGGGCGAGAAGCTGCGCAGCGACTGGGAGCGCGCAAACCTGTCGCCCTCGCTTACCATGCGCTGGGACGCGGCGCCGCGCTCCGGCGCGCGCCGGGGCAGCGACGA
The DNA here is from genome assembly GCF_003426715.1 of Blastomonas sp. UPD001. NCBI lineage: Bacteria > Pseudomonadati > Pseudomonadota > Alphaproteobacteria > Sphingomonadales > Blastomonadaceae > Blastomonas > Blastomonas sp. UPD001. The sequence goes on from NZ_QKVT01000001.1 coordinate 3,329,065, forward strand.
TCATCTCGAGCCGACCGAGCGTCAGACGGCGGCACGCCAGCGCTTCGATGCGGCGATGGCGGCGCTGGGGCGCGACCTCAACGACATCGCCTGGCGGGTGATCTGCTCGGGCGAGACGATGCCAGTCGCGGAAAAGGCACTGGGCTGGCCGGTGCGCTCGGGTCGTCTGGTACTGCGGCTGGCGCTCGACGCGCGGCTCGGCGAGCTCGCGATGAAGCGGGGCACGATCCGCACGCCTGCGTTCATGCCGGTCGGCACCGCCGCGACGGTCAAGGGCATGAAGCCCGCCGAGGTGCGCGAACTCGGCGCGGACATCATCCTGGGCAATACCTATCACCTGATGCTGCGCCCCGGAGCCGAGCGCGTCGCGCGGCTGGGCGGGCTGCACAAGTTCATGGACTGGCCGCGCCCGATCCTCACCGACAGCGGCGGCTATCAGGTGATGAGCCTTTCGGCGCTGACCAAGGTGACCGAGGAGGGGGTTGCGTTCCGCAGCCATCTCGACGGTTCCAGGCACATGCTCAGCCCCGAACGCTCGATGGAAATCCAGCGGCTGCTAGGCTCCGACATCGTCATGGCGTTCGACGAGCTGGTACCCGCGACGGCGAGGCGCGATGTCCAGGCCGCGGCGATGGAGCGATCGATGCGCTGGGCGCGGCGCTCGCGCGAGGGCTTCGACAGCGGCGGCGCGCATGCCGAGCGTGCGGCGCTGTTCGGCATCCAGCAGGGCTCGCTGGACGAACAGTTGCGCCAGCAGTCCGCCGATGCGCTGCGCGATATCGGTTTCGATGGCTATGCCATCGGCGGGCTTGCGGTGGGCGAGGGGCAGGAGGCGATGTTCGGCGTGCTCGACTATGCGCCCGGCCAGCTGCCCGACGATCGCCCGCGCTATCTGATGGGCGTGGGCAAACCCGACGATCTGGTCGGCGCGGTCGAGCGCGGCGTCGACATGTTCGATTGCGTGCTGCCGACGCGATCGGGGCGCAACGGCCAGGCGTTCAGCTGGGACGGGCCGATCAACATCCGCAATGCGAGGCATGCCGAGGATCAGGGGCCGCTCGATGAAGCGTGCGGCTGCACCGCCTGCACCCGCTTCAGCCGGGCCTATCTGCACCATCTGGTGAAATCGGGCGAAATGCTCGGTGCGATGCTGATGACCGAGCACAATCTGCGCTTCTACCAGGACCTGATGGCTGCGATGCGCGCGGCGATCGGCGAGGGTCGCATGGCGCAGTTCGGCGAGGATTTCCGCGCGCGCTATTATGCAAAGGGCAGCTGAATCGTCATTCCCGCGAACGCGGCAATCCCGCTTCTGCACCAGAGCCGGATGAAAAGCGGGACCCCCACCTCCATGAGGGTGACGAGCTAGCCATTACTGGCTCAAGCCCGTGCAGGCACGAAAACCGGTACCGCAATCGCGATACATTCGAACGCGGCGTCGCGCTCCAGCGGCGCACGCAACTGGCGCGCGAGGCCGGTCATCACGCGGTCGATGCCATCGGCGAGCATCGCTTCGAGCGCCGGATTGGGACCCAGCGCAGGCGAGGCGACGCGCAGCACGATCTTCGCCGGATCGTCGCTCTTGCGCACGGCAGAGATGCGGATCGGCGCATCGGGGCGCGTCAAATGGATCAGCTCGAGTATCTCGGTGAGCAGAAACGCAATCGGCACGCCGACATCCTGGCTGACATGGACATTGTCGATATCGATCATGATGTCCGGGCCATCGCCGCCGTGCGGGTTGTCGGCATGTTCGAAGCTTCCCGCCAGCTCGCCCACCAGAGCGCGCAGGTTGATGCCCTCGTTGCGCTCGTTGCCGGCAAAATGGTTGCGATGGACCACCGCGAGCGCATCGACGCGGCGCTGGATCTTGCCATAAGCGAGCTTGGCCGGATCGGAATCGGCGGTACGCGCATGCAGGTTGATCAGGCTGGCGATGATCTGGAGGTTGTTCTTGACCCGGTGGTGCACCTCGCGCGTCAGCATCACCTGCTGCTTGAGGCCCTCGTCCAGCGCCTCGCGGTCGATCGAAACCTTGCGCGCCAGGGCGACAAATCCCTGGTCGAGCTCTTCGATCTCGCTCGCGTTGAACGCGGTCTTCTCCATCGGCGCCAGCTGCTCGCCGATTTCATACTGGCGCACCTTGCGCTGCAGCAGCGTCAGCGGGCGGATGAGCATGATGTTCACGACCAGCCATCCGATGATCGCGGCCGCAAGCAGCGTGATGAACGGAATGATCTGGGCGAGGAATTCGGGCGGGGACTGTTTCGGCCGCACATAGCGCAGGTCCAGATTGACGCCGGACACGGTGGACTGCGCCGTCATCAGCGCATTGAGACTGCGCTGCCAGTTGGGCGGGATCTCGGTCAGCGGCAGCACATCGGCGGTCGAGCGGAGCTCGAATTGCGAGAGCGGAACATCGTCGACCGGATCGGCCAGCGTGAACAGGCTGTCGGCCGAATAATAGGCGACCGCGCGCGCGACCGAAACGCGGCCGCGGGTGATGAAGATCGCGCCCTTGGCCGGGGGCGAGAGGGTCACGGCCGGTGCCGAGGGATTGGCACCCACGTCGCGCAGCGTCCGCGGCACTGCGCCGATCTGGCATGCCGGCGGGCCGGTATTGTCGGCGAAAAGCAATGCCGCAAAGCGCGTCTGCTGGCTGCCCAGTTGTTCGCGCAGGTTGAGGCAGATCTTGGCAGGGTCCTCGCCCAGGGCAATTTGCGAGGCGGCGGCGCTGAGGATCGCCAGATCATTGTCGATGGCCGTGTTCAGGCGCAGCGCGGCATCGTCGACATTCTTCTGGAGCAGTCGGTTGCGCTCCTCGTTGGCGGTATCGGCCAGGCTGCGATTGGCAATGACCGCGCCTAGCGCGAGCGGCAGCAGGGCGAATGCCAGGATGAGGAACAGGCGGGTGCCGATCGACAGGCGCGCCATCGGCGCCAGAAACGGGAGCTGTGCCCGGTCTGTCCTGCGCATTATTTCAACTGCTTGAGCAAATCCAGAAAGTCGTCTGGGATCTCCTCTTCCAGCGTGCGCTGGTACACGGACTTGAGGGCATCGCCGATCAGATGCGACTTGCCGTCGTCTCCGCCCTGCTGGTCGGCAGAGAGCGAACCACCGGGCTCGGGATTTTCGCTGACCAGATGCGGCTTGGTGCCGGTGCGGCCTTTCACAGGCTTGTCGCCGCCGGACTGATCGTCATTGTCACGATGCACGAGCATCCCATCCCGCCTGTTGAAATTCCGTCCCGAAATGGGCTTAGCAAGCCGTCCCAACCCTGCCAAGCCCGCAAAATCGTGCGGGATTGTGCATAAACGTCTCGGACAAGGAAACAAACTGCGGCGCGGATTGTTCCTTAGCCGAGGTTCGGTTTGTCTGCTTTCACATCCGGCATCCCTTTGCGCCCCCGGTTTTGACACGGGGGGCGGAAGGCCATAGACACGGCACCAGCCGAAAAAGGAGTTTCATTGCATGTCCCTGGGCCAGACGCTCGCTCCCCATCTACCCCTGTTGCGGCGATACAGCCGGGCGCTTGCCGGCGATCAGCACCATGGTGATGCCTATGTGAAGGCGACGCTGCAGGCGATCATCGCCGCGCCCGACCAGTTCCCCAGCGATGTCGATGCCCGGCTGGGCCTGTACCGCGTGTTCCAGGTGATCTGGGGTTCGACCCACGATGATCGCCAGGAAGCCGACAGCTTCGACGCCTATCCCGACGCCGATGACGACTCGCGCCGCCTGCTCGCCGAACAGCGGCTGCGCCGCATTCCGCCGCTGTCGCGCCAGGCGCTGCTGCTGACGGCGATGGAAGGCTTTTCCAATGCCGATACCGCCTATCTGATGGGCCTGGACGACCGCACCGTCTCCAGCCTGGTCGCCGAGGCGCTGAGCGAGATCGACAGCCAGATCAAGGCCAAGGTGCTGATCATCGAGGACGAGCCGATCATCGCGATGGATATCGAGACGATCGTGCGCGATCTGGGCCATGACGTGACCGGCATCGCGGTGACCCGCGACGAGGCGGTCGAGCAGGCCCGCCGCGACAAGCCCGGTCTGGTGCTCGCCGACATCCAGCTCGCCGACGACAGCTCGGGCATCGACGCGGTGGCCGACATCCTGCGCGAGATCGACGTGCCGGTCATCTTCATCACCGCCTTCCCCGAGCGCCTGCTCACCGGCGAGCGCCCGGAACCAGCCTTTCTGATCACCAAGCCGTTCCACCGCAACACAGTGCGCGCGGCGATCAGCCACGCCCTGTTCTTTTTCGATCCCGAAACCGTGTAATCAAGAATTTAAATCCATTTTGGATGTATTTTGATGCGGTGTTAAAAGGCGGGCCGATGGTCCGCCTTTTTCTTTGCGTGTCGTCGCATCGCTCTTGCCTGTTGTTGGCCGTCGCGGCATTCCTGTCCCACTGGAGTTAGGGGAGTGAATCTGCGATGCGTTTTTCTGTTCGGGTGGCAGGCATCCTTGCAGGCCTGATGGCGGCACCGATGTCGACGAATTTGTTGGCTCAGAGCGGAGAAACAGCGCAGCCGGTCGATATGGCGGAGCAGTTCGGTGCCCGGGAAATGGTGACCAATGCCAGTCTTTCGCCCGACGGTACCAAATTGGTCTATCTTTCGCCGACCCGCGGACAGGGGGTGGCCGTGATGGTGGCCGACCTGGTGCCGACTCCCCAGACACCGCGTGGCGTGTTCCGGGTCGATGGCGAGCCCGAGCGCATCGAATCGTGCCATTGGTCGGGCAATGATCGCCTCGTGTGCATGCTCATTGCATCGGTGATGGTCGAGGGCAGGCCACTTTATGCCTCGCGGCTGATCGCGGTGGATGCGGCGGGCGGCGAGGTCAAGGTGATCAATGTCCGCAAGGGCGGGACGGGCATGCGCCTGGGCGTGGCGCTGAGCGGCGGCAATGTCATCGACTGGAACCCGTCCGAAGATGGCAACATCCTGATGGTGCGTGAATATATCCCGCAGGAAGCGGTCAGTTCGTCCGGCTCTGGCACGCTGATCGCGCAGAAGAAATCCGGCACCGGGGTCGATCTGGTCGATACGCGCACCCTGCGCAGCAAGGTTGTCGAGCAACCCGATATCGAGGCGATGGAGTTTATCTCCGACGGTTATGGGAGGGTGCGGATCAAGGGAACGATGTCGTCGCGTGAGAATGCTGAACTGGGCTTGCGTCGTTATTATTATCGCAAGCCCGACAGCAAGGACTGGCTGCCGCTGAGCACGGTGGACAAGGACCGGCAGGGCTTCGATCCCTATGCGGTCGATCCCAAGCTCAACATTGTCTACGGCCTGAACCGTGTCGATGGACGACTGGCGGCATTCCGCCGGTCGCTCGATGGCAGCGATTCCGAAACCCTGGTGTTCGCGCATCCGCAGGTCGATGTCAGCGGCTTTGCCCGGATCGGCCGACGCGGTCGGGTGATCGGTGTGCGCTATACGACCGATGCTGGAGAGATTCACTATATCGATCCCGATGTGCAGAAGATGGTCGATCAACTGGCCAAGGCGATTCCGCATCTGCCGATCGTTGAAGTGGTCGAATCGAGCGAGGACGAGCGCAAGATGCTGATATGGGCGGGAAGCGACACGAACGCGGGTCGTTTCTTCCTGTTCGACCGGGATGCCAAGACGCTGGCCAATCTGCTCGCGATGCGGCCGGGGCTGGAGCAGGTGGCGCTCGGCAAGATGGAGTCGATCACCTACCCGGCCCGCGACGGAACCCAGATCCCCGCCTATCTGACGCTACCGCCCGGCAAGACCAGTGCTGCCGGGCTGCCCGTCGTCGTCATGCCGCATGGCGGTCCGCAGTCCCGCGACAGCTGGGGCTTCGACTGGCTGCCCCAGTTCTTTGCGCAGCGCGGCTATGCGGTGCTGCAGCCCAATTTCCGAGGGTCGGCGGGCTATGGCCAGAGCTGGCTCAAGCGCAATGCGTTTCAGGACTGGCAGATCGCGATCGCCGATATCAACGATGGCGCGCACTGGCTGGCCAAGCAGGGCGCGGACGCCAAACGCATGGCCATTTTTGGCTGGTCCTATGGCGGCTATGCGGCCCTGCAGTCCAACGTGCTGGAACCGGACCTCTTCAAGGCGGTCGTCGCGGTCGCGCCGGTGACCGATCTCGCCCTGCTGCGCAGCGACAGCTATGGCTGGGGCGACTATGCGTATGTCCGCGATTTTCTTGGCGAGGGTAAGCATATCAAGGAAGGCTCACCCGCGCAGAATGCCGCCGCGTTCAAGGCGCCGGTGCTGATGTTCCATGGCGATATCGACCGCAATGTCGATGTGGGGCATGCCAAGCTCATGGACGCGAAGCTGAAGGATGCCGGACGCAGCTCAGAGTTGCACATCTACAAGAATCGCGACCATTATCTCGAAGATGGCGCCATCCGCGCCGAACTGCTGCGCACCAGCGCCGCCTTCATGGAAAAAGCCTTCGCGGGCCAGTGAGCCGGGCGAACGGGGCGCAACAAAAAAGGCGGGCTTTGCGGCCCGCCTTTTTCGTATCTGTTTCGGCGATGGACCGGATCAGCGCGAATAGAATTCGACGACCAGATTGGGCTCCATCTTCACCGGATAGGGCACTTCGTCCAGCGTCGGGATGCGGGTGAAGGTGACCTTGTCGGTGCCGTCGGGGGCGACATAGTCGGGAATGTCGCGCTCGGCCAGGCCCTGGGCTTCGATGACCAGCGCCATTTCCTGCGCCTTCTTGCCCAGCGACACGACGTCACCCGGCTTCACCTTGCGCGAGGCGATGTTGCACTTCACGCCGTTGACGCGGATATGGCCATGGCTGACGATCTGGCGCGCAGCGAAGATGGTCGGCGCGAACTTGGCGCGATAGACGACCATGTCGAGGCGCTGTTCCAGCAGACCAATGAGGTTCTGGCTGGTGTCGCCCTTCATGCGGCTGGCTTCGGTATAGTTCTTCTTGAACTGCTTTTCGGTGATTTCGCCGTAATAGCCCTTGAGCTTCTGCTTGGCGCGGAGCTGCAGGCCGAAGTCGGACATCTTGCCCTTGCGGCGCTGGCCGTGCTGGCCGGGGCCGTATTCGCGCTTGTTGACGGGCGACTTGGGGCGACCCCAGATGTTCTCGCCCATGCGGCGGTCGAGCTTGTACTTTGCACTGTTGCGTTTGGACACGCGTCATTCTCCAATTTGCTGCCTGTTGCCAGGCGAGGCCGCTGCCCAATGCTGCGGCCAGATGTCCCGGGATCGCGCCATGGTGCCGAGTGTGCGCCATGCGGCCGCTGCTTCACCGGGGTGCAGGGCCAATTGCGAAGCGCGGCCTATGGCGAAGCGTCGCGCCAGAGTCAAGTCGTGCCGCGCGCTCGACAGGCGCGGCGGGCCTCGCTATCCCGAGCCCATGTCAGACACCGTCAAAGCGCCCGAAGATTGCACGACCATGGCCGAGGTGCGCGCGGGCGTCGATGCGCTCGACCGCGAGCTGATCGAACTGTTCGCTCGGCGCTTCGGCTATATGCGCGCCGCCGCGCGGATCAAGCCCGACCGCGCGATGGTCCGAGACGAGGCGCGCAAGGCGCAGGTGATCGCCCAGGCGAAGGAGGCCGCGTTCGAGCTCGGCGTGCCCGTCGGGCTGATCGGCGATTTCTGGGACCGACTGGTCGAGGCCTCGATCGCCTATGAAGGCGAGCATTGGGACTTGCTGCGCCGCTGAATCGGCGGGCGTGAGCGTTCAGCCCATCGCCTCGACCATTTCCGCGAGCTCGAGCCAGCGCATCTCCGCCGCGTCCTTTTCGTCGCGCGCTTTTTCGATCGCCTTGGTCAGCGCGGCGAATTTGGCGGGATCGCGCGTGTAGAGATCGGGGTCCGACAAAGCCGCCTCGTCGCGCGCGATCGCGGCTTCGATCGCCTCGATCCGCTCGGGCAACGTGTCGTAATCGCGCTGGTCCTTGTAGCTGAGCTTGGCGCGCTGCGGCCTAGGCGGGGGAGGGGGCGCGGCAGCGGCTGCTGCTGCTGCTGCGGCGGCTTTCGATGCGCCGGACTTCACCCAGTTGGCCATGCGCTGCTTGCGCTGCTTTTCCCAGTCGGCATAGCCGCCCGCGACGACATCGACCGTGCCCGACCCGTCGAGCCCCAGGGTAACCGTGACCGTGCGGTCGAGAAAGTCGCGGTCGTGGCTGACGATGAGCACGGTGCCGTCATAATCGGAGATGACCTCCTGCAGCAGGTCGAGCGTTTCCAGATCGAGATCGTTGGTCGGCTCGTCAAGCACCAGCAGGTTGGAGGCGCGGGCAAATTCGCGCGCCAGCAGCAGCCGCGATCGCTCGCCGCCCGACAATGTGCCGATCCGCGCCTCGACCAGCCCGGGGTCGAACAGGAATTCCTTGAGATAGCCCTGGATATGCTTGCGCACCCCGCGCACGTCGATCCAGTCGCCACCCTCGGCCAGCACGTCGCGCACGCGCTTGTCGGGCTGCATCAGCTTGCGTTGCTGGTCGATGATGACGCCGTCGAGCGTCTTGGCGAGGGTGATCGTGCCGCTGTCGGGCTCCAGCTCGCCGGTGAGCAGGCGGATCAGCGTGGTCTTGCCCGCGCCGTTGGAACCCACGATGCCGATGCGGTCACCGCGCTGCACGCGCAACGAGAAGTCCTTGATGATCGTGCGCTTGCCCTCGCCTTCGCCGAAGCTCTTGAACACACGGTCGGCGACGATGACCGACTTGGTCTTGCTGTTGTCGCTCACCGCCTCCAGCTTGGCGGTGCCCTGCGGCCCCAGCATCGAGGCGCGCTGCGCGCGCATCTCCCACAGCTTGGCGAGCCGGCCCTGGTTGCGCTTGCGTCGCGCCGTGACCCCGCGTTCGAGCCAGTGCGCCTCGATCTTCAGCTTGGCATCGAGCTTGTCGGCGGCGCGCGCCTCTTCGGCATAGACCTGCTCCATCCAGGCCTCGTAGCCGCCGAACCCGATCTCCTGACGGCGCAGATTGCCGCGGTCGAGCCACAGGGTCTGGCGGGTCAACCGCTCGAGAAAGGTGCGATCATGGCTGATGACGACGAACGCGCCGTTGAACCGCCCCAGCCAGCTTTCGAGCCAGTCGATCGCGGCCAGGTCGAGATGGTTGGTCGGCTCGTCGAGCAGCAGCACATCGGGCTCGCTGGCGAGCGCGCGGCAGATTGCGGCGCGGCGGCGCTCGCCGCCGCTGGCGGTGCTGGCATCGCGCGACAGGTCGATGCCGATCTGGTCGGCGATCGCGGCGACCTCGTGCGCGGGCGGGGCGTCGTCTCCGGCGAGCGCCCAGTCGTTCAGCGTCGCAAAGCCCTTGAAGTCCGGGTCCTGCGCCAGCATCACCACGCGGATGCCGGGCTGCACGGTGCGGCGTCCGCGATCGGCCTCGATCTCGCCCGCGATCAGCCGCAGCATCGTCGTCTTGCCCGCGCCGTTGCGCCCGATCAGCGCCAGCCGGTCGCGCGGGCCGATATGCAGGTTGATATCGCGGAACAGCCAGCCGGTGCCCTGGACGAGGCCAAGGTCTTCATAGGATAAGACGGGGGGAGTGGACATGTGCGCCACTTAGGCGGGGCAGGCGCAGGGCGCAATCCCCGCCCCGGGCATCTTATCCGGCTTGACCCATGGGCCGCGCCGGGCGCAAGACGCTGGGCAAAACAGCCAGAAAGGGTCGCGCATGCGCACGGTTTTCATCAACGGCCAGTTCGTCGCGGAGGACGCGGCGCATGTCTCGATCTTCGATCGCGGCCTGCTGTTCGCCGATGCAGTATACGAGGTCTTCTCGGTGCTCGACGGGCGGATCATCGATTATGCCGCGCACATGATGCGGCTCGAACGCTCGCTGGCGGAGATGACGATCGATCATGATTGCAGCGCGACCGACTGGCCCGGAATTCTCGCGACGCTGATCGAGCGCAATGCGCTGACCGAGGGCACCATCTACCTCCAGATCAGCCGGGGCGCGGCGGATCGCGATTTCCTGTTTCCGAAGGCGGGGACGCCGGCGACCGTGTTCGCCTTCACGCAAGCGCGCGCGCTGGTCTTCAACCCGATGGCCGAGCGCGGCATGCGCATCATCACGCGGCCCGACCGGCGCTGGGGACGGCGCGACATCAAGACGGTGCAGCTGCTCTATGCCAGCATGATGAAGATGGAGGCCAAGGCGGCGGGCGTCGACGATTGCTGGCTGGTCGAGGGCGACGTCATCACCGAAGGCACCTCGCAGAACGCGTGCATCATCACCCCGAACGGCCATCTCGTGACGCGCGACCTGGGGCATCACATCCTGCCCGGCGTCACCCGACTGAGCCTGATCGACATCGCGCGGGCAAGCGGCATCACGGTCGAGGAGAGGCCGTTCACGATCGCCGAGGCGCAGGGTGCGGCGGAAGCCTTCGTCACCTCCGCCTCGCTGTTCGTGATGCCGGTGGTCGAGATCGACGGGCTCAGCGTCGGCGATGGCCGTCCGGGCTTTGAGACCATGGCGCTGCGCAAGGCCTATATCGAGCACGCCCGCGCGCAGGGTTGAGCACTTTCATTCCTGTCGGGCGGCTGATCCGGTCGTTCAGCCGCGCGCAACGCTGAACCGTGCACAGGCGTAGACGGATGGCCGTTCTCTCGAACAGGCCCTTCCGTCATTCCCGCGAAGGCGGGAATCCCGCTTCCTCTCCACCATTGGAGGGATAACCGGGATCCCCGCCTTCGTGGAGGTGACGAGAAGGGGATGAAACAGGAGCGGCCAAACCGTTTTTGATTTGTGGAGAAATACCCCATGACCACCCCGCTCGTCCGCGCGCTTCCCCTTGCAATCCTGGCCGCTGCGGCGACCCCCGCGATGGCGGCTGTCGAGATCACCCCGAGCGCCGGTGCGCCAGTCGTCGAACTCAGCGTCACCGAAACGGTGCTCGGCGCGCCCGATACCGCGACCTTCAGCACGGGCGTGACCAGCAAGGCCCCGACCGCGTCCGCCGCGCTGCGCCAGAATTCGGCGGACATGGACAAGGTGATCAAGCAGATCGTCGCCCTGGGTATCAAGCGCGAGGACATCCAGACCTCGGGCATCAACCTGAACATGGATTATGACTATGGCACCGATGGCCGCGCGCCGCGCTTCATCGGCTATCAGGTGACCAATACGGTGACGGTCAAGGTGCGCCAGGTCGACCGGCTGGGCGCGATCCTGGATTCGGTGGTGTCGCAGGGTGCGAACAACATTTCCGGCCCGTTCTTCAGCATCGACGATGACAGCGCCGCGCAGGCCGAGGCGCGCGACAAGGCGATGAAGCGCGCGCAGATGCAGGCGATGGATTATGCCAGGCGCGTGGGCTTCACCGGGGTGCAGGTGCTCGCGGTTTCGGAAGCGACCTATAATGCCTCGCCGCTCGGCGGCGCGATGAAGATGATGGCCCCGCGCGGGGTCGTCGCCGAAGCCGCCCCTCCGATCGAAGGCGGTCAGGTGGGCACGTCGGTCACCGTCAACGTCACCTATCAGATGTCGCGCTGAGCCGCACCCGTCAGCCAAACCAATCTCGTCACCCCCGCGCACGCGGGGGTCCCGCTTCGTCGCTGACCTTGGCTGAGGAGCGGGATTCCCGCGTTCGCGGGAATGACGGGGGAGGGCGGCGATCGGTCGCGAAGCACTGGCCAAAGGCTGCACAAGGCGTTAGCGGGGTATTCAGCGGTTATTCAATGAAACCGGGCTAGATACGCATCATGAACCTCGTTTTCTCCACCCTGTCTGCGCTCGTCCTGGCCTCGGCCGTGCTGGTCTCCGGCGCGCCCCAGGCCGATGCGCTCGACGGCAAGCGTCGTGGCGAGCAGAGCGAGGCGCGCGAGCAGTTCATGGCGGGACAGGTCAAGTCGCTGCGCGAGATCGAGGGCCGCATCCTCCCCCGGATGCGGGGCATGCAGTATTTGGGTCCGGAATATGACGCCGATACTCAGGTCTATCGGCTGAAATTCCTCGACAATGGCAGGGTCATCTTTGTCGATGTCGATGCGCGTACCGGGGCTATCCTGCGCCAGGCCGGCTGAGCCTGTCCGGGCGCGGCTTCTTACCTTGTAACACCTGTTCATTTCCCCGATATGGGGAGCTTTCCATAAGGGCGGCGTCCGCCGCCCGGTATTGCACCCGAATTCCAGGAGTTGCCCATGCGCATTCTGATCGTCGAGGATGAACCGACCCTTGGCAAGCAGCTCAAGTCCACGCTCGAGGCGACCGGCTATGCTGTCGACCTGTCCACCGATGGCGAGGACGGCCATTTCATGGGATCGACCGAGGATTATGACGCGGTGATCCTCGACCTCGGCCTGCCCGAGATCGACGGCCTGACCGTGCTCGGCATGTGGCGCAAGGAAGGCCGCACCTTCCCGGTGCTGGTGCTGACCGCGCGCGACAGCTGGTCGGACAAGGTGGCGGGCCTCGATGCGGGCGCGGACGACTATCTCGCCAAGCCTTTCCAGACCGAAGAGCTGATCGCCCGGCTGCGCGCGCTGATCCGCCGCGCCTCGGGCAATGCCTCGAGCGAACTGACCGCGGGCGATGTCCGGCTCGATACGCGCTCGGGCAAGGTGTCATTGAACGGCGAGCCGGTGAAGCTGACCGCCCAGGAATACAAGCTGCTGTCGTACCTGCTCCACCACAAGGGCAAGGTCATCAGCCGTACCGAGCTGATCGAGCATATCTACGACCAGGATTTCGACCGCGATTCCAACACCATCGAGGTGTTCGTCACGCGCATCCGCAAGAAGCTGGGCCCCGATGTGATCACCACCATCCGCGGCCTGGGCTACAGCCTTGAAGACCCTGCCGAGCGTGTCGGCAGCTGACACCCTGCAGCCGGGCGCGGAAGCCCAGAGCCCCCCGCCTGCGCCGCTGCCCAATACCGGGTCCTTGAGCCGCCGCATGATCGGCATCGCGGCGGCATGGATCTTCGTGCTGCTGCTGAGCGGCGGCCTCGCGCTTGACCGCATCCTCACCAACACCATCACCACAAGCTTCGACGATCAGCTCGAATATGTGCTGACCGCGATGATCTCCTCGGCCGAGATCGGGCCCGATGGCGAGGTGTTCTTCAACCGCCCCCTCGGCGACCAGCGCTTTCTGGAGCCCAATAGCGGGCTCTACTGGCAGATCAGCGGCCAGGGCCATGCCGATTTTACTTCGCGTTCCTTGTGGGACCGCGCGCTCAAGATCGAGACCGCGCACAGCGATGCGCAGCCGCATATCTATGACAGCGACCAGTTTCCCGATCACGAGCTGCGCATCATCGAGCAGTCGATTTATCTGCCCGGTTCCAAGGTGCGCTGGCGCTTCATGGTGGCGCAGTCGCGTGCGGAGATGGACCTGCAGCTGCGCCAGCTGCGCGAGACCCTGGGCTACAGCTTCGCGTTGCTCGCGCTCGGTCTCATCATCATGGCGGGCTTGCAGACGCTCTACGGCCTCTGGCCGCTGCGCAAGGTGAGGGAGGCGATCCAGGCGATGCGCACGGGCCGCATGGACCGGGTGCGCGACCCGATGCCGATCGAGGTGATGCCGATGGTCGAGGAGCTCAATGCGCTGCTCGAGCATAACGAGAAACAGGCCGAAGAGGCGCGGCGGCATGCGGGCAATCTGGCGCATGCGCTCAAGACCCCGCTCACCGTGGTGATGAACAGCGCCACCGCGCGCGCCGATGACCTTGCCGATACCGTGATCCGCGAGGCGGCGGTAATGCGGCGGCAGGTCGACCATCATCTCGCCCGCGCGCGCGCCGTCGGACGGCGCGGGCAGGCGCTGGCGCGCGCGAATGTGTGGGAAAGCGCGCAGGCGGTCGAGCGCGCGGTGGTGCGGCTCTACCCGCATGTCCGTTGCGACCTCGACGGCAGCAAGAGCGCCGAGGTCGCGATCGAGCGCCAGGATCTCGAGGAAATGCTCGGTAACCTGGTTGAAAACGCCGGCAAATATGGCGGCGGCAGCGTCTTCGTCACCATCGATCCGAAGGGTGCGGCGGACCCGAAGCTGGTCGATATCTGGATCGAGGACGACGGCACCGGCATTCCCGAGAAGGAACGCGAGCGCATCTTCGATCGCGGTGCGCGGCTCGATACCGGCAAGCCGGGCACGGGGCTCGGGCTCGCGATCGTGCGCGATGTCGCGGAGATCTACGGCGGCAAGGTGGAGCTCGACGAGAGCGAGGATCTGGGCGGGCTGCTGGTGCGGCTTCGGCTGCCCCGCGCGCTCTAGCTATAGGTCGCGCTTGCAAAATATAGCCCATCGGGTGGTGCGTTGAAGCCGAGCGCGGCGCGGTCGCGCGCGTCGAGCGCGGCCTTGAGATCCTCGCCGGACCATTTGCCGCGCCCGACCAGCACCAGACAGCCGACCATCGATCGCACCTGATGGTGCAGGAAGGATCGAGCGGCGGCGTGGATGTCGATCTCGTCGCCGTCGCGGATCACGTCAAGCCGGTCGAGCGTCTTGACCGGGCTCGCCGCCTGGCAGTGGACCGAGCGGAAGGTGGTGAAATCGTGGTGCCCGACCAGATGCTGCGCGGCGGCGTGCATCGCGGGCACGTCAAGCGGCGCGGACACCTGCCACGCCTTGCCGCGCTCGAGCGTCAACGGCGCGCGGCGGTTGGTGATGCGGTAGATATAGGACCGGCCCGTGCAGGAGAAGCGTGCGTGCCAGTCATCGGGCACGATCTCGCAGGCCAGCACCGCGATCGGCTCAGGCCTCAGTTTCGCGTTTAGCGCCTCCATCAGCCGGAACGGATCGATGCGCTTTTCGATATCGACATGCGCGCGCATCGCGAGGGCATGGACGCCGGCATCGGTGCGCCCCGCGGCGTGGAGGATCGACGCCTCGCCGGTGATCGCCTGCACCGCCTCCTCGACATGCTGCTGCACGCTGGGGCCATGCGCCTGGCGCTGCAACCCCATGAACGGGCCGCCGTCAAACTCCAGCGTCAGGGCAAAGCGCGTCATGCGATGACCGTGCCCGGTTCAACGGCAAAGCCGCGCAGGAAGTCTTCGATCGGCATGGCGGGGCGACCGGCGCGCTGGATGATCGTCGGACGGATCGCGCCGTCGGCGCAGGCGATGGTGAGATGGTCGTCGAGGATTGTGCCGGGCGGTACCCCTCCCGGTTCCCCGCGGGGGCGGGGACCCATCTCCTGCCCGCCGTGCTGGACGCTACCGTCGGGAGATGGGCCCCTGCCTGCGCAGGGGATCGGCGAAATGACTTCGGCGCTGTGCACCCTCAATCGCTCGCCATTGAGCTCGAAAAATGCGCCGGGCATCGGGTTGAAGGCGCGCACCTGGCGTTCGACCTGCTCGGCGCTTTGCGAGAAATCGAGCCGCGCCTCGGCCTTGTCGATCTTCGCGGCATAGGTCACGCCCTCGTCCGGCTGCACTACCGGCGGATAGGCGGCAAGATCGCTCAGCACCTGCACCATCAGCCGCGCGCCCAGCTCGGCAATCTCCTGGGTGAGTTCGCCCGCCGTCTTGCCTGCCACTGGCGTCTCGCCCTTGAGCAGCATCGGCCCGGTATCGAGCCCGGCTTCCATCTGCATGATCGTCACGCCCGTGGTTTCATCCCCGGCGAGGATCGCGCGCTGCACTGGCGCGGCGCCGCGCCAGCGCGGCAGCAGCGATCCGTGGACGTTGAGGCAGCCATGGCGCGGCGCATCGAGCACGGCGCGCGGCAGGATCAGGCCATAGGCGGCAACGACGCACGCATCGAGGTTCAGCGCGGCGAACGCGGCTTTCTGCTCATCGCCCTTGAGCGAGACCGGCGTGCGCACCTCCAGCCCCAGTTCCTCGGCCAGCTGGTGCACGGGGGAGGGGGTGAGTTTCTTGCCGCGATGCGCCGGGCGCGGCGGCTGGCTGTAGACCGCCGCGATGTCGTGCCCGGCCTCCACCAGCGCGCGCAGCGTCGGCACGGCAAAATCGGGGGTTCCCATGAAGGAGAGGCGCATGACGGACTTTTCTTTTGCTTGGGGCGATGCGGCTCCGTAAAGCTCAGGCCATGGCATCGCAAGAGATTGAGGACCTGGCCGCCGCGCTCGCCCGTCTGCCGGGGCTGGGGCCGCGCTCGGCGCGCCGCGCGGTCCTGTACCTGCTCAAGAAGCGGGAGAGCGCCTTCACCCCGCTGGTCGAGGCGATGGAGCGGGTGCGCGCGAACCTTTCCACCTGCGACATCTGCGGCAATGTCGACACTCAGAACCCCTGCGGCATCTGCACCGATCCGCGCCGCGATCCGCGCAGCCTGTGCGTGGTCGAGGAGGTGTCGGACCTCTGGGCGCTCGATCGCTCCCGGCTGTTCGTCGGGCGCTATCATGTGCTGGGCGGACGATTGTCCGCGCTCGACGGCATCGGGCCGGAAGATCTGGGCGTCGCCTCGCTGATCGCGCGCGTGGCCGAGGGCGGCATCGACGAGGTGGTGCTGGCCATGAACGCGACGCTCGAGGGGCAGACGACGGCGCATTATCTCGCCGAGCGGCTCGAAGGCTATCCCGTGCGCCTCACCCAGCTCGCGCAGGGCCTGCCGATGGGCGGCGAGCTCGATTATCTCGACGAGGGGACGCTGGCCCAGGCGCTCAGGGCGAGGAAGCCGGTGGTCTAGGGGGGGCTGCCACCGTGGCCTGATGGACCCAAGTCCCGCTTGTCCCGAGCGAAGTCGAGGGACGTAATCTCGATCGGTTGAGTAAGGTCCCTCGACACGCTCGGGACAAACGGAGGGGCTAAAGCCTTACTCCGCCGGAACCAGCGCGGGCTCTGCCTTGGCCATCACCGCGTCCTGATAGTCGCTCTCGGCAAGCTGGATCAGGTGGCGGTCGTCATGCTTCCACGGGTGGAAGCCGGGCAGGAAATAGGTCATCCACGGCAGGATGATCTTGCGCGCCATGCCGGGGTTGCCGAACGCGTACCAGAACAGCTGCGCCCAGACCTTCGGCCCGGTCAGCCCATCCTGCCGCAGCAGTTCGAGCATGCCGACCGCGCGATGGTGCAGGAAGTTCTTGGTGACGATCAGCATCACCAGCGACTTGACCTTCCAGCGCCGCCAGCGGCTCCAGTCCTTGGTCGCGTGCATCCAGGTGTCGAACGCGACGCCCTTGTGCTCGATCTCTTCCATCGCATGCCAGCGCCACAGATCGCGCGAATCGGCATCGGCGGTCTCGAGATGCTTCGGATTGGCGAGCAGCTGCTGCGCCAGGATCGCGGTGAAATGCTCGAGCGCCATGGTCGAGGCGAGATTGGCGATCTTCGGGCGGCCCTTGGTCAGCGCCAACGCCTTGTCGACATCTTCCTCGAGCCGCTTCACGTCGTAACCGGCATCGACGACGCGGCGGTTGAACGCGACATGCTCGCGCGTGTGGTTGATCTCCTGCTTCACGAACGCGCGAATCTCGTTCGCGAGCCGCTCGGACGTGCCCTCGCGGAATTCCTTGACGCTCTCGATAAAGAACGCCTCGCCCTTGGGGAAGGTGACCGAAAGCGCATTGTAGAAAGCGGTGCCGATCGGATCGCCACCCATCCACCAGCGGCGCATCTTGCTTTCGCGTCCGAAGCGGCGGTCGCGGACGATCAGCTCCAGATCGGCAGGCGTGTGCTTGCGATCAATGGAATCGGCATTCGCAAGGGATTGCGGCGAAAAGGATTGCGGAGCGTTCATGGCGGGGTCCATAATGCAGGGGTGTTGCTTACATTGATGACAATAAGGTTACTTACATAGATGTCAATAGCGAAAAGACGGCTGAGCCCCGAGCAGAGCCGCACCGCCGCGCTCGCCGCCGCACGCGAGCTGCTGATCGAGACCGGACCGCAGGCGGTGACGCTGAAGGCGGTGAGCGGGCGGATCGGGCGGACGCATGCCAATCTCCTGCATCATTTCGGATCGGCCTCGGGTCTGCAAAAGGCGCTGGCCGAATATCTCGCGCAATCGATCTGCCAGATGATCGGCGCGGCGGTCATCCGGCTGCGCAATGGCGATGGCAGCCCGCGCGATATCGTCGACATGGCGTTCGACGCGTTCGATCGCGAAGGGGCAGGGGCGCTCGCCTGCTGGATGCTGCTGTCTGGCAATGAGGATGCGCTCGATCCTATCGTCGAGGCGATCCACCAGCTGGTCGACGAGCTCGCCGAGCACGCGCCCGAGGGGCGCACGCTGCACGAGGACACGCTGTCGCTGTGCACCATGGCGCTGGGCGACGCGCTGATGGGGGCGCAACTGGCGGGCGCGCTGGGGCTCGATCGCGACACGGGCCGCGCGATCGCGGAAAAGCAGCTGACCGCGTCGCTGCTGAGCTGGCAGCAGGGGCAGCCGGTCTGAACCGCGCCGCCGGCGCCGATCAGCCGACGCGCTTGGCGCGCGCGCCGAACCGGCCGTGCTTGCGGAAGCGCACCAGATAATCGCCGATCACCGCTGCCATCGGCGTCGGGGTGATGCCGAACGCCTCGAGGCCTTCCGCACCCTGGGCCACGACATTGTCGCTCTGCAGCATCGCCCATTGGTCGCGCGTGATCGGCGCGCCGGGCAGCCAGCCGGTAAGGCCCGCCATCAGCCCGGACAGCGAATCGGGCATGTCGACAAAGCTCGGGTCCTCGCCGATTTCCTTGGCGATGCGCTTGTTCAGCTCGGCCATGCTGATCGTCTCGGGACCGCCGAGCTCGAAGGTCCGGCCGCCGAAGCGCGCGGGGTCGATCAGGCTGAGCTTCACTGCTTCGGCGACGTCATCGACATAGACCGGCTGGAAGCGGGCCTTGCCGCCGATGATCGGAACGATCGGCAGGCCCGAGATGAGCCCGGCAAAGCGGTTGATGAACTGGTCCTCGCGCCCGAACACGATCGACGGGCGCAGGATCGTCGCGCTCGGGAAGGCGGCGCGCGCGGCGGCCTCGCCCTCGGCCTTGCTGCGGCCATAGGCGCTTTTCGATGCCGCATCGGCACCGATGGCCGAGACATGCACCAGCGCCTGAGCGCCTGCGGCCGCCGCCGCGCGCGCGACATTGGCCGCGCCTTCGTGGTGGAACGCGTCGAAGTCGCCCTTGAGGATCCCGACCAGGTTGATGACCGCGTCGGCACCATGGACGGCGCGCGCGACGGTGTCGGGCTTGCGGATGTCGGCCGCGACGAGCTGCATCTGACCCAGATTGACCAGCGGCCGCACATCCTGCGCGATCCGGATGTTGCGCTGGGCGATGCGCACGCGCGCGCCGGTGGCCGCCAGATGCTGGGTGATGTGCCGACCCAGAAAACCGCCGCCGCCGAAAATCGTGATCAGTTTGTCGCGCATGTGTCCGTCCCGTGATTCTCTTCGGCCCGGCGCCGCACAGCCCCGAAGGGGCGCGCGGGGCCGACGGCCGATGCGTCTCCACGTCCGCCTTTGCATCAGCCAAACGCGCCGCGCAACGCCCCAGTTGCGCTTTTGCGGGGCGATGGCGGCGAGGACGCAAAAATCTTTGGCGAATGTGGCAAGAGGCAGTTGACGCCTTCCAGCACTCCGGCTAGAGGCGCGCTCCTACCCCGTGCCCAGATGGCGGAATTGGTAGACGCACCAGCTTCAGGTGCTGGCGCTCGCAAGGGCGTGGAGGTTCGAGTCCTCTTCTGGGCACCATTTGTACTAAGGTCTTGAAGGCCTTAGATATAATTGAAAAACAATGGCTTTTTACAAGCGTCTAGTACAAAGGTACGAGGACGAAAGCCTATGTGTTCCTATCTCCATAAAGCGCCCAATGGGGTCTACTATTTCCGCATGGGCATACCTGCGGACCTGCGCCCGTTCATGGGTGGCAGGCGGGAAATCAAGCGGTCGCTGGGTCTAAAGGATCGGGAAGCGGCCAAAGCTCTGATTCCCGATATGACCAAAGCTGGTTATGCTCTGCTCAGCCAAGCGAAGCGGGATCAGGCGGCTTCTAAACCTGCCCCGGTCCCTGCCACAAAATCCGCAATGCAGATCGAGCGGGAACGGACGCGGTGGGAGCATGACCAGCTACAGGCTGACCTTGTGGCGGATGACCTGTTTGCCAACGATATGGAAATTGAGCGGCTGGAGCCGGTCATGGATGCGCTGGCAGCAGGGGGCCAGGTCGATGCTCCACCGGCTGATATTGCCAAGGCGGTCAAGCTGATCGTCGCTAACGAGCGGGAAAATGCAGGGGCGCTGATCGCGTCTATGCAAGCTCGCTATGGCAACGATGCCCGGCCAACGGAAACCAAAAATCAGGCCGTCGAATGCGGCCCGGGCAAAGGCATCTATCTCGATACAGATATTGTCGATGGCTGGGCTGCTGAGCGTAAGCCGTCTCCCCGTGGCAAAGATGCCTATTGGCGTGATGCCAAGCTGTTCAACACGATGATTGGTCGTAAGTCCGTCGAGCTAATCACCAAGGCCGATGTGATGGCTTACAAGCGGCTACTGATCGCCGACCCGAAGCGTTCGCAGATCAATGTTAGGGACCGTCTCGCCTATCTGCGGACCTTGCTCGAATGGGCGGCGCAAGAGGATATTATCCCCGTCAATGTTGCCCGCGACGTAAAGATGGCTATCAATGAGCGGCGAGAACGGCGCAAGGATTTTAGCACCGATGACCTTAACGCGCTGTTTGCTGGGCCTGTCCATGCCAAGGGCGAACGGCCCAAGGGCGGCTTTGGGGAAGCGGTGTACTGGCTTCCGCTGATAGCCCTGTTTATGGGTGCGCGGCGGGAGGAAATCGGTCAGCTTCGCGTCCAAGATGTTAGGCGAGAGGCCTACATAGACGATGCTGACAAACGACAGATGGCGTGGTGTATCGACATTACAGATACCCCGGACGATGACGCTTTGCCCAATCAGATCAAAAATGAAGCGAGCAATCGGCTAGTGCCGCTACATCCCAAACTGATTGAACTTGGCTTTATCGACTACGTTAAGGGCCTACCGGATCAGTCGGGGAGGGTGTTCCCCGGTTTGAAGCCGGTTGGGATTGGCAACAAGCTAACCGACAAGGTAGGGCAGTGGTTCAGCCGTTATAAGCAGCAGTGCGGGATAGGGGATAAGGCCAAGGTCTTTCACTCATTCCGCCATACTTGGAAAACCCATGCCGTTGATGCCGGTATCCCTGAGCGGGTGTGCCGACAATTCCAAGGGCATGAAGGGAAGGATGCTGCAGACAAGTATGGAGTTGCACCATCTTTGCGTGTTCTTGTTTCAGCTATTGAGTCGTTTCGAATCCCGGGGTTAAATATTAATGATCTGTTGTCAATAGATAAAATAAAATGAACATGTTATTTGTCATTAACGGAGATGCGTCAGTGCCTTATGACCGTTGGACGATTGTCGATACAAAGTGGCTCGTTGGGCTTGTCCTGATTATGATGTAGGCAAAAAGTGTATCTGAGTTTCAGGCTGGTATTATTTTCGCAATTATCATTGCGATGTGGGTAAATAATAGAAA
>NZ_QKVT01000001.1:3350554-3357281 GCF_003426715.1 Blastomonas sp. UPD001
CGGCCCGGATAGGCGACGCTGCGCAGCGGCCAGTCCCTGGCGATCCATTTCTGCACCCAGGCATAGAGCTTCGCGTCGAATCCGGCGTCATATTCGGCCTTGGTGACCCAGAGCGTGACCATCGCGTCATAGCCGGGCACGGGGCTGGGATAGACATAGACGCAGCCGCGCTCGCGCTTCCCGTCGGGGGTCAGCACGGCATAGGCGAAGGATTCGCGGCGCTGGAACCGGCCCTGTTCGGTCACCATGTCCTTCATCGCATCGGCATCGGTAATTCCCGGGTGCGGCCAGGCGGTCGAGCGCGTGAAGGTCTTCTGCAGATGCTCGATCGATGACATGTACGCCTCGAAATCGATTCTGACGATATCGGGGCCGAGCGGGACGAGCTTGAAGCCCGGCCCTTCGACCAGCGTCGGAACCTTGAAATCGGCCGTGACGAACGGCGCTGCTTCGCGTGTCTGCGCGGACGCATAGCCCGAACCGTCCTGCGCCAGGACGGGCGCGGCGAGCAACAGCGGAAGCATGGCGGCAAATCGGAACAGTGTCATCGGCAATCCCCCGGAGAATCATCGGGGATCAACCTGACAGAAGCTTCGCGGCTGGCCTAGCCCCTGGGAAACAGCGCGATGATCCGCCCCAGCTGCTCCTCGACCGGATCGAGCACATCGTCCTGCGTCTTGCCCAGCCGCACGACGGTGAGCCGCTGGCTGGGGCTGACTATGACGAACTGGCCGAGATGCCCCTGCGCCGCAAACAGATCGGACGGCAGCAGATCGGGATAGAGCACCTTGCCCCGGCCTTCCGGGCGCGGCTTGTTCAGCCAGATATGCCCGCCATAGGCCGGATCGTTGGGCGAGCTTGTCAGCATGAAATCGACCCAGCCGCGGGTGAGGAACTGGTTGCCCGCGATCGAGCCCTTGTTGCGCAGGAATTCGCCGAACTTCGCCCAGTCGCGGGCATTGGCCTGGATGATCGATCCGCCGATCAGCGTGCCCGTCGCGTCGAATTCGGGCACCATCGAGGTCATGCCGAGCGGTTCGATCAGTCGCCCGCGCATGTAATCGAGCATCGCGCGGCGGCGGACGTCAGGGTCCTTGCTGTCGGTCAGCTGGCGGGTGATGATGTCGGACAGGATCACGCTGCTGTTGGTCGAATATTCGAATTTCGATCCCGGCTCGGCCTCGAGCGGCTGGCCGGCGGCATAGCGCACCATATCGTCGCGCCCGTCGAGGAACAGCATGCGCACCTCGTCCGATTGGAACGGCGGATCGCCCGCCTCGGTATGCTGAAGCCCCGAGGACATGTGCAGCAGGTGCCGAAGCGTGATGGCACCGCGCGGGTCGCCGGGACGCTGCCAGTCGGGCACCGGGGCAGGGGCGTCGAGCGCGAGCCGCCCGTCCGCGACCATCAGCCCGACCAGCACCGCGGTCACGCTCTTGGCCATCGACCAGCTGATGAAACGGGTGTCGCGGTCATAACCCGGCGCATAGCGCTCCGCGACGATCTCGCCGCCGCGCATGATGACGAGCGCGCGCGTCTCGGCGAATTGGTCCTCGCTGAACAGCTTGTCGATCTCGGCGTTCAGCGCAGCGGTGGGCACACCAGGAACATCGACGATCATCGTCTCGCCGCTATCGGCAGCGCGGCCTTCGATGCCGTAGAGACCGAAAGCGGTTGCGCCGAGAAGGCCGGTTGCGGCAAGGGCAAGAAGGATGCGGTGCTTCATGCCCGCTTCCATCAATCAGGCGGGGACCGATGGCAACTGGGAAAATGGGCGCGATGCCGGGCAAGCATGGCAGGCTGAAATGGGTGGCGCTGGCATTGCTGGTGATCGCGCTGGCGCTGCTCGCCTGGTACTGGCCGACCTTGCGCGCCTATAGCCAGACCGGCGCGGCCTATTCGGCGCGCGTGGTCTGCTCGTGCCGCTATATCGGCGGGCGCGAGCTTGGCGATTGCGAGAAGGACCTCGAGCCCGGCATGGAGGTGGTAAGCCTCAGCGAAGCCGCCGAGGCGCGGCGCATCGACGCCACGGTACCGCTGATGGCAGCGGAAAGCGCCGAATATCGCGAAGGCTGGGGCTGCGTTCTGATGACCCCGAAGGAGCGCGAGGCGATCCGATAAGTCCGCGCGATCAGCCCTGGTCGCGAATCTGTTCGTGGTGGCGGATGACCTCGTCGATCACGAAGCGCAAAAATTTTTCCGAGAATTCCGGGTCGAGATCGGCATCGACCGCCAGCCGCTTCATCCGCGCGATCTGTTCTTCCTCGCGGCCCGGATCGGCGGGCGGAAGGTCGGTCTTCGCCTTGTATTCGCCCACCGCCTTGGTGATCTTGAAGCGTTCGGCGAGCATGAAGATCAGCGCCGCGTCGATATTGTCGATGCTCTGCCGAAATGCTGCGAGTACCGGGTCTTGCGCCATGCTGCTCTTGCCTCTGCCAGAATCGCGCGGACCCGGAGCGGGTCCTGCGCTTTGCGCTTGCCTTAAGCCATGCGGCTTGCCACATCGCAACCCATGACCGCGACTGTTCATCCGATTGGCCGCCCTGCGGGCGTGTCCGCTGCCGCCCCCAGCCTTGATCCGATCATGGCGCTGGTGGCGCAGGACCTCAATTCGGTCAACAGCGTCATCCTCGACCGGATGCAGTCGCAGATCCCGCTGATTCCGGAGCTGGCCGGGCATCTGATCGCCGGTGGCGGCAAGCGGATGCGGCCGATGCTGACGCTCGCCTGCGCGCGGCTGCTCGACTATCCGGGCACGCGCCACCACAAGCTGGCAGCCGCGGTCGAGTTCATCCATACCGCCACGCTGCTGCACGACGATGTCGTCGACGGGTCGGACCTGCGCCGCGGCAAGAAGACCGCGAATCTGGTGTTCGGCAACCCGGCCACGGTGCTGGTCGGCGATTTCCTGTTCAGCCGCTCGTTCGAACTGATGGTCGAGGACGGCTCGCTCAAGGTGCTCAAGATCCTGTCGGGCGCCTCGGCGATCATTGCCGAGGGCGAGGTCGACCAGCTCACCGCGCAGCGCCAGATCGAGACCAGCGAGGAACGCTATCTCGCGATCATCGGCGCGAAGACCGCCGCGTTGTTCGCTGCCGCCTGCCGCATCGCCGCCGTCGTCGCAGAGCGCGACGAGCAGGTCGAACTGGCGCTGGACGCCTATGGCCGCAACCTGGGCATCGCCTTCCAGCTGGTCGACGATGCGATCGATTATGTCTCGGACGCGGCGACCATGGGCAAGGGCGTCGGCGACGACTTCCGCGACGGCAAGGTCACGCTGCCCGTCATCCTCGCCTATGCGCACGGCTCGCCGGAAGAGCGCAAGTTCTGGGAAGCGGCGATCATCGGGCACCGGACGTCGGACGAGGACCTGGCGCACGCGACCCAGCTGCTGCGCCAGCACAATGCTATCGACCTGACGCTCGACCGCGCCCGCCATTTCGGCCAGCGCGCCATCGACGCGATCGCGGGCTTCCCCAGCGGCAAAGCCAAGGCGGCGCTGATCGAAACGGTCGAATTCGCGATCGCGCGGGGCTATTAGGTCGTGAACGACATTCCGGCCAGACGCCCGCAGGGACGACGGCTGGAAGAACTCGAAGCGCAGAACCACGAGCTGCGCGTGCAACTTGACGCGCTGAAACGGGATATCGAGCGCAGTTCGCAGTCCGGAAACGCGTGAAACTCGATCGCGTTGTTCGGCGCGGTACCAACCTTGCTGGGTGTCATAGGGGCGGCGATTTTCGGCTATCTCGGATCAGGCGAAGGGAATACCGCCAGCCGGCAGGCAATGATCTGCCAGCAAGCCTATGTTTTCCTGGCAGATGAGCGACCCACGCCCTATCTCACGGAGAGCAAGGGCCGCGCGTTGACCGTGCGGCAGTTGCAAGTGCTCAGAAAATGTGAGAAATTCGTACCATGATGCAGGACCTGTTTCTCGCCATCGCTATTGTGGGCAATGTGATCACCATTGCCGCGCTGGTTGGCGGCTACTATTGGCAGCGCCAGAGCCAGCGATAATCGCCCCATAATCGATTTCTGACAGGACGGGAAAGCTTGCGCGGTGCTGACCGTCGATCCATCTTCTATGGCCCCTGCCAAGCCGCAGGCTAATGGCCTTTCCGCCGAAATCCGGGCGCTGCTCCTGCTTGCGGGGCCGCTGGTGCTGGGCAATCTCGCGCAGATGGCGATCCATACGACCGAGGTGATCATCCTGGGGCGTTATGACGTGCAGGCGCTGGCGGCGGCCGCGCTCGCGGTGAATCTCTATTTCGCCTGCGGCACCTTCGGCATGGGGCTGATGACCGCCGCCTCGCCGATGATCGCGGCCGAGCGCGGGCGGCGCAAGCATTCGGTGCGCGACATCCGCCGCACGGTACGCCAAGGCATGTGGGTGGCGCTGACGGTGTGCCTGCCGATCTGGGCGGTGCTGTGGAATGCGGAAAGGCTGTTCCTGCTGATGGGGCAGCAGCCGGACCTTGCCCGCGACGCGGGGCAGTTCATGCGGATCGCCATGTGGGGGCTGCTGCCCTGGCTGCTGCAATTCGTGCTGCGCATGTACGTGTCCGCGCTCGAAAGGCCGATCTGGGGGGTGTTCGTCACGCTGTGCGGCGTGGCCATGAACCTGGTGGCGTGCTGGGCGCTGGTCTTCGGCAATCTCGGTTTTCCCGAACTCGGGCTAAAGGGCGCGGCGATCGCCAATCTGCTGGCCAACTGCACATTGTTTGCGGTGATGGCGCTGGTGGTGACGCAGGTGCGGGCCTTCCGGCGCTACCGGCTGTTCGGGCGCTTCTGGGTCGCGGACTGGGGGCGCTACCGCGCGCTGTTCAAGCTGGGCCTGCCGATCGGCGTGACCTTTGCCTTCGAGGTCGCGATCTTCAGTTCCGCCGCATTCCTGATGGGGCTGATCAGCCGCGATTCGCTCGCCGCGCATGCCGTTGCGATCCAGATCGCCTCGTTCGCCTTCATGGTGCCGTTCAGCCTGTCGCAGGCCGCGACGGTGCGCGTCGGCCTGCACCATGGCGCGCGCGATGCGGCTGCCGCAGCGCGCGCGGGCTGGGCGGCGCTGGGGCTGGGCGTGCTCGCGGCATGCGTGATGTCGGCGACCATGGCCTCGATCCCGCACGCGTTGGTTGCGCTGTTCATCGATCCGCAGGACGCCAGCGCCGCACCGGCCTTTGCGCTGGCGCTGAGCTTCCTGCTGGTGGCTGCGATCTTCCAATTGGTCGACGCGGTCCAGGCGGTGGGGGCAGGGGTGCTGCGCGGGCTTCAGGACACGCGCTGGCCGATGCTGTTCGCGGCGTTCGGCTATTGGGTCGGGCATGGGCACCGCCTGGTTCTTCGCCTTCCGCCTCGGCTGGGAAGGTGTCGGCGTATGGATCGGGCTGGCGGCCGGGCTGGCGGTCGTGTCGGTTCTGATGGTCGGCCGCTGGGCGTTCCGGCAGCGTTTCGGGCTGGGGGTTTACGCCTGACCCCTGGGCTTGCCCGCCGGTTGAGGGGCTCGGGACAAACGGATAGGGGGCAATGATGGCTGAACTGCCCATATATTCCGTCTTGCCGGATTTGATGGCTGTACTCGCGGCTGGTCCCAACGCCGTGCTTGTGGCGCCGCCGGGCGCAGGCAAAACAACCACCGTCGCCCCGGCGCTGCGCGCCCAGCCCTGGTGCTCCGGCCAGGTGCTGCTGCTCTCGCCGCGCCGCCTCGCCGCGCGCGCCGCGGCCGAGCGCATGGCGGAGCTTGCTGGCGAATCCGTTGGCCAGACGATCGGCTATTCGACCCGGATGGACAGCAAGACGAGCGCCGCCACCCGGGTGCTCGTGCTGACCGAGGGCATCTTCGTCAACCGCATCCAGGCCGATCCCGAGCTTGCGGGCGTGTCGGCGGTGCTGTTCGACGAGGTGCACGAGCGCAGCCTCGACAGCGATTTCGGCCTCGCGCTGGCGCTCGAGGCACAGGGCGCGTTCCGGCCCGATCTGCGGCTGCTCGCCATGTCGGCCACGCTCGACGGCGCGCGCTTTGCCGCGCTGATGCAGGGCGCGCCGGTGATCGAGAGCGAGGGGCACTCGCATCCGCTCGCGCTGCGTTATCTCGGGCGACGCGGAGAGCAGCGGATCGAGGACGGCATGGCGCAGGCGATCCGCACCGCGCTGCGCGACGAGGCGCAAGGCGATGTGCTGGCCTTTCTGCCCGGCGTCGCGGAAATCGCGCGCACCGCCGAGCGGCTCGAGACTCTGGGCAGTAGCATCGCCGTGCTTCCGCTGCACGGCACGCTGACCCCGGTCGAGCAGCGCGCCGCGATCCGCCGCGATCCCGAAGGGCGGCGCAAGGTCATCCTCGCCACCAGCATCGCCGAAACCAGCCTGACCATCGACGGCGTGCGGATCGTCGTCGATAGCGGGCTAGCCCGTCGGGCACGCTATGATCCGCTCGCCGCCACCACCCGGCTGGTGACCGAGCGCGCGAGCCAGGCCGCCGCCACGCAGCGAGCGGGCCGCGCCGCGCGCCAGGGACCTGGCGTCGCCTATCGGCTGTGGGAAGAGGCGGCGACCGGCGGGCTGCCGCGCTTCGATCCACCCGAAATCCTGGATAGCGATCTTGCCCCGCTGGTGCTGCAATGCGCCGCCTGGGGCGAGAGCGATCCGGCGCGGCTCAACTGGCTCGATCCGCCGCCCGCGCCGTTGCTGGCCGAGGCGCGCAAGCGGCTGATCGCGCTGGACGCGGTCGAAGCGG
>NZ_QKVT01000001.1:3357381-3396762 GCF_003426715.1 Blastomonas sp. UPD001
CGTCGACGACGCGCGCGGCGCGGCTCCGCGTCCGCCGGTGCAATCGATGGCATTGCCGGAAGCGACACCCGTGCGTCGCCTCGCGACCCAGCCCAACCCCCTGGCCGCGCGCTACACCCCGCCATCGGCGGGACCCAGGCCCGCCGGATTCAAGCAGGAGGCGAAACGCGCCGCGAAGATCGTCGAGAAATCAAAGAAGCAGGTCGGCGCGATGTTCGAGGCCGCGCGCATGGGCCAGGCGATCAAGATCAAGGATGTCGCGCCGCTGATCGACGAGATCCGCGAGTCGGTGGAGCGCAACAATCAGGCGCTGACCAATCTCGTCCGGCTCAAGACCAAGGACGAATATACCTATATGCACTCGGTCGCGGTCTGCGCGCTGATGATCAACATGGCGCGCAAGCTCGATCTGGACGAGACCACGATCCGCCATATGGGCATGGCCGGGCTGCTGCACGATCTCGGCAAGATGGCGGTGCCGCAGATGATCCTCGACAAGACCGGGCGGCTGACCGACGAGGAATTCTCGGCTATCCGCACGCATCCCGAGCGCGGCCATGCGCTGATCGGCGACAATCCCGAGGTGCCAGACATGGCGCGCGACGTGTGCCTGCACCATCACGAGAAGATCGACGGCAGCGGCTATCCCTTCGGGCTGGCGGGCGACGAGATCAGCATGGCCGCGCGGATGGGTGCGATCTGCGATGTCTATGACGCGGTCACCTCGAACCGTCCGTACAAGGACCCCTGGACGCCGGCCATGGCGCTGGGCCGCATGGGCCAGTGGAAGGGCCATTTCGACGAGCGGCTGATGGGGGTGTTCATCAACTCGCTGGGGCTCTATCCCGCAGGCGGTCTGGTGCGGCTCAACGATCACCGATTGGCGCTGGTGGTCGACAATTGCCCCGAAGAACTTATGGCGATCCGCGTGCTGCCCTTCTATTGCACCTCGCGGCTGCAGGAGATCAAGCCGCAGGAACTGATCGTCAAGCCCGACCAGGGCCCGCAGATCCTGGGGATCGAACGTCCCGAATTCTGGCATTTCGAGGATTGGGCAGGGCTGCGCCAGTCGGTGCTGGCCAGGGCGCAAGGCCTGTCCGCAGCGGCTTGACCGCGTGCGCAAACCCGGCTAAGGGCCGCGCTTCGATCGCCGGGGCCTTCAGGGCCGCATCGACCGAAACCAAGCAGAACACTGGCGCAAGGTGCGGGTGGGCAACAGGCGGAGCCTCCACCATATCGGCGTGCGGACAACGCGCGAAGGTCACGTATCGGGCGGCAGAGTAACCTCATACTCTACCAACCAGGTGAAGAGAAACATGCCAACGATCAACCAGCTGGTCCGCAAGGGCCGGGTGCCCCAGAAGGCGAAGTCCAAGGTGCCCGCAATGGATGCAAACCCGCAGAAGCGTGGCGTTTGCACCCGCGTCTACACGACGACCCCGAAAAAGCCGAACTCGGCGCTGCGCAAGGTGGCCAAGGTCCGTTTGACCAACAGCCGCGAAGTCATCACCTACATTCCGGGTGAAGGCCACAACCTGCAGGAGCACTCGGTGGTGCTCATCCGCGGCGGCCGCGTGCGCGACCTTCCCGGTGTGCGCTATCACGTGCTGCGCGGCGTCCTCGATACCCAGGGTGTCAAGGACCGCAAGCAGAGCCGTTCGAAGTACGGCGCCAAGCGTCCCAAGTGACGTTCACGGGGTGAACGTCATCCCGGAAAAATCGCCACAAGCGATTTTGTCCGGGATCCATTTGGTGTTCACCGCAAACCAATGGCTTGTGCCGCCCTGGACTCCGGCTTTCGCCGGTGATCGGATTGGCGGCAGATCGAAGGAATTCTGAAATGTCTCGTCGTCGTCGCCCGGAAAAGCGCGTCATCCTTCCCGATCCCAAGTTCGGGGATCTGACGCTCTCGAAGTTCATGAACAACCTGATGCTGGACGGCAAGAAGTCCGTCGCAGAGCGCATCGTCTATGGCGCGCTGGAAACCATGCAGACCAAGGCCAAGGCCGACCCGCTGCCGATGTTCCACGATGCGCTGAACAACGTGAAGCCCGGCATCGAAGTGCGCAGCCGCCGCGTCGGTGGTGCGACCTACCAGGTCCCCGTCGAAGTGCGCCCCGAGCGTGCCCAGGCGCTCGCCATCCGCTGGCTGATCTCGGCTGCGCGCAACCGCAGCGAAACCACGATGGCCGCGCGTCTGTCGGGCGAACTGCTCGATGCCGCCAACAATCGCGGCAATGCGGTCAAGAAGCGTGAAGACACGCACCGCATGGCCGAAGCGAACCGTGCCTTCTCGCACTATCGCTGGTAATTAGCACCCTCTCCCCTGAGGGGGAGGGGGCGCAGCAACCGTGTGTTGCCGAAAAGGGGAGGGCGCACCATATTCGGTGTCGTCACCCCTTTTGACTAAGGAGCAGGTTCGTGTCCGGGCCTGTTCGAGATGCCCTCTTCCGTTGGTGGAGAGGGGAGTGAGCTGCATCCCGTCATGAGCCAATTCGCGCTGGTCAAAGCGCCGGGGCTTCATTATAGGGCGCGGCAAATTACGCCCCCAAATCTTGGAGTTTGAGATCATGGCACGCAGCCATCCCCTGGAGAAGTACCGCAATATCGGCATCATGGCCCATATCGACGCGGGCAAGACCACCACGACCGAGCGGATCCTCTATTATACCGGCAAGTCGTACAAGATCGGCGAAGTGCACGATGGCGCTGCGACCATGGACTGGATGGAGCAGGAGCAGGAGCGCGGCATCACGATCACGTCGGCTGCGACCACCTGTTTCTGGAACGATCACCGCATCAACATCATCGACACCCCGGGCCACGTGGACTTCACCATCGAAGTCGAGCGTTCGCTCCGCGTGCTCGACGGTGCGGTCGCCTGTTTCGACGGCGTGGCCGGCGTCGAGCCGCAGTCGGAAACCGTGTGGCGCCAGGCGGAGAAGTACAAGGTTCCCCGCATGTGCTTCGTCAACAAGCTGGACCGTACCGGTGCGAGCTTCGAGCGCTGCGTCGACATGATCCGCGACCGTCTGGGCGCGCGTCCGCTGGTGCTGTATCTCCCGATCGGGATCGAAAGCTCGTTCATCGGCCTGGTCGATCTGGTGCACAACCGCGCCATCATCTGGCAGAACGAGGCGCTGGGCGCGAAGTTCGACTATACCGACATCCCCGATGATCTGAAGGATGCCGCCGAAGCTGCGCGCGCCGAGCTGATCGAAACCGTCGTCGAACAGGACGATGCGGTGATGGAACAGTATCTCGAAGGCAACGAGCCCGACGCCGACACCATCAAGAAGCTGATCCGCAAGGGCACGCTGAACTTCTCGTTCGTCCCCGTGCTGTGCGGTTCGGCGTTCAAGAACAAGGGCGTGCAGCCGCTGCTCGACGCCGTGGTCGACTATCTGCCTTCGCCGCTCGACATTCCCGATGTGGAAGGCGTCAAGCTCGACGGCGAGACCAAGGACACCCGTCCGCCGGCCGACGATGCGCCGTTCAGCGCGCTGGCGTTCAAAATCATGAACGACCCGTTCGTCGGAACCCTGACCTTCGCCCGCATCTATTCGGGCAAGCTGGAAGCCGGCACCTCGGTGACCAACTCGGTCAAGGACAAGAAGGAAAAGGTCGGCCGCATGCTGCTGATGCATGCCAACAGCCGCGAAGACATTTCGGAAGCCTATGCCGGCGACATCGTCGCTCTGGCGGGCCTGAAGGAAACCACCACCGGGGACACGCTCTGCGCTTCGAACGCGCCGATCATCCTCGAGCGGATGGAATTCCCCGAGCCGGTGATCGAACTGTCGGTCGAGCCCAAGACCAAGGCCGACCAGGAGAAGATGGGCGTGGCGCTCAACCGCCTTGCCCGCGAAGACCCGTCGTTCCGGGTGTCGTCGGATGCCGAAAGCGGCCAGACGATCATCAAGGGCATGGGTGAACTTCACCTGGAAATCCTGGTCGACCGCATGAAGCGCGAGTTCAAGGTGGAAGCGAACGTCGGTGCGCCGCAGGTGGCGTATCGCGAATATCTCGCGAAGCCGGTGGACATCGACTATACCCACAAGAAGCAGTCGGGTGGTTCGGGTCAGTTCGGCCGCGTCAAGTTCAAGCTGACGCCGGGCGAGCGCGGATCGGGCATCACCTTCATCGACTCGGTCAAGGGCGGTAACATTCCGAAGGAATATATCCCCGCGGTCGAGAAGGGCATGCGCGAGACGGCGGCTTCGGGCTCGCTGGTCGGCTTCCCGATCATCGACTTCGAGATCGACCTGTATGACGGTGCGTATCATGACGTCGACTCTTCGGCGCTGGCATTCGAAATCGCTGGCCGTGCGGCCATGCGCGAAGCCGCGCAGAAGGCCGGCATCAAGCTGCTCGAGCCGATCATGAAGGTCGAGGTGGTGACGCCGGAAGATTATCTGGGCGACGTCATCGGCGACTTGAACAGCCGTCGTGGCCAGATCCAGGGCACCGACACGCGCGGCAACGCGCAGGCGGTGGAAGCGATCGTGCCGCTCGCAAACATGTTCGGTTACGTGAACCAGCTGCGTTCCTTCACCCAGGGACGTGCGCAGTACACGATGCAGTTCTCTCACTATGACGAGGTCCCGGCGAATGTCGCGGCCGAGGTCAAGGAGAAGCTGGCATAAGCCGGGCATTATCGCTATAGGCGCTCGACCTTAGCCCGCCGAATCGCGCTGCCAGGCGCCACGGGCTTTCATTAGGGTGTTGACAGTTTTGGGCAGTCCGGCCAGAGCGCGGCCCGGACTATCCCACAGATAGTAAAGAACGAAGGTAGGAAAAAATGGCCAAGGCTAAATTTGAGCGGACCAAGCCGCACTGCAATATCGGTACCATCGGTCACGTCGACCATGGCAAGACCACGCTGACCGCAGCCATCACCAAGGTGCTCGCTGAAACCGGCGGCGCGACCTTCACCGATTATGCGAACATCGACAAGGCTCCCGAAGAGCGCGAGCGCGGCATCACCATTTCGACCGCCCATGTCGAATATGAAACCGATGCCCGTCACTATGCGCACGTCGACTGCCCGGGTCACGCCGACTATGTGAAGAACATGATCACCGGTGCCGCCCAGATGGACGGCGCGATCCTGGTGGTGAACGCTGCTGACGGCCCGATGCCGCAGACCCGCGAGCACATCCTGCTCGCCCGTCAGGTCGGCGTGCCCGCGCTGGTCGTGTACATGAACAAGGTCGACCAGGTCGACGACGAGGAAATCCTCGAGCTGGTCGAACTCGAAGTTCGCGAACTGCTCAGCTCGTACGACTTCCCCGGCGACGATATTCCGATCGTCAAGGGTTCGGCTCTGGCCGCTCTGGAAGGCCGCGACGACAATATCGGCAAGAACTCGATCAACGAGCTGATGGCTGCTGTCGACTCGTACATCCCGCAGCCGGCTCGCCCCGTCGACAAGCCGTTCCTGATGCCCGTGGAAGACGTGTTCTCGATCTCGGGTCGTGGTACCGTGGTGACCGGCCGCGTCGAAACCGGCATCGTCAAGGTTGGCGAGGAAGTCGAGATCGTCGGTCTCAAGGACACCCGCAAGACCGTCGTGACCGGCGTCGAAATGTTCCGCAAGCTGCTCGATCAGGGTGAAGCCGGCGACAATATCGGTGCTCTCGTCCGCGGCGTTGCCCGTGAAGAAGTCGAGCGTGGCCAGGTGCTCTGCAAGCCCGGTTCGGTTACCCCGCACACCGAGTTCAGCGCCGAAGTGTACGTGCTGTCGAAGGACGAAGGTGGCCGTCACACGCCGTTCTTCGCCAACTATCGTCCGCAGTTCTACTTCCGCACCACCGACGTCACCGGTGAAGTGATCCTGCCCGAAGGCACCGAAATGGTGATGCCGGGCGACAACGTGACGATCGGCGTGAAGCTGATCGCTCCGATCGCGATGGATCCGGGTCTGCGCTTCGCTATCCGCGAAGGTGGCCGTACCGTCGGTTCGGGGGTTGTCAGCACGATCACCAAGTAATATAGGGCCATCTCCCGGACGGATCTGATTCGTCCGGGAGATGGAATTTTTATAGGCCGCCCCGGCGTTCGGTCCCTCCAGGGATCAACGGGTTTCTGGGGCGGTTTGTTTTTCGCTCTTTCGCATCGGTAAAGTGGTAATGGAAACGCAGAATATCCGTATTCGCCTCAAGGCATTTGATCATCGCGTGCTCGATCAGGCGACCGGCGACATCGCCGACACCGCCCGCCGCACCGGCGCTCTCATCCGTGGTCCCATTCCGCTGCCGACGCGCATCGAGAAGTTCACCGTGAACCGCGGCCCGCATGTCGACAAGAAGTCGCGCGAGCAGTTCGAGGTGCGCACCTACAAGCGTCTGCTGGATATCGTCCAGCCGACCCCGGCCACCGTCGATGCTCTGATGAAGCTCGAGCTGGCCGCTGGCGTCAACGTCGAGATTAAATTGGCTTAAGCCAATTTACCTTTAGCCCCGGACTTGATCCGGGGTCCAGGGTGGCTCGTAACGGCCCTGGTTTCCGGCTTTCGCCGGAAAACGAGCGGGATAAGGGATACCGCGCAGCCTTTGCTGCGGCTCTGGTCCCCCGTCTTTTCCAGTCTGCCTTCGGGCATATGGAAAAAGCCAACCCGGACGGGGTGATCATCAAATTTCGGGTTGGCCCTCAAGGTTTGCGCCTTGGGGGTTTTTCGTTGGATACGCCCGCGAGCAATCATGCAGACGGGCCTCTATTGGGAGAATGATCATGCGCACTGGCGTGATCGCGAAAAAAGTCGGGATGACCCGCCTGTTCCAGGAAGATGGCCGGCATGTGCCCGTCACCGTCCTGTCGCTGGAAGATTGCCAGGTGGTTTCGGTGAAGAACCAGGATCGTGACGGCTATGTCGCTGTCCAGCTGGGTGCCGGAGCTGCCAAGCCCAAGAACGTCAACAAGCCGCAGCGCGAGCATTTTGCCAAGGCAGAAGTCGCTCCCAAGATGCTGATGGCCGAGTTCCGCGTCGCCGACGATGCGATTCTCGACGTGGGCGCCACCATTTCCGCCAACCACTTCATCCCCGGTCAGCTGGTCGACATCACCGGCCACACCCAGGGCAAGGGCTTTGCCGGCGCCATGAAGCGCTGGGGCTTCGGGGGCATGCGCGCCTCGCACGGCGTGTCGATCTCGCACCGTGCCCATGGTTCGACCGGTCAGCGCCAGGATCCGGGCAAGGTCTTCAAGAACAAGAAGATGGCCGGCCACATGGGCGACCGTCAGCGCACCCAGCAGAACCTGGAAGTCGTCCGCACCGACGAAGCGCGCGGCCTGATCTTCGTCAAGGGTTCGGTCCCCGGTTCGAAGGGCGGCTGGCTGATGGTTCGCGATGCCGTCAAGGTTCCGCGCCACGCCGACGCTCCGTACCCCGCCGCGATCCGCTCTGCAGCGGGCAATAACGACAATGCTCCCGCCGACACGCCTGCTGAAGACGTGGCTGCCGTGGAAGCAACCGACGGCCAGGAGGGTTAATCGGTCATGAAGCTCAAGGTTCAAACCCTCGACGCCACTGCCAAGGGCGACATCGAACTCAACGATGACGTGTTCGGCGTGACCCCGCGTGCAGACATCCTGCACCGCGTGATCACCTGGCAGCTCGAAAACCGTCGCGGCACCGCCCGTGCGGCCCGCGAGCGCAGCGATGTTGCGCGCACCGGCAAGAAGTTCGGTCGTCAGAAGGGCGGCGGTACCGCTCGTCACGGCGATCGTCGTGCCCCGATCTTTGTCGGCGGTGGTAAGGCTCACGGTCCCCGCGTCCGTGACTTCAACCCCTCGCTGAACAAGAAGGTCCGCGCGCTCGGCCTGAAGATGGCTCTGTCCTCGAAGGTCGCCAGCGAAAGCCTGATCGTCGTGGAATCGCTGGATCTCGGCGAAGCCAAGACCAAGGCGCTGGCTGCTCAGCTCGGCAAGCTCGGCCTGGGCAAGAAGGCGCTGTTCATCGATGGCGATGCCGTGAACGACAATTTCAAGAAGGCTTCGGCCAACCTGATCGGTCTGAACGTGCTCCCCGCCGTCGGTGCCAATGTCTATGACATCTTGAAACACGATACGCTGGTGCTGACCCGCGCCGCTGTTGAAAAGCTGGAGGCCCGGTTCAATGGCTAAGAAATCCGACACCATCGATACCCGTCATTACGACGTGATCGTGGCCCCGCACATCACCGAAAAGTCGACGCTGCTCAGCGAAAGCAACTCGGTGGTCTTCAAGGTCAGCCAGGACGCCACCAAGCCGCAGATCAAGGCTGCGGTCGAAGCGCTGTTCGATGTCAAGGTCGTGGGTGTCAACACCCTCGTCCAGAAGGGCAAGACGAAGCGCTGGAAGGGTCGTCCCTATACCCGCAACGACATCAAGAAAGCCGTTGTTCGCCTGGCCGAAGGTCAGTCGATCGACGTCACCACCGGCGTCTGAGCGCGGTCGGCAAGCTGACAGGATACAGATATGGCACTCAAATCCTATAATCCGACAAGCCCGGGCCGTCGCGGCCTGATCCTTGTCGACCGCAGCGACCTGTACAAGGGTGGCCCGGTCAAGGCGCTGACCGAAGGCAAGCGCAAGACCGGTGGCCGCAACAACAAGGGTCACGTGACCTCGCGCGGCATCGCCGGCGGCCACAAGCAGCGTTACCGCATCGTCGACTTCAAGCGTCGCAAGCTCGATGTTCCCGGCACCGTGGAGCGGATCGAATACGATCCCAACCGCACCGCCTTCATCGCGCTGATCAAGTACGAGGACGGCGAACTGGCCTATATCCTGGCGCCGCAGCGCCTGGCCGTGGGCGACACCGTGATCGCCGGCGAAAAGACCGACGTGAAGCCCGGCAACGCCATGAAGCTGGCGCAGATGCCGGTCGGCACCATCATCCACAACGTGGAAATGAAGCCGGGCAAGGGCGGTCAGATCGCGCGTTCGGCAGGCACCTACGCACAGGTCGTGGGTCGTGACCGCGGCATGGTGATGGTCCGTCTGAACTCGGGCGAGCAGCGCTACATCCCCGGCGCCTGCATGGGCACCGTGGGCGCGGTCTCGAACCCCGACAACAGCAACCAGAATTTCGCCAAGGCCGGTCGCAAGCGCTGGATGGGCAAGCGCCCGCTGACGCGCGGTGTTGCCAAGAACCCGGTCGATCACCCGCATGGTGGTGGTGAAGGCCGCACCTCGGGTGGCCGTCATCCGGTGACCCCGTGGGGCAAGCCGACCAAGGGCATGCGCACCCGCAAGAACAAGGCGACCGACAAGATGATCATCCGGTCGCGTCACGCGAAGAAGAAGAGGTAAGTCATGGCTCGCTCCATCAAAAAAGGGCCGTTCTTCGACCTGTATCTGCTGAAGAAGGCAGAAGCGGCGCAGGACGCTGGCGGCCGTGCTCCGATCAAGACCTGGTCGCGTCGTTCGACGATCCTGCCGCAGTTCGTCGGCCTGACGTTCAACGTGTACAACGGCCACAAATTCATTCCCGTGGCGGTCAACGAAGACATGGTGGGTCACAAGCTGGGCGAATTCGCCCCGACCCGCACCTTCCCTGGCCACGCTGCTGACAAGAAGGGCAAGCGCTAATGGGCAAGGCAAAATCCCCGCGCCGGGTTGGCGCCAACGAGGCGCTCGCCGTCGGCACCACCATCCGTGGTTCGGCGCAGAAGCTGAACCTCGTCGCCGCCCTGATCCGTGGCAAGAAGGCCGAAGAGGCGATGAACATCCTGTCCTTCTCGAAGAAGGCCATGGCTGTCGACGCCCGCAAGGTCCTCGCTTCGGCGATCGCGAACGCGGAAAACAACCACAACCTCGATGTCGACGCGCTGGTCGTCGCTGAAGCGAGCGTTGGCAAGGCGATCACGATGAAGCGGTTCATGACCCGCGCGCGTGGCCGTTCGAGCCGCATCGTGAAGCCGTTCAGCCGCCTGCGCATCGTCGTGCGCGAACAAGAGGAAGCGTAAGCCATGGGTCACAAGAGCAATCCGATTGGCCTGCGTCTGCAGATCAACCGCACCTGGGACAGCCGCTGGTTCGCCGAAGGCCGCGACTATGCGCGTCTGCTCAAGGAAGATATCGAGCTGCGCAAGTACATCATGAAGACGCTGCCCCAGGCCGCGATCTCCAAGGTGGTCATCGAGCGCCCGGCCAAGCTGTGCCGCGTCTCGATCTACGCTGCCCGTCCCGGTGTCATCATCGGCAAGAAGGGCGCGGACATCGAGAAGCTGCGCAAGACGCTGGAAGGTCTGATCGAAGGTGGTGAGGTCAAGCTCAACATCGTCGAGATCCGCAAGCCCGAGATCGACGCCAAGCTCGTCGCGCAGGGCATTGCCGACCAGCTGATCCGCCGCGTTGCCTTCCGTCGTGCGATGAAGCGCGCGATGCAGTCGGCGATGCGTCTGGGCGCCGAAGGCATCAAGGTGATGTGCGGCGGCCGTCTGGGCGGCGCCGAAATCGCCCGCACCGAGCAGTATCGCGAAGGCCGCGTTCCGCTGCACACGCTGCGTGCCAATGTCGACTATGCCGAAGCCGAAGCGCTCACCGCGTACGGCATCATCGGCATCAAGTGCTGGATCTTCAAGGGCGAAATCCTTGGTCACGATCCGATGGCGCAGGACCGGCTGATGATGGAAGCGCAGACTTCCGGCGTCCGCCCGGCCCGCTGAGCCCAG
The DNA here is from genome assembly GCF_003426715.1 of Blastomonas sp. UPD001. Lineage (NCBI taxonomy): Bacteria > Pseudomonadati > Pseudomonadota > Alphaproteobacteria > Sphingomonadales > Blastomonadaceae > Blastomonas > Blastomonas sp. UPD001. The sequence goes on from NZ_QKVT01000001.1 coordinate 3,368,041, forward strand.
AACAGACAGACAAGGTAGAGCATCATGCTGCAACCGAAGAAAATGAAGTTCCGCAAGGCTTTCAAGGGCCGGATCAGCGGCAATGCGCCGGGCGGAACGAGCCTCAATTTCGGGTCGTACGGCCTGAAGGCGCTGGAGCCCGAGCGGATCACCGCGCGCCAGATCGAAGCCGCCCGTCGTGCGATCACGCGTCACATCAAGCGTCAGGGACGCCTGTGGATCCGCGTGTTCCCCGACGTGCCGGTGACCAAGAAGCCCGCCGAAGTCCGTCAGGGCAAGGGCAAGGGTTCGGTCGAATACTGGGCAGCCCGCGTGAAGCCGGGTCGCATCCTGTTCGAACTGGATGGCGTCCCCGGTCCGATCGCCGCCGTGGCGTTCGAGCGTGCGGCGATGAAGCTGCCGATCAAGACCAAGGTCGTGGCGCGCCTGGGCGATACGTCGCACCTGGGAGGTGAGTGATGAGCAAGATTTACGAAGACCTTCAGCAGAAGACCGACGATCAGCTGACCGCTGAACTGGGCGCGCTGAAGAAGGAAGCGTTCAACCTGCGCTTCCAGGCCGCGACCAACCAGCTGGAGCGCCCCGCGCGCGTCCGCGAAGTGCGTCGCACGATTGCCCGCATCAAGACCCTGCAGAGCGAGCGCGCTCGCACTGCAGCCAAGTAAGGAGGCCGATATGCCGAAACGAGTTCTGACCGGAACGGTGGTCTCCGACAAGGGCGACAAGACCGTGGTGGTGAATGTCGAGCGCAAGGTGAAGCACCCGCTGTACGGGAAGATCATCCGTCGCTCGAAAAAGTATCACGCGCATGACGAGAACAACAGCTTCAAGGAAGGCGAAACCGTCCGCATCGAGGAGACGGCTCCGATTTCCAAGCTGAAGACCTGGAAGGTGCTGGATCGGGTGAACACCCACAAGGCGCCCGAAGCTTCGAGCGAAGCGTAAGCCATTAGGAACTGCCGGACCGGTTCCGGCAAGCCAGACAAGAAGGAAACGGATCCATGATCCAGATGCAATCCAATCTTGATGTCGCTGACAACAGTGGCGCGAAGCGCGTCCAGTGCATCAAGGTTCTCGGCGGATCGAAGCGTCGCTTCGCCGGCGTGGGCGACATCATCGTCGTCTCCGTCAAGGAAGCCGCTCCGCGCGGCCGCGTGAAGAAGGGTGACGTGCACCGCGCCGTCATCGTGCGCACCGCCAAGGACGTGCGCCGCGCCGACGGCAGCGTCATCCGCTTCGACAGCAACGCTGCCGTGCTCATCAACAAGAACGATGAGCCCATCGGCACCCGTATTTTTGGCCCGGTGGTCCGTGAGCTGCGCGCGCGCAAGCACATGAAGATCATCTCGCTGGCTCCGGAGGTGCTGTAATCATGGCGAGCGCTAAGATCAAAAAGGGTGACAAGGTCGTCGTCCTGTCCGGCAAGGACAAGGGCCGCAACGGCACCGTCACCAAGGTGATGCCGAAGGACGACAAGGTCGTCGTTTCGGGCCTGAACGTGATGGTCCGCCATCGCAAGCCGAGCCAGGCGAACCCCCAGGGTGGCCTGGACCGTGTCGAGGCTCCGCTGCACATTTCCAAGGTCGCCGTGGCCGACCCGAAGACCGGTGCGCCCACGCGCGTCCGCTTCGAGACGGTCGACGGCAAGAAGGTCCGCGTGGCCGTGAAGTCCGGGGAGAAGATCGATGGCTGATAAGTACACGCCCCGCCTGCGTCAGCGCTATGACGACGTCATCGCCAAGGCGATGCAGGAAAAGTTCGGCTACAAGAACCCGATGCAGGTTCCCAAGCTGGAAAAGATCACCATCAACATGGGTGTCGGCGAAGGCAGCCAGGACAAGAAGAAGGTGACCACCGCCGCTGCCGAAATGGAGCTGATCGCCGGCCAGAAGCCCGTGATCACCAAGGCGCGCAAGTCGATCGCCCAGTTCAAGCTGCGCGAAGGCATGCCGATCGGCTGCAAGGTGACCCTGCGCAAGGAGCGCATGTACGAGTTTCTCGATCGTCTGGTGACGATCGCGATGCCGCGCATCCGCGACTTCCGTGGCCTGAACCCCAAGAGCTTCGACGGTCGTGGCAACTATGCCATGGGCCTGAAGGAGCAGATCATTTTCCCCGAAATCAGCTACGATCAGATCGACGCTGTGCGTGGAATGGACATCATCGTGACCACGACCGCCAAGACGGACGATGAAGCGCGCGAACTGCTGCGCCTCTTCGGCTTCCCGTTCCCGGTTGAGGAAACCCAGGAAAAGGCGGCGGCTTGATTGCCCTCCGTCTCGCATTTTAGAAAGGCGAGAACTTAAGTCATGGCGAAACTGAGTTCCATCAACAAGAACGAGCGTCGCAAGAAGATGGTCAAGCAGTATGCTGGCCGTTATGCGCGTCTCCGTGCGAAGGCAGAAGACACCAGCCTGGACGAGACCGAGCGTCTGATCGCCCGGCTGAAGATGGCCGAGCTGCCCCGCAACGCGAACCCCACGCGCGTGCGCAACCGTTGCAACACCACCGGTCGTCCGCGTGCTTATTACCGCAAGTTCGGGCTCTGCCGTATCGAGCTGCGTGATCTGGCCAACAAGGGCCTGATCCCGGGCGTTACGAAGTCCAGCTGGTAAGGATTTGATGATATGGCAATGACCGATCCTCTGGGCGATATGCTCACCCGCATCCGCAATGGCCAGCAGGCCAAGAAGGATAGCGTGATGTCGCCGGCGTCGAACCTGCGCGCCCGCGTTCTCGATGTGCTGCAGCGCGAAGGCTATATCCGCGGATATAGCGAAGAGCTGCTGGGCCGCCACAAGGGCCTGCGCATCGAGCTCAAGTATTTCGAGGGCCAGCCCGCGATCAAGCATGTCGCGCGCGTGTCCAAGCCTGGCCGCCGCGTCTATTCGGGTTCCAAGGAACTGCCGATCGTGCGCAACGGCCTGGGCATCACCATCGTATCCACCCCCCGCGGTGTTCTGTCCGACGCTGAAGCGCGCGAACAGAATGTCGGCGGCGAGGTGCTGGCGGAGGTATTCTGATATGAGCCGCATTGGTAAAAAGCCTGTGGCAATTCCCGCAGGCGTCACCGCCACCATGGGCGATGGTGTCATCACCATGAAGGGCCCCAAGGGCGAACTGTCGATGCCGACCGTTCCCGACATCACCTATGACCTCACCGATGGTGAGCTGTCGGTGAAGCCGGCCAACGGCACCCGTCGCGCTCGCGCGTTCTGGGGCATGCAGCGCACGCTGGTGCAGAATCTGGTTGTCGGCGTGACCGAAGGGTTCACCAAGACGCTGAACATCACCGGCGTCGGCTATCGTGCCAACGTGCAGGGCAGCAACCTCAAGCTGCAGCTCGGCTACAGCCATGACGTCGATTTCGCCATCCCCGATGGCATCGACATCAAGACCCCGGACCAGACCACCATCCACATTTCGGGCAGCGATCGCCAGAAGGTGGGCCAGGTGGCGGCCGAGATCCGTCGCTGGCGCAAGCCGGAGCCCTACAAGGGCAAGGGTATCAAATATGCGGGCGAGTTTATTTTCCGCAAGGAAGGGAAGAAGAAGTAAGCCATGGCGAAGCTCTCTTTGTTCGATCGTCGCCGTCAGCGCGTGCGCAGTTCGCTGCGCAAGCGGGCAGGCGGACGTCCCCGTCTTTCGGTGCACCGTACCGGCAAGCATATCTATGCGCAGATCATCGATGATGAGGCTGGCAAGACTCTGGCAGCCGCTTCGACGCTGACCAAGGGCAGCAAGAGCACCGGCGCGACCGTTGCCGATGCGATTGCCGTGGGCAAGCAGATCGCGGAAGCCGGCAAGCAGGCCGGTGTCACCACCGTTGTCTTCGACCGTGGCGGTTTCATTTTTCATGGCCGGGTCAAGGCCCTGGCTGATGCCGCTCGCGAAGGCGGACTGGAGTTTTAATGATGGCTGATGAACTGATGAGCTCGGAAGCTGGCGACAACCAGAGCGCCGAGGGCGGCGCGCAGCCGCAGCACGAACGCCAGGGCCGTGGTGGCCGTGGCCGTGGTCGCGGTGGCAATGACCGTGGCGGCGAACGCGGTGGCCGTGGCGGCCGCCGTGACGATCGCAACAAGCGCGACGAAGAGCAGGGCGAGGAGCTGATCGAGAAGCTCGTCCACATCAACCGCGTCTCGAAGACCGTGAAGGGCGGCAAGCGCTTCGGTTTCGCGGCGCTGGTCGTGGTCGGAGACGGTCAGGGTCGTGCGGGCTTCGGCCATGGCAAGGCGCGCGAAGTGCCTGAAGCCATCAGCAAGGCGACCGCTGCGGCCAAGAAGAAGATGATCCGCGTTCCGCTCAAGGAAGGCCGCACGCTGCACCATGACGGCAAGGGCCATTTCGGTGCGGGCAAGGTGACGCTGCGCAGCGCGCCCCAGGGTACCGGCATCATCGCCGGTGGTCCGATGCGCGCCGTGTTCGAAAGCCTGGGCGTGGCCGACGTTGTGACCAAGTCCAACGGCACCTCGAACCCCTATAACATGATCCGCGCGACCTTCGAGGCGCTCGGCGAACAGACCAGCCCCAAGTCGGTGGCAGCGCGTCGTGGCAAGAAGGTTGCCGACCTGCTGGGCCGTGGCGGAGCATCGGCTGCTGTCGCCGAGGTCGAAGCCGCCGCGATCACGGAGTAATCGACATGGCAACCATCAAGGTAAAGCAGACCGGATCGCCGATCCGTCGCCCGGAATCGCAGCGCAAGGTGCTGGCAGGCCTGGGCCTCGGCAAGATGAACCGCGTGGTGGAGCACACGGACACGCCCGAAATTCGCGGCATGATCCAGAAGGTCCGTCACATGGTGACGATCGTCGATTGACCTCACTAGCCCTCTCCCCTTGCGGGGAGAGGGTTGGCAGAGGGGCTTGCGCTATGGCCTGCCCCTCTCTACTGCGCCTGACCAGCAAGCTGGCAAGGCTGCATATCTCTCCTCTGAAGGGGAGAGAGTTTTATCAGCGCGAACAAAGCGAAAGCGAGTGCACCCATGAAACTGAACGAAATCAAGGACAATGAAGGCGCCCGCAAGGGCCGTATGCGCGTCGGACGCGGCATCGGCTCGGGCAAGGGCAAGACCGGCGGACGCGGCCAGAAGGGCCAGACCAGCCGTTCGGGCGTCTCGATCGCCGGATTTGAAGGCGGCCAGATGCCGCTCCACATGCGCATTCCGAAGCGCGGCTTCAACAATCCGTTCGGCAAAGATTACGACATCGTCAATCTGGGTATGATCCAGAAGTTCATCGATGCCGGCAAGCTCGCCACCGACGGCACTGTCGACCAGGCGGCGCTGCGCGCTGCCGGCCTGTCGCGCGGCGGCAAGGATGGCGTGCGTCTGCTCGCCAAGGGCGAACTGACCGCCAAGGTCACCTTCGCGGTGGCCGGTGCGTCGAAGTCGGCCGTCGAAGCCATCGAAAAGGCTGGCGGCAAGGTCGAGATCATCGCTCCGCGCGAACCGTACCGCAAGCCGGAACGCGAAAAGAAAGCCTGACCCTTACGGTCGGCTTGTCAAGCACGCCCCGCCTCCCGATATGGTGAGCGCGGGGCGTCTTGCTTGAAGCGCCCCAAGGCGGTATCGCTGCGGCTTGTCGTCGCTAAGGCGGACAGGCGCGGGGGCTAAGGCGCTTCGGACAGGATTTTCGGCCACGCGCCAGCATGGGCGCTCAATGGGCCGCTTTTTGGGATACAGGTTTCATGGCATCACGGGCCGACAATCTGGCTAGCAATTTCAGCCTGGCGAAATTCAGCCAGGCGACCGATCTGAAGAACCGCATCTGGTTCACGATCGGTGCTCTCATCATCTTCCGCCTGCTGAGCTATGTTCCGCTCCCCGGCGTCGATCCCACCGCGCTTGCCGCGCTGTACCAGCAGACCAAGGGCGGCGTTCTCGATATCTTCAACACCTTCTCGGGTGGTTCGCTCGAGCGCATGAGCCTGATCGCGCTCGGCGTGATGCCGTACATCACCGCCTCGATCGTCGTTCAGCTCGCCGCCTCGCTCTCGCCGCAGCTCGCCGCGATCAAGAAGGAAGGCGAGTCGGGCCGCAAGAAGCTCAACCAGTACACGCGCTACGGCACCGTGTTCCTTACCGCCATGCAGGGCTATTTCATCGCCGTGGGCCTCGAATCCTATGCCGGTGCCAGCGGCATCCAGGCGGTGATTGATCCGGGCATCATGTTCCGCGTCGGCGCGGTGATCAGCCTTGTCGGCGGCACGATGTTCCTGATGTGGCTGGGTGAGCAGATCACCGCGCGCGGCATCGGCAACGGCATCTCGCTGATCATCATGGCGGGCATCGTCGCACAGATGCCGGTCTTCGGCGCGCAGATGTTCGAAGGCGGTCGCACCGGATCGATCTCGCCGTTCGCGATCTTCGCACTGCTTGCCATGATCGTCGGCCTAGTGCTGCTGATCAGCTTCATGGAGCGCGCACAGCGCCGCGTGCTGATCCAGTATCCCAAGCGCGCGACGCAGCGCGGCGTGATGCAGGCCGATCGCAGCCATCTTCCGCTCAAGATCAACACCGCGGGCGTCATTCCGCCGATCTTCGCCTCGTCGCTGCTGCTGATGCCGCTGACGATCACGCAGTTCGCGGGCAATTCGGTCGATCCCAATTCGACCGCGGGCGGTGCATTGCAGACGCTCAACCAGTATCTGGCGCACGGCCAGCCGCTGTACATGACGCTCTATGCGCTGGGCATCATCTTCTTCTGCTTCTTCTACACCGCCGTGGTGTTCAACCCGGAGGAGACGTCGGAGAATCTCAAGAAGAATGGCGGCTTCATCCCCGGCATCCGTCCGGGCAAGAACACCGCGACCTATCTGGATTATGTGCTCACCCGCATTACCGTGGTCGGCGCAGCCTATCTGACCTTTGTCTGCGTGCTGCCCGAATATGTGATCGCGCAAACCGGCATTCCGCTGTTCTTCCTCGGCGGCACCAGCCTGCTGATCGTCGTCAACGTCACCGTCGACACGATCACGCAGATCCAGAGCCATCTGCTGGCGCATCAATATGCCGACCTGATCAAGAAGGCCAAGCTCAAGGGACGCTTGCGCTAAGCGCGGCGTTCGGGGATAGACTGGGCCGGGCGCAACCGGCCCGTTGGGGGATGGATTACCCATGAATATCATTCTTTTGGGCCCTCCGGGCGCGGGCAAGGGCACCCAGGCCCAGCGTCTGGTCGACGAGCGCGGCATGAAGCAGCTGTCGACCGGCGACATGCTGCGCGCGGCGGTCAAGGCGGGCACGCCGATCGGCCTCAAGGCCAAGGCCGTGATGGAAGCGGGCGAGCTGGTTTCGGACGAGATCGTCTCGGGAATCATCGGCGATGCGCTCGACGAGCTGTCGCCCGAAACCGGCATCATCTTCGACGGCTATCCGCGCACTGCGGCCCAGGCCGAATCGCTCGACGAGATCCTCGACGCGCGTGGTCGCAGCCTGCACCATGTCATCGAGCTCGAGGTGAACGAAGACGCGCTGGTCGATCGCATCACCGGGCGCTTCACCTGCGCCAATTGCGGCGAGGGCTATCACGACCGCTACAAGCTGCCCGCCAAGCAAGGCGTGTGCGACAAGTGCGGATCGACCGAGTTCAAGCGCCGTCCCGACGATAACGAGGAAACCGTGCGCACGCGCATGGCCGAATATCGCGCCAAGACCGCGCCGATCCTGCCGATCTACGAGGCGCGCGGCATCGTCAGCCGCGTCGACGGCATGGCCAGCCGAAGCGCTACAAGCCTGGCACGCGCCCGCTGACCCGCCCGGCGCGCGCCGAGGATGACGAACAGGAAGGTCGCTGATCGGGGTTCATGCTGCACTGCAACGGTGCAGCATCGACATTGCCCTGAGATCGGCGATGCTGGTCCTGGCCCCCGGTTTTCTGCCTCTTTTTGTGCGGATTAGCCCTTTCGCTGCGCCTGTTTTGCGGTAGAGTTCGCGCAACAATGCAGGCGAATCAGGAGAGTTCGCTGCATTCGGGCCGGGTCGCGCAATTCGCAGCATCACCTCAAAGGGGGGACCTATGGCCGTATCCGATCACGTAGACTTGCCGACCTTCATGGAAGGCGTGAAAAAGCGCAACCCGTACCAGCCGGAATTCGTCCAGGCCGTACAGGAAGTCGCCGAAGACATTTTCGATTTCATGGCCGACAAGGAGCAATATCACGCGCAGCAGATCCTGCGCCGTATTGCCGAACCCGATCGCGTGGTGTCGTTCCGCGTCTGCTGGGAGGACGATAACGGCAATATCCGCGTCCAGCGCGGCTGGCGCGTGCAGAACAACAATGCGATCGGTCCCTACAAGGGCGGCATCCGCTTCCACCCCTCGGTCACCGAATCGGTGCTCAAGTTCCTGGCCTTCGAACAGACCTTCAAGAACGCGCTGACCGGCCTTCCCATGGGCGGCGGCAAGGGCGGATCGAACTTCAACCCCAAGGGCAAGAGCACGCGCGAAATCATGCGCTTCTGCCAGAGCTTCATGACCGAGCTCTATCGCCATATCGGCGCGGACGTCGACGTGCCTGCCGGCGATATCGGCGTCGGCGGCCGCGAGATCGGTTACATGTTCGGCCAGTACAAGCGCATCACCAACCAGTTCACCGGCGTGCTGACCGGCAAGGGGCTGGAATGGGGCGGCTCGCTGATCCGCACCGAGGCGACCGGCTATGGCGCGGTCTATTTCCTCGCCAACATGCTCGCCACCAAGGGCCAGGATCTGGTCGGCAAGACGGCAGTCATCTCCGGTTCGGGCAATGTTGCGACGCACGCGGCGGAAAAGATCGTGCAGCTCGGCGGCAAGGTGCTCACCCTGTCCGATTCGGGCGGCTTCATCCATGATCCCGACGGCATCACCCAGGAGAAGATCAACTGGGTGAAGGAGCACAAGACGCACCGCCGGGGCCGGATCGAGGAATATGTCGAGGCTTTCCCGGGCGCGACCTTCCATGCAGGCAAGACTCCCTGGGGCGTGCCGTGCGATGTCGCGCTGCCCTGCGCCACCCAGAACGAGTTGCTCGGCGAGGATGCCAAGACGCTGGTCGCCAATGGCTGCATCGCCGTGTCCGAAGGCGCGAACATGCCGACCGATCTCGATGGTGTGCACACCTTCAAGGCCGCCAAGATTCTCTACGCCCCGGGCAAGGCCTCCAACGCCGGCGGCGTCGCGGTCTCGGGCCTCGAAATGAGCCAGAATTCCGAACGCCGCGCGTGGAAGGAAGAGGAGCTGCAACAGATGCTCAAGGACATCATGTCGGGCATCCATGACAGCTGCATCAAATACGGCGATCAGGGCGGCGGCTATATCGACTATGTGAAGGGCGCGAACATCGCGGGCTTCAAGAAGGTCGCCGATGCCATGCTCGCCTTCGGCGTGGTCTGATACGATGCAAGGGGCGGCGGGCAGGACGAACTGCTCGCCGCAACCCTGTTGCATTCACCGTAGCGCCTGCTAACGGGCGCGGCGATGGCCCGGTCTCTCCGCACCCCGAAAGCAGACCGGCAACCGATCGATATCGGCTGGGTCGAATGCGTCGACCTTCCGGATCTTGGCCTGGCGAAGATCAAGGCCAAGATCGACACCGGGGCAGCGACTTCTTCCATCCACGCCACCCGGGTCAGGCCGGTGACGATCGACGGCCAGCTGATCGTCGAATTCTGGTTTCGCGCGCACCGCGGCGAGCCTGCGCGCAAGTATCGCGCGCCCGGCGTCGAGCAGCGCAGCGTCAAGAGCTCGAACGGCGCGATCGAGCTTCGCTATGTCATCGAAACGACCATGGTCCTTGGTAGCGTCCGCTGGAAGGGACACATGACCTTGGCCAACCGCAACACCATGACCTTCCCTATATTGATTGGCCGCCGGGCGCTGCGGCGCGGCTTCCGCGTCGATTGCAGACGCAAATGGACGCTCGGCCTGCCAGAGGAAACCGATCGATGAAGTACCCCCAATGAAAATCGCGATGCTGGCGCGCAACGCCAATCTCTATTCGCATGTCCGCCTGTGCGAGGCGGCGCGCGAACGGGGGCACGAGATCGATATCCTCAACACGCTGCGGGTGACGCTCAATGTCACCTCGCACCGGCCCGGCGCGCAATATCATGGCGAGCCGCTTGCCAAATATGATGCCGTAATCCCGCGCATCGGTGCCTCGATCACCCAATACGGCCTGGCGGTGCTGCGCCAGTTCGAGATGATGGGGGTATGGTCGCTGAACGAGAGCGTCGCCATCGGTCGCTCGCGCGACAAGCTGCGCTCGATGCAGATCTTCGCCAAGCACGGTCTGGGCTTGCCCGTCACCGCCTTTGCGCACGATCCCAAGCAGACCGACGAGGTTCTCAAGATCGTCGGCGGCGCGCCGGTCGTCATCAAGCTGCTCGAAGGCACGCAGGGGATCGGCGTGGTGCTCGGCGAGACCGAAAAATCGGCCAAATCGGTGATCGAGGCGTTTCGCGGCGCGAACGTCAACATCCTGGTGCAGGAGTTCATCAAGGAAGCCGATGGCAGCGACATCCGCATCTTCGTGATCGGCGGCAAGGTCGTCGCCTCAATGATGCGCACCGGGGCCAAGGGCGATTTCCGATCGAACTTGCATCGGGGCGGCAGCGCCAAGGCGATCAAGATCACGCCCGAGGAACGCTCGACGGCGGTGCGCGCGGCCAAGGTGATGGGATTGAACGTCGCAGGCGTCGATATCCTGCGCTCCAATCACGGCCCGGTGATCATGGAGGTCAACAGCTCGCCGGGGCTGGAGGGTATCGAGAATGCGACCGGCAAGGATATTGCCGGGATGATCATTGATTTCCTCGCTGCCAATTGCCGCGAGGGCAAGACCAAGACCAAGGGCAAGGGCTGATCCCGGCGCCGGCGGCGCGGATTTCAGCCCAGCATCCTGGCGCCCAGCAACAGCAGCAGCTTCACGTCCATGCCGCAGCCCTCGGCGCGCTTGGAGGCGATGAAGGCGTCCAGCTCGGTCAGGGGAACGACATGGACGGTGATGTTCTCGCCCTCCACCCCGCCGCCGTCATGCACGCGCTCCAGCCGATGCGCGCGCATCAGGTGGAAGCTTTCGCTGACCATGCCGGGGGAGGAATAGAATTCGCCGAGATTTTCGATGCGTTCAGCACGAAAACCCGTCTCTTCCTCCAGCTCGCGCGCTGCGGCCAGCTCGGGCGCTTCGCCATGCATGTCGTCGCCGATCAGTCCGGCGGGCAGCTCCAGGCAGGTGCGGCCCAGCGGCACGCGGAACTGTTCGACGAGCACGACCGCGCCGTCGTGCACGGCCAGGATGACCGCCGCGCTGATGCCCCGGCTGCGCGACACATATTCCCACTTGCCGCGCGTCTTCGCGGTGATGAAGCGACCCTGCCAGACGATTTCCTCGGGTTCGTTCAATGCGATATCCCTCCTATGATCGTCATTCCCGCGAACGCGGGAATCCCGCTACTGGCACGGTGGCGATCGGAAAGCGGGACCCCCGCGTTCGCGGGGGTGACGAGCGATGCGTGGCGGGGCAGGGGTTGGACCCTCAAAGCTCGATCAGCCGGTCAGGCAGTTCGTTCGGATTGTCGTCGCTCTTGGGAAAATGCTCGGCCAGCACCTTGCCGACATCGCGCACCGCTGCCGCCATGCCTTCGCCCGCGCGGCCCGCGCGCAGTTCCTTGATCATGTCGGCCATGGCCTCGCCCCAGACATCGGGGCTCACCTTGGCGGCGATCGCGCTGTCGGCGACGATCTCCGCCCGGTGTTCGGCCATCGAGAGGTAGATCAGCACGCCGGTCAGCCCGCGCGTGCGCTTTTCGGCGCTCACCCGGAACAGGTTGACCGCGCGCGCCCGCACCCGTGCCTGCTTGACCCCCGAAGGCGTCATTGCCAGCCGCAGCGGCTTCCACGCGACGATCAGATGCACCGCGGCGAACTTCGCCGCGAGCAGCAGCATGACCAGCGTCAGATATTCGCTCGGCGTATAGACATGCTGCCACCCACCGGTGGCGAAGCTGAGCAGCCCTTCGAACCATTCGGGAAAGACCGCGACGCACGCCAGCGCCAGGAACATCGCCGCGACCGCCCAGTAGATCGGCGTTTCGCGATAATCGTCCGAATGCTGGGCAATCACGGTCACGATCTCGCCATCGGTCAGCTTCTCGGCTTCACCTACCGCTGCGGTGACGATGCAATGCTCGTCGGGGCTCACGCTTTCAACCTTTGCCATGATGCCTCACCATCCGCCCGAGGAGCCGCCGCCGCCGAAGCTGCCGCCGCCGCCGCCAAAACCGCCGCCGCCACCCCAGGACGAGCCCGATGAACCGCCCCAGGACGAACCCGAAGACGCCCCCCAGGTAGTGATGCCGCCGATGCCCGAGCTGCGATAGGGGCGACCCTTGCTGCGCGCGGCGTGGATCATCGGAATGACGAAGAAGAAGAAAATGATCACGAGCCAGAAGACGAACAGTCCGATTCCGTCATTGTCGTCGGCCTTGCGCGACTCCTCCTCGACCTTGGCGGCATAGGCGCGCGCTTCCTCTTCGGGCAGGGTCAGCTGGGTGATGATCGCATCGGTGCCCGCCGCGATGCCGCCGGGCATGTCCTTGTCGCGAAAGCGCGGCAATATGTCCTGCTGGATGATGACGCTCGACAAGGCGTCGGTCAGCACGCCCTCGAGACCATAACCGACCTCGATCCGCACCTTGCGTTCGTTCGGCGCGACGATCAGCAGCGCGCCATTGTCCTTTTCCAGCGATCCCTTTTCCGCCTGGCCGATTCCCCATTTGCGGCCGAGCTGATAGCCATATTCCTCGATCTCGTACCCCTGCAGGTCGGGCAGGGTGACGACGACCAGCTGGCGCGTCGACTGCTTTTCCAGCGCCTCGAGCTTGGCGGTAAGCGATGCCTCCTGCGCGGGATCGAGCAGATTGGCATCATCGACGACGCGCCCCGTCAGCTTGGGAAAGGTCTGCGCGAAGGCGGCGCTGTGCGCGGCGGCGACCAGCAGCAGCGTTACCGCCAGCCACTGGCCGAGCCATGCTTTCAGGCCACCCGCAAGGGCGGGTGCGCGGCTCACTGGCCGAAATCGACCTTGGGCGCTTCGTTGGCGCCCGCGGTGGTCGCCTTGAACGGCACCATCGGCTTGGCGCCATGGATCAGGTTCGCGCCGATCGAATCGGGGAAGGTGCGGATGGTGGTGTTATATTCGCGCACCGCCTCGTTATAGTCGCGCCGGGCGATCGAAATACGGTTCTCGCTGGATTCGAGCTGGCTCATCAGCGTCGTGAAATTCTGCTGGCTCTTGAGGTCGGGATAGGCCTCGACCACCGTACGCAGCTGGCCCAGCGCCTGGGTCAGCTGGTTCTGCGCCTGGCTGAACTTTTCGAAGGTTTCGGGATCGGACAAGTCATCGGTGCTGACATTGATCGCTGTCGCCTTGGCGCGCGCCTCGGTTACCTGGGTCAGGATTTTCTCTTCGGACGCTGCGCCAGCTTTCACGGTTGCGACGAGATTCGGCACCAGATCGGCGCGGCGCTGATAATAATTCTCCACATCGGCCCATTTCGCCTTGGCATTCTCTTCCGCCGTGGGGACCGAGTTGATGCCGCACGCGGTGAGCGACAGCGCTGCCAGCAGGGGCAGGGCATAACGGGTGATACGCATAGTCAGTAATTCCCTCCGGTTGATAACGCGCGACCGTTATATCGTGTTAATACGGCAAAGCTGCAAGACCATCTTTTACATGCCCCACTTGCAAGCCACTCGACATCTCCACGTCGCTCGCGATTATAGGGCCATCTGCTGACAGCAAAAGGGGAAAGACGTGCTTCAGGAATTCAAGGCGTTCATCGCGCGCGGCAATGTGCTTGATCTGGCGGTGGCGGTCATCATCGGCGCGGCCTTCGCCACGATCACCACCTCGCTGACCGAGGATATCATCATGCCGGTGGTCGGCGCGATCTTCGGCGGGGCGGATTTTTCCAGCTATTTCATCATGCTGGGCCCGGTGCCTGAGACCTATACGGGATCGCTGAACGATTATGCCGCGCTCAAGAAGGCGGGGGTGCCGCTGTTCGGCTATGGCCAGTTCATCACCGTGATCATCAATTTCGTGATCCTGGCGTTCATCATCTTCCTGATCGTGCGGACGGCGAACAAGCTGTTCAAGAAGCCCGAGGAACCCGCTGCGCCCAAGGGGCCGAGCGAGGTCGAATTGCTCGCGGAAATCCGGGATCTGCTGAAGAAGTAAAAGCTCTTTCCCCTCCCGCTTGCGGGAGGGGTGGACGGAGCGCAGCGACGGACGGGGTGGGGCAGACACCCCTCCCCAAGGGGAGGGGATATGTTAGCACCTAAATTCTCCCGCCGCTCACTTCCCATTCACCAAAGCATCGCTATATGGGTCTCTGCCGGTTCGTCCGGCTATGACGATAAATTGCGGCGTGCAATAGGCACAGCGGACCCGGGGGCGGTACCCGGCGGCTCCACCATAAACTTCGCTTAACGGGGGATCCCCGTGAAAGCGGGGCTTTTGACGGGGCCGAACTAGGATCGACGTGTGTTGAAAAGCGGTGTTTTCGTCCGGGCTGAGTAACCCGTTAAAGGCTCAAAACTCATAAGTGCCAATGACAATGACGCACTCGCCCTCGCTGCATAATTCAGCGGCCTAACGGCCAAGAATTATAAAGCAAGAGCGCGGTTGAACCCACCGGGCAACAGAAGCGGAGTTCAGCGGTTTGGAGAGCACCGGGCAACAGAAGCTCTCCACTTTCCCTCATCATTCAGGCCCGTACGCCTTCTGGTAATCGATCGCGTCGAGCATCTTGGCGCCCGCCATGAACACCGCGCCGGTGCACGCGACGAACAGCAGCCAGCCGCCATAGCCGGGATATTGATCGAGATAGAGCTTGCCGCGCTCGCAGGCTCCCAGCGCCAGGGCATAGGTGATCAGATACACCTCGAACTTGGTCTTGATGATGAAGAGGCGACGGATCTTCTCGAACATGGGCATTCCCCCGCAAGCCCTGTGCCAAGGGCGGTTTTCTGCGGGGTACGATAGTGAAGAAAGGGTTAAACTGTAAAGCCTGCCGACAGGTCAAGCGAGCGCTTCGAGGCCAAGCGCCTGCAGCAACGCCAGCCGAGCGTCGCGCACCGTCTCTGCCAGCGCAGGATCGGCGAGATCGCCCGGCGCGATCCGCTCGGGCCAGCGCGCGGCGATAACCTGCTCGATCGCGTCGAGCTTCCCGGGCGTGGCAATGAAGCGCGGATCGACCGTCGCCGGATCGGCGACCACGCGCAGCCTGAGGCACGCCGGGCCGCCGCCATTGGCCATCGACTGGCGGACATTGACCGGCACCAGCCGCCGGATCGGCCCGTTGCCCGCGACCATCGCCTCGAGCCATTGCCACACGGCGGGCACCTCCTGTGATTCGCTGGGCAGCACCAGGGCCTGGCCGCCATCGGGCAGCGTGACCAGCTGCGCGTTGAACAGATAGCTCCTGATCGCATCGGCGAGCGATACCGCGCTCGCAGGCACCTCGACGATCTGCACTGCCGGAAACGCGGCCCGGATTGCGGCATAGGCGGCCTCACGATCCTCGAAAGCCTGTTCGTGCGTGAACAGCACGCTTTCATTGGCGACCGCGACGACATCGTTGTGGAACGCACCCGCGGCGATCGCGGTCTCGCTCTGCTGGACGAAAAGCGTGCGATCCGGTGCCAGCCCGTGCCGCCGCGCGATCGCCTTGCCCGCCTCGAGATGCTGGCGCGCGGGGAAGGGGCCGCCCGCCTTGCCATAGACGAAGATCTCGACGCCCGTGCTGTCGTGCCGCTCGCACAGCCGCATGTGATTGGCCGCACCCTCGTCGCCGAACGGGGCGGGGACCGGGCCGTGCACCGCGAAATGGCGCTCGTCGGCAAAGGCGAGCTTGAGCTGCGCCAGCGTGCCGGTCCATTCGTGGCTGCGGTGAGGTGGCAGCGGCCATCGGCGGTATCCGGGGCAGGGGAGACGGTCGCGGCATTCGCGGCCCACATCGACGAGGCGGAGAAGCTGGCGGCGCGCAGATGCGGCTCGGCGCTCGCGACGTCGGTGGCGAGGCTTTCCAGCCAGCCGGTATTGGGCCGGTCGAGCGGCATGAAGAAGCCCTGGACCAGCCCGAGCGCGATATTGGCGCGCATCTTGGCGACGCCCTGCAGCGCCGCGGCGCGCGGCTCGCTGACCGAGCCGGCGTTGTTGGCCGAGGCGATATTGCCGAGGCTGAGGCCCGCATAATTGTGGCTGGGGCCGATGATTCCGTCGAAATTTATCTCGGTGAGCATCCTCGTTTCCTGTTTTCGTTCCCTCTCCCCCACGAGGGAGAGGGTTGCGCAGACTTGGCGAGCGCAACGAGCCTAGTTGGAGCTGGGAGAGGGGGGATTGCGGGAAGCGTTGCGCATTTTCACCCTCACCCAGCTGCGACTAATTCGCTTCGCTCATAAGTCTCCGCAGCCCTCTCCCCTCAAGGGAGAGGGGTTCTGTTCCTATCTCTCGATCCAGCGCACCGCATCACTAGCGCCGACGCGCAACATTGCTGCCGTTGCGGGATCGAGCGTCACCCCCTCCGCGCCATCCGCCACCTTGCCATAGGCGCAGCGGAAATCGGCGAGGCGGCCCGAGGCGACCAGCGAGACCTTGCCGCCATCGCCGAGGCCCGCGATCCTGGCATCGCGCGCGTTGCGGATCGAATGGACCTGGTCGGTGCGTGCGGTCATGGTCGGGCCGCCATCGAAGATGTCGACATAATTCTCGTGCGCAAAGCCTTCATTTTCCAGCATCCGCATCGCCGCGCGGCCGCTGACATTGGGGCGGCCGAGCACGTGCCGCGCGCTGTCGGAGAGCATCGCGACATAGACCGGGTGCTTGGGCATCAGATCGGCGATGAACTGGTTGCCGTGCAGCGCATTGAACGTGTCGGCCTCGTCGAAGCTCATACCGAAAAAGCGCCCGGCGATGCTGTCCCAGAAGGGCGAATCGCCGGCATCGTCGATGATCCCGCGCAGTTCGGCAAGGATTCGGTCGGCAAAGCGCGCGCGGTGCAGGCCGATGAACAGATAGCGGCTGCGCGCGAGCAGCATGCCCAGGCCACCTGCACGCTCGTTCGGGTGCAGGAACAATCCGCCGACCTCGCTCGACCCTTCCAGATCGGTGACCAAGCTCAGGATTTCGGCGCGGAAGGTGCGGCCCAGCTCGGCGCTGTGCTGGGTCAGCGTACTCAGGCGATAGCTGTAGAACGGCCATTTCTGCCCCACCTGGGTCAGCAGCTGGCAGGTGCCCCGGATCTCGCCCGTCTCGGTATTCTCGAGCACCAGCACGAACAGCTCGTCGCGCAGATCGTCGTCGTCGCGCGCGAAGCAGGTCGTCGACCGTTCGATCTTGCCCTCGAGCGACTTGCGGTCGGCGGGCAGGTTGGTGAACCCCCCGCCGGTCAGCTTGGCCATCTCGTAGATTGCCTGCAAATCGTCGGGCGTCGCCGCCCGGATGACAAAGCTCATAACCCCCTCTTTTCGGCAAGCCGCAATATGGTGAGCGCCGAGAGCCGGGCGCGTTCGGCCAAGCTGTCGGCGATCAGGAATTCGTCCGCGCTGTGGATCGCGCCGCCGCGCACGCCCATGGTGTCGACCACCGGCACGCCGCACGCCGCGATATTGTTGCCGTCGCACACCCCGCCGGTGCCGCGCCAGGATATGTCGAGCCCCAGCGCCGCGCCGCCATCGCCGCCGCCTTGCCGGCTGCCAGCGCGGCGATCAGCGGCGCGGACGAGGCTGACCCGACCTCCTCGTCGCTGTTGATCAGCACGTCATAGCCGATGGTGGCGCCGAGCGGCGAGGCGTCCACGGCCTTCAGCGCGGCGAGCATGACCGCGATCCCGCCCTTCATGTCGGCGACGCCGGGGCCATTGAGCACGCCCGGCTCCAGCCAGGTCAGGCTTTGAAACGGATGATCGGCGGGAAACACCGTGTCCATATGCCCGGTCAGCAGCAGTCGCAGGTTCGCACCGGGACGCACCGAGACGACGAGATGCTTTCCCCGCTCGATCGTGTCGATGCTGCCATCGGCGCGCACCGCCTCGACCGGCGCGCCATTGACCAGCCGGACATCGCCGGGAAGCACGGAAAACGCATCGGCGAGCAGCGCGGCGGTCTGCTCGAGGCCCGCCAGATTGCCCGACCCGCTGTTGATCATCGCCCAGGTCTCGACCTGCGCCAGCATCGCGGTTTGGTCGATCCGCTCCAGACAGGCGATTTCGGATGCGGTCAGGCTGGCAGGGCTGGTCGTCATCCGCCACCTATTAGCCGGGTTGGCGGCATCCCGCCACCCGTAGCAACCTAAACCGGATTTACTTTGGCAGCTTGCCTTGCCATAGGCTGTGCGTCATTCCTCCCCGGGAAAACTCTGCACCTTTTGGCATCATGCCAGGGGCCGATCGCATCCAGCAAAGAGGACCGGGAATGAGCGAATATCTCCAGAGCAACGGCATCAGCATCGATTCCGCGCTGCACGGCTTTGTCACCGAATCGGTGGTGGCCCCGCTCGCGCTGGATGCGGACCGCTTCTGGGCGGATTTCGCCGCTCTGCTCGAACGTTTCGTACCTGTGAACCGCAAGCTGCTGGAAAAGCGCGACGATCTTCAGGCCAAGATCGATGACTGGCACCGCGCGCGCAAGGGCCAGCCGTTCAATGCGATGGAATATCGCACCTTCCTCTACGACATCGGCTATCTGGTGACCGAGCCGCAGCCGTTCGCTATCGGCACCCAGAATGTCGATCCCGAAATCGCGACCATGGCCGGGCCGCAGCTCGTCGTGCCCTCGCTCAACGACCGCTTCGTGCTGAACGCCGCCAATGCGCGCTGGGGCAGCCTGTACGATGCCTATTACGGCACCGACGCGCTCGATGCCGCCCCGGCCCAGCCCGGCGGCTACGACCCGGTGCGCGGTGCAGCGGTGGTCAAGGCGGCCAAGGCGTTTCTCGACGAGGCGGTGCCGCTCGCGGCTGGCAGCTGGGCGGATTATGCCGGCGGCACGCCCGCGCTCGCCGACCCGGCGCAGCTCGTCGGTACGCGCGGCGACAGCCTGTTGCTGAAGCATAACGGCCTGCATATCGAGATCGTGATCGATCACGCGCACCCGATCGGCAAGGATGATCCGGCGGGCATCGCCGATGTGCTGCTCGAGGCTGCGCTTACCACCATCATCGACATGGAGGATTCGGTCGCTGCGGTCGATGCCGAGGACAAGATCCTGGCGTACACCAACTGGCTGGGCCTGATGCGCGGCGACCTGGAGGCGAGCTTCCCCAAGGGCGGCAAGACGCTGACTCGCGCGCTCGAGCCGGACCGCGACTATGTCGCGCCCGATGGCACCGCGTTCAGCCTGCCGGGCCGCAGCGTGCTGTTCGTGCGCAATGTCGGCCATCTGATGACCAATCCGGCGGTGCTGCTGGCCGACGGCTCGGAAGCCCCCGAGGGCATTCTCGATGCCGTGTTCACCAGCGCCATCGGCGTGCATGATCTCAAGGGCCTGGGCCGCTTCCGCAACAGCCGCGCCGGATCGATCTATATCGTCAAGCCCAAGATGCACGGGCCCGAGGAGTGCGGCTTCACCAACGAATTGTTCAACGCGGTCGAGGACATGCTGGGCCTCGCGCGACACACGATCAAGGTCGGCGTGATGGACGAGGAGCGCCGCACCTCGGCGAACCTCGCCGCGTGCATCCACGCGGTGAAGGACCGGATCGTGTTCATCAACACGGGTTTCCTTGACCGCACTGGCGACGAGATCCACACCTCGATGCGGGCGGGCGCGATGATCCGCAAGGGCGACATGAAGAGCTCGGACTGGATCAAGTCCTACGAGGCGCGCAATGTCGGCATCGGCCTCAAATGCGGGCTCGACGGCAAGGCGCAGATCGGCAAGGGCATGTGGGCCGCGCCCGACATGATGCGCGACATGATGGAACAGAAGATCGGCCATCCGCTGACCGGTGCGAACACCGCCTGGGTGCCGTCACCCACCGCCGCGACGCTGCACGCGATGCACTATCACAAGGTCGATGTCTTCGCCCGCCGCGCCGAGATCGCCGCGCAGCCCGTGCCGACGCTCGAGCCGCTGCTCAATGTGCCGCTGGCGGCCGGGCAGAACTGGTCGCCCGAGGACATCCGCGCCGAGCTCGACAACAATGCACAAGGGATCCTGGGCTATGTGGTGCGCTGGGTCGATCAGGGCATCGGCTGTTCCAAGGTGCCCGACATCCACGATGTGGGGCTGATGGAAGACCGCGCGACGCTGCGCATCTCGTCCCAGGCGCTGGCCAACTGGCTGCTGCACGGCGTGTGCACGGCGGAAGAGGTCGACGCGGCGCTGCTGCGCATGGCGGCCAAGGTCGATGCGCAGAATGCGGGCGATCCGCTCTACCGGCCGATGGCGGACAATCCCGAAGGCTCGTTCGCCTTCCAGGCGGCGCGCGATCTGGTGTTCAAGGGGGTGGACCAGCCGAGCGGTTACACCGAACCGCTGCTCCACGCCTATCGCCAGAAGGTGAAGGCGGCGGCCTGAGCGGTTCGGATCATTCGACCGTCATTCCCGCGAACGCGGGAATCCCGCTTTTGCGACGGCTTGACCAGGAAGCGGGACCCCCGCCTTCGCGGGGGTGACGGCTGTTAGGCTGGGCGTTGCGCCTGGCCAGGCCCTATTCCTCCACCGCATCCAGATGCGCGCGGATCGCGGCGAGGCTCTCGTCGAGATGGCTGAGCAGGAACAGATGCCCGCCCTCGTCGATGATCTTCAGCTCCGAATTGGGGATCAGCGTCTTGAGGATATGCCCGTTGGCGACCGGCACGATCTGGTCGTCGCCGCCCATCAGCACCAGTGTCGGCTTGTTCATGAAGGGCAGGAAGGGCGCGCTGGTCCAGCCGATCATCGCGAGCAGCTGGTAGAAATAGCCAATCTTCGACGGCGGGGTGATGCGCCCGGTATGCCCGGTCGCGCCCTCGGTCGAGCCGCCATAGAGCGTCGCGAAATGCTTCTCCATATAGCTGGGGTCGATATAGCGGCGCGGATCGGCCATCTTGCTGAGCGCCGAGATATTGCCGGGGATCATGAACATGCCCGCGGTGGTGGCGGCGAGCACCAGCCGGTTGACGTTGCCCGAATGCTGGAGCGCGAAATGCTGCGCCATTGCGCCGCCCCAGCTGACCCCCATCACGTCGACGGTCTCGATGCCGAAACGATCGAGCAGCAGCCACGCGATGCGCGCCATCAGGAAGGCGTTATACGGCACGCGCGGATCGGGCGAGCCGCCGACGCCTGGCATGTCGAAGGTGATGAACGGCCGTTCCTCGAGCAGGTCGGCGAACGGGGCCACCGCCTCCATGTTCGCGCCGATGCCGTTGAAGAACAGCAGCGGCGGCTTGGTCAACCCCTCGTCGAACCGCCAGCGCGCGACGCGCAGCGTGCGGCCATCGGCCTGTTCCATCGTGATTTCGGGGCCTGTGGCTGCGGCGGCGTTGAACTGGGTGGCCAAGAAGAATTCCAATCTGTGCGTAGTTCGTCGATCCCATCCTTGCCGTTACGCGGGGAGGGACCACGAACGGGTGGAGGGGTATCAGCCTTGCTTCAACGAGACACCCCTCCGTCAGCGCGGCGCGCTGCCACCTCCCCTTGCAGGGGAAGATCGAGGCGATCTACTCCAGTACATACAGACCGGGCGCGGGTTCCAGCGCCGGGTGTTTCTTGCTGCCGGTCGAGGCGGGGGCGGCCTTCTTGTCGCCCGATCGCGCCTGGACCCATTCCATCCAGTAAGGCCACCAGCTGCCCTTGACCTCTTCGGCCTTGGCCAGCCAGTCGTCGACATCGGCCGGGGCCTTGCCCGCCTTGGTCGGCGTGTTGCCCTTCATCTTGAAATATTTCGCCTTGGGGTTGGTCGGCGGGTTGAGAATCGCCTGCATGTGCCCCGATTGCGAGAGGATGAAGTCGATATTCTTCGATCCGAACAGCTGGGTCGAGCGGTAACAGGCGCGCCACGGGGTGATATGGTCGGTCACCCCGCCCAGGATGAACAGGTCGTTGGTGACCTTGGACAGGTCGATCTTGTGCCCGACCATCTCGACCTCGCCCTTGCGGGTAAAGGCGAGCGTTTCGTAGATGTGGAGGAAATCGCCCATCAGGCTGGCCGACAGGTTGGTGGCATCGGCATTCCAGAACAGCACATCAAACGCCGGCGGATCCTCGCCCATCAGATAGTTGTTGATGACATAGTTCCAGATCAGGTCGTTGGGCCGCAGCCAGGCAAAGCCGCGCGACAGGTCGCTGCCCTTGATCACGCCCTTGCGCGCCGCGCGCTGCTTGGCGAGCGCGAGGCCATTGTCGCTCATCAGCGATCCCGCCTCGATATCGGTCTGCTTGGGGTGCAGAACGCACACCATCAGCGTCACCGATCCGATGCGATCGTCGCCCGAGGCCTGGAGCTTGGACACCAGCATCGCCAGCGTCTGCCCGCCCGAACAGCCGCCCGAGACATTGACCTTTTTCGATCCGGTGATGTCGCACACCACATCGAGCGCGCGGGTGCACGCGGCGATATAGTCCGCCATCGCCCAGGCGCCGTGTTCCTTTTGCGGGTTGCGCCAGGAAATGACGAAGGTCTGGATGCCGTTGTCGACCTGCCATTTCACCACCGACTTCTCGGGCGACAGGTCGTTGATGTACATCTTGTTGATCTGCGGCGGGATGGTCAGCTGCGGGATCGCATAGACCTCTTGCGTCGTCGGCGCGTACTGGATCAGCTCCATGATCTCGTCGCGATAGACGACATTGCCCTTCGAGGTCGCGACATTCTCGCCCAGCTTGAACGGCTTCTTGTCGACCTGGCTGACCATGCCGTCATTGTGCACCATGTCGTTATAGGCGTTCTTCAGCCCCTTGAGCAGCGACAGCCCGCCCGAATCGACGATGCGCTTCTGCGCGGTCGGGTTGCCGATCAGGCTGTTGGTGGGGGCGAGCGCATCGATGATGATCGCGGAGATGAAATTCGCGCGGTCGCGTTCGAGCGCGTCGAGCTCGAGCTCGTCGATCCAGCTCTTCATGCCCTTCTGCACGGCGAGATAATATTGCGCGCCCGCCTTGAAGAACGGGTTGAACCGCCAGGCGGGGTCCATGAAGCGCTTGTCCTTGGGATCTGGCGACAGCTCGGACTGGCCCATCATGATCTTGACGACATCTTCGGAAAAGGCCTGGGCGTGACGCATCGTGCGCGCCGGGTCGCTCGCGGTTTCGCGCAGCAACAGGCCGATCGCGCCGATAAAATCCTCGCGCGCCAGCCCCATGAGCGGTCCCAGCGCCGTGGTGGACTGGGCCGCTTCGTCGACCAGATCAGGGGTCTCACCTGCCATAAACACTCTCTCCCGAATGATATGCCGCCCCGTTCATGCGGGGTCGGTTGGGGAGCACAGTATAGCGGTGCTGCGGCGGGCACAATGGCCGCCGCAAACGTGTTCAGACGAGCGCGTCGATCGCCCTGGCAAGGTCGATATCGCGCTGCGACAGGCCGTCGGCGTCGTGCGTGGTGAGCAATATGTCGACCCGGTTGTACACGTTCGACCATTCGGGATGGTGATCGGCCTTTTCGGCGAGGATCGCGACGCTGGTCATGAAGCCGAAGGCTCGCGCAAAATCGTCGAACCTGAAGCGGCGGGTAATGCCGTCGCGCTCCGGTTCGTGGCTCCATTCGGGCAGGCTGGCCAGAGCTTCGGCGCGTTCGGCATCGTCCAGTTTGCGGACCATCATCGTGTTGCGGCCCCGGAAGAGCCCGCATGATCGGCGCGCTGGGCACGCTCATCCGCCGGGAGCTCATGCTGGCCTTTGGCCTGGGTGGGGGCGCGCGGGGCAGCGCCGGGTTCGTGATGCCGATCATCTTCTTCCTGGCGGTGGCGACCATCTATCCGTTCGCGGTCGGGCCCGACGCGCAACTGCTCGGGCGCACCGGCGGCGGGGTGATCTGGGTCGCGGCGCTGCTCGCCAGCATCCTGCCGATCGACCGGCTGGTCCAGGCCGATGTCGACCAGGGGATGATCGATCAATATGTCGTGCGCGGGCTGTCCGAAGAGCTGATCGCGCTCGCCAAGACCATCGGTCACTGGCTGAGCTTCGGCCCGCCGCTGATGCTGGCCGCGATCATTTCCGCCGGACTGCTGGGGCAGAGCGCGGAGCAGCTCATCATCGTCGAGATCGGTCTGGCCTGCGCAACGCCCGCGCTCGCAGCTTTGGGCGTGATGATCGCCGCGCTTACCGCTGGCCTGCGCCATGGCGCGGCGCTGGGCGGGCTGCTGCTGCTGCCGCTCGCGGTGCCGCTGCTGATATTCGGCGCGGGCAGCCTGACGCCGGGGAGCCAGAACGGGCTGCTGCTGCTCGCCGCCGCCAGCCTGCTGCTCACCGCCATCTGCCCGATCGCCGCCGGAGCCGCGATCCGCGCCGGGCGCGAATAATCGTTAGCGACAGGCGCGCCAGCCCATCGCGCCGCGGTTCGCAAGGTCGAGATGCAGGTGATCGGCATGCGCGGCATTGTAATCGGGCGATAGGGTGGTCGCGAACAGGTCGCACGCCCCATCGCGCACCGCGCGCAGGAAGCGCGCTTTGTCGGCATCGCCCTGCCAATCCTTGAGCACCGATATCCGCCGTCCGTCGGCGAGCACGAAGCCGCTGACGTCGAGCGCGTCGGCGGTGGCATGCTCGCTCCACGGCCCGTCGTCGCGCGCGTACATGCGGCGGCACGAATAGCTGCCGAACGTCTCGATCTGCTTGACTTTGCTGCCCAGGATCGCCTGCGCCTGGGGCTGCACCACCTGCGCCTGCCAGAGCAGCAGCCCGACCGCCATCGGGCAGGAAGGCGACACCGACGCCGGGGCGAGCGGAAGCAGCGTCTGCCCGGCCTTCGCGCGCACCGCATCCTCGACCCGGCACTGGTCCGCGCCGAACGGCTCGCGGGGGGTGAATTCCAGCCCCGAGCTTTCGAGCAGCGCCAGGCACTGGTCGCGCTGGCTGGTGAGCTCCACGATCTTGCCGCGCGTCGCCATGCCGATCGGGTCGGTCAGGCTCAGCGGCGTCCAGGGCAGGTCCTCGCGCCCCGGCTTGAGCAGCAGCCAGCCGACCAGCAGCGCGCAGGCGATCAGCGCGAGCACCAGGCTCTGCCGCACCCAGCTCAGGATATTGGGGATTCGCATAGGCCGTTCTAACGCGCTCCGATGGCAGAAGATGCAGCGCGATGACCTGAGACGTAATTGTTTGCCTTCCGCGCCTCGGTCATCATCGGGGCATTGGACGAACCGGGAGAGAATAGCATGACGAACTGGACAACGCAGATGAGCCTCTGGTGCGGCGGGGTGATCGCCTTCGGGCTGCTGCTCATTTCGGGTGCCTTTGCCGCGACCGATGGGGCGATGACGCTGCTTCTCGAGATTCTGGGGGCGGAAACGCCGATCGCCTATGATCCGCTGCACCGGTTCAGCATCGCGCTGATGGGCGCGGTGTCGCTCGGCTGGGGCGCGACGCTGCTGGCGGTGGCGCGGATCACTCCCGACCTGTCAGCCCCGCAGGCGCAGAAGCTGTGGCGGATAGTGACCTGGTCGGTGCTGCTCTGGTTCGTGATCGACAGCTCGCTCTCGGTCGCGACCGGCTTCTGGCGCAACGCGATCCCCAACACCGTGCTGCTGGGCTGGTACCTGCTGCTGGTGGCGCGGCTGCCGGGCGGTGCAGGCCAGCTGGCGCGGGCTTGACCCATATTCGTCATTCCCGCGAACGCGGGAATCCCGCTTCCTGCGCGAGCGTCGCGTTAAAGCGGGATCCCCGCCTTTGCGGGGGTGACGATAATGTAAGGCAACCCTAATGAACCCTCTCTCCCTCAAGGGAGAGGGAAGGCAAATCAGAACTGCATCGCGCCATAGACCTTGCTGATGTCGCCGCCCCATTCGCCATGGTAGAGCGCGAGCAGGTCTTCCGCCGGGGTCTTGCCGCGCGCGACGACATCGCGCAGCGGTTCGAGAAAGCCGGTCTCGTTGTCGCCGCTGCTGTTGAGCCGCGCGCGCGATGCCAGGCCCGACGAGGCGATGTCGAGCACCTCGCCTGCGATGTCGCGAAGCTTGCGACCCCCGGCGATCGGCGCGTCGAGGCCCAGCTTCGGCACCGAATCGCGCAGCGCCTGGCGCTCCTCGATGCTCCAGCCCTTGACCACATCCCAGGCGGCATCGAGCGCGCCCTGGTCGTAGAGCAGACCGACCCAGAGCGCAGGGAGCGCGCAGATGCGGCTCCAGGGGCCACCATCGGCACCGCGCATCTCGAGAAAGCTCTTCAGGCGCACTTCGGGAAAAGCGGTGGAAAGATGGTCGTTCCAGTCGCTCAGCGTCGGGCGCTCGCCGGGCAAAGCGGGCAGCTTGCCGTCGAGGAAATCGCGGAAGCTCTGTCCCGCCGCGTCGATATACAGCCCGTCGCGGAACACGAAATACATCGGCACGTCGAGCATGTACTCGACATAGCGTTCGTAGCCGAACCCGTCTTCGAACACGAAGGGCAGCATGCCGGTGCGCGCGGGGTCGGTGTCCGACCAGATATGGCTGCGGTACGAGAGCATGCCGTTGGGCTTGCCCTCGGTGAAGGGCGAGTTGGCGAAGAGCGCGGTCGCCAGCGGTTGCAGCGCCAGCCCCACGCGGAACTTCTTCGCCATGTCCGCCTCGCTCGCATAATCGAGGTTCACCTGGATCGTGCAGGTGCGCAGCATCATGTCGAGGCCCATCGAGCCGACGCGCGGCATGTGGTTCAGCATGATGCCATAGCGACCCTTGGGCATGATCGGCAGCTCGGCCCGGGTCTTGTCGGGCCACATGCCCAGGCCCAGAAAGCCCTTGCCGGTCTTGTCGCCGATCGCCTTGACCTGGGCCAGATGGCGTCCGGTCTCGGCGCAGGTCTCGTGCAGGTTCTCGAGCGGCGCGCCTGACAGTTCGAGCTGACCTGCCGGTTCCAGGCTCACCGTGCCGTCGGGGCCGCGCATGGCGATGACGTTGCTGCCGCCATCGGGGGTGCGTTCCTCGACCGGCTCCCAGCCGAATTCGGTCAGCGCCATCAGCAGGTCGCGGATGCCGCCGGGCTCGTCATAGCTGGGCGCGTGGAAGTCGTTGCGGCAGAACACGAACTTTTCGTGCTCGGTGCCGATGCGCCAGCGCTCCCTGGGCTTTTCGCCTGCCGCCATCGGTTCTGCTAGCTGCGCGATCGAGGTGATGATCGGATCGTCCTGATCCGTCGTGGAACGTGTACTCATCTGCGCCCTGAACCCCTGAATATCGTGTCGCCGGTGCTTTAGTTGCGCCTTGCAACCCATGCCAGCCTTAAAATGTGTAATGGTGACAACACGCAGGCAATCAAGTGCCCCAATCGCCGTTCGCCGCCATCCAGATAGCGGCTGCGGTGATCGCCGCCGTCTCCGCGCGCAGGATGCGCGGGCCGAGCGAGACCGGCACGGCGGCGGGATGCGCGCGGATCGCCGCATTCTCGGCGTCGGTAAAGCCGCCCTCGGGCCCGATCAGCACCGCCGCCGGCCCGCCCGAACGACACGCCGCTGCCATCGTGCAGCCGCTCGTCGGCAAAGAACAGATGGCGTCCCTCGGGCCAGGCTTTCAGCAGCGCGTCGAGCCGGGTGAGGGGAGCGATCTCGGGCAGCGCGGTACGCTCGCACTGTTCGGCCGCCTCGATCATCGTGCCGCGCACCCGGTCGTCCTTGACCTTGTCGACCACCGCGCGCTCGGTCAGCACGGGCACGAAGCGTGCGACGCCGAGTTCGCACGCCTTTTCCGCGAGGAAATCGAAACGCGGCTTCTTGATCGGCGCGGCGCACAGCCAGAAATCGGGCACTGCCTCGCGCGGGCGGGTCTGCCCCTCGATGTCGATCAACAGGTCGCGCTTGCCGCGCGCGCTCACCCGGCCGAGATATTCGCCGCTGATGTCATCGAACAGCTTCACTGCCGCGCCCTCGGACAGCCGCATCACGTTGAGCAGATAATGCGCCTGGTTGCCCTCGATGCGCAGCGCTCCGCCTTCGCTCAGCGGCTGATCGACGAACAGGCGCGGGGCAGAGCGCGGCGGCCAGGCGGGGGTTGCGGTCATGCTCCGGCCTTAGCGCCGGGCGCCGAACAGGTCTAGCGTGTGCCGTCGCCGATCAAGGTGAAGGGCGCCCAGGCATTGGGATGCGCGAGCGTGTCGCTGTCCGAATCCTGGCTGGCATCGTTGCGGATCTCGCGCATCGCCTGGGCAAAGGCTTCCGCGCGCGACAGGTTCGGATTGTCGCGCGCGATCTCGATCGTCCGCACCGTCATCCTCGCCGCAACATCGTCGCGCACCGGCCAGTGCGACGCGAGAAGGTTGCGCGCACCGGCATAGAAGAACGCGCGTGCCAGCCCCGACAGGCCGGGCGCGCCTTCCGATCCGTCACCCGCTGCGGTGTTGCAGGCCGAGAGGATCACCCAGTCGGCATCGAGCTTGAGCCCCGCCACCTCCGATGCGGTGAGCAGCCCGTCATCGGCCTCGGTCGGCGCCGCAGGCGGGGTGAATACCAGCCCGGGTTCGGCCGCGCCCTCGATCTCGCCTGCCATCAGCCCGTGCGTCGCCAGCGCCAGGATGCGCGCGTCGGAGAGCCTGGCCTTTCGGACATTGGTTTCGGTCGCCAGCGCGCCGG
>NZ_QKVT01000001.1:3396862-3416754 GCF_003426715.1 Blastomonas sp. UPD001
CCGGGCGGGGGTGAGCCGATCGGTCCCGGCAGCGTCGTTGGCGATCCGGGCGCGGGTCAGGATCGACAGCGTGTCGAGGCTGTTGGGGTGGGAAAGCCCGAAGGCCGCGATCTGGCTTTGCGACAGATCGGTATAGATGGCATCCGCAGCGGCAAAGTCATCGCGCTGGGCATAGACCAGCGCCAACCGCGACTGCGCCGCGAAGCGCAGCGGGTGATCGCGGGGGAGGGTGTCGAACGGCAGGTCGACAACCTGGCGCAGATTGGCTTCGGCTTCCTTCGGTCGGTCGAGCAGCAGCTGCGCTATGCCCAGATTGGTTCGCGCCAGGATGAGCAGCTGGCTCTGCTGCGCCGATTGGGTGGCGCCCCGCTCCAGCACCGACGCCAGGATTTCCGCAGCGCTTGCGAAATCGCCACGCTGAAGCCTCATGTCGGCGATATTGGCTCGGGTCTGCAGCACCGAGACGTGGTCGGGTCCCAACGCCTTGGTCAGCGCATCCAGGCTTGCCTGATAGACAGCTTCGGCCTCGGCGTAACGCCGTTGCTGCACCAGCACCAGCGCAAGATTGACGGCCGTGCCCTGCCAGATCGGGTGCTGGCGCCCATAGCGTTCGAGCGCCAGCGCCTGGGTCTCGAGCAGCAGCGCTTCGGCTTCGGTATACTGCCCGCGATAGATCTGGATCAGCGCCAGATTGTTGCGGTTGGACAGCGCCTCGGAATGATCGCGCCCCAGTTGCGCAAGCTGATGGGGATAGATCTCCTCGGTCAACGCTTCGGCCTCGGCATAGCGCCCCATGTTGGTGAGGAGCAGGGCGTGATTGGCAGCGACATTGATCGCATCGCGATTGTCCACGCCGCGCAGCTTGCGGATATCGGCCAGCAAGGCCGCGCTGATCGGCTCTGCCTCGCTGTACCGTCCGGAGGCCAGCAGCAGCGAGACCAGGGTGCCCGGAATGACATGGGCAAAGCTGTTGGTCGGCGGATAGTGCCGTTTCACCACCTCGGTCGCGCGTTCCATGATGGCGATGCCTTCGCGGAACTGACCCGTGTTGAGATACACCGTGGCCAGCGATCGCGCCAAGGCAAGGCTGAGTTCGCTGGTTTCACCCGGATTGGTCAGCGATGTCTGATAGGCGGGTTTGAGATCGGCCTCGGCCTCTGCGAAGCGCGCCAGCGCGATCCGGATATTGCCCAGCGCGACATTGGCGAGAAAGGTCGACGGGCTATCCTGTCCCGCGGCTTCGCGCGCACGCGATAGCGCCTCGCTGGCCAGCGGTTCTGCACCCGCATAATCGCCGGAGCGCTCATAGGTGACCGAAAGCATGGCCAGGATGTCGGTCGCCAGCGGATGGGTCTTGCCCAGTGCCGCCTCGACCCGCGGCAACGCTTCGCGCAACAGGCTTCTTGCAGGCTCGTACCGGCCCATTTCGATCTGGAGGGTGGCCAGCACCTTTTGCTGCAGCAAGGTATCGGGATGATCCGGGCCGGGATCGCGCTTCAGGCTGTCGACCAGTTCGGCCTGGACTGGAATGGCCTCGTCGCGGCGCGCCAGCCGATAGAGCATGTCCACCAGATTGGCGGCTGCGTCGCGGGTTGCCGGATCGTCGATGCCCAATTTGGCGCGAGACCCGTCCAGTGCAGCACGGTAGGCGGTGGCGGCCTGCTGCGTCTGGCCGGCGTTGAACAGCACGGCCCCCAGATTGGCCTGCGCCTTCAGCGTCTCGGGATGATCGGCTCCAAGCTGGCTGGCATAAAGCGACAGCGCCCTGCGCATGATCGGTTCCGCTGCGGCTGCCTGGTCGCTGAACATCAGGTTGAGTGCATGGTCATTCAGCGCCCGCGCCAGAACGAAACTTTCATCGCCCAGCGGCTCGGCCAGTTCCAGAACCCTGGCAGAGGCTTCGGCGGCGCGAGCATAGTCCTTGGCCTCAAAGGCTTCGGCATCGATCGCGAGATAACGTTCGATCTCGGCGATCAGCGGATCGGTCTCGGGCTCGTCCGCCCCTGGCTGCGCAATCTCGCTCGCCGCCATGTCGGACTTGGCGGACTGGCTGTGCGTAGGGGCTGCTATTGCGAGCAGTGCCGTCGCCGGAACGACGGCCCAGCCCTGCCGGACCAATGGTCCGATCCTTGAATATCTGGCTCGAGATGGCGGTGGCGATCGCATCGACAACCCTGAAGGCGCCCGGCTGCGCGAGTCCGCGCGGGCGAGGCATGGCGGTGCGACCCGAATGCGGCTGTTGTGCGCATTTTGGCCTGGCGACGCAAGAGGTCGTTCAATGCTGGTTCGGGGCAAAATATAAGCCCGGGCGCGATGAGAAGGGGGGAGGATCGCGCGCCCGGGCTCATGTTTTTTAGGACGGCATTGGAGGGGGGGCTTGGTCTGCCGTCCTGAAGCAAAAACCCATCGGCCCAATTTAGGTTCCACAGAAAAAACGTGGCGATGCTAATTTTTTTGGACGGCTTGAACTGGCGTCGGTAACCGGCTGCGAACGCGCGCTTTTTTGGCCGTCAGCTGATAGTGCCAACCATTGCGGACACAAAAAAACGGGGCCCGAAGACCCCGTTTCTCTGATTCAGTTGGACCAGAGCGGCCCGAGATGCCTGATGAAATCAGGGGCTGGTCGGGGTGTCGCTGTCCTGGTCAGCTGCGATCACGATGCCGCCAATCACGGCAGCAGCAGCGACGACACCGATGATGATGCCGGTGCTGCCTTCAGCTTCGCTCTCGTCGCTCGAAGCAGCCGAAACGCGTGCGACGCTGGTCTGGGCCAGCACAGGCGTTGCGGCGACGGCGAGTGCGGCAAGAGCTGCCACAGCAAAACGATTCTTCATTATAGCCTCCGTCACGTATTCAAAATTGCGTCTTAATCTTTTGAAATCAAGACATTGCAACCCGTTGCGAAAAGAGTGTTTTACGAGCTCTTCCCGGCGCTCAATGCCCCACTAAGCCGAAAGTTCCATGCGTGCAAGCCGGTTTTACGGCCAATGCTGCGCCAAAAAGGCTTTTGTGGCAGGCTGTTGCAACCGGGCAACGAATGGTTTCGGCGTGGTTAACGGGCCAGCAGGATGCGGCTATCGTCCCTCGCCGCGCTGAAAGCGACGCACCCCGCCGACCCAGGTTTCCACGACCTTGGCAGAGCGCAGCTCGCCCGGCGTGCTGAGCAGCGGATCGACATCGAGCAGGATGAAGTCCGCGCGCATGCCGGGCATCAGCGTGCCGAACCGGTCCTCGGCAAAACCGGCATAGGCCGCGCCGCGGGTGAAGGCATCGATCGCCTCGGTCCGGCCCAGCCGTTCCTGCGGCTGCCATCCGCCGAAAGGCTGGCCATCGGCATCCTCGCGCGTGATCGCCGCTGCCAGTCCGGCGAAGGGATCGGGCGATTCCACCGGCGTGTCCGAACCGAAGGCCAGCGGCACGCCCGCCTTGCTCAGCGTCTTCCACGCATAGGCCCCGCCCAGCCGCGCCGGGCCCAGCCGCGCTTCGGCCATCAGCCGATCGGAAATCTGGTGCACCGGCTGCATCGAGGCGATGATGCCGTTCCTGGCAAAACGCGGAATGTCGACGGGATCGATGATCTGCGCATGCTCGATCCGCCAGCGACGGTCGCCCTTGTAGTCCTTGGCCAGCTCCTCGATCGCCGAGAGCGCCTGCGCATTCGCGCCATCGCCAATGGCGTGCGCGGCGACCTGGAAATCATCCATCGCGGCGCGGCTCATCATGTTGAGCAACTGGGTATCGTTGACGAAGGCGAGGCCGCGCTGGCCGGGCATGTCGGCATAATCGGCCTTGAGCAGCGCGCCGCGCGACCCAAGCGCGCCATCGAGATAGAGCTTCACGCCATTGAGGCGCAGCCGGTCGTCATAGAGCCAGGGGGTAGGGCGCGGGCCACCGATCGCGACCATCGCGTCGATCCCGGCGGCATAGGACATGATGCGCACGCGCAGGCGCCCTTCGTCCCCGGCGCGGCGATAGGCCTGCCAGTCGTCGATGGTCGTGCCCATATCGGCAATGCCGGTAATGCCGAGCGCGAGCAGATGGTCCTGCGCCGCGATCAGCGCGGCATCGCGATCGACCGCGCGCGGCGGCGGCACCGATTTGCTCACGAGCGCCTCGGCGGCATCGACGAACACGCCGGCAGGCTTGCCGCCGATCCGCTCGACCCTGCCGCCGGCAGGATCCTTGACGTCGGGCTTGACGCCCGCGGCCTGCATCGCGGCGGTGTTCGCCCAGCCGGCATGGCCGTCGACCCGCTCGAGCCAGACCGGGCGGTCGGGCACGACCGTATCGAGATCGGCTGCGGTGGGGAAGCGGCCCAGACCCCATTTCTCCTGGTTCCATCCGCGCCCGATGATCCACGGGCGGCTGGGATTCTCGTCGGCATAGGCCTTGATCTTGGCCAGCGCCTCCTCGAGCGACTTCGTGCCCGAAAGGTCGAGCGTCAGCAGCGAAAAGCCCAGTCCCATCACATGGCCATGCGCATCGATGATGCCGGGCATCAGCGTGCGGCCATCGCCATCGAGCTTGTAGTCGAGCTTTTCCGGGCGCTTGTCGCGGCGCTCGAGCAGCTGCTTCACCTTGCCGTCATTGTCGATCACCAGACCGGTGAATTCGACGACCTTGCCCTTGGCGTCCAGCGTCATGCCGTTGACATTGTCGATCAGCCCATCGGCCCAGGCCGGCGAGGCGGCGCTGGCGAGCAGGGCGGCGGCGAGCGCGGCGGCGCGCGCAAACATCGGACGGCTCATTTGCGCGGCAGCCTGCGGATCAGCGCGCTGGTATCCTGGCGGCCCGCGCCCAGATGCTGGGCCTCGGCGAAGAACTGGTCGAGCAGCGCGGCGACGGGGATCGACGCGCCATTGTTGCGCGCCTCGTCGAGCGCGAGGCCCAGGTCCTTGCGCATCCAGTCGATGGCAAAGCCGAAATCGAAACTGTCCTCGGCCATGGTCTTCCAGCGATTGTCCATCTGCCAGCTCTGCGCCGCACCGCCGGAAATCGCCTGAAACACCTTGTCGAGATCGAGTCGGCTCGCCTGGGCAAAGCGCATCGCCTCGCTCAGGCCGCCGAGCACGCCGGCGATGCAGATCTGGTTGACCATCTTGGTGGTCTGCCCGTCACCGGGGCCGCCGACATGGACGATGCGGCTCGAATAGCTCTTGATGATCGGGCGGGCGGCATCGACCGCGTCCTTCTTGCCGCCGCACATGATCGCGAGCGTGCCGTTTTCCGCGCCCGCCTGGCCGCCGGTCACGGGGGCATCGACGCACAGGATGTTCTTGGCGCGCCCCTCGACCGAAATCTGCCGCGCGATGGTGGCCGAGACGGTGGTGTGGTCGATGAACAATGCGCCCTTGGGCAGCGTGGTGAACGCGCCCTGGCGGCCCATGATCACCTGCGCCAGATCGTCGTCATTGCCGACACAGGTGATGACCGCATCGACGCCCTCGGCCGCCTCTGCCGGGGTCGCCGCAACGCGCGCCCTGTCGGCCAGGTGCGGGTGCGCTTGCAGCCAGGCGTGGACCTTGGCGGGGCTGCGATTGTAGAGCGACAGGCTGTGCCCGTCATTGCCCAGATGCCGCGCCATGGGTCCGCCCATCACGCCGATACCGATAAATGCTATATTTGCCATGGCGGTGCCTTAACGGATGTTTTCAATCCGCGCCATATCGGTTAGGGGCCGCAGCCGATATGACCAGCCCTACAGAACGCCTCACCCTGGATGATATCCGCGCGGCGCATGCCCGCATCGCCGGTTCGATCGTCCGCACGCCCACGCTCGTCAGCAAGACGCTGTCGGCGATTACCGGCGCGACGGTGTATCTCAAGTTCGAGAATCTGCAGTTCACCGCCGCCTACAAGGAGCGCGGCGCGCTCAACTTCCTCAGCCAGATGAGCGAAGAGGCCAAGGCCAAGGGCGTCATCGCGGCCTCGGCCGGCAACCATGCGCAGGGCCTGGCCTGGCATGGCACGCGGCTCGGCGTGCCGGTCACGATCGTGATGCCCAAGCCGACGCCCACCATCAAGGTGCAGCAGACCGAGGCCAATGGCGGCCGCGTGATCCTGTTCGGCGAGAAATATGACGATGCCTATGCGCATGCGCGCGAGCTCGAAAAGAGCGAGGGGCTGACCTTCGTCCACCCGTTCGACGATCCGGTGATCGCGGCGGGACAGGGGACGGTCGCGCTCGAGATGCTCGAGGATGCGCCCGAGATCGACCATTTCGTGATTCCGATCGGCGGCGGCGGCCTATTCTCGGGCATGGGCACTGCGGCGCGCGCGCTCAAGCCCGATATCCGGCTCACCGGCGTGCAGGCGCAGCTCTATCCCAGCATGTACAATACGGTGAAGGGCACCCAGTATCCCTGCGAGGGCGACACGCTTGCCGAGGGCATCGCGGTCAAGCAGCCGGGCGATTTCACCCGCGAGATCGTCCGCGCGCTCGCCGATGACATCGTGCTGGTCAGCGAACCGCAGCTCGAAACCGCGGTCAGCCTGTTGCTGCAGATCGAGAAGACCGTGGCCGAAGGGGCAGGGGCTGCGGGCCTCGCGGCACTGCTCGCCGAGCCCGAGCGATTCAGGGGGCAGACCGTGGGCGTGGTGCTGTGCGGCGGCAATATCGACACGCGCCTGCTCGCCAATGTGCTGCTGCGCGATCTGGCGCGGTCCGGTCGCCTCGCGCGATTGCGCATCGCGCTGCAGGACCGGCCCGGTGCGCTGTTCAAGGTGATGCGCCAGTTCGATGCGCATCAGGTGAACATCATCGAGATCTATCACCAGCGGGTTTTCACCAACCTGCCCGCCAAGGGGCTGATCACCGATATCGAATGCGAGGCCCGCGACCGCAGCCAGCTCGACGCGCTGGTCGCCTCGCTCAAGGCCAGCGGATATGATGTGGGGCTGGTCGAGGTGGCTTGATACTGGCCGATCGCGC
Organism: Blastomonas sp. UPD001; assembly: GCF_003426715.1. Lineage (NCBI taxonomy): Bacteria > Pseudomonadati > Pseudomonadota > Alphaproteobacteria > Sphingomonadales > Blastomonadaceae > Blastomonas > Blastomonas sp. UPD001. Next base: position 3,403,794 of record NZ_QKVT01000001.1, read on the forward strand.
GATCTTGTTCGTCATTCCCGCGAAAGCGGGAATCCCGCTGTGTTCAGAGCTTGCCGCAAAAGCGGGACCCCGTGAGTTCACGGAACAAGTGCAACACCTGCTAAGATGGTGTTGAACCAGTGTTGCACTTCAAACGTGAATCCACACCCCCGCCTTCGCGGGGGTGACGGTTTGGGAGCGAGGAAGTCGCGGATGGGGCCTGCCACCGGTTCGGCAGAAACTGGCGAACGGAGCTAGCCGGGCTAGTTCCGATTCAGCATGAATCGTCCCTTATCCACAACCTCCCCGCGCTTTGCCGATGAATTGACTCGACTTGGCGCAGCTTAACCAAGAAAGTTGGTTAACCGGCTTGGCGCTCGGGGGGGTTGCCGGGCATATCACTTGCAGGGCATCTACCCCCACGATCAGGCCATTTGCACAAGGACCGTTCGCCAAGTGAGCGCACCGGCACGTTTTCCCCGTTTCTTCGTGACCAACCCCGGTCCTTGCCCCTATCTTCCGGGCAAGAGCGAGCGCAAGGTCTTCACCGAGCTCAGCGGTCCGCATGCCGATGAACTCAATGACGCGCTCAGCCGCATCGGCTTTCGCCGCAGCCAGAATGTCGCCTATCGCCCGAGCTGTCTCGACTGCCGCGCCTGTGTTTCGGTGCGCGTGGTGGCGGAGCGGTTCGTGCCCTCGGTCAACCAGCGCAAGCTGCTCAAGCGGAACCGCGACCTGATCGTGTCGGCGTGCAAGCCGTGGTCGACGCAGGAGCAGTATGACCTGCTGCGCCGCTATCTGAAGACGCGGCACCCCGGCGGTGGCATGTCCGACATGGACGATATGGATTATGCCGACATGGTCGAGCACACCCCGGTGCGCAGCTATGTCATCGAATATCGCGAGCCCAATCCGGACGGCAGCGCGGGCAGGCTGGTCGGCGCCTGCCTGACCGACCAGCAGGGCGACGGGCTGTCGATGATCTACAGTTTCTACGAGCCCGATCACCCGACCCGGCGGGGCCTCGGCAACTACATCATCATGGACCATATCCAGCGCGCCGCGCGTGCCCGGCTGCCCTATGTGTATCTCGGCTATTGGGTAAAATCTTCGCCGCGCATGCAGTACAAGATAAAATACCAGCCGCTTGAACTGCTTGGCCCCGATGGCTGGCATTCTTTCGACCTTGAACGCGATGGCGCGGGCGCATAATCACGATTTTGATTTCGGGCGGGAACCTGCCCGCGCGGAAAGCATATAGATTTGATGAGGCAGGGTGATCGCGGACATCTTGCGAGGGCGGGAACACTGGTCATGCTGGCTGTCGGCTGGGCGTGGCCGGTCGTCTGTCATGCCCAGCAGGCCGATGCCGCGCAGGCCGGGCAAGTCCAGGACGACCCATCTGCACCGCTCGACACTTCACCCGCCGATCCTTTGCCGACCGATCCGCAAGTCGCAGACCCGCTGAGCATCGATCCGCTCGCGCCGCTCGACCAGCTTCCCGGCATGGAGGTCGAATGGCCCGATGCGGGCGACATTCCCGCCTGGCCCGGCGAGTTTGCCGGTGAGGATGTCCTTCCCCCCGAAACGCAGGCTGCCGATGCTTCGGACAGCTCGACCGGCGACCTTGTCGCAACCGATGCGGACGATGCGCGCGACGGGCTTGCCGTTGCGGGCCCGTCGGGTGCGTCCGGCGAAGACGCTGCGATCGGCGGCGACGATGCCGATATTGCCACCCGCCGCGCCGAACGACAGGCCGAACGCGAGGCGCGTCGTGCCGAACGCCAGGCGCTGCGCGAGATCGACGATGGCGATGTGCGCTACCGGGTCACGGTCAACTTCCTGCCGTCCGAGGATCTGGCAAATCTCGATCAGGACGCGTTCCGCAACCGCTTCCAGGCGCTGTCCACGCTCCAGCGCCTGTCCGACGACGATGCCAATCTCGCGCAGGTCAATCGCCGCGCGCGCGACGATAACGACCTGATCGACACCATGCTGCGCGTCTACGGCTTCTACGACGGCGATGTGCGCAACTCGGTCGCCGCGATTCCGGGCGAGGATCGGGTCGCGCTGACCTTCGACGTCAACACCGGTCCGATCTACCGGCTCTCCGCGATTGATCTGGCCGGTCTCGATGCCATCGGCGTCGATGTTCCCGTCGCGCGCGCCGCCTTCGGACTGCAGATCGGCGATCCGGCCAATTCGGACCGGATCGTCGCCGGGCGGCTGGCGGTGCTGACCCGGCTGCTCGAGACTGGCTTCCCTTTCGCGCAGACCGGCGAGCCCGATCTTCTGATCGATCACGAGGCGCGCAGCGGAGCGCTGACCGTGCCGGTCACCCCCGGGGGGCAGTATCGCTTCGGCGGGGTCATCGCCGATGATGACGGGCTGTTCGGATCGCGGCATCTGGAGCGGATCGCGCGCTTCGAGCGCGGCGACATCTTCCAGGCGTCGGAGATGGACGATCTGCGCCGCGCCATCCTTGCGACGGGCCTGGTATCGACCGTTGCGCTGACCCCGGTCGCAGCCCGCGAGCCCGTCGGCACCGAGCCGGGCACTGTCGACATCAATGTCGAAACCGTCGCTGCGCCGCTCCGCACCATCGCTGGCGAGGTGGGTTACGGCACGGGCGAAGGCTATCGCGCCGAGGTCAGCTGGGAGCACCGCAACTTCTTTCCGCCCGAAGGCCTGGTGCGGGTCCGCGGGGTCGGCGGGACGCAGGAACAGCTGATCAACCTGGTCTATCGGCGCAACAATTTCATCAAGCGCGACCGCGTGCTGACGGCACAGCTGCTCGCGAGCAATATCGACCGCGATGCCTTCGAGGCGCGCACGCTGCTTGTCGCCGCCTCGCTCGAGCGGCAGACCAATCTGATCTTCCAGAAGAAATGGACCTGGTCGCTCGGCGCAGAGGTGCTGCGCACCGATGAGCGCGACAGCCGGACGCGGGTCGTCGGCGGATCGCGCCGGACCTATTATATCGCCGCGCTGCCGACCTCGCTCACCTATGACGGCACCGACGACCTGCTCGATCCGACCAGCGGCTTCCGCCTGGGCGGGCGCATCTCGCCCGAATATTCGCTGCAATCGGGCAGCAAGGGCTATGCCCGCATCCAGATCGACGGCAGCTATTATCAACCCGTGTCGAACAGGATCGTGCTGGCGGGCCGTGTGCGGCTGGGCAGCATCGTCGGAGCAAACCGGTTCGATATCGCGCCCTCGCGGCGCTTCTACGCGGGCGGTGGGGGCTCGGTGCGCGGCTATGGCTTCCAGGCGATCGGACCCCGCGACGGAAACAATGATCCCATCGGCGGCAACGGACTTGCCGAATTCTCGCTCGAGGCGCGCGTGCGATTTGGCGATTTCGGCGTGGTGCCGTTTTTCGACGCAGGCAATGTCTATGCCGGCAGCACCCCCGATCTCAGCGGGATCCGCTATGGTGCGGGCATAGGGGTGCGCTATTACAGCAGCTTCGGGCCGTTGCGGCTCGATCTGGGCACGCCGCTCAATCCGCAGCCGGGCGACAGCCGTATTGGGGTCTATATCTCGCTGGGTCAGGCCTTCTGATGGCGGACGAGACAGAGCCGACCTCGCCCGAACCGATCGTGCAGCGCCGGGCGCGGATGCGCTGGATGCGCGGTCTGGTCATCGGCGTGCTGGTGCTGGGCGGGCTCGTGGCCGCACTGCTGCTCGGGCTCGACAGCGGGCCGGGCCGCCGCTTCCTCGCCGAGCAGATCGCCGGCTACGAGCTCAAGTCCGGCCTGTCGCTGCGCGTCGATCGGATCGAAGGGTCGATCTATGGCAAGGCGGTGCTGCGCGGGGTCGAGCTGCGCGATACCAAGCGGGTGTTCTTCGCCGCATCGGCGGTGGACCTCGACTGGCGCCCGTTCAGGTTTCTCAACAACAGGCTCGATATCCGCGATCTGGTCATCCGGGGGGGCGAATTGCGCAGCCTGCCGGAGCTTCGGCCAGGCGATCCCGACGACCCGTTGCTGCCCGCGTTCGATATCCGCATCGATCGGCTCCGCGCCGACGGGTTGGTCATCCGTGACGGGATCGCCGGGCCACGCCGCGTCGCCAATCTCGCGGGCAAGGTCGATATCCGTTCGGGCCGCGTGCTGATCGATGCGCGCGCCGCGCTCGCCGATGGTACCGACCGGGTGGCGCTGAAGATTGATGCGATGCCCGACCAGAACCGGCTGCAGGTCGACGGCGATATCACTGCGCCCGCCAATGGCGCGATCGCCGCACTGGCCGGGCTGACGCGGGACCTGGCCGCCTCGATCAAGGGGCGGGGCGACTGGGATTTCTGGCAGGGCAGGCTGCTTGCCCGGCTGGGCGATCGCGAGCTTGCCTCGCTCGATATCAACCAGCGCGAGGGAGAGGCGCGGATCCGGGGCTTTGTCCGGCCGGAGCCGCTGTTCGGCAGCAGCTTCGCGCGCGCACTCGGCCCTGCGGTTGGCGTGGTCGCGCGGGGCACGCTCGATGCCCGGATACTCTCTGGCATGGTCGCGCTGGCGGGGCAGGCGGGCACGGTCAATGCCGAAGGTGCGATCGACCTTGGCGACAACCGCTTCGACGATGTGGAGATACTTGCCGCGCTGTCGCGTCCTCAGCTGCTGGCAGAGGGTCTCGACGCCCGAAATCTGCGCGCGACGGTGACGCTGAACGGTCCGTTCGGCGATTTCGAGGCACCTTATCGCCTGTCCGCCGATCGCGTCGCGCTCGCCGGCGTGAGCGCGGAAAGGCTGCTCGCGCAAGGCACGCTCACGCGGAAGGGCCGGGATTTCACCCTTCCCGTCCAGATCAGCGCGACGCGTGTCGTCACCGGCAACGCCTATGGCGACCGGCTGGCCAATGGGCTGACGGGCCAGGGCGTGGTGCGCATGCGCGATGGGCAGCTGAGCAGCGATCCGATCCGGCTGACCAGCAACAGCCTCGTCGCGCTGGTGCAGCTTTCGGGCAGCAGCCAGCGCGGGCGCTATCTTGCGGTCGTCGATGCGCGGCTGCCCGCGTTCGGGGTCGAGAATGTCGGCGATGCCGATATCGATGCGAATGTGCGCGTCGCCTTTGGCGGCGGCGCGGCCTGGGATGTGCTCGGCGACGTGCGCGTGCTGATGCGCCGCGTGGTCAACGAAACCGTGGTGACGCTGATCGGCCCTTCGCCGCGCTTTGCCAGCAAGTTCAGCTATGGTGCGGGTCAGCCGCTGGTGCTGCGCGATGCGAGCCTGGCGGCGCAGAAGCTGGCGTTGATCGGCGGCGGCCGGGTCGAACCCGATGGCCGCATCGTGCTGCGCGCGAGCGGGCGGCACCGCGATTACGGTCCGCTCGATGTCAGTGCGGATTCGATCCGCGGTGACACCCGCGCGGTGCTGACGCTCGAAGACCCGCTGCCTGCGCTGGGCGTACAGAACCTGCGGCTGGCGCTGGGCACCGTGCCCGATGGCTTTTCGGTCGATGTCACCGGCCAGTCGACTCTCGGGCCGCTGGAGGGTGCAACGCGCATCTATGCACGCGAGGCAGGCCGCACGCTGATCCAGATCGATCGCTTCACCGTGTCGCAGGCGCTGTTCGCGGGCGACATCTATGCCACCAGGGCGGGGATCGAGGGCGCGCTCAATGTCGCGGGTGGCGGCATTACCGGCAATGTCACGCTGGACCCGCGCAGCGGCGGGCAGGGCATCAAGGCGATGCTCGACCTTGCCAATGCGCGCTTCGACGGCGAGGTCCCGATCACGATCAACCGCGGCGCGGCGGAGGTCGATGCGGGGGCGGCGGGGCCTGGAGGGCCGGTTCGGCGGCGGGCTGACCGATGTCAGCGCGCAGTTCAACACCGTTCCGCTGGCACTGTTCGATGTCGCGGTGCGCGAGCTTGGCTTCGGCGGCAATGCCTCGGGTACGCTCAGCTATCGCCAGGCCGAGGGCGGCGTGCCGACCGGAAAGGCGAGCCTGAAATTCGACAATCTCACGCGCACCGGCCTGATCGTCAGCTCGCGCCCGGTCGATATTGCCGCCAACCTCGCGCTGACCGCCAACGCGCTCGCGGTGCGCGCGGTGATCGCCGAGCAGGACAAGACCGTCGGGCGGGCGCAGGCGCGGATCGGCAACCTGCCGCAGGGCTTCGATCTGTTCGGGCGGCTGCGGCGCGGCACGCTCGCCGGGCAGTTGCGTTTCAACGGCCCGGCGGATTCGCTCTGGCGGCTGCTCGGCATCGAGGCGTTCGACGTCACCGGCCAGGTTGGCGTGGCGGCCGATCTTTCGGGCAGCCTGATGGACCCCAGCATCAACGGCATTCTCGCCACGCGCACCGCGCGGCTGGAAAGCGGGCTGTCGGGTACGGTGATCACCGACATCGCTTCGCGCGGCCAGTTCAACGGATCGCGGCTGACGCTGACCGGCTTCACCGGCAAGGCGGGTGCGAACGGCACGGTCAGCGGGTCGGGCTATGTCGATTATGGCGGCCTGTTCGCCTCGCCCTCGCGCGGGGTCGCTGTCGAGATCCGCGCGACGGCGAAGAACGCGCAACTGGTCAATCGCGACGATTTCGGCGCGACGGTCACCGGACCGCTGACCATCTCGTCCGATGGCACCACCGGAACGCTGGGCGGCGATGTCGTGCTCAACCGGGGCCGCTTCCGCCTGGGCCAGTTCAACGCGGCCGAAGCGCTGCCCGTGATCAACGTGCGCGAAATCAACCGCCGCGCCGACGAAGCGCCGCGCCGGGTGAGGCCGGCGGTCTGGCGCTACAATGTCAAGGCGCGCGCGCCGAACCAGTTCACCGTCACCGGCCTCGGCATCAACAGCGAATGGGGCGCGAACATCACGCTCACCGGCACGGTCGATGCGCCGCGCATCAACGGCCAGGCGGACCTGATCCGGGGCGAGTACGAATTTGCCGGCCGCGATTTCGATCTGGAGCGCGGGCGGATCAATTTCCGCGGCGAATCGCCCCCCAATCCGGCGCTCGACATTGCGGCATCGGCGAACCTGACCGACCTCAATGCCACGATCAACGTGCGCGGCACCGGCCTGGCACCCGAGATCAGCTTCACCAGCACGCCTGCCTTGCCCGAGGACGAGCTGCTCGCACGCCTCCTGTTCGGATCGTCGATCACCGACATCTCGGCCCCCGAAGCGGTGCAGCTGGCAGCCGCGCTCGCCTCGCTGCGCGGCGGCGGCGGGCTCGACCCGATCAACGCGCTGCGCGGCGCGATCGGGCTCGATCGGCTGCGCATCGTCGAGGGCAATCAGGCGCTCGGCCAGGGCACCAGCATCGCAGCGGGCAAGTATATCACGCGCAACACCTATGTGGAGATCGTCACCGACGGGCGCGGCTATTCGGCAACGCAGGTCGAATTCCAGATCACCCGCTGGCTCTCGCTGCTATCGTCGATCTCGACCATCGGCCGCCAGAACGCGAACGTGCGGATTTCGAAGGATTATTGAGGGTTGCGAATTATCCCTGAACCCAGTGTGGTTGTGGACGGGATGAAAAGGGGAGGAACCACATTGTGCGCAAACTTGCATGGGGTGCGATCGGGTTGGCAGTGGTGCTGCTCGGCATCCGCCTGGTCGATGGATCGCAGGTCGCGGCCATGCTGAGCGCCGACACGCCGATCATGCAATGGCCCGATCTGCTCGATCAGCCGCGCCCCGAGCCCGATCGCACCATCGTCTATGGCAGGGACCCGCTGCAGCTGGTCGATCTGTGGCTGCCCGCGGGCAAGGGCCCGCACCCCGTCGTCGTGATGATCCATGGCGGGTGCTGGCAGACCGAGATCGCGACGCGCGGCATCATGAACTATATCGCCGACGATCTGCGCCAGGATGGCATCGCCGTGTGGAATATCGAATATCGCGGCGTCGATCGCGGCGGCGGTTATCCGGAGACCTATCTCGATATTGGCGCGGCGGCGGACCTGCTGGCGGAGCAGGCCAAGGCGCTCAACCTCGATCTCGCGCACACCATCGCGATCGGTCATTCGGCGGGCGGGCATCTCGCGCTCTGGCTCGCGGCGCGGCAGGCGCTGCCCGAAGGGGAACCCTTGCGCGGGCCCGATCCGCTGCGCATCGACACCGCGATCAGCCAGGCGGGCATTGCCGATCTGCGCGCCGCGATGCAGCGCACCGGCCATGCCTGCGGGACCGATGCGCCGACGAAGATGGCGGGGGGCAAGTTCGGGCTGACCTCGCCGCCCGAAATGCCGGTGAGCAAGGCACGGCAGATCCAGTTCCACACCGACAGGGATCGCATCGCGCCGCCCGCCTATGCCGAGACCTATGCCGCCGAGATGGAGAAGCGCGGGGTCATGGTCGAGAATCATGTCCATGGTCCGGAGGGCCATGTCGAGCTGATCGCGCCGAACAGTCGCAGCTGGGCCGCCCAGAAGGCGCGGATCAGACAGTTGCTGGGGCGATGACGATGATGGACTATCCGACGCTTGCCGAAGCTGAGGCCCGCGATGCCGCCGACCCGCTGGCCCGGTGGCGCGAGCGCTTCACGCTGCCCGAAGGGGTGGTCTATCTCGACGGCAACTCGCTCGGCGCGCTGCCGGTGGCGACGCGCGGCCTGATGCACGATGCCGTCGACCGGCAATGGGGCGAGGGGTTGATCTGCAGCTGGAACGACGCCGACTGGATCGGCGCGCCGCGGCGGATCGGCGACAAGATCGCAGCGCTGATCGGCGCCGCGCCGGGCGAGGTGATCGCCTGCGATTCGGTCACGGTGAACCTCTACAAGTTGATGGGCGCGATCCTCGCTGCGCGGCCGGGCCAGGGCAGGACGATCCTCACCGAAAGCGGAAATTTTCCCACCGATCTGCACGTCGCTGCAGGGATTGCCGCGCAGCATGGGCTGGTGCTCGATGCTTGCGCGCGCGAGGCGATCGTCGAGCGGATCGGACCGGATGTTGCGCTGATGGTGCTCACCCATGTGCATTACAAGACCGGCGAGCGGTTCGACATGGCCGCGATCCAGGCGCTGGCCGATATGCACAATGTGCCGCTGATCTGGGACCTGTCGCACAGCACCGGCGCGGTGCCGCTGAACCTGGCGGCCAACGCCGCGCGCTTTGCCGTGGGCTGCGGCTACAAATATCTGAACGGTGGCCCCGGTGCGCCCGCATTTCTCTATGTAGCCGCCGAAGCTCTCGAGTTTCTCGGCTCGCCGATCCAGGGCTGGATGGGCCATGCGGCGCCCTTTGCCATGACCGACGGATACGAGCCCGCGCCAGGGATCGAGCGCTTCCTGGCGGGCACCCCCCCGATGCTGTCGCTGCTCGCGCTGGAAGCCGGGGTCGATCTGCTGCTGGAGGCGGATCGCGATGCGCTCTGGACCAAGTCGCAAGCGCTGTTCGATTTTCTGACCACGCTCATGGCGGCGCGCTGCCCAGAATTGGTGCCGATCACGCCCGCGCGCGCCGACCTGCGCGGCAGCCATGCGAGCTTCGCGCACCCCGATGCCTGGCCGATCAACCGCGCGCTGATCGATGCAGGCGTGATCGGCGATTTCCGCGCGCCCGATGTGCTGCGGCTGGGGCTGACGCCGCTCTATCTGGGCTTTGCCGATATCTGGCATGCGGTCGATCGGCTGGCCGCCATCATGGGTGAGGGCCGCTGGCAGCGCGACGAATACAAGGTCACCACGCGCGTGACATGAGGGGCATCGATCCGCCGTTCTGAACGTTGCACAACCAGGGGGCCATGCTGGCGCAATACCGGCTCCCCCATGTTCCAGTTTCACCGGCAAGAACCGGGAACCGACAGGAGAGAGACATGCAGCGGCTTCTGGCCTGCCTCGACGTATCGCATTATTCGCAGACCGTGTGCGAGCACGCCGCCTGGGCGGCGATGCGGCTGAACGCCTCGGTCGAACTGCTCCACGTCATCCAGCGCAACGACGCGCGCTCCGAACTCGACGGGGCTGGTCTGGCTGCCAAGCCTGGCTTGCTGGACGAGGTCATGGCGCTGAAGGCGGCAGAGGGACGGCTTGCCGAACGCCAGGGGCATCTGCTGATCGAGGCGGCGCTCGACCAGCTGCGGGCCCGGGGCGTGACCGATATCGAGCTCAGCTTGCGCGAAGGCGGCATTGTCGAGACCATCGCCGAGCGCGAGGCCTTCAGCGACATGACGATCATCGGCAAGCGCGGCGCGCAGGCCGATTTCGCCAAGGGCCATCTCGGCAGCAAGGTCGAGCGCGTCATCCGCCAGAGCCGCAAGCCGGTGCTCGTCGCCACGCGCGTGTTCAAGGCGCCGCAGCGCATTGCGATCGCCTTTGACGGCGGGCCTTCAAGCCGGCTGGCGGTGGATTATGTCTCTACCTCGATGCTGTTCGGCGGGCTCGACATCGATGTCGTGCTGGTTGGTGGCTATACGGAGGGCAATGCGGCGCATATCGACTGGGCGCAGACGCGCTTTACAGGGCGCGCGGGGGTGAAGGTGCTGCAGCGCGAAGGCAATCCCGATGCCGTGCTGCCGCAGGTCATTCGGGAACGAGGCATCGATTTGCTGGTGATGGGCGCCTATGGCCACAGCCCGCTGCGCAACATGCTGGTGGGCAGCACCACCACCCAGATGATCCGGGCAGGACAGACCTCGGTCCTGTTGTTCCGATAGGAAGGGCCCGCTCGTCCGCTATCCGGAGCCGGACGCGAAACCAGCCTCTCCCCTGGGGAAGAGGCTGGCACTGTTCGTCAGATATGGATCGGCTTGCCCTGCACGGCCATGGCCGCTTCCTTGAGCGCCTCGCTGTGCGTCGGGTGGGCGTGGCAGGTATAGGCGATGTCCTCGCTGGTGCCGCCGAATTCCATCGCCTGCGCGGCCTGCGCGATCATCGTGCCGCCGAGCGAGGCGATGATCCACACGCCGAGCACGCGGTCGGTCTTGGCGTCGGAGATCACCTTGACCAGCCCGTCGCCCTCGTGATTGGTCTTGGCCCGCGAATTGGCCATCATCGGGAACTTGCCGACCTTGATCTCGCCACGTTCCTTGGCCTGCTCCTCGGTCAGGCCCACGCCCGCAATCTCGGGCATCGTGTAGACGACCGACGGTATGATGTCGTGGTTCACGATGCCCGTCAGCCCAGCAATGTTCTCGGCAACGGCAATGCCTTCGTCCTCGGCCTTGTGCGCCAGCATCGGGCCGGGCACGCAGTCGCCGATCGCCCAGATGCCGGGAACGCTGGTCTGGAAGTCATGGTCGATCTCGACCTGGCCGCGGCCGTTGACCGCAAGCCCCGCCTTGTCGAGCGCCAGGCCATCGGTGTTGGGACGGCGGCCGATCGAGACCAGCACGACATCGGCTTCGATGGTTTCTGCGGCGCCACCTGCCGAGGGCTCGACGGTCAGCACGGCCTTGCCGTCCTTCACTTCCGCGCCGGTAACCTTGGTCGACAGCTTGAACTGGATGCCCTGCTTCTTGAAGACCTTGTTCGCTTCCTTGCGAATTTCGCCGTCCATGCCCGGCAGGATCTGGTCGAGATATTCGACCACGGTGACCTTGGCGCCGAGGCGCTTCCACACGCTGCCGAGTTCCAGGCCGATCACGCCGCCGCCAATGACGACCATGTGGTCGGGCACCTTGGCGAGTTCGAGCGCACCGGTCGAATCGACGATGACCTGCGCGTCATTGTCCACGGTGATCCCGGGCAGCGGGGTCACCGACGATCCGGTGGCGATGACGATGTTCTTGGCGCGATAGCTCTTGCCCGCGACATCGACGGTATCGGCAGAGGTGAACGCGGCATGGCCCTTGAGCCATTCGACCTTGTTCTTCTTGAACAGATATTCGATGCCGCCGGTCAGCCCCTTGACCGCATCGCGGCGCTGCGCGTGCATGGTCTCCAGGTCGAGCTCGACCGTGCCCTTGATGCCCAGCTTGGCGAGCTTGCCGCTCGCGGCTTCCTCGAACAGTTCGGAGGCGTGCAGCATCGCCTTGGACGGGATGCAGCCGACATTGAGGCAGGTGCCGCCCAGCGTCGCGCGGCTTTCGACACACGCGGTCTTCAGGCCCAGCTGCGCCGCACGGATCGCCGCGACATAGCCGCCAGGGCCGGCACCGATCACCAGGACGTCGAAATCATAATCAGCCATTTTCAAACTCCATCGTGCGCTTCGGGTCTTATCAGACCTGTCTGGCACTGTCTTTCCCGTCATTCCCGCGAAAGCGGGAATCCCGCTCGGTCATTGTCGGTGGCAGAAGCGGGACCCCCGCCTGCGCGGGGGTGACGAAGAATTACGCTGCCGGTTCCGCCAGGCCCGGCCCTTGCCTCAAAGATCGATCAGCAGCCGCGTCGGGTCCTCGATCGCTTCCTTGATGCGGACCAGGAAGGTCACGGCTTCGCGGCCGTCAATCAGGCGGTGGTCATAGCTGAGCGCCAGATACATCATCGGGCGCGCGGCGATCGAGCCGTCGGGCATCACGACCGGGCGCTGATCGATGCGGTGCAGGCCCAGCACCGCGCTCTGCGGCGGGTTGATGATCGGGGTCGACATCAGCGATCCGAACACGCCGCCGTTGGAGATGGTGAAGGTGCCGCCCGTCATCTCGTCCATCTTCAGCGTGCCGTCCTTGGCGCGCTTGCCGAAATCGGCGATGGTCTTCTCGATGCCCGCGAAGCTCAGGCTCTCGGCATTGCGGATGACCGGCACGACCAGGCCGTTCGGCGCGCTGACCGCGACCGAGATGTCGGCATAATTGTGATAGACGATCTCGTCGCCATCGATCTGCGCGTTGACCGCCGGAACGTCCTTGAGCGCCAGGCACGCGGCCTTGGCGAAAAAGCCCATGAAGCCGAGGCGGATGCCGTGCTTCTTCTCGAACAGGTCCTTGTACTTGTTGCGCGCTTCGATCACGGCGGTCATGTCGACATCGTTGAACGTCGTCAGCATCGCCGCGTTTTCCTGCGCGCTCTTGAGGCGCTTGGCGATGGTCTGGCGGATGCGGGTCATGCGCACGCGCTCGGTCTCGCGACCGGCGGTGCCGC
>NZ_QKVT01000001.1:3416854-3424925 GCF_003426715.1 Blastomonas sp. UPD001
CCCCGCCAATTGAGGCGAGCCGGGGTAAAATCCCGGGCTGTTCACAGATTTTTGTCTTTCCTGCGGATTCGCGCGCTTGTCAGTCTTGCGCGCGAACCGCTAACGGGTTTCTCCCATGGCGCGTTATATTTTCATCACCGGCGGCGTGGTTTCCTCGCTCGGCAAGGGCCTGATGGCCGCAAGCCTGGGCGCTCTGCTGCAGGCACGCGGTTACCGCGTGCGCATCCGCAAGTTCGACCCCTATCTCAACGTCGATCCGGGCACGATGTCGCCCTATCAGCACGGCGAGGTGTACGTCACCGATGACGGTGCCGAGACCGATCTCGATCTGGGCCATTACGAGCGCTTCACCGGCGTTTCGGCGCGCCAGTCGGACAATGTCACCTCTGGCCGGATTTACCAGACGATCATCCAGCGCGAGCGGCGCGGCGATTATCTGGGCGCGACCGTGCAGGTGATCCCGCACGTCACCGACGCGATCAAGGAATTCGCGCAGGCCGATACCGACGATCTCGATTTCGTGCTGTGCGAAATCGGCGGCACCGTCGGCGATATCGAATCGCTGCCGTTCATCGAGGCGATCCGCCAGCTGCGCAACGAGATCGGCCGCGAGAACACGCTGTTCGTCCACGTCACCCTGGTGCCCTATATCGCGGCGGCGGGCGAGCTGAAGACCAAGCCCACCCAGCACAGCGTGCGCGAGCTGACCTCGCTCGGCATTCAGCCCGATATCCTGCTGTGCCGCTGCGAGCATCCGCTGCCCGAATCCGAGCGGGCGAAGATCGCGCAGTTCTGCAACGTCCGCAAGGAAGCGGTGATCCCCGCGCTCGATGCCAAGAGCATCTATGCGGTGCCCATGCAATATCACCGCGAAGGGCTGGACCGCGAGGTTCTGCGCGCATTCGGCATCACCGACGCCCGCGAACCGGACCTGTCGCGCTGGGTCGATATCATGGAACGCCACGAGCATCCCGAGGGCGAGGTGACGATCGGTGTGGTCGGCAAATATGTCGGCCTGCAGGATGCCTACAAGTCGCTGCACGAGGCCTTGGTGCATGGCGGCCTGGCCAACCGGGTCAAGGTGAAGGTCAAATGGCTCGACGCCGAGCTGTTCGAGAAGCTGCCCGATGACGAGCTGGCGGCGGTGCTCGAGCCGATGCACGGCATCCTCGTGCCGGGCGGTTTCGGCGAGCGCGGCAGCGAGGGCAAGATTTCCTCGGTCCGCTTCGCGCGCGAGCGCAACGTGCCGTTCTTCGGCATCTGCCTGGGCATGCAGATGGCGTGCATCGAGGCGGCGCGGAACACCTCGGGCATCGAAAACGCCTCGACCACCGAATTCGGCGAGACCGACGAGCCGATCGTCGGTCTCATCACCGAGTGGATGAGCGAATCCGGCCTGCAGAAGCGCAGCGCCGAAGGCGATCTGGGCGGCACCATGCGGCTCGGCGCGTTTCCGGCCAAGCTTTCGGGCAACAGCCGGGTGCGCGGCATCTATGGCACCGACCTGATCAGCGAACGGCACCGCCATCGCTACGAGGTCAACACCGCCTATCACGAGCGGCTCGAAAAGGGCGGCCTGGTCTTCTCCGGCATGTCGCCCGATGGCGTGCTTCCCGAGATTGTCGAGCGGCCCGACCATAGCTGGTTCGTGGGCGTGCAATATCATCCCGAGCTCAAGAGCAAGCCGTTCGATCCGCACCCGCTGTTCGCGAGCTTCATCGAGGCGGCAGTGGCGCAGAGCCGCCTCGTCTGACCAGGGTAACATGCGTTAAGTGGGGCACGCGGCGCGGTTGACATGCGTTAACCGCTGGCGCGGATTGACGCAATTTTCCTGCGTGCTGCCCCAATTTACCACACACTGAAACCCCCATTTTACTCTATTTGACGGTGTTGTGCGCTGGCGCACAGCGGCGTAAAGCGATTCGGGCGAAGACATATCTGTCGGCGGCGACAGGGACGGCCGAAGCAAAATTGCTCGGCAATGGACAAAGCCGACAGAAAGGAAGGGACAAGGGGCAATCATGCACGCGAACGAGCTTGCCGCGCTGTTGGCCAGCCACAGCCTGTTCGCCGATTGCGACAATGACGAACTGTCGGACATCATCCTGCGCGGGCATTTCGTCCGCTACCGCAAGGGGCAGGAGCTGATGGGGCAGGGGGATGATGGCGACAACCTGCTGATCATCCTGACGGGATTTGCCCGGGTGAGCATGGTGGCGAGCAACGGTCACGAGATCGTGCTCGATTATGCCGAGCCCGGCTATGTCATTGGCGAGATCGCGTTTCTCGACGGCGGACCACGCACGGCCTCGATCGAGGCGCTGACCGAGCTGACGGCGCTGTCGCTGTCGCGGCCAGCCTTCGAGGAGATTGCCGAGCGGCACGTGGCCATGCCGCGACGGATGCTGAGGGTGATGGCCAAGCGGCTGCGTCAGGCCAATGACGTGATCGAGGCGGACCGGGCCTTTACATCGGGACCCAGGCTGGCGCGCTATCTGCTCCGCCTGATGGTTTCGGGCGCAAAGGAGGGCAAGCTCAAGCTGGATCTCAGCCAGAGCGAACTCGGCACTTTCGCGGGATTGTCACGCGAACAGATTAACCGGCAGCTGTCGGCCTGGTCGGATGCCGGGTTGATCGAGCTGGAGCAGGGAAGGGTCAAGATCATCGATCGCGATACGCTGCTGGAGATATCCGAGGCGGCCTGAACGATCGACTAGTGGATGGATTGAGACATTGCATTGCCTTTCCGAATGGGTTGGGGCTGCGAATGTCGAAATCGCACCACGGGGTACGAAATTCAGTTTTCCGGGGCAGGGCCAGGTTTTTTGCGACCCGGCCTGGCCCTGCCACCGGAAAAACCCCCGCGCCTCACGGCGCGGGGACACAGTTCAGATTTTCTCCGGTGGACGGTGCGGTAAATGCGACCCGGCCAATCCGGCCTAAGGAGAAAGCAGCGTCCTGAGCGGGCGCGGGGGGCGGGCCTGCAAGGGTCCGCCCTCTTCCTTTTCGCTCTGCCGTCACCATGCGGAGGCAGTCGGTCGCAGCGAAACAGCCGAAAGGGAGGCATGCGCCGCACGCCCCCCTTGCCGGCTTGTGGTGCAAGTCACCGGCGCGCGGCGCGCCCCGGGAACAGGCTCATTCGAGATAGAGCGTCTGCAGCCGTGCGATATCGACCTTGCTGATGCCCAGCGTCGCCAGATAGCCATCGACGCCGCCATAATCGCGGTCGAGCAGTTCGAAGAACTGCGCCAGATGCGACTGGCCCGAGACGGAATAGAGCGGTTCGGCCTTCACCCCGCCCGGCTTCTTGGCGGCGGCGGCATAATATTGCACGATCGGGTTGGTGGGATAGTCGGCCGGGTCGAGCGGCGGCATCTCGTTCTGCGGGCGGCGCAGCTGCGTCGAGAGGTGATAGTCCGCCAGGATGGTCTCGCGGTCGACGCCGAGCGCGCTCAGGATCAGCGCCGAGGCGATGCCGGTGCGGTCCTGCCCGGCGGAACAGTGATACATAACCGCCCCATCATCGGCGAGCAGCCGCTTGAACAGGGAGCGGTATTGCGGGGCGAGCAGCTTTTCCATGCCGGTATAGACATATTCGCCCTTCATGCTGCCCATGTTCGCCATCAGCGGCTTGAGCGAATAGTCGTTCGACACGAACAGCGCGCCGGTGCGGTCGTCGAGCTGCGTCGCGGCGACCTCGCGTTCCTCGAGCGAACGCAGATCGACGATCGTGCCGATGTTCAGCCCGCCGAGCAGCGTATAGTCCTGATCGCTTAGCAGCGGCAGCGCGCCCGAGCGGAAGATCCTGCCCCAGCGTACGGTCTTGCCGCCCGCGCCTTTGTAGCCGCCGAGATCACGGAAGTTCGATCCCCTGGCCAGCGGCAGCTCGCGCTCGGCGGTCAGCGTCAGCGAGGCGTCGCCGCCATCGCGCAGCACCAGGAACTGGCGCTTGCTCGCGGGCAGGCCAACGATCGCCTCGCCCTTGCGATTGGCCTTGATCACCGGAATGGCCGCCCCGGCGGCGACCGGGGTGTCGGTGACGATGATGTCGACCGGATCGCTGTCGGTCCAGGTCACCTTGACCTTGTCGGCATCGATGCGGCTGACCGTCACGCTATCAATGGCGAGCGCGGGCGCGGCGCTGGCGAACAGCGCGAGGGCGAAAGCGGTCTTCAGGCGCATGCAGTCTCTCCTGTCAGAAGCCGAAGCGGATGCCGGCGAGGTAACGCCGGCCGATTTGTTCCACCTCGGTCGGGCGGCCCTTGTTGCCAAGGAACGCGGTATATTTCGCGTCGGTCAGGTTGTTGAGATCGGCAAACAGGCTGATGTTCGGCGTGATGTCATAGCGGATCGCGACATCGACATTGGTGTAGCCGCCGCGGAACTCGTCGCCGGTGGTGGTGCCGCCGGTGCCGATCGACAGCGTTTCCAGATAGTCGCTGCGCCACTGATAGCTGGCGCGGACCGAAAGCCCGTATTTCTCGTAATAGAGCGACGCGTTGACGATGGTGTCCGAGGTCCCGGGAAAGCCGATATTGCGTCGCTGATCGGTATCGAAACTGCCCTCGATCAGCGTCAGATTGCCCTGGAAGCCGAAGCCGTCGAGCGGCGAGGGCAGGAAGGTGAACTGCTGCTGATAGTTGAACTCGACGCCATAAAGCTCGCCCGAATTGCCGTTGAAGCTGGAGGTCAGCAGATAGCGCGAGCGATCGACGCCGTTGCTGTTGAACGCGTCCGAGCCCACGATCTGCGTGTTCGAGAACAGCACATTGTCGACCCAGCGATGAAAGCCCGACACTGCGATAATGCCCTGGCCCGGGATGTAATATTCGAGGCTCGCATCAACGCCCCACGTGTATTCGGGGCGCAGCGTCGGGTTGCCGCCGCTGATCGTGCCCGGGCTGTTGGTGTCGTTGATCGCCGATCCGACGCGAATCTCGCCAAAGCTTGGGCGCGCGATGCCGCGCTGTCCCGCGACGCGGAACACGAGGTTGTCGGTGACATCGAAGCGCGCGTTCACGCTCGGGAAGATATCGGTATAATCCTGCGGCGCCGACAAGGGCACCAGCGTGCCGTTGGCGAGCCGTGCCTGGCCCTGGTTCTGCAGACGGAAATGTTCGACGCGCGCGCCGGCGATCACCTGGCCGCCGTCGAACACCCATTTGGCCATGCCATAGGCGGTCAGCGTCTTCTCGTTGAGCGCGAAGCGGTTCTCTGCGGGCACGTTGTTGGCGGGGTTGAACCGGCCCTGGCGTTGCAGCGTCGCGAAGATAGTGTCGAGATCGGCGCGCATCCGCGTGTTGTCGACATAGTTGAAGGTGAGGCCGAGCGGGAAGCCGGTATCCCAGGGCGTGTTGCTGATATAGCTGGCCGCGTTGAAGCTGAGCCCGGTTCCGGCCAGCGCCTGGGGCGAGAGCAGCACCGCGTTCGAGGTCGCGAAGATGAACCCGCCGATGTCGCGATCGGCATAGAGCAGGCCGCCGGTCAGCGTCACGTAGCCCAGGTCCTTGGCCACATCAAGCTTGACCGTATAGCTGTCGGTGAACACGTCCTGCACGATCGGGATGACGAGCGCGGGCGAGGTGTTGGCGTTGACCAATGTGGTCTGGTCGAAATTTGCCAGCGCCGGGCCGCGCACGAAGCTGCCCGCCGTCGCGCCGGGCACGGTCTGGAACAGCTGGACGATCGGGAAATTGGGGCGGCTGAAATCATAGCGCACCGACGGCGAGGTCGCGGTGGCGGTGCTCGCCTGGACCAGCGGCAGATAGGTGGTGTTCTCGGTGCGGGTATAGTTGGCCGCGAAATTCACCTTCCAGCCGTCTTCCTCGTAATCGCCGCCGATGGTGTTGATGAAGTTGCGCGTGCGATAGTTGCCAAGGTTGAACGATCCGCGGATCGGCACGCGCACCAGGTCGCCGCCCGAAAGGTTGCGCGTACCCGACAGCGCGCGGTCGAGCCGGATCTCGTACTGGTCGCGCTGCTCGTCATCCTTGAACTCGGTATAGATGGTCTTGGCGTAGAGCCTCTGGCCTTCCTGCGGCGCATATTCGAACGCGGCGAACAGGCCATTGTTCTCGCGGACGAGGCGATACTGGCGGATGTCGATCTCGGTCGGGCCGAACTGGGTATCGGTGGGGCCGCTGGGTTCGTCATACAGGCCGACCTCGCGATTGTCGGTCACCTGCTCGCGGCGATAGTGCGATGCGCCCGCGACCACGCCGAACGTGCCGTCGCTGTACGAGACGCGGAGCGAACCCTGCCGCTGCTCGCCTTCGCCCAGTTCCATGAAGCCGTAGCCGACATCGCCCTGGACGTGGAAACCGGTCTTGCCCTCGAGCGGCGAGAAGGTGCGCAGGTCGATATTGGCGACGATCGCCTCGGCCTGGATATTGGGGGTGAGCGACTTGTTGATCGCCAGCGCGCTCAGGATCACCGCAGGCACCGCGTCGAAGCGATAGGCGCGGGTGAGGCCGCCTTCGTCCGCGCCGATCATCGGCACGCCGTCGATGCTGACCGAGGTCCAGCGGTTGGGCGCGCCGCGCACCTGGATATAGCGTTCCTGGCCCTGGTCGCGCTGCACCGCGACGGCAGGCAGGCGCGAGAGCGCGGCGGCGCTGTTCTGATCGGGGAAGCGGCCGACCGAGTCCGCGGCCGAGATGTCGATCAGGTTATCGGCATTGCGCTTCTGCGCGATCGATTCGCCCTGCGCGGTGATGATCGCACCCTGGACGATGATCTCGCCATTGCCGTCTGCATCATCCTCGGCCGCTTGCTGTGCCATCGCGGGCATGCCGCCCACAGCGGCAACAGCCATGAGCGAAATCGACGTGCGCAGCAGCGCCTGGAAAGATGTGTTCAGAATCATCGCGCAACCCCCTTTGCGGTTCGGGGTCGCAGCTACGTTCGCGCGATGACACCTCCATGGCGTCTCGATGACGACGCGGCCAGATTGCCGCTATAATATGACTTGCTATCGTAACCGGGATGTCATGTCGCTGTCGCCAAAACGGTCTCAGCTCTGCAATCTGCTCGCAACCATGTCGTCTATCCCGTTGACCACCTTGGCAATTCCCTTCGGATTGGGGTGAATTCCATCGGGCAGCATCAGCGCCTTGTCGGTGATCACCCCATCGAGAAAAAAGGGATATAATCCCGCATCATATTGCTTCGCCAGCGCGGGATAGATCGGGTTGAACCGGCTCGCATAATCCTGACCCAGATTGGGTGCCGCGATCATGCCGGTGAGCACCACCGGGATATCGCGCTTCTTGAGTTCGTCGAGCATCGCCTTCAGATTGCTCTGCGTCTGGTCGGGGCTGATGCCGCGCAGCATGTCGTTGCCGCCCAGGCCCAGAATGACCAGATCGGGCTTGCGCGGCAGGCCGTCGAGCGCGAACGCGAGGCGTTGCAGGCCCGCTGCCGTGGTATCGCCCGATACCCCGGCATTGTGGACCTGGACGTTCAGACCCTTGGCGGCCAGCGCCTTTTCGAGCTGCGCGGGGAAGCTTTCGTCCTGCTGGACATTATAGCCGGCATAAAGGCTGTCGCCGAAGGCCATGACCAGCCGGGTGTCGGCATTGAGCGGATTGCGGCCGGGTTTTTCCGCGCCGGTTTCCTGGCCCTTTTCGACCGGCGGCTTGGTCGCTTCGTCCGACGGCTGCGTGCAGGCCGCGGTGCAATGGACAAGCAACAAAGCCGCCCCATATAGAATGCTGTTCCGTCCCAAAGCGAAAGCCCTTTCATTTCATGCACGATACGCTCACGCGGCCTCATATTGCCATTGCCGCCCGCAATGTCACCCTCTCGCTCGGCGAGGCAGGCCATCAGACGCAGATTTTGAAGGGCATCGATCTGGAAATTCCGCTGGGCCAGTCGGTGGCGCTGCTGGGGCCGTCGGGATCGGGCAAGTCGTCGCTGATGGCGATCCTCTCCGGCCTCGAGCGCGCGAGCGGCGGCGAGGTGCGCGTCGCCGGGCTCGATTTCGGGCCGATGGACGAGGACGGGCTGGCACGGGCACGGCGCGGGCGCATCGGCATCGTGCTCCAGGCCTTCCACCTGCTGCCGACGATGA
>NZ_QKVT01000001.1:3425025-3427926 GCF_003426715.1 Blastomonas sp. UPD001
GCACCGCGCAGCGTGAGCTCGAAGCCGTCGGGCTCGGTCACCGCGTCACGCATTATCCCAGCCAGCTTTCGGGCGGCGAGCAGCAGCGCGTCGCGATCGCGCGCGCCATGGCGCCGGGTCCGGAGATCATCTTCGCCGACGAGCCGACGGGGAACCTCGACGGCGCGACCGGGGAGGCGATCATCGACCTGCTGTTCAGCCGCCAGCGTGCGAGCGGGGCGACGCTGCTGATCATCACGCACGATCCCTCGCTCGCGACGCATTGCGACCGCGTGATCGAGATGCGCGACGGAGTGATCGTCGCCGATCGGTCGGGGGGCGCGGTACAATGATTGTGGCATGCGTTTCATCGTCATTCCCGCAAAAGCGGGAATCCCGCTTTTGCGCGACGGTAAAGCGGGATTCCCGCTTTTGCGGGAATGACGGGAATGCTGGAGCTTGCGCATGACCTGGGCGCAGATCTGGCGCATTGCGCGGCGTGACCTGTCCGGGCGCTTCCGTGGCCTTCGCCTGCTCATCATCTGCTTGTTCCTGGGCGTGGCGACCCTGGCGACGATCGGCAGCCTCACCGCGTCGATCACCGGCGAGCTGTCGCAGCGCGGCCAGGTGATCCTCGGCGGCGATTTCGAGGTGACGATGTCGCAGCGCCTCGCGAGCGAGGCCGAACTCGCCGCGTTCGAGCGCGAGGGTGTGCTGTCCGAAACCGTGCGCATGCAAGCGATGGCGCAGCGCACCGCGCCGCGCGCGAGCGGCACCGGCCCCGATGCGATCCTCGCCGAGCTGAAGGGCGTCGATTACGATTACCCGCTCTATGGCACGCTGACGCTGCAATCGGGCAAATACGCGCCGCTCGATCCCGCCAGCACGGTGATCGGGGCGGGGCTGGCCGACCGGCTCGACCTGAAGACCGGCGACCGCATCCGCTTCGGCGAGGCCGAGTTCACGATCAGCGGCATCATCCTCGACGAACCCGACCGGCTGGGCGAGGGCTTCACGCTCGGCCCGGTCGCGCTCGTCTCCGATCTCGGCATCCAGCGCACCGGGCTGATCCAGCCGGGCAGTATGTACGAGGCGAAATATCGCGTGAAGGTCGGCCCGCTGGCAGACCCGGCGCAATCGATCGAGCGGCTGAAGGCAGAGTTTCCCGAAGCCGGGCTCGAGCTGCGCGACCGCGATCGCGGCGCGCCGGGCACCGCGCGCTTCATCGAGCGCATGGGCCAGTTCCTGTCGCTGGTGGGGCTGGCCGCGCTGGTGATCGCCGGGATCGGCGTCGGCAACGGCGTCGCCTCGTATCTCGCCACCAAGCGCCAGGGCATCGCAACGCTCAAGATCCTCGGCGCGGGCTCTGGCGATATCCTGCGCATCTATCTGGTGCAGATCCTCGCGGTGTCGGCACTGGCGATCCTGGGGGGGCTGATCGCGGGCGCGCTGATCCCGCCGGCGATCATCGCGGCGGCGGGCGATGTGCTGCCGGTGAAGCCGGGCTTTGCGATTCATCCGCTGCCGCTGGCGGTGAGCGCCGCCTATGGTCTGCTGATCGCGTTCATCTTCGCGCTGCCGCCGCGATGAACCAGGCGGAGAATATCGCCGCGGGGCTGTTCCGGTCGCTGGTCGAGGGCAACCGCTGGCCCGATCGCGCGACGATGATCGCGGTGGGCATCGGCATCGCCGCCATCGTCACGCTGGCGCTGGTCACCGCGCGCGAGGCGATATTCTCCGCCTGGTTCATCGCGGCGGCGACGGGCGTGTTGCTGATGCTCGCAGGAATCGGCTGGGCGATCCGCTGGACCGCCTCGCGCCTGCCGCGCCCCAAGGCCCCGTTGCTCCGGCTGGCGCTCGCCAATCTGCACCGGCCGGGTGCGCAGACCGGCCAGCTGGTGGTGGCGCTGGGACTGGGGCTCACCCTGTTCGTCATCCTGGCGGGCATCCAGACCAGCCTCACCAACGAGATCACCCGCACCGTGCCCAAGGAAGCGCCCAACCTGTTCGTGCTCGATGTGCCGGTGGCGCGGGGCGACGAGTTCCGCCGGATCGTCGAACAGGCGGCGCCCGGCGCGGCGGTCAACACCGTGCCTTCGCTGCGCGGAACGGTGACCGGCTACAAGAACATCCGCGTCGCGGACCTGAAGGACATTCCCGAAAACGCCTGGGTGCTGCGCGGCGAGCGCGGGCTCACCTATGCCGAGACGCTGCCGGAAGGGAGCGAGCTGATCGACGGACAATGGTGGCCGAAGGGCTATGACGGCCCGCCGCTGGTCTCGATCGACCGCGAGATGGCCAACGTCCTCGACCTCAAGGTCGGCGACAGCCTCACCGTCAGCCTGCTGGGCCGCGAGTTCACCGCCAGGATCGCCTCGCTGCGCCAGATCAACTGGGACACGATGGGCTTCAACTATGTGATGGTGTTCAGCCCCAACACATTGCGCGATGCGCCGCATAACCTCGCCGCGACGGTCTCGCTCAAGGGCATGGCGGACGCGGACGTGAAGGAACGCGCGGTGAGCAAGGCGGTGCTAGCCGGGTTCGCGTCGAGCTCGGTGATCGAGGTGCGCGACGTGATCGGCCAGGTGACCACCATCCTGACCCAGATCGCGACCGCCATCGCAGCGGCGGGGTCGATCGCGATCCTCTCGGGCATCGCGGTGCTGATCGGCGCGATCGCGGCGAGCCGTCAGGCGCGCATCTATGACAGCGTGATCCTGAAGACGCTGGGCGCGACGCGGCGGCAGATCCTGTCGGCGCAGGCGCTCGAATACGGCCTGCTCGCCGCGCTGCTGGCGCTGGTCGCGCTGGCGCTGGGGCTGACCGCGGCCTGGTATGTCATCACCCAGATCTTCAGCTTCAGCTGGGCACCCGACTGGCCGGTGGTGATGCTGACGCTGGCGGGCGGGGCGCTGCTGA
>NZ_QKVT01000001.1:3428026-3437506 GCF_003426715.1 Blastomonas sp. UPD001
ACTTTTCACATGATGAGTCTGGAGAAGTTTATGAGCTAAAAGTAATAAGTGAAGATTATGATATGAACGAGGCTTCAAAAAAATTTAATGAAGCTGTCTTGCGCCTCAAGGCCCCTTGCATTCTAGCTTTTGATGAAATTGACTATATTACACCAGGTAGTCCGACTGCTGATCATTGGAGGCGAGAATTTGTAGATTTTTGGCGGAATATACGTGCAGGTTATCAAGCCGCTACTCGGGCTGGAGGGAAATTATCAGTATTAGTTTGTGGGGTTTCGAGCAAATGGTTCTCGGTTGAGTCCATCGACGGGGTAGAAAATGCCGCACTATCTTTTGTGCCAGAGGAATATCTCAGCCCTCTCCCTCGCGGTGCAGCAGTTGCAATGATCAAGAATGTAGGTGCGATGGCTGGCTTGCATTTTGAAGATGCTGCTGCAGAAGCGATTGCTGCGGCTTGTAGTGATATGCCATTTTGGATTCGAAAGGCTTGTTCATATATCCACGGACGCACTGACACTGCTGCGCGACCACTAACTATGACCAAGGATGCAATTGGTCCTAGTTTGAAGTTTTTTATTGAGAATGAAGGTGCTAGCATGGCTACGGTGGCCCTTCAGCACCTTTTTAGGGTTTACCCTGAACTAAAGTCAACGGCGTTGGCCATTCTCGGGGATAGTAAAGACGGCCAATCACCTGCAGCTCTAAGGGTTTTAAAAAATTATGGTTTAGTCTCGGCACGAGGAAATTTGTCAGGATCCATTATCGAGGCTGGACTGCGCAGGCTGTTGGATGAAAGTGCTGTTGGAGTCGTCGAAGTTGATAAGCAGCCTGAGGTGAAACTTAAGCTTGGTCTGAGTGATTGGGTTGAAGAAATACAGATCATCTCTAGGAGGCGTAATCTCATTGAGCGTCGATTGAGAGGGGTAGCCTTTAACTTTATTCGATTTGTCTCTTTAACTGACAAGTCGAAGAACTCTAAGGACATCATATTGTCCGCATTGGATGCCCAGCGTCGGAGCGAGTTGTCTGGTTACAAAGTAGAAGAGATCGCTGAAAGAATTTATTGGCGAGAGTTGATTAATATAATTTCAAAGAATTGGGATGTTTTCCAGGCGGTGTTTTACGATAAGAGGATTCTAAAGGAAAATGCCTCTATTGTAAATGAACGCCCTGACGCGCACGCTAAGGACATCGATTTGGCGGATGTGGCTCTATATCGACGCGCTTTGGATTGGTTTGAAGCTTGCCTTGAGAAGATGTAGTCGAAAAGATATGTAGAATTGGGTTTGTCTAATTTCGGATGCGCAAAAAAGCCGCCCCGGTCGCCCGGAGCGGCTTTTTCAATTCCCAGCGGGAAGGGGCGTAAGGGTTACGCGGCCTTCTTGAAGCTGTCGACCGCGACGCTGACGCGGTTCGAGATCGGCTGGAACACGTCGCCGGCCAGCTTGATGAACGCTTCGCTGTTCTTCGAGGTCTGGGCGACGGCGGTGTCGAAGCTCTTCTTGACCAGCTTGGTCTGCAGCTCGATGAACTCGGTCGGCGACTTGACGGTGGTCATTTCCTTGAGCGCCGCGGTCAGCTCTTCAAAGCCCTTCTTGGCGTCTTCGGCATAGGCCTGGCCCATTTCCTGCGCGCCCTTGGCAGCGATCTTGCCCGATTCGACCAGGGCTTCGACATTGCCCTTGTTGAACTCGCTGGCCTGCGAGACCATTTCGGTGCCCTTTTCATAGGCGGTCTTGGCGCGGGTCGACATGTCGCCCATCAGGCTCTTCAGACGCTCGGTCATGGCTTCGGCGGTCTTCTTGGTTTCGGCGGTGATGGTTTCTGCGGTGGTCATGATGATCGATTCCTTCTTGATTGCGGGTGCGGCGGCCGGGACGGCGGCCTGTAATGCGGGAACTGCGGACTGTTTAACGAGCGTGGTCTTGGGCTTTGCCGGTTTGGCGGCAGGCTTGGCCATCTTGGGTTCCGGGGCCTTGACGACGGGCTTGGCAGCCACCGCCTTGGCCACGGGGGCAGGCTTCGCCGCCACGGGCGCCGGGGTTACGGCAGGTGCCGCAGCCTTGGCGACCTTCGGCGCGACCACGGGGTCGGCAGCCTTGGCAGGTTCGGCCTTGGGAGCCGCCGGAGCGACTTCCGTCTTCGCACTCACGGCAGCGGCATAAGCCTCGCCAGCGTCCTTGGCGGGGGGCATCTTACCTTGATCAGACATTGCGGTCTCACTCTCGTGCTGCTTCATGCTGCACTGCACAATAGTGATCGGAGGGCTGGACGTCAAGGAAAATGTTGCACTGCACAAAAGGCCGGCGAGCGCAATAACCTGATGCTGATTTTATAGCGCGCCCGCACGTTTGCCGCAAGAGCGTCAGCGCGCCTTGACGTAGCGTCCCGGCGCATCCTCGATGGCCTTGAGCTTGCCTTGGCCGGGCACGCGCGCGCCCTTGGCCTTCACGGTCTTCGGGTCGTGCGCCTTGAGCCACTCGATCCAGTCGGGCCACCAGCTGCCCTTGGTCTCCTTCGCACCTGCGACGAAATGCTCGAGGCTGTTCGCAGGCGCGTCATTGGTCCAGTACTGGTATTTCTGCGCCGAGGGCGGGTTGACCACGCCCGCGATATGGCCCGATCCTGCGAGCACGAAGCGGGTGGGGCCGGACAATGCCTCGTTCAGCCGCCACACGCTTTCCAATGGTGCGATATGGTCCTCCTTGCCCGCCTGGATATAGGCCGGGGTCTGGATGAGGCGCAGGTCGATCGGCGTGCCGTCGATGCTCAGCGATCCGGGCTGGACCAGCCGGTTGTCGCGGTAAAGGTCCTTCAGATACGACTTGTGCCACTTGGCGGGCAGGTTGGTGGTGTCGCCGTTCCAGTGGAGCAGGTCGAACGGGGGATAATCCTCGCCGAGCAGATAGTTGTTGATCACATAGTTCCAGATCAGGTCGCGCCCGCGCAGCAGGTTGAAGGTCGCGGCCATGTAGCGCCCGTCGAGATAGCCCGCGCTTCCGAGCTGCTCGATCAGCGCGAGCTGCTCGTCATCGACGAACAGGGTGAGGTCGCCCGCCTTCTCGAAATCGACCTGCGCGGTGAAGAAGGTGACCGATTTCACCCGCTCGGCCTCGCCGCGCTTCGCGAGCAGCGCCAGCGTGGCGGCGAGCGTGGTCCCCGCGACGCAATAGCCGATGGTGTGGACCGAGGGCACCTCGAGCAGGTCGCGCACGGTATCGATCGCCTCGATCTGCGCCTTGACATAATCGTCCCAGATCACCTCGGCCATGCTCTCGTCGGCGGACTTCCACGAGACCATGAACACGGTGATGCCCTGCTCCGTCGCCCATTTGACGAAGCTCTTCTGCGGATTGAGATCGAGAATGTAGAAGCGGTTGATCCAGGGCGGGAAGATGACCAGCGGCGTCTCCACCACCTCGTCGGTCGCAGGCGCATACTGGATGAGCTGGAACAGCGGGCTTTCGTACACGACCTTGCCCGGCGTCACCGCGATGTTGCGGCCCAACTCGAACGCATTGGGGTCGGTGTGCGTGAGCTGGCCCTTGCGCATGTCGGACAGCATATGGTCGAGGCCCTTGAGCAGGTTCTCGCCCTTGCTCTCGACCATCTTCTCCATCACCAGCGGGTTGGTCAGCGCGAAATTGGCGGGGCTCGACGCGTCGATCATGCCCTTCAAGGCAAAGCGCAGCTTTTCCTTCTGCTTGGGCTCGAGCCCCTCGAGCCGGTCGGCGACGCGCAGCATCTGTTCGCTGACCATCAGATAGCTCTGCTGGATCAACGCATAGACCGGGTTGTCGTGCCACTGGCGCGCGGCGAAGCGGCGGTCGCTGCGCAGCTCGGGTACCTGGGTCGGTGTCGCGGGCGGGCCGCCCTCATGCTCGGCGATCAGCGCAGGCGGGGTCATCGCGCCGATAAAGCCCTGCCACAGAGTCATACCGTCGCGCCACATATCGGCCTGGGCATCGAGCATCGCCTGCGGCATCGACCCCATCCAGGCGGGGAGCTTCGCCTGGAAGGTCGCGGGATCGGTCAGCGCGGGCAGGTCCTTCTGCGCCATCTGCTGCGCCATGGTCGCGGCATGTTCGAGCATCATCTGCTGCGCGCGGCCGAACACCCAGGTCCAGTGCTGCATCTCTTCCAGCGTGGGCAGTCCCGGCGGGGTGAAGTCTTTCTCGGCGGACATGGGCGGCCTCTCGTTGGCTTTGCTTTGGGCTGTCCTAGCAGCGTGGGGTTGCAAAGATAAGTCCCTGATAATTGCTCGATGACCGCCGCAGAATTCCCGCTTTTGCTCGACACGCGCGCATACATAGGTCAAGGATGCCGCTCCATTCACGGAGAACTGAAAAGCGAAATCGATATGTCCGACGAATTCTACCGCATCAAACGCCTGCCGCCCTATGTGATCGCTGAAGTCAATGCGATGCGGGCCGCGGCGCGAGCGGCCGGAGAGGACATTATCGATCTGGGCATGGGCAATCCCGACCTGCCGCCGCCGCCGCACGTGATCGAGAAGCTCTGCGAAGTCGCGATGAAGCCCGATGCGCACGGCTATAGCCAGTCCAAGGGCATTCCCGGCCTGCGCCGCGCCCAGGCGAACTATTATGCGCGCCGCTTCAATGTCGAGCTCGATCCCGAGACCGAGGTCGTGGTGACGATGGGATCGAAGGAAGGCCTGTCGAGCCTGGCCACCGCGATTACCGCGCCGGGCGATGTCGTGCTCGCGCCCAATCCCAGCTATCCGATCCACACCTTCGGCTTCATCATCGCCGGTGCCACCATCCGCTCGGTGCCGACCACGCCCGACGAGAATTACTGGCGCTCGCTCGACCGCGCGATGGCGTTCACCGTGCCGCGGCCCTCGGTTCTGGTGGTCGGCTATCCCTCCAACCCGACCGCCAAGGTGGTCGACCTGGCGTTCTACGAGCGGCTGGTCGCCTGGGCGAAGGAGAACAAGGTCTGGGTGCTGTCGGACCTTGCCTATAGCGAGCTCTATTATGATGGCTGCCCGACCCCCTCGATCCTGCAGGTGCCGGGCGCCAAGGACGTCGCGATCGAGTTCACCTCGATGTCCAAGACCTATTCGATGGCCGGATGGCGCATGGGCTTTGCTGTGGGCAACCGCCAGCTGATTGCCGCGCTCACCCGGGTGAAGAGCTATCTCGATTATGGAGCATTCACGCCGATCCAGGCGGCGGCCTGCGCGGCGCTCAACGGGCCGCAGGATATCGTCCAGAAGAACCGCGAGCTCTATCACAAGCGCCGCGACGTGATGATCGATGCCTTCGGCCGCGCCGGCTGGGATATCCCGCCGCCGCGCGCCTCAATGTTTGCCTGGGCCCCGCTTCCGCCTGCGCTCAAGCATATGGGAAGTCTGGAATTTTCCAAGCAGCTGCTGCAGCACGCCAAGGTCGCGGTCGCGCCGGGCGTGGGCTATGGCGAGGACGGCGAGGGCTATGTCCGCATCGCGATGGTCGAGAACGAGCAGCGCCTGCGCCAGGCCGCGCGCAACGTGAAGCGCTATCTCGCCAGCATGGGCGTCAACACGCCGGGCCAGGCGGTCGGCTCCTGAGCCACCGCTCTCAACCCTCCGTTTCGGAGGCGACTGCGCTCAAAGCGATGCGATGAACGCGCTTTAATGCTGCCCGGGGCACAAGGCCGTGCCCCGGGGGGCTGGCATGAAATTTCCGTCCGATCCGGCACTGGGTGGCGCATCCCCGGCGAGCGCATCGCCAGGCGCGGCATTGCCCGCGCGCCGCTGGCTGCTCGCCGGGGGCCCGCCCGATGCGCTCGAGCGAATGGCGCTGGCGCTCTCGCGCTTCGGCATCGATGCCCAGCCCTGGCCGGGCGCCCCCGATGCAGCGCGCCACCGCCCGGTGCTGTGCGATGCGCGCCAGCGCGGCGAGGTGCAGCCCTGGATCGATGATCTGCCGCGACGCGGGGCGCAGCGGTTATGGTCGGTTGCAAGACGCAATGCGAATCCGCGCGGGAGAGGCCATGATCGATCTGTATTACGCCCCCACACCCAATGGGTGGAAGATCTCGATCATGCTCGAGGAATCCGGGCTGCCCTACACGGTCCGCCCGGTCAATATCGGCGCGGGCGAGCAGTTTGCACCCGAATTCCTCAAGATCAGCCCCAACAACCGCATTCCGGCGATCGTCGATCATGCACCGGACGGCGGCGGCGATCCGGTCAGCGTGTTCGAGACCGGCGCGATCCTGCTCTATCTCGCGGAGAAATCGGGCCGGTTCCTGCCCCGTGATCTGCGCGGGCGGTACAACGTCCTGCAATGGCTGATGTGGCAGATGGGCGGGCTGGGGCCGATGCTCGGCCAGAACGGCCATTTCAAGCTCTATGCGCCCGAGAAACTGCCTTATGCCATCGACCGCTATGAACGCGAGACCGCGCGGCTCTATGGCGTGCTCGACCGGCGGCTGGGCGAGGCGGACTATGTCGCAGGCAGCGAATATACCATTGCCGATATCGCGATCTTCCCGTGGATCATGACGCACAAGCGGCAGGAGATCACGCTCGACGACTATCCGAACATCAAGCGCTGGTACGCTTTGTGCCGCGAGCGACCCGCGCTGCAGGCAGGGCTGGCGGTGATGAAGGACGCGATCAACCGCAACCCGCAGGCGGACGCGAAGGTGCGCGAGACATTGTTCGGGATCAGGACGTGATGACGCTCCGTCCCGTTCTCCGGCGAAAGCCGGAGTCCAGAGCGGCTACATCACGACGTGACTCCTGGGCTCCGGCTTTCGCCGGAGAACGGGTAACGAGGATAGCTTCATCATGACCCACCCAATCGAAGTCTGCTTCGACCTGTCGAGCCCCTGGACCTATCTCGCCTTCCACAACATCCGCCCGATCGCGGCGCGGCATGGCGCGGAGATCCACTGGACACCGATCCTGGTCGGCGGGGTGTTCAATGCGGTCAATCCCTCGGTCTATGCCGCGCGCAAAGCGACCGACAGCCCCAAGTTCCGCCATATGGGCAAGGTGATGCGCGACTGGGCGACGCTGGCCGGGGTGGAACTCAAATTCCCCGTGCCCTGGCACCCGTTGAAAAGCGTGAACGCGATGCGCGCCTGTTGCGCGCTGGAGGATGACCAGCGCGCGCTCGAGCGCTTCGCCGAGGCGGCCTTCGACGCCTATTTTGTCGAGCAGCGCAATCTCGACGATCCTGCGGAGATCAAGGCGGTGGCCGTCGCGATCGGCATGGACGGCGCGGCTCTGGTCGAAGCGGCGAACAGCCAGCCGGTCAAGGATCGCCTGCGCGCGAATACCGAGCGGCTGGTGGCGCGCGGCGGCTATGGATCGCCCTCGATTTTCGTGGGCGGCACCGATATGTATTTCGGCAACGATCAGCTCCCCTTGGTGGAGCAGGCACTCAAGCGCAACGGAGAGGCAGTTTCATGAACGACCGGGTCAGCATCAGCATCGAGAACCACGTCGCCGATGTGCGGCTCAACCGCCCGGACAAGATGAACGCGCTCGACCCGGCGATGTTCGACGGCATCATCGCTGCGATCGACCGGCTGGAACAGGAACCGGGCGTGCGCGCGGTGGTGCTGTCGGGCGAGGGGCGCTCGTTCTGCGCCGGGCTCGACATGGCAAGCTTCACCGCGCCCGCGGGCGGGTCGGACGGCTCTGCGCCGTCGAAGCTCACCGACCGCACCTATGGCAACGCGAACAAGTTCCAGCAGGTCGCGTTCGGCTGGCGCAAGCTGCCGATGCCGGTGATCGCGGCGGTCCACGGCGTGTGCTTCGGCGGCGGGCTGCAGATCATGTCGGGCGCGTGCATGCGCATCATCGCGCCCGATGCGCGGCTGTCGATCATGGAAATGCGCTGGGGCCTGATCCCCGACATGGGCGGCTATGCGCTCTGGCGCGGCACGGTGCGCGACGATGCGCTGCGCGAGCTCACCTATACCAACCGCGAGTTCAGCGGCGAAGAGGCGGGCCGAATCGGCTTTGCCACGCATGTCTATGCCGATCCGCACGCGCGCGCGATGGCGATCGCCAGCGAGATCGCGGGCAAGAACCCCGACGCCATCCGCGCCGCCAAGGACCTGTTCAACCGCACCCCGGACATGGATACCGATGCCATCCTGATGGAGGAAAGCGTCTTGCAGGAAGGCGTCATCCGCACGCCCAACCAGATGGAGGCGGTCTTCGCTTTCATGCAGAAGCGCGCGGCGAATTTCAGCTGAGGTGAGGGTTTGCGGGACGGTTGCGTGACGTCCCTCGACACGCTCGGGACAAACGGAGATTGTGCGGGCATTGGAGCCGTAGTCGCTCACTGGCCCACATCCGTTTGTCCCGAGCCCTTCGGCTGGCTGGCAGGCCAGCCGCTCAGGATGAACTGCGTCGAGGGACGTATGCGCCAGCTCAATCCCGGTAATCGAGCGGTGGCTTGCGGTCGCCGAGCAGCGAATTGTAGGTGTAGTTCGGCCCCAGCGCCTGCTTGAACGCGGCGGTGGCCTCGTCGCGCAGGGCCGGGTTGGTGTAGAGCTCGATCGCCGCCAGCGTCATCGCCTTGGCGGCGACCTGAGCCCCCTTGAAGCCGATCGACATGCCGCTCGCCGCGGCCGATTGCCAGCTGTGCGAGGACGTGCCCGGCACCCAGGTGGCGGTGCGCACGCCCACCGTGGGTGTCGCATAGGAGACATCGCCGACATCGGTCGAGCCATAGCCCAGGGTCACGTCATAGGGCTGGATCTCGCTCTGGCTGCCCAGCGGCAGGTCGGGCTTGTCGAAGCTTGCGCGGATGCCCTCGGCGAACCTGGTTTCGTCGGGCGTATAGTTGATCCCGCCGACCTGGCGCAGCTTGGCGTCCATCATCTTCGCCAGCGGTTCGTTGACCAGCAGCGCGTTGTTGCCGTGGATGATCTCCCATTCGACCTTGGTGCCGGTGCCCTGCGCCGCGCCCTGGGCCGCCGCCTCGAGCCGGGTCCAGATGCGGCGCACCTCGTCGGCATCGGGGTGGCGGACATAATAGAAGACCTCGGCAAAATCGGGCACGACATTGGGTGCGCTGCCGCCTTCGGTGATGACATAATGCATCCGCGTCTGCTGCGGCACATGCTCGCGCATCATGTTGGCCATCATGTTCATCGCCTCGACTCCGTCGAGCGCGGAACGCGCGCGCTCGGGCGCGCCTGCGGCATGCGCGGAGACGCCGGTGAAGCGAAACTTGGCCGAACGGTTGGCCAGGCTGGTGCGCGCCGCCGCACTGTTCTCGTCATCGGCATGCCAGTGGATCGAGAAATCGACGTCCTTGAACAGGCCTTCGCGCACCAGATAGACCTTGCCGCTGCCGCCTTCCTCTGCCGGCGTGCCGTAGAGCCGCACCCGGCCCGGCGTGCCTGTGGCCTTGAGCCAGTCGCGCACCGCGAGCGCCGCGCCCAGCGATCCTGCCGCGAACAGATTGTGCCCGCAGGCATGCGCCGCGCCCTTGCCTGGCAGTTGCG
>NZ_QKVT01000001.1:3437606-3459176 GCF_003426715.1 Blastomonas sp. UPD001
TCGGCGCCGAACGCGGTGGGGATGCCCGCCACGCCGGGCGTGATCTTGAAACCCGCGGTCTTCAACCGCTCCTGCAGCAGCGCGCTCGACCGTTCTTCCTTGTAGCCGACCTCGGCCCATTCCCAGATCTGCCGCGCGACCTTGGCCGTGTCGTCATAGCGCGCATCGATCGCCTTGAGCGCCTGCGCGGCGGCGGCATCCTCGGCCTCGCCCGCGAGTGCGGCCGAGGGCAGGGCGAGTGCGAGCGTGGCGAGAAGGATATGTTTCATGGATGCGGCCCCTTGATTGAATATGGGCGCATCATGTTGAAAACGAAGGAAAGGCGCAAGGGGCGTGACGGCTACCGCCAGTCCAGAAACCCGACCTTTATGCAATGATCGATCATGCGGCGGAAGGCGGCGTCATCGATTGCCGGCGCGCCAATCCCCGCGATCCGCTCGAGGCTGTCGCCCGCAAAGCAGGGGCTGCGCAGGAAATAGTCGAAGAATTGCGGGCCGATGCGCCGGTGCACCATCGCGGTGCGCCGGTCGAGTGCGGCCGGATCATAGGCCTGAGGCGCGATCATCCGCGCCGGAACGGTGCCGGGATACGCGGCGACGATGCGCAGCATGTCCGCCATCGCGAATGGGGCAGAACCCGCCAGATGCACCCGTGCGCCGTCGAACGCGGCGATATCCTGGGCCATCGCCATCAGCCCGGCGGTAACATGGCAGATCGGCACGATCGCGAACGCGGCTTGCGATGCGGCGGGGACATCGCCCAGCAGCAGCGATCCGAACAGCCGGAACAGGTGATGAAAGCCGTCGATCCGCGCGATTGCGCCATCGCTCAGCCGCCCGACGATGATCGCAGGGCGGGCGATGCCGGCGACTAGTCCATCACGGCGCGCCGCCTCGACCAGCGCTTCGGCGCGCGCCTTGCTCGCTTCGTAACCGTTGGTGAAGCTCGCCTGCGGATCGGCTGGTTCCTCGCCGATCACGCCGTCGGCGCGGCCGCAGACATAGGCGGTGGAAACGTGCAGCAGTGGGCAGCCCCAGGCCTGCGCGAGCGCAATGGCCTGCGCGGTGCCGCCGACATTGATCGCTTCGTGCACCGCATCGCTGGCGGCGAAATCGACCGTCGCGGCGCAGTGAATCAGCAGGTCGATATCTGCGGGCGGCTCGGCCATTCCGAAGCCCGGCTGTGCGACATCGCCCTGCAGCGCGGTCATCTCGCCGATCCGGTCGCGGCTGTCCATGTCCAGCACGTCGCGCCCTTCGCCGCGCACCAAGGCGGTGACGCGGTGCCCGGCATCGAGCATCGCCCCCGCCAGCGCGCCGCCGACAAGTCCCGTGGCCCCGGTCAGGAAGACGTGCATGCGCGCTCCCTTTTCGCAGCCGCTAACCATTTCCGCTCAGCCTGAGCCTGTCGAAGGCCCCGCGCTGCCCTTGCTGTCACTTCACCCGTCACCCCCGCGCAGGCGGGGGTCCCGCTTCTGCAACGCGCGCGCGAAGATGCGGGATTCCCGCGTTCGCGGGAATGACGGAGTGAAATGCGGAAAACTCTCGCGGGGCCTTCGACAAG
Organism: Blastomonas sp. UPD001; assembly: GCF_003426715.1. Taxonomy (NCBI): domain Bacteria; kingdom Pseudomonadati; phylum Pseudomonadota; class Alphaproteobacteria; order Sphingomonadales; family Blastomonadaceae; genus Blastomonas; species Blastomonas sp. UPD001. The sequence goes on from NZ_QKVT01000001.1 coordinate 3,439,170, forward strand.
CTCAGGCTGAGCGGGGGTGGGCATGAAAGCGCGACTGAGCGTCAGCAGCACCCGGCAGCCACCACCCCGCCATCGCCCGCCGCCTGCGCGAAGGGCAGGCCACCGCCGCATCCCGCGAACACGCCATAGTGCGTCGAGAAATCGCCGATGAACTGGAAATGCGGGGCAAAGCGGGTGTCGGCCAGCATCTTCCAGCTGTTGCCGCAGATCGGGAAGATGCGGCCGCGCTCGATCAGATGATGCTTGTCGAGCGTGAACATGCGCTCCTCGCCCTCGACGGTGCCGAGATACACCACCGCCTGGCCGTAATCCTCGCATTCGGGCTCGAGATCGTCGAGCTTGAACAGGCGATAGGTGGCGGAAAAGAAATCGATGCCGTCGAGCATCTCGGCAATGCGCGCGTCGCCTATGCCGAGCGGGCGGTCCTTGACCAGGCGCGGGTCGGTGAACCCGGCGGCCCTGGACAGCTTGAGAAAATCGCCCCAGTAGAGCGCGCCCGACAGGCACTCGCCGTGCAGCACCGGATCGCTGAGCAGATGCTGCGGCACCCGCCGGCTCGAATAGACGTCGGAGAAATACATCTCGCCGCCGGGCTTCAAGAGCCGGTGCGCATCGGCAAACACCTTGGCCTTGTCCGCGACCAGATTGATCACGCAGTTCGACACGATGATGTCGAAGCTGCCGGGTTCGAGGTCCAGCTCATCGAGCTTCTCGATATCGCCTTCGACAAAGCGCACGTTCGACTGCGCGTAGCCGAAGGTCTCGCGGTGCCACTCCAGATGCGCGTTGGCGACGGCGAGCTGTTCGGGCGTCGCATCGACGCCGACGACCTCGCCATGCTCGCCGACCAACTGCGCGAGAATATAGGCGTCCTGGCCCGAGCCCGAGCCGAGATCGAGGATGCGCGCGCCTTGAATCGCCGAGGGCGCGATCAGGCCGCAGCCATAATAGCGCGCCTTCACGTCCGGATGGACATTGGCCAGTGCCTTGATGACCGCCAGGGGAGGGCGCTCTGCCGTGGTGCAGGCATCGGTGCGCAGGTCCGCCGATTCCGACAGGATCTTGCCATAATATTCGCGCGAATTCTCAAGATTCATGCTGGATTCCCCTCGCCATGACGCACAAACACTAGCCTTGCGGCGCTGCGGTAACCAGCGGCATTTTCAAGGCGAAGGGCAGTCCATGGCATATACGCATGACGTGATCGTGATCGGGGCGGGATCGGCGGGGCTGGTGTGCTCGGGCGGCTGCGGGATGTTCGGCCTCAAGCCGCTGCTGATCGAGCGCGGACCGATGGGCGGCGATTGCCTCAACACCGGCTGCGTGCCGAGCAAGGCGCTGATCTCCGCCGCGCACCGCGCGCACGACCTGCGCACCGCGAGCGAGTTCGGCATGGCCTCTGTGGAACCTGTGGTCGATTTCCGCGCGGTGCATGATGCGGTGCACCAGGCGATCAGGACGATCGAGCCGCATGACAGCGTCGAACGCTTCGAGGGGATGGGCGTCGAGGTGGTGCGCGGCGACGCCAGCTTCACCGGACCGAAGAGCGTCGTGGTCGATGGCAGGACCTACTCCGCGCCGCGCATCGTCATCGCGGTGGGCAGCCGCGCCTTCGTCCCGCCGATCAGGGGGCTCGATGCGGTGCCCTATCTCACCAACCACAATGTCTGGGATCTGACCGAACTGCCGGAGCGGCTGATCGTGCTGGGCGGCGGGCCGATCGGCATGGAACTGGCGCAGAGCTTCCGGCGGCTGGGGGCGCAAGTCGTGGTGGCGACCAAGGGCCGACCGTTTCCCAAGGACGATGCCGATGCCGCGAAGATCGTCATCGAGCGGCTCGAAAGCGAGGGCGTCGAGATCATCCATGACGCCGAGGCCGAAGCGGTCGAGAAGACCGCCGACGGCCTGGTGATCACGCTCGAGGACGGGCGCACGCTGGAGGGATCGCACCTGCTGATCGCCACCGGGCGCGAGGTGAATTTCGACGGGCTGGGGCTCGAGGTCGCGGGCGTGGCCTATGACAAGAAGGGCATTCAGGTCGATGCCCGGCGGCGGACCAGCGCAAAACACATCTATGCGATCGGTGATTGCCGTGAAGGCCCGCGCTTCACCCATGCCAGTGGATACGAGGGCGGCAATGTCGCGCTCGAGATCAGCCTGGGCGTGCCAACCAAGGCCAATTATGCCGCGCTCCCCTGGGTCACCTATACCGATCCCGAGCTCGCGCAGGTCGGCCTGACCGAGGAGGAAGCGCGCCGCCGGTTCGGCGACAAGGTGACCGTGTGGCGCGAGGATTTCGACCATAACGACCGCGCGGTCACCGAGCGCGAGATCACCGGCTTCGTCAAGCTGGTCAAGAAGGGCAGCAAGGTCGTCGGCGGCACCGTGGTCGGGCGCGGCGCGGGCGACCTGATCCTGCCGATCGCGATGATGATCGCGGGCAAATCCTCGACCTTCGGCGTCGCCAGCCTGATCGTGCCCTATCCCAACCGCTCGGAGCATATCAAGGCGGCGGCCTTCGCGTCGGATGAGGCAAAGGTGTTCAACAATTGGTCGCGGGGATGGGCTCGGTTTCTGGCGCGATTGCGGAGGTGAGGGGCTGTTGGTGAAGTCTGGTTTCGGGCAACTCGCCAGCATTGGTGGATGACTGAAACTGGGTGGGAAGCGGATAGAGCGTTTTTTCCCAACCGCCGTTACTTTTGAGCACCTCATCTGCTGTGAGATCAGTGCTGGCAAGCGTTAAAGAGCCCCTTCAGCGATTGAAGCGCTCCCATTCTTCATCCTCTTGCTTTTGCGCTGCCGCATTGGAGCGTCGAATAGAAATACCCAATAAATGCCAGCCCGAATAGGCAATACCTGCCATCATGATGCTTGGGAACACCCAGAAAACTGGCAATCCGAGTACCGAGTCCGCATCCACCAGGAAAATAGGTATTATGCAGAGAAACCACCAACGGCCCACAACACTGATCGCGCCATAGCCATGTCGGTCATAAGCTCGCTCTAGGTAAGACCGATACTTATCTAGGAAATCCATTCACCATGCTCCAACGCTGCGGAAGCTGCATCATTCATTGAACCACCAAGGTCCGCAATGGGGTCGTTTGCAGAATGGCAGGTTTTTTTCGGATAGTTCCAAAGCTGACACCCCCGTCCGCTCAGCCTGAGACTGTCGAAGGCCCCGCGCTGACGGTCCAGATGAAGCGCCCGTCACCCCCGCGCAGGCGGGGATCCCGCTTTCTTTACAAAGAGCAGGAAACAAGCGGGATTCCCGCGTTCGCGGGAATGACGGGGAGGGCGAACGGCTTCGCGGGGCACTCGACAGGCTCAGGCTGAGCGGGCGTTGTAGGCACTTGGCCACTGGTGGGGGACTGGCCTGACCGGCTGGAGATGGGCCCCTGCCTTCGCAGGGGACCGGATTGGCGAGGGGGTGAGTGCGCCAACGCCGTCCTGACCAGCGCCCCACCCGCCCCATCATCGTAAAATCATCTTCGCCATCAAACACTAACGCTATGTTCACCCTTTTTCGCCATAGCTGCTGCCAATCTGCGTGAACCCGGCCCGGCAAACCGCTGTGCCTCGGGGATTCGCGGGGCGACGAAAAAGGTGTTGAAATGGAACTGCTCCGTCTGTTGAAAATGGCCATCGCGGCCCTGGCGACCACGGCTCTGCTCGCGGCCTGTGCCACGACGTCGAGCGGGCCGCAGCTTCCTCCGGCATCGTTCGTCTCGCTCTCCGACGGGCCCGGCGAGGAATATATCATCGGGCCGCTCGACGAGCTGACCGTGTTCGTCTGGCGCAATCCGGAGCTCGGCGCGAAGGTGCAGGTGCGTCCCGATGGCCGCATCACCACGCCGCTGATCACCGACATGCCCGCGGTCGGCAAGACCCCGACCATGCTCGCCGAGGACATCAAGCTGCAGCTGTCGCAGTATATTCAGGAGCCGATCGTCTCGGTCATCGTCAACAGCTTTGCCGGCACCTTCTCGCAGCAGGTGCGCATCGTCGGCGCGACCGAAAAGCCCGCATCGATCCCGTACCGCGCCAACATGACGCTGCTCGACGCGATGATCGCGGTCGGCGGACTGTCCGAATTCGCCGCGGGCAACCGCGCCAAGCTGGTGCGCTTCGACAAGGTGTCGGGCCGCCAGCAGGAATATCCGATCAAGCTGGGTGATCTGATCAAAAAGGGCGACAGCCGCGCGAACGTGCTGCTGCAGCCCGGCGATGTGATCATCATCCCCGAAAGCATGTTCTAAAGGCCCCAGCCCGACGCCCGCACCGCAACAGCGAAAGAAAAGCCTGACCGATGAATGGCCTGTACGAAGAATTCCGGATTGCGGTGCACAGCGTGTGGCAACGCCGCTGGCTGGCGATGGGAATCGCCTGGGTGATCTGCCTGCTCGGCTGGCTGGGGGTCGCGATGATCCCCAATACCTATGAATCGCAGGCCAAGCTGTTCGTCCAGACCAAGTCGATCCTCGCCGACAATACCGGCGTCAACCCCGCCGACCAGCAGAAGCAGATCGATACCGTCCAGCAGACGCTGACCTCGGCCACCAATCTGGAAAAGGTCGTGCGCGGCACCGATCTCGGCAAGGGTCTGGTGACCCCGCGCGAGATCGAGGGCGCGGTCAACGGCCTGCGCACCGCGATCAAGATCAAGTCCGAACAGAGCAACCTGTTCGAGATTTCGGCGACCATGACCGCGTCGGGCCGCTCCGATGGCGAGGCGGCGAACCTGTCGCGTGCCGTCGTGCAGAAGCTGATCGACCTGTTCGTCGAGGAAAATCTCGCAGGCGGACGCGGCGAGACCAGCGACACGCTGCGCTTTCTCGATGAGCAGCTCGCCAAGCGGCAGAAGGAACTCGAGATCGCCGAGCAGAAGCGGGTGAAGTTCGAGACCGAGAATCTCGGCATGCTGCCTGGCATCGGTTCGGTGAGCCAGCGGCTCGAACAGGGCCGGGTCGAGATCAACCAGATCGATTCGCAGCTGATCGCCGCGCAGAGCGCGCTCGCCGCGATCAACGGCCAGATCGCCGGGACGCCGCAGAGCATCGCGGGTGCCGCGGGTGGTGGCGGGATCAACCCGCTCGCCCAGGCGCAGGGCGAGCTCGCCGGCATGAAGGCCCGCGGCCTCACCGACCAGCATCCCGATGTCCAGGCGGCCAAGAACCAGATCGCCGCGCTCAAGGCTGCCGGGGCAGGGGCGAGCACCGCCTATTCGGTGCCCAACCCGGCATACAGCTCGCTGGTCAGCATGAAGGCCGAGCGCCAGGCGGCGGTCACCGCGCTGCAGTCGCGCAAGGCCGCGCTGCAGGGCGAGATGAACGCGATGGTCGCCAAGCAGATCCAGGAGCCGGGCGTCGCCGCCGAACAGGCGCGCATTGCCCGCGATTACGAGGTTTTGAAGGCGCAGTATGACAAACTGCTCGCCGATCGCGAGCAGGTGCGGCTGCGCGGGCAGGTGGAGACGCAGACCGATGCGGTCCGTTTCGACCTGATCACCCCGCCGTCGAGCCCGCGCACGCCGATCGCGCCCAAGCGGCCGCTGCTGCTCGCGGCGGTGCTGTTCGCAGGCATTGCCGGCGGTATCGGCGGGGCGTTCGCGCTCGGCCAGCTGAGCGCCAGCTATCCCACCTCGGCCAAGCTCGAGGCGGCCTCGGGCCTGCCGGTGATCGGATCGATCTCGCAGATGCTCACCCAGGCCCAGCGCGCCGAGCGCAAGCGCAAGCTGCGCATGTACATCGGATCGGGCGGGGCGCTGGTCGGGGTCTTCCTGGTGCTGCTGATCATCGAGTTCATCCAGCGCGGTTCGGTGGTGTGAGGGGCGAAAGAGACATGACCATGCACGATCCCATCAAGTCGCCCGACAAGAACGAGGCCCCGCGCTCGCTGATCGAGCGCGCGTCGCAGCTGTACGATTTCCGCAAGGCGTTGAGCCCGGAAACGCCGAAGCTGCCCGATGCGCCGGTTGCGCCGCCGCCCGCTGCGCCAGTTGCCGCGCCTGCACCGGCTCCGGTGGTTCCGCCCGTCAGTCCTGCGCCTGCGCCGGTAGTCGCCGCTCCCGTCGCGCCGCCGGCTGTCGCCGCTCCCGTCGCTCCGCCGGCTGCTGATGCGCCCGTTGCGCCGCGCGCGCCGGTGCTGCCGGTGGCCCAGGTCGATCGCGACCTGCTGCGCGAAGCCGCGTTCATCGTGCCCGATGGCCCGGTGACCAGCATCTCGGAAGAATTTCGCATCGTGAAGCGCCGGCTGCTTGCCAGCGTCCAGGCTGAAATCAACGCGGGGCTTGGCGTCGCGGCGCAGCGCATCCTGATCTGTTCGGCCAATCCGGGCGACGGCAAGACGTACAGCGCGATCAACCTTGCACTCTCGATCGCGACCGAGAAGGACCATGACGTCCTGCTGGTCGATGCCGATTTCGCCAAGCCGAGCATCCTCTCCTCGCTCGGCATCGCCGGGCAGAGCGGGCTGATGGATGCACTCGCCGATCCTTCGGTGGAGGTGCAGGACCTGATCATCCCGACCGATATTCCCGGTCTCTCGGTGCTGCCGGCCGGACGCCAGACCAATACCGACAGCGAATATCTCGCCTCGGCCCGCACCCAGGAGGTACTGGCCAGCCTGACCGCCGGACGGCCCGGCCGGATCGTGATCTTCGATTCGCCGCCGCTGCTCGCGGCATCGCCTGCAGCGACGATTGCGCAGCATGTCGGCCATGCGCTGATGGTGGTGCGCGCCGATGTCACCAGCGAACGCGCCTTGCGCGATGCGCTCAGCCTGATTGCCGGATGCAACCAGATTCAGCTGCTGCTCAACGGGGTCAAGTTCTCCCCCTCGGGCCGCAGCTTTGGATCCTATTACGGATATGGAGAATGACCATGACGAAATGGTCGGATTTCATGGGATTGAAACGGAGCGCGCCGCTGGCGGTGCTGGCCGTGGCGCTGGCGGCAATGCCGCAGGCGGCGCACGCGCAGCAGGGCGGCGGGGCCGATCCCGGCATCGGTCAGGGCCAGAGCCAGGGGCAGGGCGGACGCAGCGGCGGCCTCGCCAATGGTCGCCGTTCGGTCGTCATCCCCTATCTCGAGGTCGGCCAGGTGCTGAGCGCCGACCTGAAGAATGGCGGCGACCTGCTGACCTACAGCCTCGCGGCGGTCGGCGTCGATGCGGCGTTCGCCACCTCGCGTGCCGAAGCGCAGGTCAGCGTCCGCTATGAGCGGCGCTTCTCGTGGAACGACGATTTCGGCGACGAGGACGCGATCAGCGGTGTCGCGCGCGGCAACGTGCAGATCATCCCCAACACGCTCTCGCTCGAGGCGGGCGCACTCGGCGTGCGTTCGCGCGTCGACAATCGCGGCGCGGCCCCCAGCAACCTGATCGGCGGGTCGGACAATGTCACGCAGATCTATTCGGTCTATGCCGGACCCACGCTGGCGACGCAGGTCGGCACCGTGGATGTCAACGCGCTCTACCGCATCGGCTATACCAAGGTGGAGGCCGATACCGTCGCGCTTCCCGTCGGCCAGCGTCCGCTCGACCTGTTCGACGACAGCGTCAACCATGCCGCGAGCCTTGCCATCGGTCAGCAGCCCGGCGGCTTCCTGCCGATCGGCTGGTCGGTCAGCGGCGGCTGGTATCGCGAGGATGCGAGCCAGCTCGACCAGCGCTTCGACGACAAGATCGTGCGCGCCGATGTCACCGTTCCGGTGAGCGCGACGCTCGCGCTGGTCGGCGGCGTGGGCTATGAGGATATCGAGATTTCGGAACGCGACGCGGTGCGCGATGCCACCGGCGCGCCGGTGGTCGGGCGCGACGGTCGGCTCGTCACCGACAAGGCCTCGCCGCGGCTGCTCTCCTACGACCAGGACGGCCTGATCTGGGATGTCGGCGTGCTCTGGCGGCCCAGCCGCCGCACGTCGCTCGAGGCGCGGGTGGGCAAGCGCTATGACAGCATGACCTATTATGGCACCTTCAGCTACACGCCCAACCAGCGCATGGCGGCGAACCTGACAGTGTACGATCTGGTCGCCGGGTTCGGATCGCGGCTCAACGACAATCTGTCGGGCCTGCCGACCCAGTTCGATGCGACGCGCAACCCGCTGAGCGGCGACCTCAACTCGTGCTTCTTCGGTGTCGGCGGGGGCGGCAACTGCCTCAATGACGCGCTGCAGTCGGTCGCCTCGTCGGCCTTCCGCACGCGCGGCGTCACCGGGCAGATCAGCCTGACCAGCGGCAGCTGGCAGCACGGCTTCGGTGCAGGCTATAGCCGCCGCAAGTTCTTCGCGGCGGATAACGGCGCGCTGGCCGGTTTCGACCAGACGATCGACGAGATCTGGTTCGCCAGCTATGTCGGCGCCAAGCAACTCGACGCGCGGTCGAGCATCACCGGAACCGTCTACGCCAACTATCTGGAAAACGGCCCGGGTCAGGTGCTGAACGGTGGCGGCAGCGACGTGCTCGGCATCGGCACCAATGTCGCTTATGGCCGCAACTTCACCAACCGGTTCAACGGTACGCTCGCGCTGGGGCTCGACTATTTCGATCCCCAGGGTTTCGAAAGCAGCCTGGTGGCATCGGCGCTACTGGCGCTGCGGTACTCGTTCCAGTAATATTGACTTGAAGATCAGGGGGAAAGCCCATGTTTGAGACCCATTACGGCCTGACCGGACGGCCCTTTCAGCTGACTCCCGATCCGCGCTTCTATTTCGAGAGCGCGACGCACCGCAAGGCGATGTCGTATCTGGGCTATGGCCTGGCGCAGGGCGAGGGCTTCATCATCATCACTGGCGAGATCGGTGCGGGCAAATCGACGCTGGTCGCGCATCTCATGGAAACGGTGGACAAGGCCCGGCTGACCGCGGCGCAGATCGTCACCACCCAGCTCAAGGGCGATGACCTGCTGCATATGGTGGCGAGCAGCTTCGGCGTCGCCACGGCGGGGCTCGACAAGACCGGCACGCTGGCGGCGATCGAGCATTTCCTCCACACCGAGGCGCGTGCGGGTCGCCGCTGCCTGCTGGTGGTCGATGAATCGCAGAACCTGCCGATGCCCGCGCTCGAAGAGCTTCGCATGCTGTCGAACTTCCAGCTCGGCAGCCATCCGCTGCTGCAGATCTTCCTGCTCGGCCAGCCCGAATTCCGCGCGATGGTGCACGGTTCGCCGGGCCTCGAACAACTGCGCCAGCGGATCATCGCGACGCATCATCTGGGCGCGATGGAGCAGCACGAGCTTCAGCCCTATGTCGAGCACCGGATGACGCTGGTCGGCTGGACCGGTCGACCCGCTTTTGCCGACGATGTCTGGGCGCGCCTGTTCGCCGAGACCGGCGGGATTCCGCGCAAGGTCAACATGCTCATCAACCGCGTGCTGCTGATGGCGGCGGTGGACGATCGCGATACGGTCGATGCCGCGCTGATCGATGCGGTGCTCGCTGACCTCGCGATGGACCAGATGAGCGACGAGGACTGGCAGAACGAGGCGATGCTGGCGAGCGCCGCGCGCCATGCCGAGCAGGCTGCACCGGTCGCGCCCGCGCCCGAAGTCGCGGCCCCGGTCGCGGCTGCCGCGATCCCCGAGGTCAGCCGCAGCGATTTCAACCATTTCGTCCGCGAGGTGCGCGCCTTCGCCACCGAGCAGCAGGACGCGCGTGCGCTCTTGGTGCAGGAACTCCAGGCCGCGCTCGACCGGGTCGATGCGCTGGAATCGCGCCCCGCGCCTGCCGCCGATGTCGAACCGCTGGTCAAGCGGATCGAGGCGCTGGAAAAGCTGCAGGCCGAGCAGCAAAAGACGCTGCACCGCGTGCTGGCGCTGCTGGTCGGCTGGGTCGAGGACGATTCCGCTGGCATGTGGCCCAGGGGCCAGGCCGCCTGATCGAATGGATTTGCCCCATGGGGCCGGGAGTGAATGACCGTGCGCGAAGCATCGCTGGGCCAGCATCGCACTGCCGATAGGCGCATCGTCAACGGCCTGTCGGTCGATGTCGAGGAATATTTCCAGGTCGGCGCGTTCGAGAAGACCATCGATCCGGGTGCCTGGGACGGCATTGCCAGCCGGGTGGAACTGAACACCGGCGCGGTGCTCGACCTGTTCGCGCGCTGCGGGGTCAAGGCGACCTTTTTCACGCTCGGTTGGGTGGCGCATCGCCATCCCGCGCTGATCCGCCGCATCATTTCCGAGGGGCACGAGATTGCCAGCCATGGCTGGGATCACACGCGCGTGTTCACGATGACGCCCGACCAGTTTGCCGAGGATATCGACAAGGCGCGCAAGGCGCTCGAGGATGCGGGCGGCGTCGCGATCAGGGGCTATCGCGCGCCCAGCTTCTCGATCGACCAGCGCACCCCCTGGGCGCACCCGATCCTCGCCGAACGCGGCTATGCCTATTCGTCGAGCGTCGCGCCGATCGCGCACGACCATTATGGCTGGCGCGCCGCGCCGCGCTTCGCCTTTCACCCGGTCGAAGGATCGGATCTGATCGAGCTTCCGGTGACCACGGTGCAACTGGGCGCGCGCCGCTTCGGCGCGGGGGGCGGCGGCTTCTTCCGCATCCTGCCTTATGCGCTGTCGCGCTGGGCGCTGAACCGGGTCAACAGCACCGACGGCCAGCCCGCGATCTTCTATTTCCATCCCTGGGAGGTCGATCCCGATCAGCCGCGGGTCGAGGGCGCGCCACTGCGCTCGCGGGTGCGGCATTATACCGGGCTGGATGCCATGGCGGGCAAGCTCGAACAGCTGACGCGCGATTTCAGCTGGTGCCGGATCGACGAGATCGCGCTGCCGCTGGCGGCGGGGAAACTGTGATGCTGCATTTCGCGCCGCCCCGGATGACCGCGCCAGCGGTGCGTCTCGCTCTGCTGGGTGAACCGAGCGAACGCGCGCGCCTGAACGCCTGGATCGAGGCGCACCCCGCTGCCACGGCATTTCACCGCCTGGCCTGGGGCGAGGCTGTCGCAAAGGCCACCGGGCACGCACTGCTCGCATTGGTGGCCGAAGACGCTGCCGGCGCGCTGACCGGCTATCTGCCGCTGAGCGCCATAGCGCACCGACGCTCGAACTGCGCGGCGGCGTGCTGCCGCAGGACCCGCGCTGGACGATCAAGTCGGACGCGCATGCAGGGTTCGTCGCCGATCTGGTCACCGAGGGCCCCGATGCCGATCAGAAGCAGCTCGAATGGATTCCGCGCAAGCAGCGCGCCGAGGTGCGCAAGGGGCTCGCCAATGGCATGACCGTGCGGACCGGTACCTCCGCGCTCGACCGGCAGCAGCATTATGCCGTCTATGCGGAAAGCGTGCGCAATCTCGGGACTCCAGTCTTCCCGCGCGCGCTGTTCGATGCGGTGCTTGATGCGTTCGGCGACGATGCCGATATCCTGACGGTGCTCAAGGACGACGTGCCAGTGGCCAGCGTGCTCAGCCTCTATCATCGCGGCACCGTGATGCCCTATTGGGGCGGCGGCGTCTGGGCGGCGCGGGGGCTTCGCGCCAATGATGTCATGTATTATGCACTGATGAACCATGCGCGCGCGCGCGGCTGCACGCGGTTCGATTTCGGCCGGTCGAAGGTCGATAGCGGCGCGTTCGCGTTCAAGAAGAACTGGGGCTTCGCGCCCGCGCCGCTCAGCTATGCGGTGCGCAATGCCGATGGCCTGCCGCCGCGCGACGTCAATCCGCTGAGCCCGAAATACCGGCTGCAGATCGCGCTGTGGCAGCGGCTGCCGATCGGCATCGCCAACCGGCTCGGCCCCTGGATCGCCAACGGGCTGGGCTGATGGGCGAGCTTCTCTTCCTGGCGCATCGCATCCCGTTCCCGCCCGATCGCGGGGACAAGATCCGTTCGCATGCCATGCTCAAGGCGCTCGCGGCGCGCGGCCCGGTGCATGTCGCGACCTTTGGCGAGACCGATGCCGATATGGCCGCCGAGGCCGAGCTTGCCTGGACAGCGACCAGCCATGTCCTGGTGCGGCGCACGATCTCCAACCTGCGCGCGGGGCTCAACGCGCTGCCCTATGGCAAGCCGGTATCGCTGGTGGCGTTCGAGAGCGACGAGATCCGCCATTATGTCAGCCGTCTGATCGCCACGCGGCCGATCGACACGATCTTCGTCTTTTCCGGGCAGATGGCGCAGTTCATTCCGTCGAGCTTTGCCGGGCGGGTGGTGATCGATTTCGTCGACATGGATTCGGCCAAGTTCGCTGCCTATGCCCAGACAGCGCTCGGTCCGATGAAACTGGTCCATGCGCGCGAGGCGCGGCTGCTCGGCGCGTTCGAGCAGCTGATGGCGCGCCGCGCGCATCTCAGCCTGTTCTGCAGCCCGCACGAAGTCGCCGAGTTCCGGCTGGGGCTGGGCGATCCGCAGGTGCGGGTGGATGCAGTGGTCAACGGCATCGATACCGTGTTCTACGATCCCGGTCGCGTCGAAGCGGCGGCCTATCCCGGCGTGCCGGGCCCGCACATGGTCTTCACCGGACAGATGGACTATGCGCCCAATGTCGACGCGGTGACCCATTTCGCCGAAGCGGTGCTGCCCCGCGTGCAAGAGCGTTTCCCGAACGCCTGGTTCCACATCATCGGACGCAATCCAGCGCCCGCGGTGCGCGCGCTCGCCGCGCGCCACGGGGTCGATGTCGTCGGCGCGGTCGACGATATCCGGCCATGGATCGCGTCGGCCAACATGGTCGTGGCACCCTTGCGCATCGCGCGCGGAATCCAGAACAAGGTGCTCGAAGCGATGGCGATGGCGCGCCCGGTCATCGCATCGGCTGCCGCAGCCGAAGGGATCGAGGCGGTGACCGGCGAGCATTTCCTCGTCGCCCCCAGCGACGACGCGATGGTCGACGCGGTATGTACGCTGGCTGCCGATCCGGATCGCGGCGCCGCGATGGGAGCGGCCGCGCGCGCGCACATGCTGGCGCATTATCAATGGAATGCGCAGCTCGCCCCGCTGCTGGCCTGGCTCGATCAGCCCGCCGCCCTGGTGCCGAGCGCGGCCTGATGGCGAGCCTCGCTGCAGACATTCCCGACACAGCCCAGCCGCAACCGCTCAGCCCCGCCTGGCGCTCGGCGCTGATCCGGCTTGCCATCGCCTGGGCCGCGATCCTGATCGTGTTCGCGCGCGACGCGGCGGACATGGTGACGATCTGGTGGGACAGTTCCACCTTCAACCATATCCTGCTCATTCCATTCATCCTCGGATGGCTGGTGATGCAGCGCTCGCAGGAACTCAGGCGCATCACCCCCGGCTTGTGGTGGCCGGGGCTCGTCGTGATGGCGGCGGCAAGCGCCGGCTGGGTGCTGGGCGAGGCGGCAGGCGTCGCGCTGGCGCGGCATCTGGCGCTGGTCATGTTCCTGCAGGGCAGCACGCTGGCGCTGCTCGGGCCGCATGTCGGCCGCGCGCTGGTCTTCCCGCTCGGCTACGCGTTCTTCCTCGTGCCCGTGGGCGAGGAGCTGGTCCCGCCGCTGCAGACGATCACGGCGGACATCTCGATGCTGCTGCTCGGCTGGTCGGGTATCCCCGCGCATATCGAGGGCGTGTTCATCTCGACGCCGACGGCCCTGTTCCGCGTCGCAGAGGCCTGTTCGGGGGTCAAGTTCCTGATCGCGATGGTCTCCTATGGCGTGCTCGTCGCGAATGTGTGCTTCAGCAGCTGGCCTCGCCGGATCGGCATCGTCGCGCTGTCGATCGTCATCCCGATCCTCGCCAACGGCGTCCGCGCGTTCGGGACGATCTATATCGCCGACCTGTACGGGCTCGATTTCGCCGCGGGGTTCGACCATGTCTTCTATGGCTGGATCTTCTTCGCGATCGTGCTGATCCTGGTGATGGCGATCGGCTGGCACTTTTTCGACCGGCAGGTGACCGATCCGTTCATCGAACCGGCGCTGGCCGACCGGCTCGCGGTCGCCTCGCGCACGCTGCCGCCCCAGGATCGTCTGGTGATCGCGGGCGCGGCATTGCTGCTCGCCCTTCCGATGGGCTGGTCGCTGATGGGGCTGCCCGATCCCGCGCCGCTGCCCGCGCGCGACAGCCTGCCGCAGATCGCGGGCTGGGAGCGTGCGGCCTATGCACCCGGCACGGCCTGGATGCCGCGCGCCCAGGGCAGCGACCGGCGCTGGATCGCCAGCTATGTCCGCGATGGTCGGCGCGTCGACGTCTATGCCGCGCTGTTCGACGGCCAGTCCGAGGGCAGAGAGATCACCGGCTATGGCCAGGGCGCGCTCGATCCCGACGGCGCATGGTCCTGGGTCGAACAGGGTCCGACCGTCGCCGACGGCAAGGCCGATATCGTCACCGGGCCGGGCCGGGTAGTGCGCGATGTCGCGACCTTCTACCGCGTCGGCGATCTCGTCACTGGCAGCAATCTTGCCATCCGGGTGGAATCGCTCAAGGCGCGGCTGCTGCGCCAGAGCCAGCCTGCGATGATCCTGATCGTCTCGGCCGAGCGCCGCGGCGATGGCTCGGCGCGCCCGGCGATCGATGCGCTGCTGCGCGATGCGGGCGGGGCGCAGACGCTGTCCGACACCATCCTGGCGGGGCGCTGAGCGGTCATGTGCGGCATTGCGGGCATCTTCCATCTCGAGACCGCCAAGCCGGTCGATCCGGCGCGCATCCGGATGATGACCGATGCGATGCTGCACCGCGGTCCCGACGGCCATGGCTGCTGGACCGCACCGGGCGTCGGCCTCGGGCATTTGCGGCTGTCAATCATCGACCTTGAAGGCAGCGCGCAGCCGATGGCGAGCGCCGACGAGGCCGATGTGCTGACCTTCAACGGCGAGATCTACAATTTCCAGGAGGTCCGCGCCGAGCTCGAGGGGCTCGGCCATGTCTTCCGCACCTCGGGCGATACAGAGGTGATCCTGGCGGCCTGGCGGCAATGGGGTGTGCACTGTCTCGAACGGCTCAACGGCATGTTCGCCTTCGCGATCTTCGACCATCGTCAGCAGCGGCTGTTCATGGCGCGCGATCGGCTGGGCGTGAAGCCGCTGCATTATGCGAGCCTGCCCGATGGCAGCGTCATCTTCGCCTCGGAACTCAAGGGCCTGCTTGCGCACCCGGCGCTGCGCCGCGCGCCCGAAATCCGCGCGGTCGATGACTATCTGGCGTTCGGCTATGTGCCCGACCATCGCTGCTTCGTATCAGGCGTGAAGAAGCTCCCCGCGGGGCATTACATGATGCTCGAGCGCGGCAAGCCGCTGCCCGAGCCGGTGCGCTATTGGGATGTCGATTTCTCGCGCCGGGCGAAGGGATCGGTCGGCGATCTGCAGGCGGAGCTGCTCCACCATATGCGCGAAGCGGTCGCCTCGCGGATGGTCGCGGACGTGCCCCTGGGCGCGTTCCTCTCGGGCGGGGTGGACAGTTCGACCGTGGTCGCGCTGATGGCCGAACGCTCGACCCAGGCGGTCAAGACCTGCAGCATCGGCTTCGACGTCGCGGCACTGGACGAGAGCGATTACGCGCGCCGCATCGCCGAGCGCTTCGCCACCGACCATCGCAGCCGCACCGTCTCGCCCGATGATATCGCGATCATCGATGCTGTCGCCGCGCAGTTCGACGAGCCCTTTGCCGATGCCTCGATGCTGCCGACCTTCCGCGTCTGCCAGCTCGCGCGTGAAAGCGTGACCGTCGCGCTGTCGGGTGATGGCGCGGACGAGGCGCTGGCGGGCTATCGCCGCCATGTCTTCCATCACGGCGAGGAGCGGGTGCGCAGCCTGTTGCCGCAAGCCTTGCGCGGCCCGGTCTTCGGAGCGCTCGGCGCGCTCTATCCCAAGGCGGACTGGGCGCCGCGCCCGTTGCGCGCGAAATCGACCTTGCTGTCGCTCGCGCGCACCGGCGCGGAAGGCTATGCCGACGCCGTCGGCGTCACCAACCATGCCGCGCGACAGGCGCTCTATTCGGACAGCCAGCGCGCCGCGCTCGGCGGGTATCGCGGCGAGGATGCCATGATCGCGCTGATGGAAGCGGCCCCGGCGCGCTCGGGGCTCGATGCCGCACAATATGCCGACATGAAGCTGTGGCTCCCCGGCGACATCCTCACCAAGGTCGATCGCACCAGCATGGCGGTGAGCCTCGAGGCGCGCGAGCCGCTGCTCGATTACCGGTTGATCGAGTTCAGCGCGTCGCTGCCCGAGGCGATGCGCGTGCGCGGCGGCCAGGGCAAATGGCTGATGAAGCGCGCGATGCGCGGCACCTTGCCCGACGACATTCTCTACCGTCCGAAAATGGGCTTCGTCAGCCCGATCGCGCAATGGTTTCGCGGGCCCCTTGCCGATCAGGCCCGGCGCATCGCCAGCGGATCGGCGCTCGCGCGCAGCGGCTGGTTCAACACCGTGAAACTGACCGAGATCGCAGAGGCGCACATATCCGGGCGCAGCGACAATGCCCGGCTGCTGTGGCAATTGTGGATGCTCGACAAGGCGCTCGACCGGATTTTCTGAGCAGCCTCAGAAGTTGAATACCATCTGGCCATAGGCATAGCGCGTATCGCCGAAGCCGTTGGCATTGGGGGCCGCTTCCAGCAGTCGCCCCGTGGTCAGCACGGCTCCGCCAGCCTCGAGCCGCAGCGTCCTGTCGACCAGCCAATGGCCGAGCCGCACCTCCAACATGTGCCCCGCAAAGCGCCCCGATCTGCCTTGCGGATCGGCGGGGCCGGTGTTGCCGAACCGGTCGCGGCGATTGTGCACCCAGGCCGGACGCCACAAGGTCATCACATCCCAGCGCGGGGCAGGGGCCACATCCAGCCGCAGCCCCGCAGAGAGCAGATTGGTGCGCGCGAGAGGCCCGAAAATGCCGCTGGGTCCAAGCTCGAAGCGGCGAGGGCCGAACAGCGTATCGAACCGGCCGAACCGCTCGGGTGACCGGGGGTCGTCGCCGCTGGCAAGATCGAACAGCGCCGAGATGCGGGGCTTGCCTGGCCATGCGGGGCTGTAGCCAAGTTCGGCATGCGCGAAATACGCGCGGACATCCTGGCGTCGCGCATTGGCAGCCGTCGACGCGCGCACGGTTCCCGTCTGCACCGCGCCTTCCAGATCGAGGTCCCATCGGCCCTGCGCGGGCGCACGGTGCAGCCGCGCACCCCAGGTGAACAGATGGCGATTGCGCGTCGCGCCATTGTCGCCGTCACGCTCGTTCAGCCCGAAGGCATTGGCCTGGAGCGTGATCCCCTGGAACAGGTCGGGCCGCGAATAGTGCGCGCCCCAGAAGACGAGGTCGAAGCTCTCGCGATCGACGCGAACCCGGTTGTCGATCAGGTCCTCGCGATCACTGGGCAGCCGGGTGTGGGGCAGGGTCTGGAAGACGACCAGATGATCGCCCGACCTGCCCCGCCAGTCCAGTCGCAGTCCGGTAAAGCTGTTGATCGAATTGCGAAACGCGTTGCGCCCGGTCAGCCGCCGCGAGCCGAGATTGAGGTGGAAGCGCCCCGCCGTCAGTTCGACCGGGCCGCTGGCATAGCTGATCGAAGCGCGGCTGAGCTCGAGCGCGTTGACCTCGCTGGTGCTCGCCGCGCCCGGCGCATCGACCAGATAGGCGCGCGCATCGATCAGCTCTGCGGCGAGATGCCATGGGCCGCTGCGATAATCGGCGGCGATGGCGGTCTGGATCGTCAGCGCGTCGTCGCGCGGGGGCAGGCCGGGGCGGAACTGCCCTTCGAGCAACTCGTAGCGCACGCGCAGACTGCCGGTGATGGTGAGCGGGTCGTCCATGTCCGCTTTCCGGCGTAAGCCGGAATCCAGCAGCGGCGATGCACGATCCGTCGCTGGGCTGCGGTTTTCGCCGGGCAGCGGTGGAGTGGCCAACGGACCGGATTGCGCAAAAGCAGGCGCAGTGGTCACCACCACACCGATCGCCAGCAAAGGTGCAAATGCGCGCAAGTTCATCCCCATCGGGGCTTAGCGCAAAACGCTTCAGGCAGCGAGCGCGGCTTCCACCGGCTCGGTCGAGGCGATCCAGCCGCCGCCGAGCACCCTGTCTCCGGCATAGAGCACGGCGGCCTGGCCCGGCGCGACGCCATATTCGGGCTGGAGGAAGACCAGCCGCCGGTGCGCGCCGCTGCCCTCGATCGTGACCGGCGCAGGCCGGGCGAGCGAGCGCACCTTGGCCTGCATTGGCCCGTCATACTGGCCGCCTATCCAGTTGAGGTCGACAATCTCAGCCGCGCGCGTCGCCAGCGCCGAGCGTGGGCCGACGATCACGCGGCGGGTTCCGGCGTCGAGCTTCACGACATAGAGCGGCACGGGCTGTCCGCCGATCTCCAGACCCTTGCGCTGGCCGATCGTGTAGTGGATCAGCCCCTTGTGCTCGCCGAGCACGCGGCCGTCGATATGCACGATCTCGCCGCCGGTATCGGCATCGGGGCGCACCTTGCGCACCACCGTAGCATAATCGCCATCGGGGACGAAGCAGATATCCTGGCTGTCGGGCTTGGCCGCGACGATCAGCCCCATGTCCTGCGCCATCGCGCGCACCTGCGGCTTGGGCAGGTCGCCCAGCGGAAAGCGCAGGAAGTCCATCTGGTCGTCGGTGGTGGCGAACAGGAAATAGCTCTGGTCGCGCGCCGGATCGTGCGCGCGGTGCAGTTCGCTGCGACCGTCGGCGCCGATGACGCGGCGAACATAATGGCCGGTCGCGAGGCAATCCGCACCCAGATCGCGCGCCATCTGCAGCAGGTCGGTGAACTTCACCCCCATGTTGCACTGGATGCAGGGAATGGGGGTGCGGCCGGCCATATATTCGTCGGCGAAACGCTCGACCACGGATTCGCGGAAGCGGCTCTCATGGTCGAACACATAATGCGCGATGCCCAGCCGATCGGCGACCGCGCGGGCATCGCGGATGTCCTGCCCGGCGCAGCACGATCCGGCGCGCTTCACCGCCGCTCCGTGATCATAGAGCTGCAGCGTGATTCCGATCGTCTCCGCGCCGGTCGACGCGGCGAGACCCGCCACCACGGACGAATCCACGCCGCCCGACATCGCCACGACGATTCGCCGGGCCTTCATGTCTCCGTCGAGCTGGAAACCGGAAAAAGCGGTGGACTGCATGGCGTGCATTTAACTCTCGCATCTGCTTTGTGCCACCCTGGGACGGCAAAAATTTGCCAGCCTTGGTCATCCTGCCGAAGAACGCCGGAATCCTGCGGTTTTCGGCACTGTCTTAGCGACATTTAACCAAGGCTAACCACCCGTGAAGGCTGCTTTTACCTGCTCTTACGGATTGGCTGGTAGACCCTGGGCATGGACATGAACTTCCCCCATGACTCAGTCCACCAAGCCAGTAGCGTGCCGTTGACCCTGCGCGCATTGGATATGGACATCCTGCGTGCGCTGGCGTGCACGCCGGTCGTCTGGCGCGCCGACCATTCCCCCATGGTTAACGACGCAGGCGATCCGGTGCAGATGCTGGCCGCCTGGCTGTCTGGCCTGGTGCGGGCCGACCGAGTGGTGCGGGGCAGCTTCAATCCGCACTTTGCCGACGCGCTGAACCGGTTCACCCCATCGGAACAGCATGGTCAAAATGACGTTTACCATTGTGCTTCAGTCAATCGAAAAGCCGATTGGTTACACCCCGGCCACGCGCAAAGTTGCAGTAACCAGGCCTTTTGAGGACGTGATGATCGAGAATCAGAAAATCAAACCGGCACAGGTCATCGGTCCGCTCGGCGAACCGTTGACGCTGGACAACCTGCCGGCCCCGGGCACCAAGCGCTGGGTCGTTCGTCGCAAGGCGGAGGTCGTGGCGGCCGTCAATGGCGGCCTGCTGACGATCGACGAGGTGTGCGAACGCTATGACCTGACGCTGGAGGAATTTGCCTCGTGGCAGCGTGCGGTCGATCGGTCGGGCATGCCGGGGCTGCGCGTCACGCGCATCCAGCATTATCGCGATCTCTACGAGCGCCAGCAGCGCTACTGAGCTTCCCCTCCAAGCGAAACCAGAAGGGGCGCGGTCCGAAAGCGGACCGCGCCCCTTTTTGTCGCCTGCAGGCCCGGGCAGGTAATCCCGGGCCGATC
>NZ_QKVT01000010.1:0-1476 GCF_003426715.1 Blastomonas sp. UPD001
ACCAGCACCGCGCTGGGCAATGCCGCGAGCGCCACGGCCGCCAATTCGGTCGCGCTGGGTTCGGGTTCGGTGGCCGATCGCGCCAACACCGTTTCGGTGGGAGCAGCGGGTGCTGAGCGGGCGATCACCAATGTCGCGGCGGGCACCGCGCTCACCGATGCGGTCAATGTCGGCCAGCTCAACGCCGTCGCCGCTTCGACCAATGCCAATAGCGCCCGTCTCAACTATTTCGCGGTGAACAGCACCCAGGCAGGCGCGACCGCGACGGGCGCTTCGGCGATCGCGGCGGGGGACAATGCCCGGGCCGAAGGCGTGGATGCGCTTGCCATCGGCGGCGATGATGCCGGAACCGGTGCGCGCGCGATCGGCAATTCGACCGTCGCGATCGGCGGCGAGGCGGATGCCTTTGGCCCCGGCGCGACCGCCTTCGGCTGGCGCTCCAATGCCGATGCCGAGCGCGCGCATGCGCTGGGCCACCTCGCCAACGCCACGGGCGTGCGCTCGCTGGCGGTGGGTGAGGCGGCCAATGCGACCGCGCTGACCTCGGTTGCGGTTGGCAACCAGGCGAGCGCCACCGACGAGGATGCGGTGGCGATCGGCGATCTTGCCAATGCCAGCGGCTTCCATGCCACGGCAGTGGGCGGCGAATCGGTCGCCTCGGGTCGCGGCGCGCAAAGTTTCGGCTGGCAGGCGGTCGCCTCGGGCGAATTGTCGCTGGCCGCCGGCCATCAGGCGCAGGCGACCGGCGTACGCTCGACCGCAGTGGGCAAGAGCGCGGTGGCGTCTGCCACCAATTCGGTCGCGATCGGCAACCAGGCGACGACCAACAGCACCAACACCGCCTCGCTCGGCACCTCGGTCGCCATCGGCAACCTTGCCAGCGCGGGTGACGAGGACTCGGTGGCGATCGGCGATCAGGCCAATGCCTCGGGCTTCCACGCCACGGCGGTGGGCGGCGAGTCGGTCGCTTCGGGCCGCGGATCGCAGACCTTCGGCTGGCAG
Organism: Blastomonas sp. UPD001; assembly: GCF_003426715.1. NCBI lineage: Bacteria > Pseudomonadati > Pseudomonadota > Alphaproteobacteria > Sphingomonadales > Blastomonadaceae > Blastomonas > Blastomonas sp. UPD001. The sequence goes on from NZ_QKVT01000010.1 coordinate 1,003, forward strand.
GCGCGGGCGACGGGCGAACTGTCGCTGGCGGTTGGTCACCAGGCGGTAGCGGGCGGCGTGCGCTCGCTCGCGCTCGGCAAGAGCGCGACGGCCAGCGGCGATTTCTCGATCGCCATCGGCAATCTGGCTTCGACCGGGGCCTTCACCAACTCGATCGCGATCGGCAACGGAGCCCTTGCTACCGCGAACAACCAGTTCGTGTTCGGCGCGGCCAACCACACCTATCGCTTCGCGGGGCTTGCGGGCATCGTGCCTGCCGGCCAGCAATTCTTCCTGACGATCGATTCCGCGGGCAACCTGATCGCGGTCGCGGCAGCGCCGCCGGGATCGGGCATCGGCACGGGCGTTGACAGCACGCAGGTGGGCGTCGGCGCGCGGGCGAGCGCGGAAGATTCCGTCGCAGTGGGCAACAGCGCAGTGGCGAGCGCGGTCGATGCGACCGCCGTCGGCACCGACGCGCAGGCGTTGAGCCCC
>NZ_QKVT01000100.1:0-3715 GCF_003426715.1 Blastomonas sp. UPD001
GCGAAATCCACGCGTGCACCCGACGACGACGCCAGCACAGTGTCCCGCAGCAGTGCACCCGCCTCGAGTCGGCCTTCGCCGACCTCCCACTGGTCTTCATGCGTTACGCCGGCAACCGCGTAATGAAACCGCTCGCCGGCGGGAACGGCATCGGCAAAGCGGCGATGGCCGGGCGTCGCGCCGCCGAGCGCGAACGCCCCGGTTCCGGTCGCGGTGCTGGTCTCGCGCACCAGATCGGCAAAGAAAAGGTCGGGCATGGAGGGTTGTCCGTTTCAGGCAGGCAGAAAAATGCCCGCGCGGCAGGGGAGAGACCGCGCGGGCACCATCCCGGTCGGGATGTCGGGGCAAGGCGCGCGCGATCAGCTCGCGGCGAACTTCATCAGCTTGATCGCCTCGGAATTCATCACCTGGCCGCCGATCCGCTTGGTCGCATAGAAATGCACGAACGGCTTGTTGGTGAAGGGATCGCGCAGGATGGTCGTCGCGCTGCGCTCGGCGATCAGATAGCCGGCGCGGAAATTGCCGAAGGCGATCGACAGGCTGTTCGCCGCGATATCGGGCATGTCCTCGGCCTCGACCACCGGATAGCCAAGCAGCGTCGCGGGCTGTCCCGCCGCCAGCGAAGGCTGCCACAGGAACGCCCCGTCATCGCTCTTCATCTTGCGGATGCGCGCCAGGGTCGAGGAGTTCATCACGAAGCTCGCCCCCTGGCGATAGGCCGGGCGCAGCGCGTGGACCAGATCGATCAGCCGGTTCTCGGGCGCGCTGCTGGCGAAACTGCCGTCCGCGCCCGAGGCGACATATTGCAGCGTGCCGAACGCGCGCGCGGCATCGTCCTGCGACGTGGGCGTACCGGTCAGGAACCCGCGCGGGCGGTTGGTACCGTTGCCGCCCACGAACGCCGCGCCCTCGGCGCGCGCGAATTCCTCGGCAATTTCGCCCGCCAGCCAGCCTTCCACATCGAACGCGGCATCGTCGAGCATCGCCTGGCTCGCCGCGGGATTGGCGTAGAGTTCGCCGCTAGGCGGAGCGATCTCGGCAAAACTCGGCGTGTCGGTCTCGGGCCGCGCGGCCGTCTCGCTGACCCAGCCCGAAGGCGTGCCGCCGGTGGTGACGAGCTTGCGATAGCCCGCGGTGCCGGTCTGCACGACCTGCGCGATCGAACGGATCGGCGAAATATCGGCGAGCGTGCGGGCGATTAGCGCATCGATCTCGCGCGGAACCGCAAAGCCGCCATCAGGCCCCGTCGCCGCGCTGAAGCTCTTGATGCCGGTTTCCAGCCCGCGCCGCAGATACTGGTCGACGAAGCTCTTGGTCTCGGGTGCCTTGCCCCCGCCGCCGCCGAGCGAAGGGCGCGAACCGGTGCGGGCGAGCCGCTCGATCCGCTCGCGCATCGTCGCGTTTTCGGCGCGGATCGCATCGACATCGCTTTTCACGCCATCGAGCCGGGTCTCGAGCGCGGCGATGCGCTCCTCATGTTCCTCGGCCGCGAGCAGGCTGTCGAAAGAGGCCTCGAGCGGATCGGCCTCGGCCTTCATTTCGAGGGGATTTGCGGGGATTTCCATCATTTCTTCCTTCCGTTCTGGGATCACACGGGGAAAACCCCCGGATTGCGGGCACAAAAAACCCCGCCGAAGCGGGGCAGATGGGGAAAGGCGGCGGATGGTCAGCGCAGCTTATGCACCCTGGCCCCGGGCATCATCGGCACGCTGACCAGGCTCACCTCGACCAGATCGAGATCGAACAGCTCGCGCGGGGCGGTCCCCAGGGCACGGCGGACGCGGTAGCCGAAGCTGAGCCCGCGCACCGCGCCGCTGGCGAGACCGGCAAGCGCCTCGTCCGCCGCATCGTCGAGCGCCGCGATCACGCGCAGCCCGCGCCGGTCCTCCTGCGCGAGTGTGACCGAACCGATGCGCCGGTCGGGCCGGTGCTGCCAAAGCAGCGGCAGCGGGTGCGCAGCCTCGCCCAGCGTTCGCGCAAAGGCTCCGCGCCGCACGATGTCGCCGCCCCGATCGACCCGGTCGAACAGCGCGGCATAGCCGGCCAGCCGCACGCTCACGGCACCATGTCGCCCAGGCCCAGCTGGACCGCGAGCGCCGCGAGCAGCAGCGCCATCACGGCGCGCACGAACTTGTCGAAGGTCTGGCCCCAGATGCCAGACCGCGCATCGCGCCAGCCCTGGAGCAGTTCGCGCAGCTCGCGCAGGTCCGCCCCTGCATCGGCATCGGCGAGGCCGATCCGGGCGAGCGCCCGGCCCGCGCCCAGTTCGCCTGCCTCTTCGACCACCGCGCGCAGCGTGGCGACATCCGCGCCTTCCTCGGCCGCCTGGGCGAGCAGGCTGGCGAGCATGTCTTCGCTTTCCATCGTCATGTTCCGATCCCCAGCATCGCCCGCTTTTCTTGCGGAGAAAGAAAGTCCGCCGCGCCCACTTGCTGCCACAGCCGCTCGCGGTCCTCGGACAGGGCAGGCACCCGGTCCTGATCGACCGAGAGCGTGCCCTGCGGCCACCAATGCGCCAGCGCTTCGGCCAGCGCGGCGGTGATCTTGTCCGCCAGCGGCAGCAGCGTCAGCCGCCACAGCGCGCGATTGGCCTCGCGATAATTGGCATAGGTATTGTCGCCCGGCAGGCCGAGCAGCATCGGCGGCACCCCAAAGGCGAGCGCGATCTCGCGCGCGGCGTTCGCCTTGAGCGCGACGAAATCCATGTCCGCCGGCGACAAGGCCATGCTCTGCCAGCTCAGCCCCCCTTCGAGCAGCATCGGACGGCCGGCATTGGCGTGCCCGGCAAAGCTCGCCTCGAGCTCGGCCTTGAGCCGGTCGAACTGCTCGGGGGTCAGCACCCCGCCCGGTTCGTCGGGGCGATAGACCAGAGCGCCCGAGGGGCGCGCGGCATTGTCGAGCAGCGCCTGGTTCCAGCGGCCTGCGGCATTATGCACCGCCACCGCGCGCGCCGCCGCGCCCAGGCATCCCAGACCATAATGGTCGTCGCTGGGGTGGAACGCCTTGATATGCACGATCACCGGCGCGCCGTCGCCCTCCTGCGCCGCCAGCCGCGTCGAGGTGTCGCCGACGCGATAGACATAGGCGGCGGGCCAGCCGCGCTCGTCGGGCTCGATGCTCACCCGGTCGGGGCGCAGCGCGAAAAGCTCGGCGGGCCTGCCATCGGCATCGCGCAATATCTGGACATAACCATTGCCGTGCAGCAGCAGATGGGCCGCCAGCGTCTCGAGCAGTCCCTGCCCCGCGCTGGTCGCGGCGACCAGCGCCGCGATCGCCGGATCGGAAGCCGCGATCGGCGCGCCGCCCACCCCTTCTGCCACCAGTCGCACCGCGCGCTGGGCGATGGGATTGTCGCAATAGGCCGCGCGCACCTGCTCGGCATGGCTGAGCGGCGGATCGGCGAGCGCGAGGCTCCACGGGCTGGTGAAGGCGCGCGCGAGCACCGGCCTTGCCACGCCCGAGCCCTTCAGCGCGAGCGCCAGCTGCTTCCAATATCCCATATCATGTCTCCAGCGATCGGATGCGCGGAGTGCCGCGCCGTCCCAGCATCAATTCGGTCAGCGCCCAGACCAGCGCATCGGCGCGGTCGGGCGATCGGCCCGGTCCCTGATAGGACCCGCCCGCCATCAGCCCGCACATCTCGTCCTCCAGCCGCGCGAAGGTGCCGCAATGCACCACCCGGCCCGCCTCGTAGAGCGCGGCCACCGGCTCGGCG
>NZ_QKVT01000101.1:0-9412 GCF_003426715.1 Blastomonas sp. UPD001
TCATGATCGGCATCGGCGCCTCGCTGGTCGCCGAGTTTGCGTGGGTTCTCTACGTCTTTGCGGCCTTCCTTATCCTGACCGGGATCAAGATGCTGGCGCTGGGTGACAAGGAGACCGATCTCTCAAAGAACCCGGTCCTCAAGCTGATCCGCCGCCGCTTCCGCGTGACCGAGGAGTTGCACGGTGAGCGCTTCCTGGTGAAGCTGCCGGACCCGAGGACGGGGCGGCCGGTGCGCTATATGACGCCGCTCTTCCTCGCGCTGATCCTGATCGAGATCGCGGACGTGATTTTCGCGGTGGACTCAGTGCCCGCGATCTTCGCGATCACCACCGATCCCTACATTGTGTACACGTCGAATATCTTCGCGATCCTGGGGCTTCGCGCGCTCTATTTTGCACTTGCTGCCGTTCTGCACCGCTTCGCTTACCTCAAGCAGGCGCTTGCCGTGCTGCTGATCTTCATCGGCTCGAAGATCTTCGTCGCCGATTTCCTCGGGCTCGACAAATTTCCCGCCATCTGGTCGCTCGGCGCCACTTTCGCGATCCTCGCCGCCGGCATCGTCTATTCGCTGTGGCGGACCCGCAATCCCGCCCCTGCCGTGAAAGGCAAGTTCTGATGCCGTGCCGCGGCGTCTGGCTCGACCGCGGCCAGCTCGCAGAGCTGCTGGGGGTCGCACGGAAGGATGATGCCGCTGATCCGGCCCGCAAACGGGAGCGGACGTCGGAAGCGGCCACGCCAACCGAGAGCCCGCTCGTCTCGAAGGTCGGCGCGTTTGGGACGATGGTCACGACAACTATCGGCGCAACGAGCGGCGATCGCGCATCTTCGACTGATCGGCCGGTTGGCGGCGCTTCATGCAACATCGAGGAAAAGGAGATTACATGCCGTATCGACACGCGCTTGGAGGTTTTGCGAAACGCTCCTGGGAAGACTTCGGCGACGAGGTTCATCGGGCGCAGAACGAACATCTGATGGAAGGCATCGTCGCGGGGTGTGCGCTGATCGCCTTCGCCGATGGCTGGGTAACGACGGAGGAGCATGACCGGATGCTCGGGTTGATCCGTGGATTTGAGCCGATCGCTGCGTTCGGGCTAGACGATGTCACCGCGACGTTCGAAACTCTGACCGAGCGGTTCGCCAAGGACCAGAAGGGTGGCGAGGCGGCCGCGTTCGAGGCGGTCGCACGCGTCAAGGGCGCGCAGCGGTATCCGGCACTGCTCGTCGAGGCCTGCTGCGCGATCGCCGCTGCCGATGGCGGGTTCGACTCCGAAGAACGGGCGACCGCTAGGCTCAGGACTCATTGATCAGAGCCAGAAGATCACGGTGGCGGCGAGGGCGATAGCGGAGAAGAAGACCGTAGGGCACCGATCGTAGCGGGTGGCGACGCGGCGCCAGTCCTTGAGGCGGCCGAACATGATCTCGATGCGGTTGCGGCGTTTGTACCGACGCTTGTCGTATTTGATGGGGTCGAGACGGGATTTCCGCCCAGGAATGCAGGGCTTGATCCCCTTCTGCTGAAGGGCATCCCTGAACCAGTCGGCGTCGTAGCCGCGGTCACCCAGCAGCCATTGCGCCTTGGGAAGGTCGTCGAGAAGCGCCGCAGCGCCGGTGTAATCGCTGATTTGGCCTGCGGTCATGAAGAAACTGAGCGGGCGGCCGTTGGCGTCGGTGACAGCATGAAGCTTGGTGTTCATCCCGCCTTTGGTGCGGCCGATCAGCCGCCCGAGATCCCCTTTTTAACCCGCAGGCTCGATGCCGTGCGGTGCGCCTTCAAGTAGGTCGCGTCGATCATAACCGTCTTCGGATCGGCACCCTCGGCGGCCAGCCCTTCCATCATGCGGAGGAAGACGCCCATCTCGCCCCAACGCTTCCATCGGTTGTAGAGCGTCTTGTGCGGACCGTACTCCTTGGGCGCATCACACCAGCGCGAACCGTTGCGATTGACGAAGATAATCCCGCTCAGCACCCGCCGATCATCGACCCGGGGCCTGCCGTGGCTCTTGGGAAAATATGGCCGGAGCCGAGCCATCTGCTCGTCCGTCAGCCAGTACAGGTCGCTCATCTTCAGTCTCCTCGCGGAGCCTGAATCAGATCATGCCTCTCAAATCAATGGGTCCAGAGCCTAGCCGGATCTGCGAAGTTCTCGGGCTCGAACCGGCGGACTTTGGGTTGGCCGACGCGCCTTGAAACGAGGTGGTCGCAAACTGACTTCGATCGGGATCCACACCGACGTTTGGAAGTGAGCGGCCTGGGTTGACCGTCAGTGTTTGCCCTGAATCCGGATCCCGGCAAGGTGTTGCTGTTGCGACGAAGGAATCGCTTCCGTCGCAGTGCGAGGAACGCCGGGCGCGCGTTGGTTTGGCGGTGCGGACGTGCTTGCGTCGCGCCGTTTAAGCTCGGTGGCGGGTTGTTATATAAAACAGAACAAAACCGTGAGTTATTTGAAGTAACTAAAAGCTCTCACTACCGCTACCGTACAGGGAGGACGGTTTCGAAACGGCAGAGCGGAGCGGCTGGTCCCATGCAAATCGCAGGACAGAAGATCGGGTTGCACGTCGCGGAGGCGCTTCGTGGATGACCGTGACGAATCCGCGCCGACGCAGTCTCGGGCTGTCCAATCGGACCCGGGCAAGTCGGGGCTGCCGAGCCGGCATACGACAGTAGGCCCCGAGCGCGCACCCCATCGCTCGTTCCTGTACGCGATGGGCTTGTCGGCCCGCGAGATCGCGCAACCTTTCGTCGGCGTCGTCACGACCTGGAATGAAGCGGCGCCCTGCAACATCTCGCTGTCTCGGCAGGCGCAGGTGGTGAAGAAGGGGGTGGCGGCCGCCGGCGGCACGCCGCGCGAGTTCACCACCATTACGGTCACCGACGGCATTGCGATGGGGCACGCCGGCATGAAGGCCTCGCTCGTCAGCCGCGAGGTGATCGCCGACTCGGTTGAACTCTCCGTGCGCGGTCATTGCTACGACGCGCTGGTGGGGCTGGCCGGGTGCGACAAGACTCTGCCGGGGCTGATGATGGCGATGCTGCGCCTCAACGTGCCCTCGGTATTCCTCTACGGCGGCTCGATCCTGCCGGGACGGTTCCGCGGCAAAGACGTCACGGTGCTCGACGTGTTCGAGGCGGTCGGCGCCAACGCCGCCGGAACGATGAGCGATGCGGACCTCGCCGAACTCGAAACGGTGGCATGCCCATCGGCGGGGTCATGCGGCGGCCAATATACCGCCAACAGCATGGCCTATGTGTCGGAGGCGATCGGTCTCGCTCTGCCGGGTTCGGCCAGCACACCGGCGCCTTACGAGTCCCGGGACCGGTTTGCCGACGCGTCGGGTCGCGCGGTGATGGCGCTGCTCAAACGGGGCTTGCGCCCGCGTGACATCGTCACGCGCCAGGCGCTCGAGAATGCGGCCGCGGTCGTCGCCGCGACAGGCGGATCGACCAACGCCGCGCTCCATCTGCCGGCGATGGCCCATGAGGCAGGCATCGCCTTCGACATCTTCGATGTCGCCGCGGTGTTTCGGCGCACGCCGTTGATCGCCGATCTGAAGCCCGGTGGACGCTATCTCGCCAAGGACGTGCACGAGATCGGCGGCGTGCCGGTGGTCCTGAAGGCGCTGCTCGACGGTGGCTTCCTGCACGGCGAATGCCTGACGGTCACGGGCCGCACCCTGGCCGAGAATCTGGAATCCGTGCTTTTGCCCGACCACCAGGACGTCGTCCATCCGACGACGCGGCCGCTGTCACCGACCGGCGGCCTCGTCGGCCTTTCCGGAAATCTCGCGCCTGAAGGGGCAATCGTGAAGGTGGCGGGCCTGCGCAGGCTCGCCTTCAGCGGTCCGGCGCGCGTGTTCGACCGGGAGGAGGATGCCTTCGCAGCGGTGATGCAGCGGCGCTACCATGCGGGCGAGGTGCTCGTCATCCGCTACGAGGGGCCGCGTGGCGGACCCGGCATGCGCGAGATGCTGTCCACCACCTCGGCGATCTATGGCCAGGGCATGGGGGAGGACGTGGCCTTGATTACCGACGGCCGCTTCTCGGGCGCGACGCGCGGCCTGTGCGTCGGTCATGTCGGACCGGAAGCCGCGGTCGGCGGCCCGATCGCATTGATCGAGGACGGCGATGTGATTGAGATCGATGCGGAGCGAGGGACGCTCTCGCTCCGCATCGATCCCGCCGAGTTGGCGGCGCGCCGCGAGCGGTGGCAGCCGCGCCGGCATGCCTTCCAGTCCGGAGCGCTGTGGCGCTACGCGCAGACCGTCGGTTCCGCCGGCAAGGGCGCGGTGACCCATCCAGGCGCTGCCGCCGAAGAGCACGTCTATGCTGATATCTGACCCAGGCGCCGCAGCCGAGAGAGTGGAGTCATCCAGCGCGCACCGCTTAGTCCTTCGCCAGCCCGATGATTGGCATGTGCATCTCCGTGACGGCGGGATGCTCGCCGCCGTCGTCAACGAGACCGCCCGTCAGTTCGCCAGGGCGATCGTCATGCCCAACCTCGATCCGCCGGTGACCACCGTGGCCGCGGCGGAAGCCTATCGTGCGCGGATCCAGGGGGCGCTCGCGCCTGGCCTTGCCTTCACACCGCTGATGACGGCCTATCTGACCGACGACATCGCCCCGGCGGAAATCGAGCGCGGCTTCAGGTCCGGCGTGTTCACCGCAGCCAAGCTCTATCCTGCGCATGCGACCACCAACGCCGCGCAGGGCGTGACGGACGTGGCTCACATCTTCGGCGTCCTTGACGTCATGCAGCGCCTGGGGATGCCGTTGCTGCTGCACGGGGAAGTCACGGACCACGACGTCGATGTTTTCGACCGCGAAGCCGTCTTCATCGACCGTGTGCTTGCGAATGTCGTCGCAGGATTTCCCGCTCTCAAGATTGTCTTCGAGCATATCACCACCGCCGAAGCCGTGGCCTTCGTCGAGGCCGCCGGGCCGAACGTCGGCGCCACGATCACGCCACACCATCTGATGATCAATCGCAACGCGATGTTCGCCGGCGGCATCAGACCGCATCTCTACTGCCTGCCGGTCGCAAAACGCGAGCGGCATCGTCTGGCGTTGCGACGCGCGGCGACCTCGGGAAATCCGAAGTTCTTCCTCGGCACCGATTCAGCGCCACACGCGGTCCGTGACAAGGAGTCCGCCTGCGGCTGCGCCGGCATCTTCAACGCGCCGGTCGCCCTGCAGAGTTACGCCACGGTGTTTGACGAGGAAGGTGCGCTGGACCGGTTCGAAGCCTTCGCGTCTGAGCATGGAGCGCGCTTCTACGACCTCCCGCTCAACGCCGGCTCGATCGTCCTTGAACGGACACCATGGCGGGCGCCATCGGTCTTCGCCGCTGCTGGCGACCAAGTCGTTCCGTTCCAGGCCGGTGCGTCCATGGCCTGGACGTATCGAGGACCGATCGATGCGCCGTCATGAGCGAACCGCGATCTATGAACCACGTCCTTACGCAGGTCGCAGCGCCGTGCTCGCCACCATGCATCGCAAGGAAGAAGCGATCGCGCCGGCCCTTAGCGCGACCCTTGGTCTTGTCGTCGTACCCGCGGCGGGTCTCGATACCGATCAGCTCGGGACGTTCTCGGGCGAAATCGCGCGGCAGGGGACGATGCTCGAGGTCGCGGTGCGCAAGGCGAGGCTGGGCATGCAGGGCGCCGGATTACCGCTCGGCCTCGCCAGCGAGGGCTCGTTCGGGCCCCATCCAGCGATCCCGTTCTTCGCGGCCGGCATGGAGCTCCTGGTGTTCGTCGATGACGAGAGGGGGATCGTCGTCAGTGAAAGCCTGATCGCCGACGCGACCAACTTCGGCCATCTCGTCGTTTCTCCAGGCGATGCGCTGGAGGCATTCCTCGAACGGGTGGGATTCCCGAGCCACGCCCTGATCGTGCGGGCGAATGAGGGTTCGGTGACAGCGGCTCTCGTTAAAGGCCTCACCGACCGGAAAGGCCTTGCGCTCGCGATCGCGGCCGCCGCTGCCGCATCCTCGGATGGCCGGGCGCGTCTCGAGACCGACATGCGCGCGCACCTCAATCCGACGCGGATGAAAAGCCTCGCCGCGCTCGCGGATCGCCTCGCTCGACGGCTCGCGACACCGTGCCCTGCGTGCGGCGCGCCCGGCTTCGGACGTACGGGATCGCGGATCGGGCTGAAATGCGAGGACTGCGGCGCGCCCACCGAAATGGTCCTCGCCGAGGAATATGGTTGCTCGGTGTGTGGGTGTCGTGAGGAACGGCCTCGGTCTGATGGGTTGCTCCGTGCGCCGGCGCAATATTGCCCGGAGTGCAATCCATGAGGAAGCGGGGCGCTCGCCCGGATTCGAGATCGTCGTCGCGGGGTGCTGCTGCTCGGAGGCGTGCGCGGCGCGAAGGGCGGACCCCGCCGGCTTCGGTGGGGCCCGCCGAATCGCCAATCGCACCGCCGCTCCCGGTGGACCGCCCCTCGTGATCCACGGTGTGCGAGCTCACGACGCCGCGCTGGAGCGGCTGCGCGCGCTGCATCCGCAGCTGATCGACTTCTCGCTCGTTCGCATGAAGCGTCTCTGCGCGAAACTGGGGCGCCCTGAGCGTCGGCTGCCGCCCGTAATCCATGTGGCGGGGACCAACGGCAAAGGGTCGACGATCGCCTTCCTGCGCGGCATCGCCGAGGCCGCCGGCTTACGCACGCATGTCTATACCTCACCGCACCTCGTACGTTTTGCGGAGCGCATCCGGCTGGCGGGCGAACTGATTTCCGAGGACGATCTGGCCGAGGTGGTGGCGCGGATTGAAACGGCGAACGAGGGTGAGCCGATCACATTCTTCGAGATCACGACGGCGGCGGCGTTGCTGGCGTTCGCGGAGACGCCCGCCGATCTCTGCCTTGTCGAGGTGGGTCTGGGCGGGCGTTATGACGCAACGAACGTCATAGAGCGTCCGGCGATCACGGCCATCGCGCCCGTCGCCCTTGACCACTGTGAGTTTCTTGGCGAAACGATCGCCGAGATCGCGGGGGAGAAGGCCGGCATCATAAAACCCGGCGTTCCCTGCGTTTCCACTCGCCAGGTCGAAAGCGCCTTGGTCGTGATCAGGAAAGCGGCCGAGCGCGCACGAGCGCCGCTGATGCTCGCTGGCCGCGACTTTAATGCATGGACGGAACAGGACCGCGTCCGCTACCAGGACTCTGCCGGCAATATGGACTTGCCCCACGGTCGTTTGATGGGCGCGCATCAGGTCGCCAACGCGGGGCTCGCGGTAGCCGTGGCCCGCAAGTTCGGCTTGTCGGATGCAGCCGTGAACGAGGGACTGAGACGCGCCTCGTGGCCTGCCCGGATGCAGCGCTTGACGGCGGGTCCGCTGGCCGCACGAGCGTCAGCGCGAGGCGCCGATCTCTGGCTCGACGGCGCCCACAATCCGCACGCGTTCGAATCGCTGGCGCGATCGTTGCGCGACCTCAGAGCGAGGGACGGGCGGCCATTGGCAGTCATCCTCGGCGTCCTCGCCAACAAGGACCTTGAAGGCATCTTCGCGGCGTTGTGTCCGATCCGTCCCCTAAAGCTGTTGCTCGTGGACTTTGATGCAAGCGGGGCGGCCGATCCCGCGGTCCTTTTGGACGTGGCTCGGCGTACAGGGCTTGGCGCGGAGGTTCGGCCGGATGTCTCATCGGCTCTCGATGCGGCGCTTTCTGGCGATGGGCCGCCGCCGCATGTGGTCATTTGCGGTTCGCTGTATCTCGCTGGCGAGGTCTTGGCGCTGGACTTAGAAACCTGGCCAAAATGAAAGGCTGACGTTGCCGCAGGGTGCATTCGAGCGGAAGCCACGGCATCCTTTCCGTTCGCCGCCCGGATGGGCAACTCCAAGCCAATAATTCGAAACGCGACGCTTCTCGGTGCCCGCGTAGAAGGTCTCGCTGAGGTTCGGGACCGGAAGAGGCCTTTGCGAGGGGGTCGGCGGGAGAGCTCGCGGTTGGCTGCGCAAGGCCGAAGGTCCAGCTCCGACCAGCGGGCTAGGGATTCACAACCGGGTTCAGTGGGACGGACACCGTCGATCTTACCCGACATCAATGGCAGCCGAGCCTGAGGTCTCCATAAACGGGGGGTAAGTCGTCGCGTAACGACCCCAATCCCCCTGCGCTCCCCTGCGCGAGAAGGAGAAACCCGGATGGCCAGTGTTTCAAATCCCATGACTCGTGATCTGTCAGCGGGAGTATCGGATCAACCCCAAGCGCCACCCTACCTCCCGGCAGCTGTGCTCCTGCTCGCCCAATTCATCTTGATGTGGGCCGCCTTCTTCATATTGATGCCGTCAATCAACTGGCCCGCGTCGCTCGGGGAGCCGCCATCGATCATCCTGCCGTTGATCCTTCAACAGGCCGGTCCGGTCTTTGCGGGCTATCTGAGCTACCTCCTGCACGCACTGATTCTGATTCCCTTGGCGATCTTACTCGGCCGCACATTGGCGATGGGGCGGGCGCTCGGAAACTTTGCGGTTGCGCTCGGAATTCTGGCCGGGGTCGCGAAAGCGTTTGGTATCGTCCGCTGGCTGTTCCTGATGCCGGGTCTCGCCGTTGCCTATGTCGATCCGGGCGCGAGCGGCGCCACCAAAGCCGCGATTGAGGTTGTTTACGTTTCCTTCAACGCCTTCGCTGGCGGGGTTGGTGAACTTTTAGGTGTCGGCCTTTTCGCCGGCGTCTGGACCATCCTGGTTTCGATCGCCCTGCTGAGGCTAGGCGGCGGCGCCCGCATCATCGGCTGTGCCGGTTTTATTGCGGCGGCAGGTCTGCTCTCCACGCTACCCTCGGTGATCGGGGTGGAATCATCGATCCTGCTGACGCTTTCGGGGATCTTCTGGCAGCTCTGGACGGCGGCGCTTGCGATTTGGCACCTGCGCGCACGCTCAGTGGAAAACATTGGGATCTCATCCGACGCGAGAGCGGCCGTCCGATCAAGCCGAGCCTGATCACGGCACAGGTGAACCCCCATCGCGCGGACCGGGAGCTACTTTGATGAACAGCCATGATCTGCATGTCGTGATCGGCCAGGGTCCGGTCGGCAAGGCCGTCGTCAGCTCGCTGTTGCTGCAGGGCGCGCGGGTTCGGACCGTCACCCGCTCCTCTCGTTCTGCCCGCCATGCAGGCGTCGAGGTTCACGTCGGCGACGTCTCGCGGCGTGAGGACGCCATATCGGCCTGCGCAGGGGCCACCGTGGTCTATCAATGCGCCGCGCCGCCCTATCAGAGCTGGTCCATGATGTTTCCGAAGCTGCAGGCGAGCGTTCTGGAAGGGTCTGCGCGTGCCGGCGCGGTCCTCGTGGCCGCCGAGAACCTCTACGGATACGGCGTTGCCGGGACTCTGGATGAGAACCTTCCGCTCATCGCGACAACGCGGAAGGGCAAGGTTCGTGCAGATCTCAGCCGGCAACTGATCGAGGCCCAC
>NZ_QKVT01000102.1:0-3449 GCF_003426715.1 Blastomonas sp. UPD001
CGACCTTAACCGGCGCTGGCTGGCTGGCGCGCGGCGGCGGCGATCGCGGCGGCAAAGGCCTTGCCGCCATCCTGGGTGCGGTCGAGCGACAGCCAGGGTTCGATCAGCTCGATCTCCATCAGGGCATAGCCGCCCCGCCCGTCGCCCACCATGTCGATCCGCGCATAAAGCAGCTCGGCATCGATCGCCTCGAGCGTCGCCAGCGCGAGATCGCGCGCGGCGGCAGGCGGGTGGACCGCTTGCGACTGTCCGCCGAACTGGCCCTGTACGCGGAAATCGCCGCTCTTCGGGCGCTTGAGGATCGCATGCGCAAACTCGCCCGCTAACCAGAACAGCGAATATTCGCCCTCGCTGGCGATCGACGGCATCATCGGCTGCACCAGCATCGCCTCGCCCAGCGCCTCGGGTGGGCAGGGGGCGTCATCGCGCAGCAGCCAGGTATGGTCCGAACCGGCAGAAACCGGCGGCTTCACGACCAGATCGGCGGTGCCGAAAGCGGCACGCGCATCGTCCAGCGCCGCCGGGTCCAGCCGCTCGTGGAAGCGCGTCGGAACGATCGCGACCCCGCGCTGCGCCAGCTCGAGAAGATAGCGTTTGTCGGTATTCCAGCGCAGCACCTCGAACGGGTTGAGGAAGCGCACGCCCTGCCAGCGGTCCAGCTGCTTGCGCCAGCGCGATAACGCGCGATGATAGCCCCAGGCCATCAGCGGCAGCACCAGATCGGCCTCGATCGGCGCGGTGTCGGTCCAGGCGCGCCATTCGACCGTCAGGCCATGCGCGGCAAGCAGCGGTTCGATCACCACCGCCTGGTCCTGCCAGTCGTCATAGCGGGTGAGGTCGGCGTCGTCGGGAATCAGGATGCAGATGCGCATGGACATGGCCTGGCTGGGGAAGGGGACGGGTTGCGGATCGGGCTTGATCGCTCCGCCCTTTCCGGTCAACAGTTGCGGGCATGACCGATCCCGCGCCCGTAATCCAGAGCCTGTTTGCCGGGCTGCCGATCTTCATGCTGCATCTGGGTACGGCCACCGTCGCCTGGGCGCTCGCGCTGGCGCTGTACATGTGGATCACACCGCACAAGGAGTTCGCGCTGATCCGCGCGGGCAATGTCTCGGCGGCGGTGTCGCTCGGCGGCGCGGCGCTGGGGCTCGCGCTGCCGCTCGCCTTCTGTCTCGCGGCCTCGGTCAATGTCTGGGATGTGCTGATCTGGGGCAGCGTGACGCTGATCCTCCAGCTTATCGCGTTCCGCGCGGTCGATCTGCTCATCGGCAATCTTTCGAAGCGGATCGAGGAGGACCAGCTCGCCGCCGCGATTTTCCTGGCCATGACGAAGATCGCGCTGGCGGCGCTCAACGCGGCTGCGGTCGCCGGATAAGCGAATGGCGGAACCGCTTGCGCGGTCCCGCCATCGGCTTTCGAACGCGATCGATCAGAAGCGGAACGCGGTGGTCACGCGGATCGAGTGGAATTCGAAATTCGGGTCGCTGCGGCGCATGTCGGTCTGTCCCGAGCGCAACAGGAACGGGTTGGTCGCAGGCGCGGTGCCCGGGCCGACGTTCACGACATAGTCGTCATTGGTATAGGTGTTGTAGAGATATTCGAGGCCGATGCTCATGTTCGGAGCAATCTTGGCTTCGACACCGCCACCGGCCTGCCAACCCCACGACCAGTCCTTGCCGTTGCGCGGGGTGAAGGCATTGGCGCCGTTCGTGGTGCGGAAGCTGTTGTCGATGCGGCCATAGCTGGCGCCGCCGGTACCGTAGAACAGGATGCCGCCGCCCGGGGTGTAACCGGCACGAGCGCGCGCCGAGATGGCGTAATCGAGCTCACGCGTGAACACGTAGTTGGCCGGGGTCGAGCTGAAGGCGGTGACCGAATCCTTGGCTTCCGAACGGCTGCCTTCGACCAGCGCGCCGATCACGAAATTGCCATAGCGCTTGTCGGCGCCGATGCGGATACCGTATTCGATATCGTTCTGATCCTGGCGGCAGCCATCGGCAGCCAGAGCGGTGCGCGCCGAGCCGCGGCAGAAGCCGGGAGCGAACGCATTGGCGCCGGCGGCGGTGCGCACGGTGTCGGAATAATCACCATCGACATTGGTGTCGAACGTGACGCCTTCACCACGCGGGCTCGACTGCGCCGAATAGCCGAAATGGCCGCCGACATAGACGCCGTCGAAGTCGGTGTCTTCCTTCACCGTCTGGGCGAAGGCGGGCGTGGCCAGCATGGCGACGGCAATGGCCGAAACGGCCGAGAATTTGATGGGGGTCTTCATGTTTTCGCGTCCTTGCTTTTTGGTATTCAGACGGATGCCAAACCTATCGGAGTGGCACCTGGTTCCGCGCTTTTATAATTTGTGACGTGTCTGTTGTCTTTTTGTCACATTATGTTGGCGGCTGCGATCGAGCTGAACGTTGGATTAACACATCTGTAGAGAGATGTTCATAATGCCGGTTCAGCTTGATTACGTGCAGGGTATTCTCATCTGTTACGAAAAACTCATCGCGGCAGCTTGATTCTGTCTGTCGCGCGACTAGCCTCGTAATTATGCATTACCCCGCTTTTGGTTCCCGCTGTCGGGCCCGCCGATGAGCAAGTCCGGCCGCTCCAACCGCCGCGGCTGCCTGCCCTGGATACTGGGGGCGGTGCTGCTGCTCGTCTGGTTCGGCGGCGATGAAGACGAATGGGGCGATGCGCCGCTCAGCGTCGAGCAGTTCGATCCGCGCAGCCCGCGCCGCCCGATGCCCGATATCGGCGAGAGCTTCGTCATCGCCGATCCCGGGCCGCAACAGGACAGCCAGGGTACCGCCTTTGCGGTCGATCGCGACGGCACCTGGCTGACGGCACAGCATGTCACGCATGGCTGCGACCGGATCGGGCTGGTGGCCGAGGACGGGATCGACGCGATCAGCGACGTCATCGAAAGCGGCGAGGCCGATGCGTCGGTCATCCGCCAGGGGCCTTTGCCTGAATTCGCGCTTGCGCTGACCGAAGAGCTGCCCGAGGAGGGCGCCTTCGGCTATCATATGGGCTTTCCCGCGGGCAATCCGGCGGTGGTGGTCTCGCGCTTTCTCGGTGCTGCCTTTGCCTCGCGCGGCGGACCCGGCGGGCAGAGCGAACCGATCCTCGCCTGGGCCGAGGGCGACCGGCTGCCCAGCTTCGATGGACCGCTCAGCGGCATCAGCGGCGGGCCGACCTTCGATGAGCAGGGGCGCGTGGTCGGGGTCAATGCCGCGTCCACCCCGCGCCGGGGCCGCGTGCTGACCACCGATCCGCTGGCGATCCTGCGGCTGGTCGTCGCCAGCGCAGCGGTCGATGATTCTGGCGAGGTGGCCGATCTTTCCAGCCCGGATCGGGCGGTTCGGCTATTCCAGGCGCTGCTCGACCGGGGGATCATCCGGCAGGTCTATTGCGATGTCCGCTAGGGCTGGCTAAAGGCGCGGCACGAA
>NZ_QKVT01000103.1:0-762 GCF_003426715.1 Blastomonas sp. UPD001
CATGCTGGCCAAAACCGACCGGCTGGATGCTGAGGCCATTGCCCGCTTCATCGCCGTTGTGCCAGGGCCCGAAGCCCAGCCCAACGCGGAAGCCGCGCGCTTGGCCGAACTGGTTTTGGCCAGGCGGCAGCTTTGCGAGGAGTTGGTGCGCATCCAAAACCAGGCCGAGCAGGTCAGGGCCGCCGTGCTTCAGCGGCTGTGCCGGCGGCGCATCAGCCGGCTGAAGATCGAACTTGTGCTGATCGACAAGGCGATGGCCGCCGAGGTGGCGCACAGCCCGCAGTTGGCCCGCAAGCATGCGCTGTTGCGCTCGGCCCCCGGCGTGGGGCCGGTGGTGGCGGCAACCTTGCTCGCGCTTTTGCCCGAACTGGGCCAACTCAGCCGGCGCCAGATCGCCGCCCTGGTGGGCGTGGCCCCTTACGCCTTTGACAGCGGCAAGCTCAAGGGCGAACGCCACATCCGCGGCGGCCGAAAGCCCGTGCGCGACGCCCTTTACATGGCAGCCCTTGCCGCCAGCACCCACAACCCCGCCCTCAAGACCTTCAAACAACACCTGCAAAAGGCCGGCAAAAAGCCAAAGGTCGCCCTTGTCGCCGTCATGCGCAAACTGCTCACAACCCTGAACGCCATCCTCAGAAACCAACAACCCTGGCAAACAACCTAAACACGGTTGCTCCCCCATGAATGGGGGAGGATCCAGATCGCGCGAGCGGCGGCATGGCGGGTCCTCCCCTCCTGAGCTTGTCGCAGGGGAAGCGGGGG
>NZ_QKVT01000104.1:0-515 GCF_003426715.1 Blastomonas sp. UPD001
CAAATAAATTTGAGGCTCATAGCTAAAACCCACTTGAAGTGGGTTGAAAGGCTTATTGATTCAGTCTACTTAAACTAGACTTTGACTATGTATGAGCCGCGCAGTTTACTTGCGGGCTTGCGGGCGAGTTAATAGCTTTTATCTAACTCACGTTAAAATCCTGCCCGAAAATAAATTTATAACTCATAGCAAAGAGGCTTATATCTGGAAATTATTGACTATATTTGAATAAGTTTTCAGTCTTCAAACTTAATACCAATTTAATGTGAAGCCGCAATAAATGACTAACTCTCCACTCTTGGCGTCTTGGCGTCTACCGTTCCGGTAGACACGTAGACGCTTCTGCGGCTTCCGTAGGTAGTGGCTTCTGTTAAGAGAAAGGGTTCCCGAAAGGTAAGTAGCCGCTTGTGCGTCTATGGCGGTTAGTTTTTTCATATTCTGTGCATCTTCATAAATAATTGGTATTAACACAATATTATCTCAATTAAATACATAATTCTTAATATATTCTATTG
>NZ_QKVT01000105.1:0-1070 GCF_003426715.1 Blastomonas sp. UPD001
GCTGCTCGGCTCGGCCTTCGAGGGCCGGGTCGCCAAAGCCCATGAAGGGCTGGCGGCTCGCTGCGCCGCCCGCCGGTGCCGTCGCGCGCTTGTCGCGCAGGAACTTGAGCGACTGGAGCGAGGGGATCTGGATCAGCGCATGCGCATCGGCAAACCATTTGGTGGCGCGCAGATTGGCCGGGTCGCCATCGGCGCCTTCGGGCTTTTCGGTGACCAGCATGCCGAAGGGCAGCGACGAAAGCGGCCCGCCGGCAGCAATGAACACATGGCGCTTGCCCTTGATCGTCTCCGACACCGGGGCGATGAGCGTCTCGTACAGGGAAAAGGCGGTGCCGCGATCAAAGGGATAGGCACCGTCACCCTCGTTCGACCATTGCGCATCCTCGACCGCATCGACGTTCACGTTCGCGCCGACATCCCATAGCAGGCGGCGAACCTTGGCAGCGATCTCGTCGCTGTCTGCATCCGCCTTGTGCCAGGCCGTGCCGGAGGCGCTGACTGCGAAAACATGCGTCCCCTTGTCGCTGGGGACAATCAGCAATGCCGCCTCATCGGCGCCCAGCAGCTGTTCGGCCTGGGTTTCGGACAATGGCTCGGGCCGCACGAGCGCGAAATATTGCGGAAACTGCTGTCGGAGGGTCTGATCGATCGCGGCGATGCGATCGACCATGACCTTGCGGCCTGCCAGCAGGTTGGTGCGCAATTCTGCCGCGCCCGGCGCGGTACTGGCCAGCGCCTCGTTGTACTGGCGGGCGTTTTCGGTCCAGCCGGTGGCTAGGGTCTCGCGTTCGCGGACCAGATCGCCCAGCGCGGGATCGATGCTATCGGCCAGGCCGCGCGCGGCCATCCGGGCGATGGCATCATTGGCACCGCCCGCGATGGCACCTTGCAGCGCCGAAAACGCTTCGCCGCGAATGGTCGACAGGTCCTGCTGCCGGGCCAGCCACATCGCATCGGCGGCCCGGCTGTAATAGTCGGCCAGATTGGCTCGGTCGCGGGTGCTTTGCGCTTCGCCGCTCAGGCCATTGTCGGCGGCGCCGATGCGTTGTGCCAGCCCCGCGAGCAGCATC
>NZ_QKVT01000106.1:0-6773 GCF_003426715.1 Blastomonas sp. UPD001
TCATTCCGGCCGGAACCGCCAACGACCTTGCCCGGACGCTGTCCATCCCGCTTGATTTTGCTGCCGCCGCAGACGTGATCGTTGCCAGACACACACGGCAGATCGATTTCGGGATGGTCAACGGCCATGCCTTTTTCAACTTCGCCAGCATCGGCCTCAGCAGCGATCTGGCGCAGAAGCTCGATCCTGCGATCAAGAAGCGCTTCGGGCGGCTGGGCTATGCGGTCGCCGCGCTGCGGATCCTGGCCGGGGCACGGCGCTTTCGCGCGAGGATCATCGAGAAAGGCAGCGGGATCAGGGTCAAGACCTATCAGATCGCGATCGGCAACGGGCGTCTCTACGGGGGTGGCAATGTCGTCGAACAGACCGCCGCGATCGATGACGGGTCGCTGGACCTGTACAGTCTGGAGATGCGCAACCTTTGGAAGCTCGCCTTGATGGTGCGCGCCTTCCGCACGGGTACGCATGGCGCCTGGAAAGAGGTTAGGACCGCCCGCTGCGTCGAGTTCGATATCGAGACGCGGCACCCTATGCCGATCAACACCGACGGGGAAATCGTCACCGCGACGCCGGCGCATCTCAAGGTCCTGCCCGGCGCGATTGCCGTCCTCGCTCCTGCAGCTGTCACCAGGCAAGGTGCCACTTTACGGCTGTTTCATCGCTGAACCACAAACAGGGGATGTCTGATCGACGGGGAATTGTGGGCGCTCCGGCTGCATTTCGCCCGGTTTCAGTCAACAGTCGGGGTCGGGCTTGATCCTCAAATCTAACTGGCGGCTTTTGGTGAAAGTAGACATTCAGCCTGATCAACGGGAACGACTGGGTCTGGGTCGCTTTCTGCCGTCGCCGATTGCCAGATCGGGCGGTCGCTTTGTGCCAATTGCTACTCGGTATCTGTCATCCGACCAAGGAATTCAGTCACAATTTCGGACCCAAACACACTCTAAATCAGGCGGTTAGATGAAATTTGGGGGCACAATTGGGGGCAAAATTTGAAACGCAGATAAATTGAGTGTTTTAATTTAATTATTTAACCGAGTTATGAGGGTCCCGTAAGCGCACCAGTGCGCCTTCCCAAAATCGTCGCAAAACGTGGCATTCTGCCGGCTTCGGGCTGCTCGGCCTGCGGCAGGAATCTCGGTGTTTCACATTCGTGGCGCAAATTCGGGGCTTTCACGGTGCCATTGCCGATGCCCCGGGCGACCGCCCGATGAGGCAGGTCTTCGCGTGGAACCTGCCGCGCTGAACTCCTGCCGGCCTTAAGGCCCGCATGGTCATCGACCTGCGCCCTGGACCTTGCCCGCCCTGATCTGGCCGACGGTTCCGTTCGTCCAGCGACGGACCGCGCGCCGAAGGTTTGCGCTGTCGCTGAACCCGACTTTCCAGGCGACATCGTCCACACTCATCTGCGTCGTCTGCAGATATTCCATCGTCAGCTTGCGGCGGACATCATCGATGATGGCGCCGTAAGTCGTATCCTCTAGCGCGAGTTTTCGGCGCAGCGTCCGTTCCTGCATGCCGAGCTGGGCCGCCATCTCCGGCATCGAAGGGAACTGGCCGGGGGTGCTGAGCAGACGCTGGTACAGTTCGCCCGACAGGCCTGATGCGATCCGCGACTGCCCGATCAGCCGTTCGCACGTCTCCTCGAGCATCGAGCGCGTGAGCCGGTTGCCGAGGGCAGGGGTGCGATCCAGCAGGCTGACGGGATAATGCAGCTCGTTGGCCTCCCCGTCATAGACACAGGTGCAGGACAACTCGCGCGCGTCCTCTTTCGACCATTCGTCCTCCGGCAGCGAGAATATCGCGCGCACCGCAAGATTGTCCGTCCCCGCGGCATCACGGATATGGGTGAATGTCATCTTCATCTGCTGCCGCAACAGAAATGTGCGGACGTCATCGCTCATGAAGTCGCGGTAGATCTCGCGGAACTCCCAGATTGCGACATCGCCTTCGACGCGCCAGTGCAGCCGCACTGTCGGGGTCGCGAGCGGCTGGTAGCGCACCGCGAAATCGAAGAAGTCGCGCATGGTCGGCGAGCACATCAGCGCATAGCCGTACATCCCATAGGCCGACAGGTGCAGACGCGATCCGATCGAAAAGGCATCGGCAAACCCGGCCCCGGCTTTGACGATGTTCTCGCAGGCCGTCAGATACTGCCCGATCGACGTCAGCGTATGCGGGTCGCGGATGTCCGCCAATGTCAGGCCGGTTCGCGCGAGCACCGCTTCTGCCGAAATCCCGCGCTCGGCCACGGTATCGATGACCGTGGCGATCTTGAAAGGCGCAAAGATCCGCTGGTTGAGCGTCGGAAAACCGGAGCGGTCGTTGCGAAGCGTGGGGGCCTGGCGGGCCGGCTCGGTCATGTTCTTCTCCCCAAACGACACCGTCATGTCCGCAAATGACATGGAAATGTCCGTTCATGCACTTACCGCGCACTCTGTCAAACGCTACCCATCCTATCAAGCCGGCAAAACCGGCAGCGGCGCAGGCCGCAATCCTGAAGGAGGGGAATATCATGTCGCTTCAAGGCATCATGACCGCGCGCTGCGCGCGTTTTTTTTGCAGTTCCGCACTGGGTGCCGTCCTGCTCGGCTTTCCGGTCCTTGCCCGGGCGCAGCAGGGCGAGCCGGGCACCGAGACGCCGGAAGCCGGTTCCGAGCCCGGAGACGTCATCATCGTCACCGGATCGAGCATTCGCGGCGTACCGCCGATCGGATCGGACCTGATCACCGTGACGCGCGAGGATGCCAGGCTGATCGGCGCGGCCAGCACGCCCGAACTGCTCGCCACGGTCCCGCAGCTCAACAGTTTCAATACCGCGCCGCGCGTCAGCAATGGCGGTCTCGGCTCATTCGCGCCTGGGCTTCGCGGGCTGCCTTCGGCGGCCACCCTGCCGCTGATGAACGGCAACCGCCTGATCTCGGGCAGCACCCAGCAGACCAATCCGGACTTCCCGTTCATTCCGGAACTCGCGATCGAGCGGGTCGAGATCGTCGCGGATGGGGCCTCGGCCATCTATGGATCGGAGGCGGTTGCCGGCGTGGTGAACTTCATCACCCGCAAGCGGGTGTCGGGCGTGGAGGCCATTGCCCGCTACGGCTTCGCGGATGACTATCATGCCTTCAACGCGGGCGCGATCGTCGGCAAGACATGGGATAGCGGGTCGATCCTGGCGGCCTATCAGTATCAGGAGAACAGCAACATCACCGGGGCGGACCGGCGGTATCGCACGCTCGATTTTCGTGCGGTGGGCGGCATCGACACGCGCTCGACGGTTTGCCCGGATGCGAATGTCAATCTGTTCGCGGGCACGATCTACGCCGCGCCCGATCTGGCGCCCGGCGTGAACCGCTGCGATCCGCGCGGACCCGTCGATCTGCTTCCCGAGAACCGGACGCATGGCGCTTTCGTGTCGGCCCGGCAGGAACTGACGGGCTCGATCACCGCCTGGGCCGACATCCTCTATTCCGACCGCAGGGACATCGTGCAGGCGGCGCTTCCGGGACAGACCTTCGTCCTGATCACCGCAGCCAATCCGTTCTTCCGTGTCCCGCCGGGGACCAACGCCGCGTTCGGCTTTTTCGATTTCCGTCCGGACCGGCTGGTCGGCGCCGATCATTTCGACCAGACCTTCCGGGTCAGGACCGGCAATGCGACCGCGGGCCTCGACATTGCGCTGCCCAGGGATTTCAAGGCCACGCTTTCGGGCACCTTCAACTGGTCGCGCAACGACACGTTTCAGCCCGGCATCAACACGACCGCACTGACCGCCGCCGCCGCCGGAACCACGACGGCGACTGCGCTCGATCCGTTCGGGACGCGGACCGACCCCCGGGTCGTCGCGGCGATCCTCGACAATCCGACCGATTTCACGAACCGGCAACGCCTGAGAATGGGCGCTGTGCGGATCGACGGCCCGCTGGCGGTACTGCCGGGAGGCGAAGTCAAGATCGCTCTGGGCGCGGAGTACCGCCGAGAGACCTATATGCAGCGCGGCCAGAGCGGCGGTGTCGGCTTTCCCGAGGATCTCTCGCGCAACATCCAGTCG
Organism: Blastomonas sp. UPD001; assembly: GCF_003426715.1. NCBI lineage: Bacteria > Pseudomonadati > Pseudomonadota > Alphaproteobacteria > Sphingomonadales > Blastomonadaceae > Blastomonas > Blastomonas sp. UPD001. The sequence goes on from NZ_QKVT01000106.1 coordinate 4,049, forward strand.
GTCTATGGCGAGCTGTTCGTTCCCATCGTCGGAGACGAGAATGCGGGGCCGTTCTTCCGCAGCCTGACCCTTTCGGTGTCCGGGCGCTACGATCATTACAGCGATTTCGGATCGACCACCAACCCGAAGATCGGCCTGACCTGGAAGCCCGTGGACGGGGTCACGCTGCGCGGCAGCTTCGGCGAATCCTTCCGCGCACCGGGGCTCAGGGATCTCGGCTCGACCGTCGGGTCCTATTATTCGGCGGCATCGCTGGTCGACGCATTCGGCGCGCGCGACCCCGCACGCGGCGCGGCGCAGGTGAACACCATCCTGCTATTTGGTGGCAACCGGGACCTCACGCCCGAAACGGCGCGTACCTGGTCGCTGGGGATGGACCTGAACCCCAGCTTCGCGCCCAACCTGACCGCGAGCGTGACGCTGTACGACATCAAGTACGACAATGTGATCGGGACTCCATCGGGGCTTGGCGCGCTGCTGTTCAGCGACCCGACATTCGCCTCGCGGGTGATCCGCAATCCTACCCCCCAGCAGCTCAATGCGGCGATCGCCAATACCGTGCCGTTCTTCTTCACCTTCGCCGCCGTGCCCACGATCGGCAACATCCTCGATCTGCGACAGGGGAATTTCGGCGTTCGCAAGACCAATGGCATCGATTTTGACCTGCGCTACCGTCAGCCGGTCGGGTTCGGCACCATTTTCGGCGGCATCGCGGGCAATTACATCCTGAACTACGACAATCAGCTCTCGCCGACATCGCCGCTCAGCAATTCGCTCGATGCGGGCATTCCCCGCACGACTCTGCGCACCACGCTCGGCCTGACCGCAGGGCCGGTGACCGTCGTCAGTTTCGTCAACCACCGCTCGGGCGTCACCGCGCCCTTTGCGACGCCGACCGGAACCGCGCTGTTCTCGTCGGGGGGCTATACCACGGTCGACCTTCGACTGCTGGTCAAGCTGCCCGATATCGGCTTCCTGAAGGGGACGGAGTTCGGAATGCAGATCAACGATCTGTTCGATGCCACGCCGCCCTTCTTCCCGGGTACCGACGGCATCGGCGGCGCGTTCAATGCGATCGGAAGATACGCGGCGGTCAGTCTCCGCACGTCGCTCTGATCGCCGGGCGGCGGTGCCTGCCGGGTCGCGCCGCCGCCTGTCACCCCTGTCTCCCGCCCGGCCCATGATCACTACAGGACAAGGCTTGCCCCTCGATGAACCGTGCCAGCGCATCTCTCCCGGTACCGCAGATCCGCTTGTATCGCGACTGGCTGAAGGAGCACCACGGCCTCGACTTTCCAGACTATGATGCGCTGCATCGCTGGTCGGTCGATGACCCCGAAGGCTTCTGGCGGAGCATCTGGGACTATGAGGGGATAGCGTCGCCGAACCCGCCTGCGGCCATGCTGAGCGGGCCGGCAATGCCCGGAGCGCGCTGGTGCGCGGGCACGGCCGTCAACTATGCCCGGCACGTCTTCAGCCATGTCGTGGCCGCGCAAGCCGCCGGTCAGCCGGCGATCATCGCGATGGACGAAACCGGGACCATTGCCACGCTGGGCTGGACCGAACTGCGGCGCCAGGCCGTCTCGCTCGCGCTCGAGCTGCGCAGGCTGGGCGTCGTGCGAGGCGACCGCGTCGCCGGGTACCTGCCGAACATTCCCGCAGCCGTCGTGAGCCTGCTCGCCTGTGCCAGTATCGGTGCCGTGTGGACGCTGTGCTCCCCCGACATGGGCACCAATGCCGTTCTCGATCGCTGGCAGCAGACCGAGCCGCGGGTCCTGATCGCCGTGGACGGCGTCCGGTACGCGGGCAGGGCCATGGATCGCAGCGGTACGGTCGCGGAGATCCGCTCGCGCCTGTCCTCGATCGAAAGCGTGCTGCTGGTCTCGACCGGGTTTGGCGAACATGGCGTGCCGGGGGCCATCGACTTTGCAGCCGCGATCGCGCGCGACGATGGCGAGGTCGCGGCCTTCGAACCCGAATGGCTGCCGTTCGACCATCCGCTGTGGATCCTCTATTCGAGCGGCACCACCGGCCTTCCCAAGGCGATTGTCCACGGCCATGGCGGGATCATCCTGGCGACTGCCGCCGGGCGCATGCACTTCGATCTCGGGCCCAGCTATGCCGCCAACACGCTGGGCGAGCGGTTTCACTGGTACAGTGCCAGCGGATGGGTGATGTGGAACATCCAGGTAGGGGGGCTGCTCAGCGGCACGACCATCTGCCTGTTCGACGGATCTCCGGGCGGCAGCAAGGCGCATCCGGACTGGGGCCGCCTGCTGGACTTTGCGGCGCGCTGCGGCGTCACCTGGTTCGGCGCCGGAGCGGCCTATTTCGTCAACTGCCGCAAGACGGGCGTGACGTTCGACCGCTGGCCTGAGCTGGCGCGCGTGCGCGCGCTCGGCAGCACTGGTTCGCCGCTTCCTCCCGATGTCCAGCGTTGGGGCACCCGGCAACTTGCTGCGCTGGGGCGCGAGGATGTCTGGTGGTGCAATGTCAGCGGAGGGACCGAAATTGCCGCCGCCTTCATGGCAGGCAATCCCGAACTCCCGGACATGCCCGGCCGTCTCCAGTGTCGCCACCTCGGCGCCGCGATCGAGGCCTGGGACGACAACGCGCATCCGGTGGTCGAACAGGTGGGCGAGCTGGTCTGCACCCGGCCATTCCCCAGCATGCCGCTGCGCTTCTGGGGCGACAAGGACGGCAGCCGGTATCGCGATTCCAATTT
>NZ_QKVT01000107.1:0-527 GCF_003426715.1 Blastomonas sp. UPD001
CCTAAGAACGCAGATATAAATGTCCACGTGTTGGCAGTTGCGAATAAATATCTCTCGAATTTTTAGCGGTTCGCCGCGTACTTGAGCAGTTCGGATAGTGCGCGTCTTAGATGCGACTTTAAAGGGGTGAGCGATGCCGTGTAACTTGCAGCGAGTGATGATAAATGGTAAGTCAAATTGCATCCCGTTGTAGGTAAAAATTATTTCTGGATTTTTCTTTTCTAAATGATTGAGAAATTCCGTGATTATTTTCGCTTCTGAAATATCTATAAAAACAGTGGGACACCCCATTTCATCCATACACCCGATGGCATAAATGCGATTCTCAACTGGGTCTATCCCTGCGGTTTCTATATCAACAAATAGTTGCGAAAGTTCCTGGTATCGCTTGAAGTGTACCTGGGGTTGCCAGGGTTTTATTGGGGTGGGGTCTTTCCAATATATGTCTAGCTTGCTTTCGTTTACAACGATTATACCCTTAGATTTTTTAACAAAATCTCTGTGATTATAACTCATGAATTAGAGAT
>NZ_QKVT01000108.1:0-6589 GCF_003426715.1 Blastomonas sp. UPD001
TGGCGGCGCCCGCCGACCTTTCGCCGCCCGTCGCAGAGATCGTGGTCACGGGCGTGCGAACGGCTGCCGAAATCAGCGCCGCGCGCGAGCAAGGCCTGATCGCACTGGACGGCCAGTTCGCGATCGACGCGCACAATCGCGGGTCGGATGCGCTCGCCGAGCGCGTGCCGGGGCTCGGATCGACACAGCTCGGGCCGGGGCGCAACCGGCTGTTCCTGCGCGCCATTGCCGATACCAGCTTCAACGGCCCCACCCAGGCGGTGGTCGGCCAGTATCTCGGCACCGCGCGGCTCAACTACAACGCGCCCGATCCCGATCTCCGATTGATCGACCTCAATCTCATCGAGATCCGCCAAGGGCCGCAGGGCACGCTCTACGGCGCGGGAACGCTGGGCGGGGTCATCCGGCTGCTGCCCAACATGCCCGACAGCCAGAACTGGCAGGCGGCGCAGTCTGGCTCGGTCGCCGCGACCTGGCATGGCGAACCATCGTTCGATGCAAGCGCGATGCTCAACGTGCCGGTGATCGAGGGCAAGCTTGGCTTGCGCGCGGTGGTCTATGCCGGGCGCGACGGCGGCTATATCGACGACCGGCTGCGGCAGAAGAACGACATCAACCGGGTGCACACCACCGGCGGACGGATCATCGCCAGGCTGGAGCCGGGCGACGGCTGGACGATCGATCTGGTCGGTGCCGCGCAGGACATTGACGGGCGCGACAGCCAATATGCCGACCGGCTGGGTGACCGGCTCGACCGCGCAAGCCCCTTTGCCCAGCCCTTTCGCAACCGCTTCCGGCTGGGCCAGGTGTCGATCAGCAAGGCCTGGGACACGTTCGAGCTGCTCACCACCACCACGATCACCGGGCTGGATCTCGACGAGACGTTCGATGCGAGCGAGCCGGGCCAGTCCCCCAGCCTGTTCCGCCAACGCGGCGAGACGCGCCTGATCGCCAACGAGACCCGCCTGTCGGGAATGACCGATGGCGGGCTGACCTGGCTGGTCGGCGGCCAGTTGCTCGGCAACCGCTATCGCATCCGCCGCGCGCGCGGCGAGCTCGCGCGCGTCTCGGCGATTTCGGGGATCGAGAACCGGGTCGAGGAGGCGACCGGCTTTGCCGATCTCGCTTTGCCGCTGACCGGGCGGCTGGTGCTGATGGCGGGCGGGCGGCTCACCCATGCGCGGCTTTCGGGCCAGGCGCTCGAACAGCCGCTGACGCTCGAGGCGTTCCGGCTAGCGCGCAGCCGCAGCCAGACCGCGTTCCTGCCGAGCGCGGGGCTGCGCTATCGCTTTTCCGACGCGCTGTCGGGCCATGTCCGCTATCAGGAGGGCTTCCGCCCCGGCGGAATCAGCGTGCGCGACGACATGATCCGGCGCTTCCTGCCCGACAATGTCTCGGCGATCGAGGCCGGGCTGGCATTCAACAGCGGCAATTTCAGCGCCGATGCAACTTTCGCGCACACCCGCTGGCGCAACATCCAGGCCGATCTGATCGACAGCGACGGCCTGCCCGCAACCGAGAATATCGGCAACGGGCGTATCGTCACGCTCGACGCCAATCTGGCCTGGCGGCCGCTGCCGGGCTTCACCATCGAGGCCTCGGGCGTGTGGGCGGATAGCCGCCTCACCGCGCCCTCGCCACGCATCTTTCTGGTCACGGCCAATCGCGGCACCGCAGGCGGAGCGGCGGTGCCCGAGGGCGCGGTGGTGGTGGAGCGCAACGACCTGCCCAATGTCGCGCGCTGGTCGGGACGGCTGGGCGCAAGCTGGAAGACCGAGGTCCGGGCGGGCGAGACGCTGAGCCTGGGCGGATCGCTGCGCTATATCGGCAGCTCGCGGCTGGGCATCGGCCCTGTCCTGGGCGTGCGCCAGGGCGATGTGCTCGACACCAGCCTGTCGGTGGAGCTCGCGCGGCAGGGCCGGTCGTTCTGGATCCGGGCGTCGAACCTGCTCGACAGCCGGGGCAACCGCTTTGCCATGGGTTCGCCCTTCACGCTGATCCAGGGCGACCAGATCACGCCGCTGCGGCCGCGCACGATCTCTATCGGGGCCGATTTCTCCTTCTGATCAAAGCGTTCCAACACTAATTGCTACTGCCTGACATTTGCAATGCGGGTTTCGTCTCGCGGCATCGTCTTGGGAATGAACACACTCCCCTCCCCGAAAAGCCGAAAGGACGAACATGCGCCTCTTGCTGGCCTGTACCTGTTTGACTCCCGTTGTCCTGCTCCTCCCCATGCACGGCGCGCTCGCCGAAACCACGGTCACCACCGCGCGCACTACCCCGATCGCCACCGGCAGCGCCAACAATGGCGGCGCCGACAGCATCAAGATCACCTCCGCAGGGTCGATCAAGCCGACCTCCGGCGTCGCGGTGACGATCAATTCCAACCATGCGGTGACCAACGAGGGCACCATCCAGCTTACCGACGCGAACAACGCGGCGGGGATCGTCGCCAATGCAGGCGTCACCGCCAATGTCACCAACAGCGGGGCGATCACGCTCGACGAGACCTACAAGGCCACCGACAGCGACAAGGACGGCGATCTCGACGGGCCGCTGGCGCAGGGTCAGAACCGCTTCGGCATCCGCTCGCTCGGCGCGCTCACCGGATCGGTGGTCAACACCGGCAGCATCACCGTCGCCGGCAATGCCAGCGCGGGTATCGCGCTGGAAGGCCCGCTCAACGGATCGCTTACGCACAGCGGGGCGATCACGGTGGTGGGCGACAACAGCGCAGGCATCCGCGCCGGAACCGTCACGGGCAATGTCGCGCTGACCGGCAGCGTTTCGGCCATGGGGGCCAATGCGATCGCGATCGATCTCGGCGGCCCTATCGGCGGCGCGCTGACCATCCAGGGGGCGGTGACCGCGACCGGCTATCGCAGCACCACGGCGCCTGCCGATACCAGCAAGCTCGATGCCGACGATCTGCTCCAGGGCGGCCCAGCGCTGCGTGTCGCAGGATCGGTCGCAGGCGGAATCCTGTTCGACGCGCCGCCCAAGGACCTCAAGCCCGACGACAAGGACGAGGACAAGGATGGCGTCGAGGATGCCAAGGAGGGCACCGCGAGCGTGATCTCCTATGGCGCCGCGCCCGCCGTCCGCATCGGATCGGCGACGCAGGAGGTCGCGATCGGCGCGGTCGCGGGCACTGCCGCAGTGGGCCATGGCATCGTCAACAACGGGCGGATCGAGGGCAATGGCGTCTACAAGGACGTCGCTGCGATCGCCATGGCGATCGGCGGATTGGGCCAGAAGACCACGATCGCGGGCGGAATCCTCAACAATGGCACCATCGCGGCCAAGTCGAATGGCGGCAATGCCACCGCGCTGCATATCGGTGCGCAGGCGAGCGTACCCGCGCTGCAGAACAGCGGCACGATCGAGGCGAGCGGCGGCTCTGCCGCGACCATCCAGGCGCGCGCGATCGTGATCGAGAGCAGCGGATCGATGACGCGGCTGACCAATAGCGGCCGCATCGCCGCCACCGCCGCCACCGACGGCGCGGCAGCAGCGATCATCGACCTGTCGGGCACGCTGGCGACACTCGACAACAGCGGCACGATCTCCGCCAGCGCCGCCAAGCCCGGCGACGGCAAGGCCGTGGCGATCGACCTTTCGGCCAACGCGACCGGCGCGACCCTCCGCCAGACCCCCGCAAGCGCGGGCAGCAAGCCTTCGATCGCCGGTGACATCCGGCTGGGTGCGGGCAATGATCTGGTCGATATTTCCGCAGGCTCCGTCACCGGTGCGATGCGCTTCGGCAGCGGCAACAACCGGCTGGTCGCGAGCGGCGACGCCGCGCTGACCGGCGATGCGACATTCGGCAGTGGCGCGGACGCGGTCCAGCTTTCGGGTAAGGCGAGCCTGGTCGGCGCGCTCGATCTGGGCGGCGGAGCAGATACGCTCTCGCTCGGCGGGACCTCGCTGTTTCGCGGGACGCTAGCCAATGCCAGCCAGGCGGCAGTGTCCGTGGCAGGCGGCACGCTGCAGCTGACCGCGCCCGGCACCGTGCAGATCGCATCGCTGTCGGTGACCGACAAGGGCACGCTCGGCGTGACCATCGACGGCAAGACCGGCACCGTAACGCGCATCGCGGTGGCGGGCAGCGCGACCATCGCGGCTGGATCGAAGCTCGCGGTCAACCTCACCAGCTTCGGCAAGTCGGCGGGCACCTACCAGATCCTCACCGCAGGCCAGCTCAGCGGCAGCGCCAATCTGACGAGCGCCGATGTCGTGCTGCCCTATCTGTTCAGCTCGACGGTGACCGGCAACGATGCTGCGGGCGTGGTGAGCATCGCGATCAAGCCGAAGGCGGCGAGCGAGCTTGCCTTCACGCGGTCGCAGGCACGCGCCTATGATGCGGTGTTCAAGGCGGTCGATAGCGACGGCGATGTCGCCGCGAGCCTGCTGGCCACCACGACCGCCGCCGAAGCCCGCGCGGTGATGCAGCAGATGCTGCCCGATCATGCCGGCGGCACCTTCGCCACGGTGACCCAGGGTTCGCGCGCCACCGCACGGTTCCTCACCGATCCGGCGGCGGCCTATAGCGACCAGGGCAATTGGGGCTTCTGGCTGCAGCAGACCGTTTGGGGCAGCGACAAGGACCGCGGCCAGACCGCATCGTTCGACACCTCAGGCTGGGGTGCGACCGGCGGGGCAGAACTCAAGGCGGGCGATTTCGGCGCCATCGGCCTGTCGATCGCCTATCTCAACGGGCGAAACGACAACAAGCAGACCGGCGGCGAAATCCGCGCGAACCAGTATGAGCTCGCGGCACATTGGCGCGGGCAATGGGGCCCGGTGCGCGCTTTCGTGCGCGGGTCGGCGGCCAGAATCGATTTCGGCGGGACGCGCCGCTTCGCGCAGATGCTGAACGGCAAGCTTGTCGAGCGCAGCGCCGAAGCCGACTGGTCGGGCGATCTGTACAGCGCCTCGGCGGGGCTCGGCTATGAGGCGCGGATCGGCCAGCGCCTGATCCTGCGGCCGACGGCGGTGATCGACTATTACAAGCTGGACGAGAATGGCTATGCCGAGACCGGCGGCGGCAATGCCTTCAACCTGATCGTGGACAAGCGCAGCAGCGACGAACTGGCCGTCAACGGCACGCTGGTGGCGGGATACGAGTTCGGCAGCCTGCGCGCTGACGATGTCTGGATGCGCGCCGAGGTCGAGGGCGGTCGCCGCCAGATCATCGGCGGCTCGCTCGGCGAGACCACCGCCCGCTTCAAGGACGGTGCGGCCTTCACGCTGCTGCCCGACGCGCGCAGCGATGGCTGGATCGGCTGGCTGCGGCTGGTCGGCGGGCAGCAGGGCTTTGCGCTCGCCGGCGAAGTCGGTGCGGAAGAACAGTACGGCAATCTCGCGCTCAACGCACGCGTGTCGCTGCGGATCGGCTTCTGACGCCCGCTTCCGCCTTGGCCCGGCCTCGCATCGAGCCGGGCCGGGGCTGCGACGGTACACGGACGGCCTTGCCAGTCCCTAGCGATGGCAAGGCCGCCGCGCGCGCGTCAGACGCCGGTCGGAATGGGGTTTTCGACAAGGCTCTGGTTGAAAGCCTCGAACAGCGCGTGTTCGCCTGCACCGGGATTGTCGCGCATCGGGCGGATCGCCTCGACAATGACCTCGGGCGCATCGGTGGCCAGTGCGGCGAGCGTCTGCTCGACAAACTCGGGCAACGGCATCGCACGCGGGTCGCCGCTCTTGTAGATCAGGTCGGTATCGACCCAGGGCGGCGCGATTTCCTGCACCCGCACATTGGTGTTGCGCAGCTGAAAGCGCTGCGACAGCGCATAGGCGTGCAGCGCGGCCTTTGTCGCCGAGTATATGGCATTGCTGGCGATCGGCACGAAGGCGAGGACGCTGCTCGTATAGAGCACGGTCGCCTCCGGACGCGTCTTGAGATGCTCGATCAGCGCCGATGTCACGCGGATCGGGCCGAGCAGGTTGGTGGTGATCAGCTGCTGCGCGACCTCGTCATCGACGGGCCCTGACACATCGTCGAACTCCATGAAGCCCGCATTGTTGAACACGATATTGCGGCTGATCTTCGCCAGATCGCATTTGGCCAACCCGCTCACGGTGGAAGAGCTGGCCTCGGTCGCGGCGCTGTCGCCCAGGCAGTTTTCTCGTGCCTTTCGCGCCGAAACCGGTCAGACCCCCGCCAAGGCGATCGAGCAGATACGGCTCGAGGCGGCCCGGCTGATGATCGAGGACACGCGCCATCCGATGGACCGGATCGCGCGGGAAAGCGGCTTTGTCGACCTGCGGCGGATGCGCGAGGCATTCCTGCGGCAATATGGCCAGCCGCCCCAAGCCCTGCGCCGGTCTGCCCGGACAAGCTGACCCCGCGCGGCCGCTCGATCCGCTCGGCAGGGCCCGGCCGGCTGCCTGGCGATCAATCGTAGATCGGCCGCAGCTCGGTATCGAGATAGTAGCGCGTCAGCGCCATCGAGGCGAGCAGGTCCGGCGACCCGTCATATTCGATCGACATCCAGCCCTTGAACTCGTGCTCCTTGAGCAGCCGGTACAGCCCCTTGAGGTCGAGCTCGCCCATGCCGGGCTCCCAGAACCAGCGCGTGCCGTC
>NZ_QKVT01000109.1:0-534 GCF_003426715.1 Blastomonas sp. UPD001
GCCTGATCGATGCCGCGACCGTCATCCTCGATGCGGATGAGGATGCGGCCCGAACGCTGTTCGGCCGAGAGCTTGAGCGTGCCGTCGGGGCTCTTGCCGTTCGCGGTCCGCGTGGCGGCGTCCTCGATGCCATGGTCGGCGGCGTTGCGGATCAGGTGGGTCAGCGGATCGCCCAGACGCTCGATGATCGTCTTGTCGATTTCGGTCGTCTCGCCCGAGACTTCCAGGTTGATGTTCTTGCCGGTGCTCGCCTGCAGGTCGCGCAGCAGGCGCGGCACGCGGCTGAACACGGTGCTGATCGGCTGGGCGCGGATCGCCATGGCGCGTTCCTGCACGTCGCGGGTCAGCGATTCGAGCATGGCGAGCTCGCTGCTGTTGCGCATGCCATGGGTCGACATCTGCTGGCCGAGCATGGCCTGCGCGATCATCATCTCGCCGACAGTGTCGATCAGCTGATCGAGCTTGCGCAGATCGATGCGCACCGATTGCGAAACCGGCGCGGCAGGCGCTGCCGGTGCGGGCTGCGACGAGACG
>NZ_QKVT01000011.1:0-6947 GCF_003426715.1 Blastomonas sp. UPD001
CGATTTCGTCCTTGGCGATCCGGCCGAAGCGGATCCAGTGCTCGATCCGCTTCTCGATCCACGTCAGTTGAACGTGGGTCATGTTGCCTGGCTGCGGGGCGCCATGTCGCTGATGTGCTGGCGCGACGGTCATTGCCGGCTCCGCGCGAAGGGTGAATTGGCGCGCGGCAGGAGATCGTTCTGGCCCGGCTCGCTGGTCGAATGCTTGGTGCCGAGATCGGCCCAAGCCTGAAGGTCGTCGACCGAATAGACCACCCGCCCGCCGATGCGGCGATAGACAGGCCCGGTCCCGAAATAGCGGTGTTTCTCCAGCGTCCGCCCAGATAGCCCCAGGAAGCGGGCGGCTTCGGGAGTCCGGAGATAGCGGGGCGGCAGATTATGCGTCGTATCAGGCAAGGTCGGGCTCCTGCGGTCGGGGGTGGCAGGAGGCGAAAATGACGAAGCGCACCCGGAGAGGTGGAGTATGAAGATTTGTGATCGCGGGGATGTGACCACCCCTTTCGGAGGGCCGCGAAAGCCAGTTCAGCGGATGCGCAGCAGCTTGCGATAATCGCCATTCATCAACGCTGTGGCGTCGCGGACGAGCCGGATTGCGAACGACCGCCCGGCCGATGTCTTCCATTCGGTCGCTGGCAGTTCGGCATCATCTTCACGGCCCATAGCGGCGGCGATCTGACGATAGCTCGCCCCTGACAGGCGCAGATCGAGCGCCTCAAGCATCATGGCGAGGCGTGCTTGCCGATAGGCACTGAGCGGCCATCCGCGTGCCGATGGCCCCGATTGCTTACCAAACAATCGGCGATGGAAGCGCAGCAGGCTCGTCACCCGCGTCGTGAAATCCTTGTCGAGTGGGATGATCGCCGCCAGCGGCTGACCGGGCGTCGGATCGCGCAGCCAAAGCGAATGTTCGCCGTCCGGGTCAGCCACCACGACGTGCCGACCCTCGATCCCCGCATGATCGGCCAGCAGCGCGCCCAGCTTGAGCGGATCGACGGCTCGGGCGGTGCCGAACCCATCCGGCGCGGCGTCAAGAATGACGGTGACGGCGGTCAGCTCGGGCCGCCAGATCACTGTATCGGCAAGCTCACCCGGCGCATAGGCGAAAGGACAACCCCCAGCGCCGCGCGAATGCGGCTTCAGCGGCTTCGCGCGCGGTCGATCCGCGCGCGATCCGATTCTCCATTTGCGCATGTTCGGCGCGGAAGTTGCAGTTACGCTTCAGAAATTCGGCGGCGAGTTCGGCGCGACCAAGCGTGTCGGCCGCCTTCTCGCTGCCACTGGTACGCTTGTTCGACGACCTGGGCATGACAGTCTCCCGGCCGCGACCGTCGCGGCCCGCGGACCAGAGCGTGGCAATGCCGTTGCATATCGAAAAGCGTCAAAGCCGCATGCTGCCATGCACGCGATGCGCCGAGCTTTCTCCATAATGGACTGAAACGTTAATGCTTTAGCTCGTCTTCACGCGCCAGCAGATGGGCGTAGCCGACCTCGGTCATCCACCGCGCCCGGGCCAGATGAGAGGCATGCATCCGCTCGGCGCGTTCGGGTTCGCGGCTTGGATCGAAGCCGAAGATGATGGCCACTACCTCTCGCCAGTCGGCACCGTCGGCGTCCGCGTCGAGCAATCGGAGATAGTCGGTAAGGTGCGCCTCGTCATAAGGCGTGAGCACCGGTATGTCCGGTGCAAGGTCATCGAAACGGCAGTTCATGGCAGCGAATCCCCCCTCTTGCCGTTAGCTGCAATAACGGAACTACCGCCGGAAAATACTTGCAAGTCGCGCATAGTTGAACGCACCTTTTGCAGCGTCGCAGCTCAAGTTGGGCCAATACACCTTATAGATTGTGGTCTTCGTTCCTCGCTTTCCCTCAATGGGAGGCTCCCTTGGCGAGGAGAGTCGAAATGCCCCTGTTTGTCGGACTGGATGTGTCGTTGCAGGAGACCAGCGTTTGCGTGATCGATGGGTCGGGTGCCATCATCCGCGAGACCAAAGTCATGAGCGAACCCGAACCGCTGATCGCTGCGCTCAAGCCGTTTGGCGCGGATATCGAGCGCATCGGTTTGGAGGCGGGACCGATGGCTCAACACCTGTATTCCGAGCTGGCCGAAGCCAACCTCAACGTAATTTGCGTCGAAGCGCGACACATGGCTCAAGCCCTGCGTGCACAGACCCTCAACAAAACCGATCGTAACGATGCGCGCGGCTTGGCCCAGATGATGCGCGTCGGGCTGTTCAAGCCGGTGCACATCAAGACCGAGCGGAGCCAGCGGGTCAACGTGCTTCTCAGGACCAGAAAGTTGCTCAAGTCGAAGCTGCTCGATGTCGAAGCCGATCTGCGCGGCGTGCTCAAGAATTTCGGATTGAAGCTCGGCAAGGTGACCCCGAGAACGTTCGAGGGTCGTGTCCGAGAGTTGGCAAGCTTCGATCCGTTTATCGCCGAGATCGTCGAACCCGTTCTGGCCGCAAGGCGAGCGATGCGGGAGCAATACGATAAGCTGCATGCGATGCTGCTTAAGGTCGCCAAGGACGATCCGGTTTGTCGGCGACTGATGACGATGCCGGGCGTGGGCGCCGTCGTGGCGACGACGTATCGTGTCGTGATCGATGTGCCGAACAGGTTCGCCAAATCGCGGACCGTCGGCGCGCATGTCGGTTTGACACCCAAACGCTACCAGTCCGGCGAGGTCGACTGGTCGGGTCGGATCTCGAAGGCGGGCGACTCGCTTGTCAGAGCATCGCTGTTCGAGGCGGCCCAGGTTCTCATGACGCGTGTTGCCCGTCCGACGGCCTTGCGATCTTGGGCGTTGCGGCTGGCGAAGCGTCGCGGCCGGAAACGCGCGCTCGTCGCGCTGGCACGCAAGATGGCGGTCGTTCTGCACCGGATGTGGGCTGACGGCACCGACTTCCGATGGGAGAGCCAGACCGCCTAAGATAGGACGAATCAACGAGTTCCGCGCGAGCGGATCGGTGTCCCGCGAGGGACGGTGGGACGGCGAAGACGAGTTATCTCCTGGCCAACACGCAAGCGACAAGGCCGACTTATAGATCGGTCTCGCCGGCCCCTCCGACCCCAGCTTGCGGCGACCTCGCGTCGACCGCGAAGAGAAGCATGAACCCGAGCGGGATGCTGTTTTGACGGCAGGCACCACGGACACGGTCTCCCTACATCCAGTTTGTAGAGAATACTCCGTGGTTGAATGCTCTGCAATGGGTGCCTTTCGTATCCATGGAGATACGAGAGGTTTTAGCCGTCAACTTGCGCCGCGCTCGCCAGGTCGCTGGCCTGTCGCAGGAGGAACTCGCGCACCGTGCGGAAATCGACCGCACCTACATTAGCGCGTTGGAACGTTGCGTTTATTCCGCTGGCATCGATGTTGTCGATCGTCTGGCACGCGAACTGGGCCTGGAAGCTTCAGACTTGCTTCGCCGACCGGACAAAGACGGGAAATAACTCAAGTCAAGATTGGTTATTGACGAAGAGAGAAGAGATAAACCTCATCAGGTGTATCGTCCAGCGTGCCGTGCATGGACATGCGCCGCCTCGTGGGACTGAACTTCGCGCGTTTGCGGCGCGACAAGGGGCTGACGCAAGAGCAGTATGCCGAGCTGTCAGGATTTACCCAGCAATATGTCAGTGATCTGGAGCGCGGGCGTCGCAACCCCACGGTGGTGACCCTGTTTCATCTGGCCTCGCCGCTCGGGGTTGAACCGTCCGACCTTGTCGCGAAGATCGAAGACGACGGCTCTGATCCGGCCTGAATGCCGTAGCGCAAAATGCAAAGAACCCCGCCCGGCGGTCCGGGCGGGGCGTCTGCTGGCTCAGCCGTCGTTGCGGCGACCGTTCGGGCGCGACCAAATGAGGCTGAAGCTTTCGCCGCCCTCGTCGTCGAAGAGGTTGGCGTAGATCGGCGCGTTGAAGCTGGGATCGTCGAGCTTGACTGCGAGATAGTCGCGGCCTTCGTTCGAGGTCTTGCTCCAGGCGGCACCGATTTCGGCGCGGTTGACCAGAACCCGGTGCGAAGGCGCGTTGTCGTTGGTGCGGTTGTCCTGCGGGATGATGCGGACGCCCTTGGCCTGAACCGAGAGGGTGACGATTTCGCCGGTGTATTCGCCCGAAGCCGTCTTCTTGAAGGTGCCGATGGTTGCCATGATGAAGTTCCTTTCCTTGGATCGAACCGCCCGATTGCGGTCTCGATGGGTGATCCAAAGGCCGGGACGGACACCGCCGCACCGCTTGCGGCCGCAGCGCCAGCGGAGGACGGAGGGCGAAGAGTTTCTTGTCTCGCGAGGAATGACCGTCCGCTCGGGGTCCCCACGCGGCCTGCCGCGCGGGGTGAGCAGGTCAGGGGAAGAAAGTCGGAAGCCCGCTGTTGCGGTTAGGTGGCCGAGGCGAAGCCGGTTCCGGACAGATCAGACCCCAACGAGGCCGTAATCGGGCAGGTTGGAGCGAGAAACACGCACACTGGTAATCTGCAGTGGCGTGACAGGATGGCTTGGCAGCACTCGGCGGGCTCTAAGATCGACCGGGAGACAGCGACGGGACGCATTCGTTAAACTGGCCACCAGCATCCGCGATCTTCGCCTACGCGAGGCTTTGAACGACCAATTTAGCGCGGGAGCGGACGCTCGAGCGTGAACTCACGCCGCGTAGCGCCCGTCCTTCAGCCGCCTTGCCATGCCAATGCCGGCGAGCGCGTCCAGCACCGGGCGGACGGTGGCGGCGCGTTTGCCTTTGAAGGCTCGGGCGACATCTTGCGGCGCAAGGGGCGTGGCGGCGGCGGTGAGGATGGATTGGACAGCGCTGACCTGTTCGGGGAGCGAGCCCGGCCAAGGGATGACGTCGTCGGGCAGCGCGGCCGCGGTTTCGCCGAGGTCGAGCGTCTGGGTGACGGGTGCCTTGTAGTCCGGTGCCTGATATTCGGGACGCAGCCAGCGGATCAGGCCTCGGGCTTCTTCGGTGGCGCGTTCCTTGTTGAGGGCGACGAGGCGCGTGAGGATTTCCTCATCGGCGAGTTTGGCGGGCCAGCCATAGGCTTCGGCGACCAGCGCATCGATGGCGTCGTGGTGTTGACGGATCAGGGTGACGAGCCCGCGATCATGCATATCGC
Source organism: Blastomonas sp. UPD001 (assembly GCF_003426715.1). Taxonomy (NCBI): domain Bacteria; kingdom Pseudomonadati; phylum Pseudomonadota; class Alphaproteobacteria; order Sphingomonadales; family Blastomonadaceae; genus Blastomonas; species Blastomonas sp. UPD001. Next base: position 5,108 of record NZ_QKVT01000011.1, read on the forward strand.
GCTCGGCGTCGGTCAGCGGACGGCCCTCCCGCAAGGCTTCGAGCACGTTGTAAAGCTTGGTGAGGGTCATATCCTCATGGCTTTCAAGCACCCGCTTGCGCAGAGCGTCGAGCGCCTCAGCCTCGGCACGGATCTTGTCCTTGAGTGGCTCGGGAACGTCAGCGGGGAAGGGGAAGGGGTCGAAGCATTCGCCTTTCAAATAGCGTGGGTCGTCGCCCACACCCAGTCGCCCACCATTCGCGAGTGCCCAAACGAGATGGATACGGCTGCTGAGAATGCCGAGAATGTAGCGGTCGTCCAATGCGATGCACACACACGTGCTATCAGCACGCGTCGACACTGGTTCGACGACAAACACCCGATGCTTGGCAGTGAGGGGAGTTACGATCTGGCTCGCCAGTCCTTTGAGGGCGGGCCGAAATGTGTTCCTTGCTTCGCCATAAACCCACCACTTCTCGCGAACGGATTTTCTAGAATTTACGTCGCGCTCTGGTTTCACGGAGTTCACAAGGTGCTGATAAATCGTGGGAGAGGCTCTCCTTAAGTCAGCCTCGCTCACGACTTCACAGACGTCGATGACACGCCGGTGAAGGCGCGTTTGAACGATTTCCCGAGCGCCGAGCAGGGAGAAAACAAAAGATTGCCGCTCTACGTCACTGAGTTCCGAGATTACTTCGTCGCCAACTACGAAGCCTTTCCCTGTCAGCTGAAAGCCGACAGACGAGACGTCAGCGTTAGCTCGAAGTGGCTTTGCTTCTTGAAGGTCAACTTCCGTTCTGAGGCTGGAACTGATGAGCCCATGAGTTTCGGCGAACTCAACTTCGAAGGCCCCGTCAGCTATGGGCCGTTCGATCAAGACCTCGAGTTTCCGTCCAGTTTGCTTGCCCGATGCAGCGACCGTGAACGCAACCCTTACGTCAGCACCGTCCGCTTCATCGATCCACGGGTGATTGGGGATGGCAAAAACGATTGAAACTCGACGTTTATCAGCCATGTGACTGGCCATGACCGCCCGAGAAAACGATTGGGTGATGCTTTTGGTGGTGATGAAGCCCAAGCGAACTGCTGAGGCGGTCGCCGTAGCGATTGCCGCCTTGTGCCACCAGAACATCACGAAGTCGGCGTTTTCGGGGACGATGTCGTACACCTGCCGAACTGCTTCGATATAGCCGACCGGATTGGTAGCTCGGACCGTCCTGGCTCCGTGAAAGGGCGGGTTTCCGACGATGAAATCCGCCTTAGGCCATTTCGCCGCGCGCGGCTTCACATAGCGGTAGACTTGGACGCGCGCGCTTTCATCGGGCACCTTCTTGCCGGTGACGGGGTGCTCTTTCATCGTCTCGCCGTCCCAGCGGGTGATGGGCTCTCCAGCCTCGTCCAACTCGGCAACCTTCTCGTCCCACTCGATCAGGGCGTCGCGGTTCTCGATGGTCTTGACGTCGCGCAGGATCGGCTCGGGCGGGGTGCGATCCGCGCCGTTCACCCGGAAATGCCATTGCAGGTAGCCGATCCACAGCACCAGCTGCGCAATTGCGGCGGCGCGCGGGTTGATCTCGATGCCGAGGAAATTCTCGGGCGTGATGGTGTGGCCGGTGAGCTCGGCGACATACTGGTCGTCGCCCAGCTCGACCAGCAGATCGAGCACCTCGCCCTCCAGCTCCTTCATGCGCGCCATGGCGACATAGAGGAAGTTGCCGGTGCCGCAGGCGGGATCGAGCACCCTAGTCTGGGCAAGCCGGGAATGGAACGCCTCGACAAAGGCCTTGGCCTCGTCCGCCTTGCCCTCTGCTGCGCGACAATCAGGATGAGAACCGCGCGACAATCTAGTTGAGAATGGCGG
>NZ_QKVT01000110.1:0-730 GCF_003426715.1 Blastomonas sp. UPD001
CCGGACGAATTCGGCGCCTACGTCCAGTCCGAACTGGTCAAATGGGCCGGCGTCGTCAAGGCGTCGGGCGCCCGGGTCGACTAGGACGATTCGACATTCACCGCAGCCATATGATTGAGGCGGCGAGGTGAATGAAGGCGAGGAAGTGATGAGCTCGTCGATCGTATCGTGTGGCGAAACGCCTGAAATGCTTGAGCTTGTTGAAGCAGCGCTCGATGAGGTTCCGTTGCTTGTAGATGCCCCGATCATGGGGAATTGGGTTTTTCCGGGAACGGGTTGATGGGATTACGGCCTCGGCTCCCATGTCGGCGATAGCCTGCCGCAAGTCATTGTTGTCGTAGGCCTTGTCGGCCAGGACGGCCTGAGCCTCGAAGCCATCGAGCAGAGCCTTGGCTGCAAGATTGTCATGGCGTTGGCCGGCGTCGAGTTTGAAGCGCAAGGGTCGGCCCGAGGTGTCGCAGACCATGTGAACCTTGGTGGTCAGTCCTCCTCGGGAACGCCCCATAGCCTGAGACTGGGCCCCCCTTTTCCGCTCGCGGCCTGCTGGTGGACCCGAACCAATGTGGTGTCGAGCATCAGGTATTTGTTGTCGCGATCCTTGATCAGATCGTCGAACACCTTCTCCCAGATCCCTTTCCTCGCCCAACGGCTGAACCGCGTGTGCACGGTCTTCCACTTGCCGTATCGCTCAGGGAGATCCGGCCAGTGCGCACCTGACCTCAGGACCCAA
>NZ_QKVT01000111.1:0-947 GCF_003426715.1 Blastomonas sp. UPD001
GGGCGGATCGTGGTGCTGGGCTTGTGCTTGGCAACGGTCGACGGCACCGGGATCCGCCGCACCGCGATGACGCTGGCAACGGGGATCGTGATGGCGGTGCTGTTTACCGCGCTGATCGTGGCGCTGTCGCCGATCAAGGATGTCACCTCCGAGATCGCCGCGCGGACCCGGCCCAATCTTTTCGACCTGCTGGTCGCGCTGTTTTCCGCGCTCGCGGGGGCCTATGCGATGATCCGGGGGCGCGAAGGTACGATCGTCGGCGTCGCGATCGCCACCGCGCTGATGCCGCCGCTGGCGACCGTGGGCTTCGGCCTGGCGACGCTCAATGCCACGGTGTTCTTCGGCGCGCTGCTGCTGTTCGTCACCAACCTGATGACGATCGCCATCGCCGCGGCCATCATGGCGCGGCTCTATGGCTTCGGCCCCAAGCTCACGAGCCGGCAGAGCGGGATGCAGGCGGGTGTGATCATCGTGGTGTTTCTTGGCCTCGCCCTTCCGCTGGGCTATTCGCTCAGCCAGATCGCCTGGGAGGCACGCGCGCAGCGCCAGGCGCGCGACGTGCTGGCCGAACAGTTCCCGCGCCAGGCGAAGATCGACCAGCTCGAGATCGATTTTTCGGGCGAGCCGCTCGCGGTGCGTGCGACGGTGCTGACCCCGGAATATCGTGGCAAGGCCGGGGCGCAGGGCGAGGTGCTGCTCGCCAGGGCGCTGGGACGACCGGTCAAGCTCGACCTCGAGCAGTTCCGCGTCGGCACCGCGGCGGGCGATGCCGAAGCGGCGCAACTCGCCTCGGCATCTGCGCGCGAGCAGACCCGGCGCGACCGCGAAACCGCGGCGCTGGTGGGGCGCGAGCTCGCCATATTGGCCGGGGTAGCACCTGAGGCGGTGCTGATCGATCGCGACAAGCGGCTGGCGCAGGTGCGTGCCGAGGCGCTGCCGGGGGCGAG
>NZ_QKVT01000112.1:0-2934 GCF_003426715.1 Blastomonas sp. UPD001
CCAGGCCCGCGCTGCTGGCGAGCAGCGTCGTGCCGCTGGTGCCGGTGCCGATGCTGCCGGTGCTGATGCCCTGCGAGGCGAGCAGCAGCGCGTTGGTGCCGGTGGTAACGTTGCCGGTGTTGAGATTACCGTTCAGCGCCGCGGCGAACACCGCATTGGTGGCCTGGAGCGCACCGGTGGTCACGCTGCCGCCGCGGACGCGGATCTCGTTGGTCGAGCTGATAGCGCCCGTGACGATGCCCTGGTTGGCGCGCGCCAGCACGGTGCCGCCTGCGGTGATCGCGCCGGTGGTGATGCTGGTGGCATTGCCGAAATTGCCCTGACCGTCATCCGATCCGATGCCGAGCAGGCCGAAGCTGTTGATCGTGCCGGTCGTGATCGTGCCGCCTGCGCCCAGCCCGATGCTGAACCCGGTCGAGGTCGTGCCGGCCGCGGTGGTGCGCAGGTTGCCCAGCGTCATGTTGCCGGTGACGATCGTGCCGATCGAGGTGCCCGCGGTAATGTCGCCACCGTTGACCGATCCCGTCACGTTGAACTGGGTATTGGTCGCGGAACTGAGCGCCCCGAAGGCGAGATTGCCGCCGGTCGCGCCGATGGTGATGCCGGCGACGTTCGAGGTGACATTGGCGAGCGTCGCCGCCGTGCCGCTGATGCTCACCGACGCCGCCGTGATCGACCCGGTCGAGGTGAAGCTCGCGCTGCGCGACCGCAGCTGCGCCGCGCCGGTCGCGGTCACGCCGCCGATGCTGACCGCGCCCTGGCCATCGACCGTCACGCCCAGGCCCGCCGTGGTGCCGGTAGCCAGCGTGCCTGCGGCGATCGTTCCAGAGGATGTAAGGACGATTGCGCCCGCAGTCGGGCTACCTGTGGCGACGATATTGCCGACAGACAGATTGCCGCTGGTCGTATTGAGCGCCACTGCCAGCGAGGCGTTCATGGCCTGGGCAGCAAGGCTGTTCGCGGTGATGGCGATGCTGCCGCCGGTAGCCGTGGCGGTGCCGTTGATCGCGGCTGCGGTTCCGACGCCCGCGCGAATATTGCCGGTAACGATCGGTCCGGCGACGGTCAGTCCGCCCGCCGTGCGGACAGGGGCCAGTGCAAAGATCGGTGTCGGGTCAAAATTGGCTCCCAGTTGCGGGACCATCGAGGCATTGCCGACATAGAGATAGCGGTTGGCCCCGGTTCCCGTGGTCACCGCACCATTGAACAGGATGTCCCCGGAGCCCAGTACGAGGATGTTCTCCCCGCTGGTCAATGCGCCGGTGCTTATCGTGCCGGCCGCAATAAAGCCGATGTTCCGCGTGCCGGTGAGATTGCCGACCTGGATGCTGCCGGTCTGCGACAACAGGCCCACGCTGTAGCTGGTGGTCGGTACAGCGCCGGAGGCGTTGACATTGCCACCGGTGATGCTGCCGAGCGCGGTAATGGCAAATTCCAGCCCCGTCACTGCGTTGCCGAACCGGACGCTGCCGACAGCCTCCATTTCGGTGTCCTGGCCCGAACGGATATCGCCCAGCACCATATTGCCCGAACGGGTATCGAGTTCGATCGACGTGCCCGCTGTCAGATTGCCGATGGTCATGTTGCCGGCATTGACCAGCAGGTCGATTTCGCCGTTGGTTGCGGTGACAGCCGACAGGGTCAGCCCGTTTGCCGCAGTCATTGCCACAAAATTGGCCGCCGTGATGGTGCCCGCGACAATCGCGCCCGAGGTCGATGTCAGATTGACATGGTTGCCCGACGTCAGGTTGCCGAGCTGCAGCGAGGCCCCCTGGATGCCGATCACGCCGCCTGCATTGATGTTGCGCAGGTTGATCGCGCCGGTACCGAGCGCGGTCAGGCTGCCCGGGGTGGCGAAATTGGCGGTGACGGTGATGTTGCCGCTCGACTGGAGATCGATCGCGCCTGCGGTGATGGTGCCGACATTGGCCGGGGCGGTCACCACCGTGTCGGGAACGAACACGCCTGCGCGGACGCCGAAGGCACCGGCACTGACCGAGCCGTTGTTGACCAGCACCGAAAGCTGGCCGGGGGTGATATAGGTCAGGCTGCCGGCCACGGTCAGCGCCCCATCGGTGACGCGGACGAAATCCTCGACGATGCCGACCGGATCGGGCGCAGCGCCGCTGGTGTTGATGACCAGGCTGTTGACCGCCGCATCGGCATTGCGGATCTCGATATTCGATCCGGTGCCGTAGAAGGTCTGTCCGGCGGTCGATCCCGTCCCAGCGAGGCCGCGCGCGATTCCGAGCAGGTCATTGGCCTGCAGCCGTCCGCGATTGGCGGGAATCTGGAACCGGTCGGTGATCGCAAAGGCAATGCCTCCGCCGATGCCGTTGCCGCCCGCTCCCAGCACCGCGCCCGCGCCGCCATTGCCGCCCTGGCCGTTGGCGATCAGCGTGGCGTTGTTCATTGCCACCAGCGATCCGCGCACCAGCAGCACGTTGTCGCCGCCTTCGCCGATGCCGCCTGCGCCGCCATTGCCGGTGCCGGTGCTGCCGGTTCCGCCCGCGCCGCCCGCACCGCCGAAACCATTGGTCTCCGATACGGCATCAACCAGCCGCGTCGTGCCGACATTGACCGTCAGCGCGCCCGTGCCGCTTTCGCTGCCGAACTGGTTGAACCCGCCCACGGCATTGCCGCCCGCACCGCCGGTTCCGCCGACGCCGGCCGTGCCGATGCCGCCCGCGCCGCCCGCGCCGCCAAAGGCGGTCGAGGCGATCTGCAGGTTCAGCAGATCGAGCTGGCCATTGCCCGCGGCCGAGGTCGCGATCACCCTTCCGCCGGTGGCGTTGCCGCCTGCGCCGCCCGTTCCGCCGGTGGCGCCGGTCGTGCCCGTGCCGCCTGCGCCACCAAAGGCATTGGCGGTGAGGAACGCGTTGTCGAAATCGAGCAGCCCGGTCACCGGGCCGCTTCCGGCGAACAGCGACGCCA
>NZ_QKVT01000113.1:0-1248 GCF_003426715.1 Blastomonas sp. UPD001
CGGCGCCGCTCAACCGGGGCCGGGCAGAGCTCGGCGCGCTGAGAGCCGGGCGGGCCAGCGTGTCGTACCTGCTCGAGGACCGGGGCAAGTTCATCGCGGTGGCCGCCGCGCCGCTCGCCGCCGCGCGCCACTGGCCACTCGCGCCCGAGGTGCGCCGCGCGCTCGAACGCGGCGAGGCCTGCTATGCGCTGGTCGCGCATCTGCCGCCGACGCTGCAGCCGCGCGGCCTCGCCACCGCGGCGCGGCTGTTCGGCTTTTCCGCGCGCGAAGTCAGCATGGCCGAAGCCCTGGTGCGCGGCGGCGATGTGCGCGAGGCGGCGCGGCTGGAGGGCATCGGCTACGAGACCGGGCGCGATGCGATCAAGTCCGCGATGGCCAAGGCGGGCTGCCACCGCCAGAGCGAGTTCGTCGCGCTGTGCCTGCAGATCGAGAGCGGCGAGCAGCCCGGCGATCTCGCGATCGAGCCGGTGCTGCGCGATATCTTCGGCCTGACCGAACGCCAGGCGCGGATCGCCGGGACGATCGCGCGCGGGCTGACGCGCGAGGAATGCGCGCAGCGGCTGGGGCTGTCGGTCAATATCGTCAAGTCCGAGCTCAAGGCGATCTTCGCGCAATGCGAACTGCAATCGGTGGTGCAGCTGACCACGCTGGTCGGGCATATCCAGGCGGTCGCGGCGCTCGCCGAGGCGACCGATATCGACCTGTCGGTGGCGACGCGCGGAGCCGAACCGCTGCGGCTGCTGCCGCGCCGCGACCGGCCGGGGCGCATCGCCTTTGCCGATCATGGCCCGCGCGACGGCATTCCGCTGATCTGCCTGCACACCGCGACCACCGGGCGGCATCTCCCCGCGATGGCGATCGCCGCGCTGCAGGCGGGCGGCATCCGTCCGATCACGCTCGACCGGCCCGGCTTCGGCCTCACATCGATGATCGAGGGCGATTACCTTCAGCACAACATGCGCGACATCCTCGAGATCCTCGACGCGCTGGGGATCGCGCGGATGTGCATCCTCGCGCGCGGCGGCACGATGGTGCTCGCGCATTTCGCGGCGCAGCATCCCGATCGCTTCGACCGCGCAGTGGTGCTCAATCCCGAGCCGCCACCGGTGCGCGACGGCCGGCTCGCGGGGCTGCAGGGCCATGTCAAGCGGCTGGTCTATTCGCGCCCCGGTCTGGTCGCGCCGCTCGCCACGCACCTGTCGCGACGTGCGTCGGCGCGTACGGTCGAACGGCTGGTGCTGCAGGTGG
>NZ_QKVT01000114.1:0-710 GCF_003426715.1 Blastomonas sp. UPD001
GGTGCTTCTCTGTTTTGAGCCATTCGGGTATTGCCCCCAGTTCCCCACCTGCTACAGGTTCACCAAAATTGTTAGGGTTGGCTTTGAAGTAAGCACCACTGGCAACGTTAATCTTTCGCAAGCCCGAAGCCTTTACAGATTGAGCCACACAGCCAATAAATGAAACCGATTGCTTAAACGTATCAGCCAGTCCCGCCGTCGCCTTACCCGCCACAGAGGTCAAGTTAGAACCATGCAGGACAATGATTAGAGTCCCGCCGCACTTAGCAAAACGGCTGAGTAAATATTGAATTGCCCAGGTGCGATCGCCCTCCTCCAACAACGAAAGTAGCCGCATCGCCTCGTCAATAACCAGTAACAAGTTTTTGTGGCTATACGGTTCACTGCCGTCTAAGGTTTTCAGAAACTGTAATAACTCATCAGCAACAGACTTGTCAGCCGCGTCTGAGTCTCGACCGGGGAAACTAAGAGCAGATGTGAGGCTACAGGCGAACGGGTACACGTCCACCCCCGCAGTGAAGTATTGCACGTCTAAGCTAGGGTCTAGTGCCTTTGATAAAGTAGCTAAGATTGCTGCTAGAGTACCTTTCCCGCCTCGCTGAGTGCCGCAAACGGAAACGACTTGTGAGGATAGCATCTCATCAACTTTAAACCCGCCCTGAATAAGACCATCAATCACAGCGTTAGCCCTTTGGTCTAAGGACAAACTA
>NZ_QKVT01000115.1:0-1824 GCF_003426715.1 Blastomonas sp. UPD001
TATGGCGTTGGCGTCTTGCCAGCCCGGCCGCGGCGTCCGAAGGACAAGGAGCAGACATCACGATGCACCTTGTTGGATTTGTTGAGCGTCAATTAACCGGGGTTGGCGGCTACCATATCGGCCGCCGACGCCTTTTGCGAGTCGGACGTTGCCCGGTGGCTCATACAGGTAGCGGTGGTTGGTAGCGTAGCGATGGCGCTTGAGAACACCATCGCGTCCGAGTTGGTGTACGGTTGTGGCGCTTACGCCAAATCGACGAGCCACTTCCTCGCCAGTTAGCATGCCGCTCTCGCGCAACCGTTCGAACCGGGTCTTCAGCCCATAGGCACGACGCACGAGCATCACTTTCTTCAAGGTAAAAGCCTCACCGCGCCAGTTACGATGCCCGAGTGCGTTGAGACGACTGGCAATCTGCTGGTCGTTGTCGGTCTCCAGCAGTTCGTTGATCAGTGCCACAACCGCTTCCGGGGTCTTGCGGATCACGGCCATGGGCCGGGGACGAGCTACTGCCAGGCTTTGCGTGCGACCTCCGCGCCAGCGTATGTGCATGTTGATCTTCTCGTCGACCAGCAGTGTCACGTCTTCGATGAGGAGACCAAGCATGCGTTTACGCTCGACCGGGCTCGTGCGCTCGTTGTTCCAGATGCGCGGAAAATCTGCGGCCAGCGCTCGGATCCGTTCCTGCATAGCGCCGTCCAGCAATGACTGGTCTGTCTCGTTCTGACGCTCATGTTCGCGCTGAAGCGTATCGAGGTCGCGAAGCTTGCCATTCCAGTCCGCTTCGAGTGCGTCGGCAACCAAGCGGTTGTCGGGATCGACCTTCAGATAGCGTCGGCGTGCGAGTTCAGCCTCATACCGGGCGCGCTGTAACTGCTTGTCGCGCAGCGAGGCGGCTTGTTCGACACGTTGCGAGATCTCCTCCTGCACCGCAAGTGCGACCTCTATCGCCGTGGGTGCCATTGCTTCGAGCAGCAACGCGCTGATCGCTTCATCGATCGCTGGTCCTCTTGCCCATTGGCAAGCCTTGCCCGCGTGGCGCACGACGGCCTCGTTGCAGATGTAATAGGGACGAAGCTTGCCCTCGAACTGTTCATAATGGACCCGCATGCGGGCGCCGCAACGACCGCACAAAACTCTTCCTTGCAATAAGCCGTTGCCCTGGCGAGGCATACGACCCCGCAGGCCCGGAGAAAAACCGACTGCATTTTGTTCGAGACTTGTTTGATTGCGCTCGAACTCGTCCCACGAGATGTAGCCTTCATGGGCCTGAGGGATGAGCACCTGCCAGTCGGACCTCGGCATCTTCTGCTGTACGGACTTAAGCTTGGCATTATAGACCGTGCGGGTGCGTCCGTATGCGAAAGCACCAGCGTATCGTGGATTGTGCAAAATCTGGATCACGCGAGAATGGTCGATCGCGCTCCACAGCACGTCGCCCTTGCCGATGCCGCGACGGACACGCCGGGGAAACAGGATCTTCTCGCTGCGCAGGCGGCGCACGACCGCACAGGCTGTGCCCACCTCCCGGAAGGTATCGAACAGCATGCGCACCGTGTCCTGGATCTGGCGATCCGGATCGAGCACCACGCGCATATCAGGCGTGTAGACCAGTCCGATCGGCAACGGCAACTCGAGCTCGCCACGACGCGCCTTGTTGAGAATGCCGCCTTGCAGTCGAGACTTCAGGATGTGCAGTTCGGCCTCGCTCATCGTGCCCTTCAGGCCGAGCAGCATACGATCGTTGAACGACGCCGCGTCGTAAACGCCATCTTCGTCCATGATGAGCGTGCGCGACATGGCGGCCAGTTCCAGAAGGCGATGCCA
>NZ_QKVT01000116.1:0-1849 GCF_003426715.1 Blastomonas sp. UPD001
CCCACCCGCCCGCTTGCAGTCGCACAAGCGGTCGGTACCCCTGACCGGATCCCCGCAGTTCAATCCGGTCAGGGGTTTTCCCCTGTACAGCGCCCGGCGCTGAGCCTGATCCGCGGCGCGCAGCTGCGGCTCGCCAACCATGGCGAGCCAGGCCCTCGTGACTGGATCGAGGCGCAGGCACGCCTTACCGCATGGCTGGATATGGACGTGCATTACGTGCCCGCGCGCCCGGTCGGAGCGTTTCGCCAGGTCGCCGCATGGGCCACGCAGCACCGCGCGCCTGTATCGGCGCCCGCATTCCTGCCCTGGCAGAATGTGTCGCCGGTCGCCTTTCAGGCAGACGGCGGTTCGGGCCTGCCGCATGCGGACTGGGTGGCCAGCTATCTGCACGATCAGGGCACGGGCAAGCCGCTCAAGGCGAGCACGCTCGATGTGATGCTGATGTCGCCGCACCCGGCGGCCTGCCCGGTCGATGCCGATTGCGAAGCGCCGCTACCGCGAACCGAGATCCTGCAAGCCATGCTCCAGGCGGCGCAGGCCGAAGGGCGCAAGCGCATCGCCATTGTCGGCGATGCCCGCCGCCGCAACGCGCTGGTGCGCCAGATGCTCGCATCCGGTCGCGTCGCAGCGCGCGACGAGCAGGAGATCGAGATCCTGCCGATCGAGGATGCCCTGTGTCACCTCGTCCGGCGTGCGAGCCGCTGGGATGCGATCATCGTGCTGCCCGATCTGCGCAGCCTGATCTTCGCGATGCTGGCCGAGATCACCGGAATCTGGACGCCCTGGCCGATGCTGTGGCACCGTCGGGGCCTGACCATGCTGACCGGCGAGGTGCTCGACGAAGCCGATGGCGCGCTGCCGCTCAACGCGCCGTTGCTCGTCCAGGCGATGGCGCTGGCGGTGCACCATGCCGGGCTCAGCCATGCCGCACAGCGCCTGATGCTCGGCGCGGCGCGGCTGTGGGACTGCGGCATCATCACGCCGGGCCGCGGCTCGGTCGCGCCCTATGTCACCGAGGTCACCGACAGCGAGTTCATCCATCAACTGTGCCGTGGCGGCGAGCGCCGGTCGCGCGCGACCTCGTCCTGGCGCGCCATTCCCGCTGGATCGGTCGCCCCTTCGCCGCGCAAGCCCCGTCCTTCCCTTCGGCTCGTCGCCACCACTGGAGAACAATAAGATGCCCAGCCGCAAGATTGTCGCCAACGAACTCGCCACCGTGCTGCGTCAGATTTCGCACCCGGACCGCATCCGGCTGATCCAGAAACTGCGCATCGGCGACCAGACGGTGAACGAGATGGCGGCCGCGCTCGACATCACCCCGACCCGGCTGTCGCAGCATCTGGCGGTGCTGCGCGCGCTCGGACTGGTCGAGATCGAGAGCTTCGCACAATGCCGCGTCTATCGGCTGACCCAGCCGCAGCTCGCCCTGTGGCTGATCGACGGCATCGACTTCATCGCTCACCGCATCGGCAAGGTGAGTGAAAGCGATGTCCAGCGCGCCAAGCAATTGTGGGAGGAAGACGCGATCGAACCGCTCGGCACCGCCCGGGCGGCCTGAGCCTGACCGCTTGCGCTGCATGGCCCTGCCGCTAAGACGGGGCCATGCTGAAACACATCCTTCTTGCCGCCGCCGCTGTCACCGCGCTTGCCGCCCCGCTCCATGCCCAGACTGCCATCACCGTCGATCCCGATCGGCTGGTCGAAACCGTCCGCACGCTCGCGTCCGACACGTTCGAGGGCCGCGCACCCGGCACGCGCGGCGAGGAGCGGACGCTCGGCTATCTGATCGCGCGCCTCGAGGCTCTGGGGCTGGAATCGGCGGGCCCTGACGGCCAGTGGCTGCAGAAGG
>NZ_QKVT01000117.1:0-1151 GCF_003426715.1 Blastomonas sp. UPD001
AGCCCGACCACCGAGGCCCCGGCTTCGGAAACCCCGGCACCGGGCGCTGACGCCCCGGCCACCGCAGACCAGGCCCCGCCCGCCACGCTGGATTCGAATGGCGATGGCACGATGGATGCCTGGGACCGCAACAATGACGGCAAGGCCGATGCCTGGGATACGGATGGCGACGGCAAGCCCGACAAGGCCGATCCGATGGAAGCCGCTGAATAAAACAAGCCCTATAAGGGTCGCAACGGAAGGCCGGGAGAGCAATCTCCCGGCCTTTTTGCGTATCTGCAAGAAGTTGAAGATACAGTTTCTCGAATGTTGATCGATTGCACAGCATCTCAAGGAGGAAGGCGCGATAACAATCGAATTTTACCTCTGTGCAGTGCCATTCGTCATCACGCATTGTCTTTTCTGTGCGGTTTCAACGGCTGATTAACTTCCTCGCTCTAGAGGAAAGCGCCAGCGTTGTTTGCCTTTTTGGGAGAAGGGGAAATGCCATCAAGCTTGCAGGAGAGACTGGCCTTTTACGAACTCGACGGAACGGACAACTCGACCTTTCGCAGAGTGAAAAGGTCATTGGGTCGTCATGTCCAACGCGCGCTGGAAAAGTTCTATCGCAAGGTCGGGACGATTCCCGAACTCAAGGTCTTCTTCAGCGATAGCGCGCGGTTGCAATTTGCCAAGAACGCGCAGCACAGCCACTGGATGAAGATCTTCGGCGACGGTCTCACGGATGATTACATGACGCGCGCGGTTGGTGTGGGCCAGGTGCACGCGCGCATCGGGCTGGAGCCGAAATGGTATGTCGGCGGGTACGCGCTGATCCTCGAAGAAATGATCTATGGGATGATCTCGCCAGGCCTGCTGCGTTACGTGCCAGGTCGCCGCAAGCTTGCCAAGGACGTGGCAGCGCTGGTGAAGGTGTCGCTGCTCGACATCGATATCGCGCTCTCGACCTATTTCGTCGATGCCGAGGAGAAGGTTCGCGGCGTCGTGCTCGGTCAGATGGGCAGCGCGCTCAAGCGCATGGCCGAAGGCGACCTGACCACCCAAATGGCGGGCCTGCCAGCCGAATATGCGCAGGTGGAGCAGGACTTCAACGCCGCCACGGCAGCGCTTCGCGAGACGCTGCTGGCGGTGAGCTCAAGCGTCAGCGGGAT
>NZ_QKVT01000118.1:0-12747 GCF_003426715.1 Blastomonas sp. UPD001
GCGATGTGCGTACAGTGACTGGGCGTGCAGCCGACTTCCTCGGCCCCGGCGTGCGCCAATCGGCGTTTGGTGAGCGCGTGTGGCCGAACCTGTTAAAGGGCAAAGCGATTGGATGGTTCGGCAACGCCGACATGTTGCACAGCGTGACATATGTACCGGACTTCGCCCAAGCGCTGATCCGGCTCGGGCGGGAGGAGCGCGCCTGGGGCAGGGCATGGCACGTGCCGTCTCCACCGGCGCTAACGCCACGGGAGATCCTGACGCGGGCGGCGGAGATCGCTAACGCACCAGCGCCCAAGATCTGTCGGGTTCCCAGGTTCGTTCTCCGAACGATCGGCCTCTTCGCGCCTGCGGCGAGCGAGGTTATTGAAATGGCCTACTCCTATGAGGCGCCGTTCATCATCTCCGACAAGGCTTACACCGAAACGTTCGGCGTCCGCGCCACGGACTGGGACGACGCGCTCACGGCGACGCTGGAAAGCTGGCAGAACGCATCTTGACGCTCCGATCACCGCTTAACGGGTAGCTTTTTGACGAGCCGCCCGCGGATGCGCGACAGGCTTTCCGGCGTGATTCCGAGATAGCTCGCAATGAGATATTGTGGCACACGCCGTGCCACCTCCGGCCTGGCGTTGACAAACGTGCGGTAGCGCTCGTCAGGCGCAAGGGTGAGGAGACTGGTAGAGCGTCGCTGTGAGCCAACCAGTGCCGCCTCCACCATCAGCCGACCGAATCGCTCCATCGCATGGTCGGCGGCGTAGGCGGCGTAAAGTGCCCGGCGAGACAGACAGATCACCTCGGACGGTTCCAGCGCCTGCATCGACTGAGATGCGGGCGCTTGGGACAGGAAGCTCGATGCATCGGTGAAGACCTGGTCCTTGTCGAAAAACTGTCCGGTGCGCTCTTCACCGCTATCGCCGTCGAGAAAATAGTAGCGAACAAGCCCGGCTGACATGAAGTAGATGTGCTCAGCGATGTCCCCGACCCGGAGCAGATGGTCGCCTTTGGCAAGCACACGGAGTTCGCAGGCGTCCGCGATATCGTTCAGCGTCAGCTCGGACGGCGTCAAGGGTGCCACTGATCTGATGATCAGGTCGGAAAAGGCTGCAAATGCTGGATCCTTGGAACGCATCCAGCGACTATACGCGATGCGGTGAATGCTGAAGTTCGCTTTGTGTTCGGTCGACCGTCAGCCCTTGAGACGATGTGACAGGCCTCATGATGCGCATGTGAGCAACAAAGTCATTTATCCTTTACCGCCCGCGTGAGCAGCTCCCCGAGCAAGGGATTCGGAAAGCGGCGCTTCTGGGTGATCGCGTAGAATGTTTCGCTGAGGTTCGGGACCGGACAGACCTCCACGAGCAGGCCGGCGGCGAGTTCGTCGCGCACGACGATCGGCGGTACGAGAGCCAGACCGTCGCTGTCACGGGCGAGGAGCCGCAACATGGCCATGTCATCCACTTCGGCAAAAATGATCGGGCGCACGCCGGCGAGTTCGAGGATCCGATCGAACCCAACGCGAATTTCACTGTCGAGACTCGGTAACAAGATGGGCTGCGACCGCAGGTCGTCCGGGAAGCGGAACGCGGTCGGTTCGGCGCGCGGGCGCCTTACCAGTGCGACCGGCTGCTGAGCGAGCAAATGGCTGCGAAGGTCGGAGCGCGCGTCGTGCTGCGGAGCGCTGTTGGCGAGCACGACATCGATCATATGCGCCTCAAGCTGGGCGAGGAGATCGCGCATGGTGCCTGAGCGGATAATCAACTCGACGTCGGCCCGGCCCACGAGTGGGCTCAGGAACTCCAGCTGGAAGTTTCGGGATAGCGTCGTCAACGCGCCCACCCGGAACGCCTGCCGCCGATCCACCGGCCGCCCTTTCATCGTGCTCACCAGCTCGTCTCCGGCCTGAAAGACGGTGTCGGCATAGTCGAGGGCGATCCGACCGGCCTCGGTGAGGATGAGACGCTTGCCGGATCGGTCGAACAGCGGATGGCCCAGCTGCAGCTCGAGCTTGCCGAGCTGCACCGAGAGGGCCGATTGCGAGAGATTTAGCCGATCGGCGGCGCGGGTAAGGCTGCCCTCATGCGCGATGGCCCAGAAATAGCGCAAGTGGTGATAGTTGAGGGTTGCCATTGCATGATTTTACAGAAACGAACGAAGTGCCGCAATCTTTGTATTATTAAGAACCCGCATGTGGCGTTAATTGATAGGTCGCTTCTCGCTGGAGACGACCATGACGCCGAACCTGACCTGGTGCCTCGCTCTCGGACCATTCGCGCTCGCAGTCGCCGGATTGGCGACCGGAAGCGCCAAGTCGGGTCAGCGACAGGTCGGAGGGGGCGCCGCTTGGATCGCCGGCTTCGCCCTGGCGATGGCCGCAGCCGCGGGCCTCTGCGTCGCGGTCAACGGCCCCCTGGTGACAGGCACGGTGGGGTTCGCAGGTGTCGGCCTGGGATTCTACGTCGATACTCTGGCCGCGATCATGTTCGTGCTGGTCGCCTTCGTCGGCCTGATCGTCGTCCTGTATAGCCGCAACTATCTCGACGGCGACCGCGGGCAGGCCCGCTTCACCAAGTGGCTGTGTCTGACCCTCGCGGCGGTGCTGCTGCTGATCGTCTCGGGCAATCTGTTCCAGTTCGCGCTGGCGTGGATCGCGACCAGCCTCGGGCTCAACAAGCTGCTGCTGTTCTATCCCGAGCGGCAGGCGGCCGTGCTCGCCGCGCGCAAGAAATTCCTCGCCAGCCGGCTCGGCGATCTCTGCCTGATCGCGGCGATGGTGCTGCTCCATCAGGCTTTCGGCAGTCTCGACTATGCGGTCCTGTTCGCGGGGGCGGAGGCGATGCGCGTCGGCGGAGACATTCCCGCTGCCATCCATGCGGTCGCGGTACTGCTGGTGATCGCCGCGCTGCTCAAGTCGGCGCAGTTCCCGCTGCATGGCTGGCTCACCGAGGTGATGGAGACACCGACACCCGTGTCGGCGCTCCTCCACGCCGGCGTGATCAACGCCGGCGGCTTCCTCGTGCTGCGTTTCGCCGACGTCATTTCGCTCTCGTCGCCATCGATGGAGATCCTGGTCATCGTTGGCGGCGTTACCGCGCTGTTCGGATCGGTCGTCATGCTGACCCAGACCAGCGTCAAGGTTTCGCTGGCCTATTCGACCATCGCCCAGATGGGCTTCATGATGCTGCAATGCGGGCTCGGCGCGTTCGCCGCAGCGTTGCTGCACATCGTCGCTCACTCGCTCTACAAGGCCCACGCCTTCCTCTCGTCTGGCAGCGTCATCGACCTGGCGCGGGCGTCGTGGTCGCCGAGCCCCGGCGGTCAGCCGCACCCGGCCCGGATGGCGATGATCGTCGGCCTGGTCCTGGCCGCGGCTTTGGTCGTGGGGACGCTGTTCGGCGCGACGATCACCGCGCAACCCGGTGTGTTCGCCCTCGGCGCGGTGGTGATGCTGGGTCTCGCGCACCTCATAACCCAGGCCTTCGACGAGCGGCCAAGCCTCTATGTCGTCGGCCGGACGGCCGCGCTCGCACTGGTGGTGTCGCTCGCCTATTTCGGACTCCAATGGGCGGTGGAGCATGTGCTTGCCGGGTCCTTGCCCCCGGTGCAGGCGCTGCGCGGACCACTCGACCTCGTCATCGTCGCCCTGGTCGTCCTGGCGTTCGCGGCGGTGACCGTCTTCCAGAGCGTCTTGCCGGGCAAGGCGGACGCCCCGCGCTGGCAGGCGGCCTACGTCCACCTTGCCAACGGCCTCTACGTCAACACGCTCGCCAACCGGCTGGTGCTGCGGTTCTGGCCAAGCCCGCCGCCGCCGCCCGCGATCGTTCCTTCGACCCCTGTCAGCGGAGTTCCCTCATGAGCCATGCCGTCGCCGCCGCGATCGACCCGCCGAGGCGGGCGCAAGATGCGGAGCCAGTGGCCAACCCGCCACGCCCGGCGATCGACGCCGCCATCGACCGGGCGTGCAATAAGATCGCGCCGCTTTGGCCGCTCAAGCACTTCGTCGCGGTCAATCCGTTTCTCGGCTTCAGCGACCAGAGCTTTTCCTCGACGTGCGCGACGCTGCGCCGCGTCGCCGGCGTCGACATGCTGATGCCGCGTGCATTCTACCGAGAAGCGCTGGCGGCGGGACGGATCGAGGATCGCGACCTGAAGGCGGCGGTCGCCGCGACGTCCGGTCACGCAGCGCTGGCGAGCGACGACGCGGCGCTGCGCCGGTCGGCCGCAACAGACCCGGTGACGAAGAGGCCAAAAGCAGTGGTTGCGACCGTCGCCGAGGTTCTCGACAGCCTGTCGGCGGGCGACCGCCAAGCCTCGCGCACTGCCTTCATGATCGACGAGATCTCGAAGTGGTGCGCGGCCTATTTCGACGAGGGTCAAGCCGCGTGGAAGCTGCCGTCGCGGGCGCTGCCGCCTTACGCCGCCTGGCGCGCGGCTATGCAGTTCGACCGCAACCCCGAGACGATGGGAATCAAGGGCTTCCGCAAGGCCGTCGCCGCCATGCCGGACGACCCGCGCGAAGCGATCGCCGCAGTCGTGGGCGCGCTCGGCATCCCCGAGCGCGCGGTCGAGGATTACCTGCACCGCGCGCTGATCGATGTCGGCGGCTGGGCCGCCTATGCGCGATACCGCGTCTGGGACAACTCGCTCTACGGGCGCGATGACGACACGCTGGTGCAGCTGTTGGCGATCCGGGTGGTGTGGGGCTATGCGCTGTTCCTCGAACGCGCCGACCCGGATTTTAGGGCGGCATGGTCGAAGGCGATGGCAGAGGCCACCGCGCTGCCGGAGGACGAGCGCCTTGGCGACGATCCGGAGCTGGTCGTCGATCTGATGCTGCACGAAGCCTATGAGGCCGGGTATCAGCGCCAGTTACTGGCGCGGCTCGGGCAGCACCTCGCATCCCCCGTGCCCTCAAAGGCTGTGCGCAAGGCGTTCCAGGCGGCGTTCTGCATCGACGTGCGCTCCGAGGTCTATCGGCGCGCGCTCGAGACGGTCTGCCCCGACGCCGAGACGATCGGCTTCGCCGGCTTCTTCGGCTTCCCAATCGAATATGTGCCGATCGGCCGCGACACCGGCGGCGCGCAATGCCCGGTGCTGCTCAAACCCGCCTTCGTCGTCTGCGAGGCGGTCGCCGGTGCTTCCGAGCCCGAGGAGGCGGAGATCCTCAACCGGCGCCTGCTGCGCCGCCGCGCGGCGAAGGCGTGGAAGGCGTTCAAGCTCTCGGCGGTGTCTTCCTTCACCTATGTCGAGACGGCGGGGTTGCTGTTCGCCGGCAAGCTCGTCGGCGACAGCGCGCGCCTGACCCGGACGGTCAGCGACCCCAATACCGATGGCCTCGACGAGAGCGTCATCGATCGGGTGGGCCCGCGTCTAGATCCCCGCGCGGTGGCTGGCCGGCTCACCGGCTTCGACGACGCGCAGCGTGTCGCCATGGCCGAGGCCGTCCTGCGCGCGATGTCGATGACGCAAGACTTCGCGCGCCTGGTCCTGCTCACCGGGCACGGCAGCACGACCGTCAACAATCCCCATGCCTCGGGGCTCGATTGCGGCGCGTGCGGCGGCCACACCGGCGAGGCGAACGCACGGGTCGCCGCCGCCATCCTCAACGATCCGGGCGTGCGCAGAGGTCTCGCCGGCAAGGGAATCGATATCCCCGAGGACACCTGGTTCCTGGGCTGCCTGCACGATACGACCACCGACGAGGTCCACATCTTCGACGCGGACGATCTCCCCGCGTCCCACGCCGCCGATCTCGCCGCTCTGCGCAGGGCGCTGGCGAAGGCTTCGTCGCTGGCGCGCGCCGAACGCGCGCTGGGGCTCGGAATCGACAAGACCAGGGACGTTGATCGTGCGGTGAAGGCGCGTAGCCGCGACTGGGCGCAGGTCCGTCCCGAATGGGGGCTCGCGGGCAACGCCGCCTTCATCGCCGCGCCGCGGTCACGGACGCGCGGGCTCGATCTCGGCGGCCGCGCCTTCCTGCACGACTATGACTGGCGCAAGGACGACGGGTTCGGCGTGCTCGAACTGATCATGACCGCGCCGATGGTCGTCGCGAGCTGGATCAACCTGCAATATTACGGCTCGACCGTGAACAACCGCGCCTTCGGCAGCGGCAACAAGGTGCTGCACAACGTCGTCGGGCAGCTGGGGGTGCTGGAGGGCAACTCCGGTGACCTCAAGGTGGGATTGCCCTGGCAGTCGGTCCACGACGGCGAGCGCTTCGTGCATGAACCGCTGCGGCTCAACGTCTTCATCGCAGCCCCCGAAGACGCGCTGAATGGCGTCATCGAGAAGCACGCGGGCGTTCGTCATCTCGTCGACAACGGCTGGGTTCACCTCTTCCGGCTGGCCGATGAAGGCCGGGTGATCCGCCGCTACGTCGGTGGGCTTCAATGGGAAGCCGCCGCATGACCGCACGGCTGTCCCACCTCGCGCGACTGGAATCGGAGGCGATCCACATCCTGCGCGAAGCCGTCGCCGAAGCGCGCAAGCCGGTGATGCTGTTCTCGGCCGGCAAGGACTCGACCGTGCTCGCTTACCTCGCCTTGCGCGCCTTCTTCCCGGGAAGGCCTCCGTTCCCGCTGCTCCACATCGACTCGACCTGGGAGTTCCAGTCGCTGCTCGACTTCCGCGACGGCTTCGCGCGAGAGCATCGCTTCGAGTTGATCGTCCACGCCAATGAGGCGGCGCGCGCCGCCGGTCTCAACCCGTTCGATCATGGCGATCGCTATACGTTGGAGATGCGCACCGAGCCGCTCAAGGCCGCGCTGGACCAGGGCGGCTATGACTTCGTCTTCGGCGGGGCGCGCCGCGACGAAGAGAAGTCGCGGGCCAAAGAGCGGGTGTTTTCCGTTCGGAGCGCCGGCCATGTCTGGGATCCGCGCCAACAGCGGCCCGAACTCTGGAACCTATACAACACCCGGCTCGGCAAGGATCAGTCGGCGCGGGTGTTCCCGCTCTCGAACTGGACCGAAACCGACGTCTGGACCTACGCGCTGACACACGACATCGCGCTGGCGCCGCTCTATTTCGCCGCGCCCCGGCCGGTTGTCGAGAGGGGCGGCGGGCTGATCGTCGTCGATGATGAGCCCCGCATGCGACTGCGGGCCGGCGAAACCGTCCAAACCAAGACCGTGCGTTTTCGGACGCTCGGCTGCTGGCCGGTGACGGCGGCGGTCGAATCCGACGCGGCCGACCTCCGCTCAGTCGTTCAGGAGACGTTGGCTGCCACGGGATCGGAACGTCAGGGCCGGATCAGTGACGGCGAGGACGGCGGCTCGCTCGAACAGAAGAAGCGGGAGGGGTATTTCTAGTCATGCCGGCCGCTCCGCGCCCCTACGACGATGAACTGGCGATGCTCGCGACGATGCACGCCAAGGAGCGGGTGATCGCGCCGCTGCTGGAACGATCGCTCGGCGTGCGCGTCAGGGTAAGCAGCGGCATCGATACTGACCGGTTTGGGACCTTCAGCCGGGACGTCGAGCGGACCGGCTCGCAGCTCGATGCCGCGCGGGCCAAGATCGCGGCGGCGTTCGCGGAAGCGCCCGACGCTCAGTTCGCGTTGGCCAGCGAAGGCAGTTTCGGCCCTCATCCTTACATCCCGTTCGCGCCGCTCGCCCGCGAGATCGTCGTCCTGGCCGATCGCGCGCGCGGGATTGAGCTCATCGGTCGTCATGCGAGCCTGACCACCAACTTCAGTCACGCGGTTGTTTCAGACTTGCCCAGCGCGCGCGCATTTTGCGAGCGGGCCCAGTTCCCCGGTCATGGCGTGATCGTCATCGGCTGCATCGACGGTGAGCCGGCGCCTGGCCGCGCGCTCATCAAGGACATCGCCAGCGCGGCGGACCTCGACAACGCTGTGACTCAGACGATCGCGATGTGCGGCGCGGCCTTCGTCGAGACCGACATGCGAGCCCATCGCAACCCGACCCGCATGCGCGCCATCAAAGCCGCCACCCTCGATCTGGTCCGCCGGTTCCGCAGCAAGTGTCCCGTGTGCGCGGCGCCCGGATTCGCGGTAACCGAGCGGCTTTCCGGTCTGCCCTGTTCGTGGTGCGGCGGGCCAACTCTGGCGATCAAGGCGGACGTGCTTTCGTGCGAGGGCTGTGGTCATCGGATCGAGCGCCCCGTCGCAGCGACGACGGCGGACCCAGGTCAATGCGGCGATTGCAACCCCTGAGGTCAGTCGAGAGAGGAGGTCCACATGGCAGAAGTCGGAAAGCCCCGCGACGGCCCAGCAGACACCGACTCGATGATCGAATGGGTCCTGTCGCACCCTGGTATGAGCAAGTGGCTAAAGGACGCGCTGCGTAGCGCACTTGATCGGAACCCCTTTGATGTCCTCAACGACCTCGAAATATTGAAACACCTGTCGACAGCACGATGCCGATCAGCGCTGAGCTCCTATTACGCGGAACCCGACAGCGGCGCCGTCGAGTCCGTCGACAAGGATTGAGCCTGCGCCTCGAGAGATGACAGGAGGCGTTGAAAGGATGGAGCTTCGGCATCTTCGCTACATGGTTGCAGCCGCCGAGCGGGGGAGCTTCCGGCGCGCCGCTAAAGCAATGGGAGTCCACGAGTCCGCTATTAGCCGCCGCGTGCGCGACCTTGAGGATGAGATCGGCGCAGCACTGTTTGTCCGCCATCACGGGGGCGTTCAACTCACCCATGCAGGCAACCAGTTTCTCGTCCGGGCACGCAAGGCCCTGCGGCATATTGGTCATGCAGCGATGGATGCCGGCTCGCACGGGCGTGGAGAGGCTGGAGCTGTCCGGATCGGCATATTCTCTTCTCTTGCTTCCGGATTCCTCGCTGATCTGCTGCGCAGCTTCATTGCGGCACATCCGGCCATCCGACCCGACCTTGTCGAGGGCGGACCGTCTACGCACATCAACGCGATACAGCGGCTTGAACTTGACGTTGCGTTTCTCACTGGCGAACCGAGCGCGGAGGGCTGTGATGTGGCACAGCTTTGGACGGAACGCGTTTATGTGGCAGTCCCCCTGGGTGACGAGTTGTCGAAGATGGCGGTTATTTCGTGGGCGGCCCTATACGAGCGACACTTCATCATCAGCGATACCGACCCCGGGCCCGAAATCCACGACTATCTCATCAAGCACCTCGCTGACCTCGGTCGTCACCCGAGCATTGAGAGCCATCGCGTTGGGCGAGATAATCTGATGCACCTCGTGGCCCTTGGGCGAGGTCTGACTTTGACAAGCGAAGCGACCATAGCGACGCGCTTCCCCGGTGTTGTTTACCGGCCGCTCTCGGACGATCTCCTCACGTTCTGTGCCGTATGGTCTCCGCGAAACGACAATCCGGCCTTGAGACGATTGCTCAGCCTCGCCAAGTCGCTGTCAGCGCCCCAAGGGCTCGCAAGGTCACGCGTCGATTCCTAAGTCTTGAATCAATTACAATGTCGTCGAATGCGGTTCAGCTACCTGTTGTCCGACGCGCTTTTGCGAACGCTCGATCGGTCGCCATGAACCGCTCGATCATCGGTGAAATCAGCTTGATCGGATCACCGACAGGCCGACCCGTCTCGCGCGCGAGCACCTCGGCGTAGGCGATCAGGTTCCGATGGACGGTCGCCGGCAGTTCGACCGACGCCTTAACCGGCTTGTCGTCGTCGAGGGCGCCAAGTTTCAGCTTCGCCATGGTCAACCTCCATAGGGCTCGAGAACAAGGTCGCGCGTTACGATGACCCGTACGGGGAATCCCGGTCGGATCGTAAGCGTCGGCGCGACGTTGAGCTGACGGCGGACGATCTGCTGGCCGGCGTCATTGATGGTGTCCTGTCCGCCGTTGCGGATCGCCTGGATCAGGCGGTTCTCATCGTTGGTCGCGAGCTCGGCGCCGACGCTTAGCAACGTGGAGAGGCCAGCCGCCTTGGCGAGATCCCACCAATGATAATCGACGCCGTCCTGAAGACCGGCGTAGCCTTCCGCATCAGCACCGGGCTGACGCTCGAGCACAATTGACCGGCCGTTCGGGAAGATCAGCCGGTTCCAGACCAGCAGCACGCGGCTTTGACCGAACTGAACGTTGTTGTCGTATTGGCCGATGATGCGCGTGCCTTGTGGCACGAGCAGGGTACGTCCGGTTGGGCTGTCATAGATGTTTTCGGTCACCTGGGCTGCAATTTGGCCCGGAAGGTCGGAACGGATGCCGGTAATGAGCGCGGCGGAGATGACCGCGCCCGCCTGCAGGATGTTCGGCGACGCCGGCGCGGCGACGCGGTCGGGGGCGACCGTGCGCCGATCGGCGGCGGCATTGAGGAAGGCGAGCTGCCGATCCTGCGCTGTGGGTGTGGCGGGTTGCGGCGCCAGCCCGAGGCCTGTGAGATCGGGCGCCGGTGGGGGCGCGACAGAGGCAACGCCGGCTGCCGGCGATGACAGCGGACGGCCCTCCGTCCCGGCAAAGAGCTTGGCAGTGCGCGCGGTCTCGATCTCCTGGAGACGTCGTTGCTCCTCGGCGCTGAGGCCGGGGTTCGGCGTGGCGATGCCGGGCACCGGCACCGGTTGGCCGCGGTTCTGCGCGTCGAGGATTGGGCGACCGAGATCGCCTGGGAGCGGTGGTCCGAGCTGCGGAACCCGGCTGTAGTCGCGCGGGAGGCTCGCCAAGCCGTCCGCGGTCGAGCGGTTGTCGGTGGAATAGAGCTCCTCGGAGGCCTTGCCGCCGTCGCGGGTTTGAAGCGCGTAGATCAGGGCGCCGCCGAGGCCGACGCTCGCGACCAGCCCGATCCCGGCGAGCACCTTGCGTGACAGCCGCGTGACCCTTGGTGCTTCGGCGCGCAGCCGCATGGTCGAGGCAGCCTCCGGGGCGGCCCCCGTCAGCGGCGCCGTCTCGTCTTTCGGGGACTGCGGCTCGCTCACGATGTGGGCCTCCCGTCGGTGCGGGTAACGCGAACCCGCCTCTGGCGATCGCCGGCGCCCAACCGCAGCTCGGCGGCCGCGAACAGGCGATCGACGATCATGTAGTTGCCGCGAACGCGGTAGTTCACGAGCTCGGACGTGTTGCCCTCAGGGCCGACCACGAACAACGGCGGCATCTCGCCCTGGGCGATGCCCCGGGGGAACTCGATGAACACCTGCCGCCCATCGTCATAGGCGCGCAGCGGCCGCCAAGGCGCGCGGTCGCCCTCGATGGCGTAGCGGAAGTTGATGTTGGCGAGGTCGACGCCGGTAGCGACCGGCCGCGCCGCCTCGGCCTGCGCGTTCTGGCGGCGAAGCGCGATCAGCTGATCCTGCGGATACTGCCAGGAGACCGACGCCATATAGGTCCGCTCGGTGGAGCGCAGCTCCATATGGTAGGTGCGCAGGTTGGTGTTGATGACCAGGTTCGTCATCAGGTCCGCACGGGTCGGCTTCACCAGGATATGGACTTGGGTGGTCGCGCCGGAGCCGCTCTGGGTGTCGCCGATGATCCAGCGCACCGTGTCGCCGGCGGCCACCGGCCCCGAGCCGACGAGCTGTTCGCCGGGCTGGAGCGCAATGTCGGTGATCTGCCCGACGGCGGTATAGACTTGATAGAGCGCGCCCTGCGTCCACGGATAGACCTGCATGGCGTTGATGAAGCCGTCGCGAACCGGCTGCACCCGCGCGGCGGCATTGGCCTGGTTGACCCGCGCGGCAGGATCGGTCGGCTCGGGCGTCCGGCGACGTTCCTCTACCGGCTTCATCTGGCCGGGCAACGGCAGCGGGCGTGGCAGCTCCACGACCTGGACCGGCGCAGGCGGATCAACCGTCTGCACTGCGGGCGCGGCGTCGTCATACGAAATCTCGGGCGGCTTTTGCGTGGTGGCGCAGCCGGCGAGCGTGGTTGCTGAGAGCAGCAAAGCCGCGATTGTGGACGTGCGGAAAGCCGGGTTTCCGGCTCTACGGAAAGACGGCTTCATTGTCCAAGCTCCCGTGACCAGTTGATGGCGTTGACGTAGATGCCGAGCGGGTTCGCGCGCAGCCGGTCGGCATTGCTCGGGACCTGCACGACGATGGTGAGGATGGCGGTCCAGCGGCTCGTCTCGGCGAGCTGGCCGTTCTCGTAGCGGCGCTCGGTCCAGGCGACGCGGAACGAGTCCGGCGACGCCCGGATCACGCTCGAGACGTCGATCGCGACCTGGATCCGCCCGACCTTGGTGAAGGGGTCGTTCGAGCGTGCATAGTCGTTGAGCGCCGCGGCGCCGCGATCGGTGGTGAAATCGTAGGCGCGCAGCCAATTCTGGCGGACGATGATCGGGTCGGCGGGGATCGAGCGGACCTGCTCGATGAAGCGCGCGAGATGGAAGGCGATCTGGGGATCGGTGGGACGATAGTCCGCGACCGCGGGCGCGATCGCCTGCGCCTGGCCGAGCCGGTCGACCTGCACCACCCAGGGCACGACCGTGCCGCGCGCCGATTGCCAGACGAGCGCGGCCGCGAACCCGGCAGACAGGATCAGCGAGCCGAAGGCCATCAGCCGCCAGTTCCTGGCCTGGACGCGGGCGCCGCCGATCCGGTCATCCCAAACCTGGGCGGCGCGTTGGTAGGGCGTCTCGGGCTCGGGGGTCTTGCCGTAGTGTGTGGAAGGTCTTTTGAACATCAGCGGTCGCTTTCGGAGAGGTTGATGGAGGAGCCGCCGCCATGGCTGTCGCCGCTGCGCACCGCGTGCGCGGCGGCCGTCACGCCGTGGCTGAGGGCTTGGGAGCGTTTCATGCGGCGGGCCCAGGCGGGCGGCGCGGCCCCGGGCCCCCACGCGGCCGCGGGCCGC
>NZ_QKVT01000119.1:0-964 GCF_003426715.1 Blastomonas sp. UPD001
CTGACGCTGACCGATGTCGTCATGCCGCTGCACCGCATCCAGGCCGCCGTCATCGCCACCGGCCCGATCCGCCGCCGCTTCGGCTGGTACGAGCTCAAGGTGCAGAGCCTCGCCAGCGACAGTGAGAAGGAAAGCGACCACAGCATCGCACCGTTCGCCACCGCAGACGAGTTGCGCCATGTGCTGGGCGAGACGCGCATCGCGTGGGACACCGACTATCCGTCGATGCGCGGGGTCGATCCGGCGATGTGGTGGGTGCCTTTGGTCTTCGCGCTGCCGGTGCCGATCCTCGGCCTCGGCATCTCGGCCTATTTTGCCAGCCCCTGGATCGCACTCGCCTATCTCGCGCTGCCTCTGGTCCCGCTGTTCAGCTGGCTGTACTGGCGCGCGCACCGCTATGCGCTGCTGGGGCAGCAGCTCTATGTCCGCACCGGCTTCTGGAACCAGACGCTGACATTGCTGCCGCTGCGCCGCGTGCAGAGTGTCGACATCAAGCAGAGCTTCGTCAGCCGCTTCATCGGTTTGGCTGATGTCGCGATCGGGGTTGCGGGGCGATCAGGCGCGGTCACGATCCAGGCGATCCCGCTCGGCGACGCGATCGCGCTGCGCGAGGAACTGCTCGGCCTGGCGGTCAGAAATCGACCGTGAGGAACATCGTGACCTGGCGCGGGGCGTTGACCTGATAGCTGCCGCTGCCGACCAAAGCGAGGTCATAGGTGTTGGCGACATTGAGCATCGTCACGCGCAGCAGCGCCGGATTGTCGCCCAGATCGAAGCGCCAGCGCACCCCGGCATCGATGATCGTCCGCGCGGGCAGGAAGACGAGGTTGCGCGTATCGGCGGCGCGGGTGCCGCGATGCGTGACGTTGAGCGTCAGCTGCACCCCATCGAGCCCCGGCACCTCATATTGCGTCGCCAGCGTCAGGATGCGCGAGGGCTGCCCCAACGGCCTGCGCCCGACGCG
>NZ_QKVT01000012.1:0-2510 GCF_003426715.1 Blastomonas sp. UPD001
GGACGGATCTTCGTCGATGGCGTTGAGATACCTGCGGAGACGCCAAGGTGAGGATCGTGCCCTTCACGATGGATCGTGCCGAAGACGCATTGCGCCTGATGAACCTGCTTCGGCTCACGCCGATCAGCCTGCCCGAGTTCCTGGACCGCGAGGCACGATGGCCGGCGGGCGATCTGCGTCTGCGCTGGCTTGGTTACGACAATGACCGGGCCGTTGCCCTCGGGCAGATCGCCAACTCGCCCTATGCGCTATCTGATCATCTTGCCGTGCAGGTCACTGTCGATCCCGATCATCGCGGCCGGGGGAGAGGCAGCACCATGCTCGGCCTTGTGGAGAGCGAAGCCATCGGGCGCGGTTTTCGGGGGCTTGTCGCCACGATACCTGAGGCAGCATCCGGTCCGCAGGCCTGGGCCGAGGCACGCGGGTTTCAGCGCCACGCGCTGCGTTGCGACAGTCTGCTCGACCTTCGGACCTTCGACGGTCAGTCGGCAGTGCGCGCGGGGGTGACGCTCTCGGACATGACCGGAGCCAGTGAGGCGCAGTGGAAGGCGGTGGCGATGCTGTTGCAGACCCTCATCGCCGATGCGCCCGACATGCGAGACCTCCCGTCATGGACGTTGGCGCGCTGTTTTTCGGTACTGCGCGAGACTCCGGCCTCGCGACCGGAATGGGTCGTTGTTGCCGGGTTTAACGGCAGACCCGTCGGCCTCACCATCGGCCACGCTTTGGGCCAGGAGATCTATTCCTACTTCACTGGCGTGTTGCCCGACTGGCGCGGCAGGCATGTCGGCCTCGCGCTCAAGCTGCGCCTGATCGCTGCGGCGCAAATGTCGGGCATCACGACGATGCGGACAACGAACCTCGACGCCAATACTGCGGCGCTTCGGCTCAACGCCTCGATTGGCTTCCGTCGCGTTCCCGGCAGCCTGGAGGTCCGCAAGGCTTTGTCTGCGGTCGATTTCGCTACCTCGGCGAATCCCCGGTAACATAGCTGGCTGCGAACTCCGCGCTGGCCGGGATCGGCTTGATGATGTCGATCAGCACCCCCGTTGGGGTCGCTAGTGATGAAGTGGCGCTGGCCGAAGTCCTCATCGCGCAAGGACAGGAGCATAGGGATCCCGTCGGCAACAACCTGGCCATGCACGGTGTCAACATCGTCGACTTCGAAATTGAGAAGGATGTCAGTCGCGCGTCCGCGGGCGACGTAAGGTCGCTTGGTACTGCGCGCGATCTATCCGATTCCGACGTATTCGCACCCAATGGCAGACGGTCTTTCTTACAAGCGATCCTGGCCATGCGAGTGCCCAGAAGCTCTCTGCGATATGATCGCGGAAGTGATTGAGTACGGGGTTCGAGAGCTACAGCACATTCGAGATATCTCTTTAGCGCCATTGGACGATCTCCAAAGTTGGGCACGCTGACCGGCGAAGGATCGCAAGCTATTCCGCAGGTCCGCCCTTTACCTGTATTTCTACGCTACGGTTCTACGAACGCATTCCCTTGTTGCCGCGCCCACATTTCTGCCTCTTCTACTCATCCCCGATCCAGGGCCGCTCGTCCGCGGTCCCTTCACGAACGGGGACGACATGGCGGCTTCTCACCAGCGATCCGAGGCGAGCTTACGCGGCGCGCGCATGTTGCGCACCGCGCTCGGCCCCGCCATCGCCGGATTCCTGGAAGACCCCACAGTCGTCGAGGTGATGCTCAACCCCGACGGGCGGCTCTGGATCGACCGCCTGTCCGAGGGGCTGTCTGATACGGGAGAGTGCCTGTCCGCCGCCGACGGCGAGCGTATCGTGCGCCTGGTGGCGCATCACGTCGGCGCCGAGGTTCATGCCGGCGCACCACGCGTCTCAGCCGAGCTGCCCGAAACCGGAGAGCGGTTCGAGGGGCTGTTGCCCCCCGTCGTGGCGGCGCCGGCCTTCGCGATCCGCAAGCCCGCCGTCGCGGTCTTTACGCTGCAGGACTACGTCGCGTCCGCGATCATGTCGGCGGATCAGGCCGACGTCCTTCGTCGCGCCGTGGCCGATCGGCGCAACATCCTCGTGGCCGGCGGCACCTCGACCGGCAAGACCACGCTCACCAACGCCTTGCTCGCCGAGATCTCAAAGACCGCCGACCGCGTCGTCCTGATCGAGGACACGCGCGAGCTGCAATGCGCGGCCCCAAACCTGGTCGCGATGCGCACCAAGGATGGCGTCGCCACCCTCTCTGAGCTGGTCCGCTCGTCGCTGCGCCTGCGACCAGACCGTATCCCCATCGGTGAGGTGCGCGGGTCCGAGGCGCTCGACCTCTTGAAGGCCTGGGGCACCGGCCACCCTGGCGGCGTCGGCACAATCCACGCCGGCACCGCGCTAGGCGCGCTACGCCGCCTCGAGCAGCTCATCCAGGAAGCCGTCGTCACCGTCCCGCGCGCCCTGATCGCCGAGACGATCGATCTGGTCGCGGTGCTGAGCGGCCGCGGGTCCAATCGCCGCCTGGCCGAACTCGCCCGGATCGAGGGCCTCCGT
>NZ_QKVT01000120.1:0-651 GCF_003426715.1 Blastomonas sp. UPD001
AATGACGGTCAACCTCGGCGATCCCACGCTCGAGGCCAAGGCCCGGAAGGCACTCGAGGATCCGGAGTTCCTCTTCTACAAGCTCAAGCAGAAGGGCTACAAGCTCAGCTTCCTGCTCGTCCCCCTGTCACTCCCCTGGATGATCCTGCTGTTCGCCTGGAAGCGCGGCATCAGGATCTACGACCATGTCGTGTTCCTGCTCTACTCCATCAGCTTCATGTCGATGCTGGCCGTCGTCGCTTCGACCCTGTTCACCTACACGAACACGCCCGCTGTCGTTTACCAGTTCCTCCTGGTCTACATTCCCGCGGCCCACATCTTCCTCCAGCTGAAGGAGGGCTATGCGCTCGGCTGGTTCTCGGCCGCCTGGCGCACGGTGGCACTCTCCACCTTCGCCGTCATCACGCTTGGCATCTATTTCGTCATCATCCTGCTGCTCGGCCTGCTCGACTGACCCTCAGGGCGAAGGCGGCGCCTTCTTCAACTCCGCTGCAATCTCCGCCCGCGTGGCCGGCTTTGCCGGCAACTCGAACCGCTCGGCCGGAATCTCCGCCGCCTTCGCCTCCACCAGCATGAACCGCCCGACCGACTCCAGCGGCGTGCCCACGGCAAAGACGCTGCGCATCTCCTTCACCATCTCGCCCGCCATCT
>NZ_QKVT01000121.1:0-597 GCF_003426715.1 Blastomonas sp. UPD001
ATTTTAAGGTTTTGTCATTGGTAGAGACGCGATAAATCCCGTCTGTACATTGGTCATTGGGAACCAAAGCTTTAACAAAATCAACAAACGCTGACACGAAAATCACAATTGGGGGGGGAGCATCCCAATTTTTTCAATATACCTCTTGCAAAAATATTTTTACCCCACCCTAACCCTAAGCGTAAACGGGGAGGGAACTAAATATTCCCCCCGTGAACGGGGGGATTGAGGCAGGGTGCTTTCATACAAGCAGAGAAAAATTAAAATTTTCTTTTAAAGCCTTTGGAGAGGGGTTTAAACTCTTAGCTAATAGCACAAATCGTCTTCAGACGACTTATTTACGCATTAGAAGTCATTTATAAAGTAAAAATAAAATCACGGTAGGGTGTGTTAGGCGCAGACTTAAATATGATTTGTAATAAAAAATACTTGAAAAGCGCCTAACGCACCGCTATCTAAATGGTGCGTTAGCCTACGGCATAACACACCCTACTGGCGTGGCAAGCTTAAGATTTACTTTATAAATGATCTCTTAGGGTTTGTGGTTTCTAGTTTTTTCTTTAGGTTTTAGTACAAATCTCTTTTATTTTTACGAAT
>NZ_QKVT01000122.1:0-556 GCF_003426715.1 Blastomonas sp. UPD001
GGTGAAGGGGTTCATCTCCATCGCGCCGCCGGCCAATCTCTATGACTTCGGCTTCCTGGCGCCCTGCCCTTCCAGCGGGATCATCGTGCAGGGAACGTCGGACGAGGTGGTGACGGAGCCTGCGGTGCAGAAGCTGGTCGACAAGCTGAAGACGCAGAAGCACATCACGATCGATTACGAGAAGATCGACGGGGCGAACCATCATTTTGCGGCCGAGATGGACGAGATGATGGGGACGGTGGAACGCTACCTGGACCGGCGGCTGCTGAGCGGGCGGTAGCTCCCCCGCGAATCGGGTCGAGGGATAATGCAGATTAGTGTTTCGGTTTTGTGACGGCCCGTTGACATGTTGGTGACACAGGCATAGCTTCCGTTGTGGAGGGAGCATGTGGCGCATGCCCATGTGAGGCGAGACCGCCTTCGGCAGAGGCCCGATGCTCCCGGCGTGACAGCTCCAATCCAGGGGCTCACGCGCAAGGGAGACTTGGTGATGCGTGGTTTCGGACTTGTGCTTGCAGCTGTCTCGGCCCTCGTGGCGGTGCCGGCTGCGGCGTCG
>NZ_QKVT01000123.1:0-3977 GCF_003426715.1 Blastomonas sp. UPD001
TCATCGGCATCGGTTTGTCCGAGGGCATCGCCATGGGCTTGTCCGCTGGCTTCATGCCTTTGCTCGGGCAACAATCCTTGCCCGGCTTCATCGGCATGCCCGCCTTGCCGCCTTGCGCCGCCATGCCGCCCATACCTTGTTGCTGCATGCCCTGCTGCTGCATGCCCTGCATGCCCATCTGGTGGTCCTGCATCATTTGATCGTGCATCTGCTGCCCGCCGTGATCCATGCCCTGCTGGTGCGCATGGTCCTGAGCGGCCGTGGTCGACGGCGGCGGCGGGGCGACAGGCGCTTTGGGTGATGCTGTGGGCTTTGGGGCCGTGACCGCAGGCATGTCGGCCGGCAGTTCGTCGGCTATCACATAGGCTACGCCGCCGACACTGGTGAGCAAGCCGAAAACAGTAAGATAGATGGCTTTCCGGGTCATTTCGCGTCTCCGCTAAACTGGCGATACTCTTGCGTTTTTCTCGCCGCTTCTTGGCTCTGCAATGGGACCACCCGCCGCTTGAAACTATACGTAGTTTGCGAAGCGCCCCGTTCAGTCGGCCATCGCGGCCATATGGCGGCAGCCTTCCGCACACCGTCTACAGGCTTCAGCGCAATGGGTCAGCTGCGGGTCGTCACGCCGCTGCTCGCATTCGCGAGCGCACTGGTCGCAAGCGTCCGCACAGGCTCGGCAAAGGATGGTGTGCAGCGCCGAGCGACGCAGCATCGAATTGGCCGTCGCCTGGCAGATTTCCGCACAATCGCTCAGGAGCGTGAGCAGCGGGGCGCTGGCCGGCGATCGGCTCGAGCTTGCGACATAGTTCGCCGTCTCCAAACACATGGCATGCGACGCGGCGCAAAGATCGATGCAGTCCTTCATCGGCATCGCCATTGCTGCGGCGT
This sequence comes from Blastomonas sp. UPD001, assembly GCF_003426715.1. Classification (NCBI taxonomy): domain Bacteria; kingdom Pseudomonadati; phylum Pseudomonadota; class Alphaproteobacteria; order Sphingomonadales; family Blastomonadaceae; genus Blastomonas; species Blastomonas sp. UPD001. Next base: position 889 of record NZ_QKVT01000123.1, read on the forward strand.
GCCCCGAACCATCGCTTGCGACAGCGCCGCTTGCCACTCCTGAAGCGAGAAGCGCCGTACCGCTCGCCAACAGGGTTCTGCGTTCGATCATCCTTACCTCCATCATGAACCGTTTGGATCGATCCCGGGATTCTCCCCGCAGCCGGGTTGGCCACCGCTACCTGCGGCAAGCGAGCGATGACGCGCCATGACGGTATCCTGCCAGGGCCAATGGCCATTGATCTCGACACCGAGCGAGATGCTGAGGAACGTGCGCACCAGGACCAGCCCGGCCAGTACGACCAGGTCGGCGATTGTCGGGTTGATCACCAGCGATTTGACGATGTCGCCTGCGACCAGGAATTCGAGACCCAGAAGAATGCTGCGCCCCAGCGTCGAACGGAAGGCGAGATAGGCGCGCGACCGGTCGCTCCCTCGAAACGCCCGGAGAAACACGCCACTGGCATAGGCCGCGCCGACCAGGATGACCAAGGTGCCGGCCAGATCCAGAACGACGACGGCCAGGTGGAAAAACTGGCTTAGCCAGGGCGCGTTAATGGTGATCATACCACCCCCGGCGCCGGATGTTGTTGAAGCTGTCGGTGGTATGGCAGGAATAGCACTGATCGACCCGGGCCTTCTCGCGTGCGGCCCGCTGCGAAACCATGCTGAAGTGTTCCATATAGTGGCTGGGAGGCGCTTTGTGACACTCGACGCACTGCGTCGAATTGGTCGAAGGGTGGCGATAGCTGGCAATCGTCCACGAATCGGTGCTGTGGCAGGTGGCGCAATCGGCGCCGAACAGCCCGAGATGCTTGTCCCTGATCGAATGGCAGCTCGCACAATCGAGCGTCGCACCGGACGTCGCCAGGGGTTTGCGGGATTGCATTTGCAGAGCCGGGCCGCTCCAGTTCTTCGGATCGAGCAACGCGGCGTGGCTCATTTGGACAATCCCCTGATTGCCCTGATGCTCGACATGGCAGGAACTGCATTGCGTGGCCTGGGAATGGAACATGGTCGATTGCTTGTCCCCGAACTCGGTTCCGGCGTGGCATGACAGGCAGGTCTTCGCCTCAACTCCCTTGAGGGGCGTGTGGCAGCTGGCGCATTGTCCGGCCAGCGACCGGTGGGCGCTCGACAAGGGTCCGGGAGCGACAAAACGCTCCACAATCCCGGCCTCGGAAGGCGCGTTCGTGCGCAAGGCCAATGGCGCACCCACCAGCAGAGCCACGGTCGCGAGAACGAAGAGCCAAAAAAGGAGGCGCGCAAACCTCATATCCAGCGCAATCCGAAATAGATCGCGGCGCCGATGTGGACGACAAGGACGGCGTAGAGAATGCAGCCGACCACGATGTGCAGCCACCGCCACTTGCCGAACAGGGCATCGGTTGCGCTTTCCGCCCGCACCGCGAATTCCATGTCCACCATTGCTCCGGCCAGGGATTCAGCGTCCTTCGCGGCGGGATCGGCGGGCCGCTCGGCGGAGACGAACAACAATCTGTGCCAGCGGCGCAGCGGGGGCGCTTCCGCCTCCTTGGCAATGGTCGCGTCGAGGCCAAGAAGCGCCGCTTGTAGCGAGGCCAGTTCGGATTTCCGTCCGCGCAGCGCCTTAGCCAACTGGCCCAGCAAATAGCGGCCGATGTAGCCGCTCAAGACCGTCAGCAATAGCGTCCCGGTCAAGACCAATCCGGCCGGGCTCTCCAAGCTATGCGCGGCGTGGACGAGGCCGAGGATCGCGGCCAGAACCCCGGCGTAGATGTGAATCGCCAGCAGCGTCGGCTTGCTGACACGGTGCGCGGTCGCCTCGGCGATCGATTTGACGTGCTTGACCAGGACATAGGGCAAGGTCAGCAGCATCAGCACCGCAGCCGCGATGCCAATGACCCCGCCAGCCAGGCTGCCCGGGAAGCGCGGAGAGACGTGCAGCAGATATCCCAACGGGAAGAGGATCACGAACGCGACCATGAGAGCAACCAGGATATCACCGCGCTCGCGCATCAGGCTTCCACCACCAGCGGCTGTCCGGCGCTCTTCGCCTGGCACGCCAGAATGTAACCCTTTTGCTTGTCCTCCGGATCGAGACCGGTCTCGACCGCCATCGTGACTTCACCCGAGATCAGCTTGGTGACGCAGACGCCACATTCGCCAATTCTGCAGGCATAGGAAATCTCGACGCCGGCGTCTTCGGCGGCTTCCAGCACAGTCTCCTCTGCGGACAACGGGGCCGAGACGCCCGAGACCGCAAAGGTCACCGTTGTTGGCGCCACGGCATCCTTGCGCTTCGTGCGTGCCGCCGCCGGACGCTCTTTCGTTTCGATCTCAGCCGCGTTGTCCGGCAAGGAGGCAGGGCCAAATGCCTCGGTGTGCAACTGCGCCTCGGGCACGCCAAGCTCCGCGAGCTGCGCGCGCATTGCCGCCATCATGCCGGGGGGACCGCACAGGTGGACCCGGCGCTTGGCTATGTCCGGCACAGCGGCGCGCAGCATTTCCAGGGTGATCGGCCCTTCCGGCCCAAGCCAGACGGTGCCCGCGGAGCGTTGCATTGCGGCCATCACATGAAGGTTGGCGAAGCGTCGCTCCAGCCGTTCGAGCTCGTCGCGAAAGACGAATTCTTCGGTCGAGCGCGCGCCATAGAGGAAGAAGATCTCTCCTGGCCAGGCGATGTCGGTAAGATAGCGCAGCACCGACATCATCGGTGTGATGCCGACGCCCCCGGCGATCAGGACGATGCTCTCGGCATCGGTTCCGGTGAAGGTGAACTCACCGAAGGGGCCCGTCACCTTGAGCAGATCGCCAGTCTTGACCTCATCGTGGAGAAACTTCGAAACCGCGCCCTGTTCCTCGCGCTTGACGGTGAGTTCGACGTAGGCCCGTTGCGTCGGCGAGGAGGCGATCGTGTAGGATCTTCGCACGGCTTTGTCCGCTTGCGGGGTGACCTCCACCTGCAAGAATTGGCCCGGCAGAAAGTCGAATGGCAGGCGATCCGCGCCGGGATCGGCCAATCGGAAGGTTTGGACCGTAGGCGTCTCGCGAACGATCTGAACGACCTTTAGCTGGCCCGACCACCGTTTCGAAGGACGCAAGGCCGCAGCCGGTGGTACGTCTTGCGT
>NZ_QKVT01000124.1:0-505 GCF_003426715.1 Blastomonas sp. UPD001
GAATTTTGGCCACGGACTACATCAGCGTCGTCGCTTCAGCGGACGATACGAAGTTGTACTATGGTATACCCTTTCCGACGACTACATTTTTAACCTCGACGCCGTTCGAATTCCTCCCAAGTATCCAGGCAAACGTGCTTACAGAGGGCCTCGTGCCGGCCTTCTCTCAAGCCACCCTCTTGGGAAGAACCCGGAAGACGTTTGGGAGGTGCCCGGCGCCGAACATGATTTTTGGCAGATCCCAAACGTGAAGGCTGGTCATGTCGAGAAGACGGAACACCCTTGCCAGTTTCCAGTGGCTTTGGTTGAGCGGCTGGTGCTGGCATTGACGGACGCGGGGAATGTGGTCTTCGATCCCTTTGCCGGAACTGGATCAGCTGGCGTCGCAGCGCTCTTGCATGATCGTCGGTTCTGGGGCTGTGAAATCGACCCTAATTATGCAAAGTCAGCGCATGCTCGCTTACAGCGCACGCTGAGCGGGGACGAACGATTTAGATCCCACGCG
>NZ_QKVT01000125.1:0-849 GCF_003426715.1 Blastomonas sp. UPD001
TAAATTATCTGGCATAAAACTTAAGATAAATCTTAAATATAACTATAGCAATCTATAGCAATCCTATCTGATTTGTGAACATAGAGACAGCCAGCTCCTCAACTTTTACCCTCCGAGAAGCCACTCTGCGGGTGTCTACAAAAAGTTGGGGAGCTTCTTGTTTGCAAATAATTTAGAAATACTATGGGAATATAGCTTTGAAGTTTTCAAAAAAATAGTAAAAGCTCGTTTGTAGTTGGGAAATATAAATATTGACACTCCCACCGCGTTCATCGGGTGGGATTCTTGGGCTGAACTTGCCTGCGTCAGGTTTCCCTTGTTACAGGTCTTATGGTTCATCCTTGTCTGAATTACAGTTTTTGAGGCTATAGCCCACTTACGAACAAATCAATTGACGTTTAAACCCACCAGAGACGTGCCATGGTAGGTCTCTACATGTCCGAAATTATGACGAAAAATTCTTAACCGAACCATATTGGTGTTTATCCCATAAGTCTTTGATACTCGTCGTCGAGTCTTTGAACTCCGTCGGCGAGTCTTTGAACTCCGTCGGCGAGTCTTTGAACTCCGTCAGCGAGTCTTTGAACTCCGTTGTCGAGTCTTTGAACTCCGTTGTCGAGTCTTTGAACTCCGTTGTCGAGTCTTTGAACTCTTGCATGAATTTTTGCCCTCTCCCTAAATCCCTCTCCCAAACATGGGAGAGGGACTTTGAGATTAGCTCCCCTTCTCCCAATTTTGGGAGAAGGGGCTGTGGGGGATGAGGGTAAGTTTTGTATTTGTGCAAGAGGTCTAATGACAAGGACTTTAGTCTAAGGGTGTTGCTCCCATAACTGCACAATATAAATATGA
>NZ_QKVT01000126.1:0-601 GCF_003426715.1 Blastomonas sp. UPD001
GCGGCCATATCGTGCCTTGGGTCGTGCAGGTGGATCGGCTCGGTGAGGCGCACGCGGTCGCGCCCGCCGAGGCTGGTTACCGTCCGACCGATCCGCAAGTGGCTTTTCATCTCGCTCGCTTCATCGAGCAGGTGCGGAGCATCCCCGCCGACCCGGTCGTCGTCCGCCAGAACTGGCTGCGTGCCTACGATTTCACCACCGACCGCGGCGCGCTGGCATTGAACGACTATGCCCGCGCCAACGATCCCTTCGCCAATGTCGGCCGGATGCAGGTCGCGGTGGACGTGTCGAGCGTGATCCGGGCCTCACCCGACAGCTTCCGCGTCGCCTGGACCGAGCGCCGCTATCAGGACGGCAGCCTCACCGCGACCGAACGCTGGTCGGCGATCCTGACCGTCGTGGTGCAGCCACAGCGGACCCCCGACGCCTTGCGCAAGAACCCGCTCGGCATCTTCGTCAACGCCCTCAACTGGTCACGGGAGCTGTCCCAATGAAACGCTTATCGTTCCGTCCCGCCGCATCGGCGGCTCTACTCGCCACCGCAACCGCGCTCGCCGGCTGCGCTACGACCTCCGCCCGCGTGCCGGACGTCGCCGCCGAT
>NZ_QKVT01000127.1:0-560 GCF_003426715.1 Blastomonas sp. UPD001
ATACCAATTCTTCGTGAAGCTGCACAGAATTTTACCCCACCCCTTAATCCCCTCCCCGAAATCGGGGAGGGGAAATTCGAGCGTAAGCGAGAATGGGGGTGGGGTTCTTTCTCTGTAACTTCATATTAAATTGGTATTAGCTATGAGCCGCTAATTTATTTGAGGGTGAGATTTTGGGCAAAACTCCAAATAGTATTGTGTTCTATCTTGATACCATTTCTTCGTGAAGCTGCTCCCGAATTTTACCTCTCCCCAACCCTCCCCTTGCGAAGGGGAGGGTGCGCTTTAGCGCGGGTGGGGTCTTTGTATGCGTCTTCATATTAAATTGGTATCAGTCGGTTAAAAACCGACTTTAGCTTTAAGCCCAAATTTTAATTTAGGGCTAGGTGCAAGATATGAATATCTTAACTTTATGAAACTTTTATCCAGCCCCCTGACGAGGTTATTTCTCACAAGCCTTACCAGAGGCTGCTTCCAACAAAAGACATCTATTTTGTAATTATAAACTTTTTGTAAAACTAAATATTAAGCCTTCATTTATACTATACAATTAGTATCGC
>NZ_QKVT01000128.1:0-1067 GCF_003426715.1 Blastomonas sp. UPD001
GCCGCGCCGCCGCCGCCGCTCAGCCGCCTGGCCCCGGCCGCGCCCGCGCAGCCGCTCGATCATCCTCGCGATCACGATCACCGCCACGAACAGCACCGCGACGGTCAGGAAAAAGCCGAAATCCGATCCGAAGGCGAAATCGAGCACGCGATCGACCGGCGTCGGCGCGACGGGCTGCGCGGTCTTCGCCACGAGCGCGGTGCACGCGGCGAGCAGCGCCGCGCCGCCGGTCATGCCCGCGATCGACACCGCCTTGCGCGGCAGCAGATAATGGCGCGTGCGGTCGACCCATTGATAGCGCGTGCCGAATCGGATGTCCGATGGCGGCCAGATATCGCTCGGCGGCTCCTCCCCGAACGTGGCGCGATAGCGCTGCAGCGTCTCGGCATAGAGCGCGCGATACTTGCGCCCCTCGGACGCGCCGCCTGCGGTCGGGCCATGGTGCAGCGGCCGCCCGATGATCCGCGCGCACAGTTCTTCCCAGTAATGCCGGGTATAGGCGAGATGCAGGTGCCAGGCCTGATCGACCTGATCGGACGGGGTGACCTCGGTGCTGCCGGTCGCGGCGAGATAGAGGAAGCGGCGATATTCATGGCAAACCGCTTCGGCATGGCTGCGCGACCATCCGTTCTCGCGCGCCAGCCGCCGGGTGAAGCTCAGCGCCGCGCCCGGAGGCTCGATGCGCATCTGGACAAGCGCCTGCCATATCGGATCGTCGACCATCACCGCCCTCCCCGCCGCTTTGGTAGGGTGAGGCTATCGAGTCCCGCGCGCGGGAGCAATCATCAAATGTAAAACAGAAATGGGAGCATCTGCGCGCCGGCAGATGCTCCCATCGGGTCTGGATCAGGCTGATCGAACGGTTGGATCAGCGGCGCACGCGGGCGCGCGTTTCGAGATCACCCAGACGGCGGTCGAGATAGGCGCGCTCGTCGGCGCTGGGGGTCAACCGCGCATAGGCGGCTTCGAGACGCGTCAGGTCCTCGTGCTCGACGCGCAGCTGCGCCTGGGCGCTGGCGGACAGGCCGCTTGCGGGCAGCGCGCGCGCGATAGCATCGAGGCGCGCG
>NZ_QKVT01000129.1:0-14205 GCF_003426715.1 Blastomonas sp. UPD001
TGAGGCTCGACCGGTGCGAGGAACTTGCGCTCGACCTGCCGGTGCTGACCGATGGCAACGCGCCCGCCGTGCGCGCGGCGATGCCCGATTTCGTAGCGGTCAGCAATCCGCTCGACATCACCGCGCAGGGGCTGGTCGAACCGGCCATCTATGCGCGGCTGGTCACCGCGCTGCAGGCGGACGATCGCTTCGGCTGCATCGTCACGGGCATCATCCAGACCGACGCGACGACGATCGGCATCAAGCTGCCGCCGCTGCTCAGCGCGGTCGAGGGCGGCGAACGCACCAAGCCCGTGATCTATGCCAGCCTCGACGAAGGCACGGTGCTGCCGCCCGACATCCTGCACAGGCTGCGCATGGCGGGCGTGCCGGTCTTCCCCAGCACCGAGCGCGCCTTTCGGGCGATCGCGCGGCTGGTGGCGCTCGGTCAGCGCGACCTCACCGAGCGCGCGCCCGATCCGCTGCCGCTCGACCCGCCGCTCTGGCGCGGGGTCATTCCCGAGTATCAGGCCAAGGCGCTTCTCCAGCCTGCGGGCGTTTCCTTCCCGCAGGGTGGCTTGGCCGCAACCGCCGAAGAGGCGGCAAAGATTGCCGCGCGCATCGGCTATCCGGTGGCGATCAAGGCCCAGGCGGCGGCGCTCGGGCACAAGAGCGATGCGGGCGGGGTGATCCTGAACCTCGCTGACAAGGCCGCGCTGCTGTCCGCGTGGGACCGTCTCCATGCCAATGTCGCGGCCTATGACGCGAGCCTGGCGCTCGACGGCGTGCTGGTCGAGGCGATGGGCAGGCGCGGGCTCGAACTCATCGTCGGCGCGAAGCGCGACGCACAATGGGGTCCGGTGGTGCTGGTCGGCTTTGGCGGCGTGACCGCGGAACTGCAGCATGATGCGCGGCTGATCACGCCCGACATGACCGAGGCGGCGATCGTCGCCGAACTGGGCAGGCTCAAGAGTGCCGCATTGCTGCACGGCTATCGCGGCTCGCCCGCGCTCGACGTCCCGGCGGTCGCCCGGCTCGCGATGCGGATAATGGATATCATGACCGGCACGCCCGAAATTTCGGAAGTCGATCTGAACCCCGTGATCGTCTATCCGCAGGGCGAAGGCGTCGTCGCGCTCGATGCATTGATTTACACGCACTGAGCGGCTCACCGGTCTTCAGGACCGGGAGCACATGACGGCGGGAGGGAGAGGATTATGGCTGCATCGCAGCAGGGGATGACGGCAGGCGATCCGGCGGAGATCATCGATTCCGGGCCGATGTCGGGCTATCAATGGTCGATCGTCGCGACGATGGTCGCGCTGAACGCGCTCGACGGGTTCGATGTCATGTCGATCAGTTTCGCCTCGCCCGGCATTTCCGCGGCCTGGGGCATCGATCGCGGCGTGCTGGGGCTGGTGCTGTCGATGGAACTGGTCGGCATGGCGCTCGGATCGCTCACGCTGGGGCGGCTTGCCGATACCGCCGGACGCCGCAACACGATATTGCTGTGCCTCGCGCTGATGACCGTCGGCATGCTCGGCGCAGCGAGCGCCGGCGGCGTGATCTCGCTTTCGGCCTGGCGCGTGCTCACCGGGCTGGGAATCGGCGGCATGCTTGCCGCGATCAACGCAGCTGCGGCCGAGGCCGCCAATGCGCGCTATCGCCCGCTGGCGGTGGTGGTGATGGCGGGCGGCTATCCGGTCGGCACCGTGCTCGGCGGCCTCGTCGCGACGCAGCTTCTGCAGCATTACGAATGGCAGTCGGTCTTCCTGTTCGGCGCGGCCTGGTCGGCGCTGATGATGGCGGTCACCTGGTGGCGCGTGCCCGAATCGATCGCATTTCTCGCCAGCCGCCAGCCCGAAGGCGCGCTGGAGCGGATCAACCGGACGCTCCGGACCATGGGCCATGCAACGGTCAGCAGCCTTGTCGCCCGGACCAGCCAGCCGGGCCGCGTGCCTCTGTCTCGACTGTTCGCGCCCGAATGGATCAAGGTCACCGCGGCGATGACGCTCGCCTATCTCGGCCACATCATGACCTTCTATTTCGTGATGAAATGGATCCCCAAGATCGTCGCCGATCTCGGCTATCCCCCGGCAGAGGCCGCAGGCGTGCTCGTCTGGGCGAGCATCGGCGGCGCGAGCGGATCGCTGGTGCTCGGCCTGCTCACGCTGCGCCTGCCAGTGCGCAGCCTGACCATCGCGGCGATGCTGGTGTCGTGCGTGCTGGTGGTGATTTTCGGCATGGGCCAGCCCGATCTGGCGCGGCTGTCGATGGTCGCGGCCGCCGCCGGCTTCGTCACCAATGCCGGGGTCGTCGGCCTCTATGCGCTGGTGGCGACGGGCTTCCCGGTCGCGCTGCGCGCCTCGGCGACCGGTTTCGTCATCGGCGTCGGCCGCGGCGGATCGGCGCTCGCCCCCGCGCTGGCGGGCCTGCTGTTCGCGCTGGGCTATGGCCTGCCGGTGGTCGCCTTGCTGATGAGCCTCGGCTCGGTGCTCGCCGCCGCTGCGCTCCTGATCGGCAACAGGCGGTCGCGCGAGCCCTAGTCGGTAACGGAAAGCGCCTGGCTGGCCTTGCCCCAGTCGCCGATCGTGCCGCTGGCAAGGTCCAGCACGGCGCCCGGATCGGCCAGGGTGAAGCCATTGGCGGCGGTCAGCGTCTGCAGATCGTCCCAGGTCACCGGGACCGCGATCGGAGCGCCGGCCCGCGCGCGTACGCTGAAGGGCAGCACCGCGGTCGATCCGCGCCGATTGCGCATCCAGTCGATGAATATCCGCCCCTTGCGCCGCGCCTTCGACATCGAGGCGGTATAGCGGCGCGGCTCGGCCTGTTCGAGCGCCTGGGCAAAGCTCTTGGCGAACCCTTCGGTCACCGCCCAGTCCGCACCCGGGTCGAGCGGCGCGATCACGTGAATGCCCTTGCCGCCGGTCACCATGGGGAAGGTGACGAGGCCCATATCGGCGAGATGGTCGCGCATCTGCTGGGCTGCAGCGACGATATCGGAAAAGCTGATGCCCTCGTCGGGATCGAGATCGAACACCAGCCGGTCGGGATGCTCGATATCGTCCGCGCGCGATCCCCAGCCGTGAAACTCGATCCCGCCCATCTGGACGCAGCGCAGGATCGCTGCCTTGTCGCCCAGCACGAAGACCGGATCGGTCGAGCCATCGGCCTCCTCGATCACCAGCGAGCCGATTTCCTTGCCCCAGCCTTTCTGCACATGCTTCTGGAAGAAACATTGCTCGGTGATCCCTTGCGGGCAGCGGAGCAGCGCCACCGGGCGGTTGGCGATGAAGGGCAGCATCAGCGGGGCGGCGGCCTCGTACCAGCTCGCGAGATCGCCCTTGGTCGGGCCGTCAGCGCCGAACAGCGGCCGGTCGGCATGGGTGATGCGGATCGACGGCTGCGGCGCGATCCAGCCTGCAGGTTGGTTCATCTCGATCTCCCCGGTGACCTCGGATGCGGGCTTGTCGCCGCGCAGGCCGATAAAGCTCGCATGGCGCAGCACCCCGTCATGCGTATATTCGGCATAGCGCACCTCCGCGACCAGAACCGGATCGACCCATTGGGGTTTGCCGGTCACGGCCTTGGCATCGGCAATGGCGGGCTCGGTCCGGGCGAGATCGGCCAGGTGCGCCTGCAATTCTTCCGACGTTTCGGTATCGAAGCCGGTGCCGACGCGCCCCTTGTAGACCAGCTGGCCGCCTTCGTGCTGGCCCAGCAGCAGCGAGGCAAAGGGTCGTCCGCGCTTGGCGCTGGCGATCCAGCCGATGATCACGAACTCCTCGCGGCGCTCGACCTTGATCTTGAGCCAGGCGTCGCTGCGTTCGCCGACATAGCGGCTCGAGGCGCGCTTGGCGATCACGCCCTCATAGCCCTTGTCCACCATCGCCTGGAACAGCGCACGTCCGTCGCGCTCGATATGGTCGGAATAGAAGATCGGCGGGTCCACCCGCTCGAGCAGCGCAGCGAGCCGCTGCTTGCGCTCGGCCAGCGGCCGCTCCGTCAGGTCCTCGCCATCGAGCGCGAGCAGGTCGAACGCGAAATAGCTGAGCGGCCCGCCCGATTTCAGCGCGCGCTGCAAGGCGGAGAAGCTGGGGCGGCCGTCTTCGTCCAGCGCCACGATCTCGCCGTCGATCAGCGCCGAGGCTGCGGGCACTTGCGCCATCGCATCGAGCACCGACCGGAACTTGTCGCTCCAGTCGAGCCCGGTGCGCGTCCAGCCGACCGCACCCTTCGCGCCCAGACCGACCAGGCAGCGATAGCCGTCATATTTCACCTCGAACAGCCAGTCGTCGCCGCCGGGCAGCTGGTGCACGAGCGTTGCCAGCATCGGCGGATGGAAGCCGGGCAGGGGGCGCTTGCGGCGTGCCCTGGCCGCACCGGACCCCGATCGTTTCGACTCCGCCACGACCGGCGCGGTGCCAGAGGCGATCTGGTCCATCGTCCGCCCGGTCTTGACGCTGGTCAGCGCGCGCTCGACCAGCACATCGCCCTGGCCAGCCTCGCCATCCTCGACCTTGCGCAGCAACCAGTTCTCGCGTTTCTCGCCCGCGCGCGGCTTCATCCGGACGAGTATCCACTCGCCGCGCATCCTCTGGCCATGCGCGATGAAATGCAGATGGCCCTTGTCGATGTCGCTCGCGCTCTTGCCGGGCACAGGCTCCCAATGCCCCGTATCCCACAGCATCACCGTCCCCCCGCCATAGGCGCGCGCAGGAATGACGCCTTCGAAATCGGCATAGGACAGGGGGTGGTCCTCGGTCCGGACGGCAAGCCGCTTGTCTTGCGGATCGATGCTGGGGCCGCGCGTCACCGCCCAGCTCTTGAGCACGCCGTCCGCCTCGAGCCTCAGGTCCCAGTGCAGCCGGGTGGCATCGTGCTTCTGTACCACCAGCATGGGCGGCTGCTTGCCCTGGCGGCGAACGGTCGCAGCGTCGGGCTCGGGGGTGCGGGCGAAGTCGCGCTTCGCGGCATATTCGGCAAGCGGATCGGGCGTGCGATCCGCCATGGTCAGCCAACCTTGCGCCTGGGCGCGGATTTGGCGGCAGGCTTTTTCGCGGAAGCGCGCTTCGCCGCCGGCTTGGCGTCGCTGGCACCGGCGGATTTGGCGCTGACCGATTTCTTGAGCGCGGCCATCAGATCGATGACATTGCCGCCTGCGGGCGCTGCCGGTTCGTCATCGGGCGTGACGCGCTTGCCCTTGTTCTTCATCTTCGTGTCGATCAGGTCGCGCAGTGCATCGACATAGCGATCGTGAAACTCGCCAGCATCGAACGGCGCGGTCTTCTTGTCGATCAGTGCCGTGGCCAGTTCGAGCAACTCGTCATCGGGCTTCTCGTCGCCGATCTCGCGGAAATAGGACGTCGCCTTGTTGACCTCGTCGGCATAGCGCAGCGTTTCCATGATGATGCCGCGACCGCAGGGGCGAAGCGCGACGATATATTCGCGGCCGCGCATCGCCAGCTGCCCCAGGCCGACCTTCTTCGCCTGATCGAGCGCCTCGCGCAGGACGATGAACGCCTCTTCGGCAAGATCGTCGGCGGGGACCACGAAATAGGGCTTTTCGTAATAGAGCACGGGAATGTCGTGCAGCGACACGAACTGCGTCAGCTCGAGCGTCTTGCGGCTTTCGAGCCGGACAGCCTCGATCTCCTTCTCGTCGAGCAGCACATAGCTGCCCTTTTCGTATTCGAAGCCCTTGAGGATATCCGCCGGCTTGACCGGGCCGATGCCGGGAACGGTCTTTTCGTACTTGATCGTCTGGCCGCTCGGCTCGTGAATCTGGCGGAAGCGGATTCCTGCGCCGCTCTTGGTCGCAGGGTAGATTTCGACCGGGATCGATACCAGCGCCAGGCGAATCTGGCCTTTCCACGATGGGCGGGCGGGCATGGCAGTCCTCCTTGCAAGGACACGGCGCGGAGCGATGGCGGGTCCTGCGGGATTATTCTCCAGCGCGCGAATGGTTCCCCGATGCGCTCCATTCGGCCGCCGCTAAGGCGACACTTGCATAGGACATATTGCGTCGGCGCAAACGCGACGATGGTGCGGCTCCACAGAAGGAGACAGGACATGGCGCAGAAGGGCGCGGGCGGAAATCCCGGAGCGATCACCAAGAAGGGCGGCGATGGTGCCAGCGGCAGCACCGGCACCGGGCGCGGCGGCGGCAACAACGCGCGCGGAAAGCAGTCGACCGGCCAGACCAAGGGCAATGACAAGCGCAAGGAGCCCGGCGGCAAGGACGCTGAGTGATGACGGATCGTCGCTGCGATGCCGACCGCAGCGACGATGGCATAAGATAACATAGATCATTTTTCTGCGCGCCGACTTGTGTGAGGAGGGGCGATCGGCAGGAGATCACACGCGCCTTGTCGACCGAGAGTGAACTTGCTCCCGCGCAAAATGATGATGGGAGCCTTGCTTGTTAGATCACCCAATTCTGGCGCGCATGGTGCGCAAGATGGAAACGCGCGCCAAGCTCGACGATTCGGACCGCGAGGCCTTGCATGCGTTGCGCTTTCAGGAGCGGGTCTATGAGGCGGGGGCCTATCTGGTCCGCGAAGGCGAGCTGCGCGAACATTGCGCGCTGATCCTGGAAGGCTTCGCATACCGGCAGAAGCACACGATCGACGGCGCACGGCAAATCGTCTCGTTCCACGTCGCGGGAGATTTCGTCGATCTCGAAGGCGCGCTGCTCCGCAGGGCAGACCATAGCCTGCAGATGCTGACCCGATGCCGGATCGCGGAAATTCCGGTGGCCACGATCTCGGCGCTTGTCGAGGCGCATCCCAGGGTCGGCAAGGCGCTTTGGGTCGATACGCTGATCGATGCCTCGATCTTCCGCGAATGGATCATGAATGTCGGGCGCAGGCCCGCCCGCCAGCGGCTCGCGCATCTCTATTGCGAGCTCGCCAAGCGGCTGAAGCTTGCAGGACTGGGCGACGAGAGCGGATATCGCATGCCGATCACGCAGGATCAGCTGGCCGATGCGACCGGCCTGACCCCCGTGCATGTCAACCGCAGCCTCAAGGCCTTGGAAATAGACGGCCTGATCATCCGCCAAGGTCGGCTGGTAGTCATTCCGGACTGGGATCTGCTGCGCGAATGCTCCGATTTCAGCGAGCTATACCTTCATCTCGATCAGACTGCCTGACCCTCGGCCCGCGATCGCTTCGCCAGCAGGTCGAACTCGACCGCATCGTGGGCGCAGAACAGCCTGACGGTCTCGTCGGTGCTGGCGACCAGATGGCGCAGCTTTGCCTGGTTCCGCAGCCTTGCCGTGCGGTCGACCTCCATCATCGCCTGATAACCGCGCAGCCCCGGCGGGCAGGCATAGCCGCTCGCGGCCATCTCGCCGCGATGGAAATAGGCGTCGCCTGCATGCAGCATCCATCCGCCGGGCTCGCGGATCGCAACGCCGGCATGGCCCCAGCTATGCCCCGTGAGCGGTATCAGCAATATCTCGGGCGGCAGCCCCTGGAGATCGCGCACGCAGTCGAAGCCGAACCAGCGTTCCCCCCCCGCCGAGCGGGTAGAGCGACCAGTCGGCGACCTCGTCCCATTGCTGCGGGCGGTAGCGCCGCGTGCCGACAAAGCGTCCGCCCTGCTGCTCGTCTGCCACCGCCTTCTCGCAGGCCGTGACGTGCACCGTGGCATGAGGAAAGTCCTCGATCCCCCCGGCATGGTCGAAATCGAGATGCGTGACGATGATGTGGCGGACATCGGCCGGATCGAAGCCGAGCCGGCGGATCTGCGCAATGGCGGTTTCCTCCGGGCGCAGCTGGATATTGTTGAGCGCGCGGAAAAAGGCCGACAGCCGGCGCGAGGGATGATCGACATCGCGCGTGCCGAAACCGGTATCGACCAGGATCAGCCCCGCATCGCTCTCGATCAGCAGGCAATGGCACACCAGATGCCCGAAGGCGGCGTCACTGGTACCGTCGAAAAGCCGCCCGCCGGCGGGGCAGCAGGTGCCGCAATTGAGATGGTGGATCTTCACTGCGTGCCATCCTTTGTCGCATGGGGGTTCAGTCGCGCCGCGGTGTCGCGGTCGATGCCGGGCTGCTTGCGCGCGGACCACAGCCAGGCCCCCGAAACCAGTCCTGCAAGCGCGACGAGGAAGCCCCCGCGGTACAGCATCAGCCGGTCTTGAGCGGGAACGGTCCTGGATGGGGTGCGGCGCCAATGGGCCATGATGCGGTCTCCTGGGTTGCAGCGATTGATCTGGCTTCGGGCTGATGTAGGAGGGTGGCGCGTCCGTTCGTCCGTCGCCCTAACACAGGTGTCCGGTTCATTCGGCGGGGTGGCCGGGGCGGCGCGATTCGAGGTCGAAGCGGTCGCCGGCACCCAGCACGTGCATCACCACGTCATGGATGGAGAGCACGCTGTCGCGCCGGGCCTCGGCGATGTTGGAGCGTGAGACATGTCCCGCATCGACGATGGTCACACCGCCCGAGCCGATCACCGTGCACAGCCTGCCTTCGACGACGATCGCCGTGTCCTCGTCAAGACCGATGCCCAGCAGCCGGGGATTGTGCGCCACTGCGCCCAGCAAACGCCCGATGCGGCCGCGCTCGGCGAAATGCTGGTCGATGATTACCCCGGAAATGAGGTTGAGGCCGGGCGCCATCCGCACATCGCCGATCCGATCCGTTTCGCGGCCGCTGCCATAGACGAGCATCACCTCGCTCTGCATCGAGGCGCCCGCAGAGGTGCCGGCGATGACCCCGCCGCGCGCATGCAGCCGGTGGATCTCCGTCTCCAGTGGCGTGTCGCCGATCTGACTGGCGATGCGCAGCTGATCGCCGCCGGTGAAGAATATTCCGCCTGCATCGGCGATCGTCGCGCGCATGGCTTCGTCATCGGCCTGGCCGCGATTGTCGAGATACAGCTCGATGACATCACGCACCCCCAAGGCTGCGAAGGCGGCCTGATAGGCCTCGAAATAGGGCTCGGGGTTCTGGCTCGCCACGGTGGCGACTACCAGCCGGCCGCCGTTCAGTCGCTCCGCGACCGCCTTGAGGATGACACGCTTGCCATCCTTGTCTTCATGCCCGCCGATCGCGATCAGCGGACCTGGTTTATCCGTCATGGCTTGTTCCTTCGTGGACAGCGGAGCGCTCCGGATCACGCGCGTCGGCAAAGGCCTGAACCCGCGCGAAAATGGCGTCGACATCGGTCGGGGTGAGGACCAGGACGTCGCCTGGACGGACGTGGCGCAGACCGAAATCGGTCGCATCTGCCTCGTTCACGAAACAGCGGACCGTTGCCGGGTCCTTGCCCGCGGCCAGCGCGCCCTCGACCATCAGTGCGTTCATCGTTCCTCGCTCGCGACCGCGCCCATCGGCCCCTTCGCGAAACAGGATTTCGTCGAACATGCCTGCAGCCTGTGCGCCGACGTCGCGCAGATCGCTGTCCCTGCGATCGCCGGGCAGGCCGACCATGCCGATCAGCCGTCCCTTGCCGCGATAGCGATCGAGCACGCGGGCGAGCGCGTTTAGAGCTGCGGGATTGTGGGCGTAATCGATGATGACGGTGACACCATGCGCTTCGACGATGTTCAGCCGCCCCGGCGAATCCTCGAACGAGGCCTGGAAGGAGCGAAGCCCAGCGGCAATTGCCGGGATGTTGATGCAGTGCGCGGCGGCCATTGCCGCGGCTGCGAGCGCGTTGAGGATGTTGAACTCAGCAATCCCGCCGAGCGTGGCAGGAATATCGCGGATGTCGGCCACCTTCTGCCGCTCGCCTGCATGGATGCGGACGATCGTCTGGTCGATGTTGAGCATCGCCATCCCGCCATCGGCGACATGCGCGTTGATCGGCGCCCGCTGCAGCGCGGCAGCATCGTTCGAGAACCAGACCACCCGCCCGCGGCAATGGCGCGCCATGGCGATGGTCCTGGGATCGTCGGCATTGAGCACGGCGGCCCCGCGCCGTGACACGGCTCGAACCACGACCGATTTTACCCTGGCAAGATCGCGCAGGCTGTGGACACCCCTGCTGCCCAGATGGTCTTCGCTGACATTGAGCACCGCGCCGACATCGCACAGGTCAAAGGCCAGCCCCTCGCGCAGCAGGCCACCGCGCGCGGTCTCGAACACGGCTGCATCGACGACAGGATTGGGCAGCACGCGGCGCGCGCTCTTCGGCCCGCTGGCATCGCCCGACACCTGCCTGCAATCGTTGATATAGACTCCGCTGGTCGAGGTGAAGCCGACCCTGTAGCCGGCTTCGCGCAGGATACGCGCGAGCATGCGGACGGTGGTGGTCTTGCCATTGGTGCCGGTGACGGCGAACACCGGGATGCGGCTGCTCCTGCGCCTGGGAAACAGCGAGGCGATGATCGGCCGCGCGACATCGCGCGGGGAGCCTTCGGACGGGGCTAGGTGCATGCGCAGCCCCGGCGCCGCATTGACCTCGACGATGCCGCCTCCGGCCTCGTACAGGCTGCGGCCGATATCCGGCGACACGATGTCGATCCCCGCCACGTCCAGCCCGATCGCCAACGCTGCCTGCTCGGCGATCGCGGCATTGTCGGGATGAACCTCGTCGGTCCGGTCGATCGCGGTTCCACCGGTCGAAAGGTTGGCGGTGCCTGCCAGCGCAACATGCTCGCCCGGCAGGGGGATGCTGTCGATCGAGCGGTTCTGCAGCGCCAGACAGGCATGCAGGGCATCGTCCAGACCGATCCGCGTCAGCACCGCCTGATGCCCGTCGCCGCGCCTTGGATCGGCATTGACGGTATCGATCAGCTTGCGGATGCTGTCCCTGCCGTTGCCGACGACATGCGCAGGGACGCGCTCGGCCACCGCGACCAGCTTGCCGCCGACCACCAGAAAGCGGTGATCTGTCCCGGTCAGCATCTGCTCGATGATCACGGACCGGCTGATGCTGCGCGCCGCATCGAACGCGGCAAGCAGCATGGCGTTGTCGCCGACATGGGTTGAAACGCCGCGGCCATGATTGCCGTCGAGCGGCTTGACCACCACCGGCCATCCCAGACGCCGCGCGGCGGCAATTGCCGAGGGCCGATCGCGAACGACCTCGCCGCGGGGAACGGGAAGGCCGATATCGCCCAGCAACCGTTTGGCCGCGTGCTTGTTGGCAGCCAGTTCGGCGCCGATCAGCCCGGTCCTGCCTGTGACGCTGGCGCGAATGCGCTGCTGGCGACTGCCCGTGCCGAGCTGGATCAGGCTCGCCTCGTTGAGCCGCGTGACCGGAATTTTCCGGCGGCGCGCCTCCTCCACCAGCGCTGCGGTGCTCGGGCCCAGGCCGTGCGTTGCCACGAGCTTGCGCAGCGCGGCGATCAGCGCGGGCAGGTCGGATGGCAGCGGCGGCTCCGGCCTTGCCACCCGGTCCAGCCCGTGCAAGCCCTGCAGCGCAGGCGGCAAGAGGCGATGGACCAGCTCCATCGCCGCCCGCCCGGCGGCAAGCCCGCTCACTTCATCGGCATAGCTGTAGAGGATGTCGTAGACGCCGGGCTGGCGCTTGACCGCCCGGGTCTTGCCGCGCGTGACAGCAGCGCCTGACTGGGTCAGAAGCTCGATCGCGACATGCTCGATCACGTGCCCAAGCCAGGTGCCCTGTTCGAGACGTCGCACGAAGCCGCCCGGCTGGCCGAGATTGCAATGGTGCTCGGACAGACCCGGCAGCAGCGCGACCAGCGCAGCGGCAAAGCCGTCGAGCCGGTCGGTTGGCCATTGCTCCAGCGCTCCCAGATCGAGCCGGATGCGGATCATCGGGTGCATCCCGTAGAGATGCGGCCCGCGATAGATGCTGCGTTCGATGACACGCATCGGGGTGGTCAGGCCGCGTCGCGGTCGATGATCACCGCGACGGCGGCAATCCGGTCGACCTCGGCATATTCCGCCGTCTCGAGCTCATCGCCGAATATGTCCGAGTCCATTTCGTAATAGGTGAGCGTGCACCCGTTAGGCAGTTCATGGGCCAGCGCCTCGTGCAGGCCATCGCGGCCCTGCACGATAGCCACCCCGGTATGCATGATGAACCGCCCGCCCGGAGGCAGCATCCGTGCCCCGGCGAGCGCCCAGTCGAGCGAGAGCCGGGCGCCATGAAGGTCGCCGCCGTCGCGATAGGCACGCTGCTGGCTGTCGATCATGAACGGCGGGTGGGTGACCATGAGATCAAGGGCCTGGTCGATCTCCTCGGGCGCGCCGACATGCAGCACGCGGTGATCGACCCCCGCATGTTCGGCGTTGATCGATGCCAGGAACAGCGCCTTGGGGTTGATATCAGCGATTGCCAGCGTGGCGCCCGGTCGCTCCAGCGCGGCGATGATGCCACCCACGCCCGCGCCCGCGCCATAATCGAGAATGCTGTCGACGCGTCGGGGCATCTCGGCCGTGATCAGATGCGAAAAGCGCAGGCTGTCGGGGCCGAGGAACACGGCATCGGCGGCGGTGGTCGGATAGGCGGAGTGCAGGAACAATTGCCCCCGGACCCGCGAGGCGCGCATCTGCGGCTCCAGCAGCCCGTCCTCGCGCGGGCTGAGCAGGCCTGCATCGACCAGTGCTGTTTCCATCGCGCGATCCAGCAGCCCCGGCATCACCGGCAGGCTCCAGCCGAGAACGTCCACGAGGTTGCCCGCCAGCTGGCGCCCTGGACGCGTTATGACGCGGCGATGCGTGGAAGGGGTGGGCGCCACGAAGTCATAGCCTTGCTGTTCGAGCGAAGCCAGGATCGCCAGCAATTGCCGGCGATGTTCGCCGCACAAGGTGGCCGGTTCGGTGGAAGCTTGCGGATCCAGGGGCTGCGCCCTCGTCGTCGTCATTGTCGTCTGCATGGATCGTCCTCGTTCGATCGCCGGCGACAGGCGCGGCGGTCGGGCCGGCACGCCCGCCGCGGGGCCACGGAACGGCAAGGAACGGCGCAAAGGTTCGTTCCGGAACTTAGCGCGGGTTAAGCATTTCGGCCTCCCGGGCCCAGTGGCCGCGAGCCCGCCCATTCCCAATCAAGGTTAGGGAATGCGCCCATGCTTCCAGCTAGAGAGGGGTGCCAAGGAAACGCGCCGACCATCCATGCCCGCCCAAACAGACCATCTCGAGGGGTTCAGCACGCTGATCCGCGCCACCGGACGACCGGTACGCTTCAGACGCCACCAGCATATCGCGCGGAGCGGAGAGCATGCCGATGCGGTGCTGCTGATCGTCGAAGGCTGGGCGGCGCGATACAGCCCGATGCCCGATGGCGGTCGCCATATCTCGCATTTCTATCTCCCCGGCGATATCTGCGATCTGGGCTGGCTGGTGGCGCCCACGGTCCGCCAGACCGTCAGCGCGCTGACCCCGATCAAGGCGCTGGCGATCGACTGTCAGGCGTTGCAGCAGCGCATGGGCGACGATCTGGCGCTGGCGCACAGCGTCGCGGTCGATTCGCTGCACCGGCTGGACAGCCAGACCGAATGGATGGTCACGCTGGGCCGCCGCTCCGCGGTGCAGCGGCTAGCGCGATTGCTGCACGATCTGTACCTGCGGATCGAGCATCGCGGGCGGGCGGACCGCGGCGCATGCGCTCTCCCGCTGTCGCAGCAGCATCTGGCCGATTTCACCGGCCTGTCCGCCGTGCATGTCTGCCGGACGCTGCGGCAGTTGAAGGATCTGCGCCTTATAGACTTTCGGCGCAGGCAGCTGATGATCCCCGATCTGGCTGAGCTGGACGCCCGAACCCGCTAATTCGTTAGCCTTGATCAAGTCTGGCGATCATCGACCGAAAAGCCGGGAACGATCGTCCCGCACGCGGCGTCGGCAGCGTAGCTCGTTCGATGGAGATACCAGCATGAAGAACCTTACCATGATCCTGTGCCTGCCTGCGCTGGCGCTTGCCACGGCCTGTACCCAGGAAAGCAGCGACCAGCAGGATGCCACCCAGGAAGACGGCATGACCACGGACGGCACGATGGTCGTGCCGGAAGAAACCCCCAGCACCAATGGTCAGGGCACCGCCGGCACGATGGACAGCAGTACCGGCCAGAACGGGACCACCACCGAGGATGATGCCATGAACGGCAGCACGATGGACAATGGTTCGACCAGCGGCGGTTCGCAAAGCGGCACCAGCTCCTCGGGCACCAGCTCGTCCGGTACCGGCACCACCGGATCGAGCGGCAACACTGCGGCTGCAAGCAGCAACGGCACCACCACGACCGATCAGAACCGGCCGCCGCGCTGACGGCCCGGGCTGGTCCATCCGCCAGCCCGTTTGATGCGT
>NZ_QKVT01000013.1:0-1382 GCF_003426715.1 Blastomonas sp. UPD001
GACTGGCTCCCTAGCGCCCAGAGTTTCATGCGGGGATACGGACATGCAGTTGATGATGGCGACCTAAAGAAGGCTGCGTTTGACCTGCACCAAGCCTGCGAACGGCTCTACCACATGTTCGATAGGGCGTTCTACATCGACTTGGTGAATTGCGAGTTCGCAGCGCAGCTGCCGGAGAAAATCACGAAGACCAAGCTCAATGCGAAGGAGCCACGGACCCTTCGGGCCATCGAGGCTTGGCTGGCCGACAACCCGATGAAGTCAGGTTCGTTCGGGCACTACCGCCCAGCGCGCTATTTCACCGAACAGATCACCAAACTATGGCCCCGGGTGTCAGAAGAGACGAAGGATCGTTTTGAGGCTGCATTCAAGCATCTAAACGGGCTATTGCGATAGGCGCTCAACAATGGTGGCAACGTAGCATTCTCTAGCTGAAACATGCTATCTCGCTTCCGCCTTAATTTAAGGGGTTGGGCTTCGTTGAGGTAGCTGACGGCTTCTATCAGAATCCGCCAGCCGGATCGCGCAAATGGCCGGTCGGTAAGCTCGAACATTGTGCTAGTCTGTCATTCGCCCGAGATCTCTGTTCTGACTTTGCCAGCAACTTTGCTGCCTTCAACGGTTGATTGCGGACAACTCGCACCCATTTTCCGAAGTGGAACATGGGGATAATATGAGCGGTCTGGTTGAAGAAATTCAGGCGAAGGTACTGGATAGAAACGTCAGCGCGACAGAGCTGCGGAGAATGGTCAAGTTGGCTGCGACCAAGCTTCAATTGGACGACGCCGCCGATTGGGTAGATCACGAGTTGCACGGCTATCCTGCAGACGTGGAAGTCCCTACCTACCGCAAAACAAAGGGACAGGTGAAATCCCACCATACGCATTGGGGCGTCCGTTCAGTTGGCGGTGATCCAGATATGCTGGACAAGCTCAGCAGGCAGGAAATTCGCGAACCGATCGGACAGGTTGAGACCCTTGCTGGCGATGGTACGAATGAGGTGATTGCCCGCCTTCCTGAATGGTTGATCGCGCGGGTGAACCAATGGAACGGCGGCACCGCTCAGGACTACAACGTGCACATTAGCTCTGCGGTGTTCCTGAACATCACGCATCAAGTCCGCAATTTGATCCTCGATTGGGCGGTCGCGCTTGAGCGCAAAGGCATCTTGGGAACAGGGATTAGCTTCACAGTGGAAGAGAAACGGAAAGCAGCCACAGCTGGTCCTTCGATCAGCATCGGCGTCCTCAATGGCTCGCTTCATAACGGCGACATGATTGCGAGCCAGAATAGAACGAACGTTAACTCGACAGACAATTCCACGAATGCGATCACCACGGAGAACGTATTTCAACAGCTCACGCAAGCCATCGAAAGCAACA
>NZ_QKVT01000130.1:0-2790 GCF_003426715.1 Blastomonas sp. UPD001
CCCGCAGGGCGGTCCGCTGTTCATCTTCCCGACGCCCAACCGCGAGACCTTCTCCGCGCTCACCGGATCGGCGAGCGTGCGCTACCAGGTCGCCGACTGGCTGAGCACCTATGTCTCCTATGCGCGCAGCTTCAAGTCGGGCGGTTTCAACACCCGTTACAACGCCGCACCCGCGGGCAATGTGCCGATCCCGTTCGACGAGGAAACGGTGGACAGCTACGAACTCGGCGCGAAGATGGATTTCGGCGCGTTTCGCCTCAATCTCGCGGCCTTCCAGGCGGACTATCAGGACATCCAGCTGATCTTCCGCGCCGGCCCCGTGCCGCTGCTGTTCAACGCAGGCAAGGCGCGCATCCGCGGGTTCGAGGCCGAAGCCTCGTATCGCAGCGGCGGGTTCTCGTTCGAGGCCTCGGCGAGCCTGCTCGACGACGACATCCTGTCGATCACTGCCGTGCCCGGGGCCACCGCGACCGTGCTGCCGGGTGACGACCTGCCGCTGACCCCCTCGTTCCAGGGCAGTTTCGGGATCGCCTATGATTTCCAGCTGACCGACGCAATGAAGCTGACCCCGCGCTTCGACGGGTCGTACACCTCGTCGCTGGTGTTCATCACGGGCAGCGTGCCGGAAATCGAACAGGACGGCTATTTCGTCGGCAATGCCTCGCTGACGCTGTCGCACGAAGATGGCTGGAAGCTGCAGGGCGGCCTCACCAACCTGTTCGACGAGCGGTACCTGATCCAGGGCAACGCCTCGCTGGCCACCCTGGGCTATGCCGAGCGCATCTTCGCGCGGCCGCGGCAATGGTTCCTGCAGGCGAGCTTCGAATTCTGATGCCAGACGGCCTGGCGGGTGAAGCAAGCTACGGTCAGATTTAGATTTTTCTTATGCTGTGCGGCTGGCATCGATTGCACCCGAGGCCAGCCGCAGCTGCTCGAGAAATGCAGCCTGTACCATGGTCGGGCGCCAGCCGCTGCGCATGGTGATTCCGATGGTCCGGCTCAGTTCGGCGGGGACTTCAGCGATGATGCCGAGCAAACCGGTGGAAAGCTCCAGTCCGACCTGGTCGGGCGAAAGCATCGCGAGAAAATCGCTCGTCGCGAGAATCTGGCGGATGGCGATCACCGATCCGCACTCGATCGGAACCCGGGGCAGGGCCAGGCCCGCGCGCTCGAACATCGCGCGCCAGCGGGAATGGAGCGGCGTGCCAGCGGGCGAGGCGATCCACGGATATTCGGCCAGCTGCGCCAGGCTCGCCACGCCGCTGGCCAGCGGATGATCCTTGCGCCCGATGATCGCCGGCCGATCGAGAAACAGCGGCTGCTGCTCCACATCCTCACCCGGGGCGGGATCGCGCAAGGCGCCGACGATGACATCCAGATCACCGTCGCGCAGCGGCTCGATCAGATCGATGAACGCGCCTTCGCTGATCAGGATTCGCGCCTCGGGATGCGCAAGATGAAAGGCCGCGACCGCCTCGGGCAGCACCCTGGCGCGCGACAGCGGCATCGCACCGACCGCAATCCGGTCCACCTCGCGTCCCTTCAGCGTCTCGATCTCGGCCAGACCCGCGCGCAACTCGGCGCGCGCCAGGCGGAAGGCGCGGACGGTGCGGCGACCGCCATGGGTGAAGGCGATGCCCTTGCCGCGGCGTTCGACCAGCGGGCGGCGCAGAACGATGGCAAGATCGGCCAGAGCGCGGTGCAGCGCAGGTTGCGACAGGCCGGTGATCGCGCTGGCGCGTGCATAGCTGCCGCCTTCGGCCAGGGTCAGCAGCGCGCGCATCTGTGCCATCGTGACCAAAGGGCTGCCGACATGGTCGAGCGCGCGTTCGATGCGCGGGGTGAGCACAGCCGCCGCTTCGGTCGGCTGCATGCCCTCGGGCAAGCGGTGGAACAATGCGATGCCGAGCTGCGCCTCGAGCTTCGACAGGCCCTGGGTGATGGCGGGCTGCGAGATGTTCACGTGCGTCGCAGCGGCGGAAATGCTGCCGAGCCGCGTGATCGCCACCACCGACCGCAGATGGCGCAGGTTGAGGCTTTCCATCATGACCCCGCCTCCTCCGGATCAGGCCACACGGATCGCGCGCCGCACGGCCATGCCGCGCCTAACCGTGCTTGCGGATCAGGCGCAGCCCGTCGAGCAGGGCGGCAACCTTGGTCTCGTCGAACAGGTCCTGAAAGCGCTGTTCATGCGTGTTGATCGCCTTGCGCGCGTCCTTGGCCATCGCCTCGCCGGCAGGCGAGAGGAACAGCGCCTGCGACCGGCCATCGACCGGCGCGCGATAGATCAGGTCCCGGCGGAAAAGCCCCGCGATCAGCGGCACCATGTTCGCGCGCTTGATCGCGAGCAGCCGTCCCACATCGCTTTGCGTGCAGCCGGGGGAGGATTCGATCACGAGCAGGATCGACGCCTCGACCGGACGAAGCCCCGTCTCGCGCAGTGTCGCGGCCAAGTCCGCCATCATCACGCTCGACGCGCGGCGCAGCTGATAACCCAACAGGGCATCGAGCGGATCGTGCAACGCGGCGGGCGGTTCGTTTCTGGCCATAAGCGGCTTTACCCCGATTGCATCGCTTGGCCAATATTGATATGCGACATATCAATCACGAGAGGATGGTTCCGATGTTCAAGACGGATTTGCTGATCGGCGGACGGGCAATCGAAGCCGCAAGCCAGTTCGACCGGATGAACCCGTTGACCGGCGATGTGGCGACGCGCGCGGCAGCGGCAACGGTGGCTGATGCGGCTGCGGCGGCGGATGCGGCAGAGGCGGCGCTGCCCGGCTGGGC
>NZ_QKVT01000131.1:0-529 GCF_003426715.1 Blastomonas sp. UPD001
GCCTTTGCCAGTTCAACGGGGGTCTTGATCCCGACTGAATCCCCCTACATCGTCAGCATGGCAGGTGAACTTGTCCACGGTGGCGGCCTGTTTGGTGCGATCATCATCTGCATACTGGTGGTTTCTGCTTGGCGAGGCGGATCAACCGCCTGGGAAAATCTTATCCGTGCAAGTTTCGTTGGAGCCTGTCTCTTGAATCCGATCTCTATTGCGAATCCGTTCCTTGTATTCTTCTGCAACCAGCGGCCGCTGTCGTCCGGACAGAGCCCGTCCTGATGACGACGTCACTCGACCTGATAAAGCGGTTCTACCCTGAAGCTAGGCTAAACGGATTCACGGCGGTGGATGGCGTCGTGGCCTTTTACTCGCAAATCAGGGCACTTCTGACCGAACAGTCCCACGTGCTCGATTTCGGCGCCGGTCGGGGGGCGCAGATATCAGAGGACCCGGTGCCGTACCGGCGCCAGTTGCAGGACCTGCGATCGGTAGCTGCCCATGTCGAGGGATGCGATATCGATGGGGCCGTGCT
>NZ_QKVT01000132.1:0-601 GCF_003426715.1 Blastomonas sp. UPD001
CGCCGGGTCGGCAGGGGTCATGCGCGGCGCATGACCCGCTGCGCGGATCAGGAAGGAGCAAAGATCATGACCAAGACCGCCACCATCGACCCGCATAGCCGGATCACCGACCGCATCATCGCCCAATTGGAGCAGGGCATCCGCCCTTGGGCCAAACCATGGAGCATCGACAGGCTCGGCGGGCGTGTGACCCGTCCGTTGCGTGCTACCGGCGAACCCTATCGCGGGATCAACGTCCTGCTGCTGTGGCTGGAGGCCATCGCCTCCGGCTATGCCAGCCCCACATGGATGACCTACCGACAGGCACAGGCACTTGGGGCACAGGTGCGCAAGGGCGAGAAGGGCGCGCCGATCGTCTATTACGGCAGCAGCAGCAAAACCCGCACCGATGAGCAGAGCGGCGAAGAGCGCGAGGAAGGTTTTCGCTTCCTGAAGTCCTACACCGTGTTCAATGCGGAGCAGATCGAGGGCTTGCCCGAGCGCTTTGCCACGATCGAGGCCGCTACACCCGTTCTCTCTGGCATCGAGCGCGATGAGCGCGCCGAGGCTGCTGCGCGACAATCAGGATGAGAACCGCGCGACAATCTAGTTGAGAATGGCG
>NZ_QKVT01000133.1:0-517 GCF_003426715.1 Blastomonas sp. UPD001
TATTCATACCTGTGCTTGCGGCAAGTTTTATACATATTTTTTTATTTTTACTTAACGTGAGTTTGATCAATCTTTAAAGAAGAGGTTAATCTAAAATCCATAGACGCTTCTGCGGCTTCCCGCAGGGTAATCCAAAATCCAAAATCGAGTGACTAGGAGCCAGCTATTTATTTGAGGGTGGGATATTAGACTAACAAAATCTATCGAACTCACGTTTACTCATATCTTGCACCAACCCCGTATCCCGCCTCAGAATTAATTCTGAGGCTAATAGCATAAGTCCGTTTTAACGGACTCAAACATCGTCCTAGTCAAATTTATCTGACTTTAGCTATTAGCTAATAATTTATTTATTAGCGGGATAAAAAGCTGATGCAAGATATGAGCGCTCAAGGGGCGCATTCTTCGCTCCGGCAAAATATGAAACAAGCACATCTTTATGAGATTGATCAAAGTTTTACTATGTAAAGGTTTTAAAATGTGCAAGTTAAGAGTATATTTATAATTTTATCAAACT
>NZ_QKVT01000134.1:0-1057 GCF_003426715.1 Blastomonas sp. UPD001
GCCAGATGCGTTATTTTCGTAGTTGCTGGCGCGAACAAAAAACCAGCCCTTGCTCAAGTTTTCGCACCAGAAGCAGATAACTCTACTTATCCATCCCGCCTCATTCAACCTGAAGGTGAACTGTGGTGGCTACTGGATGCAGCAGCTGGTGAAGAATTAAATCAGTAAACAGTGAACAGTCAACAGTTACAAACATTGAGAATAATGTAGTCACTGATAACTGATAACTAAATTGAACTACTTGTTAAAATCAGAAGCTAGAATCCCACGGTTAATAGCCCACAAAGAGGGTATGAAAACCTCTTAAGCGATCCCCGCTCCCCGATCCCTGATCCCTGATCCCCGTTACCCCTTCGCCCCTAATCCCCACTCCCTTGGGGGGAGTGGGGGCCCCGAGTTCCCCAGAGGGGGCCCCACCTTCCCCGATCCCCGATCCCAGTTCAGCTGCTTAATTATTCAATGATATGGAAGTAATAGGCAGCTACAAGGAGATTGAGAGCTAAAAGCGCTAAAGCCCAACCCGTACGGAATGGGTAGGGGGGTTTAGCTGCTGTTGATTTAGCTACGGGTAAATCTGCTGTAGTATCTGCTTTAGCCATCGGATGAACTCCTAACTTAAGGACTTCTTCAGAAATACCAAACAGATGTCCCTATTTGCCACTTTCGTTAAAAATATTTTCGTGATTTTGGGTAAATTGGGGATCGGGGATCAGGGATCGGGGATCGGGAGACAAGGGAGAGGGGGGAGTGTGGGGAGACTTATCAGTTATCAGTTATCAGTTATCAGTTATCACTCTTAACTGCTCACTGTTAACTGTTAACTGATTCATGCCCCATGCCCCATCTTTTGCGCGATCGCTACTTTAGCAGAGTTAGGGTGTTTGGAATCAAGTGACGTATGTACCAAAGATGAAACATCTGATTTTGAGCATGACGGGGGGGACAAAGTACCCTGAAAAGCTTGTGAGATAAAGATGACACAAAACAGTCATAACTAGTTCATATAACATTGATAATTTATAAATAATTACAGATCATTTCATTATAAAAAGGAACA
>NZ_QKVT01000135.1:0-1032 GCF_003426715.1 Blastomonas sp. UPD001
TTTGTATGCGCCAAAATGATTTTTGTATGCGCCAAAATGATTTTTGTATGCGCCAAAATGATTAGACCTCTTGCACAAATATTTTTTACCCCACCCTAACCCTAAGCAATTTCGGGGAGGGAACTGGCAGGATTGAGGGGGATTTTTAGGATTCATGCAAGAGCAAACAACGGCTGTGAAAGTAGAATCCCCCACTTTTTAGGCGTGGGGAGTGTCAAATTTATAAAATACTTAAAGTCAACGCTATGATTGTGCATTGCTGGTCAAAACGACTCCCACTTGTTTAAAAAGTTATGGCATTTTCTTCCATTGTGCGCGCTTTGGGGCGATCGCCGCTCACCACAGAATTTATCTCTAAGCTAAATCGGCAAAAATATTTACATTTAAATGGCCTCCCTCGCTTACCAAAAGGCTTGGTAGCTTCGGCTTTAGCTCAAACTCAGGAACAGAATTTGTTTGTGGTCTGTGCCACTCTGGAGGAAGCCGGACGCTGGACAGCACAACTGGAGGCGATGGGATGGCAAGCTATACATTTTTACCCAACATCCGAAGCATCCCCCTACGAACCTTTTGACCCCGAAACCGAAATGACTTGGGGACAAATGCAAGTTTTGGCAGATTTGGTCAAGAGTCAAGGGAAAGGAAAAGACAAGGGAGAGGGGGGAGACAAGAAAAAAAATTCCCCCTTGTCCTCCTTGTCCTCCTTGTCCCCCTTGTCCCCATCTCCCAAGTTCGCAATCGTCGCCACCCACGCTGCTTTACAACCCCACCTACCGCCACCAGCAGCATTTGCTCCTTTGTGTCTCACTCTCAAACAAGGGATGGAGTTGGGTTTAAATAGTTTTAGTGAAAAACTAGCTACTCTGGGGTACGAACGGGTTGCTTTGGTGGAAACAGAAGGACAGTGGAGTCGGCGGGGTGATATTGTTGACGTGTTTCCTGTGTCTTCTGAATTACCAGTCCGCTTGGAGTGGTTTGGTGATGAAATTGAGCAAATTCGAGAATTTGACCCGACAACTCAACGTTCGGCTT
>NZ_QKVT01000136.1:0-569 GCF_003426715.1 Blastomonas sp. UPD001
TCGTGGAAGGTGGCTGAGTCAGGAACGCCGACATCGGCAGCATCGAGGATGTGAGCGTGTCCGCGCCCTTGCGCAGCCTGTCGAAGACAAGCGCGACCTCGCGTTCGAGCAGATTGACGCGACTGTCGGGGTTGCCGGCGATGGTGGCCGTGGTGTTTTCCCTGTCCTGATAGTCGCTCAGATACTCGCTGAGCGGTGCCCCATCCGTGCCCACGGTGAACTGGTTGACCGTTCGCCCGCCCAGCAGGGGCGAGAACTGGGCCGTCGAGATGTTGGTAAGGACCGGATTGCCGTTCTGCGCCACGAACTGTTCGGCCATCAGGCCGCCCCAGCCGTAGTAGATGCCACTCCGCTTCTGCTGCAGCCATTCCCGATACTGATCCACATGGGATCCGATCCCCGGCACGAGGGGTATGCCGTTGACGGTCTGCGCGAAGCCGTCGACCTTGCGAAGCGGCGCCGGTGTGGGGCCCACCTGTCCGACGACGGCGAGCTGCCCCTTGGCATAGAGATCGGCCAGATAGGCCATGCGGGGATGCAGGCCCACCTGCCGCCCCTGGAAGGCCGCA
>NZ_QKVT01000137.1:0-591 GCF_003426715.1 Blastomonas sp. UPD001
AAAGGATAAAGAGTAAAAGGTAAAGAGAAAGTAATTTTTCTTTCCTTTTTCTCTTGTTTTTCAAATTTTTCCCTTTTTATTTGACCCTTGCCCTTTTACAGTGAGTGAAGCAGAAAGCCCACGAGGGATAGTCGCAAAGCGACGAATCCCGTCCTTTAGGATACAGCTGGCGAATAGGGGGTCAAACCCCTCGTTCGCCCACAAATTGGTTGTAGAGACGTAGCATTGCTACGTCTCTACATTTGGTGGAATGACGAAAAATCGTCGCTAAGGGGTGTCACCCCTGATTAGCCAGCTGTATCCAAGGAGTGGTCGGGGTCAATCCAAAATCGCAAATCTAAAATCCAAAATTGGTTGACCTCATTCTATGCCTAGATGGTATAAAATTTATCAATTAATTTCATGAAGATTTCATAAACATTAAAATAGCAGTATCTGTGATTTGGATTTGATTGATCTATAGCCGGATCTCAGCAGCTGGTGCTTCAGGCATAGGTGTGATTTGATTTAATTGATTGTTGGGAAATCTCCTTGGTCTTCCTGGTTTACGTTTATGTCGCTGGTTGATAGATTTTTCGCTGGCTGCTGCCA
>NZ_QKVT01000138.1:0-5384 GCF_003426715.1 Blastomonas sp. UPD001
AGAAACCGCTCCTCGCCAAAGTCGATCAGCGCATCGATGATGAACTGCGGGACACAGCGCTCAGCCTGTCGTAGCTGGCCGTGCCGGGTCGACTGAGCCGCGCCGCGACCGGTGAGAGAGCCCGCGCCAAATGGATTCCTGTTCATGGCGCCCCTCCTTATTCGATTGCATCGATAAGGAGATCACCGAGGAGCTCTGCAATCTTCTCGTCGTGCAGAGCTTTTTGCTCACGCATCCAGCCCAATCTTGCCTCCGCGGCATCTGCACCGCGCAGGTTTTTCGGTAGCCGAGCGAGTTGGACAGCACCTGTCAAGATCGACCTCGCCAGTTCTATATCGCCCTGCGCGAGGACCAATGCCTCCCCATTTCCAACGTCGTAACTCGGGCTGCGCCATACTGGCCACACGTCGAGCGAAGGTGCGTCGTCGCCATCCTGCCGCACCTCTTCCATGCGCCGCTTCAGATGGTCCACGAAGGGGTTGTCGCATTCCTCGTCATAATCCTGCGGCACGAAGGCATCCTCGATCTTCGTGCTCTCGAGAACGTAGGAGGCGCGAAGATCCCGCTTGCGGATCGAGATCTCCTCCTGGGTCTCCACTTCTTCCGCCTGCCAATCATGCAGGAACCTGCCGCCGAGGTGAGAGAAATGACGGCCCATTTCACCAACGGCGTCACGCCGGGCGCTGAGTTCCGCGAGCCGATTGCTGCGTTCGAGGAGGCTCTCGCGCGCGACAAGGTCGAACAGCAGCGGCGCCAGTTCGAGGATCGTTTCGCGGGTCTCATTGTAGCGCATGGCGACAAGCTCCAGCGCATTCTGCGCCGCATTCGAGATGCTGAGGTCGAGGGGCGCGCGATCGTTGAAAAAGTTGCGCGCCTGATCAGGGTCGGGAGGTGTGAAAAGGTCCGCAGGCTGGCACTTCAGGGTGCTTGCCAGTCTCTTGGCCGTCTCGGGTCGGGTCGGGCCCGCTTTCCCGTTTTCAATTCGGGTGATGGTAGCGCGGCCGACGTGGGCCGCATCGGCCAACGCTTCGGCGGTCAGTCCGGCTTCCTTACGCAGGAAGATCAATTTGTCCGGGTTGATGGTGCTCATAACGTCCTCCTGCCTCAATAATGAGCCATTCCGACGCAATAACAACAATCATCTATGCCTCATTTTCGCGGAAAGCAGGGTTACCGACCCCGAGCCAGCCCGCAGATGGATCACGCAATGAGCCAAAAGATTGGCTTCTTGATCTGTCGGGGGATCATATCTCTTCCGCGATTGATCCAATGGCTCATCAGGCGTCAGTCGGTCACATCACATCAAACTTTCACCGCCAGAAGCCGTCCTGCCTCTGCCCGTACCGGTTGTCATAGTCTTCGCGCTGGTCGTAGGCGCTCTTGCGAATACCCACCTCGACCCGCTGACCGCCGGCATTGTGGATGTGGAGATCGCGCAGATCAATCTTGTTGCGCAGCGCCCAGTCCTTCGCCTCGCGCTCGCTGCCGAAGGTTCCGGCATCTTCGTAATCGAATGCCATTTCATGCTCTCCTTGATGTGGTGATGGACGGTCTGGAAGATTGGATGCGCAGGATCATGCCGATTGCCTCTGGGGCCTGGTCGATCGGGTAGTGGCTGATTGGCGAGCCCTGAGCCGTGAAGGGTGCAGCCGCACTATTTTCCGGAAGACTTTTGCGCACGCAGCCGCCAGCGATCCGGCAGCCACTGAGGCCAGGATGGCCAAACCGAGAGCAACCCATTCCGGTCCGGGGAAAGGGCCAAGCTGGACCCCAACCGGCTCAGCGACGCCGGGAGCATCAACCCCTGTTGCCTTGATGAACCCTTCCGTTACCGGATGCGAAACGAGAGAAATTGGCTCACTTGCAGAACCTGATTCCGCACCGGACATCGCTGGATCTCGTCGTAGCATGACTCTTCTCCTATCGGCTGCGTTCGATGCTGCGTTCGGGCAGGTCGATCTGAGGTACTGACCGCAGGCTGTCCCTTGCCACATTGGGAAGCGGCGCGAGGCTGTCTCTACCGGCGCGCAGGTGTTCGGGGATCTTCGGGCTGAATTCAGCGGACGTACGCTTTCCCTTGCCCTCATCGACCTGCTTCTCGCCAAGGGTCTCTAGCGCGCTGGTCTTGTCGCCGGGGTTGCGCTCAATCTGACTGAGCAGGCGGTCCTTGTCGTTGGTGACGATCGTGATGTCGTCACGCACGCGGGTCATCATCACAAGTGCAAGGCGCTGGTTCCCTCGCGCCACGTTGTCGAGTGTCGAGCGCTCGATCATTCGGTGTTCGGGCGTGGTATACCGATCAGGCACCCCATCGATCCGGGTGCTTTTGCCTGCGAGCACCTGGCCGCCCTCCAGCAGCCGCTGCATTCGGGCTTCGACACCTTCGGCGGTTACGCCCTTGAGGCCAAGGTCGAGCGCGCTTTTCACGAGCTCGGCTCGCGTCCACGAGGTTTCCCGCTCGCCAATCATGCGAATGGCCGAAGCGGTTGCCATCTCAGTGCGCAGCTGTCTTGGGGTCAGCAGGGTCCGCGCCAGGCCATTAGTCGTGAGTTCGTCAGCCGGACGCGTATAGATTCGGGCATCGTTCCGGCTCCTGATCGTCATCAATCGAAGGCTCTGCGCGGCGCTTGTCCTCGGCTCCGAAGCCATGAATGTTTTCACGCTGGACCTCGCTCTCCTGGCCCGCGTCCCGCGCATCCCTGTCGCGCTGCTGATCGGTGCGATTCTGCGCCCGAGCGGAACGCTCCTCGACATCCTTCAAAGCGAATTGCTGCTTCTCGCGTCTGTCCTTCTCGCCAGACTTGCTGAACTTAAAGGCGCTGTGGGGGTCGTGATCGCGCGTCGGTGGCCCAGCGCTCTCTTCCTCCTTGCGCTGTTCGCGCAAAACTCGTTCAGCCTCTTCGACGGTTCGTTCGACCGATCGCTCGATCTCCTCGCGCAGCCTTTCCGCTTCCTGCTCGGCATCGGTGCGCTCCGCATCGACGGGCTTTTCAGACCGCTGCGGCTGCCTGTCCGGACCGCTCTCCTCACCTGCCCTCATCAGCATCTCTGCGGCTTGCTCGGGCGTTGGAACATAGTCTGCCGCGCGCATATCCGTGACACGCACGAAGCCGGGCGCGCGCGCCTTGTAATCTTTCCAACTGAGCTCGATCCGGGCTGCCGGAAATCCGTCCGGGAACTTCACAAAGCCGTGCATCGATGGAAGGTTGGAAATGTCGTCCGGGAAGACGAGTTCGGCCACCTGAGTGCGCGGTGTGATGGTCGAAGCATCCCGGTTGCTGTTGTAGCCATAGGAATAGGCCTCATCCATCTGCCTGACCTCGCGCCGGCCAATGAATTCCGAGCAGCGTTGGGCAGTCGCCGGATCGGCCAGTTTGAGGATCAGTTTGGTGCCAGCGAGAGACGTGAGATGCGTCGCGCCATTCTCCCCGTAAGTGTCCTGCAAGGCACCGAAGGAATGCATTCCCAGAATGAAGGCACCGCCGACCCCTCTGGCGGTCTGAAGGCCGTTCTCGATGGCAGGCAGACGATGGAGCGCATGGACTTCGTCAATGAGAAACCAGGTGCGCAGATTGCGGGTCCGGCCCATGCGAAACAGAGCGTTGACGGCAATGTCCATCCACAAGGTCAGCAGCGGCCGATTGAGCACAAGGTCTGGGTGGGTCGAGGTGATGAAAAGAATCGATCCCTCCTTCACATCCTCGGTCATCCACTTGTTGATGGAGAAGCCGGGTCTGCCCTTCGGTGGCTCGGGCAAGAAGCGGAATACGTTGGCGTTCGCATTGAAGGTTGCCCGGATGGCTTCAGCCATCTTTGCGGCTGATGGCGACATCAACGGCGCCGCGATCGTTCCTTCGAGATAGCGGCTGATTGTCTTGAGGTCGGCGTGCATCAGGAAGTAGGCAAGCCCGCCGTTCGAGCGGATGCCGAGCTTGATCATCTTCATGCACATCTCGACAAAGATTGTGCGCGCCGACTTCTGCCAGAAATCATCGTCCGCATTGCGGCCGCTCGGGACCAGCGCGCTGGCGGCACTCATGAACTCGGCATAGTTGTCGCAATCGTTGAAGATCGACCAGGGTTGGCAACGCTGATCCATCGGATTGAGAATGAAGTCGGTTGTCTCGTCGTAGAAGCTCTCGACGAAGGTCCCGGTGAGGTCGAAGATGACGCACCGATGGCCCCGCGCCCGCGCCTGTGTGACGATTTTCTTGAGCTCGGTTGTCTTGCCTGCGCCAGTGGTGCCGATGAACATCGCGTGGCTCTGCTCGAGGCGCCAAGGGAACGGGACACCAGCCAGCCTGTAGGGTTGGTGAAGTCCGCGGCGAGTGCGGCTCTTGAGGCTCTCCTTGAGAACTGCATCGGGATCCTCTGCCGGAACCCGGGCAAGGCATTCCTTCTGGTGCTCGTTCCAGTTGTACTGCTTGATCGCCGCAATGAGCACATCACGCTCGACCTTGACCGCACCGCGCTCATGGCGCTCGGTGAGAATCTCTGACCCGCGGCGTCGCGAGTAGTCAAAGAACCAGATCGTCAGCGGCACGCAAATGAAGACCGATCCCAGCATGGCTGAGACGGTCACCTGAATGGCCTTTCCCCATGCCGCCATCACGGCGGGATGAAAGGGCACCATATGCATCCGGCCCTGCACCATATCGCCCGACGGGAGGGTCAGGTTGACGGACTTCATGGGGTTCAGTCCGACCCAGTTCCAGAACTCCGCAAGGACCCGCATCAGAACAAGGTTCACCTCATGGTCCTTGAAGGTGATCGCAACGAGCAGGGACAGCAGACAGAGCGTTGTCCCGGCCCATGTGTAAAGAGGGATACGCACCCCTGCCCAGGTCATCAGAATCTGATGGTGAAACAGCTGCGATCCGCGAGTGAAATTGCCGGCATTTCGCTTCACTTTTCCGCGCGCGGAGTCGTGAGTCAGCGTGACGGCTTTCTTGCTGAAACGGATGTCCTCACGCATGGTATTCACGCACGTTGCGCAGAGCCATATCGATGAGCTCGTTGACGTCCTCGGGGTATTGCCGTTCAACCAGAAGCGACAGCGCGAGCTGAGTATGCTCGAGGATCGTCAGAGCGCGTTCGGCATTGAGCGCGATGCCAAGGTTGAGGAGGGGGAGGCCAACGGCAATCGAAGCCCGGATCGCTTCAGCCCGCGAAACACCCTTGCTGGTGGCAAATGCATCCAGCTCGCGCAGCACCTCCTCGGACAGACCGATGCCGATGCCTTTGAAGACTTTACCCATGCAAACCTCACAAGGTTATGCATGGCTTGGATACCGCAGATACATTTATACCGTAGCCGAAACGCCATGAAAAGCGCTTTGCGATCCGAAACATGTTGCGGCGCTATCTCTCTGATTTCACATACT
>NZ_QKVT01000139.1:0-8360 GCF_003426715.1 Blastomonas sp. UPD001
ATGCTGCAGGCCAGCGGGTCGATCTCCCTGCCGCTGCCGACATTGCGGTGCGCGCCGCCATCCCGGTCGCCCGCATGGGCGCGCGCGACCTCATGCTCACCTTCGCGGTCGACAATCTTGCCGATGCGCAGATCTTCCCTCAGGCCGGATTGCCCTCGCCCGGCCGGTTGTGGCGCGTGGGACTTCGGCTGGACTAGGCGCGCAGACGCGGCGCGCACGTGCGCCAGGGCCTGTTTCACGCGCGGGCTCGATATCTGTCCCAGCCTGGCGGTGTGGGAGCGCGGGGGGTGTGCCGCGCTCCCGGTCGATCGGGCTGGTACGGGTCGCAAAGACCAGCGCTATCGACAACTCGAAAACCATGCAGGGGGTGCTGGCACGTTCAGTCCAGCGCGCTGCCATCCTCCCATTCGACCAGACGCAGGATGCGGTTCTCATAGGCGAAGGCGATGCAGGCGATGCGCTTTCCCTTGCCGCCCATGCACTGGTTGCGGCTGGCGATCCATTTGCGCTGTTCGCCGATAAGCTCGGGCCAGGCCGCGCGCGGGGTCTGCTTCTGCGCGTTGATGTAGCGCCGCGCCATCTCGCGATCGAGATTGGACAGCTCATGGTCCGAGCAGATCACCTGATCGATGCTGCCCTTGCGCGCCTTGGCGCAGTTGAAGCTGGGCTTGCCGTCCTGCGGATCGGCCTTGGCAAAGGCGGGCGCGGTGCAGCTCGCGCTCAGGACAAGGGCAGCAGCGACGGCAAGGGTCCATCGGGTGCGGATCATTGTTCAGTCTCCATGGGTTCGGTTGCGGCGGTTTCCTCCGCCGCTGATGGGGCGGGTTCGCCCTCGATGCGAAAATCGACGAATCCGTTCAGCGACTTGAACGACCTGGAAACCAGCAGGTACGACAGGCTGTAGCTTCCGGGCTGCTGCAGTGGTTGCGGCAGGCGAAAGCGGAACCGGGTCTTGCGATCACCGCGCATGGCTTGCTCTTCCGGCTCGGCAGTCATCTCGCTGTCCTCGGGCAGGCGCACGCTCACGCTGAGCACCTCTGCCGGCTCTGCAAAGCGGAGCTCGATCGTATCCGTTCCCGCCGCGACGACGCTGTCCCTGGCGGGGGTGGACGCGACGAGCATCGCGCGCGGCTCCAGCTTTTCGGCAGCCGCCGGGGTCGCAAGCGCACCTGCAAGCGCCGTTGCGATCTGGATTTTGCGCATCGCCATCACTCGAGAATGACGAACGAGGAATAGCCGGACAGCGTGTCCATCGTTCCGTCCGAGCGGTTCACCTCTGCCACATAGTTGATGAAATACTGGCCGGGAGCAGCGACCGGCACCGGCAGGTCATAGCTGAACACCATGCTGGTCTGGCCCTCTCCGTTGTTTTCCATCACGTCGAAGACGACGAATTTCGGCCCATCCTGCATCTCGATATCGACATGGCTGATGGTCACTTCGGTGTTGAAGGTGAGCTGGATCTGCGACACTGGTTCGCTTTCCATCCCGTCCTTGACCGGGAACGAGAAGACCAGTTCGGGGGCCGGCTGGGCATAGGCTGCCGATGCGAAGCCGGCCACCGGTACTGCGACCAGCAGTGCGGCTGCGAGTGCAAATATACCCTTCATCATATTTCCCTCGATTGCGGGGTGCGGGGGCAAGGCGGCTAGCGGGTGCCCTGCCCCCTTTCCGGGAGCGGCTGATCGTTCAGCAGCCGCTCTTTTTCTTCTTCTTGCCAAGGCCGCCGAGCATGCTGCCGAGCACCGCGCCGCCCTCGCCCGCGACCGCGCCGCCGATCGCCGCGCCCGTGGCGGAACCGCAGGGCCCGGACGCTCCGCTACCAGAGGAAGCCGTCTGCGCGCCGGATGACGAACTGCCGGATGAGCTGGCTGCCGCGGCAGGCTTGGTGTTCAGCTTGCCCAGGCTGGCATAATGCGCCTGCATCTCAGGCGAAGCCTTCAGGTCCTTACCATAGCCGGGGACGGTTTCGTAGCCGCGCCCCTCCATCGCTGCGAGGTCGAGCAGCTTGGCATAGTCACCGAAACCAGCGGATTCGATCTCCGACCACGGCAGATGCTCGAAATCCGATGTGCACCACAGGCCGAATTCATTGATCTCGCCGGGGCCGCACGGCTTGCCTTTCGACAGCCGCACCGCAGGGGGATGATCGATCGAGGTGTAGCAATTGGTGAAATCCAGGCTGCTGCGATAGGTCGCCGGGCAGCGCATCGACTTGACCGGCTTGTCGACCCGCTGCCGGGCCAGCGCCTGTTCGGGCGTCCAGGTGTAAATCTTCCTGGATACGCAGAACCGGCTGCGGTTGATCTCCGGATAATAGCCCGGCGCACAGGGCTGATCGGGGCTCGTCCGGGCATAGATGGCATTGTCGGTCTTCCCGCTGGTGGGATAGCAGAAGTCCGCCATCGGCCTGGCCGAGTTGCCGCGACCGCCCTCGCTCCAATCGTTCGGACAGTTGCTACCGGGTGGCTTGGCGACGGGTCCCGTGGTGACGCCTTGCGCCAATGCAGGTGCTGACATGGCGGAAAGGCCGAGAGCGCCTGCTGCGACGATGGAAATTAACTTTCTCATTACAAATCCTGTCGAAATGTGGCGGATGCTCGCCCTTGGACCAGCATCCGCCAGGTCATCCCCCGCAAACGGGTCGCTTTGGGATGCGGGGGTTAGACGTTCAGCAGCCGGACTTTCTCTTCTTCTTGCCGAGTCCGCCGAGCATGCTGCCGAGCACGGCACCGCCCTCGCCTGCCACCGCGCCGCCGATCGCAGCACCGGTCGCCGAGCCACACGGACCGCTGCCCGCAGCACTGGCACTCTGGCTGCTCGATCCACCGCTACTGTCGGATGAAAGCGCGGCATTGCTGACGCCCGGTCCACTACCTTCACCCTTCGCGGCGAAATAGGCTTGGGCGGCGGGCGAGAGGCAGCATTTCATCGACTGCCAGTCGCCGCCATTGAGCTGCAGGTGCAGATAGACCTTGTTGAAGTCCGCCGAGCCATGCCCATTGGCATGGGCAAGCGTGACGCCGGACATGTCACCGGTGCACCAGATGCCCCATTCCTCGGATTCGCCCGGACCGCAGGGCTTGCCCTTGCTGAGCCGGGCAGGCGGCGGATTGTCGAGCGTGGTGTAGCAGCTGGTCAGCTCGGTGGTGGATGCCCAGCCGGTCGGGCAGCGTACGCCCTTTTCCGGCTTGGGCAGCTTGCCATCCTTGGCGAGGTTGTTTTCGGCCGACCAGGTGTAGATCTTGCGCGAGGTGCAGAACAGGCTGCGGTTTATCTCCGGATTATAGCCCGGCGCGCAACTCTCGTTGAGGCTCGACCGGGCATAGATGGCATTGTCGGTGCCCGACTTGTTCTGCGGATAGCAGTAACCCCGCATCGGCGCGTGCGACAGGCTCCCGCCACCCTCTGTCCAGCCGCTAGGGCATAGGCTTCCGTTCGGCTTTTGAACCGGTCCGGTGGTGGTGCCCTGTGCCGATGCCGGGCCTGCCATCGCCACGCTGCCGAGCGCCACCAGGGCGGCCGCCGCAGCGGATAGGAATGATTTCAGCATGATGATTGGCTCGTCTGGGCGTTACGGACGACGGGTGGAGCACCACAGGCGATAGACCTCGTAATAGCCTTCCGCGCAGGTCTCCTTGTCCTTCTTGGCGTAGATCAGCGGCGCCTTGCTCTCGTGCGGTTCGCACATCGAGGTGTTGCCATCGACCGAACGCCAGCCCGACGGGCAGGCCACGCCGCCGCTCGGCTTCTTGACCGCTGCCTGGTTCTGGCCCTGCGCCTGCGCGGGCATGTTCATGGCAGCGATCGCCATGCCGCCGATAAGCGCCAGATTGGCGAGCGAAAGGCCCGCGCCGACGAGCAGCTTCCTGCGATTATGGGCTTTCTTCACTGTCTTCTCCTGTTGCCATGTGCTTGACTGGAAACAGGATTAGGCGGTCAGACTTCGGCGCGGCATCCCATGAGCGATGGCTCCCATAACATGGGATGCTTGCGCCCTATTGCCCGCCTTCGAGAGGTGCAAAGGTAACAAACAGCAGATCGATATCGCTTGTCGGTTCGTAATCGGTCTTGATCACCTCGAACCGGGTCGGGCTGACCTTCCTTATGCCGTCCATGCACAGGCTCACCAGTCGCTCGGGCTCGCCCTTGTCGACGGTCAGGCGGAAGCGCTTGATCGGCCCCTTCCAGTTCGCGCCCGGCCTGAGCGCATAGCCCACCCATTGTTCGAGCGGGAAGACCAGCGCGTTTTCCGCGCCCGTGGGCAGGTAGCGCTTGCGGTCGTAACCCCGCAGAAACGCGTCATCGACGCAGTATTTGGTGATATATTCGCTTTCGGGATCGAGCCGCCCGCCATTGGCCTCGCGCGCATCGCGGCCAAGTCCGCTGCCGACGGTGCCGCCCTGCATCGGCACATAGCTATGTTCCACGGTGATCGGCACACCGGGGGGGAACGTCTGGGTCCGCACGAAGCTGGTCGAGACGGTCCAGGCCGGGCGGACCTCGCCCTCGGGGGCATATTCGGTGGTGATCAGGCCCTCGCCCAGCAATTCGGACTTGTCATCGGCGGACAGCGCATTGAGCCGTGCGGCAAAGCCGGGATCGGCCCAATGAACGACAGGCCAGCCCAGCTCCTTCAGCCGCTTGTCGATATCCTTGCCGTTAAGCTTGGCAATGTCGATACGCATCAGGCCGACAGGCTTGCCATCGACCAAGGTCTTCATGTCGATCGTGTCCCAGTCGGGATAGCTCGATTCGACCCATTCCGGGTCAGTGCCCTCGATCGGGACATCGGGCAGCGGAAAGGCGACGAGGAGCGTCACTGGCCTGGTGCCATGGTTGGTATAGGTGTAACGCACGCGCACCTTGTCGAGCGACAGATACAGGTCCTCGCTGTCCATGCTGATCTGGTCGTTCTGCTCGAAGATCAGCCCGCCCAGCGTCGTGCTGGCCTGAGTATCATTCGCCCAAGCCGCCGGTGCGGCAAGCGCCGCCCATGCCATGGATCCGATCAACGCACGCCGCATCCCAGCCCCCCTTGTCCGAAAACCCGTCATTCGCCCATCCAGGCCGATCGGTCGATCCATTCGCCCAACCGCTCGATCCGGGATTCATAGGCAAATGCAATGCATGGCTGGCGATCGGCCTTGCGCTTCATGCACAGGTCGCGGTTCGCGATGAATTCGCGCTGCTCGCGCAGCAATTTGCCCTTTTCGACCGGCGGAGTCTGCATCCGGGCGCGCTCGTAATCCAGCCCCATGTTGCGGTCGAGTATGGAAAGCTCGCGGTCCTGGCAAATCACGAGATCGATCGTGCCGGGCCTGGCCCTGGTGCAATCGAAGCTGGGCGCGACCTTTCTCGGCGGAATCGCCTTGACCTGCGCCTGCGCACCGCCCGCCATGAGCAGGGCTGCGACGCCAGCCAGTGCGAGCCGGGCATATCGTGTTACGTGCATCATCTTCACCCTCGTAGAACCGTGCATGTGCTTTGGCGCGGCCATCCTAGAGGCGCGTCGCTGCGGAGGGCAGCGGAAGATTCATGGTGCCATACTTGAGAAAATGAGCAGTTTTTCCGCTCTTTTCAGCCGCCTGACTTTGAGGCATGTCTCGGCAAAATGGGGGGAAAACCAAGGTGCGGAAAGTGAACTGGCGCCAGCTGGGCAAGCTGGTGGTGATGATCGGGCTTGTTCAGGCCCTCTACTGGTTCGTGGTCGACAAGCCTCTCTTCCGCGCCGATCCGGGCGAAGCTCCTCCGATGGCGGAGATAAGCGAGATCGAGGTAGCACGGCTGCGTTCGCCCAGCCTCGCGGAAGCGCACCGGGCCACTTATAAGCCGGTCGATATGCCCTGGTTTTACTGTTGCGACAGCGCCGTGTTCGCCGTGCGCGGCAACTTCCATGTCGACAGCATTCCACCGAACGGGCTGGGCGTCATATCCGATCTGCAGGTCGACAACTACGTGCTCGCCGTCAACGGTACGGTGCTGGTGGCACGGGGACGGATGACGGCGAGAAATCCCAGTTTCCACGGGCAGATCAAGCATCTCACGCGCATTCCGGCAGGGCTGCTGAAGCCCGGTACCAACAGCTTCATGTATCTGACCGTGCGCGACGGATTTCCCTATACCGATATCTACCCTCCGCGGATCGCCGATTATGATGCGCTCAATCGGCACAGCGCGCAGCGATTGTTCGTGGTGGGGGATTTCTACCGCATCAGCGGCATATTGCTCGGGCTGCTTGGGCTTCTGTCGACCATCATGATCTTCCGCTCGGACGACTGGCGTTTCGCGGAATGGCTCAGCGCGCTGTGCGCAGCCTTCGTGGCCTATATGGCCTACACGACATGGCTCAATCCGCCCTTGGATGGCTGGGGTCGCATGCTGGCCTTTTACGCCATCTATCTGTTCATCCCCACCGCATTGCTGTGCTTCATCGACAGCTGGACCCGACACCCGCTGAGGCTCCTGCAGCAGGGAATTCTGGCGACCTATCTCGTCGTCATCGCGATCATAGCATGGCACATCTATCGCGTTCCGATGCCGGAGGGCTTTGATCGGCCTGCAATGCTCTGGGTCTGGTGCCTGATGGGATCGGCAGTGCTGGTCATCGGCCGGCTGCTCTGGCATTTTGCAACATTCGAGGAAGACCGGCTGATCGAAAGCGCCCTGTTGACGGTCATGGCCGTCGCCCTGGTGATCGACGCGCTGTCGAACTGGTTTCCCGAATGGGGCGTGCGCGAAGGCAATCTGCTCAACGCATCTGCCTTTCTGCTGCTGGCCATGACAGCCGCCTTTCTCGCACGCAATTTCCGGCTGTTCCAGTCGCAAGGCGCGATCAACGCGTTGCTGCAGGCCAAGGTTGCGCAGCGCGAGGCCGAACTGGTTGAGGCGGCGCAGCGCGAGCAGTCGCTGATCCGCCAACAGGCGTTCGACGAAGAGCGTCGCCGCATCATGCGCGATCTGCACGATGGGCTGGGGAGCCAGCTGATGTCGATCATGCTCTCCGCGCGCGTCGGCATTGCCGAGCCCGCCGCAGTGGCCGAGGGCCTGCAATCGGTCATCGACGAGATGCGGCTGATGGTCGATTCGATGGATTCGGTCGGGGAATCGCTGAATTCGGCACTGGCAACGTTCAAGGCACGCGTTCAACCCAGGATCGAGGCGACGGGCATCGCGTTCGACTGGCAGGAAGACCCTTCGATCGCCGGCATTGACGGTTTCGGCCCGCGCGACGTGCTGCAGATCTTCCGCGTGCTGCAGGAGGCGGTGACCAATGCGCTCAAGCACGCACAATGCAGCCGCATTGCGGTCCAGGCCGTGCGCGAGGGCGAGGCGCTGGTCTTTCGCGTCGAAGATGACGGCAAGGGTATCGCTACCACGGGCCAGGCAGGGCGCGGCCTCGTCAACATGCGGCTGCGTGCAGAGTCGGTGCAGGGCGAGATCGCAATGGGTCCGGGCGGGGACGGCAAGGGCACGCGCATCACGCTGACTTTGCCGCTGCGCATGGCCCAGCCTGCGGAATGACATCCCATAGCATGGTATCTTCGCAACCCGCACGATTCCGGCGATAAACACCATATGACCGACCCGCAAAGCCTCGTGAAACGCATCGCCATCGTCGAGGACGACCCGATGGTGCGCCAGTATTTCCAGGGCATCATTGCAAGCGAGCCCGGCTATCGGATCATCGGCATGGCTGGCGATCTCGCCGGCGCCGATGCGCTGCTCGACCAGTCGCCCGACCTGTTCCTGCTCGATATCGGTTTGCCCGACGGACTGGGATACGATCTCGTCCCCAGCATCAAGGCGCGCACCCGCGCGAAGGCGTTGATCATCAGCACCTTCGGTGATCGCGATACGGTAGTGAAGGCTATCATGGCGGGCGCGGATGGCTATCTGCTCAAGGACAGCAGCCCCCAGGTCATCCTCGACGGCATGGCCGCCACGCTCGACGGAGGAGCGCCGGTCAGCCCAGCCGCTGCGATCTACCTCCTCGGTTTCCTCCGCACGGAAGGCGAACCCGCGGTGCAGGTTCATCCCGAGAGCCGACTGTCACTGCGCGAGACCGAGTTGCTCCAGGCCTTTGCCCGCGGCGAAAGCTACAAGCAGGCCGCGCGGTCGCTGGGCATTTCGCCGCACACGGTCGGCACGCACGTCAAGTCGATTTATCGAAAGCTCGAGGTTAACTCGCGCAGCGAGGCCATTCGCGAGGCCTTCCGGTGGCGCCAGGGCTGATCCGACCGCGGCGCCGGCATACCCAAACGCAAAAGGCCCGCCGGGGTGGCGGGCCTTTGTGCGAAC
This sequence comes from Blastomonas sp. UPD001, assembly GCF_003426715.1. NCBI lineage: Bacteria > Pseudomonadati > Pseudomonadota > Alphaproteobacteria > Sphingomonadales > Blastomonadaceae > Blastomonas > Blastomonas sp. UPD001. The sequence goes on from NZ_QKVT01000139.1 coordinate 8,302, forward strand.
TATTGTCTTGGTTGCGGGAGCAGGATTTGAACCTGCGACCTTCAGGTTATGAGCCTGAC
>NZ_QKVT01000014.1:0-909 GCF_003426715.1 Blastomonas sp. UPD001
ACGTCGGGTCCCCAGGACTATGCCAAGGTGCCGAAGCTCGGTCCGCCGCTCCCGGCCGGCGTCGCGTATAATGCGGACGCGCTGTTCGCTGCGCCGGTCGCTCAGCCGCAGTTCGGCAGCGGCAAACAGTTGGTCAACCACCATATAGCGGCCCCGGACGCGGTAGTTGACGAGCTCCGTATCGCCGGCGGGCCCGGTCACGAAGAGTGGCGGCATTTCTCCTTGAGCGATGCCAACGGGAAATTCGATGAACACCTGCCGCCCGTCATCGAAAGCGCGCGCCGGGCGCCACGGCGCGCGGTCGCCTTCGATGAGGTAGCGGAAGTTGAGCGCAGCCGGATCGATCCCGGTCGCGACCGGTGTAGCGGAATCTGCGACCGCATTGGCGGATCGCAACGCGATGAGCTGGTCTTGCGGATAGGTCCATGAGACCGAAGCCATGTAAGTCGAAGCCGTGGCGCGCAGTTCCAGATGATAGGTGCGCCGGTCGGTGTTTATGACAAGATTGGTGGACAGGTCCTGACGGGTCGGCTTGACAAGGATATGCACGCGCGCGGTGTCCCCACTGCCACTGATTGTGTCGCCGATGATCCAGCGCACGGTGTCGCCGGCCGCCACCGGCCCCGGTCCGACGAGTTGCTCACCTTCCTGTAGTGCGATGTCGGTCACCTGGCCTGGCGCAGTATAGACCTGATAGAGCGCGCCATCGGTCCATGGGTATTGCTGAATCGCATTGATGAAGCCGTCGCGTACCGGCTGTACGCGGGCGGCGGCGTTCGCCGCGCCGACGCGCTGGCGGGGATCGGATGGCTCGGCCGCGCGCGGGGCCTCGCTCACCGGTTTCAGCTGGCCGGGCAGCGGCAGAGGCTCGGGGATCGCCACCACCCCGACCTGGCGCACCGGTTCGGG
>NZ_QKVT01000140.1:0-821 GCF_003426715.1 Blastomonas sp. UPD001
CTCCATGACGGTGATGATTGCTGATTGAGACACTTAGTCGGCGCGCCGAACGTAGGTCTGCTCGTACACGTCCACGACCACCCGCGTCCCCGAACCGATATGCGGCGGCACCATGATGCGCACGCCATTGTCCAGCATCGCCGGCTTGTAGCTCGAAGACGCCGTCTGGCCCTTCACAACGGCATCGGCTTCCACGATCGTGCACTCCACCTGCTCGGGCAGCTGCACGGAAATCGGGCGCTCCTCGTACAGTTCCATCACCACGTCCATGCCGTCGGTCAGGAAGGCCGCCGCCTCGCCCAGCAGGTCCCTGGGCAGAGTCACCTGGTCGTAGCTGTCCTTGTCCATGAAGACCAGGTTATCGTCCTCGGCATAGAGATACTGGAAGTCCTTGGTGTCCAGCCGCACGCGCTCCACCACCTCGGCCGAGCGGAAGCGCACGTTGGTCTTCCGGCCGTCGATCAGGTTCTTCATCTCGACCTGCATGTAGGCGCCGCCCTTGCCCGGCTGGGTGTGCTGTGTCTTCACGGCGCGCCAGATGCCGCCTTCATACTCGATGATGTTGCCGGGACGGATGTCCACGCCGCTGATCTTCATGGGTCACCTTGACTGTGTGGAAAGAGCAAAAGAGTGGGCGCGCCCTTAGCCGGTCAAGGCCACCTTCTCAAGTGCAGCGGCACCGACGAAAAAAGTTGCGGGTTCCGGCGCACCTCTGTCGAATCCCGGCTGGCGCCTGCGTCTGGGCTGTTGAAGGATGCAATTCCGCACCTTCCGGACAGGATGACCAGCATGAAATACACGCTTCTGATCTTCGAGGATGA
>NZ_QKVT01000141.1:0-4717 GCF_003426715.1 Blastomonas sp. UPD001
CGGCGTTGCTGAGGGGGAAAGGAGGATTACCCCCTTCACCCCCTTTCACCTCGCGCCCCCCGCTGCTGCTGTTCAGCTTCATAGATGCGATGCGTGATTTCCCGCGATCGCCGTCGATTCCTTGAGACTCACAGTCACTACTCATAACGCCTTCTCCGAAATGAGGGCTTACCCCCATGTTTCAAAATAACGACTACAACTTGGCCGGTTCGCCGGAGATCGGCGTCAAATTTATTATTGTCAATATCGTCAGATTGCAGAAATATGTACTTTCCAAAAATTTTCCTAATAACGCCTTTGAAGCTCATTGGATTTATTTTGAATGATATTCGACTTTAAATAGGATTTTTTCAAAACCTAAGGCGGAAGGTACTTAAAATAGCGTCAAGCCCCTTCCGGCTCCCGCTCAAACCAAATTGTCGGCTGTTCGCGTCCGCCGAATCACCCTGGCCTTAAGCACCTGGAATGATTCGGAGACGAGATCGCAGGGTCACCGATTCAATGGGTGATCAGGGACCAACCTGCTGTGGGTTCGACACAGGCGGACCAACGGTGTCGGTGGCTCGTGATCTTCAATCAACAGTACGAACGCGAACCCATCATTGGCGACGCAGAACACCAGCTCGAACCACCCCCTATGATCGTGCAGCACATCCCACGCAGGCTCCAAGCTGGAATCACTGAACCGTAGCCTTTCCAGTTCGAGGGGCGAAAACCCAATTTCGGCAACTATGTCGGCTTCTGCGTCATCCGGCCCGATGATGAGGATGTGTGTCATATCGGCGAGTTCGCCGTCGAGAGTTTCTTGAACCCGTTGGCGGGGCAGCGGGGCAAGAGTCGGCAGGGCCGCAATCATGGCGGCCGAATCGATGAGTGAAAGCATGTGTCTTCTCCGGGGAAAAAAAAAGCGCCCCGTGGGCGCTGTGTTGGTCAGGTGTATTTCCGGCAGAGCGCCAGCAGGTGGGGGTCGGTAGTTGGATGGTCGGGGACGATGAGGACGTGCCCGAATCCGTCGTCGGTCAAGATGATCGGCGCTTCGAAGATCGACCCGTGTCGTTCGATCCATTCCCAGTTCGGGGTGTCATCGCCGACGATAGGAAAACCCACCGCCTGTTCGACGTCGGCGTAGGTGTCGCCCGGCTGGACGATTATGAAGGTGCCCAGCTGTTCCAGGTCGCCGTATTCCGCCAGCTGCTTGTGGCGTTCTTGCAGCAACCGGCCGATGTCGTCGTTTTGGGGCCATAGAGCGAGCTCGGCCCAGGTTCTGATGATTTGCATGATGAGGACTCCATAAAAAAAAGCCCCCACGGCTGGACCGTGAGGGCTCGGATTGTTGGTGATTATAGGTGGTTAGAAGGTCGCCACGACCTTGACGTCGGGCTGGCCAACGATGCGCAGGGGTATCTCAAAATACGACTGCACGTTGTCGATCGCCCGTCTTCGAGCTGCGGTTACCAGGCCCCTCCCCTGTGCCTGAGCGGTGATGGCCCGCCGAGCTGACGCGTAGTTCAGCTTTTGCAGCTCATCGACCTGTTGCTGGCTGTAGGTCAGCACTCCACCGTTGATGGTGGTCGCTTGCTCCGGCTGGAAAGCGATGTCCCCGAGCTTCACCCTGGGCACCTTCACGCGGACGATCTTGGTTTTCTCGTCGTACTGAACATCGGCGAGCGTCAAGTCCCGCAGGTCGATGTGATAGTTCACCACCGCCGGGACGATCAGCAGCTGTGTCCCGCCGAACAGCCAAAGCTTGGTCCGCTTGACCTTGACCCGCGCCGTCCCCTTGTAGCTGTAGACCACTAGTTTATTCTCTTCCCGCAGGCTTTCCACCGTGGTGGCGAGGACCTGTTTTGTGTCCACCTGCAGGAAGCCGCTTTGCTCCACCTCGCGGTCGAGCTGCTCTTTGGGGGCGACCCAGTAACCCAGCCCGAACGTGGCGATGGGCAACAGCAGCAAGGCGTTCTTGCCGCTCATTTGAGGGAGAACGTCAGTTCGTTGAACTTCACCGTCCAGGTGGCCTTATTGAAGTTGGCCTTTGCTACCTTCCATACGATAGCAGACCGGGACGACACGCCTGGATTGACGGTGGTTTCAAAAGCCGCAGCGTTTTCCATCGCGCTCGCCGCAACGATGCTGGCCATAGAGTCCTCAATGTATCGAGTTCCACTGCTGTCGATGAGAGAAAAATCAGAGCTGCTGATCAGTTCGACCGGTGCTTTGGAGGTGTTCTTCTGAGAGTAGTAGGCGACGATGAACGATTCACCTGGCTCGGCTTTTGCACCAAGCGCCCCGCCAAGTGACGTTTTTTCCTCAACCTTGGTGATGGTCAGTTCTGAGCCTTCGATCGGCACAGTCTCTCCGATGGCGTACACCTTGGCGGGAGCGGCTTCCTGCTCAGCGGACTCGCCCGGTTCGCTTCCGCATGCCGACAACGCGAGCAATGCGAAGGCGGCGAAAATAGCTTTATTCATGGTAGATCCTTTTCTTTGTGATGAACCCACGCCGATTACGGACGCGGAGTATTGGCCGCCTCCCGATGGGATTATCGGGTTGAACGGCAAATGCGAGCGAAAATGACACGATTGGTATACAGACGCAGATGGCGCCTTACGGCCACATCGCCGCATGGACGTGGTTCAGCTTCTTGGCGTGAACGTCCGTCACCATCGCAAGCTGAAAGGCATGTCGCAGGAAGAGCTTGCGTTGGAGGCGGGAATGGAACGCAGTTATGTCAGCGACTTGGAGCGCGGCACGCGGAACCCGTCTGTCCGGGCCTTGGGAAGGCTTGCCGATGCGTTGGGTGTTGCGCCGCATGAGTTGCTGATCGCGACAGAAGCTTAGCACCTTCTATATAAGATACCGCCTTTTGCGCGTTGCCCTGCCGAACGCGTCTGATAGGTTCGCGGCATGATCGATAATTTCGTTGCGGATCGGCGATGAGGCTCGTCACATGGAACTGCAACGGCGCATTCCGCCGCAAATACCAACACCTTGATCAGTTCGACGCCGATGTGCTCGTGATCCAGGAATGCGAGGACCCGGCGCAATCAACGCCTGATTACCGCGACTGGGCTGGCGACTATGCTTGGAGGGGTCACAACCGGAATAAGGGGATTGGCATCTTTCCGCGTAAAGGTCAGTCGATCGAGGTTCTCGATTGGGCACAGGAACAGGGTGGGCATTTCCTGCCCGTTAAGCTGGACGGAAAGCTAACCGTTCTTGGGGTCTGGACCCTAGGCCGCAAGGCGTCGGGGCAGTACAGCTACATCGGACAATTTTGGCACTATCTCCAGTTGCATAAGCACCGGCTGGGTCCCGACACGATCATCTGCGGCGATTTGAACAGCAACGCCATCTGGGACACCAATCGCAAGACCCGCAACCATATGATCTCTGTTGGCGAACTGGCGGAGGTTGGCTTTCAAAGCCTCTATCATGAATTCAGCGGTGAGGCTCAAGGCTCGGAATTGAAGCCGACGTTCTATCTTCATCGGGCTGAGACAAAAGCCTATCACATCGATTATGTTTTCGTGCGCCAAGAAGCTCTGCAGGTGGCCAGTCCCAAAATCACTATCGGTGAAACGGATCAGTGGATAACCATCAGCGACCACATGCCAATTGTTGCCGACATACCGCTTGTCTGACATTGCCGTGTCAGCAATCTCTGATAGGTTCGCCCCATGGCAATCCCCGACTATCAGACACTTATGCTTCCCGTGCTTGCCATCGCCGCTGAAGGCGAAACGCGGGTTCCCCTGGCTGCGGAGAAGATCGCCGATCGGCTGGGCCTGACCGAGGACGAACGCGAGGAAATGCTGCCCAGCGGAAAGCAACGCCTGCTGCACAACCGGGTGCACTGGGCCAAATTCTACATGTCGAAGGCAGGCCTAATAGACAGCCCGAAGCGCGGTGTGTTCGTCATCTCCCCGGCAGGCAGACAAATGCTAACCAGCAACCCCAGCCGGATCGACGTTGAGACTTTGAAGCGCATTCCCGCCTTCGCCGAGTTCTACAGCACCTCTACAACCAGCACCGACAATGCGATTCCGGTCGCAACGCCATCGACATCCGACGCAACACCCGAAGAGCAAATTGATGCCGCCCATGCCGTTCTTACGGCAGCCCTTAAGGCCGATCTGCTGCAACGCATTCTGGATCAGTCACCATTCTTCTTTGAACGGCTGATCGTCGATCTGCTGGTGGCAATGGGCTACGGTGGCTCACATGAAGATGCGGCGCGTCAGTTGGGCAAATCCGGAGATGGCGGCATTGATGGTGTCATTGATGAAGACCGGCTGGGCCTGGATCGTATTTATGTCCAGGCGAAACGCTATGCGGTCGGCTCATCGGTAGGGCGTCCAGAGGTGCAGGGCTTTGTCGGTAGCCTGGTTGGCCGTGGAGCTTCCAAGGGCGTTTTCGTCACAACATCGGCCTTCAGCAAGCAGGCTATCGACTATGCGCGCGGGCTGCAGCAGCGGGTGATCCTGATCGATGGGCCCCAGTTCACGGAATTGATGATCGAATTCGGCGTTGGCGTTCGGACTAGCCGGGCGATCGAGGTCAAGCGGGTGGACGAAGATTTTTTTGCGGACGAAGCCTAACTGGCAGAAGGTTGCTGCTCATGAGCTTGCTACTCTTTTTTGATGTCGAAACCACTGGCATAGATAAAGTAAATGATCGGATAGTCCAAATTGCATGGATTTTGGCCGACACAAATGGT
>NZ_QKVT01000142.1:0-19943 GCF_003426715.1 Blastomonas sp. UPD001
TGCATGCATCCTCATGTGGCATCGCGAGGCGGGCGAGGCGGGTGTGGTCCGGCACGCACCAACTGGCCTTGTCGGGATAGGCGAAGAAGGACACCGGGGGCTTTGCGCCGACCAGCACCAGCAGATCGAAAGGTGCGAGGAACTCGAGAATCTGTTCGGCGAAATAGGGAATGGTGCGCACGTCCGCGAACGGCGCGCCCCCGCGCTGGCGCGGCGCGAACGTATCGGCCAGCAAGGCGGCCCCCGTAGCCGCGGCGATACGCTGTGCGGTCTCGATGCCCTGAGCGGTCAGCGCCTCGCCACGCAGCAGGATCGCCGGCTTCGCCGCCGACCGAAGCTGCTCTGCGACCTTGGTGATCGTCCGGGTCGGGACCGATGCCAGCGCCTGATGCGGCAGCGGATCGGCAGGCCCCTCCGCTTCGCCCCAGGCGACATCCGCCGGCAGGATCAGCGTAGCGATCTGGCCGGGCGCCGCCCGCGCGGCGCTGATCGCGCGCGCGGTGTCAGACCCCACGGTATCGGCGCTGACGGCGCTATGCACCCAGTGCGACACCGGGCGCGCAAATCCGGCGATATCGGACGCCAGCGGCGCATCGTAGCGCAAATGGCCTGTCGCGTGGTCGCCGACGATGTTGATCAGCGGGGTGCCGGCCCTGCGGGCGTTGTGCAGATTGGCCAGTCCATTGGCCAGGCCCGGACCGAGGTGCAGCAAGGTTGCGGCCGGACGGCCCGAGATACGGCCGTAGCCGTCCGCCATTCCCGTCACCACGCCCTCGAACAGCCCCAGGACGCTCCGCATCCCGGGAACCTTGTCGAGCGCGGCGACGAAGTGCATCTCCGACGTTCCCGGGTTCATGAAGCAGGTATCGACGCCGCCGGCCAGCAGGGTCCGCAGCAGGGTTTCGGCTCCGTTCATCGGCGATCTCCTTTGTCATGGTTTGGGTGGTCGCCGAGCCAGTGGGCGGCCGCTTTCGCCGCCATCGCCATCGTCGGCAGATTGGGATGGCCCGAGACCAGGTGCGGCATCACCGAGGCATCGACGATACCGAGGCGATCGACGCCGTGCACGTTGAGCTCGGGATCGACAACCGTGCCCGCGCCGGTTCCCATCCGGCACGTGCTCGCGGGATGATATTGCTGGGCCGCTGTCTGGCGGATGAAGTCGTCCAGTTCGGTGTCGGTGTTGATCGGGGCGGGCAGGATTTGCTCGCCCCGGAAAGGTGCAAGCTCGGGGGCATTGCCCAGGGCGATGGCGCGGCGAAGACCCTCGCGAAGGGTCGCGAGATCGTGCGGGTCGGCCAGCGATTGATATTCGATCCGCGGCCGGTCCATCGGGTCGGTCGAGCGTAACGAGACACGCCCCGTGCTTCGCTGCGACATGAGCTGGACGCGAATTCCATAACCGTCTCGATAGGGCCGGCCCGGCCACCAGCGGTCGGCATGGGGCGGCGCCAGATTCAGGAGATATTCGATGTCCGGTTGCCGCAGCGCCGGGGCGGTCCGTTCGAACCCGACCAGCACCCCCGGCAGGCGCGTCCCGGGACCGCTGCGCAACATACCTGCGCGCAGCATGCTGACCCCAAGCCTGTCGATCCGCAGCGACGCATGCAGGGCACTGTGATCGTTCCGTGTCCATCCGGTTTCAACCGCAAGGTGATCCTGCAGTCCCAGGCCCACCGGCAGATCCGCGATCACGGGCAAGCCCATGCTACCGAGATGCTCAGCCGGCCCGATCCCGGACAATAGCAGCAGGTGCGGCGTGTTGATCGCCCCAAGGCAAAGGATCAGCCGGACCGCGGCTTCGGCCCGCCGGATCTTGCCGTTCTGGAGATATTCGATCCCCCTCGCGCGTTGTTTCTCGACGATGATGCGCGTCGCATGCGCACCGGGCCGGACGGTGAGATTGCGGCGCCGCATCGCGGGACGCAGAAAGGCGTGGGCCGATGATGAACGCCGGCCGTCGCGGATCGAGAACTGCAGCCAGCCGAAACCTTCCTGCTCATTGGCGTTATAATCCGAATTCAGCGCCCCGCCTTGCCCCGCGACCGCGTCGAACCAGGCGGCCATGATGGGGTCGGAGCTGGCCGACGCGACGATTCCCACCTCGCCTTCGCTTCCGCGTCGCGGGTCGGGCGGACCGCACCAATGCTCGATCTCCTTCAAGAACGGCGCCAGCGACTTGTGGTCCCAGCCATGCGCGCCTGCTTCTGCCCAGCGGTCATAGTCCGCGGCGTGGCCGCGCGTCGCGGCAAAGAAATTGATCGAAGAAGTTCCGCCGAGCACGCGGCCATGCGGGACCCACTGACGCCGGCCCATCAGCGTGGGATCGGGCTCCGAGCTGTCCGCCCACTGGAACATTCGTCCGCGCAGCATGGGCGCCGCGCCGACCGGGATCGAGATCAGCGGATGCCTATCCCGTCCGCCCGCTTCCAGCAGGAGAACGCGGGCGCCGTCGTCGCGGGACAGCCGGTTGGCAAGGACGCAGCCAGCCGATCCAGCGCCGACGATTATATAGTCGAAGGTCTCTGACACGGCCCGGACATCCTCTTCCATCCACACTTTTCGCAGCAGGTATCTGACATAAGTCCGAACTCGTCAATGGGCTGTGCACTGCCGTTGTGGGGTGAGCCGGGGGCGGCTGGGGCTTGTCAGCGGCGTTATAATTGGCCTAATGATAGAATTAGAGCGTGCCAGCGCGGAGTTTTTCGGAGCCTTGAATAGAGTGGCTGGTCGACGAAAGGGGCCCAACATTCGCGGTTTTCAGGCCATGCTCGGAGCGAGCAAGCGGATTGAAGGCATCTCATGAAGACAGAGGCTGGCGGCGCCGAATTGGTCTGGAGTCTAATTCTGCGAGGTGAGCGTTCGGCAGATCGGAACTGGCATCCGCCGGACATGAGGGAGAGGTTGATGAGCAAGCGTTTCGACGGCGTTTTCCAGTTCGCTTATGTCGTGGAGGACCTCGACGCTGCGATCGAGCATTGGGCGCACACCCTCGGCGCCGGGCCCTTTTTCGTGATCAGGCACGCCCGCTATGCGGCGGCGGAACATCGCGGCGAAGCGCACATGCCCGATGTATCGCTGGCCTTCGGTTACAGCGGTGACGTGAACATCGAGCTCATCCAGCAACATGACGACACGCCATCGGTTTTCCTCGACTTCCTCAAATCGCGCGGTCCGGGCCAGCAGCATGTCGGGATCATGAGCCGCGATCTCGAAGCCGATACCGAGATGCTCGCCGCGCGAGGTGTCGCGATGGTGCAGCGGCTGGTCAACGAGAGCGGGGTCGAGACGCGCTTCTTCGACACCGAGCTGCATGGAGGAGCCATGCTCGAATTGATCCAGGCCAGTCCCGAGACGGCGGCGGCCTTCAGCTTCATGAAGGCGGCCGCCGAGCAATGGGATGGCGTCGACGCCATCGCATCGGTCCCGGACGCCGAGGCCTGATGCGCGAACTTGCACCTTGGCACATTGCAGTATAGAAATAGACGTTAGTCAGAAATAGCTTTGCCCGAAGCGCGATTGGCGGTCGGCATACGCATGCGAGAGGCCTTATGAAAATCGGTGATATCGAATATTCGTCCCTCAAGGGGAAAGTCTCCGACGCGGAATGGCGGGCGCGCGTCGACCTCGCCGCGATATACCGATTGATCACGCTCTTTGACTGGTGGGATATGAGCCAGTCGCCCGCCGGCGCGCGGATCCCCGGGACCGACCACTATCTGTTCAACCCGATGGGGTTGTTGTTCGAGGAGATAACCGCGTCGTCGCTTGTTCGTATCGACCTGAACGGCGAGACAGTTTCGGACACGCCCTTCTCGATTCTTCGGGGAGCCTGGTACCCGCTCCAGGCGGTGTTCGCCGTCCGCGAGGACGCAAATTTCGTGATCCACTCGCACGACCGCTACGCCGCGGCGCTTTCGGCGCGCCGAGACAAGTTGCTGCCAATCTCGCAACCGGCGAATTTCGCGCTGGCCGAGGGCGTCGCCTATCATGACTATGACGGCGTCGAGACCTATGAGGACAAGATGGCGCCGGTACAGGCTTCGCTCGGCGACAAGAATTATCTCATCCTCCACAACCATGGCATGGTCACGATCGGCGCGCTCGCCCCGATGGCCTTCGGTCGCATGGCGAATCTGCGTTCTGCGTGTGAAATCCAGCTTCTCGCAGGTCAGGACCACGACCTTATCTCGGTTTCCGAGCATGTGCGGCCCGTTTTCGCCGAGGAACTGCGAAAGGGCGTCGTGGTCGACAATCTGTGGCCGGCGCTCTTGCGTAAGCTCGATCGTCTCGATCCCGGTTACGCCACCTGAATTTTGCAGGGCTAAGCGGCGGGAGGCTTTCGGGCGGCCGCATTCGAGAAAATGGTCAGGCTGATAGCCGTCGCCCCGCTGTGCACGTGGCACAGGGCAGCCTCCGGGGCCAACCGGTCCAAACCGATTTCAGATCGCTTCGGCGATTTCCCGGTGCGCGCCGCGCGCGGGACGCAATTACTAGACTAAAATCCGATATTTAGCCGGAAGTGATCGACCGCGGTGCGGCCTTGCTCCCGGCTATGCGCAAAGCTCCCATGCAACCTCCACTCTAAATTGGACTTGCGTTCAATATGGTTGGCTGTAAGTTCGGTCTCGAATTCCCGGCCAACAGGGAATCGAAAGAACGCAGGAAGACATTTTGCCGCTTCGGCACTGCCCAGGCGGTGTCGCTGCGCGATGCTCAGGACGCGTTTGAGCGAACCTAAGGGAGGATGATCATGATGAAGACCCGTCTCAAATTTAGCCCGCTCGCTTGCGCAGCCCTCGCGCTGTTTCCGCTGAGTTCCGTTGCCTATGCGCAGACCGCGCCCGCGGATGCGGATGCGGAAGCCGGGGACGATGCCGGCGACACCATCGTGGTGACAGCCAACCGGCGGGAAGAATCAGCGCAGAAGGTCGGTATCGCGGTGACGGCGCTCGCACCGCAAATGCTCGAGAACGGAGCGATCATCCAGAGTTCGGACATCGCCAAACTCGTTCCCGCACTCAACACCATTCCCAATGCCGGCTCGCCGGTCACGGCGTATTCGATCCGCGGCGTCAGCTTGCCCGACGGTTCCGCGCAGCAGGAATCACCGATCGCCCTCTACCAGGACGGTGTCTATGTCGCGAACACCGCTGCGGCGGGCTTTCCCGTTTTCGACCTTCAGCGCGTCGAGGCGCTGCGGGGGCCGCAGGGGACGCTTTTCGGACGCAATGCAACCGGCGGTCTCATTCAGTTCATTTCCAACAAGCCCGAGGAAGGCTTCAGCGCGCAGATCGAAGGTTCGCTCGGTTCATACGAACTGCGTCAGCTCGAGGGTTTCGTCAATTTCGGCAATGACGTCATCGCGGTCCGCGTCGCCGGATCGCATCTCGAATCGGATGGCTTCATCAACAACACTCTTGGCCGGAACCTGCTGACCCGCAACGTCGACGCGCTCCGCATCCAGGTTCGTTTCGAACCCAACCCGGACACCGTTTTCACGCTGCGCGCGGAAGGGTTCGACCAGAAAGGGACTGCGCGCGCCGGCAAGCATGTCGCGACCTGGACCCCGCCCGGAGCGCTCTACCCCGAACCGCTGCCCGCGGACGTCGATGCCTGGGGCGGCGGTCCCGGGAACGATCTCTTCGGCTATCGCGACACCAATCCCGACCCCTACACGGTCGAGGTAAATCGTCCGGGCTTTCTGACCAAGAACAACAAGACGCTGGCGCTGACCTATGAGCAGGCTCTCGGGATTGTCTCGCTCAACTCGACCACCGCCTACACGCGCACCAAGGTCGGCTATCTGGAGGACTCCGATGCCGGTCCGACCGACAGCCTCGTTTTCGCGACCGGTTCCGATGTCGACACGTTCAGCCAGGAGCTTCGCTTCCAGGCCGATCACGGCGGCTTCCGCTGGACCGCGGGCGGCTATTACATAAAGATCGACGGTGATTATGATGGGAGCTTCACCGTTCCCGAATTCTTCGGCTTCTCGACGCGCTCTCAGGCACTCTTCAATCAGACGACACGCTCCTTCTCGCTTTTCGCGCAGGGCGAATATGATCTGACCGACCGGCTGACCTTCATCCTTGGCGGGCGGTATCAGTGGGACAAGAATGAGCTCGATCTCGCGGTCGACTGCATCGACTTTACGCCCGACAGTTGCGCGGTGATCTTTCCCGGCTATTCGGACGGCGCCCCCGGCACGCTCGGAACGCTTCGCAACGTGGCACAGCAGCAGAAGAACGATGACTGGAGCGGCAAGGTCGGCCTGAATTTCCAGGCCACGCAGGATCTTCTCTTCTACGTGAGTGCCAGCAAGGGACTGAAGGGCGGTGGTTGGACGATTTCGCCCGACGGAACCTCGCTCGTCGACCGGTTCGGTTTCGGGCCCGAAAAGCTCTATGCGTATGAGGGCGGGGTCAAAACGACTCTTGCCGACGGCAAGGTGACAGCCAATCTGAGCGCCTTCTACTATGACTATAAGGGCGCACAGACCTATTTCTTTTCGGGTGTCACAGCGACCGTGTTCAATCAGAACGCGACGAACAAGGGGTTTGAAGTCGAGGTCAACGCCCGCCCGTGGCGCGGCGGCAATATCGGGTTCAATGTCGCCTATGCCGATCCGATGGTGAAGGGCATCGTGACCCCCGAAGGAGTCCAGTCCCAGCGGCCGACGCTCGCCTCGAAATGGCAGGTCGGCTGGAATGCGGGCCAGTCGATCGACCTCAGCGACCGGGCGAACCTCTATCTTGGCTATGTCGCCAAATATACGAGCAATCGTTATTTCAACATCGTCAACGAGCCGCTGCTGCTTGGCAAGGGCTACACGGTCCATGATCTCAACGCCAAGCTCACACTCGACGACCGCTACTGGATCTCTGTCTTCGCGAGCAACGTGACCGACAAGAAATATGTGAGCGCGATCTTCAGCCAGGCGCCACAGGGCTATGCGCTGCTCCAATACGCCGAGCCGCGCGTGATCGGGCTTCGCGTCGGCGCCAAATTCTAGTCGGATGACTATGCGGGGCGGCCGGTCAGTCCAGCCGTCCCGCTCCAGCTGTTTCCCTGACCCCGGGGCTTCGGGGCACAATCCCCTTCAACGAGCATCCAGAGGAGTAATTCATGGCCGACGGCGGCAGGACATATCGGGAGACCGGGTTCGCGGCGACGCCCGACATGAATCTCTATGTCCGCGAATTCGGTGATCCGGGAGCTCCCAAGGTTCCGCTCATTGCTCTTCATGGCTATTGGCGCACGTCACGCGACTTCGAGGAACTCGCCGAACATCTCGCGCCCTGGCGCTATATCCTGACGCCCGACATGCGCGGCCGCGGTCGGTCGGGTCGTTCGACCGATGTCTCCGATTATGCCTTCGAACGGCTCGTCGACGATATCGCGCGTCTGCTGGCTGCCCGCGGTATCGCGCGCGCGGTCTTCCTCGGCACTGCGCTTGGCGCCTATGTCGCGATGCGCCTCTGGCAATTGCGTCCGGAACTCTTTGCCGGCTTCATCTTCAACGACACCGGGCCCGAAGCACCGCCCAGCGCAGGCGCCAAGGCGGCGACCTTCTCGGGCGGCGGCGAGCGCAGCTTCGACGAAGCATTGGCGATGATCAAGGAGCAGAATGCGCCAGGTTTTACGCGCTACGGCGATGCGGAGTGGGTGAAGATGACGCGGCGCGCCTATTGGCAGAATGAGAATGGCGCGTGGGTTCGCGATTTCGATCAACTCACCAACCAGGATATCCCGCGGATGAGGGCTGTCACCCCCGACTTCTGGCAGGAGTATAACGCGATCAGCGTCCCGATCGCGGTGCTGCGCGGCGAGAATTCCGAGTTCCTGACCAGAGAGCTTGCCGACCGGATGGTCGCGGCCAATCCCCATACGACGATCTACACGATCCCGGGCTGTGGCCATCCGCCGATGCTCTGGGAGCCCGAATCCTACGCGGCGGTGGACGAGTTTCTCGCGCGCGTCGATGGGTAAGGCGACGCCGGGGTCGGGTGACCGGACCCTGGCGGCGGCCGGGCTCGCGGGACGACGCGCAAAGGAGGCTCGATGACGGGTTTCGTGAAGTACATGGAAGAGTCGGGAGGGCGGGGGCCCTATTTCGGATGGCGCGTCATTTTTGCGCTCGCGCTGCTCGGCGCGGTGCTGATCGGTGTCGCCATCTCGGCCTTCGTCATGTTCGCCGTGCCCCTGAGCGCGGAGTTTGGCTGGAGCGAAAGCGAGACCGGCGCGCTCGTCTCGGCCATGTGGCTCACCGGGCCGCTCGCTCTTGTTCTGGGGCCCGCCGTCACGCGCCTCGGTGCGTGGCGGATGGTGGTCTTCGGCATGGCCGTACAGATCGCGACGCTCTTCGCGATGCCATGGGTCACGACCTACGAGCAGATGGCGGCGGCGCGGGTGGTGATGGGCATCGGGATGGTCGCCATGGTTCCGGCGGGTCCGGTGATCGTCGCCCAATGGTTCCGCCGGCGCTTTTCCACCGCAATGGCCATCGTCTGGTCTTCTTCGGCTTTCGGGCAGATATTCATCGGCCCGCTCACCGTATGGCTCTACGAGCATTATGGCTGGCGAAACGCCGCAGCGCTGCTCGGAGTGCTTGTCGGCCTGTCGCTCGCAGTCGCGATCGCGGTGGTCCGGGGCGGGCGATCGCCCGAAAGTCTCGCCATCGATGTGGCGGCGATCGAAGGCGCGGCTCCCGATGCCGGACAATCGGCCGACAGGCCAGCGACCGCCGCCATGGGTCGGCCCTCGCTGCTCCACATCAACTGGACAGCGGCGGTGCCCATGTCGGTTGCCGCGCTGTGCGCCGGTCTCGCCACGATCGCTCTCCAGGCCGAGGCGCCCATCTTCCTCGATGCGCTCGGACTGACTCAGGCGCATGCCGCGCTGCTGCTCAGCCTCTTCGCCGCGACGGCGCTCGCGGGCGTGATCCTTTCGGGCTGGATGTGCGACCGGTATCCGCCGATCGTGACGAGCCTGGCCGTATCGCTTGCCTTTTTCGCGGGCATTGCGGCGCTGTGGCTCGCGGTCAAGGGGCTTTCGGCGGCAGCGGCGACACTCGGGATGGGGCTTCTGGGCTACGGCCTGGGAGGAGGCGAGATTCTCTGGGTGACCCTGTTCAAGCGGCAGTTCGGCTCGGCGGTGTTCGGGGCGACCTATGGTCTCTTCTATTGCTGCTTTCAGCTCGGCATGGCGGCTGGTGGCCCGGTCGGCGGTCTGGCGTTCGAGCGCTGGGGCGCGTCCGGTTTTGTCGCCGCACTGGCGATCGCCTACGCCGTGCCGACGCTTTTCGGTGCCTGGCGTCCGGGGCGGATGGCGGAAACGCATCTCGGAAAGCCGGCATGACGCCATCGGCATGTCGAACGACCTCTTTTGCCGGCGCCCGCCGGATCCTGAAATGAAGGCATATTAAATGAACAAGGACGACATCATTGTCATCGGCGCAGGGATCGCGGGGCTTGCGGCGGCTGACGAGCTGCGGCGGGCAGGGCGCTCGGTCACCGTCGTCGAGGCGAGCGAGCGTCCTGGCGGACGGGTGCGGCGGGTCGCATACAAGGGCGATTCCACCGAAGCTGGCGGGCAGGGCATTCACAGCAATTACGAACAGATGCTGGCCATGGTCGAACGCGAGGGTCTGACGCAGGACCTCATGCCGTCGTCCGAGAAGATTGTCTTTCTCGACAAGAGGGGAAAGTCGAAGCTGCATACGTCCAGCACCGATCTGCCGCTTATCGCAGGCCCGCGCGGCGCGCTGGACCTGATGAAATTTACCGCGAAATATTTCTCGTTCGCCAAGCCGTTCGAACAGTTCGAAACCGCCGTCGACATCCCTGAATATGACAATGTCACGGCGGCCGAAGCCTTCAGAAGCTACAGCGAGCCTTTCCACGATTTCGTCCTGAAGCCGATGACCCACGCGATGGGCAATTGCACGCCCGAGGAGACCAACCTCTATTATGTCGTCAACAGCTTCAAGCTCGCCCTGACCACCAAAAGCTTCGCGCTACGAACGGGGAACGCGACGCTGCTGGAGCGGCTCGCCGCCAAGCAGACCGTGATTTACGGCGCGCCGGCCGAAAAGCTGTTGACCACCGGCGGCCGCGTCGATGGCGTTCAGCTGGCGGACGGCCGCGCGCTCAAGGCTTCGCACGTGATCGTCGCCTGTCCGGCGGGGCATGCCGGGACGCTGGTTCCCGACGAGTTCGGTCCGGCCAAGAGCTTCCTGTCCGGCTTTGCCCATATTCCACTTCCGCTCGTATTCTTCTTCCTCGACCGGCCCGTGGGCGGCGGCGTCGCGCGCTGGTTCGGCCACGCCCACCGCACCGCCGTCTTCAACATGGCGGTGGATCACGCGATGAAGACACCTTTTTCGGTGCCGAGCGGCAAGTCGATCATCTCGGCTTGGCCGACCTATCCGCACACGCTCGATCTCGTGAAGCAGAGCGACGCGGACATCATCGCCCATGCTCTGGACGACATGGAGGCCTTCGTCCCGCAGATCCGGCAATGGGTCGAGCACGTCGAGGTTGTCCGACACGACTGGGGAATCGCGCGTTATCCGGTCGGCGCACATCGCCGCATCCTCGACTTCAAGGCCTATGCCGAAGGTCTGGAAGGCGTGTCGTTCGCGGGAACCGACTACGATTTCATCCATATGGAGGGCGGGCTCCTGAGCGGACAACGCGCAGCTCGTCGTGCGATGCGAGACGGCTGACGAGCCGCGCTTCTCGGCCGCACGGCCATGCTGGGCTGCCCGGCACAGCGCATTGCTGTCTGGCGCACTCCTCAGGCGTCGCTGAAATCGAGATCCAGCGGCGTCCTGCGTGCACGATCAAGGAATTTTGCATATTCGGCGGCGGGCACAAGCGAGCCGCCGGTCGTCCACACGACATGGGCCGCGCCCGCCATCAGCGGACCCAGGCCGCGCGCGGCCAAAAAGGCTCTGCCTGCCGCGCTCTGCGTCAACATCAGCGGACCCGCCATTCCTGCCGCGGCCGACGGCTCGATCGCCAAGCCCAGGGCCTGTTCCGCGCTGCCCAGCAAGGCGAACATCTGGTCGTCGGTCAGCGTGTACGCACCGTCGAGGCGCGTATGCATGAGCGGTGCGACGAGAAGCGAGGCCTGGCCGACCGCAAGTCCATCGGCTTCGGTGCGATTGTCGAGCCCCAGCGAATAGACCGACATCGGCGTGTCGCCAGCGATCATCTGCACCATCATGCAGGGAGAGGCGGCGGGTTCCGCGAAGACGCAGTGCACATGATCGCCGAACAGCTGCTTGAGGCCGAACGCTATGCCCCCCGGTGCTCCCCCGACCCCGCACGGAATGTAAACGAAGAGCGGATGCTGCGCATTGACCGCGATCTTCTGTTCGGCGAGTTGTGCCGCCAGTTCGCGCGCCGCAGCGGCATAGCCGACAAAGAGGTCGAGCGAATATTCGTCGTCGACGAAATGCGAACCCGGGTCTGCCTCGGCTTCGCGGCGGCCCTGCGCAACCGCATTCGCATAGTCGCCTGCATGTTCGATCACGACCACGCCGTGATCGCGCAATCGCTGCTTCTTCCACTCCTTCGCGTCGCTCGACATGTGGACGATCGCCCGGAACCCGAGTGCTGCCGAAATCAGCCCGATGCTGAGCCCGAGATTGCCGGTGCTGCCGACGACCACCGAATGCCGGCTGAAAAGTTCGCGCGCCTCGGGCGAGGCCAGGGCCATGAGCGGCGCGTCCGGCGCGATGAGTCCCTGCTCGATGGCGAGGCGCTCCGCGTAAGCGAGCACTTCGTGAAACCCGCCGCGGGCCTTCACCGATCCGGCAATCGGCAGTTCATGATCGGCCTTGACCAGCCAGCGCCCCATCTGAGGGTCCGCGCCGAGCGCCGCCCCCAGCGCATCTGCCGCAATCAGGGGCGAGTGGGTGACCCGGCCCGCTGCGGAGCGCGAAAAGAGCTTGGCAAGGAGCGGCTGAGCCCGGTCCAGCCTTGCCTCGGCCGCAGCGATATCGATCGCGGGCTCGGCCGCCTCCGGGGCTCGCCCGGCCGCAGGGTTGATCCAGAGCGATGGTTGCTTCTCGCGCAGCCGATCGAGAATGGTGTCGTTATGGCTCATGGGCCGATCCTTATTCGGCGTTAGTCCAAAATCAGATAGCCGAAAGGCGGTTGGGGTCAATGATGAATTGGCGGGCGCGCGACCGCCCGGGCATGGAAAACGCGAGCTTGGCGGCGCGCGTGGCGCTGTGCGCGCGCCTCAGTCTCCTGCCTTCTCGCACGCGCCATGCAGACCGAGATTGGATTTTTGCTAATTTGCCATTACGCGGTACAGCAACCGCAGCGCCATCCGAGGCGCGGCGCGGTACCTCATCATCTCTCCGGGGCCCGAATTCGATGAAAAGCAGCAGCGGCGCGAAAGTCACGCCGAAATCGACCCACCGCAAGAGTCGTTCGGAAGCGGCGCAGCGTTCGCAACTCGCGCCGGTCCAGGGTCGCAGCAGGAGACGGCACGAAGAAATCGTCGATGCGGTCAAACGTCTGCTGCGCGACGTGAACATCGAAGATCTCAGTCATTCGGACATCGCGGCCGAGGCAGGCATCTCCAAGCCCTCGGTTCATTACCATTTCCCGACCATCGCCGCCTTGCAGCTCGAACTGGGGCGACGCTTCGACGAGGAACTGCATCATATCCTTGTCGAGCATAGCGAGCGACTGCCGCGCGATGGCAAGCGCACCTGGCAGGAGGAGATGCGGGCAGGCGCGCTTGTCGCACGCGAATATTTCAACGCCAACCGTCCGGCCTGCGAGGCGCTCTACGGACCGATGCTGCACCGCGAGAACCGGCTTGCCAGTTTCGAGCATAACTCGCAAACGGGAGCCGCGATGCTGAAGGCGCTCAGGCGCCGCTTCGAACTGCCGCCGCTCCCCGAACTGGAGGCGGTCTTCACCGCAAACGGCGAAATCCTCGATCTCTTCTGGTCGGCTTCCTACTTGCGACACGGGGTAATCGACGACGCCGCCTTCGAGGAATCGATGCGCGCCAGTCTCGGCTATCTCCGGAACTTCTTTCCCGACCTGATGCCCGCGAAGGTGATAGCGCCCGACGAATCCAGCGACACCGCAGAGCTCGTCAGCGACTGATCGCGGTGTTTCCATCTCGAAGCGGCGAGAAAGCAGCCGGGGCCGTTGCCGACGACGCCATGACCTTGGGCGCCAGATAGCGGCTCGACGCCTGTGGAGACGGTTCTCAGCGCACGCTCGTATCAGGCTGATTCCGACCGATGCCGGTCATGCAAGCAGTGCTCTGCAGAGGCGGCGCCGCTTTCTCGCTCGCCGAATGCGGGCCGTGCGTGGGCTGTGGCCGCATGGGTCGGCACTGCCTCCGGTCGTCAGCCGATCGGTGGAATTGGCTGGCCCGTCGCATTCCAACCGGATGGCCGATAGGACAGCTTGGCTGTCAAATGGATGTGCGGGATTGATCGGACGTAAGTCCGATTTATTGGGGTTGGAGTCCCGTCGCGCTTGGAGCCTCTATGATCGGCATACGGTGGCTTCGGCGGCCGCCGACAGCGGCTGGCCGCCTTCCATCGCCATTCCGCCGTCAGAACGCCGGGGCTGATCCTGTTTCGGGATTATAGGCCGGGTTCCCGGGGTCGAGCGGGTCTGCGGCGGGGCGCGCGGGCGGGTTGGCGGATTCGGCCCAGGCGCGCGTGATGAGGTCGCGCAGCATGCTCGCGCCTATACCGGTGCGGGCATAGACCAGTTCACGCGCGGGCCTGGAATCGGGGGTTGCAAAGGCTGCCAGCTTGTCGAGTTGGTAGACGCGTTCCATGTTCGCCGCGCTGTCGTCGAGAAACGCCAGAACGCTGTCGAACAGATCGCCCTTCTGCCGCGCGAGCGGTGCGACATGGGCAGCCACCTGCTTTTCGGTCAGGCCGATCATGTCGACAAACTGGCTTTCGAAGCGACTGTGAATGGTGCGATCGGTGGTATAGCCCTTGGGGTTGTCACCGCGCCAGCCATCGCTGTGAATCGAGGCATGCAGCGGCTGCGCGCCATCGCCGATATAATGGCCCATCCGGACGACATCATAGGCCAGAGCCTGATCGATGAAGCGTGTATCCTTGCCCTCGTCGGCGAGGCGCCGGTGCCAGCGCATGCCCGCCACCAGCCGACCATAGGCCTCGACGATGGCGTAGGGCATCGTGCCGGTCCAGCGCACATTGGTCCGCAGCGCCTCGTCCGAAGCCGGGTCTGCCACCTTGCGCTGGTGGTCGAGCAGCGCGATGACGAACTCGTACCGCGAACGGGGCTTGGCCTGCATGAACGCGAACTGCTCGCTGAACCAGCCGTGATTGGGGTCCTCCTCGATCTTGGAAAACGGTTCGGACGGCGAGCGCCAGATATCGGGCAGGCTGGCGAGGCCGCCGATGAAATCGATATGATCCTTGAGGAAAACCGGGCCGTCCTGCGGAATGCTGGTGATCGCCGCGCGGTTGATGGCAGTGTGCGCGGTCGTTCCCCATGCCAGTGCCGGTGCCGGAACGGCAGCAACTGAAAGATGAAGCGCAGTGGCAAGGGCAAAGAGCGATCGGGACATGGACTTTCTCCGGTATCGGACAGTTTGATCAGGGGTCGAGCGGGTCGCGGGGATCGACATGGAAGGTCTGGCGCGACGGCAGAAACTCGAACGCAAAGGCCGTATCGGCCGCGGTAACCCGGCCCGGCACGACGCCGGTTTCCTGAAGGGTACGGGTCATCAGCCCCTCGCTGCCGATATAGCCGGCGGTCGCCGGGTCGGTGACGATCAGCGACGGACGGTCGGTGGGCAAGCCGGCGGCGAACAGCAGCCGCGCACAATT
Source organism: Blastomonas sp. UPD001 (assembly GCF_003426715.1). Lineage (NCBI taxonomy): Bacteria > Pseudomonadati > Pseudomonadota > Alphaproteobacteria > Sphingomonadales > Blastomonadaceae > Blastomonas > Blastomonas sp. UPD001. The sequence goes on from NZ_QKVT01000142.1 coordinate 14,861, forward strand.
GCGCAAATTGGTGGTGGTGTGCCGGGCATGGGGTTCGATGAGGATGCGCTCCGCCGGGACATTGTACTGCTCGATCAGGATGCGCTTCATCTCGACCGCCTCGTTGAACGGGGTGCGGTTGGGATGGACATTGCCGCCGCTCACGACGATGAACGGCGCAAGGCCGGCGGCAAACAGATCGGCGGCCCGGGCCATGCGGATATGGCCCAGGGGGCCGGTGCGCGACTGGGCATCTTCGGGACCATGGCCGAAGACCAGCAGCGCGGGATAGCGGTAATCCGCCCAGCGCGTGCGGGCCGCCAGCCTGACAGGCGCTGCATTGCTGCCCTGGAGCAGCGGACGATAGGCTGCGGCCTCGGTACGCTCGTTCATCCGCAACAGGCCGATGGCATATCGGGCGGGCGCATCGAAGACCAGATCGCCGGGCCCGCTGCCTGCCGCCGTGACTTGCCCATGCGCACCGAGCACGGCCGCAAAACGCTCGTCCCGGGGATCGAAGATCATGCCGTCGATCAGCGGATAGCGCGGTGCGGTGCCCTTGGCATAGACCGCGATCACCTGGTTCATTCCGGCGGCGGTATCGGCCCAGGCGGCGGCGAGCAGTGCGGAATCGGCCAGTGTCTCATGCCGGGCAAAGCGTCCCGACAGACGCATCTGCCGCGTTACCAGCGCCTGCAAGCGCTCTGAATCGGCGGACAGGCGCCGCAGCGCATCGTCGACGATGGCGATATCGGCGGTCGTCCATTCCCACGCTTCGGCGAGGCAGACAGGCTTGGGCGAACAGCCGGGGGCCGATTGAACCCGCTCCGCCCGTTGCCTGGCGAGAGCCGCCAGCGTGGCGTCGTCGCGGATTGCCTCGCCCCAGCCGGGGGTCGTGCGCACCATCACCAGCAGCGGAAAGTTCAGTGTTTCAAGCGTTTCGTCAAAGGGCGCGCTATAGCCCGGTGGATCGATGGCCAGGGCAGCAGCGGGCATGGCGCAAAGGGCCAGTATGGCCATGAACATGCGAAACAAGCGCTTCATCAGCGGCACTTTCCGATCACCGGGTTACAACGCCATCCGCCCTGGAAGGGCGCGACGTGATAGCGGTTGCCGTGCACATTGGGCGCGGCAAGATAGTCGGTGGAGATCACCTGCGCCCCGCTTGCCAGCGTCCGGTCACGCCGGTCGGGATCGTTGCGGCGTGCTTCGTCGGTGTCGATATCGGCGCGCGACCGGACGATATACCCGGCGCGGACCAACTCGGGGATACGCTCGGGCCGGGTCAGGGCATTGTCCACCAGCACGAATGCGGTGTGCGCCATCCCGGGCAGGCCCTGCACAAAGGCGGCGCGGCCCTGCAGCGAAGGCCGATCCTGCATATAGGGCGCGAAGGTCTGAAGGTTCAGACCCGGCACCAGATAAAGGAACACGAACCTGCCGCGCATCTGCGACAATCTGGGCCAGGCCCTGGCGAGCGCAGCCTGTTCCAGCGTCGCATGGTCGCCGCGCAACTGGTCGGGGGTGAAGATCCGCCCAGGCCCCAGGATGTCGCGGATCGACGCATCGACCTCCTCGAACGCGGAAGCATCGAACGGGGGTACCATCGCCGCACCTTCGACAACACGACCGAGCGCTGACGATTTGGGTTCGAGCAGCACGAACACCGGACTGTGGGCTGGGTTGGCATCGGACCAGCGCCGCATCAGGCTGAGGCAGTCCCGAAAAGCCGGGCACTGGCTGCGAAAGTCGAGATCCGCGACGTGCAGCACCTTCATCCCCGGCTGCCGCAAGGCATCGGTGTAAATCGGCGCCAGATCGCGCACGCCTTGCGCGCGCAGCTGGCGATAGGGCAGGGGGTCGGCATAGAGCCCGCCTGCCGGATCCGGGTGGAGATCAAGCTCGATGCTGCGCACGCCCATGCGCAATTGCGCCTCCAGCGGCATCTGGACATAGTCGAGCGAAATCGCCGGGTCGCTGATCCCCGCCGGATGCTCTTCGGCCAGCGCGGCGCGCCGGTCTTCGGGCAATTGCTGCGTCATCGCGGCGTAGACCGCGGCCAGTTGCGGGGCCATCAGCGCCATGGCGCGCGCATCGGCGGGGATCGCATAGCTGTTGTGCGTCCCGATGACCTGAATCTCGTTGAGTCTGGGATCGGCGCGCTCCTGCGCTGGCGAACCGGCACCAGCGGCGGCGGGCATGACTGCCGCCGCCGCCAATGCTGCACCCAAGGTCAGGTGCTTCACCATTTGCGGGTCACCACGAAGCGCACGTTGCGGCCGAACAGCGGACGTCCATAGATCGCCTGGCTCGCGCCTTGTCCCGCGAGCTGGTCGGTACGCGGGTTGCCCTCGGTCAGGCCGCGCGCGTTGGTGATATTGTCACCCACGATCTGGAACGACCAGTTGGCGTAATCGGCGACGATGCCCGCGCCGAGCGTGTCATAGGCAGGCAGCTCGGTGAGGTTGAACAGATCGACGAAGCGCTTGCCGGTATAGTTGTAGCGCAGATAGGTCTGCACCTGCAGGTCGCCCAGATTGAAGAACACGGTCGGGCGGAAATTTCCGTAGATCTTGGGCTGGCGGATCAGCTGGTTGCCATCGACCGCCGCTGCCGATGCGCCGAATTCGTTGACCAGATCCGAAATGGTCGGATCGCTGACCGTCACCGTGCCCGCCAGCGACAGCCAGCGCACCGGGCGGATATCGATATCGGCTTCGACGCCCTTGGTCACCGCCGAGCCGATAAAGGTCAGCGGGACGTTGTTCTGCCCGGTATTGGGGTTGAAAGCCAGGAACGAGGCGTTGAACGGATCGAACTTGGTATAAAAGCCGGTCAGATAGGCCGAGACTCCCGGTAGCGCGATCTTGACGCCCAGTTCGTACTGGCGCGCCTTGGGGGTGACATTGGCCGCACCCGAATAGACGTTGAACTCGCTCGGTACGCGAAAGGCCTCTGCGACGCGGGCATAGACACCGAAGGACTGGCTGATGTCGTAATTCGCACCGACAGTCCAGGGCGTCACGTCTTCGGTGAAGCGCCGGTTGGTTGGCACGCCGGTATAGGCGCGCGTCGCATTGTCGGCGAGCGTGGTCGGGTCGCCCAGATTGACCGTCGTCTGCCCGATGCCACAGCCCTTGAAGACATAGCGTTCGTGGCGGATGCCGGCATCGATGCGCAGATTGTCGGTCACCTGCCAGGTGTCATTGGCGAAAACGGCCCACATCGTGACATCGCTCTCGCCGGCGGTCAGCGTGGTCGAATACCGCAGCACGCCCTTGTCGGTCACCGATCCCAGCACCTGGCCGGTCGCCGAATAGGCGAGCAGGTCGAGCGTCCGCGGCTTGGTGGCCAGTTCGAACAGATAGTCCTGATAGCGCTGGCTATATTCGTTGCCATAGGCGGCGGCATAGCCGCCGAAGACGACGCTGTGCTTGCCCAGACCCGTTTCGAACTCGCGCGACAGCCGCAGTTCGCCCTGGCCCGAATAGAAGTCCGAGGAGATGGCACGATATTGCGCGCTCAGCACCAGGCCCGATGTCGCGGTGGGATCGAATACCGTCGCACCGCCGGTGCCGCCGATCGCATAGCCCAGCCGCGCCACGGTGGCGGTGGGGGTGTTGAACGCGGCGCGGGCTGCGGTCAGGAAGCTGTTGGCAAAAACGGTGCTGTCGACCGGGTTGGTGGTCGAATAGAGCGCATCGAAATCGACCCGGCCATCGGTGAAGCGGCCCTTGGCATCGAACGTCCAGTCGCCGATCTCTTGCCGATATTCCAGGCCGATGCTGTACATCTTGGTGTGGCGTCCATCGGCGAGGTCACGATCCTCGACTGTGGTGCCGCCGGCGCCGTTCGAATAGAGCAGGCGCGCGTTGCGCAGCGCCGGCGTATTCAGCGTGCCTTCGAAATAATCGAGGAAGCGATCGAGCGAGACCGAAGGGTTGCGCGGATCGGCCACCGGGATCGGCAGATAGAAGACGTTCTTGTCGTTGAGGTACAGGACCGAGAGCTTGACCTCGCCCGTGTCGAACGCATGCCGGATATTGGCGCGGAACTGGCCGCCGTCATCGCTGGGGAAGCCGTTCGGGCGATAGCCGTCATGCCGGCGGATGAAACCGCCTGCGGCGAAATAGGTGCGCTCACCGATCGGCCCCGAATGGTAGGCATCGAGCCGGTACAGCCCGGTATCACCCAGAGTGACGCGCACCGCGCCTGCGGGCGTCTCCGAACCGGTCACGGTGATCGCATTGTAGATGGCCGATGCGTTGCTGGCGAAGATCGGGGCCGGGCCCCCGCGCACGAATTCCACCGTCTGCGTCATCAGGTCGACACGGTTGAGCACATCGCCCTTGAAGAACGGGCCGTCATTGTCGTGATAGATCGGCAGGCCGTCCTGATGAAAGGCCTGGAAGCTGCCTTCGTTGGGGATGCCGCGCAGGCGATAGACGTTCTGCACCTCGCCGCCCGTGGCTTCCGCATGGATGCCGGGAATATTGCCGAGCAGATCGGCGAAGTTGAGCGGCGCGAGCTTCTGGATGTCGTCATTGGACAGCGCGGTGACCGCATAGGACACATCGAATTTGCGCTGCTCTGTCGCCGACCCCGTGACGATGATCTCGTTGCCCGTCGACGCCGCGCGCGTGTCCTTGTCTTCATCGGCATCGGTTCCGGCTTCTGCTGCGGGTGCCCGGGCGGCAGTCTGCGCATGGGCTGCGGCGACAGGACCGGTTGCCAGGGCCGTGCCCAGCAACAGGCGAGCAAAAAAAGTGCGTGATTTCATGGTGCGATTCCCCCGCCGTGATTGGCTGGGCAGGCCATTAGGGGGCGAGCATGACCGGCTGTATACGATTTGATGACAGCTCTGGGTGGTTCGCAAGTCAGTTCATAGTTCGGCCTTCCATGACGCTGGTGGCACCACGGACCAGGAGCTCGCGCCTGGGCGCAGGGTAACGGTGGATGGGCCGGGTCGGGCCGCTTGGGCTGCCGGCTCGACGGGCTTGCCCATGGGCCAAACGCCTGACCAGGCACGCCTTAAGGAGCACGATCGCATTCGCCTTGCTGCAAGGCCGCAGCCTTGGAGCGGCGGGTGCGACTGGCCGTCGTC
>NZ_QKVT01000143.1:0-10709 GCF_003426715.1 Blastomonas sp. UPD001
CATTCTGCCCACCCGTTGCGCTTGCAGAGCCTGTCCAGGCGCTGCTCCATGGCCTGCAGGCTCTTGGTAATGCTGGCCGTCATCTGCCCCGCCTCGGCGCGCAGTTTGTCGAGCGCGCCGCGAAACTCGGCGACATCGTTCGGCACTGCCAGCGGGCCGAAATACTGCTCGCGGGTTTCTCTGACATGCTGTTCGCTGCAGCCGATTTCCGCAGCAAGCCGGGTATCGGAATAGCCGTCCTTGTACTGCTTCGTGGCGTCGTCGTAATAGTCCTCGAGCGCCATCATCAGCATGCGATGCGCTTTTTTGGCGGCGTCCGATGGCGTCGGCCTGGGCTTCGTCTCTTCCATGGGTTGCGGTCCTGTAGCTTGGGGTCTTTCGGATTTGCGGCGATGCTCGGGGCACGCCATTTTGCGCCCGATGGTCCAGCCCTTGTGGGGCATCATCTTGGCGATCGCGTCGGGGTTCGAGCCAGGCTTCACCGGGACGTCGACGATGTGCCTGCCCTTGGCGCAAGGAATGTGCAGGGTCTGGCCGACGCGCGCGGTGGTGAAGTCGATCTCGCCGCCCAAGCCGAGGCGCTGCGCGCGGCAGCATCGCTGACATGCTGACCACCGTGATCGATGCCTTCAACCCGATCGGCGGTACGGAAAGCCTGCTCAACTTCATCTCGCCGACCATTGGCGACCCGCTGGTCGACCTCTTCCGCAATCGCGATTTCGCAGACCGCCCGATCATGCCCGAGCAGAATCCGTTCGGGCCACCCGAGCCGGACGCCCAGCGCTATTTTGGTTCGGTTGCCCCCCACTGGAAGGCCGTCACCGATTTCCTGACCATGGCCAGTGGTGGCGACGATGTTGTGCCTGGCGAGATCGATGTGTCGCCGGAAACGCTCGAGTACATGCAGGGCTTTGTGCTTGGCGCGGCCGGCGGCTTCGCCGATCGCCTCATCGGGCTGGGCGGCAAGCTGGTCAGCACCGATCCGGAAACCGAAATCAGCGCCAACGATTTTGCGTTCTATCGCAAGGTGGTCGGCGATGTGCCGCCCTGGCAGGCCAAGTCCTCATTCTACGAGCGGCTGAAAGAGGTCGAGCTGGGCCTTGATCGTGCCAAGAAATATGCCGAGGCCGAGCGATGGGAGCAGTTCGACGCCTATGTCGAGCAGAACGCCGACGTGCTGTCTCTGGAAGCCGCAGCCAAGGCGGCGCGCAAGGAGCTCCGGGGCATCAGGAAGGCCAAAGGCACTGTGCAGCAGGCCTATGACCTAGGCAAGATCGACGAGGCCACGTACAACTCCGAGCGCGCGGTCTACAAGCAGGCCGAGGATCTGGTGATCAGCCAGTTCAATACCCTGTGGGTCGCGCAGGTGATCAAGCCTGCCGCTCCTTGAGCGAACGCCTTCTGACAGCATCGCACTGGCGGCACTGTCGCTGGCCCTGCCTGGTATAGCGAACATTGTCGCCGCTCAGCGGATGACCCCTGATACAAGTATTCTTGCGCGTGTTAACCGCCGAGCGGGAGTTGCTGCGCGCGTTGTTGAGCTTTGGCGTCGTAGCGTTGAGGTGATCGGGGTTGCAGCAGCCCGGCACGTTGCAGAGATGATCGATCTGATAGCTCTCGGGTATTGGGCCGTGCACCAGAATGTACGTGACGCGGTGCACCAGCAGCATCCTGCCGAACACCATGATCCGCGCGTAGTTCTGCGCTGACACCCGGCCATAGCGCCAGCAGCCGGTGGCATCGATCCTGATCTTCTTGGCAACGGCCGCGGCTAGCTTTTCCTCAAGGTCGAGCCCGATAATGCCAGGCTGCTTGATGATGCGCGAGGTGAGACGCTTGAATGCGAGTTGGTTCATGCGTCCCCCCTCGGCGCGCGGATCTTGAGCATGCCAGTCGGTACATTCGTACCAGCCTCAGCAAAGCTACCGGGAGGCAGGTCACGCCATTCGCCCTTAAGCTCGCCGTGATCGTAGTGAGCAGTGGCGGGGAGAATCGCTACCAATTCACCACCCGGCCTGAGAAATCTAAGGGCGTGGCGAACGTGCTTCACATAGTGCCGGCCATAGAACGGCGGGTTCATAATAATCTTTTCGAAAACAGCGGTCGGCTCGGCCTCAAGAAAATTGCCCGTCACCACTGCATGACCTTTTGCGCGCGCTTGGGCAGCGCGGCCTTCGTGGTATTCATAGCCAAGCGCATTGCATCCCCGCGAGCGCAGCTCGTCCATGATCCGACCATCGCCGCACGAAGGCTCGAGAACCTGTGGCGCAGCCCTCCCATGCCGACTTGACCATGCGTCCCGCCGGTGAATGTCGGCGAAGTCCAACGCAGCCGCGACAACAGCAGGGGGTGACCAGTAAAACTGCAAATCCTTGGCGACTGCGCGCGAGGGTTGCGGTTTGGTGTCGTCCTGCTCCGCGTCCGGCAGCACCTCGCCGTAGAACTCGGCCAGCGCCTTATTGATGTCGAACAATGCCCACTTCTCGAAGAACACATGCGCATTGCCGTTGCCGAATTTTCGGACGGTCATGCCACGGTCGACCGTAGCCAGCGCCTCTGGCTCGCGGCGATGGCCGGGGCGCGGATCGATGTAGCTGCGTCCGTCTAGTACAGCGTCCTCTCCGGCATCATGGGTGAATCCGATTGCGCGAAGCTCTGCCCAGTCAATCTGGGGCTTGCCCTGATAGGTCGCCAGGGCGTTGACCATATCAACGAACCTGTCCCGCCCCCATCCGCTGCCATAGTCGCCCCAATAGGGCAGAATGACGCGCTTCGGCAGGCCTTTCACGCCGAGCCGCACCTTGCTGTGCGACTTATAGGCTGGATCGAGCGCGGTAAACGCTTCCGCTAGGCCGCGCAGGATATGCCAGCGAGGGCGGATGAAATAATCGCCGAACGTGGCTTTCGCGTTCTCCAGCGTCAGCTCTGGCGGCGCGGCCATCGTGCGCTTGAACAGTTCCTTGTCCTTCGCGCTGGCGATCGCGGCGATGTTGAGCTTGTTATAGACCGCCTGCCAGCCACTCTTAAGCAACACTGCCTGCAAATGCTTCTCGTGCGGGCTTGGGTCGCTGATAATCGTCTCAACAAAGGTACCGCGCACGGTGGCTGCATTGCGCATGGCCGTGCAGGCTTCTGCCAGTGCCGCAATCGCAGCCGGGATGCCATCGCGCTTACGCTCGTATTCCTCGACGATGTCGGCGACAGTTGTGGGCAGCGCGACCTGGTTCATGCCACCAGTTCCTGCTGAACGCCCAGCGCCTCGCCGAGCTTGGCAAGCCCGGCTGGCGTGACACGGACCTGTTCGCGCACCCGGTCAACACCATCCGGCCCGGTCACCGTCGTCACCTTATGCTCGAGATATCCCGCCTGGGTCTTGCTGCTGTAGCCCAGCCAGCTGGTGCCATGCCGCCGGTAGATCCAGTGGTGGCGGTGCAGCCAGTCGAACAGCTTTCGAGGCGGCATCTGCAGGGCCTTGGCCGCGTCGGTGATGCAGAGGCTTCCGTCAGCGACCGCAAGGCGGTTGAAAGCCTCAACCTTGGGCGTCATAGTCTCGATCTGCTCCTGCTGCGCCAGTACCTTCTCGGAATAGGTCAGCAGCAGGCCGCGCATGGCAGCGGGATCGTTGAGCAGCTGCATGGGGTCGGACCGCTTGCGAGCTTCCAGTTCCTGCCAGCGATCAATGATCTTGGCGCGCAGGTGCACATCGTAGCCTGAAACTAAGATCAGGCACTCACGCTTGGGAAGCTGGAAACCAGAGGTGTAGCCGCGAGCATCCTTGGTTTCGATGACATGGCTCAAATCTGAGCCATCGGCCAAAGCGTCCAGCATGACGCGAATATCACGGATGACGTTTTTGTGCTCTTTGCCAGTCAACTCGGCAATCTCGCGGCTCGACATGGTCTGGACGCCGCTGGGCATCGTGAGCGCGTTCACTGCGAAGCCCTCCCCGCCAGCAGGTCAAGGTCGCGGGCGATGAACGCAATGTTCTCGACTTCGACCAGACCGGTTCCAGCATCGCGCATGATAGCGGCAAGTTTCATGCGAACGTCGTCGATATGTCTGGCGGGCGATCTGAGTGCGGTTTCGAGCGACACGATGGATGCGTCGATCAAAATGTCGGACGCCTCATCGTCCTGAGACACGGCGGCCATGGCCAAAAGAGAGTCGTGAAAAGCGAGCGCAGTTGTGGTAGCGGCGTCAGCAGCCATCTTCGTTCTCCTCGGGAACGGGTTGGTCAGGGCGGTAATGGAGGTGCGAACTCCCTTGCCGCCCGCAATTTATGGCGCTACAAAACACCCATGTCAATTGATGGCGCTAAAAAACATGGCCGGGGGCGTCCTCGGGTCGACAGCGAGCCGGTCAATGTGCGCGTGGACAGAGCGATGATCGAGGCGATTGACCGCTGGCGGGCGCTCGAAGATCCGGAGATGACCCGCCCCGAAGCGATGCGGCGTCTGGTCGAATATGCGCTCGCGGTGGCGGAGACTTCCGGCAAGAAGTAATTCCTGTTATATCGGCGGCCATGGTTCTCAAAGATCGCGCGATCGCCCTCGCCCTCTGCCTGCTCGCAGCACTGTTTGCGGCTCTCCTGGCAGTCCTCTTCCGCTTCGAAATGGTCAGCACCGCGCGCAATGCTGTTGCCCGCCTCGACCACTGGAACGGCACCATCGTGCTATGCGATCACAGCGGCTGCATGGAACCGCCGGTGGCTAGTGCGATCAAACCTTCCTGGCGTGAGAAGGTTTTGCCAGCCGAACCGGACGAGGGGAATATCGATGCAGACTGAGGGGCGGCGAGACTGGAAGCGCTTGGTCACATGGCCGCTGATCGGATTTATTGTTGGGTATCTTTGCACCCCGATCCCAGCTGATGTCGCTGGCGACCCGGTGGGGACAACGGTCACATCAATTGCCGTTGGGCTGTTTTATGCCGTAGCCGCTGTTGTCATCGCTGGAATTGTGACCATGGTGTCCAAAGCCAAATCCAAGACCTCGATCCCATTTAAGGATATGGACCCCCTCGTTTCGATAGCGGTGTGCATAATGCTCGCCGGCGGGGCTTCGCTGCGCGCGTTTTCCGAACCCTCCCTGATGCCTTTCTTTCTGGCAATCTATCCCATTTTTAGAATGGCTCGGGCACCGTTCAAGTTCTCTTCCCAATAGCCCCTGTCTGCCATTGCGATCCTGATCTGGATAGCCTTCGCCGCGCTGCTCTATTACGGGCTGCGCGTTCTCAATCCGCCGTATCGCTCGCGCTGGTATCCGGCAGTCGTGACGGGGGCGGTGATGCTGGCGTTCCTGGCGGCGGGTTCAGCCAATGCGTGGCTCCGGGGTCGGGACGAACCCGCAAACACGAGCCGGTTTTGCGAGTTTCCAGACTGCCCGCCAGATCGGCCGGAATGACAAGCGGCCATCACCCTTCAACCTTACCCATGTCGCTACCCATGGCGGCGGCAAGATTGACTTTGGCTATTTCTTGGCAGCGATAACAAGCGTGGCCATCGTCCACGCACGCCCACTGCTCCGGCTTCACATTCTTTCGGCGTGCAGCAGCAATCGCACGGCGCATGTGCAAGCCGAAGTCGGCTAGCCTGTTCGTTTTCTTACCCATGACTTTCTCCCGTGATGGCGGCGATGGCTGCGCGGGCAGCGTGCGCAGCCTGCCCGTAGCCCATGTAGACCTTGGCTTGCTCAGGAAAGGTGTGGGCGCTTGACATAATCGCCCTTGCCACCCTCTCCACCATATCGCTGTCAGCAGGGCGGGCGGCGATCATGGCGCGGTAATGATCGGCGACAAACCAATCGGCGCACGACATTTCATATTCGTCAGCTTCTCTGGCGACTTTTTGACCCGCTGCAATCATCGCCTCAGTCGGCTCCACCGGCACCAGGACGTAATCACCAGCAGGGTGGTCGATCTGTTCCGCTGTCTTATCCATGCTGTGCCTCCTAAATCCCTGCCGCCTGTTCGACGGTGAGGCTATCGCTTGCGCCTTTACCGCGAACGATGACGATACGGTCAATGGTGTCCCAATGAGGCCCGCGCTCAACGACATCGTGAATGTCCTCCAGCTCGTGCAGTTCGTGCGTAACATCGACCAGCCCCACCGCATCGGTGCGGTAGTGGATCGTGGCTGACCAGCGTAGTTTCTGGTTATCCATGCTGTGCCTCCCATGCTGAAAGGGCTGCGCGGACGGCAGCATCACGGTCGATCTCGTAATAGCCATCATGGCTGACAACGTTCGCGACATCCAATGCGGCTTCAACGATTGCCTCCACCAGCGCGGATGCGTCTGGCTGGGAATGGGCATAGAGCGGGGCTTCTGACCATCCGATATAATCGTCGCTTGTCCCGCCTGTGTCAGCGTCGAAGCGGGTTAGGTGGACCTCTTTTCCAAATTCGTGATGCGTATACATCCAAGCCACGGGGCCCGGTCCGCCTTCGGCGGCGCCTCTGATAGCGATAAGCAATGCCTCTTCGTCATTGATGTTCGCGGGGTTGGCGCATGGCGAGCGCACCGCTGCCATGGGCAGGCCGACCTGTCCGCATTTGGTGCATGTGCCTAGGAACGGTTCGCCTTTAGGGCTGGTGCGTTCAAGAGAATGTGTGTCGGTCATCGGTCTGTCCTTTCAGATGGTCGCCGCGCTCGATGGCTTCGGCCAAGACGGCTGATGTCAACGCCGAAACTCTGGCGTGCTCTGAGATATGACGCGCCAGATCGGTCATCTGCCCGTCAGTCCTGCGCATCGGGTTGTTTGCTTTTTCGTGATACCATTCGGATCGTTCCCGCAGCCAAGCGACTATCGCCTCTCGTTCATTCATCTGCGGCTTATCCTGTTCGGTCATGTGGTGGAGCCTTTCGGTTGGTGGCGGTCAAGCACAGGCTCAACCTCAGCCATGACGGCTGCGGCGGCGTCTCGTGACTGTTCACACCCGCTTGCTGCGCGCACGTAGGTCAGCACCTCCCACATGCGGGCAGCGGCGGTGTAAAGGTCTTGCGGCTTATCCTGTTCGGTCATGAAATGCCGTTCCTTTCGCAGAAGGCGACCCAGTTGGCCCAGCGGGCGGGGTCTGTGCTGGCCTGAGCCGCGTTGCCGTTCATGCTGCTGGCTGGCACGCCAAGGCCCTCGATCGGCAAATGCGGGGTTGCGCCGAGCAGCGGCACGTCATCGTCATAGAGGCCGTAATACCAATCGGCAGGCGGTTCCTGGCCGCAGTGCTGGCAGTAGCGTTCGCAGCCCTCGCTGACATAATCGTGATCGTCGCAGCAAGCTGGGCAAATGGCGCTTTCTGGGGTAATGTAGACCAGCACGTCATCAGACCCGCATTTGGTGCAGAGCGGACGATAGTTCTGTTCGGTCATGACGCACTCCTTGCGCGGATCGCGGCGGCGCAGAGAGCAATGGCCGGTGTCGCTGCGAACACACGGGGGCTGCCCAAAACCCAGGCGCTTGCCCGCACATGATCGGGGCGCACGCCGCTGCAAGTGTAGCCTTCGATTGACCACTCACGATCTGGCGGCACCAACTGCATGGCAGCGTCGATGCTGGCGGTGTAAAACGGCGTCTCTTCTGCACTGTGCATCTCTGCATAGACATGATCGACAACGTTGCCGATCACCTCATGGACAAGGCAATCCAGCGCCCTATCCGGCCCCTCCGCCCTCTCGATCCGGGCGGCTAGTTCTTCGTGGGTCATGATGCGCGGACCTTTGCTTTGCGCAACAGACGTTCCAGACTGCTGCTCTTGGGCTTGCGGGGAGACCACTTCGGGCCAAGTGCGCCGGGCTTGATGTAGTCGGTCAGCATCTCGGGCCGCTCTGGCGTCTGCACTGGCCTGCGCGCATCCATCTGCTCGCGCGTCTCAAACATCGGGTGCCCTAGTCGTGGCTGGAAATTGTATTCCCAATCCCGCCTGTTCACGATGTCCTCGCCAATATCCCGTGCACAGTCGGCGCAATACCAGCTATGCGAGCCATGGTTCCACCAGAGCGCAGGCTCGGCTTGGCACGACTGCCGATTGCACGCGCCGCCTTCCATCCCCTTGTTGGGCTTGTGCGGCGCGTCCAAAGGCAAATCACCAAAAGCCATCATTCATCTCCAATCTGGTCTGTCATTACTGCGCACTCCCTGACTTGCCCCGCGCCCGACGCTTGGCGCGCTTGCTGAGCGGCTTCGGGCTGGTGACGTATGTGACGTTCTCGCGCTCAGCCAACAGCGGGCGCTTGAGGCGGCGAGGCTTACGCGGGCTTTCATCGGCGATTGGTTCGGGTATATCCGGGGCCGACAAAAGCCCTGTCGCTGCGAGGGCAGCAAGCCCGTAGATCGTATGCAGGTTTCGATGCATTACTGCGCACTCCTTGCGGTTGGGTGGGTGGCGAGGCGGGTCATGCGGCCGCCGAGTTGCAGTGGAAGCCGCAGCCGCCGAAATCAGCGCCCCGAACCTTGGTCGATTGGTTCACGGGGATCTGATCGAGGGTGCCGCGAATGTTGACCGTCTTTCCGCTCGCGTCCTTTGTGCGACCAAGGATCACAAGTTGCGCACCAAACCGCTTTTCCTGGTCATTCCGCCTAGCGAACACCTCGGGAAATTCCTTGCGGATCAGGGCCCAATAGTTCGGGCTCGAAGATTTGACGCAGCCGATGCAATTGCCGTTCGGCATCCCAAGGTCATAAACAACCGGGCGGCGGATGCCGTGCTGGCGAAGGATTGCGTGCGTGTCCTTCTTGGTCAGCCCCATTTCGATCAGCGGCGCTCGCTGCTTCAGCAGCGGGTAATCGGCAACCATCCCATCGAACCGCGCCGAATCGAGCTTGTCAGCAGTGTAGCCCCAGTGGTGCAAATCGCTCGGAAGCTGAAAATCCATGCGGGGCGCGAATTTCAGTTCGCTGGCGCAAGGCGCGCCGTTCCTACCAGACAGGTATTTGCGATCCTCAAACACATCATCGACGGTTCGATATTTGGGCGAATGCAGCCGGATGATCTGCTTGCCATACCATTGCTCAAGATCGTCAATGAAACGGCGGCTATCGGGATGGACGCTTTCCGCCAGGTCACAATGGACAGGGATAGCGCCCGGGTTGTCCATCAAGGCCATGTGCGCCATGACAGCGCTGTTCACGCCGTCTACCCAAAGCAGATCGCGGCCCTTGCCCCAATCGAGCGGGAGGGTGCCTTGTTGCGACCCTCGAGTCATCAGCAGGCCACCAAAGGATTAGACATTCCCCCCGGGACGCCGCAGCATTGCGTTGGACGCGGCGACCCCGTTAGACAAAAAATATCGTTATTTTTCAGGCTAGGCCCGTTTTCTACTCGGGGAGCCAGCCTTTTTCAGATCGCGCTGACAATATCCGTCCTGGCAAAATCATTGCCGACATAGAGCAGCGCGCATTCCCGATCCTTCGCGATCTGGTACGCGAAACAGTCTCCGAAATTGAGCGATGCCGGGTGATGGCCCTTGCCCCATCGCGCATAGCTCTCTGCGACTCGCTTCGCGGCATCCTCGGTCACAGCGACAATCTCGATGCCGAGACCTGACACCATCTGTGCCATTTCGGGGCCAAGATTGCGTCCAGCGGAAACGATCAGCGCTTCCGACAGCGTGGCGGCCGACATGATCAGCCGCTGATCGGACGATAGACAGTCGGCACAGGCCGATGCTGTGTCCTCATCCAGCAGGATCGCCATCAGCGCCGACGTGTCGACCGCGATCATCGCGGCAGGCCGTCATCGTCATAGAGGTGATCCTGGCTGCGCGCCGCCCCGGCACCAGGGCTGGCTTTGCCCGCAACGGCGCTGCGGACGGCGGCGAGCACCTTCTTTCGGGCGGCGGCGGTGGTCACCGGGGTTACAGGCACGATCCGGACCACGGCCTGGCCGTGCCGGGTGAGCACCACTTCCTCGCCTGCCTGGGCGCGCCGCACGAGGTCGGTCAACTGGGCCTTGGCGTCGGATACAGACACGTCCATTCAGGGTCTCCGCAACAGTCGGCCAAAATTAGACCAACATCTGGTCCAAATCAAGCGCTAGCCCCCGAACCGCTGCCACAGCAGCTGCCCTGCGACGTACAGGATCAGCACCGCCGTGCCGATGCGGATCACCTTTTGCGGCAGCAGCTTCACGCCAGCCAGGCTGCCGATCTGCCCGCCGATCAGCACCGCGACGAACAGCGGCCAGTAACCCGCGATCGCCGCCGAGGTCGCGGCGGCATCGGCCTTCATCAGTTGCCCGGCCAGCCCGGCGAGCGAGTTGACCAGAATGAACACGCTGGCGCTCGCGGCGATCTGACGGGCGCTCGCCCAGCGCAGCAGGTGCAGCACGGGAGCGAGGAAGATGCCGCCGCCGATACCGACAATGCCGCTGAAAAAGCCGACGCCCATGCCGATCGGCACGCCGAGCCAGGCGAGGCGCTGGTCCGCCCCCTGCCCCGCCTTCGGCTCGCGCTGGAACAGCATCAGCAGCCCGGCGACGAGCAGCGCGGAGCCGAGCAGCGCGACGAACAGCGGCTTGTCGACGGGCAGCCTCCCGCCCGCCCAGGCGCAGGGCGCGGACAGCAGCAGGATCGGCCAGAGCGGCTTCCACGGCACCTGCCGCGCGCGGGCGAAGCGGATGGTGCCACCGGTCACGACGATCAGGTTGCACACCAAAGCAATCGCCGGGAGCAACCGGTAGTCGGTCCCGGCGAGCACGAGCAGCGCGTTCTAGGTCG
>NZ_QKVT01000144.1:0-6992 GCF_003426715.1 Blastomonas sp. UPD001
GCCTTCGGATGCTATCGCCCGCGCAAAAGCGGCGCCCAGGCCCTTGCCCGCCCCCGTGACGATGACCGCGCGCTCGACGCTGGAATCCATGGCTGTCTCTCTCCCGCTGGGGAGAGGCTAGTCAGATTGGTATGATAATGAAAGTGATAATTGCGGGTGTTGATCTGCTTGTCGCTGCGCATCCCATCATAGCGCAATTCTGTCATTCCCGCGAACGCGGGAATCCCGCTTTTTCGCCATGGACCAGGAAAGCGGGACCCCCGCCTTCGCGGGGGTGACGATCAAAAGGGAGGCTGACGTCTTGCTCTTACGCCGAAACCGGCTGCCTCTCGGCCTCTTCCCCGGCCACCTCCATCAGCCGGAAATTGACCTCATGCGCCTCGAGCGGCTGGCGGCAATGCGAACAGACCACCTGCGGCTCGAGCCGCTGGCCGCAATTGCGGTGCGTCAGCAGCACCGGCGGGCCGTTGGGCGAGCAGAAATACTTGTCGCCCCACATCATCAGCATCAGCAGCGCGGGGTAGTAATCCACGCCCTTCCGGCGCAGGCGATATTCGAAACGCGGCGGGCTTTCGACATATTGCTCCTGCCGGATGACCCCGATCGAGGTCAGCCAGGCGAGCCGTTCGGCCAGGATATTGGTCGCGATCGCGGTATCGCGGCGGATGTCGTCGAACCGGTTGATGTTGGTGAAGATCGACCGCATGATCAGGCTCGCCCAGCGGTCCCCCATGATCCGCGCGGCCTCGTCGAACAGAGTGGCTGCGCTTTCGGTGGTCTCGCGCTGCTGGCGGCGGCGCGAATAGACCGGCTCCATCAGGCCGACACCGGGGCCGGGCTCCCATTCGACCTGCGTCGCATCGATCGTCTGGTTGCACGCCTTGCACGCCGGCTCGGGCTCGAAACTGTGGCCGCAGGTCCTGTGCGTCAGTTCGACCTTCAGCTTGGTGCGGCCCGCGCCCCAGCGCTGTTCCCAGCGCAACAGCATCAGCGAGGTCCAGTAGAGATCGCGGCCCTTTTGCGTCAGCACATATTCGTGCCGGTTGCCGCCGTCGCTGCTCGGGCATTTCTCGATCATGCCATTCGCGATCAGCCGCTTGAGCCGGTCGCTGAGCAGCGCCTTGAGCAGGCCGGTGCGCTTGCGCAAGGCGTCGAAGCGGCGTGTGCCCAGCCAGATCGCCTCGATCACCAGCACCGTGGGCGCGTCGCCCACCACTTCCAGCGCCCGCCAGATCGAGCAGGTACGAATTAATTGCGGTTCAACAGTCACGTTGCCGATAATAGGCACGCCGGAGCGCTACGTCGAGCCTTTCGCTCCGGCGCGGCCCGTGCCTCAATGCGCCGCAGCGGGCTGGTGGAACTCCTCGCTGATGCCCATTTCGCGCAGCAGCTCGGCCCGGTCGTAATATTCGCGCCACACCTTCACATGGTCGCCCTCGACCTCGAGAATGCCGACCACGGGCACCTTGCCGTGATGGCCCTTGTAGACGAACTCGTCGGTTCGCTCGATCACCACGACATCGCCGATGCGGCCGATATTGTGGATGTGCAGCGTGATGCTCTCGATGCCTGCCCCCAGCGCGTTGATCCGCTCGGCGATCGCGGGACGGCCGTTGACCGGCTCGATCATCATCGAATGCAGCACGCCATCCTCGGCGAACAGATCGCCCACCAGCTTCCAGTCGCGGCGGTTCCAGGCGTCGATCATCTTCTCGACAACGGCAATCTTGGGGTCGGTCATTCTGCTCTCCTGCTTGGTGGCGGCGGGTGCCGGGGCGGACTCGGCCAGCGCCGCGCCGGGCAGCATCAGGCCAGCGGCAATAGTCAGCGTCAGCAGCGCGGTACGAAATCTGTTCATGGCATCCTCCGGTTGATGCGGCCGGTGATCCCGGCCTGCGCCAACGGTGTATCGCAAAGAGACTTGCGTAACCAGACCATTCTGCTATCCGGACGGCACAAGACGACAATCACCATAGGGGGGTGAGGATATGGCCATGAAAATCGAGCGGCAGCCCGCAATCCGGACCACGTTGCAGCCCAGCAACCACCCTTATCTGACCGGCGCCTGGACCCCGCAGCACGAGGAGGTCAATGCCTATGACCTCGCGGTGATCGAGGGTGCGATCCCGGAGGATCTCGACGGCATCTACCTGCGCAACACCGAGAACCAGATCCACCAGCCATTGGGCAGATATCATCCGTTCGATGGCGACGGGATGATCCACCAGATCGATTTTCGTCGCGGCAAGGCGCATTATCGCAACCGTTTCGTCCGCTCGCGCTGCTTCCAGGCGGAGCAGGAGGCGGGCGGATCGCTCTGGGGCGGCCTGCAGGACAAGCCCAGCCTGTCGCGCCGCCCCGGTTTCGGCGCGCATGGCAGCCTCAAGGACAGCGCCTCGACCGACATCATCGTGCACGCAGGCCAGGCGATCGCCACCTTCTACCAGTGCGGCGAAGGCTATGTGATGGACCCCGAAACGCTCGAGCAGCTGGGCCCCGCGCCCTGGGTTCCGATCGACGGCATCTCGGCGCATCCCAAGGTCGACGACCGCACCGGCGAGCTCTTGTTCTTCAACTATTCGAAGCACGCGCCGTACATGCATTACGGCGTGGTCGATGCCGAAGGCAGGCTCAAGAGCTATACGCCGGTGCCGCTGCCGGGGCCGCGCCTGCCGCACGATATGGCGTTCAGCGAGAACTGGGCGATCCTCAACGACTTCCCGGTCTTCTGGGATGAATCGCTGCTCGAGCACAATATCCATGCGGTACGGCTGCACGATCTGCCCTCGCGCTTTGCGCTGGTAAACCGCAACGATCCCACCGACATCCGCTGGTTCGATGCCGCGCCGACCTATGTGCTGCACTGGCTGAACGCCTGGGAGGAAGGCGACGAGGTGGTGCTCGACGGCTATTTCCAGAACAATCCCACGCCCGATCCGCTGCCGCACGATGGCGGTCTGGGCGCGATGATGGCGCATATCGACGAGAACAGCTTCCGCCCCACGCTGCACCGCTGGCGCTTCAACCTCAGCACCGGCGAGACGCGCGAACAGTCGCTCGGCGACCAGCTGGTCGAATTCGGCATGATCAACCAGCGCTATCTGGCGCAGCCCTATCGCTATGCCTATTCGACCACCACCAAGCCCGGCTGGTTCCTGTTCAACGGCTTCGTCAAGCACGATCTGGAAACCGGCGAATCGACCACGATTACCTTGCCCGAGGGCCGCTATGCCTCCGAGGCGCCGTTCGCCCCGCGCGTCGGCGCCGAGGACGAGGACGACGGCTATCTGGTCAGCTTCGTGATCGACGAGAATCAGGGCACGTCCGAGTGCATCATCATCGACTGCAAGCGCTTTGCCGATGGCCCCATCTGCCGCATCGCGCTGCCGCACAAGATCAGCAGCGGAACGCATTCGCACTGGGTCGAGCGCGAGGTGCTGGAGCGCGACAAGGCGGCGCGGCGCGAACGGATGATGGGCGTGGCGGCTTGAGCGCCGCCTAACCCTCCAGCGCGGCCAGCACCGCCGCGCGCAGATCGGCGCGCACCACCTTGTTCATTGCGTTGCGCGGCAGCGCGGGCAGCACCACCAGCCGCTCGGGCCGCTTGAACACGGCAACGCCCGCCGCGGCCAGATGCGTGCCGACGGCGGCGACATCCGGCGGAGTGACGCCCTCGTCCACCACCACCGCCACCGCGATCCGCTCGCCCAGATCGGCATCGGGAATGCCCACGCTCGCCGCCTCGCGCACGTTCGGCAGGCTGACCAGCAATTCGTCGATCTCGGCTGGCGAGATGTTCACCCCGCCGCGCACGATGATCTCCTTCGAGCGCCCGACAAAGCGGTAGAAGCGCGACAACGCGCCTTCTCCAGCAATCTCGAAAAGGTCGCCGGTGCGGAACCATTCGCCGTCGAAGCTCGCCGCATTGAGTTCGGGCGAGCGCCAATAGCCCGAGATCACGGTGCCTCCCGCGATATGCATTTCGCCGGGCGTTCCCGGTTCGGTGATGATCGCGCCGCTCTCCGGATCGACCAGCCGCGTGCGCATTACGGCCGAGACGGGGCTGTCCCACTCGACCCCTTCCGCGCCGAAGCGGGGGAAATAATGCGCGCGCTCGGCGCGGTCGGGTACGTCGCCGGGCGAGGACATCAAAGCCATGCCCTCGTTCGAGCCGAAGATGTTGCAGATCTCGATGCCCTGGCTGTCCGCCCAGCCCTCGATCAGCCAGGGGGTGAGCGGCGCGGAACCGCTGCCGATCGCGCGCAGCGACGAAAGGTTCACCGAGGCCGTGATCTGCGGCTGTTTGAGCAAGGCGGTGAGCACCGCAGGCGGGGCGATGGTATAGGTGACCCGCTCGGCCGCGATCTGTTTCAGGAACACAGCCAGATCGAAAGGATGGTGCAGCACCATCGTGCCGCGCACCTCGATCCAGGGCAGCATCAGCCCGCCGATCGAAGCGATATTGACCAGCGGGAAGGGGTTGAGCAGCACATCGCCCGGCTGCATCCCGGTGCCCCAGACCACGACCTTGGCGTTGAGCATCCAGTGGTTGTGATCGCGCGGCACGCCCTTGGGCCGCGCCTCGGTGCCCGATGTCCAGCAGATGGTCAGCACCTCGCCGCCCGCGACCGGATGCGCGGCGCACCAGGGGGCGACGCTCGCCGGATCGGCCGTGGCGGCGAGCGCCTTCAAGTCGGTTCCGTGCTCGGCAGTGCCCATGGTCAGCAGCATCATGCCGGGCCGCACGGCGATCAATCCCGCCGCCATCGCCGCATAATCATGGCCGTGGAACGCGGGCACGGTGACGAAGGCACGCGCATCGGTCTGCGCCAGAATATGGCCGAGTTCGTGCTCGCGATACTGCATCACGATCGGGCTGATGATCAGCCCCAGCCGTGCGACCGCGAGGAACAGGATGACGGCATCGACCGTGTTGGGTAGCTGCGCGCAGACCACGTCGTCGCGCTCCAGCCCCAGGGCGATCAGCGCGGCGGCCATGGCATCGACCCGGGCGTCGAGTTCGGTCCAGTTGAGCCGCTCGGGCGCGCATCCATCAAGCGTTTCGCGGTTGAGCGGATCGACCAGCGCCAGCGCGTCGCCGCGTTCGGTCACCGCCTGGCGAAAAAGGACATCGACGCTCTTTCCCTCCCACCAGCCGCGCGCCTGATAGTCCGCAATCCGCTTGGCCGGGGTCAGAAACATCGCTCTCTCCTGTCTGTGCTTTACAACTTTCATAAAGATACCTAAGCCCAAGGCAAGCCAGAGCTGCGGCCCGGAGTGCGATTATTCGGCTCCCAGAAGAGACGGCGACAGGAGAGGGCGGGCATGGCCTGCAAAGTCATTCAATGGGCGACCGGCGCGATGGGACGCACGGCGCTGCGCCGGATCATCGACGATCCCGCGCTGACGCTCGCGGGTGTGCATGTCTATTCTGAAGCCAAGGCGGGCAAGGATGCGGGCGAGATCGCGCGGCGTCCGTTGACCGGGGTGCTGGCGACACACGACCTGGCGCAGACGCTGGCGACTGAGGCCGATGTCGTGATCCACACCCCGCGCATCACCTTGCCCTATGACGCGCTGGTCCCCGATGTCGAGGCGCTGCTGCGATCGGGCAAGAATGTCATTTCCACCGCCGGTTTCCACTGGCCCGCCGCGCAAGGGCCGGATTATGCCGAGCGGCTTCATCGCGCCGCGATCGAGGGCGGGGCGACTCTGGCGGGTGTCGGGGTCAGCCCGGGCATGATCGTCGAGCGGATCGCGCTCGCCGCCACCGCGATGTCGGTCGAGGTCGAGCATATCCGGGTGAGCGAAACGGTCGATGCCTCGGCCATGGCGAGCGCGGCCTTCGTCTTCGAGCTGATGGGGCTGGGCAGCGATCCTGCCGTGCGCGACATCCGCACCGGGCCGCTGGCCGAGCTGTACCGCGCGCTGTTCTCCGAGGTGCTGGTGTTCGCAGGACACCAGATGGGTACAGCGGTCGAGCGAATCGAACCGGATCATCAGCTCACGCTCGCCCCGGCGGATATCGTCATTCCGGCGGGCACCATCCCGAGGGGCACCGTCGCTGCGACCGAGTGGCGCTGGACCGCGCATTACACCTGCGGCGCGCGCTTCACCCTGTCGATCCTATGGACCGCCGATCCGGGCCTGCACGAAGGCGGTCGCGGCCATTGGGACGTGCGGATCGAGGGGCGGCCCAATATCCATCTGACCATGGATATCACCGAATCCGATCCCAATGCGCCGCCCTCGCGCGCGCTGACCGATGCGACCGTGGCGGTGGCGATCAACGCGATCCCCGCCGTGATCGCCGCGCCGCCCGGGCTGTTCGCCTTTCAGCCGCCCAGCGCGTGGAGAGCCCCGGCATGAGCGAGGCCTATCTCCACGTTGCGTTGCGTACCCCCCGCGGCAAGGCGCGCCCCGATGGTGGGCTGGCCGGTGAGACGCCGCACGGGCTCGTCGCGCGTCTGGTCGATGCGATGGAGGCGCGGGGGCACGATCCGCGCGGGTGCGCCGAGCGCATGACCCTGGGCTGTGTCGGCCAGGTCGGCGCCCAGGGTGGGCATATCGCGCTGATCGCCAAGCTCAAGGCCGAGCTGCCCGATGGCGTCGCGGTGCACACGCTCAACAATTTCTGCGCCTCGGGCCTGTCGGCGGTGGGCGCGGCGGCGGCGGCGGTCGCGTCGGGCCAGGCGCAGTGGGCGCTGGGCGGTGGGGTCGAGATGCTGTCGAAGGTCGCGTTCATGGCCGACAAGGCGGATTATTATACCGCCACCGACATGCCGCCCGATCGGTGCTACATCCAGGTCGCGCTCGCCGCCGATCTGCTCGCCGAGAAGGAGGGGATCACCCGCGACGAGCTCGATCAGGTCGCTCTGGTGTCGCAGGCGCGGGCGGCGGCGGCCGAGGACCAGCCCGGCTTGCTCGCCTCGCGCATTGCCGTCGCCGGGCTCGACCGCGAGGAAGCGGTGCGGCCGATGACGCTGGAGCGG
>NZ_QKVT01000145.1:0-536 GCF_003426715.1 Blastomonas sp. UPD001
GACAACTAATCAGTGAACAGTGAACAGTGTAGACGCGTCAGCGGCTTGCCGTAGGCTACAGTGAACAGTTAAGAGTGATAACTGATAACTGATAACTGATAACTGTTAACTGATTCATGCCCAATGCCCAATGCCCAATGCCCAATGCCCAACTACCAACAATCCTAATAAAATAAATCAGCACGGGGTTTAAAAGTTTCCATCTGTCGAATTTTTTCGTATAACTCTCGTTCTTCTTTAGTAATATTTTTAGGAGTAACTATCTGAATTTCTACTAATTGATCGCCGCGTTTACCTTTATCGGCGGGATAACCTTTACCAGCTAAACGTAATCTTTGTCCAGACCTAACTCCTGGAGGAATAGTCATTTTCACTAAACCATCAAGGGTAGGTGCTTCGACTTGACCTCCTAATACTGCTTCGGTGGGAGTAATGGGGATTTGGCAGTAAATGTCTGTACCTTCGATTTTAAAAAGTGGATGAGGATCGACGGTAATTTTTAAGTATAAATCCCCGCCATTAATGCCTTGATTACG
>NZ_QKVT01000146.1:0-1400 GCF_003426715.1 Blastomonas sp. UPD001
GCGACCATCGGCAAGCACGCGTTGCGCGAGGGTGTCTTCCGATCGGATCAGGAACGGGTTCAGCGTCAGTGCGAAGCCGTCGCGCGACAGGCGCAGTTCGGCATCGACGAGCCATGCCCGTTCGGGCCGCAGGTCCGGATTGATCGCAAAGCGGCCCAGCGCTTCGCCGAACAGCTCGCGCGCGGTGGGAAAGCGGGTGCGCCTGCCGCCGCTCACCGTCAGCAGCGCGCCGCTGCCCAGATCGAACTGCAGCGCCGAGGAAAAGGCACCCGCGCCGAGCGAGGGCTGGCGCGGCTTGTCGCCGGTCAGCGGATTGTCCGCTGCGTCAAAGGCCGCCCCGAGCGTCGCGCGAATGCCTGGGCCAAGCTGCGTGTCCGCCTCCACACCACCGCTGTAGAGATTCTGTCGATATTTCAGCCGCGGTCCGGCGATCGCCGACGGAAAGTCGGTCTCGACCTGCCGGTGCGTGCTCGATTGCACCGACGCCGCCCAGCGCAGGTCGAGCGGACCCAGCCGGTGCGCCAGCGTGATCCGGCCGCCGGTGGTGGCGTCGTCATCGACCTGTGTACGGCGCAGCGCGGCATAGCCGGCGCTGCGATATTGCGCGATGCGCTGGCCGAAATCCTGATGCCAGGCCGTGGCCCTGAGCTCGGCATGGTCGCTGAGCGCGACGCCCATGTTCAAGGTTGCCTGGGTCAGCGCGATATCGGGATAGCGCCAGTATCGCACCCCCGCTTCGGGCGGTCGGTCGGATTCGGGGGCGATGCCGCGTTCGGCCGACAGGTGCAGCAGTGAGGCGCGTAGACTGAGATCGCCCAGCTGCGTTCCGATCGCCGCAAACAGGCTCGCCGCATCGAGATCGGTGTTCGTGCGCCGGTTGCGCGAGGTCTGGCCGAAGGGCAGGGGGCCAGCAAGCGGCTCGGCGTCGCGGGTGATCCCGCCCGCCGCCAGCGTCGCCTCGATCGCGCCGATCCTCTCGGCCAGCACCACCGATCCACTGCCCGAGCCGAGGCTACCCGCTTCGACATGCGCGAAGCTGCCCTGCGCGCTTTGCCGGGTCTGGAAATCGACCACGCCCGCGACGGTGTTGGCGCCATATTCGATCGGCGCGGCACCCTTGGTGATGCGGACATCGCCGATCAGCCCGGCGGGCAGCAGCCCCAGATCGACCCGCCCGTCCCAGGGCACGGCGAGCGGTGCGCCATCGAGAAACACCTGGGTCTGGCGCTCTTCCGCGCCGCGGATGCGCGCGACCGTCTCGCCGCGCGAGTTGGCGCGCACGGTGACCCCGGCGACCCCGCGCAGCACGTCGGCAAGGCTGCGCGGCTGGCGATCGACCAGCTCGTCCTGTGTGACAGCCGTTTGCGGCGGGAGCACGCCGCCCCCCTTCGCCGGGGGGG
>NZ_QKVT01000147.1:0-5793 GCF_003426715.1 Blastomonas sp. UPD001
TTTGTCGGCAATGAGCCTGGCCATGCCGGGCAGCAGGAACGCCTCGTGCACCATGCGCTCGCTCGCCATGGTGTAGCTGCGCGCCATGCGCTCCATCACTGCGCGGATGATCTGGTCGTCACGGCCCTCGAGCGCCAGCGGGACGTCGCGCCCGAGCTCGATCGTCAGCAGGTCCTCGATCCGTTCGAGAGCATCGCCCAGATCGAGGCTCTGCTCGAGCTCGTCGGTGGTCGAACGCAGCGCGCCGAGCAGTCCGCTCGCCATTCTCTCCGACACGGCCATCGCCTGCTCGGTGCGCAGCGCGCCCTCGCGAATGGCGCTGAGCGAACTGGCGAGACCATCGCTGTCCTGCCCGACATGCGCATCGGCATGCTTGCGCATGCGCAGCGAGATCGCGCCGAGCCCGGCGGATTCGGCAGTGATCTGCTTGATCGTCTGGTCGAGCGAATCGGAACTCGCGCGGATTTCGTTGGCGATGACCGCGACCGGGCGACCGATCGCCTCGACCCGGCGGCACTTGAGGCCGATATTGATCGCCATCTGCTGCACCTCGATGCGCAGGATGCGCATCGCGGCGGCGCGGCCCGTCAGATCGTCGACGGTATCGACGATGATGCGCAGCGTCTCGGCGGCCTGGGCATCGGCGAGCTGGAGCTGCGCGATCATCGCGCTGGCTTCGGCGATGCCGGCCTCGAGGCTACGCAGGAACACCTGGCCATCCTCGCTGCCGCCGCCCTTGCTCAGCGCGATCAGCCGGTCGGCCTCGGGCACCATGCCGCGCAGCGCGCGGACCAGCGCCTGGGTTTCGGTGCGGAACTCCTGTGCGGACGAGGTGAGCTGCGCGAGCAGCAGCCGCAGCAGATGGTCGCGCGTGGCGGCCTCGTCTTCGGCGCAGAGGCCCGCCGTCGCCAGCGTCGCCTGCATGTCGGCATAGCCCTGCAGCACATGTTCGAGCCGCTGGCGGGCGATGTCGCCGACCTGGATCGCGCCCAGCACATTGGCGACGCTGCCCTGGATCGACCGCGCGAGCACGGCATTCTTCTCGGCCAGCTCCGACAGCATCGCCTGGTGCTTGCGCAGCGCGGCGGCATCGGCCTCCAGCCGGTCGGGAACATGCGGAACGACGCGCTGGCACTCGCTCGCGAGCAGCCGGTCGTTATGCTCCATGCTGCGCAGACTGGTGGCGAGCCCCTCGAGCTTGGCCTGCAGCGCGCAGACCTCGGCTTCGCCCGCCGCCAGCTGCCCCGACATGG
Source organism: Blastomonas sp. UPD001 (assembly GCF_003426715.1). Classification (NCBI taxonomy): domain Bacteria; kingdom Pseudomonadati; phylum Pseudomonadota; class Alphaproteobacteria; order Sphingomonadales; family Blastomonadaceae; genus Blastomonas; species Blastomonas sp. UPD001. The sequence continues at coordinate 1,254 of NZ_QKVT01000147.1, forward strand.
TGTTGGCAAAATCGACGAAGGTGTCCGCCCCGGACGCGGCGATCTTCACGTTGAGGCCGAAAATGTGCAGCACGTGCAGCGATTTCTTCACCTCGGCGATATGCGCCGACAGCCGCCGCGAGGCCTGCTGGATCTCGCCCATCTCCTGCGCGCGGCCCTGCATCTGGTGGCCCACGCCCGACAGGCGCCGCGCAGCGGTGGTGAGATTGCTCACCGCCGCCGCGCCCTCGCCGGCCTCGAAGGTCGATGTCGCCTCGCGCAGCGCGGTGACGATGCCGTCGATCGATTCCACCGCCTGGGCCAGTGTCTTGCCCACGGTCACGAAGCGCGCGTCGATGCCCTGCGTGATCTGGCTGAGCAGCACGCTGATGGTCGCGTCCCCGGCGGGGCTGGCGTCGCTTGCGCTGATCCTGGCATGGAGCATTATGGGTCTGGTCCTTGTTCAGCGAGCGGTGGCGTGGAGCAATTCGCGGGCGATCGCGCCCAGGGGGATGACCTTGTCGGCCGCGCCGCGTGCGATCGCTTCCTTGGGCATGCCGAAGACGATGCAGCTCGCCTCGTCCTGGGCGAAGGTTCGTGCGCCGCATTGCTGCATTTCCAGCAGGCCGCGCGCGCCATCATCGCCCATCCCGGTCATGATGATGCCGACTGCGTTCGAGCCCGCGCTGCGCGCGGCGGAGCGGAACAGCACGTCGACCGAAGGCCGGTGACGCGAGACCAGCGGCCCTTCGCGCACCGAGACGAGATAGCGCGCGCCCTGGCGTTCGAGCAGCGTGTGCTTGCCGCCCGGAGCGATCAGCACATGGCCGCGCATCACGGTGTCGCCGTCCTGTGCTTCCTTGACGCTGACGTTGCACAGCCCGTCGAGCCGCTTGGCGAAGGCGCGGGTGAAATTCTCGGGCATGTGCTGCACGATGACGATGCCCGGCGAATTGGCGGGCAGGTCCATCAGCACCTCTCGCAATGCTTCCGTGCCGCCAGTCGACGCGCCGATGCACACGACCATTTCGGTCGTCTTGCTCATCGCGCGGCCCGAAGGCGGCATCAGCATCGCGTCGGCGGTCAGCTTGGCTTCCACCTTGGTGGGCCGCGGGGCCGGCTTGCGTCCGGCGACGCGTGCCCTGGCCGCGCCCTTGACGGTCTCGCGGATCATCATGCGCGATTCCGCGAGATGGTCGGCGACGCCCATGCGCGGCTTCAGGATCACGTCGACCGCGCCCGCCTCGAGCGCCTGCATCAGCGTTTCGGACCCCTGTTCGGTCAGAGACGAGCACATCACCACCGGGACGGGGCACTGCTCCATGATCTTGCGCAGGAAGGTGATGCCGTCCATGCGCGGCATCTCGACGTCGAGCGTGATGACGTCGGGAACCTCCTCCTTGATATAGCGCGCAGCAGCAAACGGGTCCGACGCCGCGGCGATCACCTCGATGTCGGGATCTTCCTGCAGCACCGAGGTCAGCGTCTGACGGACGCTGGCGCTGTCATCGATGATGAGCACGCGGATCTTGGGACCGGCCATGATCGCTTACACCTTCTGGAAGACCGTGTTGCAGACAGCCTTGAGCTGCCCGCTGAACCCGGCAATCGATTCGGAATGCCCCAGCAGCAGATAGCCGCCCGGACGAAGTTGTTCGCACAAACGGGTTACCACTTTGTGCTGGGTCGGTTTGTCGAAATAGATCAACACGTTACGGCAGAAGATAATGTCTACCGGCGCGCCGATCGGATAATGATCGTTCATCAGGTTGAGTCGGCCGAAGCTGACCTTCTTGCGCAGGGCAGCGGCGATGCGCACCTCGCGGCGAGCGGCGTCCTTCGGCTCCATGACATAGCGGCGGCGCAGCGCCTGCGGTACCGGGGCCAGCATTTCGGCCGGATAGATGCCCCTGATGCCGGTCTGCAGCATCTCGGTATCGAGGTCGGTGGCGAGAATCTCGTAGTCCGGGCCGTCCTTGCTCCGCGCATAGTCGTCGAGCACCATCGCCAGGGTATAGGCTTCGGCGCCGTTCGAACTCGCCGCGCTCCAGCAGCGCAGCATCCGCTGGCCGCGCGCCTGATAGTCGGGCAGGATGTCCGAGACCAGAAAGTCGAAATGGTTGCGCTCGCGGAAGAAGTCGGTCTTGTTGGTCGTCACCGCGTTGAGGAAATCATCCATCTCCGCCTGCGAGGCATCGCCGCTCAGGATATGCGCGCAATAATCGGCGATGCTGCCGAAACCGTTGTCGCGCACGCGCCGCCGCAGCCGGCCCTCGAGCATCGTGGTCTTGGAAGGCGGCATGCGAATGCCCGTGGCGCTGTAGATCAGCGCGGACAGCGCCCTGAAATGCTGGGGGCTGATGCTGTCCGAAACAGGCGCGGGGATCCTGGCGAGCGCGGTAGCCATGGTCACTGTCCTCCTTTGGCGGGCCGGGCGCGGTCGGCGTGCAGGCCTGTACCGGATGCCCGATGATGGCCGGTAACGAGGTGGAGGGGTTTGCGCATTTCGGGTGCCGTTTCTGTTTCAAAGGGTCAGGTAGAGATTGATATTGGCGGTGTGGTCGGTCCGATCGTCGCCATCGCGAAACACATGCTGGTTGAGATAACCGGGCACGATCTCGGCATTGCGGGCAAGCGGGACCGATATTCCGACGAAATTGCGCCACAGCGAAAGGCCGCCGCGCTGGACATTGGTGCGGTGCAGATCGACGAACGGTTCGGTATAGGCCACCAGCCTGTTGTGCGCCGAAATCGGCGCGCGAAGCTGGACGAACTGGCGCATCCGCCAGCTCGTGCCGTCGCGCTCCTCGAACGTGCGCTGTTCCAGCCGCGAACGGGAATCGAGCGTCACGCCGCCCCCGGTCGTCAGCAGCCGGACGTTCAGTTCCTGGTAGAAGCGGTGCTCGTTGAGCAGCGCCGGGCCGACCGGATCGGTGCGGACATAGGCATAGCCCGCACCGATATTGACGTTCTTGCTGATCCGGTAGCCGGCGAGCGAGCGCAGCAGCAGCTGGCCCAGACGTTCGGCATCATTGGTGAAGCGCTCCTGCGCCTCCAGCCGGACATAGACCTTCTCGTCGAGGTTGATGGTGGCAAACTGGCCAGCCCAGACATTGGTATCCTCGGCCGCAAAGGCGGTCGCCGGGAATCCGATGGCAAAGGCCAGGCAAGTCAGGTGGCGCAAGATCATGGTCGTTCCCTCCGTCGCAGTCCGACGGTCGGACTGCGACGGAGAGGCATAGGGATTGCGCCGTGGGCGGTCACGCATCGTCAGGCAACTTTCGCCATCGGATCGAGCAGTTGCACATCCTGTGCGGTGAAGATGCTGGCGACATCGATGATGACGATGAAGCCGCCATCGTTGCGCACGACACCGGTGATGTAATCGGATTTCCAGCGGACGCCGATATCGGGTGCGCTTTCGATGCGGGCGGTTTCGATCGTGGCCACCGACAGGACCTTGTCGATGACCACGCCCAGCGACAGCATGCGGTCTGCCAGCGGGATGTCGAGAATGAGGATGCGGGTCGCAAGCGTGGGCTCGGCCGCGGGCAGGCCCAGGCGGACGCGCAGGTCCACCGTGGGCACACCCTGACCGCGCACATCGGTCAGGCCCAGGAAATAATCAGGGCCGTTGGGCACCTGGAACGGCGGCTTGTGGTCCAGGATTTCGCGGACCAGCCCCACCGGGACGGCGAAGACTTCCTCGCCGATCCCGAATTCGACCACCTGGATTTCGTGCGCCGTGTTCATGCTGCCTCTCCGAAATGGGCATCGTCATCATCCACACCGCCGCGCTCCAGATCGAGGGCAAAGCCCTGCACGCGTTCCTGCTGATGGGCGACCGAATTGGGCTTGTGCGCGGGCTTGGTCGCCGGTTTGCCGGGCTTTGCGGCGCGCTTGACCGGGCTTGCGGCCGACCGGGCCGACGGGACGGCGCGACCGCGGCCGCTGCTCTCCACGCGGAAGAAGGCGATGGTCTGCTGCAGTTCCTCGGCCTGGCTCGCCAGTTCCTCGGAGGTCGAACTGATCTGTTCCGACGCGCTGGCATTCTGCTGCGTGACCTTGTCGAGTTGCTGGATCGCCTCGTTGATCTGCGCGGTACCGATATCCTGCTCGCGGCACGCGGCGCTGATCTCGGACACCAGTTCGGCGGTGCGGCGGATGTCCGGGACCAGCTTGCCCAGCATCTCGCCTGCCTCGGCCGCAGCCTTGACCGTATCGGACGAGACCTGGCTGATCTCGGCGGCAGCACCCTGGCTGCGTTCGGCGAGCTTGCGCACCTCGGAAGCGACGACCGCGAAGCCACGACCATGTTCGCCGGCACGCGCCGCCTCGACCGCGGCGTTGAGCGCCAGAAGATCGGTCTGGCGGGCGATTTCCTGGACGATGCCGATCTTCTCGGCGATCATCTGCATCGCGCCCACAGCCTTGTTCACGGCCTCGCCGCTGACCTAGGCATCCTTGGACGACTGGCGCGCGATCTTTTCGGTCTGCGCGGCATTGTCGGCGTTCTGCTTGATGTTGGCGGCCATCTCTTCCATCGAGGCCGAAGCCTGTT
>NZ_QKVT01000148.1:0-1351 GCF_003426715.1 Blastomonas sp. UPD001
ACGAAGAAGCCCTTGTTCAAGTCACCCCCGGGCAGCGCGCGCGCACCGCCGGTCAGGCACTGCGCGCCCTCGGCCTTGCCGACGTCGATATAGCCAAGGATCTTGTGGAGCTGGTCCTCGGAGGCCTGGGCGCCGATCTGGGTCGCGGGGTCGAGTGGATCGCCCTGGCGGATCGCGGCGACGCGCGCGACCGCACGCTCGATGAAGCGATCAAAGATCGATTCGTGCACCAGCGCGCGCGACGGACAGGTACAGACCTCGCCCTTGTTGAATGCGAACAGCGTGAAGCCCTCGATCGCCTTGGCGAGGAACGCGTCGTCCTCATTGAGGACATCCGCCATGAAGATGTTGGGTGACTTGCCGCCAAGCTCCATCGTCTGCGGAATCAGGTGATTCGCGGCAGCGTGCATGATCTGCTTGCCGGTCACGGTCTCGCCGGTGAACGAGACCTTGGCGATCCGCGGATTGGCGGCGATCGCCTGACCGACGGTCCGGCCTGGTCCGGTCACCACATTGAGCACGCCCGGGGGCAGGATATCTGCGGTCAGCTCGGCCAACATCAGCAGCGTGAGCGGCGTCTGTGAAGCCGGCTTGATGACCGTGCAGTTGCCGGCGGCAAGCGCCGGGGCGATCTTCCATGCCGCCATCAGCAGCGGGAAGTTCCTTGGGATGATCTGGCCAACGACGCCGAGCGGCTCGCGGAAATGATAGGCGATGGTGTCGGCGTCGATCGTCGAGATCGTGCCTTCTTCCGCCCGGATGCAGCCGGCGAAATAACGAAAATGGTCGATCGCGAGCGGCACGTCGGCGGCGCGCGTCTCGCGGATCGGTTTGCCGTTGTCGATCGTCTCGGCAAGCGCCAGCAGTTCAAGATTGTGTTCCAGACGGTCGGCGATCCTGTTGAGCAGCGTTGCGCGCTCGGCCGGCGCAAGCCTCGCCCATTGGTCCTTGGCGGAGTGGGCAGCGTCGAGCGCGCGCTCGACATCTTCGGTGGTAGAGAGGGCGAACTCGGCGATCAGCGCGCCGTTGATCGGGCTCGTGTCGGCGAAATATTGGCCTGTGGAAGGCGGGCTCCAGCGCCCGGCGATGAAATTGTCGTAGCGATGCCGGAAAGTTGGCGCGGCATTGATTGTCTCGATGGCCTGTTCGAACATGATCCCGGTCCTTGTGTTGTCCTCGTCAAGTGTGTGCGTGACGGCCAAGCGCGGCCCTTGCGGCAGGATCCGGTTACCCCGTTCGCCCGTCGCCTATCGAGCATCGCTTGCACTCAGGGTTTGTCCCGCGATTTGAGTCTGACGGGAGCGCGCGTGGTCCTAGCGATACATGGCGCAAATCCGGCCCTTTGCGGCGA
>NZ_QKVT01000149.1:0-690 GCF_003426715.1 Blastomonas sp. UPD001
GATGTCGTCGGCATAGGAGTCCGCGTAGAAGAAATAGCCGATGTCGAGTTGCTTCAGATATTGATAGCCGTTGAGCTGCTCATAGTAGGTGTAGGTGACGCTCTCGAACTTGCCCTCGTCCTGGGGGCTGAGCACCGCGACCGCGTCACCCCGGAAGTACGAGCCTGTCATCGCGACGATGTGCACGCGGTCGCGCGAAATGAACTCGCCCAGATGAAGGCCGAGCTTGTTGTCGGGATTGGCCGAGACATGGTGGAACTCGTCCACCGCGATCAGCCGGTCATCGAAGGCCGCGATCCCGAATTTGTCGACCGCGAAGCGGAACGTCGCATGGGTGCAAACGAGCACCTTGTCACCGCTCTCAAGGAAGGCGCCGAGCCCATTGACCTTGCCGCCATTGTCGTTGCCCGGCGCATCGCACAGGTTCCACTTCGGCTCGACGTGCCAGTCTGCCCAGAAGCCGTGCTTGCTCAACGGCTCGTTATGAAAGCTGGAGCCGATGGACTTTTCCGGCACCACGATGATCGCCTGCTTGATGCCCTGGTTGGCCAGCTTGTCGAGCGCGATGAACATCAGCGCGCGGCTCTTGCCCGAAGCCGGCGGCGATTTGATCAGCAGATATTGCTCGCCCCGCTTCTCATAGGCGCGCTCCTGCATCGGCCGCATCCCGAGTTCATTCGCCTTCGTCGA
>NZ_QKVT01000015.1:0-1158 GCF_003426715.1 Blastomonas sp. UPD001
GCGGTGCTTCGCCCATCGAGCTCCTGCCCGTACCAGCTGGCATAGCCGGTCTCGTCATAGTTGAACGTGTCTGCCGGCGTGTAGGTGATGCCGCCCATCTCATACGGTTCGCCGAGCTTGACCGGATAATCGGTGACGCCGCCCGCAATCTTGGGCGGCGCGGTCTCGAGGCTGCGCGTCACGGTGCTGCCGCCGCCGCATCCGGTCAGCGCGAGGCTGAGCCCTGCGCTCACGATCATCCAGTTCCTCATCCCGCTTCCCCTTTGCCCGGTGCTGCGTTGGCGCGTCAGTCGCGCACGCCGTCCGCCAGCAATCCTACCGACATTGCATAGTAATTGGAGCAATTATAGTCGAGGATCGCGCGATAGTTGCGCGTCAGCAGATAGCCCTGCGCATCGAGCCCCGGCGTGATCAGCAGCGAGGCCTTGATCTTGTCGTCGCCAGGCCAGACGCCGCCGCGCGGCACGACGCCCAGCGCCTTCCATTCGCGCAGCGTCTTCCACTCGCTGTGCCGCTCGACCGCGCGCGCGCATTTCGCCACATTTTCGCGATTGGCGATTGCCGCCGGGTTGACCGTCGGAGGGATCGACACCGCAAAGCCCCAGGGTTCGCCGCGCTGCCAGCCGGCCGCCACCATGTAATTGGCGATCGAGGCAAAAGCGTCCGCCCGGCTCGACCAGATCTCGGCCTTGCCGTCGCCGTCGCCGTCCTTGGCGAGCTTGAGATAGACCGACGGCAGAAATTGCGGATAGCCGAACGCGCCGGCATAGCTGCCGCGAAGCACGTTGCGCGGCACGCCCATGTCGACCATCTTGAGCACCGCGATCAGCTCGCCCTCGAACAGGTCGCGCCTTCGCCCTTCATAGGCCAGGGTCGCGAGCGCGCGCGGCAGGTCGGTCCTGCCCAGCAGCGTCCCGTAATTGGTTTCATGCCCGAAGATCGCGACCATGATCGAGGCGGGCACCCCCGTCCGCTGCTCGATTGCAACCAGCCGGGCGGCTTCGTCGGCATAGACCTGGCGCCCCTGGCGGATCTTGGCGGCATTGATACGCTTGGCCATTTCGGGGCCGAACGAAGGGAAGCTCTGCCCGGGAGGAGTCGGCGCAAAGCGGCGGTCGAGCGCAGCGACGCTCTCGTCGAAGCTCAGCGTCGGCAGCA
>NZ_QKVT01000150.1:0-609 GCF_003426715.1 Blastomonas sp. UPD001
TACCCAACAATCTCGGGAGGCTTGACTGGCGTCGACCGCACCCGCTTCCAGTCCATACCATCCACCAAAGCCAGAAGCTGGGCATGATTCAGCTGGACGCGGCTGTGGCCGATACGTGGCCAGCAGAACTGAGCTTTCTCTAGCCGTTTGGCATAAAGGCAGACGCCCGAGCCATCCCACCATACGATCTTGATCCGGTCCGCTCGTTTCGCCCGAAAGACATAGAGCGCTCCGTTGAACGGATCACTGCCAGCATCCCGCACCAGCGAAAGCAGGCTGTCCGGCCCCTTGCGGAAGTCGATCGGATGGCTGGCAAGGAAGACCTTCACGCCTGACGGGATCATGCCGAGCGTACCGCTCGGATAACGCGCTGCAAATGCGCTTCGTCGATCTCAGCACCGGCCCGGATTACAACGTCGCCGATGACCACCTCGACGACAGAGCTGACCCCGATCATCGATCTCTGTCCACTTTCAGCCGACGCCACATGGTCCGGCTCGCTCTCGTTCAGAAGGTCTCGCCGCCACCGGTAGAGTTGAGAGGGCGTAATGCCGATCCGTCGTGCGATCGCCGAGATATTCACTCCAGGCCGGCAAGCCTCCTCAACGG
>NZ_QKVT01000151.1:0-725 GCF_003426715.1 Blastomonas sp. UPD001
CAAGCCCGCCTCGTCGAGGCCCGCCAGCTCCTGCCCCTCCAGCACCGCCGATCCGGTGATCGTCCCGGCGGATAGCCCGAACGGGGTGAGGCTCGTAAGGCTCTTGCCCGATCCCGATGCGCCCGCCAGCGCGACGCATTCGCCGGGCGCGATCTCGAGCGACACGCCGCGCAGCAGATCGCGTCCGTCGATGGTCACGCCCATACCGTCCAGCCGATAGAGGCTCATGCGAACCGGTCCCTCAGCCGTTCGCCGATCAGCGTCAGGCAGACGAGCAGCGTCACCATCACCCCGCCCGGCACCAGCAGCCCCATCGGCGCGACATCCATGTCGTCCGCGCCTTCCTTGACCAGAATGCCGAGCGAGGTCAGCGGCTCCTGCACGCCCAGGCCGAGGAACGAGAGGAAGCTCTCGATCATGATGATTCCGGGCAGGGTGAGCGTCAGGTACGCGAGCGCGACGCCCGCGATATTGGGCAGGATGTGCCGCGCCAGGATCGCGCGCACCGGCGCGCCGCTCGCCTCGGCCGCCAGCACGAACGGGCGGTGGCGCAGCGTCATCACCTGGCCGCGCACGATCCGCGCCATGGTCAGCCATTCGACCAGCCCGATCCCGACGAACACCAGCAGGATCGAGCGGCCGAAGACCACCATCAGCACGATGACGATGAACATGAAGGGCAGAGCGTAGAGGGCATCGACGAACTGGGCCGCGACCGGCTGGCG
>NZ_QKVT01000152.1:0-2356 GCF_003426715.1 Blastomonas sp. UPD001
CCCGCCGTGGCGCCGCCGACTTATTCGCGCGATCGGCTCGACCAGTATTCGGTCGGCGCGATCATTGGCGCGCTCATGCCGGAGGATTGCATCATCTCGGAGGAGGCGGCCACCAACGGTCCCGGAATCGCATTGGGAACCCAAGGCGCCTGCCCGCACGACTATCTCCGGCTGACGGGCGGGTCGATCGGCCAAGCGCTGCCGGTCGCGACCGGCGCAGCGATCGCTGCCCCGGACCGCAAGGTCATCTGCGCGTCGGGCGACGGCGGAGCCATGTATACGCTGCAGGCGCTCTGGACACAGGCGCGCGAGCGGCTGGACGTGACCACGATCATTTTCGCGAACCGGTCCTATGCAATTCTCAACGTGGAGATGCAGCGGATGGGATTCACCGAACCCGGCCCTGTGGCGCTTTCGATGCTGGATCTGCACGATCCGGCGATCGACTGGTGCAACCTGGCAAGGGGAATGGGCGTCGAGGCTTCGACGGCCACGACCGTAGCCGAGTTCGAGTCTCAGTTCGAGGATGCGATGCGCTCTCGCGGGCCGCGGCTCATCGAAGTGCTGGTCTGATCCGGTGCCATTGAGCCGATAACGCCACTGCGAGGTGATTGCGCTTTGCTGCGCACCAAGCCGCGGTGGGAATGGTTCAACGCAACTGGCTGTCCTTGCTGCCCCGGCGATTGATCCCGGAGTTGCGGATCTGCCGATCGCGTTTCGATTGACATTCGATGCACGTGCGGATGCCGGGGATCGCCTTGCGCCGCGCTGGGGGGATGTCCTCGCCGCAGTCGTCACAATATTCGGATCCCTCGCCGATCGGCAAACGCGCCCGCGCGGTGGACACCGCATCGGTTATCGTATCGTCGATCTGATCTTGGATCGCGCCATCGCGCGCCCAGCCATTGGCCATGATAACATCTCCTGCAGCAGCTACGCGCGGATCCCGACGGCGATCCATCCTCGCCCCGTGGCAGCATATGACTGCCCGGCTGGGCGCGCTGCTGCTGCCGCCGGAACAGCCCATGGGGGATCAGCACCAGCTGCAGGGTCATTCACATGAGAAGCTGCCGGGCGCTGCCGTTGATCCATAGCCGCGATACACGGCGCGCTGGGGCCAAGGGCAAAGCGGTCTTTGCATTTCAATCTCGCCGGGCCGCTCGCTCGCAAATCGGGTTGCGATGATGCGATCGGGGGCCTTGCCTTCTTCCGTCCAGGCAATGAGTGCCGAAAACATGTCGTGCTGGCGGTCGTCGGAAGGCGGGCGCGGCGGGATCCCGAGGGTGGCATTGAAGGCGTCCGGACCTGTTCCGCCGCCGCAGTGCATCACGCCTGGGGCCATGAACAGGCGCGCATGCGCCCCCAGCGCGTCATCGCCCCCCATTTCCATTGCGTGGCGCCGGAAAAATTCAACCGACTGGCCAGGCGGCACAAGCGTGTCTGCCAGCCCGTGAAAGACGATCAGCTTGCCGCCGCGCCTGGCAAACGCCGCGAGGCTGCCGCGGGTCGCATCGTTGACGATGGGATCAAGCCTTTGATTCACGATCGGCATGTCGCGATCGAAATCGAAGCTGCGCCAGTCCCAGTCGGAGCCGAAGACCCATTTGAACAATGCGCCAAAGGCGGGCTGGCCGCTGATCGGCTTTTGCAGGAACGACCAGCCAAAGGTATCGGGCATCTCGCTGCCGGGAAGCCAGCCGAAGAACTGGGGCTCGCCGCGGTTGCTGGTCGGCCCCGAATAGAAGGCGCGCGCCGTCGCCACTTCGTCCCGGGTCAGGCAGTCTTCCGTCTCATCCGGCTTGCACTCGAGCACGGCCGGATCGAACCGGCAGCTCAGCGGGTCCATGATGAAACGGTCCCCGGCAAGCCCGTGTCCCTGCTTCCAGCAGCTGGCAATGGCCGTCCGGTTGAGCAGCCTGAGCTTGGCATCCGACAGCAGCCGGCCGGGCGAGCGATTGGCCGACGCGAAGTTCCACAGCACGGCGGCATGGCCCCAGGTGCGGTTCATGACCGGCGCGCCGACGAGGATGCCATCATAATCTTCGGGATAATGCAGCGCCTCGACCAGCCCCATCTGCCCGCCGGTCGAGCAGCCCGTATAATAGGATCGTTGCGCGGCCCTGCCGTAGAATGCCTTCGTGATTGCCTTGCCGGTCACGGTCATCACGTGCGCCGAGAGCCGGCCCCAGTCGCGCCATTTGCGCGGCTCGCCGATCAGGCTGTCTCCCTCCAGCGGTGTAGCGGGCGCGGTGCCTGCATCGGTGGTGGCCGTGGCGAAACCGCGTCGCAGCCCTTCGGCCATGCCCGCATAGCCCAGCGTGAAATTGCCTGCGAATCCGCCGCTGCCATTGCCGTG
>NZ_QKVT01000153.1:0-697 GCF_003426715.1 Blastomonas sp. UPD001
CGCACATTAGCCCCCTCCTCGCTTGCGGGGAGGGGGTTGGGGGTGGGGTTCTATCTGTGCAACCAACCTACAATCTCTTCCACCACCCCATCAATTGCATTCAACACCTCCTCATTCCGAAACCGCACCACTCGCAACCCCAAACTCTCCAAAAAATCCTGACGAATTGCATCTTCCTCTTGAGTGTAGTCGTGAACCTCACCATCCACCTCCACAACTAACCGCGCCTCACCACAATAAAAATCCACAATAAACCTATCAATTGTGTGTTGACGGCGAAACTTAAACCCTAAAAGTTGCTTGTGTCTCAACTTCTGCCAAAGTTTCTCTTCTGCTGGTGTAGGTTCGCGCCGCATCTGTCGCGCAATTGGTTTAAGTTTCTCCCAAAGTTCTGGTGGAGTTTGCCAACCGCGTTTGTGAACCCCACCCCCTAGCCCCCTCCCCGCAAGCGAGGAGGGGGAATGAGAGTCAGATAGAAATGGTGAGTTGTCTTGCTGAGTCATTTGATAATTAGAGGCTAGCTGATTTACGTGTGTTTATTTTTCCCAGCTATACCTTCTCCCACCAACCCCAATTCCCAGCTACGCTAAACTCATAGCAGCAACGCCGATTGAGAATAGTTAACATCAAATTCTTGCCACACAAATGAATTTAAATCTGAAAAATCAATATTTGTCTAATCTAATCAAAGTTGTAT
>NZ_QKVT01000154.1:0-570 GCF_003426715.1 Blastomonas sp. UPD001
GCTCGCCCAAGCTAGTCTTGCGATGCTGAGCGAGGGATGCCTTCGCCAAGCACTGCCTGATCATCCTGCACGGAGGATATCGTCATGAGAACCGACAGCGACATCAAACGCGACGTGGAAAGCGAACTCAAGTGGGATCCGGACATCGATGCCTCCGACATCGGCGTTGCAGTGAAGAACGGGGTTGTCACGCTGAGCGGCTTCGTCCGCAGCTACAGCCAGAAATATGAAGCCGAGCGGGCGACGAAGCGGGTCAAGGGCGTGCTCGGCGTCGCCAACGACATCGAGGTCCGTCTCCCGTCGGCCCAGGACAAGCCCGATCCCGAGATCGCCCGCGCCGTTGTCGAGGCGATCCGCAACGAACTTCCCTACTCGCACGAGAATATCAAGGTCGTCGTGAAGAACGGCTGGGTCACCCTCGAGGGCAGCGCGGAGTGGGAGTATCAACGAAGCCGGGCGGAAGCGGCCGCGCGAAAGGTGAGGAGTGTCAAGGGCATCACGAACCTGGTGATGCTGAAGCCGCGCGTCGCACCAGGGGAGATCAAGTCCAAGATCGAGGAAGCCCTGAAG
>NZ_QKVT01000155.1:0-1394 GCF_003426715.1 Blastomonas sp. UPD001
CGTCAGCTGCCCGGCAATCTCGACAACGATGATGACATTGCGCTCGCACGGCTCCACCCTGCCCCAGCCCAGCCGTTCGGACAGGTCGATCACCGGCAGCACCAGCCCGCGCAGGTTGACCACGCCGCGGACGAAGGGCGGCGCGTTCGGGATCGGCGTGGTCGGCGTCCAGGCGCGAATCTCGCGGACGGCCATGATGTCGACGGCCAGCATCTTGGCATCGATCTCGAAGGTGATGAGCTGGATCTGCATGACTTTCTCGCCTCAATGGGTGACGCGGCGGATGGCCGAGTTGAGCTTGTCGGGATCGAACGGCTTGGCAATCCATCCGGTAGCCCCCGCAGCGCGCGCCTTGGCCTTGCTCTCGGGGGCGCTTTCGGTGGTCAGCACCAGAATCGGAATATCGCGCATGTCGTCGCGGCGGCGCAGTTGCTCGATCAGGGCAAGGCCATCGAGCCGGGGCATGGTGATATCGGTGATCACGAGCTGCGGCTCGTTGCTGGCGAGCCATTCGAGCGCGGCGATCCCGTCCTCGGCCTCGACCACGCGGTGACCGGCGTCGGTGAGCGCCTCGCGCAGCACCAGTCGCAGGCTGGGGCTGTCGTCCACGGTCAGGATCGCCTTTGTCATTTCCGCACCCCCCCGATCAGAACAGTTCGACATCGCCCGTCGCCGCCGGCAGGCGCGCAGACTGGGTCTGCGGGAAATCGCCCTGCACCGCCCGGCAGCGCACCCGCCCGGTGGCAGGCTGCAGGTCGAGCCGCCGCGCCTGGACGCCGCCGGTATCGGACCGGACCAGCTGAATTCCGTCAGCGCGCAGGAATTCCTCGGCAAAACGCGCATTTTCGGTGCCGATCGCGCGCATCCCGCTATGCATGTTGGCACCGCCGTAAAGATGCGCGCGCATCGTCGCCCTGACGGCACCCTGCTTGATCATCTCGTTGACCAGCAGCTCCATCGCATACAGGCCATAGCGCCGCGCATCGTCGCCCGGGCCGTCGCGCGAACTGGGCGGTGAGGCGAGCAGGAAATGGTTCATCCCGCCGATCTTTGCCACCGGGTCGAACAGGCAGCAGGCAATGCAGCTTCCCAGAACCGTGGTCAGCACCAGATGCGGATCGCGCGAGACCTCATATTCACCCTGCAGCACATTGTGGCGGATGGTCATCGGGGCGGGTGCAGCCGTGTTCAGCATTGGCATAGCTCCAATATCCTCCGCGCGATCCTGTCCAACGGCAGGACCTGTTCTGCTGCGCCGCAATCGACGGCTGCCTTGGGCATGCCATAGATCAGCGCGCTGGCCTCATCCTGCGCGATGGTGCGCATCTTGAGGTTACGAAGTTGCAAAAGCCCCCGGGCACCGTCCTCCCCCATGCCGGTGAGGACGACCCCCA
>NZ_QKVT01000156.1:0-818 GCF_003426715.1 Blastomonas sp. UPD001
TCGTCGCCCATGCGCTGGTGTGCCTCGGCCTTGCGCAGCCAGCCCATGAAATCCCGCCGATCGATATCGATTGCAGCGTCGAGCGCAGCAAGCTCGCCCTGATCGTCGCCGAGCGCGCGCCGCGCGGTCGCGAGATTGCGCCAGAGGGCGGTGGCCTCCGGATCGGCCCTGGCCGCTGCCTCGAAGGCGCGCGCGGCATCCGCAAAGCGCCCCTCGCGCAATGCGGCCATCCCGGCGCTGTTCATGGCTACCGGATCATTGTGTGCAGTTACTGCCATATGTTGCTAGTCCCCCGACCACGTCCTGCTTGCCACGCTGCCGGGGGATTGGCAAGGATCGCCGCGATGACCGACACCGGCCCTGATTTGCCCGCAGACAAGGTGGCTCTTGTGCACGATCCGCTCTGGCACGCGCATCGCTATGATGCCGCGCAGGACGCGTTCCAGTTCCGCCATGTCCCGCGCGAGCAGCACCGCAAGGCGACCTTCCTCACCGACGAATATCTGGGCGAAGCCGCGCAGATCGTTCCGGTGCCGCGCCCGCAGGCGCTCGCGGCGGGTGCGGCGCGCGCGCCGCTCCATTTCATCTTCCATTCGGCCTTTTGCGCATCGACCATGCTCGTGCGCGCGCTCGACGTCCCAGGCCTCGCCATGGGCCTGTCCGAACCGATGCTGTGCAACGACATGATGGGCTGGCGCTGGCGCGGGGCGGACCGGCGGCAGGTCGCCGCGGTGCTCGACGCGTCGCTGGCCTTGCTGCAGCGTCCGTTCGGGCCCGGTGAGGCGGTGGTGGTCAAGCCCTCGAACATCTTCAAACCG
>NZ_QKVT01000157.1:0-835 GCF_003426715.1 Blastomonas sp. UPD001
ATGGCTGTCGTCCAGCATTCTGTCAGCCTATCAGGAACGCTATGTCGCTCGACTGCGGGAAGATCGGTATGCGCACAATGTGATCCGCGTCTATCTTGCGAGCGTCGCCCATTTCGCACGCTGGCTCGGAGAGCAGCGCCTTCATCTTTCATCGCTGGGCGCGGCGGTGCTCGATCGCTTTCTTAGCGATCATCTGCCGGTCTGCAGTTGTCCTCAGCCGGTTCGCCGAACGCGGTATGAACTGCGGACCGCCATTCGCCACCTGCTGAGACTGCTTGAGGCCGAGGGGGCCATTCAGTCCGCCGACCAGCAGGATGGATTAAGCAAGGAATTGGCCGCGTTCGATGCCTATATGCGTGATGTCGCAGGCCTGGCGGAGACCACGCGACGGCAACGTGGGTTAATTGTCGGCAGATTCCTCGCTCACACTTTTGGCGCAGACGCCGTCGACGTCACGAAGATCGATACCGCGGCCGTAAGGCGCTTCGTCTTGGGTGAAGGCCGCGATTGGGGTGCCGGGGCAGTGCGCGTCGCCGGTAGTTCGATAGGCGGTTATCTGAAGTACCGACAGATGAGCGGCGATGAGGTCGCCAAGCTCCTGCAAGCCATCCCGCGTGCGGCGCACTGGCGTCTGGCGTCACTCCCCGAGACATTGTCACCAACCCAGATCGACGCGCTTTTGGCATCGTTCGATGGGAACCTGCCATCTCGTCGACGGGCCTATGCCATGGTCAGATGCGTCACCGACCTTGGCCTTCGCTGTGCGGAAGTGGTCAAGCTGCGCATCGAGGACATTGATTGGCGGAACGGAACAGTCAGGATCGCTCGCTCAAAG
>NZ_QKVT01000158.1:0-593 GCF_003426715.1 Blastomonas sp. UPD001
AACCCCGCCCCACAAACCACCCGCTCCCCTGCGAAGGCAGGGGCCCATCTCCCAAGTGGTGCGTCTGGTGCGAGGGCAGGAGATGGATGCCTGCCTTCGCAGGCAAGCGGTTGGTGGAAAGTGGCAGCTTGACCGCGATGTCCGTTATAATTTTGATACGAACAAAGCCTGCCGTTCAGCAAACGACCCCTTAGCGGACGTTAGGCGCCACCTTGAATAAGGTAGCCAATTGCTTCTTTGCGTCCCAACCTTGCGGCCGCTTGGTCAACTGACCCGACCATGGCGGCTCTCCATTCCAACTGCTCCGATACGCCCGGAGGGACCCCAAGATAGAGTTCTCGGCGGCAGCCGAAGCATGTGCATTGTCGTCGAAGCCCGGCTCCCATAGGCAGCATGGACAGATCGTTATGCCAATGATCCCACCGCGTTCATTGTAGGTTGGCTCACTCGCAAAGCCGGGAAAGCCGCACGCCGGACACAGGAGATTGCCCGCATCGTCTCGCACGTTGAATTGGAGCGCGTAAGTCAGTCTCAAAACCTATCGCATTAGACGGCAACTATCCACCCATTCCCCGTCCTTCCGGCAACCAGCC
>NZ_QKVT01000159.1:0-1217 GCF_003426715.1 Blastomonas sp. UPD001
ATGGGGTAAGGAAGTGGCTGAGCGCGGATTCGCTCAAATTCCGAATTATCTGCTGCTTATAAACCAGTTCCTGGCCGAGGATAAGCGGCTCAGTCCTGGCGAGTTGAATGTGCTGCTTCAGCTTGTCGGTTCATGGTGGCGTGTATCGGAGATGCCGTTCCCTTCCCTTAAGACTATCGCCGTCCGGGCCGGAATCTCGGACAGGCAGGCGCAGCGGGCGGTCACCAGACTGGAGACCCTCAACTTGATTAAACGCACTAAGCGTAAGGGTGCTGGCGGCTTGATCGCTTCGAATGCTTACGACCTCGCGCCCTTGGTCCAGTTTCTTGGCAAGGTGGCAAAGGCTTTCCCCAACGAGTTTCCTCGAAAGATTACTCCGAAAATCCGCGCCGAATTGGACAATGCGTTAGTGGGTGCTGGGAATGAAGGTGGGACAACATGACCGATTTTGGGCAGACAATTTTTGCGTCAATGATCGGCGGTGCAATTACGTTAACAGCGCAGTATTTCATGCACCGCATTCAAACCGGAAAAACTCGCAAGGTGGACGATAAGCGCTCTGCAATACTCGCAAGCATGCTGAGCAATCCGGGCGAAACTGGGTGGCGGCAGTTGCGTACCATGGCCCATGTCATCGGTGCCACGGAGCAGGAAACCGCGCGCCTCCTTATTGAATTGGATTGCCGGGCAAGCGAGACGGGTAGCGGAGGCTGGGCCTATATTAAGGACAAGCCACTCCCGGAGCCGACGCAAATCGATCGAGGGTGACGTTTCGAGACCCTGTTGAGGACTCGAACCTTGCAACGTCTCGCCCCAGCTAGTACAAAGGGCTAATACAACAGCACCGACGCGAAACAAAAATGTCATTGCATTTCAGTGCTTTAGAGGTTAAGCCGTAAAATCCTCTTCTGGGCACCAGACACCCATTCGCTGAGCGCCTCGCGAATGGGCCAAGCCCCGGACCATCGCGGCTGTTGCCCTTTTCCTAGAAGCGGCGTTTCTGCGTCTGCAGGATCAGTCGCGCGGTCGGATCCATCGCTCGGTCTTCGCGCGGCGTTCCTCGTCCGCGTCGAGTGCTTCGCCTGCTGCCATGGTCTGCGCGGCGGCGAGGAGATCGGTGTCGCTGCCAGCCTGGCGGTATTCGGCTGTGCCGACGCTATCGAGCAGCAGTTTCCGTTCGATCTTCCAGCCCACCGAATCGCGGCAGGCGATGCCGC
>NZ_QKVT01000016.1:0-586 GCF_003426715.1 Blastomonas sp. UPD001
TTTTCTGGCCGGCACTTAGCGAAAAGCGCTTGCTCCAGCACGCCTGGCTCGCGCAAAGCACCCACCATAAGACAGCCGTTAAGATGTTGTTCCGACTAAGCAAAGATCGCTATAAACTTCAATTCGGGAAATTGAATGATTTGGTCGGGTCGAGTCGCTTGAGGCGAACCGGTAAGGAAACAGCATGTTCTTGAACGATCACGAGACAGCGACCGATCTACTCTATTACGAGGCCATCGCAAAGACCGTCGTCAAGCTGATCCGTCAGACGCCGGACGTGCCGATTACTATTGGCGTGCATGGCGATTGGGGCGCCGGAAAATCCAGTGTCCTGAAGATGACAGAGAGCGCCTTCTCCGGCGATGATCGCGTCCTCTGCCTCTGGTTCAACGGGTGGACATTCGAAGGCTTCGAAGACGCCAAGACGATCGTTATCGAGACTATCGTCGATGAACTGCGTCGCGCACGTCCCAACTCGACGAAGGTGGCGGAAGCGGCGAAGAAGGTCCTGAAACGCGTCGACTGGCTCAAGATCGCCCGCAAGGCAGGCGGATTCGCGTTCACCGCGGCGACTGGCATTCCGACC
>NZ_QKVT01000160.1:0-541 GCF_003426715.1 Blastomonas sp. UPD001
GCAAGGCGGCAAGCCCTGGGTGCACCGGGTCGATATCGGCCCGCGCGCCGCGCTGACGGTGCCGGTCGAAAACGGCTCGCTGGCGCTGGCGCTCGACTGGCGACAGCGAATCGATGGTGCCGCGCGGCCGAGTTCGGGTGCGGCGTTCACCTTATCCGCGGGTTTTTGAGGCAAAGCAGGTCCAGCCGGTCGCTTGCCCCTTCTGCTGATGGACCAAAGCGGCTAGCGTTTTGTCACCCATGGATGTCTATCTTCCCATCGCGAATCTTTCGGTCAACGCGCTCGTCATCATCGGGCTGGGTGGGCTTGTCGGCATTCTGTCGGGCATGTTCGGGGTTGGAGGCGGGTTCCTGACCACGCCGCTGCTGATCTTTTACGGCATTCCGCCGACCGTCGCGGCGGCCTCGGCATCGACCCAGGTGACCGGTTCCAGCGTGTCGGGCGTCATCGCGCACAGCCGCCGCAACGGCGTCGATTACCAGATGGGCGGAGTGCTGGTCGTCGGCGGCATTTTGGGCACGCTGGCGGGGGCTGCGGTGTT
>NZ_QKVT01000161.1:0-502 GCF_003426715.1 Blastomonas sp. UPD001
ATATGAAGTTACAGAGAAAGAACCCCACCCCAATTCTCGCTTACGCTCGAATTTCTCCTCCCCGAAATCGGGGAGGGGATTAAGGGGTGGGGTAAAATTCTGTGCAGTTTCATGAAGAATTGGTATTAACCGAATTTTATTTTAAGTGATAATGCTCACGCTTCCGGTATCTAAATCATAACGACCACCCACGATTTTCAATTTACCGGACTGCAAACGCTCAGATAACAGGGGCGATCGCTTTAACCGTTCAATTTGATAATGCACATTGGCAACAACAACTTTGTCAACCATATCGCCTGATTGATCTTTGAACTTTTGCACAACTGGCTTAATTGCTTTGACAAACGTGCTAATATCACCAGGTAACACTTCATTTTGGACGGCAGCGGTAACTGCTCCACATCGCTCATGACCCAATACCATCAATAAAGGAGTATTTAACAAAGCAACCGCATACTCAATACTGCCAGTAGCTTCCGGTATGGCAATATTCCCCGCA
>NZ_QKVT01000162.1:0-3700 GCF_003426715.1 Blastomonas sp. UPD001
CCCGATAGGCCTCGACCGTGCGCGGCGACAGGCCGAGCCGATAGGCGATGATCTTGTTGGCGAGCCCCAGCACCATCCCGCACAGCACATCGCGTTCGCGATCGGACAGCCGCGCGATCAGTTGCTCCGCCTGGCGGCGGCGGCCGCCCTGCTCCACCTCCTGGATCTGGCGACTGACCGCGCTGCCGATGGCGCGTACCAGATCGTCGACAAGGAACGGCTTTTCCAGAAAATCTATCGCGCCGGCATGGATCGCGCGCACCGCGGTGGAGACCGAGCCGGCGCCGGTGAGCATCACGATCTTGTGCGCGCTGCCGCGCTCGACCAGCGCCTGCTGCACGTCCATGCCGCCCAGGCCGGGCATGTTGAGATCGAGCACGACGCAGCCGGGCGCCAGCCTGGCCTGCTGGGCGACAAAGCCATCGCCACTGTCGAACACCCGGACGACGAATCCGCGCAGTTCCAGCGCCTCGCCTAGCTCGGCCCGCACCTCGGCATCGTCATCGACAATGTAAACGTGGCGTGCTTCGCGCATGTCCATCGTTCATTCTCCTTCCGGCAGCGGAAAGCGCAGGGTCAGCGTTGCGCCCGGCGCTCCAGGATTATCGGCAAGCGCAATCGATCCTCCGACCTCGTCCATGATTTGCCGACAGACGAACAGACCCAGGCCTGTCCCCTTGCCTTCGGGCTTGGTCGTGCAGAACGCGTCGAGGACGTTGCTGCGAATGCTGGGTTCGATACCCGCGCCATTGTCGGTCACCTTGAGCAGAATGGCCTGATCGCTGGTATCGACGTGCACCACGACCGACCCCTTGATGGCGCCGGCCGCAGCACTTTCGCGGCGCGTATCGATCGAATCCGCCGCGTTCTGCAGCGCGTTGACGATAATCTGCTCGATACCGATCCGCGGCAGCGACATGACGGGCAGATGGTCCGGGATCTCGACCTCCAGCTCGATATCGCGCTCGGTCATCACCGGCCGCATGAACCGGACCGCGTTCTGCACCGCCTGCGACAGTTCCATGTCCACCCGCTCGGCGCGCTCGCTTCTGGCATAGGACGACGTGCGCTGGATGATCACATTGGCACGCTCGACCTGTTCGACGATGCGCTCGAGCTTGGCTGCCGTCCTTTCCGGGTCCGTGCTGCCGTTCTGAAGCTGCAACAGCGCGTTTTCCGCCGCGAGCGATATCGTGAAAAGCGGCTGGCGCAGCTCATGGCCGAGCGCGGACGCCATGCCGCCCAGTTCCATCAGGCGCGCGCTGTGGCGCATCTGCGTCTGGAAGGCCTTAGCGGTACGCAGCCGGATCAAACACCCATAGCGCCAGCTGTCGCTCTCCGCATCGTAATCGCGGGCGATGAGCAGATACCATTGGTCGTCCTGGTGCTGCCCTCGCCGGAACTCGACCATGACCTCGTTCTGGCCGGCCAGCGACTGGAAATGGGCGATGTCGGCGGAATGGACCGAAAGGCTCGCGCCGCGCTGTCCGGCCGACGGATCGATCTTCGAATAGCGCAGCTCGCCGCGCGACGCATCGAACCGGATGTCGCTGAGCAGCTTGAGATCGATCGCGGACCGCAGTTCCTCGACGGTCCGCGTCAGATGCGCCCGTTGGCGGTCGAACGCGACGAACTCGTTATTCGCCGCGATGAACGCGCCGAGCAGCCGGTCGGCCTCGGCAAAGGGCGCGGACGGGCGGCTCGTGGCATAGCCCCTTCCGAAGCCGAGCAAAGCCTGGCTGAGCACGCGCGACGACCGCCGCACCGACGCGCCGAATATCAGAAGCCCGATCTGCGCGAGGCCGAGATAGACCATCAGCGGCAGGATGCCGTCCAGCACTTCGCGAAAAAGGTCGATGACATGGTCTCGCGGCGAGACGACAGCGACATCTTCTGCTAGTGTCACGACATAACACATGTCCAGCCAGTACCTCAGCGACTGGCGCCCGCTGGCATCGACCAATCCGCGATCGTAGCCATGGCAACCCAGAATTTCCTTAGCCTGATCCGGTGCGTCTGATGCCAGCTTTACAAATGGCAGGGGCGTATCAACCCCGTGCATGTTCAGCCGGTACACCACCCCGGTCTTCAACGCATTGCGATTGGGAAGCATACGCACTGCGGAGGCGACATCCTGTTGGTGCAGTTCCAATCGGTCCTTAACATGGTTGAGCTCGCCCAGCAGAAACAGCATGGCCGCCCCGGCAACCGCCATCGAAACCAACGCCTCGACCGATTGCTGCAAGCCAGGTTTGCGCACCCGGCGCACCTGGCCGCGCGCGGTATCGACCAACACCGCAAGCAGGATGAGGTCGGCACAAGCAGCCAGCAGCGTCTCGCACAATATCTGGCGCACCGCGATGTCAAGCACGATCACTGCTGGCAGCGGGTCGACAAAGGTCAGCCATGCCACGATTGTTCCAACGCTGACCAACAGCGTGTAGAAAAAGGTCACCGTTGAGAGACTACGGTCCTGTCCGGAAAAGCGATGGATCGCCAGGACATGCCCGATTGCCATCACCACCGACATCGGATGGCCCCACCACCAGACCGAAGGCAGCATGGTGGCAACCGCCGTGACGAGCCCCGCTTTCAGGCCGAACCAGCGATAGGCGAGCAGATAGAAAAGCGGGCCAAGATAGAATTCGAACCCCGGGGCGGCGACCAGCCTGATCGCCGACAGCCCGGTCGCGACGGCGAGCGCCAAGAGTGCCACCGGCCACAGCATCGGCATGATGACGCGAAAGCCTTGCGGATAATTGACGCTCAGCATCGCCGCGCCTCCGCGGCATCGGCCACGATCCTGCGCAGCATCGCCGCGGCGATCGGCTTGTGAAGCAGCCCGGCGGTGCTCGATTCGATATCCTGCTGCGCGGCGGCAGTAAGATCGACATGCGCGGTCATCAGATAGCAATGGTCGGCCGCAGGGGGGGTTGCCACATCGCCCAGCGCCTTGAGCACATCGAGCCCGTTTTCAGCGCGCAGCTTGTAGTCGCACAGCACCAGATCGAACGGCTGCAGATGGCAGGCATGTATCGCCTGTGCGCCATCGGCGACGCCGATGGCCAGCGCGCCGAGCGCCTTAAGCAGCTCTACCAGCTCGCCGCGCAGGGCGTCGTCATCCTCGACGATCAGGATATGGGGCGTGTGCACGCTTGCCATCCTTGCCAAACATGGTTGATCAAAGGTTAATCCAGGGCCTGTTCGAGCCGTTCGCGCAACTGTTCCAGGGGGGTACCGGCGATGGCGGCCTGCGGATCCTCGGCGCGCAGCACTGCGGCCAGCGCCAGCTGCTGCTGCCCGATCATGTCGAGCGCCTGCAGGCTGGTCATGTGCGCGGCGACCAGCGCCGGATCGCTGCGCAGCACCCCACCCAGCCGCTCGATTTCCTGCCGCGCGCAATCAAGCTCATCGGCAATCTGCAAGCGCAGCTTGTGCGACAGTGCGGCCCTGCTCATGCTGCTTGTCTGTCCAGTTCAGGCAATTCCGGCAACGGGTTGCACAAGAACCGTCCCGACCCAATGCGCACGGGCGTCAGCATCGTGCAGTCTTCCCCTCCGGCGGAACCTCAAGCTGCCTCCATGACGGCGGCGATGTCGGCCCCTGCACCCATGAAACCAAGTTTGAGGATCATTGCCATGCGATCGTCCACACTCGCAAGGCCTTCGAGCAGATTTTCGCCTTCGGGTCCCCCCATGTT
>NZ_QKVT01000163.1:0-5622 GCF_003426715.1 Blastomonas sp. UPD001
CATCCTCGGAATCGTGAGGGCGATGGAAGAGACCAAGGGCACGGCAGGTTACACTGCTTGGTTTCAGAAGTTCATGGAATATGCCGCAAATTACGTAACGGTTTTCTCCCCTTTTCTCCCTGCGCTGACGCATCTTCTTCCGTGACAGCCGCAGTAAGCACGAGTGAGTCGCAAGAGTGGCGTTGACCTCGCTGTTTTCGTCAACATGTGACCTTGCTGCGCGGCTGCCGCCGCTAGTCGCCGATTTCCTCGATCTTGAGATCAGTCTCCGCCGCCGGTTTCGCGAGGAGAGTGTGACCGACCTGATCGTCGCGAGCCTTATCCGGCTCTCAGGCCCACGCTTGTCAGTTCAGGTACCAGTGGACGAGGCCAAGACAGGCAACGACTTTGACATCGTCATCTTTGATCCGATGCGCCGCACGGCGGTGCAATACCGCATTCAGGCCAAGCGGCTCACACCGCACCGCACAGCTTGGGATATGGGCTCCTATGTCGAGCTTGCACATCCAAATGGCACCGGCGCGCAATCGTTGTCGCTGGTTCGCTCGGCAGCGGCAGAACGGAAGATTCCGACTGTGCCGCTGTATGCGTTCTACAATCCGGCGCGCGCATGTGATGCGTCGGGCGGTCTTATTTCCGGGATAGAGATGGCCGATGGCCGCGCCATCCGGGCAGTGGTTCGGGAACTGATCCGCGCGAGACCGAAGCGCCCACCGCTCAAGCGCCTATCAACGCTGCATCCGCTGTTCTTCCCCCTTTCGCGTATTCTGTGCCCTCCCACGTCAGATGGCGACAGTTTGATGCCGTCGCCCGAAGGCTCGCTCCAATCAGTTGCCGATGCGGTCCGTGCAGCGAACGAGCGGTTCATCGGCAGCCAGCTCTATGTTCCCCATGGGAAGCTCGCTGACCTGCGAGGCATCACATCAGGTATCGGAGTGAGGTCCCTGCGCCGATTCGACACGCTCCCGCCGGTCCTGGCAATTGCGATGGCACGGCGGAGCGATGTGCCGACTGTTATCCGGACACGGACGGTGGATCGGCCGAAGATCGTCCTGTTTTCAGGTGATTCCTGACAATGCGCTTGGCAATTGAGGTTGCTCGCCGCGAAGGAGAGGCGGTGAGCTCGAAGACGGAAATGTGGCAGATCGGCTGCACGTCGCCCGCGCCGCATCAAACGTGCGAAAGCAGCCTCGTTGCATCACGGCTGCATATCGACTGCACTCTGCGGACTTCGAGCGCCAGCTTAGATCCATTTGTCCCTGGCCGCCTTAAGCAATAGGTGGGATGTGATGGCAAGATAAAAGCACCGCCGTCGGTCGGAGTGCAGGTGGTTGGTTTTATGGCCGTTTATTCGGCGGCACGGATCAGCGCCCGACGTCGCTCTATTACGAAAATATCGTGAAATCAATGATCTTTGCGACGGCAGTCTGATATCCGCTGTGGTTCCTTCAGCCTTCCGACCCCAAGTGACTCTGTCCATTGCCGCCCCCGCCCATGCTGAGACGTCCCTTTTCCATGCTGGCGTCGTGCCTGTCGGGAAGAAGGCGTAGCTTCGGCTAGCATCGCGCAGAAACGTCATGTCGACCGACGTGGCCACTCGCCCGATAATCAGGGCGATGGCGGGCCCGTCCTTCGCTCCCCTCCATGTCCCCGAGGGCTGGTCCGTCATCACCCTAAAGATGCAAAGGACCGGACCGATGGGAGCTTACCAGAGCCGATCAGGCGACAACGAAAGTCAGCAGGACCGAGAGGCCGCTGACAAGAAATCTGGAGCCGGGTATCCGGTCGGCGAGCGGATGGGCCAAGGCACACCAAGTCCGAGCGCCCATGCTATCGAGCCGATCACCATGCGAGTGCCTGACGCATGCCGCTATACCGGCATCAGCCGCAGCACCCTTTACGTTCTGATCGCTGCAGGCGAGATCGAGATCATCAAGCTCGGCAACTCAACCCTTGTGCTGACCGAAAGCCTGAAAGCGCTTGTCGCGAAGCGTCGTTGTCCGATCGCTGATCGCCCTGTCCGGATCGGCACCTGATCATGCATCCCGATCTCCTCCAAGCCATCATTCTGGCCGCAATCGTCAAGATGCCTGAGGCTACAAAAAGACAGCTGACGTCATCGGTTCAAGCCAAACGAGAGCGGGCAGAAGGAATGCTCGCTGCGAGCATCACGGTCGCGATCTCCCGGACGAGGTAGCAGAATTCGAAGGGCAAAAGGCAGACTGCACGGTCAGTCGCGTGACATCGCAAAAAGGAACCTCACGACAGCGAAACGGGAATGATCGCATTTGTCCATTTTCCGTTCTCATTGTCGGTGGGAATATGCGGAGCGACCTGGGCAACGGTCCTCTTGTGCAGCACAGGCGGGTCAGGTCTCAGATCCCAAACGTGGAACAGAAAAGCCTCACCGAAGGCAGTGGCCTGTTCCCACTCATTCCGCGTCACGTAAAACCGTAGCGGGGACGCAATCGTCGACTTGACCTCGATAAGGAGGTTCACCAGTCCGAAATCTGACGGCATGTACGACAAGACGTCATAGCCCACGGTGTTATCGTCAATCGCCATCCACCGCGGAGCGGTATCGATGCCGAGCGACTGGAGCCGTTCAACTTCGTGCTTCAATGTTAGCTGCTCCGCTTCGCGGGCGCGGCGCATCGCATCCTGACTTTGCTTGCCACGGACCTGAGCCTGCAAGTCATCCCACCATTCGATGTCACCGACCGACGGCGGATCATCCAAAAGCCGTGCCTGTCGGAACAGGCTTCGGACGTCCCGATATTCCGCAGACTGCAGACGCTTGATAAAGCGGCCGCGACCCAGCGTGACGAGCCGAGCCCACTCGGGCAATTCGATCAGGAGCACATCCGACAAGCAGACGCGATAGAACCCAATCCCCTCATCGGGAGGGTGCCGCTTGACTATGCCGTCCAAAAAAACGGCGGCGTCGAGATCGAAGCTGTTTGACCCTGGCTCGACACTTCGGATGAGCCTCGAGAGTTCCGTGAGCGGCATATCCGGACGGCTGACCCGGTACATCCGTAAGATGCGAAGACCTTCGAAAGCTGGCATCGAGAAGAGGCGCGAAAAGTCGAAAGCCGTCACGCGTCCTCCTCCACCTCCGGTGGTGGGGCGCGCCCTTCGAGCTCATCGATGAGATCGATCAGATCTTGCATCTCCATGTCGAAGTTGATCGGATCGTCGGCCTCTTCTTCATCGAGCGCGATCTTGTGGAGATCAGGGTCGTTAAGGAGCTGCTGGAGGTTCCTGATCTTGGCGATGAGGCGACGCGAAACAGACAGATCAACGCTTCCGATCTCTCGGGGCGCTACAGTCCGATAGATATGAATGTTCGTTTCGACGTCCGGAGGCAAACCGAGCCGATGAATGCGGTCAATGGACTGCAGATAGTGCGTCGAGACGTAGCTGCGATCCAGATAGATCGCGTCGTGGCAAACAGTATGAAGACTGATCCCTTCGCCGGCAGCTGCCGGGTTCGCCAGCATGACCTTGCATCGATCATCGAGATGAAACCGGCGTAACCGCCCTTCCCGCGTTGACAGATCGCCCGGATCACCTGACGGCACTGCTCCGTAAAGCGACACGGGATTGAGGTCCGCCAGCAGCAGCTCAAGATCGAGGATGTTCCCGGTGAAGATCGTCCATATGACCGTCTTGCGACCTTGGAGCGCGAGCTCGCGAGCGTGAGCGGCGACGGCGCGCATCTTGGCCGACGTTCCCTCTGCGATGACCTGGTCGACAATGCCGGAGTCGATAGCCCGGGGATCGGTGGCCATCGACTGAAGCGCTAGGGTCGGATTTACCGATAGCTGCAGCAATCGCATCACTGACTTTCGCGCCCGCACGAAATCGGGTTGGCTGGACGACTGAACAACCTTGGTGAGCTGTCTCAAAGCCTCGTGTCTGACGATCGAGTAAAGAGCTCGCTGGCCCGGCAGCATCTCAACATTGTGAAATTTGCGTATCGGATCTTTAAGGCCGAGCTGCTGCTTCGTTGTCCGCACATAGAGCTGGCCAAGGACCTCTCTTGGCGCGATGCCGCGCTGAATCTGAACGTCATAACCCTGCGCGGGCCACAGAAAGCTGAGCTGCGATGCCATGTCGCCCGCATCCTGCGGCATGGGCGTTCCTGACAGGATATCGCGGCGGACCGGAAGCGCGGCGACAGAGAGGAGAAATGCGCCGCGTTGCGAGTTTACCCCTGCCTTCATCCTATGGGACTCATCCAGGACAAGGTGGACCTTCTGCCGCGACAAATAGGCTGAGATTATGGCCTGCTGTTTGACCATGAGGTCGTAAGACATGACGAAGCGACGCGCACCGCTTCGAAGAAGTTTGTCGGTATCGCTTGCGCGCCCATCCAGAATTATGAAGTCTTCCGCAGCGTTGTTTGGTGCATCGGGAGCCATCGTTTCCGACACCACCGACGTCCACGCCGGGAACGCCGCCTTGGGGCAGATCACGAGCAAGTGCTCGCCTTCTCTGGCAACCAGAAGATGAAGAGCGAACGTAACCGTCGTCTTTCCGGCACCTGGCACCGAGAAGTTTGCGCCGTGTGGGAGAGACATGAGATGCGCGATATCTTCTAGCTGAAAGTCTTTCAGCTTTCGGCGCGTGAAGCCAAGTTCTTCCAACTTGCTTTGGATGTCTTCCGGCTGGCATTCCAATTTGAGATTATTGCGCTTTTCGCGCGCTTGCTTCACCTCGCGGACGAATGTCGCAATCCGTTCGGTAGCGGCACCCTGAGGCCGGAAACGGAAATTGAGCTCGCGCTGGAGCGACTTGCTGCCAAAGTCCCGAACGACTTCGAGAAGCTTTGGCCAAGAAAGGTCAATGGTGCTTTCACTGACGCGAACGTCAGTTTGGTTGGCAAAATGCGCGCGCAGTCTTTCCCAGATTGGCGACCGGGAATCCGCAACAGTCCGCGTTATCCGGCCCGTCACATTGGCCGGATCATATTCAATACTGAGCTCGCTGGGTCGATCCATACCAGGGGCAGGCGCTAGGAAATCTCTGCCAGCTTCGCCTTAAGCCGCTCGACCAATCCCTCAATGGTCTGAAGCTGCTTGCCGATGGCTGGGTACGTCGAGGCTTTCGCGCGTGTAAGGTCGACGGAGACCAGCTTCGCGTTCGCTTCCGTCAGCGCCTTCAACGCAGCTTCACCGTCCTTTTGACCCTTGGCAACTTCAATTGCGGTAATGCTGGCTTCAATGAGGACTTTGACGGCCTCCTCTCGGGTCTGCTCACCGCTTAAGGCTTCTATCACCTCAGCGTAGGACAGTTCGCCGTCTTCATCATCGAGGTCGAATGAGAAGTCGTCCGGATCGTCAACAACATCGCCTTCGATGGGTGGCTTTGTGGTCGATAGGTCAAGTGTCGTCGCGACCCGATCGAGCACGTCAGAGGCGAGGTTACCGAAAGCCGAATTGAAGTTGTACAGTCGGCCGCCGAGCTTGTCCCTGTTGTCGTAGAGCGACCATGCAATCACCCGGCTTGCTTGCATAAGAGCGGCATCCTTGCCCTCCAACCGACGTGGAAGGTCCTTGAAAAGCTGCTCCCCGTACTCGCTTACGCGTCCATACTCACCCTCTGCCTTGGCCCATT
>NZ_QKVT01000164.1:0-684 GCF_003426715.1 Blastomonas sp. UPD001
TGCTTGCTTTGTGACACGCTACACCCAGTTCTGAACAGACATCATGCGTATAGACACTTCTAAGGAAGCACTGATCGCCCTCGAAAGACCTAGCGTCGAGACAATCCGCGTGCCCGTGCTTCACGTCCTCGACGGCGACGGTTTTCGCACCCAGTTCATGAACCCCAGAACTCGTTCTCTCGTCAATGCTAACGTGAGGTTTGGCTTTATTGACGCACCTGAAGTTGGGCAGTTTGGTGGAGATGAAGCAAGAAACTTCTTACGCCAGATTATTGCGGATCGGTGGATCGACCTCGTTGTCCTGACAAAAATGGATACGGGACAAATCACCGATCGACACGGCCGGTTGGTTTGCGTTCCCTACCTGCTTGATGATCAGCCAGAGCTGGGAACGCCGCTGATCTCGCCGCTCGGTCTGACCGTCAGGCAGTTCATTCCCTTCGGATGCACAAGCAGAAACATTGAGCTGGAAATGGTGCTTAATGGATGGGCTTGGGTGCTCGATCGCTATGAGCCAGAAGATGCCTACTTCGACGCGCTTGATGATGCTCGCCGAAACCGGCGTGGAATATGGTCACGAGATGACAACGTCCACCCATGGGAATTCAAGAAGGACATGTATCGGAGAAGGGTGGTCCCGAAGCGACCTCAATCTCAGATTGCACTACCTCTGCAAGACCCAGG
>NZ_QKVT01000165.1:0-3754 GCF_003426715.1 Blastomonas sp. UPD001
CAGCGCTTCTCATCCTGATCGTCGCTACCTTCTCACCCTGATCGTCGCGCTACAGTGTTGCGCTGCTTGGGGGCAGGCACCACCGTAGCATCGATGATCTGGCCACCCATCGCGAGATAGCCATGATCCATTAGAGCTGCATCGAAACGGGCGAAGAGCTTGTCGATCGCCTTGGCCTGCACCAGGCGCTCGCGGAACAGCCAGACCGTCGTTGCATCGGGCACCGTGCCATCGAGCCCAAGGCCCAGGAAGCGCTGAAACGACAAGCGATCCTTGATCTGGAATTCCGTTGCTTCGTCTGACAACGAATAGAGCGCCTGCAGCACCAGGATCTTGAACATCATCACCGGATCGAACGGCGGCCGGCCACCCTTGCCACGGGCACCGCGGCGTAGGGCGGCAATCAATGGATCCCGGAAAACCTCGAAGTCGACGACCCCTGACAGACGTTCCAACGGATCGCCAGCGGCACTCAGCGCCTCGTAACGATCCGAAAGATCAAAGAAACCGGGCTGTCCCGCCATCATCGCCTCCGCTCATCCGCAAAAGCAGTGATGAGGTGGACGGCCCCTGACCCAACGGCATCGATTCGTGCCAAGGTGGCGCGTCAGTTTGCCACCTGAAGGAAGGAGCCATCCACATGCAGATTACCACGATTGGCCTCGATATCGCCAAGAATGTTTTTCAACTGCACGGCATTGATGATGCCGGTCAGCCAGTTCTGCGGCAGAAGGTTCGTCGCGATCAGTTGCTTGCGGTGCTGGGTGACTTTGAGCCGTGCCTGATCGGTATCGAGGCTTGCGCAACAGCGCATCATTGGGCTCGTCAACTTCAAGCGCTTGGCCATGAAGTCCGGCTTATGCCACCGGCTTACGTGAAGGCCTACGTTAAACGGAACAAGAATGACGCAGCTGATGCGGAAGCGATCTGCGAGGCAGTGAGGCGACCTACTATGCGATTTGTTCCGATCAAGTCAGCCGACGCGCAGAGCGTGCTGATGCTGCATCGTGCTCGCCAACTTGAACCGCACCGGGATTCCCGGAGGCTGTTTGGTTTAGGTTACGCAGCCATGGGCTGCTCGTCTAGCGTGGCGTAATATCTCTGCTCGGCTTCGGCAGGTGGGATGTTTCCAATCGGTGCCAGCAACCGTCTGTGGTTGAACCAATCAACCCATTCGAGGGTTGCGAATTCGACAGCCTCGAAAGATCGCCATGGCCCACGCCGGTGAATCACTTCGGCCTTGTAAAGGCCATTGATCGTCTCGGCTAAGGCATTGTCATAGCTGTCCCCGACGCTGCCGACCGATGGCTCGATACCAGCTTCAGCGAGGCGTTCAGTGTACTTTATGGACACATATTGAGATCCACGGTCGCTATGATGAACCAGGCCGCCACGATGGACCGGTCGGCGATCATGCAGCGCCTGTTCCAGCGCATCGAGCACGAAGCTGGCATGGGCCGTCCGGCTAACCCGCCAACCAACGATATAGCGGGCATAGACGTCGATCACGAACGCGACATAAACGAACCCACTCCAGGTCGCGACATAGGTGAAATCCGAGACCCACAGCCGGTTCGGCGCCGGGGCATGGAACTGGCGGTTGACGCGATCCAGCGGGCAAGCTGCCGCCTTGTCGCTGATCGTTGTGCGCACTGGCTTGCCACAAATCACCCCTGCCAAGCCCATCTCGCGCATCAATCGTTCGACGGTGCAGCGAGCGACGGGAAAACCCTCGCGTGTCAGCTGCCGCCACACCTTGCGGACACCGTAGACAGCAAAGTTCTCGGCAAACACTCTGGCGATCTCTGGCTTGAAGGCGAGGTCACGTTTTACCCGCGCCGACAGGCGCGATGGATCCTGTCGCTGCGCGACGTGCTTATGGTATGTGGAAGGGGCAATCGGCAGGACATTGCAGATCGGCTCGACCCCATGAACGGCGCGATGATCGTCGATGAACGCGATCATCGCTTGAACGGGCGGTCGAGCTCCGCCTGCGCAAAATATGCTGATGCCTTGCGCAGAATCTCATTGGCCTGCCGTAGCTCACGAACCTCACGTTCCAACGCCTTGATCTTGTCCGCAGTATCGGTGGGAACGCCGGCTCGCTTGCCGCTATCAACCTCTGCCCGCTTCACCCACTCGTGAAGGGTCTGTGGGGCACAGCCGATCTTATCGGCAACCGACACCACGGCTGACCAGCGTGACGGATAATCCGCCTGATGGTCCAATATCATCCGCACCGCACGGGCGCGAACCTCGGGTGAAAACTTGTTCGTTGTCTTGCTCATAAGGGCTCCACCTTCTCAGGAGTTGGAGCCTCCGACAATCCCGGTGCGGTTCACAGCGTAGTTGGATTTCCGACGGAGGGTACGTTGCTTTTGCCGATACCAAGTCCGGCGCGCAGATCAGAATCGTCGGAACCCCCGCATTGACGCTCCTGCGCAGTCAGCCCGCGCGCGAGGACGTTCGATATGTTTTTCCATCAGATGGCGGGCAAACGAATTTTGTAGCGGCGGACGGAGTGCTTGGACGGATTTGCAAGCGGCTGGGCTGGCAGGATGTCACGGCACACACTTTGCGCCATACCTTCGGAAGCGTTGCCGGCGAGCTTGGGTATTCCGAACTGACAATAGCGGCGATGCTTGGCCATGCAGCCGGATCAGTCACGGGAAGGTATGTGCATATCGACGATGCGGTCAAATCTGCGGTCGAGAGGGTGTCTCTAGAGATTGCCTCGCTTCTGGATGAGCAGCGGGGGTAAACTGCCGGCCAGCGCATCCGCCAGTCGATCATTAGCAATGTTGTAGCGGAAGAATTAGGGCTGTTGGTTCGAGAGTTCGAATCCTGTGGGGCGCGGCGTGTCCCGCTGGATAAACGTGACGAATATCTATCGCCGTTTGCACTACTTTGGTACCGCCGTCGGACGTGGGCTGGCGTCGCCTGCCGCAATTAGCCGACGCTGAAACATCGTGGTAGGGTGAGTAGATGGCGGGCTGTTTCAGCAGCTGCCGCCCCAAAGGCGGCCATTAAGGTGGAGTCATTTTAATCTTTGGTTCTGCCAGAACCTGACGATGAGTGCAGCTCAATGTCCTTATACCGGTTTTTTCTTTGGTTGAATTGCAGGCAATCTGATTTTTCCCGGCAATGTGTGGCTGAAACAGCAACGAACCCTTTCTTGCATAAGTTTTGCGTGGCGGACGCCTCGCCCAAGGTTCAAAGCGAGGGGATGGCGCATCTGGAAACCTGGTTGAGCGCGCTCCTACCCCGTCTTGCCCGACAGTTCCGCTTTCTGGTGGAAGCGGATCGGCTCAAGACCGTACTGCGCGGCAGCCGGTTGACCGGTGGATCTCGCCCGGAAAACAGCGCCGAGCACAGCTGGCACCTGACGCTCTTCGCAATAGTCTTGGCCGAATGGTCCAGCACGCCCGTCAATACGGCAAGGGTGATCCAGATGCTGGTTCTCCACGATCTCGTCGAGGCGGCGAGCGGAGATACGCCCCTGTTCGACGAGACCGCTGCGGCTGCGCAGGCGGCGCGCGAGTCAGCGGCCGCAGAACGGCTTTACGGGGTGCTGCCCGAGGACCAGGCGCCAAGCTTCGCGCGATCTGGGAAGAGTTCGAGGCGGGTGTCACTCCGGAGGCGAGCTTTGCCAAAGCGATCGACCGCTTGCAGCCGATCAGTCTTAACCACCTCAACCGGGGTGGAACCTGGCGCGATTTCAAGGTCGATGTCGAACGGGACCGGCGGCTGACGG
>NZ_QKVT01000166.1:0-593 GCF_003426715.1 Blastomonas sp. UPD001
TTTCCCGTGCTTCTCTCCCGCTACCTGCTGCCTGTCATGAAGGAAACGCCGGCCGACGCGCAGATCGTCTCGCACCAGCTGATGCTGCGGGCCGGCCTGATCCGGCAGACGGCCGCGGGAATCTATGCCTGGCTTCCGCTGGGTCTCAAGGTGCTCGACCGGATTGCGGCGATCGTCCGCCGCGAGCAGGACCGCGCCGGCGCCATCGAGCTTCTGATGCCGACCATCCAGTCCGCCGAGCTCTGGCGCCAGTCGGGCCGCTATGATGCCTATGGCCCCGAAATGCTGCGCTTCCAGGACCGGGGCGGCCGCGAGATGCTCTACGGCCCCACCAACGAGGAGATGATCACCGCCATCTTCCGCGACTGCGTGAAGAGCTACCGCGACCTGCCGCGCACGCTCTACCACATCCAGTGGAAGTTCCGCGACGAGGTGCGCCCCCGCTTCGGCGTGATGCGCGGCCGCGAGTTCCTGATGAAGGACGCCTACAGCTTCGACATGGACGAGGAAGGCGGCCGCGCCAGCTATGATGCGCAGTTCACTGCCTATCTCAAGACCTTCGCGGCGCTGGGCCTGCGCGCCGTTCCCGTCCG
>NZ_QKVT01000167.1:0-1117 GCF_003426715.1 Blastomonas sp. UPD001
CAGCCCTTGAGCAAGGCGAGCTGCACCAGCAGATGCCCCAGGCCGCCGGCGGCAGCGGAAATCGCCACGGTTTCGCCGCTCCTGACCTCGCCGATGCGCTCCAGCGCCACCAGGGCCGACACGCCCGTGGACGCCAGAGCGAGATAGTCGCGCGTCGCCGCCGGGGCAGGGGCAAAGCCGCTCGCCGGGCCGGTATTGGCCTCGCGATAGCCCCCGGTAAAGCGCACGGTCACTGCGGCATCGCCGATGGCAAAGCCGGTTACCGCTTCGCCCACCGCCTCGACCACGCCGATCGCCTCCACCCCCGTGAAGGTCGGCAGCGCGATCTTCACATAGTCCACGGCGTCGCGGGCGATCTGGGTGTCGAAGATCGCGTTGACCCCGCAATGCAGGTTGCGCACGCGAATCTCGCCGCGCTGCGGCTCGGCCAGCGGCAAGGTGACGATCTCGGCACCCTCGCGGAAGGAAGGCGCGATCCTTTCAAGCCGGATCGCGCGATAGGTCTGCGGCGTCACGCGCTCATTCTCCTGCGGGCCTGATCGGAAAGCCCAGACAGCCGGGGTTGAACATGCCGCGCGGATCGACCACCGCCTTGACCGCATCGAGCACGTCCTTGAACGCCTCATCGCGGCTTTCGCGATAGGCGGTATAGGCGCGCCCGATCTGGAAATGCGCGGCACCGTATCTCTTGCAGATCGCCTTCACCTGCTCGCGCGCCTCGTGCACCACGGCGGTGGCTTCCGCATTGGGGCCGAATTGCTTGAGGTTCTTCAGATGCGCCGGTTCGACCAGCGCTTCATGGATCGGCCGATAGCCCTCGGGCCAGAAGAAGACGGGCTCGATCACCAGCGCGGTGCTCGACAACGAGGAGAACAGGAAGCCGTTGAAGATGCCGTGCTGGTCAAAGACCGGCTGCATCGAATCGAAATAGGCGCGGATTTCCCCGAACATGGCGGCTGCCGTGGACAAGGATGCCTGGCCGTGCACCGGAACCCAGCTCTCGCCTTCGGGCCCCAGGATCGAGTTGGGCGCAGGGAAGGGCATGGCACGGATGACCTTGGCGATCGAATTCTCGATCTCCGCGCCGTCGAACCGTGCGGCAATCGCGCGCGCGGCA
>NZ_QKVT01000168.1:0-600 GCF_003426715.1 Blastomonas sp. UPD001
GGGGGCGAGAGGCGGGCGAAGGTGCGGACCCCGCCAAGCGCCACGTCGGAGAGGAACAGGTGGGCAGGCGTGATGCCCGCCGTGACGCTCAGCCCCTCGGCCTTGGCCGCGCGGACCAGCGCGAGCCCTGCGCGCGTCGTCACCTGGCGGAAATGGACGCGGGCGCCGGTCATCCGCACCAGCGCCAGATCGCGCGCGATGGCGATGCTCTCGGCCTCGGCGGGGGCCTGCGGCAGGCCGAGCCGGGGTGCCATCTCGCCCGCCGTGGCCACCGCCGTGCCCGACAGGCCATGGTCCTGGCTGTGCACGATCAGCGGCAGACCCAGCATCGCGCAATATTGCATCAGCCGATGCATCACCCCGGTATCGATGATCCAGCGCCGCCCGGTGGCGACGGCGCGCGCGCCGGCCTCCTGCATCAGCGCGATCTCGGCCATCTCGGTACCCGCGAGATCGCGCGTCGCGGCGGCGAGCGGGTGCACCCAGAAATCGGGCTTGCCCGAATAGGCGGCAAAGCGCACGCGCGCCGGGTGATCGAGCGGCGGGTTCTGATCGGGCATCAGCGCGGCGCGGCTGATCCCGCCGAAATGGAAGGCGGGC
>NZ_QKVT01000169.1:0-1516 GCF_003426715.1 Blastomonas sp. UPD001
AAAGATCAATGGCGGGATCAATCACATTAAATTTTGTAATTATGCGTCTTACAAACCCATGGCGTAAATGCGTGGGTTACGGGATTTGACGACTAACCGGATTGGCTGGAGATCCCGCAAAAATCGGGGATCGACTCTCTTGGCCCGCGCGCCGAAGATGTGGGCAGTAGCAGAGGGAGATTCCCATGACTGAGAATATTGCACTTACAGTTGGCGAGAATACGCCCGAGTATGTTGCACATCGTCTGATGTTAGACATCGCTTCCGCAGAGGGGATTAGCATTCGCGGAACAAAGCCCAATGCTAGCCGGGAGTGGATACTCGAGACTTACATGCTTTGCCTTCGAGCGGTGCAGCATCCGCACCTAGGTAAAAAGCTGTTTAACGAGCCTCGCCATTGAGAAAGTCGAGGAAGATGCGGGCAAGGGGGAGTATTTTTTCACGGTGATCCGCCTTCTCGCAGGCTTGGCGCAATGCCTCTAGGTGTGGACCCATTGTTGTGGTAACTTGATACCACTGTTATTATAATGCAATAGGCTTAGTCCGGTTTATCCACCCGCTTATGCTTCACCAGTTTCCTAGCCGCTCAGCAAAGCGCTTAGGGTCGCCGCCTGTTTCCAGATCGCTCTCGGCGTTTCTGAACTTGTCTAGTTGACTCGAAGTGGCTTCCAGCGTTTTATTACTTATATGCACCTCGTTTATATCGATGATTCGAAAGACAAAAAAAGCGTCTGCTTTTCTGGCATCATGCTGCCTGTCGGAGTCTGGCTCGAGGCGTTCAATTTTCTGATCGAAACGCGCCGAAAAATCAAAGCGTCACACGGAATTTATACCCGTACAGAACTTCATGCAACCGACTGGATTGGGGGGCGCGGTAATGTTGCCCCCGGAACCGTGGTACGCACTGAGCGGGTCAAGCTGTTCAATT
This sequence comes from Blastomonas sp. UPD001, assembly GCF_003426715.1. Lineage (NCBI taxonomy): Bacteria > Pseudomonadati > Pseudomonadota > Alphaproteobacteria > Sphingomonadales > Blastomonadaceae > Blastomonas > Blastomonas sp. UPD001. The sequence goes on from NZ_QKVT01000169.1 coordinate 929, forward strand.
TCATGTTAGCGCAGATTGTCAAACTGCCGGGTGTGAGCATTCTAAACGCCCATGGCCCTCGCGCGTCCGAAGACGAACTTTTCAAACGCCTCATTCAACGGATTGAAAATACTGCCAAGGCAAGGAAGAGCCATGCCTTGGTAATATCAGATGAAGGCAAGAACTACGACTTTCTGTTGCGGAAAATGCGGCGGCACAATTACATCCCCAGTGCGCTCGGAGCATGGGCTGACGGTTCTTCCTCGAAGAACATCCCTGCTGAGCATCTGGTCGAAGACATAGTTTATAGAGATTCCAAACGCAGCCTATTCATTCAGGCTGCCGATTTTTGCGCGTTCAGCTTGCTAAGATTCGAGGACCCCACGCCCAAGGCAATTAGCATGGGTTTTGACCAATCATTTCTGATATTGGAGCCTGCGCTTCTGAAGATTGCATTTAAAGCTGATCCGCGCAAGCTGGGGATCATCCGCGCATAGAAGAGCGGGGCGCACTCTGACGTTGGTCAGCGCAACCCCGCCCCTATTTTCTACTCTCTCGTGAACTCGAATGCAAGCTGCGCAAGGCGGTTTGACTCAATTTTGAATTCCG
>NZ_QKVT01000017.1:0-755 GCF_003426715.1 Blastomonas sp. UPD001
TATGGTACTGTTAAGCGAGTTCAGCTACCAACCGACCGTGACACAGGCCGCTTGCGTGGCTTTGGTTTCGTAGAAATGGGTACAGAAGCTGAAGAATCCGCCGCCATTGAAGCTCTTGATGGTGCTGAGTGGATGGGACGCGACCTCAAAGTGAATAAAGCCAAACCCAAAGAAAACCGGGGTTCCTATGGTGGTAACAGAGGAAACAACTTCCGTAACCGCTACTAATCCTAAATCTATACAACATTTGGGATTAATCTGAAGTTATCCCGTGCAAATGTACTAGAAAAATTTTCAATCCCACACTTAAAAGCGTGGGATTTTTTTGCTTTCTCAATTCTCATTAGACCTCTTGCAAAAATATTTTTACCCCACCCTAACCCTCCCCGTTTACGGGGAGGGAACTAACTAAATCTTCCCCCCGTTCACGGCAGGGTTGTTTCATTCGCTCAGATCAGGATTTTGTCAAGAGTATTGACTAAAAATTTTAGGAAGTTAGTAATCGAAAAGTTACTGTTTCAACCAGTAAATTTCAGTGCGATCGCCTGGTTTTTGACCCAATTAGATTAATTAACGACCTGATTTTTTTGGCTGATACGCTTGTAAATTAGGGTCTTTTAGGGAATGAAACAGCCCTGCCGTGAACGGGGGGATTGAGGGGGGTTGATTCGACTTTTGCAAGAGGTCTAATCACGATACACATAAATTTTGTACCAGACGCGATATATCGCGTCTGGTACAGGGTCTGTATTTGT
>NZ_QKVT01000170.1:0-16662 GCF_003426715.1 Blastomonas sp. UPD001
AGCGCTTCTCATCCTGATCGTCGCTACCTTCTCACCCTGATCGTCGCGCTACAGCCCTCTTCAATCAGGGTGGCGGCCGCTCCGCGCACCCCGTCCCAATCGGCGCGCAGCGGCTCCATAATGGTCGGGCCGATCAGCCGCTCAACATAGGCGCGCGGGGTGTAATGGGCGCCGAGCTTGGCCCGCTCTTTGGGGTTGAGCGCGCGTTCGAGCAGGGTGCCGAAGATCGCGGGCTCGACCTCAGTCCAGACATGTTCGGCAGCCTGGATCAGGACCTCCAGTTCCTCGGCATCAAGGGGCAGGGCGGTGCGTTCCTTGAAGAGGTAGCCGTTGAACTTCCTGAGCGGCACGCCGAGCGCAGGCGAGAACTCGCCTTTGTCCATCGCGGCCCACAACGCGGAAAGCTGGTGTTCGAGATGCTCCGGGTGGGCGCGCTGGTTCTTGAGCAGCTGGGTGAAGCTGCCTTCGGGGATCAGCTTGCTGTCCTCGGCGAACATCGTGAACAACACGCGCATGAGGAAGCCGCTAGTGGTCTCGGCATCATAGCCGCGCTTTTCGAGGCGCCGGGCGACGGTGGCGAGCAGATTGGCAATGTCGCGGGTGACGCGGGCGGCGCGGGCGGTGGGATCGAGGCTTTTGGGATCGGTCCACATGGCGCGCAGACGGTCACGCACATCCTCGTCGCGCAGGTCCTCCAGCATGATCCGGTAGCGCGCGCGGTCGGGAAACTGGGCGTAGGCTTTGCCGGTGCCGGTGAAGTCGGCATAGACCTCGATACAATAGCCGATGTCGGCGACGAGCAGGAACGGCGGCCAGCCATGATCGACGGGAAGCGCCTTGGCGTAGCGTTCGGCCTGGCCCTTGGCCTGAACCATCGCCTTGGCCCATCCCGGCGTGCCGCGCCGGGCGGTGCCCCGGGCAACACGGGTCTTGGCGGTCTGGCCGAAGATGTCGAGATCGTCCTCGCCTTTGTCGGCAGCCGCACGGTCCGCCTCGCTGCCCTGCTTGGCTTCGAGGATGAAGCAGCCGCGCTTGTAGCAGTCGATCCGGCCGAAGCTGGTGGTGCCGTCGCCATTGTCCTGAAAGACCCGGCGTTCGAAGACGTAGTCGTTGGTCGCGTCATCGGCCTTAGCGCCGCGGGGCGGATCAACACCGAGCAGACCGGCTAGCCCATGGATAAAGGACTGCGTGTTGGCGAGTTCGGACCCGCCCGTCTCCCGCCATTCGGCGATAAACGCTTCGATTCTGTCCTGCCCCGTTGCCATCAAGTGCTTGTAGTCATCACATTGCCCGAGCGGCAATCAGCAAAGAGAGGCGCCTCGCGTATCCAAGGGAAGGAGTTGCTCCTCTGAGGCGCAAACCTTCGGCGAATGGGCCGATCGCAGAACGACAGTGGTCGACCCACAGCCGGTCGTTCTCATCTGTCACTATGAATGTCCGCTCCTGACAGAAGCTGCCGATTAGGCCGATTTTAGCGGACAGTCAGCTGTGCGCCCTAAAAGTCGCCGTTCGCCGGAACTACCGTAAGTGCGGAAAGCCGCCATTCGGCCGGCTGGGTTCGCGAGAGGGTTGTGGCCGCAGCCGAGGCCCGAGCTCTGGCTGCTCGGCAGAGCCTAATGTCGACTGCCCGGAAATTGATAAGGCCTCTTCCGCTCGGACCGGCCCCTTACCTCGTAGGGTGAGCGCTGCGGGACCGGGAAGATCAATGCCACTAGGAGGCTCACCTGTTTGGCTAGAGGGTGAGGGCGACGACATTACCGGCCCCGAATAGTTTCTCGGCTGATTGAAGCGCCGTAGGCGACAGAGTTTGAGTGGCAAGAACGGCCAGCTTCCTTTTCGGCCGCGAAACCGCAACGTAAAATAGGTTCCGGGCGCGATAGTAGCTCTTCTCGTTCTTTGCTGTGATGGCGCCGGTGGACAGCAGCTCGAGCAGCTGAGGCCAATTATAATGGTTCCACCCGCCGCCAAGCACGACGATGACGTTGTCGAACTCCGCGCCCTTAACGCTGTGCTGTGTCGCAAATGGCGTCTGGCCCTCGATAAATTCGGCGAGCCGCACCAGCTCCTGGTACGGCGCCTCGCGAACGAGACCATGCTCCTGGAGCGAGCGCGGCAACTCCGCACCGTTTCCGGCCGCGGCGAGCTCCTGCTCACGCCTAACAATTCGGTCCGGTAGCCGAGGTCGACCTGTCCCCTTCAGGAGGTCGACGACGTCGCCTATGCTTCCGTTGGCGCGCGCGTCCGCTAACGCGGCCATGTCAGTCGCCCACGCAAGCTTATCTTCATGCGCGCTGAGCTCTGGTCGTGACCCGAGGATTTTGAACATGTCGCCGAAGCGCTTCTCGGTGAAAGCGCGACACATCGGCTCCACGGTGTCGACAAGGAACGCGATCAACGGATCCTCCTTCTTCGCGAAGGAGTCATTGTAACGATAAGCCTTGGCGATCGTGGGATAGCCGCGCTCAGCGGCAATCGCGTTATGCGTCAGCATAAGGATCTTCGTCTTCTCAGATGACAGATCCCACCCGTCCTCCTTCAGCCTTTCCGTCAGCTTCGCCATAAAATCCCGGCTGACCTCGGGCGGCGTGTCGTTCTTGGATGACGAGCTGTTGGTCCGCTCACCGGTGTAGGAATTGGCATGAAAGAACCGCGCCTCGCCTTTAGCGTCGGGATCCTTGACGGCCTGCATCAGCTCCGGTCGCAACGCGTTCAGCACGTTCACCACCGCGGGCACCGACCGAAAGTTCGAACCCTTGTCGATCGGTTCAAGGGAGGGATAGTCCGCCAGACTATAGTCGCTTCGGTAGATTGTCTGCCAGTGATCGCCGAAGAAGCCGATCCTGGGACCGGTGCCGGTGGCTAGGAAATGCTCTGCCAGCGCCGCCATGAAGTGAGGGTCGGTGTCCTGATACTCGTCCACGAAGATAACGGGATATGTCGCGGCAAAGAGGGACCGAAATTTCGGCTTTCCAAGAAGTTGCGCCATGAAGCGAGGGACGTCGTCGTGATGGAGCGTGATGCGCTTCTCGTCGATGCCGAAAAAGCCCAGCTGATATTCCACGACCTGGTCAGCGATCCCGCCTGCTTCCGCGATCTTGTCCTGTTTGTCCTCCATGCCAGCGACGAGCGCCCGCAAATCCTTCTGGAACCTGGACATGAACCCCCAGCAGAAAGCATGGATGGTCTCGACCAGAATCGCGGGGTGCTGCTCGATCTCTTGCGCGATCTCCTCCCGCGCCACCTCGGTGTAAGTTATGCACGCGACTTTCTGGCCTGCTCGCTGCAGGTCGCGGCCGCGCTCGTTGATGAGCTTCTTGAGCGCCTCGACGAGCGAATAGGTCTTGCCGGCGCCGGCGCCGGCTTCCAGCCGGAAGTTGCGACCTTCGTCCAGGCACGCGTCGACCCGTTTCTGCGCCTCCTTGGCAGACTCGACCGCAGGGTTCGTCATAGATCGTACTGCGGCGCGGAGCTCTCGGACGCAGCCGGACTATCGTTCGAGCCTTCCGCGATCGGCGGCGCGCCTGCGCCGACACCAGCAAGCGATGGCGGATATTCCGGAGGCGGGGGCGGCTCGGATAACCAGGTCAGGCCTTGCTTGATGTATTTTGGAACGGCCCAATCCGCTTCCTGGATGGCGAACCGCAGGGCGGTCTCCGATTTGCTGAGGTCCTGCGCCATTTCCCACGCGAGCAAACCGCGATCGCCTTCCTCAGGCAGGCCAAACCGCTCAGGATTTGCGAGGATCAGCGCATCCTCAAAGCTTCGCCCGCACCAGCTCGAGCCATCTTCCGGAACCTGGTAAGCGATTGAGCGATAGCGAGAGAGCTTATCTGCCGGCGTCTTGGCGCAGAGCGCCTCGATGCTGATCTGCTGGCCCTTGGGGACCGAGAACCAGCTTCGGATCGCGGCGTTCGAGCTGTGCTCGCCTTCGGCGCAAGGACATTTGACCGCGCGCTGCTTATCCTTGGTCTTGTCGATGCGAACCGCATCGATGTCGGTGATGATCAGGCTCTTCAGTTCCAGGAAGTCGAGGAGCGGGTAGAAGATGTGCGCGTAGGCGCCGCCGACCTCGATCGTCGTGATATATTGGCGGCCGAGCTTCCGTTCGGGCGCGAGCCACTCGTCGACGAGCCGCACGATGCGGGGCATCAGGATGCGCTCGGTGGTCCCCTCGACCAGGATCGCCTTGTCCGCGAAATACAAATCGCATTGGGTCAGGGTCATGTACTGATGGAGGAACTCGCGATCTTCCTGCGGGATAGCAACGCTGCCTTTGCGGAAATCCTTGACCTTGGTACGCCGCGCTCCTGTCGCATCCTGGGTCGAGCTTAGAAAATAGCGCACCGCTTCGAACGAAGCCGCGTTCGCGATGTGCGGCGAGTGTGTCGATATGACGAACTGAACCTGCCAGACTGGCTCGCCTACATATTTGGCGGACAGTGCCGCTACGGCGGCGTTCAACTGTGCGATCAGCACCTCTTGCATCTGGGGATGCAGGTGCGCCTCCGGCTCTTCGATGAAGACGAGATGGGTACCGGGCCGGATTGAGCGAGCGCGGTATGCTTTATGAAATGTCTCGAGCTGCAACAGCATGTAGATCAGATTACGGGTGCCGAGGCCGTTATAACCCTCGGGTAGATGGACACCGTGCTGGCCGGTGTAGAAGATCTTCGTGTGATCCGAGAGAAGCGTCTCGACGTTGAGGGACGTTTCAGGCCTGAGCTCGGCGTCGTTGAGACCCGGGAAGCCGAACGCGCTCAATGCCGGCAGCAGGTCTTTCACCATCGTATCGAAGTCGTTCTGAATCGTCTGTTCGATCTGACTGACAGAGGTCTTCAGCGCGGCCGCCAGGGCTTGGTCGCTCTCCGCGGCCGTCATCGAGCTCGCGGTCTGGAATAGCGTTCCAAGGAGCCGCCCAATCACGGCGGTATCGCTCGGCTTGCTGCTGTCGAGCGTTCGCTGCGCGCGGACGAAGCCGCACTGAACGAGGGCGGACAGGGCGCCGGTCCCGTCGAGTACGCGGAAGTTGGTCGGGTCCGTGGGGTCGATCGCCGTTACGCTTATGCGATAGGCTCTAGGCAAGGTTTCACGGAGTTGGCGGTAGAAATGCGCGACGGCGTCGCTGCCGGCCTCTGCCTCCTGGACATCGAACAAGGTCGCAAGCGAGGCGGACGAAGCCCCATATTCGATCCGCGCGACGGCGGTGGAGCAGCTAAGATCAAGGTCGATTACGAATGGTGCGAGAGGGCCGAGCTCGCCGACCGAGGGATCATATTTGAACGTTAGCGTGACCGCGATCGCCGGAAGGAGAGCGAGAACCTCCTCCGGGGTGCCGCCGGCGTCACGTTTCGCCTTCGCTTCGAGAAACTTGCCTCGGGTACCGGCCGAGAAATCCTCCAGCCTGAACTTGGGCCCATGCTCCCCTGCGAGACGATCAAAGATCTCCGTGAGAGAGGTTTTGCCGCTATTGTTTCGGCCGACGATGACGGTCGCAGTCGGTTCGAGCAGCAGCTCGACGTCTTCCAAGAGCCGAAATCCCTGTACCTGGATCTTCTCGATAAGCATTGATTCAATCTCGGCTTTGGATGTTCGTCTGACCTAAACAGGCTTGCGGCGAGTGGATTTGAGCTAGCTGTGGCTCCGGTATTGCCGGTAGCAAGCGGACCCGCCCGGCGGCGGGTATTGCTTAAGCGGCGGCACGGAGGAGGATCCTGTTTCCGGGCACATGGCGAAAGGCGCGATCGCGGCACGTCAGCAGGATGATCTGCATCCGCGTCGCTGCCTCTGTCAGGATCTCGATCATCGTATCGAGCCGACCATCGTCGGAATAAACAAGCGGATCGTCCAGGATCAGCGACACGGGCTTCCCTTGTTCAAGCAGCAGGTCAGCGAAGGCTATGCGAGTGAGCACGGCGAGCTGCTCCTGCGTGCCACGGGAGAGATTGGCGCAGCTTTCGTCGACGCCAGTGCGGCTGACGCTCGCGAGCGATAGATCCTCGGCAAAGGTAAGATCGCAGTCCGGCAGCAGTTGCGAGATATACCGCTTCGCGCGTTTCGCGACCGGACCGACGAATTTGGCGGCAGTCTCGTTTCTTGCGCTTTCCAGTGTGTCACGGAGCAGCTTCAGCGTGTCTGCTTCCTCCGTGACCCGCTGGAGCGCGGCATTCGCCGCTTCGACTTCCTCTTGAGCCGCCGCAGCGCGATCGGCCAAGCCGAGGCCGCCTTCGCTCTCTATCGTGCCCTCAAGCCGGGCGATCTCGGTTTCTAGTCTCGTGCGCGTGTCAGCGGTGACCCGGACGCGGGCGTCGATGACCTCGATCTTGCGATTGATCGCGCCGACATCATGCGCCGATGCGTTCCGCTCGGCCTCTACCAGGCGAACGGCCGCGTGCGCTGCCGTTTCTCGCGCTCGCTCGAGATCGACATCCAGAGTCGCCCATTCCGGACGAGCCTCAATCTCTTTGAGTAGGGCGGCCGCGTTGGCGAGGTCGCTCAGCGCGCCCGCTTCGGCCAAAGCGAGCGGTGCGTCAGCTTCTTCGGCACGGCGCAGCGCCGCGATTGCGCTGTCCTGTGTACCCTCGGCCCGCGCGAGCTTCGTGTCGGCCGCCTCGACGGCAGCGGCCAGCGCGTTCATATCGGGGAGCGAAGCCTCCGCCTCAGGCTCCTCAGGCTCGAGCTCTCCGACGAACAGTTTCAACGCGTCAGCGCCGGCTGCGATCTGGAGCGTATCGTCGGCAGGTGTGGCCGCCTGGATCCGTGCAGTAAGTGTGCGAAGTTCAGCGGCAGCATCGCGAGCCGCCTCGTTGCGAGATCGAGCAGCTGCAAGATCGGCTACGTGGAGCTCGTCGAGCGCGGCCTTCCGTTTGTGGATTGCTGCAGCGAGGGTCTCCTCAGCGCTCGCAGCCGCGGCCGGCGGGCTGACGATCAACAGGGTCTTTCCGATCTCTATGCTGGCCGGACGGGTGATGGTGCGCTCGCCAGCGGGCATCGGCTTGCCGTCGATCGTTACCCCATGGATGGTGCCGGAAAGCGTCAGTCGCGTCGCGCCCGCGTCCACGACGGCTTGAGCCTGGCTTACCGCACGATCGTTCGCTTCGAGGGCTTCGATAGCCTTGGCCGGAATGGCAGTTGCGGCACGCGCCTTTGCCTCGCCGTGCAACTGCTCGAGCTTCAGCAGCTCATCATGGCGACGTCGCGCGGCGGCGATCGCCGTCTGGCGACGGCTGAGCCGGACAGCCTGTTCACCCGCTGCAAGCGCTGCTCGGGCGTCATGACGCTCGCCGCGCGCCGCCTCGAGGTCATCGCGTGCCGCAGCGACCTTGGCCTTGCCGGTCGCAAGCGCCTCGCGGAGCTCGGCACGTTTTGCGCGTGCTGATTCCACCGCGGTCGTGGCGCTATCGCGCGAGATCATCGCCGCCTCGTGGCGAGATTTCAGGTCTTCCAGTCCCTTCAGTTTCGTAACGGCCGCCTCCTGCTCGGCCTTTCGGGTCGATAGGATTTGCGCGGCCGCGCGGGCGATCTCGAGGGAGTCGACAAGCTCCTTGCGCGCTTGCGCATCGGTCTCGTCGGCAATCTCCCGTTGGATGATTTTAAGCCGCCCGCGCGCGGCATCGAGGTCGGAGAAGCTCCTCTCCAATGCGGCGAGGCGATCACCCGCTTCGCGTGCAGCCGCGATCGCAGCGTCAGCCCGTTCCCGCGCATCGTTCTGCCGCCCGCGCTTCTGGCCGGTCGGCGACCAGTAAAGCTCATATTGTGCGTCGATCCGTTGGCGCACGCGCCGATAGGCGTCTCCGCCCATGATCGAACCGACCTCGGCCTCGAGCGTGGACGCGATCGTGTCGCGAACGATCTGCCCCGGACCCGCGACGGCGAGCGCCTCGGTTTGCGCGACCCACAGCAACCCCAACGCCCCATAGGTCGAAACATCGCCTCCGCGACTGGTGTCACGGACCGAGCCGAACAGCGTGTTGAGCCGGGCTTCCGCGTCATCGCCTTGGGCCCGGCCCTGGGGACCGGAAATCTCAAGCGAGGGGCTCCTGAGGAAGCGCTTCGTCAGCGACCAGGGAGAGCCGTCGACGTCGAAGCTCACCTTGATCTCTGGACCAACTGCTTCGCCGTAGGGCGCGAATGACTGGGCGAGCTGATTGCGCGTGTTGTGACGGACGAAGAAGGCGGCGCGCAGCGCCTCGAGCAGCGTCGATTTCCCGGTTTCATTCGGCTCGATGACGATGTTCAATCCGTCCGATAGATTCTCGATCGCGAAGGGCTTCCGGAACTTCCGAAAGCCATCGATCGCGATTTGCCGGATGACGAGGCTCATGCCTGCTCCTCTCGGCTGTACTCGACGAACAATCGTTCGAGCGCGCGCTTCGCGATGACGCCTTCCGGCCCGCCAGCGCCGATCTTCGCGTTGAGCATTGTCGCGGCGGTCCCCAGCATCCCTTCCACGGCCAATGCAGCCAGGTCTTCTTCACGCGGACGTCCGACCAGGTCATCCGCGCGAACGGCCAGATGCCGCAGGCGATGACCCAGGTCGTTCTCCAGCCGCGCGAGCATCGCAACCCGGTCGCCAAGGCTGGTGATGCCCGCCAGCCTTAGCTGCAGAAGCGTGTTCGGCGCGTCGACATACGCAAGGAGCTCGTTGCACTCGGCATCAAAGGCAGCCTTATCGTTGACCGTCCAGTCGCGGTTGAGCCATTGAAAGCGGCCCGTCCGGATCGGCGTCACTGTGGGCGCGAGGTCGGGGTGGACTTCGACAACGAGCGCTCCGCCTGGTTCATCGCGCTGGAAGCGGTCGGTCTCCGGAGTTCCGGCATACCATGTCCGCGGATCGACCCTGAGGGTCCCGTGCCAGTCGCCGAGGGCGAGATAGTCGAGGTTCGACAGCCGAGCACGGTCCGGCGCGATCTGGTTCCTTGTCTCCCCGCGCGATCCAAAATCACGAATTGAGCCGTGTGCCACGCCAATGCGCAGCCGGGCGCCTGGCGTCTCCATCGTGTCGAAGAGCGTTGTCGGATCCTCCAAATTGTGCCGGTGGATGAGCGGTGCGGGCAGCAACCAGATCTGCTCCTCTATCTTGCGAGGTTCGGGTTCCGAGAGAATGACGATCTTGTCACCGGCGCGCTGCCGAACGCGATCCCATAGGCCGCCATTCCGCGCGAAGTCGTGGTTCCCGGGCAGCAGCCACCAGCGGCAGGCGTGTCGGTCCATGCGCGAGATCGCCTGCACGATGGTGCGATCTTCCGGGCCTTCGGTGTCGAATATGTCGCCGGCTACGATAATGTCCTGAGCGCCATGCTCGGCGGCGGCTCTCCCAAGCGAGTCGACGGCTTCGAAGCGGGCTTCCGTCAACGCCCCGCGGACGTCGGGATCGAAGCGGCCGAAAGGTTTGCCGAGCTGCCAGTCAGCGGAGTGGATAAACTTCATCTAGTCCTTATAGCGTCTCCCGCCGCAGACAGACACCCCATCTGCTTTAATCAGGCGCAGTTCTTTCGTTATCTGCGAGAGCATTGCAACCCGACCGCCGGTATTCATAAACGGCAGCTTTGTACGGTCCGTTCTCTGCAAGATGCCCTTCAGCAACCGGCCCAGCATCGGTCGAACGAGGATCACATGCGAGTGAGCTTGGGATGTCTGCACTCGCTAAAAGAGGCCATCTCAGCGGCGAGACGGGAACGACGGCTTTGTCCCAATACACGACCGTTCAGCCAAACTGGTAGCTATGTCCGCTTCCTTGGAATCTGCAGGTGAACAGCAATGGCCAAGGTAAGGGCGCTAGGCCGCCCTTTCAAAACGGATCATACACTCGGACAACCAGCATCGGATCGCCATCGTATTCGGCATCGGTCATGACAGCGTAGCCATCGCTGGTCTGGATGAGAACTACGCAGGTCATCAGCGTCTTAGCTAGGCTCCAGGCGAACTTTTGGGCGGTGGGAAGCGACATGATCTATGCTTCTGTTTCCGGAGCGGGGACCGCCCCCGCTCGACAGGCGCACAGGCGACCGACGCGCGGCCGCGATCACCGGAGGCGAAGCTGAAGGCCGCAAGCTGTGCTTAGCGGACCCTTTGCGGGTTGATCGTCACAAGGCGGTGCTTAGGTCAGAGGTAAGCCAGAGAGAGCGGGGTGTTCCCGCTTCGGAACGGGATGCAGCGTCGATTCAGCGCCCCGAAGTTTGCCGTCGTCCCGCTCACGCTGATGACTGTCGGGACAGTACTCCTGCCAGCGCTCAGGCAATGCCGATTGGTCAGCTTGGCGGCTGGCTCTTGCGGAAGTCGAACACGGGGATGCCGAGCTTGCGGGCCTTGTCGGCAAGGTTGTCCTGAATGCCGGTGCCAGGGAACACCACGACCCCGATCGGAAGGACGTCCAGCATGGCATCGTTGCGCTTGAATGGTGCCGCCTTTGCATGTTTGGCCCAATCGGGCTTGAACGCCAGCTGCGTCACCTTGCGGTTGTCGGCCCAGCAGGCGGCAATGCGCTCTGCACCCGACGGCGCACCGCCGTGCAGCAGAACCATATTCGGATGTTTGGCGCGGACGCGGTCCAATGCCGCCCAGATCGCGTCGGTGTCATTGCAATGCTTACCACCCGTGAATGCGACCTTAGGGCCAGGGGGCAGCATGACCTCGGTTTCGGCACGGCGGCGCGCGGCGATGAAGTCGCGGCTGTCGACCATGGCTGCGGTCAGGGCGCGGCGGTTCACAAGGCTGCCATGGCGCGGATGCCAGGCCGAACCGGTATGGGTGCGATAAAGATCGCAGGCTGCATCGCGCATCAGTTCATGGGCATTACGCCGCTCGATCAATGTCAGGCCCTGGGCCAACAATCGTTCAAGTTCGACCGATGCGACCTCGGAGCCGTCCTGCTCTCGCTGTGATCGACGCTGCGCCTGCTCATTATCGTCGAGCTCGCGTTCAACCCGCTCGGCGGCACGGTGGAACAGGTTGACCGTCGACCAGAGCAGATCGTCGAGATCGGGTTCGAGCCGGGTGTCGGCAAGCGTACCGATCAGGGCGTCGAAAATATCGGCGATGGCACCAGCGACGCGGTCGCCTTCGGGCAAGGGGCGCGAGTCGGGTTTGTCGTGGAATGGCCGGAAGCCGTAGAGCTGCAGCTCATCGAGAATATGCGCGGTCGGGGATTGCTCCTGGGGTTCGTCGGGATCGGTCATGGCTGTCGCTCCGTTGTTGGACCGCGCCTCTCGCGGCCTTCATGGGCGAGCAAAGAGCGGGGGCGGAGCGGGTCGGCACCCTTGTGGCCGCAGCGAAGCGGAGGATGGCGAGCACGACTTTCTTGGCGCGCGAGGAGCCGCGCATCCGGGGTCCCCGCGCGGCTTGGCGCGTGGGGTGGTCGCGGCGGGGAAGAAAGTCGCGCACAGCCATTGCCGGCCCGGTCGGCTTCCGCTTCTCTCGCCCCTCTCGAAGGCAGAGGCGCGGCTCTGTCAGGGGAGTGATGGAACATGGCGAACATAGCTCGGGCGCAGAGACGTCACCGCCTGTGCTCAGCCAATGAACTGTTCGGCATCCTCCGGGGCAAGTTGCACTCGCACCGCTGCCCGCATCTCGTCCCGGCCAAGCTGCTGCAAGTCGTCGTTGAAGTCTCCAAGGCTGGCAGTCAGCATCAACGGCTCGATACCAGCCCCGATCGCGCGGTCGGCCAACGTGTCAGCCGCTTGTTGTCCAGCAGGATCGTTATCGCGCGCAATGTAAAGACGGCGGAGCGATGGTGTGATTTGTAACGCGGACAGGTGACCCGCTGAGAGACCGGCGATCATGGGCATGGTCGGCATGATCTGACAGAGCGACAATATCGTTTCGATGCCCTCTCCGGCGACCATGACTGATCCGGCCCGACCAAACCGCAAGCCGTTGCCGAGGAGATTACCCATGGCGCGACGCGGAGTGGCGACGGGTGCCTTTCCATTGCCGTTCGGATCGAGCCAGGTACGGTGGATGCCGGTCAGTGATCCGTCATCGATGCGGACTGCTGCAATCAATGCCGGGAAGGCGCTCGGTGTGCCAAGTTGATCGTCTTCGTCGGCGCGATACCAGCAGTGGGGATGGAACCGCAACGAGCCGCATTCGCGCAGGTCGATGATGCCACGCTGGCGCAGATAGGTCTCGGCAAGCGTGTCAAAGATCGGCTGCGATATCGCCCACAGCCGTCGTGCAGCTTCCGTCGATCCGGTCGGTACGGGCGGCAGCGGTTCAAATGCCTTTGGCGCTGGCGGCGGCAGAGACAGAAAGCGCCGCGCTTCCTCCAGAGTGTCGGCAAGCGACGTCAATCGCTGGTTGGCAGTGATGAGGTCAAGCAGGTCGCCATGCTCGCCGGTGGCCGCATCGGTCCATTTGCCCGCAGCGCCCTTGCCCGCATCGGGTCCGGTCAAGCGCACGAACAGGCTGCGCCCCGGTGTGCCTTCGATATCACCGATCAGCCAGTAGCGGCCCTGTCGGCGGCCTTGCGGAAGATAGTGACGGCAGACGCTTTCTGCATTCCGGGCAAGCTGCCGTGCAAGGTTGGATGCATCGTGCATCTGATCCTCCTGAGACAAGAAGAGGGTCCGCCGAGGGGAACGGCGGACCCTCAGTTGCGAGCGGGTCTGGGGAGCGCGACCTACTCGGCGGCGACGGCGAAGGGGGTGTCGCCCTCGGCCTCGGCATTGTCGTCGATCGGCGCTTCGTCCGCCACGGACCGTGCGCCGTCGTCTGCCGCCGACCGCGCTTCGCCAATGACATCGGCATCGACGACGGCCTCATCGATGGACGACTCGACCTCGCCTTCGATCGGCGTTGGGATCGTCTGACCGGGCGTACGAAGCGGTTCGGGCAACCAGCCGCTGCCTTCGAGCAGCACAGCCGCCCGTGCCGCCATGTCGGGCTTTTTGAGGTGGGCGATGCTCTCGGCGGCACGTTCGCCCTTCGCTTCGGCCACGGCCTGAATGATCCGCGCCTTGGTCACACGGCTGAGGAACCCGTCAACCGTCGGTGCCCAACCTGCCGCCGCCATGTCGAGATCGACCGCCTTGGCGAGCATATCGGCATGGGCGAGCGCACGCGGCCTGCGGTTGTAAGCCTCGAACGTGGCGTTGACCGTGCAGGCGATGCAGTGGGCGAACAGCGACTTCTGCTGCTCGCCGTCCATGTCGCCAAGCGCATCCCACAGCGCTTCGGGCTGCGCGGGCAGCAGGTCGCCAAGCGCCTGGTGCCGCGCATCAATCGCCTGCGCCGACGCCGTGTCACCAAGCCCCGGTGCCTGCTGGCCGAACCCGACATGCTTGGCGTCGAGTTCGAGGCAGCTGTCGAGCGCGTAGCGATAGAACAGCCGCAAGACGAGCGCATGGAGGCAGGCGTGGAATGCCACCTCCGGCGACCGGGCCACCGCGTCACGCAGCGCCAGCGTGCGGTGCGCGGTCAACTCCGACATAAGCCGGTCGGGAATGGGGCGCAGGCTTTCATCCTCATCGGGCTCAGGCGCCGCCTCGACATTGCGGTCGATGCCGGCCTGCTCACCGCCATGATCGGAGCCGTTATCGGCATGGCCGTAATCGCCTTCCACAACCGCACCCTGCTCGGGCTCGATGAACAGTTCGTCCTCGGGCCGCACGAACCCGCGCTCGATCCGCAGGCTGCCATCGGGCGCAATGCTGATGAATGCACCAGCACGCGATACCTCGTCGGCATCATAGGCCAGCGGTCGCTGGTCGAGCGCCTCGATCGCGGTTTCCAGCTCGCCCAGCCGCTCATCGACCGCGTCGGGCAGTTCAGGCGCGTCCTCGTGCTCGGCGACCAGTGCATCATATTCGGCCTCGAGCGCGTCGCGCGTTGCCTGTTCCTCGGCGGTGATCGCCACCGGCGTGCCGCGCAGCTGGCGAAGCCCATAGGTGTGGCCATAGGGGAAGTCGGGCGCTGCATCGATCCAGCGCCAGCCTTCAGCCTGTACCTTCATCTCCTCTTCGCGCAGGCGCTCGGAGACCATCAGGTCGACGAGGCCGACATCCTGTAGCCAGCCGCCGTCGTCGCCCTGGAACAGGTCACGCATGACGCCGCCGCCCGCCTCGATATAGGCATCGATGTCGATGAACCGGGCGCGCTTGTCGCATGCACGCACCGCGCCTTCGGTCAGCATGCGCCGGATCGCGTATGGCTGGCGGTCGTAGGAGGCGGTGAGCCGTTCGAAGACCTGCTCCTGACGCTCATGGTCGCCATTGACGGTGAACGCCATCAGCTGGTCGAGCGTGATCTCGTCCTCGGCATAGGCGTCGAGGATCTTCGGCGTCACGCTGGCGAGCTTCAGGCGCTGCTTGACCACCGCTACCGACACGAACTGGTGGGCGGCGATCTCCTCCTCGGACTGGCCCTTCTCGCGGAGCGCCAGAAATGCGCGGAACTGGTCGAGCGGGTGCAGCGGTGCCCGCTGGATGTTCTCGGCCAGGCTGTCTTCCTCGGCATCGCCTTCGGTGCGGATGATGCACGGCACCGGTGCGTTGCGCGGCAGCTGCTTGCGCTTCACCAGCAGTTCGAGCGCCCGGTAGCGGCGACCGCCCGATGGCACCTCGAACATGCCGGTCTCGTTGCCATCGGCATCGACGACGGCTCGGACGGTGAGCGACTGCAGCAGCGTGCGTCGGGCGATATCCTCGGCAAGGTCCTCGATGCCGACACCTGCCTTGATCCGGCGGACATTGGACTGCGACAGCACTAGCTTGTCGAACGGGATATCGCGCGAGACGCTGAGCGCGAGCTTGGGATTGGACTTGGGCATGATACTTCTCCGGACGGCCCGGCCGGGAGCCTCTCTCCCGACACCTCGAACCGTCACGAAGCGAAGCGCCGCCCTCTTCCTCTAGAAGAGAGCGACGCCGCAGGTCTCGACGGAGCGGAGATGAATCCGCTCCACCGCATGTTACAGGTGTTTCCAGAAGACGATCTTGTCGCCGCCCACGTCATAGAATTCCCGGATCCGGGCCTCTTCGACGTAACCGTTGCGCAGGTAGAACGAGCGCGTTCGCGCATATTCTGGCGTGCCGAGCGTCTCGACGAGGAGAAGACGGTGACCTGCAGAGCGCAACAGGTCTTCGAGATGGGCTACAATTTTCGCTCCGGCGCCTTGGCTTTGGTGATCAGGCGAAATGCCGATCGCCAGCATGTTCCATGTGCCGTTGGTGAGCCGCTCGGGCTCGCAGAATACAAACCCGATGATTGTGTCATCGACACACGCCGTCAGCCAGACATCATCTTTGCTCCCGTCCAGATATCCCGCAATCATGCCAGGAAGCATGTCAGCCGGGAACAGGTCGGTCGTTTCGGCGATATGGCCGATGGCGTGGAGATCGCCCGCTAGTGCGGGACGGATAGATACTGTGTCGCTCATTGTTCAGTGCTTTCGATGCCGAAGCGCAGCCAGCGTGGACGCGGGCGTGTTTCGCATAGGGATGATTGGAGTCGAAGATGCACCAATCGCGTCGCCGAAATCGATCCGGCGACAATCAGCTCATCCCTGTTGCTCAGTCCTGATCGATTAGGACTGACGCCGGCACACAATCATAAACATCAAAGCTCCCTGCCGCGCTTGGCGCGACAGGGCTTTGATATGCCAGTGCCATAAGCAACGCAATGCCGCGTGGCAGCCGCCGTCAGGTTGCACGGTCGAACAGTTTCTTGGCGCGACCTTCCAGATCGAGCCGGGCGTCTTGCTGCGCCTTGCTGCGCGCGAAAGCAGTGATGCCCTGGACGAAGTCGAACACGGACTCGGGCGGACGTCCCTCCTCGGCCAGCACCGTGTCGATGATCCTGGCTGTCTCGGCCTTGCCGAACCCACGCTTGCGCAGGAAGTCGGTGCGATCTTCGTCTGAGCGCGCTACGATGCGCTCGCGCGCCTGCCGGATGCCGTTGACGAACGGCGTCGGCGAGGAGTCTGCGAACCGCGTCAGTGCTGGTGCCGCCTCATGCGCAAAGCGATTGGCGGCGTACTTGCTGTGCCGGATGCTGATCTCCTCGAAATCCTCAACTCCCCAGAGATTACGGTTCTGGCAGACGGCACGAAGGTAGAAGCTGGCGATGCCGAGTGTTTTGGCGCCCACCTCACTATTCCAGCAATAGAAGCCCCGGAAGTAGAGGTCGGGCGATCCATCGGGCAGTTTGCCCGCCTCGATCGGGTTGAGATCGTCGACCAGGAACAGGAACACGTCTCGGTCGCTGGCATAAAGCGTGGTGGTATCGGCGCTGATATCCACCATCGGATTGTAGATGCCGGTCGACCAGTCGAGCACACCCGGCACCTTCCAGCGTGTGTCGCCGGTGCCGTTGCCCGCGATCCGCTGTACGGCGGTGACGAGCTCATGATCGTAGATGCGGCCATAATCCGGGCCTGTGACGGCGCGCAGTTCCATGCGGCCATCATCAGTTTCCAGCGTCTTGACCTGCTCGGCCCGGTGGTTGGTAAGGCCATATTGCAGGTTGATACCTGCCAGCGGTGCCGGAAGCTGCCGCAGATACGCTGCTGGAGCGCCGACCAGGGCTGCCAGCTGGCCAAAGCTCCAGTGCGTTGGCGCGATCGGTTGCTCGGCACCGGGCAGGATCAGGTCGAGCCGTTCGGGATTGTCGCGGCTCGCTTCGACTCGCACCGCCGCACTTTCCACCGTGCGCGTTCGGCTGCGTTCG
>NZ_QKVT01000171.1:0-10310 GCF_003426715.1 Blastomonas sp. UPD001
ACGGCACGTCGAGCGCCTCGAGCGCGCGCAGCACCGGGTCGCAATCGGTGACGGGGGAGGACAGGATGATGCCATCGACATGCGTTTCGGTGACGAGGCCGCGCACCTGTTCGCCGACCTGCGGGTCGGCAACGTCGACCGGCTGGGCAAGCAGGCGGATGCGGTTGGCGCGGCAGAAATCCCAGCATCCGGTCTGGATCTGGAACATGTAATAGGGGCTGTGATTGTCGTAGATCAGCGCGATCTGGTTCGACTTGCCGCCCGACAGGATGCGCGCCGCGACGCTGGGGCGAAAATCTAGGTCGCGCATCGCCTCTTCCACCCGGTCTCGCGTCGCCTGGCTGACATAGGGATGGCCGTTGAGCACCCGGCTGACCGTCTTGACCGCCACGCCCGCCTTTGCCGCGACATCGCGGATGTTCGCCCGTTCGCTCATCGCTCCAGCACCTCGTTCAAGCCCGCAAACAGCGCCGCAAAGGCGCTGTCGGGGCGATAGAAGACCGGTGGCGCGCCAATCGGCGCGGCGATGCGGTGTGTGCCGGGCGCGTAATCCACGCCGCTCCACACGTGCCGCCAGACGCCCGCGCCGGGAAGCACGACATCGCGTGCCTGTGCACCCTGCTCGATCACCGGCGCCACTAGCAGATCGGCACCGTAGAGAAACTGGTCGTGCACCGTAAAGAGGGCGGGATCGTGGTGGAAATGCAGGAACAGCGGGCGCTGCGCGGGCAGGCCCTGCGCGCTCGCATCGCCGCACAGGTGGCGGACATAGGGCGCGAGATGCGCGTGCACCCGGCTCCATCGCGCAAAGCAGGCCATCAGTTCGGGCGTCGAGTCATACTGCAGATTGTCATCGGGCCGGTTGCCCTCATGGCTGCGCATCACCGGGGCAAAGGCGGCGAGCTCGCACCAGCGCTGCATCAGTTCCTTGGTGCGGACATTGCCGTGCAGCGAGGTATAGCCGCCGCAATCCGAATGGCTGTACGCGTTGCCGACCAGGCCCGCAGACAGCGCGCCGGTGATCACCGTGCCGATGCCATCGTGACGGGTGAAATCGACCGACTGGTCGCCCGCCCAGAGCAGAGGGCAATGGGCCTGCACGCCCGAAAAGCCGGCGCGCATGAAGAACACCGCATCGCCGGTGCGGCCCCGGCTCTCGACCGCGCGCGCGTTGACCTCGGCCCAGAGCACCGGCCAGCGGTTGTGCGCCTCCATCGGATCGGAGCCGTCGGCGAGGCGCAGATCGGTGGGCAGATATTCGCCGAAATCGGCCATCCAGCCGTCGATGCCGATATCGAGCATCTCGCGGCCCAGCACGCGCTCGGCGAACCAGGCGCGGGTTTCCTCGCGGGTGAAATCTACCACGCCGCAGTCGAACTCGCCAAAATCGACCAGATGGACATCGTCGCTGTCGGTGCGAAGACAAAAATGGCCGCCGCCTGCCGCTTCGGCGAACAGGTCACCATCCACGGCAATATAGGGATTGGCATAGGCCATGAACCTCATGCCGCGCTGATGCAGGTCTGCAATGCGCGCCATGAGGTCCGGATAGCGCTGGGCACTGCGCTCTCCGTTATGCCAATCCCAGAACAGGCGACGGCCAAAGGTGGTTTCGCGGATTCCCGCCCAGTCCTCGCACCACAAGGCGGAGACGGCGGTGCCCGCTTCGATGAAACGTTCGAGTCGGTCAAAGCTCGATGCGCCTGATTTCAGCCCGACGATCGCGCCGCCGATCGCCCAGTCGGGCAATGCGGGCTGGCGACCGAAGCGCTTCGACAGCGCGGAGACGAGTTCGAGCGGACCATCGGTGGCGAACAGCTCGAACCGCGCGGTGTCGCTCCACACGTCCACTGCATGGAAGCCGGGGTCGGTGAAATCGAGCACGCTGTAGCAGCTGGCATCGAGGTGCACCGCGATCCAGCGCGAGGTGAGGAAGGTCGGCTGCGGATAGTTGGTATTCCAATAGTCGCCGCCCGCCATGCCTTCGGCGTCCATGATGCGGGTAAGCTCGGTCGACTTGTCGCGGCCCACCCCTGGCTCGCTGGTCCAGATCGGGAAGGCGCGGCCATTCAGCGCCAGATAACTCATCTGCTCGCCGCCGCCCCAGACGCATTCGCCAGCTTCGGCATGAAAGCGCACGCGCAAGCGGTCATAGCCGGGAAGCAGCGCGTTGATCGTCAGCTTATGGTCCTTGGTCGAAAGGCGCGCGACGGGTGCTCCGTCACGCATCAGTTCGATATCGCCATCGGCCTTGCGCCAGTCGCTCGGGGCGATCTCGTCGGCAGGCGAGTCGGAAATGCGGAAATTGCCGCGGAACATCGTGATATCGGGACGTCCCCGCGCCATGACCACCGCAGGACAGGCGGCGCGGTGACGCAGCACGATGTGATCTCCGAAAAGGAGATCGAACCCGTCATCCTGGGTGTGCACCCGCAGTTTCAACGCGTTTTTCCTCACCCTTGGTCGCACTGTGGCGAAATGGTCGCAGCCATTGTCCGTTTTTCTGACACCGCTTGACATATCGAGCCGGTCATAGCAGATCAAGCATCAATCGCGGCGACCATATCAAGGGGCACCAAGCCCCCGCTACGACCGCATTCTCGCAGGGAGAGGGTATTATGAAGCTTTCCAGTCTATTGTCCGTCCGTGCCGCCGCGCTGTCCGCGACCGCGCTTTCGCTCGCCTTCGCCATGCCCGCGCACGCGCAGGATACTGCCGCCGAGGACGATCAGGGCGGCATCACCGAAATCGTCGTGACCGCGCAGAAGGTCGCCGAAAACGTGCAGGACGTGCCGATCGCGATCACCGCGATCACCTCCGAACGGCTCGAGACCACCGGCGTCACCAGCCTCGAAGGTCTGACCCAGCTCGTCCCGTCGGTGTCGTTCCGCAAGGGCACGACCAGCGCCAATAGCGCCATCGTGATGCGCGGCGTCGGCACCATCACCTTCTCGATCGCCGCAGAGCCCAGCGTCTCGACCGTGGTCGACGGCGTCGTGCTCAGCCGCTCGGGTCAGGCGTTCATGGACCTCGTCGATGCCGAGCGGCTCGAAGTGCTGCGCGGCCCGCAGGGCACGCTGTTCGGCAAGAACGCGTCGGCCGGTCTGGTCAACATCGTCTCCAAGGGCGGCACCGACACGCTGCAGGCCGAAGCCCGGCTCGAAGCGTTCGACGATGACGAATATCGCCTGCGCGGCGCCATCTCCGGCCCGCTCGCCGAGAATCTGACCGGCCGCATCACCGCCTTCTACGGCAGCTATGACGGCAACATCACCAATATCAACGGCGGCCGTCGCAACACCATCAACGGTTACGAGCATTACGGCGCGCGCGGCATTCTCGATTACAACAATGGCGGCACGCGCTTCCGCTTCATCGCCGATTATTTCGAGGCCGATGACGATTGCTGCGCCGATGTCACCGGCGTCAGCCGCGGTGCGGTGCTCGATGCCGAGCTGGGTCTGCCCGGCGGCGTGGCGCGCGGCGTCAACCAGCGCTTCGTCAATCACAATCTCGTCACGCGCACGCTCGACAAGCAGTGGAGCCTGACCGCGTCGGCCGATTTCGACGTGCTCACCGACCATGTGCTGAGCGCGATCCTGGGTTATCGCAACTGGGAGAATATCGAGATCCGCGAAGGCGATTTCCTGCCGCGCGCGATCGTCGGCACCGGCGAACTGCACGACAATGGCGCAGTCCGCACCGAGCAGCTCTCGCTCGAAGTGCGGCTGGCGTCGGACCAGTCCAAGCCCTTCTTCTACCAGATCGGCGGCTTCATCTGGGGCTCGGACAACGAGCAGGACTTTACCCGCCGCAACATCACCTGCGCCACCTCGACCCTGCCGATCGATCCGATCACCGGCGGCCGTCCGTGCAACGTGAACGATCGCACCAACACGCTGTTCCCGACCGCGACCTCGTTCAGCGCGGTGGAATCGCGCAACTATGCGATCTTCGGCCAGGCGACCTATCGCCTGAGCGACATGTTCGCGCTGACCGGCGGCCTGCGCTACACCTGGGATGATCTCAGCTTCGTCCACACCCGCGCGCCCGGCGTGAATGCGACCACGGGTCTGCCCGCCACCGGACCCGGCGTCTCGGGCGCGCCTGCGGGCGGCACGATCGCCTCGGGCGGCAATGGCACCAACACCTCGCGCGGAGACAGCAGCAACGGCAATCTGTCGGGCCGTGCGGTGCTGCAATTCACGCCCAGCGAGGATGTGATGCTCTATGGCAGCTATACCCGCGGCTACAAGGGCCCGGCGTTCAACGTGTTCTTCAATCACACCGCGCCGACCAACGCGATCCCGATCGACGAGGAAACCTCCGACGCGTTCGAAATCGGCCTGAAGTCGCAGTTCCTTGACAACCGCGTGCAGTTCAACCTGTCCGCCTTCACCGTCACCTATGACGGCTTCCAGGCGAACAATTTCGTGCTGCTCAACGGCGCGGTCGTCTCGAACCTGACCAACGCCGGTTCGGTGAAGAGCGAGGGCTTCGAGGTAGATCTGCTCGCAGTGCCGGTCGATGGCTGGACGCTGCGCGCGAGCGGCGCCTATGCCGATGCCACGGTCAAGCGGTTCAACCCGAACCCGGCGACCAACGCGCCCGATGCCCGCAACGGCACCCAGTTGCCGCTGGCGCCGAAGTTCACCTGGACCATCGGCACCAGCTACGAGCGTGATCTGGGCGGGTTCAAGATGTATCTCGATACCGATTTCCGCCATGTCAGCCGCCAGTTCTCCGATCTCGGCGAGCAGGGCCCGATCGCGGCCTATGGCATCTGGAATGGCAGCATCGGCTTCTCCGATCCGGAAGATAACTATCGCGTCAGCTTCCTGGCGCGCAACATCACCGACAAGGCCTATGCGCTGCTCAACGTCAGCGCCGGCCAGCGCCTGCAGATCCCGCGCGATGCGGACCGCTATTTCGGCATCAGCCTGCGCGCCCGCCTGCGCTGATCGATCGGCAAGCGAAACAATAAGGCCTCGGACGAAAGTCCGGGGCCTTTTTGCGTGCAGCGCATGGCCGCGCATTGAGAACAGCAGGCCGTCGCAGCCCATTGTCCCGCGCGTTGCGAGATGAGATGCTGCCCGTGTGGACCGACTCG
This sequence comes from Blastomonas sp. UPD001, assembly GCF_003426715.1. NCBI lineage: Bacteria > Pseudomonadati > Pseudomonadota > Alphaproteobacteria > Sphingomonadales > Blastomonadaceae > Blastomonas > Blastomonas sp. UPD001. Next base: position 5,111 of record NZ_QKVT01000171.1, read on the forward strand.
TTGAACATGCTACGCGGCTGGCCGTTCCCATCGAACGCCTGAAACCGGCCATCACGGTGATGGGCTGGGTTGGCTTCGCGCTGGTATCGGCAGATTATGCGGGGTTCATCGACCTGCCGGTCATCGTCCAGATTCCGCTCTGGCTGGCGATCGTGACCAGCATTTGCCGGTGGGCCGTGTGGGAAGGCCTGATCAAGCCCAAGCTTGCGGCCTCACGGCACCAGCCAGGTGTTGCGACCAAGCCGCTGCCACCGGCCGATGACGCGCACTGAAGCCTGGAGGGTTATTCCGCCGCCAGTTTCAGCTTCGGTATCATCAGGTGAATGAACGCCAGCGCGACCAGATAGGCGCTGCCGCAGATCGCGAAGAGCGGGACATAGCCCATGCCGCTGCCCAGCGAATAGCCGGCGAACTCGATGATCGCGGTGCCCGACAGGTTGCCCGCGACCGCGCCGAGCGCGATGACGCTGGCGACGCGGGTGGCGGGAATGATGTCGGCGGTCATGCCGAAGACATTGGTCGAAAAGCCCTGATGCGCAAACAGTCCTAAGCCGATCAGCACGGCTGCGATCCAGGGGTTTCCGGTCTGGAGCGAGAGCGGCATCGCCAGCACGACCAGCGCGTAGAACAGCATCGATGTCTTGCGTGCTCCGTTGACGGTCATCCCGCGGCTGAGCAGGATCGGGTAGAGCCCGCCAGAGGTTATCGCGCCCAGAGCGGCGAGGGTGAAGATGATCGCGATCGGCCAGCCGAGCTCGCCTTGCGAAAGGCCGAACTGGCGGTTGAAGAAATCGGGCATCCAGAACAGGACGAACCACCAGACCGCATCGATGCAGAATTTCGCGCCGATCACCGTCCACGTCTTGCGGTCGGAGAGCAGTATTCCCCAGGGAACGCGCGCGCGCTCGGGAATGTCGCCCAGCGGTTTCAGGTTGCGGGTGCCCCACCACCAACCGGCGAGCCAGACGAAGCCCAGCGCACCGGTCACCCAGAAGGCGGCCTGCCAGCCGAAGGCCAGCGCGAAGGGCGGAATCAGCAGCGGGGTGAGGATGGCGCCGATATTGGGCGCGGTGTTGATCAGCCCGATGGCGATGCTGCGCTGCTTGACCGGCAAATAGGTCGCCGCCGCCTTGAGCCCCGCCGGCGTGCTGACCGATTCGCCCGCTGCGAGCACGACGCGCGCGGCGACGAACTGCTGCACCGTCTGCGCCAGCGCATGCGCCATGCCGGCGGCGCTCCAGACGGTCACCGCAATGGCATAGGCGACGCGCACGCCCAGCCGGTCGACGAACCAGCCGACGAACAGCAGCGTGCCCGCCGCCGCGATCTGGAAGGAGGAGCCGAGATGCGCGTAATCGGCGTCGGACCAGCCGAACTCGGCCTCGAGCGTGGGCTTCAAGAGGGCCAGAACCTGGCGATCGACATAATTGAGCGCGTTGCCGAGGAAGAGCAGGGCGACCAGCGCGATCGCTGCGCCGCGTGCCATGCCCTGATGCCGTGCCTCGTCCATTGCCGATCCTCCCATATGCGCGCCTGTCTACGACGCTTCGTGCTTGCACGATAGCCGCTCGCGCGCGTAAGGAAAGGGGAATATGACACCGAAGGACATATCTCGGGGGCGAGCGGAGCGGCGATGAACGGCAAGCGGGAGGATATCGACTGGGATTCGCTCCCCGCTGCGGGCGACCTGTTCGGCGAGATGTATCTGGCCGATGCCGCGCCCCGGCCCGATGCCGCCAAGCCGCGCGACACGATCTTCCAGGGGCTCGCGATCTGCGCGATCGCCGCCGGGGCCGCTGCCTGGCTGTCCGAACATTATAATTTCCCGATCATCCTGCTCGGCCTGCTGATCGGGCTGTCGCTGAGTTTCGTCGCGCGCGATCCGCGTAGCCACAAGGGGCTCGATTTCGCCTCGCGCACCTGCCTGCGCTTCGGCGTGGTGCTGCTGGGGCTGCAGGTCACGTTCGAGCAGATCGGCTCGCTGGGCGTACAGCCCTTCGCCGCACTGGCGGCGATCATGACGGTGACCTTCCTCGCCGGGATACTCGGCGCGCGGTTGGTGGGCCAGTCCAACTATACCGGCATTCTTGCAGGCGGCGCGACCGCGATCTGCGGCGCGAGCGCGGCCATGGCGCTCTACGGGATTATCGGACGCGAGCGATTGAACCAGTCGCAATTCGCGATCACGCTGGTGGTGGTTTCGCTCTTCAGCGCGCTGGCCATGTCGCTCTACCCGATCCTCGCCGAGTATCTGCAGCTGACCGACCAGCAGGCCGGGTTCCTGATCGGCGCGTCGATCCATGACGTCGCGCAGGCGATCGGCGGCGGATATGCCTTTTCCGAAAGCGCGGGCAGCTATGCCGCGATCGTCAAGCTCTCGCGCGTCGCGATGCTGGCACCCGTCGTCATCATCACCGGCTTCGCCATCGGCAATGCCGACCAGGCCGAAGGCAGTCCCTTGTGGAAGCGGCTGGCGCTGCCCTGGTTCATCGTCGCGTTCTTCGGCGTGGTGCTGGTCAACTCGCTGGTGGCGATGCCCGATCCGGTGCGCGATTCGGCGCTCAGCCTGTCCAAGGGGCTGCTGCTGATCGCGGTGATCGCGACCGCGATGCGCAGCCGCATGGATCTGCTGATGGAGACCGGCATTCGGCCCGCGATCCCGGTGCTGATCGCGACATTGACCAGCCTCGCGGCCTCGTTCGCGGTGGTGATCCTGCTGTTCTAGCCGAACCGTTCGGCGAGCAGCTGGGCGATCGCCTCGGCGTCGGCGGGCGCGACCGGCGCGCCATAGACCTTGACCATCTTGGTCACCTCGTCGTGCCAGAACTTCTCCCCCATGCCGCGCGGCTGGCTGGTGACATATTCCAGGCTGTGACAAGCGGTGCAGTTGTTGACCACGATCGCCGCCCCCGCGTCCGCGAGCTCGGCGGGGATCGCTTCTTCAGGTAGTTGATAGCTGACCGGCTCCATCCGCGCCGCCACGACCTCCGGTCCGGCGTCGCGATCCATCAGCGTCCAGGCCGCGCCCCCCGCCGCGACAGCCAGCAGGCCGAGGCCGATGACAAATCCCTTGCTGCGCATCACACGGCCTCCACGTTGATCGTCTCGACCACGTTGCGCATATATCCCGCAGGTTGCCAGAGCGGCTCCATCGGCTGCGTCTCGCCGCTCGAGCATTCGGCGCGAACGCGCAAGGCGTGCTGCCCCTTGGCGAGCGTCAGCCCCAGCTTCCATTCGCGGAACGAATAGCGCCCCAGATCCTCGCCGAGCCTGGCCTCCTGCCAGTTCCGGCCGTTATCGGGCGAGACGAGCACGCGCTTGATGGGATCGCCACCGCTGAACGCGATCCCGCGCAATTCCGTCGTCCGTTTGGCGCTGACCTGCGCGCCATCGGCGTGGCTGGTCAGGAACGAGCGCACGTTGAACCGGGCGATCGGCACGGTCTTGTCGGGCTTGGTGCCAGGCTCGACGCAGCGGCAGTCAATTTCGGGAATGCGATAGGCGGTCTTCATCCAGTAACCGTCGAACTCCTTGTCGACGACGGTGATCTCGCTGAGATGCTTGACCCAATAGGTACCGAAATAGCCGGGCACGACGAGGCGCAGCGGATAGCCGTTGAGGAAAGGCAGTTCCTCGCCGTTCATCGCAAAGGCGACCATTACCTCGCCATCGCGGGCATGATCGATGTCGAGCGCCTTGACGAAATCGGCAACGCCATCGGCGGGCGGATTGTCGAGCCCGTTGAAGGTCACCTGGCGCGCGCCCGAGCGAACCCCGGCCTTGTCGAGCAGGTGCTTGAGCGCGACGCCCTGCCAGCGCGCATTGCCCATCGCACCATGGCCGAGCTGGCCGCCCGCGACGCGCGGTGTGACGAAGCCGCGGCTGTTGCCCGAGCACTGGTTGACCGCAACGATCTCGCTCACCGGAAAGTCGCGCCGCAGCGATTCGAGGCTGATCTGCAGCGGCTTCTCGACATGCCCGCCGATGGCGAGGCGGAAGCTGCGCGGGTCGATCTCGGTCGGAAGGCCGGACAGATGATAGCGCACGAAAAACGCGTCATTGGGCGTCAGCAACCCGTCATGGAACACGCTGAACGGCGTTTCGAGCTGCGGCGGGCGGCTGGTGAGGAGGATCATCTCGCGCTTGCCGGGCAGTTGCACCAGCGGGCGCGTGCCATTGGCAAAGGGCAGGGTAATGCTCTTGCCGCCCGCTGCCTTGCCGACTGCGCCAAGCAGGGCTGCGCCTGCACCCGCCACGAACAGCCTTCGGTCGATTGCGCTCATTCCGCTCCCCTATCGTCAGTATGTCCACCGTTAGCCAGAAAGCGCTGCTCAGGCAAGAAAGGCGGCATATTGCTGACGCCAGAGCGCCACTTCGGCGGCCAGTTGCGGCGGTGCCTCGGCGCCTGACAGCACGATCTGCGCCACGTCGTTCTCAGGATGCATCAGCATCTTGCGCTGGCCGTCGCTGAACCAGACCGCGATCGGCCGATCGCACAGCGCATCGAGCACGCGCGCCGCCATGCCACTGGCCACGGCCTTGCTGCCGGGCAGTGCGAGGACGGTCAGCGCGATCGCCTCGAACGGATGGCGCGCCGCGCGGTTGAAGCTGACCGAGACGATCAGCCCGGACCGGTCGGGCCGCGCCTCGTCGGGGAGCGCGGCGACCCTGCGCCACGCGCAGAACCAGGTGCGGCAGATGGTCGGGCGCACCGCGTGAATGCTACATCCGGTGGCGGAAAGCTGTGGGCAGGGCGTGCCGGCGGGCTTCTTCAGATCGGGCGTGTCGACCTTCAGCGTCACGCAGCATGCGGTGCAACCGCCGCATTCGCGATCCGGCAGCACCGGGCCCAGCAACAGGGTTTCCAGATCGGGATGGTCTGCCATCCGGGCAATCTGGCGGTGCAATCGGCCATGCGCAAGCCTGCTACCGCCGCGCCGCCGCGCTCAGCGCCAGTGGATCCACTCGCCATAGGGGTGGCATGTGGCCAGGAACCGCTGCTCGCCGCCCGGCCAGCTGGTCAGCGACAGCCGTACCTCGCTGCGGTCGGGGGTCCATTCCAGGCTGATCCAGGCAAGCGGCGTTCGCTCGGTCGCAAACTGGCCCGACTGGACGATGATCTCCGCCAGCCGGGCGCGCTGCGGTTCGGGAAGATATTGGCGGAACATCGAATGAAACACGACGCGGCAGGTGTCGGCAG
>NZ_QKVT01000172.1:0-2192 GCF_003426715.1 Blastomonas sp. UPD001
TACAAAACCAAGCAGAATCAGCAAGCGCAGCATACAAGGTCCTTCTCCACCCATTAATCGGCAACCGCTCCTCGTTTGCTATCGTCAAAAGATGATCGCGGAAGGATCCAGGATCAAGCTTGGCGAGCGTCGATCTGCGCTGCGAAATGAGCGGAGCGAGCTCTTGCGATACTTTGGAGCGGTACCGCGTACCAAGTTTACAAACTTGGAAATGCTTCTGAACGCGCATCCGGTCCCTTAATGACCAGTGCTCTGGCGGCGCTGCAGTGAAATCGACCACCACCGGAAGCTCCTCACGCACTTTCGCTGACGTCCACTTTTGATCGAACAGATATTCGTCGTCTAAGTACGGATGGAGTGGCTGATGATTAGGATCAGTAGGAAAACTACTACCCAATCCTTTGTTGCAGACAAAACACGCCGGAACTAGATTCTTTGGAAAAACGGAGTATGCAGGGAACCGCGCCTTAGGCAAATAGTGATCAGCTGTCCCAAGCTCTCCCTCAGCCCCCACTTCGCCGACACCTCCGCAATAAGGGCACTCATCATGCGCGCTTACCTTAATTTGATCATAAACTTTTCGCGCATCATCTCGAGATTTAATAACCCCGGAGTCATAAAGTGAGATCAATTCTGCCTTCGACAATGCACCACATATAATGGCGTCTCCTTCGCCATGGTTTGCCCGCGGCAATTCGCACCATGCCCTATCTATCGTTTTACTTTCAAAATCTAAATAAGCCTTAATTACATGATGGCGGTTTTTAGTGCATTTATCCTTAAAATTTAAATCACTCATTTCAGATAAAATCTGGTCGTAAAGATCAATCGATTCATACGGCGGTACGGGAAGCTTTCTCATGATAAATCAACAGCCTCATCACGATTAATTATCATCGCTCTAAGTATGCCACGCGCCTCGTCGCCAAGCTCTTCATTTAATGATTTGACAATATTTTCATATGATCCGCCTCTGTCGACCAGTTCTGCCAAGACAGTGTGAAAGCCAGACCTTTCAACCTCCAGTCCGAATACCTCTCTCGTGAGGACACCCACGTTCTCTCCAAACGTCTCAGTGTCGGGCCGTTTCTTTTCCGAAGCCAGTCTTGTTCTAAAGATCTTCCAAACACAAGTACGTGGTATTTCCTGTAGCACAACTGGTGAGTGAGTAGCAATGATTGCAACTGCATTCCTGGAATGAAGCAACTGGCTCAGACTTCTAATTAAAGCTGATAAGAGCGGCGGATGTAAGTGCCCCTCCGGCTCATCAAAAAGAATTAAAGAGCGCTCTTCAACCTTTGAAACCAACAAAGTCATAGTCAATATCACTATACAGTGACCTGAACTCATCTTTCTAAATAGTGACGACGCACGAACCATTAGTTCATCGCCAGACAATTCAGCAAGATTTGAAAGATTCATTTCAGCGAAATTGCGATCGCTCTCCAGGGTTTTTATCGCAGCAACCCACCGATGCTTCTTCTTTTCCTCGCTGAAGCATTCTACTAGCCCGTCCAAGAACTCGGAGCTGATATTCCCCTTTGACTTAGTAAGGGAAGCACCTTGGTCGCCATCAGAAATTTCCGTCATACCAATATATGTGTACCGACCTGTCCCATCTTCAGGGGGGAGATCAAAAGGATCAAAAACGCTAAAAGCTACGGATACAAGGCTCTTAAAATAGCCGTAATCGAGCGCCGCCCTCGTTTCAAATGAGCTGATCTCGTAGAAAGCCCCGCTGGTATCTTCGGTGCGGGCTATCGCCTTAACCATCGCATTAAGCAGCGTCGTTTTTCCGACTCCATTCCTCCCTATGAGAGCATGCATATTCGTACTTGGAGTTGAATTTGCGTTAACCTTAAAGGTTAAGTCAAATCCTGCGAAATGCTTCGAAGCAGGAAGCTCAAAACCAAAATTGAAATCAGTCAGCAACGTCTCGCCGGTCAAAACGCTCGTAAATTGGTCCTGTATTTCCTCTACATCGACGGTACGTAAATGCGCCGTTCTAAAAACAGGTTCACCAATTGCTGACTTTAATATATCTTTATTCCAGACTACGTCACGAATCGACTCCAAAAATTCCCGCCTCCATTGTTCGTCAAAGCAGGCGAATAATTGTTTATAAAAATTTACACTTACTCCGAGAGAAAAGAATTCCTTTGGTAGTTTATCAAATTCGCGCTGAAGCTTTT
>NZ_QKVT01000173.1:0-508 GCF_003426715.1 Blastomonas sp. UPD001
GAGCCAGTCGGGCAGGACAAACTCCATGCCCTCCACACGGCCGTCGCGCGTCGTGCATTCCCCCCACTCGTTGATCCAGGAGAATTGCTGGCGCCGCCAATGCTCGCCGTTGCGGATTGTGGTTTGGATGACGGTCGACTGCAGGCGCGCCAACGCGCCCTTGAGCAGCCGGTAATCGCGCGATCCGGTCTGACGTCCGATCGCGGTCAGGAGCTGATAAGGGGTGAAGCGCAGGAAGCGTGAGGTCTGGAACCCGAGGTTTGCGGCTTCGACGATCTGGCTTGCGGCCCAGATCAGGATATCGGCGTCCCAGATGGTCGCCATGCCATGCTCGGGGACCGCGAACACTTCGACATGGACGTCGCCGGCCTCGTAGAGGATCGGCGTGGTGCGTTTGGCTTTGGCCAGCGAGAAGAAGGGCCGCTCCATCAGATCGCGCTGATCGCGCGGGCTGGCGTCACCGGTGGCGACGACGAACGGATCGAGCCGTGATCGTTCGCTTGGGGAG
>NZ_QKVT01000174.1:0-533 GCF_003426715.1 Blastomonas sp. UPD001
CGCCTTCCCCCTCGGGCGGCGGGGCACCCCTTTCATTCCAGCATTTCACGAAGGAGAATTCGCATGGCAAAGGTTCTGGTGCTCTATTACTCGACTTATGGTCATATCGAGACGATGGCCGAAGCGGTCGCCGAAGGCGCGCGCGGCGAAGGTGCCGAGGTGACGGTCAAGCGCGTCCCCGAAACCGTCCCCGAAGAAATTGCGCGCGCGGGCCATTTCAAGCTCGACCAGGCAGCCGCGATCGCGACGCCCGAGGAACTGGCCGATTATGACGCGATCATCGTCGGCACCGGCACGCGCTTTGGCCGCATGTCGAGCCAGATGGCAGCCTTCTGGGATCGTACCGGAGGCTTGTGGGCCAAGGGCGCGCTGGTCGGCAAGGTCGGTGCCTCGTTCACCTCGACCGCCAGCCAGCATGGCGGCCAGGAAACCACGCATTTCTCGATCCTCACCAACCTGTTGCACCATGGCCTGACCGTGGTCGGGCTCGACTATGGCTTCCAGGGTCAGCTGAACAATGACGAGATCGTCGG
>NZ_QKVT01000175.1:0-696 GCF_003426715.1 Blastomonas sp. UPD001
GACCAGCGTGCCGGCCCTCATCGAGGAACTCTACACCTTCCTGAAGCAGGCCGACGCCCGCGAACTGGGCATGCTGTTCCGCGACCTCGATGCCGCCCGCAAGGCCGGCGACGCGGTCAAGGCCGCGCAGGTGCAGAAGGCGATCGACAATTTCGAGACCCATGTGGTGCCGATCATCGCCGACATCGACGCCGGCTTCGGCAACGCAGAGGCCACCTATCTGCTGGCCAAGAAGATGATCGAAGCGGGCGCTTGCGCGCTGCAGATCGAGAACCAGGTTTCCGACGAGAAGCAGTGCGGCCACCAGGACGGCAAGGTCACCGTCCCGCACGAGGACTTCCTCGCCAAGATCCGCGCCTGCCGCTACGCCTTCATGGAGCTGGGCGTCGACGACGGCATCATCGTCGCCCGCACGGACTCGCTGGGCGCCGGCCTCACCAAGCAGATCGCCTATACGAAGACTCCGGGCGACCTCGGCGACCAGTACAACAGCTACCTCGACTGCGAGGAGGTCACCGGCGCCGGCGAACCGGGCGACGTGCTCATCAACCGCGACGGCAAGCTGGTGCGCCCGAAGCGGCTGCCCTCCAACCTGTTCCAGTTCCGCGCCGGCTCCGGCGAGGACCGCGTCGTGCTCGACTGCGTCACCTCGCTGCAGAACGGCGCGGACCTGCTCTGGATCGAGACGGAAAAGCC
>NZ_QKVT01000176.1:0-12361 GCF_003426715.1 Blastomonas sp. UPD001
ATCCTTGTTTACCATCTCTCACCTCTCCTTAGGTTGACCATCCATCTTTGTGAATGGCGATAGCGGTCGTGATTGGTTCTTCTTCGTGTGTTTGTCACCGTCACTGGCCAGCGCAGTGTATGAGGCATGTGTCGAAACAGCGGCATCATGCCGCCATACCTGGAGCCAAGTCGCTCTGGGCGAGGTGCACGAACAAGCGGTTGGCGAGGCGCGCTGGGGTCAAAGCGTAATCGCAAAGGGCCTCGGTAGCGTTGACGTGCGCGTCCGCACGAAGCCCCGGTGTTTGGCCAAGGCTGCAGAGAAAGTCATTCGTTGCCGCCACGCCGGCTTCGATGTCCTCATCGACCAATATCAGTGCATGTGCGAGGACGAGCGTGTGGGGACCCTTTCGGCGACGACGCTGGGCCGTTCCTGCGAGCTTGCGGCCATTGATCACAATGTTGAACGCGCCATCGCAAAATGCCGAGGCGACCGACCCACAGGACCCGCCGAGCACGGTGCGGATAGGATCGCATATCGCTGCGTAGCCCTGGATGATCGAGCTTCCGCGACTGCCTTCTTCCACCCATGCGAGCGAGATGTTCAAGGTGCCGGGACCCTGTGGCACGACGTCGCCTCCAGTCTGGCGCATGAAGACTGGCCAGCCGGCCTGGCGGCTTCGGGCCACTGCCTTCTGAAGACCGGGTCTACGTAGAAAAGTGCGCGGCACGACAAGTGACTTTTGGCCTTGCCACATCAGCCATTGGCGCGCGCCTGTTTCGGTCGGCATGCTTTCGAACAAGGCCTCTTCTGCGGCCAGAGCAGCCGGCATGTCCGGAAACCAATTTAAACTCACGACCAGCTCTCATCGGTTTCAATGATGTCGCAAAGGTTGGTGAGGAAGTCGGCGGCTGGCGCGCCATCGATTGCGCGATGATCGAAGGTGAGCGAAAGCCCGACAGCTGATCCCCAGGCGATCTCGCCGCCGTCGCCCCGGACAGGGCGTTCAACAAGGCGTCCAATTCCGAGGATTGCGATCTGCGGGCTAGCAATAATCGGGGTAAAGTGCTCGACCCTAGTCAAACCTAGATTGCTGACCGTGAAGGTTCCCCCGGTCATTTCCGTTACACTGAGTTTGTTCGCGCGGGCGCGAGCGGCAAGGTCGCGTCTCGCCTCACGAAGCTGCGCGACAGACTTGTCCTGGGCATCAAAAATTGCGGGTGCGGCCAGCAAATTACCCGGTAATGCAATTGCAACGCCGAGATGAATGGCACCGGAGAGATGCACCTCCTTGCCCTCGACTTTGCCATTGATTGCAGGATGCCGCCGGAGCGCTGATACTGTGCGGGCCATCAGCAGATCTTCGATCGATAGCTTTACGCCGGCAGCTTCCGCAATGGCTTTCGTCGCTACAAGTTGGCTAGCGTCCGCAGTCGCATGGTGGGTGAGTTGCGCTGCCTCTTGCAGGCTTTTGACCATGCGGTCGGCAATCATGCCGCGGATGCCCCGAAGAGGAACAATCTGGTCGGTCGGCATCACGCGATCGTTCCGATCACATCGCCTTTCGAAACGACATCATCGACCTGACGGCTAATGGACAGTGTTCCGCTGGCGGGTGCCAGAAGTTCATGCTGGACTTTTTCGACCATGATCTCTGCGATCAATGCGCCTTCGTCGACGGCGGCACCATCGGATGCCAGCCAGCTTGTGATGACCGCCTCGCTGTCCTCTTCCCAGAGGTCGCTCGGAATGACGATTTCGGTTGCCATGTTTTTCTCCGTTCAGGGGTTGGTAAGCGCCACATCGCGCCCAAGCATGGTTTCGGCAGCAGCGACGATCTTGTCGGGATTGGGCAGGCAGAACTGCTCCATCACCCGAGCAAAGGGGATCGGCACGTCGGGGAAGGCGATCCGGACAGGCGGTGCCTTGAGCACTGAGAGGTCATGTTCAACTACTGTCGCAATGATCTCGCCGGTCACGCCGTAGCTGTGATAGTCTTCGTCGACGACGATCAGGCGGCCGGTCTTCGCCACCGATGCGCGGATCGTTGCGCGGTCGAGCGGTACCAGCGACCGGATGTCGACGACCTCCGCCTCGATGCCTCGTTCCGAGAGACGCTGCGCTGCCTTAAGAGCATGGTGGACCCCGATGCCAAGCGAAACGATGGTAAGGTCGCGTCCGGACCGGACCACGGCCGCACTACCGATCTCGATGGTGTAGCTTTCCTCCGGCACATGAACGGTGGCAGCCGGTTCGGTGCCGAGCCAACCCATGCCTTGAAGGCCCTTGTGATACATGAAGACGACTGGATTATCGTCGCGGATTGCTGCGGTCATCAGACCCTTGGCATCATAGGCGTTGGACGGGGCCACCACCTTCATGCCCGGGAGGTGGGCGAAGGTGCCATAGACGCATTGCGAATGCTGGCCGCCGTCAGAATAGCCACCGCCGGTGGAGGTCATCAGAACCATCGGCACTTTGAAGGTTCCGCCCGAAAAATAGATATTCTTCGCCATCAGATTGTAGATGGCGTCGAAGCACACGCCGAAAAAGTCGACGAACATCAGTTCGACGACCGGGCGCATTCCATCCTGAGCCGCACCAACAGCCGCACCAATGAATGCTGTCTCCGAGATAGGTGTGTCTCGAACGCGCTCTGCACCAAACTCCGCCAGCAGGCCGCGTGTGTTGCCGTAGACGCCGCCAAGTTCGCCGATGTCCTCGCCCATGACGAAGACCGTGGGATCGACGCGCATTTCCTGCGCGACCGCCTCGGCCATCGCACGGGCGATTGTTAGCTTTCTTTCGTTCTTGCGGACGGGGGTGGCATCACTCATTTCTGGTCTCCGCGCATAGTGTTCAGACGAACACGCTGGTGAGCGCATCGGCTGGGTCGGGGTCGGGGCTGTTCCGGGCGTAGGCAATCGCATCGTCGACTTCGCCGCTTGCGACGGTCTCGATTTTATCGAGGGTCGATTCGTCGGCGTCGCCGTCGGCCAACAGCCTGGCACGCAGGCGGGGGATGGGGTCACGCGCAGTCAGGCCGTCCTTCTCGCCCTTGGGCCGGTAGCCCTCCGCATCACCCATGAAGTGACCAGCGAGCCGCATTGTTTCGACCTCAATCAGCGATGGGCCTTGGCCGTTGCGCGCGGCGGCGATCGCCTCGCCGGCGGTGGCGAAGATGGCGTAGGGATCGTTGTCGCGCACCAAATGTCCGGGCATGCCATACGCCGCAGCACGAACATGGTTTTCAGGCACTGCGGTCGAAGCCGCCTTTGCAACCGATATGCCCCATGCGTTGTCTTCGATGACGAACACGACTGGAAGCTTCCAAACCGCCGCCAAGTTGAGGCTTTCGTGGAAAGCACCCTGATTGGCCGCGCCTTCGCCGATATAAGCGACCGCGACGCCTGGCTTGCCCTGCATCTTACGAGAAAGAGCCGCGCCGACAGCAGGTCCCATTCCTTGCGCGATGATGCCGGAACAGGCGAAGTTAACCGCCGGATCGAACAGATGCATATGTCCGCCACGGCCGCCGGACAGCCCCGTCGCCTTGCCGAAGATTTCGGCCGCCATTCGCTTCAGGTCCACACCCTTCGCGATTGCCTGATGGTGCGGGCGGTGCGTTGCGGTGACGATATCGTAAGGCTGAAGATGGGCGCAGACCCCGACAGCGCAGGGCTCCTGCCCGTCGGAAAGGTGCATTTCTCCGGGTATCGGCCCGTTAGCCATATTGAAGACTGGCTTCTTGCCCTCGAAGTAAATGGCTGCAATCGCTTCCTCAAACCGGCGGCTGACGACCATCTTCTCATACATCCAGAGCTTCTGCTCACGGCTTGGGATCATGCGATCTGCTCCGATAGGGACTGGGGTTTAGGAGAGGGGAAGCCAGCATCGCGCAGTGCTTGCGCGACCTGCTCAAAGGATTCTGAGTTATCCAGCGTCGGCGGCAACGGACATGGCTCGCCATCGGCAATACGCCGCATGGCCGAACGAAGCACTTTGCCCGAACGCGTCTTGGGCAACGCCTGCACGACGATCGCGGTCTTGAACGACGCCACCGGTCCAATCTCGCGTCGCACTAAGGCGACGAGTTCGGCGGCAAGTACTTCCTTTGAGGTTTCGACGCCGCGCTTCGGGACGACGAGCGCGACAGGCACCTGCCCCTTCAGTGGATCAGCGGCGCCGATGACCGCGCATTCGGCGATCTGTGGGTGAGACGCGAGCACCTGCTCGATGCCGCCGGTTGATAGTCGATGACCCGCTACGTTGATGATGTCGTCGACACGGCTCATGACATGGACGAACCCGTCTTCGTCAATGAAGCCGGCGTCACCAGTCGCATAATGGCCGTGATGGCGCTCGAGGTAGCTTGCGCGGAAGCCGCTCTCGTTCTGCCAGAGCGTCGGCAAGCAGCCCGGCGGGAGCGGGAGCTCGATAGCAATGTCGCCGACCGCGTTTGGTCCGAGCGGTTGGCTGGAGTCGTCCAGAACCGCAAAGCGGTAGCCAGGAACGGGGCGACCCGCACTGCCGGGCCGAGCCTCGCGATCGCCCAGACCAAGACACGTTGCAAGTGCCGGCCAGCCCAGTTCGGTCTGCCACCAGTGATCGATGACGGGGACGTTCAGATGAGCTGACGCCCAGGCGATGGTATCAGGATCGGCACGTTCACCTGCGAGGAAAAGCGCGCGCAGCGTTGCAATATCGCGGCCCGCGAGAAGCGACGCTGAAGGGTCTTCGCGGCGGATCGCTCGGATCGCCGTGGGTGCGGTGAAGAGGATATTTACGCCATGCCGCTCAATGAGCCGCCATGTCACTCCTGCGTCGGGGGTGCCTACTGGCTTACCCTCATAAAGGACAGTCGTGCAGCCGGCGAGTAACGGCGCATAGACGATGTAGCTGTGTCCTACGACCCAGCCGATATCGGAGGCGGCCCAGAATATGTCGCCTGCGGCAGCGCCGTAGATGGCAGACATCGTCCAGCAGAGCGCGACGGCATGTCCGCCATTGTCACGGACGACACCCTTGGGGACTCCTGTCGTTCCGCTCGTGTACAAGATATACAGCGGATCGGTCGCGGCGACACTGACACAGGGCTCGGCGCGTGCATTGGCGACCGACCGTGCCCAGTCCAGGTCGCGTCCCGGCTCGAGCTCTGCCTTCAGTTGCGGACGTTGAAGAACGATAACGTGCCTCACCGAGGTCGTGGCTAAAGCAAGAGCCGCATCGACCAGAGGTTTGTATGCTACGATGCGGCCTGGCTCGAGGCCACACGATGCCGTCAGCACCAGTTTGGGATTTGCGTCGTCGATCCGTTTCGCGAGTTCCTGGGCAGCAAAGCCGCCGAACACGACGGAATGGATAGCGCCGATCCTGGCGCACGCCAGCATGGCGACGACGGCTTCTGGGACCATCGGCATGTAGATGATGACGCGATCACCCTTGCCGACACCACAGGCTTTGATCATCCCGGCTGTGAGGGCGACGAGTTGCTGCAGTTCCTGAAACGTGAAGCGCTCTACCGAACCTGTCATCTCACTGTGGTAGATCAGCGCCAATGCATTGCCGCGACCGTCTAGAACATGACGATCAATTGCGTTGTGACAGGTGTTGAGCGCCGCTCCCTCGAACCAGCGACCCGTCTTCCCGAACGCTACGCTCGGTGCGATATCCCAATCGATTGCAGTTGCCGCTGCAAGCCAATGGCTTTCGGGATCATCCGAAGCCCTTTGGTGAATCATGTCTCGGCATTGACCGGTCATCGTTCGCTCGCACGGTTCGAAACTGGTCGGCTCGAACGCATCGAGCCGACCATGGACATTCAGAAGCTGACGCGGATTTCGGCACCGATCACACGTGGATCGGGGAAGGATTGCTCTCGGAACCCTAGCGCGCCACCAGAGAGATCGAAGGCGTAGTTGGGCTTGTTGTTGTTGGTGATATTGCGCGAGAATAGCGCAAACTGGACGCTGCTACCGTTGGGAACGAATGCGATGCGAGCATTGGCGTTGAGGGCTGCTGGCAGCAATGTGATGGGTGAGTTCTGTAGCTGCGCGAACTGGCTTCCGGTGTATGTGCCGTTGAAGGTCGCCTCCAGTTGGCCGATCGGAAGATCGAACGACTTGGCGACTGCGAAAGTGTAAGCCCAGTTAGGAGATTGCGCGGTGCGTCGCGAAGTAACCACATTGGGAAGAGGCACATCTTCGACGCGGGTGTTGAGGAACAGGGCAGATCCATTGAGCGTCCAACCGCCGCCGGGCCTGACCGTCACTTCAACTTCGCCGCCATAGACCCGCGCCGGACTGTTGAAGACGGTGAAAAGGAGACCGCGCTGATCGAATGCCTGATAGCTTTCGAAATCATAATAGAACAGCGCGGAGTTGATTCTGAGACGCCTGTCCAGAAGGTCCCATTTTTCGCCCAGCTCGAACGCATTCACTCGTTCGCCGTCGAAGCGGATCCGGTCGATAGGGGTGGCACCCGCGAAGGCCTCATTGTAATTGAAGGCTTTGTAGCCGCGGTTGTAGCTCGCATAGATCAGAAGGTCGTCAATAGGTTGCCAGTTGATCTGTGCCCTGCCGGCAAAGCCCCGCTCTGTGTGCGTGTCGCGGTACGTCGGATTGTTGATGAGCGCGAGCGGGTCCGTAGAGGCGAAGGTGTTGGCACATCCGGCAGTGGCCGGGTTGGTGGCAAACGACCCAAACGTCGCTGGAATAGTTGTGCAACTATAGTCGATCCCGAAGTCCTTGTGATCGATGATGAAGCGGCCGCCAGCGATCAGCGTGACCTGCGGGGACAGATCATATTCGATCTGGCCGAAAACTGAACCCGAGTCGGTGCGCAGGAAGTAGTCTGACCGGGTAATCGCTCCAAGGCCACGCAATTCGAAATTCTGGATGTATTCGCCCCGGACCCTCAGATAGAAGGCGCCTGCTGTCCATCGGAAGCTTCCGTCGCTTTCAACGAGGCGAACTTCCTGCGTGAAGTTCTTGCTTTCGTTAAAGACCTGATAGATCGAAAAGTTGAGTGGTGAGAGATCGTTGTCCTCTGCGTAATCGGTCTTCGCATCCTGGTAGTAGGTTTGCGCGATGAGCGTGACCGTGTCTGAGAGCGCGTAATCAACCTTGAAGCCGGCGTCCCAAACCTTCTGGCCATGGAACCCCGGGTAGTCGACTGCGATAGTGAACGGATCGCCGTCTGCATCTCGATAGCCAAAGAAGGTCGTGGTGTTCGGGCCGGTCAGGACGCCCAAACCCTCGGGGGACAACGGCAAAGCCGGAGTGGCGAGAGCCTGCCCGCCGCTTTTGGCAAACTGGTTGTAGTAGCTCCCCCGAAGATCGAGCGTCAGGCGATCATTCGCCTCGATCTTGATCTTGCCGCGGATGCCGAAAGCGTCCTCGTCACCGAGGTTCCGGACATTAGGGACCTGATTGCGATAGGCGCCATCAAAATGGTTGCGATAGACTGCAATCCTGCCTGCAACGGTATCGCTGATGGGGAGATTGACTGCGCCCTCGGCACGAACTTCGCCGCGCGATGCTAGTCCTACCTGGGCATAGCCGCTAAATTCGTTCACCGGGTCATTGGTGATGACGTTCACGAGGCCGCCATTGGCGTTGCGCCCGAACAATGTCCCTTGCGGGCCCTTCAGGGTCTCGACGCGTGCAACGTCATACAAGCCTTGACTGTTAGTCGACGACAGCACCTGGTAATTGTCGTCAACATAGTAGGCGTTGGTCGACTCCAACTGACCCGCATAGTTGCTCTGGGAAATTCCTCGGATAGCGATCAGCGCGGGCTGTCCGGGTGTGACAAGAGTAATGGCCAACCCTGGCGTGATCGCGGCGAGGTCGGTCGTGGCTAGCACACCGCTTCTTGTGAGTGTTTCACCAGAATAAGCTGAAACCGCGATACCGATGGACTGCGTGCGCTGTTCTCTTCGCGTCGCGGTGACGACGATGTCACCGCCTACCGTATCATCGGATTGGCTCTGTGCGGCGGTCTCGGTTCCGGCTGGCTGTCCTGCCAGCGGAGAAGGCTCGGTTTGCGCGAACGCCGGAAGACTGGCGGTTAAAGCAATCGCAGACAAGCCGGTCGACAGCGATTCGATGAGCGCTCTGTGGCGTGTGCCACGCAGAAGTTGGACCATTACACTCTCCCCATTTATTTTGTGCAGAGAGGATGGGCAGGTTTTGAAGCGCAGGAACACAAGTCTGTTCGAGCTGCCATAAATGCAGCCCAAAACTGTCTCATGTGTTTCAGTGAGACAGTGCGCAGCCTTCGCTCAGGTGCGGGCGAGTTGGAGCCCTAAAGAGCGCTGCCGTCTGACCGCGTGTCCTGCAGCTTGGGCTGTCGCTTGTATTGTTCGCCCCAGTTCCGCATGTGAAGCAACAGCGGCTCCAGCGAACGTCCCAAGGCCGTCAGTTCGTACTCGACTCGCGGTGGCACCTCGGCGAAGACATGTCGCGCGACCACTCCGTCTGCCTCCAATTCACGCAGCTGCAGGGTGATCATCCGCTGCGTGGCGTTGGGAGTCATCCGGCACAGATCGCTGAACCGCTTGCGGCCATCGAGAAGATGGAACAGCAAAACCGGCTTCCAACGCCCGCCCACAACAGCAAGGGTCGCTTCCACATCGCAGCCTGTTTTCCAATCGCATTTGCGTGCCATCAAATCGGTCTTCCATGATCGCTACGGACAAAAATGTGCCTTAATACTTACAAAAATGTCGGTACTTGCACAAGCAACGGCTTGCACGAATAACGCGGTGGCATCGGTTTTGAAAGAATTGGAGAGCCCCGTGAAAGCTTATGAAATCACCATCGGCACCGACATCGACGCTATTGCCGTAGTCGACCGACCGGCCCCGACACCCGGGCCGGGCGACGTTGTCATCGATGTCAAGGCGTGCTCGTTGAATTACCGCGATATTCTAGTGATCTCCGGCACATATGCCGTGGGAGATAAAATGACGGGCGTTGTACCCCTCTCTGATGGCGCAGGAGTGGTATCGGCGGTCGGGGCGGGGGTTACTCGTTTCAAGGTCGGTGATCGTGTAGCCGCTGCGTTTATGCCGGGCTGGCTCGACGGCCCTCTCACTGCGGAACTGCAAGCGGGCTCGCTCGGCGGGGCAGTCGATGGAATGTTGGCCGAGCAGGTTATTCTGCCCGCGAGCGGTGTAGTTCAAGTTCCCGATCATCTCAGCTTTGAGGAAGCTTCCACCTTGCCATGTGCCGGTGTGACGGCGTGGTATGCGCAATTCGTCGGAGCGAATATCGGACCGGGCGAGACGGTCCTTTTGCTCGGCACAGGGGGTGTGTCGATTTTCGCGCTCCAGTTTGCCAAACTCGCGGGCGCGCGAGTGATCATCACGAGTTCTGATGACGCCAAGCTCGAACGTGCAAGGGCGCTTGGAGCGGACCATGTTATCAACTACCGAAGCAATCCAGAGTGGCAGCAGGAGGTGCTTGCGCTAACCGATGGGCGCGGCGTTGACCATGCCGTAGAAGTGGGTGGGCCGGGCACGCTCAACAAGACTCTCGAAGCCGTTCGCTTCGGCGGGTCGATCTCTCTTATGGGTGTGCTGACCGGCTTGGCTGACGCCGTTGCGACCGGCCTGATCCTGCACAAAAACATCAAGATTCAGGGAACCTATGTCGGCTCGGTAGCGATGTTCGAAGCAATGAATCGTGCCATCGGTCTTCACAAGATGAAGCCTGTCGTAGACCGGGTTTTTCCATTCGACAAAGCAGTGGACGCGCTTCGTCTGCTGAAGGCTGGCGGGCACTTCGGAAAGATCGTCGTATCGCTTGAGTGAGGTGAGCGGTGCCGTTTGATATTCGTCAGCTTCGATATGCCATTGCGGCAGCGGATCACGGGAGTTTCTATCGCGCCGCCCGAGCACTCGAGGTGGAGCAATCGACGCTTAGCCGAGCGGTCGTAAAATTAGAGCGATCGCTCGGCACCCCGATTTTTGAGCGGTCACGGTCAGGCTTGGTGCTAACCACCGCCGGCACTACTTTTCTGGGCGGCGCGCGGCCGATGGTCGCGACCGCCGAGAAGCTAGCTTCCATGATGCGGGACGCCGCGCAAGGACGTGCTGGAATTCTCCGGCTTGGATTGAACAGCGCCATCTCCGCAGGCAATCTTCGTGCAACGACGTTCGCCTGGCGCGATGCGCACCCTGAGGTGGACGTTCAATGCGTCGAAGCGGATCGCCGGGTGCTGTTTGCGGGTCTTGATAGCGCAGAGGTGGATATAGCGATCCTAATGGGCACTGCGCCGTGGGGTAGCCTCCGGGCTGAACCATTCTGGAGCGAGCGCATTCTTGTCGCACTTCCAGCGCGTCATCGCCTCGCCGAACATCCGGTGATTCATTGGACCGACCTCCAAACCGAGCAGATCCTGCTAACGACAGCTGATCCCGGCTCCGACATTCGCGATCTGGTCTTGGGCAAGCTCGCACTTAACGGCCGAAAGCCGAACATCCGGCTGTGTCAGTGCAGCCGCGAAACGATCCTTAGCGTGCTCGGCAACTATCGTAGCATCAGCATCGTATGCGAAGGCGCAACCGGGGCACTTTACTCGGATGTGGTGTATCGACCAATACACGGGGAACACGGTCCTGCCCTTGTTGGCTATTGCGGTTATTGGCGGCCGGATAATCACAACCCCGCAGTCATGCGGTTCCTCTCATTTGTTCGGCAGCGATATGCGCTTTCATTTGCGATTTCCGACGCTTCCGGTTCGCAGGAAAAAGAGGGACCGGCAAATGGCAAAAACTAAGCTTTTGGTTGCTGGAGTCATACTGCTGATGGTTGCTTTCACGTTGGGGATCGCTTTGCGACCAGTCATTTTGTCTTCGCCCCCAGCAGAGATTGCGGTAGCTGCAGCCTCGAATCCCTCAGTTCAGCAGCCAGTTCGCGGCGTTCAGTTCTTCGAAGCGAATATTGACGAGGCGCGTCGGGTTTTATCTGCGTGCCGCGAGGGCACAGTGCGCGGCGGGGAATGTGCGAACGCGGAGACGGCTGTAACCGCGGCCGAATCCAAAGAACGCTTTCGTCGCTTTCGCAAAGACCGTTGAATCTTAGTCGTCGCGGCGGTTGCGTCGCCCGCGGGCAAACCCGCGGTCGCTTGCCATGAACCGAGAAAGCATTGGCGCGACCAGCTTTTCCGGCGTGACGGCCTCTCCGCCGGTCTCGGCCGCTAATGCAGCCGCATAGGCAGCGAGATCTCGGTACACGGCAGCGGGCATTTCTACCGTCAACTTGACGGGCCGGTCGTCGTTGAGCGGTCCGAGTTTCAGCTTGGTCATCGTAGTCATCCGATCGGTTCGAGGATCAGGTCGCGCGTCACAATCACGCGCAGCGGGTGACCAGGCCGGATGTTGAGCGTCGGCTGGACATTCAGCTGCCGGCCGACGATCTGCTGGCCCGACTGGTTGATCGTGTCCTGGGTGCCGCGCCGCAGCGCGCGGACGAGATCGTCCTCGCTGTCGGCACCCAGCTCGACCCCGACACCGAGCAGCGTTGAGATGGCGGCAGCCTTGAGCAGATTGCCCCAATGCTGGTTCACCCGGTCTTGCAATCCGGCGAACCCTGCGCCGTCCGCACCCGGCTGGCGATCGAGAAGGATCGAGCCGCCATCGGGCATGATCAGCCGGTCCCAGGCGAGCAGCACGCGGGTCTGTCCCGCCGCGACCTCGCTATCATATTCGCCGATCAGGCGCGCGCCCTGCGGGATCAGCAAGATGCGGCCCGTCGGGCTGTCGTAGACGTTCTGGGTCACCTGCGCGGTGATCTGGCCGGGAAGATCCGAGCGGATACCGGTGATCAGCGCGGCAGGAATGACGCTGCCAGCCTGCACGATAGTCGGCGACGCGGGCGCAACAAGACGCTCGGCGCTCGCCGTGCGCTGGTTCGATGCCTGTGCCAGGAAGCCGCGTTTAGCGGCCTGATCGCTTGGCGCGGCTGGCTGCTGGGGCTGTGGTGCAGTCGGTTCCGAGAGCACGAGCGATGATGCCGAGGTCGTCGCACCGCCACCCGCATTGCCGCCCAGAAAAACGCCGCTTGTCCGGGCAGCATCCCGTTCTTGCGCTGCGCGCTGCCTTGCTGCTTCTATGGCCTGTGCACGCGGGTCGGGTTGGACGGGCTGCGCGCCAACTGGCGGAATTGGGATAGCATCCCCGCGTTGCTGGGCCGATACGATCGGCCCGCCGAGATCCCCCGGGAGCGGCGGACCGAGCTTCGGCACCTTGGCATAGTCCTGGGGACCCGACGTGATGGCCTCGGAGGTAGAGCGACTTTCGGTGTTGTAAAGTTCCTGAGCAGGCTTCTCGGCAGGGGGAGCGAGCGCGTAAATCAGCGAACCGCCGATGCCGAGA
>NZ_QKVT01000177.1:0-842 GCF_003426715.1 Blastomonas sp. UPD001
AACCAGTGTTGCACTTCAAACGTGAATCCACACCCCCGCGTGCGCGGGGGTGACGAAAAACCGGGGCTTGCGTTACTCCCCGCTCTCCTCAGTTCCCGCCGTGCCGAGCGAGCGATCGACCAGTCCGCTTGCCATCATCCACCAGAACAGCAGCACGCCGGGCAGCGCGGCGATCGTGGTCACCAGGTAGAAATTGGTGAAGCCCAGCGACTCGATCATCCCGCCAGCAAGCGTTCCGGTCAGGAAGCGCCCGGTGATGCTCGCTGCCGCAGAGAGCAGCGCGAACTGGGTCGCGGTAAACTCGAGATTGCACAACGCCGAGAGATAGGCGACGACGCACACCCCGCCGATGCCGCTGGCGAAATTCTCGAAGCCCATTGCGCCCGCCATCGCCCAGGTGCTGTGCCCGACCGTGGCCAGCCCGGCAAAGGCAAGGTTCGAAACGGCCATCAGGATGAGGCTGATCAGCACCGAGCGCTTCATGCCCAGCCGCGCGTAGAGGATCCCGCCGACGAAAATCCCCGCGAGCAGCGCCCAGAAGCCCAGGCCCACGTCGTAGATCGCCAGCTCGTCATTGGTGAAGCCCAGATCCTCGAACAGCAACCGCAGCGTCAGGTTGGCGAGCGTGTCGCCGATCTTGTGGACGAGGACGAACAGCAGCACGACCAGCGCGCCCTGGCGCTTGAAGAACTCGGCGAGCGGGCTGACATAGGCGATCGCGGCGGCCACGGGCCCCTTCAGCGGCTTGGGCTCCTGCCGCCGCGCCGGCTCGCCCATGACGAGGCCGGTGATCACCGCGAACAGGCCGAAGAACGAGACCGCAATATAGGCGGTGGTCCAGT
>NZ_QKVT01000178.1:0-993 GCF_003426715.1 Blastomonas sp. UPD001
CGCTTGCGGACCGGTCAGCCCGCTCCTTGCTTCAGGAAATCTGAACCTGCTGCACGCAGACCATCAGAAGGCGGCGATCCCCGTCTGCGCGCGGCCCAGGATCAGCGCATGGACGTCGTGTGTGCCTTCGTAGGTGTTCACGGCCTCGAGGTTCATCACGTGGCGGATGATGCCATATTCGTCCGAGATCCCGTTGCCGCCGTGCATGTCGCGGGCGACGCGGGCAATGTCGAGCGCCTTGCCGCAGTTGTTGCGCTTGAGGATGCTGATGGCTTCCGGTGCGAGCTTGCCTTCATCCATCAGCCGCCCTGCCCTCAATGCCATCAGCAGCCCCAGCGTGATCTCCGTCTGCATGTCGGCGAGCTTCTTCTGCACCAGCTGCGTCGCGGCCAGCGGGCGGCCGAACTGCTTGCGGTCGAGCGTGTACTGCCGGCTTGCATGCCAGCAATACTCCGCAGCCCCCATCGCGCCCCAGCCGATGCCATAGCGGGCATTGTTGAGGCAGCCGAACGGACCTTTCAGGCCTTTCACGTTCGGCAGCAGGCGATCCGCCGGGATCTCCACATCCTGCAGCACGATCTCGCCCGTCACCCAGGCCCGAAGCGAGAACTTGCCCTCGATCTTGGGCGCGCTGACGCCCTTGTCGCTCTTCAGCAGCACGAAGCCGCGGATCTGCTCGCCGTCGCCATCCCCCAGGTCGCACTTGGCCCAGACCACGAACAGGTCCGCGATCGGCGAGTTGGTGATCCACATCTTGGCGCCGTTCAGGCGGAACCCGTCTGCCGTCTTGATGGCCTTCGTCTTCATCCCCGCCGGGTCCGAGCCCGCGTCGGGCTCCGTCAGCCCGAAGGCGCCGATCCACTCGCCGGTCGCGAGCTTCGGCAGCCACTCCTGCCGCTGCGCCTCGGTGCCATAGGCCCAGATGGGGTACATCACCAGGCTCGACTGCACCGAAAAGGCCGAGCGGTAGGCGCTGTCGACGCGCTCCACCTC
>NZ_QKVT01000179.1:0-5485 GCF_003426715.1 Blastomonas sp. UPD001
TCGCGCTACACCGAGGCATTCTTTGCCAGCATCCCGGCAGAGGTGCGCCATGGAGGCGATCGTGCCTGCTACATGATCGGCGAGGACCGCATTCAGCTTCCGACCTTTGAAGCATTCGAGGACAGCCACGGGTACTACACCACTCGCGGTCATGAGACTGTCCACTGGACACGTCATCCCACCCGCCTTGATCGTTCCTTTGGGCGCAAATCATGGGGTGACGAAGGCTATGCCCATGAGGAGCTGGTGGCCGAGATCGGAGCCGCATTCCTTGCCGCCGACCTTGGCCTGGCACTGGAACCGCGCGCAGACCACGCCAGCTACATTGCCAGCTGGCTGCGGGTGCTCAAGAACGACAAACGCGCCATCGTGCAGGCCGCAGCCCATGCCGAACGTGCCGTGGCCTATCTCCACCAGCTGGCAGCCCCTGCCGACATGGAGGAGGCAGCATAATGGACAGCCTTGCAACGCAGATCGTGGAGCGCGGCCTTGCCGCCTCCACCTTCCTTCTGGACATCAATCGCAGCCTCGCTGTGCCGCGCGACTTCCCGCTGTCCTATCCATGGAACTTGCCCTCCCGGCTGTTTCTGTTTCCGATCGAGGTGAGCACGGACAATGGTGACGGCACTACCCGCATTGGCCTGATGCACCCGCTGCTGGCTGCTCATCCCTTCGTTCAGCATGTGGAAGCCACCCTGGGCCTCACGCTGGACGCGCATGGTGCACCCAATGTCTATGGCGTCAGCAAGGCCCGCAATGGGCAGTGGTGGCATGCGGTGGATCTTGTCAGTGCCGGGCAATGGCAGGCCTTGCTCGATACCCGCGAGTACACCACGGCAGAGGACATTGCCCGCGCTGTGGCTTACGGCCTCACCTATTCGCGGCATGACGGAAGGCCCACCGGCCATCTATCCCCGCTGGAGGCCCGCACCATCATGGCCGCGATCGGCGCTTCCGAGCCTGCCAGCCGACGCGGCATGCTGGCATTCAGCACCCCGAGTGCCTGCAAGCCCGACACAGGCACAGTCCATTGGCCAGTCAATCACCCTGGCCTGCCCGCTAACGAAGTCGCATGGGCGTTGATCCACGGCATCGAGGAAGGATGGTTCGCCCATGATCGATCTGGTTTCCTGCATTGGACCGAACTGGGCCGCGAGCGGCACGCCGCAGGAGAAGCTGACACCTTCGCGACTGCCACCGGTCAGGGCGCATTTGCGTTCTGACCGGGCACAGCCCCGATCAGTAGAGGCCGCCCCGTTGGGGCGGCCAGCGCCATTGCCCACCCTCAGCCGCCCTTGGCGGGGCTGTAGGATGTTATTGCGGCACATCTGGTACGGCACCCTGTGCTAACCCAAACGTCAGGTTCGCATGCCTGCCAAGGCACTCGATGGCCACCGCTCAGCATAGCAAAGAGCAAGGTCAACCACTGATGGCCAAAGGCGATCCGCAAGTTGATTCCGACGTTAGAACCCGAACTGTAGGCAGAAGAAAATCATCGACAGCAATAGCGTATTTTGGCATAGTAAAGGTACGGTCTGAGAGCGGCGTTTTGATGCGCAGGGAACAGGGCGTGGGAAAATAAATAGCGGAAGAATATTAAATTTTGTTATCAAATACATACACTTAACTTCGTATGACCTCCGTCTCCGCCACCGCCCAACATTCCATCGGTCTTTACGGGTGAGCGGCGCTGCCCCCATGCCGGTTCGCCATCTCGCTTGTCGGAGCGCAGATGGCACGCTCCATTGATCGCCGAGGCTGCGCTGTCAGCTCTGCGTCCCGGCGGGTCAGGCGCAGAATCCTGCAAATCCGTCTGGCGCGATCAGCCCGCGTCGATGGCCGGTGTCTGCGCTCTTCCCCGGGTGGCGCCCATGCGATCGCTCCAGGCGGGCAACCGGCTTGCGAGACTGCATCGGAGCCATGAACCATCCACACCAGAAAAGCACAAATTTTTCGCCCGATGTCACATTCCGGCTCGCTGTCCCGTCAAGGCTTGCATCAACACCGAAGGAGCAAGTCATGTCGCAGCGTCTGAACCATTTGAAGCAGAATCCCGAACTTACCGCCAAGCTCACCGAGCTTACGCTCGCGGTGAAGAAGGGCGCGGTGGAGAAATCAACGCTCTCGCTTGTCGAAATCCGCGCGTCGCAGCTCAACGGCTGTGCGTTCTGCCTCGACATGCACATCAAGGAAGCCACGCTTCAGGGTGAACGCCCGCTGCGCCTGCACCATGTCGCGATCTGGCGCGAATCGGCGTTGTTCAGCGATCGGGAGCGCGCGGCGCTGGCCTGGACCGAGGCGCTGACTCGGCTGGCGCCCGAAGGCGTGCCCGACCATGTCTATGATCAGGCGAGGGAAGAATTCTCGGAACGGGAGCTGGTCGACCTCACATACATGATCATGGTCATCAACGCCTGGAACCGCGCCTCCATCGCCTTCCGCTCGGTGCCCGGATCGGCGGACAAGGCCTTCGGCCTCGACCGCGCCGGCCTGGCCTGAGCGGGAGCAGGCCGATGGCGTCCATTCTTTCGATCCACGCCAGCCCCCATGGCGCCGCCTCGCGCGGCGCCACGCTGGCGTTGCAGGCTGTCGCCAATCTGCAGGCGGCGGATCCCTCGCTGGCTCTCGTGGAGCGCGATCTGTCCGTTCTTTCTCACGCGAACGTTCCGCAGGCCTATTCCGAGGCGGTGCTGGCGCAACAGCCGGACGACCACGCCGCTTTTGCCCTTTCCGAAACGCTGATCAGCGAGGTGGAGGACGCCGCCTTCATCACCATCGCCACGCCAATGCACAATTACACCGTGCCCGCCTGCCTGAAACTGTGGATCGACCTGGTGCTTCGCCATCGGCGCAGCTTCGCGTCCGCAAATGGCGTGAAGACCGGGCTGCTGGGCGATCGACCCGTATTGGTGGTGGTCACCGCGGGCGGGCTGGTGACCGGGCCGGGTGCCGTTCAGCCGAACCACCTCGCCGGTTATCTCACCGATGTGCTGGCGACCGTCGGCATATCGGACGTGCGCTTCGTCTATCTTGAGGGGCTTGTAAATCCGGTGCAGGCTGACATCGCAATGGCGCAAGGAATCAGGATGATATCCGAGGACCCGGCATTCGGCAGCAGGCAAGGCAATCCGCCCGCCATGGCGCGGGCGGTGAACCGGTGATGGACGCGCAGCAATCCGCCGCCTTGAAGACCTTCGATTCGCTTCGGCCCCGGCTGATCCGGGTCGCCTATAGCATGCTCGGCTCGGTGGCCGATGCCGAGGATGTGGTGCAGGAAGCCTTTATCCGCTGGCTGCGCACCAGCCATGCAGAGATCCGTGAACCCGGAGCGTTCCTGCGCACGACGGTGACGCGGCTGTGCCTCGATCAGCTCCGATCGGCCCGCCGCCGCCGCGAGACGTATATCGGCCCGTGGCTGCCCGATCCGGTGCTGGACGAGGAGGAAGAGGAGGACGTGACGCTTCCGCTGATGCTCGCGCTGGAGCGGCTGTCGCCGCTGGAGCGCGCGGCCTTCCTGCTGCACGATGTCTTCGGCGCGGCATTCGAAGAGGTTGCCGCCACCATCGGCCGCGATGCCGCCGCCTGCCGCCAGCTCGCCGCGCGGGCCCGCACTCATGTGCGCGAGGCGCGGCCTCGCTTCGCGGTCGATACGCAGCGTGGCCTCGCCATCGCGCAGGCCTTTTTCGAGGCATCGCGCAGCGGAGACATGGCGGCGCTGGGTGCGATGCTGGCGAGCGACGTCGCCATGCATTCGGACGGCGGCGGCAAGCGCCCTGCGGTGGTCCGGCCGATCTTCGGCAGCCGTCTGGTGTTGCAGCTGCACAAGGCGCTGGCGGTGCTGTTCCGCAAGCAAGCCTCGCAGCTGGTGGGCGTGCGGGTCATCAACGGCCTGCCCGGCTTCGTCACCCGGGAGGCCGATGGCGAGTTGCAGACCACGGCGCTGGAGATCGAGGACGAACGGATCGTTGGCATCTATGTGATGCGCAATCCCGACAAGCTGCAGCATCTGCACTGAGGGCGGACAGGCAGCGCGCATCGGACCTGCCCGCCCTGGCGAGCTCTCAGGCTCGCGCGCTCCGAACTAGCAGGAACAGCCCGTCCATTGCGAGGACAGCGTCCAGAGGCGTTCTGCCGCCTCATCGTCAATGGCCCAGGGTGCGACGCCCTTGCGCCCCATTTCCGCATGGTTGATCCCGGCGATATCGCAATCCTCGCAATACACCCCTCCTATCCCGTCCAGCTGCGGACTCGTGGCGCACCACAAGGCGGTTGCCGCGCCTTGCTCGGGTGTCTTCATGCCGTGCGCCGGATCGATGATCGGCTTGCCTTGCGCGTCGAACGCGTCGAATCCTGCCAGTTCCTCGTCCGAGAGATGGCGCGCCAGATCGGTGATGATCTGGCCGGGGTGGAGCGAGAAGGCGCGGACCCCGTGCTTCTCGCCCCGCCGGTCCAGAGCGCGGGCGAACAGGATGTTCGCGGTCTTGGACTGCCCATAGGCCACCCATTTGTCATAGGGGCGACGATCAAAATCGATATCGTCGAAATCGACGCCGGCAATCTGGTGTCCGCGCGAGGACACGGCGATGACGCGAGCGCCCTGATCGACCAGCGCGGGCCATAACAGGCAGGCAAGCCGGAAATGGCCGAGGTGGTTCGTTGCAAAATGCCCCTCGTGCCCGGCGGCATCGCGTCGTAACGGCGCGGCCATGACTCCCGCGCTATTGATCAGCAGGTGGAGCGGCCGCTTGCTCGCCAGGAAATCCTCGGCGAAGCGGGCGACGGATGGAGCATCGATCAGGTCCATGGGCGCGATCTCCACGCTCCCGATCCCGGCGAGCGCTGCTTCGGCCTTGGCGATATCGCGCGCCGGCACGATCACCTCCGCGCCGGCGCGGGAAAGCGCTTTTGCGGTGGCGAGACCGAGGCCGGAATAGCCACCCGTGACGATGGCCGTGCGGCCGGATAGATCGGTTCCGGCGATGATGTCGTCGGCAGTGGATGCGGCGCCGAAAGGCGATCCGATGGGCTGTTGTGGTGTCGTCATGCCCATCGTTTTGGATTAGACGGGACAGATGATCGATCCTCATTCATCCGGATTCCTGTCGTGATCGTCCAGAATGCACCCACCGACCCCCTCTCCGATGTGCTCGATATCGTGCAGGCGCGCGCCGCGTGCAGCGTGCGCTTCACAGCCGGCGGCGACTGGGCGCTGCGGTTCTCGCCGACCCAGGTCAAGTTCAACGTCGTGCGCTCCGGCAGCTGCTGGATCCTGACAGAGGGCACCACGCGGCGCTTGTCGAGCGGCGATTGCTTCATGGTTTCGGGCACGCCCTTCGTGCTGGCGAGCGATCCGGACCTCCCACCGGTCGACGCTGCAACTGCATTCGGCAACGACCCCAGCCTGGGGCAGGTGGGAATGACGCCGGACACCGAGATGCTGGGCGGCAGCGTGAGTTTCGACAACGCCCAGTCGGACCTGCTGTTG
>NZ_QKVT01000018.1:0-1191 GCF_003426715.1 Blastomonas sp. UPD001
TCGCCTCCTGGCCGCCTTCGGCGCCGATGGCGAACCCGGCCTCGTCGGGAACGAAGGTTTCGCCGCGGCGCCGGGTGGCGCGGATCTCGTCGATGAACAGGTTGCGCATGATCTTGTATATCCAGCTGTCGAGCCGCGTTCCCTGCTGCCACTGATCGCGACGCGCCAGCGCGCGTTCGAGCGCCATCTGGCACAGATCGTCCCCGTCCGCCGATGCCCCGGTCAGGCCATAGGCGAACCGCCGCATCCGCGGCAGCAGGTCGATCAGCTGGGTCTCGAACGTTTCTGTCAGGGTCCGGGCCTTTCTCATGGATGAAACGCCTGGCCTCGTGCGTTTCATCCATGGTTCAGCAAAAAAATCGGACGGAGACGAGATGCGCAAGCCCGCCATGTTCCTGACTGCGATGACCTGCGGCGCGCTGCTCGCTGCAACGCCGCTGTTCGCGCAGTTGCAAACGCCGCTGGGCAATATCGGGTTGCCCGGCGTCGGACGCGGGGTGGGCGATATCCTCGACACCGCCGGCGAGGGGATCAGCGGACTGGGAGAGGTGGCGCAGCGCGAGGCGAGCCGGCTGCTGCGGCTGCGCGATCAGCAGCTCGGGCGGCTGTTGCGGCAGAACCGGGACCTGATCGAGCGCGACGAAAACGGCGATCTGGCGCGACGCGGCGAGATCCTGCTCGTCGGCCCGACGCGCGGCGAGATCGATGCGCTGATCGAGGCCGGCTTTTCGGCGATCGAGGAGGAACGGGTCGAGGGGCTTGATCTGCGCATCGTGCGCTTGCGCGTTCCGAACGGTCTGGGCCTCGCCCGGGCGGAAAGGCTCGCGCGCAGGCTCGCGTCCCAGGCGGATATCGCCCCCGACAGCCTCCACTGGCAATCGGGCTCGCTCGCCGGCCGGGGCACGGCCTTGCCGATGCCCGCGCTGATGGCCGCAACGGCGCCGTCCCAGGTCGACACGCCGATCGGCATCATCGATGGCGCGCCGGGGCCCGCGGTCCGGCCGATGGGCAGCAAGGGCTTTGCCCGGGGCGCGCCGCTGCCCTCGGATCATGGCAGCGCCATCGCTAGCCTGTTGTCCAGCCAGGGCGCACGGCGGCTCTGGGTGGCGGACGTCTATGGCAGCGACCCGGCGGGGGGCAACGCACTGGCGATCGTGCGCGCGCTGGGATGGCTGGCCTCCAGCGGCTGCA
>NZ_QKVT01000180.1:0-2914 GCF_003426715.1 Blastomonas sp. UPD001
CTGCGCCGAGATGGCCATGCCAGAACCAGGCGATGCCCTCGTGCGGGCGTTCCCAATCAACCAGGCCCATGCGGATCGCGGCCTCGTCCCAGCGCCCCGCCTGCAGATCGTCGGAGCGGATCAGCGCATGGCTGAGCGCGCCGCCGACATCCATGTCGAGCGGATCGAGCCCGTCGTCCATCTCGATCGCCGAGGGCAGCATGCCCGGTGCGGCGTGATAGCGCACATGATCGATCACCAGATCACGATCGTGCGCGGCAAAACCGAGCGCGATGCCGTCGCTCCGCTCGACATGCCACAGCATCGCGATCGTCTCGAGCGGACGGTCGAACCAGCGCGTCCTCATGTCGCCTCGCGGATCTCGACCAGCGGCACCGATGCCGCCTCGCCCGCCGCGAAGGTGGCCGCGCCCACGCTCAGCGCGTCAGTGGCAAAGCGCACGGGCACATCGAACAGAAAGCCTGCGCGCACTTCGGCACCGGGTGCGGGCGGCGACGCGAAGCGGATGATGCCGCCGGGCTGGAGCGTCCAGCCGGAGACGGCCGCGCCGTCCACCGATACCAGCACCGAGCCCGTGACCGGACGGGTAATCCGCCGCTGCTGGCCGTCGGGCGGGTCGCCATAGCTTTTCACCAGCGCGAACTCCGACCGTACGCCATCGCCCTCGCCCAGCAGCTGATCGGCATGATGCGGCGGCGTGTTGGCCTCGGCCAAGCTCCAATCGAGCGGGTCGCGCAGCCGAAAGCCCCGCGCCGCACCGCGCCTGGCGCGGAAGAAGGCGATCAGCTCGGCGCAATCCGCCTCCGACCGGATGCCAGGCCCGACATCATAGCTCAGGCTCGCATCGGCCCAGAGGCTGTTGCGCGTCTCGTGCCCGCTCACCGACTGGAAGACCTGGGTCGAAAAGCGGCTGGTGCATTCCGCCTCGCGGCCGATGGCGAGCGGAAACAGCACATCGTCAAAGGCCTGCATCGCAGCATCTCCCTCGCTGGCCAGATCGAAATAGGTGAAGCCGTCGCGCGTGACCTGGGGCAGCGCCCAGATGAGGATTTCGGGCACCCCGCGTTCCCTGGCCAGCTCCGCCGCGCGCGCGATGTTCGCCCAGACGGCCTTCTGTTCGGGAAGCAGCACGAAGCCGCTCATGTAGTGCTGCTGCGCCAGCGGATAGCCGAGCCGCTGCTGCATCACGGCGAGCCCGGCCTGCTGCTGGGCAAAGCGCCCCTCGATCACCCAGTCATAATCCTCGAGCTGGAGCACATCGAACGCGGGCCAGGCCCAGCCGACCGGCACATTGGCGCGCCGCGCCTCGGGCGCTGCAGCGTCGAGCACGGTGGGGAGGTACACCAGCACCAGAGATTCGACTGGCTGCGGCGCGACCGCATCGCGAACCGCATCGACCAGCGCCAGAGTCGAATCTGCCAGCATCGCGCCGGCCTGGTCGAGCATCGCGCGCTGCGCAGCGTTCATCGAGGCGCGGATTGTCGGGATCGAGACGAGCGCCGATCCGAGGGCGGCGCGCGCGGCATCGTCATACAGGCAGATGCGCCCGTCGGGCATGATCCACCACCATGGTTCGCCGACCTGGAAGCGCACCGGCAGGCCGGCTTCCGCCAGGATCTGGGCGAACGCTGCACCGACCGCCTGCAGATAGGCCATGGCCTCCGGATTGGCCGGGCTGAGCAGGGTCGAGGGCGGAACCCAGCCGGTCAGCGCGGGATCGCCATTCTCCGCGCGCTGCTTCCAGTCCGCCGGACAATGCGCGTCGAACAGCTCGTAGGACAGCGACAGGATCGGGCTGAGGCCGAAGCGCTTCGCCTCCTGCGCCAGACTGCGGTGCCAGGCGGCGCAGGGCGGGTTGATCGCGCCGCCTGTGGTGGTCACCAGCAGATCCCCGCCGCTCTGCGCCAGCGAGAAATAATGGCTCATCCCGACATAATGGTTGATCGACCCGCGATAGCCCAGGCCGATGATGTTGCGCACGATCCGCGCGGGCGTGAGGTTGAAGCTGTCGTCATAGGCGGTCGCCATCGAAAGACCATGCGGCGGCACGAGCACGTCCCCGATCTCGAGCACCGCGCCCGCGCCATCGCAGGACATGCCGGTCAGTTCGACCCAGCCATGGGCCGGCGCCTCCAGCGCGCCCGGACTGGTGTCATAACCCGGCGGGACCAGCGAAATGAACATGCGGTCGATATCCGCCGCATGCACCGGGTCCGCCTCGCCGGGCAGCACAAAGCCGCCCGACAGTGCCGAAAAGGGCAAGGTGACCAGAGCATCCTCGGGCGTGCCGACGGCATAGTTCCACAGCCGGACATACCAGCTGCGCGGCGTACCGGCACTGTCGCGCCCTTCGATGGTCAGCGTCGGACCATGCACCGCGTCGAGCAGCTTGATCCCCGACGAGCGCCAGTGGAACCGCAGCGTGGTGCGGCGATAGTCGCGCCCGGTCGCATAGGCGAGCAAGGGGTGATCGAACCGGTCCTCGCTCTCCCAGATCAGCCCGGCAAGCGCATCGCGATCGTGAAACTGCAGATCGACCCGCAGCGCATCGGCCTGCGTCGTGACGACCGACGCCATCATCGGGCGGGGAAAGTTGACCGTCCAGAAGCGCGGATCGAAGCGCTGGATATGGCTCGACATCTGGTCACGGCGCGCATCGCACAGCCAATAGGCCATGGTTCAATCCTCCATCAGCGCGCGGCGCACCGCGCGCGCGACCTGACGGCTCGAGGCCTGCATGGCGGCGGGTGAGGCCTGGGCTGGAGCGTTGATGCTGATCGAGACACGCACGTCGCGTCCGCCCCCGCCGCCACGCGGTTCGACCCGGCCATAGCCCTGCGGCACGAACAGTTCGGGTCCGCGCTCCCCCACGAGATAGGGCCGGCCCGCTGTGACCGGCCCGCCGGTGGCGCGG
>NZ_QKVT01000181.1:0-1455 GCF_003426715.1 Blastomonas sp. UPD001
CGCTCTTTGCTCGCCCATGAAGGCCGCGAGAGGCGCGGTCCAACAACGGAGCGACCGTCATGACCGAGCACGACGAACCCCAGGAGCAATCCCCGGCCGCCCATATTCTCGATGAACTGCAACACTATGGCTTCCATCCATTCCATGACGAACCCGATCCGCGACCATTACCCGAAGGCGACCGAGTCGCAGGTGCCATCGCCGATATTTTCGACGCCCTGATCGGCACGCTTGCCGACACCCGGCTCGAACCCGATCTCGATGACCTCCTCTGGTCGACGGTCAATCTGTTCCACCGCGCCGCCGAGCGCGTCGAACGCGAGCTCGACGACAACGAGCAGTCGCAGCGTCGATCGCAGCGCGAACAGGACGGTTCCGAGGTCGCTTCGGTCGAACTGGAACGATTGTTGGCCCAGGGCCTGACATTGATCGAACGGCGCAACGCCCATGAACTGATGCGCGATGTGGCCTGCGATCTCTACCGTACCCACACCGGTTCGGCCTGGCACCCCCGCCATGGCAGCCTCGTCAACCGCCGCGCGCTGACCGCAGCAATGGTCGACAGCCGCGATTTCATCGCCGCCCGCCGTCGTGCCGAAACTCAAGTCATGCTGCCTGGTGGCCCCAAGGTTGCATTTACTGGTGGCAAGGACTGCAACGAAACCGATGCCATCTGGGGGGCATTGGACCGCGTCCGCGCGAAACATCCGAATATGGTGCTGCTGCACGGCGGTGCGCCATCAGGTGCTGAGCGCATTGCGGCGTGCTGGGCCGACAATCGCAAGATCACGCAGGTGGCATTCAAGCCTGACTGGTCCCGTCATGCCAAGGCAGCGCCGTTCAAGCGCAACGACGCAATGTTAGATGTCCTGCCGATCGGCGTGGTGGTGTTCCCCGGCACCGGCATTCAGGACAACCTTGCCGACAAGGCTCGGAGGCTGGGCATCCCCGTGTTCGATTTCCGCAAGGGTCAGCCCCCGACCTGAGAGGGGCATACCCGACCGCTGTTCGAGCAATGCCCCGACAGTCAACTGTGTGAGCGGCACGAGGGTAAACTTCAGGGCGGTGAATCGACGCTGCATCCAATTCCGAAGCGGGTACGCCCCGCTCTCTCTGGCTTACCTCTGACCTATGCGCTGCCTTGTGACGATCAACCCGCAAGGGGTCCGCTAAGCACAGCTTGCGGCCTTCAGCTTCGCCTCCGGTGATCGCGGCCGCGCGTCGGTCGCCTGTGCGCCTGTCGAGCGGGGACGGTCCCCGCTCCGGAAACAGGAGCAAAGATCATGTCGCTTCCCACCGCCCAAAAGTTCGCCTGGAGCCTCGCCAAGACGCTGATGACCTGCGTGGTGCTGATCCAGACCAATGATGGCTTCGCCGTGATGACCGATGCCGAGTACGATGGCGACCCTATGCTGATTGTGCGGGTGTACGATCCGTTTTGACAATGACGACCAT
>NZ_QKVT01000182.1:0-508 GCF_003426715.1 Blastomonas sp. UPD001
TCATAATTATTTTTGAATTGAAATTTTGCAAATATAACGGTGTTTTATCCACCTCTACAACATAGAAGGAGTTGCTAGAAATTATAGAAAAGTCCCAGGGGTAAAACTCAAGTGCGGATAGCCCACCCATCTCTCATGTAAAATCAAATATCGAGCGATCGCACACCTGTTTCAGGTATCAAACTCAAAACTTGAGGTTTAAACCCTGAGCTACTAGCACAAGTCGTCTGAAGACAACTCGAATAAATCAAGTAGTCTGGTTTAAGTAGGGGTTTTTTTGAACATTTGGGATGCTCCCTTTCAAGGACTCACTGACGGGGTTCAAATACTGGTTTATCTATTTCAAATACTCGTTGACGAGTCTCAAACACTCGTTGACGAGTCTCAAACACTCGTTGACGAGTCTCAAACACTCGATGACGAGTCTCAAACACTCGTTGACGAGTCTCAAATACTCGTTGACGAGTCTCAAATACTCGTTGACGAGTCTCAAATACTCGTTGACGAG
>NZ_QKVT01000183.1:0-930 GCF_003426715.1 Blastomonas sp. UPD001
TCGATGCAATAGTGCACCAGCTTCGGGTCGGTGGACTCGATCAGTTCGCGATGGTTGGGCAGGTTGATGGCGCAGAAGAATTCGTTGTGCAGGCCGATCTTCACCCCGTGATCGGTGGCATAGCGACCGATCTCGTTCATCACCTTGGCGCATTGCTGCACCTCTTCGCGGCTCAGCGGTCCGCAGCCGTGATAGTTCTGCGTCGGGCAGGTGTTCATATAGCTGCCGCCGAAACGCACGATGGTATCGACCGCCTCGCGGCCCGCGCGGACCGCCTCGTCGAAATGCCCCGGATCGTGCGAGGCGTGCGCACCGTGGAACATGCCGATCACGCTCACGCCGCGGTCCTTGGCAAAGGCGGTGAAGTTCTCGGGCGATCCGAACAGCGGCAGGATGTCGGCGAGATCCCAGGGCGCGATCTCGATTCCGTCAAACCCGAGCGCAGCCTGGTATTTCAGGATCGTGTCCCAATCCGAATAATAGGCGGTATTGGTCTTGTCCTCGTAATAGAATTCCCGGAAATTCTCGATCCGGCGATAGGGGATCGACTTCCAGTGGCACATGTTGGCGTAGCGGATATTGGGCATGTCGGAAGGCTCCGTCCGGATCAGTTGGGCAGTTGGTCGAGAAGCGCGCGGGTGCGCAGCAGCGCGCGGAAGGGATCGCGCGTCTGCCGGGCGCTCATCACGACCGGCCCCTGATAGCCGAGCCGATCGAGCAGCGAGACGATCCCGGCCAGATCGACCGAACCCGTGCCCGGATCACGATACACCTGCGTGGCGCGGTGCTCGGGGAATTCGGGATTGGCGGTTTTCCAGGTTTCGTGCGTATCGACAAAGGCGGTGTCGGTCAGATGGACGACGCCGATCCGGTGCTGATGCGCCTCGATAAAGGCCGCGGGATCGATTCCGGCGATCGTCAGGCTCGCAG
>NZ_QKVT01000184.1:0-824 GCF_003426715.1 Blastomonas sp. UPD001
GAAGAGGCATTCCATGACATTCAAACCAGTGTTGCACTTCAAACGTGAATCCACAGGCTCGCCGATATCGCGCTGGAAAAGCCCGAGGATACGCGCGGCTCCGGAAGCCGCACGGGCCGCGCTCCGCTGCGCGGCGAGATCACGTTGAAGGACGTGCGCTTCGCCTATGGCAAGGACGATCCGGAGATCGTGCGCGGGGTCGATCTGGTCATTCCGCCGGGGGATTCGCTGGCGATCACCGGCCCGTCGGGCGGCGGCAAGTCGACGCTGCTCAAGCTGATCATGGGGCTCTATGCGCCGACATCGGGCCAGATCCTGATCGATGGCGAGCCGCTCTCGCGCGTCGGCGTGGACAATTTCCGCCTCCTGTTCGCCACCGTGATGCAGGACGACGTGCTCTATGCGGGCAGCGTCGCGGAGAATATCGCGTTCTTCGATCCCGACATGGACCTGGAGTTCGTGCTGCATTGTGCGCAGCTCGCGTGCATCCATGACGAGATCGCCGCCTTCCCGATGGGATATGACACTTTGGTCGGCGAAATGGGCGCGTCGTTCTCCGGCGGGCAGAAGCAGCGGCTGTTCCTCGCCCGCGCGCTCTATCACCGGCCGAAGATCCTGCTGCTCGACGAAGGCACCGCCAATCTCGATCAGAGCAAGGAGGCCGAGGTCAACGCGAACCTCGCCGCGCTCAACATCACCCGCATCATGGTCGCGCACCGGCCCGAGACGATCGCCACCGCCCGGCGCGTGGTCGAGATGCGCGACGGCGTGCTGCGCCCGGCCAGCCAGCTGCACAGCCTGCCGCCGCTGCCCCCGGTCATGGG
>NZ_QKVT01000185.1:0-3975 GCF_003426715.1 Blastomonas sp. UPD001
CATGCTGGTCAGCGAATATGGCGGGGAAATCGTCGCGACCGGCATGGTGTTTGCCCGGGTCGGGGCGGAATGGCCGTTCTACAGCTATCGCATCACGCGCCAGTCGGCGGTCTCGCGCGCGCTGGGACGCGCCAAGGCGCAGCGTCTGCTCAATCTGGTCAACGATTTCGATGGCGAGACCGAGGTGGGCGGGCTGTTCGTCGATCCCTCCCGGCGCGGCCTTGCGCTCGGACGGTCGATGGCGCGCTCGCGCTACATGTTCATCGCGCAGCACCGCGACTGGTTCGGCGAGCGGGTGATGGCCGAACTGCGCGGCTATCAGGACGAGAGCGGACGCTCGCCGGTCTGGGATGCGCTGGGCCGCCATTTCTATGACATGGAATTTCAGGAGGCCGACCGGACCGGGGCGATCCAGGGCAACCAGTTCATCGCCGATCTTGGCCCGCGCTATCCCATCTATATCTCGATGCTGCCCGATGCGGCGCAGGCCGCGCTCGGTCGTCCGCACAACGACGGCAGGGCCGCGCATGCGATGTTATTGGCCGAGGGATTTCGCGACGACGGCTATGTCGATATCTTCGATGGCGGCCCCACGCTGGTCGCGGGCATCGATGCTGTCCGCACCGTGCGCGACTGCCGCCGATGCCATGTTGCCCGGATCGGCACGGTCGCCGCCGATGCAGCGATCGGCGCACTGATCTGCACCGGCGAAGGGGCGGGGTTCCGGCTGACCACCGGCAAGCTGTGCTGCGACGATGCCGATGGAGCGACGATCGAGCCTTCGCTTGCTGCCGCGCTTGGCCTGCGCGAAGGTGATGCGATCATGATTGCACCGGATTGACCATGCCAGACCCATGCCCCCTGCCTTTCGCGCTTCCCGAACGCCCGCCGGTAACGCTGCTTCGCCATCAGGACGCGCGTGCGCTGCGCCAGGATGGCTCGTCCGGTCGCACCCAGCCGATGGCCGGATTCGAGCCGCGCTTCACCGATATCGTCGACTATGTCGTGCGCATCACCGACGAGATCTGGATGGACCGCGCGGTGGGCTATATCTACGATACCTACGACGCCAGCTGCGTGATCTATTCGTCCTACGGCATCGTCCGCTCGGTGGAAGAGGTGATCGCCTCGACTGTCGCGACGCTCAATTCCTATCCCGACGGCGAGATCCACCACCTCAACGTGGCGTGGAGCGGCGACGAGAAAGCTGGCTTTTACACCTCGCATCTGGGGCACAGCCGCTCTACCAATGTCGGGCGGACCGCATGGGGGCAGGGCACCGGCAAGCGCACATCGATCCGCTTCGTCGCCGATTGTATCAGCCGTGACAACCGCATCCACACCGAATGGCTGGTGCGCGACAATGGCGCGGCTGTGCGGCAGCTGGGCTATGATCCGCACGTCATCGCGCGGCAGATCGCGCAAGGCGGGTCGCCCGAAAGCTTCCTCGTGTCGCCCGAGACGCGGCTGGACGGCCAGGCCCCGCGCGCGCGGCTCGATGTCGACACGCGCACTGTCGAGGGCTGGGCGCGCGCGCTGTTCCATGACGTATGGAACCTGCGGCGGCTCGACTGGCTGGCACGCCATTATGCCGCCGACATGGTGGCGCATGCCGGCGGAGGTCGCACCGCGCAGGGCCTGCGCAACTATCAGTCGCTGATCCTGCATGTGCTGACCGCGATCCCCGATGGCCATATGCGCGTCGAGAATGTCTGCTGGTCGCAAGAGGTGGACGGGGTGATCGTCGCGGTGCGCTGGACGCTGGAAGGCCGCAGCACGCCGGGCGGGGTGCTGGGCGAATGCCCTGCCGGAAAGCCCGTGTTCATGATGGGGATGAGCCATCTGCGGCTTGTCGCAGGCAGGATCGTCGAAGAGTGGATGCTGTTCGACGAGTTGGGCGTGCTCGCCCAGACCTATCGCTGATGCCAGCGGAACGCGATCGCCCGATGGCCACGCCGATCCTCCGGGCGATGGCGCCGCATCGGTGACTGCGCCTGTGCCTCTGCTGTTGCCGGGCAACATGTGCGATTCGCGGTTGTGGACACAGGCGGTGCGCGATGCCCTGCCGGGC
The DNA here is from genome assembly GCF_003426715.1 of Blastomonas sp. UPD001. Taxonomy (NCBI): domain Bacteria; kingdom Pseudomonadati; phylum Pseudomonadota; class Alphaproteobacteria; order Sphingomonadales; family Blastomonadaceae; genus Blastomonas; species Blastomonas sp. UPD001. The sequence continues at coordinate 2,072 of NZ_QKVT01000185.1, forward strand.
GCGCGCGACATCGCGTTGCGCACCGAAACCACCATCGACGCGATGGCCCGCAAGGCGCTGGCGGAAACAGACGGGCCGGTGCTGCCGGTCGGTTTCTCGATGGGCGGCATCGTCGCGCTCGCCATGGCGCGGCTTGCGCCGGAGCGGATTGCCGCGATGATCCTGCTCGACACCAACGCCTCTGCCGATCTGCCCGAGCGCGCGGCAGTGCGGCCCCGGCAGCAGGCGGCGGTGCGCGGCGGCGATCTGGAACGCATCGTCGTCGAGGAACTCAAGCCCAATTATCTCGCCGCCGTGCACCGGGGCAACCGGGCCCTGCTCGATCTGCTACGCGACATGGCCATGGGGCTGGGCGACGACTGTTTCGTCGCGCAGAGTGAGGCGTTGCGCACCCGCCCCGACCAGCGCGCGGTTCCCGGCCAGCTTGCCGTGCCGCTGCTGCTGGCGTGCGGGGCAGAAGACCGGCTGTGCCCGCCCGAATGGCACCGCGCGATGGCCGATTGCGCGCACGATGCGACACTGCATGTAATCGAGGGTTCCGGACATATGCTCCCGCTGGAGCAACCCGAAGCCCTGGCCGCCATCATAACAGCATGGAGAGACCGATGATCGCCACCACCCATGTCGGTTCGCTGCCGCGTTCTGCCGCCGTTACCGAACTGGTATTCGCACAGGAGCGCGGCGAGGCCGTCGACCCCGAGCGGTTCGATGCCGTGGTGGGCGAAGCGGTGATCGATGCCGTGCGCCGTCAGCGCGCAGCCGGGATCACCATCGTCTCCGACGGCGAAATGGCGAAGATCAGCTATGCCACCTACATCAAGAACCGGATCACCGGTTTCGATGGCGATTCGCCGCGCACCCCGCCGGCCGATCTGGAGGCCTACCCCGGCTTTCTGGAACGCCAGAACAAGGGTGGCGGCACGCCGACCTATCGTCGCCCCCGCTGCGTAGGCGAGGTCAGTCCCGCGACGCTGGAGCCGCTCGACGACGATCTGCGGCGCTTTGCGGCGGCGCGCGCAAGCGCCGATAGTCCTGCCGGTTTCATGAATTCCGCCTCGCCGGGCGTGATCGCGCTGTTCCAGCCCAACGATCACTATCCCGATGACGATGCTTATCTCGAAGCGATCGCAGAGGCGATGCGCCCCGAATACGAGGCCATCGCAGCTGCCGGGCTGACCTTGCAGATCGACAGCCCAGATCTCGGCCTTGGGCGGCACATGATGTACAAGACGCGCTCCGACGACGATTATCTGGTGCTCATCGAGCGGCATGTCGCTGTGCTCAACCACGCGCTGCGCAACATCGCGCCATCGTCGGTGCGGATGCACGTCTGCTGGGGCAATTACGAAGGGCCGCATCATTGCGATGTCGAGATGGAGACGATCCTGCCGGTGCTGCTCAAGGCGCGGGTGCAGGGCCTGCTGTTCGAGACCGCTAATCCACGCCATCAGCACGATATCGAGGCATTCCAGCGGTTTGCCGACCTGATCGCGGATGACAGGGTGCTGATTCCCGGCGTGATCGATTCGACGACCAACTTCGTCGAGCATCCAAGGGTGGTGCGCAACCGGATCGAGGGCTTCGTCCGGCTGTTCGGCAGCGATCGCGTGGTCGCGGGGACGGACTGCGGCTTTTCGACCTTTGCCGGGTTCGGCGCGGTCGATCCCGATATCGTCTGGGCCAAGCTGGCGACGCTGGCGGAAGGTGCCGCGATGGTGCGGGCATGACGCTCAAGACAAGGCTGGCGGCGGGCGATTTCCTGCTGGGCACCTTCGTCAAGACCCCCAGCCCGATCATTGTCGAGGTGCTGGCGAGCTGCGGGCTCGATCTTGTTTGCCTCGATGCGGAGCATGCGCCGTTCGACCGCGCGGCGCTCGATGCCTGCATCTTTGCGGCGCGAGCGT
>NZ_QKVT01000186.1:0-574 GCF_003426715.1 Blastomonas sp. UPD001
CCTCGCCCGAGACGCCATAGGACATGTAATCCTCGTCGGTCACCACCAGCCGGCCGGTCTTGGCCACGCTCGCGAAGATCCCGTCCCGGTCCAGCGGCACCAGCGAGCGCAGGTCCACCACTTCCGCCGAAATCCCGTCCTTCGCCAGCAGGTCTGCCGCCTTCAGGCTCTCGTGCACGCTCATGCCCAGGCCCGTGATCGTCACGTCAGTCCCTTCGCGATACACCTTCACCTTCCCGAACGGCACGGTGTAGGGCTCCTCCGGCACCTCGCTCAGCGTCGTCTTGATCGGCGTCCCCATCCAGCCCACGCCGGCGGTTCCCTTGTGGGTCAGGAAGATCACGAAATTCTCGTCCCTCAGCGCCGTGTGCAGCATCCCCTTCGCGTCATAGGCGTTGGACGGATAAACCACCTTCGCGCCCGGGATATGCGCCACCGTCGCGTGCAGGCACTGCGAATGCTGGGCCGCATTGTTGTAGCCGCCCCCCGTGCCGATCAGCAGCGTCATCGGCACCTTCACGGCGCCTCCGCTCATGTAGTGCGTCTTGGAGGCCGTGTTCAGCAGCACATTGTA
>NZ_QKVT01000187.1:0-8278 GCF_003426715.1 Blastomonas sp. UPD001
CTTAGCCTCGCCGCCTGTGCTGGGGAGAGCGATGATGGTGCGGGTTGCGTTGCGGCGGATGGCGTTCATCCTGTCGATAGTCTGGGCCGCCGCTGTCCCGGCCAGGGCCGAATGGCATGAAGCCTCGAGCGCCAATTTCCTCGTCTATGCCGATCAGGGCGAAAAGCAGGTCCGCGCCTTCACCGACATGCTGGAGCGCTATCGCTCCGCGATGCGCTATGTCTACAAGCTGCCCGAGGAGCCGACCTCGCCCTCGAATCGCCTCACCGTCTTCGTCGTCCGCGATGCCAACCAGGTGCGCAAGCTGATGGGCGATGGCAGCAAATATGTGCTGGGCTTCTATCAGTCACGCGCGGGTGGATCGGTGGCCTTCATCCCGCGCGTCGACGGCACGCAGCAGGCCGGGCGCGTCAGCGACGGCGAACTGATCCTGCTGCACGAATATGCGCACCATTTCATGTTCTCGGTCTTTGCGGGCTCGCCGCCGCTCTGGTTCGGTGAAGGCTTTGCCGAGTTCTATGCCGCGTCGAAATTCGAGAAGGACGGATCGGTGGGGTTGGGCCTGCCCGCCGCGCACCGTGGCGCAGAGCTGGTCTATGCGAAGGACGTGCCGCTCGAGATGCTGCTCAGCACGCGGAAGTACCGCGAAAACGCCTCGAAGCAATATGACTCCTTCTATGGCCGCAGCTGGCTGCTGTTCCATTACCTGACCCTGTCGGGCAAGCGCAGCGGGCAGATGGGCGATTATCTCGCCCGGCTCGGCAAAGGCGAGGGCGAGGAGGCGGCGGCTACCGGCGCCTTCGGCGATCTGGCCGTGCTCGACAAGGAGCTGGAAGCCTATCTGCTGTCTCGCCGGATGAACTATCTCAACCTCAATGCGAGCAAGATCGCGAGCGCGGCCATCGCGGTCCGTCCGCTGACGGCGGCCGAGGCGGCGATCATGCCGGTAATGATGCGCTCGCGCCGCGGCGTGAACGAGGAAACCGCGCCGGCCGTGCTCGAAGACGCGCTCAAGGTGGCGGCGCTCTATCCCGATGACCCGTTCGTGCTGACGGCGCTTGCCGAGGCCGAATATGATGCTGGCCATGACGATGCCGCGATCGCCGCCGCCGACAAGGCAATCGCCAAGAACCCGCAGGCCGTGGGCGCGATGATCCAGAAAATCTATGCGCTGTTCCGCAAGGCCGGGGACGACGACGCGCTCTGGCCCAAGGTCCGCGCGGCGATCTCTGCCGCCAATGCCACCGAGAACGACAACCCCATCCCGCTCGCCTATTTCTTCCGCAGCTATGCCGCGCAGGGCAAGAAGCCGCCCGAGATGGCGGTGCAGGGCCTGCAAAGGGCCCTGCAGCTGGCGCCCTATGATACCGGCAACCGGCTGACGCTGGCCGAGTATTTTGTCCGCACCGGGCAGAGGCAGGCTGCGGAAACCACGCTCGCCCCGCTGCTCAACCATCCGCACGACACCCAGCTCGCCGATCTGGCGCGCAAGATGCTGGACCGGGGCAATGCGCAAGCCGGGCCCGGTACATCCGACGACAGCAGTTCGTGATTGGTCAGCCCGTCAGCACGTTCCACAGGACGAGCAGCGCCACCAGCAGCACCATCGCCGCAAACAGTCGGCGGGCGATGAGCACCCTGCGCGCCAGCACCCGCGCCAGGACTATGCCCGGCACCGTGCCCATCGCGCCGCCCGCCACCATGGCCGCGAGGATCGGTCCGTCGATCTGACCCGACATCGCATAGCTGGCGCTGGTCGATGCGCCGAACAGGCTCACCGAAACCAGCGACGAGGCGGCGGCGTTGGACAGCGTCATCCCCGTCGCCGCCATCAGCCCCGGCGCGATCAGGAAGCCCCCGCCGATGCCGAAGAAACCCGCCGCCAGTCCGACCAGCAGCCCGATCGGCGCGAGCTTCATCGTCCGCGCGACATCGAGCCGCACCAGCGGATCGCCGGTGCTGCGCGGGGTGCGCATCATCGACAGCGCCACCAGCGCCATGGCAATCGCAAACCAGCCGAGCAGCGCCTGACCATCGACCTGCTGGGCGACATGCGCACCGATCAGGGCGCCGCTTACCCCCGCCACGGCGAACACGCTGGCGCAGGGCCATTTGACCGCGCCTGCGCGCGCCTGACCCAACAATCCGGCGAGCGCATTGAGCGCGACGGCCGCGGCGGATGTTCCGATCGCGACATGCACATCGGCGATGCCGACGACATAGATCAGCCAGGGCGTCGCGAGCACCGACCCGCCGCCCCCGAAAGCCGCCAGCAACAGGCCGACGATCGCGCCTCCCAGCGCGGCAAGGGCGAGGGTCTCGATCATCGGCTCAGCCCAAGGCGCGCCGATTCCAGGGCATCAGCGCGAGCAGCCGCGCCATGCCGCAAAAGCCGCTCAGTCCGGCAAAGGTCAGGCCCAGCCCGACAAAGGCGGTGAGCGCGACAAAGGCGGGCGCGACCAGCCACGCGAGCAGGAGACCCGTCAGGATCAGCAGGCCCGCCGCAATCTGCACCTGACGCATCAGTTCCAGCGGCGCGCGCGCATTGCGCACGACCGGTTGCCCGGCCGCTTCCCAGGCCTTCAGCCCGCCCTTCAGCACAAGCGTATCGACGGGCCATTGCCGCGCGAGCCGTTCCTGATGAAGCCCCGTGCGCATGCCGCTGGCGCACATCAGGATCGGCAGGACACCGTCTTCCAGCACCACCGGTTCCGCAATGGCTGCCGAGGCGGGGCGCAGGATCGCGCCCGGAATGTGAGCGCGCGCGAACTCATCCGGCTCGCGAATGTCGATCAGCCGCGCGAGGCCCTGATCGAGCAGTTGGTGCGCCTGATATGCATCGATGCTCCTGATCGCCATGACAAGATTCCTCAGCTTTCTGGGGGACAATAGATCGCGGCAAGCACCTGCATGATCTGCAGCACCGCAGGGTCGGCGATCCGGTAGAAGATGCTGGTGCCCTCGCGCCGGGTCTCGACCAGCCCCTCCTCGCGAAGACGGGCCAGGTGCTGCGACAACGCCGACTGCGACAGCGCGACCTGCTGCTGAACAGCACCGACCGACATTTCGCCTTGCACCAGCAGGCAGAGCACCTGCAATCGGTGCGGATTGGCCAGCGAGCGCAGCATGCGCGCCGCCTCGTCGGCCTTGGCAGCCATCGCTTCGGGCAGAGGCTTGCTGAAAGAGATAATGGACATGGGGCTCATATATTCCTTGATTCTAATTTAGACAAGCCTAAATTAAAGAGAGTTTAAAGAGGAGTCCGTCATGCCCATCGCCATCCATCCGCATTTCGACACGGTGACCAACACGGTCAGCTATGTCGTGATCGACCAGGACAGCGCGCGCGCGGTGATTATCGATCCGGTGCTGGATTTCGAGGCCAAGGCAGCGACCATTGCCACGACCATCGCGGACAGGCTGCTCGCCATCGTCGATGAGCAAGGCGCGACGCTCGACTATGTGCTGGAAACGCATGCGCATGCCGATCACCTGACCGCCGCCCATTACATCCGCGCGCGCACGGGGGCGAAGGTCGTCATCGGAGCGCATATCCGCAACGTCCAGTCGATCTTCACCCCGGTCTTTGCGGCCGAGCCGATCGAAACCGGCGAGGTGTTCGACATGCTGGTCGACGAGGGCGACACGCTGGCATTGGGCGAGACCGCTATCCGCGTGCTGCACACGCCGGGGCATACGCCCGCCTGCCTTACCTACCGGATCGACGACGCGGCCTTTGTAGGGGACACGCTGTTCATGCCCGATTACGGCACCGCGCGCGCCGACTTTCCCGGCGGCGACGCGGCGACGCTCTATCGCTCGATCCGCAAGATCCTGGCGCTGCCCTCGGAAACGCGCATCTTTGTCGGGCACGACTATCTGCCCAAGGGCCGCAGCGATTTCCGCTGGGAAACGACCGTCGCGGAACAGCGCGCGGCCAATGTGCATGTGCATGACGGCGTGAGCGAGGCCGAATTCGTCGCGATGCGCGAAGCGCGCGACGCCACGCTTGATGCGCCCACGCTGATCCTGCCCAGTCTGCAGGTCAATATCCAGGGCGGAAAACTGCCCAGTCCGGACGCGGAGGGCCGCGCCTTCCTGCGCCTGCCCATCAACGCGCTGGGCAAGCACAGTCCCCTGCCCGCCGAATTGTTCGAATAAGGCTGTGGGCAGCGCGCTGGGGCGCTATGGACGCAAGACGATATTGGCGAGGGAGGCGGTGATGCAATCTGCTGTTGGGAAGTCCATGATGGGCCTGATGGCCTTGGCGGGGCTATCGGTCGCGCTACCGGCAACGGCGCAGGACGGCCTGCGTCCGGGGTTTCACGCCGGAACCGCAGTCCCCGAATTCGGCCCTGTCGCCAGCGTCGAGGGCCATATGCCGATCCCCGCCGAGGCGACCTTCAGCATCGCGTTCGATGTCAGCGAGCCGGGCAAGCCCGGCAGCCTCAACCGCACGATCGAAAGCGCTGCGCGCTTCATCAACATGCATGTCGAGGCGGGCGTGCCGCGCGAGGCCATCCGCATTGCGGTGGTCGCGCACGGCCAGGCGTCGTTCGACTTGACCAATGCCGCGACCTATGCGGCGAAGCATGACGGTGCCGCCAATGCCAACCTCGCCGCGATCGCGACCCTGCTGCAGCACGATGTGCAGTTCATCCTGTGCGGCCAGAGCGCCGCAGCGCTGGGCATCAAGCGCGAGCAGCTGGCCCCCGGCGTCAAGCTGGCGCTCTCCGCGATGACAGCGCACGCGCAGTTGCAGCAACAGGGCTACACGCTCAATCCGTTCTGACACCACCGATCATTCGGCCGGAGCGACCGACGGCTCGGGCCGAACTCCTGACCGCCGGCCAGCCTCTCTTCGGGCGGAGCGCTTGCGCCACCAGATCATCAGGCCGGTGACGACGAGCGTGCACAGCGCGATGCCGGCCAGGAAAATGGCGATCCGCCCCGGCCAGCCGAACGCCTTGCCGCTGTGCAACGGGAACTGCCAGGCGACGAAGATGTCGCCCGCGCTTCCCTCGTTCATATGCCGGTCGCCGACGACAGCGCCGCTGCGCGCATCGACGAACAGCCAGCGCCCGCCATTGCTGTCGATGTCGCGCGGATCGAACAGGCGCAACCAGTAGACGCCCTTGGCCGGGTTGTACGAAAGGCTGTCCACCCTCGCAGCCCCTGCCAGCGCCAAGGCCTGATCGAGGCCCACCGGCGGATTTTCGAGAGGCGTTGTCAGGGCAGGAACCGCCGCGTCGGGCCGTTCGGTCAGCGGGGAGACCCGATCCACCGCAGCGATCACCGTCTCGTACCAGTTGAAATACACACCGGTCACCGCGAGCGTCAGCGTCAGCGGAAACAGCCAGAGCCCCCCGGCCCTGTGCAAATCGAAGACGCGCTTGTGCCCCGCCGCCCTGCGACGGATGCGAAAGCTCTCCTTCCAGCGGGCGGCGCTGGGAAAGGACAACACGGCGGATACGAGATGGTCGATGATCCAGACAACGCCCACCAGGCCCAGAAGCCACGTCATCCAGCTCCCCAGGTGCAGCGAGTAATGAAAGGTGTAGAGAAAGCTCATCAACCCGCGCCGCGAAAGGTCGATCGCATTGGCGTCGCGCGCGCCCAGCACCCTTGCCGTGGCCGGGTCGACGAATACCTGCCAGTAGGACGGGCTCGCCACTGGCGGCTTGCCGGGAGTGGCGACGGGTTCGAGATAGACCGTGACGACGTCGCCCGGTTCGTCGGGCAGGTCGATATAGCCGGGTCGGTTGCCCGGATGCGCCTCGAGTGCGGCCCCGACCATGCGGCTGACGGGAAGCGAGGAGCCGGGACTGGCGGTGAACCAGTCCGCATTCAGGCCATGGTCGATCTCCTCGTAAAAGACGAGAACCGACCCGGTCGCGCCGAGCAGGAACAGCCAGAGCGCCCCCAGCAGGCCGAACCAGCGATGCCACAGCACCAGGGCGGGTCTGAGCCGCATCGACGGTCAGCCCCCCGCCCGGGCCATCAGAAGGCCCATGAGACGGTGCCTTCGAAGGTGCGCGGCGTGCCATAGGTCACCCGGCCCGGGCCAAAGGCATCGAAGGCGAAGCTGTCGGTCAGGTTTCGCGCGTTGAGCGCAAAGCGCCAGCGGTCGATCTCATAGGAAATGACGGCATCGAGCAGCGTATAGCCCGGCAATGTCAGCGTGTTGGCATGGTTCACCGGGCGCTTGTCGACCAGCGTCACGCCGCCGCCGAATCCAAGGCCCTTGAGCGGGCCCGACTGGACCTCGTAGCTCGACCAGATACTGGCGCTATGCGGCGACGTGCGCTGCACCTGGCGCCCCAGAAAGGCCGCCGTGTTGGTGCGGGTAATTTCGGCATCGAGATAGGCATAGCTTGCCTGGATGCTCCAGCCGGGCAGGATCGTGCCTGCCAGCGACAGTTCGACACCCTGGCTGCGCTGTTCGCCATCGAGCACGGAAAAGCCGACATTGACCGGGTCGGGCGTCGCGACATTGGTCTGCTCGATGCGATAGACGGCCAACGAACCGGTCAGTCCTTCGGTCAGATTGACCTTCGCGCCGAGTTCCATCTGCTCGCCACGCGTCGGGGCAAAGGCCTCGCCTGTGACCGTCCTGCCGATCTGCGGCTGGAAGGATCTGCTGTAGCTGGCATAGAGCGACACGGCCTCGCGCAGCTTGAAGATCAGGCCGACACGCGGGCTGAAGGCGCTGCCGCTTTGGCGGGTGCGCGTGCCGACCCCTTTGTCGCTATCGACTTGTTCGAATGTATCGTAACGGCCGCCGACAACGAAGCTCCACTGATCGCTGAAAACGATCCGGTCCTGCAGGAAGAGCCCGAGTTCGCGCAAAGTGTTGCCCGCATCATAGGTAAAGTTCAGCGCGCCGCGCCGCGCGCCGTAAGCCGGATTGAACAGGTCAATCGGCGCGGAAGGATCGAATTCCCGGTAACGGAAATCGGCAGTCGAGCGCGACAGGTCCAGTCCGGCGATCAGCTCGTGACGGACCGCGCCGGTCGTGAAACGGCCCCGCAGCGTCGTCTGCATCTGGGTCTCGCTGTACGCGTCGAAGGAATCGAACGGGGTTCGTGACAAGGTTCGCCCATCGGCAGCCAGCACGCCCGGAAGCTCCGCGCCGACGGCGGCATAATCGGTATCGACGAAGCGCAGGATGCTGCTGACCGACCAGTCTTCGCTGAATTCATGCACCAGGCGAGCGCCGATGCGATGCTGTTCCACGTCCACGCTGCCGGTATTGACGTTTCGCCGACGGGATATCCGACCATTGGGATTGGCAAGAATGGTACCGACCGCAGGCAGCCCGAAATTCTGCCGGTCGAGATCGAGAAGCTTGTAGGCCCCTTCGACCGTCAGGCTGGTCCGATCGCCCAGCTTCGCCCGCACCGACGGCATGATCACCGAATTGCGCGTGCTCGCCCCTTCCAGAAACGATCCCTGGTCGCGCACCGACGCGCTCAGCCGATAGCTGATCTTCCCCGCCTGATCCAACGGCCCGGTTAGATCGGTCTCCGCGCGGAAGAAGTCATAGCTGCCCAGCGTGGCCGTCACGAAATAGCCGGGCTCGGCCTGGGGTTGCTTGGTGATGAAGTTGATCGTCCCGCCCGGCGAGGAATTGCCGAACAACAAAGAAGCAGGGCCAAGCAGCACCTCGATCCGCTCGATCCCGGTCAGGTCCGGTCCCAGATTGGCCGCCGGACCGTTGCCGACCTTGGACAACATGCCATCGAGCGCCGTCGGTGCAAAGAAACCGCGAACCTGCACCCGCAGACCATCGAAATTGGCAGGTGCGGAATTGCGGACGCTGGGGACATTGGCGAGCGCGCTGAAGGTATCCGCGCGCTGGTCGCGCAGCAGGTCCTCGGTCAGCACCTGCACCGATTGCGGTGTATCGAGCAACGCCGCTCCATCGCGCGTTCCGACCGCGTCGAGCGCCTGATAGCCCGATGCGCGTCCTGTCACGGTGATCTCGCGCCGCGCCTGCTGTTCGGTTTCTGCATCCTGCGGCTCGGCTTGCGCATGGACTGGCGATGCAGCGATCGCCAGCGGCAGCGACAGCAGAGCCAGGCGGAAAAGGTGTCGAGGTGCAGTCACGGCCGCCTCATCAAATGTTAATGCGAGGCGTTCCTAACAATTCCGAAATGCGAGTCAATTGCAATAATTGTCATGGCGTCAGCTTGGGGGATTTTGCTGCGCCAAGCCCCCGAATGATCCCCGCATCCCGCATTCGCCCGAGCAGCGGACAACAAAAACCCCGCCGGAA
>NZ_QKVT01000188.1:0-506 GCF_003426715.1 Blastomonas sp. UPD001
TTGGGGTCGAGCTCGGCGAGCATGTGGCGGGTGTCGTAGGTCTGCCAGTGCGCGGTCTCGCCGTCGGCCGGCGGGGCGAAGGAGATGGAGCCGCCTACCTGCAGGATCATCCTGGGCACAGCCATGCGCAGCCGGCCCAGCAGGTAGTTGTAGTGATCGAAGTTCTTCGAGATGTGCCCGGTCTCGGGATCGCGCACATGGATGTGCAGCAGGGTGGCGCCGGCATTGTAGCAGTCGACGGCGGCCTGGACCTGCGCGTCCCAGCTGACCGGGATGTCCTCGGGATAGTCGGAGGGCAGCCACATCGGGCCATAGGGCGCGGCCGTGATCATCAGCGGCGCCTGGTTTTCCGGAAGCAGGGAATCGTCGGTGAAATACATGATCGTCTCCATGGACTGGAACGCGGGCCGGGACCGGATCGGTGATCGCCGAAATTGAACCGATGCGAGCTTCGCAGGGAATCCGCAGCAGGAGTTGATCGAACGGGACATGGATTTGTCCGTTCG
>NZ_QKVT01000189.1:0-521 GCF_003426715.1 Blastomonas sp. UPD001
GGCGGAGGCGGTGCAGGCCCTGCATCCGGGCACGCAGATCACCTTCGGGCCGGCGACGGATGATGGCTTCTACTATGATCTGGCGCCACCGGCCGGGCGGGGGCCGTTCACGGACGAGGAGCTGCCGGCGATCGAGGCCGAGATGCGGCGGATCATTGCGGCGGACAAGCCCTTGCGCCGCGAGGTGTGGCGCCGCGACGACCTGATCGCGCGGTGGCGGGACCAGGGCGAAACGTTCAAGGCCGAGTGGGCGGCCGAGCTGCCCGAGGGCGAGGAGCTGAGTGTCTATTGGTCCGGCGAGGACTGGATGGACATGTGCCGCGGGCCGCACCTGCCGAGCACGGGGAAGCTGGACCCGGCGGCGTTCAAGCTGACGCGGGTGTCGGGCGCCTATTGGCGCGGCGACCAGAAGAACCCGCAGCTCTCCCGCATCTATGGCACGGGCTGGCTGACCAAGAAGCAGCTGGATGCGCATCTTCTGATGCTGGAGGAAGCCGCCAAGCGCGACCACCGCAAGCTGG
>NZ_QKVT01000019.1:0-1384 GCF_003426715.1 Blastomonas sp. UPD001
AATCGGTGTGCAATTTCATGTTGAGAACACAAGCAGTTACGTCAGCATGTTCCGCCCCACGAGATCGGAGTCGACGTTAGGTGACCTGAGACCCCGAACTCCTCCGGTTTAGGAGAGAGTCCTGTGTTTCGTTCTTGGCCTCATGCGGCCTGTTTTTCCAGCGTGGATTTCATTGCGAACTCGGCCGGTGGCATATTTCCGAGCGCCGAGTGTGGTCTGTGGTGGTTGTAGTCCTCCTTCCATGATGTGATGGCGCTGCGGGCCTCGGACAGCTTCGAGAACAGCGTTTCGTTGAGGCATTCGTCCCGGAAGCGACCATTGAAGCTCTCGACGAAGGCGTTCTGAGTGGGTTTGCCCGGCGCGATGTAATGCCATTCGACGCCGGTCTGCTGGCACCATCGCAGAACCGCCATCGAGGTCAGCTCGGTGCCGTTGTCAGAGACGATCGTGTCCGGCCGGCCGCGCCATCGGATGATCGCGTCCAGTTCGCGCACGACGCGCAGGCCCGACAGCGAGGTGTCGGCGATCAGCGCCAGACACTCCCGCGTGTAATCGTCGACGACGACCAGCACCCGGAAACGACGGCCGTCGGTGAGGGTGTCGGAGACGAAGTCGAGGCTCCAACGGGCATTGGCACGTTCGGGAACCAGCATGGGCCTACGCGTGCCGAGCGCCCGCTTGCGGCCGCCGCGACGGCGCACCTGTAGCTTCTCCTCCCGGTAGAGGCGCCGCAGCTTCTTCTGGTTCATCACGATGCCCTGGCGGTCCAGCATGACGTGGATCCTGCGATAGCCGAACCGCCGGCGCTCCGCCGCCACCACCTTCATCGCCTCACGCAACGGAGCGTCGTCCGGACGGGTGCCGGTGTAGCGCACCGTCGAACGGTCGATCCTCAGAGCCTGGCACGCCCGACGCTGGCTCACCCCATGCACCTTGCAGGCATGAGCCACCGCCTTCCGCTTCGCATCGGGCGTCACCATTTTTTTGCGGCAACATCCTTCAGGATCGCGTTGTCGAGCATCTGTTCGGCGAGCAGCTTCTTCAGCCGGGCGTTCTCGTCCTCAAGAGCCTTCAGGCGGCGGGCATCGGACACATCCATGCCCCCGAACTTCGCCTTGAACTTGTAGAAGGTCGCTGCCGAGATGCCGTGCTTGCGGCAGACATCCGCCGTCTTCGCCCCGGCTTCTTGCTCCTTCAGCATCCCGATGATCTGTTCTTCCGTGAACCGCGAGGGTCGCATCGTCCGTCTCCCTGATCGACGGACTCTACCCAAATCTGGAGGAAGTTCAGGGTCTCAGGTCAACGCATCTCACCGAAACTCGGCGAGCGGTTGATCGCCGACATTGCCGCTATCCCGGAAAATGGTCCTGTCTTCCAGTTGATA
>NZ_QKVT01000190.1:0-3905 GCF_003426715.1 Blastomonas sp. UPD001
CTTCCCCAGGAGATTCCCCATGCGATCGCTGCTGCTAGTCCTGCTTACCTGGCTCGCGGCGCTCGCCGCGCCCGCGCTCGCGCAATCCGCCCCGGTCGCGAGCGTCGCCTCGCCCGATGGCCGGGTGCGGATCGACGTGACGATCGATGGCGAGGGCTGGGCCCAATATGCCGTCAGCCGCGACGGCAAGCCGCTGATCGCGCCCTCGCGGCTGGGCTTCCAGTTCACCGACCAGGACGGCTTCGGCCGCAACAGCCGCTTCGTCGCCAGCGAGACCGGCAGCGTCGACACGCGCTGGGACCAGCCCTGGGGCGAGCGCAAGACCGTGACCAACCGGCATAACGAGCTGCTCGTCCGCCTCGTCTCGCCCGGCGCCAGCGACGCGCTCAACGACCGGCCCGCCGACCGCCCGATCGCCATCCGCTTCCGCGCCTTCGACAACGGCATCGGCTTTCGCTACGAATTCGCCGCGCGCGCCGATGGTCGGCCCTGGCGCATTGCCGACGAACTGACCGAGTTCGTCATCGCCGCGCCCGGCCAGGCCTGGTGGATCCAGGCGGGCGACTGGAACCGCTACGAATATCTCTATCACGCGACAGCCATCGATCAGGTCTCCGCCGCGCACACGCCGATGACGGTGAAGCTAGAGGACAGCACGCATCTGGCGTTCCACGAGGCCGCTCTGGTCGATTATGCCGCGATGTGGCTCAAGCGCGTCGACGGCCAGCGCTTCCGCGCCACGCTCTCGCCCTCGAGCCGCGGCGCGAAGGTCGAGCGCACAGGCGCCTTCACCACCCCCTGGCGCAGCATCCGCATCGCCGGCAGCGCGGGCGGGCTTTACGACAACGATCTCGAGCTCAACCTCAACGAACCCAACCGGCTCGGCGACACCAGCTGGTTCACCCCGCACAAATATGTCGGCGTCTGGTGGGAAATGCACCTCGAGACCAAGAGCTGGGCGAGCGGGCCGAAACACGGCGCGACCAATGCCAATGTCCGTCGCCATATCGATTTCGCCGCTCGCCACGGCTTTCGCGGGGTGCTGGTCGAGGGCTGGAACAAGGGCTGGGACGGCAACTGGTTCGGCAATGGCCGCGATTTCGATTTCGTCCAGAGCTATCCCGATTTCGACCTGCCCGACCTTGCCGCCTATGCGCGCCAGCACGGCGTGCGCCTGATCGGCCATCACGAGACCGGCGGCAATATCGCGAAATACGAAAGCCAGCTCGGCGCGGCGCTCGATCTCTATGCCCGGCACGGCGTCGATGCGGTCAAGACCGGCTATGTCGCCGATGCGGGCGGCATCATCGCGCCCGGCGACGGGCTCGGCGAGCAGCGGATGGAATGGCATGACGGCCAGCGCATGGCGCAGCATCACCTCAAGGTCGTGCAGGAGGCCGCCACGCGCCGCATCGCGGTCAACCCGCACGAGCCGATCAAGGACACAGGGCTAAGGCGCACCTATCCCAACTGGGTGAGCCGCGAGGGCGCGCGCGGGGGCGAATATCAGGCCTGGGGCACACCCGGCAACGGGCCCCGCCACGCGCCCACCCTGGTGTTCACGCGGATGCTCGCCGGCCCCATGGACTATACGCCGGGCATTCTCTCGCTGAAGGGGCGCGGCGGGCGCGATCTCGAATCGACGCTGGCGCGCGAGCTGGCGCTCTATGTCGTGCTCTATTCGCCGATCCAGATGGTCGCCGACCTGATCGAGAATCTGGAAGCCCACGCGCGCGAACTGGCCTTTATCGAGAAGGTGCCGACCGACTGGGAGGAAAGCCGCACGCTGCTCGGCGAGGTCGGCCAGATGGCGGTGATCGCGCGCAAGGACCGCAACGGGCCCGACTGGTATATCGGCGGCGTCACCGACGACAGCGCGCGCGAGGCGACGATCGACCTGTCCTTCCTGCCCAGGGGCAGCCAATGGCGGGCGCATGTCTGGCGCGATGGCGACAGTGCCGATTACCGCACCGAGGCGCGGCACCAGATCGTGATCGAGCAGAAGCCCGTCGCCGCCGGGGACACGCTCAATATCCGCATGGCACCGGGCGGCGGCTTCGCCATCCGGCTGGAGCGGCTGGGGCGGTGAACGCCTGGCTGCGGCTCGCGCTGGCGCTGTTCGCGCTGGCGCTCGCGCCTGCGCTGCGGGCCGAGGATTCGGGAAGGCTGCTGCAGTACGAGCGGATCGCGGCGGCGGGCCTGCCCGACCAGCGCCTCACCATCTGGTTGCCGCCGGGCTATGACGCCAGGGCGCGGCGCTACCCGGTGCTGTACATGCACGACGGGCACAATCTGTTCGACCGCCGCTGGTCCAATTTCGACAAGATCTGGGCGGCGGACAGGGCGATGCTGGCGGTGTCGGCCAGCGGCGCGGTCGAGCCGCATATCATCATCGGCATCTGGGCACCCGGCGCGGACCGTTTCCGCCAGTATCTGCCGCGCGACATTCACGACGCCGCCTCGCCCGGCTTGCGGGCACGGATGGACGCGGCCGCCAGCGGCCCGATCCTGTCCGACGCCTATCTCGCCTGGATCGCAGGGCCGCTCAAGACCTGGGTCGATACGCGCTTCCGCACCCGCCCCGGGCGCGACGATACTGCGATCATGGGATCGAGCATGGGCGGGCTGATGAGCTGCTACGCCTTCCTGAACCGCCCCGACATTTTCGGCCGCGCCGCGTGCATCAGTTCGCACTGGCCCGCCATCGATCCGCGCGCGGTGCAAGGCGGCGATCCCGAGCTGATCGGGCTCTGGGACCGCTGGTTCGCCGAAAAGCTGGGCGCGCCCAACGGCCGCCGTCTCTGGTTCGACCACGGCACCGCGACGCTCGACGCCTTCTACGCGCCCTATCAGCAGGCGGTCGACGCCCGCATCGCCGCCTCGCGCTGGCAGAAGGGCCAGGACTGGGAGAGCCGGGTGTACGAAGGCGCGGAACACGAGGAAAACGCCTGGGCCGCGCGTTTGCCCGAGATTATGGGGTGGTTGTTGCGGGGGGAGTAATCGCGATTTGAGAAACTCGGCCCACGAAAGTTGGTTCGGTCTTCGTGCACTGTAGCCGGAACCTCCATCGCGGCGAGCCAGGCTTGTGAGCCGATTGGTCGCCCGATGGACTCCGCCTTGCGCAATGCCGCATAGCTCATCGCTTCATCGAAGGGTTCGCCCAGAAACGCCGCAAAATCACCGACCCGTTCGAGTGCGGGCGCGACCTTGACGACATGATCGTCCGCTCCTGCCAGATGCGCCGAGGTGCTGGACCACCGCCAGTCTTCCGCCCGCTCCACCAGCCGCGCCCGGACCGGATTGAACGCGATATAACGGAAAGCGTGATGCAGATGCTCCTCGTGCATTGCCACCGATGAAAACCGGCCCTGCCACAGATGCCCGGTCGTACGCAGGCGCGCGTTGATATAGCCAGTATAATGGCGATGCACGAACCGGAAGGTCCGCCGCAATCCGTCCACATCTTCAGGCAAGGCGATGATGTGGACATGGTTGGGCATCAGGCAATAGGCCCAGATCGCCACGCGCGCCTGCCCCGCAGCCTGCGCCAGCAGATCGAGATAGAGCGCATAATCGCCATCTTCAAAAAACGTCCGCTCCCGCCGGTTACCTCGCTGCGTGATGTGATGCGGGATGCCCGGCAGGACGAGGCGAGGTAGGCGGGCCATGATGCGATCAGCTTCGCTCCGTCTGAAGGGGAGAGGTATTTAGGGGTTTATGCACGTGTCACCGTAATTCCGTAATTCCACCTGTCACCGGAATTCATGAATAATTTGGGGGTTGCTGCACCTGTCACCGGGATTGCAGCTTCAAATCAACAAATTCAATACCATTATTAACAATAAAATCTTTGCGACTTCTAACGATTTTATAGCCTTCAATAAAGTTCAAGCTTGACGGGAGGT
>NZ_QKVT01000191.1:0-520 GCF_003426715.1 Blastomonas sp. UPD001
CTTGTCCTCCTTCCCGATCCCCAATCCCCAATCCCCAATCCCCGATCCCCAATTAAGGCCCGGAGAATACGGCTTGTTCTACATCTCGCCGACTCAAGGAATATTTGAAGGCGCGTTGGATGTCTTGTCCATTGTCTCCAGCATTGATATACCGAACTATAATTTGATCAATATCTAGCGAAAGTTCTGCTTCCCAACTAGGATGCTGGATGCGCCAGCAATGTAGCTGCTTTTCATCTTGTTCACAGCCTTGTTGTTTTAACCACTGCTCAATTTGGGGAAGAGGGTGATTATATAGTGGTGTTTCAGAAGGAGGAAGAGACATAACAATTAAAAATTAAAAATTAAAAATTAAAAATTAAGACTTGTAATATTAATCCTACAGGTTGGAAAGCAGCTTCGCCACGAGTTAAACCAATGGCGATCGCTAGCACTAAGCAACCTAAAAATGTTAAACCCAGGATAAATAAGGCGAAGATTTCACCCGCAGAGAGGGGGCGATCGCTAGCATCAAGATAAG
>NZ_QKVT01000192.1:0-500 GCF_003426715.1 Blastomonas sp. UPD001
CGGGTCCACGCCGAGCGCCTTGTGGAACTCGGGCCGCATATGGTCGCGGACGTACATTGTCGCGTAGACCGACAGCAGGAAGAAGCGGATCCACAGCCTGTTTCCGCCTTCCAGAAGCTTCGGGTCGGACCGCATCAGCAGCGCGAAGGCCTCGCCGTGGCGGAACTCGTCGTTGCACCAGTCCTGGAACCATTTGAAGATCGGGTGGAAGCGGTTCTCCGGGTTCCGCTCCAGCTGGCGGTAGATGGCTATGTACCTGGCATAGCCGATCTTTTCCGACAGATAGACTGCGTAGAAGATGTATTTCGGCTTGAAGTAGGTGTATTTCTTGGTCTTCGTCAGGAAGCCGAGATCGACCCCGATCTTCGCGTCCTTCAGCGTGTGGTTGATGAATCCTGCGTGCCGGCTTTCGTCGCGCGAGAGCAGCTTGAACAGCTGGCGCACATCAGGGTTCTTCACCCGCTTGGCGATCTCCGCATAGAGGATGCAGCCCGAGAATT
>NZ_QKVT01000193.1:0-8015 GCF_003426715.1 Blastomonas sp. UPD001
TTGCGCGCCGAGTTCGACGGGATCATCTGCGTCGGCGGCGGAATTGCCGACGGTGCAGCTTTGGCGGGCGCGATCGCCGCCGGGGCGGATCTGGTCTATATGGGCACGCGCTTCCTCGCCGCAGAAGAGAGCATGGCGGTGCCAGGCTACAAGCAGATGGTGGTGGAGAGCGGGATCGAAGATCTGGTGGTGAGCCCGGCGATCACCGGGACCCCCGCGTCCTGGCTGATCCCGTCGCTTGTCGCCTGCGGCTATGACCCGAAGGATCTGGGGAAGCCCGCAACGCGCGATTATGGCGGCGATCCGCATGCCAAGTGGAAGGACCTCTGGGCAGCAGGGCAGGGCGTCGGCACGGTGCGCAGCGTCGAGCCGGTGAGCGCGATCGTCGACGAGATCGAGGCAGGCTTCCGTGCGGCCGCCAAACGGCTGGGTCAGCGGGCCGAGACCAACTGACCCCCATCGCGCTCAGCCGCGCCTGGGCGGCATCGGGATGAAGCCCGAGGTGCGCGCGACATAATCGGCATAGCCCTCGCGCGTCTTGGCGAGCCGCTTTTCGACCGTGGGCGCGCCCGACCATTTCATCAGCGTCCAGGTGAGCAGCATCGGGCCGATGATCGCGGCCAGACCCGTCGAGGTTTCCGCCGCAATCAGCCACAGGCCCCACCAGGTGGTGGCATCGCCGAAATAATTGGGATGCCGGGTATAGCGCCACAGCCCGCTGGTCATCAGCTTGCCCTGATTTTCGGGCCTGGCCTTGAACGCGACGAGCTGCGCATCGCCGATCGTCTCGAACGCGATGCCGAACAGCGCGATGGCAGCGCCGATATAGCCCAGCGTTCCGACCGGCGGGGCGGCATCGATCTGGCCGAGTTGCACCGGCAGACAGACGATGAAGAGCAAGGGTGCTTGCGTCGCGAACACCAGCTGGCCCGAGGCGCGCGCGAAGCTCCAGCCCCTGTGCTGCTGCGCCTTGCCGAGCAGCGCCGAATAGCGCCGATCGGGCCCGTGGCTGCGCCAGCGCCAGAGCATGAACGTCCCCAGCCGCGCCGCCCACAGGCCGCAGATCGCCAGCAGCATCAGCATGCGCGTCGGATCGCCCTCGGCCTGGACATAGGTGCTTGCCGCCATCACCAGCATGCCCCAGGCCCAGAAGCTGTCCACCGGGGTGACATCGCGCGTCCCCAGACAGATCAGCCAGAGCGCGACAAAGCATGCAGCGAGCACAGCCGCATTGATCGCCAGAATCGTCAGCATCCCGTTTTCTCCCGATTATGTAGTTTTTTTGTGGGCACCCTAGCCGGTGATCGCGACACCCGCGCCGGGCGGATCGGCAAAGGCCCGCTCGACCCATTCGCGCCGCCCGTCGAGCACCGCGCGGCGGTTGATCGTGCCCTTGTCGGACAATTCATGTGCCGCAGGATCGGGCGGGGCGTCGAACAGCGCGACCCGGCGGATGACCGCGCCGCCGCGCGCCTCGCGATTATATCCGCGCACTGCCTCTGCCACCGCATCGAGCGTCGCGCCGGGCTTCGGCCAGGCCAGCATCGCGAGATACGGCCTGCCGTCATCGGCGAGCACCAGATCGGCGATCAGCCCGTCACAGGCTTTCAGCAGCTTCTCGCGCACCGCGCCGCCATAGACCCAGTTGCCATTGGCGAGCTTGAACTCCTCGGCCAGCCGCCCGGCAAAGGCGAGGCCCTGGCCGTAATCGCTCTCGTCATGGAACACCGCGACGTCGCCGGTGCGGTAAAAGCCCTCGTCGTCGAACGCGGCGGCGGTCTTCTCGGGCTCACCCAGATAGCCCTTCATCACATTCGGCCCGGCGAGCCGAACCTCATAGCGCCCGTCGCACGGCACCAGCTTGAGCGACAGGCCCGGCGCGGGCAGGCCGATGCCGACGCGCGTTGCGGGGAAATGGATCGCCATGCAGCCCGAGACGGTCTCGGTCATGCCATAGCCGGTGGTCATGTGGATGCGGTGGCCGGTCTCGGCGATCGCCAGTTCCTGCAACCGGTCGTACACCGGTTGCGGAAGCCCTGCGCCGCCATAGAGCATCAGTCGCATCTTGGCGAAGAAGCGCGCGCGCAGCTCCGCGTCCTGCTCCATCGCATCGACCAGCATCGCATAGCCGGTGGGGACATTGTTGAAATAGGCGACCGAAATCTCGCGCAGATTGGCGATGGTCTGGTCGAACAGCCCGGGCAGCGGCTTGCCCGCATCGATGTGCAGCGTGCCGCCCTCGAGCAGGCAGGTGCGCATCACCGACGCGCCAGCGGCATGATGCCAGGGCAGCCAGTCGAGCATCACATCGTCCCAACCCGCAGCCTTGCCGATCATGTCGAGCCCCTGCGCGCCGCAAGCGGCGAGCGCGGTCAGGCTGTGCGGAACGATCTTGGGCAGCCCGGTCGAGCCCGAGGTAAGCATGTAGATCGCCGGGGCATCGGGATCGACGGCGGCGATGGCCGCTTCGGCAACCGTGCCGGGATCGGTCGCGATGACATCGGCATAGGAAATGGCGCCTGCAAAGGGCGCAGGATCGCTGCTCATGATGCGTGCGCCCGGCGCGACAGCAGCGAGCGCGGCGGCGATGGCGGGATGCGGTTCGGCGAGGATCACGTCCGGCTGCGTCCGCGCGATCACGTGCCGCAACCGCGCATGATCGCCGCCCGCCAGGCCATAAGCGATGCTCACCGGCACGATGATCATCCCCGCTGCCCAGGCGGCAAAGGCCATCACCGCGACCGGCAGGCTGTTCTCGGCGATGATCAGCAGCCGCGTGCCGCGCGGGAAATTCTCGGTGAGCCAGCGAGTCGCGCCGTCCATGTCGCGCTTGATTTGCGTGTAGCTGCGATAGGCCCATTGCCCGTCCGCCCCGCGCCAGCCGATCGCCGGGGCATCGCCCTTGAGCGCGGCCCGCTCGGCAAAGGCGCGCGGGATGTTCGCGTCGAACGCGCGCAACGGAACGCGGCTTTTCAGGATGATCGTGCCATCGGCGCGCCGTTCGACATCGAGGTCGACGGGCATGAACTCGGCCTCGCGAAAGGGCGCGTCGGCGAGCAATGTCGTCGTCATGCGGCAGGCCGGTCGATCAGTTCCTTGACCTGGGCAGGGTAAGGCTTGCCCGCCTTGATCGCATCGACCGTGCCGCGATCGAGATAGTCGCGCCAGCCGATGATCTTGTCGCCCTGGTACTCGATGATCCCCGCATAGGGCGCGGCGACGCGCACGCCATCGGTGGTGACATATTCGTCGACGCCCTCGACGAACAGCCGGTCGGCAGTCTCGGCATGCGCGAAGATGCGCCAGTTGACCTCGGCGATGGTCGATCCGAAACGCTCGATGAACGCGCGCGCCTCGGCCTTGCCGCGCGCGGGCGGCGCGATGGCGGCGGCATAATGCCAGACGACATCGTCGTGCAGCATGGCGAGCACGGCTTCGGCGTCCTTGCGGGTCCAGGCGGCGATCAGTTGCTTGAACTGGTGGAAACGGATGTCGCTCATGCTGCCTGCTCCACGATGAAGCTGACCGTGGTGGTGGTCGATCCGCCGATATTGAGCGTCTGTACGCGGCGCGCACCCTCGACCTGATTGTCCGCCGCCTGGCCGGTCACCTGCTTGTGCGCATCGAGCAGCATGCGCACGCCCGTCGCGCCCACCGGATGGCCGAGCCCGATCAGCCCGCCCGAGGGGTTGATCGGCAGCTTGCCGCCGATCTCGATATCGCCCGCCTCGACCGCCTTCCACGCCTCGCCCGGCGCGGTAAGGCCGAGATGGTCGATCGCCATGTATTCGGTCATCGCGAAGCAATCGTGCGTCTCGACCGCATCGATCGCCTCGACGCCGGATACGCCTGCGCGGGCGCGCGCATCGTCGATCGCGCGCTTGACCTGGGGGAAGACGTAAGGACTGTCGCCCGCCATCCGGCGCTTGTCGCGATAGCCGAGCGCCGCCGACCGGTGCCCCCAGCCGGCGATGCGCGACAGGGACTCGATCGGGATGCCGCGCTTCGCCGCATATTCGCGCGCGCGGCTTTCGGAGGCGAGGAACACCACCGCCGCGCCATCGGTCACTTGGCCGCAATCGTTCTTGCGGGTGCGCCCCTCGACGACCGGATTGGCCTCGTCATCCTCGGTGAAGCTCTTCGGGCCGAACTGCCATTGCCTGGTCTGTGCGTCGGGGTTGCGACGGCCATTGGCGAAGTTGATCTCGGCAATACGGCCGAGATGGTCGTAGTTCAGGCCGTAGAGCGCGTCATATTCCTCGGCCAGGTCGGAAAAGGCGCGCGGCCAGAGGAACTGCGCATCGGCGAACTCGCGCCCCTGATAGGCAGCCGCGCCCAGATTTTCGGCCGCCTTCTGCCCCGGAACGTTGCGCATCATCTCGATGCCGACCACGCAGGCGAGGTCGTAGCGCCCCGCCTCGATCTCCGCCGCGGCGGCGAGCACCGACACGCTGCCCGAGGCACAGGCGGCTTCGTGGCGTGAGGTCGGAAGGCCGTCGAGCGCCGGGTCGACATAGGCGAAGAACCCGCCGAGCAGACCTTGCCCGGCAAACAGGTCGCCGACGAAATTGCCGACATGGCCGCTCTCGACCTCGCCGGCATCGAGCCGCGTCGCGTCGAGCCCCTGGCGGACCGTCTCGACGAACCCGTCGCCTATCGAAAGCCCCTCGCGCGCCCAGTTGCGCGCAAAATCGCTCTGGTATCCGCCCAGCACATAAACCATCACGCCTCTCCTGCTTTGATGGTATGCTTATACAAGCTTAACCCATCGCGCAACCGGGGACGTGACGGTCATGCGCCGCCGCGATCAGCTCTCGTCGTCATGCTCCTCGTCGCCCGGATAGGGCTTGGCCTTGAGCAGCCCGGCCAGATGCGCGGTGTTGGCGGCGAGCATGCGGGCGGTTTCGAACGTCGCTTCGGGCGTCTCGTCGAGGTCCTGGAAGTCGGTGCTGCCCATCGCCTCGCCGACCCAGTAGCAGGCGGCCCCGGCGGGGATGGTGAAGCCGACATCGTTCAATGCCTGGAACAGGTCGGCAGAGATGCGGTGCGCGCCGTCCTCGTTGCCGACGATCGCCGCGACCGCAAGCTTGGAGAAGCTCGGCATCCGGCCGGTCTCGTCGGTCTCGTCGAGAAAGGCGTCCATCCGCTCGAGCACGCGCTTGGCGATGCTCGACATCTGTCCCATCCAGATCGGCGTGCCGAAGATCAGGATGTCGGCGGCGAGGATGCGTTCGCGCAGATCGGGCCATTCGTCGCCATCGCCCTCGTCCGAGCTGACACCGGGCAGCACGTTATAATCGGCGATGCGGATCGTCTCGGTCAGCTCGACCTCGTGCTTGGCGAGCTGGCCTGCGATCAGCTCGATCATCGCATCGGTCGACGAGCTCTTCTTGCCCGAGCGCTTGAGGGTACAATTGATCGCGACGGCTTTGAGGGTCATGCAGGTTCTTCCTTGTCCGGGGGTTCGATGGGCTTACGAACCGGGCCGGATGAGGTTGCGCAGTTCGGGCTTGCCCTTGGGCCGCGATGAATGAGACCATCCTGGCCACCGATACCTTGAGTCGGACCTGGCGGGGGCTGTTGCATGGCTGCTTTTCTGGGAAGAACGACGCCCATCCTGCGCGTGGCGGATATCAACGGCGCTCTGCGCTTCTATTCGGATACGCTGGGGTTCCACACGCATTGGGGGGACAGCCTGTTCGCCTCGATCGGTCGTGACGAGGCGGTCCTCATGCTGACAGCGGGCGACCAGGGTGCCGGCCGGGCCTGGGTGTATATTGGCCTGGCAGATGTCGATGCGCTGCACACGGAGCTGATGGGCAGGGGGACGGCGATCCGCCATGGCCCGTGCAATTATCCCTGGGGTGCGCGCGAGATGCAGGTGGCGGACCCGGACGGCAATGTCCTGCGCTTCGGGTCCGATGCCACCGACGAGCCCTATGGCAGCTGGATGGATGAAGACGGCACGCTCTGGAGCTATGCCGAAGGGCAGGGCTGGACCCGGATGGCCTGATGGCCGGGCGCGGCGCGATGCCGCGCCCGGCCGCAAGGATCAGAAGAAGCCGAGCTTCTTCGGTTCGTAGGAGACCAGCAGGTTCTTGGTCTGCTGATAATGGTCGAGCATCATCCGGTGCGTCTCTCGGCCGATGCCCGATTGCTTGTAGCCGCCGAACGCCGCGTGCGCGGGATAGGCGTGGTAGCAATTGGTCCAGACGCGGCCCGCCTCGATCCGCCGGCCGAGGCGATAGCAGCGGTTGATGTCGCGGCTCCACACGCCCGCGCCCAGGCCGAACAGCGTGTCATTGGCGATGGCGAGCGCATCGTCCTCGTCGCGGAAGGTGGTGACCGACACGACCGGGCCGAAAATCTCTTCCTGGAACACGCGCATCTTGTTGTGGCCGCGCAGCACCGTGGGCTGGACATAATAGCCGCCGGCCAGGTCTCCGCCCAGCTGCGCGGCGGCACCACCCGCCAGCACCTCGGCCCCTTCGGCGCGGCCGATATCGATATAGCTCAGGATCTTGGCCTGCTGCTCGGCGCTGGCCTGCGCGCCGATCATGGTGTCGGGATCGAGCGGATTGGCCTGTTTCAGCGCCGCAACGCGCTTCAGCACGCGTTCCATGAACCGGTCGTAGATCGATTCCTGCACCAGCGCGCGCGACGGGCAGGTGCACACCTCGCCCTGGTTGAGCGCGAACATCACGAAGCCCTCGATCGCCTTGTCGAGATAGTCGTCATCCTCGGCCATCACATCGGCGAAGAACAGGTTGGGCGACTTGCCGCCGAGTTCGAGCGTCACCGGGATCAGGTTCTCGCTGGCATATTGCATGATCAGCCGCCCGGTCGAGGTCTCGCCGGTGAACGCGATCTTGGCGATGCGCTTCGACGAGGCGAGCGGCTTACCCGCCTCCAGCCCGAAGCCGTTGACGATATTGACCACACCATCGGGCAGCAGGTCGCCGATGATGTCGATCAGCGCCATGATCGAGGCAGGCGTCTGCTCGGCGGGCTTGAGCACCACGCAATTGCCTGCGGCGAGCGCGGGGGCGAGCTTCCAGCACGCCATCAGCAGCGGGAAATTCCACGGGATGATCTGGCCGACGACGCCCAGCGGCTCCTGGAAATGATAGGCGATGGTGTTGCGGTCGATTTCCGAAATGCCGCCTTCCTGCGCGCGGATGCACCCGGCGAAATAGCGGAAATGGTCGATGGCGAGAGGGAGATCGGCGGCCATGGTCTCGCGGATCGGCTTGCCATTGTCCCAGGTCTCGGCCTGGGCGAGATGTTCGAGATTTTCCTCCATCCGGTCGGCGATGCGGGTGAGCACCAGCGCGCGTTCGGCGACGCTGGTCTGGCCCCAGGCGACCCGTGCGGCATGCGCGGCGTCGAGCGCGGCCTCGATATCCTCGGGGCCGGAGCGCGCGATGGTGCCGATGACCTTGCCGGTCAGCGGCGAGACATTGTCGAAGGTCGCGCCGCTCTTCGCGGGCACCCAGCGGCCGCCGATCCAGTTGTCGTAATGGGCTTTCAGCGGCGGGCGCATCAGCAGCGCGGCAGGGGTGTGCATGTCCATGGATCTTCTCCTCTCGCTTGGAAGGCTGGCCCGTGATGGCCGGGACTCAGCGGTTCGCGAGAGAGAGGCTGGCACCGGCGCGGCGTGCGAGCGAGGGGAGGGGCGAAGGTTAGACTGTGCAACTGTCTCGCGATTGAGACAGATGGAGCGATTGATCAGTGGAGTCCGGCGCGCTCCATGCGGCGATAGAAGGTGGCGCGGCCGATCTTCAGGCTGCGCGCGGCGGCGGCGACATTGCCGCCGCACCGCGCCAGCGCCTGGCGCAGCACCTTGCGTTCGGCCGCCGCGATCGGGTCCTCATCGCCCAGCCCGAACAGATCGGCGAGCGGCACGGGCGCGGCGGCGCTGACCCCGGCGAGCAGTGCGTTATGGCGAGCGGCGCGGCTCGCCCCGATCACCAGATCGTCGCGATCGACCGCCACCATCGCGGCCTGGCCGTGCG
>NZ_QKVT01000194.1:0-607 GCF_003426715.1 Blastomonas sp. UPD001
GCAGGCCGAGCAGCCCGGAGAGCAGGCCGATCACCGGCGATGCGCCGCCATCCCCCCTGCCCAGCCCGATCGCGGCCAGCCCCTTTTCGATCGCCGCCGCCGCGATCTCTTCCATCACCGCGAGCGCGATGCGCTTCAGGTCCTCGAAGCCCAGCGAGCCTCGCCGGATCGCGGCGAGCAGCCCGCGCTCGAGCACCTGGCCTGCACGGCCCAGCCCCTCGATCAACGTGCTGTCGATCTGCCCGCGCATCACCGCAACGTCGCGGCCAAAGCCCTGGGTATCGGCGCGCACGCTGACCAGCAGCTGCTCGATCTCTTCATCCATCTCGTGTCTCCGATCCATCGGGAAACAGCACGCGCAGCGCCGCTATGGCCTCGGGCGAAGGCGGCGCGGCAACGGGATCGCCTGGCATGCTCAGCGCAGCCGCGAGTTCGTCGGGCGTGGCCTGCCAGAATTCGTGCGGCCGCCAGCCGAGCAGCCGCGCCGCCAGGCCCGAAAGGACCCGCGCCGCATCGGCAAAGGGTGCAGCGCTCATCGGCCCTGCAGAATCTGCCGGAGCAGGATTTTCAGCACCGGGGTCAGCGCCACCAGCCCGGCTTCGGCCAC
>NZ_QKVT01000195.1:0-1097 GCF_003426715.1 Blastomonas sp. UPD001
CTGACGCTGATCGACGGCGATGCGGTGGACCTTAGCAATCTGCAACGCCAGACGCTGTTCACGCCGCAGGATGTCGGCCAGCCCAAGGCCGAGGTTGCGGCCGCCTGGGTGCGCCGCTTCGACCCCGAATTGCAGGTCACGGCCCTCGCCGAACGACTGACGCCCGACAATGCCGCCGCCCGGCTCGCCGGGGCCGATGTCGTGCTCGACGGCACCGACAATTTCGCGACGCGGCTGCTCGTCTCCGACGCGCTGACCGACCTTCGCATCCCGCTGGTCAGCGCGGCGATCGGGCGGTTCCAGGGGCAGATCGGCACATTTCGCGGCTGGCTGGCCGATGCGCCCTGCTATTGCTGCTTTGTCGGAGATGCCTTCGATGCCGAGGATTGCGACACCTGCGCCGAACAGGGCGTGCTCGGTGCGATGGTGGGGCTGGTCGGCTCGCTCGCGGCGATGGAGGTCGTTCGCGCGATCACCGGCTTTGGCGACGATCCACGCGGCAAGCTGCATCTGATCGACGGCCTCAGCCCGCTCTGGCGGACGCTCAGGATCGCCAAGGACCCCGAGTGCAAGGCTTGCGGGGGCGCGAGCCCGGCGGCATAGTCCTCCGCACCATCTGGGAGGATGCAACCCATGACCCTGCCCGTTACCGCGCTGACCGCTGCAATCTGCGCCATCATGCTGCTCGCCACCGCCATCGCCACCGTCCGCGCGCGCTTCCGCACCCAGGCCTCGTTCGGCGATGCGGGCGATGCCGGGCTGATCAGCTCGAGCCGCGCGCACGGCAATCTCGCCGAGCACGCGCCGCTGTTCGTGATCCTGATCGGCCTGCTGGAGCAATCGAACGCCAGCCACTGGCCGCTGACCGCGCTGGCCGTGTTGTTCCTGGCGGCGCGCGGCGCGCATATCGTCGGGCTGCACCAGACGCACGGCCCCGGCAAGCCGCCCCCGCTGCGCGCGCTGGGCGTCATCGGCACCTGGATCGCCTATGCGGTGGCGATCGGCTGGACGCTGTTCCTGGTGGTAACGGTGAACGGTTGAGCCTCTCCCCTCCCCCTTGGGGAGGGGCAGGTTCAGCTTGCTGGACCGGGGTGGGC
>NZ_QKVT01000196.1:0-1910 GCF_003426715.1 Blastomonas sp. UPD001
GGATCATCTCGGCGAGGCGGCCCTGATCGGACACGAGGATGTTGCCCGCCGCGCCGCTGGGCTTGGCATAGCATTCGACCGCGCCGATCTCGAGCGCGCGCACGGTCATCGCCGAGCCGCTCTCGGCCAGGCCCGACACGATCACGACCGGCGTCGGGCGCAGCGTCATCAGCTTTTCGAGAAATTCCAGCCCGCTCATTCCCGGCATCTCGATGTCGAGCGTGACGACATCGGGGTTGAGCGCCTTGATCATGCTGCGCGCTTCGCGTGCATCGACCGCCGTGCCCACGACCTGGATGTCCGCGGCCGGGCGCAGGGCCTCGACCAGCAGTGCACGCATGGTGGGAGAATCGTCGACGATCAGGACACGGATGGTCATGCGCCCTCCTTAAGGTAAATAGTCTTACCGATTTGCGTAAGACGGGCCGCCGCGGGGCCGATGACGCGCTCGCTATGGCCGATGTACAGATGGCCGCCCGGCAGCAGCTGGTCGGCAAAGCGGGCGACCAGACGTTCCTTGGTAGGCTGGTCGAAATAGATCATCACGTTGCGACAGAAGATCACGTCGAAGCGGCGCTTCATCGGCCAGTCGTGCAGCAGGTTGAGCCGGTTGAAGCTCACCAGATTGCGCACCTGCGGGTTGATCGTGGTGGTGGCGCCATTGGTCTGGGTCCACAGCCGCCGCAGCTCTGCGGGCATCGCGGAGATATTCTCGGTCGAATAGCTCGCTGCGCGGGCGGTGTTCAGAACATTGTCGTCCAGATCGGTCGCCAGGATGCGAAGGTCGGTGCCTGCCAGCGTCGCCGCCATGCGCGGGTCCTCGCCCAGCAGCGTGGTGACGATCGACCAGGTTTCCTCGCCGCTCGAACACCCGGCCGACCAGATGCGCACCGGTTGGCCCTTGCGCGCCTTGGCGATCAGCACCGGGGCCACTTCCTCGCCCAGATGCTCGAAATGATGATCTTCGCGGAAGAAATAGGTGTGGTTGGTGGTCAGCGCGCAGATGACCCGGCGCAGCTCTTCCTCGTTGCCCTTCAGCGAGCCGAGATAATCGGAAAAGGTGGTGAAACGCGATTCGCGCACCAGCGGGGCCAGGCGCGAATAGACCAGCATCGACTTGGCCGGGACCAGCACGATCCCCGCGGTGTCATGCGCCAGCCGCTGCACGGTGGCAAAATCCTCCGGCGAGTAGACCGCCCGGCTGATTCCCGGCAGCGTTTCAAAGGCGAGGGCCTGCGCGTTCACGCGACCTCCCGGTAGCTCTGCGTGCCAGCCTCGGCGGCGACCAGGCCGTCGACATCGACGATGAGCGCGACGCGGCCATCGCCCAGGATGGTCGCGCCTGCGACGCATTCGACCGAGCGGTAATTGGCGTTGAGGCTCTTGATCACGATCTGGCGCTGGTCGACGATCGAATCGACCAGCAGCGCGGCCTGACCGGCCAGCTCGGTATCGACGATGATCAGCACCGCTTCGGTCGGATCGTTGATCTCGCCGTCGAGATCGAGCGCGCGGGCGATGTTCACCACCGGGATGAACCGATCACGCGCCTTGAGCATCAGGCGGCCATTGCCCAGACGGTGTATCTCGCCTTCGCCCGGACGCAGGTTCTCGACGATGTGCGACAGCGGCAGCACCAGCGTCTGCGAACCGACGGTGACTGTCATGCCATCGGCGATGGCGAGCGTCAGCGGCAGCGTCAGGATGAAGCTGGTGCCGGCGCCCGGCTCGGTCTTCACCGTGATGCGGCCGCCCAGGTCCTTCACGTTCTGGCGGACCACATCCATGCCGACGCCGCGTCCCGAGATGCTCGAGACGGTCTCGGCGGTCGAGAAGCCCGGCGCGAAGATCAGGTTGTTGATCTCGTCCGCCGAAAGGTTGGCGTCGGGCGCGACCAGACCCTTTTCGAC
>NZ_QKVT01000197.1:0-22641 GCF_003426715.1 Blastomonas sp. UPD001
CCGCTGCCGATCGCCTCCGCCGCTTCGACCGCGCGCTTGCCGTCGCGCGCGATCAGGGCCACGCCGTGCCCTGCGGTGGCGAACGCGCGAGCCGACGCGTCGCCCACGCCCGCGCCGTGGCCGACGATGATCGCCGCGCCGCTCACGACGCACGCTCCCTCAGCAATGACGAACCGATGCTGGCGCCCATGCCCTGCAAGTAGGCGAGCTGCACGAGGAGCATGCCCAGTGGTTCAGTGTAACGCGCGTTAGCGAGGGGCCCCGCGTCGACCCCGTCGGCGCCGAGATCCCCCACCAGCTGTAACACCACTGACCGGGCGTCCGCGTCGTCGCCGCAGACGAATACACCCGGCGCACGGCCTTCGATCGACAGCGGTCCCGAGATCGCCATCAGCTCCGCCATGGGGGGCACCGCCTTGACGACATTAGCGGTAGGGACAGCCTTGGCGACCTCTTCGCCGCCCGACGTCGTAGTGCCGATTTCCAGCCCGCTCATATCTGCCTTGAGCGGGTTGGTCGTATCCCAGATGACCTTGCCGGCGACCACGGGCGCGATCTCGCGCGCGGCGTCCAGTGTGGCCGCCCAAGGGGTCGCAAGCACGACCACGTCGGCTGCGTTCGCGGCCTCACCGGGCGTCCCCACGCGCGCGTCGTGACCGATCGCGGCCGCGGCGGCGGCAAGCTTCTCGCTGCTGCGCGCGAAGCTCACCACGACGAAATGTCCCTTCTCTGCAAGCCTGCGCCCTATCGATTGTCCAACGTTGCCCGCACCGATTATGCCGATCTTCATGCCTTCTCTCCCATGACCAAAACGATCTTTCCGTGTGCGCGGCCGTACTCGACGCGATCCAGCGCTTCGGCGGCCTCCTCGAGCGGGAGCGCGACGGGGGGCCGGACCGCGATGTCGCCCGCGTCGATCATCGCGGCGACTTCGCGCAGCCGCGCGCCGTTCGGCGTCGTGCCGAAGCCGGGCAACGGTCTTACCCCGCGCGAGGCGGCATCCGCCGGAGGCTCCGTCGATCCGAGCGTCGAAACCATTCGGCCGCCATTGGCGATAAGCGCCCAGGAGCGAGCCTGCGTCTCACCGCCCGTCACGTCGACAACGAGGTCGACGGGCCGTTTGATCGCCTCCTCGAAACGCTGCGAACGATAGTCGATCACGAGGTCGATGCCTCGGGCGCTCAGCCAGGACAAGTTGTCGCCCGAGGCGGTCGCTGCCACCCAACAGCCGCGGCCCTTGGCGATCTGGGCGGCGAAGGAACCGACCGCGCCGCCGGCGCCGTGGACCAGAACGCGTTCGCCGGGACGAAGCTCCGCCACGTCGTCGAGCGCGGCGAGCGCCGTCAGCGCGCCCATCGGCACCGCTGCGGCGGCGAGCGCGTCGAGCGAGGCGGGAGCCGGTGCGAGCGCCGCGCGGTCGGCCACGACCCGCTCCGCATAGGCGCCCAGCGTGTCCATCGGCAGCATCGCGAACACGCGCTCGCCTGCCCTAAAGCCATGCGCGTCATCGGTCACAACGCCCGCGACGTCCTGGCCGAGGATGAACGGCAGCGGCGCGGGCGCAAACCAGCCGGCGCGCAGCTTCCAGTCGACAGGGTTGACGCCGGCGGCCTCGATCCTGACGCGAACGCCGTTGCCCGCTGGGTCCGGCACCACCTCGAGGATTACGGCCTCGCGCCCGCCGGGTGCGTGGACGCGCGCCGCCTTCATGCCTGTTGCCCCAGCAGCGCGGGCGCCATTACCGGCGCCTGCCACATCTCGTACATTAGCGGGTTGAGCCCCCCGACGACGTTCTCGACCAGCCGGCCTGTGTCGTCGAAGCGCATCAGGTGGATCTCGCGGAAGGTGAACCGCTGGTGGGTCGCGGGGACTCCGTTGAGGTCGCCGACGTTGTCCGCCTGCGCCTCGAACACCAATACCACGCGGCCGTCGACCAGCGGTGCGATCTGCTCGATTTTCATCGAGCCGTTAGCGAAGGCGGCGCCGAGCGTGGTGCCGAGCACGGTGCCGTATTCGCTGGCTCCCTGAATCAAGCCGATGGGCTTGAGTCCTGTCTCGACGATCACGTCGGGATGGACGAGTTCACCGAAGGCGTTCGGGTCGGCGCCGCCGAGGACGCCTTCTACGAAACGGCGCGCGGCGGCGAGGTTGCGGTCGATGATCGCTTGGTCGGTGGTCATGGGGCGGTCTCCTTCGGGTAGAGCATCGACGGCGCATCCGGCTCGATCGAGGCGAGCGTCGCGGACAGGGCGGCGATTTTGCGACGGAGCGCATCGAAGGCCATCGCGCCGAGCGGCAGGCGCTCGGGCGGCGTGCCGTTCGTCAGCGCATCGACAATCGCCGCCGCCGCGCGCGCCGGATCGCCGACCTGCGCGCGGTCGGCATAAACCGCGCGCATCGCTTCGACGTATTCCCAGACCGCCGGGTAGCGGGCGTCGTCGCGCGGCGCCCAGATCGCGTTCCTGCCAAGCCATTCTGTATCGAACGGCCCCGGCTCGACGATCGTCACCCCGACGTCGTAGGGCGCGAGCTCGGCACGCAGCGCCTCCGACAGCCCTTCGACCGCGAACTTGGACGCCGAATAAATACCCAGGCTGTCGATCGACACCTCGCCGGCCATCGAAGCGAAGTTGACGAGGTGGCCGCCGCGCTGCACCCTCAGCACCGGCAGCGCGGCGCGCACAACGTTGAGAACGCCGAAGACGTTGATTTCGAACTGCAGGCGCGCCTGCTCCTCGCTGACGTCCTCGACGGGCCCGATCACCCCGATCCCGGCGTTGTTGACCACCACGTCGACGCGGCCGAACGCTGCGACCGCTTCGTCGAAAGCGCCCTCGACCGTGTCCGCCCGAGTCACGTCGAGCGAGGCAATCGCCACCCGCGGGCCCGTTTCGAGGTAGGCGAGCGCGGATACGCTGCGCGCAGTCGCGACGACGCGGATCGACCGCGTAGCGAGTTCGGTCGCCAACGCCCGGCCGAAGCCCGAGGAGCAGCCGGTGACCAGCCAGACCGGATCGGCGGGGATCATGCCGTCGCCTCCGCATAGCCGTAATCGGGCCAGTCGAGCAGCACCTGCTGCCGGAGCGCCTCCGGGTAGGTGAAGGCGAAGGATGAGCGCTTCGGAAGCTGGCCTCCGAGATGCTCGGGGTCGAGACAGTTATAGATGACCTTGGTGGTCCGCAACAGCTTCTTCTCGTCGTCGGCGAGATAGGCGACGAGGGGGTTGGTGTTCTCGTTGCCGAACACCAATTCACCCTGGCTGCCCGGATGGTTGCGGGTGGCAAACGCCCAGACGACCTCGTTCGTGTTCGTGATGTCGATGTCGTCGTTGACGACGATGTACTTGGGCGTGCCCATGCCGCCCTTCTTTTCGAACAGGATGTCGGCGACGCGCTGGCTCAGCTGGTTACCGGTCAGCCCGGTCTTCGCGCGCCAGTCGTGCTTGACTGCGATCACGAACCAGTGGTTAGCGCTCTCGAACGGCGACCAAGCGGTCGCGACCGGGAATCCAGCCTCACGGAGCAGGAACACGATCTCGCCGGCATTGGGGATGCCCCAGGCGGTGTGGTTTTCCTCCGGCGGTTCGCCGGCCACGCTGATCGGTAAGATCGGGCTGTCGCGATGTGTGATCGCCGTGACGTTGTAGACCGGCTTGGGGCTGGGCGGGCCTTCCCACAGATAGCCCGCATATTCGCCCATTGGTCCTTCGGGCGCGGTATCCGTCATCGAGACATGGCCTTCGACCACGATCTCGCTGGCTGCCGGAACGAGCACGTCGACCGTCTCGGCCCTCACGCACTCGATGCCCGCGCCGGTCAGCGCGCCCGCATAGTCTGCCTCGTCCATATATTCGGGGAGCGGCATGCCACCGACATACGGCAGTACCGGCTGCGCCCCCAGTGCGATCGCGAACGGCATGTCCTGGCCGATGTCGGTCCAGGTTTTCCGGACCATGCCGATGTGCTGGTTGGGCGCGATGATACCGGCCATGCGCTTGCCGTCGACCACCATTATCCGCGCGATCGACCACGACCGCCACGACTTGTCGGGCGTCTCTACGCAGATGATTCCGAATGTGTTGAGGTAGCGCCCGCCATCGCCGTCGTGCAGGAGCGGCGCGGGCAGTTCCAGCAGGTTCACCTCGTCACCGACGTGAACGTTCTGCTTGCACAGCGCGTGGGCGACCACGACCGGCTTGATGCCGGGGCGGGTCCGCGCGGCGGCAAATACCTCAACGATTTCGCGTCCGCTCGCAATGGCCGGTAGGCCCACGGCGAGCGCGATCCGCGCCAGCCGCTGGCCCGGCTTCGACGACACGCCGCCCGGCGCGCCGAGCACGCGCATCCCCGGCCGTTCGGGAATCTGTTCGAAAAGCGGCGCGGCTTGGCCGGTCTCGCCAGCGCGGCGACTGACCGCGCCGATCTCCAGGTCGAGCGCGACCGGTTTTCCGATCCGCTGTACCTCGCCGATCGCCTCAAGTGCGTCCAAGTAGGACCGCAGGTCTTTGTAGTGGGTCATCGCGCCGTCTCCGATAGTTCTGCGGCGAGCGCCGCGGAGTTGATATCGATCAGCCCCTCGAGCGGCCAGCCGGCTCGGCCATCGAGCTCGATCGCGCGCACGGCTGCCAGCCCGGCGCCGTCGAGCATGCCGTCCCTGGCGTGGCGGGCGACCGCCTCGCGCTGCTGGAGGATGTATTCGCGCTGCAGTGCGAACACTTCTCGCCCACCCGCAAGACCGTGACCCGCCAAGATGCGCTCGGGCGCCGGAAACAGGCGCTGCACCCGTTCAAGTTGTTCGAGACAGGACGAGGTGCAGTGCTCGGCGAGCGATGGGTGGCAGCGGTTGTAGACGAGGTCAGATGCGATGAGCGCGTCTGCGGCAGGAACGTAGACGACGGTGTTATCGGCGCTCTCCCCGGCACCCAGGTCGATGACCTGGAGCCCAACCGGCCCAACCCGCACGATCCCGTCCAGGCCGATGACCCGGTCCGGCAGCGCGTCCGCGGTCGGATAGTCATTACCGTATACGGGCGTCCACGCCGCGCGCTTCGCGTCGCGGGTGGCAACCATTACGTCGATCGTCGGCTTGTTCGCGAACACCGGAACGGGCCCAAACCGCTCGAGCAGCACCGGCAGGCCGTTGAAGTGGTCGGGGTGCGGGTGGGTGACCACGATCCCTGCGACCGGCTTTCCCTTCGCCTCCACCGCGTCGGCAAGTGCCCTTGCCGTCGAGAGGAGGAATTGCGCGTCGATCACCACAACGGAATCATCAGTCTCGACGATGAAGCTGTTGACGAAGAACTTGTCGGCCGGCGCCGGGAAGAGAGTTGTTTGCGGATTCACGGCGCGCTCCTTTCGATCGGGACCACGGTAGTCAGGGCGTCGGCTGGCTGCGGCTTCTCGCCCGTCCACCGGTCGACGAGACCGGCATCGAGGTCGAAGAGGTCGAGGACACGGCCGACGGTATGATCGACCATGTCGGCGATGCTGGCGGGGCGCGCGTAGAAGGCGGGCACCGGCGGAAAGACAACCGCTCCGGCCTCGGTCGCCGTCAGCATGGCGCGCAGGTGGCCTGTGTGGAGGGGCGTCTCGCGCACCATCAGGACAAGGCGGCGACGCTCCTTGAGGCAAACGTCGGCCGCCCGGGTGAGGAGGTTGGAGGTGGCGCAAGACGCGATCTCGCCGACTGTCCGCATCGAGCAGGGCGCAACGACCATGCCCATCGTGCGGAAGGAGCCTGACGAGATCGCCGCGCCGACATCGCCGATCGCGTAGCTAACGTCGGCCAGGTCGCGAAGATCGCGAGTAGTCATGTCTGTCTCGTAGGCCAGCGTCATCTCGCCCGGCCGGGTCACGACCAGATGGCTCTCGACATCGAGGGCGCGGAGCGTCTCGAGCAGGCGGACCGCGTAGAAGACGCCCGTCGCGCCCGACACGCCGACGATGAGCCGGCGGCGGGTCACAGGACGATCGCCAGCACGACGGCCGTCAGCACGAAGCCGGCGAGCAACAGACCCACGACATCGGCCACTTCGCCAATCGGTCGACGCACACTCACGCTGACCTCCCGGCATGGACACCCGAGGGGATCCTCAGCTGCCGATAGAGCGTCAGTTGGTCACGCCAGATCTCGACCGAGGCGATCAGCCCTTCCTCGTCGAGCGCGATGAGGAAAAGGTGCGGGCAGGACATCGTCCCGCCGCGGCTGACGATGCCGTCGACGTCGGCACGCTGCAACCCTTCGTTGAGGGTCGCGACGACGGCCGTCCGAGCGGATGGGTCCTCGTGTTTCCGCGGCACCGACATCGCGAAGCCGTCGAAGGCGGCCGGATAGCGAGACCAGGCGACACTGGCCTGGGCGATCGGTGAGCGCCCAGTGTCGCCCCACGGGACGTAGAACGCCACCGCGTCAGGCGCCGGTAGGGCACGGACCGCCGCCGCATCCCCTGCCGTATAGGCGACAAGGAAACGGTCGGCAACGGCGAGTAGTGCGGTCGACGCCATTGCTCCGACCTCAGCCGAGGTTCGCCCAGATGGTCTTGTACTGGGTGTAGTTCTCGAGCGCCTCGGCACCCTGTTCGCGGCCGTAGCCTGACGCCTTGTAACCCCCGAAGGGCGCGTTGGGGTGATACTTGTGCCAGGTGTTGATCCAGCACGTGCCCGCCTTGATGCGGTCGGCGAGGCGGAGCGCGCGGCCGAGGTCGCCGGTCTGGATGCCGCTTGCGAGCCCATAGTCGGTGTCGTTGGCGATACGGATCGCGTCGTCCTCGTCCTTGAAGGGGATGATGGGAACGACCGGGCCGAAGATTTCCTCTTGGCTAATCTTCAGGTCGTTCGACGCGTCGGCGAAGACCGTCGCTTCGATGAACAGCCCCCTGCCGTCGATCTTCGGCGCACCGCCGCCCGCAGTGAGGCGTGCGGTCGCCTTGCCGACTTCGACATATTTCAGAATTTTGTCGTATTCAGCCCTGGTCGCGATTGGGCCGAGCTGGGTCTTTGAATCGAGGGGATCGCCGAGAACCGCCGCTTTCGCCATCGCGGAGAAGCGTTCCACGAATTCGTCGTAGATCGACTGCTCGACGAGGATGCGGCTCCCGGCGACGCAAACCTCGCCCTTGTTCCAGAAAATGCCCCAGAATGCGGCCTGAAGGGCAGCCTCCATGTCCGCGTCGGCGAAGATGATGTTGGGCGACTTGCCGCCCAACTCCATCGTCTGGTGCTTGATCGTGTCCGCGCCGTTGCGGATCAGGTTCATGCCGACGCTGGTCGAGCCGGTGAAGGCGATCTTGTTGACCTTCTTCGATTTGACCAGCGTGTCGCCGATCGTGCCGCCCGGACCCGTGATGAGGTTGTAGACACCCTCGGGCACGCCCGCGTCGAGCGCGACCTGCGCGAGCGCGAGCGCGGTCAGCGGAGTGTCGCTCGCCGGCTTGTGGACGATGGTGTTGCCCGCCGCCAGGCCCGGCGCAACCTTCGAGCAGGTCAGCGCGAGCGGGAAATTCCATGGTGTGATGCAGCCGACGACGCCGAGCGGCTCGCGGCGCGTCAGGATACGGATGTTGGGCTCGTAGGAAGTGCGGTAACCGCCGTCCATGTGCGCCATCGCCTGGGCCGCGAAGAAGCGAAAGAGCCCCGAGCAGTGCGGCATGATGATCCCGCGGAAGTCGGAATAGGGCATGCCCATGTCCATCGCTTCGCGGATCGCGAAGTCTTCCGCGCGCTCGTCCATCAGGTCGGCTATGCGGAACAGGATCTTGGCGCGGTCCTCGTGGTGCATCCGTCCCCACGGGCCGTCCTCGAACGCAGCGTACGCCGCATCGATTGCTGCCTGCGCATCCTCTACCGAAGCTTTCTGAACATGGGTGATGCTCAGTTCGGTCGTCGGATCAGTTACGTCCATCGTCTCGCCGGTCACACCGTCGCGCCACTTGCCGCCGATCAGTAGCTGACCCCGATCGATCTGCTTGCGGGCGGGTGATGTCTGCATGTCCATGATGAGCCTCCTGAAGCTGGATGCTTGCTTACGCAGTCAAGATGTCATATTTATGTAATCGATTATCGTGATAGTCGGTATCGATGAAACAGTATGACCTGAACCTGCTGCCAGCCCTCGAAGTGCTTCTGGATGAGCGTTCGGTGTCGCGTGCGGCGGTGCGGCTGGGCATCGGCCAGCCGGCCATGAGTGCCGCGCTCGCCCGCCTGCGCAAGTTGTTTGACGACCCGATCCTGGTGCGTGGTACGAGGGGGATGGAGCCCACCGCGCGAGCGCAGACGCTGGCCGGGCCATTGCGAGCGACGCTGGCAGCCATTGCGACGATGATCGAACCCGATCAACCTTTCGAGCCGGTGCGGGCAAAGCGTGCCGTGCGGATGAGCGGTGGCGACTATGCCGGTATGACGTTGCTGCCCTGCCTTGCGAACCGCTTGGCTGAGAACGCGCCGGGTATCGACCTGCGGTTCCGCTATCTCGAAAAGGACGCTGCGCTCACAGCGATCGACGACGGCACGATCGACCTCGCGCTGCTGGTCAATGACGACCTCGCGCCCCGCTTCGGCAGCGATGTGTTGATCGAGGAGACGTTCGTCGGCGCGGCCCGCCGTAACCATCCGCTTCTCAAGGGTGACATCAGTCTCCCGGCCTTCAGCGCGGCGAGGCACCTGCTGGTAACCGAGCGTGGTGACGCGACCGGATGCGTCGATGCCGTCTTGGCGACGTGGGGGCTCGAGCGACGGATCGCAATAACTGTCCCGAGTGCCGCCCTCGTCGCTGATGTGCTGCACGCGACCGATCTGATCGCGACGTTGCCTCGCCGCGCTGCGGAACGACTGGCGGAAAACGGCGCGATACAGATCTTCGACCTCCCGCTCGATGTCCCTGGCTGGCGGATGCGGTTGGTATGGTCCAAACGCCTTGCGGCTGATCCGGTCATCGGCTGGTTTCGAACCGAACTCTCCGCGGTCGCGGGCACAGTATGAATTGGTGGGCGACACCGATCGGTCGAACCTTACGAGAATGGGTTGCACCTCTGTCTGCTCCCGCATGTTGCTGGATCTCTCGAGCGATCAGTATGCGGTTGTATCTGTGCGCGCTTTCGTCGGACGGAAGTGACGTTCGAGATTTGGAAATGATCTGCACCCCCCGTCGAAGGGATCAGCAGAAATCGTTGCCTTCCCGCACTCTTGGCGGCTTTGATCGATGCCTCAACTGCTTGCCGAGGCGATGGCCGACGACACACCCGGAATGAACGCGACCTCCCTTAGTCGTTTATGGGGGAGAGCACCGACGGTGCGGCGATCGCGCGTGGCGGGCGAGCTTGCACTATGGCGATTCAATCACGACAAGGTCACTACCTTTTCTGGCATTCCTGACGAAGAGACGCACACGGTCTGCGTGATGCTCGATGGGTTCCTACACGACGACCTCCGGTTAGACGGACGGCCGGGCAGCAAAAAGTACATGACGGGAGACGTGTTCTCGCTCGTCCATGCCGGTAGCGCACCGCTGAGCTACATTCCCGCAGCACAAGGTCTTCTGCTGCACCTCTATTTGCCCTTGAAACTGCTCCTTGATCCTGCAGGTCGCCCAATCGAACTGCGTGAGCAGTGTCACGGCGAAGACCGCCGCATTGGGCACTACGCACGTCGTTTGCGCGCCGAGATGCTGTGCGACGATGCGGCGACGGGTCTAGCCTTAGACGCCGCCATCCTGGGCATGGCGTCCAGCCTTGCGCGGTGCTGGTCGACGTCAGGTGTGACGCCTGCGGCGTGGGTCACTGGTGCGCACTGCGATCGTCGGCTCTTACGCGCAATGGAGCGCCTCGCCGCCAACCTTGATGCGCCGCCGCGCCTTGCCGAACTGGCCGAAGCTGAAGGCATTTCGCAGCGGCACCTCCTCAACTTGTTCCAGGAAGGCGTCGGCCAAAGTCCGCACCGCTGGCTGACGGCGCGCCGGATGGATCGCGCACGCTTTTTGCTCGAAACGACCGATCGCGAGATCACCGACATTGCGCTTGAGTGCGGCTTCTCGTCGTCGCAGCATTTCTCGGCGACCTTCCGCGCTCATTTTGGCACCACCGCGACGGCTTTCCGGCGGCGAATTGCGGATTAATGCTGGTGTAAGCATCTGATCAGTAAAGTCCGGTCGACATTCCGATTACCGGATCTCATCTCAGTAACATTTGTAATAGACAGCGGCCTTAATTCCATAATTCATCTAATAGTTAATGTCACTATAAATGATATAAGGTCCAGAGTTTTAGAGGGTGTAAGGTCACACGCATGGCCTTAGGGTCCAAACCTAATCAACCTCCTGAAGATCGTTGTGTACATTGATTCAGGGGTCTCCACTGAAGCAGGAGGCTGTTGGGAATGTCACGTTCGTTTTTCTGGTTTCTCGATCGCCGATATCGCGATCTATCCCTGGTCGACGATGTGGGAATATGCCGGCGTCGATGTCAGTGGGCTGACCAACCTCGCCCGGGGGCAGGACCGAATGGCTGCGCGCGATGGCGTGCAGCGTGGGCTTAAGGGTCTGACCCATGGCGATCTGACTTGGGAAGAGGTGCTTGAAGCGGCCCCGAAGATGGTGGTTCGATGAGAAAAGGATCCAACATGGCTGATACAGCATCACCGGACGCTGCCGAGCTTGCCAAGGCCGTGCAGGCACTCAGCGACAAGGAGGCCATTCGCGAGCAGATCTACCTGTACTGCCGCGGGGTTAATCGCTTGCAGACGACGATGGTCGGCGCTGCATTTCACGCCGACGCGACCGACAATCACGGAATGTTCGTTGGCGGGGTCAAAGAGTTTCTGGAAGTCGGCGAGAAGTTTGCCGCAGCGCCAAACTCGCCGATCCGCCTTACGCTTCGACGGCGACGTGATGTGCAACCAAGCGGATGATGCGTTCGCCGTCTGCGGGGGGTCAGCAGCGCGCCGGTGTCGCTAATGCCTTTGCCGAGCCGATCGACCCACAGGCGGCCATCGGGGTTAAGCATCACCTCGATGACAGCAACATCGTCGAGCCAGGTAGCGATCGTCGGCCCGAGCGCCGTGCGCAACATTCGCGCGCCGCGTGACCTTGATTCGGACCGGAGTGAGTAAGCGGTCAGGGCATTGCCTCTGCAGTGGACCGGGCGATCCGCCGCCCGGCGTTAGGAGCACAACAAAAGAGCCCGAAACTAAGGCACTGCAACAGGTAGTTCAGGGCGTAGTGAAGATGGCGGTAGATACGTGCCGGGGGCAGAGCAGTCAGCCTCAGCGCCGCACGAGTCGGACCGTCTTGCCGCTCAAATAAAGCGAATCACGTTATTGCGAGACACCTAGCATGAGGGTAGCTCCTTCAATGTCTGAACTGATGGATAGTTCGGAAATTATAGTTCTAATTTCTTGAGGCCGATAGCATATTTCAAAACAGTCAAAATGCTGCTTGGGCGCAGCACAACCAGCGGCCAAACCTGTTGACATTGACTGCGAATGCAAGCAAAACGACCGTAATGTTCTCTGACAGATGACCCGCACTACCGTGCTAGGTCAATCGAGCGAACCTGCAAAGGTGATATTTGCGCCACGCTAGTGAAATAAGCCTCGTTGCCCGGATTCTCACCTATTTGTCGGTTTTACTCGGCTATGTTTTCTATTGCTACAACTTTATCGTCGTCGGATATTCGCGCCCTTTTCTGATTAAAGATTTCGGCTTCACGGTTACCGATACTGCGATGATCAATATCGCTGGCAATATCGGCGTGACGCTCGGCGCGATCATGTGGGCGGGGTTCATCTCGCGTTTCGGTCGGCGTACCTCAGCGGTCATCATCGCGGCCGGAATAGGCACGATGGCAATCGTCCAAGCATCGCAGCAGATTCTCGGCGTGTGGATTGCCGGGCGACTGGTGATGGATGCGCTGCTTGGCGGCTATTATGTCGTCGCCACCAGCCTAGTCGTCGCCTTGTTTCCGGAAACGAGTCGCGCTAAGATGATTGCACTGAACTCCGCGATGTATCCCGGTGCCAATATTCTAATCGGCGTGCTGGGGGGCTGGCTGGGCGAGAGCCACTGGCAGGCGCTGCTGTGGATCGCCGCTGCACCGCTGCCGATCGCGGTGCTGCTCTACACCGCGATCCCGCGCGACAGCAGCTATTGCGCCTATGGCGACAGCAAGGGACCGGAGAATGCAAGCGGACGTTGGCGCGACATGTTCACGCCGCGTCTGCGCTGGCTGACGCTGGGCTGCGTGGCGCTTTCCGGAATCGATTTTAACGCCTACCAGTTATTCCAGGGGT
Organism: Blastomonas sp. UPD001; assembly: GCF_003426715.1. NCBI lineage: Bacteria > Pseudomonadati > Pseudomonadota > Alphaproteobacteria > Sphingomonadales > Blastomonadaceae > Blastomonas > Blastomonas sp. UPD001. The sequence continues at coordinate 12,279 of NZ_QKVT01000197.1, forward strand.
TCCTGACGCTGTACATCCACACCGAGCGCGGCATGTCCGCAGCAGCGATGGGGGCGATTATCGCATTCGTCAGTTCGGGTGCGTTCATGGGCAATTTCTTCTGGGCGGCGATTGCCGACCGTTATGGCAGACGCCTGCCGCTGGTCGGATACGGCCTTGCGGCGGGGATGGTGCTGCTGTTCGTGCAGCCCGGCATGGGCGAGTTCGAAATGTCCGTGATCGGCTTCATTTTCGGCCTCGGCGTATCGTGCACCACCGCCTGGGGTGCGTGGTTTGCCGAGATGTTCCCGCCGCAGCTGCGCGCGCACGGGGTCGCGCTGTTTCACGCCGGGCACATCCTTGCGCTGGGCTCGCCGCTGCTTGCCGCCCATTTTTCCACATCGCTGGGTCTGGTGCCGACGATGGCACTGGCGGCTGCCGTATATCTTGCCGGAGCGGTGCTCTGGTTCGTCATGCCCGAAACGCGCAAGGCCGGCACAAGCTTTCCTGCCGGGCCGCTGCCCGGAGCGGGCTGATGATGCCGCTCGCCGCACGGATCGCGCGGGCCCAGGCAGACCCGCAGATGATTGCGACCGCCCTCGCGTTGCGCAAGGGCCAGCTCGATGTCGCCGAACGGACGCTGCGCGCGCGGCTTCGCGACGATCCCGCCGATATGGTGGCCATGCGCATGCTCGCCGAGCTGGCCGGCCGGATCGGGCGGTATCGCGATTCGGAAGCGCTGCTGCAGCGCGCGCTGGCGCTTGCACCCGATTTTCATGCGGCACGCGCAAATCTGGTGACGGTGCTGCACCGGCAGAGCAGGTTTATCGAGGCACTGGCCGAGGCCGAACGGCTGATCCGCGACGAGCCACACGAGCATGGCCATCTTGCGCTGCGGGCCGCGGTCAGGGTGCGCACCGGCGCCTATGACGGCGCGCTGGAGGATTATCGCAGCTTGCTCGCCCGCCATCCCGATCAGGCGCGTCTGTGGATCAGCTGCGGCCACGTGCTCAAGACCATCGGCGACCGGGCAGGCGCGGTCGAGGCTTATCGGACCGCGATCCGCCATGAGCCGACGCTGGGCGATGCGTGGTGGAGCCTGGCCAATCTCAAGACCGAGGCCTTTTCAAGCGATGACATCGCTGCGATGCAGGTCGCGCTGGCCGACGCCAGCGACCGTGCCGATCACTATCACCTCCATTTCGCGCTTGGCCGCGCGCTGGAACAGCGCGGCGACCATGGCGCGTCGTTTGTGCATTATGCGCAGGGCAATCGCCTGCGCCGCGAGGAACTGCCCTACAAGGCGCAGTGGACCAGCGCGCATGTCGATGCGAGCATCGCCCTGCTGACCGGCGAGGCGCTGGCGCGCCGCAGCACAGGCGGCCACCTCTCGCGCGAGCCGATCTTCGTCGTCGGACTGCCCCGTTCGGGATCGACGCTGATCGAGCAGATCCTTGCATCACATCCGGATATCGAGGGCACGATGGAACTGCCCGATATCGGGACCATCGCCGCCGGATTGCGCGCCGGAGGCCGCGAGGACACCGATGAAAGCGGCTATCTGCCGCAGCTGCTCGAACTCGATGCGGCGCAGCGGCACGCGCTCGGCCAGCGCTATCTCGATGGCACGCGCATCCAGCGCCAGACCGACCGGCCCCGCTATATCGACAAGATGCCGAACAATTTTCAGCATGTCGGCCTGATCCACTGCATCCTGCCCAACGCCGTCGTCATCGATGCGCGCAGACACCCGGTCGCCAACTGTTTTTCCGCGTTCAAGCAGCATTTTTCGCGCGGCCAGGGGTTTACCTACCATCTCGGCGATCTCGCGCGCTACTGGTGCGATTACGAGCGGCTGATGGCGCATTTCGATGCGGTGCTGCCGGGCCGGGTCTGCCGGGTGTATCACGAACGGCTGCTGGCCGATCCCGAGGCCGAGGTTCGCGCATTGCTGGCGCATATCGGGCTGGCGTTCGATCCGGCGTGCCTTACGCCACACCGCACGCAGCGCCCGGTCCGCACCGCCAGTTCCGAACAGGTGCGCCAGCCGATATCGCGGACGCCCGACCGCAGCTGGCAGCAATACCGGCCGTGGTTGGGCGCACTGGAAACCGCGCTGGAACCTGCCGTGGCGCGCTATCCGCAGGACTGCCGGGACGCCTGACTCCTGGCTTGCATTCGGATGCAACTTCAATCATCCTGTACTGACAAGGCGCAGCGAGTCCATCAAACAACGCGACGGGAGGGGATATGATGACGCGAAAAAACCGGGGAAAATCGCACTTGGTGACGGTGGCGCTTGCGTCCAGCATGTTGACTTCGATTTCAAGCGCCGCTGCCGCGCAGGACGTGGCGACCGAGGCGCGCGAGGACGGCGTGATCATCGTCACCGCCCAGCGTCGCGAGGAAAATCTCCAGGATGTGCCCGCATCGGTCATTGCGCTGACCAACGAGACGCTGGAAAACTTGCAGGTCCGCAATTTCGTCGATTACGTCGCCTATCTGCCCAGCGCCAGCTTCACCACGGGCAGCACCGGCGTGCCCGGCAACGCCTCGATCTCGTTCCGGGGCATCACCACCGGCGGCGGCCTCGTCACATCGGGCACGCTGCCCACCGTCGGCTCTTATCTCGACGAGCAGCCGATCACCTCGATCCTCGGCACCGTCGATATCCATGTCTATGATATCGCGCGGGTCGAGGCGCTCGCCGGGCCGCAGGGCACGCTCTATGGCGCGTCCAGCCAGGCCGGCGTGGTGCGGATCATCACCAACAAGCCCGATCCCGATTCGTTCAGCGCGCGGATGGACCTTGAGGTAAACCGTATCCGCAACGGCGACTGGGGCGGGCAGATCGAAGGCTTCGTCAACCTGCCGGTGCTGGACGGGCGCGGTGCCCTGCGGCTGGTGGGCTGGTACGAGCGCACCGGCGGGTTCGTCGACAATATGCTGGGCGTCCGCACATTCGCCACCTCGCGCATCACGCAGCGCAACGATGCGCTGGTCGAGGACGATCACAATCCGGTCGACAAGATCGGCATGCGTGCTTCCCTTGGAATCGATCTGGACGACAATTGGACGGTCATGCCGTCGATCATCGCCCAGCGCACGAAGTGGGACGGGAGCTTCCAGTCGGACGATGACAATGCAGGCGAACTCAACGTGGCGCATTATTATCCGGAATTCGGCGAGGACGAATGGTATCAGGCTGGCCTGACGATCAATGGTCGCATCGCCGATTTCGATATCGTCTATGCCGGCTATTACTTGGACCGGCGCATCGACACGCAGAACGATTATTCGGACTATGGCTTTTTCTACGATCTGGTCGCAGGATCGGGTTCGGGCGTGGTCGATAACGCGGGCCGGCTGATCGATCCCTCGCAGATCAACACCAACCGCTTCCGGCTCAACAAGCTGAGCCAGGAATTACGCATCTCCAGTCCGCAGGGCGACCGGTTTCGCGGGCAGGTCGGCCTGTTCTACCAGCGCCAGTTCCAGCGCGACGAGAACAACTATCTCACCCCGGGCTTTGCCGATCGTCTGTCGGTCCCCGGCCGTCCGGGACAGGTGTGGCTGACGCTGCAGGATCGTGTCGACCGCGACTATGCTGCGTTTGCCCAAGCCGATTTCGACGTGACCGACCGGCTGCTGCTCACCGGCGGTGTCCGGGCTTACAAGTTCGACAACAGCCTCGTCGGGTTTTTCGGCGTCAACACCACGTTCTTCGGCACCGGCGTGCGACAGTGCCTTGGCCGCGCGCAGGGCGGCGGGCCGTTCGGCGTCGGGGTCGCGGTGGTGCCGGGAAGCCCGTGTACCAATCTGGGGGTTCTGAATCCCGACGGAACCATCTCGCCCAAGCGCTCGAAGGGCGACGGCTTTACCTATCGTGCCAATGCAACCTATCGCATTACCGACGACAATCTGGTGTTCGCCACATTTTCGACCGGCTTCCGGCCAGGCGGCATCAACCGTGCCGGAACCGCAGAGGCCTTCGATGCCGACGAGCTGTTCAATTACGAGATCGGCACCAAGAATACCTTTGCCGATGGCCGGGTCACGCTCAATCTGACCGCATTCCTTGCCGACTGGAAGGATGTGCAGGTCACGTTCCAGCCGCCCGGCGGCAGCGGCGTAGTGCTGATCGGCAATGTCGGCAGCGCGCGGTCCAAGGGTATCGAGGGCGATATCGCGTGGCGGGCGGGCAACGGCTTTTCGCTGACCGCAGCGGCGACCTATATCGATGCCGCCTTGCGCGAACCGTTCGTGCTGTTCGGCAAGGAGACGGCTCCGGCCGGACAACGCCTGCCGCTCACGCCCAAGTTCAAGGGCAATCTGATCGCGCGGTACGAGGCGGGGGTGGGCGACGGCATGGCCCATCTTCAGCTGGCCGGTGCTTATATCGGCCAGCGCAATCCCGTGATCACCACAAGCGATCTCGCCAAGACCGGCGTGCTGCCCGAGTATGCAACGCTCGATTTTTCGGTGGGTTATCGCTGGGACGACTGGGAGGTCGAGATCTACGGCCGCAACATGACCGATTCGCGCGGGCAGCAGAGCCGGGCCGCCCGGTGCAACATCAACATCTGCGGGCCATCGGCGGCTGATCCGGTCGGGCAGGTCTATCGCATCTACATCCAGCCTGCGACGATGGGCCTACGCATCGGCCGCAAGTTCTAAAGCGGCGGCGGCACGACGGCGGGGGGGGGGTTTGCCCCCCCCCCCCGGGGGCCGCCCGCCGCCCGATTGCACTGCGTCCATCCGGCCGAGCACGTCGAGGCCCTGCTTGGCCAGATAATGCAGGATGTCGATGAAGATCCAGTTCTCGGCCAGCTTGCCGTCCTGCACCCGGTACATGTCGACGACGCGCATTTCGGATGGCCCCGGCCCTGCGGTCATCCCCATATAACCGCCCGAATTGCGCAACGTCAGGTTCGCCCAGCCGAAGAAGCCGCCGAAGTTACCCTCGGCAAGGCGCGCAAGATGGCCGTTGTAACGGTATCCGACCGAGAGGGCCTTGTCGAAGGGGATGCTGTGCTGGCGGATATAGCGCTCGATCGTATAGGTCGCGCCGATGCCGGCCGGCCCCCACCAGATCATGTCGTCGTGCCAGACGCGCGCCAGGCGCGTTGCCTCATCCTTGTTGTGAAACTTGGCACCGGGATTGTTCAGCAGCGCGTTGATTGCGGCGAGCGACGCCGTTCCCAGCGCGGGGTCCTGCTGGTCATAGCACAGCCCCTCGTGCGTGCGCGGGCCGGGCTGCACCAGCATCGCGCCGGTCTGCGGGGGAAAGGGATTCTGCCCCGCCTGCATCATCAGATGCGGAATGTCGCAGAACATCGCGGTTTCCACGATCTTGCCGTTCTCGACGCGGTTGAATTCGCAATAGCGCAGCATCACGATCCTGAGCGTGTGGCGGATGCCGAGCCAAGGCCGGTCGAACAGCCCCATGAGATGTCCCATCTCGATCACCCAGCGGCCCTTGAACCCGTCGATCTCGTTGAGCCCGGCGATGAAGATATCGGGGCGGCGCTGCAACGGGCGGATCGCGGTCTTGAGCGGTGCCCAAAACACCCGGGCAACCGCCTCGGGGCCGCGTTGCTCGTTGAACGGGTGCATACCGCGCCAGTGCCAGTCAGGCGCGACATGGCGCGCCAGCACCGCCTCCACCTGGTCAGGCTGCGCCTGGTCCAGCTCATCGTGAAAGGCCCTGACCAGCGCCTTTTCCGCCTGAAAATCAGCAGTAGTTTCCGATTTGGTCATGGCGCGGTCTCCTCGTTTGCGCACGCTGGCGGTGTCAGCGTCTGGGCGATGGCCGCCACCTCGTCGAACACCGTCCATTCCTCCACGATCAGTCCTTGCGAAAACCGGAAGTGGCTGATTCCCGGAACCGAGACCAGCCGGCCTTCGGGCAGCCGCTCGCCGAGCAGCCCGCCGCGCCGCGACATGCCGGTCAGCTCCCAGCGCACTGCCACGATCACCCCGTCGGTCTCGTCCGACCAGCAGACATTGTGGACCTGCATCGCGGCATCGGGCAGCGAGGCCATGGTTTCGATGATCAGCGTGCCGATGTTGTGCGGGCCGCTTGCCACCCGGCCACCTGCCCAGTGCGCAACCGCTTCCGGCGCATATGTAGCCCGCAGCCGGTCGAGCCGCCGCAGCGTCCACAGATCGTGGAAATGGCCGCGCATCCAGCCTTCCGGGCTGTCGCGTTCGCCGGTGAATGCCGCTGGCGGCAACTGCCCGGACTGGCGCGCGGGCGGAGCGAGAAAGGCGCGTTCGCGCAACGGGCGTGCGGCGATGATCGTCGCCGCCTCGTCGATGCCGAGCCCCAGCTGACGCACCAGCGCTCCGGCATCGTGCACCAGCCATTCGGTGTGGATGCGGTTGTCGCGGCTGATGCAGTCGGCGGCGAACCGGCGTCCGACGCTCACGCCTGTGGCCGGGCCCCAGACCGAGGCACCCCGGTTGATCATGCGGGTCCAGCCGAGATGGCTGGTGTAGAAGCCCTGTCGCTCGTCGCCGCTCCATGCGACATTGAGATGATGCGCTTCTTCCTCCGGGAACGCCGCCATCGTCCCGATCGTGGATGCGATCACCTCCTCGACCGAGCGCACGACGCCATAAGACGAATAGACCGTGCAGCCCGCATCATAGGTGTCGTATATCCGCCCGATCGCGCGGTCGGTCCAGATTTCCTCGGTGATCCGCACGATGTAATCGACGATATCGACGAACTTGTCCTCGAAGCCCGCCATCGGCATCGTGCGCGTCCCCGGCGGATCGAGCAGCACGGCCTTGTCGACCTGCCTGATCCGGGTCGCCGCCGGTCTTTCGGGCAAGGCAAACGGGACATGGCTGCCCGTCCCGCAATCGGCTGTCGTCATATCTGTCTCTCCATTTTTCGCCAGCCGGCTTCCTGCGACCGGCTGCGCGAATGATCGCCATCCCCGATAGAATATTGCATTCGCATTCATATCATCTTTCATCCGCAGCACAAGCACTGCCTTGCTCCGGGCGGCACCTGTGTGCGCAGATGCAGCGGTTCTCTCTCAGCGGAAAAGCGTGTGATAACCCGATCACTGGCGCTGCGCCTTATCGGGCAAATTGTCGTGAGCTTGGGCGGGCGCTTGATGCCGGTGGAGCCAAGACAGCCAAATGACTTCGGATGCAGTTACGTCGCCTCACCCCAGCCGTGCCGACTGTCCCTCGATCAGCGCGCCGGTAAAGCTGCGCACCTCGGGAGGCAGATTGGGGTTGGCGACCCGTTCCAGCAGCATCGTCACCGCGGCATCAGTCATGCGCCGCACCGGCTGGCGGATGGTGGTCAGCCGGTAGCTTGGCCAGGCGGCCGGCTCGACGCCATCGAAACCGACGATCGATATGTTGGAAGGTATATCGAGTCCGAATTCGGCGCGCGCGGCATCGATCGCGCCGATGGCCATAAGGTCGTTGGCGCAGATGATCGCATCGGGCCGCACATCCTGCGCCAGCAGCGCCCGCGCCCCGGCGGCGCCGCTTTCATGGTCGAACTGGCCGGGGATGATCCGCGCGTCGAGGCCGTGGTGTTCCAGCCGCGCCCGCGCGCCCTCGACGCGCTCGTTGCTGACATAGCTGTCGTCCGGCCCGGCGATGATCGCAAAGCGGCGGTGCCCGGCCTGCACCAGCCTGTCGACCAGCAACCGCTCGCCGCCGATCGAGTCGCAGCACACGCTCGGCACCGATTCGCCCTCGCTGTACCGGTTGTAGAGGACGACTGGCACATGGTGGCGTTCGAACAGTTGCAGCTGGTCTGACGAGAGCCGCGCAGCAGAAATCGCGCCGTCGACGCGGTAGCGCCAGACGTGCTCGAGCGCGGTGCCGACCTCGCTTTCGGCCTGGAGTGCGAACAGCAGCACACGGATGCCCTGCGCGTCGAGACGCTGGGTCAGTTCAGCCAAGACTTGCGGATAATACAGGTTGGTCAGGCTGGAAATCAGCACCGCGACCAGATTGGACCGCTTGGTGATCAGGCCGGAGGCGATAGCATTGGGCTGGTAGCCGAGCTGCGCTGCAGCCTTGAGCACGCGCTTGCGCTTTTCTGCAGAGATGCTGTTGCCGGGACGGAAGCAGCGCGACACCGCCGACTGCGACACGCCTGCCAGCTGGGCGACATCATAGGATGTGGGGCGTCGGTCGCCCAGGCCTGGGATTGACTGCGATTTCTTCATGCAAAAAACTTTAGCGATCCGCGGTTGCATCACAAGGGATTTCAAGGCAGCGACAGTCGGGACCGACATTGCCGGTTGAATTATTCACGCAAGGTTGCATCGCGATGACCGTTCGGGGCCGATCAGTCGGCAGTCCAGCCACCATCCACCACCAGGCTAGAACCCGTCATCAGCGCCGAGGCATCGCTGGCAAGGAACACGATCGCGCCCATCAGGTCTTCCACCGTGCCCAGCCGACCCAGCTTGATCCGCTCCAGCACCGATGCGCGAAAGGCCGCGTCTTCGAAAAACGGCCGGGTCATCGGAGTCTCGATGAATGTCGGCGCGATGGTGTTCGATCGGATGCGATGGCGTGCCAGATCGAGCGCGAACGCCTTGTTCATGCCTTCCAGCGCCCATTTGGAAGCACAATAGAGCGACCGGTTCGGTCCGCCGACATGCCCCATCTGCGAGCCCATATGGATCAGGCTGCCGGGCTTGCCCGCAGCGATCAGCGCCTGCGCCGCTGCCTGCGCGACAAAAAAGGCGCTCTTGACGTTGAGGCCGATCACCGCGTCGAAATCATGCTCGGTGACGTCCTGCATCGGCTTGGGCCGGTTGGTGCCGGCATTGTTAACCAGAATGTCGAATGCCGGATTGTCGCGGAAGAAACCGCGCACCGCCGCAAGGTCGCCGACATTGAGCACCGCGCAGCGCGCATCGTCGCCCCTCCCCGCCATCGCGCGGGCGGCGGCATCGATCTCGGCACTGGTGCGCGCCACCAGGGTGACCGCAGCGCCTGCCTCGCCGAGCGCCGCAGCAGCGGCAAGGCCGATGCCCCGCCCTGCTCCGGTGATCAATGCGCGTTTGCCGTCCAGCCGCAGCGATGGCGTGCGCGGAAGCCCGGTCACACGTTCTCCAGCGGCGCGGCGGCACCGGCATAGGGCACGTTGCGCCCGCCATAGCGACGCACCCGCACGTTGGCTTGCTCGCCATGCCCGGCAAAGCCCTCAAGCGCGCACAGCCGCGAGCAATATTCGCCGATCATGGCGGACGCTGCATCGGTGGTGACGCGCTGGTAGGTGCAGGTCTTGAGGAACTTGCCGACCCACAGGCCGCCGGTGTAGCGCGCCGCCTTGCGCGTCGGCAGCGTGTGGTTGGTGCCGATCACCTTGTCGCCGAACGCCACATTGGTGCGCGGCCCCAGGAACAGCGCGCCATAATTTGTCATGTTGGCGAGGAAATAGTCGGGATCGCGCGTCATCACCTGAACGTGCTCGTTGGCATAATCATCGGCGACGCTCAGCATTTCCTCGTAGCTGTCGCAGACGATGACCTCGCCATGGGTGTCCCATGCCTGCCGCGCGATCGGGGCGGTCGGCAGGATTTCGAGCAGCCGCTCGACCTCGCGCATCGTATCGAGCGCGAGCTTGCGCGAATTGGTGATGAGGATCGCGGGGCTGTCTGGCCCATGTTCGGCCTGCCCCAGCAGGTCGGTGGCGCAGATTTCGCCGTCCACGCTGTCGTCGGCGATCACCATGGTCTCGGTGGGACCGGCGAACAGGTCGATCCCCACCCTGCCGAACAGCTGGCGCTTGGCTTCGGCGACAAAGGCGTTGCCCGGCCCGACCAGGATATCCACCGGGGCGATGCTGGCGGTGCCGATCGCCATGGCCCCGATCGCCTGGATGCCGCCCAGCGCATAGATCTCGTCTGCGCCGGCCATCGCCTGCGCAGCGACGATGGCTGGAGCGGGGTGGCCATCGAACGGCGGCGCACAGGTGATGACGCGCGGCACGCCCGCAACCTTGGCGGTTATCACGCTCATATGCGCGCTGGCGAGCAGCGGGTATTTGCCGCCCGGCACATAGCAGCCCGCGCCGTTGACCGGGATATGCTGGTGCCCCAGCACCACGCCGGGCAGCGTCTCCACCTCGACCTCGTGCATGCTGTCGCGCTGGATCTGCGCGAAATTGCGGACCTGTGCCTGCGCAAATTCGATATCCTTGAGGTCCTGGCCGGAGAGCTGGTCGATACAGTCCTGGATTTCTGCCGGAGTCAGGCGATAATCTTCGCGATCCCAACCATCGAACATCACCGACAGGTCGCGCACCGCAGCGTCGCCCCGCGCCTCGATATCGGCAAGCAGTCCTTCAACCGTATCGCGCACCTTGCGATCAATGTCTGCGCGCGCCTGC
>NZ_QKVT01000198.1:0-1048 GCF_003426715.1 Blastomonas sp. UPD001
CCGGCATCAACAGCTATGCGGGCACCACGACCATCGCCAACGGCACGCTGCAGATCGGCGCGGATGGGGCTGGCAGCACCTCGGGCAGCCTGGGTACCGGTCAGGTCGTCAACAACGCGACGCTGCGCTTCAACCGTGCCGACGACATCACGGTCACCAACAGCCTGATCGGCAGTGGATCGCTGGTCCTGACCGGTGCGGGAACCGTGACGCTGACGGGGACCAAAAGCTATACCGGCGCCACGCAGATCAATGGCGGCACGCTGGTTCTGGGCGGCAGCACGCCGTACAACGGTGCTGGCGCACTGACCGTCAACGGCGGCAATCTGACGCTGGCCGTCGGTGCGACATTCGCGTCGGTAACCCAGTCCAACAGCACGGTATCGCTGGGGTCGCAGACGCTGAACCTGTTCAGCGGCAACTATACGCTCAATGGCGGTAGCATTACCGGAACCGGGACGATCGACTTCAACAACTCGAGTCTCGCGGTCAACATCAACAGCGCCAGCGCATCGATCGCTTCGGGTGTGACGATCACGTCGACCCTCGGATTCAACTCTGCCGTCAATTTGATCTTACCAATTGTAGGTTACCGATCAAGGCGGTTTCTCGCAGCGGATGGCCCGATACACCGGAGCGATGGTGGCTGGCACGGACGTGAAAAGCAATGCGCGAAGCAAACTGCGTTTTTATGACCGGTGATTGATGCTCTTCCCGCCATGCCGCTACGCGGCGGGCACTACACCGCCGTTGCGGCGGATGCAGGGCACAGTCGCTTTTGAGATTGACACCCCAGCGGCAATTGTATTTGGTATAACCAATATTTTGGGAGTGGTGGTATGGGTGAGGAAGGCCGCGCGAAACTTCGCGTGATGCACGCAGCGGCAGGCGCTGCGTTGGGATTCGCGGCGATCGCCGTGTCTGGCCCCTGCCTGGCGCAAGCCGCTCCGGCGAACACAGCAGCGTCGGCGCGCACCCTGCCAGCGGCCAGTCCCGCCCGGTCGGTCACCTCGCTCAGCGATGGCTGGCGGTTCCAGTTCGGCGATGC
>NZ_QKVT01000199.1:0-655 GCF_003426715.1 Blastomonas sp. UPD001
AATACCAATTCTTCGTGAAGCTGCACAGAATTTTACCCCACCCCTTAATCCCCTCTCCGAAATCGGGGAGCAGGGTGGTTTCATACAATCAAAGAAAAATTAAAACTGGGTTTCAAAGCCTCTCCCCCCGTGGGGGAGAGGTTTGGAGAGAGGGGTAAAAATCCATGCTACAAAACGAGAAATCAAGACTTACGTATTTTTATTTTTTCGTATGAAACCACCCTGCTCCCCGCAAGCGGGGAGGGGCGGTTTTGGCGTTAGACAAAACCGGGGTGGGGTTCTTTGAGAATTCGTAGACTACCTTCACCCCTGACGGGGATTAAAATTCTTCATCTACGTGGTTTTTTAAAAGTTCATTCAACCAAGAACCGCGATTAAATTAAATTTTATTTGCGATCGCGTAGCGTCTACTTTGCACCATCGCTTTGACGTTTGTGACGAATGTCGTTTCATTCATAAGGAACGTCGCGACGTTAGCCACAAATGTCGTGATGTTCTTTATGAACGTCACGATGTTAGCCACAAACGTCGCGACGTTAGCCACAAACGTCGCGATGTTAGCCACAAACGTCGCGATGTTAGCCACAAACGTCGCGATGTTGGTCACAAACGTCGCGATGTTGGTCACAAACGTCGCGATGTTCTTTATGAACAA
>NZ_QKVT01000002.1:0-636 GCF_003426715.1 Blastomonas sp. UPD001
GGCCGCCTGCAGTTTCGATAGATCTGGATGCTTCCATGATCCCCAGGACCGTCCCGTCGGTCCGCACGAAGCCTCGCGCAGGATCGAACGCCATGAACTCCTGCACGCTGTGAACCTGGTGTCGCAACAACCTGGACGACGTCTTCGATTTGTCTTCGACGATATTCGGGCGAAGCTCTCCATTCATGACGATATTGAAGTGATATACCAGACCATTCGGCAGATATTGGACTATATCGTCCTCGATATAATCCATGTAGAGCGCGAGAAAGAAATACTCCTTCGGCCTCAGGTTATGATGCTTCTTGTAGCGCAGACTCTCCTTCGCAATCCGATGAATAGATTTGCGTCCTTTGGCCATCATGAATGGCAACACATAGGAGCCGAGCACTGTATCTTCACGCAGCATGAGTCTCAGTCCTCTGACAGACTATACACTCGAGAATCACATGATGACAACAGCCGGAGATATGGCCGGAAGACGGATACTGTCGGTTCTTGCTTTCAGACCAAGAATTTGGACAGGATGTAAAGAAAACGGCACCCAATGTTGATGCAGCTGCTTCTTGCCCCTAGAAGCCGACAGTCCACATGGCCGCTGTGCTGTCATTCTAGTTGAATTGGGAGAGGCCGACA
>NZ_QKVT01000020.1:0-546 GCF_003426715.1 Blastomonas sp. UPD001
TACATGCATACAGAGGTTTTTAGTGAACTTTTCCCTTTAATAAATACAGCCAATCCACAAACTCTGGAATGGTTACTTTCAGTTGCTATTGAACACGAATACCCAGCTGGACGAGCTGTGTTGATGGAAGATGCTTGGGGTAACGCAGTTTACCTCATAGTTTCTGGTTGGGTAAAAGTTCGGCGCACTATAGGTGAAGATTCCGTGGCTTTAGCTATTTTGGGTCGGGGCGATTTTTTTGGAGAAATGGCAATTTTGGATGAATCTCCTCGTTCAACCGATGTGATTGCTCTTTCAGCCGTAAAATTACTAAGTATCTCTAGAGAAAAATTTATTCATATTTTATTTAAAGATCCACAGCTACACCACCGAATGCTGCAATTAATGGTGAGACGACTACGACATGCAAACGTACGCTTGCAAATGCGTTCTTTTGCACCAGCAGTCAAACTTGCTCACATTCTTGTCAGCTTGGGCGAAAGCTATGGTCAAGAATCAGACAAAGGTAGAAAAATTTTTAACATCCCTTTTAAAGATTTAGCAGAT
>NZ_QKVT01000200.1:0-1711 GCF_003426715.1 Blastomonas sp. UPD001
GTCGACGACCGCGCGATTGTCGGCAATATCATGGTCTCTTCGGGACTCGTCTCGGTGCTGGTGCTGGCGCTCTATGCCAATTCGGAGCCGGTGCAGGCGCTGTACCATTATCCCGAATTCCTCTGGGGCGTGTGTCTGGTGCTGCTGTTCTGGACCAACCGCATCGCGCTGCTCACGCACCGCGGCGAGATGCACGACGATCCGGTGGTGTTCGCGATGCGCGACCGGGTGAGCCTGTGTTGCGGTCTGGTCGTCGCCCTGCTCGCGCTCGCCGGAGCGCTGGCGTGACCGGGCTGATGCTCGTCCTTAGCTATGCCGGATTTGCGGTGCTGGCGACGCTCGCCAATCTGGCGAGCCAGCGCGCGGTGCTGGCGCTGCTGCCCGGCGGGCTGCTGCTCGCGCTGGCCGTCGGGACGCTGGTCGGGCTGGTGGTGAAATTCTGGCTCGACCGCACCTGGATCTTTGCCGGCAAGGCGAGCGCGGGCTCGAGCACGACGGGCACCTTCGGCCTCTATGCCGCCACCGGCGTGGTCACGACGCTGATCTTCTGGGGCTTCGAGACCGCCGCCTGGCTGATCTGGCAGACGCATCTCGCGCGCGAGATCGGCGCGGTGACCGGCCTCGCCATCGGCTATCTGGTCAAGTACCGGCTCGACCGGCGCTATGTCTTTGCGCCAGCAAGGCCGGCCTGATGCCGCATGTCGAGCCGCTCTCGGGCTGGGGCCGCTATCCGGTGCGCGATTGTGCGCTTTGGCAACCTGTCACCACCGAGGCGCTGCACGCGACCCTGCCCCCGCTGCCCAGCAGCATCGCGCGCGGCAATGGCCGAGCCTATGGCGATGCCAGCCTCAACCCCGATGCGACCATCGACATGCGGCGGCTCGACCGGCTGATCGCGTTCGATGATGCCACGGGCGAGCTGGTGTGCGAGGCGGGCGTGCTGCTGTCCGACATCATCGATGCCTTCGTGCCGCGCGGCTGGTTCGTCCCGGTGACGCCGGGCACGCGCATGGTGACGATCGGCGGGATGATCGCCAGCGATGTGCACGGCAAGAACCATCATGGCGCAGGCTCGTTTTGCGACCATCTGCTCTGGCTCGATCTCGATCTCGGCAATGGCCGCGTGCTGCGCTGCTCGGCACAGGATAATGCCGAACTGTTCGCCGCGACCTGTGGCGGCATGGGGCTGACCGGGATGATCGTGCGCGCGGCCTTCCCCCTGATCCGGATCGAAAGCGCCTGGATGCGCCGGCGGACCTTGCGCGCGCGCGACCTGGACGAGGCGATGGCGCTGTTCGAATCGTCGCACGACTGGACCTATTCGGTCGCCTGGATCGATTGCCTGGCGCGCGGGCGCGATCTCGGCCGATCGGCGATCCTGCTGGCCGAACATGCGGCGGCAAGCGAGCTCGATGGCCCCCGCCGCGCCGCGCCGCTCGACCGGCCGCCGCGCAGGCCGCGCGCGGTCCCGATCGACCTGCCCGGCTTCGCGCTCAGCGGCGTCAATGTGCGCGCCTTCAACCGGCTCTATCATGCGATGCAGCGGCCCGGCGACGCGCTGGTCGCGCTCGACCCCTATTTCTACCCGCTTGATGCCGTGGCCGACTGGAACCGCATCTATGGCCGGCGCGGCTTTGTGCAATATCAGTGCGTGCTGCCGCTGGGCGAGAGCGAGCGCGGCCTCGCCCGCCTGCTCGAGACGATCGCGGCG
>NZ_QKVT01000201.1:0-855 GCF_003426715.1 Blastomonas sp. UPD001
GGTCCGGCGCGGGCGGTGTGACCGCGGGCAACACGGTCATCACGCCGGGCCGATAGGTGATCTGGTAATTGCGCGCGCTGCCGCGCGACGCGTTAATGATATACTGGCCCGGTGCCGCATTGGCGCCGCCCGATGTGCGCAGCACCAGACCCGTCACCACCGATCCGGTATCGCCGTTGCGCAGCCCCGAATAGCTGACCGTCAGGACCGGATCGCCCGACCCCTGCGTCATGGTCTTGCTGTCGGCGGTGATCAGCAGCTGCGCCTGGCTGATGGTCAGCCGGCCCGGGATATAGGTGAAATCATAGTTCAGCGCCGATCCGCCCGAGGCGGTGATGGCATAGAGCCCGACATCCGACCCGATGGTGGCGGGCGTCCCGAAGGTCAGCCCGGTGACGACCGCGGCATTGTCGCCATTGCGGAAACCGCTGATGCTGGCGCTGAAGGCCGGGTTGGCCAGGCCGTATTCGCGCCGCGCATCGTTCACGCGCACCTGCAGCATCGCCTTGGTGATGCTCAGCGTGCCCGGTACGTAATCGAACCGGTAATTGGCCGCCGTCGCGCCCGCTCCGGTGATGACATAGCTGCCGACATTGCTGCGCGCATTGGCCTCGGTCGTCAGCCTGAGGCCGCTGACGGCCTGGTCGCCATCGCCGTTGCGGAATCCGGTGATGCTCGCCGTCAGCGCCGGGTTGGGTGCGCCATAGGTCCGGGTCTTGCTGTCGATGGCAACCGTCAGCGTCGCCGGGTTGATGACCAGCGTGCCCGGTACATAGGCGAAGTCATAATTGAGCGCGCTGCCACCCGACGCGGTAATCGCGTAGCTGCCGACGCCCGACGCCTGGGTTGCGGGCG
>NZ_QKVT01000202.1:0-3460 GCF_003426715.1 Blastomonas sp. UPD001
TCGGGCGGAAAGGCGGGCAGGATGCGGTCGGCGGCGTGGACCAGGATTACCCGCGCATCGGCCGGATCGATGCTGCGATATTCATGCTCGAGCCCGTGCCGCGCGAGCTCGGCAATCGCGCCCGCCAGCTCGACCCCGGTCGGCCCCGCGCCGATGATGACGAAATTGAGCAACCGCCGCGCGCGCGCCGGATCGCCGCAGCTTTCGGCCTTTTCGAACGCGCCGAGCAGCGCGGCGCGCACCGCGATGGCGTCCTCCACCCGCTTGAGGCCGGGGGCGAATGGTGCCCATTCGTCGCGGCCGAAATAGCTGTGCGTCGCGCCGGTGGCGAGCACGAGATAGTCATAAGCGAGCGCGTTGCCGCCAAAGCCGATGGTGCGCGCCTGCGCATCGACCCGGTCGACCTCGCCGAGCAGCACGCGCACATTGCCATCGGCGCGGAACAGCTGGCGGATGGGGATGGCGACATCGGCAGGCGAGAGCGCGGCGGTGGCGATCTGGTAGAGCAAGGGCTGGAACAGGTGATAGTTCTGCCGATCAACAATCGTGATCCGCACCGGCAGACGGCGCAGCGCCAGCGCGCAGGCGAGCCCGCCAAAACCGCCGCCGACGATCACGACATGCGGCCAGTCCTGGGGCACCATGCCGGGCCGCGCGTCGCGCAGCACATTGGCCTGCAGCCAGGCCGCAACCGCTGCGTCGATCGAGGCGCGCCCGCTGCCATAAGCGATGAACAGGCCAAGAGTAGCCATCGCCAGCAGCGGCAGGCCCGCGCCATAGCCCATCAGCATCGCGCCCTGCAGCCCCACGATCGCGAGCAGCGAGACGAGCGGCATGGCGAGCCCGGTCAGCATCAGCAGCGCATAGAGCCCGGCGCTGGCAGGCGGCAGCGCGGCGAAGCTCGCAAGCGGCAGAAGCGTCTGCGGCTCGGGCAAGGCCAGCCATCCCGCCTGCACCGCCAGCGTCACCGCCAGCCAGAGCCGCAAACCGGCAAGATACCAGGGCGCGGCATGGTGGGTGAGCCAATCGCCCGCCCCGACCAGCAGGGGCGCGAGCGGAACCGCGCTGCCCTTCAGCCCGCGCGCGAGCAGCCGGTCGAGCGACAGCGCGCCCGCACCGCGTGCCGCATACCAGCCCATCAGCGCGATGGTGAAAAGTTGCGTGTCGGTGGACAGATAGCCGAGCTGCGCGACCAGCATCAGCGCGCCCACTGCGATCGCCGCGCCACGCGTCATCAGTCCCAGCGCGAGCAGCACCGCGCCGCCGAGCTCGATCGCGAGGCCCAGCGCGGCGGCAAAAGGCGGCGACAGGAAGCTCACCGGATATTCCTGCGTCGCCAAGACAAGCGCGCGCTCCCAGTCCATCAGCTTGACGAGCCCCGAGGCGAGCAGCCCCTGCGCAATGATGAGCCGAACGACGAGATCGAATAGCGGCCGCGCCGAGGCGATCAGCGCGGCATAGAGCTTCAGCCAGACGCGCAAGCTGATGCGCAGAACCGGCGGCAGCGGGCGCGGCTGCGCCCTCGTCGCCGAACCCTGTAATGTGGCAGCGTCCATCCCCGCGCCTCCCGATAGCGTGCACCCGCTATCCGGTTCGCCGGGTTGGCCGGATCGTTACACGGAAGCGGCGTCCGGCTCGGGCACGCGCAGCGTCGCGAGCGCGGCCATCGCCAGCACGGCGGCGGCAAAGGCCATCGTCCAGACCGGCTCGGTCGGGAAGAACGCCTTGAGCAGGCTGCCCATCACCGTCGCCACCAGCAGTTGCGGCAGCACGACGAACACGTTGAACAGGCCCATGAAGATGCCGAGCTTGGCCTGCGGCAGGCTGGAGGCGAGGATGGCATAGGGCATGGCGAGGATCGACGCCCAGGCGATGCCGATGCCGATCTCGCTGACCACCAGAAGCTGCGCATCGCGGATGAACAGGAAGCTCGCGAACCCGGCGGCACCGCAGAGCAGGCACAAGGCATGCGTGCGCACCTTGCCGATCCGCGCCGCCAGCCAAGGCAGCAGGGTGAGCGCCGCGAGGGCCGCGATGCCGTTATAGATCGCGAACAGCACGCCCACCCAGTTGCCCGCCTCGTTATAGGCGGGGCTCGACGCATCGGTCGCGCCGAACACGGTCTGCGCGACGACGGGGGTGGTGTAGATCCACATGATGAACAGCGACGACCAGCTGAAGAACTGCACCAGCGAAAGCCGCTTCATGATCGGCGGCATGCCCGAAAAGTCGCCGACGATAGCCCCGAGCAGGCTGTTGTCGCGGCCCGCGCGCGCCATGCGGATCGCGATCAGGCTGGCGAGGCCATAGCCGGCCAGCAGTGCGCCGAGCAGGTACAGCTCCTTCTCGAGATCGAGGCTTCCCACCAGAACGACCACCACCGCCCCGGCGGCGATCCAGGCGACGGCGCTGGTGAGATTGCGCGTGGCGAGCGCGCGGATCGGCTGGGCCTCGGGGGCGTCGGGCGTTGCCTCGGCAAAGGCGCGCATTTCCTCGGGGCTGTATTCGCGCGTCGTGACGATGGTCCAGAGCACCGCAACGAACAGGGCGGCCGCGCCGAACCAGAAGCTGATCCGCACCGTATCGGGCACCTGGCCCGCGGGCGCGGTGTTGGCGATGCCGAGATCGGTGAGCAGATAGGGGAAGAGCGATCCCGCCACCGCGCCCGCGCCGATGAACGCGGTCTGGATCGCATAGCCCATCGTGTGCTGGTCCTTGCGCAGATTGTCGCCGACAAAGGCGCGGAAAGGCTCCATCGAGATGTTGAGCGACGCATCGAGAATCCACAGCATCATCGCCGCGAGCAGCAGCGATTGCGACAGCGGCATGATGGCCAGCGACAGCGCCGCGAGCACTGCCCCTGCGAGGAAATAGGGGCGGCGGCGGCCGAGCCTCGTCCAGGTGCGGTCCGAATAATGGCCGACGATCGGCTGGACGAGCAGGCCTGTGAGCGGGGCTGCGATCCACAAGGCGGGCAGATTATCTAGGCTTTCGCCCAGCGACTGGAAGATGCGGCTCATGTTCGCATTCTGCAGCGCGAACCCGATCTGGATGCCGAAGAATCCGAAGCTCAGGTTGAACAGCTGCCAAAAGCTCTTGCGCGGTTTTTCCGCGATCATGCGCCTCTCCCTGGATGTCCCTGAGGCCCCACGCCTTATGCTCTTCGCGGGGTCCTTGGGCCCAACCGTGGCAGAGCGCCCGCCCCCGCACAACCGCAGCGCATACGTATACGTGGGGGGGGCCAGGCGTTCAGCCGCTGGAGCCGCGCACGATCAGCTGGGTGGGCAGCATATAGGGCTCGACCGCCTGCCCGCGGATCTTGCGCAGCAGCGTATCGACCAGCGCCTCGCCCGCAGCCTTCACGTCCTGGCTGACGGTGGTGAGCGGCGGGTTGGTGAAGCTTGCTGCCGGAATGTCGTCGAACCCGACAAGAGCCACATCGCCGGGAACGCTCAGCCCC
>NZ_QKVT01000203.1:0-1657 GCF_003426715.1 Blastomonas sp. UPD001
GCTATGGCGGACTGAAGATCGGCGAGCCCGTGCCCGCCGGTTCGGACTGGGCCGCGCGCGGTGCGCAGGTTTCCGACGCGTGCCTCACGATCACCTCGCCCGGATGGCCGGGCGCGTATGCGATCGTCGAGGAGAATCAGGTTCGGCGGATCACCGTCGATGACGAATCGAGCGCAAGGCTGATCGAAGGCATCGGCCCCGGATCGACCGAAGCGCAGGTGCGCGCTGCCTTCCCCACCTTCCGCGCCAGCCCGCACAAATATGTCGACGCCCCCGCGAAATACCTGACCCAGCCCGGCAGCGACGCGCGCCTCCGCTTCGAGATCGACGCGGACGGCAAGGTCAGTTTCGTCCATATCGGCATGATGCCGACGCTCGAATATGTCGAGGGCTGCGCCTAGGAGCCGAGCTGCGCATCAGGCTGGGCGGCCGCAAGGCGGGGACGCCGCGTGGCCGCCAGACTGGCCACCGGCCAACCGAATCTCGCGCTTTGATCGCGGTTGCAAGTGTGAGACAATCCCTGCCCGGGGGGTGGTCTCATGAAAAAATCGACCCGTGCTCTCGTCGGGCTGGTGGTGCTCGAACTCGTCATCCTGATCGGGGCCTGGTGGCTGGTGTCGCAGGTGCAGTCGGGCGCAATGCAGGCGCCTGACCCTGGTGCCGCGATCACGCAGATCACCCAGACCGCGGGCGGCGCGATGGGCATCATCGCGGTGGTGCTCGTGCTTGCCTTCGTCCATCACCGGCGCAAGGGCAATTGACGCGGACACATCCGCAGCGCAGCGGCACCAGGCCGGTGCGCGCCGCGCGCAGGATCAGCTCATCTTGTCGAACAGGATCGCGCCCCAGACCGCAATGGTCAGCGCGCCGCCGGTAAAGGTGGCGATCACCGACTGGCGCAGGCAATGCGCCTGCGCGTCGATCGAGTGGATGAAGGCGGCGTACAGGCGGCGCTGCAGCTTGAGCACCTGATCCGGATCGGGGCTCGCGACCAGCCCTTCCTCCAGCCCCTCGGTCTCGAACTCCTCGCCGAGCAGCAGCGCACGCAGGCAAAGGATGCTCGACCAGACCAGAGGCGCGAGCCCGACCAGGCTGAGCAGCGTCAGCACCGGCTGGGTCGGCGCATCGAGGCTGAGCGGCGCGCCGGGGCTGGCGGAAATCGGGTGCGTGCCGATGGTCGTCATCAGCGCGTTGAACGCCAGCAGCCCGCCGATCCGGATCGACAGGTCGAGATCGCGGTTTTCCAGATATTCGAGCGTCGCGATAAAACCCGGATCGGGCGCTTCGCCCAGCATCGCCTGGAACGCGCGCAAACGGGATCGGAAGAACGGTCGCACCATGGCCAATTAGCTAACCGCAATTGTCGGGGCGCACCAGATGCCGATCGCCTTGCGAGGCGGCAGGCGCCATGCTCTTGCGGCCTCGGTCCGTTCATACCGCGATACGCCAGCGCCCGCGCAGAATGATCCATTACGGATGCGTTTACGCTCCAATGGCTGCCCGCCCGGCCGGGCGCGCGCTATGCTCCAGCCTGCAGCACAGCCGCTGCAAGTGATGGCGGAGCTTTTGCCATGGCGCATGGAAGGTCGGTCCTGCTGCTCGTCCTGCTGGGATGGGCCATTGCGGCCTGCCCTGCGGCGCCGACTTCGGCCGCTGC
>NZ_QKVT01000204.1:0-15207 GCF_003426715.1 Blastomonas sp. UPD001
TATCGTTTCGCGTGACACGAAGATTTGAGAGCGTAGGATTGGTTCCGACGCCGGGCGCGAGATAGGGATTGGGAACCGGTACGAAGTTCGGGCCGCCCGGACCAATCGGGTTAGTAGGATCAAGGACAACGGCTGGCAAGAACGGCCCGCTCGGGTAAGGATTGGTGATCAGGACCGGCGTATTCGGGCGATTGCGATAGACGTAACCGCGCACGAGAAGCTCGACACCGTTTGCCGGCTCAAAAAGCAGGCTGCCCCTCAACGCATAATAGTTGGAGCGATCCAGATCTTCCCCATTCAACGGGCCGGAAGTGATGTTCGTGACAAAACCATCACGCCGGTCGCGCACGCCAGCAACGCGGATTGCGCCAATATCGCCCAGCGGCGCGTTGACCATGCCGCTGATCTGTACACCGTCATAGTTGGTCAATTGCAAGTCTGCGCGTAATTGGAACTCATCTTCGGGTCGCGCAGTGATGATGTTAATGGCACCGCCGATCGCATTGCGACCATACAAAGTTCCTTGGGGGCCACGCAGCACCTCGACCCGCTCGACGTCAAAGAAGTCCTGCGTCACATAAGCGCTGTTCTGAATATAATTGCCGTCTATATACATCGCGACGCCCGGGTCGCCACCAACGCTGATATTCACCGCGCCGACGCCGCGTAGGGTCGAAATGCCTTGCGTTGAAGTAGAACGACCGAATGAAAGTCCGGGAGCGACAAACTGAAGATCTTCGCCGCTGTTGACGCCGCGCTCCTGCAGCGCCTCGCCAGACAAGGCTGTCACTGCGATGGGCACATCCTGCAAATTCTGCTCACGGCGTTGGGCAACCACTACGATATCTTCCACACCGTCGTCAGCCGCGGGCGCACCGCTTGATTCCTGAGCCATCGCCGGCCCACACATTGCTAAGCACAAAGCAAGTGCGGGTGCACTTCCACCAAGCAGATGAATCTGCGAATTTTTCATCGGGCCTCTCCCCCAACTTTTCTTGTGTTCGCGCTGAGCCATTACGCCTCTAGCGTGCCCCGTGTTAGTCGATTGACTATATGCTAGTCAATCGACTAATTCGGAGAGCATTTAAACGAGCTTCGAGCGCCTCCAAAGGATTGCGAATGCACGCATATATCGTTTCAGCCTTACGCTCTGCCGGTGGTCGCCGCGACGGGCGGCTGCGCCATTGGCATGCTGCAGACCTCGCCGGCGCGATACTGGATGCAACTGTCGATCGGCTGAAAATTGACCCGGCACTGATCGACGATGTTATCATCGGATGCGCGATGCAGGCTGGCGAGCAAGCTTCAAATATTGGTCGAAATGCGGTGCTTTCATCATCAAAGTTGCCCGACAGCGTACCAGGAACGACTGTCGACCGGCAATGCGGATCAGGACAGCAAGCCCTGCACTTTGCCTCACAAGCGGTGATGTCTGGAACCATGGACATTGTCGTGGCTGGCGGTGTGGAAATGATGACGCGCGTGCCGATGGGCGCACCTCGCAGGGCTCCTACACAAGGCAACATGTTCCCCGATGCCTCAATCGGTATTCGCGCTCGTTATCCTGATGCTGTCTTCAGCCAATTCGCCGCTGCTGATCGAATCGCGCGCAAATTTCAGCTGGGTCGCGAGCAACTCGATGCATTCGCGCTCGCAAGCCATCAGCGCGCAGCTGCGGCGGCTTTGCGAGGTGATTTCGATGATGAAATTATCCCGGTGCACGGAACGGACAAAGAAGGACATGCAATTGTGCACGCATTCGATGAAGGCGTGCGTTCCAACAGTTCTGCAGAGGGTCTCGCGGCCCTCAAGCCGCTTGATGAAAATGGGTTAATTACCGCGGGCACTTCTAGTCAGATCTGCGATGGGGCAGCGGCCCTTTTGGTCACTAACGAGCGCGGGCTTGCCCGACTTGGCCTCAATCCGCTGGCACGGATCGACCACATCTCGGTGTATGCGGAAAACGCCGTCACAATGCTTGAAGCCCCTATTGAAGGGACCCGCCGCGCTCTTGCACGGGCGGGGAGAGCCGCAAGCCAGATCGATCTTTATGAAGTGAACGAGGCTTTTGCCTCAATCCCTCTGGCCTGGATGCAGGAACTTGAAATCGCATCTAACAAGGTCAACGCTAATGGCGGAGCGATTGCGCTCGGACACCCACTCGGCGCATCCGGCATACGGATCACGACAACGCTGGTTCACGCCCTGAAGAAAAGGGGAGTGCGCTACGGGTTGCAAACCATGTGCGAGGCTGGCGGGCTGGCTAATACATGCATCATTGAAGCCCTCTGACATTCGTCTTGCTGCAAGCGTGAGCTGGTGGGCTAAGCCAGTGGCTTGAATGCCTGATTGGAAACCGCCAACAGGTTGTTACGTTCATCAAACAGCTTGAGCCCCCCCACGGCATAACCCGACTGCACAAAAGCTATTTCAATCTCCTGACGCAGCCATTCGCCGTTTGCCGGAAGACCAGAATGGTGAATATCCATTGTAAGGGTCATGCCGCGGCTAAACCGATCAGCAAAAAGCCGGACAGCTGACGGAACCCAATCCGAAAAAATGGCCAGATCACAAGCATCGCGCGCAACATGCCCTGGCAGTCTTACCCACATGCTGGCCCTATGGTTTCCGCTAGAATCGATGGTTCTGGACTGCTTGTCGACGGCCCATTCTAGTGCGTCTACAATGCACTTCGGGTTATGAGGCGGCGACTGATCGTTTTTGAACGGCCGACCGACTTTCGGCGCCAAGGCAAAGTAGCGTTCGCCTTGTGCTGGCGCCGTCACCACATGTGCAGTGAACATCAGCGCACCGCCAACGGATCCAACGGCCGACCATTGACCGATCGTCCGGCCCCTTGCGAGGGGTGACGCACTACAGTCGCAGATAGCGCCAACCCCCGCTGGTGCCACAAACTGGATGCCGACCGAACGAGGGACCGCGCCAGACTCGGCAGCTACGGCTTTCATGGCAAGAACTGCCTGCACCCCACCGAACAACGTACCGCCCCGATTGCACAAAACAGGCGTCACGCCAAGAGATATGCGACCCTCAATCTGCTTTGAGTCGATCAGCGCATCAAGCAAGGTGGCCATCAGGCTGCAATCGCGGGAAAACCACCCATTGCCTCAAATCGCGCAAAATGCTGATCTGCGGTGCCGAACTGATGCTCCAGAAAACTCGCGCGCCGGAAATAATGCGCTAGCGCCAGTTCCTCTGTCATTCCCATGCCACCATGGAACTGCACGGCGTGCTGACCGACAAATTTGAGTGCCTTGGCAACGCGAATTTTCGCGGCCGAAATTGCCACGGTTGTTTCTGATGTGCGGGCATCTCTGGCTGAAGAGGCATATTCGACGATCGACTGCGCCATTTGAGCCTCAGTATACATCTCTACCATTTTATGCTGAATAGCCTGAAAACTGCCAATGGCGACGCCAAATTGATTGCGCTGCTTGACATAGTCGAGCGTCTGTTCGTGCATCTGCCATGCTATGGAAACACCCTCCGCACATACGCCCAGTATGGCATCGTCAATAATCTGAGTGACACATTCAACGGCGTTTTGCCCTTCGGGCAGGGTCAAAATTGCGTTGGCTGCTACTTCAACATCGTCAAAGGCCAGTTCTGACACACGCCGACCATCCAGTGTAACGCAGTCTTCTCTCTGGATGCCTCCACCCTTTGCGGAGACGAGAGCGAGTGTTAGCGCACCTGAATCACCTTCGCGGCACGAGACGATGTAATGCGATGCCGCTGCGGCAAAGGGCACAAGTGATTTTGCTCCGCTGAGCCGGTAATTTTCGCCTGCCTTTTGCAACTTTGCCTCGACTGCCTCCGGTCGGGTCGGCGCATGAGGTTCAAAATGCGCGAGTACGGGTAGTGCGGTGCCTGCGATCAGTTCGCCCAACAAATCGGCATGGCCAGCGCGATCGAGAATTTGCGCGGCCATGACCGCCACAGGCAAGTAGGGCTCAACGACAAGTCCTGAGCCAATGGCATTCATCATCAACATGAGCTCCACACCGCCACCACCAAAACCGCCATTCTCTTCGGACACGAGCAAGCCAAGCAAGCCAAGGTCCGCAAGCTCTTTCCAGAGACCTGCATCATAGCCTCCCGGCGATGCAACGATCTCCCGGCGCTTTTCGATCGAATAGCGATCCTGCACAAAGCGTGCTGCCATGTCGCGAATCATGATCTGGGTTTCGGTCAGTTCAAGCATGGTGATATCTTTCAAAGGCCCAGCACGGCCTTGGAGATGATGTTGCGCTGGATTTCATTCGATCCGCCAAAGATCGAGAGTTTGCGCTGATTCATGTACGTCGAGGCCACTCGCCTAGTGTGTTCCGGGCCGATGTGACCATCGTTGCGCAATCCAATCGGCGCGCGGAAATAGGGTGCGGTATAGGGACCAGCAGCTTCAAACATCAGTTCCCAGATGCGCTGACGAATTTCGGTGCCCTTGATTTTGAGCATACTCGATTCGGGTCCCGGGCCAGCTTTCACCTCCTGCGCCAGAACCCGCAATTCCGTGTGCTGGAGCGCTTTCAATTCGATCTCGACTTCACTCACCTTGCGCCGAAAGAAAGGCTCAGCGAGATCTTTCCCAGAAGCATCGCCGATCGTCGGCAAATGGCGTTTCAATTTCTCCAGATCTCGGCAAGATTTGGCAACGCCCGCAATGCCCGTGCGCTCATGGGCCAAGAGGAATTTGGCACAGGTCCAGCCTTTGCCCTCTTCGCCAACCAAATTTTCTACCGGCACTTTCACATTTTCCAGCCACACCTCGTTGACATCATGCTCGCCACCCAGCGTGATAATCGGCCGAACGGTGACGCCTGGAGACCTCATGTCGATCAGCAGGAAGGAAATGCCATCCTGCTTGCGTGTTTCATGGCTGGTGCGGACAAGGAAAAACCCCCAATTGGCGAAATGCGCAAAGGTGGTCCAGGTCTTCTGGCCATTGACGATATAGTGGTCCCCAACGCGCTCCGCGCGCGTTCCGAGCGCCGCAAGGTCGGAGCCGGCGCCTGGCTCCGAATAGCCTTGGCACCACCAATCTTCCCCCGAGAGGATACTCGGCAGGAAGCGGTTTTTTTGTTCGTGACTGCCGAATGTATATACGACCGGTCCAAGCATATCGATCCCGAATGGAAGAATTTCGACCGTATCGGCGAGCGCGCATTCCTCGGCAAAGATGAGCTTTTGCTGCTTGTCCCAGCCCGGGCCACCCCATTCGGTGGGCCATGACGGTGCGACCCATCCCTGCTTTGCCAGCAGCCGGTGCCAAGCCAGGAAATCTTCACGTTCCAGATCGGCGCCTCGGTCTTGCTTCGCGCGCAACTCAGCTGGATAGTGGTCGGCAATGAAGTCGCGGACCGACTGCCGAAAAGTTTGATAATCAGTGTTCATGTTGCTCATTGGATCAATCCCATCATTTTCAAGCCGTCGGCAATCAAGGCACGCTCCTTTTCGCCAATCCGCACGAGAGGTGGACGCACATGAGCTTCCTTGAGGCGCCCGCACAGGACCAGCGCTTCTTTCATGCGATTGTGCGAGTCGACCATCGGCGCGCGATAGATGGCCTGCGTCCAATGGAAGATGCGATCCGTTGCCGTCTGGGCCGCCGCCAAATCCTTGGCTTCAACGGCACGCCAGAGTTGTACATATAGGTCGGCAACCAAACTGCCCGAACCCGACAATATGCCGTCACAGCCAAGCACAAGCGAGGAGAGCAGCCAGCTGCTATGGGTAGTCAGAACCGAAATCCGGCGTGATGCACCATGCATCGCGCGGATAATGATTTCGTGATAAGCGGGTTCACTCGTCATGTCCTTGATAGCGACAAAGGATGGGACCTGATCAGCGAGCTTGAGCAACGTTTCGACACGGTAGCCAGCACCGCTTGCGAGTGCATATTGAAAGCCAATCAGCGGAAGGTCCGTCGCATCCGCAATGTGTTTGAAATGCGCAATGACCATTTCATCGCGCAACTGCGCTCCCTTCGCGAAGATCGACGGTGGGAAAACCAACAACGCCGATGCGCCCTCCTGCTGGTTCATGCGCGCAAGCCGCTGTGCCTCAAGGCTGCCATCGGTATAGATACCGCTTATCAGCGGCAGCCGGTCCCCAACGGCTGCAGCGCTGATGGCAAGAACATGCTGTTGCTCCTCAATGGAGCAGGATGAGACTTCAGAGGCGTGACCGTTGACGGTAATCCCGGAAATCCCGTCGACTGCGGCCACATCTTTGAGATGATGGAGATAGGCCGTCTCATCAACGGCAAGGTCGCTCTTGAAAGGCAATAAGCAGGCTGGAATCACGCCGGACGAAACAAAAGGTAGAGGTGTAGTCATAACTGTCTTTCAATTGGGTCGTATATGGCCGCCGCCATCGACAAACAGAGCCGTTCCGGTCATGAATGGCATCGCACCGCTGGCGAGTGTTGCGACCACCTTGCCGATATCTTCCGGTTCCCCCCACCGGGCGATCGGAACAGCGCCAGACGCAATTTTGGCATCACGTTCCGCGACGACATCCTTGGTCATGTCCGTACGGACGGTGCCGGGACGGATTTCAAACACATGAACGCCGTGGGGCGCCATGCGCAAAGCATAGACTTGCGCGGCCATCGCTAGCCCGGTCTTGGACAGGCAATAGGCGCTGCGTGTCGGTGCGGGGATGACAGCGTTGGTCGACGTCACAAAATGGATAGAGCGATAAGTTGCTTGATCCTCATTGGCCGCCATCCATCGCGCGACCTCCTGGGTCAGGAAAAAGGTTCCACGCAGGTTGATGTCGAGAACGACATCGAAATGGGACAATTCCAAGTCCAGAATGTCGCCTCGGACTGGAGACTGAACTCCGGCATTGTTCACATGACAGTCAATCCGTCCCAAAGCGGCAATGGCTTTTGCGACGACATTGGCGGCATTTCCGACGTCCGCCAGGTCATGATGAATGAAAACCGCCTGCCTGCCGAGCGCCTTCACCCCACCGAGCGTGTCCTGCGCTTCACCTTCTTCAAGACGATCAACAATGGCGAGATCAAAACCTTTGCTGGCAAGCTCTATGGCAATACTCCTGCCAATGCCTTTGGCTCCGCCGGTAACGATGGCGACGGGCGCTGTCATGACTGCGACCGGCTCTCAAGAGGGAGGCCGACAATTTTTCCCGCAGCGAAACGCTCAATGTCGGCTTGAGAATAGCCCGCTTCCAGCAGCACGTTCTCGCTATCGGACCCAGCCTGCCAAGCCATATGCCGCAACGCCGGGCGCGTGCCGTCATATTGGATAGGATGTGCAAGTAGCGGGAGCTTCGCCTCGGGCGTTTCAAGAAGCTCGAAAGCGCCACAAGCCTGCACCTGGGGATCGTCAATGACCTCGTCAAAATCGGCGGCAACGCGTTCGCACCAGAGGCCATGCGGTTCAAGCCAAGCCTTGAGTTCTTCCCAGCGCATCGGCGCAACGCGCTCCGCAACGATATTTGCGAAGCCGTCACGATCATGGCGACGCGCATCAGCGGCAAGGCTGTCAAGCGGGCTCGGCGAAAGCGCTTCGACCAGCTTGCCAGCATTTGGCCCTAGGCTGATGACGGCATGGCAGTCAGCGAGCTTGTACACACCGTAGGGCGCATCGTGCAGCCATGTCGCGACATGGGGGCCACGCTGTAGCCGCTTTTTGTCACCTTCGCCTGCAAACCAGAGACCAATCGACTCCATTTGCAGGTCTAGCCCAGCCATTAAGAGGTTGCTCTCGACCCTGCAGCCTTGCCCGCTCCGGAGTTTGCGAACATAGGCCCCCAAAATACCTAAGGCCATCAGGGTTGCTGCGTGCTGGTCAACCAGGGCCGTGCCGACGGCGGTTGGCCGGTCATAAGTCCCGGTCGTTCCAATCAATCCGCTACGCGCCTGTGCAAGGAGATCTTGTCCGGCGGAGCCGCTCATCGGCCCGTTTGCGCCCCAGCCCGTCGCCGAAGCGTAAATCAGGTCCGGCTTAATCGCCTTCAGATCATCAAAGCCAAAGCCCAGCCGATCGAGCACACCGATCCGGTAATTCTCCGCGACAGCATCGCAATTGGCGACAATGTTGTGAATAATCTCTTTGGCGGCCGGCGACTTGAGATCCAGCGCAAGCGAGCGGACATTTCGATTGCAGCCAATATAGGTTGCACTTGCCCCGCCATATTGCCTGCCTGCGACACGGTGCCGTTCCCAAGCGCCGCCGACAGGTTCGACCTTGATAACATCTGCGCCCATGTCAGCAAGATACTGCATGGCAGCAGGGCCCTGCACATAGTGGGTGAAGGCTAGGATACGCAGGCCGGAGAGCAAGGCTGGCTGATTCATAACGTAGAAATTGCACCTACTTATGGGTAAGTCAATATGTTTGACCGCGGCCGACCTGTTCGATAGAGTGAATCCATGCCAAATGCCTTCGCCAAGCGCGCCTCGCCGTCCAGCCATGATTTGCGAGAGCTGATACTTGACGTAGCCACCGAACTGTTCGTTCGGCGGGGTTTCGCAGATGTGAGTTTTGGCGACATCAGCGAGCGCACTGGAACCACCAGAGCGAATATCCACCATCATTTTTCGAACAAGCAGGGATTGGCTTTGGCGGCGCTCGACCGAAGCGCAGCCGATGTATGCCAGCGTTATGAAGCCATCTTGCTGGATTCGACAGCCAGTCTGGCCGACAAGCTGATGCAGTGCCTCGCCTATAATAGAGAGCGGTATCAGGTATTTAATCCAGACGGAGATACCGGGCAACCATGGAGTCTCATCACGCGCCTCAGGCTGGACGCGGCGTTGCTTGACTCGCAATGCCATGCGGTCTTGCGCAGCGTTTCCAATCGTATCGACTCAGCGATCGGTGCAGCGATAGGCATTGCCATTGCCCGGGGTGACTTGTTCGCGGGCGCGCCGGTTGCGGACATTCAGTGTCAACTGGTCACATTGCTGCGTTTCAATCAGTTCGTCGTGACTGATACAGGGCGTTTCGAGGGCTTGGAGCGTCTCTACAACGCCGTCTCCGGCACAATCTTGCGCGCTTACGGCCAGCCAGTTTAGACATCTTGCCTAGTCATTGACTTTCAGGTAGGTCAGTGATTCAGGAGAGTGATGTGCAAGGTAGTTCGTCAAAAATCGTAGTGGATGTACAGGTCAGCCATGCCACATTGATACTTGCCAACCCTCCGCTCAACCTCGTCGATCGCGCCTTGCTGGCTGAGCTTTCTGATGCGCTTGGGCGGCTGGCTCGCGATGATGAGGTGAAAAGCCTGATCGTGACCGGAGAAGGCGACCGCGCATTCTGCGCCGGTTCCGACCTCAAAACCACTCTCGCTCTCAAGATCCAAGGCACTTTCGTCGCCGACAAGCTAGGGCCCGAAACCGACGTCTTCTCGGCGCTGGCGGAGTTTCCAAAGCCGACCATTGCAGCGCTTAATGCAGCCGCACTGGGGGGCGGCCTTGAATTGGCCGCATGCTGCGATCTCATTGTTGCGAAGCGGGGCATCAAGATTGGGCTTCCCGAGATCAACATCGCCGGCTTTCCACCGACAGGGGTGGTCCGGTTGGCAGGCCGGACGGGCCTCGGTCGGATCAACCAGCTTGTTTTGTTGGGCCAGCCAATCATGTCCGAAACCGCGCATGAATGGGGAATCATCGACAGGCTCGCCGATGCCGAACAGAGTCCTCTGGAGATTGCCCTGAACTGGGCTGAGCGCTTTGCGCAATTGCCGTCCCGCGCCTTGCAGATGAGCAAGCGCGCCATTGCCATCGGCCAGGCGGCAGACTGTCGGGCACAACTTGCGGAGGTCCTCGCTTTCTCTGAACTGCTTGCGGCTGCGCCCGATGCCCTGGAGGGGCCGGCTGCTTTTTTAGCAAAGCGCGCTCCGGCTTTTTCCGATGCCCCGCTGCCCGATCATCGCGAGGCATCATGACGTCAGCGCTTCATCGCGATCTTTCAGCTCTTCTTGGTTCTGCCGTTGTCGCGGGGCCGGACATGGCCCCCTACAATACCGGATATCGCGGGGAGGTAGGTAATGCGGCAGCTGTCGTGCGGCCGCAAACGACCCAGCAGGTAGCAGCTCTTGTGCAATATGCACACAAGCAGCAAATCCCGATCATAAGTCAGGGCGCCAATACCGGTCTGGTCGGCGCCAGCATCGCTGATGAAAGCGGCACTGCCATTCTCATCAGCACCGAGCGAATGCGCGCGCACCGCGAGACCAGCTCTGTCGATCGAACAGCCTGGTGGCAGGCTGGGGCAAGACTGAGTGACATCAATCGAGAGGCCGAGAAAATCGGCTGTAGCTTCCCAATTGATTTGGGTTCCGATCCCAGCCTGGGTGGCATGATTGCGACCAATACTCAGGGTGCTCGTCTCCTGCGATATGGCGATGTTCGCGCCAATCTGACCGGTCTGCAAGTCGTATTGCTCGATCAGGATGGCACTATCGTCGAGGACCTTAGCGGTTTACGCAAGAACAACACCGGTATCGACGTCAAACAGATATTTGTCGGGGCTGGCGGCGCTGGCGGGATCATCACCGAAGCCAAAGTACGCCTGCATCCGCTCCCCGCCCGAACTGCGGCAGCACTTCTCCTACCCGCTTCGCGGGAAGCTATTGATGCATTGGTGTGGGCCGTTGAGAGCCAGTTTGGCGAGTTTTTGTCCGCCTGCGAAGGCATGTCGCGCATGGCGATGGATGCGGCCTTTCAGCACCAGCAAAGCCTGCGTAACCCTTTCTCTGGCGACCGACTGCCTGATTATGCCATCCTGGTAGAGCTTTCCATCGCGGCGCAGGCCGCCGCCATTGACCTCGACACGCTGCTGGTCGAGGGGCTTGCGACCATCGCGGAGCAATTCCCGGCGCTTGAGGATGCTTTTGTCGGCGATCCGGCTGCCCTATGGGCTTTACGACACGCCATCAGCGACGGCGTCAAGGCCCTTGGCCAATTGGTGGCCTTTGACCTGGCTTTTCCACGCGCGCATGTCGAAGCATTTTTTGCGGCTGCGACAGAAATGCTGTCGGAACGGTTTCCGTCGCTCAAAGTCGCTGATTTCGGACACCGTGGCGATGGCGGTGTGCATTTCAATCTGGTGCATTTACCCCATAAATCAGCGCCGCTTACCGCTGCCGACATTACAGCGATCCGTACCGCAGTCTACGATATCGCTGTTTGGGAATATGGCGGGTCATTCAGCGCGGAACATGGGATCGGCCCGGTCAATCGCGCCTTTGTTGAACGCTACACGGCGCCGGGCGTCGCGCTTGTCCGCAGGCGCTTGGCCGACGCCTTTCCAAAAATCCCTTCAGTCTAAAGACCGGAAAGTCGACCATGTTTCATCCATCCAAACATGCCCAACATGCTCCAGACAAGGCAGCTATCATTCTGGCTGAAACGGGCGATGTCCTGACTTATGGCGACTTGGATCGCCGTTCCAATCAGTTTGCCCAATTCTTGCGAGCGCAGGGCTGCTGCATCGGCGACACAATCGCGCTCTACGTTGAAAATTGCCTGGAGCTTTTTCCCATCGTTTGGGGCGCACAGCGGGCTGGCCTTTATTATGTATGCATCTCAACCCGCCTCACCGTCGACGAAATTGATCATATCATTGCGGACTCAGCCGCAAAGCTCTTGATCGTCTCGGCACAAGCTGGGCCGGACTGGCATGAGTTCGCCAAGCGTTACCCTGCATTACCGATATACTCTGTGGGCACTGAGCTGGGTGGGACGATCAAGCCGCTCGAAGCGCAACTGGCGGCGTTGCCAGACACTCCTATCGCTGACGAGGCCAGCGGTACGGACATGCTCTATTCGTCAGGAACGACTGGCAAACCCAAAGGCGTCCGTGTCGCATTGAATGGCCTGCCCATTGATGCGCCGGTTCCGATCCTAAAAATTGTAGACGGGCTCTATGATATCAACGGTGAGGACGTCTACCTGTGTCCCGCCCCTCTCTATCATGCCGCCCCATTGCGCTGGACGATGGCCATGCAGCGCATCGGTGCGACCGCAGTCGTTATGAAGCATTTCGATCCAGTCCGGCTGTTGGACATGATCAAACAACATCGCATCACAGTCTGCCAACTCGTTCCGACCATGTTTGTCCGGCTGCTGAAGATCGATGAATCGATGCGCCAAGATTTTGATGTTTCCAGCCTGCGTGTCGCGATCCATGCGGCAGCACCGTGCCCGATTCCCATCAAGCATCAGATGATCCAGTGGTGGGGGCCTATTATCCACGAATATTATGCCGGGACCGAAGGCAATGGCTTGTGTTCTATCAGTGCGCCCGAATGGTTAACCCACGAAGGCAGTGTCGGGAAAGCCTTTCAAGGTGTTCTGCATATTTGTGATGAGGAAGGCAAGGAACTTGGCCCTAATCAGGACGGGACCGTCTATTTCTCC
This sequence comes from Blastomonas sp. UPD001, assembly GCF_003426715.1. NCBI lineage: Bacteria > Pseudomonadati > Pseudomonadota > Alphaproteobacteria > Sphingomonadales > Blastomonadaceae > Blastomonas > Blastomonas sp. UPD001. Next base: position 12,419 of record NZ_QKVT01000204.1, read on the forward strand.
GGCGTCCGCGCTTTCGAATATCACAATGACCCGGTCAAGACGCGCGAAAGCCGTCATCCCACGCAGGAAGGATGGAGTACCTTGGGCGATGTGGGTCATGTCGATAATGAGGGGTATCTCTATCTTACTGATCGCAAAGCGTTCATGATCATATCAGGCGGCGTGAACATCTACCCTCAGGAAACAGAAAATGTCCTGATCACGCATCCCAAGGTGGCCGATGTCGCGGTGATCGGCGTGCCGGATGAGGACTTTGGAGAAGCTGTCAAAGCGATTGTCCAGCCTGCAAATTGGGAGGACGCGGGCGACGAACTGGCCGCTGAACTGATTGCTTTTGCACGGGCAAATCTGTCTCCGATAAAATGCCCCAAAAGCGTCGATTTCGAGATCGAACTTCCACGCGCTCCGACCGGCAAGCTTTACAAGCGGTTGCTTCGGGATCGCTACTGGGCCGACGCTGCTGCAACCAAACCAAAGGCTGCCGCATGACCACTGAAACAATTCAGCCCCTCGCTCGCGCAGAAGTCATCAACGGTATCGGACTGATTGTTATCGACAATCCGCCGGTCAATGCCGTGGGGCCCCGTTTGCGACGGGATATCCGTTTGGCGCTGGCAGATCACGAGGGCAACCCGCTGGTTGGTGCCGTTGTCATTTGCTGTGACGGCAGGACATTCATGGCTGGCGCCGATATGACAGCTTTTGGTGAGACCATCGAAGGCGGCAGTTTCCAGGAGCTGCTCGACGATCTCGATTCCTTTCCCAAACCCGTCGTTGCTGCGATACACGGTACAGCTCTTGGCGGCGGCCTGGAAATCGCTTTGGCGTGTCACTACCGCGTCGCGGTCAAAGGTACCAAGATTGGGCTGCCTGAGGTCAATATCGGCCTTATCCCGGGTGCGGGCGGCACACAGCGCTTGCCGCGGCTGATCGGCGTCGGCCATGCGTTAGAAGTCATCACGACTGGCAAGCATGTGCCAGTCGAGAACTCTTTCGGCGTGATCGACGACATGACCGAGAGCGATCTGCGCGACTTCGCCTGTGCATTTGCCCGCAATGTCGTTGCAAAGGGCGGTGCTCAACCCAGGTTGCGCGATCGGGCTATCAAGGTTGATGTCGAGGTGGAGCAACAGTTTGCCCAAGCACGTGCCAGCGTCGCAAAGTCCATGCGGGGGCAGGCTGCGCCGCTGCGGGCCATTGCTGCAGTGGAGGCGGCCGTTCGCCTTCCATTCGAAGAGGGAGAAAAAGAAGAGCTGCGCCTGATCAAGGAGTGTTTCGCCGACGCCCAGGCCAAGGCGCTACAAAATCTCTTCTTTGCAGAGCGACAGGCTAGTCGCCTTCCTCAACCTGTCTCTGCCGCCCCTATTGATTTCAAGACAGTTGGCGTAATCGGCTGTGGCACGATGGGCCTCGGCATCGCCATCACTTTTCTGCGCGCCGGATACCGCGTCGTCATGCATGATGAACAGGTCGATGTCGCTAAACGATGCCAACAGTCCATCAGCGAATATTTCACTGATCAGGTAAAGAAAGGTCGCATCGCGGAGTCCGCCGTAGCTAAATTAGACGGTGACCTGACTGTAACAAATAGCCTTGACGATTTTGCTGACTGCGATCTGGTGATTGAGGCGATTGTAGAGGATCTATCGATCAAGCAGTCGCTTTTTAAGCGACTTGATGCTCTTGTGTCGCCAGATTGCGTGCTGGCGTCGAACACCAGCTATTTGCCGATCGATCAGATCGGCGAGAATGTGAGAGATAAACGCCGCCTGCTGGGCATACACTTCTTCTCGCCCGCCCACATAATGAAGCTGTGTGAAGTCATCCGCGCCGAACAGACTGATCCTGCAATCCTTGCAGCGACTGCCGATCTTGCGCGCAAGATCGGTAAGACGGTTGTGATTGCTGGCAATTGCTATGGCTTTATCGCCAATCGGATGATGGAAGCCTATAGTCGTGAAGCCGCACTGATGGTGCTTGAGGGGGCCGAACCGCAACAGATCGACGCGGCGCTCTATGATTTCGGCATGCCGATGGGCATATTGCAGGTGCATGATCTATCGGGTTTAGACATTGGCTATCGAAATCGCCGGAACCGTCCGGAACATCTGCGTCATCCGCTGGCACCAATGGTGCCCGATGCGCTGGTGGAGGCGGGTCGCCTCGGTCTGAAATCCGGCGGCGGCTATTATGATTATTCGGCGGGCAGTCGCCTGCCGCTGCCTTCCGCCGCGGCACGCGACATCATAGAAAAATGCCGTGAAGAAGCTGGCCTTGCGAAGCAGCAATTTTCAGCAGAACGCATCATTCAACGCTGCTTTCTGCCTGTCGTCAATATGGGCTTTGCGATCCTGCGTGAGGGGAACGCCTATCGAGAGAGCGATCTGGATGTTGCGATTGTTAATGGCTTCGGCTTTCCCCGCCACAAGGGTGGGCCTATGCATTGGGCGCGACATATCATCGGCCTGGATGGCATCGTCGATGGTCTACAGCGTTACAGCGTTATCTATGGCGAACGCTGGTGGAGGCCGGACGAACTTTTGGTGAAGCAGGCAGCAGTCAATGGCTGACGGCAGGGACGCCTCCTTCTTCCATTATCTTCACCCGCTGCTGCCACTGGCTGTTGCTGGACTTGCCTTGGCATTTCAACCTGACCTCTATTTGCTATTGCTGGTCAATTTGATCGCGCAAGCGGTCTGGTTTCTTGTCTCGGCACATATTCCGGCCGTCCGGACCGGGATCATGTCCTATGTCGATCTCGCCTGGCCATGGGGTCTGTGCATCATTGG
>NZ_QKVT01000205.1:0-593 GCF_003426715.1 Blastomonas sp. UPD001
GCTTTGTCGCGCTGCGCGACCGGGCGCTCGCGCAGGCGCCCGATCTGGCCGTGGCAGCCGCGCGGATCGATGCGGCACGGGCCGGGCTGCGCGGGGCACGCACAGCACGCCTTCCGGACGTCAGCGCCAGCGGCGGAGCCTCGCGCGAACGTATCAGCGCCGCCCAGTTCGGCGCGCTGCCGCCCAATATCCAGATCCAGCAATATCAGAGCAGCTTCAACGCCTCGGTCGATGCGAGCTGGGACCTTGACCTGTTCGGGCGCTTGCGCGCCAGCCAGCGGGCCAGCGCTGCGCGGCTCGATGCGGCGACGGCGGATGCTGCTGCGGTGCGGTTGGCGCTGGTGACCGATATCGCAGGTGCCGTCACGGATTTCCGGGAGGTCGAAAGGCGCCGCATACTGATCGGAGACGATCGTGACAGCGCGCAACAGCTGGCCCGATTGACCGCAGAACGCGTGCGCGCGGGGCTCGCCCCGGCCTCCGATTCGGTGCGCGCCCGTTCGCTCGAGGAGCAGGCTGCGGCGCGTCTGGACGCCATCGATGGCGAGCGTGCCGAGGTGATTGGGCGGCTCGTCACACTCACCGGTCTGCCT
>NZ_QKVT01000206.1:0-23826 GCF_003426715.1 Blastomonas sp. UPD001
GCCCGGTCCTCCCTCGTGTCCCTGTCTTCCGGTCAGGCAGCCGGAGCCCCGCCGCTGGGTACGATATCGGCTATATGGCATGCCAGAATGCAGTTTTTATTTCGATATACCGATTTATCTGCTTGCGAATCGCTATTTTGGCATGCCATCTGAGCGTGGCCAAAAAATTGGCGTACATCAGGGAGAGTCGGAAATGTCCAGGTTAGCTGCGCGCACGCGCCGATTGACGAAGCTTTTGCTTGTTGGAACGTCCCTAGCTTGGGCCCCTGTCACGCTGGCGCAGCAGACCGACCAGCTCGACGAGACCGATCGCCCGGATCAGATCGAGAATTTCGAGATCGTGGTCACCGCGAACAAGCGGGCGGAAAGCATCCAGGATGTCCCCATTTCCGTCGTCGCCGTGTCGCCCGCTGCCATCGATCAGGCCGGCATCACCAGCACCAGCGAACTTCCGCAGCTCGTACCCGGACTGACCTTCAATCCCGCCGGAGAAGCGAAACTCAACAGCTTCAATATCCGTGGTGTCGGGACCTATGCGCTCACCGCAACGCTCGAATCCTCTGTGGGCGTGGCAGTCGATGGCGTGCCACTGGCACGGGTTGGCGGCAGCATCACCGATATGGTCGATGTGGAGCGAGTGGAAGTTCTCAAAGGCCCGCAAGGCATGCTCTTCGGCAAGAATGCGACGGCAGGCCTCATCAGCATCGTCAATCGCAGGCCTGACTTCGGGGCGACGACGGGCGCGCTCAACGTCGAATATGGTTCTTACAATGAACTCAATATCGATGGAGTGGTCAATGTCGCGATTGGCGACACGGCCGCGTTACGGGTCGCGGCCTGGAAATATGGCCATGACGGTTTCATCAGGGGTCCCGATGGCGCGGACTATAGCCAGAAGAACACCTATGGCATTCGGACCAGCCTTGCATTCGAGCCTTCAGACGCCGTCTCGATCACGCTGATCGGCCAGTATGATGGCAGGGACGAGCGCGCCAATGCCAATACGCATCGCCTCTTCACCAGTACGACCCCCTTCGGGATCATCGTTGAAAACTGGGCGCGAGCGAGGGGAATCACGCCGGGGCCGCGCAACGAGCAGGGAGAGTTTTTTGCAACACCCTTCAGCAGGGCGAACAATTATTATGTCACGGGCCTGATCGATGCAGAGCTTGGCAGCGGATATACGTTGTCGTCGGCCACCTCCTATCGGTCGGTTTCGGTCGAAGGTCAGATGGACCCGTTCGTAACCAGCTCACCGTTGCTGCATCTCACCCGTCTCCAGGATCGGGAAGAATATGATCAGTTCACCCAGGAACTCCGCATAGCGTCCCCGTCCGACCGGCCGCTCAGTTTCGTGGCCGGTCTTTTCTATTATCAGTTCGAGGTAAAGGACGTTCAGGACCAGAATTTCTTCGGCCTTGTTCAGCCCGGAATCTCGAACTTCTACCGGGTCAATACCGTGACCGACAAGCTGCGGAATATCGCTGCGTTCGGTGAACTGACCTATCGTCTCACGCCAGGTTTCCGCATCATTGGCGGCGTGCGCGTCTCGAACGATCGCACGTCCGCGACTTTTGATCGGGCGAGGGTGGGTACCGATACGGGGATCATCCCGGGCAACGTGCCGATCTTCTCCTATGTCACGCGGCCCGTCAGCTACGATGCGGTGTCATACCGATTCGGGGCGCAATACGATGTTGCGCCTGACATCATGCTCTATGCGACCGCCTCGCGCGGGTACAAGGGTCCAGGCTTCAACCTCACCCAGTCAAGCACTCCGGCTGCCATCATCAACGATGCGCGGGTCGCCCCCGAAATCGCCAAATCCTATGAGATCGGGATCAAGTCGCAGTTCTTCGACCGGCGTCTCACTATCAATCTCACCGCGTTCGACTCAACGTTCGACGATTTTCAGACGACGGTCGGTCTGCCCACCAACCCGCCGACTTTCGTGATCCAGAATGCCGGGCAGCTCAAGTCCACCGGGGTCGAGCTCGAGATCAACGCGCGCCCGGCAGACGGGTTAAGCCTCGGCCTCAACGGCGCGTATATCGATGCGCGCTATACCGATTTCGACAATGCCGCGTGCTATTTCAATCAGCCCACGCGACCGGCGGGAACCCCCTTGACGCCTGGGTTGTGCGTGGGCGGCGTGCAGACGCTCAATGGCTGGCCCCTGGCCGTATCGCCCAAATGGAGCTTCAACGCTTCGGCGCGCTACGAAACGCCTGTTTCCGATGACTTCAGCGCGTTCATCAACGCGACCTACTCGTGGCGAAGCAGCGTCGTCTATGAAGCGCGCCGCGATCCGCTGGAAGTTCAGGACGGCTATGGTTTCGCCAACCTCAACCTCGGCTTCAAGACCGCCGATGGCAATATTTCGGTCGCTCTCTACGTCCGCAATCTGTTCGAAGAGCATTTCGTTTCGCGGGTTCGGCAGGAGTTCGGCGTCTATTACCAGGCACCGTCGTACGAGGCCCGGCGACGGGTCGGACTACAAGTATCCAGCAGATTCTGATGAATTCTCCGGTTCCCCTCCGCACCGGTGTGGAGCCGGTCAACTTCCCGTTTCCAAGATCGCGGCATGACCTTGCCATAGCCGCGCGCAGCAGGACCTGAAGATTACCCATGGCACATGAAACCGATATTCTCATTGTTGGTGCCGGTCCGGCGGGTCTTCTGGCCGCGATCCTGGCGTCGCAGCTGGGATTGCGTTTCGAGATCATCGAGATGCGCGCCGGGCTGCATACCGAGCCGTCGGCGCATGTCCTGAAGACCCATTCGATGGAGGTATACCGTCGGATCGGCATTGCCGATGCGATATTCGCGCAGTCGACACCTGAGGAACTGCAGCGCTGCATCGTCTGGTGCGAGAGCCTGTCCGGTCTGTGCTATGGCCGTCTCGACCTGTGCGGAAAGAAGGGTCTTTCGCCGCGCTTTACCAATATCAGCCCGGTTTATTCGGCGAACGTGCCGCAAAATGTGCTGGAGCCGCTCCTGAAGGCCCGTCTGTGCGATGTGGCCGGCACCGACCCGGTCCGGTTCGGACAGCGCCTTGTCGATTTCACACAGGATGGCGACGCGGTGAGCGCCCGGATCTCCGATGGCGAGACGACGCGGGAGGTTCGGGCGCGTTACATCCTGGGTGCCGATGGTGCGGGCAGCCAGGTACGGCGAAGCGCGGGCATCGCCATGGATGGGCCGCCTGCACTGGCGCACTTCCTGGCAATCCACATCCAATCGGACATGATGCCGATCCTGGAGCGGCATCCCGGGGTCGTGTTCTTCCTGCGCGCGCCAGGGCTCAGCGGGTTTTTCATCGTGCACCAGCCGGTCGGATCGCAGGTGTTCATGCTGCGCATCGACCCCGGCAGCACGCCGCCGGACAGTTTCGACGAGGCGCAGTGTCGCGCGATCATCGACCAGGTCATCGGGAGCGCGCATGAATACACGATCACGTCGATCGGCAGCTGGGTCATGTCCGCGCAGATTGCACGCCATTACCGCAATGGCCGGGCGCTTCTCGTCGGCGACGCCGGTCATCGCTTCCCGCCAACCGGCGGGCTCGGCCTCAATACCGGGGTCGAGGATGTCGAAAACCTGATGTGGAAGCTCAACGCGGTCATTCGCGGCAAGGCAAGCGACCGACTGCTCGACAGCTACGAGCAGGAATGTCGCCCCATTGCGATCCGCAACACCGAACAGTCTGTCCGCAACAATGAGCGAATGCAGATCATCGAGACCGCGCTCGGTGGTGACCGGGGCGATGAAGTCCTGGCCGCCACGCTCCGCGAACTCCAGTCGAATGGGTCGCATCCCCAGTTTGCGGCGTTGACGGCCGCCGTGAACGATCAGATTGACCATTTCGCATTTCTTGAACTGGAAATGGCCGCGCGGCTGACCCGGGGCGTATTCGCCGATGCGCTTCGGCCTGTGCCGACACCGGTGGAACGCCTGGAGGGGTACCAGCCCAGCTTTGCGCCTGGCGGCCATCTCCCGCATTTCTGGCTTTCGCCAGGTCGCTCGGCTCTGGATACGCTGCGGTTCGACCGCTTCATCCTGTTCGTCCCCGCCGGGGCCGAGAATGAATGGTCTGTCGCCGTGGACGCGATAGCCGGCGACTATCTGCCGGTGGACATCGTCGCACTCGAAGGCTCGATGCGCAGCGAACAGGCCAGCGTGGCAGACTATTGGGGCGAGCAGCCGTTCGCGATGCTCGTCCGCCCCGACGGGCGCATCGCATGGGTCGAGCCTGCAGGGATCGAGGACCGCACGGCCGAACTCGAGCGGGTTCTGGCCCTGATAAGCGATGGCGAAATCTGCTCCGCTGGCCGGGAGCAGGCCGCATGAACCACGGGCCGATCGACATGCAGGCAGTCGAATTCCGCCCGGACGGGCCGGGGTTCATTGCTGCCGTCACGCGACGCCGGGTTCCTGTCGCAGGGCCGGGCGAGGTCCTGATCGCGGTTCACGCGGCCGGCGTGAATGGTCACGATATCCACCAGCTCCACGCGGGAGGCCATCCGCTTCGACCGGGTGAGACCGATATCCCTGGTCTGGAGGTCTCCGGCGAGATCGTCGCACTGGGAGAGGGCGTATCGCGCTGGTCGGTCGGCGATCGGGTCTGTGCGCTGCTGCGAGGCGGTGGCTATGCCGAATACGCCATCGCACCCGAGGGCAGCTGCTTTCCGAAACCCGCAAATCTCGGCTGGGTGGAGGCGGCCGCGTTGCCAGAAACCTATTGCACGGTGTGGAGCAACGTCTTCATCGACGGCGCGCTCGGCGCGGACGAGACCTTCCTCATGAACGGAGGGACCAGCGGGATCGGCGTCGCATCGATCCAGATCGCCCATGCACTGGGTCGCCGGGTCTTCGCGACAGCGCGCGGTGCGCAAAAGGCACGGCAGTGCGAGGCGCTCGGCGCGACGCGCGGCATCGACTATGAAACTGAGGATTTCGCTGAGGTCGTGATGGCCTCGACCGACAACCGCGGTGTCGACGTGATCCTCGATATCGTTGCCGGGGATTATCTCAGCAAGGACTTGGATGCCCTCGCAGAGGGTGGCAGGCTGGTGTTCATCGGCGGCGCGCGCGGCTTTTCCGCCGAACTCGATATCCGCAAGCTGATGCGCAAGCGCCTTCGGGTGATGGGCAGCCTGCTGCGACCGCGCCCCGATGCCTTCAAGGCCCGCGTGGTGTCCGAACTTGTGGAGCATGTCTGGCCGCATGTCTGCGCCGGAAGGATCGATCCCATGGTCGATCGCAGCTTCATGCTGGCGGACGCGGCAAGCGCGATCGCCCATGTCGAAGGCCGCCACCACATCGGCAAGGTCGTGCTCGAGGTGAAGCCACAGTGAGCCACGCCCGCGCAATAAAGGCTCCTGACCGCCCGCTGACGCCGCTGCGGGTCTTCCTGATCGTGACCGCGCTGATGTCGGCATATGCCTTGTCATTCGTCGATCGGCAGATCCTCGCGCTGCTCATCGAGCCGATGCAGCAGAGCCTGGATATCAGCGACACGGGCTTCGGGCTTATCCAGGGCCTGGCCTTTGCGGTGTTCTATTTCAGCTTCGGAATTCCGCTCGGGAGGATGGCCGACAGGGGGAACAGGCGCAACCTGATTGCGGCGGGTATCCTGATGTGGAGCTTCATGACGATGATGTGCGGCACCGCGCACTCGTTTCTCGCATTATTTGCGTGGCGGGCGGGCGTCGGCATCGGGGAAGCGGCGCTTTCGCCGGCGGCCTATTCGATGATCGCCGACCTGGTGCCCAAACATCGCCTGTCGTTTGCTCTCGCACTCTACAGCATGGGGGTCCACATCGGTGCCGGCATGGCCCTTCTCGTCGGCGGTTTCCTGCTGGACTGGATCAAGGACTCGGGTGCAGCAGAGTGGATCGCGGCCGGGACCGAGCCATGGCGGCTCGTCTTTTTTCTCGTCGGAGCACCCGGCATCGCGATGGCAACACTCATGATGTTGCTCCCGGAACCGGCGCGCAGGCAGTTTGGCGAAGCAGTCCTGGAGGAGGCTCCATCGATCCGCGAAACCATCGCTCTGGTGGTTCAGGAACATCGGCTTTTTTGCGGCCTGATTTTCGGGTTCGCCTTCCATAACGGGGTGTTTTTTGCGCTTCTCAGCTGGACGCCGACCTTTATCGAACGGGTTTACGGCCAGTCGCCGGGCGAGTTTGGCAGTTATCTCGGTCTGGCAACGACGATCGGCGGTGTTCTGGGTCTGCTCGCCGGGGGGCTGATAAGCGACCGGCTTATATCGAGCGGCCGGCACGATACGCCGATCGTCATGGGTCTGGCAGCGATGGCAGGAATGCTGCTGTGTTCGCTGGTCGTTGTCTATGGCGGGTCAATTGGACGCACCATCTCCTTCTTCGGCGGAGCGATGTTCTTCCAGGCGATTCCGATCGGCACCATCGCGGCTGCGCTGCAGTTCGTCGTGCCCAATCGCTATCGAGCCCAGATCTCGGCGCTCTATCTCATCTCGATCTCGATTGCCGGGATGACGCTTGGCCCCGCGCTTCCACCCATGATCAGCGACGGACTGTTCCGGAACCCCGCTCGAATTGGCGATGCGCTGGCCGTTACGATCGCTCTCATGATCGTTGCCGGGACGGCCTGTCTCGTGATGGGGCGCCCCGCCTACGCACGCAGATACAGGTCCATTCATGAATTCAGCACGGAGCGGGAGAGCATATGAAGATCGCAAGTTTTCGAGATCGCATCGGCATGAGCTACGGGATCGTGAAGGACGACGGCATCATCGATGTCGGCGCAAGGCTGGGGTTGCCCCTTGAAGCCGTTCTCGAGAATGCCTCCTTGCTCGCAAGGTACGCGAATTGCGCGGCCGAGCTGATGCTGGGTGACGTGACGCTGCTGCCGCCGGTTCCGAACTCCGGGCGCATCATTTGCGTCGGGCTGAATTACAGGACGCATATCGAAGAAACCGGCAATGCGGTCCCGCTCCATCCGATCCTGTTTCCGCGCTATCCTTCATCGCTCGTCGGGCAAGGGGCCGCGATGATCCGGCCGAAGGTATCGGAACGGTTCGACTATGAGGGCGAACTTGCGGTCATCATCGGAAAGCCGGGACGACACGTCGCCGCCGAACGCGCGATGGACCATGTGGCGGGCTATGCCTGTTTCAACGACGGATCGATCCGGGACTTTCAGCGCCACACATCGCAGTTCCTGCCGGGCAAGAATTTCGACCGTTCGGGCGGCTTCGGGCCTTGGCTCGTGACTCCCGACGAGGTCGGTGACGTCAATGCCCTCCACCTGACCACGCGGCTGAACGGATCGGTCGTGCAGCAGAGCGGCATCGACGATCTGCTGTTCGGCGTCGAAGCGCTGATCGCCTATGTCTCGCAGATATGGGAAATCCGGCCGGGCGACGTGATCGCCACAGGGACGACCGGCGGTGTCGGTGCCGCGCGCAACCCACCGCTCTGGATGAAGCCCGGCGATCTGATCGAAGTCGAGATCGACCGGCTGGGCATATTGTCGAACCCGATCGTCGATGAGGAGACAGCGGTATGACCATTCGCCCCATCCGGCTTGCCCATATCGTCTTTTACACGGCTGATTTGAAGCGCATGTGCGACTGGTATTGCACGGTGCTCGGTGCCGAAGTGGTCAATGGCAATGATTTCATCGCCTTTCTGACCTATGATGACGAGCATCACCGGATTGCCCTCATCGCTCCGCCGGACATCGCGCCGCGCCCAAAAGGTCCCACCGTCGGCTTTTACCATTCGGCCTTTACCTATGCGGGCCTCGAGGACCTGCTGGAAACACACGATCGGTTGCGTGACCTGGGCATCATGCCCCGAAGGACGATCAACCACGGCCCCACGATTTCGCTCTATTACACCGATCCCGATGGCAATGACGTCGAGCTTCAGGTCGACCGATTTGAGAATGCCCGCGATGCGCAGGAATGGATGAAAGGCGCTGCATTCACGGCCAACCCCATCGGGATCGATCTTGATGTGGAGGATCTGCGGCGCCGTCTGGAACAGGGCGAACCGGTCGCATCGATCATGGTGCGGCCTGACGAAGTCGTGTCATGATCGACAAGCGATGCGCAACGATCGCGCAAGCCCTTCACGATGTTCACGATGGCGCGACCATATTGATCAGTGGGTTCGGCGAAGCGGGCAATCCTACCGAACTCATTCACGCGCTGATCGAACAGGGCGCGCGTGACCTGACTGTCGTCAACAACAACGCGGGCAACGGAGAGATCGGCCTGGCGCTTCTTCTGAAGGAACGGCGCGTCCGCAAGATCGTCTGCTCATTCCCTCGCGGGTCGCATGGTCATGTGTTCGATGAACTCTATCACGCCCGGCAGATCGAACTCGAACTCGTATCACAAGGCACTTTGGCAGAACGCATCCGTGCGGCCGGGGCGGGGATACCGGCCTTCTATACCGCAACCGGTGCAGGGACCGAGATCGCGAACGGCAAGGAGGCGCGAACCTTTGGCGGTCGGGAATATCTGATGGAAACGGCAATCCACGCAGACTTCGCCTTGATCAAGGCGGAGCGTGCGGATCGCTGGGGTAACCTTGTCTACAACAAGGCGGCCCGGAACTTTGCGCCGGTCATGGCGATGGCCGCCGCCACGACGATCGTCCAGGCACGTCATGTCGTGGAACCAGGCGAGCTCGACCCGGAGGCGATCGTGACGCCTTCGATTTTCGTCGACCGCATCGTCCATGTCCCTGACCCTGTCCGGGAAAGCGACCATCTTGCTGCACTGGACAAGGAGCGGGCGTCATGAAGGGCTGGACTCGCGACGAGATAGCGGCGCGGGCTGCGATCGACATTCCGGACGGCGCCTATGTCAACCTCGGCATCGGTCAGCCCGAACGCGTCGCAGACCTCATGCCGCCCGACCGCGAGATCATACTCCACAGCGAAAACGGGATATTGGGGATGGGCAAGGCCCCCGCCTTCGAGGATCGGGACATGGAGCTGATCAATGCCGGCAAGAAGCCCGTGACGCTCGTGCCGGGTGGTGCCTTCTTTCATCATGCCGACAGCTTCGCCATGATTCGGGGGCGGCATATCGACGTCTGCATCCTCGGGGCGTTCGAGGTGACCTGCGCGGGAGACATCGCCAACTGGTCGAGCGGAGGCAACGCTCCGCCGGCTGTCGGAGGGGCCATGGACCTGGTGGCCGGGGCGCGCGAAGTCCGGGTGATCATGTCGCATCGGACCGCACAGGGTCGGCCCAAGCTGATCGAGCAACTTACGCTGCCTGCAACGGGGCGGGCGGTGGTCAAGCGCGTCTATACCGAGATGGCGGTCATGGATCCGGCAGGCGATCATTTCAAACTGGTTGAACTGGCTCCCGGTATTCACCTGGACGCCCTGGAGCAGGCAACAGGTGCGCCGGTCAGTGCGGGCTGACCGGCGCTTTGCGACCGCGACAGCGGCGTCGTCACGGAGCCGTGTCGACCTTGTTGCCACGCTTCTTGCGGGCAGGCCCGCGCGTTTCGACCGGCGCCAGGGAACGGCGTCCCGACCGAAGCAGGCGACCAAGATGATTGCGCGATCGGTGCGCATGCTCGCGCATGAGAAATTCGGCGCGCGCGCCTTCCCCCTGACGCAGCGCGTCCAGTATGTGGATATGGTCGGAATGGGCCTCGAGCATGCGCGCCTGGGCATCATCCTGCTGATCATTGGTAAACAGGATGGCAACCGGAGCGACGAGCGGCATTTTCGACAGGAACGCATGCACCTTTTGAAGGGTCCCGAGACCGGAAGCCTCGATGATCGCGCCGTGGAACTCGTCGTTCGCGAGCGACCACGATCGCATGTCGTCCGCGCCGCAAAGCCCGGCAGCGACAAGACGCTCGCCTTCCGCAACGCACGCTTCGAGCCGGGCAATCGTGTCGGCAGGCAGTCCCCGTTCGACGGCGGCGCGCGCTGCCAGCCCTTCCAGGGCTCCGCGAACATCGAAGGCCGACAACACGTCATCGATACTGAAATCGCAAACGACAAAGCCGCGATTTGCTTCGCCCGTGACCAGCCCCTCTGCCTCCAGGATGCTGAGCGCCACGCGAACCGGCGTGCGCGACACTCCGAATGCCTGAGCGAGATCGCGTTCGGGCACCCGCGAGCCTGGCTTTAGCTCCTGCGAGACGATCATTTCGCGCAGCTTCAGCGTGACGCTCTCAACTCGGGTAGCCATCTTGAATCTCCAGGCCGGTCGGTCGAGGGGATCCGAACGGACTTTTCAGCGTGAAATCAAACGCATCTTTCGGTTCTGCTTCGCGGGCCAGCCAGTTTTCGGCGGTAGCCCGCACCAGCCAGCGCACGACCCTGCCATCGTCCGAAAATGCCAGGCGTTGCGATGGCCGGAAGGTTGGCATGCCAAATCGGTAGGGCATTCGCAATGGCGGCCTTGGTCGGTCGATAACTCTGGTCTATCTCGGGAGCGGGTCATGTCGTTTGCTTTCAGAGCCTGGTATTAGGCCGCCCTCGCGCACGAAGTCACGCAGACCCCGTTCATGCGCCGTCTGCTCGGCATCCCGACACTGATCGTGCGCGACGAACGCGGCGTGGCAAAGGCCACCAGCGACCGTTGTCCGCATCGTTTCGCGCCACTCCACAAGGGTGTGTTCGACGGCAGAATGATCGAATGCCCCTGTCACGGCTTCAAGGTCGATCTGAACGACAAGTGTGGCCATCATCCCCATGGCGATAGAAGAATTCCCCGCGCGGCGCGGGTGAAATCATATCCGGTTCAGGCGCGCGACGATGTGATCTGGATCTGACCCGGCGACCCAGCCCTGGCCAACCCGGAGGACATCACGCCGCTTCAACTGGTCCAGCGGGGCGCGTTGCCACCGGTCGATGGTCATCTGCTGATGCCAGTCGACTATCGACTGGTTCTCGACACCCTGATCGACCTTTCGCATGCGATGTTCCTTCACGCAGGAATCCTGTCGCGCGGACGTGCGCTGATCGCGGCCTGTCAGGAGGATATCGACAGCAGGGAATCTTCTCTGTCCAGCCGGTGGACCTCGCAACCGCCTTTGCGGCCACGCGCTGCCGCCGCAACCTTGAGCGCCGGATCGCCGCCGCGGCTGCCTGATCGGGTCCATGCGAGCAGGACAGGGCGGTGGTTCTTACAGGACCATGCCTTCGATCCCTGCCATATCCAGCGACGCCTGTTCCCGCGCGATTACGCGCCGAAAACTCGGACGCGCCCGCACCCTGGCGGCGTGGTCGGCGAGTGCCGGAAAGCGATCGAGCGGAAAGCCGCCCTTTTCAGCGGTGCTGTACCCCCAATAGACATAGGTGTCGATGATGGACCAGCTGGTGCCGTACCACCAACCGCCCGCCAGCCGCTGGCTGATCCTTTCGCAGTCGCCAAGAAATGTCTCGATGCCGTGCGCCCGCACCCCATCCGTCTCACCCGTCGTCCACTTCACGGGCATCCTGATCTGTCGCACGGTCGGATGCATGGTCCCGGAGCACCACGCGAGATCGGCGCGATACTGATGATCCTCCAGCGGTCCTTGGGTCGGCGGAAACAGGCCGCCTTCAGGCCGCAGGCAGTGCAGCGTCCAGAGGATGGCGGCGTTCTCGGTCAGGATCGTGCCGTCGATCATGAGCGTCGGAACTTTGCCCTTCGGGTTGATCGCGAGATAGTCTGGCTTTGTCTGCCCCATGGCCTTCATGTTGACGAGCACGTCGCTGTAATCGCAACCGACTTCCTCGAGCGCGTTCATCGTGACGCGCGAGCAGGCAGCGGGGAATTGATAAAGCGTGATTTCCATGTGCGCACCTCCGCTAGATCACTTTGGCATGCCAAACGCCATAACGCTAGAGAAAATCAGCGTCTGTAGGCAGAATAGCGATAATTTGGCATGCCATCTAATGGGGATGCAGGATGCGATTATCCGTTCAGCCGGAACGCGGCAAGGGGGCCGCAATCGACGAGCCGCGAGGCGATGGAAGATCGGCGGATGGCTGCGCGCCTCAACTATAGCTTCTTCCATGCGCCATGTGTTGCGATGCTGTTCATGCCGTCAGTGGGGGATAATGTCCGGATTGCCAGCGACATCGGCATGTACGCGCAGACATTCCTGTTGTCGCTCACGGCGCACGGTCTGGGAGGCATCCCCCAGACGGCGCTAGGCTTCTATGCCGGAACCATTCGGAAGGTGCTGGGGATCGACGATTCCCTCAAGATGCTGTTTGGAATCTCGTTTGGTTACCCGGACGAGCACGCCGCCGGCCACAGCTATCGGATCGGAAAGGCCGCGATCGAGGAGAGCGTGACCTTTCACTCGTGAACCTGGCCCATAGGCGAATACCGTTCCACAGCCATGGTGGCGCGACGGGTTTGCGGAAACGGACCTCGATGGCATCCTGCCGTGCTGGAGCGGCAAGGCACACCAGAGAAGGCGGGCGCCATCCTCGCCAGGCGGGGCGGGACGATGACTGTGGCAGGTCTTCACCCAGCCTGCCGGAGCTGTCCGATGACGAAGAAGACCCGCTGACAGTCAGACAAGAGGGAGCAGGAAGCATGGACATTTTCAAGGATCGGATCTTTGCCGGCAAGACCGTTTTTGTGGCGGGCGGGTCCAGCGGGATCAATCTTGGCATCGCGCAACGCTTTGCCGAGTTCGGCGCCAGGGTCGGCCTGATCAGCCGCACGCAGGACCGCGTGGCCGCCGCCGCCAGGACAATCGCGGACACTGGTGGTGAGGCAATGGGCATGGCCGCGGATGTGCGGGATTACGATGCGGTAGCGGCCGCCTTCGCAGCCGTGAAGGACAGCTACGGCGAAATAGACGTTGTGATATCGGGCGCTGCGGGCAATTTTCTGGCACCGGTCGTTGGTATGTCGTCGAACGCCTTCAAGACCGTCATCGATATCGATCTGCTGGGGACCTTCAATGTCCTGCGGGCGTCGTATGATTTCATTCGCAAGCCCGGCGCCTCGATCATCTCGATTACTGCTGGCCAGGCTGTGCGGCCCGTCATGTTCCAGGCGCATGCAGGTGCGGCCAAGGCGGGCATCAACAATCTCACCCAATGTCTCGCGATGGAATGGGGGCCGGCAGGGATACGCGTCAATGCCATTTCGCCCGGCCCGATCGGCGACACCGAAGGGATGGCTCGGCTCGCCCCATCGGAAGAGGCGACAAGGGCCTTGAAGTCGAAGATTCCGCTTCGTGACTATGGGACGAAGAGGGATATCGCTGACCTTGCCCTATTTCTTTGCAGTGACAATGCGAAATACATCACCGGCGCCATCATCGATTGCGATGGCGGGTCCGTACTGGGCGATGCATCCGCTGATGCGCTGTCGGTCAGGCCGCGGGGCTAGGGAGATTCTCGATGGGCGATCTTGATTTCACCGGCAAGCGCGTACTGGTCGTTGGCGGGTCGAGCGGCATCGGCAATGGCATCGCGCGCGCTTTTCTTGCCCGCAGCGCTGATGTCACCGTCTGGGGGACGCGCCCTCGGGTAGAAGATTACGAAGGTGATCCCGGCAGCGACCTTTCCGGGGTCAGCTATACGTGTGTCGATGTTGGTCAGCCCGAAATCGTGGCTGCCGCACCGTTCGATGGCGACAGCCTCGATGTCCTTGTCTGCTGCCAGGGCACGGTCATTTATGCGCGCGGCGAGTTCGAGATGGCAGGCTTCGAAAAGGTGGTGGACGTCAATCTCAACAGCATGATGGCGTGCGCGCTGAAGTTCCGGGCGCAGCTGGCCAAGGCCAAGGGAGCGCTGATCCTGATCAGTTCCACCGCTGCGCTGCGAACCACGCTTGGCAATCCTGCCTATAACGCGTCCAAGGCCGGAATCCTGGGTCTGACGCGTTCGCTCGCCCAGGCCTGGATTGGTGAGGGTATCCGCGTCAACGGCGTGGCACCCGGTCTGGTCGACACCAAGTTGACCAAGGTGATGACGGCGGACCCCAAGCGACTGGAGAAGCAGCTCGGGGCCATTCCGAGCGGCCGCTTGGGAACGCCAGCCGACATCGCCGGTGCGGTATTGTACCTTGCCTCGCCGCTTGCTGACTATGTGGTCGGACAGACGCTCGCGGTCGATGGCGGGGGCTCGTTGTGACCCCCGTCGAGCACCTTGCCGATACGCTGCAGGGCTCTGCCGCTCTGATAACCGGCGCGGGCAGTGGCATCGGTCGGGCCATGGCCGTCCTGTTCAGCCGTCGCGGGGCGAAAGTCGCGGTGGTCGATCGCAATGCCGAGGCCGCGAATGCGGTGGTCCGTGAGATCCAGCGCGAAGGGGGCTCCGCGATCCCGGTGCCGCTCGATCTCGCGGATCTGGACGGCATCGCGTCCGCGGTCGAAGAGGTCGCTACGCGTCTGGGAGCGCTGGATGTGGTGGTGAACAACGCCGGCTTCTCGCTGATGACCCCGCTTGACGCGGCCGACTTTCGCGAAAGCTGGGACCAGCAGATTGCGGTGCTGCTGACGGCGCAACCGCTGGTCATCCGTGCGGCCCTGCCCTTCTTGCGCCGGTCCGCGCATCCCCGCATCCTGAATATCGCTTCGACCGAGGGCTTGGGGGCGACGGCGCGGCTGAGCGCGTACAGCGCCGCAAAGGCTGGGGTGATTGGCCTGACCCGGTCGCTGGCTGTCGAACTCGGACCCGAGGGCATAACGGTCAACTGCATCTGCCCTGGCCCGGTCGAAACCGGCCTCACGCAAGACATTCCCGATCAGGACAAGGCTCGCTATGCCAACAGGCGCACGGCGCTGCGGCGCTACGGCCGGCCAGAGGAAGTCGCTCATGTCGCGCTCAGCCTGTGCGTTCCTGCGGCATCTTTCATTACAGGTGCTGTCGTGCCGGTAGATGGCGGTTTGATGGCCAGGAACGCATAAGGGGCGAACCCGTGGAATGGAAATCACTGGTCGATCTGAATCGCCTTGCCGAATGGATGGACGGGCAGGGGCTTGGTTCGGGGCGCCTAAGCGATATCGTGCCACTGGTCGGCGGGACTCAGAACGTGCTCTTGCGCTTCCGCCGTGCAGACCGCGAATTCGTCCTTCGCCGCCCTCCGCTGCACAGTATCGCCAATGGCAGCGAAACCATGCGCCGGGAAGCGCGGATCCTGGCAGCCCTGGCCGGCTCAGACGTGCCCCATGCCCGATTGGTCGCTGCCTGTCCCGATGATGATGTGCTGGGTGCGGCCTTTTTCCTGATGGAGCCCGTGGACGGGTTTACGGCTCCGGTCAGACTGCCCGCGCTACATGCAGGCAGTCCGCTCATTCGTCGGCAGATGGGGTTTGCCATGGTCGACGCCGCACTGGCGCTGGGCCGTATCGACCCGTTCGAAGCGGGGCTGGGCGACATGGGGAAGCTCGAGGGATATCTCACGCGCCAGGCCGCGCGATGGCGCTCGCAATATGACGGCTATGCAAAGCACGATGGATGGGCGGCTGACAGCCTCACCGGCATCGATGCGATCGGCCAGTGGCTCGATGCCAACTGCCCCAGGCATTTCAAGCCGGGGATCATCCACGGCGATTATCATCTCGGCAATGTCATGTTCCGGCTCGACAGCCCCGCGATCGCTGCAATCGTGGATTGGGAACTGGCGTCGGTCGGCGACCCTCTGATCGACATGGGCTGGCTGCTCGCAACCTGGCCGGAAGCGGAGCAGGGTTTTGAGGCGATTGCGCCTGTCGAACCCTGGCAAGGCTTTCCCAGCGCTACCGAACTGGCAGAGCATTATGCGGCCGGCACGGAAAGGGATGTCTCTGCGATGCTCTGGTACAAGGTGCTCGCCTGCTACAAGCTCGGGATATTGCTCGAAGGGTCGCACGCTCGCGCTCTGGCAGGCAAGGCCGAGAAGGAAATTGGCGATCGTCTGCACAACCAGGCCGAACAGCTGCTGCTGCGCGCTCAGCGCACGATAGAACGGGGTACTCTCTAGACGGGGAGCGGTGTTTCCGTGTCACGGGGCGTCAGGACAAACGGGCGCAACCGACGTTCGCATCGCTTGTCCGCCCAAGCCGCGCCCGGGGACTGGCTGCGCGCCCGTCACGGACCACCGGCGAGCCCCTTATTCGCGCATGCTGCCATCGACTGCTTCGCGCCCTCCGGTCGAAGCATCACGATAGGCGAACCTGCCGGCGGCGTCATGCATGCCGATGCTGCCGTCAGGGATGCAGTGGTACATGAGATATTCAACGCCGCCGGGGGTGCCGCGGCCCTCAGCGATCGCCATGACATGATTCAGCCATGCATATCGGGTGTGGCTGGTTTCGAAGCGCGGCTGAGTGACGAAATAGGTGTCGCCGAAATCTACCGCCTCGCCCCGCCGATATCTGTCCATCATTTCCGGGGATGATTTTGCCACGCCGAAATACTGGACAAAGATGTTTGCGCCATCCCCGGTGACGATCACCAGGCGAACATCGATATGGTAAGCGCCATCGCTGTCAATCAGCTCGAATTCGCCGCCGACCGGGGCCACGGTTCCGCGAATGTCTGGACCTTCGACGATCCCGCCCGCCAGTGTCCAGACATTTCTCTTGCCTTTGGGTATGCTGCCGATCGGATAGCGTTTTCCGAGCGTCACGTTCATGCGCAACAAGGGTTCGAGACGCACGCAGCTTCCTTTCCGGGATCAGGTACAGCCCGCTGCGGATATGGCGTCCGCCGCAAGCTTTTTTGGGGTCAGATGCGCTCAGTGATGATCGCAGGTGCCATTCCGCTGGCGGCACACATCGTCACGAGACCATAGCGCCCACCCGTGCGCCCGAGTTCGTCCAGACATCGACCTTGGAGCGATCGAGCTTGAGGTCACGAAGGAACTTTTCAGCCACGACGGCAAAAGGCATCGTTGATGTTCCGCAGGTCGTCGACCAGATGATGTCATCGACGTCTGCGGTGTTGAGATTATTGCGCTCCGCGATGGCCTTGAGAACGCTGGCCGCCAGATGCTCCCGGTGCATGTCTGCCAGCGCGCCCTTTCCCGCCTTGTCGATGCCACGCGGGGTTCGAACTGCGTCGATGATATACGCCGGGGTCATGGGTAGATGTCTCCGGAAGAATGCGTGAAAGACTGTTGACGCTTTAAACGGCATCAATCAGTCATTCAATTAATATCTTGCTTCTGGCAGGTCTTGCGTATGGGACAGTGCGAAGTTTTCCATGGTCAACGCGGTGACCTTGTTTCCCAGCTGCCTCGATCATGCCGAAGAGGAACTCCCGCCCGAGACACAGGGCACGCGGTTCGCGGCCATTGGCGCCACTATTCCTGATCTACGAGGGTGTCACACGAGGTCGGTGCAGCATCTGTCTTGACGAAATGCCCAACTACCGCGACGCCCCAGCGAAAGGGGTTAGAAAATGCAGATCAGTCAGACCGACCTTGCCATCATCCAGGCGCTTGCCGATGATCCGCGCATGCCCAACAAGGCCATCGGCATGCGGGTCGGGGTGAGCCAGCAAACGGTTGCCGTCCGGTTGCGGAAGTTGATGGACGGCAACGTCATCCGCGTCATGGCCCAACGCGATCTGGCCGCAGCCGGCCTTCCCGTGCTGGCGCTTGCCGGAATTTCGATCGATCACAGCGATCTGAAGGCGATCACGCGGCAACTCGGCAGCTTGCCGGAGTTGTTCAGCGTTGCCGTCTGCCCCGGGACACCGGACATCTATGTGAACATCAACTGCCCAACGCCTGAGGATGTCGAGCAGGTGGCCGAACGAATCCGCGCCCTACCCGGCGTTCGTCATTGTTCGACCATGGTGTGCCGCAAGATTTTCAAGTTCGTTTCGGGTGCGGGTGATCTGAAATCCGGCGCCGCACGGCCGTCGCTCGCCCTGACCCAGGATCGCCTGGACCAGTTCATCATCGACCAGCTCTCCGATGATGGCAGGCGCAGCCTGAGGCAGATCGCCATGAGCGCGGGCGTGTCCGAAGGGACAGTTCGGACGCGGCTGCAACGATTGACCGATCAGAACATCATTCGCGTCGGCCTGATCTGCGAGCCCGACATGATCGGCTACCAATTCTCCGCATATGTCTTCTTCGATGGCGAGCCCGAGGCGGTCCTCTCCGCCATGGACGCGATGATGCCATTGAACGAGGCAAGTTTTCTTGGCGTCACGGACGCGGGCGGCGGCATGGCCTTGCTGGTGGCGCGGACCATTGTTGAGCTTCACGAGATATGCATCGAAAAACTGCGCGCGGTGCCGGGCATCGGCAACGTGACGTTTCGTCCGCTTGCGTTCACGACGAAGCACAATTTCGACTATATCCATATCGTCGGGCAGAAATTCGAGCCGCTTGGCGACTGAAAGGGGCGGCCGGATTCGGGGAAAGCGTTTCATCAGCTTCCGGGTTCAGGGGATCATCACGGCCTTGATGCATTTCCCGCTGTGCTGGTCGGCAATGGCCTGATTGATGTCGTCGAGCCGGTATCGCGTGATCAGGCGATCGAAGGGGAAACGGCCCTGTTGGTACAGCGCTGCCATATGCGGGATGAAATCGTCAGGCTGAACGTCACCTTCGATGATGCCCATCACCGTGATTCCCGCGCTGACCAGGCGGTTGATGGCAAGGCTGATGGTATCCTCGAACCGCGGCGGCACGCCCACGAGCCCGAAGCTGGCGTGCGCGGCAAGACAGGGGACCGTCGCCTCGATCACGTGCGAAAGGCCGGTGGTGTCGAAGGCGTAATCGACGCCGTGCAGAGCAATGGCCCGAACGCAATCGGCCAGCGAATGCGCGGATGGATCCAGCACGTGGGTCGCCCCCAGTTCCAGTGCCATGGCACGGCGTTCCGGTTTCGGTTCTGCCACGATGATCGTGCTGCAACCCTGGAGGACGGCACCCATCACGGCGCTCAGGCCGACCGCTCCCCCGCCGACCACCAGCAGGGAACTGCCCGTGCGGCAGGCCAGTGCATGGATGATCGAACCGGCACCGGTCTGGATTCCGCAGCCCAGCGGTCCCATCAGCTCGAGCGGCAGCGACCGGTCGATTGCCACGGCGTTGCGCTCGTTCACCAATGCATGCGTGGCAAACGAAGACTGTCCGAAAAAGTGCGCGCTCGCCGTTTCGCCGTCGATCGACACGGCGCTGGTTCCGTCCGCGCGGCGCCCGCCGTAATTGAGCGGGGCAAAGGACAGGCAATAGGCGGGATGCCCTTCATCGCAACGCCCGCAGGTGCCGCAGCTGTTGAAGGTCGCGACCACATGGTCGCCCGGTGCAACCTTGGTCACGGCCGAGCCAACGCGCTCGACCACCCCCGAACCTTCATGTCCAAAAATGGCTGGCGCTTTCATGATGCCAAGATGCTCGGCGAAGACCAGATCGGTGTGGCACAGTCCAACCCCGGCAATGCGCACCAGGATCTCGTCTTCGCGAGGCTCCTCGATCTCGATGGCTTCCATCGCAAGCGGACCGGAAGGAATGCGCGCGACTGCGGCCCTGGCGCTGATGCTCATGACATTCTTTCCCTTCCCATGCCCATGCAGCGGCTCTCTGCCAGAGCGGTCAATTCGCCTCGAAACGGATCGGCAGGCGCTTGGGGCCGCTGACGAAGCTCGACTGCGTCCAGGCGGGCTGACCTGCGATCGTCAGCGACTTCAGTCTGGGCAGCATCTCCTCGAGCAGGATGCGCATTTCGAGCTTCGCCAGATGCTGGCCGAGGCATAGATGCGCACCATAGCCGAAGGCGACTTGCCCGTTGGGATGGCGGTCTATGCGGAAGTCGAACGGTGCCCCGAAGACGTCCTCGTCCCGGTTGGCCGAAAGATAGGACAGCATTACCCAGTCGCCGGCCTTGATGGTCTGGCCGCGCAAATCGTAATCCTGTGTTGCCGTGCGCATGAAGTGCTTCACCGGGGTCGTCCAGCGGATGGCTTCCTCCACCAGGCCGCCGATGAGCGAGGGGTCTGCCTGAACCTGTCTCAGCAGTTCCGGTCGTTCCGCCAGCGCCCAGATCGCGCCGGCAGTCGATGCTGAAGTGGTGTCATGCCCCGCGGTCGCCACCAGCACATAATAGCCATTTGCGTCTCGCTCGGAGATTGGCTTGCCATCGATCCGTGCGTTGGCGATCACACTGGCCAGATCGTCGCGTGGACTGCTGCGACGTTCAGCGGTCAACGCGTTGAAATAGGCGTGGAAGTCACCCAGCACAGCCTGAAACATCGCAAGACCCTTGGCCGGGTCGTCCATGGCCGCAGCGTCTCGGGCCAGTTCCGGATCGCGGGCGCCGAAGAGCTGCTGGGTGAGCACCAGCATGCGACCCTCATCCTCTTCCGGAACGCCCAGTATCTCCATCACCACGTGCAGCGGATAATGGAGGGCGACATCGGACACGAAGTCGCATTCCCCGCCTCGCCGCATCATGCGATCGACATGATTGCGGGCAATGCTCCGGATGCGGTCGGAGAGCCTTTTGACATTGCCGGGCATGAACCAGGATTGAGTGAGGGACCGAAACAGCCGGTGCTCCTGCCCATCCATGTTGACCAGCGACCGGGTCAGGTGCGGGGAGTGGACGGCGTGCTCGACGGCCCGCAGCATTTTCTCGGGGATCAGAACGGTCGAACGGTCGCCATTGTGGAAGATGCCGGACTGCCGCTCGATCTCCATCACATCCCGATGCTTCGTGATCAGCCAGAAGGGTTCGAAATCGGCCGTGACAGCCAGCGACACGGGCAGGTTTGCCCGTAGCCATGCCAGCGCATCATGCACGCGCTGCGGCTCGGCAAAGCTGCGCGGATTGGTGATCAGCTGCGCCATGTCAGCAGGCGTAAGCGCAGGCTCCGGTGTGGCAGCGATATGCGGGCTGGCCATGATCGTTCTCTTGTCCATGAGGGAGCGCCAGCCGTTCCCACGCATCGCCATCACGGCGGTCGTGGGGGCGTGGCGCAGGGGAGACATGCCCGTCGCAATGGCAACGATCCAGGCAGCGCGGCCCGCTCCGTCGCCATCGCCGCTGGGTCATTCGGCCGCGATCGGCAGGTCCACCAGATAGTCCTGATCGAACTGCGCGCCGCGCACACCCAGCATGGTGCCGGGCGTCGCACCGGTGGCGACGCCATTGTGCAGGATCGGCTTTCCGTTGACGATCACCCATTCGATGCCGTGCGCCGGACATACCCGGCGCCAGTCTCCCTTGGGGAGGCTGTTGACGGTCTGATACTGCTCGCGATCATAGCCGATCGTATCGTAGTCATAGATATAGAGGTCGGCCGCATAGCCTTCCAGCAGGGCTCCGCGCTGCGCGAAATTGTAGATGCGCGCGGGCAGGTAGCTCAGGCTGTAATGCATCTCCTCGAGCGAGATACGACCCTCGTCGCGCACCAGCCACATGATGTTGTCGGTCGCATATTGACCGCCGCAATGCATCTTGATGTGCGCGCCGCCGTCGGACGTGCCAGAAACGACGCGCTTGTGCAGCAGCACTTCGGCCGACTTTACCGGATCGGTGCTGGTGGCCAGCGTGGTGCGGAAATCCGCCACCGCTTCAGACTTGGCGATGATGTCGAACAGGACCTCGATCGCGTGCTTGCCCTGCGCTGCCGCAATGTCGCCCAGCAGCATGCCATTGTAGCGCGCATATTCCGTCGCACCCTGAGCATCGGTTAGCTTGAATGTCTCGATCGGGCCGCCCGCACCACTCCATTGAAAGGGGTCGTATTCCTCGACGGCCCGCTGGACGAAGGCCGGGTCCGATGCCAGCGCGGCCATCTTCTTGGCGTCACGCAGGGTGGTGAATTCCAGGAAGCTGGGGCTCGTGTTCTGCCAGACGTCGTATTCCAGCGCCCGCAACTGGTTCCACGAGCGATTGACGAACGCCTGACCATAGATGTTGAGGCCCTTGCTTTCCATTTCGTCCAGCCAATCGAGCAAGCCCCGGTGATAATCGGGCATTGCATCGATGGGCGTGACGATGTTGAGCAGAACCGGGCGACCCGAGATCCGGGCCAGTTCCTCGCACGCAAAACGGTTGGAGGCCTTGCCAGCCGGCAATTCGCACAGGCACTGGATGATGCCTTCACCGCGTTCGCGCAGAACCCCGGCGAGATAATAGGCGTCCTCGATGTGCATCGAGTCCGTCGGCATCGGCGATCCGTCGATGTCCTTGTGATTGTTGTGTTCGTGGAGGAAGGAGAAGCCGAAGCCGATCGCGCCGGCATCCATGGCCTCGTGGAGAAGACGGCGCATTTCGAGCCGCTCCTGCTCCGTGGCCCCGCGCGTCTTGGCCGCCTCCATGCCCATGACATAGATCATCAGCGAATTGAGCGGCATGTATGCGGCGATGTTGACCCCCTTGGCGATCCCCCGCACGGCGGCCATCCATTCCGGAAAGCTCTCCCAGGTCCATGGCAGCGCCTCGCGCATCGCGATCATGGGCACCTGTTCGGTGTTCTCCATCATCTGCATGTAGCGATCCCGGTCTTCGGGGCGGCAGGGCATGAAGCCGAAGCCGCAATTTCCCACCACCAGCGTGGTGTTTCCGTGCCAGCTCGAGTCCGCGCAATACGGGTCCCAGAAGATCTGCGCATCATAATGGGTGTGCGGATCGATCACGCCGGGCGCGACAATGCGACCGGTCGCATCGATCACCCGCGCCCCGCGCGAGGGGGCGATGGTGCCGCCAATGGCGACGATGCGGCCGTCACGGATACCGATGTCGCCCACATAGCGCGGGATCCGCGTACCATCCACAATCGTGCCGCCAGAAACGATCAGATCAAACTCAGCCATCTCGACTCTCCCCTGGCGGCATCTTCTCCGCCTTGAGTCCATATATGCATAGTTTAAAAATCATGTCCACAGTTTAAATTATCCGCAGTGAGTGGTGAGGCGATGCGGGTCTGCCAGCGAAACCTTTCGAGGCGATCCATGGCTCGAGAGGGGCAATTGCGGCGCCAGTTGGCGGCGCGCGTTATGGCTACGGAGAGCCCAGCCTGGCCGTTCGCCGATCGGCAGAAACGGGCGGCAGCGCGCCTGCGATCCGGCACCCCGACACCGTTCATGCTGCTGCACGGCGCGAGTAAGGATTGCCTCGCTCGCAAGAACGCTGTAGGGGCAGGGCACAAAATAGCAGGGTAGCCGCCTTGCCAGGCATACGAGTGCACAGCACCACGGGGCCGTAGAATGGGGAGGGTCCTATGTCTGCGGTCTATCAATTATCATCCTGTATCGAATGGCAGTTTGCCGAGGCCGGCGAACTCGACGCACGCTTGCGCGCGGCGAAGGCGGCGGGCTTCGAGCTCGCCGAATTCCATCTCTGGCGCGACAAGCCGATCGATTCGCTCGCCGATGCGCTCACCGAAACGGGCATGCGGCTGACCAGCCTGTGCGTCGATCCGCGCCGTTCGATCGTCGATCCGGCGGAACGCGAGGCGATGCTCGCGGCGGTCGGCGACACCATCGAAGCGACCAGGGTTCTGGGCGCTCCCGACCTCATCATTGCCTCGGGCTTTCGCGTCGAGGGGTTGAGCGAGGAAGAGCATTTCGCCAATGCCGTTGCGACGCTGCGCGCGGCCGCCGATCTGGCCGAGGCGGCGGGCGTGACGCTGCTGCTCGAACCTCTGAACACCAGGCTGTTCGCGACCATGTACCTCGTCAGCACCAGGCTCGGCCTCGATCTGGTTGAGGCGGTAGGCAGCCCCAATCTTCGCCTGCTCTACGATGTCTGGCACAGCGCGGTGATGGGGGAGGATATGGCCGAGGTTTTGGCGGGCCGCATCCATCTGGTCGCGCACGTTCAGGTCGCCGACATGCCCGACCGCAACGAGCCGGGTACCGGCGATCTCGACTGGGCGCAGGTGACGAAGACGCTGCGC
>NZ_QKVT01000207.1:0-532 GCF_003426715.1 Blastomonas sp. UPD001
GAAGTCGTTACCCTAACCGTTAGCGGAGGGGGACGCCGAAGGTAGGACTGGTGACTGGGGTGAAGTCGTAACAAGGTAGCCGTACCGGAAGGTGTGGCTGGATCACCTCCTTTTCAGGGAGACCTACCCACTCAAGTGACCGAGAACAATGAAGATAGAAGTTGTGCAAAGGTAATGAGTTGGTCATCCCAGGTCGGTCGTAGGATAGTAATAAGGCTTTCAAACTATAGAAAGGTTCGTGTGATGGGCTATTAGCTCAGGTGGTTAGAGCGCACCCCTGATAAGGGTGAGGTCCCTGGTTCGAGTCCAGGATGGCCCACCTGAAAACAGTGAACAGTAAACAGTAAACAGTGGTCAGTAAAGAAAAAAACTGATAGCTAGTAACTGGTAACTAAAAACTGAATTATGGGGGTTTAGCTCAGTTGGTAGAGCGCCTGCTTTGCAAGCAGGATGTCAGGAGTTCGAGTCTCCTAACCTCCACCTGTAGAATAGAGAAAGGAAAAGTCTAGCACCTGAAGGTAAAGAATCGGGC
>NZ_QKVT01000208.1:0-2888 GCF_003426715.1 Blastomonas sp. UPD001
CGCTGTCGGGCGCGGCGGGTCGGACGATGCTGTGGGATGGAATTTCGAGGCTGGGGGTCAGCGGCGACTGGCTGATCGGACCCCGGATCGAAAGCGCCTGGGGCTCGGGCCGGGCGCTTGCGGCGGCGATGACCGCCTGATCGGATCGCCTGAGGATCAGACGATCGCGCCGGGGCCGATGCTCGCGGCGAGGAACAGCGCCGAGGTCAGGATCGCGAGCGCTGCGGCACCGATCCGATTGGGAAGCTGGAGCGACATGTTGGCGTTTCCTTGAGGAGGGAGCGTGCGGGCGATCAGACGATGACGCCGGGCAGGACGCTGGCGGCGACCAGGACGACCGACGAGATGGCGGCGAGAGCGGTAGCGATGACGTTCATTGTGGTGGTTTCCTGTTGAAGGCGATGGGGGGGCGGTGGGGATCAGACGATCATGCCAGGGCCGACGCTGGTGGCGATGAGGATGACCGAGCAGATCGAAGCAAGAGCGGTGGCGAGGAAGTTCATGGGTAAGGTCCTTTTGATGTCGAGATGAGGGAAGGGCTGAAGATCAGGCGACGACGCCGGGGGCGACGCTGGCGGCGATGAACAGGCTGGAGGTCAGGATCGCGAGGGCGACGGCGGCGATCTGGCTCTGGGCGTTCGAGAAGAGGGTCATGATGGTGTCCTTTCGTTTGTATCTGGTGTTTCCGAACCGTTCGTCCGGAGATGCCAATTACATTGCACAGACCGTGCCAAACCGAAAAAGGGCAGCAATTACAGCGGGATATCTTATTTGACAGGCTCGCTCGACATGAACGCATGCTGACTGTTGGGAAAATTTCCCATTAATCAGGATCGGCAGTGTGGCGATGGCGAGGCGGTCAGCCCGCCTTGGTGACCAGTCCGGTCGCTTCGGCCTCGACCTGCATGCGGCGCGCAAAGAACGGCGAGATCGTGAACCGCGCCAGCACGTCGGAGGCGGCAGCGCCTGCAGGCGCCCCCACGAGCTTCTCGAGCGCGCGCCAGTCGGCCTGCCCTTCTGCGACACGACCATTGGCGGCCAGCGCCAGCGCACGCGCGAGCAGGAAATTGGGCTGCGCCTCGAGCTCGGGCCGTTCGGCGCTGAGCGCGAGTTGCAGCGCCTCGGCGCGCTTGCCGTTGATCACCCGCGTGATCACCAGCGATCCGATCTGATAGCCGCCCGGCTGCTCGTTCATCGCGCTCGCGCGTTCGAGCACCGGCTCGGCTCCGGCATAGTCGCCGCACGACATCAGGAAGCTGCCTGCCAGACCCAAGGTGTCGGGCTCGAGCGGATTGGTCTCGATCGCGCGCCGCGAAAAGGCGATCGCGCGCGGACAATTGCCCCGCGCCCAGGCCGACCGCGCCACCGCAATCTGCGCCAGCGCGGACGTACCGTTGTTGCGCAATGCCGCCTCGGCCAGGTCGCGACCCCGCGGGGTCGGGGTCAGCGGCACCAGGCTCTTGCCGTGCGGCCGCGACAGCTCGAGGAACGATTGCGCCTGCAGCACCAGCGATTCGTTGGGATAGAGCTTCGCCGACGCTTCGAGGCATTTGCTCACCGCCGGTCGCTCGGCGGGATTTCGGCTCTGGCGGAAGCTGTCATAAGCGATCAGGCAGGGATAGCCGGGGGACATGTCGCCGCCGAGCAGCTTGCGCTGGTGCTGGATGACGACCCCGCCCGACCGGGCTACTTCGGAAATGCCCGCTCCGATGGCCTGCTCGACATCGGGCGCGGCGATCTGGGTACCATCATGGTTCACCTCGTACGACCACAGGGTCGTGCCGCTGGCCTTGTGCCGCAGCGTGAGAAAGATCGGCGCATTCGTGTTTGCAGGACCGGTGCCGCTGCCGCGCACGATCAGCAGATAGGCGCGCGCGAGATCGGTCTCGCTGACATCCTGGTGCGTCGCGCTGGTCACCGCGAGCATCTCGAAGCGCTGCAGGTGCATTTCGGCAATCTGCGCGGCGGTGTTGAGCTCGTCATTGCCCTGGGCCGGCTCGGTCAGAATCGTGACATGTGCGATCTGGCCGCGCATGTCGCGCCGCGCAGCCTCTTCGCTGGCGGTTTCGGGCCGCGCGAACAGCCAGATCAGATACAGTCCGCCAAGCAGCAGCAGCACCAGCGCGGCTCGCACCATCCAGCCCCGATCCGGACCTGCGGGCGCCTGCGAATGCGGCGCGGCAGAATCCGATGCCGCGATATCGGCGGCTGTCGCGGGCGCGGATGCTCCGGCCTCGGGCGTCACCGGCGGCGCAGCGCCGGCTCCCGCCAGCGGCGCGGCCATCGGAGCCAGCTCGACATTGTAGCGCCCGACCGGAATCACGATGCGATGCCGCCCCGCAGCCTCCTGCGCGGACAGGCCAGCATAATGCAGTTCGAGCATCTTGCGCAGCCGCCCGACCTGCACACGCGGATAGCTGTCGCTCTGCGGATCGAAACTGTCGTCGCGGCCGAGCCCGTCGACCGCGATCTGATAGGCCTTCAGCCTTTCGCCATTGCCCGCCAGCGTCTGCTCGACGAGATATTCGAGCAGCCGGCGCAACACGGGCGAGCGGACGAACTCCGGCGAGCGCATCACCAGGGCGAGTTCGTTCTGCAATGCGCTGCGTTCGGGTTGCGCACTCACCTGCGTATCATCCCTTCGGGGCTGGCCTGTATTCGATAGCTACGGATGAAGCGCCCGGAACCCTTATCTTGTCCGTCCCTGCTCGCATGAGGATATAGTCCGAAATGTAACATTGCAATCGGACGTGACATGAAAATAGCTGGAAGTACTGAAAAACTTGCATTTTACGGGTAACACGGGGCCGCATCGCCGCGGATGCTTTTTCTCGGCAAGGGCTTGGAACCGCACCCCATCGCCCCTATCGATGGCAGAGCATGCCGCC
>NZ_QKVT01000209.1:0-4823 GCF_003426715.1 Blastomonas sp. UPD001
CCGCGATCCGCGCCCTGGCCAGCTCTGCGCGGCCCGCCGATTGTTGCACCTGCAACCGCGCCGAACCCAGCGCCGCCTCGGCCTGATCGACCTCCATCGGTGCGGCATCGCGCAGCTCGGCGCGGCGGCGGATGCTGGCGAGCGAACGTTCCAGATTCTGCACCGCCTGCGCGTCGATCTGCTGCTCGGCCGCCGCGCCCAGCCAGTCCCACCAATATTGAGCGAGCAGCAGCGCCGCCTGGTGGCGCGCATCCTCCATCCGGTTTTCCGCTGCCTCGACGCCCGAGGCTCCTGCCTGCCGGTCGAGCCGCGCCTTGCCCGGCAGCCGGATCGGGCGGCTGAGCGAGGCATCGAACTCGGCATAGCGGCCTTCGCGGTCGACGCTGCGCTGGATCGCGCTCGTGGTGAGCTGGAATTCGTGCGGGCCCGCGCGCAGCGCCTCGCCATCGGCGCGTGCCGCCGCGACCCGCGCCATGGCGGCAAGCACCGAGGGATGCTGGTCGAGCGCCTCGCGAACATGCGCCTCGGGGGGAAGCCCGGGCTGGGCGAGCGCAGGCACGGTGCTGGCTACCAGCGCGGCGATCAGGGCGAACCGGCACTTCATGCGGCTTCTCCCGTGGCAGCGCCGAGCACGCCGGCATCGCGTTCGGCGCGGCTCTCGCCGAAGCGCTGGTAGAGGATCGGCAGCAGGATCAGCGTCAGCATCGTCGCACTGACGAGCCCGCCGATGACGACGATGGCGAGCGGCCGCTGGATCTCCGATCCCGGCCCGGTCGCGAACAGCAGCGGCACCAGCCCGAACGCGGCGATGGTCGCGGTCATCATCACCGGGCGCAGCCGCCGCGCCGCACCCTGGCGCACCGCCTGTTCGAGGCTCAGGCCATCCTCGCGCAGCTGGCGGAAGCAGGTGACCATGACGAGCCCGTTGAGCACCGCGATGCCGAGCAGAGCGATGAAGCCGACCGAGGCGGGGACCGAGAGATATTCGCCCGAGAGCGCGAGCGAGATGATCCCGCCGACCATCGCGAAGGGGATGTTGACGAGGATCAGCAGCGAGGCGCGCACCGATCCCAGCGTCGCGAAGAGCACCAGGAAGATCAGCACGAGCGAGATGGGCAGCACCACCATCAGCCGCGCCGAGGCGCGTTGCTGGTTCTCGAACTGCCCGCCCCAGACCAGCCGATAGCCCTGGGGAAGCTTCACATTGGCCTCTATGTCGCGCTTCGCATCGTCGACATAGCCGACCAGATCGCGCCCGCCGACAAAGGCCTGCACCATCGCATAGCGCGAGCCGTTCTCGTGCTCGAGCTTGACCGGTCCGGCGACCTGGCGGACCTGCGCGACATCGCTCGCGCGCACCAGCTGGCCCGAAGGCGCGCGATAGAGCTGATCGGCGAACTGCGCCGGGTCCATGCCCTGCCCGCCCGTGCCCTTGATCATCACCGGCACGCGGCGCCCCGCCTCGGTCACCGTGCCCGCGCGCACGCCCTCGACATTGGCGCGCATCATGTCCTGCAGCAGGTCGACCGGCATCCCGGCGCGTCCGGCGGCGACGCGGTCCATATCGAGCTGCAGATAGTCGACGGTATCGTTGGCGACCGTCATCGCCTCGGTCGTGCCCTCGATCGTCTCCAGCCGGGCCTGAATCTCGCCTGCGAGCCGCGAGAGCTCCTTGAGGTCCGGGCCGAACAGCTTGATCACCAGATCACCGCGCGCGCCGGTCAGCATCTCGGAAATGCGCATCTCGATCGGCTGGGTGAAGGTCGGCTCGATGCCCGGAAAATCGTGCATCACCGCGCGGATCTGATCGGTGAGCCAGACCTTGTCGGCCCGGCGCCACGCGTCGCGCGGCTTCAGCTGCAGGAAGCTGTCGGTCTCGTTGGGGCTCATCGGGTCGAGCCCCAGCTCGTCGCTACCGACGCGCGCGATCACCGCCTCGATCTCGGGCACATCGGCGAGCAGCGCCTTCTGCACCTTCATGTCGCCTGCGGTGCTGTGATCGAGGCCGATGCTGGGCAGCTTGCTCAGCTGCACGATGATGGAGCCTTCGTCCATGGTCGGCAGGAAGGTCTTGCCGGTGACCGCATAGGCCACGCCCGCGAGCACCAGGGCCGCGCCCGCGCCTGCGAACACGCGGCGCGGATGCGCGAAGCTCGCATCGAGCAGCCGAGCATAACGCGGCGTCATCCAGCGCATCAGCGCGGGCTCATGATGCCCCTCGGCGCGCTTGAGGCCATAGAAGGCGAGCACCGGGACCAGCGTCAGCGACAGGATCAGCGCGGAGAGAAGCGCGAGCACGATGGTCATCGCCACCGGCGCGAACAGCTTGCCCTCCAGCCCTTCGAGCGTGAGCAGCGGCAGGAAGACGAGCGCGATGATCGCCATGCCCGAGGCGACCGGGGTCGCGACCTCGGCGGTGGCGACGAACACCGCGTTGAGCTTGCTCGCCCCGCGATGCTTCGGGTCCGACAGCCGCTCGACGACATTCTCGACCACCACCACCGCGCCGTCGACCAGCATGCCCACCGCGATGGCGAGCCCGCCCAGGCTCATCAGGTTCGCGGTCAGCCCGATCGCTCGCATCCAGATGAAGGTCATCAGCGCTGCCATCGGCAAAGCGAGCGCGACGATCACCGAAGCGCGCACGTCGCCCAGGAACAGCAGCAGCAGGATGACGACCAGCACCGTCGCCTCGAGCAGCGCCTTTTCGACCGTGCCGACCGCGCGGCCGATCAGGTCCGACCGGTCGTAGAACGGCTTCACCGTGACGCCGGGCGGCAATGTTGGCTGCAATTCGGCGAGCCGCTGCTTGATCCCCGCGACGATCTTGCTCGCATCCGCGCCGCGCAGCCCGATGACCAGCCCCTGCACCGCTTCGCCGGTACCGTTCTTCGTCACCGCGCCATAGCGGGTCAGGCTGCCCATGCGCACCGTCGCGACATCGCCGACACGCAGCACCGTCCCTCCCGCGCTGCGCACCACGACCGACGCGAGATCGTCGAGCGAGGCGATCGCCCCGACCGAGCGCACGATCAGCGATTCCTCCGCGACGCTCAGCCGTCCCGCGCCATCATTGCGGTTGCTCGCCTCGATCGCGGCCTTGAGGTCCTCGATGGTCAGCCCCGCAGCCGCCAGCGCCGCGCCATCGGGCTGAACCTCATAGGTCTCGACCATGCCGCCGAGCGCGTTGACATCGGCAACGCCGGGCACGGTGCGCAGCGCGGGCCGCACCGTCCAGTCGAGCAGCCGCCGCTTCTCGGTCAGCGACAGCGGCCCTTCGATGGTGAACATGAACATGTCCGACAGCGGCGTCGAGATCGGCGCCATGCCGCCCTCGACCGTGGCGGGAAGGTCTGCGGTGGCATTGGCCAGCCGCTCGGCGACCTGGCTGCGCGCCCAGTAGATGTCGGTACCATCGGCAAAATCGATGGTGATATCGGCAATCGCATATTTGGCGACCGAGCGCAGCACGGTCTGTTTGGGGATGCCCAGCATCTCCATCTCGATCGGGGTGATCACGCGGCTCTCGACCTCCTCCGGGGTCATGCCGGGGGCCTTGAGGATGATCTTGACCTGGGTCGAACTGATGTCCGGAAAGGCATCGATCGGCAGGTTGACGAATGACCAGCCCCCCAGGGCAGCGATCACGAGCGCCAGCCCTGCGACGACGAGGCGGAAATTCAGCGAGGCTTCGACGAGCTTGCGCAGCATGGCGCTCAATCCCCCGCCAGCAGCATCTTGAGTTCGCTGAGGCCCGACACGGCCACCTTGTCCCCCGGCCTGAGCCCGCCCGACAGCACCGAGCGGTCACCCGACTGGCCCGCCACGATGACTGCGCGCGGCACGAAGCCCTTCGCCGTCTGCAACAGCACATGCGGCTTGCCATCGATCTGGGTGATGGCGGCGGAGGGCACGCTGATGCCGGGCTGGGTGCCGTCCTGGTGGATCACCACCATCACCGACTTGCCAACGACGAGCGGAGGCCTGCCGTCGACCCGCGCCTTGGCGATGATCGAGCGCGTCGCCGGATCGAGCGAGCTGCCGACCGACAGGATCGATCCGACCATCCCCGGCATCGTGCCGCTCGCCGGCACGGCAATGCGCATGCCGGGGCGCACCTGCCCCGCCAGCCGCTCGGGCAATTGCAGGTCGAGCGTGAAGGCGCTGCTGTTCTCGATCACGAAGGGCGCGGATGTCGCCATGACCGGCCCGCCGACCTGCGCGGTCATTGCGGCGACGCGTCCGCCAATCGGCGCGCGCAACGTGACCTCACCCGAGGCGCTCGCCCCTGCCTGGCGCAGGATGCGCGCATTTTCCGCGACATCGGTGCGCGCGACGCGGATTGCAGCGTCCATCTCGTCGGCGCGCGCGCCCGCGACGATGCCTTCCTGCACCAGCTGCCGGGTGCGCGCGGCGCTGGCTTCAGCGAGGCCCAGCCGCGCCTGGGCGCGGGCCAGCTCGGCACCATATTGCAGCGGCTCGCGGCTCTTGACGATCGCCAGCGGCTGGCCCGGCGCGACCTCCTGACCGGCAATCACATAGAGCCGCACGATCGCGCCATCGAACGGTGCGGTGACCGCCACCTGCGCTTCCGGCGGCAGGGTTATGGCTGCGGGGACGGTGCCCAGGGGCACGTCCGCCGCAGCCTCTGCCGTTGCGGTGCGGATGCCCAGCCGCTGCAATTGCTGCGGACTGAGCGCGCCCGGTGCGACCCGCGCATCGGCATTGGGGTTGGAGTCGGATGCCGGATCGGTACCGCTGCCCAGATACTGCCAGCCCAGAGCTGCCGCCACGACCGCCAGCGCCGCAGCGCCGCCCCAGAT
>NZ_QKVT01000021.1:0-11384 GCF_003426715.1 Blastomonas sp. UPD001
ATGATCGTTGATATGTCTGCCGGGCACTGCAGCTCCCCTTCCGGGGCAGAAGCGTATCCCACCAGTTCACGATCACCATCGCGCCACTCTCACAAAGAAAGACGCTTGCGGCGTGTGTCTGTCGCTCCTCGGGGCTACGCCCCTCGTCCCGACAGACACACGCCGCCATTCTCAACTAGATTGTCGCGCGGTTCTCATCCTGATTGTCGCGCAGCACTCTCGGGGCCGATGATATGCGTCTTTTGCAAGGCATCGTGGCCCTTGGCGGCCCGAACGGCATCTTGCTAACCCCGGAACCGACCAGTGAGACGGGGCGACAGCTACGGCTATTCCTTGAACCCCGTTTCGAAGCCATTGAGCAAGACGGCTTGGTGGTTCGTGAGAGCCTGACCAAACTGCTCTCAGAAACGGGCATGACGGATAGCGGCGACAACATCAAGGCGCTCAAAGCCAGCCTGCTGCGCATGTCGAACGTCACCATCCTTGTGACGAAGGGACGGCGGCAAGCCGCGTTCCACCTGATGAGTCATGCTTTTGACGAGACGGACGGCAGGCTATGGGTTGCCCTGAATCCGCGTATTGCCGAAGCGATCCTGGGGCATCGTCCATATGCCCGTATCGACATGGCGGAAGTGCGGGTGCTACAGACTGATCCGGCACGGCTGATGCACCAACGGCTATGCGGCTGGATCGACCCCGGCAAATCCGGGCGCGTGGAACTGGACACGCTTTGCGGCTATGTCTGGCCAGATGAAGCCAATGCCGAAGCTATGAAAAAACGCCGTCAGACTGCCCGGAAGGCACTGGCCGAACTTGCCGCCGTGGGTTGGGTAGTGAACGAATACGCCAAGGGAAAATGGGAGATCAAGAGGCCTGGCCCCACGGCAACTGCACCCGTTTACCGTCGTAACGTTCCCTTGTTACCGTCGTAACGCTCCCCTTCTGCCGTCGTAACGTTCCCCGTCCCAATTTGGAAAACCCAGACGGTGCGCTGCTTTGCGGGCAGTTTGGGAAATCCATCCAAGATTATCTAAAGATAATCCATCATGCGCGGTGCAGCTCGCGCCTTGAGGGCGCGTTCTGACCTTGCCAATAAAGCCCTGGCGGGCTTTATCAATCGGCCATAGGCCGATGGTTTAACGCCAAGAAGAGAAGGCGGCTTCAGTGGCCGCTGAAACGCCTTGTGAGAGGGGAAAACAACCCGGAGTCCCTTATTCCATGAGCTGAAGCAGAATCTGCGTCTAACGGTGCTGGAGGGCCGCTGTGTGCACTTGTAGTTATCTGTACTGAAACCTTGGCTCGAAACGTGAAATGGCTAAGCAGTGCCCATTCGTTCGGTAAGAATAATAAGAAGATTATTATTCTTATTATTACCAAGCAGGAATGAGCCGTGTGTGTTGGACGCCCATAACCAGTAACCTGCGTGAAGGTGTCAACATCAGGAAAGGTTGCCCCTCAAGTATCAATACGTCGCCTTAGTGGTATGACGGGAGGGGAGGCAAATTTCTTGTGTTCATTGACACTTGAGGGGCGGGTTATGCCCTTCTTTTTTGGCGTCCAACTCGCCCCATCGGGGCGAATGGTTTGTGTCGATTGTTGGCATTTTAGGTTCCGATTTAAAGCCGATTGAGCAGCGATTTTGAAGCGACTATGTCGATTGCAGGCCGATTTGGTGACGATTACGGTTATGTTGCCAAGAATCGGTGTTTGTTTGACGATAAAACGCTTTACGTTCGATATGCGCTAGATTTTCAATAGTGGGTGAAATGCGGGCAGGATGGGTGAAGTTAGCTAACCGGCAAGCCGGTTATCTATCTTCACTGTCCCTTATTCGCGCCGGGGGCACTCAACGGGAATCCTGCCCTGCGGGGCTGATCGGCTACCGCCGGTTGCAAGAGTATAGGTCTTGCTATTTTTAATATCTTTGATAGCATGGTTGTCGGGTACACCAAAAGGGTATTGATATGGCAAATGTGCTTATCAGGAATTTACCCGCCGAGGTGCACCGTGCGTTGAAAGTTCGAGCAGCGCTCAACGATAGGAGCACCGACGCGGAAATACGCGAAATACTGACGGCGGCAGTACAGCCGCTAGAGCTTGAAGAGATTGGCCGGGAAGTTGGCTTGTCCGAAAGCGATAAAAAAACAGAGTAGTTTTACGTTTGTAAGTCCGGGCCTCAGCGCCAAGGGCAATACCGATCAGCTAGTGGCGTAGCTCTTCGATGAAACGTTGCCGAGAACAAGCACAACGCTTGGTCAAGGCAATGCCTTCTTTTCATCGACGGAGTACGACCATGAAGTCCAAAATTTTAGCGGCTAAAAAAACCGCTCTAGCCGTTGCACTCGCAACCGGCTTTATCACCACTACCACCGCCCCTGTGCAAGCTGGTATCCCCGTCATCGACGGCGGCAACCTGGCCCAGAACATCATGACGGCCATCGAGTCGGTGGCGCAGACGCTCAAGCAGATTGAGCAGTACCAGACCCAGTTGCAGCAGTACGAAAATCAGCTCCAGAACACGATGGCCCCAGCCGCGTATATCTGGGATCAGGCGCAGACTACGATCAACCGGCTGATTGCCGCGCAAAACACGCTGGCCTATTACGAGAACCAGCTAGGCAGCCTGGATCGTTACCTGGCCAAGTTTCAGGACGTGGCCTATTACCGCAGCTCGCCATGCTTCAACGGCAGCGGCGGATGCACGCCGGCCGAAAAGGCAGCGATGGAAGAGAACCGCCGCCTGGCGTCAGAGTCGCAAAAGAAGGCCAACGATGCCCTGTTCCAGACCGTTGCCGACCAGCAAAAGGCTTTGAAGGATGACGCCCGTACCCTGGAGCGGCTGCAAGGCGCGGCCCAGGGTGCAACTGGCCAGCTACAGGCCATCGGCTACGCCAACCAGCTCGCCAGCCAGCAGGCCAATCAGCTCTTGCAGATTCGCACCATGTTGACCGCCCAACACAACGCGGAGGCAGCCCGGATTGCAGCAGAACTCGATGCCGAGGCGCGAGGTGATGCCAGGGCCGAGCAAATGCGTACCTGGACGTTTCGCCCGAGTCCGGCAGACAACTACTAGGGAGGCGGTGAGATGAAAAAAATCTTTTTTACTACCGCGGCTACGTTGCTGTTGTTGGCTGGATGTGAACAGGAAAGGATGCCCGAACCAAATGCGGCGACGTGTGCCCCCGATGCGTTCCAGGCAGCACTGAATGAAATGCGCAGCGAAGCGAACCGAGAGGCCTTTACCGAGGAATGCAGAGCATTCCAGAAGGCCAAGCAGATGCGTCAGTGGGAGTTCAAGCCCAGCCCTAAAGATGATTATTGAGGTGGTCGCCATGAGAAAGAAAATTGCTCTAGGTGGCTTGATGATGGTCGCCACAATGGTGCTGGCTGAACCTGCAATGGCGCAGGAGCTAAGTAGCAGCGGTGTTATGAATGATGTGCTCAAGCGTTTTCATGATGCTGCCGCAACATGGGGGCCAGCTATTGAGTCCGCTGCATCGCGTTTGTTCTGGACGCTGGTTGTGATTTCGATGGTCTGGACATTCGGCATGATGGCTTTGCGCAAGGCCGACATTGGCGAGTTCTTCGCGGAGTTCGTTCGCTTCACGATCTTCACCGGCTTTTTCTGGTGGTTGCTGACGAATGCGAACCAGGGCATGAATATCGCCGGTACGATTGTTCAGTCATTGCAAACTCTGGGCGCGCAGGCGGGGGGACTTTCCAATAGCAATCTTGGGCCCTCCAGCATCCTTGATCTTGGTTTCGAGTTATACAACCGCACAGTACAGGCCACCTCGGAGCTGGGATGGCGGCAGATGGCAACTGCTCTGGTCATGGAGCTAATGGCCCTGGCTGTTTTGTTTGTCCTGGCGTTGATTGCGGTCAACCTGTTGCTGTTGCTCGCATCAGCCTGGATTCTGTTGTATGCCGGTGTGTTCTTCCTTGGCTTTGGTGGAAGTCGTTGGACTTCCGACATGGCGATCAATTACTACAAGACCGTGCTGGGCCTGGCCGCACAGCTTATGGCAATGGTGCTTCTGGTTGCGATTGGCAAAGAGTTCATCAATCACTACTACACGCAAATCAGCGAGAACATGGCATCCCAGGAACTGGCCGTGATGTTGGTTATATCGGTCATCTTGCTTTTCTTGGTCAACAAAGTTCCGCCGATGATTTCTGGTCTTGTGTCTGGTGGTGGTATTGGCGCAGCCGGTGGAATTGGAAACTTCGGTGCGGGTGCGGCAGTTGGGGCGGCGGTGACGGCGGCCAGTATGGCAACTGGCGGCGCTGCCCTGGCAGGTAAAGCGGTTATGGGTGCCGCAGCCGGTGCAGCCGGAGGTGCAAGTGCACTCCAAGCGGCTTTTCAGAAAGCATCAGCGAGTATGGAAACCGGCGGTGACATGTCCAGCATGGGGTCAGTTGTCAGCAGTGGCGGAAACGGTGGTGGTGAAGCGGGTACTGCTGGCAGTAGCCCATTCGCCCAAGCGGCTGGCTTTGGTGACAGCGGCAGTAGCTCAAGCGGTGGCGGCTTTGCCAAGGCCGCGAAGCTGGCCACAGGCACGGCCTCCGAGTTAGCCAAGGGTGTCGGCTCTCAAGTGAAGCAGGGATTCCAGGAGCGAGTGAGCGAAACCACAGGCGGAAAACTGGCTGCTTCGATACGCGAAAGCATGGAGCCGAAAGAAGCAAGCCAATCTGGCCAGTTCGAGGGCAATAGCTTGGGCGCCGATTCTGGCCCAGATAGTAACGAAGTCAGGAGTTAGCACGATGACGACATCAACATACATGGCCGCATTGGCGGCCCTGGATGAAGCGCCAAGGGAAGAAGTCAGCCAGGTATTTATTTCGCCGCTGGGTGATCAATCGACCGAGGTCGATGCAGAGACAGAAACAGCCGCTTTTGTATCACGGCCAGACCCTATGAGAGAGAGCGAAACTAAGCCGATAAGTATTGAGGTTAATGGCGGCAGGAATGAGCGGTCAGCATTCGCGGAGGCGGCGGGGCTGTACCTGTAGGCGCACCGGGCTGGCCACAACCAGCCCGGCACTTTCAATCAACACCTACTGGAGAGGTGAATTATGACAACACAACATATTATCGAACCAGGGCAAGCAGTGCATCAAGCAGCGGCTATTCTTTCTTCTTTGGAGTACATCAACCAAGCGGAAGCGCGGAGCCTTGGGCCATTGGCCGAAGCCGTCGCTAATGCTTTTATGGTGGTGTACTACCAAGCTGAAACGGGCCGGGCGACACAGGCTGATTTTCAAGAAGCAATGAACGCCTTGCGCCAAGCGTGCAGCTAATGA
This sequence comes from Blastomonas sp. UPD001, assembly GCF_003426715.1. Taxonomy (NCBI): domain Bacteria; kingdom Pseudomonadati; phylum Pseudomonadota; class Alphaproteobacteria; order Sphingomonadales; family Blastomonadaceae; genus Blastomonas; species Blastomonas sp. UPD001. Next base: position 5,305 of record NZ_QKVT01000021.1, read on the forward strand.
CGAAAGGGCGGCCACTCGAACTGGCCGCCTTTTTCAATCTTCACTGTTTGGCCATTCCCGACCCACAGACGGCGCATCCATCCATTCGCGTTCCTCCGGCGGCAGCGGGTAAGCCCCGGATGCTTCCGCGTCGGCCAGTAGTTCGGCCAGTGTGTAGCGCACCCGACCAGTGGAAACGGCGCGGGCCGGGTCGGCCTTCTCATGCAGCCTGTTCTCTAGGTTCTTTGGGTCTGTCATCGGGCGACCTCAGCAAGCATGGATACTAGGTGTTCCAGGTCAGTGATCGAATGCGCCAGGAAGCGGCCGGCGCGGCAATCTGCAATCATTTCCTCAGTTTTTTCCTACTCATGTTCAACCTCGTTCGTACCAGCTCTTCGAGCGATTCACCACGCGCACGACCAGCAGCATCACCGGCACTTCGACCAGGACGCCGACCACGGTTGCCAATGCAGCGCCGGAGTGCAGACCGAACAAGCTGATGGCGGCCGCCACGGCCAGCTCGAAGAAGTTGCTGGCACCGATCAGGGCCGAAGGACAGGCGACAGAGTGCTTTTCCCCCGCCCGCTTGTTCAGCCAGTAGGCTAACCCGGAATTGAAGAACACTTGAATCAAGATCGGCACGGCTAGCATGGCGATCACTAACGGCTGCCGGATGATGGCCTCGCCCTGGAAGGCGAACAGTAGAACCAACGTCAGCAGCAGCGCGGCCATCGACCACGGCCCGATCTTCTGCATGGCCCGTTCAAAGGCGGCCTGTCCTTGCTTGAGCAGATGCCGCCGCAAGAGCTGCGCCAGGATCACCGGCACGATGATGTAGAGCACGACCGAAATCAGCAGCGTGTCCCAAGGCACCGAGATCGAGGACATGCCCAGCAGCAGGCCGACGATGGGCGCGAAGGCCACGATCATGATGGCGTCGTTCAGAGCCACTTGCGAGAGCGTGAAAAGCGGGTCGCCGTTGGTAAGGCGGCTCCACACGAACACCATTGCCGTGCAGGGCGCGGCGGCCAGCAAGATCAAGCCCGCGATGTAGCTGTCCAGTTGATCGGCCGGCAGGAACGGAGCGAACACTTGTCGGATGAACAGCCACCCCAGCAGGGCCATCGAGAATGGCTTGACGGCCCAATTCACGAACAGCGTGACGCCGATGCCGCGCCAATGCTCTTTGACCTGGTGCAGCGCCCCGAAGTCGATCTTGACCAGCATCGGGACGATCATTACCCAAATCAGCAGGCCCACCGGCAAATTGACCTGGGCCACTTCCATGCGGCCTATGGCCTGGAACACGTCAGGAAGGCCCTGGCCGAGCGCAACACCGGCGACGATGCACAGGGCCACCCACAGCGTCAGGTAACGCTCGAAGCCGCTCATCGGGGCCTGGCGCGGCTTCGCGGCGATGGCCTGTGCGCCGGCGCTCATGCTTCCTGCTCGGTCTTGCCGATGTTCGCCAGCTCGCGCTTGATGGCCGTCTGGTCAAGCATTTTGAGAGGCAGATTCACGAACAGGCGGACGCGGTTCATCATGTGCCGGAAGGTTTGTTCGAAGGCCCGGCGCTTCTCGGCGTCAGTGCCTTCGACGGCGGCCGGGTCTTCAAATCCCCAATGCGCCGAGATCGGCTGACCAGGCCACACCGGACACATTTCGCCGGCGGCGTTGTCGCAGACGGTGATGATGAAGTCCATCTTCGGTGCGTCGGGCGTGGCGTACTCGTCCCAGCTCTTGCTGCGCAGATTCTCGGTCGGGTAATTCACCGACTCCACCTTTTCGACGGCGAAGGGATTGACCTTGCCGGTTGGGTGACTGCCGGCGCTGTAGGCGCGGAAGCGCCCTTGCCCCATCGTGTTGATGAGAGCTTCGGCCATGATGCTGCGCGCCGAATTGCCGGTGCAGAGGATGAGGACGTTATAGATTCTTTCGGTCATGATGTTTCGCTTTCTGGTAGTGGCTGGGGAGCAATGGCGATGGATGAAAGATCGGTGGCCTCGTCGATGACGTGGCCGGCCGCTTTCCGTTCGGAATAGCGGTCTGTCAGTGCTTCACGGTGCGGCCGTACCAGCGCCGTGAAGCGCACCAGTTCTTCCATCACATCGGCTATTCGGTCGTAGTACGGCGAGGGCTTCATGCGGCCCGCCGCGTCGAACTCTTGGAACGCTTTGGCGATACTCGACTGGTTCGGAATGGTGAACATTCGCATCCAGCGGCCGAGCAGACGCAAGGTGTTCACGGCGTTGAAGCTCTGCGAGCCGCCGGATACCTGCATCACGGCCAGGGTGCGGCCTTGGGTCGGCCGGATGCCGGCCATTTCAAGCGGCAGATGGTCAATCTGCGCCTTCATGACACTGGTAATCTGACCGTGGCGTTCCGGGCTGCACCAGACTTGTCCCTCTGACCACTCGGACAGGGCGCGCAGCTCCTTGACGGCCGGGTGATCGTCGCTTTGCACTTGATCGGGCAACGGCAAATCGGACGGGTCGAAGATGCGTGTTTCTGCGCCAAAGAATTGCAGCAGCCGGGCCGCTTCCTCGACGGCCAGCCGTGAGAACGAGCGGGCGCGCAGCGAGCCATACAGCAGCAGGATACGCACCGGCGGGGCGTCGGGTGCCAGCCCGAGCGCCGGGCGCTCGATGGCAAAGGATTTGTCCAAAGCGGGCAAAGAATCGGGGTCGGAAAGATGGCGAAGTCTCATGCCAACACCTTCCCGGCTTCCGTGGTGCAAGACAGGTTGCACACCTGGCCGCCGCAGCAGTTTTCCGTGAGAAAGGCCACCAGGTTAGTGGCCGTCGAAAAGTTCGCCTCGTAGATCACAAATCGGCCTTCTTGCCGCGACGTGACCATGCCGGCGTGTGCCAGCTCTTTCAGGTGGAAGGATAGCGAAGACGGCGGGATGCCGGCCGCTTCGCTGATTTTTCCGGCGGCCATGCCGGCGGGGCCGGCCTGGACGAGAAGCCGGAACACCGCGAGGCGCGATTCTTGAGCGATGGCCGCCAGGGCGGCTACAGCATTTATCGTTTCCATGTTTCAATAATAGTCGAAATATGGAGTGTGCTCAATAGCTCATTTAAGCTGTAAAAATGAGCTAGGCGCATTTAGATCGATATGTGATAAATTGGCCTGCCAGTTTAAGATGGGTGCATTTGAGTATGCCCAAAGGAGCCCGCAAGTATGCGCAGGACGAAGCCAGTAGCCGCGCCGATGGTGGCGCGGGTCTATCTGCGCGTCAGCACCGACGCGCAGGACTTGGAACGCCAAGAGGCGATCACTACGGCCGCGAAGGCCGCCGGCTACTACGTCGCCGGCATCTACCGTGAGAAGGCATCCGGCGCACGCGCCGACCGGCCTGAGCTGCTGCGCATGATCGGCGACCTACAGCCCGGCGAGGTGGTCATTGCCGAGAAGATCGACCGCATCAGCCGCCTACCTTTGCCCGAGGCCGAGCGCCTGGTGGCCTCGATACAGGCCAAAGGCGCACGCCTGGCCGTCCCTGGCGTGGTCGATCTATCCGACCTGGCGGCCGAGGCCCAGGGCGTCGCCAAGATCGTGCTGGAAGCCGTGCAGATCATGCTTTTTCGCCTGGCCTTGCAGATGGCCCGCGACGACTACGAGGACAGGCGCGAACGCCAGCGCCAAGGCATTGAGTTGGCCCGCCAGGCCGGGCGGTACAAGGGCCGCCGTGCTGATCCGAAGCGCCGCGCCCAAGTTGTCGCGCTGCGCAAGTCCGGCTACAGCATCAACAAGACCGCCGAGCTGGCCGGGTACAGTGCGGCCCAGGTGAAACGGATATGGGCCGAGGTCAGCCAGGCCGAAGCGAAGCAGCACGGCGCGTTCGTGGAGGACGCATTGACGGAAGCCGATGCCCTGGCCGCTGTCGGCCAGGATGAGCGCCAGGAGGAAAGGGCATGAAGAAGCCGAACCAAGACGACGAGCCGTTTTTCATCACCGAGGAGATTGCGGCCGAAATGATCGCCGGCGGCTATGAGTTCGAGCTGCCGCCCATTCCTTGCACCATCCGCCTACGCGACGTGCTGGAGCGCATGACCGATGCTGAGCTAGCATTGCAGCCGGGCGAGATCGCCGACCAGGAGCGTGAACGCTGCCGGCGCAAGCCGTGTTCAACCTCATGATCTGGTCATGGTATTTTTCATGGCACTGAGCCTGATAGTTCTTGCAAATTGTTGTCACTAAAGGGTTTTGTGTGCTTGTTTACAATCGAGTGGGAGTGACGGGCACTGGCTGGCAATGTCTAGCAACGGCAGGCATTTCGGCTGAGGGTAAAAGAACTTTCCGCTAAGCGATAGACTGTATGTAAACACAGTATTGCAAGGACGCGGAACATGCCTCATGTGGCGGCCAGGACGGCCAGCCGGGATCGGGATACTGGTCGTTACCAGAGCCACCGACCCGAGCAAACCCTTCTCTATCAGATCGTTGACGAGTATTACCCGGCATTCGCTGCGCTTATGGCAGAGCAGGGAAAGGAATTGCCGGGCTATGTGCAACGGGAATTTGAAGAATTTCTCCAATGCGGGCGGCTGGAGCATGGCTTTCTACGGGTTCGCTGCGAGTCTTGCCACGCCGAGCACCTGGTCGCTTTCAGCTGTAAGCGTCGCGGTTTCTGCCCGAGCTGTGGGGCGCGGCGGATGGCCGAAAGTGCCGCCTTGCTGGTTGATGAAGTACTGCCTGAACAACCCATGCGTCAGTGGGTGTTGAGCTTCCCGTTTCAGCTGCGTTTCCTGTTTGCCAGCCGGCCCGAGATCATGGGGTGGGTGCTGGGCATCGTTTACCGCGTCATTGCCACGCACCTGGTCAAGAAAGCGGGCCATACCCACCAAGTGGCCAAGACGGGCGCGGTCACCCTGATCCAGCGTTTTGGATCGGCGCTCAATCTGAATGTTCACTTCCACATGCTGTTTCTCGACGGTGTGTATGTCGAGCAATCCCACGGCTCAGCGCGTTTCCGCTGGGTCAAGGCGCCGACCAGCCCAGAGCTCACCCAGCTGACGCACACCATCGCCCACCGGGTGGGTCGCTATCTGGAACGGCAAGGCCTGCTGGAACGGGATGTCGAAAACAGCTATCTGGCCTCGGATGCGGTGGATGACGACCCGATGACACCCCTGCTGGGGCACTCGATCACTTACCGTATCGCTGTCGGTTCACAGGCGGGGCGAAAGGTGTTCACTTTGCAAACTCTGCCGACCAGTGGTGATCCGTTCGGTGACGGGATTGGCAAGGTAGCCGGGTCCAGCCTGCACGCCGGCGTGGCGGCCAGGGCCGATGAACGCAAGAAGCTCGAACGGCTGTGCCGGTACATCAGCCGCCCGGCGGTATCCGAGAAGCGGCTGTCGTTAACACGAGGCGGCAACGTGCGCTACCAGCTCAAGACGCCGTACCGGGACGGCACCACGCACGTCATTTTCGAACCATTGGATTTCATTGCAAGGCTGGCCGCCCTGGTACCGAAGCCCAGAGTCAACCTAACCCGCTTCCACGGGGTGTTCGCACCCAACAGTCGGCACCGGGCGTTGGTCACGCCGGCAAAACGGGGCAGGGGCAACAAGGTCAGGGTGGCTGATGAACCGGCAACACCAGCACAACGGCGAGCGTCGATGACATGGGCGCAACGGCTCAAGCGTGTTTTCAATATCGACATCGAGACCTGCAGCGGCTGCGGCGGCGCCATGAAAGTCATCGCCTGCATTGAAGACCCTATAGTGATCAAGCAGATCCTTGATCACCTGAAGCACAAAGCCGAAACCAGCGGGACCAGGGCGTTACCCGAAAGCCGGGCGCCACCGGCTGAGCTGCTCCTGGGTCTGTTTGACTGACGAGCCTGAAGGCCAACGATACCAATCAAAATGCTGCGTTCACAGCGCCGCGGCAGGGATCCGCCGTGCTGGTTGTCGGAAAAGGAGCCGCTAGTGGGAAAGAGGAGGGTAAATTTTCAGCGTTGCTGGCTCCCCGTCAGCCGGATTGGGTTGCATCGCAGGGGTGTCGAAAGAGTCAACTGCGGTCCAAAGCTGTTGGACTTGGGTGAAAAGGGCGTTTATTCTTCCTATACGTTGTCGGCAGCGGGCCAAAAA
>NZ_QKVT01000210.1:0-853 GCF_003426715.1 Blastomonas sp. UPD001
TCACTTTCAACTCCTCTTCCGTTCTGCCTGTAGCCTGTAGCTTGCTGCTTGCAGTTGCCTCTTCCCTTACACTTGCCTGATTGCTGTTCGATGCCAGTGCCGTTACAGGGGCCGATGGTGCTGCACAGTTGTAACTGTTCCAGATCACATTCTTACCCTCACTCTCTACCTCTTCTGCTATAAACAGACCCGTCATGAATACATCATCTCTGCAGTCTCTGTCGCCATGACCTCTGTGGTCGCAGTCGTGGTGGCCATGACCTCTGTGTCTGCAACTGTTTGAACTGTGTGGTCGGTGGTCACATCTGTCATCACCATAGTTACCGCCCGTTACCTTCAGCTTACCATCCGGTAAGATGATGTTCGCCGTGATTCTTGTATCATCTCCTTTCACATGGAACTTCTCTTCATCTCTTCTGTTATCGGCCATGTAGAACGTTACCTGATACGCTTCCGGATTCACGATCACATCACTACCGATCGTTACTTTCTTACTCACACGGATGCTCGTATTCGGTGCAAAACGGATATAACTGTATCCTCCACTCTTCGGTCCTTTCTCTATCTGGATCTCTTCCACATCAAGCGTGGTAGCCGTAAAGCGTACGCTGGCTCCTTCTTCCAGTTTAATCTTGCCAAATACCGTTCCCGTTAAAGTTACATTCGAGCCCTTCTTCAGCGTTACTTCATCGTAGTTACCTGCTATTGTGGCCGTTACATTGCTGTTGATCGTCCTATCCTGCAGGTATCTTGTATTGCTCAGGTTGTACTGCATCGTAGGCAGTGTTACACTCGCTACTCCGTAGATCTTACTATTAATCGTAACTCCACGGTCCGTATCAATCCTCGGTGC
>NZ_QKVT01000211.1:0-548 GCF_003426715.1 Blastomonas sp. UPD001
CTGCGGCGCGGTGGGCAGCAGCAGTGCGCCATGCCGGGCGATGGCATCGCGCAGCGCGTCGGCGGTTTCGGCAAGAATGCGCTGGTCCTCGGCCCAGTCAGCCTCGCTGCGGCGCGGCCCATAGGCGATCAGCCTCCGCAGATGATCGGAGAGCAGGCTTGGATCGGCCTCGGCGAAATGGGTGGCCATGAAGCGGACGGTCTTGATGAACCCGGCAAAGCGCACGCGCGAGAGCGGATGGGGCAGGGCGATTTCGGCGACCGTGCCACAGGCCGCGCGGGCTTTGGCAAAGCCGTCCAGCACGGCGGGCTGGCATTCCACGCCGCCCAGATCGGTCAGCGCTGTCCAGCCAGACGCTCCGGTCTCGTCGCCAAAGTCGGACATCGCCCGCGCCACGCGTTCCAGCATGTCCAGCGACCGGGCAAGCGGGCCGATGGCGTCGAAATCCCTCTCGGCCAACTCCAGCCCCTGCTGGCTGACATGCGCCTGTGCCGGCTTGAAACCATAGACCCCGCAATAGGCCGCCGGAATGCGGATCGAGCCCATCG
>NZ_QKVT01000212.1:0-649 GCF_003426715.1 Blastomonas sp. UPD001
AATTCGTCATACCCTTAATTTGCCAAAAATTTATAATGCTGTCTCTGAGGTAGCTCATACCTAATTAATATGAAGACGCATACAAAGACCCTCCTGCTTGCTAAGGGGAGGGTTGGGGAGGGTTAAAATTCTATGCAGCTTCACGAAGAATTGGTATCAAAGAAAGGCTAAACAATTTTGGATTTTAGATTTTGGATTTACCCACTTATGGAATCTTGGTTTGAGACTCTCCGGTCGTCCATAACGGAAATTGGAACTGCGTTCCTGTTCCTCGTGGGTTTTCAGCCAGCCATCCTTATAAAATACTCGTGTGCGAGTCTTTGATACTCGTTGACGAGTCTTTGAACCTCGTCGATGAGTAAGTTAGGCGCGTAATAATAATTTAATTTTTGACTTAGCGGCGTAACCCACCATTAGACCTCTTGCATGAATCCCAAAAACCCCCCTCAATTCAGATTTAGTTCCCTCCCCGATATCGGGGAGGGTTAGGGTGGGGTAAAAAATATTTGTGCAAGAGGTCTATTGTTTACAGTGGGTTACGCTGTCGCTAACACACCCTACCAATTACGAACCAAAAATCACAAAACTTCCCGTCCCAAATAAGGCTGTAGGACTTCTGGTATCTTCACCGTACCATCTTCTTGTTGAT
>NZ_QKVT01000213.1:0-907 GCF_003426715.1 Blastomonas sp. UPD001
CCCTGCCCCGTCGCGCGCGCGGACGAATATCCCGCGCCCTCCGCTCTCGTGAATGCGGATGCCGAGTTCATAGTCCTCAGTCAGGCTGTCGGTGGCAAAGGGCGCGTCGCCCTGGCCTCCGTGCCCCAGCGCCTGCAGCACCTCGCGGCGAAACGCGCAGCCCACGCCAGCGCAGGGTATGGCGACACCGAGCCGGCTGCGCACCGGCATCTTGCGCAGATGCGCCTCGGCAAACTCGTCGGCATAATGCCCGCTGATCAGCCGCGCGCGCGGATCGATCAGCGGGCGCACCGGAATCTGCACGAAGTCGTGATCGACCAGCGCGGGCCGGTACAAGCCGAGTTCCGCCGGATGCACGACATCCTCGGCATCGTGGAGCACGACCGCGCGAAAGGACCAGCCCCCCGCGGTCTCGTCGGCGCACATCGCGTGCCACAGGCCATTCAGGCAATCCGCCTTGGAGGTCGGCCCGGCGATGTCCAGCGTCACCACCCGCACCCGGGCATCGCCCCTCGCGCATTCGCACGCCGCCGCCGCCGTCGCCGGATCGTTGGCATAGGTTCCGATATAGAGCCGGTAATCGCGGGTCGGCCAGCGCGCCAGGCAATGCGCAACCATGTCGCCGATCACCTCGGCCTCATCCCAGGCGGGGACGAACACGGCAAATTCGGGAGACGCGGTAGCCGCATCTCTGATCGCCCTGTGCGGCGACACCTGCGAATCGCGCCTTTGCCCGGTTAGCGTCTGCCAGAGCCAGGCAAGATCGAGCGCGAGATCATCGAATGCACCGATGGAAAACCATATTCCGGCGAAGAGAAGCAGTTCTGTTGCAGCAAAATCAAGCGATGCGAACAGGTTAGCCAGTGGCCCGACAAGAAGTCCGTCAGCAAACCCCTCCACCCCCTGG
>NZ_QKVT01000214.1:0-507 GCF_003426715.1 Blastomonas sp. UPD001
ATTTTCTTGGGCATTAATGAGATGTTGACTATCAACTACAGCATAATAACCTTAATCTCACCTAACCACCTTATTGTCTTAGTGAAAAAGCCCGTGGCGAGGATTGAACTCGCGACCTCACCCTTACCAAGGGTGTGCTCTACCACTGAGCTACACGGGCAAAACTAAAGCATTCATAAAATTAAAAATGTAAAACTAAAACTTTTAAATTTTAATTTTACATTTTTAACTTTAGCAGGTGGGCCGGGCTGGATTTGAACCAGCGTAGGCGCTAGCCAACGGATTTACAGTCCGTCTCCATTAACCACTCGGACACCGACCCGTGAGACCCACGATTAAGAATGTTAGCACAAGGTTTTAGAATTTCCAAGCTTTTTTTCAAAAAAAAATTAAATTGGTCATTGGGCATTGGGCATTGGGCATTGGGCATGGGGCATGGGGCATTGGGCATTGGTTATTATCCCCACACTTCCAGACGCGATGAATCGCGTCTCTACATTACTTCCC
>NZ_QKVT01000215.1:0-615 GCF_003426715.1 Blastomonas sp. UPD001
TCAAAGAGCATCGACACGAACGCAGCTTTGGCTGCCTTCGGTCAGGTGACGCAAACCCGCTGGCGCAGGCTTGGTCAGGTGACACAAACCCTTGCGGGTTTGGTCGGTGACACGAATGCTGTTGCATTCGGTCAGGGAAGCGGTGTGCATGGCACATGCCGCTCAAGTTGATTGTACATGGCACGGCCATGCACACCGCCGGCGTTTTGTCAGGCTCGGCCCGCTTTCTTCCTCCTGTTGCGCGCCTTCTTCTCCCTTGCGTGTTCCGGAAGAAGGCTGGTGCGCAGCGGAGCTTGTCGCCACTCCCCCTCGGGCTGAGGGCGGCAGGCGCTGAACAAGGCGCCTGGGCGCGCGGGGCGTAGTGCCCGCGGAAAGCGTGGGCGGAGCCTCCCCGGGCAACTGCTCACGTCAAGCAGTCACCGGAGGCGCCGGCTCCTCCCCACAGATCACCGTCATGATCGGCGTTCCCGGTGGGAGAAGCTGAGCAGAAGACTAAGCGAGGCGAGACGAGGCGTGGACAAAGTGCACGAGCTTTTGTGCAGGACGCGGCTAAGTGGCTGATCGCGCACGGAAGAAAGTTTCCGGACCGCAGACCTTATCCACGCCTCGGGCATG
>NZ_QKVT01000216.1:0-578 GCF_003426715.1 Blastomonas sp. UPD001
ATTACAAATTTGCGACAACTCCAAATACATCAGATCCCCGACTTTTTAAAAAAGTCGGGGATCTTTCTTTCCCTATTAATAAAGGTTGGGAAGAGAGGCGTTGTCTACTTGGAGGTGGGAACGTCTCTCTTATTTGTATATTAATACGAATAATTCTTATTTGTAATACATTTTTATTTATTTTTTGTTATTTTTTGGAGTAATTTTCTCTAGTTGTTGAGCAATTACAGTTGCATCTTTTCCAAAAAAAGTTTCGCGATCGCCATTACTCCAAGTGATGCGACAAGCAAACCGCCAACACATATGAATGTGAATTTTGCGAAACTGGATTTGACGAGCATAAGCCAAATTCACCCAACCTCTTGTTGGTGTTTGGCAAAAATGGAGTTGAGGTTGGGCGATCGCTTGAGCGTCAAGAGCTGTTGATGTCATAATGGAATTCACCATGAATAATTGTGGGTAGAGAAGCGGTTGTTTGCTGTCCAGGCGGGAACCGCTTTCTCTATATTTAGTATGCATTAACTTGCTTTTTGTGTCAATTAGTTCATATGATTTTATTAACGGTAAATTAATGCTAT
>NZ_QKVT01000217.1:0-7313 GCF_003426715.1 Blastomonas sp. UPD001
CCCGCGGCGATCAGCGATCGCACCGCCTCGTGCCCCGCCTCTTCGGAGGTGACGGAATCGCGCTGCAGCGCCGGATCGGCCTCCAGCCCCGCCTCGGCCAGCGCATCGCGATAGCCGCGCCAGCGGTCCTCGAACTCGGGCGCATGGCTCGATGCGGTGCCTATGAACGCGATCCGCCGTCGTCCGCGCGCGATCAGGTGGCGGGTCGCGGCATAGCCACCGCTGCGGTTCTCCGACCCCAAAGTGATGCCCGGCTCGTTCGCCATTGGCGAGCCCCAGCGCACGAAATGCGTGCCCTGCTCCACCAGATGCGTCAGCCGTGCGCGATAATCCTCGTAGTCGCCATAGCCGAGCAGGATGATCCCATCGGCCTTGTGGCTGTCCTGATAATCGACATGCCAGTCGCTGGAGAGCTGCTGGAACGAGATCAGGAGGTCGAAACCCGCGCGCGAGGCGGTGCGCGTGATCGACCCCAGCATCGCCAGGAAGAACGGGTTGATCATCGAATCGTCGGGCGTCGGGTCCTCGAAGAACAGCAGGGCGAGCGTGTTCGCCTGCTGCCGCCGCAGCGAGGAGGCGTTCTTGTCGACCGAATAATTGAGCTGCGCGGCGATCGCCTGGATGCGTCTGCGCGTCTGTTCGCTCACCGCCGGATTGCCGCTCAGCGCGCGCGAAACCGTGGGCTGCGAGACGCCCGCAAGCTGCGCGATATCGAATGAGGTTGGCCTGCGTCCCATCCTGCCCCTTCGGCTTCCAGTCGCTTGCAAAACCGCGCGATTCCCGCGTGTTTGCGACCTTTCGGCCTGAATACGTATGCGTATGCCTTTTGCAAACGTGGTGCAAAGGTTATTCAGACTGCCGACCGGTTCACCTGAAAGCCGGCGGCTCTGGACTTCCTTCAGACGCCAGAAATCATCCCCGCCATTGCCGCGCGGGGCCCCTGGGGAGAGTGATCATGAAAGCGATTTTTCGCGCCCGTCGTCTGCGCCTTGCGTCCGGCCGCACCAGCCTTGCCGCCCTGTCCACCGCACTGATGATCGGCGCTGCCAGCCCGGCGCTCGCGCAGGCCAATGATGCCGAGCAGCCGCAGGGCACTGCCGAGATCGACGAGGAAGGCGGCGTCATCGTCGTCACCGGCTTCCGCGCCAGCGTCGAGAACTCGATCGCCGCCAAGCGCGAGAGCAATTTCATCGTCGATATCGTCACCGCCGACGACATCGCCGGCCTGCCCGACGTGTCGATCGCGGAATCGCTGGCGCGCCTGCCCGGCGTCACCTCGCAGCGCACCGGCGGCCAGGCGAGCGCGATCAACATCCGCGGCCTTTCGCAGGACCTCGTTTCCGCGACGCTCAACGGCCGTGAACAGGTCGCCACCAGCGGCAACCGCGTGATCGAGTTCGACCAGTATCCCTCGGAGCTGATCAACCAGGCCGCAGTCTACAAGACCCCGCTCGCCAGCCATATCGAGGGCGGCATCGCGGGCAAGGTCGAGCTGAAGACCGTGCGCCCGCTCGACAATGCCGACGCGTTCAAGGCAACGATCAACCTGCGCGGCCTGTACAACGACCGCGCGAAGGAAAGCCCCGACGTCTCGTCCTATGGCTATCGCGTCTCCGGATCGGTCCAGGCCAAGCTGCTCGACGACACGCTCGGCATCGCGCTGGGCTATGCCCGGCTCTATCAGCCGAACGTCGCGACCCGCTTCGTCCAGTTCGACTTCCCGATCCCCGGCACCAACGGATCGCCCACCCGCGACTTCAATGGCGACGGCCGGCCGGATTCGCTCAATTTCGGTTTCGAGGGCATCCAGTTCGGCGGACGCGAGACCCGCGATGCGGCGATCGGCGTGATCCAGTGGGGGCCGAGCGATCGTCTCCGCCTCCTCATCGACGGCTATTATTCGCGCTTCAAGTCGGACGTGCAGCGTCGCGGCCTGCGCGTCGTGTCGCCGCAATCGGGCGACAACCAGTTCATCAACCCGGTGATCGCCAACAACGCGCTGATCGGCGGACGCATCGTCAACCAGGTGGGTTCGAACGGCTTCGGCTTTGGCCTGGGCACCGAGCTGGTCAACCAGGATGAAAGCCGCCGCGACGAGCTCTACACCATCGGCGGCAACCTGGCCTATGACTTCAGCGACCGCGTCACCCTCGCCGTCGATGTCGGCTATTCGAAGGGCACCAGCTTCTTCAACAATGCGGGCATCAACCTGCGCCCCTATGTCAACACGCCCACCGGCCTGCGCCGCGCGGATTCGATCCCCGGGCTGATCTCGGTCGATTATCAGCTCAACGGCACGCGTCTGCCGACCATCCGCTCGATCGGCTCGAACTTCACCGATGTCGATCCGGCGGGCGGCGGCTTTTTCCTCGATGGCCAGTTCCTGGTGCCGCAGGCCGATAGCGACGAGCTGTTTGCCGCGGCGACCGATCTGGTCATCCGCTTCGACGAGGCCAATTTCCTCGACGCGCTGCGCTTCGGCTTCCGTTATGCCGACCGTCGCGGCGACCGCCGGGTGACCTCGTTCAACACCTTCGGCATTCCCGGCAGCCCGCTCGCGGTGCCCGGCAATCTGGTCAAGCAGGCCGGCTTCTCGGGCGGCTATGCAGCGGCGGGCCTGCCCGGCTTTGCGGTGGTCGATATCGACGGCGCGTTCAATCTCGCCTTCGGCAACACGCTGGGCGTGCGCCAGCCGACCGACCAGATCGCCTTCGATTTCACCATCGACCAGAGCTTCCGCATCGATGAAGAGACCTATGCCGGCTATGCCCAGCTCGATTTCGACACCGAGCTCGGCGGCCTGCGCTTCCACGGCAATATCGGCGGCCGCTATGTCCGCACCGAGCAGAGCTCGACCGTCAACTTTGCCGACCCGAACCTGGTCGACAACCCCGCCACCCCGCCGCCGGCGCGCGAGAACCGCCGTCCGGTGACGCGCGGACGGACGTTCAACGACTTCCTGCCGGCGATGAACCTGATCCTCGACCTGTCGGACCGCGACATCCTGCGCGCCAGCTACAGCCGTCAGATCTCGCGCCCGCGCTTCTTCGAACTGCGCGGTTCGATCAGCGTCAACACCGGATCGGACGGCAACACCAGCGGCAGCGGCGGCAATCCCGACCTGTCGCCCTATCGCGCCAACCAGTTCGACCTGAGCTACGAGCACTATTTCGGCAATTCGGGCGTGTTCGCGGTCAGCGCCTATTACAAGGACCTCGAATCGTACATCATCAACGGCACGATTCCGCAGTTCAACTATGTCGAAAACGGCATCACCCCCCCGCCGATCCCGGGCACCAACATTCCCGGCAACGCAGTGGGCAGCTTCTCCTCGCCGATCAACGGCGATGGCGGCTATGTCTATGGCATCGAATTCCAGTTCTCCAAGACCTTCGTCGAACTGCCCGCTCCCTTCGATGGTCTTGGGGTTCAGCTGAACTATGCGTACAGCAAGAGCGACCTGGAATTCCCCAGCGCGACCAGCGGCGCCTCGATCAACCTGCCGCTGCCGGGCCTGTCCGAGCACGTGTTCAACCCGACCGTGTTCTACGAAAAGGCCGGGTTCGGCGCGCGCCTCAGCACCCGCCACCGTTCGAGCTTCGTCAGCCCGCAGATCGGCATCAGCGAACTCGTCCTGACCAGCGCCAAGGAAACGGTGATGGATGCGCAGCTTTCATACCAGTTCCAGGAAGGCAGCGTGCTGCGCGGGCTCAAGCTGCTTGCGCAGGTCAACAACCTGACCGATGAACCGACCCGGACCTATTGGGGCAATGTCGCCCAGACGGGAACGATCCAGAATTTCGGCCGCACCTTCTTCCTGGGCGCGACCTACGAATTCTGAACGGGCGAATTCTGAACCTGGTTACCAGTCGGGGGGCGGGTTTCCCCACCCGCCCCCCGTTATTTTCTGCGAGGTAGGCGCATGGTGCGACACTGGATGACGCTGGCCGGACTGGCCGCCCTGGCCGTTTCGGCCCCGGCCGCGGCGCAGGCCCCCGATTACAGCGAAGCCACCGTGCGCAGCCGCGCCCCGCAGGACGAGATCATCTATTTCGTGCTGCCCGACCGCTTCGCCAATGGCGATCCTTCCAACGATCGCGGCGGGCTGAAGGGCGACCGGCTCAAGACCGGCTTCGACCCCGCGCACAAGGGCTTCTTCCATGGCGGCGACCTCAAGGGCCTCACGCAGAAGCTCGATTACATCCAGCGCCTCGGCGTCACCGCGATCTGGTTCGCGCCGATCTTCCAGAACAAGCCCGTGCAGGGCGAGCCGGGCCAGGAAAGCGCAGGCTATCACGGCTATTGGGTGACCGATTTCACCAGGGTCGACAGCCATTTCGGCACCAATGACGAGTTCCGGGCCTTTGTCGATGCGGCGCACGCGCGCGGCATCAAGGTCTATATGGACATCATCACCAACCACACTGCCGATGTCATCTATTTCAGGGAATGCGTCGGCCAGCCAGTCTGCGCCTATCGCTCCAAGGCCGATTATCCCTATTGGACCAAGGGCGGCCTCAACGGCGAGCGGATCAATGGCGGCTTCGAAGGCGATCAGGTCCGCACCGCAGAGAATTTTGCGCGGCTGACCGATCCATCTTATGCCTATACCCCGCAGCTTCCCAGGGGCGAGGAGCAGATCAAGCTTCCCGCCTGGCTCAACGATCCGATCCATTACCACAATCGCGGCAATACGAGCTTCTATGGCGAGGATTCGCGTTATGGCGATTTCGTCGGGCTCGACGATCTGATGACCGAGAGCCCGCGCGTGGTCGACGGGTTCATCGAGATTTACGCGAGCTGGATCGACCGGTTCGGCATCGACGGCTTTCGCATCGATACCGCGCGGCACGTGAACCCCGAATTCTGGGCGCGCTTTGCCCCCGCGATGCTCGAGCGCGCCAGGGCCAAGGGCATCCCGCATTTCCACATTTTCGGCGAGGTCGCCAACGACGCGATGGACCCCGGCTATCTCGCGCAGCATACGCGGCGCGACAAGCTGCCCGCCGTGCTCGATTTCGCCTTCCAGGCCGCCGTGCGCGACATGCTCACCGGCAAGGCGGGGACCGACCTGTTCGCCGGGCTGATCGCGGGCGACGTGCTGTACGAGGGCGGCGATGCGACCGCGCTCACGCTGCCGACCTTTCTCGGCAATCACGACATGGGCCGGCTCGGGCACATGCTCGACAAGGCCTATCCCCAGGCCAGCGAGGAAGAGCGGCTGGCGCGGATGAAGCTCGCGCATGTGCTGATGATGACCGCGCGCGGCGTGCCGACCATCTATTATGGCGACGAGCAGGGCTTTACCGGCGACGGCAACGATCAGGACGCGCGCGAGGACATGTTCGCGAGCCGCGTCGCGAGCTATAACGACAACCGGCTGGTCGGATCGGCGGCGACCACCGCGGCCGAGAATTTCGACCCCGCGCACCCGCTCTATGCGCTGATCGCCGAGCTGGCGGCGATCCGCAAGGCGCATCCCCGGCTGCGCGACGGGCGCACCGTGCTGCGCCATTATGGCCCCAAGCCCGGCCTGCTCGCCTTCACGCGCGGCGCGGACGATGGCGAGGAAATCCTCGTCGCGGTCAACACCTCGGACCAGCCCGTCAGCATGAATGTCGAGATCGGCTATCGCTCGCGCGCGTTCATCGGCCTGGCCGGCAACTGCCCGACCAGCGCCAGCGCGCCGGGATCGGTCGCGATCCGCCTGGCCCCGTTCGGCTATGCCGTCTGCCGCGCCACCCCGATCGACTGAAAGCCCAGGAATGACCAAGCCGCTCTGCGATACCCGGCCCGATCCCGACCATGGCACCGGTGTCCCCCGCCCCTGGTGGAAGGGCGCAAGCATCTACCAGATCTATCCGCGCAGCTTTGCCGATGCGAACGGCGACGGCATCGGCGATCTGGCGGGGATTACCGCGAAGCTCGATCATATGGCGGACCTGGGCGTCGATGCGATCTGGCTCTCGCCCTTCTTCCCGTCGCCGATGAAGGATTTCGGCTATGACGTGGCCGATTATTGCGGGGTCGATCCGATCTTCGGCACGCTCGCCGATTTCGACGCGCTGGTCGCACGCGCGCACGATCTCGGCCTCAAGGTGCTGATCGACCAGGTCTTCTCGCACAGTTCGGACCAGCACCCCTGGTTCGTCGACAGCCGCTCGAGCGCCGACGCCGACAAGGCCGACTGGTATGTCTGGGCCGATGCCAAGCCCGATGGCAGCCCGCCGAGCAACTGGCAGTCGGTCTTCGGCGGCCCCGCCTGGACCTGGGATGCACGGCGCGGCCAGTATTACATGCACAATTTCCTGAAGGAGCAGCCGCAGCTCAACGTGCACAACCCGGCGGTGCAGGCAGCATTGCTCGACGTGCTGCGCTTCTGGCTCGATCGCGGCGTCGATGGCTTCCGCATGGACGCGGTCAATTTCGCGATGCACGATCCGCAGTTGCGCGACAATCCGCCCGCGCCCGACACCGGCAAGCCGCGCACCCGGCCGTTCGATTTCCAGCTGAAGGTGTTCAACCAGTCGCATGCCGACATTCCCGGCTTTGTCGAGCGGATGCGCGCGCTGATCGACCGCTATGGCGACAAGTTCACCGTCGCCGAGGTGGGCGGCGACGATGCCGAGCGCGAGATGAAGCTGTTCACCGCGCATGGCACGCGGTTCGACAGCGCCTATGGCTTCGACTTTCTCTATGCCGAGAAGCTGACGCCGCAGATCGTCGCGCAGGCGCTCACCGGCTGGCCCGATACGCCCGGCACCGGCTGGCCGAGCTGGGCGTTCGAGAACCACGACGCGCCGCGCGCGCTCTCGCGCTGGGCCGCGCCCGAGCATCGCGAGGCCTTCGCCCGGCTCAAGATCCTGCTGCTCGTCGCGCTGCGCGGCAACATCTTCCTCTATCAGGGCGAGGAGCTCGGCCTGCCGCAGGTCGAGATCCCGTTCGAGCGACTGCAGGACCCCGAGGCGATCGCCAACTGGCCGCTGACGCTGAGCCGCGACGGCGCGCGCACGCCGATGCCGTGGCGCAGGAACGCCAACGACATGGGTTTCGGTAGCGGCGATCCGTGGCTGCCCTTCGGCGACGATCACGGTCCGCTCGCGGTCGACGCGCAGAGCGCCGATCCGGCCTCGTTGCTCAACCTCACCCGCGCCGCGCTGACCCTGCGCAAGACGCATCCGGCGCTCGCGACGGGCGGCATCACGATCCTGCATTGCGACGCGCAGGTGCTGGCGTTCGAGCGGATCGAGGGGAGCGAGCGCATCGTCGCCGCGTTTAACCTGTCCGCCGAGCCGGCCCCCTGGCCCGCCACG
>NZ_QKVT01000022.1:0-1120 GCF_003426715.1 Blastomonas sp. UPD001
CGCCCGGCGCGGCTCGCGGTGTTGCACGGCATCGCGCCGGGCGAGGAGGGTGCGGCGCTCGCCGGACTGGCGGCGCCGGTGCTCAACAGCGCCGAGCAGATCGTCCGCTGGCGCGAAGCGGGCGGGGGCCGCTGCCATGTGATGATCGATACCGGCATGAGCCGGCTGGGGCTCGACTGGCGCGAGGATATTGCCGGGCTGTGCGCCGGGCTCGATATCGATCTGTGCATGAGCCATCTGGCATCGGCGGAAGAGGATACGGCGCAGAATGCCGCGCAGCTCGCGAGATTTGAACAGGCACGCCAGCAGGTTGCGGCGCGGCGCTACAGCTTCGCCAACAGCGCGGGCATTGCGCTGGGCACCGGCTATCATTTCGACTGCACCCGCCCCGGCCTCGCGCTTTATGGCGGCGTGCCCTGCGACGCGCTGGCAGACCATATCTGCCCCGTGATGCGGATCGAGACGCGCATCCTGCAGGTGCGCCATGTCCGCGCGGGCGACAGCGTCGGCTATGGCGCGACCTTTGTCGCGCAGCACGACATGCGCACCGCAACGCTGGCGCTGGGCTATGCCGATGGCTTCAAGCGGGCCTTGTCGTCGATCGGAGCCTTCCGGAATGGCGATGCGCGCCTGCCGATCCTGGGACGCGTGTCGATGGACCTGACCTGTATCGACCTCAGCGCTGCGCCCGCTCTGGGCGAGGGCGACTGGATCGCGGCCGATTTCGTCCTGCCCGAGGTTCAGGCCGCGACCGGGATCAGCCAATATGAATGGCTCACCCAGATCGGCCGACGGTTCGACCGGATCTGGGTGGATTGAGCGCCTGGACGACATCGCTCGTCACCCCCGCGAAGGCGGGGGTGTGGATTCACGTTTGAAGTGCAACACTGGTTTGAATGTCATGGAATGCCTCTTCGGGTGTTCGGAAGTCCAGGCATTTTCTGGGCGTGGCATTGTATCGATTTGCTATGGCCTGGATGTCGTCGTCGGTGAGAGTGGCGATGTCGGCTTTGCGCGGCATGGATCGCCTGAGTCTGCCGATGGCGTTTTCGACCCCGCCCTTCTGCCAGGGTGATCGCACATCGCAGAAGAAGGTCTGGATATGGGTTTGGGCGGCGAT
>NZ_QKVT01000023.1:0-730 GCF_003426715.1 Blastomonas sp. UPD001
CGAGCGCCGACCGGCTTGAGGAACAATTGATCGGTTGAGTCAGTGACCGCTTCTGGGAGCAGATATGTGCTCGGCCGACGGCCGAAATGGGGGCGCAAAGCGGACGGGCGCTTCCCATCCCGAACTGAGCCGCCATGAAACGCTCCTGCGGTTTGGCACCACCTAACTTTCTGGTTTGGCGACATAAAACGCGCGATACGGCACCACGCCAAAATCGCAGTGCCGTCAGAACCCCAACAAGATCAACGGCCTGGGCGCGCGGAGTGCCGCCCCTTTCATCGTGCCCTCGTATCTTGCCCTCGTATCTTGGAGCGGCTGCCGCTCGATCCGAGACCGACCAAGGGCACGCCAGTCCTCGCTATGGCCACCTGTGCTCGCTGATTGCTGCCACCTGCACGCCCGGGCATCTATCTGCACCCTAGCCTGTCCTTGCCGTGGCACCCCATCTTGATATGCGCCCTGCCCGCTCCGACCATCCCGGCATGACCCAACCAACCCAGGAGTGCCGCATGTCCCCGCCCGACCGCATCCTCCGCCTGAACACGGTGCCCGACCGCACCGGTCTCAGCCGGTCCACCATCTACCGGAAGATGTCGCGCGGCACCTTCCCGCGGCAGCTCAAGCTCGGCGAACGGTCAGCCGGCTGGCGCGAGTCCGCCGTGAACGCGTGGATGCAGGACCCGATGCACTACCGCGAAGGTGACAGACGCGGTTGATCGAAGCGCGATGG
>NZ_QKVT01000024.1:0-4025 GCF_003426715.1 Blastomonas sp. UPD001
ATGCCGAGCCCGAACGGAAGCCCGCACAGCAGGATGGCGAATTCCTCGCCGCCGACGCGCCCCAGCAGATCCCGGGGTCGCAGCGCGGCGCGCAACGTGGACGCGACCAGCCTCAGCGCCTCGTCGCCGGCCGCATGGCCATGCTCGTCGTTGATCGCCTTGAAATGGTCGATATCGGCCAGCAGCACGCAAGCCGGCGCCTCGTCGGCATAGGCGGCGGCGTCGCGATAGAATGCCGCGCGGTTCATCACGCCCGTAAGCTCGTCCCGGCTGGCGCGCGCGAGCAGATCGGACTGGGTTTCGAGCAGCTGGGCGGCAAGCCGGCCGTTGGCCTCGATCTGCCGGACCAGCACGATGCTGATCGTCGCGGTCACTGCAGCGGGCGAGATGACGGCGAAGGCCCAATATGGCCAATCGACGCGCTCGTGCAGCGCATGCACCATAGCCTCGAGCCCCGCCAAAGTCATGACGACTCCAAATGCGACGCAGAACAGGATCTTCCTGAGCGGACTCATGTAATGCTGCTTAAGGCCAAACCCTTAAGACTAGACAAACACTTGGAGACCTGCCCTGAAGAGCCCCGGCCGCTGGGTTTATGCTGTTCGGTTCAATCCGAGATCATGACGCGATTACGGCCATTGCGCTTGGCGCTGTACATGGCCTGATCGGCCTGGGCGAGCGCGACGTCGAGCGACATGCCCGCGGCATAGCTGGCGACGCCGACAGAGATCGACAGCGCGACCGGCGAACCGTCCGCGGCCCGCATGCACAATCCGGCAATGGCGCCGCGCGCGCGTTCGGCAATGGCCAGCGCCAGCGGCATTGGCATGCCCCGCAACAGGATCGCGAATTCCTCTCCGCCGACGCGGCCCAGCAGATCGTCGGGGCGCAGCGCCGCCTGCAGGGTCGAAGCGACCAGCCTGAGCGCCGCGTCGCCGAGCGCATGGCCATGGCCGTCGTTGATGGCCTTGAAATGATCGATATCGGCCAGCAGCACGCTGGCCGGCGCATCGCCGTCATAGGCTTCGGCATGGCGATAAAAGGCCGCCCGGCTCAGAACGCCGGTCAGATGATCGCGGTCGGCCTGGGTCATCAATTCGCGCTGCGCGACGAGCAATGCGAGGTTGAGCCGCTGATTGGCCTCGGCCTGGCGGACCAGGACAAGGCTGACCGGGGCCGATACGAACACGGGACAGGCCATGGCAAAGGCCCAGTAGATGAATTCGATCGGCTCACCCGTCGCCAGGACAAGCGCCTGCATCGCCACAAGCGTGGCAACGACACTGAACGACACGGAAAGAAGGACCTTCTGCCACGGTTGCATGTAACGCGCTGTAAAGCAAAAGCCTTAATACACCGCAAATGCCCGGATTTGGCGGGGCTAGTGCGTCTCAGCGCGCGGCGGCGCGCGACCGCTTCACCCGGTACATATGGCTGTCGGCGCGGGCGAGCACCTTTTCCGCCTCGTCATCGGGGTGGATGAAGGCATGGCCAAAGGTGGCGGACAGGCTGCTCGCCGCTTCGCCATGGCCGATCTGGCAGGCCGAAATCCCGGACGTCAGCTGCGCGACCTTGTGCTCGACATCGCGCTCGCTGATCGCGCCCAGGATCAGCGCGAACTCGTCGCCGCCGATCCGCGCGACGACATCGGTCGAACGCACATTGGCGAGCAGGACGTTCGCGACGCAGCGCAGCGCCTCGTCGCCGGCGGCATGGCCGAAGGTATCGTTGATCAGCTTCAGGTCGTCGACATCGACGAACAGCAATGCGGCGCGGCTCTGGTACCGCTGGCAGTGCGCGATCGAGCTCGCCACCGCCTGCTCGAAATAGCGGCGGTTGAACAGCGGGGTCAGCGTATCGCGGCAGATTTCGTCCTCGAGCTGGCGCACGCGCGCGCTCAACAGCGCGTTCTGATGCTTGAGGTCCGCGCACAGCAGGGCAAGCTGCTCGTGGCTCAGCGCCACGTCTGCCTGGGGTGCTTGTCCACCCGGGCCGCCCTGCACATCGGTCATCTTCATGTTGGTGCCTGCAATTGTCCCCGGCGCGGTCCCTTGAGCGGTCGGCATAGCAAGCCGGGGCGGGTCAGGCATGATCAAAATGCCGTTAACCATGTATAATTTGTGCACAAGCGGGACAGTTGCCCCCGTTCTGACGCGATGTTGCTTTTCGTGTCCAGGGTGATTGCGGGTGTCAGGCTTTGCCTTTAAGACCCGGGCGGGACCAGCAATTACGCGGAGAGACATGCGTGGCCGAGCCACTTGAAACGCCCGACCGCCCAGCCAAAGCACCGATCCGCGTCGCCATCATCATGGGCAGCCAGTCGGACTGGGAGACCATGTCGGGTGCTGCCAACGTGCTCGACGAACTGGGCGTGGCGCACGATTGCCGCATCGTCTCGGCCCATCGCACACCCGACCGGCTGGTGGAGTTTGCCAGGGGTGCCGTCGATTCGGGCTTCGAGGTGATCATCGCGGGCGCGGGCGGCGCGGCGCATCTGCCGGGCATGGTCGCAAGCATGACGCGGCTGCCGGTGCTGGGCGTGCCGGTGCAGAGCAAGGCGCTGAGCGGAATGGACAGCCTGTTGTCGATCGTCCAGATGCCCGGCGGCATTCCGGTCGGCACGCTGGCCATCGGCCCGGCGGGCGCAAAGAATGCGGGGCTGCTGGCAGCCTCGATCCTGGCGCTCAACGATCCGGCGCTAGCCGGTCGGCTCGAGGCCTGGCGTGCGGCGCAAAGCGATTCGGTGGGTGAACGCCCGGCATGAGCGCGATGATACCTCCCGGCAGTACCATCGGCATCATGGGCGGAGGGCAGCTCGGGCGGATGCTCAGCCTCGCCGCCGCGCAGCTCGGCTATCGCTGCCATGTCTTCGCGCCCGAAGCGACCAGCCCGGCGGGCGAGGTTTCGGCCGAGACGACCAGCGCCGACTATTCGGACAGCGAAGCGCTCGCCAGCTTCGCCCAGGCCTGCGATGTCGTGACCTACGAATGGGAGAATGTCCCCGTCGCGCCGCTCGATGGCATAGCGGACCTCGTGCCGCTGCGCCCCTCGCCGCGCGCGCTCGAGGTCGCGCAGAGCCGGATCGACGAGAAACGCTTCGTCGCCGAGCTCGGCGGGCGCACCGCGCCGTTCGGCTTTGCCGAGACGGAGGGGGACGTCGCCGCCGCGATGGCGGTGGCGGGATGCCCGGCGATCATCAAGTCGAACCGCATGGGCTATGACGGCAAGGGCCAGGCGCGTGTGATGCCCGCCGACGACCCGGTGGCGCGCTGGCACGAGGCGGGCGGGGTGCCTTCGATCATCGAGGGTTTCGTGACCTTCGAGGCGGAGTTCTCGGTGATCCTCGCACGCTCACCCCAGGGTGAGATCCGCTTCTGGGACAGCGCGGAAAATGTCCATGTCGCAGGCATTCTCGACCTGTCGAGCGTGCCCGCGAGCGCTGCGATCGAGGCGCAGGTCCCTGCCGCACGCGCACTCGCCGCGAAAGTCGCGGAAAAGCTCGATTATGTCGGCGTGCTGACGCTCGAGTTCTTCGCTACGGCGGACGGCCCGGTGTTCAACGAAATGGCGCCGCGCGTCCACAATAGCGGCCACTGGACGATCGAGGGCGCGTTCACCAGCCAGTTCGAGAACCATATCCGCGCGATCTGCGGCCTGCCGCTCGGCGAGACCGCGCTTGCCTGCCACGCTGCCCAGATGCGCAACCTGATCGGCGAGGCGGCGCATGGCTGGCCGGAACTGCTCTCCGATCCCGCCAACCATCTGCACCTCTATGGCAAGCACCGCGCGCTGCCGGGGCGCAAGATGGGGCATGTTACGCGCATCACGCTGGAACCTTCAGGGGCGGCATCATGAACCATCCCGAGATCTTCCTCGTCCTCGCCCGCGCGCGCAGCGGCGTGATCGGCGCGAACGGCACCCTGCCCTGGCACCTGCCGCCGGATCTGCGCCATTTCAAGGCGCTGACCCAGGCACGGCCGATGATCATGGGCCGCAAGACCTTCGACAGCCTGCCCGGCCTGCTG
>NZ_QKVT01000025.1:0-520 GCF_003426715.1 Blastomonas sp. UPD001
GAAGGAACGCCGTCGGCCACGGGCACTGCCACGGCGCCGACTACGGGAGGCCGCCAGTCTCGAAACATGGTCTGGCCGAACAAGCGCCGACCGAACGGGGGGACCGGATATCAACCATGAGCAAGGGAACCAATGCGATGACACGCCTTCACATGATCGGCCTGCTGGCCACCCTCGGCCTTGCATCCAGCGTCGAGGCCGCCGTCTTCACCTTCGACCGCTCCCCCTTCGCGGGGACCACTGCCCTGGAAACGCCGGGACGCCAGATCGTCGGGAACGAGCTCTTCATTCCGGTCTTCGACTTCCAGACCGACGTCCTTGCACTGAACACGTCGGTGTTCGGGATCGACGACGGGATCCGGTTCTTCAGCGGGGTCGCCGATGCGATTCCGGCATCGGGCTCCAACTTCGTCGTCCTGCAGACCTTCGATGGCGACGGCGATCCCCTCAACGGCAACCAGCTGGGCGCGGGCGGCGCGGCCAACCTGATCGCCGACCGGATCGAGACCGCGGCGCCGGG
>NZ_QKVT01000026.1:0-12397 GCF_003426715.1 Blastomonas sp. UPD001
CGCCATTCTCAACTAGATTGTCGCGCGGTTCTCATCCTGATTGTCGCGCAGCAGCAACACCGAGGAGGAGAAGGCGGCGATCAAGGACGGCCGGATCCCGGAGACATGGAAGGCAAAGCCAGCCCGGCTCCGCCAGAAGGATCGCGATGCCCGCTGGAGCGTGAAGTATACCAAGGCCAAGGTGAAGGAGGGCGTCGATACCAAGTCGTTCAAGCCGGTCGACCTTGCCATCCCGATGTTCGGTTACAAGAACCACATCGGCATCGACCGGGCTCACGGGTTGATCCGCACCTGGGATGCCAGCGCCGCCAACGCCCATGACGGTGCCCGGTTGCCGGACCTGATCAGCACGAGCAACACCGGCTCGGGCGTCTGGGCCGACACCGCCTACCGGTCGAAGAAGAACGAAGCCTTCCTCAAGAGGGGCATGTTCAAGAGCCATATCCACCAGCGCAAGCCGAACCGCCGCGCCATGCCCGAGCGCATCGCCAAGGCCAATGCCAAGCGATCAGCCATCCGTTCGGCGGTCGAGCATGTCTTTGCCGGGCAGAAGCATCGCATGGGTCTGTTAGTCCGCACCATCGGCATTGCCCGCGCTCGCATCAAGATCGGCATGGCCAACCTCGCCTACAACTTCCAGAGGCTCGCCTGGCTCGAGGGGCGTACTGCGCCTGCTTGATCCGGAAATGGTCCAAAAGGCAGGCCAATCACCAGGAAATCTGCCGATCAAACCCAAGCACTGGCATAATCAGGGCCTCCAGCAGCAACTGGCCTGCGCAACACCCCAAAATCAAGCGGTTCTTCGAAGTGTCCAGGTGTATCCGGCTGATGTTGCGATGATCTTCCAGGTCGTTGGGCGCGGATGGCCAAGCAACAACCATTTGCCTGACGTCGCCTCGCGTCCTGCCCAGGAGATGCTCGATAGTGCCAAATGGCAGACCGTAAGCTGGCACCGAGGAACGATGGCAAGCTGTCGGCGCGCTTTGCTGCCATGCTTGTGCGGGTGGCCGACGGCCTGCCGCAGCGGATCGGTGATCTCGGACAACGGCATCGTCGCGGAGAACAGGTCTGGTTGGTTGAAGAGCACCGCTCCGCCGGTGAGTGCAAATACTACCTCAGCAATCTGCCCGCTGACACGTCACTCAAGAAGCTAGCTGGCGTCATCAAGGCCCGGTGGGCTCTGCAAACAGGCTCATCAGCAGCTCAAGGAAAAGCTTGGCCTTTACCACTTCGAGGGACGATTATGGCAGAGACTTCACGAACACGCCCTCATGAGCATGATCGCGTTAGCGTTCCTGCAAGACCTCCGCTTGAAAGCACCGGGTCGAAAAAAGGAGCCTGAAGCCGCCGCCGTCCTTGCCCCCCATAAGGCAGGCGATCCTAACCCAACTCAGCCAACCTCCACCGCCAACATGCCCGCACTGTCATAGAATATGACGACACATAACCCGCAGAAATCTGCCAAGGTAGTGCTAAACATATTGTAGCCAGAGTATCAGCTGTTTATCCCGCGATCCCATGCCATTGCGCGGATATGTCCTGCACGCGATCGGCTTCGAAACTGGCGACGGGATAGGCGCAGTAATCTGCGGCATAATACGCACTAGGGCGATAATTTCCAGAAGCGCCCGTCCCGCCGAACGGCATTGTACCCGATGCGCCGGTGGTCGGCCGGTTCCAGTTGATCACGCCCGCCCTTGCGCGGCGCAAGAATGCGTCCCATAATTGCGGGTCCTCACTCAACAGTCCTGCCGCAAGGCCGAAGCGGGTGGCGTTCGCCGCCTCGATCGCGGCATCGAAGCCTGCGACCCGGACGATCTGGAGCAGCGGCGCGAATATTTCCTCGTCGGGCACGGCCATGCCGCTGACGTCCAGCAAGCCGGGCGACACGAACGGCTCTGCGCGTCCTCGCGGCGGCGTCATTCGCCGCAGGATGCCCGCGCCGCCCGCTGCCAGCACGTCGGTCGCGGCGCGGGCACGCTGTGCGGCAGCGGCGTTGATCAGCGGGCCGATCGCTGGTTCGGGCAGGTCATCGCACGCGCCGATGCGGATGCGTTCGGCGAATGCAACGACCGCATCGACGATGGCATCGCCCGCGCGCCCTTCCCGCACGATCAGCCTGCGCGCGCAGCTGCACCTTTGGCCGGTCGAGACAAATGCCGACTGGCCGATGATCGAGCCCAGCGCATCGGGGTCGCCGTCCCAGGCGATCAGCGGATTGTTGCCGCCCAGTTCGAGCGCCAGGATGACGTCGGGGCGATCCGCGAACATCCTGCGCAGATACACTCCGGTCTGCGCCGAGCCGGTGAACGCCACCCCGTCGATGGCACCGGCGACCAGCGCGGCACCGGTTTCCCGGCCGCCCTGCACGACGGTCAGCACGCCATCGGGCAAGCCTGCTTCATGCCACAGCGCCGCCATCAGCGCGCCGGTGCCGGGAGCCTCCTCGGAAGGCTTGAAGACCACCGTATCGCCCGCCAGCAGCGCGGGCACGATATGGCCATTGGGTAGATGCGCGGGAAAATTGTAGGGGCCAAGCACGGCAAACACGCCGTGCGGACGATGGCGCAGGACGGCGCGACCGAACGCCATGGCCTGGCTGCGCTCTCCGGCGCGCTCGGCCTGCGCGGCGATCGATATCGCGATCTTGCTGACCACTGTGTCCGCCTCCTGCGCGGCCTCCCAGCGCGGTTTGCCGGTCTCGCGCGATATCATGGTGGCCAGCGCTTCGCGGTGCCCGGCGACGCGTTCGGCAAAAGCGCGGACGATCGCGATCCGTTCATGGAGCTGGGTATCCGACCAGCCGGGCAGCGCGGCGCGTGCGCGCTCTAGCGCAGTGGCAACCGCGTGCGCGTTTGCCACCTCGCCTTGCCACACCGGCTGGCCCGTCGCCGGATCGAACGAGGTCAGCACGGTGCTCATGCCACCGCCGGGCAGATCATCGCCATGCAGGTCGCGGCGATCCGCTCGACGATCATCTCCGCCTCCTCAGCAGACACTGTCAGCGGCGGCAGCAAGCGCACGATGTTGTCGCCACCGCCGGCCAGCAGCAACCCGTGCTGGCGAGCCGCCGCGATGAAGGCGCGGTTGTTGGGAGCGAGCTTCAGCCCGATCAGCAGTCCCTTGCCCCGAACATCGACGATGATGTCGGGATGCTGGCAGCGCAACGTCTCCAGTGCGGAGCGAAGCTGCTCTGACATCGCGCGCACATGCGCGAGCATGTCGGGATCGGCGATGATGTCGAATGCCGCGCCGGCCACCGCCATCGCCAGCGGGTTGCCGCCGAAGGTCGAGCCATGGCTGGCCGCGGTCATGCCCGATGCGGCGTCGGCGGTGGCAAGGCACGCACCCACCGGAAAGCCGCCGCCCAGCGCCTTGGCGATCGCCATGATATCGGGCGCGGCACCCTCGACCCATTGATGTGCAAACAGCCGTCCGGTGCGTCCCATGCCACACTGCACCTCGTCATGGATCAGCAGCACGCCATGGGCGCTGCACAGCTGCCGCAGCCGGAGCAGATCGGCATCGGCAAGCGCGCGCGCGCCGCCCTCGCCCTGCACCGGCTCGACAATCACCGCCGCCGTCGTCGGCCGCGCGACCGCAGCCGCCAGTCCGGCGCGATCGGCGATGTCGAAATGATCGAAGCCGGGCAGCAGCGGCCCGCATCCCTCAAGATAGGCCGGGTTGCCCGAGGCATTGATCGCAGCATAGGTGCGCCCGTGGAACGAGCCGTGAAAGCCGATGATGCCGCTCCGCTCGGGCGCGCCGCGCACGGCATGATAGCGACGTGCGGTCTTGATCGCGCATTCGACTGCTTCGGTGCCCGAATTGCAGAAAAAGGCGAGTTCGGCGAACGAGGCAGCCGTGAGCTTCGCACCAAGCTCCGCCTGACCGGGGATGCACAGCGCGTTGGAGACATGCCAGAGCGCGTGCGATTGCAGCGCCAAGGCATCGACCAGCGCTGGATGGCAATGGCCCAACGCGTTGGTGGCAATGCCGCCGATACAGTCGATCCAGGCGGTGCCATTCGCCTCGTACAGCCAGAGTCCCTTGCCCGATACCGGAACGACCGGGGCTGGTGCGTAGACAGGCATCACATGGCTGAGCATTCAGTGTCTCCGAGTTGGTGGGAGATGCTTGACACAAATGCATCCGCAGGCAAAACGAATGTTTCCAGATTGCATATGAGTAAATGGAATGAACGAGAGCAACCGCCGTCTGTTGCCGCCGATGGCGATGTTGCTGAGTTTTGCGGCAGCAGCGCGCGCAGGCAGTTTCTCGCGCGCCGCAGCGGAGCTTTCGCTGACCCAGGGTGCGGTCAGCCGTCAGGTCGCGGGGCTGGAACAATGGTTGGGGCACAGCCTTTTCGACCGGCACGGACGGCGCGTCACGCTGAACTCGCAGGGTCGTGCCTATGCCGATGCGGTTGCCCCGGCGCTGGCCGACATCCGCCGCGCGACCCGCAACGCCTTGTCGCCCGATGCTGAAAGGATGATCGAACTTGCGACCTTGCCCGGCTTCGGCATGCGCTGGCTGGCCCCGCGCCTGCCGCGCTTCAATGCCATCCATCCCGATATCCGCGTCAACCTGACCGCGCAGAACGAGGAGATCGATCTGCGCAGCTCCGAGTTCGATGCTGCGATCCATTTTGGCCACCCCGATCTACCCGGAGCCGAACATTACCTGTTGTTCCATGAGCGCGTCGTTCCGGTGCTGGCTCCGGCGCTGGCCGCGGCGGTGCAGGTACCGCGCGACCTGCTGGCGCTGCCGTTGCTGACCCTGCGCGGCCGCCCCGGGGCATGGGCGGACTGGTTTGCGCACGCCGGTATCAGGGATGCCGATGTGCGCGTGCGCGCTGCACACAGCCAGTTCCTGCTGCTCGCCCAGGAGGTGGCCGCAGAAGGAGGGGCTGCGCTGATCCCGAGTTTCCTCATCGAGGCCGAACTGGCCGCGGGCGTGCTGGTCCAGCCGTTTCCGGTCTATCTGCAAGGCGACCGGGGCTATTACCTCGTCCACCGGGCCGGCGCTGTCGGGGGGGCGCTCGGCCATCTGCGCGACTGGCTTCACCGCGAAGTCAGCAGGCCATTATGACCGGTCGTCCGGGCACAAGTCGATGGCAGGTTTCGGGCAATATCCACCAGATGACGCCGGCTGCCGCAAAGGCTGCTGCGGCAAGCGCCATCACCGCGCCCAGCCCGATCGCGGTGGCCAGCACGCCGCTGGCAAGCGGCACGACTAGGCTGGCGCAGCGACCCCATTGAAATATCGATGTGGCCGGACCGCGCAGATGCGGCGGATACAGCTCGGCTAGCCACGGCCCCAGGGTCACCACCGTGGCGAAGGCGCAGCCGAACATGAACGCGCTGATCTGGCGCACCCACAACGGCCCGGGCAGAAACAGGAAGAGCAGCACGAATACCGCCGACGCCAGCAGACCGAACCGCCCGGCGCGCCTGCCGAAATGATCGGCGGCCCAGCCCCATAGGAAACATCCCGCGATGCTGCCGCCATATTGCGCGGTCAGCGTCGCCGCGATCGCCGCGTCACCATAATGTTCGGTTTCGGTCATGAAGGTCGTGAGCCATCCGGAAAAAATCTGGTGGCCTGAAGCATTGAGCATGATCATCGTGATCAGGCCCAGGGTGCGGGCGCGCAGGCCCCGCGCAAACAGCGCAGCGGCGCCATGTGGCCGGGCTGCTGCCTTGTCGGGCGCAGGTGGCAATGCGATGCCCAGGCACGCCAGCATCAGCGCGAACAGGCACAGCGCGGGTGGCCAGAACATCAGCAGCCACTGGCCGGGCAGGAATGCGGCGCTGGCCCAGCCCAGCGCGATCACGGCGATGAAATAGGTGCCATCGACCAGGCTCGACAGGCGGCCACGCTGGCGCGCGGGAAACATGTCGACCACCAAGCCGACGGTGAGCGGAAACACCGCGCCCATGAACAGCCCAAGCACAAGGCGCTGCGCGATGAGCCCGGCCAGATCGTCGACCCCTGCGCCCGCCAGCAGCGCCGCGCCGCAGCCGCCGGTCACCAGCATCAGCGTGGCGCGCCGCCCGATCCGGTGTTCGATGCCGCCGGTCAGCAGCGCGCCCGCCAGCGCGCCGATCACCTGCGCCGAATAGGCAGAACCGGCCTCGGCCAGAGTCAGCCCGTAGAATGACCGGAAATAGGGGCGCAGGATGTCGCTGCTGCTCCACGCCCAGGCATAGAAAAACTGGAGCGCCAGCAGATAGCCGAAGGTGAGCGCACGCGCGCGGGAGGTCATGGGGGCAGTTTCCGTGTCGGGCGAGCGGGCGCGCCGGTCAGCCGCTATAGGCCTGGACGAGCACGCCGATCTCGTCGAACACCGTCCATTCCTCGACGATCAGCGGCCCGTCGAAGCGGAAGTGCGACGATCCCATCACCGCCACCGGACGCCCGGCGGGAACGTCGCCCAGCAGGCCGCCGGGGCGCGTGGTGCCCTCCAGGGTCCAGCGCACAGCGACGATCAGCCCGTCGGTCTCTTCGGACCAGCAGACGTTCTCGACACGCACCGTGCTGGTGGGCAGGCTGGCCAGCAGGCTGATGATCAGTGCGGACAGGTTGCGGCGGCCATGCGCGGTGCGTCCGCCCGCCCAATGCGCGATGATGCCCGGTGCGTAATGATCGGCCAGCCGGTCGAGCCGCCGCATGTTCCACAGCTGGCTGAAATGGTTTTCGATCCAGCCTTGCGGCGTATCGACCGGACCCTTGTATCCGGTGCGGATCGCCTGGCCTTCCAGCCGGGTGGGGACAGACAGCACCGGACTTTCCGGCGGCGGCGTCTCGGCCAGGCGGCGGGCGACGACATGCGGATCGAAGCCCATCTGGCGCACGGCAGCGCCGTTGTCGCGCATCAGCCATTCGGTGTGGATGCGGTTGTCGCGGGTGATGCAATCGGCCACGAAGAACCGCCCGAGGCGCCGTCCGGTCGCCGGGCCGAACATCGTCGGGCCGCTGTTGGTCGAATGCGCAAAGCCCAGATGCGAGGTGTAGAAGCCCTGCCGGTCGTCGCCGCTCCACGCTATGTTGAGATGATGCGATTCGCCGTCATGCGTGGCGTTGATGCCCTGCAACGTGGATACCACCACGTCCTCGACCGATCGCACGACGCCCATCGAGGAATAGACGACGCAGCTGGCGTCATAGGTATCGTAGATGCGGCCGATCCCCCGATCGACCCAGATTTGCTCGGTGATCCGCAGGATGTAATCGACGATATCGGTGAAATCGTCCTCGAAACCTTCCAGCGACTGGGTGCGGTCGCCGGTCGATCGGCGCAGTTCGGCGGTATGCCGATGCCGGATTTTCGTCACGACATCGCGTTCGGGCAGAACAAAGGGATAGCTGTTAGTTGCCATGAAGCCTCTCTTGCTTACGGATCGCCGGACGCTGGCCACCGGTCGCCGTCAGCCGTGCCCGGCATGCCGGTCCGGTCGCACACGGCGATCGGACCGGCCGGGACGCAGCTTATGACCCGGGGCGTTCAGAACCTAAAACCTGCCGCAATGCCCCAGGTACGCGGCACGGCATAGTTGACCAGCATCGCCCGCTGCGCCGCAAAGGCAGTGCGGGTGATGACCGCGCTATCCTCGACATTGTTGACGAACACTTGGAGACGAAAACGTTCGTCGGCAGTCTTGTAGGTCAGGCGCAGGTCGGTACGGGTAAAGGCGTCCTGCCGCCCCAGTTCGGGTGCGATCACCGAGAGCAAATAGTCGCTGCTGAAAAAGGCCTGCACTTCGGGGGTCAGCGATCCGGCCGACCCTAGATCGATACGGTGCGAGACACCCGCCTGCCAGGTATATTTAGGCTGGAAGGCTTCAGGCGACGACACCGTGGTGCCGTCGCGTAGCCGCCCGGCGATGACGTAGCGGAATTGCGGCACCCCGCCGACCACCACCTGGTTGCCGTCCGGCCCGAGCAGCGGAACGAAGCGATTGGGATCAGTGCGCACGTTCGGGAAGGGGGAACCCTGCAGCCCGTTCGTCTCGCCCGAATTGGGGACGCAACTCGTGCTCACGCCGCACAGGTTCTGCGCGCCGCCATTGGCGAACACGTTGAGCGGATAGTCCTGGAGTTTCGAATCAAGATAGTTGAACGCCAGATTGAACGTCCAGTCGGGATGCGGGCGGATCACTGCCTCGACTTCAACCCCATAGGCCCGGCTCTTGGCGACGTTGAATGTCTGAGCGACCACCGATGTCAGCGGATTTGCCGGATTGGGGATCGAGGATTGGGCCTGCAAATCGCTGAACTGGTTGAAGAAGGCTGCGGCATTCAGCGTCAGTTTGCCATCCATGAAGGTGTTCTTGGTGCCGATTTCATAGGCATCGACATATTCCGGATCGAACGTCAGCAATGTCTGAACGCCGCTGATCGACACCGGTGTCTGGTTGAAACCGCCCGAGTGGGCGCCGGTCGAGAAGCTGGCATAGACCAGGTTGTCGGGTGTGATTTTGTAGTCAATCGCGGCACGATAGGTCACGAAATCCTGGTTCGTCTTGCCGCAGACGAACTGGCGGGCGTTGGCAATCGATGCCGCATTGGCATTCGAATTGGGGGCCGCCGCGATGAAGCCGCCGCATTCGAAATCAACTGGCTGGTTGATGTCGAAAATATAGAAGGACGAGCCGGTGCCGCCTTGCGCGAAGTTCGAATTGATCGGAGCCATGAACCTTTTGCGGTCCTGAGTGTACCGAATGCCGCCGGTGATTGTCAGGCGGTCGTCGAACGTGTAGGACATCTGGCCATAACCGGCATAAGACTTAGTCCGGTTCTCGAAAGCGCTGAAGAAGTCGTTGAAAGTCGCGTTGCTGAACGGTGATCCGGCAGGTCGAAACTCAAGCCCGAAAAAGAAATAGGGCGTCGGGGTCAGCCGCACCGTATTGGTGACGTTGATCTCGGTAACCCGGTCATCATAATAGAAAGCGCCGGCGATCCACTGGAACGGGCTGCTGGTATCGTTGGACAGGATTTGCAGTTCCTGCGTAAAGGTCTGCGCTGCGCCCTTGATGATCGAAAAATCGAGTTGCACCGGCAGCAGGCTGTTGCCGGTCCGGGTATTCTTGAAATCGGTATAGCTGGTGATCGAACGCAGCCGCACTAGGCCTGCGTCGAAGTTGATCACGCCGCTGAACGCATATGTATCTGCCCGGCGGAAATTCTTGCCGGCAAAGTTCACGCGATAAGGGTCGGGATCGACCGCCACGCCCACATCGGCGCCGTTGATATCGGCAACGCCATCGCGAAACCGCGGATCGAACGGCACGCGCTGGCCGGTGAAGCTGGACCCGTTGAAGCCATTGGGGAAGGTGTAGTTTATGCCGTTGACGTTGATCGAGCCGCCCGGCGGCCTGATCAGCGAAGTATCCACCAGGGTGCCCAGCACCTTGTAGCCAAAGCCGCCCTGGCCAGCGCCGTCCTGCGCCAGATACGATCCCCGCAGCAAGATTTCGAGTCGGTCATCCATGCCCGATGGCGCAATCCGCAGTGCGCCGCGGATATACCATTGATCCTCATCGCCAAAATCATTGCCGAGCGGGTTAATGTTCTTCACATAGCCGTCGGCCTTTTCGTACATTCCCGAAAGCCGGAAGGCGACGCCTTCGGTTACCGGCAGGTTGATCGCACCATCAAGGCGCACCCGGTCATATCGCCCATAGATCGCATCGACAAAGCCTTCGAACCGGTCGGTCGGATTGGCCGAAAAAAAGGCGATGTTGCCGCCATAGCTATTGCGGCCATATAATGTTCCCTGCGGACCCTTCTGAACCTCGACCCGCGTCAGATCGACGATCGGCGGTATCTGGCTGGGGCGCGACTGGTAGATATCGTCGATATAGATCCCGAACCGGGGGTCGCTGTTGGGGCCCACGAACTCGGTATACGTGCCGCGGATGGCCGGGCGGAGATCGGCCCCTGAACGGCCCATGCGGATACCGGGGACCAGTTGTTCGAGCCGCTCGGCCGTGGTCACTGCCGCGTTGCGCAGCGTTTCGGAGGTGACCACCGAAACCGACAGCGGCACATCCTGGAGGCGCTCCTCGCGCCGCTGCGCGGTCACAATGATTTCTTCCGCCCTAGCACCGCCATCGGCATCCTCCTGCGCCAACGTGTCCTGCGCCAGCGCCGCAGGTACCCATGCGGCAGCGAGCGTGCAGCCGCCCAGCAGCAGCGCCTTCACGCCACGTGTCCGGTTGGTCTTTATCATGGTTAGCCCCTTTCGTCCCGAGTCCGATTGTCTAGATTTATTGCATTCGAATGCAACATCTGATGCAGAAAATGTCAACCCCTGATCGATCAGAGACATTAAAATGTCGCATTGACAGACCATGAAGCGGCGTTCTTGCCTGCGACCACGAAATCACAATATCGTGTTCCGTTGTTCAAATCGCCGCTGTAGCGCAGTCGATATTGCAGGTCCGGCGTGCCAGCGGACGCTCGCACGGGGCACCCGTACACCGTCAATGCGCAAGGGCGCCCGCTCAGCCCGGTTCGAGGCCTGTATCATCAGCGTCGCGGCGGGTTTCAAGCGCGGCCCTGGTCGCGTCATAGCTTTTGCGGGTTACGCGCAGCATGCCATAGAACACGCCGGCGATCAGGCCCGGAATGCTCGACAGCGCGAAGGCGGCGGCAAGCCCCATCAGCACCGGCTGCTCGACCTCGCCTGGCCTCGCGTTGGCGGGAAACGCGATATAGGTTAGCACCCATCCGGCCAGTGCGGTGCCCAGCGCCTGGTCGACCCGCGCGAAGAACGTCCGCGTGGCATAGAGCACGCCCTCCTGCCGCATGCCGTATTTCAGCTCGTTCTCGTCGGCGATATCGGCCAGCGCCGAGGTCACCGTGGTCACCATCAGGCTGTAGGGTAGATGCTGGAGCACCGAGAACGCGATCAGGATGTAGAGGATGCCTTCGGTCCGTGCCGACAGCACGCCGAAATAGCCCAGCGCCAGCGGCAAAGCGGGGCCGATGCTGTAGAGCAGCAGCGCCGCCATGCCCGTCCAGCGCTTGTCGAAGCGCGCATGAAGGCGCTTGACCGCAAAGGCGGCAAAGACATAGCCGCAAAAGCTGCCGATGACGAACAGGCTGATCTGGTTGTTGGTCAGCTCCCAGAAATAGGTCGCCGAATAGAGCCACAGCCCAAGCCGGATGCCTGTCATCATCGACAGGAAGAACATGCCGATTAGCAGCACCACATAGTTACGGTTGGTCAGCGCCCGCCCGATATCGCGAAACAGCTCGCGCGGGCTGAATCCCTGCTCGTCCTCGCCCGGCTGCGGCAGATAGGGAATGCGGTTGCGCGTCGACCAGCTCGAATAGGTAAGGATGAGCAGCACCAGCGCGGCCACCGTGGTGGAGAACAGCGGCCAGCGCGACGCATCGAGTGCGCCGTTGGGATATTCGGCGCTGGCGGCAAAGAATATGCGAAAGCACAGCAGCCAGCCCAGCGTATCGCCCATCCACAGACAGAAGGTGTTGTAAGACATCACGCTGGTGCGGCCCAGATAGCTGTCGGACAGCTCGCCACCAAGCGCCAGATGCGGGGTGTGGTAGAGCGTCATCGCCTGGAGCAGCAGCGTATTGGCGACGCCCAGCCACACCAGCTGGCCGACCGTGCCGATCTCGGGCGGATTGAACACCGCATAGAACAGCGCGGCGGCCGGCAGGATCGAGCCGAACATAAACGGATGACGCCGCCCCCAGCGGCTGCGGGTGCGGTCGGACCATGACCCCACCATCGGATCGAACACCGCGTTGACGATCAGCCCGGCGGCGAGCGCGATGCCGATATAGTGCGCGGGCAGCCCCTGCACCTGGTTGTAGAACAGCATCAGGAAGCTCGATGTGGTGGTAAACACCATGGCCTCGGCTGTGCTGCCCAGCCCATAGGAAATCTTGTCCCTGACCGTCAGCGGCGGCGCGTTCATGCGCGGCGGCGCGCGGGCGAGGGCAGTGGAGCCATGCCGGATCCGCCGGATGTGCAATATACAATCGATACCGTCACGGACCACCCTCCTGTCGAGCTAAAATTGTGCATGCGAAATCAATCTGCCGCAAGCGAAAATTGCGACGGCCTGTCTGGGGCGACTTTCCGCGCGGCAAGGCCTCGCGAAATTCGGATCGCCATGGCGTGTCAGCTTTGCGTATTACGGCAATACGCAGCAATGGCAGCAGCGCACAAGAACGACTTGACTGCGAATGCAGCAATGCTATTCGTGCGCCATGGAAACCGCATGCCCCGTCATCCGTCCGATCCGCCGCGAGGATACCGACGCCGTTCTGGCGCTGGCGGCCAAGGGTGGCGACGGGCTGACCAACCTGCCGCCCGATCGCGATGCCATCGACCAGCGCATTGCCGCTGCCGTGGCGGCAA
>NZ_QKVT01000027.1:0-625 GCF_003426715.1 Blastomonas sp. UPD001
CGTGGAGAATTAGCATTAGAAACGAATATAGAAAGTGACTGTCAGCCATTACACGATTTAGTCAAAACTATCCTTGATGTTTGTCCCGAAATTCATGCAATGCGGGATGCTACACGCGGCGGTTTAGCTACTGTATTAAATGAATTTTCCCTCAGTTCAAATGTCGCAATTCGCCTTGATGAACAATCAATTCCAATTCGAGAAGAAGTAAAAGGAGTTTGCGAAATCTTAGGTTTAGATCCGTTGTATTTAGCGAATGAAGGAAAATTAGTTATAGTAGTCAAAAACGAACATGCTGACACAGTTTTATCAGCCATGAAATCCCATCCCGCCGGAAAAGATGCTTGTATAATCGGGGAAGTAATTCCCTCACCAGCAGGAATTGTTTTATTAAAAACTCTTTTTGATGCTGAACGAATTGTTGATATGCTTGTCGGCGATCAACTCCCACGTATTTGTTAATAATATTTATGTTACGTAGGGTGCGTTATGGCTTTAGCCTAACGCACCGCTGATACCATGGTGCGTTAGGCGCTCAAATCATGTTTTTCATGAAAAACGATATTAAATTAGGCGTCTAACACACCCTACTGGACTGACACGATTAAAATGTTGCATTAATAAA
>NZ_QKVT01000028.1:0-571 GCF_003426715.1 Blastomonas sp. UPD001
ATTGGCCGTGGTCACCTTGATCTGGGTGTCCCCGAAATCGATGTACGGCACCAGGTTGTAGCGCTCCCTGTCCTCCGAATAGCCCGGCAGGAACGCGCTGAACGGGTCGTCGTTGCCGCCAACGGTGATCAGCTGGCCGTTGGAGGTGCCTCCAAGGCCATCGTCATTGTTGCCGGCGCTGTTGGTGATGCGCGTTCCGTTCACATCGACCGTCGACTGCTGGCCGCAGCACGAGAAGCCGATCCCCAGCCGCAGCTCCGCAAAGAAGTTGGGATCCGTGGGATCCATCCCGTTTGCGGCGTTGAAGGTGAAGCTGTCGCCCGTCACCGAGGAGAAGCCGTCGAGGATCGCCACGGTCGAAGTGGAGGTCAACGAGGGATCCGAGTAGACGACCACCAGCGCGACCCCATCGGTTGCGCTGTT
Organism: Blastomonas sp. UPD001; assembly: GCF_003426715.1. Lineage (NCBI taxonomy): Bacteria > Pseudomonadati > Pseudomonadota > Alphaproteobacteria > Sphingomonadales > Blastomonadaceae > Blastomonas > Blastomonas sp. UPD001. Next base: position 424 of record NZ_QKVT01000028.1, read on the forward strand.
GCCCGACGAACGCGCTTCCGTGATGTCGAAGTTGTAGGTGCCTCCCGGTCCGCCGTCGATGATCGGCGCCACCAGGCTCGTCACGTTCGCGCGTGCGGAAAACAGCCCGCAGCAGGCCGTATCGTTGAGCACGGGAGCCCCGAACGTC
>NZ_QKVT01000029.1:0-895 GCF_003426715.1 Blastomonas sp. UPD001
TGAAGGGGTAGGGGGCGGCTTGGGCGCGCGCGAATAGCTGATAATATGAGGAGAACCGACGTCAGGGCTTTCCCCAGTGGGATTTGAAATCGGGGTGCTCGCAAAACAGCGTCTCGAAGCTAGGCTGCAAAATCCCCAGAATATGAACCTCATGTTCTCCGAGCGCAGGCCAGGCCTGTATCGATATTGCCTGGCTGATCAAAGGCACACCGTCAGACATCTCTATCCGAAGACCGCGTCCACGATCCTCGATGTAATCGCCATCAACGACATTCGCGTGCCGCTCGACATCATAGGCTGACAATGATTTGAATTTCGCCATTGCGACGCCCATCGGGGGGTCTAGCGCGAAGATCTCAGCCTCGCCGATTGGGGTATCTGCTTCGTAAATCGTCACCTTCATGGCTGCGTTATGCATCATCACGCCAAAACCGGAAATGGCGTCGTTTGCCGAACGGTTCGTTTTCCCCATCGATGGCCACCCCCCACAACCCCCGCTCAGCCTGAGCTTGTCGAAGGCCACGCTATACGGCCTGCGTGGGCGCGAGTCCTTCGACGACGCGGGCTGAAGCCCGCTGCTCAGGATGAGCGGGGGTGGTCAGGGGCTTTTGCGCCAGGCCAGGAACAGCAGACATGCGGCAAAGGCGATCGGCCCGTACATCAGCGCCATGAATGCAGGCCAACTCAGCGATTCCCCGGTTGCCAGCAATTCCCTATCCGGCGCGAAAACCACGCCCCCCGCCCAGCCTGCCAGAAAAGCCCAGACAAGAGCGGTGGCTGCCAGCGATAGGATGGCGAGGCAGAGATAGATCGTGCGCATGGCGGTGATCACTGCGCGCGACGACAATGGACAGCAATAGCCTATCCCTTGACGCTTGCCTGCGCAGGCAGGGAT
>NZ_QKVT01000003.1:0-15929 GCF_003426715.1 Blastomonas sp. UPD001
CCGGGCGCCTGCTGGTCGAGCAGGACGATGCGGCAGTCGCTAAACGCATCGGCGAACATCAGCCGCTCGACCGATCCCGCCGCGTCCTGCAACGCGGCCATGACCAGCGCGGTGGTATCGAGGTCATGGTCGTAGCGGTTGGTGGAAACGTCGAGCGCGGCGATGATGCCCCCGTCGGCGCCGTGGATCGGCACGCCCATGCAGCTCACCTGGGTGTTGCTGCTGAGGAAATGCTGGTCCTTGAGGATCGCGACCGGGCGGTCCTCGACCACGCAGGTGCCGATGCCGTTGGTGCCTTCTGCCGCCTCGGACCAGCATTCGCCGGGCACCAGCCGCGCGCGATCGAACATCGCGGCATCGCCGTCGGTCATCCGGCCTTCGAGGATCAGGCTGTTGCCGTCGGTGAGCAGCAGGCAGCGCCCGGTGCGCACGATGCTGCGCGCCAGCGTGTCGAGCACGGGCCGGGCATGATGGAGCAGCCGGGCATTGGCCTCGCGTGCCTCGGCGAGACGCGCGGTGTCGAGCCGGTCGGCGGCGGGGCCATGTGCCGGGTCGAGCCCGTGGCGCAGCGCCGATCGGCACCAGGATGCCGCCAATGAGGATTGCGCCGCCGCAGCGGGGGACGCGATAGCCGACCGGATGATGGCGGCGTGCTGTTCGGCCTCTGCCATGATGGGGCAAGGCTATCACGCGCCCCCTTGCGTCACAAGCGCGCGCAAGGGGGCGCTTAAATCAGAACCGGTTGACCAGATTCTCGCAATATTCCTGCCGGCCGGAACGCGGCTCGGGCGCGCTGTTGGCGGTGACCGCGCGGTCGGCGATCGCCGCGAGCGTGGTCCCCTCGGCATGGATCATCTGGCCGAGCTCGCCCTTCCATCCGGCATAGCGCTCGGCGCGGAAGGCCTCGAGCCGTCCGTCCTCGATGATCGCGGCGGCGCGCAGCAGCGCGCGGGCTATGGTGTCCACCCCGCCGATATGGCCGTGGAAAAGATCGACCGCGTCGATCGACTGGCGGCGTACCTTGGCATCGAAGTTGAAGCCGCCATTGCCGAGGCCGCCCGCGCGCAGCACTTCGAGCATGGCCAGCGTCAGTTCCTCGACCGAATTGGGGAACTGGTCGGTATCCCAGCCATTCTGCGGGTCGCCGCGATTGGCGTCAATCGACCCCAGGATGCCGAGCGCGCGCGCCATGGCAATCTCGTGCTCGAAGGTGTGGCCCGACAGCGTGGCGTGGTTGGCTTCGATATTGACCTTGACCTCGTTCTCCAGCCCGAAGCGCTTGAGAAAGGCGTAGACGGTCTGCGTGTCGAAATCATACTGGTGCTTGGTCGGCTCGTGCGGCTTGGGTTCGATCAGGATCGTGCCGGTAAAGCCGATGCGGTGCTTGTGATCGACCACGAGGCTGAGGAAACGGCCGAAATTCTCCTGCTCGGTGCCGATCTCGGTGTTGAGGATCGAATCATAGCCTTCGCGTCCGCCCCAGAGCACATAGTTGGCGCCGCCAAGCCGGTGCGTCGCCTCGAGCGCGTCGCGCACCTGCGATGCCGCCCAGGCATAGACTTCGGGATCGGGATTGGTCGCGGCGCCCGCCATGTAGCGCGGGTGGCTGAACAGGTTGGCGGTGCCCCAGAGCAGCTTGCGGCCATGCTGCGCCTGAAGCGCCTCGAGATGATCGACGGCCTCGGCAAGGCTGCTGCGGAAATCACCGATATTCTCGGCATCGGCCATCACGTCGACATCGTGGAAGCAGTAGAAGGGCAGGTCGAGCTTCTCGACAAAAGCGAGCGCCGCCTCGCGCTTGGCGGCGGCGTTCTTCGCATCCATCGGCCCTTGCAGCCAGGGGCGGTTGAAGGTGCCCGCGCCGAACACGTCGCTGCCCGGCCAGCAGAAGGTGTGCCACATGCACACGGCAAAGCGCAGATGGTCCTCCATCCGCTTGCCCATCACCACCCTGTCCTTGTCGTACCAGCGATAGGCAAGGTCGTTGGCGCTATCGGGCCCTTCGTAACGGACGGTATCGAAGGCGGCGAAATATTCGGCGGACATGGGGATTTCCTCTCAGATCGTTCTTGTGGCGGCATAGGCGGAGCGGAAGCGCGCCAGCTTGGGCGCCAGCCGCTCGGCAAGCTCGGGATCGGGCAAGATGCTCTCGCGCACCGGCGGGCGGGTGCAAATGCTGGCAGGATCGGCCCCGGTGGCGGCGATCTGCGCCAGCCGCGCCGCGCCCAGCGCCGGGCCGACCTCGCCACCGTCGAGATAGTCGAGCCGCACGCCGAGCGCCGAGGCGATGATGCGGCCCCACCAGGTCGATCGCGCGCCGCCGCCGATCACCGACAGGCTCTCGATCCGCGTCCCTGCGGCCTGCAGTGCGGCGAGACCATCGGCATGCGCGAAGGCGACACCCTCCAGCACCGCCGCCGCCATGCGACCGGCGCTGCTGTCATGGCCAAGGCCGAGAAAGGCGCCGCGGACATGCGGGTCGTTGTGCGGGGTGCGTTCGCCCGACAGATAGGGCAGGAAGAGTTCGCTGCCCTGGCCCGCGCCTTCCGCTTCTGCTGCGGCGAGCAGATCGGGGACGTTGAGGTGCATCATCGCCGCAGCCCAGTCGAGGCAGACAGCGGCGGACAGGTGGACGCTCATCTGGTGCCACAGGCCCGGCAGGCAATGGCAGAAGGCGTGGACCGCGCCATCGGGATTGGCGCGCAGGCGATCTGTGGCCACGAAGATCACGCCCGAGGTGCCGAGCGAGAGCAGCGCATCGCCATCGCGTACCACGCCGACTCCGACCGCGCCCGCCGCATTGTCGCCCGCGCCGCCCGCCACCGGCACCGAGGCCATGCCCCATCGCGCGGCCACTTCGGGCAGCAGGGTGCCGCCAATCGCGCTGCCCTCAACCAGCCGGGGCATGTGCGACCGGTCGAGCCCGGTCGCGCCAAGCAGTTCGTCCGACCAGTCGCGCCGGGCGACATCGAGCCAAAGCGTACCCGCGCTATCGGACATGTCGCTGATCTTCTCGCCGGTCATCAGCAACCGGACATAATCCTTGGGCAGCAGCACGCTGCGCGTCGCGGCGAAGATGTCCGGCTCGTGCGCGCGGACCCAGGCGAGCTTGGGCGCGGTGAAGCCGGGCATCGCGATATTGCCCGCGATGCTGCGCAGATCGGGAACGGCGGCCTCCAGCGCGGCGCATTCGGCATGGCTGCGGCCATCGTTCCACAGGATCGCGGGACGCAACGGGCGATCGTCCGCCCCGAGCAGCGTCGCGCCGTGCATCTGGCCCGCCAGCCCGACCGCCTCGACCCGCGCGCGCAGATCGGCAGGCAGCGCGAGCACCGCCGCCTGGGTCGCGTTCCACCAGTCCGCCGGGTCCTGTTCGGACCAGAGCGGGTGCGGGCGCTGGACGGTCAGGGCGGAGCTGGCCTGGGCGATGACATGGCCGTTCGCGCCCAGCAATACTGCCTTGACCCCCGAAGTGCCGATGTCGATGCCCAGAAACATCCGCTCAGCCCCGCGCGTCTTCCAGGATCAACTCGGAGGCGCGCTGCGCCAGCGCGATCGCGGGACCGTTGGTATTGCCCGAGACGGGGGTGGGCATGATCGAGCAATCGACCACGCGCAGCCCGGCAAGCCCATGTACCCGGCAGCGCGCATCGACCACCGAGCTTGCGGCGTCGGTGCCCATCGAGCAGGTGCCGGTGCCGTGCAGACCGCATTCGGTCATCTTGCGCACCTCGGCCAGCAGCGCGTCCTCGTCCTGCACTGCTGCGCCCGGCATGCGCTCATCGCCGATGAACGGCGCGAGCGCGGGCATGCTGGCGAGCTTGCGGAACAGACGGAACAGCTCCATCGCCTTGTGCTGGTCGTAAGGGTCGGACCACATTTTCGGATCGGCCACCGGCGCGTCGCGATAGCTCGGCGAGGTGAGCGTGACCGTGCCCCGGCTCTTCGGGCGCAGGTGATAGCCCGAGAAGGTGAGGCCGGGCCGGTCGGTGAGCGGGCTGCCCGGGCGCTCGGCCATCTCGTTGATCGTGCGCATCGCGAACGGCGCGGCAGCGACCTGGAATTCGGGCCAGTCGTCGAGCCCTTCGGTCGAGATCAGCCCCGTGATCGGCATGCCTACGCGCGCGAGCGGCCCGGTGCGGGTGAGAAAATAGCGGATCGCGTTGCGATAGAGCCGCCAGCCCAGGAATTCGCGGTTATTGCCCGGATTGTTGTGCAGGTCGAACGACACGCCCATCTTCTGATGGTCGGCGAAATTCTGGCCCACCGCCGCCAGTTCGTGCGCGACCGGAATGCCCAGCCGCTGCAGTTCCGCGCCGGGGCCGATCCCTGACAGCTGGAGCAACTGCGGCGAGCCATAGACACCCGCGCTGACGATGACCTCGCCCGCCTGGTGCATCTCTTCCACGCCCTCGCGCTCGGTCACGACGCCGGTGACCCGGCCCTCGGCGACGGTCAACCGGGTGACCGCAACGGGGTGGATCACGGTGAGGTTGGGGCGGTGGCGGATCGGTTCGACAAAGGCTTCATAGGTCGACTGGCGCTGGCCCGCGCGATCGACGGTATATTGCGAGCGACCCGCGCCGGTGATGCCGGGCGTGGTGATATCATCCACCCAGGGCATGCCGCCTTGCGCAAAGGCCCCGGCCAGCGCATCGAACACCGGACCCTTGTAGTCGGACGGCGTAATCTGCTGTTCGCCATCATGGCCGCGACCGGGATGCGCGCCGGGAGCGCGATAATTCTCGACCGTGCGGATGCAGCGCGCCATCTCGTCCCAGCCCCAGCCGGTCAGGCCCATCGCCGCCCAGCCGTCGTAATCGCCGGGCATGCCAGGCAGATACCAGGTGCCGTTGATCGCCGAGGAGCCGCCCAGGCCGCGGCCATAGGCGTGCATTTCCTGCCGCCGGCCGGGCTGCTGCGCGACCGGATAGGCGCGGAAATAGGCGGGATTGCCCATGATCTTGACGAAGCCGCCGGCCATCAGGATGAACGGATGGTCGTTGCGCCCGCCATCCTCGATCAGCAGGACCTGATGACGCGGATCGGCACTCAGCCGGTTGGCGAGCACGCAGCCGGACGAGCCTGCGCCCACGATGATATAGTCGAACCGGGCCAAGCCCCTCTCCCCTGGCTGCGCTGCTGAACGCGAGCGCCAAATCTAGAACTGTTGTTCTGATTTTTTCAACACCAGCCTTGACCCGCTGTCAAGCCACAATTAGAAACACCATTCTAATTAAGCGAGGAGAGAGCGATGCTTCCGGTTGAACGTATCATCGGAGAAGAGGGGCTGAGTGCGACGCCCGAAGGGCTGCGCCTGGCCATGCGCCTGCCCTGGTACAGGTCGCTGCCGTTTTCCATTGTCGAGATCGATTCGGTCCGCATCGATGGTGCACCGGTCGACCTGTCCGATGCCAAGGTCGAATTCGACGGCGCGGTCTGGCCGCTCAAGGAGCTGGGCGAACAGACCAACGCCTTCTGGTTCGTGCGCGACAGCGCCTTTCTCCACATTCCCGGCCAGAGCGCAGAGCCCGGCAGCGAGCATGAGGTGGCGCTGAGCATGTTCATCAGCCCGCCCTATATTCCCGGAATGAAGCGCGCCAACACCCAGACGCAGACGCTGCGCGTCGCCTGAAGGACATCATCATGACCACCACTGCCACCAGCACCGGCCCGCAGACCGGCGTCACGCTCTATTCGTTCACCAATGCCTGGCTCAACCGCAAGTTCGAGCTCGACGGCCTGCTCAAGGAAGTCGCCCGGCGCGGCATGGGGCCGAACATCGAGATCATCGGCTTCCAGAATTTCCGCGAATTCCCCGATGTGTCGGACGAATTTGCCGAACAGTTCAAGGTGATGATGGCCGAAGCCGGACTCAACGCCACCTCGTGCGCGATCAACTCGGACCGTTTCCTGCGTCCGGGCGCGCAGCCGATCGACGATGCGACCCTGGTCGAATATCACAAGCGCCAGCTGCGCTCGGCCAAGAAGATGGGCTTCAGCCTGGTGCGCTATCAGTTTGCGCTGCCGGTCGAGCTGCTGCCCGAGATCGCGCCCTATGCCGAAGAGCTCGACATCCGCATGGGTGTCGAAGTCCACGCGCCGATGTGGGCCGGGCACCCTGCGGTGCAGGCTTATGGCGAGATGTACGACAAGCTCAACACCCCCTATCTCGGCTGGATCCCCGATTTCGGCGGGACGGCAAGCCGCATCCCCGAATCGATGCTCAACGCCGCGCGCGCAAAGGGCGCGAAGGAAAGCCTGCTCGACAAGCTCAAGGAGGTCTGGGTCGAACCGGGCATGAGCCACGAAAAGGCTGGCCGCCTGCGCGAATGGGCGCTCAAGGAAGGGCATGAGCCCGATCATATCCAGGCCGCGAGCCTCGCCTTCTTCATCCTGTCGAACCACGATCCCAAGAGCTGGGCGGCTTTGGTCGACCGCACCATCCATATCCATGGCAAGTTCTACGGCATGGGCGATGACGGCCGCGAGGAAGCGATCGACTATGAGACCATCCTGCCGCTGTTCCGCGACGGCGGCTTCACCGGCACGCTGGTGAGCGAGTGGGAAGGCCATGCCTATCTGCCCGATGACGGCTTCGAACAGGTCGAGAAGCATCAGGCGATGTGCCGCCGGATCTTCGCCGGACACTGATCGCGACGTCATCAGCAAAAGGGGGCGCGGGCCATGCGGTCCGCGCCCCCTTTTCGTGCCAGGCTGCCGTGCCGGGCGGATCAGAACATCGGATGCGGGTTGACGGATTGCGCCGGCATGGGTTGCAGCACATCCCAGTGCTCGACGATCTTGCCGTCCTTCAGCCGGTAGATATCGGCCACCGCCGCGCCCGGTGTTGCCGGATCGCCGCGGCCGAACAGATGGATCGCGGCCAGATCGCCATCGACCAGAATGCGCTTCACCTCGAAGCGCGCCTCGGGCCGGGAGAACATCGGCGTCAGCGCGGCAATGGCAGCGTCACGACCATCGGCGATGCCCGGATTGTGCTGGATGTAATCCGGCGCGACATGCTTCTCGAACGCCTTTCGGACATCGCGCTCTTCGTAGAACAGCCTGGCAAAATCCTCGACGATCGCCCGGTTCGCCTCGGTCGGGCCGGCGGAAGGCGGCGCGGATGTGCACGCGGACGTCAGCACGGCGGCAAGCGCCAGCATAAGGGTCTTGTCGCGCATCAGGCCGCGCCTTCCGCCGGTGCCGTGCGCAACGCGTCGACCTTGTCGCGATTGATCCGGAACGTGCTGACCAGCCAGGCCATCGCCCCGCCCGCCAGCGTCACCAGCGCCAGCACGAACCAGGCGAGCGCATCGACCTTGTCCTGCGGCATAGCCTCGACGGGCAAGCCGACCGGAAAGTCGATCACGCCCAGGAACGATCCGGCGAGCAGTGCGACGGCACCGCTACCCAGTTGCAGGCCGATGAACATGAAGCTTGCGACCAGCCCCTGGGCGGGGCGTCCGGTGTCATAGGCGTGCTCGTCGCCGATCTCGTAGGTGATGACGTTGAACGGCACCACGTACAGACCATAGGCTACGCCGCCCGCGAAGCGCAGCCCCGCGATCAGCGCGCCGATTGCGGCGGTTCCGGCAGCCGGGGCGAACCCGCCCAAGGGCAGCAGGACCGCGAGCGCCTGCACCGCGAAGAATCCGCACAGCCCGATTACCATCGCCTGGCGGGTCGAGAACATCTTGAGGAACAGCGGCGCGAGCACCATCGCCAGCAGCGATCCGAAGGTGGCCGCCATCAGCAGGCGCGGGGTCCAGCTCGGGTCGAGCTGCCAGAAATAGGTGGCGAGGTGCAGCGAGAGCTGGTTGATCACCGAGTTCACGAACAGCACCAGAAACGCGACGAGCAGCAGCTTGCCGATATTGGGCGTGATCCGTACCGCACGAACCAGCCGTACGAGCACCGCGATCGGGCCGGAGCCCGCGTCGCTGTCGGGCGTGAAGCTCTGTTGCGCCTCGATCTGGCGCGCGCGGCGATAGGTGCCCAGCGCGCCGAGCAGCATCAGCGTGCCGCCCAGGATCGCCACGAACATGCCGAAACCGGGATAGGGCGCAGGGTTGAGCTGTGCCTTGGGAAAGGCGGGCGAGGCGACGAAGAACACCTCGAACGCCACGGCCGGCACGGTCAGGATCACGATCTGGTTGCCGACATTGCGCAGCACCGCCACCAGCCGCCGCTCGACCGTGTCGCTGGTCAGTTCGCCGCCCAGCGCATAGGCAGGCACCGTCCAGAACGAGATGCCGCAGCGCGCGAGCAGGCCCCAGCCGAGCAGCCAGGCGAGAATCTGCATCTGCGCCATGCCCGCAGGCGGCGCGAACACCATCGCGATGCCGATGCTGAACGGGAGAATGGCGGCGAACATCAGGCTGTGCCGGCGACCCAGCCGGGTGCCGGTCAGCCGGTCGGAAAACGCCCCGATCCACGGATCGACCAGCGTGTCGAAGACGATGATCACCGCGATCGCGATGCCGATCAGCCAACCCGACAGGCCCACCACCTGCGCATAGAAGAACAGGACGAACGCGTCCCAGGCAAAGGATTTCACCAGCTCCGGCATGGCGCAGACCATCCAGGCCAGACGCTGAGGCCAGGACAGGCGCTGCGCGATCGGGGGGGCGGATGCCATGGCCTCATCTCCTGATTCCGACGCAGATCTCCTGCTGCGTCATTATTAGAATCAGAACTCTAATTAAGCGTTGGCGATTGTCAATCCGCGCGCAGATAGGCGATGCACATGCGCGCCAGTTCGCGCTTCATCTGGTTCCAGTCATAGGCATGCGCGGCTTCCCCGCTCGACCCCAGGCTGAGCTGGCGCGCAAGCGTGGCGAAGATGACATGATAGCCCGACTGCGCCTTGATCTCGTGATCGGCAGGGTCGTCACCGCCAAACTCGTCGGCATGCGCCAGCATCGCCCGGGTCGCATCCTCCTCGGCCCGGAACGCATATTGCTTGCCCGGCGCGGCGACCAGCGGATCGTGCTCGGCGCGGATCATGGTCAGGCGCAACAGCGGCGCGTGCTTGCGCAGCACCTCGGCATAGCCTTCGACATATTCGAAGACGAAGCTCGCCAGATCCTCGCACTCGGCGCTGAGCCGCTGAACCAGCGCCGCTTCTTCGGCCGACTGCTCCTCGAGCGCCTCGGCGATGACGCCGCGCACCAGATTGTCCTTGCTTTCGAACCGCAGATAGATCGAGCCTATCGAAACCTGACCGCGCTCACTGACCTCCTGCAGCGTGAATTCCTCGCTGCCGCGCTCGAGCATCAGTTCGCGCGCGGCTTCCAGCATCCGCTTCAGCGATGCCAGCGAACGGCCCTGTTGCGGTTTGCGGCTGACATCGGCCACCGCAAAGCCCTTGGCCGAGTCCTTCTTCTTCTTCACGCTGCTGGGCATGGAAGGTCCCTTTGCGTGGCTAGCAAGGATGGCTGGGGCAGGTTTGGCATCAATTTATCCGTCATCGCACCTCTACGTAGTCACCGACATGCGGCCTGCACGAAGTTTCTGCAACCGCGAAATGCGTGTCAAGAACCGCCTCTCAGCATGCCGTTGACGTCAAGCCAGCGGTGAAAGCCGTAAATCCAGTCGCTGCTGCTGGTCCCGGCGCGGCCAAGCCCGAAACCGTGCCCGCCAGTCTGCAGAAAATGAAATTCCACCGGCGCGCCGGCCTTGCGCCAACCTTCGATCAGCGCAAAGCCATCGCGGGCGAAGAGCGGATCATCGGCGGCAATCAGTGCGAACATCGGGGGGGCCTTGGCGGGCATCGGCACTGCCGCCTGCCGCCCATAGATCGGCGCGACAAAGGCAGGCCGCGCATCAGGCGCATCGGCCGACATGACCGAGAGCGTCAGGAAGGCGCCTGCCGAAAAGCCCATCATGCCGGTGCGCTTGGGGTCAACACGGTATTCGCTGGCATGCATCAGCACATGGCGCAGCGCCGCCTGGCCGTCGGCCAGCGCCTCGGGCGGCGTATCGGCTGGCGGGCGAAAGCTTGCTGGGCCCTGGCCGGTCCGCACTGCCACCAGCTCGCGGCGGAAGGTCGCTGGATCGGCGGGGGTCGGAAGCACGCGATATTTCAGCACGAATGCCGCAATGCCATGATCGGCCAGCCAGCGCGCGACGCGAAAGCCCTCATCCTCGATCGCCAGACCCAGAAAGCCGCCTCCCGGCGCGACGATCACGGCAGCGCCGGTCGCGGATTTCGGATTGGGCAGGAACGGGGTGAGCGTTGCCTGGCGGGTATTGCGCACCTGGAGCGCGCCGTCCTGGCGGAACCATTCCTCCTGCGGCTGTCCGGGACCGGTGCCCAGCACGATTTCGCCGGGATAATCTGCGCGCGCCGCCTCGCTGAACCGGAAGCCGGGCTCGTACTGCGCCTGCGCGGGCAGCGCCAACGTCAACGCCGTTGCCGCGAGCAGCCCGCGCATCACGCCCGGGCCACCTGCGGACGCGTGGCGACGCTCGTGACGAGCGCCAGCACCGCCCCGCCCAGCGCGACACAGCCGGCGATCAGGAACGCGCCCTGCATCGATCCGACGTTCGCGTCGATCAGGTGGACGAGTCTTGGCGATTGCGACTGGCCGAGGAAGAAGGCGGCGGTCCAGATGCCCATGCCGGTTCCGCGATGGTGATAGTCGAACTTGGTCTGCGTCCAGTTGATCAGCGAAGGCACCGCCATGCCCGCCGCGGTCTGCTGCACGATCAGCGCGCCGGCCATGATCGCAGGCGTCTGCGCCAGCCCCATTCCGGCCAGGCCCAGCCCCATCAGCGACAGGAAGGTGCCAAGCTGCGCCGCATGGCTCTGGTTCGACAGCAATTTGAACAGGCCTGCGCCCGCCAGGATGAAGAATTGCGGGATGAAGATGATCGCGGCGTAATTCTGCGGCTCGGTCACGCCCACTTCGCGGAACACCAGCGCACCGTTGATGATGAACACGTAATAGAGCATCGAGCAGAACAACGTCACCACGGCCACCTGGACCAGGCTGACCAGCGGGAAGGGGGTTTTGGGCCCGTCGGGCGCAGCGGCGATGGCGACGCCCTTGTCCGCCGCCTTTTTCGGCTCGAACAGCCAGACGAACATCGCGGCCCAGATCGGGAAGGCGACGAGATAGACCAGGAACACCGCATTCCACTGCACGGTCGTGGCAAAACCGACGATCAGCGCGACGAACCCGGCGAGGAAGGGGCCGAGCAGCCCCTGGAGGAATAGCCAGTTCTTGCGACCCTGGTCGTCCCAGTAATCGCCGATCAGCGTGTTCACGACGGTGAGGATGCCGGCTTCCGATACGCCGAGCAGCAGCCGCGAGTAATAGATGTGATCGAGGTCATTGAGGAACAGCGGCGCCGCGCCGAACACGCCGTAGAGCGCGGTGCACAGCAGCAGCAGCGAGCGGCGGCCGTAGCGGTCGACCAGCAGCCCGGCGAACGGCGCGATCAGCGCCATCGCCAGCCCCGGCGCGCCGATCATCGCGGGCACCTTGGCGCGCGCTTCGGGGTCGTTGGCGAAATGCTGGATCATCGCGGGCACCGCAGGGCCCATGGCGACGATGGCGATGATCGGCAGGAATGCCGCGAGGACCACGATGACGCCCTGCGGCTTGAGGGTCAGACCCCGATAGAAATTGGCCAAGGCCTGCACTGTACTCTCCCGCCGCCGATCCGGCTGATTATTAGAATGTGTATTCGAGTTTATGGCGTGCTTCCGCTGCGGTCAAGCCTCAGCTTCGCTCGCGGCGTCGTCCCGCACAAGCTGCCTTGACGACTGCGTTCCGAGCAAACTAGAATAATAATTCGAAAATAGAAAACAGGAGCGGATCGACGATGCGGCGTTTGCGAATGGGATTGATCGGTGGCGGCCCAGGCTCGTTCATCGGGCCGATCCACCGGATTGCGGCGGAAATGGACCGCGAGATCGAGCTGGTCGCGGGCTGTTTCTCCAGTGACCCCGGCCGCAGCCGCGAGGCGGGCGACAGCTATCGCATCGATCCGGAGCGCGCCTATCCCTCGCTCGACGCCATGTTCGCGGGCGAAAGGGTGCGCGAGGACGGGATCGATTTCGTCAGCATCGTCAGCCCGAATCACCACCATCTGCCCGCTGCGCGCGCGGCGCTCGCCGCCGGCTTCCCCGTCATCAGCGACAAGCCCGCGACCTCGACCCTGGCCGAGGCGCAGGAGCTGGCCGCTCTGGTCGGAACTGCCGGGCTGCCTTATGCGCTCACTCATACCTATACCGGCTATCCGCTGGTGCGCGAGGCACGGGCCAGGATCGCCGCAGGCGCGCTGGGCACGATCCGCAAGCTGGTGGTCGAATATCCGCAAGGCTGGCTCGCGGGCGAGGCGGTGGGCAAGCAGGCCGAATGGCGCACCGATCCCGCACGCTCGGGCCCCGGCGGGTGCATCGGCGATATCGGCACGCACGCCTTCCAGCTGGCCGAGTTCGTCACCGGGCTGAAGGTGGTCGAACTGCTCGCTGACCTCGCGGCCGTGGTGCCGGGCCGTCCGGTCGATGACGACTGCACCGTCCTGCTGCGCTACGACAACGGCGCGCGCGGCGTGCTGCTTGCCAGCCAGATCGAGGTGGGCGAGATGAACGGGCTGCGCATCCGCGTCTATGGCGACAAGGGCGGCCTCGTCTGGCGGCAGGAAGTGCCCAACACGCTGACGCTGCACAGCCTCGATGGCCGCACCGAGATCGTGCATGCCGGCGGACCGCAGCTCGGCCCCGATGCTGCCAGCCGCACCCGCACGCCGACCGGCCATCCCGAAGGCTATCTGGAGGCCTTTGCCAATATCTATCGCGATTTCGCTGCTCTGCTGCGCGGCGAGAGTGCCCCGCTGCTCCCGGGCATCGAGGATGCGCTGCGCGGCATGAGTTTTGTCGACACCGCCGTCCGCGCCAGCAGGGACGTTTCCGGCTGGGTGCCGCTCACCGTTTGAAAGGACATTTGCCATGAAGACCATCAAGGGCCCGGCGATCTTCCTCGCCCAGTTTGCGGGCGACGCCGCGCCGTTCAACAGCCTCGAGAGCATCGCCGACTGGGTGGCGGGGCTGGGCTACAAGGGCATCCAGATCCCCAGCTGGGACGAGCGGCTGTTCGACCTGACGCTCGCCGCCGAGAGCCAGACCTATTGCGACGAGATCAAGGGCATGCTCGCCGACAAGGGGCTCGAGATCACCGAGCTGTCGACGCATCTGCAGGGCCAGCTGGTCGCGGTGCACCCGGCCTTCGACGCGCAGTTCGACGGCTTTGCCCCGGCATCGGTCCACGGCAACCCCAAGGCGCGGCAGGAATGGGCGGTGCAACAGGTGAAGAATGCCGCGATCGCCAGCCGCAAGCTGGGGCTGAACGCGCACGCGACCTTTTCCGGCGCGCTAGCCTGGCCCTATTTCTACCCCTGGCCCGCGCGGCCGGCCGGGCTGGTCGAGGATGCGTTCGACGAGCTTGCCCGCCGCTGGAAGCCGATTCTCGACGTGTTCGACGAGAACGGCGTCGATGCGGCCTATGAAATCCATCCGGGCGAGGACCTGCACGATGGCGTGACCTTCGAGATGTTCCTCGAGCGCGTCGGCAACCATCCGCGCGCCAACATCCTCTACGATCCCAGCCATTTCGTGCTGCAGCAGCTCGATTATCTGGCCTATCTCGACATCTATCACGAGCGCATCAAATGCTTCCACGTCAAGGATGCGGAGTTCCGCCCCAATGGCCGCAGCGGCGTATATGGCGGCTATCAGTCCTGGGTGGATCGGCCCGGACGCTTCCGTAGCCTGGGCGACGGCCAGGTCGATTTCCCTGCGATCTTCAGCAAGATGGCGGCGAATGACTTTGCCGGCTGGGCGGTGCTCGAATGGGAATGCGCGCTCAAGCATCCCGAACAGGGCGCAGCCGAGGGCGCACCGTTTATCGCGAAACACATCATCCGCGTCACCGAACACGCGTTCGACGATTTCGCGGCAGGCGGCGCCGACCGCGAGCTCAACAAGCGGCTGATGGGGATCGACTGAGCCCGGCGCACTCAGGACAAAAAAGCCCTCCGGAATCGCGCGATTCCGGAGGGCTTTTCGTATCGTCAGCAGGCGATCAGGCTGCGAGCGCCAGGTCCTTGCTTGCCGTCATCGTCGGGACGAAGGGCAGGTACGAGATGCGCTTGCGCACTGCGACGGTCACCTTGTGGTCGCCGGGGGCAAGCTCGGCGCCCAGCACACTGATCAGCGCCTTCTCGCCGAAATTCCAGCGATTGTCGTAGCAGGTTTCCATCTCGTCGAGCGTGTAGGTCGTGTCGCGCACGGTGAAGCGCACGGCCTCGCGCGGATAGGTGGTGCCGTCGACGGTGACGGCAATGTCCTCCACCATCGAGAGGCCGAGACCCCGGTAATAGGGCAGGCGGGCTTCGAGCGCGAAGCCACCTTCGACAGCCTTCAGGCTGCCCGCGACGATCATCTTGTGGTCCATCATGGCTTGTATCTCCTCAGGCGGCCAGCGGGGTCTTCAGCGCGGGGGTTTCGGTCTCGCCCAGCAGGCGGGCCAGCATCACCTGCTGGCGGCGGACCTGTTCGACCGAATTGGGCTCTTCCACGTCCTCGATCCAGCGATTGCCCTCGTATTCGGAGCAGATATAGCCCTTGTAGCCGCCCTGCTTGAGCACCTTGACGATCTCGTCATAGGGGATCGAGGGTTCGACATAATCCTCGGTCATCTCGTAGAACTTGCCGTGGATGTTGTGGATGCGGTGCATGTAATCGAGCATCCGCTTGGGTTCGAACGCGGCATTGTGGCGCAGCGTTTCGGCCATCGCGATGGCAGGGCCGGTGCCGCCCATCTCGCGCACGTCGAGAATGACATATTCGGACAGCACGCGGTCCTCATAGGCCTTTTCGATATAGTCGGCGATGTTCTTGGGCACGCCCAGCCGCATGAACTTTTCCTTCCACACGTTCGGGAACTTGAACACGAACATGCCCATGTCGGGAAGGAAGCCCAGCGCATCCGAGCCCGACTTTTCGAAGGCCTCGGCGTGGCGGATGATCCAGGGATGGTCGAAATGCAGCGGCGCGTGCACCTCGATCAGGATCTTGATGCCCTTTTCCTCGGCATAGGGCGCGGCGGCGACCAGCACCTCGGGCGTGATCGAGACCAAAGCGCGGATGAACTTGACGCCGAGCATGGCGCCGAAATCGATGTCCTTCTTCACGCTCGCCACCTGCTCGTCGAACGGCATCGGGCGGCCCTTGTAGCGCTTGTAATCGAGCATGAAATCGTGGCTGACGCCGACGCCGCCATAGCGCTGCATGCTTTCATGCCAGGCGGCGATATCGGCCTCGTTCACGCCGCATTCGGGCCAGCCCCAGAAGGACTGCTCGCCGATCACCTCGATGCCGTTGGCGCCCAGCTCGCACGAGATGCGGATGACGTCGTCGCGCGTGAGCGTGCCGTCAAAGGTCTCGTTCTGGTAGGAATAGAGGCTCACGCCCCTTTTGATGTCATAGGTCATTTTCAGTCCTCTCCACTGGGATCGCACGGGTCGAATCGGAAGAGGCCAGGGCCGCGCTGCGGCGGCTTGCCAGAACCCTCTCCCTCGGGTCGAAACCCTAATTAGAATGCATATTCGTATAAATTCCGGACGAGGTCAACCCCCAAGATGTGGCGGTTTTCCGGGCAAAATGGCGCATTGACAGAATTAGAATTATGATATTTATTTGGGCGAAACAGACGATAACCGGGAGAGTCGA
This sequence comes from Blastomonas sp. UPD001, assembly GCF_003426715.1. Taxonomy (NCBI): domain Bacteria; kingdom Pseudomonadati; phylum Pseudomonadota; class Alphaproteobacteria; order Sphingomonadales; family Blastomonadaceae; genus Blastomonas; species Blastomonas sp. UPD001. The sequence goes on from NZ_QKVT01000003.1 coordinate 15,749, forward strand.
GTGCCTGTGCGGAGCCTGCTGACTGTGCTTGCGATCCCGATCGCAACGCTGCTCGCGGCGTTCTTCGCCTTTGTCGGATATCACAAGGCTTTCGCGCCTCTCGCCGAGCTGGCGCAGCACCGGGTGTGGACGCTGGCGCTGCCCGAATGGGCGGGGCGGCTGGTGGGGTGGAGCGAGCTGC
>NZ_QKVT01000030.1:0-2159 GCF_003426715.1 Blastomonas sp. UPD001
GGCGGTAATGCCCAGCTTTATGCCCAGGCGGGCGGCACCGTCCGCGTGCTGGGCAACGCCTTTGTCACCGCCAATGGCGAGGGCGCGGGCAATCTCAGCGGCCAGGTCGGTGCGGGCACCGGCGGCACTGCCGATGTCCGCTCGTTCGGCAACGCACTGATGGACATTGCCGGCGCGCTGTTCGTCAGCGCCGATGGCCGCGCGGGCAGCACCGGCTCCACCGGCACGACCAGCAACAGCGGCACCGGCGGCACGGTCATCGTGACCTCGGGCCGCAACGCGACGGTGGACAACAATTCCACCATGCTGATCGGTGGCGACCTGGTGGTCTCGGCCAATGGGTTCGGCAGCAGCAATTTCGGCGCAGGCGTCGCCGGACTGGGTCGGGGCGGATCTATCCAGATCAATTCGGGTTCCGGCACCGGCATCGCCAGCGCCAACAACGTCATGACGATCAACGGCCTGATCTTCAGCAATGCCGACGGCTTTGGCGGTCAGGCGCTGAATTCGGGAACGGGCGGCGCAGGTATCGGCGGCACGAACACGATCAGCGCGGGCGTTGGCGGGCGGATCAATGTCGCCGGCTCGGCCAGCCTGACCAGTTTCGGCTTCGGCGGGCATGCCGATGATGGCAACGGCAATGGCGGCAACGGCACTGGGGGATCGGCTTTCGCGCAGATCTTCGGCTCGGGCGGCATCCTGAGCTTTGGATCGAACCTGGTTTTGCAGGCCACCGGTTCGGGCGGCAGCAGTGGCAACGATGCGACATCGACCGGGGGCACCGGGCGCGGCGGCAATGCGACGCTGGCGCTGGGATCGGGCCAGGCCGGCGGCGCGATCACCGTGCAGGGCCTGACGCAGATCGATGCGCTTGGTCTAGGCGGCGACGGAACCATCGGCGGCGACGGGTTTGGCGGTGTGAATGGATCGGGCGGCGGCGCGTTCGTCAGCGGCCAGGGCGCGGGCACGATGACGCTCAATGGCGGCCTGCTGATGAGTGCAGGCGGCGTCGGGGGCTTCGCCCGGCAGGCGGGTGTCGGCCGGACCGGCAATGGCACAGGCGGCAGCGCGCAGATGATTGCCAATGGCAACAGCATCATCAACGTCACCGGCGATGTCGACATCAACGCCAATGGCGCGGTGTTCACCTCATTGGCGGCGGGTATCGATGGCGGCAACGGCACGGGCGGCAATGCCTCGATCTCGCAGAATACCGGCGGGCAGATCACGATCACCGGCAATGCGTTCGTCGCGGCCACGGGCACGGGCCATGACAATAACGGCGGCGGTGATGGCATTGCGGGCAATGGCGTGGGCGGCGACGTGCGCATTGCGGTCAACGATCGCACCATCACCATCACCGGCAACGCCACCACCGATGCGCGCGGCTATGGCGGCAACAGCGCTGGCGGCATCCGGGGCGGCAATGGCACGGGCGGCCTCGCCAATCTGGGCGCGGGCGCGGGCACGCTGTCGATCGGCGGAAACGGCACCACCAATGCGGACGGGTTCGGCGGAAGCGCGATCGGTGCAGGTTCGGGCGGGATCGGCACCGGCGGCCGCGCGGTGATCGGATCGATCGTCGGCGGAATCATCCAGATCGCGGGCGGGGCCGAGCTCACGGCGCAGGGCTTTGGCGGCAATGCATCGAATGCAGGCAATGTGGGCGGCCTCGGCGATGGCGGCGAAGCGCAGCTGTTTGCCGACAATAACGGATCGGTCACGGTCGGCGGCATCACCACATTGAACGCCAGCGCCTTTGGCGGTTCCTCCGCCGGCGGCGCCGATACGGGCGCGGCCCTTGGCGGGCTGGCCAGCTTGCTCACGCTGGGCAACGGCCAGGTCGCACTCAATCAGGATACGTTCCTGTCCACCCAGGCGCTCAGCGGCAATGCCGATAGCGACGGCGGCAATATCGGCACCGCGACCGGCGGCGATTCGTTCATCAACGCCTTTGGCGCGGGCAGTCGCATCCGGATTGGCGGCAGCCTGTTTGCCGATGCGATCGCCGGCGCGGGGTCGTCCACCACGGGCACGATCGGCAATGCGACGGGCGGAACGGCGCGAATCGATTCGGCTTCGGGCATCGTGGACATCACCGGCAGCGCGTCGCTCGATGCATCGGCCTTTGGCGGCAACAGTGTTACCAGCGGCAATGG
>NZ_QKVT01000031.1:0-4040 GCF_003426715.1 Blastomonas sp. UPD001
TTTCCGATCTCGGCAGCGACAGTTTCACCTATTCGCTTGGGCCCCTTTTCAGTTGGAGTCTGCCTGATTTGGGGCGCGTTCGCGCTCGAATTGCCGAGGCTGGCGGGCAACGAGACGAGACTGTTGCCGACTATGAACAGACAGTGTTGAAGGCGCTTGCCGATGCGGAAAGTGCGCTTGCGCGCCACTTGCGTGCGCGCGAAGAGATGGCGGGCCGGTTTGAAGCGCGGCGCCGCGCAGTGCGCGCTGCTGAACTCGCTCAGCTTCGCTATCGGGAGGGGGCTGGCAGCCTGATTGAAGTGCTGGACGCTGATCGAGAACGGGTCGAAGCCGAGCGCTTTCATGTAAGTGCCCAAGTCCGCCTGGCCTCGAGCTTTGCGCGACTGAGTACCGCCCTCGGACTCGGCTGGTCCAGCCGCTGCAGCGTCAATGGTCCGATCTCGGCCGAACCATCAGAATGTAGTCGATGACCATGGGCGCGTCGCTGGTCCAGATGGTGGTCTCATATCTGATGGTACGAGCGAAAACGTCGTTGAGAGCCAGTCATGTCTTTTGATATCCGACAGCTTCGCTATGTCCTTGCAGCTGCCGATCATGGAGGTTTCTACCGGGCAGCTCGTGCCCTAAACATTGACCAATCCACACTCAGCCGCGCGATCCTTCGGCTCGAGCGGACTTTGGGGGCCGAATTGTTTATCCGTTCACGCGCCGGGGTCAGTCCGACCGACGCGGGCTTGCAGTTCCTGCGCGGTGCGAGGACCATGCTGGCAAGTGCAGACCGAATGGTCGAAGCAAGCCGGGCGGCAGGTTTGGGCAAGGCGGGGATACTGACGATCGGTTTCAACAGCTCTGTCTCAGCCGGTCATCTCCGCGCTACGCTGATCGAGGCACAGAGAGCCAATCCGGATCTCGCTATCGAAGGCATGGAAGCGGACAGGAACACACTGTTCGCGGGCTTGGATAGCGACGCCGTCGATATTGCTATCTTGTTGGGTGAAGTTGAACGCTGCGAGTATCTTCACGCTGCCTTCTGGAGTGAACGCGTATTCGTAGCGCTTGCCTCCGATCATCCGCTAGCGGCTAGGGATATTGTGCATTGGACCGACCTTCGCGACCAGCGGTTCATTTTGTCTGCGGCTGACCCTGGACCCGACATCCGCGACATGCTTCTTGGGCGCCTTTGGAAGTCGGGCGCGGATACAAGTATCGCTCTTCACGCAGTCAGCCGCGAAGCCGTCTTGAGCATGATTGGTGAAACTGATTTTCTATCGATCGTCTGTGAAGGGTCGACCGGCACTCAATATCCCAATCTGGTGTATCGTCCGGTCCATGGCGAGCAGGACCCGGCGCTGATCACTTACTCGGGATATTGGCGTCAAGATAACGGCAATCCCGCATTGAAGCGGTTCCTCGATCTTGTGCGGAGGCGATACCAGCTTTCCTTCACGCACAACGGTGAAGAAATTGGCTAGATCAGCGTCCGGAGAACAGACCATGTCACGCGCTATGCTGCTTGCGATCGTTGTCGCTCTCGTAGTTGGGTTCCTTTCTGGCTTTGCGCTTCGCCCGATGATCTTGCCGCCAAAGCAAGCAGACATTGTAGCTTCCGCACCTTCGTCCGTCGAACCGGGGAAGGAGCCTCGAGGCGTCCAGTACTTCGAAGCGAACATCGACGTGGCTCACCGGATCGTGGCTTCTTGCCGCGAAGGCACAGTTCGCGGCGGCGAATGTGCCAACGCCGAAACAGCCATCGCAACGGTCGGTTCCAAGGAGCGTTTTCGCCGTTTCCGTGAGGATCGTTGACTATCAGCAGCTGCGCGCACTGCGTCCACGGACAAAGCCCCGATCTCCGGCCATGAACCGGGCCAGCATTGGCGCGATCAGTTTCTCCGGCATGACGGGTTCACTGCCGGTCTCGACCGCAAGCGCCGCTGCATAGGCGATCAGATCCCGATGTACTGCGGCGGGCAATTCCACAGTCAGTTTGACGGGCCGGTCGTCGGTGAGCGGCCCTAGCTTCAACTTCGTCATCGCGTGCCTCCGATCGGTTCAAGGATAAGGTCGCGGGTCAGCATGACGCGCAGCGGATGGCCGGGCCGGATAGTCAGCGTAGGGGGCACATTGAGCTGACGGTCAACAACGCGTTGCCCCGACTGATTGAATGTATCCTGCGATCCCCGCCGCAGTGCGCGCACCACGTCGTCGTCGCTGTCCGCGCCCAATTCGGTGCCGATGCCGAGCAGCGTCGAAATGGCAGCTGCGCGGAGCAGGTTGCCCCAATGCTGGTTCACCCGGTCCTGCAACCCGGCAAACCCCGCGCCGTCTGCGCCGGGCTGGCGCTCGAGAATGATCGAGCGGCCATCGGGCATAATGAGCCGATCCCAGGCGAGCAACACGCGGGTCTGTCCAGCGGCGACCTCGCTGTCATATTCGCCGATGAGCCGCGCGCCTTGGGGCACGAGAAGGATGCGGCCGGTCGGGCTATCATAGACGTTCTGCGTTACCTGCGCGGTGATCTGACCGGGTAAGTCGGAGCGGATGCCGGTCACGAGCGCGGCGGGGATCATGCTCCCGGCTTGCAGGATGTTGGGCGACGCGGGCGCAACCAGCCGCTCTGGGCTGACCACGCGCCGGTTCGATTCCCGGGCGAGGAAGTCTCGCGCGGCAACACGCTCAGCGGGTTGAGCGGCGTCTGGCTGCGGTGGCAGGCCCGCGAGTTCAGGGAGCGCCGGAGCCGCTGCGCCGCTGGCGCCGCCATTACCAAGAAAAACGCCGCTCATTCGCGCAGTATCTCGTTCCTCCGCGGCCCGCTGCCGGGCCGCTTCTGCCGCCTGTACGCGCGGGTCGGGCGGTGGTGGCGTGGTGCCGACTGGCGGTACGGGTACGTTCTGTCCACGCTGCTGCGCAGACACGATTGGACCGCCAAGATCGCCGGGAAGCGGCGGGCCAAGCTTGGGCACGCCGCCATAGTCGCTCGGTCCCGACGTTATCGTCTCCGACGTAGCGCGACTGTCGGTGTTGTAAAGTTCCTGGGGTCGGCGCTCATCTTGCGGCGCAAGCGCGTAGATCAGCGCACCGCCAATGCCGAGGCTCAGCCCGGCACCGATGACCGCAAGCGCTTTAGGTGACAGGCGCATGACTTGCGGCGGATCGCTTCTAAGCTGGAACGGTCGAGGATCGGCGGGACCAGACTGGGGCGGCCTGTCGGGCGCGGCTTCCTCGATGTCGGAGGACTGGTCGCTCGTTGCGTCGCGCTGTTCGGTCATGGCCGTCGCTCCCGGCGCGCATCGCCGCTGTCGCGCACGATGCGAACCCGCCGCGCACTGCGCCGATCGCCAAGGCGCAGTTCGGCGGCGGCGAACAGTTGATCGACCACCATGTAGCGGCCCTGCACGCGATAGTTGACCAGCTCCGCGTCGCCGCCCGCGCCGGTTACGAACAGCGGAGGCATTTCGCCCTGCGCTATGCCTTCGGCAAACTCGATAAAGACCTGCCGCCCGTCATCGAAGGCGCGCAGCGGTCGCCACGGCGCACGGTCGCCCTCAATCTGGTAGCCGAAATTGAGCGCCGACAGGTCCAGCCCAGCAGCCACCGGCGCAGCGGAAGCCGCCGCCGCGTTCGCATTACGAAGCGCGATCAGCTCGTCCGCCGGATAGGTCCACGAGACCGACGCCATGTAGGTCGAGGGTGTCGCGCGCAGCTCGAGATGATAGGTGCGCCGGTCGGTATTGATGACGAGGTTCGTCGACAGATCCGGCCGCATCGGCTTGACAAGGATATGGATACGAGCGGTGGGTCCGCTGCCGCTGACCGTATCCCCAATGATCCAGCGCACGGTGTCGCCGGCAGCGATCGGCCCCGGCCCAACAAGCTGCTCGCCGGGCTGCAAGGCGATGTCCGTCACCTGTCCGGGCGCGGAATAGACCTGATAGAGCGCCCCTTCGGTCCAGGGATATTGCTGGATGGCGTTGAGGAATCCGCCCTGCACCGGCTCGACGCGGGCAGCGGCATTGGCCGCACCGATACGGCGGCGTGGATCG
>NZ_QKVT01000032.1:0-513 GCF_003426715.1 Blastomonas sp. UPD001
CGCTCGATGCCAACACACCGCAGGGCAATGACCGCGCCGAAATCGCGATCGGCTCGGCGCGCTCGACCGCGTTCCTCGCCTGGCTCGCCGATCTGGAACGGCGCGGCGTGGTTCCCGAGACGCTGGTGATCCGGCGGATGGACAATGGCACCGTCTCGGTCTCGGCGCGGTTGGTGAAGATCGGCGCATGAGCCGCAGCGCCAAGCGGGCGGTGCTGATCGCGCTGGCGCTGACCCTCGCGCTGATCGCGCTGCTGCCGCTGCGCATCGTCTTCGACATGGCGAACCTCGGCGCTCGCGGGGTGAGCGCGCGCGCGGTCGAAGGGACGATCTGGTCGGGCACGGTGCGCGACCTGAAGATCGGCAGGCTGAGCCTCGGCGATCTCGATGCGGGGCTGTCGCCAGCGGGCCTGTTCGGGGGCGAGCTGGTGCTCGCCATGACCCGTGCGGACGATGCGCCTGGCCAGCCGCCCCTCGCCTTCACACTTGCCAAGAGCGGCGAGAGCATCGCGAT
>NZ_QKVT01000033.1:0-512 GCF_003426715.1 Blastomonas sp. UPD001
AAGGTGCGCGGGATGAGCGAGCAGCAGGTGATCAACGACGTGATACTGGCATCACAGCCGACTCATCGCTTCATCACCAGCGAGCAGGTGGCGGAAATGGTGCTGTTCCTCTGCTCCGACGCGGCGAGCGGGATTACCGGTTCGAGCTTCTCGATCGACGGGGGGTGGACGGCCCGCTGACGGGCAGGGGTGCGCCGCGGCAAAGCCGCGTCGTCGGTCGCGTCGATTGCCGGATCACGTCAATCGCGCGCCGGCCGGGCACAGCGCGGGAGTCGGCGGATTACTGCTGCGCAGTAACCGCCCGCCCCGCTTGGCCGTACAGGTAATCGCGCGTCAGCGGCACGGCATCGCGCTTGCGGCTGAGCTGGATCTGCCAGACGAGGTGATCGTCGTGCCGGAAGGCCATGATCGCGCCGGCGAGATAGAATTCCCACATGCGGAAGAAGCGCTCGTCGTAGAGCGCCACGATCTCGGCCTTGCGGGCGCGGCAGCGCTTCAGCCAGTGCTCCAGA
>NZ_QKVT01000034.1:0-544 GCF_003426715.1 Blastomonas sp. UPD001
CTCTGACAGCTTTGAAATCAGCTTTTCAGGCATCGCGGCGATGCTGAAGTATGGGAAGGACAAAATCAAGGCAACTGTCAAGAATGCCGAACAAGCTGGTTATTTGGTACGCACCAAGAAGCGATCGCCCGCAGGAACCTTTGAATGGGACTACTACGTTTTTGTCTCAAAAGCTGATGCAGAAAGCTTTCGGGCTAACCACCCAGATGCCTACAAACCAGAATTTTCTGATGCTCACCAGGGGGGGCAAAACCACCCCCTGGATGAACCACCGCTGGATGAACCACCCCCTGGTTTTGCCCCCCCACATAAGAAGAACATGGAAGATAAAGGTTTAATTAATTCGTCTGATTTTTGATGGAGGCGTTTCAGAGGCTGGAAGTATATGAAATTACTGCGTATATCAGTACCCCTCGTTGCCGTAACTTTACGCTGACGAGGCGATGCTACTGAAAAGCCCGCCCTAGCTGTTGCCAAGGCGGGCGTTGTTGTTGGGGCGTTGGTGTCAGTCACGTTCAAACATTTTGTCGCAAGATTCATTGCC
>NZ_QKVT01000035.1:0-672 GCF_003426715.1 Blastomonas sp. UPD001
CAGCCATTGCGGAAAATGCAGGCACAGAACCGCCGCCACGCTGAGCAGCCCCAGCGCGATGGCCAGCACGCCGCTCAGCCAGCCGCTGCCGAAACGGCGCGGCGCGCGGTCTGCGAATATCCGGGTCAGCCATTGTTCTGCGGTCATCGCGCGCGAGCATGGCCGACAAGCGCAAACATATGGTTAGGGGACGCTCGGTGATCTTGACGAACCGCCAGCATTCGCCTTTGGCGGGGAGCGGACGCAAGGGGGGCAATATGCGCATTCTGACCTGGCTGGCTGCGATCGTTCTGGCATGGGGTACCATGCCACCCGCCGCAGCGCAGGTGACCATGCCCGACGGATCGGTCATCCCCAGCGATGTGATCGATGGTGCCGGTGCCGCCTGCAAGGCGGGCAAGGCCGATGCCTGTCTGGTGCGCGGGCTGGCGCTGACCAGCGGCATCGGCGAGGGAATCGAGATCGATCTGGCCGCCGCCGCGTTCCGCTCGGCCTGCGATGGCGGGCTGGGCATGGGCTGCGAGCAAGAGGCCGATATCGCCGCGCGGCGGCACGACAAGCGCCAGGACCTGAAGCTCGCCGCCGAACGCTGGGCCAGGGCACGCACGATCTATACGGCGAGCTGCGAAGCCGGCCATCCGCTCGCCTGCCACCGCCTCGCCGGCATGCTGA
>NZ_QKVT01000036.1:0-1157 GCF_003426715.1 Blastomonas sp. UPD001
CACCCGCACCCCACCTCCGCTCAGCCTGAGCTTGTCGAAGGCCCCGCGAAACCGCTATTCTGGGTTATGGCCTTTTACGCGTATCTTTTGCGATGCAGCGACGGCAGCTATTATGCCGGGCATACTGACGACCTCGAACATCGAATGTCCCAGCACACCAGCGGTGCCTGCGGGGGCTATAGCGCGAAAAGACGGCCTGTTGAACTGGTCTGGTCGGAGAACTTTCCCTCGCGCGAGGATGCGGTCGGGGTGGAGCGGCAGATCAAGGGCTGGTCGCGAGCGAAAAAGGAAGCGCTGATCGCTGGAGATTGGGGACTGATCTCGCGGCTTTCCAGGGGGTTGCGCAATTCCGCTGTTGATGGCGCGGGGCCTTCGACAAGCTCAGGCTGAGCGGAGATGGGGTGGATTTGGGACGGCGGAAAACAAAACGTGCCGTTCAGCAAACCCCCCTTCTCGCTGGCGCTGAACTTGTCAACGGTACCGAATCGTTGACCGAGTAGCAACAAGACACACTTCACCAACCTCAGCGGCGGGCGGCGATCTGGGTGCCGGCGGGTTTGGTGGGCACGGCGCGGGCGATGATGCATTCGCCGCCGCCCGAGCGGACCTGGGCGCACATCGCGCGGGCGCTCTTTTCGTCGGCAAAGCCGTTCGCGGTCAGGCGGTGCAGCGCGCGGCCGCCCACGGTGACGGGCACGGCGACCTTGGAAAAGGCCGCGAGATCCTTGTGCTTGGCGCTATAGCCGGCCCAGGCGCGGTTGGCATTGGCCGTGCTCGAGAACACGCCGAGCTGCACCGCGAAGGCGCCGCCGCTCACCGGCGAGAAGCTCGCCTTCTGGAACACGGCGGGGGCGATGGCGGGCTTGGCGGGCGCAGGCGCGGCCTTGGGCGCAGGAGCCGAAGCGACCTGAACCTTTTCCCGCTCGACGATCATCTGGCGCTTCGCGACCATTTCGGGGCGCAGCTTGCGCACGGCCTTGCGGCGATAGCTGGCGGGCAGCGGCTGGACGATCTCACGCGCGGTCAGCAACGGCGCGACGATCGCACCCGACGGTGCGGGCGCGACGGCAGGCGCGGCTTCAGCATAGACCGGCGCAGGCTCGGAGGCAGGGCCGGTTTCGACGCCAGCAAGCTCCATCGGCGCATCCTGCACCGGC
>NZ_QKVT01000037.1:0-1107 GCF_003426715.1 Blastomonas sp. UPD001
TGACAATCAATAAATATTGTGTTGCAAATATAATTCTCCTCGACCTCACGCAGCACCCTATGCATAATTGAGGTTTTTCCGATTTTTCGAATTCCCAGATGAGCCCTTATTTGACCCGCCTGTAATTTACGTGCCAACTCCTGCGCCTCTGTTCTTCGCCCAAAAAACTGAGCGTCGCTGGCAACAGGTCCAGTGACATCAAAAGGATCTTGTGAGAATAACTCAAAAGATAATGCCCTCTCGAAGTCGGCCCCCATAGGTACGTGGCCGTTGCGTGCGTAAATAGGCAGCACAGCTATCCCCTGTTGCCTGCCCCATTTCTTTAATTTTGAATTACCCTTTGGATCGCAGTGAATGATTATACAGATGTTTGGCTCTAACCTTCCATTTGATTGATCTATTTGATCTTTGGCATATGCCAACGACCTCACCTGCTGCTCGTAATATACATTACCAGCAACCAGTATTTCGCGCTCGACGTCCAGTATCGCTCGCAGTCGTTTTGAGGGCCGAGCAAAAATTGAAAAATAGGAGCCTCCACCCTATTTGTGAATCCATTCGTTAGTTGGATGTAGCAGCGGCTCTACCGCTGCCCTCGCTTGCGTTTTCAACTCTCCTAAACCCGGCTCAATATCATTCATACCAGTTCGGCCCTCGTAGTTCAGATCGTGTAACCTTGCATGAAAAGCTATGATGTCAAGGCACCTACTTGTCGAGAGATGACTTTTTCCAGCATCGTGTGCCTGGGTCACTGCCTTCTTTTGCGCTTATGTTTTTTGGGATGCACCCCCAAGAGATTTAATCCACCTTGGTGATCGCGCATCCCCCTTACTCCGACGCTGACGGAGCATCACGCCCGAGTCTCCGCAAGCGGCCCATGCGTATCCTGTTCGTGCATCCCAGTTATCGCTCGGGCGAGCGGAGATTGTGGGGACATGGCCGCCGGCCTCGGTGGCGTATCTCACCGAGCCGCTGCGTCGGAAGGGTTTTGACGACATCCAATTCATCGGCGCGATGACCGGGACGCGATGACGATATAACCGCGCGCGCCGCCTATCGCTGAGCACCAGCGGGCACACGGGCTCACAACCCACCTCCGCCCCAACC
>NZ_QKVT01000038.1:0-4500 GCF_003426715.1 Blastomonas sp. UPD001
ACCCCCACCGCCTTGCCCGCGCGGACGCGAAAGCTGGCGAAGAAGCCGCGATAGAAGCCGACGCCGTCGGACCAGTCCGCGCCATCGACCGGTGCCAGGAATTCGCGGCCTCGCTCCTGCGGCACCACGGCCGCGGCCGGCACCCAGTGCCGCGCGATGATGGTCATCGCCTCAGCCCCAGGACGGGTTCTTGCCGGGCAGCCACTTGATCGAGCAGCCCGCGCTCGGCACCTGATGGTCGGGCGCGGGCTGGCCTGCCAGCAGCGCATCGACGGCAGCGCGCATGTCCTCGCCGGTCACCGGCACATCAGTGCGCTGCGGCGGCGCGCCCGGCACCGGCGGATGCGGCAGCTTGGGCCGGCTCGAGCAGAACTGCCCGGTATAGAAGAGCGCGCGATCGGGTCCGTAGAGGAAGAAATCGGGCGTGCAGATGGCGTTATAGGCCAGTGCGATATCCTGGCTCTCGTCGTGCAGATAGGGGAAGGGCAGGTCGTGCGCTTTCGCGAATTGCTGCATATGAGGATAGTCGTCCTCGGGGAATTCCTCCGGAGAATTCGACGAGATCGCGACAACCTGGAGCCCCTTGGGTGCGTATTCGCGCGCAAAGTCGATCAGGCCGGGCAGCACGTGCAGCACCACCGGGCAATGGTTGCAGATGAACGCGACGAGCAGCGCGGGTGCCTCGAACTCCTCCAGCGTGCGAATGCGCCCGTCGGTATCGGGCAGCGCGAATGGGGCGGCATGCTTGCCGTAATCCAGCTGGCGGGACCATCTCAGCATCGTCTCTCTCCTCTAGAAATAGAATTTGTATTCTGATACGTGATTTTCTAGAGTGGGACAAGACGCACAGGCGCACGGGAGAGGCGGGTTATCATGGAGCAAGAACAGCCCCAGGGCTGGAGCCGCAGGCGGTTTCTGGGCGGCGCGGCGATACTGGCGGCGGTGGTCGGCGTGCCGCTGGCCGCGATCCGGTTGGATCTTTTCGACAAGGACGAAGCGCCGACCAAGCGCCAGCGCGAGCTGATGCGCACCGTCAGCCAGATCGTGATTCCCAAGACCGATACGCCGGGCGCAGGTGATGTGGGGGCCGGCGATTTCGTGCTGCTCGGCCTCGCGCATGGGCTGGAGAAATCGCGCACGCCGCTGCCCCAGGATGCGCCGGAAGCGCTGACCCGCCATGCGCGCAAGGATGGCTCGCTCGACCAGGCCGCCTGGCTCGAGGCCGAGCTCGACGCGCGCGCCAAGGGCGATTTCCTCAAGGCCGCGCCCGAGGTGCAGGCGAAGTGGCTCACTGCGCTCGACACCGAAGCCTATGCCGATGGCGTTCGCGAGCACCCGTGGCGCACGGTCAAGGCACTGATCCTGACCGGCTATTATACCAGCGAGCCGGGCGGATCGCAGGAGCTTCAATTCAATCTGGTGCCCGGCACCTACGAACCCGACGTGCCCGTGACGCCGCAGACCCGCGCCTTTTCGAGCGACTGGACTGCGGTCGATTTCGGCTGAGCGGGAAGGGAAAGACCATGGATTTCGATGCAATCGTCGTGGGCTCCGGCATTACCGGAGGCCTTGCCGCCAAGGAACTGACCGAGGCGGGCCTGAAGGTGCTGATGATCGAGCGCGGGCGCAATATCCGCCACCAGCAGGATTACACGACCGAGATGAAGACGCCCTGGGAGATGCCGTTCCGTGGGATCGGCGACCAGGAGATGTACGCGCGCGAACATGCGGTGCAGATGCTCAACCGGCATTTCACCGAATATACCCAGAACCATTTCGTCAACGATGCGCAGAATCCGTACAGCAAGGCGCAAGGCACCGATTTCAACTGGTTCCGCTCGTACCAGCTGGGCGGCCGCTCGCTGACCTGGGGGCGCCAGTCCTATCGCTGGTCGGATTATGATTTCGAGGCGAACAAGCGTGACGGGCACGGCACCGACTGGCCGATCCGCTATGCCGATCTCGCCCCCTGGTACGACAAGGTCGAGGAGTTCATCGGCGTGTCGGGCGCGAAGGAAGGGCTGAAGCAGCTTCCCGATGGCCGTTTCCTGCCGCCGATGGCGCTCAACCCGGTCGAGCAGCATGTGCGCGAGGTGATGCAGGCCAACTGGCCCGAGCGCCGCCTGACCATCGGCCGCACCGCCAATCTCACCGAGGGCAAGGGCGAGCGCGGGCAGTGCCAGAACCGCTCGATCTGCGCGCGCGGCTGTTCCTATGGGGCCTATTTCTCGACCCAGTCGAGCACCTTGCCCGCCGCGATGGCGACCGGGCGACTGACCGTCATCACCGATGCGGTGGTGGAAAAGCTCGACTATGATGCGAAGACGCGCCGGATCACCGGGGTACGCTATCTCGACCGCAACACCAGGGAGCGCAAGACCGCGACCGCGCGGATGGTGTTCCTCAATGCCGGCGCGTTCAACTCGGTGCACGTGCTGCTCAATTCGGCCAGCGAGGCGATGCCCAATGGCCTGGCCAACAGCAGCGGCGTGCTCGGCACGCACATCATGGACCATGCCAACACCCTCTCGGCGGTCGCGCTGATGCCGGGCTTCGAGGATCGCACGACCACCGGCAACCGTCCGACCGGCGTGGTTGTCGCGCGCTATCGCAACATAGACGCGATGGACGGAGAGGGGCATACGCGCGGCTATTCGTTCCAGGGCGGGGCGCTGCAGAGCACCTGGACCGCAGGCAAGCGCGATCCGGGCATCGGCGCGGCGCTCAAGCAGAAGCTGCAGAAGCCCGGCATGTGGCGGATGGTGCTGGTCGCCTTTGCCGATTGCGTGCCGCGCGCGACCAACCGGCTGACGCTCGATCCCAAGGCGGTCGATGCCGATGGCATCCCGCAGCTCAACATCGCCTTTGCTTTCGGCAAGGAAGAGCGCGCCGCGCTCGCGCAGGCCAAGGCCGATGCGGCGGAGATGCTGACCAGGGCGGGGGGCAAGGTGATCATGGGCTTCGACCAGCCCGGCGCGGGCGGCACCGCGATCCACGAAATGGGCGGCGCGCGCATGGGCCATGACCCTGCGACATCGGTGCTCAACAAATGGAGCCAGGCGCATGACATCGCCAATCTGTTCGTCACCGATGGCGCGCAGATGAGTTCGTCGGCCTGCCAGAACCCGTCGCTCACCTATATGGCGCTGACCGCGCGCGCCGCGGATGCCGCCGCATCGATGCTGCGCGAAGGCAAGATCTGACCGTGAACGAACCTGTCCCCCTGACGAAGCGTCAGCAGAATCTGGCGCTGGTGACATTGATCGTTGCGGTGGTGCTCGAGATCGTCGATCTGACGATCGTCAACACCGCGCTGCCTGCGATCACCTCGGGCCTGAATGCCTCGGCCGAGGCGATCCAATGGACGATCGCGGGCTATGCGCTCAGCTTCGCGCTGCTGCTGATGGCGGGGGGCAGGTTGGGCGACAGCCTGGGCTATCGCCGCGTGTTCCTGTGGGGCGTCGCCGGGTTCACGCTCGCGTCGGTCGCCTGCGGGCTCGCGCAGACGCCCGAGCAGCTGGTGCTCTCGCGGCTGGCACAGGGGGCGTGCGGCGCAATCATGTCGCCCCAGGCGCTGGCGCTGATGCAGGTGCTGTTCACCCCGCTCGAGCGCGTGTCCAAGCTGGCGCTGTTCGGGCTGGTCGGCGGGCTGGCGGCGATTGCCGGGCCGATCCTGGGCGGGCTGCTGATCCAGCTTGACCTGTTCGGCCTCGGCTGGCGGCTGATCTTCCTGATCAATCTGCCGATCGGGCTGTTCGCGCTGGCCTCGGGCTGGTTCTTCCTGCCCGATCGCAAGTCCTCGCATCCCGCAGGCTTCGACATGGTCGGGGTGCTGCTGTTCGGGGTCGCCGTGTTCTGCCTGCTCTGGCCGCTGACGCGTGCAGAGAACGGCTGGGGCATCGCGGAAGTGGGGGCGCTGCTGGTCGTTGCGCCGCTGCTCTTCGTGGTCTGGCGGCATGTCGCGGCGCGAGTGCGCGGACGGCAACCCGCGCTGTTCGATCCGTCGCTGCTGTCGATCCTGCCCTTCCGGCTGGGGCTCGGCATTTCGATCGTGTTCGCTGCCGCCAATGCCGGTTTCCTGCTGATCTTCGCCTTCGCGCTACAAAGCGAGCGTGGCGAGAGCGCGCTGACCACCGGCCTGCTGCACATGCCCTATGGGCTGGGCGCGATGATCGGCATCGCGGTGCTGGGGCGCAACTTCCTGCCGCGCTATGGCAAATGGGTGCTGGTGCTGGGCGGATTGACGCTGATGATCGCGGGCGCAGGCGTGCTGCTGGGCATCGGCTGGCTGGGCTTGTCCAAGGCCGCGCTCGCGCCGCTGCTCATCGTCGCGGGCCTGGGCATGGGGTCGCTCTCGGGCAGCATTGCACCGGTCTCTGTCGCGCAGGTCGATCGCGATCATGCCGGCGCTGCCAGCGGGATGATGAAGACCGCGCAGCAGGTCGGCGGGGCGCTGGGCATCGCGCTGGCGGGCAGCGTCTATTTCGTCTGGGGCCCGGG
>NZ_QKVT01000039.1:0-1146 GCF_003426715.1 Blastomonas sp. UPD001
GCGATCTCGGCGGTTCGTGGGAGGCCAGGACCAGCGAGAAGGCCGAGCGGTTCGTGAAGCTGGCGGACCAGTTCCGTCTGCCGATCGTGCACCTGGTCGACAATCCGGGCTTCATGATCGGTGCCGATGCCGAGCGCGCGGGCACGATCCGCTATGGCGTCAATGCGATGAACGCGATCTATCGCGCGCGGGTGCCGCTCGCCTCGGTCATCGTCCGCCGCGCCTATGGCATTGCGGGTTCGGCCATGTCCAACGCCGAGCGGTTCCAGTATCGCTTCGCCTGGCCCAGCGGCGACTGGGGATCGCTGCCGATCGAGGGCGGGGTCGAGGTCGCCTACAAGTCCGAGCTCGAGGCCAGCGCCGACCCACAGGCGCATCTCGCGGCGATCCGCGCGCGGCTCAACAAGGTCCGCAGCCCGTTCCGCAGCGCCGAGCATTTTTCTGTCGAGGATATCATTGATCCGCGCGACACGCGGCCGTTATTGTGCGAGTTCGCGGACTTGGCCTGGGCAAGGCTTTCGGCAGGTCGGGCATAGATGCGACGCTTTGCGATATGCTTAACGCCGCGCATGCCAGTTTCTTCAAGCCGCCCTTAACGTCGGCCATGGCATCTTCAGCCTGAAAAACTATCAGGACCCCCGTGCCATGATCAACAATTCAGACCCGCCAGGCTCGCCGACGATGCGGACGGTCTATATCCGGCCGAACTATCAGGCGAACGATGTCGCGCCGCGCAACACCGACCCTGCCCCCAGCAGGCCGGTCAATGACGGCGTGATCAATCTGGTCAGCCGCCCCAATGCACCCAGCGGTGCGATGGAAAGCCTCGCCAAGGCTGCAGCAGCGGCGGAATTGCCCAAATCGCTCGACGATTTCGCGCGCCAGGTCGCCAAGACGATGCTGGGCGATCCCGAACAGGCTATGCGGACGCTGCGCCCGCCGACGGCCGAACAGGTGACCGGCCTGATCGGCGCAGCCTGACGCGGCCGCCTCCTCAGCTGTTCTTGTTCGCGCGCCTTCGGCCGAAACGCATGCCGCGTTCCAGCCGAGCGCGCAATTGCGTGTAATAGGCTTCCAGGAACGCGCGCTCGTCGCCGATCGGCGGGGTCCAGCCGATCTTCCCGCAGATCGTCGCCGCGCCGGGTT
>NZ_QKVT01000004.1:0-7302 GCF_003426715.1 Blastomonas sp. UPD001
GCAATCCTGCTCGGCTTTGCGCTGCCCCGACTGCGTCTCTGGGCCGCAGGGGCCGCGCTGTTGCTGATCGTCAACCAGGCCGCGGCGGCTGCCGTGCACTGGTCGAGCGGAGAGGGCGACGCCCTGCCGCAAAACGCTGTTCTCGTCGTGCTGCTGGGTCTGGTCGGCCTGGTCGCGTGGCTTCAACATAAACCCATGGGAGAGACATCATGACCATTCGCAAATTCCTGGCCGGCGCTGCGGCAGCGGCCCTTGCCGCCGGCGCTTTCGCCATTCCCGCGGGCGCGCAGTCGGCCGATCAGCGCGTGGCCGCGCTCGAGAAGGAACTCGCCACGCTGCGCCAGACCGCGTCGGTGGCGCAGGATCGGGCCAAGGTGGAGAATCTGTTCTCGCGTTACATGTACCTGCACAACGCCTTTCGCGACACCGACATCATCCCGCTCTGGGCGAAGAAGGGCACGCCCGATGTCCGTGCGCAATATTCCAACCTCGGCGTCTATACCGACTGGGACAAGATCATCTCGTACCACCAGGGCCGCCCCGCACCGCGCGGCAAGCTGATCATGCATTTCGTCACCACCCCGATGATCGAGATCGCGGGCGACGGGCAGACCGCCAAGGGACTGTGGATCGTCAACGGCATCGAATCGGGGCTGGTCGAGCCTGAAAATGCCAAGAACATGCCCGCCTGGATGTTCGAGAAAGAGATGGTCAATGGCAAGAAGGTGTGGATGCACAATGTGTATCTGAAATACGGCGTCGACTTCATCAAGCAGGACGGCGAGTGGAAGATCTGGCACTTCCACTGCTTCGAGGTCGCCCGCGCGCCTTACAGCATGGGCTGGATTCCGTTCGCCGCCGCCGCGCAGGATGACGCTTTCAACGTCGACCTGATGTACGTGGGCGAGGACGGCAAGCCGGTGTTCATGCCGCCGGTCGATGGCCCCGCCACGGTGATGAACAACACCTACCGCACCGATAGCGCGCAGCGGCTCGAGGCGCGCCCGCCCGAACCCTATCGCACCTTCAGCGAAACCTTCGCGTACTGATCCTTCGTCCAGGAAAGACCGTTTCATGTCCTTCGAACTCAGCGTAAACCTGGAATACATGTTCCACGAAGCCGGCGAGCGGCTGGAAGACCGCATGGCCGCTGCGGCCAGGGCGGGCTTCAGGAAGGTGGAGATCTTCACCACCGGCAACCGCGACGTCCCCAGCCTCAAGGCCGCGCTGGCCGAGACGGGCTGCGAGCTGCTCGCTACCGTCACCGACCCGCGCATCGCGCTGGTGATGGCCGATCAGCATGATCGTTTCCGCGAGATGTTCGCGCAGGCGGCAGCCGAGGCAGCCGATCTGGGGGCGACCAATATCGTCGTCCCTTCCGGCATTGCGGTGCCCTATATGAAGCGCCAGCCGCAGCTCGACATCGTCGCCACGGCGATCGGGAGCGTGGTGGAAACCGCGCAGGCGCATGGCCTCACCATCCTGCTCGAGCCGGTCAACACCCGGGTCGATCACCCCGGCGTGCTGTTCGGCATGACCGAGGACGCGGTCGCGGTGATCGAGAAGATCGGCAGCCCGCACATCAAGCTGCTCTATGACGTGTACCACTCGATCACCGAGCGCGAGGATCCGTTCGAGGTGCTGCCCAGGGTGGCGCATCTGGTCGGCCATATCCAGATCGCCGATGCGCCGGGACGCGGCGAGCCGGGCTCCGGCCAGATCGACTGGCCCGCGATCCTCAAGCTGATCGAAAGCGTCGGCTATACCGGCGCGCTGGGCCTAGAACTGACCCCCAGCACTACAGATACCGCCGCGGCGCTGACGCATATCCGCGCGCTCGCCGCCTGATCGGCCAGCCGCTTCGACGAGCTTCCCACTCGGGGTGCCCCGGCCACGGGCACCCCTTTTTTTAGTAGTCCTTCGCCTCGTCGAGCACCGGCAGCGTCACCTTGCCGGTCGCCGCCCATTCGGTTCCGCGCAGGATCAGCGTCTGCAGCGGCTGGAAGTGCAGGCTGACCTCGTCATGGCCGATGGTGATCGAGAAGACCCGGCCCTTGCCGTAATCCTGCACCCAGAGCTGCGGATGATCGGCATCGATGCCCTTCATCGCCTTCAGCTTTTCGGGCGTATAGACAGCGGCGGGATATTTGGGGCCGGTGATCTTGGGGTTATAGGCCGATGCCGCATCGTGCGCCGTGCCGAGAACGTGGATCTTCGCATCCGGCGCGAAGGACATGTTCGTGTACATGTCGTCGTTATAGGTCCAGATATATTCGCGAATGCCCTGCGTGATCGGATGGCCGCGATCGACCAGCTTCACGGTGAACGCCCCTGGCGGCGCGCGGCGGCTGGTTCCGGGTTCCATCACCGCGCCGATCAGCTTCTTGTATTCGGGAATCTCGCGGCCCCAGGTGAAGCTGGAATGATAGGCGACCAGGCCGCCGCCCTCGCGGACATAGGCGTACAGCGCCTCGAAGGCCTGCGGCGACCAGATCTGCTGGACCGGATCGGCATAGTTCCAGCGGCTCGAATAGTTGAGCAGCACCACGTCGTAAGCCTTGAGCATCGCGAGCGTGCCATGGTCGAAATCCTCGACCACGCGCACGTCGAAGCGGCCGCTGTCGGTCATCAGCGTGCGCAGCATGTTGTTCACGCCGGTCCAGTCATGCTCGTAGCTGTTGCGGCCCGAGATGATCAGCACCTTGAGCCGCTTTTCCGCCGGATTGACCGGGATGGTTACCCGCTGCACGGTTTCGGGCGGGCGATAGGGCACGGTGACGATGACCTGCGCCGCGGCGGCGCCGGCAGTGACCATCAGGGCGGCGGCGAACAGGGACTTGCGCATCATGCGGCTCCTTCCAGGGCAAGCTTGCCGGACGGGTTCTTGCGGGGCTGCGCCGTCGGCCACGCCAGCACGACGCCGATCTGCACGAGCAACAGGATGATGATCCCGCCATAATAGGTCCACCGGATCGCTGCGCGCGCACCATCGGTGACGGCCGCGGGATCATAATCGACCCCTGCCAGGATGAAGGCGATGCCCGCCGTGCCGAGCGCCATGCCGACCTTGGTGGCAAGGCTCACGCCCGCCGAGAGCAGCCCTTCGCGGCGGACGCCGAATTGCGCTTCGTGATAGTCGACCGTGTCGGCGATCATCGCGAAGGCGGCGGTGGTGGTGACCGACGTGGCGAGGCAAGCGGCAATGTAAATGGCAAGAAACACCGTCGGCTGGGCTTCGACCAGCGGCAGCACGGCGAACATGAGCGCGGCGAGGCCGAGCATTGCCACGCAGCCGTTGCGGATGCCGGTGCGGGCCAGGATCGTGGGGGCGACAAAGGCCGAGAGCAGCAGCATGCCCGCCACCGCCGGCAGCATCACGCCGATCATCCAGGGCGCGCGCATCACGTCGATCGCGAAATAGGCGGTAATCGCCATCATCCCGCCGAAGCGGACGAAATAGACGAGGCAGAACAGGAAGGAGACCAGCCAGGCGCGGTTGCGCAGCATCTTGCCGATCTCCGGCAGGATGGGGAAGCGCGCGGATGCGTCGTCCACCACCCGCTCCCTGCAGTTGCGGAACAGGGCGAGGATGCAGATCATCGACAGGACGCCGAAGATCGCGGCAGCGGCGAGATAGCCGCCGGGCTGCTTTTCCCCGCCATAGGCCGCGAGGATCGGCTGCACCGCTGCAGTGCCGAGAACGACGCCCACCGAAGTGCCGATCGAGCGCATGCCGCCCAGCTTCAGGCGATCGCTGCGGTCGCTGCTCATCATCGGCAGCAGCGCGCTATAGGGGATCGAGCCGAAGCTCATCACGATGCCGAGCAGCTTGAACGTGATGAAGGCATAGGCGAGCTGCGCGGTCTGGTTCCAGCCGGCGGGCACGGCGAAGGTCGCGACGAACAACAGCGCATAGGGCAGCGCGGTGAACAGGAAATAGGGGCGGGTGCGCCCCCACCGGCTCCGTGTCCGGTCGACGGCAATGCCGACACCCATGTCGATCACCGCGTCCATCAGCCGGGCGACGAGGAAAATGGTGCCCACGGCCGCAGCTGGCAACCCCACGACATTAACGTAATAGAGCAGCAGGAAGCCGCTCGCCATGTTGTAGGGCAGGCTGTAGCCCATATCGCCAAAGCCATAGCTCAGCTTCTCGGAAAACCGCAAACGTGTCCCGGACATGGTCTCTCTCCCATGTTGCGGCACCGATCAGCCTTGAGGCCTGGATCGCCTGGCAGCTCCGACTGGCTGCTATTTATTAGAATGGTGATTCGTATAAAGCTGCGCGATATGGCTTGGCAACGCATTTTTTGCATAGGCTGTTGCGCGAATGTCAAAGGGGCAGACTGGTTACGTATGCAACCATAGCGCAAAAAAACGGCAGTTTTCCGCTGGTCAGGGTGCACATCATTCATGAAATGGATTGTTCGGGATAATTTCAATCGATAGGGCTAAAGCTTGACACGACGGGGCTGATATATAAAATCATCATTCTAGTTTTAGTCGTTCTAATCACGCCGTCATAAGCGGGCAGATCCGCAGGCGGACCTTTGAGGGGAGGATTGCCGAGATGCACTCACACGCCATTCGTGCTGCGCTCATGCTGGGGGTTGGCGCGATTGCGCTGGCAGCGCCAGCCCATGCGCAGGATGCTGCCGAAGTCGATGCCGACAAGGAAATCGTCGTCACCGCACAGAACCGCGTCCAGAACGTCCAGGACGTTCCCATCGCCATCCAGGTGGTCAGCGGTGAAGATGTCGAAAAGGCCGGGATCAGCGATCTCACCGGCATCCAGCGCCTGGCTCCGGCGGTCCAGATCACCAACGACACCAACCTGACGCGCGTCACGCTGCGCGGCATCGGCACCAACGACAATGCCGAAACGCAGGACGCCTCGATCGTCGTCAATATCGACGGCGAATATATCAACCGCCCGACCGTGATGAACGCCTCGCTGTTCGATCTCGAGCGCGTCGAGGTCCTTCGCGGCCCGCAGGGCACGCTGCAGGGCCGTAACGCGACCGGCGGCGCGGTCAATTTCATCACCCGCAAGCCCGGCGATGATTTCGGCTTCAACCTGGCCGCTTCCTACGGCAATTTCGATCATGTGCTGGTGCAGGGCGGCGTCGATCTGCCGATCGGCGATATCGGCGGCATCCGCTTCTCGGGCACCTATTCGAAGCGCGACGGCTTTTTCCGGCACCCCAATGTCAACGTGCGCACCGGCAATGACAACAGCCGCGCGGGCCGCGTCAGCCTGCACCTGAACCCGATCGATCCGCTGACGATCGACCTCGCGTTCGAGGTCAGCGCCGTCAACAACATCATCGCCGGCAACGCCTTCGTGAACTTCAACAACGGCCTGGGCTTCAACGCCAATTTCGTGCCGGGACCGGGCTGCAACCAGAACGGCTGGGCGCGGATCGGCGCCGATCCGCGCTTCGTGGTCTGCATTCCGCAGAACACCAACGCGCTCGCGTCGATCGACCGCAAGAACTACGTCACCTCGGCGCGCGCACCCAGCCGCAACGAGCAGGATTCGAAGGTCGTTCGCGGCAAGATCGCCTATGATTTCGACGGCGCGACGCTCACCTATACCGGCGGTTATCGCCGCACCGACGAGAAGTTCGACGCCGCGCTGACGCCGGCCTTCCTGTTCAAGAACTTCGCCAACGATGTCGAAACCCAGAGCCACGAACTGCGTCTCAACGGCGGCAGCCCGGGCAGCTTCGAATGGCAGTTCGGCGGCTTCTATTTCAAGGAAGACCTGTTCATCGAGCGCGGCCTGTTCAATGGCCCTCCGTTCCTGCCGGCCTTCCTGACCGGTGCCAACGGCGCGTTCATCAACTATTTCCGCCGCGACGTCAGCAGCCGCAGCTATTCGGCTTTCGGCCAGGTCGATATTCCGATCACCGAGGAGCTGTCGGTGACCGCAGGCGCGCGCTATACCGACGACAGCCGCACCGGCATCTTCCCCTTCTATCCGGGCGGCCTGGGCAACCCCAGTTCGCCGCTGTTCAACACCGGCATCCGCCGCATCACCGCCGCGCCGCAGCGGACCGACATTCTGCGCGCCAAGGCGGACAAGGTGACCTGGCTGCTGGGCCTCAACTACAAGCCCGATACCGATACGCTGCTCTATGCCAAGGTCTCGACCGGCTTCAAGGCGGGCGGTTTCGACACGATCGGCCAATATGCGCCGGAAACCAACACCGCCTATGAAGCGGGCATCAAGAAGAGCTTCGGTCCGAGCACGATCAACTTCTCGGGCTTCTACTACGACTACAAGGATCTGCAGGCTTCGGTGCTGCTGGACAACACCATCGGCGGCCAGGTGTTCAACGCTGGTGGCGCAACCATCTGGGGTCTGGAACTCGATGCGTCGATCAAGGTGTTCGACGCGGGCCGTTTCACCGCGAGCATCAACTATCTGAGCTCGGAATATGACGACTTCCTGGCGTCCTATGCCGTGTTCTGCGCCTCTGAAACGCATCCGACGCTCGGCTGCCTCACCGGCCTGGGCGATCTGGACAATGACATCACGACCAACCCGGTGGTCCAGCCCAATCTGGCGGGCAACCGCACGCCGCTGGCGCCGAAATGGGTGGTTGCGGCCGGCTATGAGCATGTGTTCGATCTGGGCAGCGCGGGCACGCTGACCCCCAGCATCTTCACGCGCTTCAAGTCGTCCTATTTCATGGACGTGTTCAACTTCAGGGACTCGCGCCAGAGCGGCTTCTTCCAGACCGACGCCACCCTCGAATGGCGCGACGAGACCGGCAAGTTCGGTATCCAGCTGTTCGCCCGCAACCTCGAGGACAACCAGCCGCTGACCTATGCCGCGTTCACCGCGGCGGGCAATGACGACATCTACAACTGGCAGTTCAGCGCACCGCGCACCTATGGCGTGCGCATGCTGCTCGACTTCTGATCTGCATTGGGGGACCCGGGGGCGTATGTGGTCGCCCCCGGAAGGGTGCAGATGACGAGAGGGGGCGGGTCCGGTGAGGCGGGACCCGCCCCCTTTTGCGTTCAGTCGGGCGCGGCGGTGAAATCGGCCCCCGCGCCATAGAAGCGGACCAACCCGTCGCGATCCTGCGGCGCGGATACCATCGTGCACATCTGCACGCCAAAGCGCAGCGGCAGCGGCTCGGGCAGCACGAACTCGCTCAGGCGTCGGTTGTTCTCGGGGCAGAAGGGTCGGAATTCGGGTTCCGGCTCGAACGGCACCGGCACCGAGGGCGGAACCGTCAGGCGCGGGACCAGCTCGATCCGGTCCATCCCGCCATGCTGCACCGTCGC
>NZ_QKVT01000040.1:0-1380 GCF_003426715.1 Blastomonas sp. UPD001
TCCAATTTCCGGACCCAATTGATATCTTGTTTATATCATCCCATGAATGACCTTCCGGGGCAGTGAAATCATGATCGCCATTATTATTTATTCGTATAGCATAATAAGCTAGGAGATCTTCCTCTCCGTGAGCTACTTCAAGGCGCCCAGAACGGATAAATTCCACGCGTTTATCGAGATATTCGGTGAAATCCGAAATTGTGTCGAGTTCCGCCATCACGATGTCGAGCGATACTTGGTCAAAGACGTGAACAAAGTCGTTCGACGGGTCGATATCACCAATTGCGAATGGCTCAAATGAGGCTGCGGCTTGATTAAAGTGGTCAGTGCCTTTGATGGATGGCCGGATGACAAAAGTTCCAAGACCTCCTTCGAAGTGTTTGCGGCCCGCCTCCTCCGCCCCCCTCGCCACGATGATACGATGTACCCTCCGACGCTCGACCTGGGGGAAAGCTAGCGGAAACGGAACTTCGCAGAGCTTGTCCAGAAATACGCGGCCAGGGAATTCGTTGATCCACCGTTCTGCGCCCTTCAGTTGCCTCGCTGCATCCTGAATTGCTCCGCGCGCCCATCGTGCCCACGCGACGCCCAACGGTTTATCCGTCCAACAAACCTCTTTTTCAGAAAATATTAGAACGTGTGGATCGCAAACGACCAGCAGGTCGCAAACTTCCTTGCCATCCCCTTTTCCGCCCGGCTTCTGTGACCTGTAGGGGTTTGGGTACGACCAAAGGTTCAGAAATGTTTCATCGGCTAGCTTAGCGAGATACCGTTCGCTCTCCGTAAGACCTTCTGACCGTACAATGGGAGGGCGAAGCTGCTCGAAATGATCTTTAACATTGTCCGGCTTGTTTACCATTCTACTAACCACCTCTTCCGCCCAAATTCAGGTTATCGGATCCAACGCGGGCGTAGATAGGGGAGCAAAGGTGATCATCGGGTTCTTTGCCTTACGCTCAATCCTGCCGATGTAGGTCCGATCTAGGCCAGCCGTGTCAGCCAGCGCCCCCTGTGACCGAGCGTGATCGATGTGCCCACAAAGCAATAAAATAGCTATATATGATCAATAACGCCACGGTTAAGCAGTTCAAAATAACACTTTTTCGTAATCCTTGTATCCACCATTGCATCGTGAGCCCCCGAAAAATAGCTACCAAAGAGCCGATAATGCAGCTCCTCTAGTCGTGGCCACTTGATTCCAGCTCTGCCGTTGAGATGAGGCAGGGCGCAATACGCGCTAGATGATGTCATGGTGCAGTAGAGAGGTACCGAGTCAAATATACGATGTTGCTTCAGCCGAATGCATTCGGCGCGTAAAAATGCGATATCAAAGTTTATATTATGAGCAACGATCCTAGAAACATTTGCGCAGGTCTGAGC
>NZ_QKVT01000041.1:0-991 GCF_003426715.1 Blastomonas sp. UPD001
CACCGAATGTCAAACGGACTTTTGGTCACGCCCTGCCGGAACCCGCACCCGCACTGCCGGGTAAATGGGCAAAAGACAGGAGCTTAGAGCATGATCGTGATCCGCCATTTCCTCGCCGCCACCGCCCTTGGCTCTGCCATGATCCTTGCCGGATGCAACAGCGGCGCCGACAGCGACCCCCCGGCACCTGCTCCCGAAACGGTCGAGACCGAGGCGGGCGCAGGCGAGCTGCCGATGATGGCCCGCGCCATGCTGAAGACCGCCGATGGCAAAGACGCAGGCATGGTCAGCGCGACCGAGCGCGAGGATGGCATCCAGATCGAGGTCAGCGCCACGGGCATGCCTGCGGGTGAACACGGCATCCATGTCCACATGACCGGCAAGTGCGAGGGGCCGAAATTCGAGAGCGCCGGCGGGCACTGGAACCCGACGGGCGCAAAGCACGGCCTCAGCAATCCGCAAGGCCAGCATCATGGCGACATGCCCAATCTGGTGGTCGCCAGCGATGGCAGCGGCCGGATGGATTATGCCATCCGCGGTGCCAGGCTGACCGAAATGCTCGATGCCGACGGCGCGGCACTGGTGATCCACGCCAAGGCCGATGACCAGATGACCGATCCGTCGGGGAATAGCGGCGACCGGCTGGCCTGCGGCGCGTTCACGCGCGGCTGATCAGCGACTGGAGGTGCGTACGCCGTAATCGATACGGATGCGCACCCATTCGCCGACCTTCGATACACCGCCGACTCGAGGTGGGCGCACCCGGAATTGCCATGCCGCCGCGATGACAGCTCGCCCAATGCCTGAGCCTTGGGGCGATTCGCCGATCTCGTAGCAATCCTCGACGCGAAAATCTGCGACTGTCCGGCACGCGATCAGCGCCGATCCGGGGCCCCGCGCCGTCGACAGATAGCCTTTCAGCTCATCGTCATAAGGCTCGCGATACCAGGCGGCCGCGAACAGCGGCTCGCCATTCGGCCCCGAGCCCACG
>NZ_QKVT01000042.1:0-791 GCF_003426715.1 Blastomonas sp. UPD001
CAAGGTCAAGCGCAGAGCATCGTCCTCGATCGCGAGCGCGCCGCCATGGCTCGCAAGCAGGTTGCGAACCAGCCTCAGGCAGAAGCCCAGGCCGAGCAGAGGCCCGCCGCCGTGCTGGCCCGCATCGGCGCGGTCGACATCGAACAGCGCGGCCTCGTCCAGCCCGGCCAGCGCTTCCGGACGGCTGAACCGGATATCGATCGACTGGTCGGCTTCGGCAAACCGCAGCGCCAGCGTTTCGCCCGGCTTGCAGCTGCCGATCAGTGCGCCGGCAAGACGCGGCACGATGCGGTCGAGCGCCTGGGCGGACATGGCGATGACAGCGGACGGCGGTACCGACCCCATGTCCAGCGTCGCACGCGCATAATCGAGCAGCGGTTCGACCCTGCTTGCAAGGCGATCGACCAGATCGGTTAGCGCGACATGGCCTTGCGGATCGTCGATGGCATTGCGATCGAGCCGGAGCGCGGTGTCGAGATCATCGAAGCCGCTGAGCAGCTGGCGCGCGTCCTGCCGGATGCGCTGCGCCATCTCGCGATAGTCGCTGAGCACCGGGCCGAACAGCTGCTGCTCGATGATCTCGGAAAAGCCCATGATGGCATTGAGCGGGGTGCGCAGTTCGTGCACGATCTGGCGCAGCCCGTCGCGACCTGCCAGCCCGGTCGTCGCGGCATCGGGCCCGGCGCTTTCCCAGGGCATCGGGCGGCGCAGCGTCCCGCTATAGCCCGTGAAACGGCCGGTCGCACGGTCGAAGCTCGGTTCGGCATCGATCCGCCATTCGCCCGCCAGCG
>NZ_QKVT01000043.1:0-4101 GCF_003426715.1 Blastomonas sp. UPD001
CCGACGACCTCGCCTCGCGCACCGAGGAACAGGCGGCCTCGCTCGAGGAGACCGCCGCGGCCATGCGGGCCGCCACCGACATGGTGCAGGAAACCACCCGCAGCGCCGTGGCCGTCAATGCCGAGATGGCCAGGATGCAGGCCGAAGCCACCGAAGGCGGCCAGATCGTGGCCAAGGCGGTGGGGGCTATGGATTCGATCGAGCGATCGTCGAGCGAGATCGGCAAGATCATCGCCGTGATCGACGGCATCGCCTTCCAGACAAACCTGCTGGCATTGAACGCGGGGGTCGAGGCGGCCCGCGCCGGCGATGCCGGCAAGGGGTTCGCCGTGGTGGCGCACGAGGTTCGCGCGCTCGCCCAGCGCTGCGCCGATGCCGCACAGGAGATCAAGACGCTGATCAGCAACAGCACCGAGCATGTCGACAATGGCGTCAAGCTGGTCGGTGAAACCGGCACGATGCTGAACCGCATCGTCGAGCGCGTCGGCGAGGTCAGCCAGGTCATCACGCGCATCGCTGCTTCGGCGGAAAGCCAGTCGGCGAGCATGATCCAGGTCAACTCTGCCGTTGGCGACATGGACAAGATGACCCAGCAGAACGCCGCGATGGTCGAGGAAACCGCCGCTTCGGCGCGCAGCCTCGCCAGCGAGGCGCAGGATCTGGCCGACAAGGTCTCGCGCTTCCAGCTGGGGCAGCAGGCCGGCGTGGCGGTGGCCCGCCAGATGCATCGCCCCGCGCCCAGGAAGCCCGTGCGCGTGCCGATGGTCAGCGGCAATCTGGCGCTGAAGGCCGATGACGAGGACTGGTCGGAATTCTGACCAGCCTTGCGACCGCCGGAGCGGGTACGCTCCGGCGGTGATATCCTATCATGGCCGGGCGGGTTAACCCTCGCTTATCCTCTCGCTGTCATGACACGGGCAAGGCCCCCGGGAGAAAGACATGCTGCACGTCGACCATCGCAACCTGCGCGCCGGAGCCGTGGCGCTGGGGGCGATCGAATGTGCCGTGGTGCCGGGCGTTTCGCCGATTGTCGATGCGCTGGCGGCGCTCGGCCCGGCCAGCCACGCCTTCCTGCGCGATGGCTGGTTCTGCCGGGGGGAGCCCGAGGCTATCACGACCCTGGTCGCGCGGCGCGGCGATGGCAGCCCGATCCTCGCGCTGCCGATGCGCCAGCTGGGGCCGACGGGGCTGCGCGCACGGTCGCTGGCGGGCAGCTACTGGCCATTTCGCAGCGCGGCGCTCGATCCGAGCACCGGCGTGGGCGATATGTGCGCGGTGCTGGCCCATCCCGCAACGCAGGAGGCGCTTGGCCCGCTGCTGCGTCTGGGCCCGATCTACCATGATGACCGACTCGCCCAGTTGATGATCGCCGCCGCCGACCGCATCGGCTGGCATGTGCTGATCCGCGACATGGGGCAGAGCTTCGTCCAGGATTTCGCCGAGCCGGGGTCGCCTGATGCCTGGCCGAGCAAGTCGCGGCGCAAGAAGGTGCGGCGGCTGACCGCGCGGCTCGAGGAACAGGGGCCTGTCACCATCCGCATCGTGCGCGGCGGCGACTGGTCGCGTCAGGTATTCCATGATCTCGCGCGGATCGAGGAGAACAGCTGGGTGGGAACGCGTACCGACCGCAGCGGCGCCAAATTCCTCAACCCGCACATGATGGCGCACTGGCAGCGCGCGGTGGTCGATCCCGACCTCGCCGAGATGCTCACCGCCAGCCTGCTCTATGTCGCCGATCGCCCGATCGCCTTTTCGCTCGACCTTGTCTGCGGCGCGATCGCCTATGGTATCGCGAGCAGCTATGATGCGGCCTTTGCCGATGCTTCGCCGGGGCAGATCGTCACGCTGCACGCGGTTGATGCCATGCTGGCGCGCGGCGTGCGCCAGGTCGACTGGGGCGCGGGCGACAGCGGCTACAAGCAGGAAATCGGCGCGCGCCCGGGTTCGCGCATCCAGGACATTCTCATGGTGCGAAGCGCCTCGATCGCCGCAGCGCTGCGCCCGCGCTGGGAGGAATCGAGCGGATCGGGAACGCTTGCGCTGGCCGCCGGGCTGGCCGATGCGGTGCGGGTATCAGGCATCCCGTCGAGCCTCACGCTGAGGCGGCTGCTGATGTCGGGCCTGGCCCTGTCCGCCGCCGCATCGCTGCTGGCGGAGTGACAGGGCCGGCGCCGGGTCAGGCCGCCAGGTCGCGTTCGATCATGGTCTGGCCCAGACCGTCGACCCGCTCCCATTGCAGCCCGCCCGTATAGCGCCAGCCCAGTTCGCCCGATGCGTCGAGCGCGAACAGATGCAGCCAGCGGTTATCGAACAGCGCGCGCACGCCTTCGTGCTTCTCCAGGATCGCGGTCATCGCCTCGACCGGCGCCTCGACGCACACCGAGAGCCGCAGCGGTTCGTGCACCAGGTCGCTGCCGTCGTGCACCGACTGCCAGGGAAGCCCCGCGCGCAGCGTGCCGCCATTGCCCTCGACCACGCCGATGCCGCCGGTGACATTGTGGATCAGCTTGTTGCCGCCGCCAAAGACATGCGGCGCGACCGATGACCCGTAATATTGCAGGCTGATCCAGCTCGCGACCACGACCGGCGCGGTCATGATCAGCTCGAGGACGCCGAAGCCCTCGTCCTGCTGCCAGGCATAATCGTGCAGGAAGGCGCGACCCTCCAGGCTCTTGCCGCTGGTGCGGTGGCGCGGTGCGGCGATGAAGGCCTTGCAGCCAGCCAGCGCCCATTCGGGACGGATCTCGGCCCAGTCGCGGCTGCGCCTGGCGACGTCGGCTGCTCCATCGGCGCGGGGCAGGCGCAGCGCCCGTTCGCCGCGTGCGACAAGGCCGGCGCTCGCCAGCCATTGCCGCGCCTGGGCAATCGCTTCGGCATGCGGAGGCGAAGGGTGGTCGCCGTCATAGATCAGCACATGGTCGGTGGTGGTGTCGTGCAGCCCGGCCAGGAACAGCGTGGCCGAAGGCACGGCAATCCCGTTGCTCGCCAGGCCGCCGCGCACCGCGGGGTCGTTGAGCAGGCTGGCCAGCAGCCGCGCGTTGACCTCACCCGAATAGCCGCCGCACGCGCCGCAATGCAGACCGCTGGCGTGCGGATTGTTGACGACATTCGCGCCATGACCGACGAGCAGCACCAGCGGTGCGAAATCCTGCGTCAGCGACATCGCGCGCAGCACCGCGGTCGCGGCATCGACCTTGTCCGCCAGGCTCAGCGCCGGGTCGGGGCGCGGCATCGGATCACTGGGCAGGCTGGTCTTCTTCAGCGCGAACGTATCGCGAAGCAGCTTGCCCAGATAGACCGGCCCTGCCGCCTCCACAAAGGCGAAGCTCGATACGGCGGCCAGCTTGAACCGGCCCCAGGCGCGCTTGCCGCGCGAGCGATAGCGCGCGGCGCGATCGATGTCCTCCAGTTCGGCACCGCCTGAACAGGTGGTCAGCTTGGGGTTGAGCAGCACCGGAAGCCGGTGCTCATGAACGTCCGAGGCGAAGCGGCGGTGCGATGCGCCCAGTCCGAAGAACCCGGCGAAACCCAGCGTGTGGATCGACGGATCGAGCGCTTCCAGTGCGCGACGGAACACCTCCGAGCGCACATCGATGCAGAAGGCAGCCTGCAATGCGGGCGGCGCTGCGGCGCTGGTGGCAGGAGCAGCGGCGAGCGTCTCGCCGATTGCCCGCTGGCCCGCGCGCTCGGCGGCTTCCTGCAGGATGGCGTCGATGGTCTGCTCGGCATCGGGCGCGACCGGCGCAGCATGGCCCGCCACCACGTCCTGCCAGGCCTCCAGCACCGGACCGCGATATTGCGCGAGCAGCGCGTCTTCCCACATCAGCCGGATCGCGAGCAGATCGGTCAGCGTGCTGTCCTGCTGGCCTGCCAGCTCGGCCTGCCACAGCCGGTAGCGGCCGACCTGCGCCCAGCCACCCAGGGTCATCAGCAGCGCATGGAAACAGGTGGGCATGGCGGCCGGTGTCAGCCCCAGCCGCGCGACGCTGGCGGCGCGGGCGTCCCCCGCGCTGTCGGGCGCATCGGCGACGAACCGGGCAAATCCCTTGAGGCCCGCAATCTCCGGGGTGAGGTCGTGCGTCGCGACATCCTGCCAGGCGC
>NZ_QKVT01000044.1:0-559 GCF_003426715.1 Blastomonas sp. UPD001
CTTGCACATAGCGCTGACCATACAATAATTGCCGCACAATCGATTCACCAGCAATTAAATTCAATTCTGGTTCCACCCAAAAACCACCGATAATTTCCCAAAATCCCGCCGCAACCTTTTCTTGAATCGCCCTAAATAAATCCGGGCGATTTTCCTCCACCCAAGCATACAAAGCTGGCGTCGAATGACAAAAAACTAACTCCGGAAAATCTGACTGTAACCTTAAAACTGACTCAAAAGTACTCTGCGCCGCTTCCCAAGTTTCACTCACCCGCCATAGCCAAGCCATATCCAAATGAGCATGACCCAACAAATAAATTTTCGATTTTGGATTTTCGATTTTGGATTGAATCAACTTTTCTCTTAGAGAAAACAAAGAACTTTCCAAATTCTTGGCGTTCTTGGCGTCTTGGCGGTTCATCACCTCATCCACCACCACCGCCAAACTATCCAACCTTTCAGGCGCAAACTTTGTCAAAAAACACTGCGTCACCGCCAACTCATCAGCCACAAAACCAGGATCTTGACATTGCTCATTAGTTGATTCATAAACTAAAAG
>NZ_QKVT01000045.1:0-507 GCF_003426715.1 Blastomonas sp. UPD001
GCGAGTGGATGCTAAGTCCATTGAGATAGTTGGGCAATTGGCTGTCGCCCAACGTGATCCATTACTGAATCGCATAGCGGTCAGCAGCCTCAAGAAAGAACGTGCTGAAAACCGCAGCTTGGCACTTCTGAAGCCCGAGATCATTGATTTTCGGGCCGTCCGCAGAAGCCCGGAGGATCTGGCCAAGCACCGCGCCACATACGAGTCGATCGCGGCACAAGCAGGACTATTTGAGGCTATTGGGCGGATTATCCCTAGAGATCCATGCCCTTTCGATTTCGTCTACCGCTACCGAGACGATGACGGCGACCACACTGGAACGTGCCAGGACTGGGAGACGGAAGCGACATTCTTTGCCCGACGTCGCGAAATGGCCACAGAACGCGAAGCTGTGGCATGGATGCTGCAGAAGTTCGGGGAGGAATACCCGCGACAAGGCATGGCGCTGGCAATGGGCACGCATCGGCACCGCCCGGACC
Organism: Blastomonas sp. UPD001; assembly: GCF_003426715.1. NCBI lineage: Bacteria > Pseudomonadati > Pseudomonadota > Alphaproteobacteria > Sphingomonadales > Blastomonadaceae > Blastomonas > Blastomonas sp. UPD001. The sequence continues at coordinate 480 of NZ_QKVT01000045.1, forward strand.
AATGGTTGATTAACGGGGTCATCCGAAT
>NZ_QKVT01000046.1:0-501 GCF_003426715.1 Blastomonas sp. UPD001
CCCGACGTCCGCATCACCACGCTGATCATCATCGGCGGCCTCGCGGTGAGCGGCGCGCTGATCTGGCTGGCGCTGGGTGACTGGGTGCCGCTGGCGCTGTTCGCGGGCGGGCTGGTGGCGCTTGCCTCGCTGATCCTGCTGGTGCGGCACCAGTTCCCGCCGCGCAGCGAGGTGCAGCGCGCGATGCCCGACTGGTCGGTGACCTTTGCCGCGACCGACCACCCGACCATGGCGATCGCGATCACCGACGAGGCCGGGCGGATGATCTGCGCCAATCAGCGCTTCATCGACCAGTTCGGCGCCGAGATGGTGCCGCCCAAATTGTCGCTGGCCGGTCAGGGCGGTGATCTGCTCGCCGAGGCGGGCCGGGCGGCCTGGCGCGATGGCGAGGGCAGGGCCGCAGGGCTGATGGCGGCGGGCGTACCGATCGATGCGCAGGTGCGCCGTGTCGGGCGCGGGCAGGACTATCTGCTCTGGCGGTTCGAGCCGGTGGCGCGGCAC
>NZ_QKVT01000047.1:0-4898 GCF_003426715.1 Blastomonas sp. UPD001
CCCTTGCAGATGCGCGTGCAAGGCGGTCATTCGACCTCTTGGTAACCTACTCCTATTCGTTTGAAGGCGCTCTTGCGTCTTTCGCGGACCTGTCGGGCGATGATTTCGGCTTGGGCCCTGTCAGGAAAACTCAGGGTTACCCCCTGCCCTTTTGAGCCGATCCTCCCCCAGCGACGTTCAATCGTCGTCCAACCGAACAGGTCGGTTTGGATCCAGAGATGGTAGGCACGGGCAACATTGCGTGAAGGGTCGATGGCCTGCCAATGCCAAGACTGGCTGATGGGTGTTCTCATGGTGGCTTGGTGACAGGGATATCGGCTGTGGGTCCAACCGGAAATTTGAATCACTACACCCGCTGTGATTCACGGAAGCGATTGTATCGAGGGCGCTGGCCCTTCTCCCTTAGAAACATCATCATAAAAACGCCGCTGCTTGCAGCGGAAGGATTCTTGATTCTAGAGATTCAGATTCGAGGCCAATTTTTGAGGTGAATCCAGCACTTTAAGCCGATCTTCCTGACCAGATGGGGGTGTTAGGCTGACCTGATGGGGGCTGAACCCTGACCGAGCGGGGGCATTCACCTGACCTGCTGGGGCCATCCTGACCGCGTGGGGGACGGACCTTCAGCGCGCTGCTTAGTGGCCTAACTTCGCCCGCAAACATCAAAATTGCCCCCTAATCAGCGCTCTGTCCGTAAGCTTGCCGACTCGCGGAATCTCCTGGGATTTTGCCTCCCGTTCACAGACCTTCATTCCTGACCTCTTGGGGGCTCCCAAAGGAATCCCATCCTGACCTGACTTGACGAACGAGGTCAGGTCAGGCAGCAATCAATCCTTCGAAGAATCAAGCTCTGATCGCACTATGGCATGGAAACTGATGACAGCCCAATAGTAGAAGCTTCCGAGGAGAAGCCTGAAGAAGGTTCCCCCGGACGTGCGATGCGCGTTGCTGCTGCATTGAAGGCAAAGGGTGGCGACGAGTTCGCCAAACCGGGCAACATCATTGAGATCAAATTCGTCAAAGGTGAGTCGCTTAGTCTGACGGCATCGCGGCTGTTGGCGCTCATGATCCTGACCGCAGGTGGAGACGCATGGGAAGATCGTCCTCATCGCATTCGCAAAGCCGATATACGCCGAGGCCACAAGGGTAACGAGCGGATCAGCGACATGCTTCAGGAGCTCCATCGCACCCTGTTTGCTGTGGATGATAAATCGTGGCGCGGAAAGAAGGCGACTCTCCTGTTCTCCCTGATCTCTCGGTCTAAAGAGGAAACCGACGAGGATGGCGGAGAGACGGGCTGGATCGAATGGGAGTTCACGCCCGATGCGCGTAAGCTGATCCAGGCTTCTGAGACTTATGCCGTGCTTAACCGGCAAGCGGTCTTGGGTTTCCGCTCGAATTATGCGCTCAAGCTTTACGAGCTTGGAGCCCTTCGCCTCCATCGCCGCCAAGCAACTTGGCGAGGAGATATGCAGGCACTGCGTGCAGCGCTCGGGATCCCGCCGGATGTCTACACGGACTTCGCTCAGCTTCGGCGCAAGGTGCTTGAGAAGGCGAAGTCTGAAATTGACCAGCTCGCTCACTTCCGTGTCGAATGGCGTGAAATTCGGCAGGGGCGTACGGTCACCGAGCTTGAGTTCCGGTTTGAACCGAAGGGCGCCCCGGAGGTCTTGGAAACGGTAGATGAGCTCGACCGGCATTCGGCGGGACGGCAGGCAAGGCGGACCGGTTCCGTCGAGACCATAACGGCAGGGCAGGGGGCAATAGTATCTACGCCCGGTGCGGTGCATGCGATCAAGCAGTCAGAGTCCACATTCCCGTCGTCTGGCTCGATCCGCTTCGGGCACGCCGATTTGCTTGAAGTCGCCCGAAAGCATGGCGGTGGATGGGATGTTGACCTTATCGCGAGCGGTTTTCGCGACCACATGGGCAATCGGTTGGAGAAGCTTCGTGGCGCTAAGCTGATTGCGGCGTGGAAGGGCTTTTGTGAGGGGTGGGTAAACCGGCGTGGGCGGCCCTCATAGGCAAAATTGCACGCGTGCAATTCGCCGCGCCCCCACCGAGTCAGGATGGGGCGCCGCCTCCCCAAATTTAGGCTGACAAGGCAGTTCGACTTTCGAAATTTCCGAATTTCTTGACCGAAAAGCGCAAGTGGGTGTAGCACGCTCTCAATTGCGAAAGGACGGCATGTGTCTAACGGACTTCAGATTGAAGAGGCTGAACGTTTGGTTTCGGTCGCAACGCTGGCTAGTCGAACATCGTCAGTGTTGGAGAAACTGCGCGACTCTGCTCGAAGCGCGAGATCAGATGCCCGCCGTGAGCCAACCTTCACGATTGGAAAGGCGGCTGAGCTCGTCGGGCGAACACCGGCAGCTATCCGTGATGCAGAGAAGGACGGGCGCCTGCCCGAGCCGGCAAGGACCGATAGCAACCGGCGTGAGAGATACACCCTTGCACAGCTGAACGACATGCGCGGCGTGTTCGGGACGCGCCCGTACCGCGCGCCGGGTGATCCGTGCTGTGTGGTCGCAGTTCAGAACTTCAAGGGAGGTGTCGGCAAGTCCACCCTGGCAGTCCACTTGGCGCAGTACCTCGCGATCAGGGGGTACCGTGTTGCGCTCATTGACTGCGATAGTCAGGCCTCTGCGACAACGCTTTTTGGCTACGTGCCCGATCTCGATCTGACCGAAGATGACACCCTTTACCCATTCCTGCGTGAAGGTGAGCGGTCCTCTCTCGATTACGCCCTTCGCAAGACACATTTTGATGGCCTTGAATTGATCCCCGCCAACCTTCGCCTGTTCAACTCCGAGTATGAGCTGGCGGCGCGAATGGCCCAGGGGAACGGGGCCCTGCTTGACCGTCTCAAGGAGGGCATCGAGAGCATTTCGGATCGGTTCGATGTCATCGTCATGGATCCTCCGCCGGCCCTCGGAGCAATCTCCCTGTCAGTTTTGCGCGCGGCAAACGCGCTGGTGGTTCCTGTCCCCCCAACCGTAATGGACTTCTCCTCAACCGCGGCATTTCTCTCGATGCTTGATGAAACGATCGAGCAGCTTGCTGATCGGGGGCTTGCCCCGGAACTGACGTTTCTCCGCTTCGTCGCCTCGAAGGTCGATGAGAACAAGTCGATGCAGAAGGAGCTTCTGCAGTTGATGCGGACGCTGTTTGGCCACGCCATGGTTCGAACGCCGCTCAAGGACTCTGCCGAGATCGACAATGCGACTGCGCGGCTGATGACAGTCTATGAACTCGACGGGCCTGCTACGAGCTCGGCGGTACGCAATCGCTGCCTTAACTACCTTGATGGCGTGAACTCAGAAATCGAAGTCGACATTCGATCGATGTGGCCAAGCCATCAAAAGCGCCTCCGGCAGGAGGCCTTGGTATGAGCCGCTGGGAAAATTGCACGCGTGCAATTCTGCTAATGGGAGGCTTTCATGAGTAGGAAGAACAGCGGTTTTGCCGCCGACTTGGCCGCCGGGATCGATCTAACCGAGGATTCCGCCACGCCGCGTCGATCGAGCATCGCGTCGAATGTGCTTACCGGGCGATCAAACCGTTTGGCCGATCTCGCTTCCGGCGCGATTGTCTCGCGCACGCATGAGCTTGTTGATCCGGCAAGGTGCCGGATGTGGGCTGGCCACAATCGCGACTATGCGCTCCTCACCGAGGAGCGTTGCGCAGACCTGATTGAGAGCATCAAGGCACAGGGCCGGCAGGAGATCCCGGCAATTGTCAGACGCCTGTCTGGTGACGACGGATATGATTTCGAGGTCATCTGCGGGGCGAGGCGGCACTGGTCGATCAGCTGGCTGCGGACGCACAACTACCCAGACTTCAAGTTCCTCGTCGACGTGCGCGAGATTGGCGATGAGGAGGCCTTCAGGCTCGCAGATCTCGAGAACCGCGCACGGGACGACCTAACCGATTTCGAGCGCGCGAAGGACTATCTGCGAGCTTTGACCGCCTACTACGAGGGCCGTCAGAAGACGATGGCCGAGCGGCTCAAGGTGTCCGAAAGCTGGCTCACACGCTATCTCGATCTGGCTCGCCTGCCCGAGGAGTTGACCAGAGCCTTTGCTAATCCGCAGGAACTCGGAATTCGTAATGCGATCGCACTCAAAGCGCTCTTGAAGCCCGAGGACCGGAGGGAGAGGGCCTTCCTGGAGGCAGCCCGGCTTGCTGCCGAACGGGAGCGGACAAACCAGTCGCTCTCGGTGCTGGAGGTAATCAAGGCCCTTTCCCTTGCGGTCGATCCCCCCAAGAAGTCAGGATCCCCCAAGAAGTCAGGAAAGGTCGAGACTGTTGCCAATGGTGTGGGCGTGCCTGTGCTTCGGATTGAGGGAGCTGATCGCAAGGGGGTTCGGATCACCTTGTTGAACAAAGGTGGTGCAACGCGGCAGGAAGCCGAAGAGGCTATTCGCGCGGTACTAGATCAGCATTGGCCGGTACCATAGCACTATCGGTCTCGCGCAAGCGCACCATGCTTGCCTCCTGCAACGAGGACACCGATTGCGAAGCTGTTCGCTTTGTCACGCCTAGGGCTCTGGCAAGCTCCGCTCTGGTAAGGGGGCCAAGGCTGACGATCATGCGCCACGCCTGCGGAGCGGTTGAAGAGGTATACAGCCGACCGGCCAGCTGCTTGTCGGCCAAAGCAACAGCCTCTCGCATCACCCGCAAATCGATCGCGGCTTTGTCAGTGGCCGTCTGAAGCGCTGAACGGAGAAGGGCGGGCAGGGGTTCTTCGTGGAATTCGCGGAACAGGGCCCGCGGCATGATGCCTGCAAGCGCGAGCGGGGCCGAGCCCAATCCAAAAAGATGGGGCCTTATGGCCGCAGCCAATGAGGCAGCCCAGGCCGCGCCACGCGGCGCCGAACGCGTGATTGCGAGCCCAC
>NZ_QKVT01000048.1:0-545 GCF_003426715.1 Blastomonas sp. UPD001
CCCGCCGCTGCCGCCTTGTCCGCGAGCCCCGCCAGCAGATCGGTCATGCGCTGCGTGAAGCTCTCGCGCTTGGCCTCCAGATCGGGATGATAATGCGCGGCGCGGCCGTAATAGGGCGACGGGCTGATCGCGAAATAGTCGGCACCGAGGTCCGCGGCGTGCGCGAGCGCCTCGCCCGCAAAATGGCCGCTCGCGCCGAAGAAGAAGTCGAGACTGTCGTTGCGCATGAACAGGTTGGGATCGAAGGTCACGCCTGTGACCTGCTCGATGCCGCGCTCGGCCAGCGCCGCGCGATAGCCCGCGGCGGAGGCATATTTGGTGTTGATGCAATAGCGGTTCATCGGAACCCCGCTGCGCCCGCCGAACTGCCAGACCGGCTCATAGGGGATCTCGATCGAGCGGAAGCCGCTCGCGCGGATCAGGGGATAGAGCTCTTCCCAGAAATACTTGCTCTCGAACCGGTTGCGGTTCGGCTCCTGGTAATGGCGGTTGATCAGGTCGAGGCTGATGGCAAATCGATCGGTGTTCATCGCGCAATCCGTGTG
>NZ_QKVT01000049.1:0-2360 GCF_003426715.1 Blastomonas sp. UPD001
CGAGCGCAAGTCCTGAGCGGGCCGGGCATGCAGGCCGACATCACCCGCCAGCACCACGACGCCGCGTCCGGCGCGACGCCGGACATGCAGCGCTGGAGCATCTGGCGCAAATATGCCTATGGCTGGCTGACCTTGCTGTTCTTCGCGGTCTCGCTGGGGCTGCACTGGTATTTCGGCTGGCGCGCGTTCGAGAACGAGGCGCTGCAGCACGGCCAGGCGCCCGACATGTCCGGCTATCTCGACGAGATGATGCGCGACACGTTCGAGAACTGGCAGTCCGAATTCCTTCAGCTGATCTGGCAGGTCGTGGGCCTCGCCTATTTCCTCTATGTCAGCTCGCCCAGCTCCAAGGAGAATGACGACCGGCTGGAGGCCAAGGTCGATGCGCTGCTGCGGCTGCAGGGGGGTGAGCAGGCCGAGACCATCATCCGCAGCATCGATGCACGCTATCTGCGCGATGCGGGCCATGCCGAGCCGCACAGCTGACCTGCAGCCCGCCGCCCCCGCCGGGCATCCGGGCGCGGAGCTAAACTATGTGGTTTCGCACCCCCCTGCCCAGCGCCGATATGCGCGCACCGTCTCGCCCGACCCCGGGCGCAGGCGCCTTTCCCCGATGGAGGTCCCCCAATGGCCAGCTATGACAATGACATCTCGCTCCTCAACTCGCTGATCGCGACCACGCTCGACAGCGTCGAGGGCTATCGCGAATCGGCCAAGGATGCCGAGAACCCGCAGCTCAAGTCGAACTTCGGCGAGCGCGCGACCGAACGCACGCAGGTGGTGGCGATGCTGCGCGACCAGGTCCGCACGCTTGGTGGCACGCCCGAGGATGACGGCACCGTGCTCGGCGGTGCGCACCGCATGTTCGTGAACCTCAAATCGATGATCGTCTCGCGCGACGACAAGGCGGTGCTGGAGGAAGTCCAGCGCGGCGAGACCTATCTGATGGAAAAGTTCGAGACCGCGCTCAACGATCGCAACGCCTCGCCCGAAACGCTCCGCGTGATCGAACAGGCGCACAGCCAGATCGCCTCGGGCAGCAGCGCGATGCAGGGCCTGGGATCGACCACCACCGGCTATTGACGCTGCGCCAGTCCGCGCGACCAGGGAAAGAGGGGCCATCCGTGCCCCTCTTTTTTTGCGCGCACGCGGCGACAATCAGGCCGAAACCTGATCTCATGTCGCTGCAAGATATCGGAAAAACTGGAGCGGGCGAAGGGATTCGAACCCTCGACCCCAACCTTGGCAAAGTACCCTAGCATCCCGAAGCAAGCCGCCGAGGGCCGCCATCGCTGCTAATAATGCTAAAAGTCCAATGCTTTAGAAAGGTGGCATCTTGTTATCTGCCGCCGATGGCCGCTATCATTGCGAAACGAACTGGATACTAATTGGATACGAGCGTACTGGCGTGGGTACGCACATGTTGGTGCGGCGGGGCGAAGGAAGGAGGACGTCCGTGGCTGATATATATCGCCTCACAAAGAGAATGGTCGTTGACGCCAAACCCATCGTTGGGCGGCCGACCTTCCTCTGGGACAAGGAACTCCGAGGGTTTGGCTGCAAGATCGAGGCCGGAGGCACAAAGTCGTTTATCGTCCAATATCGCAATGCCGAGGGGAGAAAGCGTCGCCTTGTGCTTGGTCGCTTCGGGGTAATTACGGTCGAACAAGCACGCGATGAGGCGCGGATCAAGTTGGGCGATGTTGCGCGCGGTTTTGACCCGGCTGACGAGAAGGCGGCAACAAAAAACGGGCTCACAGTTGGCGCGCTTTGCGACTGGTACCTTGCTGAAGCCGAAGCGGGTCGATTGCTTGGACGCAAGCGTGCGCCAATCAAGGCGTCTACCCTCGCGATGGATCGCAGTCGCATAGAGACTCACATTCGACCCTTGATCGGTAGTCGCAAGGTGGCGGCAATCCGACTGCCAGACGTCGAGGCTATGCAGCACGATATCGCTGTCGGAAAAACAGCTCGTCCGCGTAGCCGAGGCCGAGGAGGGCTCGCAAGTGGTGGCAAAGGCGTGGCCGCCCGTTCAGTAACGACGTTGCATAGCATCTTTGCCCATGCCAAGCGGGCTGGCTTGATCGAGTTCAACCCCGCTCTCGGGGTTAGAAAGTTCCCTGATGTAAGACGGACAAGGCGATTGAGCCGGGACGAACTGCGCAGTCTTGGCCGTGCTCTTCATGAGCGTGCCGACGCGGAACACCCAGTCGGTCTCGCTATAATACGGCTACTGGCGTTAACAGGCCTTCGACTGAATGAAGCCCAGTCGATGAAGCGCGAATGGATCTCACAAGATGGGTACATCGCCTTCGCCGATACAAAGTCGGGCGCGCAGATCAGGGTCATTGGAAGTCCGG
>NZ_QKVT01000005.1:0-525 GCF_003426715.1 Blastomonas sp. UPD001
CCGGCACGGCTGTCGACATCGGCGAGGATCGGCTGGGCGTGATCGCCGCCTTCAACTGGGCCAACAACTGGCAGACCAAGGGCGGCGAACAGCAGACCGCCTTCGGCGTGTCGGTCGACGCAGACGGCAACGAATTCCTCGACCCGCAGGAAGACTATCGCTTCCTCTCGACCGAGAACCGGATCCTGCTCAACGGCATGCTCGGCCTCGGCTACGAGTTCGGCGAGCACCAGCTGCGCTTCACGAACGTCTACATCCGCGATGTGCTGAAGGAAGCGCGGATCCAGGCCGGTCTCGATCTCGTCAACGTCAACCAGGACCAGCCGGTCAACCGCAGCTTCACCAACTGGTTCGAGCGCCAGCTCTTCTCGACGTCACTGGTCGGTGAATTCAAGTTCGACGACCTGAAGCTCGATGTCCGCGGCACCTACGCCAAGTCCCAGCGCAACAGCCCCTACGAGCGGGCGAACAGCTACATCTTCGAACCGCGGTTCAACGACTATGTGAACACCCTGCGCACGCAGA
>NZ_QKVT01000050.1:0-1256 GCF_003426715.1 Blastomonas sp. UPD001
CGAAGACCAGCCACTTGCGCCGCGCGTCGGCCTGCGCGAACGCCGCGAAAACCTTGGCCGGCAGCGCAGAGTAATTCCGTTCGATGGTGAAGCTTCCGTGCTTGATCGGGTTGCCCGCCATCAGAGCCCTCCGGCCAAGGCTTCGAGCTGGTTGAGGCACGTGCCCCAGCCATCATGGAAGCCCATCTCCTCATGCTTCTGACGGTCTGCGTCTGACTTGTGGCGCACCAGTGCCCGATAGCGGGTGCCGCCTTCCACCGCCTCCATCGTGATGTCGGCGGTCATGAAGGTTTCGGAATTCGGACGGAACTCGGGCCCGACCGCATCGGTCCATACCATACGCTTCCGAGGCTCTGCCAGCAGCACGCAGCCTGGCGTTTCATCCATTTCGGCGCCGTCCGGCGACGCCATCACGACCGAGAAGATTCCCCCGGCGCGGGGGTCGATCGCGACGCGCGCTACCGTCCAAGGTTTCGGTGCGAACCATTGCTTGAGCAGGTCGGGCTCCGTCCACGCGCGCCAGAGCTGGGCGGGTGTGGCCCTGACCGTCCGCTCCAGCACGAGATCGAGTTTGGCATCATGCGTCACTATTTTCTCCTTCACCGGGTAGATTCGCTAGAAATGCATCGAGGCGGTCGAGACGCGCCTCCCAAAGTGACCGCTGCTGGCCCAGCCAGCCTTCGGCGGCTTTCGCCGTTTCAGCCTTGAGCCGACAGGTGCGGATGCGGCCGGCCTTGTCGGATTCAATCCATCCGCCCGCCTCCAGCACCTTCAGGTGCTTGAGGAAGCTCGGCAGCGCCATGTCATGCGGCGCGGCAAGCTCAGAGACAGGCGCGGGGCCGGCTGCCAGCCGGGCGATCACCGCACGGCGGGTGGGATCAGCGAGTCCGTGGAAAATCGAATCAAGGTTAGCCATATGGCTATCTATTGACTTGGCACAGTGCTCGTCAAGATACCTAGCCATATGGAAAGGTGTCTTCCATCCGGCGGAGCGAAGGTCATGATGAAACCAAACGACACGGACGACGTCGTCGCACCAAACCCGTCGAAGCCACCGAGCCTGTCCGGAGGAGAAAAGTGACTGAACGGCTGTCCCTACGTCTGAAGGCAATCCTCGAAGCCCTGCCTCTCTCGCCCTGTATACGCGTGCTCGAGGTGGGATGCGGTCCCGGAGCGCTGACGCGCGCCATGTCGTCGGCGATCCCCGAGCGACGCGGGCCAGTTGATTGACGGCATCAATATGAAGAAGGCGGCCC
>NZ_QKVT01000051.1:0-608 GCF_003426715.1 Blastomonas sp. UPD001
AGCCGGTGCTGCCGCTCGATCCGGTCGAACCGCTGCTGCCGCTGCTGGTACCGCCGAAGCTCGACGAGGTGCTGCTCGAGGTCGCACCCGAAGAGGTGCTGGACGACGTCGAGCTCGACGAGCTGGAGCTGCTCGAGGAGGACGAAGAGCCGCTCGAGCCCGACGAACCGGTCGATCCGCTCGACCCCGAGGATCCCGACGAGCCGCTCGAACCCGAAGATCCGGTGGAGCCCGTGGAACCGGTCGAACCGCTCGATCCGGACGAGCCGCTGCTGGTGGACGAGCTGCCGGACGATCCCGAGGAGCCGCTCGAACCGGACGAGCCCGAAGAACCGCTCGAGCCCGACGAACCGCTGGAGCCCGACGAGCCGCTCGAGCCCGACGAGCCGCCAGGCTTGCCCGGATGGCCGGGCTTGCCGGGATAGCCGGGCTTGTCACCGCCCGAAGAGGACGAGCTCGACGAGGAGGAGCTGGAAGAGGACGAGCTCGACGAGGACGAGGACGACGACGAGCTCGATGAGCTGACATTGCCCGAAGACGAGCTGACATTGCCCGATGAGGTGCTGACGCCGCCGGTAGAGGTCGAAACGCCGCCGGTCGAGGTGCTG
>NZ_QKVT01000052.1:0-7109 GCF_003426715.1 Blastomonas sp. UPD001
GTGTAAATTTTTCCCCCGACTGATCGAAAGCTATTACATCAAACATAGTGCGGAACGAATAATCATTCCAATAATCAATACGAAGAAATACGGTATTTTGTGCGGTCTCAGGAGGCCACGATCCCCGGTCGATAACGACGAATTTCATTTTACAACTCCTGCCCGACGAAGAGCATCTGGGTCTACGTGCGTCTCTCTCACAGCTCGCCAATCCAACTCACCTTAGAGCTCGTGATGAGTTTGTGACTGAGCAATTCATTCCTGAAAATTTTCTAACTAGCAAGGCTGCTTTGATAGCGCACAAACCTGGAAATAGAGTCTGGGCGACCGTGCTTGCTGGCCATTGGAGGTCGGAAATTCACCTTCGAGTGGTCGGATCGGCTAGACTTGCCGCGTGGCTGGCACCTTGTCGTAGCTTTTCGGGGTGCTGAGCGGAGAACGACATGAGCTGGGCAGAAAGTGCATCTCCTCAAAACAGATTTCGCGAGGACAAAGGTAACGGTGGCGCCCGAGTGCTGAAGCCCCGCCCCTCGAGTTCGCCGTGAGCCAATCGCCTCAGGGGCGCGGCGACACTTTGGGCAACACGGCGGCCAGTGCCGCGTGAAGAGCGGTGGTCTCATCCGATCTCAGCGCCCTGCCGATAAATTCCTCAAGCGCCTTTTGTTGGTAACCGAGCTGCCTCGCTGATTCAGCCAGCAGCCCCTTGTTGTCGTAATAGGAAAGGACTTTCTCGTACTTCTGCGAGGCGATCGCAGCACTGAGTGCGAACTTCGCTTCTTCGAAGATTTTTGGCGCATCTATTCCTGCCACAGCAGCTTTGAACTCGGTGTCCAGAGTGGCCGGATCGTGGCTTGAAAGGCCTATTCGTTTCATCGCAGCGTTTATCTGACGCTTTGTGTAGCGGACGCAGATTGCATCGATCTGCTGATCGGCCTGCGCCAGTACAAAGGCGCGCAATTTAGTTAGCCGCGATTGAGCGTCTTCCTCTGAAAACTGTAGAGCTTTCGCCAGTGCCAAAAATACTCCTGGCAGTAGCAGTAAATTCTCTACCTCTGAAACGGGCAGGCAGTATACGCCCTTTGCCTCGAGATAGGCCGCCTCAGCTCTCGAACGTCCATCCCGGTCGACCAGCCCTGCGCAACCAACACGGTGAAGTTCCGGACGAGCAGCAAAGCTGCTGACTGTGTGAATCACTTGCTCACATGAGCCGACAGGTATAACCGTGAAGTCGTTGTATACCCGCCGGTATAGAGAGGAATCGAGACTTCCTCCGTCTCCCTCAACGAAGAGCACGGGGCGGCGGCTGCCGATGATCGTGGCGACCACATCGTCGGGTATGTCCGCGTTTTCCGGGACGAGTTCAATGTCCCACTCCTCGTTGGGCGTCTTCCGATAGCTACGAAGGGCGTACTTCGTCCCAGCGTGCCTGGAGCCGGCAAATTCCACATCGTGTGTAATGTAGAGGAAGGCGCAATCTGCTCGCGCGGCCTCGATCTCATCCCACAATTTCGCGAGAATGGATTTATTGATGTGCAACTCGGGTTCGTCGAAGATCAAGAGTGTATCTGGCTTGGCCAGAAGGGCTTGCGCAATCAGATAGAAGATGACGCGCTCACCATCGCTCATTTCCGAGGCGGAATATACAGTCCCATCGGCAGTCCTCGTCTTTATGTTACCCCCGAGGACAACAAGCTCGCGGTGAGGGAGCACCCTTTCCCAGGTCGCCTTCAACTTATCGACCTTAGCCGCTGGCGCATCAGGCGGGCTGCCAGGATTAGCCACTGCCTGCGTACGGAACGCGACAGAGACGTCATTATTCTCGGCATACAACGCCGCGAGGACATGGTCGAAATCATTCAGCAGTATCGTCTCCGGCTTCTGACCCCACCGGTACGCTTCCTTGTACCGCGCTTCATCGTCCCGACCGAATCGAAGCCGCCTCTCGGCAATCTCAAGGCTAGGAGGCACTATGTTTGGGTTTAGCATCAATGACCTGTGAGCCGCTATCCGGTGCGTCTCCACGGCACCGTCTGCAAAGTGCCGTTCAAGATAAACGCCTAGACGTGTCTTGCCCGCTCCGTTCGCGCCAATGAATACGACGCTCGCCCCGCTCTTGATCGAAATGGCGATCGAACCAGTCGGCGTGACCACGGAAACTGTCGCATCAATCGGCATGCGTACCCCCAAATTTCGTCGAACTCAATCTTACGGTCTAGCCACATCTAACGCTTGAGCGCATGCGCTCGCCACAGGTTCTCGGTAGTCTGTCGTCTTCAGTCGCTAGCAGAACAACTCGACCTATAGCAAACCGAAATAACAAAGCAGTCAACACCGAAAACAATTGGCCACGCTTAACGACAAGGGTGCGTTGAGAATGCTTGTACTTTCTCTCGAACATGGACCCTGCCGATTAACGGGACAACGGCAAACGCCTACTTCGAAGCTTGTGCTTATGCATTCCGAAATGAAATGCGTTTTTTAAGGGCACTTTTTTCCATCTCTTCGCACTGACGCCCAACAGCTTCCAGCATAAACCGACATACCGAACCCCAAATCGGAACGGGATACCTCGGGTCGTTTGGAGCAGCAAACCACTATACGAAATCGGCCTTCCGTTCTTGACTCGCCGATTTATCGTCCATGTCGGATTCATTTCTACTAAATAAACCAATATTCTATTGCGCCGCTTGCTGTAACACAAACAGGCCTTAATGGAACATTGCCTCATCTCGAAACCATTCTTCATGATCCGGTTCGGATGAGCCTAAACCTCCTGTTGAAGCTTCGAGCGCTTGATAGCCAATGCACGGGAGCGCTTGTACCGCAGAGTTGCTACATCCTCGGAAGACATACCCAGCACGGCCTGTTGCGTGGCGTCTGCCAGTGACACAAGGTCGAAAATATGCCCCTGCTTCTCAGCTGTCGCGCGACGCGTGCCTCCGCATTCCCTCCAGGCACTGACGAGAGGGCCGTCCGCAAACAGTTCCTGACCAGTCAATGCAATCAACGGGCTCGGCAGAAGCTGGGTCCAACCCCACTTGGCGAGCGCTCGCAGAGCTTTATTCTCAATCGCAGAAAAATCGTCCTTTAGTGTTGCCGCCACGATGACACAACCCGGCAACAGGGTTGCGAGTTGACGAAGTCTCGAAACGTCAGCCGGTTTAAACGATTCAGCCGCAAAGCTTTTACATTCGCCTACAAGAGTCAAAGGATCCCGGCACGCACGATCGAGATCGCTTTTACCATGCCATGCGAAGAAATCCGTTTCAGACTTTCCTCCCGCATGCTTTAGTTCAAGCCCGGTCGAGAAGGTAAATTGGTTCATGCTGCCCAGCCCGTTCTCCAAAAATCGAAGGGTCAATGCCACAGCGTAACCGCCTCGAGCATAACCGGGTGTCGCGAAGGGACCGACCACGCGGTATTTAAACAACTTTCTGTCAGGATTGCCTTGCGGGAATGGGTACTTCTTGAGGCACCGCGCACAAGATACCTGATCAGAAACATCGTCGAGGCTGTACCAATTTTCCAGGGTGCAATGCGGACAGCGGGGAGCAAGACCAAGGCGCAGCATTCCGTCGGCCACAAGCCGATCCAAGGTTTTCCAGTTCCCAAAAGCCTTCCTTTGGATCGGCTTAAGCGTCTTGATCCAGTCCTGTACCGATGCCGTTCGGTCGATGAATTCGTCGGCGCTGCCGTCCTTCCACACGTGACGGCTTCGAGCCATGCTGTTCAGCTGCTCGAGAATGCCGCGCTCGCGCAAGATATTGGTGCCGCTAAGCCCCCCTACTGAGGCAATGATTTGATCAGCAACGCGGCCCGCATCAGAAGGCGTCGCTGTAAGGCCCTTTGTCCTAAGCCAAGAAATAATCGCGTCTGTTGGCGATGGAAGGTCCAAATAAGCGTGATCAAGCGAATAACGATGGAAGGTCACAAAACCCTCGCGGGATACGAACTGATCTGCCCCCCGGATCGGATACGAGTCTCGCGTACTAAAGGTCGCCGCAGGCAAGGCTTCCGCAATACTCTTTTGAGCCTGATACTGCTTCAGCTTAACGACATTGACGAACGATGGCCCCTCTCCAAGTTGCACGAAATCAAAATCCGGCGACTGAACAGGAAACCGCAATATGATTCTTTTGTCGCCACTAGGTGTCAGCTGAACCTGCCTAGATTTTTGAGCAATCGCTACGGCGCTCGGACGAAACGCCCGCTCGTCTGCTTGCGGCTCCCGCCAAATCGGCTCGTACCATCCCCGCATTACAGCACTGTGTTCTGGCAGCTTGGCTGACGCTAGATCCAGCTGCTTAGATACATCCTCAATCTCTAAAGAGCGGGCAACCTCGATCGAGGTATGGATCATGACGCCGTTCGGATTTGTCGGCAGCAAACGATGGTTCTTCCGGATTACTTGCAAGATCAAATCTCGCGACTGCGACAACCAGTTGACGTTGACCGGCAAAACATCCCAGGTGAACAGTCTGTAGTTCCAAAAGTCGATCAGGTCTGTCGGTTTTGACGGGTCAAATATGAATATGGAGGGATCGGAACGACTGAAACGAAGCTCGGCGCCCTTGACTGTGTAATAAAGCGGAAACCCACCACCTTGCACCAAATCACACCAAGTCTCGAAGCTGGGCGCCCTCTGTTTTGCGTCGAAAGCAGTTATATAGTTGTTTTTAAAGTAAGCAATCTGTCGGACTTTTGGAAAATACCCGAACGCCGCCTCAAAAAATGCGGTGTCGTCTGGTGCACCTTCTGTGAAATGATAT
Source organism: Blastomonas sp. UPD001 (assembly GCF_003426715.1). NCBI lineage: Bacteria > Pseudomonadati > Pseudomonadota > Alphaproteobacteria > Sphingomonadales > Blastomonadaceae > Blastomonas > Blastomonas sp. UPD001. Next base: position 4,770 of record NZ_QKVT01000052.1, read on the forward strand.
ATCGCAGGTTCTGCGCGTCTTTTGAATTGAAACTCTTCCTTAAAAAGCTTCTGATAAATGTAGGATATGTTCATCCCCACATTTAAATCGGCGGCTAACCCGTAATCCTTGCGGATCAAGTTATCGAAATTGAAAAAACGTCGGTTGGCCGACCAGCTTGGGTCCTCGCCCAAACCAAGCGAAGCGAGTTGCCCGGCCTTGGTCTGCACGAGCAGGTCTGGCTCGAAAAATCGGATGTAGCCGCGACTTAATTGCTGTGACCCATGGGGCAAAAGCTCGTCCTTCCACTCAGCAGGCAAGCGTTTCATGACGGGGATCAGCGGGCTCATCATGCCGCCCCACATCGTGGTTGCCATTCGCATCACTTCTCGCACGGTTTTCTTGTCGCGAGGGTTGACGAGATACCCTAACCTAGGGGGACGCAAGCTGACGTTCGCTGTGACTGGTTCCAAGTCTCGATCTTTCGTCCGAAATGCTTTGGCGACATAGAAGCATGGCTAATCAATGCAGGTTTAGCCGAAATCTGCAAGCGACAAGAATTTGGGGGTGGCGCCGCACCTGCATTGCCAAGGCGCTTGCTTTTGATCGCTCATGCTCCATCTTGCGTTGATGGTAGACGACGACTCACCGCTCCCTACGGGTGAACACATTACCACACAGTATCAGCAGATGCGGCCGGTAATCGGTTTTCTGAGCATTTTTAGTAGCAAAATTCGCAGCCAAGCCAAGGAGGTTGAGAAGCAGTTCGCCGACGTTAAACAAATGAAAGATGATCTGCAGAAATTTGCTGCGCGCTTTGGTCCGCGCGGTTGGACGATCTTCGATCGCCTGTCGGTTGAGGCAGTTAGAACTGCAGTCCGTGAGAAAGACGATGACCTCGCGGAGCAGGGCTTAGTGTGCCACCACCTAGATCCTGACATCCTCTCGTTTTTGGGGTATCGTTTCAATACCAGCCGGTTCGAGGCGTGGCATGATCTCTACGTGCGCGCTGTCGAGCGGCTGCTCGCCCAAGATTTCTTGTCTGCCGTTCCGCTGCTGCTCATAATCATCGACGGCATCTGTACCACTAAGACCGGCAAGCATCCGTTCTCCGGTGGCGCGGATGCGCCTGTTTTCGACACCGAAACAACCGGCCCAGGCGGCCTCTCCGACGGGCTTGCGATCCTCGGAGCCACGCGCCGCAAACTTGATACCGAAGCTATCGTCAGCCCCTATCGTCACGGAATCCTGCATGGCCTTAATCCCAATTTCGGAAACGCGCTTGTCGCAGCCAAGACGGTTAATCTTCTCCAGACGATGGTTGACTATTTCGACAGACGCGAGGACGAAGATGCGCGCATCGCCAAGGCGGCAAAGGATCAACGCAAACCATCTTGGTCGGAACTTGCTGCAAGGGTATCAGCGACACAAGCCACGAAGCGCAGGATCGAGGCATGGAAGGCTCGTCCGGTTGTTTCAGGACGGTTGCTTGCGGCGCGGGGTGAACCTCACAAACTGGAGGCCGGAAGTCCGGAGGCGGCTGCAGTGACCTTTCTTGAAGCCATCGCCAACCGCAACTTTGGAAAGATTGCGCAGATGACAGTCGACTATCCGCTTCGCTCGATCCGCTACCGGGCGGGCCGACATCGCAAGGAGCTTGGCGACCTCAAACTGATGAGCTGGTCCATTATCGGCGTGCGCGACGAAACGCCCGCGATCAGCGAAGTTGACGTCGCAGTAGAAGGCATCCTCAATGACAGCTCTTGGTCGGGCATACAGGTGATGCGTTTAATCTTCGCCGACGAAAAGTTTGAGCCGCGTGTGCGCGACTCACACGACGGCAACTGGACCGTGATGCCTAACTTCTTGCCGACGCTATTGGGCACCGCCATCGGCTCTTTGAGCGGTGCTACGCTGCCTAGCGACGCGCCTCAACAGCAGGAAAGTCTGTGATGATGAGCGTTGAGCACTTTCCGGGCCATGAAAAAGTGGCCGATCTCGGGCATCATAATATTTGGCAAAAACATTGGAACCATGCCTTTTTTGCCGACAGGGCGCTTAGGTCAGTATATGCCGTAGCGCACTTCGAGATCAGACCTTCGTCCAAGCGAAATTAAAGCGCTGACTTCGGGTCTACCGAAGTCCCTTAATCCAAAACGTTACAATAATGATTCACTTTTGCGTCCCCCTTCGGGCCGGGCTCTAGGCTTGCGCCCGTAACCCGGTTGCACCGGTTTACGCCCATTCGGGTGACGATCCCTGACCGGTCCAGGGCAGGGCTGCTCCCTGCCGACTTATGACGCCGGCAGAGCCGACGCAGTTTCCTTGATGATGAGTGGGGAGGAAGGGGCTCTGCCTCTC
>NZ_QKVT01000053.1:0-659 GCF_003426715.1 Blastomonas sp. UPD001
AGAGGGAGGCTGGACGCCGGCCCGCGGATGCTCGAATCGAGCCCGCGGATCGCCTCGGCATGCCTGGCGCTATCGCGGCGGGCCCTCGCGACGCGGCAGCGCATCGGCATCATGCCCAAGGTGGAAGATGTGTGAATCCGATAGCGTCGAACGGGGAGAGGTGGATCGGCCTGTCCGACCCTGATAGATAGGTAACAGAATGGACCGGATAGATGGGTGACAGTTTTCTTGCTTGCCGGGAGGACCGGCGATGGGATGGCGAGAGACTGGCATCATGGACGAGCGGCTTTTGTTTGTTGCGGGGTGGCTTGAGGGGGAGGAGACGATGACGGGGCTTTGCGCCGCGTTCGGGATCTCGCGCAAGACGGGCTACAAGTGGCTGGGGCGTTATGAGGAGCTTGGCCCTGATGGTCTGCGCGACCTGCCGCGTGCGCCGCTCAGGCACGGGCGTGCGACGCCGGCTTGGATAGTCGAGCGGATCGTGGCTGAGAAGGAGGCGCATCCGCTGTGGGGTCCGAAGAAGATCGTGGCGCGGCTTGAGCGACAGGAACCGGCGACGGCCTGGCCCTCGGCCTCGACGGCGGGCGCGATCCTCGATCGTCACGGTCTGGTGGGGCGGCGTCGCGCCCGCTGGAAGGGCGCGACGCCGCCCCACCAGA
>NZ_QKVT01000054.1:0-1438 GCF_003426715.1 Blastomonas sp. UPD001
CAGCCCATCGCATAGTCGAGCTTGCCCTGGCACACGCCATTGGCCTGCGCCGCCTTCGCGCCCAGCGTGCTGCCCTGGTTGCAATCCTTGCAGTCCGCAGCCGCCACCTTGGTAGGTTCCGGCGCCTTGATCAGCCCGCGCGGACCGATCGCGGCCGCGGCGGCCTTTTCGGTTGCGGCCAGCTGGCCCTTGGGCGTGCCCGCCGATGGCACCGAACCATCGCTGCCCTCGCCCAGCACCGCATTGCGGTTGGATTTGTCGACCAGATCGGGATCGACCAGGATCTGGTCCTCCAGCGCCCCCTTCATCGCCGGATCCGCCGCGTCGGCGAGCAGCGCGGCATCCTCGTTCTCGGCGGCTTCGTCGCTGGCATTCTGGCACGCGGCCAGCGCCAGTGCCGCGCCACCCAGCGCCAGCAGATTGCGCGTCATCGCGAAGGAGATAGCCATGGTTTTCATCCTCGAAAGATCGACCTCGAGCCCCCTCATGCCAGAGCAGGCGTTAGCGTTACGTTAGCCATGCCTTGGCTGACGCGAAACTGTCCCGTCGAAAGAGGGTTAACCCTGGCCTTTTATCTCGCCAAACCGTCCCAGAACGGGATTCGCCGCTAAGCCGTTTCAGAACCGGACAAATTTCTTCCGATTCTCCTGCCATTCCGCCCTGGTCTGGCCGTAGCGATCGACCGGAAAATCCTGATACGGCTCGGGCAGCCGCGTCGGTCCCTGATTGTACGAACCCAGCCGCTCGGCGAGCGCGATAGAAGCCGTGTTCTCTGGGTCGATCGTGTGGATCACGCTGTCCCAGCCGAGAAGATCGAAAGCATAATCGATCGTGGCGACAGCGGCTTCGAGCGCATAGCCCTTGCCGGCATGGCTGCGCAGAACGCCCCATCCGACCTCCTCGCCCGGCCAGCCATCGGGATACCAGGGGCCGATCCGCCCGATCCATTCACCCGTGTCGCGCGTGATCAGCGAGAACATTGCATAGCCGCGAATATGCCACGCGCCTGCCATGGCGCACAGCCCGCGCCAGGCGACCGCGCGCGGCTGGACTCCGCCCAGGAAGCGCATGGTCTCTTCGTCGGCACAGAATTCGGCCCAGCGCTCGAAATCCTCGGGGCCGGGCGGGCGCAGGATAAGCCGCTGCGTCACCAATATGGGTCCGTTGATCATCGCGCTGCTCCTCGTGCTGGTCCGGTCTGCGGGGATAGGCACGGGCGCAAGGCTTGGCAAGCAATCGCAGGACTAACGCAAAAACCCCTCCCCGCAGCGATGCAGGGAGGGGTCTGGATTGCTCTGGCCGCTGCCTTGCAGCGGATCAGGCGATATTAGCGGCAGCTGTACCGACCGCCATCGTTGCGATCGATCGTGCGGCCGAGCAGTGCGCCTGCGATACCGCCGATGACAGCACCAGCGGTACGATCACCGCGACCTGCGAT
>NZ_QKVT01000055.1:0-3188 GCF_003426715.1 Blastomonas sp. UPD001
AGCGGTTGGCGCACCGCCGTGGTCGTCATGGCGGGGGCGACGCTGGCGATCGGGCTGCCCGCCAGCCTGCTGGTCGGGACCGCCGACCGACCCGCACCGGGGGAGCGGCACCGGGGGCGTTTCGAGGCGAGCCGCCAGACCCTCATGCTGCTGCTCATCGCCTTTCTTCTGGGCCTGATCGTCGCAGGGCTGATCGTCCACCTCGTGCCGTTGCTCATCGACCGCGGCATGGCCGCGACCGAAGCCGCGCAGACCGCCGCCATCGTCGGGGTTGCGGTGCTGGCGGCGCGGCTGGTCGTGGGCTATCTGTTCGACCGCTTTCACGCGCCCTATGTGGCGGCGCTGTTCCTGCTCTCGCCCGTCGTCGCGGCGCTGCTGCTCTGGGGCGGCGGCCCGGTGACGATCGCTGCGCTGATGCTGGGGCTCGCCGCAGGTGCCGAGGTCGACATGCTCGCCTATTTCACCGGACGCTATGCCGCGCTCGCCAATTACGGCGCGACCTATGGCGGCGTGCTGGGAATCTTCTGCCTGGGGGCGGGCCTGGGACCGATGCTGTTCGGTGCGGCGCATGATGGGATGGGCGGCTATGATGCCGCGCTGCTGGGATCGGCGCTGGTGCTGTCGCTGGTCGTCGTGCTGATCGCCACGCTGGGCCGTTACCGCAACGATTCCATCCCATCGGTCTGCCCCGGCTGAGGCGCACGCACCGGCCAGGTTGTCGCGCTATTCCGGCGTGCGGCCCCATTTCCTTTCGAAGGCCCAAACGTCCTCGAACCCGATCAGCGAGCAGAATTCGGAGAAATCGAACAGCCCCTCGGGCTGGCCGATCCCCTTTTCCTTCAGGTCACGCAGCACCTTCTCCATTGCGGCGCTGGCCGCCAGACTGGTGAGCGAAGGATAGATGGCATAGGCATAGCCGATCTGCGCCAGCACGTCCGCTGGCGGGACCGGCGTCTTGCCGTGGTTCGACATGTTCGCCATGCACGGCTTGTCGAGCATTTCGCACGCCTTGCGCATCTCCTCTTCGGAATGGAGCGCCTCGGGGAAGAGAACGTCGGCCCCGGCCCGGGAATAGGCTTCCATCCGGCGCAGTACGCCGTCCAGCCCCTCGCTTTCGCGCGCGTCGGTGCGGGCGATGACGACAAAGTCGTCCGATGTGCGCGCATCGACCGCGACCCTGATCTTCTCGACCATGTCCTCGGTGGAGATCAGGCGCTTGAAGGGCGTGTGGCCGCATTTCTTAGGGAATTCCTGATCCTCGATCTGGATCGCGGTGACGCCGCTCGCCTCATAACCCTTTACCGTATGGTGGACGTTCAGCAGCCCGCCATAGCCGGTATCGCCATCGGCTATCACCGCTGCGTTGCTGGTGCGCACGAGCGTGTCCATGCGGTTGCGCATCTCGGTATAGGTGGCGATGCCGGCATCGGGCAGGCCCCAGGCCGAAGCGGTCAGCCAGTAGCCGGTGCCATAGACGATGTCGAAGCCGACCTTGTTGGCGATGACCGCGGCGATCATGTCCTGAAGGCCGGGCACCACGAAGAAGCGGCCCGCATTCAGCTTTTCGCGCAGGATGGGGTTGGCCATGTCGATCAGTTCCTTGTGCGTGGGGCCGGCGGAGAGCGGTCGCAAGCCAATTGCGGCAGAACCGCTGCCCGCCCTTTTGGGGCAAGCGCTAGTCCGGCGTGTCCGGGCCGGGCGGGATTACGACAGACTTATCCGCCAAGCGGCGTTTTGGACAGGCGGCACCTGGTCAAGGTGCCCGCTGCGAATGGCTCGGCCGCGATAACCTGCCGTGCGGCGGCTCTGCTTGTGCCCGTCATGCGGGCAATTGCCGACAAGCCGCTGCCCCGCCGCGGCCGCGCTGCCAGAATTCCGGCGGACAAAGCGCGAGGAAGAAAGGGGAAAGCCGTTGTTCGAGGAAGTACTTGTGCTGCGATGGGTCCACATCATCGCGATGGTCTATTGGCTGGGCGGCGAATGGGGGGTTTTCCAGACGAGCTTCAACGTCATCAATCGCAAGCTTGCGATGGAGGAGCGCAGGCGGCACATGGGGACCGCCTATCGCATCGATATCCTGGCGCGCACCGGGATCATCCTGCTGCTGCCGCTGGGGCTGCACATGGGTCATATCTATGGCCTCCAGCCTTATGGCGGGGGCTATCTGACCGCAATGTGGGTTTTCGTCGCGGGCTGGATGGCGCTCTGCTGGAGCGCCTTCATCAAGCGCGAGACCGATACCGGCGTGATGCTGACCAAGCTCGACGAGAAGATCCGCTGGGTGCTCATTCCCGCCATCTTCGTGGTCGGCATCGCCTCGCTGCTGGGGCATGGCCCGCTCGAGGCCAGCGAGGGGTCGCGCTGGTATGCGACCAAGCTGACGCTCTATGGCTTTGCGCTGTGCATTGGCCTTGGTCTGCGCTGGATCATGCGCTTGTGGACGATCCGCTTCCGCCGCCTTGCCGAGGGGCCCAATCCGGCCGAGGAAGCCGCGCTGGAGCGCGAATTCGGCTATGGCCGCATGATGGCCTATGTCTACTGGATCACGATTTCGGGTATCTGCTTCCTCGGAACGGTCAAGCCGTTCTGAACCGGGCCAGCCGTCGCGCATGGCGGGAAGAGGGGGCGGGCCGATTCGGGTCGCGCCCCCTTTTTCATGGGCATGGCGGGCGGCGCGGACATCGTGCGCCCGGTCAGGATCACTCCGTCGGTTGCGCCAGATCGACCACGACCTTGCCCATCGACTGCCCGGACAGCAGGCGTTCAATGCCGTCGAAAATGCCTTCGATGCCCTGGTTGCGCTGGCTGTCGAGATGCACCTTGAGCTTGCCGCGCTGATAGAGATCGAACAGCCGCCTGCGGGCGTCGTCCCAATAGGGGGTCAGCAGGCCGTTCATGAACCCGCGCACCGATGCGCCCTTGTAATAGATGGCATTGGCGATGCGCGGCGCGGCGACGATCTCGGGCCTGCCTTCGAGATCGGCAGCCGCACCGCCCACCACCAGCCTGCCATGGTTGGCGAGATTGGCCAGGAACGCGTCGAAGATCGTTCCGCTGACGGTATCGATCGCGACATCGATCCCGCGCGGATATTCGCGCGACAGCACAGCACTGACGTCTTCCGTCCGGTAGTCGATCGTGCGCTCGGCGCCCAGCGCGGAGATAAAGGCGCATTTTTCGGCGCCGCC
>NZ_QKVT01000056.1:0-1269 GCF_003426715.1 Blastomonas sp. UPD001
CGCTGGCGCAGCTGATGCAGGTCTCGGACGAGCTGGGCCTGCACAGCCGCCCCTTGCGCGGCGAGATCGAGGAAATGCCCGAGGTGCGGCTGCCCGCCGTGCTGCACTGGGACCTCAACCATTTCGTGGTGCTGAAAGCGATCCGCCGCCGCTTTTCGGGCACGCGCTATATCATCCACGATCCCGCGCGCGGGGTGATGGAAATCGGCGAGGCGGAGCTTTCCAAGCACTGGACCGGCGTGGTGCTCGAGCTCTACCCCACCCAGGGGCTGAAGCAGATGGGCAAGCCGGTGCGGCTCCGGCTGTCGCAGCTCGGCCTCAATATCGGCGGGTTGAACAGCTCGATGATGCAGGCGATCGGCCTGTCGCTGCTGCTGCAGCTGATCGCCTTTGCCGCGCCGTTCTTTCTCCAGCTGTCGATCGACAAGGCGGTCCCGGCCTTTGATACGAGTTTCCTCCTGGCGCTGGCGCTGGGCTTTGCCGCGCTCGAGCTGGTCGGCTTTGCGACACGGGGGCTGCGCGAGCTGATCCTGCTCAAGGTCTCGAGCGCGGTCGGCTTCTCGATGACCACCGACCTGTTCCGCCACCTGCTGCGGCTGCCGATCGGCTATTTCGAACGGCGCAACACCGGCGACATCATCTCGCGCTTCGAATCGACCGAGCCGATCAACGACCTGATGAGCAAGGGGCTGGTCTCCGCGACGATCGACGCGATCATGGCGCTGCTGACCTTCGCCATCATGTTCTATTATTCGCCGATGCTGACCCTGGTGGCAATGGCGACCCTGGGCGTGTTCGTCGCCTTCCGCTTCGCCACCTATCGCCGGCTGCGCAACGCCACCACCGACTATATCGCCGCGCGCGCCGACGAGGCGAGCACGATGATCGAGACGGTGCGCGGCATGAGCACGATCAAGCTGTTCGGCCGCCTGGGCGAACGCATGACGCTGTGGCAGAACAAGCATGCCGACACGGTCAATGCCGGCATCCGCATGGGCCGCACCAATGCCTGGACCGATGTCGCGGGGCAGACGCTGATGCGGCTGGAAACGGTGCTGTTCGTCTATCTCGCGATCAGCATGGTCATTGCCGGATCGTTCACCGTCGGCATGGTCTTCGCCTATCAGGCGTACAAGAGCCAGTTCCTCGAAGCGGGGCTTCGCTTCGTCGACATGATGTTCGAATATCGCATGCTCGACACGCATGTCGATCGGCCCTGAGTTCACGGAACAAGTGCAACACCTGCTAAGATGGTGTTGCGATGGGAGA
>NZ_QKVT01000057.1:0-15163 GCF_003426715.1 Blastomonas sp. UPD001
AGCGCGCCGCGGCTCGACCTGTTCTCGGCGCAATTCTATGCCCAGGGCGGCATTCGTGGCGGCCGGGTGCGGCTGGGCGGCGAATTCCAGGGCGGCAAGAATCTGACCGCCGACGAACTGCCCAATGCGCTCAGGCTGGTGGCGACCGATGCGGTGACGATCGACGTCTCGGCGATCGGCATGCGCGGCAATGCGGGCGAGATCGTCATCTGGTCAGACGAGAAGACGACGTTCCTGGGCAATGCCATCGCGCGCGGCGGTCTGGTCGGCGGGGTCGGCGGGCAGATCGAGATTTCGGGCAAGGAAACGCTGCTCTATCGCGGCACGGTCGAGACCGCACGCGACGGCCAGCGCGGCGGCACGCTGCTGCTCGACCCGAAGAACATCATCATCGCCGACGGCGCCAGCGCGCCCAGCCAGTATTCCCTGGTGCTCCAGGCCTTTGCCAGCAATTTCCCGGCCCAGGTCGTGCCCCCGCCGGGGATCGAGGCGGGCGACGGTTTCGGCACCTCGGTTTCGCTCGATGGCAACCGGCTCGCGGTCGGCGCGCGGTCGGACGGCGGCGCGACCAATAGCCTGACCGATGTCGGCGCGGTCTATCTGTTCTCCTTCGCGGATAGCGCCTTCTCGACGCCACTATTGAGCGCCGTCATCGGTTCCGGATATAGCGGCGGCAACAACATCTCGGTCGGTGCACTGGAGGCTGGCGACTTTTTCGGCCATGCCGTCTCGCTCTCCGGATTGCGTCTGGCGGTGGCGGCGCGCAACGATGATGGCGTCGGCAATGCGGCGACCGATGCCGGGGCGGTCTATCTCTTCACCTTTGCAAATCCCGGCTTTGGCGGCGGCCAGTTGGCGGGCGTGCTGGGATCGGGCTATTCGGGGCCTGCCAGTCTGGACGTCCCCAATCTCGCTGCGGGCGACCTGTTCGGGACATCCCTGTCGCTAAATGGCGACCGGCTCGCGGTCGGGGCCTTGTTCGATGATGGGGCAACCGATAGCACCAACGATGCAGGCGCGGTGTATCTGTTCAGCTTCACCAACGCGCAATTTGCAACGCCTGCGCTCGAAGCGATCATCGGTCAGGGCTATTCCGGCGGCAAGAATGTCAATCTTGCGCTCGATGTCGACGATTATTTCGGCAGCGCGGTCGCGCTCGATGGCAACCGGCTCGCCATCGGAGCCGTCTTCGACGACGGCGAGGGCAATGTCGGTTTCAGCCATGGCGCGGTCTATCTGTTCAGCTTCGCCGATGCGGCCTTCAACAGCGCCAATCTGGAAGCCACCATCGGTTTCCAGTATTCCGGCCCCAAGGATATCGCGATTAGCGGGCTCAGCCCGTCCGACCATTTCGGCAACGCGCTTTCGCTTCAGGGCAGTCGCCTGGCGGTCCTCGCGCCGCTGGACGACGGCCGCCAGGATACGTTCACCGATACCGGTGCCGTCTATCTGTTCACCTTTGCCGACGATGTCTTTTCCGGCGGGCAACTTGTCGGCCGGATCGGCGCGGATTATGCGGAGCTGGGTGGCAACAACCTGTCGATCAGCGGTCTGCAGAACGGCGATACGCTGACCAGCCTGTCGCTGTCGTCCAACCGCCTGGTCATCAGCGTCGGCAATGACGACGGACGCCGGGACCAGGCGACCGATTCCGGTGCGGTGTACCTGTTCACCTTCGGCGACGAACAATTCGGTGACGGGCGGCAGGTCGGCATTCTCGGCGCCGACTATACATCGCTTTTCGGCCTGTCGCTGCTCGGCAATGGCCTGGAAGAACAGGACAATTTCGGCTCGGCGGTCGCGCTCGACGGTAACCGGCTCGCCGTGGGCGCGCGGTTCGACGATGGCGCGACCAATAGCAAGACGGATTCGGGCGCGGTCTATCTGTTCACGTTCGGCGATGCGCAGTTCAGCGCGCCGGTGCTCCAGTCAATTATCGGCTCGGGCTATAGCGGGGGCAAGAATATCTCGGTCGGCCGGCTGGAAGCGGACGACCTGTTCGGCAGTGCGGTCTCGCTCGACAGCCTGCGACTGGCGATCGGCGCGCCGGGGGATGACGGCATCGCGAACACGCAGGGCGATGCGGGCGCGGTCTATCTCTTCACCTTTGACGACGAAACGTTTCTGGGTGGTCGTCTCGCGCGGGTGCTCGATTTCGAGAGCCTTTCCGGTGGAACGATCAATTCGGCGGGGTCGCTGTTCGGCAGCGCCGTCTCGCTCGACGGCACCATTCTCGCCGTGGGGGCGCCGGGCGATGCCGGCGCGAGCGGATCCGATTTCGATGCGGGCGCGGTCCATATCTTCGACACCGCGGATTCGGGCTTTGGGTCCACCCCGGAATTGCTGACGACGCTCGGGCTCGGCTACAGCGCGGGCCTCGACATCAGCGTGGCGGGGCTCGAGGCGGGGGATCGGTTCGGCACCTCGGTCTCGCTCGACGGCCTGCGCCTGGCGGTGGGCGCGCCGAACGACGATGGCGGGCTGACCCCGGTCACCAATGCCGGGGCGGTCTATGTCTACAGCTTCTCCACCAGCAACTATGGCGGCGGGACGCTCGACGCGCGGCTCGGCGCTTTCTATTCCGGCCTCAACGATTTCGATACCGGCTCGGGCCCGCTCCAGTTCTTCGGCCAGTCGGTCGCGCTGCAGCAGCTGCAGCTCGTGGTCGGGGCAGTGGGCAATAGCGGCCGCAACGGCACGCAGAACAATGCCGGCGCGGTCTATCTGTTCACCGCCGCACCCGGCTTCACCGATCTCGCCCAGGTCGGGATCATCGGAGCCGACTATCTCGGCGCCCCGGGGGATTTCGACCTCAAGCTCGCCAAGGGCGAGCAGTTCGGCGCGGCGGTCGCGTTCGACAATGGCCGGCTGGTCGTCGGCGCGTCGAACAATCCGGGCCGCAATGGCAGCGCGCCGGGATCGGGCGCGGCCTATCTGTTCACCTTTGCGGATACCGGCTTCGGCAATGCGCGGCTGATCGACAAGCTGGGCGCGGGCTATACCGGCTTCAGCAACCTGTCGCTGTCGCAGGGGTTCGGCAACCCGTTGCTGGCGCAGATCGAACCCGGCGACCAGTTCGGCTTCGCCGTGTCGCTCGATGGCAACCGGCTCGCGGTAGGAGCTCCGGCCGATAACGGTGCCTTCAATAGCGGTGGCGTGACCGGTGCGGTCTATCTGTTCAGCTTTGCCGATCTGGCTTTCGGCGCGCCGGTGCTCGAGGCGATCATCGGGTTCAATTATTCCGGCGGCAAGAACCTGTCGCTTCCGGTCAACGGGTCCGAGCAGTTCGGGACCTCGGTTTCGCTCGATGGCCTGCAGCTAGCGGTCGGCGCTCCGGGCAATACCGGCGCGTCGGGATCGGGCGGGTTCACGGGCGCGGTCTATCTCTTCACCTTCGCCGATTCGCTGTTCTCGGGCGCAACGCTCCGGTCGACCATCGGCGTGGGCTATACCGGCCCCAGCGACATCGACCTTTCCGTTCTCGCCTCGGATGACGGTTTCGGCCGCTCGGTGGCGCTCAGCGGGACGCGGCTGGCGGTGGGTGCTCCGGGCGATGACGGCGCGGGCGACGCCGTTTCGAACGCGGGCGCCGTCTATCTCTTCACCTTTACCGACAGTCAGTTCAATGGCGGCCTGTTCGAAGGCACGATCGGCGCGGGCTATTCGCTCGGTCCGAAGGACCTCGACATCAACCGGCCCGATACGCAGCTTGAAGCGGGCGACGTCTTCGGGACCAGCGTGGCATTCGACGGTCTCAGGCTGTTCGTCGGCGCTCCGGGCGACCAGGGGCTCGGCAACAATCTGGTCGATGCAGGGGCCGCCTACGGAATCTCGTTCTTCAACAGTTTCTTCAATTCGCCCAGCCTGTCGCTCATCATCGGATCGGGCTATGCCGATACCAACGACACCGATGTTTCGTTCATCGAGAGCTCGGACATGTTCGGCTCGTCGGTATCCGCAGCGGCGGGCTTGCTGGCGATCGGCGCACTCGGCGATGACGGTGCCAACAATTCGGTGCCGAATTCGGGCAAGGCCTATCTGTTCTCGCAGTCGGGCGGCACCTACAACCCGATCGGTGCCATCGGCAGAGGCTATGGCGGCGATGCGGACGTCGCGCTTGGCCAGCTGCAGACCGGCGATCGGTTCGGCATGGCGCTGTCGCTCAACCAGAACCGGCTGCTCGTCGGCGCATCGGGCGACGAGGGCGCCACGAACAAGGCATCCGCGCTGGGCGCGGTCTATCTGTTCTCGTTCACCGGGGGCGAATTTGCCAATCTGTCGCTCGCGGGCATCATGGGCCGGGGCTATGGCGCGCCGCAGAACGTATCCGTGTCGCAGGTGTCGCCGGGCGACCGGTTCGGCAGCGCGGTCTCGCTGACGGGGGACCTGCTCGCGATCGGCGCGCCGGGGGACCGGTCTGCCGCGGGCACCGGGGCGGATGTCGGCGCGGTCTATCTGTTCACCTTTGCCGGCGCCAATTTCTCCACGCCGACGCTCAAGGGCATATTGGGCAAGGGCTATACCGGCGGCGGGAATTTCGATGTTGCCGCGCTCGAAGATGGGGACAGGTTCGGCGAAAGCGTCTCGCTCGGCGGGTTCAACCCCGATCTGCTGGCGGTCGGTGCACCCGGCGATGACGGCGATTCCAATGCCACGACCGATGCCGGTGCGGTCTATCTGTTCCGGTTCGATTCAGGCCTGAACAATCCGGTGCTCGAGGCGACGATCGGCAGCGGCTATACCGGGGGCAAGAACCGGTCGATCACGGCGCTGGGCGTGGACGACGGCTTCGGCAGCGCGGTGTCGCTTCGCTTCGACCAGCTGGTGGTCGGAGCGCCGGGCGACGATGGCGCATCGGACACGGTCACCGATGCCGGGGCGGTCTATGCGCTGACATTCTCCAACACCATCGACTTTTCCGGCCAGACCCCGGTGTTCAACTATTTCGAGGACGGCACCCTGATCGGCACCCTTGGCGCCGGCTATTCAGGCACGAATGATCTTTCCATCGCGGGCATCGAGGCTGGCGACCTGTTCGGCAGTTCGCTCTCGCTCGATGGACTCAGCCTGGCGGTCGGTGCCCTGGGCGATGACGGAGCCGGCAATGCGCTTCTGGACGTCGGCGGGGTCTATCTGCTGGCGTTCGACAATTTCACCTTCTCATCGCCCTCGCTGCGGGGGACGATCGGCAGCGGCTATACCGGCGGCCCCAGCGACTTTTCGGTCATTGCGCTCGATGGCGGGAATGCCTTCGGAGCCGCCGTCGCCCTGCTCAACGACAGGCTGGTTGTCGGCGCCCCGGGGGACAGCGCCTTTTCGGGCGGCGGCATCGATCGGGGCGCCGCCTTCCTGTTTTCCTTTGGCAGTTCGAACCTGGAAAGCCCCGCGCTCGATGCGGTCATCGGATCGGGCTATATCGGCTCGACGGACCTGCCGATCGTCGGCCTGCAGGATCTGGCCAGGTTCGGATCGTCGGTCACGCTGGAAGCGACGCGGTTGATCGTGGGCGCGTCGGGCGACACCGGCAACGGCCGGGGCGATCTCACCGGCGCGCTGTACCTTTTCAGCTTCGATGGCCAGTTCACCTCGAACCTGGCCTTGTCGGGCGTGCTCGGCGGGGCCTATGCCAACGGCCCGACATCTTCGCTCACCGCGCAGGGCATCAACCGGACTCCGGTCGAGAATATCGGCAACGCCATCTCGCTCGATGGCCAGCTGCTCGCCATCGGGTCGCCCTTCGATGGCGGCCGTTCGGGCCTGCTGCCGGCTTCCGGCGCGGTCTATCTGATCAGCTTCTCGAACGCGCCGGGTCTGGACCTGACGGCGCCGGTGCTCGAAGGCGTGATCGGTCCGGGCTATACCGGCGGCAAGAACCTGTCGCTGGCCATTCTCGAGCAAGGCGACAATTTCGGCGCTTCGGTCTCGCTGACGGGGTCGTTCCTTGCCGTGGGGGCTCCGGGAGATGACGGCGCGCAGAACGATGTCGCCGATGGCGGCGCCGTCTATACCTTCGCCTTCCAGGCCAGTCCGTTCGAAAACATCTCGTTCTTCAGCACGGTCGGCAATGGCTATGCCGGCGTCAACGATCTGGACATCGCGCTCGAGGCCGGGGACAGGTTCGGCTCTGCCGTCGCGATATCGCTCTCCAACCTGCTGGTGGGAGCACCGTTCGACGATGGCCTGGGCAACGCCGTGGGAGACTCGGGCGCGGTCTATCTGTTGCTGCACAGCCCGTTTGTCGGCGCAGGCGGCGTTATCGGTACCATCGGGTCGGGCTATACCGGCCTCAACAGCCTTGATCTGACCGCGCTCGATCCCGGCGACAATTTCGGTGCGTCGCTGTCCGTGGACACCATGGCCCGGCAGCTCGCTGTCGGTGCTCCGCGCGACGAGGGGGCGGGCAATATCGGCGGCAGCCTGAGCGCGATCGGTGCGGTCTATACCTTCACCTTTGCTGACAGCCAGGCGGGCGGCGTTGCGCAGGCCGGGATCATCGGGCGCGGCTATACCGGGACGAATGACGGCGATCCGGGCTCGCTCGATAATGGTGACCTGTTCGGCAGCGCAGTCTCACTGAACGCCGGACGGCTCGCGATCGGCGCGCCGGGGGATCAGGGCGCGGGCAACATCTTCCAGTTCGGCGCGGGCGCGGTCTATCTCTATGGCTTCGCCAATGCGCAGTTGGCCAGCCCGCTCCAGCGGTCGATCATCGGCAACGGCTATGTCGGCACGCTCAACGGGGCACAGCTGGTCTCGGTGCCGGTGGAGCAGGACGATGCCTTCGGCGCTGCGGTCTCGCTCTCCGGCAACAGCCTGGCGGTCGGCGCGCCGGGCGACGATGGCCCCGCCAACAGCCAGCCGGGCAGCGGCGCCGTGCAGTTCTTCCAGTTCAGCGACGCCGCGTTCACCAGCGGGCGACTGGTCGGCGCCATCGGCGCGGACTATCGCGCCTCGGTGGGGCTGGACCTGGCCGTAGCCCTGACGCCGACCTTCGTGCAGCTCGACGGCAGCGACCATTTCGGCGGCGCGGTTTCGCTCGATGGGGTGCGACTCGCCATCGGCGCCCGGGGCGATGACGGCTCGATCAACGGCCTGACCGATGCCGGCGCGGTCTATCTGTTCACCTTCTCCGACTTCCTGTTTGGCGGCGCCACGCTGCAGTCGGTGATCGGCCACGGCTATGTCGGCGGCAAGAACCTGTTCCTCACCCAGCTTGGGGCGGAGGACTTTTTCGGCACGTCCGTCTCGCTCGACGGCAACCGGCTTGCGGTCGGCGCCCCGCGCGACGACGGCGCAACCGACAGCGTGGTGGATGCAGGGGCCGTCTATCTGTTCAGTTTTGCCGACGCCCAGTTTGGCGGCGTCGCTCTGGAGGCAATTGCAGGGTCGGGCTATACGGGCGGCAAGAACGTCAACCTGACCGATCTGCAGACGGCCGACGATTTCGGCATCTCGGTCTCGCTCGACGGCAACCGCCTGGCGGTGGGGGCGGTCGGCGATGATGCGGCGGGCAATCCCCCCGCATTGAACCGCGAGACCGGTGCGGTCTATCTGCTGAGCTTTGCGGGAAGCCAGTTCGAGGCGGGTGCGCTCGAGGCGGTCTTCGGCCTCGGCTTCGATGGCGGAAAGGATTTCGATGTCGCGCTCGACGATGGCGACATGTTCGGCATCTCGGTGTCGCTGGACGGCACGCGGCTGGCGGTGGGCGCAGCGGGCGACGATGGCGTTTCCAACGGTCTGACCGAGGCGGGCGCCGTCTATCTCTTCACCTTCACCGATCTGGCTTTTTCAGGCGGGGTCCAGCGCGGTATCGTCGGCGCCAGCTATGCCGGTCCGGGCGATGTCAACAATGTCTCGACCCCGTTCGGAATGGGGTCGGGCAGCCTGTTCGGCTCTTCGGTGGCGCTCGATGGCAACCAGCTCGCGATCGGCGGCCCGGAGATTGTCAGCACGCTGTCCAGTCCCAGTGCTTCGGGCGCGGTCTATCTTCTGACCTTTGCCGACAGCAGCTTTGGTGGCGGCACGATTGTCGAGGTCCTCGCCAAGGGGGCCGTCAATTTCGGGACCAACCCGGACTTCGATGTGGAGCTGGATGCCTTCGACCGGTTCGGCAGCGCCGTATCGCTCGACAGCGGCCGGCTGGTGGTCGGCGCGCTTGGCGACGACGGCTTCGGCAATCCCGGCACCGTCGATGATTCCGGCGCGGTCTATCTGTTCACCTTCTCCGATCTCGATTTCAGCGGCGCGCAGCTGCGCGGCAATATCGGTTCGGGCTATACGCGCGGGGTCGGCACGCCTGTCGCGGGGCTGGGGCTCGACGACCGGTTCGGGTCCGCGCTGTCGCTCGATGGCAACCGACTGGCGATCGGTGCGCCCGGCGATGACGGCGGCAGCATCAATATTCAGGATGCAGGTGCAGTCTATCTCTTCACCTTTGCCGATGCCGACTTTGCCAGCCCCGTCCTGCAGGGCATCGTCGGGCGCGGCTATAGCGGCGGGAAGAACGTTGGGGTCCCGCAAATCCGCGAGGGCTCGGGCTTTGGCAGCGCGGTCTCGCTGGACGGAACGCGGCTTGTCGTCGGTGCGCCCGGCGATGCCGGCGTCACCGCGGCGATTGCCAATGCCGGTGCCGTCTATCTGCTGACCTTTGCCGATACCGACTTCAACGGGGGCGGGCTGCAAGGGCAGATCGGCATAGGCTATGGCGGTGGCAACAACCTGTCGCTGGGCTTCGATGTCGGCGACCGGTTCGGCAGTGCCGTCAGCCTGCTCGGCAATCAGCTGGTGGTGGGTGCGCCCGGAGACGACGGCCAAGGCAATAGCGCAACCGACTCCGGTGCCGTCTATCTCATCACCTTTACCGATCCGGCGCTTCTCGGTGCGGCGCTGGTCGGCCAGATCGGAAGCGGCTATTCGGGCAGCAACGATCTCGACCTGACGATCCTGGACAGTGGCGACGGCTTCGGTGCATCGCTCTCGCTCGACGGATTGCGGCTGGCGGTGGGCGCGACGGGCGATGATGGCGCGGTCAACGGCAGCGCCAGCGCGGGCGCGGTGCATCTGTTCACCTTCACCGATTCCGCCTTTGCGACCCCGACACTCGCGCGCACGCTGGGCGTCGGCTATTCCGGGGCCAATGCCGTCACCGGGCTGGAAACGGGCGATCTTTTCGGGTCGGCAGTGGCGCTGCGCGGCACGGTTCTGGCGGTCGGTGCGCCGGGCGACCGCGGTGCGGGCAATGAACAGGCAGGCGTCGGCGCGGCCTATGTGTTCGCGGTTCCCGGGGCGACCTTTGGCGACGACCCGTCGCTGACGTCGCGGATCGGCCGCGGCTATAACGATCCTTTCGACATCAACTTCGGCGAAACCGGGGTCGCCGACCTGTTCGCGAGCGCGCTGACGCTGGATGGCGGACGGCTGGTGGTGGGCGTGCCGGGCGACGACGGGCCGGAAGACCAGGTCGGCAATGCCGGATCGGTCTATTTCTTCGCGCTGGGCTCCGGCGGGCTTCCGGGCCTCGGCTTTGGCGACAATCCGGGCGCCGACGTTACCATCAACGCCAGCGCGCTCGCCGCGATCCTTTCGGGCGGTACCGGCGTCACGCTTCAGGCGAACAACGATATCACCGTCAACTCGGCGATCCTCGTCAACAACCCCTCAGGCGATGGCGGTGCGCTCACCTTGCAGGCGGGCAGGTCGATCCTGATCAATGCCGGGATCACCACCGACGGCGGCAATTTCACGGCCCATGCCAACGATCCGTCCGCCGTGATCGCGAACCGCGATACCGGCTTTGCCGATATCACCTTCGGCTCTGGCGGCTTCGTCGATGCGGGGGCCGGGACGGTCGATATCCGGATATTCACCGGTGTGAACCCGGTCACCTACCCGCGCGGTACGATCACGCTGGGCAATATCACCGGCAGCCTGATCTCGGTGGCCAACGGCATCAGCGGCACGGCCGATGACGGCGCGGTCGTCGTGTCCAGCGGTGCGGTGCTGGCGGCGAGCGGCGCGGGCGACGCCATCACCATTTCGGGCAGCGTGTTCACCAACAATGCCGGCAGCGGTGCGTTCAACCTCACCGGCGGCGGGCGTTTCCGCGTGTTCTCCAACGATTACGATGCGATCACCCGCGGCGGCCTGATCGGCAACAATCTCTACAACCGCACGATTGCCGACTCGATCACCCAACCGGGCAACCTGTTCATCTTCTCGCGCCAGCCGATCCTGACCTTCACCGCCGATGATGCCACGCGCACCTATGGCCAGGGATCGCCGGGCTATACCTTCCAGGTCAGCGGTCTGGTCAATGGCGACAGCGAATCCTATGCCTATAGCGGGCTGCCCAACCTGTTCGATACCGCCTCGGGCAATGCGGGCGTCGATTCGATCCTGATCGAGGCCGGGTCGCTGTTTTCCGATGTCGGCTATGGTTTCGACTTTGTCGGCGGCACATTGAGCACGCTCAAGGCGCTGCTGACGATCACGGCCGATAATGCCAGCCGCGAATACGGGCTCGACAACCCGCAGTTCACGGCAAGCTATTCGGGCTTCGTCAACGGCGATGACGAGGCCGCGGTCAGCGGGCTCGACTTCTCGACCTCGGCCAGCAATGCGTCGGACGTCGGCACTTACAGCATCACGCCGTTCGGGGCCTCGGCCGCGAACTACGACTTCAGCTATGTCCCCGGCACGCTGACGATCACCAAGGCGCTGCTGACGGTGACCGCCGACAATGCCTCGCGCGAATATGGCCTGGCGAACCCGACCTTCACGGGCAGCATCAGCGGCTTCCGCAATGGCGATACCGACAGCGTGATCTCGGGCCTGACATACGGCACGGTCGCGACGACCGCGAGCAATGTCGGCACCTATTCCATCACCGGTTCGGGTGCGAGCGCGACCAACTACGATTTCAGCTATGTGCCGGGTACGCTCACCATCACCAAGGCCTTGCTCACCGTCACGGCGGACAACGCAAGCCGCGAATACGGCCTCGCCAATCCCACCTTTACGGGCACGATCAGCGGTCTTCGAGCAGGCGACACCGCGAGCGTGGTCAGCGGCCTCACCTATGGCACCGTGGCGACCACGGCGAGCAATGTCGGAACCTATGCGATCACCGCATCGGGCGGCACGGCCACCAATTATGATTTCAGCTACGTTCCCGGCACGCTGACGATCACCAGGGCGTTGCTCACCGTGACCGCCGACAACGCGAGCCGCGAGTACGGTCTGGCGAACCCGACCTTTACGGGCAGCATCAGCGGCTTCCGCAATGGCGATACCGCAAGCGTCATCTCCGGCCTGACCTATGGCACGGTCGCGACCATCGCCTCCAATGCCGGCACCTATGCGATCACCGGCTCGGGCGCGAGCGCGACCAACTATGATTTCAGCTATGTCCCCGGCACGCTGACGATCACCAAGGCACTGCTGACGGTCACGGCGGACGATGCAAGCCGCGAATACGGTCTGGCAAATCCGACCTTCACGGGCAGCATCAGCGGCTTCCGCAACGGGGATACCGCGAGCGTCATCAGCGGACTGGCATACGGCACGGTCGCAACGACCGCGAGCAATGTCGGCACCTATTCCATCACCGGTTCGGGCGCGACCGCGACGAACTACGACTTTGCCTATGTGCCGGGCACGCTCACCATCACCAAGGCGCTGCTCACCGTGACCGCCGATAATGCGAGCCGCGAATATGGCCTCGCCAACCCGGCCTTCACGGGCAGCATCAGCGGCTTCCGCAATGGCGACACGGCGAGCGTCATCAGCGGGCTTGCGTATGGCAGCAGCGCAGTGCTGAACTCGGCCGTGGGTACCTACGCGATCACCGGTTCGGGCGCGACGGCGACCAATTACGACTTCAGCTACGTTCCCGGCACGCTCACGATCACCAAGGCGCTGCTGACGGTCACCGCCGACAATGTCTCGCGCGAATACGGTCTCGCCAATCCGACCTTGACGGGTACGATCAGCGGCCTTCGCGCGGGCGACACCGCAAGCGTCGTCAGCGGCCTGACCTACGCCACCGTGGCCACCACCGGATCGGCGGTGGGCAGCTATGCGATTACCGCCTCGGGCGGCACCGCGACCAACTATGATTTCAGTTACGTTCCCGGCACGCTGACGGTCACGAGGGCCTTGCTCACCGTCACGGCGGACAATGCGAGCCGCGAGTACGGCCTCGCCAATCCCGGCTTTACGGGCACCGTGACGGGCTTCCGCAACGGCGACAGCGCCACGGTCGTCTCGGGGCTAACCTATGGAACGGTCGCGACCACCGGCTCCAACGCTGGAACCTATGCCATCACGGGTTCAGGCGCGAGCGCTACGAACTACGACTTTACCTATGTGCCGGGTACGCTGACGATCACCAAGGCGCTGCTCACCGTGACCGCTGACAGTGCGAGCCGCGAATACGGTCTGGCAAATCCGACCTTCACGGGCGGCATCACCGGCTTCCGCAACGGCGACACGGCGAGCGTCGTCTCCGGCCTCACCTATGGCACCAGCGCGGTGCTGAACTCGGCCGTGGGTACTTCCGCGATCACCGGTTCGGGTGCGACGGCGACCAATTACGACTTCAGCTACGTTCCCGGCACGTTGACGATCACCAAGGCGCTGCTGACGGTCACCGCCGACAATGTCTCGCGCGAATACGGTCTCGCCAATCCGACCTTGACGGGTACGATCAGCGGTCTTCGTGCGGGCGATACGGCAAGCGTCGTCAGCGGCCTGACCTACGCCACCGTGGCCAATACCGGATCGGCGGTGGGCAGCTATGCTATCACCGCATCGGGCGGCACCGCGACCAATTATGATTTCGCCTATGCGCCTGGCACGCTGACGATCACGAGGGCCTTGCTCACCGTCACGGCGAACGATGCGACGCGCGAATACGGCCTCGCTAATCCGACTTTCACCGGAAGCATTGCCGGCTTCCGGAACGGCGACAACGCGACAGTCGTCTCGGGGCTGACCTATGGTACGGTCGCAACGATCGCGAGCAACGCTGGCACCTATGCGATCACGGGTGCGGGCGCGAGCGCTACGAACTACGATTTTGCCTATGTCCCCGGCACGCTGACGATCACCAAGGCCTTGCTCACCGTCACGGCAGACAACGCGAGCCGCGAGTACGGTCTGGCAAATCCGACCTTCACGGGCAGCATCACCGGCTTTCGCAACGGAGACACGGCGAGTGTGATCAGCGGGCTTGCGTATGGCAGCAGCGCGGTGCTGAACTCGGCCGTCGGTACTTACGCCATCACCGGCTCGGGCGCGAGCGCGACGAATTACGACTTCAGTTACATTCCCGGCACGCTGACCATCACCCGCGCCCTGCTGACGGTGACCGCCGACAATGCGAGCCGCGAATATGGCCTGGCCAACCCGGTGTTCACGGGCACGATCAGCGGCCTGCGCGCAGGCGACACGGCCAGCGTGGTTTCTGGCCTGACCTACGGTACCGTCGCCAATACCGGATCGGCAGTGGGCAGCTATTCGATCACCGCATCGGGCGGCACGGCCACCAACTATGATTTCGCCTATGCGCCGGGAACGCTGACGATCACAAGGGCCTTGCTCACCGTTACGGCCGACAATGCGAGCCGGGAGTACGGCCTGGCAAACCCGACTTTCACGGGCAGCATCAGCGGCTTCCGCAACGGCGACACCGCCGCGGTCGTCTCGGGGCTGACCTATGGCACGGTCGCGACGATCGGTTCCAACGTTGGCACCTATGCCATCACGGGTTCAGGCGCGAGCGCGACGAACTACGACTTTGCCTATGTGCCGGGTACGCTCACCATCACCAAGGCGCTGCTCACCGTGACGGCGGACAACGCAAGCCGCGAATACGGTCTGGCAAATCCGACCTTCACGGGCAGCATCACCGGCTTTCGCAACGGGGATACCGCGAGCGTCATCAGCGGGCTTGCGTATGGCAGCAGCGCAGTGCTGAACTCGGCCGTGGGTACCTACGCGATCACCGGTTCGGGTGCGACGGCGACCAATTACGACTTCAGCTATGTGCCAGGCACGCTGACGATCACCAAGGCGCTGCTGACGGTCACCGCCGACAATGGCTCGCGCGAATACGGTCTCGCCAATCCGACCTTGACCGGCACGATCAGCGGTCTTCGCGCGGGCGATACGGCAAGCGTCGTCAACGGCCTGACCTACGGCACCGTAGCCACCACCGGATCGGCAGTGGGCAGTTACGCGATCACCGCATCGGGCGGCGCCGCGACCAACTATGATTTCAGTTACGTTCCCGGCACGCTGACGATCACCAAGGCGCTGCTGACGGTGACCGCCGACAACGCCTCGCGCGAATATGGTCTCGCCAACCCGACTTTCATGGGCAGCATCAGCGGCTTCCGCAATGGTGATACCGACAGCGTGATCTCTGGCCTGACCTATGGCACGGTCGCAACGACGGCGAGCAATGTCGGCACCTATGCCATCACCGGTTCGGGCGCGACTGCGACGAACTACGATTTCAGCTATGTGCTGGGTACGCTGACGATCACCACGGCGCTGCTCACCGTGACCGCCGACAATGCGAGCCGCGAATATGGCCTGGCAAACCCGACCTTCACGGGCAGCATCACCGGCTTTCGCAACGGGGATACCGCGAGCGTCATCAGCGGGCTTGCATACGGCACAGTCGCGACCACGGCGAGCAACGTCGGCACCTATGCGATTACCGGATCGGGCGGCACGGCGACCAATTACGACTTCAGTTACGTCCCCGGCACGCTCACGATCACCAGAGCGCTGCTGACGATCACCGCGAACGACGCGACGCGCGAATATGGCCTGGCGAACCCGGTGCTCACGGGCACCATCGCCGGCTTGCGCAACGGTGACACCGCGAGCGTCATCAGCGGCCTGGTCTATGGCACCAGCGCAGGCACGGGATCGAATCTCGGCAGCTATGCGATCACCGCCTCGGGTGGATCGGCGGCCAATTACGACTTCGCCTATGTCCCCGGTACGCTGACCATCACCAAGGCGCTGCTGACGGTCACGGCGGGCAACGCGGCGCGCGAATATGGCCTCGCAAACCCGGCGCTGACCAGCACGATCAGTGGCTTGCGCAACGGCGATACCGCCAGCGTCGTCAGCGGGCTGGTGCTCGCCA
>NZ_QKVT01000058.1:0-501 GCF_003426715.1 Blastomonas sp. UPD001
GATGGCGTCCTCGGGATCATCATGTCGGTGCGCGGCGCGCGCAGGGGCGAGCGCTGGATCTGGCTGCTCCTTGGCGGCATCCTGGGTATTGTCGTCGGCGTGCTCGCGATCCTCTGGCCCGGGATCACGGTGTTTGCCTTCGTCATGCTGGTGGCGGCATGGGCGCTGATATCCGGCAGCCTCATGCTGATTTCCACCTTCCGGCTGAAAATTGCCCATGGCCGCATCTGGCTGGCAATCGGCGGCATCGCCAGCATCGTGCTCGGGGTTCTCCTCGTCATCTGGCCGTCTGTCGGCGCCCTGGTGTTGACCTGGTGGACCGGCGCGCATGCGCTTGTGCTGGGCGCAACGCTGCTGGTCCTTGCCTACAGGCTGCGATCCGCCCGCACCGGCCCAGCAAACCAGCGCGCCGCCTCCGGTGCGACCTGAGCAATTGAAGGGAGGAAGATCCATGCCCACAGTTCTTGCAGCGGGCACGAAAGCGCCCGGCTTCACGCTTCG
>NZ_QKVT01000059.1:0-698 GCF_003426715.1 Blastomonas sp. UPD001
CAACTGCTTTTAGGAACTTCTACAATTGCATCTAATCCAGCTTGACAATAATTCCAGTAAGCTTCAGGAGAATTGATCCCACCAGGAAAACGACATCCCATTCCAACAACAGCAATTGGCTCACTTCCTCTACCTTCTAATTCAGTAATGCGAGCCTGCATCGCCTCCATTTTTGTTAAAGTTGTTGCTATTAGTTTTTTGTAATCTGTATTTTGAGACATAGATTTTTACGGTTAAAAAGTATTAAAAAAACGTATTTTTTTTACTAAATTAGGACTTACGCAAAAATTTCCCAAATCCTTAATTTATGGAACCGCCAAGACGCCTTAGACGCGCAAGCGGCTACCTGCGGAAGCCACTCGTGTCTTCCGTAAGGTAGAACGCCAAGAATTCGTAGAGTGTGCGTAAGTCCTAGAGTGTTTGAGACTCGACGACGAGTGTTTGAGACTCGACGACGAGTGTTTGAGACTCGGCGATGAGCCTCAGAATTAATTCTGAGGCGGGATACGGGATTGGTGCAAGATATCAGGTAACGCTCGCGCTCAAGCCAACAAAGTCTTAAGAATGTTGGGTTACTCTTCGAGAAGCCCCTTCGGGTCTACGTTCCTCAACCCAACCTACATCAGATTTAATTTTTAGCCTTAACACCAAGCGTATTGGTCTATATCTCCGTTTTCCACACTCCCACCCCCCACACC
>NZ_QKVT01000006.1:0-1328 GCF_003426715.1 Blastomonas sp. UPD001
GCACTCACCGTTCCCGCACTGATCGTTCCCGTGATGCTGATATTCGTTAAACCTGTCAGGTTCGTAATATTGGCTGTTGTAATGTTCGCTGTTGTAGCTGTGATCGTACTGATGTTCGCTAAGTTCGTAATTGAGTTCTGCGCACTTGTACTTAATGATCCACTTAAAGTAGCAGCACTGATCGTTCCACTAGCAGTGATGTTCTGGATATTCGCCAGATTCGTGATCGTAGCCTGTGTACCAGCGTTAAGCGTAGCACTGATCGTACCACCTACGATATTACCCGTTACAGTGATATTATCAAAGGTTCCACTACCTCCATTCACATTTGTCGCACTCACCGTTCCCGCACTGATCGTTCCCGTGATGCTGATATTCGTTAAACCTGTCAGGTTCGTAATATTCGCTGTTGTGATGTTCGCTGTTGTAGCTGTGATCGTACTGATGTTCGCTAAGTTCGTAATTGAGTTCTGTGCACCTGTACTTAATGATCCACTCAAAGTTCCTGCACTGATCGTTCCCGTAGCGGTGATGTTCTGGATATTCGCCAGGTTCGTGATTGTATTCTGTGTACCAGCGTTCAGTGTAGCACTGATCGTACCACCTACGATATTACCCGTTACAGTGATATTATCAAAGGTACCACTACCTCCATTCACATTCGTTGCACTCACCGTTCCCGCACTGATCGTTCCCGTGATGCTGATATTCGTTAAACCTGTCAGGTTCGTAATATTGGCTGTTGTAATGTTCGCTGTTGTAGCTGTGATCGTACTGATGTTCGCTAAGTTCGTAATTGAGTTCTGCGCACTTGTACTTAATGATCCACTTAAAGTAGCAGCACTGATCGTTCCACTAGCAGTGATGTTCTGGATATTCGCCAGATTCGTGATCGTAGCCTGTGTACCAGCGTTAAGTGTAGCACTGATCGTTCCACCAACGATATTACCCGTTACAGTGATATTATCAAAGGTTCCACTACCTCCATTCACATTTGTCGCACTCACCGTTCCCGCACTGATCGTTCCCGTGATGCTGATATTCGTTAAACCCGTCAGGTTCGTAATATTCGCTGTTGTGATGTTCGCTGTTGTAGCTGTGATCGTACTGATGTTCGCTAAGTTCGTAATTGAGTTCTGCGCACTTGTACTTAATGATCCACTTAAAGTAGCAGCACTGATCGTTCCACTAGCAGTGATGTTCTGAACATTCGCCAGATTCGTGATCGTAGCCTGTGTACCAGCGTTAAGTGTTGCACTGATCGTTCCACCTACGATATTACCTGTTACAGTGATATTATCAAAGGTTCCACTACCTCCATTCACATT
>NZ_QKVT01000060.1:0-893 GCF_003426715.1 Blastomonas sp. UPD001
CCGGAACTCGCTCCATGCCGGATGATCCGATCCGCAAGGAAATGGCGCCGCAGCTGGACGAGGCCCGATAGCATCATGGGCGGCACCGGCGTCATCGATCATTTCCTCGAGATCTTCACCCGCTACATCGACAGCGGCTTCGGCCTCTTGAGTGGCGAGGTCGCGTTTATCGCGACCACGCTGATCGTCATCGACGTAACGCTCGCCGCCCTGTTCTGGAGCTGGGGCGCCGACGACGACATCATGGCGCGCCTGGTCAAGAAGACCCTGTTCGTCGGCGTGTTCGCCTACATCATCGGCAACTGGAACAACCTCGCGCGGATCGTCTTCGAGAGCTTCGCCGGCCTCGGCCTGAAGGCCTCCGGCACCGGTTTCACGACCGCCGATCTGCTGCGCCCCGGCAAGGTCGCGCAGACCGGGCTCGATGCCGGCCGACCGCTGCTCGATTCGATCTCCAGCCTGATGGGCTACTGGTCGTTCTTCGAGAACTTCATCCAGATCGCCTGCATGTTCCTCGCTTGGGCGCTGGTGCTGCTCGCCTTCTTCATCCTCGCCATCCAGCTCTTCGTTACCCTGATCGAATTCAAGCTGACGACTCTCGCCGGCTTCGTGCTCATCCCCTTCGGCCTGTTCGGAAAGAGCGCCTTCATGGCCGAGCGGGTGCTCGGCAACGTCATCTCGTCGGGCATCAAGGTCCTGGTGCTCGCCGTCATCATCGGTATCGGCTCGACACTGTTCTCCGAGTTCACCGCCGGTTTCGGCGGCGCCAATCCGACTATCGATGAGGCCATGGCGATCGTGCTCGCCGCACTGTCGCTGCTCGGACTTGGCATCTTCGGGCCCGGCATCGCCAACGGGCTGGTGTCCGGCGGCCCTCAGCTCGGCGCCGGCGC
>NZ_QKVT01000061.1:0-2842 GCF_003426715.1 Blastomonas sp. UPD001
GCACAAGCGGGCGGGTGGGGAGATCAGGCTGTTCGGGCAGCGTTTCCATCGGCGTCTTCATCCACTGGGCCTTTGCAAGCGGCTGGCCCCTGCGACTGGACTAAGCGCATTGCGCAGATCACGGAAATTCAATAAAATCACGTCATCGTTCGATTTAAATGAACTGGGTTTCGGAGCGGCAGCCGATGCACCTTAATTTCAAGCACCTGCGCTACTTCCACGCGGTGGCGCATGACGGCAATCTCACCAACGCCGCGCGGCGGCTGAACGTGTCGCAATCCGCCCTCTCCACCCAGATCAGATTGCTCGAAGAAAGCATTGGCCATCAATTGTTTGAGCGGCGCGGACGGCGGCTGGAACTGACCGAGGCCGGACGGGTCGCGCTGAACTATGCCGACAGCATGTTCGAAACCGCCAACGAGATGATGGCGACCTTTGCCGGCGGCAGCGGCAGCAACCGCCGGCACCTGCGCGTGGGCGCGCTCTCCACCTTGTCGCGAAATTTCCAGATGCGCTTCCTGGCGCCGATGGTCGGGCGCGACGACGTGCACCTGGTCATCCGTTCGGGTTCGCTGCGCGACCTCGTCAAGGCGCTCGAGGCACACGAGCTCGATGTGCTGTTGACCAACCGCCTGCCCTTTCGCGACAGCGGCACCAACTGGGTCGCGCATCTGGTCGATCAGATCCCGGTCAGCCTGATCGGCCCACAAAAGGTCGACGTCGCCCGCACCCCGCTGCGCGAACTGCTGACCACCATGCGGCTGGTGGTTCCCGCCACGGATTCGGGGGTTCGCGCCGATTTCGACCTGCTGGTGGACCGGCTAGGCATTCTCCCCAACATCGTCGCCGAGGCCGACGACATGGCCATGCTGCGCCTGCTCCTGCGCGCCGGAACCGGGGTCGGCGTGGTCCCGCCGATCGTGGTGCGCGACGAGCTCAATATCGGCAGCCTGCACGACATCATGGCGATCCCCGGGCTCACCGAATCCTTCTATGCGATGACCCAGTCGCGCCGCTTCCCGCACCCGCTGGTCGATCAGCTGCTCGAGATCGCCCGAATCGCCTAGTTCTCGAAATAGGAACCAAATCTTCCCTTCATTGAATTTTCCGTATCGATCAATCGCCCGTATCCGGTTGCGACACGCCTGCCCCCGCCGGGGCCGCACGGAGACGGAACGATGGACATCGCGCTTGGCCTGACGATCGGGATCACCGCATTTACCGGACTGGGAGGAATCGCGCTGCTCGCAGGCGATCGCCATGCCCGCCTGACGGGACGGGCGCTGGAAGCCGGTCTGCTCGCCTGTCTGGGTCTCGCGATTGCGGCGCTGGTGCAGCTGATCGCGGCAGGGCCGGTCACCACCGAATTGCTGGTCTGGCAGCATCTGGGGCTCTCCGTCCGGCTCGATGCCGTCAGCCTGCCGGTGACGATCCTGGTCGGCTTTGTCGGCTGGGTCGTGCTGCGCTATTCGCGCACCTATCTGGGCGACGAGCCGCGCCGCGCCCATTTCAAGGCCTGGCTGAGCTTCACGCTGGCGAGCGTGCTGCTGTTCGCGCTGTCGGGCAATCTGCTACAGCTGGTGCTGTTCTGGATCGCCACCAGCCTGTGCCTGCACAAGCTGCTGCTCTTCTATCCCGATCGCGCCGCCGCCCGCCGCGCCGCGCGCAAGAAATACATCACGGCACGCATCGCCGATGTCGCGCTGCTCGGATCGGCGGCGCTGCTGTTCTGTGTCTATGGCACTGGCGATATCGCCGCCATCCTCGATAGCGCGCGCGGCGGTGAAAGCGGCACTGCGATCCGCTTTGCGGTGTTCGGCCTGGCGCTCGCCGCCGTCATCAAGTCGGCGCAGTTCCCGCTGCACGGCTGGTTGACCGAAGTGATGGAAGCACCGACCCCGGTCTCGGCGCTGCTGCACGCGGGCGTCATCAATGCGGGCGGCTTCCTGCTCATCCGCTTTGCCGATGTCCTGCTGCTGTCGCCCGCAATCATGGCGGGGCTGGTGATGATCGGCGGCTTCACCGCGGTGTTCGGCGGGCTGGTGATGCTCACCCAGCCTGCGGTCAAGACCTCGCTCGCCTGGTCCACCGTCGCGCAGATGGGCTTCATGATCATGCAGTGCGGCCTGGCGCTGTTCCCGCTGGCGATGCTGCACATCATCGCGCACTCGCTGTACAAGGCGCACAGCTTCCTCGCCTCGGGCGGCGCGGTCGACCGGATCGCGGCGCTGCGGCGGCCGGGTCCGGTCGCCATCCCCGGCGCCAAGGCGGTCACCGGCGCGTTCCTCGCCGCGCTCGCCATCTATGTCGCCATCGGCTTTGCCTTCCGCTTTCAGGACAGCTCGCCGCAGTCGATCGCCCTGGGCGCGATCCTGATCTTCGGCATCGCCTATCTGCTCGCCCAGGGTCTGGCCGGTGCCGCCCCGGTAGCGCTGATGCAGCGGATGGTGGCCTATTCGCTCGCGGCCTCGCTCGGCTATTTCGCGCTGCACCACATTGCCGATGCGCTGCTGCTCGGCCCCCTGCCCGCGACGCCCGCCCCCGGACCGCTCGAGTGGGTGCTGATGATCCTGGCGGTGGTCAGCTTCGGGCTGGTTGCCATCGCCCAGTCGATGTTCCCGCTCTGGGCCTATCACCCGGCGGCGGCGGGCCTCAGGGTCCATCTTTCCAACGGCCTGTACGCCAACGCGCTGTTCGACCGCATGCTCGGCGGCTGGACGCTCAAGCGGTCGCGCTGACGACCGGACCCGATTTTCCAAGGAGTTTGCCATGATGCAGGACAGCCTGAACCAGCCGCCCCTGACCGCCTCCGAGATCGCGCCGATCGCCGATGCCGCCGCGC
>NZ_QKVT01000062.1:0-505 GCF_003426715.1 Blastomonas sp. UPD001
TTGTTGCAAAATAGATTCACCACCGTAGGCATCTAACCAATCGCGAATTTGGGCAGATTGTCCGAATAATACTGTTTGACCTTGAGCAGTGATTTCCACTAGGCGATCGCGCAGTTCTGACATCAACTGCTGATTTACCAACACTCCATTTACCCGCGATTTACTCCGTATTTTCCCTGAAGTAGCTGTAATTTCCCGACTAATAAATATATAATTTTCTTCAATTAATTCTATTTCTTGTTCAGTTAACCAGGCTATTAAAGCAGAATTAGAAGTAAAAGTTGCTTCTACCATTGCCCGATTTGTACCAGTGCGAATCACGCGACTAGAAACCTTTCCGCCCAACACTGCATCAATCGCATCCAAGATAATCGACTTTCCCGCGCCGGTTTCGCCTGTCAATACATTTAATCCTGCGCCAAATTCTAGTTCTAATTGGTCAATCAGGGCAAAATTTTCTATTCGCAATAGAGATAACATTGAGTCATTCGATTTTGGATTTTGG
>NZ_QKVT01000063.1:0-1473 GCF_003426715.1 Blastomonas sp. UPD001
TGGACACGCTCAATCGGCCAACCCAGCGCCACCGCGCGGTCCCGCAGTGCATATTGCCGCTTCGTGCTCTCGGTGTTCTCAAACACCTGACGAAGGGAGGACTGGCGGACGTAGAGAAACGCATCGCGCCGCAGGTGATCGGCGCTAATCTTCATGGCATTATCAGTAGACATGGCTTCCTCCTGTCTCTGCTGCCAGCACCATATTGGCGAGCATGTGCACGAGCTGGCGATCGTGCGCGACCAGTGAAGTTGTCTTGAGCCGAGGCGTCGACTGCTGTCGCGCTATCGCGGATTGATGTGGTGCGATCAGTACTGCCAGGCCGCGCCACAGTCCGTGGAAGACGATGGCGCCCATGCGCCTCGCGCAAGCCGTACCGCAAATAACATCGGCGCGGAGCGCTTCGTAAACATCCTTGCCGTTCTCCGACATGGCGATTGCGTGCGTCGGCTCTTCATCGTTTTTTTTTACGCGCCACCGCGCGTTCGATGCTGCGAGGATGGACGCTGATGCCCAGTCTCGCATGCACTAGGTCCGCCAGAGAACGGGCCTGCAGTTGGCCGTTCACATCGAGATGCTCCTCGACGAGACGCATCACCTCGCCAGTAAGCTTGTGGGCTGACTTCGGCCCGCGGGTGCGCGGCAAGAGGCCGGACATGCCATCGCGCTCGAACGCGGCCTCCGCTTGATAGTAGGTCTGCCGAGACAGCCCGAAAAGCGCGGCCGCATCCGCTTTGTTGGTGCCGTCTTCGCGGGCGTGCCGAAGCATCTCATACTTCACTTGCACGAGATCGAGTGGATCAAAGAAACCTGCTTCCCGGAACCAGGGGGCGCGGACGCCCTCGGGCTTGGGGTTCAGAGCGCCCATCTGGCGCAGGCGATCGGGCTTGCTTTCTTTAGTCATGGGAGCCTCCCTGTGTAATGCAAATTATGCCGCACTTTGCTCACACGTCAATCAAATTATATCTCAAATACCGCCGAAACCCATGTAACATCGAGCCTTACCTATTGCTTGGACGATCAATGACATCGCGTCTCGGCATAATTAGGCTTACATATGCGGCGTAATTTACTTGACGCTTCGTCATTCTTCCTGGCGGCGCTTAATGTGATCAATCAACGACGCCAGCGCCGACAGATCGTCTGGGCGGGAGAAGGACCGACCTGCAGCAACCTGACTGAACAAGTCGGCCTCATTGACATCGGTCCACGAGGCCGGAAGCGAACGCAACCGTCCTTGGGCGTCGTAGAACATGACGCGGTCTTCGCCCCAGTTCTGTTTGCGTGTCGACAGCACGAAGCGCTGTCCGCGCCACGGATGGAACGGGTGCGTAACCTCGAACTCTATGCGGGCTTGAGTGTCAGTACGAACTGCAGTCCTGGACTTGAAAGAACGGTATGTCGGAGGCTTTCGTCAAAACCCTGAAACGCGACTACATACGCATCTCACCCATTCCCGACGCCGACACAGCG
>NZ_QKVT01000064.1:0-2514 GCF_003426715.1 Blastomonas sp. UPD001
AGCGAGCCCGCGCCGATCATCGCGGCCATCATCAGCCCGTCGGGGCGCAGTGATCGGTTGATCTGGATGAGCGCGCCGGGAAGATCGTTGACGCTGTCGAGCGTGCCCAGCGCGATCACCAGATCGAAGCTCGCCGGGTCGAACGGCAGCAGGTCCTCGTCGCATTCAACGTCGCGCCCGATCGGCCCGGCCAGCGTGAGGCGCATGCCCCGTCCTTCCAGTGCCGCGATCAGACTCGGCGGAGCCATGCCCAGCACCAGCGCCTCTCCGAAATCGCGCGTCACCCAGCCGAGCCGCTCGACGATTTCGTCCGCCATATGCTCGGCAAGGAAAGCGCCGTGCTGCTGCGCCAGCCGGGCGCCGCGCGCCATCGCGAGACGGCGGCGCGCGGGCGAGAAAAGCTGGCGGGGGGCGCTATCCTGGTTCATCGCGGCCTTGTGCCGACGCGTGCGCCGCGCGACAAGGGGGCATGTCGCTTGCCACCGCCCTCAGCCCGCTGGTCGATCTGGTGCTGCCCCCGCGCTGCCCCGGCTGCGGCGTGCTGGTCGAGGACGACCTGCAATTCTGCTCAGAGTGCTGGAATGCGCTGCGCTTCATCAGCGATCCCAGCTGCGCATCGTGCGGCAAGCCTTTCTCCGAAGGGCGCGATGCCGACCTGGTCTGCGCCGAATGCCTCGCCGATCCGCCGTTGCACGATGGCATCAAGGCGGCGGTGCTCTATGACGATCTGTCGCGCTCGATCGTGCTCAAGCTCAAGCATGGCGGCAAGATCGGCCTGGCCCGATTGATCGCGCGGCATCTGCAACGGCATATTCCGCAGGACCAGGCCGATCTGGTGCTGGTTCCAGTGCCATTGCATCGCTGGCGGCTGTGGAGGCGCGGGTTCAACCAGTCGATCCTGATCGCGCGCGAACTGGCGCGGCCGCATGCCCTTGCGGTCGAGACCGATGTGCTGCGCCGCATCCGCGCGACTCCGCCGCTCAAGGGCATGACGCGCAAGCAGCGCGGGCTCGCGGTGCAGGGGGTGTTCGCGATCCCCAAGGACCGGCGCGATCGCATCCGGGGCAAGCATGTTCTGTTGATCGACGATGTCTATACCACCGGCGCGACCTCGCGCGCGTGCGTGCGGCTGCTCAAGCAGGCGGGTGCGGCGAAGGTGACGATATTCTGCTGGGCGCGGGTGCTGCGCGAGGGCGACGAGGGCGCGGATATGTGACAGCGCCATGGCGCGGCTGTTGCATTTCCGCGCAAAACGCCCAAATATCGGGGGCGGAGGACGCTTTCATGGCCAAGGTCGAGATCTATACCAAATTTACCTGCCCCTATTGCTACAGGGCCAAGTCGCTGCTGAGCAAGAAGGGCGTGGAATTCGACGAGACCGAAGTGTCGATGGGCGGCGAGCCCAAGGCCGAGATGATCCGCCGCGCTGGAGGCCGCACCACCGTGCCGCAGATCTTCATCGATGGCCGACATATCGGCGGGTCGGACGATCTGGCCGCGCTCGACCGCGAGGGCAAGCTCGACCCGCTGCTGGGGCTGTGAGGTCCGGAAACGAGCGCATGAAGATTGCCGTGCTGCAGATGACGGCAGGGATCGACCCTGCGCAAAACGCGCGCACGCTCGTGCAGGCGGTGCGCGATGCCAGGGCGGGCGGCGCAGAGATGCTGTTCACGCCCGAAATGTCGAACCTGATCGACCGCAACCGCGCCCGCGCTTCGGAGACGATCCGCAGCGAGGGCGAGGATCATGTGCTCGCCGAGGTCCGCGCCGCCGCGGCCGAACACGGACTGTGGGTGCATCTTGGCTCGCTGGCGGTCAGGGGCGATGCGCCCGACGCGAAATGGCGCAACCGCGCGTTCGTGATTGCGCCCGATGGCGGCATCGCGGCGCGCTATGACAAGATCCATCTGTTCGATGTCGATCTGGCCTCGGGTGAGAGCTGGCGCGAGTCCGCCGTCTATGAGGGCGGCGAGCAGGCGGTTGCGGTGCAGCTTCCGCGCGCCGTACTCGGCCTGTCGATCTGCTACGATATCCGCTTTTCCGCGGTCTATTCCGCATTGAGCCGCGCCGGCGCGGACATCATCGCGGTCCCTGCGGCGTTTACCGTCCCGACCGGACAGGCGCACTGGCATGTCCTGCTGCGCGCGCGCGCGATCGAGAATGCCTGTTTCGTCGTCGCCGCGGCACAGACAGGCGAGCATGCCGACAGCCGAAGCACCTATGGCCACAGCCTGGTAATCGATCCCTGGGGCGAAATCCTGCTCGACATGGGCGAGGCACCGGGCCTGGGCTTTGCCGAACTCGACCTGGCACGCATCGCCGATGTGCGCTCGCGCGTTCCGGTTATCGCCAACCGCAGGCCGGTTGCGGAGGCGGTGCGGCCATGATCGTCTACGACCTCAAGTGCGAGCATGACCATGTGTTCGAGGTCTGGTTCGCCTCGAGCCAGGCCTATGAGGACCAGCGCGCACGCGGCCTCGTCGCCTGCGCGTTCTGCGGATCGACCGAGGTCGG
>NZ_QKVT01000065.1:0-1291 GCF_003426715.1 Blastomonas sp. UPD001
CGCCGTCGGGCAGCGCGGCGCGCGCCGCCTCGGCGGCCTGGCGGTCGTGCGCGGCGGCTTCGGCATCGGCGGCCAGGCGCTCGATGCGCTCGGCGAGATCGTCGCGGCGCTCGGCATCGCGCTGCAGCGCGTGTTCGGTCTGGTCGCGGTCGCGCAATGCCTGGCGCTCGGCTGACTCGGCGGCGGCCAGCGCGCGGCCATGCTCGGCGATCCGCGCCTGCACATCGGCGAGTTGCTGCTGTGCCTGCGCCAGCGCGGCCTCTGCGCCCTCCAGCCGCTCGGCCAGGACTGGGCGAGTTGCTTCGAGTTCGGTCAGCCGGGTGCGCCGCTCGAGCCGTTCTGCCGCAGCAGCGCCGTCGCCGCGCGAAACGAAGCCGTCCCAGCGGCGCACCCGGCCATCGTGCGTGACCAGCCGGACGCCGGGGGCGAGCGTCCGTCCGGCATCGATCTGTGCAACCATGACCAGCGACAGCCGCGCGGCGAGAGCCTCAGGCGCGCGCACATGGTCGGCGAGCCACGTGCAGCCATCGGGCAGCGCGGGGCGATCGGCGGGCAGCTCGGCCCCGGTCCAGAAGCGACCGTCCCCAACAGCCTCGGCGATCGGTGCGCTCAGGTCATCGCCCAGCGCCGCCGCGAGCGCCTTTTCATAGCCCCTGTCGGCCTGGACCTGGTCGAGCGCGCGCTCGCCTCCGCCCGGCCGCCTTGCCAGGTCGCGGGCCAATGCCTCGATCTCGCGCGTCATCGCGTTGAGCTCGGCGCGCAGCGTCGCAAGCTCGCTCTGCGCCGCATCGCGCGTGGAGACGACGGCATCGCGACCCGATTGCGCTTCGGCCACCGCCGCCGCAGCCGCTACCCTGGCGTCCGCGGCCTGCGCGCATTCGGCGAGCGCCTCGTCGCGCAGCTGCGCCAGTTCTGCGGCATCGCCGAGCCCGGCGAGCTGGGCACGCGTGCGCTGCAATTCCTCGTCGGCACGGCGATGGCGCGCCAGCGCGGTGGCGAGCGCGGCATCGGCGACCTTGATGTCGGCATCGGTGCGCGCGAGCTCG
This sequence comes from Blastomonas sp. UPD001, assembly GCF_003426715.1. Classification (NCBI taxonomy): domain Bacteria; kingdom Pseudomonadati; phylum Pseudomonadota; class Alphaproteobacteria; order Sphingomonadales; family Blastomonadaceae; genus Blastomonas; species Blastomonas sp. UPD001. The sequence continues at coordinate 1,047 of NZ_QKVT01000065.1, forward strand.
GCCCTCGCTTCGGCCAGCGCCAGCTCGGCCTCGCGCACCGCGCGTTCGGCATTGTCCTGCGCATGCGCGAGCACCGGCCCGCGCGCTTCCTCGGCGGCGATATCGGCCTGGACGCGGGCGTTTTCCGCCTCCAGCCGTTCGAGCGCGGCGGTGGCGTCGTGGGTGAGGCGGTCTTCGCGCGCGCTATCCTCGGCGATGCGCGTCTGTTGCCGGTCGAGATCGGACAGGCGCTGGGCGGCGGCATC
>NZ_QKVT01000066.1:0-2318 GCF_003426715.1 Blastomonas sp. UPD001
CGCGCGTCTCGTCGAAATGAAAGTCGACGCTCTTCGCGGTCTGCGGCCCCCAATAGCCCGCCTTGCCCAGATCATAGAAGGTGCGGCGGAAGCCCGCGCGCAGGAAGGCATAGAGGCAGCCCAGCAGATAGCGCCGCCGGAAGCCCGTGCCGCGCCAGGGATAATGGAACAGGGCTTTCCGCATATAAAAGCGGCGGTAATTGGCCATCACCCGGTCGAGCAGCTCGCCGCGCTCCATCGCCGCGGGCTTCATGATCGGGGTGACGAAATTGTACTTGCTGAAATCATGGACCTCGACCTTGTCCTTCAGCTCCTCGAACAGGGGCGTGAACGGCCAGGGCGTGTACATCGACCAGTTGGCGAGGTCCGGCTGCCAGTCCCAGGCCATGCGCCAGCTTTCCTCGAGCGTCTCGGCGGTCTCGTTCTCGAGGCCCACGATGAACTGCGCCTCGACGAAGATATCGGCCTCGCGCAGCAGGCGGATCGCGGTCTTGTTCTCCTCGACCTTGGTTTCCTTGTTGAACAGGTCGAGCCGCATCTGCGCCGCCGCCTCGGTGCCCAGGCTCACATGCACGAGGCCCGCCGAGCGGTAGAAGCCGAGCAGCTCCTTGTCGCGATAGATATCGGTGACGCGGGTGTTGATGCCCCATTTCACCTTGTCCGGCAGGCCGCGATCGATCAGCTCCTGGCAGAACTCGATGAATTTCTTGCGGTTGATCGTCGGCTCCTCGTCGGCGAGGATGAAGAAGCCGACGCCGTGCTTCTCGTGCAGCTCCTGGATCTCGTCGACGACCAGCTTGGGGTCGCGCACGCGGTAATCGCGCCAGAATTTCCATTGCGAGCAGAAGGAGCAGGTGAACGGACAGCCGCGCGCCAGATTGGGGATGGCGACGCGCGTGCCGAGCGGGATATAGGTGTACTGCTTCCAGTCGAGAATGTCCCAGTCGGGCTTCAGGCTGTCCATATCCTTGATCGTCTCGGCTGCCTTGCTGGCGATGACCCGATCCCCCTCGCGCCAGGCGAGCCCGGCGATCTCAGCGCGGTCCTGCGGCCAGCGGCCCTGCGCAATCGCGCTGAACAGCTCGACCGCGATAGTCTCGCCCTCGCCGCGCACGATGACATCGATATGCGGCGCTTCCATCAGGACCTGCTTGTACATGAAGGTCGCATGCACCCCGCCCAGCACGCGCACCGCCTGCGGCACGGTGAGCGCGGCGATCTCCAGCACCCGCTCGGCGGCATAGATGCTGGGGGTGATCGCGGTGGTGCCGACGATATCGGGCTGGAGCGCCGCCATGCGCGCGGCGAGATCGTCATCCGACACCCCCTCGGTCATCGCGTCGATGAAATGGATGTCGTCAAACCCTGCGCGCCGCAGCGGCCCGGTAAGATAGGCCACCCAGGCCGGCGGCCACGTCCCCGCAATCTCCGCCCCGCCCGAGCGATAATTGGGATGCACGAACAGGATACGCATGGGCCCCTCCGGCGACTCGGGGGTGATGCCCCGTCATGTCAGAGCATGCGGGAGGGGGGACGCGCGATCATTGAGGTGGATCAAATTTGCCGGGGCGTGCGGCTGAGCCGGATCAGGCCTCTTCCAGAGGGGCAGGCGTCGCCTTCGGACCGCGCCCGCCGCCTGCCGCCTCGCGGATCATCCGCGCCCACTCGCGGAACGGGTACATCCACAGCGCGACGAAATCGGTATCGGGCACGCCTGCGGTCTTCGCCCCCATCGGGGCATCGAGATGCTCCGGCGCGCGATAGGTGCCGAACAGCCAGTCGTAGATCGGCAGCGCATTGGCGAGGTTGGTATTATAGGCGGGCTCGGCATCCAGATGATGCCAGCGGTGGAAGCGCGGGCTGGCGATGACCATGCGCAAGGGGCCATGGTCCCAGTCCAGCGGCGAATGGACATAGGCCGCGTGCACCAGCACCGCGAGCGTGCTGGCCGCGGCGGCGGCGGGCGGCAGGCCCATCCAGCCGATCATCACCAGCGCGAACAGCCGCATTACCACCGCCTCGAGCAGATGGATGCGCCACTGGGTGAGGCCGTTCACATGCGTGTCGCTATGGTGGATGGCGTGGATCGGCCAGCCCCAGCGGCTGTGCAGCCAGCGATGCGACCAGTAGAGCCAGAACTCCTTGGCGACAAAGGCGATGACCACCAGCAGCGCGGAGGGCACATCCTCCCAGACCGAAGACGGCAGACGCGGCAGTCCCAGCGCCTCATAGGCCATCAGGAAGCCGGCGGTGGCCAGCACCAGCCAGGGCAGCAGCAGCAGGTTGGTCAGCCAGAACAGCACGCTGACCCCGCTATT
>NZ_QKVT01000067.1:0-53373 GCF_003426715.1 Blastomonas sp. UPD001
TGCCGCCGCTCCTCCGAGTACCATGATCGGACAAGTTCGCTCGCATTAATGCCCGGGTTGTGTGCGATTCCTAGATTATCAAAGGGATAGTCTCGAACATGCACGCGCCAAAGACGCCGCAATGAGGCCATCGCCAGACACTCGGCGAGCTCCGGCGAGATGAAGGGGAGGGCGCCTTCGATCCGCGCAAGGGTCAGTTGCCAAGGGGGAGGGTAAGGCGCCATCGGGCAAATAGTATATGAACGGCCTAAAAAGTATACCCAGCTTGTACGGTTGATTTGCTGTCCGATAAATGCCCTTCACGGACGACGAGCTATTCTATATAAAGCAGGCGAAATTCACTGCGATGTCGCCCCGGCCCGAAGGCAAGGGGGGGCACAGCAGCGGACTTGAATCTTGAGGAGTGTCGCCTTGGACGATGACAGCAGCAAGGCCTTGAGGCATTCAGATGAGGTTGCGCTCGCGCCCTTGGGGAATGCGATCCCGCCGCAGCTCGCGGCTGAGATCGAAGCGGCCCGCTCTTACCGGGCGCGGTCCAAGGCCGCCAACACGGTCCGGGCCTATGAGAGCGACTGGCGGCAGTTCGAAGAATGGTGCTGGACGCGCGATCTTGAGCCTATGCCGGCTATGCCGGAGGCCGTGGCCACATACCTTGCCTCGCTGGCGCAGGCGGGGAGGGCGGACAGCACCATCGGGCGGCACCTTGCAGCCATCGCCTGGCACCACAGGCAGGCAGGGCAGGTCGCACCCCAGCATCGCGATCCGCGTGATGTCATTGGCGACACACTTGCCGGGATCCGGCGCGAGCAGCGCGCACGGCCGACGCGCAAGAAGAGCGCAATTCTGGCGGCCGATCTTGCGCGGATGATTGCAGCTGCTGAAGGCCAAAGTCCGCGGGCTATCCGCGACCGGGCCGTCATGGCACTTGGGCTGGCGGCGGCGTTGCGGCGTTCCGAGTTGGTCGCGCTACAGCTGGCTGACCTCGAGCTGGTGCGGGAAGGCCTCAAGCTGACGATCAGGCACTCGAAAACAGACCAAGAAGGGGAAGGGCAGGTCATCGCGGTGCCGTCGGGAAAGATTCTCAAGCCGGGCGCGCGCCTCAACGAATGGCTCAGCGCAAGGGGAGGGGAGGCTGGTCCTTTGTTCTACCGCACCGACGCACAAGGGATGATGACCAAAGAGCCCATGTCGGATCGCTCGGTTGCCCGCCTGATTCAGCGCTACGCCCAAAAGGTTGGGCTCGATCCTGCCGCAGTCGGTGCGCACTCACTGCGCTCAGGGTTTCTGACCGAGGCGGCCAAGGCCGGAGCCTCGCTGCCCAAGATGCAGGAGGTATCGCGTCAGAAGAAGGTGGAGGTGCTCCTCGGTTATGTTCGCGATGCCGCGTTGTTCAAGAACCACGCCGGTGAGAGCTTTCTATAGGGAATCTAGGCTATGGAATGCTGGCTTGCTCCACGATGGTCCCTGGTTTCAGATACCCTTACGGAGCGTCACATATGGCAGAGGCATTATCGTGCTAGGTCTGCTAGAGCTGGATCGCGAATAATTGATTACACCGCAGGAAAATTTCATTAGATTCCCCAGGTAGTCGATTTTGATCCTGCCGATTGAGTGACTGAAACATAGAAAATGGCCCGCGCTGATCATCTCGTCTCGCTCGTTCGCGCCAGCGTTGCTGGCGACCGTGAGACGCTGCGCGCAGCGGCCGAGGCCATTGCCGCGGACGAACGAGCCAAAAATCACCACATCGTTGCAGATCGCATCGAACGCGCACTAAGCACCGTGCCGGTAACGCCGCCGCCTCTCACGACCTCCCAGCCTCAGGTCGGGCCAGGTCGAGACACGATCATCGAAATCGAAGCGCGGGTTAGATTTGATGATCTGCTCCTTTCGTTGCCAGCGCGCGAGAATGGTCGTCAGCTGATCGAAGAGCACATGCGTGCTGATGTTTTGCGCGCACATGCCTATGAGCCACGGCATCGGATTCTGCTTTCCGGGCCTCCTGGAAACGGGAAGACGTCCTTTGCTGAGGCAATCGCGGAGGCGCTGGGCTTACCATTCTTCGTCGTGCGTTATGATGCTTTGATCGGCAGTTACCTTGGTGAGACCAACGCTCGGCTTCGCAAACTGTTCGATTATGTGCGCACACAGCCGAGCGTCCTATTTTTCGACGAGTTTGATGCTATCGGTAAAGAGCGTGGCGACACCCATGAAACCGGCGAAATCAAGCGCGTGGTCTCGTTCTTGCTCATGCAACTCGATCAATTGCCGCCGTATGTTATAGTTGTTGCGGCTACCAATCATGCAGAGTTGCTTGATCGCGCGGTATGGCGTCGCTTTCAGATGCGGTTAGCTTTTCCACAGCCCGATCGCAAACTGCTTGAGGTGTTTTTGGACAGGGTCATCTCTGGCTGGCCTGAAACTCCGCGCATGACTGTACAGAAGCTCGCGACCCGCCTTGGCGAAGTAAGTTATGCCGAAGCGCTCGACCTGTGCCAGAATGTGAGGCGCAGGCAGATATTGGGTTTGGGGGAGATTGGGATTGATGATGCGCTCGAGACAGAGCTTGAACTATGGAAATCGCGCGTACGGCCCGGGAATGTAGATGGCGAGCGATCCAACCAAGCCCCTGCTGAGGCTGACGCCAGACCAATCAAGACAACGCCCCGCCGGTCAGCAAAAATTTCCCCGGCCACCTGAATCTTTCCCTCGGGATCGCCAGCAAGCCACATTTGCCCCAAACTTCGACCGCCTGGCCCAGGCTTTGGCGCGAGATCCGGGCGGTCTCGAACTGCGTGCCGATCCGGCTGCCCTGGCACCGGAGAGATTGCTCGTCTTCGAAGTCCGTGGCTCGGTGAACAATTTTGCCGCAGCCGTTCAGCGCGTGCCCGGCCTCGAACTGATCGACGAGGAGGAGTTAGGCAGCGACGACGACAAGGAGCCCGTTGCCTACCTCCTTGTTCCGGACGCACGCGCGCTCGCAGAACTGCTCTCTCTTTGGAGGCGCTGGAACGCCGATCAACTGCAATTCGGGGAGACGCCGTGGCGTGGCGTGTTCGAACTGCTTCGCGATCTGCGACCATGGGGGCCTCAGGACAGGGTCCAACGAATCGACGCCAGTTTTCTCGCCGAGGAGATCGAGGAGCGCGGCGAGGACGAGCTTGTCCCGCTGGAGATCGAATTGATCTACCGAGCCTCTGAGGTTCAGGCCCAGGCACGGGAAGATGAAGTGCGCGCGGCAGTGACCGCACGCGGCGGGGATATCATCTCGCGTGCCCGGCTGCCCGACATCGCCTATCATGCCCTGCTTGTGGATTTGCCGGTACGCGCGATCCGGGAGATCATCGATCGGGCGGAAGGCGGCATCGCCAGCCTCGAGCCTGTCATGCACATCCGCCCGCAAAGCCTAGCGACGACGATCGAGATCGAGGACGTCACAGACGCCGGCACCGCTGCTGCGGTCGGCAACCTGCGCGAACCGATCCTGGCCCTGCTCGACGGAGTTCCGGTCGCTGCACATCCGCTGCTCGCCGCTCATCTGGTCGTGGATGATCAATTCGATCTCGAACCCCATGCCCCCGTGGACCAACGCGTCCATGGCACTGCGATGGCGTCGCTCCTCGTGCATGGCGACAGGAACAATCCCGCACCGGCATTGCCGCGGCGCATTCATGTTGTTCCGGTGATGGGTGCTGGGGATCGCTTCCCGGCACGACGGCTTGTCGTCGATATCATCTTTCTCGCCATTAGAGCGATGCGAGAAGGCCCGGATGCAACGGCGCCGGGCGTGCTGATCGTCAATCTCTCGCTTGGCAACGAGCGGCGTCCCTTTCAGTCGTCGCTGTCGGCATGGGCACGGCTGCTGGATCGACTGGCGTACCGATACGGCATTCTGTTTCTGGTGAGTGCTGGTAATGTGAGGGAGACCTTCGGCGTCCCAGCCTTCGCGACCGGCACGGCTTTCGAAGACGCTGACGCCGCCGCTCGCTGTGACGGCACGCTGACCGCGATCGGCAATCTGATGGCTGACCGGCGTATGTTTTCGCCGTCCGAGGCAATCAACGCGGTGACGGTCGGCGCGTCCAACGACGATTGGGTGTCGGCTGCGGACCGCCGCGCCGCCCGCACCATCATCGACCCCTTTCCGGGCATTCGTGCCGCCAACCCGTCGAGCGCTCTCGGCCCTGGATTTGCCCGATCAGTCAAACCCGACATTTTGATGCCGGGAGGTCGCGAGCACCTCCGCCAGATGCGGACCGACGGTCATGTCTTCGTCAGGCCGGCGCCCTCGACGCGCCCCGCTGGCCTCAAAGTGGCTGCGCCTCGTACCGGCGCCTTCGGGGTAGCCGAAGGCTATTCGGGCGGGACCAGCGGCGCGACCGCGCTGGCATCACGCACATGTCATCGGATCCACGACGCACTAGAGGCGGCGTATCCGGATTTTGCGGGCCTGCCCCACATTCAGCGGGCGGCCTTGCTTAAGGCACTGCTTGTCCATCCCGCCCGGTGGCCCGATGACATTGCTGCACGGATCAAAGCGATCATCGGTCCAGTCGGCGGACATCACAGCCACATCAAGGACAATATCAGGCGCTTCCTGGGATTTGGCTATGTTGACGCCGAAGACGCGGTAGCGTGCGCGGAGGACCGCGCGACGTTCTGGGCGGTTGGAGAACTTTCGCGCGACCGTGTCACCACTGTCCGTGTTCCCATACCGGCGGTTATGAGCGGTCAGGCCCGGCCCCACAGCCTCTCGGCGACGCTGGCATGGTTCACACCCGTGCAACCGGGACGCAAGAGCTACCGATCCGTTCGCCTCAAGCTGCTCGATCCAGCAGAAGCCGGCACTTTGGGCGTTTCTCCGCGAAGCCTTCAACCGGACGGCAATCAGACTAATCGCGGCACCATATTCATGCGTTGCTGGGAAGGTGACAAAGCGCCGGTCGTCGGCCCGGATATGACGATTGACCTCGTTGTGCAGCGCGATCCAGATCCGGGCACTCCGATAGATGAAGCTGTACCATTCGGTCTTGCGGTCACGGTCGCCATGCCCGGCATCGTCGGTCTCTACACGCAGGTCGCACAGCGCCTCGGCATCGCGCCGCGTCAGTCGGTCTGAGGCTCGCTTTTTTTCGGGATTTTGCAACTGTGAACGTCAAAAGGAAGCCTGCCAAAGCCGAGCGACCAACATCGAAAATGCGCACGATATTCCGCGAGGTCGCGCGCGACATTGTCGCCCGGGATCGCAAGGCGCGTAAAGGGGGGCGCACGCAAAATACGATTGGCGAGATCGAGCGCGCAATGGTGAAGGCCTATGTCTGCGGACAAGAAGCTCTGTTGAACAAGCGCGAGGGGTTCCGCCCTTCGGTCAATGCTTTGGTCGATTGGCTGGAAATTCCCCCTCGGGCAAGAGAGACGCTGAGCTTCCTGACAATCTGTTTTTCTCACCGCTGGTCGGCGTCACCTCAAGCTTTGTACGCTGAACAACGATTTTCCGGACATAATGTGAACATTGGTGTCAGGCAGCGGCGCGAAGGTACTGGTAGAGGGTTTCGCGGCTGATGCCCATGTCGCGCGCGATGGTCGCCTTGCGTTCACCGGCGGCAACGCGGCGGTGCAGATCGGCAATCATCTCATCCGAGAGCGACCGTTTCCGCCCCCGATAGGCGCCGCGCTGCCGAGCGATCGCAATGCCTTCGCGTTGCCGTTCGCGGATCAGGGCGCGCTCGAACTCAGCAAACGCACCCATGACCGAGAGTATCAGATTGGCCATCGGGGAGTCCTCCCCCCGAGAAGGACAGGCTTTCCTTCTCAAACTCGATCCGGATACCTCGCTTGGTGAGGCCCTGGACCAGCTTGCGCAGGTCATCCAGATTGCGGGCCAACCGATCCATGCTGTGGACGACGACGGTATCGCCTTCGCGGGCGAAAGTGAGCAGAGCCTCAAGCTGGGGGCGGTTGACGTCCTTGCCCGATGCCTTGTCGGTGAAGGTCCGATCGAGCGACTGACCTTCCAATTGGCGATCCACATTCTGATCGAACGTGCTGACCCGGACATAGCCGATCCGTTGCCCCTTCACTGCGCACTCTCTCCATCAAAATGTCAGGTTGAAATCTATGATACGCAACGACATTCGTCAACAAATTCCGTTTAGTACCCTAATCTGACAGAAACCGCGGTAGCGCCCTGACGTCCGGTTAGGCTATACTCCAAGCTGACATCACAAAATCAAATCCCTCAAAGATGGCGTCAATTGCCTTGATGGGGTAAAAACTGGAGTGCTTCCAGGATGGGACATTCGGCAACGTCATCTCCAGTGCATCTGGCTAACGTGGTCGCCAGCGTCACCTCTATCTTCTGCAAATCTGCAATGCGGCGGCGGACATCTTCAAGGTGGAGTTCGGTTCTCGCCATAACCTCCGCGCAGGTTTGTGCACCGGTATCGGTGAGCGACAACAATGACCGTATGTCATCCATTGCATAGCCAAGGTCGCGCGCGCGCAGGATGAACTGCAACCTTTGCACCAGTTCCGGCGAATAGACGCGGTAGCCGTTGGAACTGCGAGGCGGCCCCGGCAGCAATCCCACCTTCTCGTAATAGCGGATGGTTTCGAGATTGCAGCCTGTTTTCCGGGCAAGCTGGGCACGCAAGATGCCGACCTGTTGCTCCATGAAAATACCTCTTGAGTCTGTAGTGGCTACAGAGCCTACACTGCGAATCACTCAGTTGGAACAAGGGATTCAAGCCATGGTCTCAACGCCGGAAGCGGGACAGCCAGCCCTCACCGAAAACCACGAGCCGAAGCAGGCAAACTGGGTTGCGGCGGGCGCATTGATCGGCGCGGGGCTCGCCTCGGCTTGCTGCGTCGTCCCGCTACTGTTGGTTATGCTCGGAATTTCCGGCGCGTGGATCGCCAACCTGACGGCGCTCGAACCTTACAAGCCCTATGTCGCAGGCGTAACGCTCGCGCTGCTCGGCTACGGCTTCTGGCATGTCTATTTCAAGCCGAAACCGCCCTGTGAAGACGGTTCCTACTGCGCTCGTCCACAATCGGCTTGGACCACCAAGGCGGTGCTGTGGCTGGGCCTTGCCGTCGCCATCCTGGCGCTCACCATCGACTGGTGGGCACCCTGGTTCTATTGAAAGGAAATACCCATGAAAAAGACAGTATGTATCGCTATGGCCGTGCTGGCTATGGCTGGCGGCGGGGTCGCCTATGCAGTTAGTGGCACGGCGCAAGATCGCCCCGCGGCTACCGCAACCGCTCAGAAGCAAACCACCTTTGCCATAGAGAACATGACCTGCGCCACCTGCCCGATCACCGTGAAGAAGGCGATGGAAGGCGTCGCCGGGGTAACGGCGGTCACGGTCGATTTCGCAGCCAAGACCGCGCGCGCAACCTATAACCCGCGCCGCACCAATGCTGCTGCGATTGCCGCTGCATCAACCAACGCGGGTTATCCGGCGCGCGCTATTCAAAACTGAGCGGGGCGCCGCCAGCGCCTCAAGAAAGCGATAAGCAATGAACGACTGTTGCAACCGCCCCGGGCAGGAAGGATTTGACGTTGCCGTCATCGGCGCGGGTTCTGCCGGGTTCTCCGCCGCGATCGCCGCTGCCGATCTGGGCGCGAAAGTGGCGCTCGTCGGTCACGGCACGATTGGCGGCACCTGTGTCAATGTTGGCTGCGTTCCTTCCAAGACGCTGATCCGCGCCGCCGAAGCGGTGCATGGTGGGCTTGCCGCCGCGCGCTTTCCCGGCCTTGGGGGCGCTGTCCAGATGGATGACTGGTCCGTATTGGCGGCGTCGAAGGACGATCTTGTCACGACGCTGCGCCAAAAAAAATATGTCGATCTGCTGCCCGCCTATGAAGGTGTGAGCTATATCGAGGGCAAGGCACGCTTTGCCGATGGTGCGCTGATTGTCGGCGATGCGCCCATGAAGGTCGGCAAGGTCATATTGGCGATGGGTGCGCACGCCGCCGTGCCGCCGATTCCGGGGATGGACAGCGTGCCCTACCTAACCAGCACATCGGCGCTGGCGCTGGATCGCTTGCCCAAATCGCTGCTGGTGATCGGTGGCGGGGTGATCGGGGTAGAACTGGGACAGATGTTTTCGCGTCTGGGCGTTGATGTCACCATCTGCTGCCGAAGCCGCCTGCTCCCCGAAATGGACCCGGAAGTGAGTGCCGCGCTGAAAAACTATTTGGAAGCCGAGGGCGTGCGGGTTTGCGCAGGTGTCGGCTATCAGCGTATCGCCCAAACACAGAGCGGGGTCGAATTGACCTGCGAGGGGCATTGTGACACCGTCGCGGCGGAACAGGTGCTCATCGCCACCGGACGCCGACCCAATAGCGACGGGCTTGGGCTGGAGGAGCGCGGCATAGTGCTTGCCCGTAATGGTGGAATCGTCGTCGATGACCACCTCGAAACGTCGGTTCCAGGCATTTACGCGGCGGGCGATGTAACGGGACGGGACCAGTTCGTCTACATGGCCGCCTATGGCGCAAAACTGGCCGCGCGCAACGCGGTGACGGGCAACCAATACCGCTACGACAATTCCTCCATGCCATCCGTCGTCTTCACCGACCCGCAAGTCGCCAGCGCCGGCCTCACTGAAACGACAGCACGGGCGCAAGGCCTGGACATCAAGGTTTCGCTGCTCCCGCTCGATGCTGTGCCAAGGGCACTGGCAGCACGCGATACGCGGGGTCTCATCAAACTGATTGCCGACAAGGCGAACGACCGTTTGCTGGGCGGCCAGATCATGGCACCCGAAGGCGCGGATTCGATCCAGACACTGGTGCTGGCGATCAAACACGGCATGACCACCCTGGAATTGGGTGCAACGATATTTCCTTACCTGACCACTGTGGAAGGCCTCAAACTGGCGGCCCAAACGTTTGATAAGGATGTCGCCAAACTGTCTTGCTGCGCCGGGTGATTGCTCGGGGATCAACCGGCAACGAATGGCCTCCCTCCAGTGCAAGCCGCTTTGGTGTCAATTTTGTAATTCGCCTCAGCGGGAGAGCAAAATGGCACGACGCCGACTTCTGACCGGAGACGAGCGCCGGCGCCTGTTCGATCCTCCTGTCCAAGAAACCGCGATCATTGGGCATTATACCCTTTCTGCGGAAGATGTTGAATTGGTTGGGCGCCGCTATGGTCCAGCAAATCGCCTCGGTCTGGCTGCACAAATCGCTTTGATGCGACATCCCGGCTTTGGTCTGCAACCCGAGATCGGGCTTCCCGACGTCATTCTTCAGTACCTCGCGGCACAGTTATTCGTCGATCCTTCCTCCTTCTCTGCATATGGTCAGCGCGCGCAAACCCGTACCGATCATGCCGATCTCGTGGCGCGTTATCTTGGCATACGCCCGTTTCGACGCGGCGACCTGGCACTTGCCCTGAATCTTGCCGCGCAAGCCGCCGAGTATACAGACAGAGGTGAACCGATTGTTCGCGCCCTCATGGTTGGCCTGAAGGGTGAGCGGTTCATTCTTCCGTCAGGCGACACACTGGAACGCGCCGGTCTTGCTGGCCGGGCACGCGCACGCAAAGCTGCCGCAGCCGCAATCGTCGAAGGCCTCAGCTCTGCTGAACTGACACGGCTAGACGAACTCGTAATCAACAACCCGGATTTCGGCATGACACCGCTGGCGTGGTTGCGTAATTTCGAAGAAGCCCCGACTGCGGCCAATATCAATGGCTTGCTTGAGCGCCTGCGCTATGTTCGCGGCATAGGTATCCACCCGGTAGTTGGGGGCGCCATTCCGGAATTCCGCTTTGCCCAATTTGTCCGCGAGGGCGGCGTGGCACCGGCATTCCTGCTTTCGGATTACAGCGTCAATCGCAGGCGGGCGACGTTGACGGCCGCAGTGATCGACCTTGAGGCCAGACTTGCCGATGCCGCGATCCAAATGTTTGACCGACTTATCGGCGGCATGTTCACGCGCGCGCGGCGTGGGCGCGAGCGTCGCTACCAAGATAGTATTCAGTCGGTGGGGCAACTCATGCGGCTGTTTGGCGCCACGATTACAGCACTTGATGAGGCTGTCCAGAATGGCGGCGATCCGCTCGAATTGATTGACGAAGCGGTGGGCTGGCACCGGCTTGTTGCGGCAAAGGCCCAAGTAGATGCCCTTGCTGATCTTGCCGGCGAGGACGCACTGGTAACGGCAACCGAGCGTTACGCCACGCTACGGCGTTTCAGCCCGGCATTTCTGGACGCCTTCACCTTCAAGGCGTCTGGAACAGGGACGGCACTGATCAAAGCCATCGATGTCATTCGCGATGCGAACACACGAAAGTCGCGCGACCTTCCCGATGGCGTTCCACTGCCATTCCCCAATCGGCAGTGGAAGCGTCTCATCACCGAAAGCGGCCGTATCGACCGCCGACGTTATGAAATTGCGATCATGGCAACCTTGCGTGATCGTTTGCGCGCCGGTGATGTATGGATCGAGGGAACCCGCAACTATCAGCGCTTCGATGCCTATTTGCTGGGTCGGCGCGACGCCGCCAAAGTGGCGGATGTGCTTCCGTTCGATTCAAATGCTGCATCCTACCTCGCTGACCGGGCACGAAATCTTGACTGGCGGCTGCGCCGATTTGCCAAGCAGTTGAAAACAAACAAGCTTGAGGGAGTGTCGCTCGAACGAGACCGGCTCAAGCTTCAGCAAATGCCGCCTGTCACCCCACCGGAAGCTGAAGCCCTCGATCGCAAGCTCGATACCCTGCTTCCCCGCGTGCGCATCACCGAGCTGCTGCTTGAAGTCGCCGAACGCACTGGTTTTTTGAACGCATTCCGTGACCTGCGCTCAGGCAAGGAGCACGACAACCCCAGCACGGTACTCGCCGCAATTCTGGCTGATGGCACCAACCTCGGGCTGGAGCGGATGGCCAATGCCAGCGAAGGCGTCAGCTATGCCCAACTCGCATGGACCCACAACTGGTATCTTTCACCCGAGAACTATCAGGCCGCGCTGGCCATGATCATCTCAGCCCATCACGAATTACCCTTCGCGCGGCATTGGGGCGCTGGCACCAGTTCGTCGTCCGATGGCCAGTTCTTCCGGTCGGGGCGGAGCCGTTCAGGGGCGGCGGACGTCAATGCCAAATATGGCGCCGAACCTGGCGTGAAAATCTATTCTCACCTTTCCGATCACTTCGCATCATTCGGATCACGGATCATGTCCGCGACGGCAGGTGAAGCGCCTTACGTGCTCGACGGGCTTGTCCTGGGCGCCGGCAACCTTCCGTTGCATGAGCACTATACCGATACCGGCGGCGCCACCGATCATGTTTTCGCACTCTGCCACCTACTCGGGTTCCGCTTCGCGCCCCGGCTGCGCGATATTGGCGACCGCAAGCTGGGTTCGATCGCTGCGCCATCGACATACAAGGGCATCGAAAATCTGATGGGCCGCACCATCAAAACGGCAGCGATCGAGGCCGATTGGGATGACATCGTCAGGATTGTCGCCTCAATCAAGGATGGCACGGTGGCGCCGTCAGTAATCTTGCGAAAACTTGCCGCCTACAAACGCCAGAACAGGCTGGATTTTGCATTGGCTGAACTGGGCCGTATCGAGCGCACTTTGTTCACGCTCGATTGGCTTGAACAACCGGAACTGCGACGTGCCTGTCAGGCCGGTCTCAACAAAGGCGAGGCGAGGCATACGCTTGCCGCCGCCATCTATACCAACCGGCAGGGTCGGTTCACCGATCGCTCGCTGGAAAATCAGGAATTTCGCGCATCTGGGCTGAACCTGCTGATTGCGGCGATTTCCTACTGGAACACGGTCTATCTCGACCGGGCCGCCCAGCACCTCAACGCTGTCGGCACGACGTTCGATGCGGCACTGCTTGCGCACCTTTCTCCGATGGGCTGGGCGCACATCAGTCTGACCGGCGATTACCTCTGGGAGCAGGCCAGGCGACTTCCAGCAGGTGAATTCCACCCACTCAACGAGCCAATGGCGCGGTTGAAGCGTGTAGCGTAGCCCATGTTCCGCTTATGTCCGAGAAATCGTTGTCTGGCGAACAAACCTTGAGGTGACGCCCAGTTCGGTGGGAACGCCAGCACGTTTGCCGCTGTTCACCTCAGTCTTCTTTACCCACTCTAGCACCGTGTGCCCCGAACAGCCGATCTTCTCGGCAATGGATGTGATCGCCGCCCAGCGGGACGAATGGTCGCCTTGGTGGTCCAGCACCATGCGGACGGCCCGCTCACGAACCTCCGGTGCAAACTTGTTCGTCGTCTTGCTCATCGTAGACCCTTCCTCTCAGGAGTTGGGGCCTCCGGCAATCCCGGGGCGGTTCAAAGCAATGATTGCTCGTTCGCGGTAGCCCAGCAGCCTGAGCGCATTAACGACGACGAGCAGCGTTGATCCCTCATGAACCGCCACCGCAGGCCCAATACCGAGGCCGAGAATGGTGGCAGGCACGAGGAAGGCGACGACACCCAAGCTGACGAAGACGTTTTGCCGGATTATTCTGCGGGTGTGCCGGCTTAGGCCGACCGCGAATGGTAGATGCGCAAGATCATCGGCCATCAACGCCACATCTGCCGTCTCCAGCGCTACATCCGAACCCGCTGCGCCCATCGCGATGCCGACCGTCGCGCTTGCCATCGCCGGCGCATCGTTGACGCCGTCGCCCACCATCGCGACCTTTTCCTCGCCGGCAAGCTTTTTGATTGCCGCGACCTTGTCTTCAGGCATGAGGTCGCCCCATGCCTCGTCGATCCCGACTTTTTTGGCGATCGCTTCGGCGACTTTCTGGTGATCGCCAGAAATCATTATCATCCGCGACACGCCCATCTCGTGCAGCCGGCGCAGCGCGGTCTTTGCCGCTGCGCGGGGCGTGTCCATCAGGCCGATCGCGCCCAGGTCACGGTCCCCCTTGCGAACCACCATCGTTGTGCGACCGTTCTCGCGCAGTTTCGTGATCGCGTCTTGCGCTCCCTGCCCCAGCGCTGGAATGCCCTCACTTCCGAACATCTCGGCCTTGCCGATCCAGACCGTCTCGCCATCCACGCTCGCGGTGACGCCTCGACCGGTCAGGCTCTTGAGGTCGCCGACAGTCGGCATGGCGCGATCGTTCAGACGGTCGCGGCCGTCCCTGACGATAGCTTGGGCCAAAGGATGGTCGCTTAGCGCCTCGACGGCGACCGCCAGCGCCAGCAACTCGCCTTCATCGGCGCCATCGACGGGCACGACATCCGTGATGCGCGGACGCCCTTCAGTCAGCGTACCCGTCTTGTCAAAAGCGATCGCTTTGAGTGACCCAAGGTTTTCGAGCGGTGCACCACCCTTCACGAGCACGCCGCCCCGCGCTGCACGGGCAACGCCCGACAACACCGCGCTTGGCGTTGCAATCGCAAGCGCACATGGGCTTGCCGCCACCAGCACCGCCATCGCGCGATAGAAGCTGTCGCGGAACGGCTCGTCGACGACCACCCATGCAAACAGCAGGAGCACAGAGAAGATGAGGACAGCAGGTACGAAGATTTGCTCGAACCGGTCGGTGAAGCGCTGCGTCGGCGACTTCTGCGTCTCCGCTTCGCTCACCATCTTCACGACCTTGGCGAGCGCGCTTTCATTTGAACGGCGTGTCACCTCGATCTCGATCGCGGCGCTCCCGTTGATCGTACCGGCAAAAACCCGGCTTGCCGCGTCCACTGCATCAGGCTTTGCCCGCGCCGCTGCGGCATTGGCGACCGGCACCTTGTCGACCGGGATGCTTTCACCCGTCACCGGGGCCTGGTTGATCGCGCTGGTGCCCTTGATGACGAAGCCGTCAGCAGGCAGGCGCTCGTTCGGGCGGACGATTGCAACGTCGCCGACGACCATCTGCGCGACTGGGATTTCGCTGATCTGCCCGTCGCGACGCACGGTCGCGATTTCCGGGGCGAGCTTTGCCAGCGCCTCGATCGCCTTCTTGGCGCGTCCCATCGCGTAATGCTCAAGCGCATGTCCCAGGCTGAACAGGAACAGCAGCAGCGCGCCTTCGGCCCATGCGCCCAGCGCAGCGGCGCCGGCGGCGGCGACCAACATCAGCGTGTCGATCTCGAACTTCTTCAGCCTGAGATTGTCGATCGCCTCGCGCAGCGTGAAGAAACCGCCGAAGAAATAGGCTGCGACATAACTGGCCGTGGGCAGCCACTCCGGTGCGCCGGCAGCCAGCGTCTCAATCGCATAGCCGATCCCCAGTAGCGCGCCGCAGGCAAGCGCGAAGATCAACTCGGTATTGGGGCCGAGAAACTCGGCGTGGCCATGGTCGTGGGCCTCGCCGGTGCCGTGCACTTCTTCGCCCGCGCCGTGGCCCCTGGAACCGCGTTCATGGCCGGCATGTTCGTCTGCAGCGACCCGCTTGCCAACGCTCACCTTGAGCTTGCGAAGCGCAGCGCGCACCTCCTCTTCAGTAGTCTCGCGACGATCATACTCGACCCGGATCAACCCGCTAGTGCTGGCGCTTGCCTGCACGACACCGGGCAAAGCGCACAACGCATCGCTCACGGTGCGCGCACGACGTTCGTGACTGATACCTGTTACCTGCCAGATCGCATGGCCGAAGCGTTCGGTGATTTCGGCACCTGCGGCGCGCACCATCTCGCGCAAGCGCGGAAGCGGCAGCTTGGCGGCGTCGAAATGGATGCACAGCGCTGCCGGCGTGTCGCCGTCTACGCAGATCACATGCGCCCGCTCGACGCCTTCGCGCTTAGACAGCGTGGATACGAGACGGTCCAGGCAAGCATCGGCCGCGTCAGGAAGGTCCGGCAGCAGCACGGGAATATCGAGTTCGAGCTTGTCGTTCATGACGACCTCCTTTCGCTTTTCTTGGTTTCGGCGCGCGCGTCGCGCAGGATTTCGACACCGCCTTTGATGGCGATGATGGCGGTGGCGAAGCCGACCAGCAGGTCCGGCCAGTTGGTGCCCAGCCACAGCACCAGCACGCCGGCGATCAGGATGCCGCCGTTGGAAATAAAGTCATTGAAACTGAAGGTGGTCGCGGCCCGGAGATTGACGTCCGGCTCCTTAAGGCGCTGGAGCAGCCGCAGGCAGAGGTAATTCACGCCGCCAGCGATCACAGACATGACCATCATGGTCGGTCCGATGGGCTCGCTGCCCTGCAAGTAGCGTCGTCCGACATCGATCAGGATGCCGCCCGCGAAGATCATGAGCATGACGCCCGAGGCCATTGCCGCGCGTGTTTTCCATGTCTTGCCCCGGGTGAGCGCGACGAGGCTCAGCGCATATACCGCCGTGTCTGACAGGTTATCGACGCCGTTGGCGATCAGTGCGCTTGAATCTGCAAAATAGCCTGAGACGAAGAAGCCCGCCGCGATCGCCGCGTTCAGCAGCAGGACGATCCAGAGCGTGCGACGCTCTTCCCCACCAGTGTTGTCGTTGCTCGGGATCATCCCATGATCTCCTCGAGCGTCAGGAGGGCGAGGAATCCCACAAAGAACATCGAGCTGATGAGCGGAGTGTCAGGCTTCTCGTGTGCTTCGACCAACAGCTCCTCCGTGACGAGATAGAGCAGCGCCATAAGTCCGAAGCTGAGGAAACCGGCGATCATCACCGGGGAGAGCGTGGCGACCGGAACGGCCGCCAGCGCGCCGATCGGCAGCAGCAGCGCCATTGCCGAGACGATCACGATGATGCGCAGCCGCGAACGGTAGGTTTCCGCCAGCTCGTTGGTGAGCGTCAGCCCCAGGAACAACACTTCGAGCGTCAGCGCGATCGTCAGCAGGAAACCTGCCTTCTCACCGGCGACGAACGCCAGGCCGAGCACCAGACCATCGACGAGGATGTCGATGCCGATCGCGGCGAGCAGTGCCATCGGCCCCCTGAAGCGGGCCTCGAAAGCCTTGAGCGCCAGCATCGTTGCAACGCCCGCTGCCCCGCCAATCAATGTGGCGCTGGGCGAAGCCTCATGTTTGACCTGGGGCAGGATTTCGGTCGCCGCGAGATGCTGCAGGCCCGCCACAAGGCCGGGCTGTAACTTTGTGCGGCTCGCTATGATCGCGCCGAGCACGACCGCCAGGACAGGCGCAAGCGTATAAAGCAGTGCCTGCATATCCTACGTCTCCTCCGGTGTTCGGTGACAGACGTGGATCTTCCCGCGCCGCATGAAGGCGATCGCCCCGCCCGCCACGATGGCGCGCGATTGGTCGCCTCGAAACTCGTCACCCGTTCGCTGCGCGCGCAGGATCTCGGTCTTGCCGTTGGGCAGCCAGGTGACGGCCATCTTCAAGCCGTCATCGATGAAGTCGACATCGGCGCGCGTGCCGTCGTCACAGTACATGATGCGCTGCCCTATGAGCTTTGACGTCAGATGCTTTTCATGCGTCGGTTCGGTGGGCTGGGTCGGCGCTGGATTGCACGCCCCTACAATCAAGCCAGCTACGAGAACCGCGCCGAGGCGCGTGGTCGCCAAGCCTGTTTGATGCAGCGAGGCGCGCAAGTCGGTCACAATGGCGCGCCTTGGTCCGGCGCTATCGGCTCAGGTGCCGGCAGTCCCGCCGTGTCGAGATCTTCCATCTTGATCGTGCGGCACGTGGCCGTGAGGGGTGATGTTTCGCCAACAACCATGAAAATTCGACCTTTGGTTTTCTCCGCGATCATCCGATGGGCATGTTCAAAATGTCCCGATAAGCCGAGAGCAGCTTGTTCCGGACTTGCAGGGTTGCCTCGAAAGTAATGGACGCACGGCTTTGAATGAGCGCGACAGTCGCAATGTCGGTGGTTTCGCCACGTTCGTACGCTTCGGTAACGACATCCTCTTGCTCCTGGGTCTCGTTGACCTTGGCGACCACAGCGTTAAGCGTGTCGGCAAAGGTTGAGGCCGGAGCGGTCGGCGCGACGCCTGGCGGTGCCGTTGGCTGCGCCTCGCGCAAGGCGCGACTTCGTGCGATCACTTCGGCACGAATGGCCATTACATTCGAGATCGACGTGTCAGACATCGCTTCTCTCCCGCTGCAGTGCGATGTGTCGGAGGACGGGACGTTTCATCGGGTGCCCTCCCGTTCGCAGATCCGGGTGCGGCCATCGCCTTCCACGATCGTGAGTTGCGACCCTTTGAACGTCGCGGTGGCCGTCTCGCCAATATATTGCAGGCCCTGCGCTGGAGCCGTCAGTGTCATCGGCGGCCCACTGTTGGAGCGCCGCAAATCAATCTGCAGCCCGCTGTCCTTGTAGTCGACGAACAGGGGTTCCCCATCGGAACAACGATACGGATGCCGGCCCATTTCCCCGGTCGCCACAGCGCTATCGGACGAATGGATTTGCTGCTCCGTTGGCGGGGCCGGCGGCTTGCTTTCCGAGCAAGCCGCCAGCCCACCAGCGAGGACAAGAGCGGGCAGTGCCCGCTTCCAGTGCGTCATCATCGCGCCTTCCTCCTGTAGCGGGAGGGGACGCGCTGACGATTGATCCCACGGGCAGGCTGGCCTACCCGCCAGCGCAGATAGGTCGCGAAGCGTTCGTCTGCCTCGACCATCAGGGAATGCAGGCGGCGCAACATCATAGCCGCGAATGGGAATGAAAGCGCACCGCGTAGCGTGCAGCTATGCGTTACCCTGGTGCCGCCATCGTTCCCTGCCAATTCGTACCGTTCCTCGAGGGTGAAAAGGTAAGGGATGCCGCAGGACCATGCGAAGGCATGCGGCTTGTCGAATTGATCGACCCGGGCGGGCGTTCGGATCGGCCGGGTGATGCCCTGAATCGCGAAGGTGCATTCCGTGTCACCCAGGCGGGACGGGCTATCTAGAAATACGAGCGGACTCCACGCCCGGCGGTGATCCGGATCGGTCAGCGCCGACCAGATGCGCAGTGGCCCACCGTGAAGCATTGAACTGGTTATGGTGCGAGGCATATCCCCATCTCCAAGAGATGAGCGGGGCGATCGCGGACCGCCCCGCTCACCCATCAGGCCAAGTTGTTCACGAAGGTCTGACCGTGGTCGTCCCCTTCATGCTCCTCTCTGTAGTGCTCGGGGTTTCCGATCACCTTCTGCCCGAACCGGGCGTAGAGCGTCGGCAGCACGAACAGCGTCAGCAGCGTCGCCGAGATCAGGCCGCCAATGACGACCGTCGCCAGAGGCTTCTGCACCTCCGCGCCTGCCCCCGAACCCAGCGCCATCGGAACGAAGCCGAGGCTGGCGACTAATGCAGTCATGATGACGGGGCGCAAACGCTGCATTGCGCCGACGTGCGCGGCCTCCTCGCGGCTCATGCCCGACCGGATCAGGTCGTGGATCGAACTGACCATGACCAAGCCATTGAGGACTGCGATGCCCGACAGGGCGATGAAGCCCACCGCCGCCGAGATCGAGAAGTCCATGCCACGCAGGAACAGCAGCAGCACGCCGCCCACCAGCGCAAACGGCACGCCGGTGAACACGATCGCGGCATCCCGCACCGATCCCAACGCCCCGTAGAGAAGCAGGAGGATCAGGATGAAGCAGGCCGGGATGACCAGCTTCAGCCGCTCGCTTGCCGATTGTAGGTTCTCGAACTGGCCGCCCCATTCGAGATAGGCACCAGCGGGCAGCCGGACCTGGCTGCCGATCGCCGCCTGCGCGTCCGCGACGACACTGCCGACGTCGCGACCGCGCACATTGGCCTGGACCACCACGCGGCGTTTGCCGTTTTCTCGGCTGATCTGGTTGGGACCATCGATCACCTTGATGTCGGCGACGCTGGAGAGCGGCACATAGCCACCCCCTGCCAACGGCACCTGCACCTGTTCGAGCAGACCGATGTCTGCACGTTGCGCCTCGGACAGCCGGATCACCACCGGGAAGCGACGGTCGCCCTCGAAGATCTGGCCCGAGGTTCGACCGCCGATCGTGGCGGTGACGGTGTCCTGCACATCCTGCGCGGTGACCCCCAACCGCGCCATTGCGTCGCGATTGACGCGAATGTCGAGCATGGGCAGGCCCGTTGTCTGTTCGACCTTCACGTCCGCCGCACCTTCCGTTTTGCGCAGCACCGCGGCGATCTGCTCGGCCGTCCGGTTCATCTGGCTGAAGTCGTCGCCGAATACCTTTACGGCGATGTCGCCGCGCACGCCGGCGATCAGCTCGTTGAAGCGCATCTGGATGGGCTGGGTGATCTCGTAGGCATTGCCCGGGATCTTCGCGAGGTTCGCCTCAATGCGGCTTACCAATTCCTCCTTCGGCAACTCGGGATCGGGCCAATCCTTGCGCGGCTTCAGGATGACGAACATGTCGGTCGCGTTGGGCGGCATCGGGTCCGAAGCCAGTTCGGCCGTGCCCGTCTTGGAATAGACGAACGCTACCTCGGGCTGCTTGGACATCATCCGCTCAATCGGCACCTGCATCGCCTGGCTCTGCTGGACCGAGGTCGCGGGGATGCGCAGCGACTGGATCAGCAGGTCGCCTTCGTCGAGCTGCGGCAGGAACACCGAGCCGAGCGTGGTGAAGGCTAGCGCCGCCACCACAAGGCTGCCGACACCTGCCCCGATCGTCAGCGTCGGGCGCTTCATGGCCCTGTCGAGACCGGGTTCGTAGCGCTTCTTCAGCCACGTGATGATGCGGCCGTCCTTCTCCTCCACCTTTTTCGATAGCCAGATCGCGATCATGGCGGGGACGAAGGTGAGAGAGAGGATGAAGGCGAAGCCGAGCGCGATGATGACGGTGAGCGCCATCGGCACGAACGTCTTGCCCTCCACGCCGGTCAGCGTGAGCAGCGGCACATAGACGAGGATGATGATCGCCTGCCCGTAGACCGAGGGACGGATCATTTCGCGGGCGGCGCGAGCCACGGTCGCCAGCCGTTCCTTCACGGTCAGCAATCGCCCTTCATGATGCTGTTGCTCGGCAAGCCGCCGCAACGCGTTTTCGACGATTATGACAGCGCCATCAACGATCAGGCCAAAGTCCAAGGCGCCAAGGCTCATCAGATTGGCCGAGACGCCTGCGCGCAGCATCCCGAAACCGGTCAGCATCATGGTAATTGGGATAACCAACGCCGCAATCAGTGCTGCACGGAAGTTGCCCAGCAACAGGAAGAGGACGACGATAACCAAGAGAGCGCCTTCCGAAAGATTCTTGGCGACGGTCTTGATCGTCGAATTTACCAGCTCCGTGCGGTTGAGCACTGGCTGAATGACGACGTCAGGGGGCAGCGAAGCGTTTATCGTCTTAAGTTTTTCCGAGACCGCAGTCGAAACGATGCGGCTGTTCTCGCCAATCCGCATGATCGCCGTGCCGACGACGACTTCCGTGCCGTTCTCCGACGCCGAACCCATGCGGATCGCCTGACCCGTCTTCACAGTCGCAACCTGTTCGACAGTGATCGGCACGCCATTACGCGTCGCGATCACTGTCCTGGCCAACTCGCTCGCATTGCGAACAAGCGCGTCCGAGCGGACAGCCAGACCCTCACCATTGCGATTGACGAAGCCACCCCCGACGCTGGTGTTGTTGCGTTCCAGCGCAGTACCCAGATCTGTGAGGGTAATGTTGAGCGAAGCAAGCTTCTGAACGTCGGGCACGACGAGAAACTGTTTGGCGTAGCCGCCAATTGAGTCAACTCCTGCTAGGCCTGGCGTGGTTTTCAGAAGCGGCGTCACTATCCAGTCCTGCGCTGTGCGCAAATAGGTCGCTTTGTCGACTTCGGTCGTCAGTCGTTCACCCTCGGGCGTGATATAGCTGCCGTCAGGCTGCTGGCCCGGTTCACCGGGCTTGTGCTTGTCGTCCTCACGATGCTCGAGCCGAACGGTGTACATGTACACCTCGCCCAGGCCTGTCGCTATCGGACCCATTTCAGGGTTTACGCCATCAGGGAGGTTCTCCTGCACGCCCTGCAAACGCTCACCCACCTGCTGGCGGGCAAAGTAGATGTCCGTCGCGTCCGAAAAGACGGCAGTAATCTGCGCGAATCCGTTGCGGCTCAGCGAGCGCGTATATTCAAGGCCGGGAGTGCCGGCGAGCGCGGTTTCAATCGGGAAAGATACCTGCTTCTCGACAAGCTCAGGCGAGAGTGCGGGCGCACGGACGTTGATCTGGACCTGATTGTTGGTGATGTCCGGCACCGCGTCGATCGGTAGCCGGTATAGGGAATAGGCGCCGATGGCGGTGACGATGACGGTGAGGAGCAGGACCAGCCAGCGCTTCTCGACCGCCCATGTGACGATGCGGGCGATCATGGCTTAATCCTCGTGGCTCGCTTCGCCCTTGCCGATCTCGGCCTTGAGCGTGAAGCTTCCGGTGGTGGCGATCTGTTCGTTGCCGGTCAGGCCCGACTGGACGATCACCGTATCTCCAGACGCATCGCCGAGCTGAACCTGGGTCGCCTTGAAACCGGTGGGCGTGCGGACGAACACGACCGGCTTACCCTCCAAACTCTGGACCGCTGTCCTCGGCACACGGATCGCATTGCTGCCACCACTGCCCGTGAGTTGGACGGCAGCCATCACAGGCTCGCCGACCCGCCACTCACCACCCCGATTATCGAGCGTGGCAATTGCGGGCACCAGCCTCGTCTGTGGGTCGAGCGCTGGCGAAACGAAAGTCACGCGCGCAGTCGCTTGGCGCCCCGCCGCCGTGACCAGCACCGTGCTGCCAGGTCGCACCCTGCCCGCATCCTCAGCTTTAAGGTTGAGGGCAATCGACACCTGGCTAAGGTTGGCGATACGATAAAGCTCGGCATCAGCAGCGACCGTCTGTCCCAGCGTAACTGGACGAGCGATGATCTGGCCGGAGATCGGCGCAGCAATACCAAGCCGGTTGAGGCCGCCGCCGCCGCCGCCTGCGGCCGACACCATGCTTTGCGCCTGCTTCAGCGCGATCCGCGCTTCGGTAGCCGCCGTGCGTGCCGCGATCAGATCCTGCTCTGGTGACACCCTCTGTGCGAACAAGCGTTCCTCGCGCGCGAGGTTCGAATTGGCGAGCTGAAGCCGCGCACGTGCAGCTTCTACCTCCCCCTTTATTTGGGCCACCTCAGGGCTTTCGATGACCGCAATTGTCTGGCCGCTTACGACTGATTGGCCCAGGTTGCGTGTCAATGCGACGACCCGCCCTCCAATCGCGGCTGACACGACCTGCGTCCTTTGTGGGTCGCCCTCGATTATCGCAGGCAGTTCGATCGTCCCGGCTCCGCCGATGATCGGTCGTCCGATCTGCACGCCGGCGGCAGCGATCTGATCGGCATCTAGCGTGACGACGCCTTCATCGGCATGGCCCGATTCAGCACCGCCATTTTCCCCGTTCGCGGCCCTTTCATTGGCGGCGGCGCCTTCCTCATTACCTGAATTTTCGCCGCCACATGCAGCCAGCAGGAGCGCGAGCGACGCTGCGCCAGCGAGATAAAGACTCTTCATCACTTGTTTCCTCCATCGGGCGCAGGAGTGGTGAGCCGCTCCAACCGCGCACGGGCATTCTGATAGTTTGCGAGCGCATTGATCGCAGCGTTACGCGTCTCGGCGAGGGTACGTTCTGCATCAAGCAACTCAAGTTGCCCGAACTTACCCTCCCGATAACCGATCCGGGCAATGCGGGCGGCCTCCTCGGCAGCCGCCAAGGCAGGGCCGGAGGCTGTGCGAGCCGCTGTTTCCGCATTTGCCGCTTGGGCCTGCGCGTCGGTGATTGCCTGCTCTATGTCGAGCGCAGCCACCCGGCGCTGAGCATCTGCCTGAGACTGCTGCGCGGTCGCCTGCGTAATCGCCGCGCGACCATTATTGAACACCGGGATCGGAATCGACACGGTCAACACCGCCGCCAAGTCGTTGGTCTCTTCCAAGCGGCGAATAGCAGGACCGACATTCAGATCAGGAACCCGATTGGCGCGTGCAAGACGTACCCCAGCTTCTGCAATAGAAACATCAGCGTTCGCGGCCGCCATTGCCAGAGTACTGGAAGTGTCCACTGTCGCTACCGGACCATAAACGTTTGCATTGGCGAAGCGGTCGAGTGCTGTCCCGTCAAGAACACCGGTTATCGGTCCGCCGATCCGCCGCTCCAGGTTTGTATGAGCCGCTTTGGCCAAGCGAAGCTGTTGCTCCACATTCGCCTCAGCGTTGATACGGGCAACCTCCGCTCGCTGCTCCTCCAAAGGGGAGGCGCGGCCCGCCTGCACCCGAATGCGTGCAGCCTGAAGCGCGTCGCTGGCGATCCGGGCCTGATCCCGCGCCGTCGCCACCCGCCGGTCGGCTGCGACCGCTTCGACATAGAGCTGCGTCACCTGAAGCCGGACATCCGCCGCGATGATCGCGGCCTGGATCTCGGCCCGGGACAATTGCGCATTGGCGACCGCGACGCGGGCGCCGCGCTTGCCGCCTAGCTCGATCGGGATTGCAAAACCGACCGTGGTTTCCGCGCTGCGGACGCCCCGATACGGACCTGACCCGACGACGTTCTCAACCTGGCCTTGAACGACCGGGTTCGGCCGCAAGCCCGCAACGGTGCGACCCGCGCGCGCTGCCTCGACCGCAGCACTGGCTGCTTCCGTGGCGGGTGCGGATCCGCCAGCTGAACTGACTGCCTGTTCAAGCGTGTAAACTGGCGAATCTTGCGAAAAGGGTGCGATCGATCCGACCTGTGCATGGGCGATCGAAGCGCATGAGGCGGCGATTAAGAAAGTCACAAAAATCTTATGCATCGAGATGGCGCTCCGTCATAAAGACCGGCCTGCATGGGTGACCAATCGGCAAGTCGGACGATTGACCTTTGCCGGCGCGTCTTGTCTTTGGAGTGGGATATGCCCTGCGCAGAGGGAGAGACACGGAGTTAGCCGCAACAGTCCGGGTTGTGATTAGCCGGATAGTATCGGCAAGTGGGTGCTCGATTTCGCTACCGCTGATAAAGGGGGAGGCAGCCAGCGCTGGCGAGGCAGCGACCAGCATCGCCGCCCGGGTGGGGACGCACAAAAGCAATTGCATGGAAAACTCCTGAACACAGGTGCAAATGGCACACGGGCGCAATGGCCCGAGTGCACTGAGCGACTGGGTTCAGGCTGACGGCGGTTGAAGGGGAGGCGCTTGAGCGAACGAACTCAGAACGGCGTTACTCAAGGCTGAATGCGAGGTATCGCCGCCCAGTGGCAGACCAAAATCACTTGTCCCTTCGCTGGCAAGTCCGATGCTGCAATGATGATGAACCAGCCCATGACATGGGCCACCGTCATCGCTGGAACTATTCCGGTGCCCGTCCATGTTTGCATGATCAGCGTGAGCATCCAGCATCATGACGCTGTCGTACCCGCTCGCACTATGCGCTGCAGCCGGCGATTCAACGCCGCCAAAGGCAAGGCCGATAGCCAGCCATAACAGGAGGAACATAGCCCGCACGCTAATGACCTACTCGTACCGACCGTAAAAAGCAACCGTGAACGCCTAGGGTCATTTGCCTATCCCGTCTTGCAAGAGCTCAAGAAGATCAGGTGGAATTGGCATTGGCTGAAAGGCGCTCACAGTCGACCGCCCGGTATTTCCGATCGGCAACTTTCCCGTCAGCGCGCCGATCGGTGCAAGAAGCAGTCGGAAGATCTGGCCAAGTGCTTCGCTCCAATCGCGCTGCCGGATGGCGAGACTGAACATTGCGCCGTGAATGGCGAGATGGAGGCCCCAAAAGGGCTGCGCAATAATGTGCACCCGTTCAAGATGGCGCCAGGCAAGGCCATGATTTCCTAAAGCTTCAGCTGACCGATATGCCGCCATTTCGGCCGCAATTACCCGCCGCGCGCTTAGGCTTCTAGCCAGCTCCCGCCAGCGTCCCTGCCGGTGCCAATAAAAGATCTGCGCGAATGCCCAGATAAGCGGGGTCAACAAGCCGGCGGACACCTCAACCTCGTCGGTGTAATGTGTCCCCCCGCTCCGATACGGAGCAACCGTAATCCAATGGTCCCACCTTGTGATCAGGTGACTATAGCCGTCATCGCGCAGACGCTTCGGCCATTCGGTGCCGGCAGCTTCGTGCTGGGACGTCACGATCCACTGTGTCCCGAACGGAATAATGCCAAGGAGGCGGAGCTTGACCTCATAGCGCTCGCCAGGCCGAAACCTGTCGAACGCCGCGTCATCGACCGGGATGAAGCGCACCAGCGGCCAGGCGATATGCTGCAGCAGGCGCGCCGTCTGCACCTCGGCCCAGACTGTTTCCGGCTTGAGCGCGATATGTGTCGAACGGGAAACCTTCATGCCGCAACGCTCCGCAATTCACGCCGTGCCTGCTGGACAATCTGAATGCCGCCGCTGATCCCGAGCAGTGCCAAAATCGCTGCAACAATAAGGTCGGGCCAGGCTGTTCCGGTGCCGAACACGCCAAGTGCGGCCGCCATAACGGCGATATTGCCGATCGCGTCATTGCGCGAGCATATCCAGACCGAGCGCATGTTCGCGTCTCCAGTGCGAAAACGGTAGAGCATGATGGCGACACCGGTGTTGGCCGCCAGCGCGAGCGCGCCGATGATTCCCATCAGTTCAGGCTCGGGTGCAGCTCCGCCGAGCGCCGCCAGAACGGCTGTGATCACGACCCAACCACCCAGACCGATGAGGGCGAGCCCCTTGGCCAGCGCCGCCCGCGCGCGCCATGCCAGCGCCATCCCGGCGACCAGCAGGCTGATCGCATAATTGGTGGCATCCCCCAGAAAATCGAGTGCGTCCGCCTGCAACGCGCGGCTGTCCGCAGCGGCCCCTGCCGCCATTTCCACCGCGAACATGCCGGCGTTCACGCCGAGCGCGATCCACAAAGCCCTGCGCCAGCGCGGGTCGTTCAGAGTTGCCGTCGTTCCGCACGCGGCCTTGCAGCAATCATCAGCCATCTTTTTGCCTTCTCGACAATCTGCGAGTCGGCATTCTATCTACACCCTGTAGCAACTATAGGGTCAAGCCCGAAGGAGTGGCAGTGAAAATTGGCGAACTCGCGAGCGCCACGGCGACGAAGGTCGAGACGGTGCGCTATTATGAAAAGATCGGGTTGTTGCCGCCACCCGCCCGGACAAGTGCCAATTACCGTGCCTATGGCAATGATCATCTGGCGCGCCTGTCGTTCATCCGCCGCGCCCGCGATCTCGGTTTCACGCTCGAAGCCGTGCGCGAACTGCTCACGCTGTCGGATGACAAGGCCCAATCCTGCGATGCCGTTGACGGAATCGCGCGCGTCCACCTCACCGAAATCGACCGCAAGATCGCCGATCTGAGCGCACTGCGCGGCGAACTGGACCGGGTCATCGGATCCTGCCGTCACGGGACCGTGGCCGACTGCAAGATCATCGAGACCCTCGCCCCGCGCACGCTGACCGCAACGTGATCGAAGATCGCTGCTTTGGCGCCAACGCTTCGGCCTCGCGTGCATGGATCCACCAGACCGCGTTGACGATGCTGCGACACCCGGCAATGGTCTGCCCAGCCCCACTATCGCCACGGATCGAGCACTAACCATGCCAACCCTGCAAACCGGACTCATCTATGCGCTCGCCGCGCTGGCGGAGATCGCCGGTTGCTTCTCGTTCTGGGCATGGTTGCGGCTCGACAAATCTGCCTGGTGGGTTGCGCCGGGCATGGTGTCGCTCGCGATTTTTGCCTGGCTCCTCACGCTGGTCGATACATCCGCTGCGGGCCGCGCATTCGCAGCCTATGGCGGCGTCTACATCGCAGCGTCACTGATTTGGCTTTGGAGTGTCGAAGGCGCACGACCCGACCGCTGGGATGTCATTGGCGCGGCGATTTGTCTCGTCGGAGCAGGATTGATTCTGGTGGGTCCGGGACGATCAGCCTGATGGCTGCAATTGGGATGGTCACTCGAAAAGCATTTCGTGAACATCCCGAATGCCAATAAGTTAAAGGCTATAATGAATAGCTTTTACGAGGCTTGCTCGACTGTTAGGCATTCGCGCAAGAGCGGTCCAAAAGAAAGCGGGCGCCCAGTTGGTGACCGGACGCCCGCCCTTATGCCTTGGCTAGTCCCTTACGGGCAGCAGTCCATTGCAGCCTCGCAGCATGCGAGCACGAGGTCGCAGCAGGACATTGCGAGCGATGCGACCTGCTCCGGCGCGGCGGCAAAAGCAGCTGAGCTGGAACCGAGCAGCACTGCTGCCGTGATGATGTACTTCTTCATGATGTTTATCTCCGTTGAAATTGAATTCCGTCGATCAGCGGAGCATTCGGGGAGGCGGCGGTTCCGGCCCCCCGTTAGGCAGGGGCGGAAACTTTTCGAGAAGCGCTAGAAAATTGAGTGACGAAAGATCGCGCGGCTCTAGCGACGAAACGCGCGCTGCCGGACCGGCAAGACCTACTGCTACATCAAGACGATGTTCGAGCTGAACCGGCGCTATGGCTGGTCGAAGTTCATCATCATCGTCCCGAGCATCGCCATCCGCGAGGGTGTCGCCAAGTCGCTTTCGATCACAGCGGAGCACTTCACCGAGACCTAGGGGAAGAAGGCGCGCTTCAGCGAGCACCAACGCAACTGCCTCGGCATATTCTTCCTCGAACATGCGGGCATATTCGCCGTTCTGATCGTCGCGGCTGTAGTCGCGGTACTTGGCCACCTCGTCGATGAAGAACAGCGACAACACCTTGACCCCTTGGGCAAAGAGCTGGCGTTCCTTTTCGAGATGTGCGCGGATCGTTTCGCGGAGCTTCCGCTCGATGAGGCTGCCTGGCGCAAGCACCTCGAAGCACATCTATTTCGTCGCTGAAACCAAGGGGTCGATGTCGTCACTTGCGCTTCGAGACCTTGAGCGGGCGAAAATCGACTGCGCCAAGAAGTTCTTCGCCAAGCTAGCGGAATCGAACCCGACGCCCAATGTCAGGTACGGGGTAGCTGATAGCTACAACAAGCTCATGGAAATCGTGACGACTTGATCATTGCCCCCGGGCCTCTCAGCTCGCCCGAATAAGGCGCGGTCAAAGTCCACCACGCCGGATTGTCCGATACACGGTCGGCCGCGAGACCTTGAACAGCTTGCCGAGGTCGCTGATCGAGTATTCGCCGGTGGTGTGCATCTTGAGCAGCTCACGCTGCTGGAGGTCGGACAGCTTCGGCGGCTTGCCTCGGAGCTTGCCCTTGTCCCGGGCGATCTTCATGCCCTCGCGGGTGCGCAGCCGGATGAGGTCGCTCTCGAACTCGGCGAAGGTGGCGAGGATGTTGAAGAACATCCGGCCCATGGGATCATTGGGATCATAGACCTGCTTGCCCAGCGCGAGGCTGACGCCGCGCTTCTCCAGCTCATCGGCGATCGCGCGGGCGTCGGGCACCGATCGGGCGAGGCGATCCAGCTTGGGCACGACGAGCGTCTCGCCGGCGCGGACCGCAGCCAGTGCCTGGGCAAGGCCGGGGCGATCGCGGTTGCGGCCGGTCAGTCCATGATCGGTGTAGATGCGGTCCTCTGGCACGCCGAGCTCGATCAGCGCCCGGCGCTGGGCGGTGAGGTCCTGCTTGTCGGTCGAGCAGCGGGCATATCCGATGAGAGTGTTGGTCATGGCTCTAATCAATCATTCGAATTGCTGCGGGCTGTCTGAAAAGTCGCCTCAGTCGATCACGCAAGCTACGCTCGCTTCGCAGCGTGCATAACTGCACGCCGCCGATCTCCATTTGTACAAAGGCGGCGGCAGCGGCGATTACTTCAAGGTGCATTCCACCAATAATTTCATCGCTTTGAGGCTCGAGGATGAGGTACACTTCACAGCCGTCGGGCTTGGCCTTCAGATTTGGTCCGCCGTAGCGCATGTAAGCATTAGCGGCATCGAGCCGCTTCCACTCACCCGGACGGTCAAAATCAATATGGTTCCCCCCGAGCTTGTTCGCGACGAAACGCAATATTTGACCTGTATTGAACCAATGGCCATCGTAAAACAAACGCGGTTGAGCCAGAAACTTTTTAAGCGGAAGTCGGATCTGCCCTTCATTGACGAAGCTGCGATCAACGCATCCGGGGTCGAGTGGACTGTCATAGATATGGCGTATCGCTTGCCCGTTAGCCATCACCCCGCCGGTCAAATAGTAGCGGAACGCATTTGTACGTTCGCCGTAAGCCTTCGCGAGGCTGTTGCCCTCTACAGAGAACAACGCTGACTGCCGCAAAGGTGCGAGGATCCTTTGAAGGTCGCCATCAACAAGCCAGCGACGAAGAATTCCGGATGTGAGCCGGATGTGGCTCTCGCTTACCGCCCTCCCTTGAGGAAAAATGAGAGGTACCAGCGTTTCGATGTCTCCGACGAGCAGGCGGACCAACTCGTTATACTGTTCATCGGTGAGCGCGCTTGTCATATGTAACGGATGAGGCCCCTGTGTGAGAAAATAAAGCGTACCACCTTAATGAGAGAGCGGGCAAGCCGGATTTGCGGAGGGCAGGGGGGGCTGACCTCTGTTGCCCGGAAAGTGTCCGGTGAACGATCGCTTTCGGACAAGCATCCGCAAGGCATTTCAATTTTTGCGAGGGATGGATACAATGGTAAGCCCCTGTCATTGGGCGCTTCGAAACGGTTGCCGCCTCAAAGCTCTACTGCGACTTTGTCGGCGTTCTGTGTCTCGACTCGCATTTTGCGCGCGAGGGCGCCGATGCGGCATTCATCGGTCTGCACCGCGAGAACGTCGCTTCTTGGTTACAAGAAATGCGACGCATCTCCTCCAAAAGGAGCATCGGGGAAAGTCAGAGCCGCACGAAATCGGTCTCTGGACTCAGCGCCAATCCTTTTAATGGCCTTGTCTGTTGATCTTTGCTCTG
Source organism: Blastomonas sp. UPD001 (assembly GCF_003426715.1). NCBI lineage: Bacteria > Pseudomonadati > Pseudomonadota > Alphaproteobacteria > Sphingomonadales > Blastomonadaceae > Blastomonas > Blastomonas sp. UPD001. The sequence goes on from NZ_QKVT01000067.1 coordinate 29,695, forward strand.
ACCGGGCTCAAATCGAATTTACGCCGACAACGGGCTTGCGATTGCCCTGATCGCTTTGAGCCCGCTCCCGAACCGCGCAATCTGCTCGCGATGGGCCTCCAATTCGCTGTAGGGCAGATAAGAGATATCGAGGTCCGCCACGCGGCTGAAGGCAGGCCGGGCAATTTGGGCGCGCACATCCTTTTCCCGGTTGCCGGGAGCGACGAGGAACAGTCCCGCCGCAGCGTGGAACTTACTGCCACTGAGCGCCAGATCGAGCATCCGGACGATCCCGGAATAGATTGAGGTCGAGTGCTCGACCTCGAACGCTGCAGCGACCCGAGCGCTATCCTGCTCGAGCCAGAGCACGTCGATCAACCGGATCGCGTCCGCGCCAGGAGCGGTGGCAATTTCATCGGGCAGAAGATCAAGGCAACCCTCGCGGAGCGGCGTTCCCTCGAACAGGCGGCCCCGGTCATTCGCGGCAATCCATACGCGATAGCCGAGCGCCAGCCCAAGATCGCGAAGCCAAGCCTGCATTTCGGTGTGGGTCCGTTCGCTCTCGCCCTGGGCAAGCTGGGTCTTGTCCAACTTGGCTGCCTCCGCGCGCACCGCATCGAGCCTTCGACCCCAATCGTTGGGCTCTTCTCCATCCAAAGGCGGTGCGGGATAACGGCCCGAGCCGATGTCGAACAGGAGCCCCCCGATCGCGCCGAGGTCGTTCGACAGCAAGTCGCGGTATTGGTCGTTGAGATCGAGGATGCCGCCGCGCATCGCCAGAAACTGTTCCCAGCTTCCCAGCTTCACCTTGGCGCCGGTCATCGCGTTGTAGCCGTTGACGATCGCGGTATTGAATGGCGCGATCAGGATCGGATGCAGGAAATAGAGCAAATTGGCGACCGCCGGACCCAGGCCCTTGATCTTGAGTGCGTCGATTTCGCGGATATGGGAAATGACATCCTCGGCCTCGTCGCAGCAGACGCAATTATGGAGCAAGCGGCCGAAGGCGCGCTGATTGGCCGGACTTTCGTAAATGTCGGGAATGCGCAGCTTTGGCTTCCAGAGGAACGCATGGTCCGCGCCCTTGAAAATCTGGCGCTGTTCGGCGATCGAGTGGACGACCGTTTCCAGCGAAGAGCCGCGATAGGCGACGCCGAAAGTGCCTGCCTCGATCTCGGCCACGACCTGCTGGATGCCGCGTCTGATCGAGCGGAAATTTTTGATGCGCTCGTCCCACAGGAACCAGCTTTGATAGGTCGCGCCCGAATCCTCGCGCCATCGTGCGATGAGTTGGCGGGTCAGCGATGATCGGTCAGCAGCACTCATGTCGAAGCGATCAGCTGCCCGGCTGTTTAGGTTTGCGCGACGAGCTGTGCGTCGAGATGATGCGCCATGCTTGTCCATCCCATTTGAGCACACTGGTTGCTACGCCCAAACGCTCGATCACCTCATCCGATTTGAGGACGACCCGGTAGGTGTAGGTCTCGGTCGCGACCGCGATCGGTCCTTCGAGCCTGATATCGGCGTTGTAGTCTCCGAAGGTGAAGGATTTGAATTCCTTGAGTTCGGGGCCAAGGTGATGGTCGCGATAGGCGGCGAAATTGCCCTCGACCTTGCCCGATTCGACTACGACGGCGTCAGGCGCAAACAGCTGGTCGGTGCCAGTGATATCGAGGCGCTCAACCGCAGACTTGTAGGCCGATAGAACCGCCGCGACGCCTGCCCGATCGGGTTGCTGGGCAATGACTGGGCTGCCGATCGAAATGCTGGCAATCAGCAAGAACGCGTGACCGGCAAGTGAAGTTCGACGCATGGTAACTCTCCCCTGTTCGAATTGAATTGGCGCGTTTCAGGGCTTGCCAGCCGGGTGATTGTGCCCGTGCGAGCCATGAAAGAAGTGCATAAGCGGGCAGAGCAACAGGATCGCGTAGGGCAGTAAACCGAGCGCGTGTGCCCAATGTTCGCGCAGCAGGTAAAACAGCGCGATCGCGGCGAAGGATGCCGCAGCGAGAATGGCGGGACGGGTGAAACGCATCGGCTAGATCTCCACGTGCTTGAGGCGGAGGGCATTGCCGATGACGCTGACCGAGGACAGCGCCATGGCCGCAGCTGCGATGATCGGCGACAGCAGCAGTCCGAACAGCGGGTAAAGCGCCCCCGCCGCAACGGGAATCCCCGCGACATTGTAGGCGAAGGCGAAGAACAGGTTTTGACGGATATTCGCCATGGTCGCATGGCTCAGGTGCCGGGCGCGGACAATCCCGGTCAGGTCGCCCTTGAGCAGGGTGACGCCCGCGCTTTCGATTGCGACGTCGGTTCCCGAGCCCATCGCGATGCCGACATCGGCGGCGGCAAGCGCAGGGGCGTCGTTCACCCCGTCGCCGGCCATCGCGACGATCTTGCCCTGGTCGCGCAGCCGCTTGACGATGGCGCTCTTCTGGTCCGGCAGCACGTCGGCTTCGACTTCGGCGATACCGAGCCGCCGCGCAATCGCCTCGGCCGTAACGCGGTTGTCGCCGGTCAGCATGATGACATGGATGCCCGCTTCGCCGAGTGCCTTGAGCGCAGCGGGGGTCGTCTCCTTGACCGGATCGGCGATGCCGATCGCCCCTGCGGCCTTGCCGTCGATGGCGAGGAAGATCGCGGTTGCGCCCTCGCTGCGCATCCGGTCGGCGCGCTCCGCGAGCGCGCCGGTCGCAATGCCGCTTTCGCCCATGAAGCGGGCATTTCCGGCGACGAGAATGCGGCCATCGACAGTGCCGGTGATGCCCTTGCCGACTGGCTGATCGACACTGCTCGGCTCGCTGATTGCAAAACCTCTAGCTTCTGCTTCCCGCACGATCGCGAGCGCCAGGGGATGTTCGCTACTGCGCTCGAGGCTGGCGGCGAGGCGCAGCACTTCGTCCCTGTCGAACCCCTCGGCGGTCTCGATGGCGACCACGGCAGGCTTGCCTTCGGTCAGCGTGCCGGTCTTGTCGACCACCAGCGTATCGACCTTTTCCATCCGTTCGAGCGCCTCGGCGTTCTTGATCAGCACGCCGGCCTGCGCGCCGCGACCAACCCCGACCATGATCGACATCGGCGTGGCGAGACCCAATGCGCAGGGGCAGGCGATGATCAGCACCGCGACCGCCGCGATCAGGCCATAGCCCATTGCAGGGGCCGGGCCGATAAGCGACCAGGCGACGAACGCAATGGCGGCGATCGCGATCACTACGGGAACGAACCAGCCCGACACCGTATCGGCAAGCCGCTGGATTGGCGCGCGGCTGCGCTGGGCGTCGGCAACCATTTGGACGATGCGCGCCAGCATCGTGTCGCGTCCGATTTTCTCTGCGCGCATCACCAGACCGCCGGTCTGGTTGATCGTTCCGCCGATCAATTTGGCGGCGGCCTCTTTGGTCACCGGCATCGATTCGCCGGTGACCATCGATTCATCGACCGTGCCGCGGCCTTCGAGCACCACGCCATCGACCGGCACCTTCTCGCCGGGACGGACACGCAAGGTGTCTCCAACCATGACCTCGTCGAGGGAGATTTCCTCGTCGCTACCGTCAGAGCGGATCCGCCGGGCGAGCTTGGGCGAGAGATCGAGGAGCGCACGGATCGCCCCGCTGGTCGTTTCGCGGGCGCGCAGTTCGAGTAGCTGCCCGAGCAAAACCAGAACGGTGATCACCGCCGCCGCCTCGAAATAGACCGCGACCGATCCATCCTCGGCACGGAACGCGGCAGGGAACACGCCGGGGGCAAGCGTGGCCGTCATGCTGTAGGCCCAGGCGACGCCGGTTCCCATCGCGATCAGCGTGAACATGTTGAGATGGCGACTTTTCAACGAAGCCCAGCCACGCTCGAAGAATGGCCAGCCGGCCCACAGGACCACCGGCGTCGCCAACACCATCTGGACCAAATTGGCGATCCCGCCATCGAGCATGTGGCGCAGTCCGGTCAGATGCCCGCCCATTTCAAGCGCGAAGACCGGCAGCGAGAGCACGAGGCCGATGACGAAGCGCCGCTTCATGTCGGCATATTCTGGGGAAGGGCCGTCGTTTTGCGTGGGGGTCATCGGCTCCAGCGCCATGCCGCAGATCGGGCAGCTTCCGGGACCCGGTTGTTGGACCTCCGGATGCATCGGGCAGGTCCAGATCGCGCCTTCGGGTGCTTCGTGCTGCAGCTGCGGTGCTGTTCCACCCGATTGGTGGGTAAACCGCTGGGGGTCGGCGATGAATTTCGTCCGGCAACCCTGGCTGCAAAAATAGAAGGTTTCAGCCTCGTGCGTAGCTGTCGGTGTCGAATCCTCAGGTTCGACAGTCATGCCGCAGACCGGATCGTGAAGCCTCGACGATTCGGTAGTGTGGTGGCGGGAGGCCATGTGTTTGCTCCATGGTTATCCTCCCGCCTCCGGCCCGCAGGCTGGGCGACCCGACGGGCATGCCGAACGGGAAGGAACGGCTAGCTGCTAATCTTGGATACGCGGATCGAACCGTCATCCCTCAAGCTGGCATCGCTTTTCTGGCCACCCGCGGCCCCGAAGTCTTTTTCACCGCACAGGATCGAGATAGATCCAGTCACAGTCTTCACGTGTTGGAGTTCGCGCACCTTCGCGAAGCCCGCCTCGCGCAATAAAGGGATGAGCACGCCGTCGGCATTGGGCTGGGTGTCCGCAATCCCATCGAGCTGCTGGATCGTTGCCCTGAACAGTCTGCGCATGAGCCAAGAGCGCTGCTCGCCATAGTCCGCGATGAAGAGGCGGCCTCCTGGCTGGAGTATGGCATGCACTTCGCGCAGCAGTCGCAGTTTCTCGTCGAGCGGAACCTGATGAAGCACCAGGCACAGCGTCGCCAGACTGGGCACCGGCCAGTCCGCTACCGCCTCTGCCGAGAAGAACGATTGCCTGAATTGGGCATCGATACCGGCTCGTCGCGCTTTTTTGCGGGCGATGTCCAAGGCATGAGGGTCGGGATCGATGCCGAAATAGCGAGTGGCCGGATTCTTGCGTGACACCAGCAGGGCAAGGCTGCCGGTTCCGGCACCGATGTCGAGCAACAGGTCGTGGTCTTCAGGAGCCAAGAATTCGACCAAAGCCTCGCGCCAGACTGCCTCGCGGGTCGATAGCCGGACACCGGCATCGTAAAGCGGCGTCAAAAAGTGATAGCCAGCGGCGGGCGTGTAGGAGCCGCTCCCGGTCATCGGCGTACCCCGCTGCGCTGCGGTGCGGGATCAGTCGCTGCTAATTCCGCAGTGAATGGCTCGACAAGCTGTGCTAGATAGGTCTCGGGATAGTCGGAGCGACCGGCAATACCGAGCGAGCTAGCGCGAATCTGGGCGCTCGATCGGAATTGAGCCGTCCCAAGCATCACATCCCAGATCGTCAGGAACAGACCGAAATTGACATCGCCCTCGGTCTCGGACGCGAGGTGATGGTGGCGATGCACCGGCGCGATCGCCCAGAGCAATGCCAGGGGCCCGACCCGCATGTCGACATTCGAATGTTGCAGCTGTAACTGGATGGCGACCGCGAACGATCCGACAATCGCGACGTCCTGCGGAATTCCCAGTAGCAGCCACGGCAATGTCCCGACGGAAATCTCGATCAGCTGGTGGATCGGGTGTTTAAGCAAGCAGTTGAATCCGTACATTCGGCGCACCGAATGGTGGACCGCATGGAAGCGCCACAGCAGGGGGATCCTGTGACTGGCGTAATGGGTCAGGCTGATCCCGGCATCAAGCAAGATGATCGCCAGCGCTAGCTCGGCCCAGAACGGCAGCAAGGAAGGCCAGAGCGGGGACCAGGGGACGAGGCTGGCAAAGAAGGGAAGCAAGAGCACCAGCACGAGGATCGAGCCTTCGTTGACCAGCGCATGGGCGATGTCGCGGCGGGCGTGGCCATGGCTGCGATTCCAAACCGGCTCGAACGGCGCAACGCGCTCCGATACAAGCGAGGTGACAATCGCCAAAGCGAACAGCGCGATCAGCCAAATGGGCGATCCACCGGACGAAACCAGCACGGCCGCGGCCCCGACAAAGCCGAGAAAATAGACAGGTGCATAGAGAGTTCGGAAGAGAGACATTCGGGCGATCCCATACGGTTCGCTCGGTTCTCTGCGGCAAGCGCAGCGCCGGGTCTTGAACGAATCGCTGGTTCGAACCTTAGCGGACGATCGAAATGTCGAGCTGGGCGAGCCCGAGCGATGGCGTAACCCCGAACCATTCGACCAGCCGCCGGTTGAAATGCGCCTGGTCGGCAAAGCCCCCTGCGGCAGCCGCATCGGCGAGGCTGGCGGAGTGGCGGAGTGCGTCGATCGCATGTTGGAGCTGCAACCATTGCAACAATTTGACAGTCGGAAACCCGAAATCGCGGCTGACGACTTCACGAAGGCGTGCTCGCGACAGCCCCATTGCTTGGGCCAATTCGGCGGCGCTCATCCCTGGTTCGATCCCTGCCAATGCCGATCGCAACCGGCTATCGATCAAACTCACGGGACTGGTTCCCAGGAAACGGGCAATCCACTCTTTGGCTTCGGTCCCGGATCGCACGGCCCGCAGCGCCGCAGTCTGCGTGGGAGGGAGGCGGAATGGCTCGGGCCGTCCGAACAGGTCGCACCGCCCGCCAAACCGCGGATCGACATAGATGGTTCGCACCGCTGATCCGGCGGGGCCGAGGCTATGCAAGGTCCCGGCCGGGATGGCTGCGGCCTCGCCCGCGGCTAGGTGCAAGGAAAGCGTTCCGCCGATTGCGCAGGGAGCATCGAGCGCAAGGCTGACCTGGTGCGCCAAGTGGCGATGCGGCCGGTTGTCGCCCGCACGGACGTCGAGCAATGCCCAGCCGACGCCAAGCACCATTGTCCCCGACCAGGGCGAGCCCCTTCCGCTCAAGGCCCCATCGTGCTGGCGGGCGGCTCAAGCATGCCGAACCACGCCACAAGCGCCAGGATCGCTATCGCCGCCCCCGCTTCCAGCATCAGGCTCTTGCGAAGTGCCGCGACAGCGCTGGACGCATCCCCGTCGTTCAGCCCAAGTGCCAGATCTGGCGTCAGGCGCCAGCGGTTTCGCGCAGCGAGGAGCAGCATCCCGGCAACCAGAACCAGTTTCAGAAAAAGTGCCTGCCCGTATGTGGTGTCAAAAACGCGCAAGATATTCGAAAAGCCGATCAGAACCTGACCGTTGATCAGTCCGGTAACAGCGATTATTCCAACACAGATCGTGCCGACCCGTGAAAAATCTTCGAGAGCGCGATGCCCGACCACCAATTTGCGGCCCGAATGCTGATCGAGCGGGGACCGCAGGAGCAGCAGGAAGGCGGCGATCCCGCCGAGCCAGATCGCAGCGGCGAGCATATGCAGCATATCGCTCAGCTTGTGGATGAGACCCAAGCCGCCCTCGCTTGCTCCAGCATGACCTGTCCAGACGAGCGATGAAAGCGCCACTGCGCCCGCAAGCGCTATGGTGCCAAGCTGCTGCTCATCGGTCCAGCGCCGCGAGAAGGCAGCCATCAAAACAACCGCAAGCGCCGCCATCCGCACCAACCACGCGGTGCCGATCGGCGTTTCAAACAGGATGGATTGGCTGGTTTCCCAGTCGATATCGGTTAACGGCCCGCCCATCATGGCCGCGATCAGTGCAGCCAATCCCAGACCCGACAAGGTAATTGCCGTAACTGACCAGAAAGTGAGCGCCCACCGCAGTGAAAGCACCTGCCCTTCCGGCCTTTCATCGTGCCGCAAGGCGTAGAGCGGAAAGGCGGCGAGCCCGACAAGCAGCATCAGGCTCAGATACAATCCGAGCCTGATGGCAATCATCCCAAAATCAGTGTCCACGTTCTATTTGACCGTGAAGCTGAATTCACTGCCCATACGATGCGTGTCAGCACCAGCGGCCGACCATATGACTTTGTAGGTGCCCGGGCTGAGTGCCTTCTTGGGCATGAGCATCATGGATTTCCCGTCCTTGCCCATCATCGACGTGAAAGCGATTTTCATTGGCGCGTGATCGGACATCCCGGGCATGCCGATCATCAGTAGCTCAACCTTCATCGTCGAAGCGATTACCCGCTCATTGAACTGCAGGTTTACCGACGTGACATTTGAGACGGTTGCGTTTGCGGCAGGCGCCGAACTGACCAATTTGGCATGGGCGAGAGCGGTATCGGAAAGGGCGGTCAGCGAGAGCACGGCCAACGAGAAGGCAACAAGGGTCTTGCGCATATTCGGTCTCCAAAAAAGTGGTGCCAGTCATGAATACGCATGTCGAGGTCGCACCCCTCAGGACGGAAATTGTTGAGGGGTTTTTCGCGCGAGCGCGTATGGCGCTGCAGAACAATTGTTGGATGAGGGTGTGATGGACGATTTCCTGAAACAGTTGCGGCACCCCCCGCCGGTGGGCCTGTTGGACGGCGTCGACGATAACGTATTGGCAATGCTCTCGGATCGTCGACGCGAGACTGGTGCGTCATACCGCCTCATGGCGTTGGCTGCAGTGGTTTCCCTTGGCTGGGGCGCTTTCGCGGGGGTCACCACGCGTGCCCCGATTGTCGCGGCGCGCCCGCTCTCGCCATTCGCGCCGAGCACCGCTTTGGCCCCTTCAACCTTGCTGGATGCACGCTAACGATGGGCTACCGAAAAATTCTGCTGATCGCCGTGGTCGCCTTCGTTTCGGCGCTGACAGGCGTCTTTATCGGGCGCTTTGTCGCGGATCAGCCGCGAGCAAAAGAGAGCGAGTTGCACGCGCTGCTTCACGACAAGCTCGAGTTGACCCCGCAGCAGCGCTCGAAGGTTGAGGCGATTGAAGCGAAGTTCGCCGTTCGGCGAAAGGCGCTCGAACTTGAAATGCGAGCGTCGAATGTACGGCTCGCTGAAGCCATCGCGGAAGAGCACGGGTACGGACCAAAGGTGACCGCCGCGATCGACCATAACCATGTGGTCATGGGAAAACTGCAGAAGGAGACGCTGGAGCATCTCTTCGCCATGCGCGGGGTGTTGAACCCCGAACAGGCCAAAATGTTCGACAACACTGTGGTCAAAGCCCTGACCGCCGATGCGCAGTGACACTCGATCTTTCGCAATGTGACGACCACGAGCTGTCAAGCCTTGCGGTAGCCGGTCAAGCGCAGGCATTTCGGGAATTGATGCGTCGCCACAAGGATCCGGTTTATCGTTTAATCCGCAACAATGTCGGCGATCCGAACGAGGCGCTCGATTTGCTACAGGAGAGCTTTGTTTCGGCGTTTGGCGCCATCCGCCGCTATGACCCGGATCGGCCGTTTCGGCATTGGATTGCCAGGATCGCGCTCAACAAGTGCCGCGACTGGGCGCGGCGGCGGGCCGTGCGCTCATTCTTCTCGCTGGCCCGCCCGATCGAACGCGATGAGGATTTCGGGAGCGATGCGCCTGGGCCTGCGCGCGAAGCCGAGAGCCGTGCGGAGCTGCTGCGGGTTGAAAGGGAGATTGCCAAATTGCCGCAGCCGCTTCGCGAAGTGCTCATCCTGCGAACTATCGAGGAAGCGAGCCAAGCCGAGACCGCCGCGATCCTGGGGATCAGCGAAAAGGCAGTTGAAACGAGGCTCTATCGAGCGCGAGGTCAACTGAAGGCGCAGTTGGCGGCCGAGCCTGTATCCGGTCGGCCCTAATCACGCACGTCATTAGCAAAGCGTACCACCGCTTGCAGCATTTATGGACAGCCGGTGGGGTTTGGTCGCTCGCGAGCCGTACTTGCATGGCGATGCGGCGGGGCAATTGGCGGAATATTTTCTGATTATGCGTGAGGGATGCATGTGCCCGCCGCGTAAAGCCATGTGTAATCCCCATCGTCGAACCTGGACAAGATATGACCCTCGACAGAAGATCCTTTATCGGCGTCGCTGCCGCCGGTGGCGTAACAGCCGCCCTTGCACCCTGGTTTCCGGCATGGGCGCAGCCCGTCTCGCCGGGGATCACGGAGCCGATTCCAACGGTTTCGGGTAACGACATCAGCTTGCGGATTGCCCGTCAGACCATGCGTGTCGATGGCAAGGTCAGCCGCGCGATCGCGATCAACGGGACTGTCCCGGCACCGTTGATCCGTCTACGCGAAGGCCAGAATGTTCGCCTCTCTGTTACGAACGACCTCGACGAAGACAGCTCGATCCACTGGCACGGTTTGCTGCTCCCGTTCCAGATGGACGGGGTTCCAGGCGTCAGCTTCCCTGGCATCAAGCCGCGCTCAACCTTCGTCTATGAATTCCCTGTCATGCAGTCGGGGACCTACTGGTATCACAGCCACTCGGGTCTTCAGGAGCAGCTTGGACACTACGGACCGATCGTCATCGATCCCAAGGGTGCCGATCCGGTGGCCTATGATCGGGAGCATGTCGTCGTGCTTTCGGATCACAGCCGACTCTCGCCCGAGGCGATTTTTCACAAGCTCAAGGTCAATCCCGGGCACTTCAATATGCAGCGCCAGACGCTCGGAGGTCTGCTGTCGGGCAAGGATCAGCCGCTTAAGGACCGGCTTGATTGGGGCGCGATGCGCATGGATCCCACCGATATCGCCGATGTCAACGGTTCGACTTACACTTTTCTGGTCAACGGCTATGGCCCGAAGGACAATTGGACGGCGCTGTTCCAGCCGGGCGAGCGGGTGCGACTGCGCATCATCAATGCCTCGGCAATGTCGATTTTTAACGTCCGCATCCCGGGGCTTCGCCTGACGATCGTGCAAGCCGATGGGCTCAACGTTCGACCGGTCGAGGTCGACGAGTTTCAGATCGCGGTTGCCGAAACCTATGATGTTATCGTGACGCCGGCCGAAGACCGCGCCTACACGCTGGTCGCCGAAGCCAACGACCGCTCGGGCATGGGCCGCGCAACGTTAGCGCCGCGCCCGGGGATGGTCGCCGCAGTCCCGCCGCTGCGTGAGCGTCCGCTAGCCAATATGAAGGACATGGGCATGGGCGAGATGGACATGTCCGGTGGCTCGATGTCCGGCATGGATCATGCAGCGATGGGCCATGGCTCCGGCGGCTCGATGGACATGCCCGGAGCACCCGCTCCGTCGACAGACTCGATGCCCGGCATGGAGATGTCCAATTCCGATACCATGTCCGGGATGGACCACGGTTCGATGAACATGCGTGATTTCAGTGTGGCACCGCAAGTCGAGAAAAATCCGGGCGTACAGACGATCTCGCCGATGCCTGTGGACCGAATGGGCGAACCGGGCCAGGGATTGGAGAATGTCGAGCACAAAGTGCTCACCTATCACGATCTCGTAGCGCTTGAGCGCAATCCCTATGTCAACGCTCCTGATCGTTCGTTGGACATTCACCTGACCGGCAACATGGAGCGATTCATGTGGTCGTTTGACGGCGTTAAAATGTCGGACTTTCACGAGCCCATTCCGTTCATCGAAGGTGAGCGGGTGCGGATAAACCTCATCAACGATTCAATGATGAGCCACCCGATCCATCTCCATGGGCATTTCTTCGAGCTGGTGACCGGCAAGGGCGCATACTCTCCAAGGAAGCACACCGTGCTGGTGCAGCCAGGCGGTAAGGCAAGTTTCGACTTTACCGCCGATGCCGTCGGTGACTGGGCGTTCCATTGCCATCTGCTCTATCACATGCACGCAGGGATGATGCGCGTTGTCAGCGTGCGTCCGCGGGGGGTAGGCGCATGAGCCGAGCCGAACTGTTGCTCGCCAGCGTGATGTTTTGCGCGGCAGCCGTCCCCGCTTCGGCACAATCGATGCAAAGCATGGATCATGGCTCGATGCCGCCCGCTAGCGAGCCCGCCAAACCCAAGGCGCCTTCTGCAAAGCCAGTCGCTCAGAAGCCGGCGGCGCCTCCTTCGGCAAGCACATGCTCGCCTGAACACGCGGAAATGGGGCACTGCGTTCCCGAACCAACGGGTTCGACGCCATCCACGCCCGACACAATGCCAGCGATGAAGATGGCACCGCCGCCCGCGCCATCCGATGACGGTTGCCTGCCCGAGCACGCAAGGATGGGGCATTGCACTCCGGCTGCCGAAACTCCCAAGCCGTCGGAGACGGCTCCGGGATCCGCAGCCGATGAAATGCCAGGCATTTCTATGGGCACGGCCTCGTCGGTAGCAAGCGGTGTCGATCCGGACTGCCCACCTGAGCATGCAAAGATGGGCCATTGCACGCCAAAGGTCGCTCCTTCATTGCCCCAAGGCGGGTCCGGGACGGCGACCGGCACCGACTTCGCGCCTGGCAACGCGCCCGCCCCCGCGCCGCCTTCGGACTGGTATGCCGACCGGTTTTTCCCGAGTGAAACCATGCGGCGCTCGCGCGACGAGATGATGAAAGAAGCCGGGGGCACGACTTTTCGCTATGTATCCTTCGATCTTGCCGAATACGTCGTCCACAAGGGCAAGGACAGCTATCGTTTCGATGGCGAGGCCTGGTTCGGCGGCGACATCAACCGCTTCGTGTTCAAGTATGAAGGCGAGGGCGAGTTCAGGGGGGCATTGGACGATCTTGAGCTGACCGGCGTCTATTCCCGCGCGATCTCACCCTATTGGAACCTGCAGGCGGGTGTCCGCTACGACGTGACGCCTGATCCGTCGCGCACCTATGCTGTCGTCGCCATTGAAGGTCTGGCACCCAATTGGTTCGAGGTCACGGCGTCGGCATTCTTGTCGGACAAGGGGGAACTGCGCGGCCGGTTCGAGGGATTTTACGATCAGCGCATTACCCAGCGGCTGATCTTGCAGCCCCGGATCGAGGCCAATTTTTCCGCGCAAGCCATTCCCGAGCTTGGGGTCGGAGATGGCCTTTCGAACCTCGAGCTTGGGGTTCGCTTCCGCTACGAAATCAGAAAGGAGTTTGCACCTTATGCAGGCTTTGAGTGGACTAGGCAGTTTGGCGAATCCGCTCGCTTCGTCAGAGCGAACGGAGGAGAAGTCTCTGACCCGCACTTTGTGATGGGCGTGCGGGTCTGGTTCTAGAGGAGTTAGTCTGGAGGAACGGTTCGTAGCGGACCAGCAGATCCATCTTTCCAAGGGTATTTTCTTGAATAAGCTCGCTCCTCTCGCATTAATAGCGGCGGCGTCTGCGCTTGCCGGCTGCGGCGCGACTAAACAGCCCTTTGCGCCCGACCAATCGGCAAATTCGGGACCGGCTTTAGCGGAAGCCCAGGCAGACGTGACGGCAACGGATAGTGGCGCAAGCGGATCACCGGCGGGGCCGGAGGGCGCGCCGCAACGATCCGAAGCAAAACCGGTACCAGAGCCCAGCACCCCGAAACCAAAACCAGCTTCAAGGGCCGGCGCACCAAAACCTCAACAGAGAGCGGAATCCAAGGCTGCAACGCCCGTGCCCACCAAGACCGCACCGCCGCCCGGCGAAGCCGATCCTCATGCGGGCCATGACATGAGCGACATAAGATAAGGCAACAATCGGAACGCCGATGGTGATCGGAGGCGGTCGCAATGGGTGCAAATCGGGGGACCAATGGGAGCGAAGGTAAGGGTTCATGTCGCCGCGAGCCGCATTCACAAATGGTTGGCGCTGGTTATCGGGGCGCAGCTCCTGATCTGGTTTTCGAGCGGTGTGCTGATGAGTTATCTGCCCATCGAGCAAGTGCGCGGCGAACATCTTGTGGACCGCGAGCGCGTTGTCGCGATGCCGAAAGGCGTCGATTTCGTCGCGCCGACCCGCCTGGTCGCGGCGGCCAAGACCCCGGTCGAGTCGGTATCCTTCGCCATGCTCGCCAATCGCCCAGTCGCCCTGGTCGCGACGGCGGAGGGAACCACTCTTTTCGATGCGGTGAGCGGCGCGCCACTACTGCCGGTTGACGCAGCGCTTGCCCTCGCAATTGCACGCGATGCGTGGAAGGCTCCGGTCAAGCCCGATGCCAAAGTTTCTCGCGTCCTTGCCGAAAGCCCCGAATATCGCGGCGCGCTTCCCGCATGGCGCGTGGCCTTTGCCGATCCTGACAGCACCAGCGTTTTCGTCGCGGCGGACTCGGGCAAGTTGACGGCGGTTCGCAACGGGACGTGGCGGCTCTACGATTTCTTCTGGAGCCTCCACATCATGGACTGGAAGAACCACGAGAATTTCAACACTTGGTGGTTGCTGGCCTTTGCGTGCGGCGGCTTGGTGCTCGCTATTGCGGGCGCGATCCTGCTCTTCATGCGCTGGCCGTTTCGCCGGAAAAGGCGGGCGGCATGAAGTTTTTGGCTGTTCTGTTTCTCGCTCTCGGCCTCGCATTACAGACCGGGCCGTTGTGTGCTGATGCGGCACCGCTAGCCGCGGCGACATCGATGGCGATGGATTGCTCGAACGCGCAAGACGGTCATCTTCCGGTGCCCGATGGTCACGCGAAAGATTCTGCCATGGCTTGTCATGCCTGCGCCTCACGCGCGGCCGAGCCGCCGACCGTGCAGCCGGTCGCAGTCTGGAATGATCCGGTGCCCAAAGAGGAGGCAGCAACCTCGATTAAGGGAATTGCCCTCAAACCACCGCATCCGCCGCCGCGAGATCAGGCCATGCCAAATCATTCAACCTGATCACGGAGCAATAGATCATGAAACTCAACTATCTGCTTGGCGCGTTCGCGCTCACCCTGTCGACAGCGGCTTTTGCCGCAGAACCGCCTTCCGCTCCGAAGAAGGAGTGCTGCTGCAAGAAGGACGAACATGGCAAGATGGCCTGTTGTCAGGACAAAGCCGAGGCAGCGTCCGACGATCATGCGGGCCACGCCATGGGCGGCATGGAACACAAGTAGGCAACTCGGTGCTCAGGCGGCTAGCTGCCGCCTGAGCACTTCAGGAAGGCGAGATATACAATGCGAAAACTCATTCTGGCACTGGCGTTAGCGGGTTCACCCGCCATGGCCTCGACCGCGGCAATCATGCACCGGGATCCCGGATGCGGCTGTTGCGAGAAGTGGGCGGCACAAGTCCGCAAGGGGCTGGGCAAGACCATCAGAGCGGTCGACGCCTCCAACCGCGCAGCCCTTCAGGCAAGGTATGGAATTCCACCCACCCTCCGTTCGTGCCACACCGCCGTGATCGACGGGATGGCCTTCGAAGGTCACGTTCCGATCGAGGATATGCGGCGTGTCCTTTCGGCAAGGCCGAGAGGCGTGAGCGGCCTTGCGGTCGGCGGCATGCCACTGGGGTCGCCGGGGATGGAAGTGCCGGGGCAGGAACCCCAACGCTTTGCGGTTTACGCCATCGGCGCCGGGGCGCCGACTGTCTATGCGCGGCATTGACCGTTTGCGGCGCTGACTCGACCGGTCCGCCGTTGCAAACGAGGCCGAAATGTCGCGGTAAACTGCCAATCACCCCCGAGAGGGCTGTCCCGAGCGCTGCAGCCCTCACGGGGGTGATTCCCGGGAAAAATATGAGCGCGCCTCACCGGTGCGGCCAGCGGACGGGACACGTGTCCGAAATTCGTGAGGGGTGGCCGGTCGCTGTGCGTATTCTAGAACGAAGGCCCAGCGCGTGTACCGGAAGATTCCATTCGCATGTTTCCAATGACTGCCCGAAGCGACTTTCGCGAGGAACGGCTTTTCCGCCCGCGGGTCGCAAGCGTGGCGTGCTAGACATGGCGGGCGATCGGCACAGGCCGGCCCCGGATGGCAACCAGCCAGACCTGCCTCGGCTCGCCTATCTCGCCTTCCTGAGCGCCCCTGGGCATTTTTTTGTTTTGCTCGATAGTCGTGGCCAGATCCTGGCGCTGAGCGACGACGAAGGGCGCGCCGACCATTGGTGTCCGGCCGATGCTATCGGTCAGTCTCACGAAATTTTCTACGCGCCCGATGAAGCCGCTTCCGGTCTTCCGGTTGCCGATCTTGAAGCGGCCCGGCGTGGCAAGTCGTTTGAGCGCAATGGCTGGCGGGTTCGCCAATCGGGCTTGGAATATCTCGCACATGTGTCGTTTGCTGCCTTGCGCGAAGGCGACCGATTGCTGGGCTATTTCTGCATCGCGCGCGATGTCACCGAAGAGGCCGCGATCCGCGAGGCGATGGAGGCGCGCGAACAGCATTTGAACTCGATCCTGGCGACGGTTCCGGACGCCATGATCGTGATCGATGAGCGTGGCCGGATTTCCTCGTTCAGCGCCGCGGCCGAACGATTGTTCGGCTATGAGGAAAGCGAGCTGCTCGGAGCCAACGTATCGTGCCTGATGCCCACTCCGGATCGCGAACGCCACGACGCCTATCTGGAGCACTACTGCACGACCGGCGAGAAGCGGATCATCGGGATCGGCCGGGTCGTGACCGGACAACGGCGCGATGGAACGACCTTTCCGCTTGAACTCTCGGTTGGCGAGGCGGGGAAGGATGGCGAACGGATTTTCACGGGCTTCATCCGCGACCTGACGGAGAAGGAGCGCGACGAGCTCAAGCTCAAGGAATTGCAAGCCGAACTGGTCCATGTCTCGCGGCTGAGCGCCATGGGCACCATGGCCTCAACGCTGGCGCACGAACTCAACCAGCCGTTGACCGCCGTGGCGAACTATCTGGAGGAATCGCGCGACATGCTCGAGGAGGCGGCCGACGAGAACGCGATAATCATGCGCGACGCGCTCGCGGAAGCGGCGAACGAGACATTCCGGGCCGGCGACATTGTTCGCCGGCTGCGCGAATTCGTTGCGAAGGGCGAGGTCGACAAGCGCGTCGAGCAATTGCCTGGCCTGATCGAGGATGCCGGTCGGCTCGCGCTAACCGGTGCCCGCGAGAATGGCGTGCGCGCCTTGTTCAACCTCGACCCGCTGGCGACGCCAGTGCTGGTCGATCGGGTGCAGATCCAGCAAGTTCTGCTCAACCTGATGCGCAACGCGGTTGAGGCCACGGCGCAAAGCCAAGTCCGGGATTTGACCGTTGGAACCAGGCTTCGGCCGGACGGATACGTCGAAGTCACGGTGCACGACACCGGCCCCGGCATCGCGCCCGACATCCGCCCTCGACTGTTCGAGGCCTTCGTCAGCGGCAAGCAGGAAGGGATGGGGTTGGGCCTGTCGATCTGCCGCACGATCGTCGAAGCCCATGGGGGACGCATTTGGGCCGAGCATCCCGACACCGGCGGAAGCCGTTTTCATTTCACGCTGATGCATGCGGCTGAGGAGGCTGCCGATGAGCGATAGTCGTGTCGTTCACCTCGTCGATGACGAAGAAGCTATCCGCAAATCTGCGGGCTTCGTCTTGTCGCGCGCGGGCTACAAGGTTCTGTCCTATGGTTCGGGCGTCGAATTCTTGAAGTCGGCGAAATCCGCGCCGAAAGGGTGCGTGGTGCTAGACGTTCGGATGCCAGAGATGGATGGGCTTGAGGTCCAGGCCGCGTTGGCCGATCGCGGTATCGACATGCCGGTGATCGTCCTTACCGGTCATGGCGATGTGACCGTTGCCGTCCAGGCGATGAAGGCCGGAGCGGTCGAGTTCCTCGAAAAACCGTTCGAAAAGGCCGCGCTTCTCGGCGCCCTCGAGCGGGCGTTTGCGAGACTTGAACGCAACGATAGCCGCGATCTCGAAGAGCGGGAGGCGCGGACGCGGATAGCGTCACTCACGCCGCGTGAACGCGAGATCCTCGAGGGTCTGGCCAAGGGCTATCCCAACAAGACGATCGCCTATGATCTCGGGTGTTCGTCGCGCACCGTCGAGGTTCACCGGGCAAGCCTGATGCAAAAACTCGATGTGCACAGCCTGTCCGATCTGCTGCGGATTGCCTTCGCCGCTGGTCTTTAGCACAAGAATCTAGGATTCTGTGACATCTACGTAAGGACATTGTCCGCAAGACCGGCGATTCCTGATAGGAGTTGCCTTCTCAGTTTCAGTTACAGGGTCCATGTCCACAAGTCAGAGCGAGCCTGGCAAGAAGCGCTACAAGGTTCTCATCACCGACGATGAGGCCAGTATCCGCCGTTCGTTGCAATTCTTGCTGCATGCGCGGGGTTATGAACCGCTCAGCTACCGATCGGCATCGGCCTTGCTGGCCGATCCGGCTTCGCTCTCCGCCGACTGCATGATTGCCGATTACAACATGCCGGATCTCGATGGCGTCAGCTTGCTCGGCGCGTTCAGGGCCAAGGGATGGAGCGGCCCCGCGATCCTCATATGCGCATCTTGCGATCGCGAGCTGAGGTTGCGGGCCAAAGCTTGCGGCTATGCAGAAGTGATCCAGAAACCCTTCATCCGAACACCGGTTCTCGAGGCGCTGTACCGCTTGTGCGACTGCGCCGAGCCTGGGGATTGTGACGAGGACCGCGAAGGCGGCACAGGGTGCGGCTGCTAGTCTGGTCTCCGGCTCTCTCAGTGCGCGGTCCTTGTATTGGGCAGCCCAAAGGGTGGCCAAGACCAAGCGCGGCCCCGTTGGTGAAACCCGGGTGGAGTATGTGGCCGTTGCCCGACGTCCACTATCATTGGACTGATGTCGCCCCTCTCCAGACAAGGGGCAGAACAAGCAGGAGAAGCAGCGCAAGGCTGCCGATGCTCCAGAGGATGACGGGTTGATATTGCGGCGATGCCAGTGCGAAGGCCAATGGTGCAAGCGCCTGGCCGATGCTGGCCGCCGCATGCTGCAAACCCAGTCTCGAGCCCGAAGGAGCTGTGTTTCCGCCGATCCAGAAACTGGTGATCAGGCGAAGGCTTGCGGAACTCCAGCCGGCCACAAAGATGGTGCCAGCCATAGGCAGGGTCGCAAGGTTGAGGGAATAGAGGAAGACGCTTGACGCGAGAAGGGCAAGGGTAATGCCGGCGAGGCGTCTCGGTGAGGTCACGAGCCAGGTGACTCTTGCAAGGAACAGCTGCGCGGCAAGCATGGCGAACCCGCAAAGGCTAAGCATCCAGGCGATCGTCTCTCGATTGGGCGCATCCGTGCTTCGCGGGATGAGCAGGGCGACATGCATGGCCGCGAGCCCACCGCCACCAACGACCGCGATGAGCAGTAGCATCGAGATCGCGGGGCTGGACGACGATTGCGGGTGGCGAATCTCGGAACAAGCGATGCACCGAGGCGGCAGATGGGCGAAGCACAGCAGGCTGGCGACGCCAGCGATGCCGAGCGCCACCATCAGCAGGGGTGCGCCGGGAGTTACGGCGGCGGAACCCTCTGCGAGCAAAGGCCCAATCATGTCCCCCAGGAAGACGAACCCCGTTAGCCAGGTAAAGCGCTTCGCCTGCTCGCCGCGCTCGGGAACCGCGAAGCTCGCGGACAGCAACGCCAGCGGGATGATGGCCGCAGCGGCCATGCCGGCCAGCGCGCGGAGCAGATAGAGAGCCGGTAGCGGCACCGCTCCGACTGGCGCCGTCGCGAATGCGAGTGCGACGAGAGCGGTGCGAAGCAGGATCCGGTAATCCATCCGATCCGCGAGCCAGCCCCAGAGCGGGGCCAGCAGCAAGGCCGCGAGCGGATGGACGCCGGTAAGGCTGGCGACGTGGAAGTCATGCAGGCGCGGCGCAAGCTGTGCGGCATTGCGATCAACCAGGGCCGGAAGGAAGGCGAGAATGGCGGTCTGCCCCGCCGCAGCAGCGGCTACGGCGAGCAGAAGAAGAATGGACGAGAGCGATTGCCTGCCTTGCGGGCGCGCAAGATGGCCGAGGCCGGTCTGCCATGTCTCGGACAGCCGCCCCAGAATCACAGCAACAGTCGGAAGCCGACGACGACGCGACGTTCGACCGGGCTTTCGCCCTCGGCGCGCCGAAAGTCGGCGGTGCCGCCGAGCGCGCGTTCCCAGACGAAACCGACATAGGGCGCGGACTTTCGAGAAAACTCGTAGCGCAGGCGACCGCTGAGTTCGACATTGCTGAAGCCGCCACCAAGCTCGCGGTCGGTAGATCGCTTGCTGTAGATGTTGGTCTCGACTTGAGGCGTCAGGATGAGGCGATTGGTGAACAGGATTTCATAGGAGGCCTTGGCGCGCGCCGCCAAGCGGCCATCGGCGCCCACATAGCCGGTCAGCTGAATGTCGAACCAGTAGGGAGCGAGGCCCTCAACGCCGACGGCGGCCCAAGTCGTGCCACCTTTCCCGAGATCCTGGCGAACGCCGACCAACGTACCCCAGAATGCGCCCCCGCCGTGCCACCAGAACCCTTCGACGCTGCTCTCGGGATCGAGCCGATCGCGTGAATTCTTGAGCCCCTGGCTGCGGAGCCAGAGCTTGTTGTCGTCCGGCCCGTTTGTGACCAGCACTGTCCAGCCGAACCCCTGTCCCTCGTTGCCCGTGGCGAACTCGAGCTCATCGACCAGGATCTTGGGGATCGAGAGCTTGTCGGCCATTTCGTAATTGGGCAGCGTCGAGTTGCGGTAACCATCGGCATAGTCGTCGGAATTGCGGGCATCGCGCGGTGCCCTGCCGCCCTGCATCTTGCCCGTGTCCATCTCCGTGCTGTCTGGCGACCTGCCCGCTCCGGACATATCCATGCCGGGCATGTTCATACTCGCATGATTTTCGACCGGCGGAGCGGGCTGCGGCTCCTGCGCGGGCTTGACCGACTGGTCGGCCTGGGAAGCGGCCGGTGGCTGTTGCGGAGCTTCCTGGGCCCGAACTGGAGTCGCGACCGCAACCGAGACGATGGTGGCGAGAGCGAATTGTGCGGTGCGGGGGTGTGCGTGGCTCATCATGCGACCACCACCTCGCGGAACATGCCGGCCGCCATATGGTAGAGCAGGTGGCAGTGGAACGCCCATCGGCCCATCGCATCGGCCGTCACGCGGAAGCTGACGCGCTGGGCGGGCTGGACGACTACGGTATGCTTGCGCACCCGAAACTTGCCATCCGGGCCTTCGACATCGCTCCACATTCCGTGGAGATGCATCGGATGGGACATCATCGTGTCGTTCACCAACGTGACGCGAAGCCGCTCGTTCGGGCGGAAATGCAGAGGGCGCGAGTCATTGAGCTTGATCCCGTCGAGCGCCCAGATGAAGCGCTCCATATTGCCGTTGAGGTGGAGTTCGATCTCGCGTTCCGGCTCGCGGGGATCGGGATCGCCGTTCGGCGTGCGCAGGTCCGCCAGCGTCAGAACGCGCCAGGGGCGGTCACGCAAGCCGGCGCCGGGATCGTCGAGATTTCTGCGGGGATAATCGACCCGCATGTCGGTGTTCGCGCCATATTCAGTGCGGGCGTGCCGGGCCTTGGGCGGCATTTCGGCCATCCCATGTCCGGCGTGTTCGCCGCCGTCCATCGCGGCCATTGCACCCATCATGTCGATTGGTTCGAGCCAGGGCCGTTCGTCGAGCGGCGGTACCGCCGCAGTCATGCCAGGCGCAGGCGCGATCGTGCCGCGGGCATAGCCGGTCCGGTCGATCGACTGAGCGAAGATCGTATGGGCTTCAGCGTCGGGCATGGTGAACTCGGCATCGTAGGTCTCGCCGGGGCCGATGCGAAACTCGTCGACCGTAACCGGTTCGACAGGTTGCCCGTCGGTCGCGACGATGGTCAGCGCGACCCCCGGAATCCGTACGTCGAAAAAGGTCGCGGTCCCCGCACAGATGAAGCGCAGCCGGACCCGCTCGCCGGGCGCGGCGATGCCGGTCCAGTTGCCCGCAGGCGGCGTCCCGTTCATGAGGTAGGTGTAAGTCGCCGCCGAGACGTCGCTGTAATCGGTCGGGCTCATCCGCGCGCCATTCCACATCGCCCGCCGATCGAGCGCCTTGCCGAGCCCCAGTTGGCGTACGTCCTTGAGGAAGTCGCCCGCCGTCGGCTGCGCGAAATTGTAGTAGCTGCTCAGCTTCTTGAGGTTGGTGAAGATCTGCAATGGCGGTTCGTCAGACCAGTCGCTGAGGATCACCGTATAGTCCCGATCCGGCGCGGCGACGGGCCCACGCGGTTCGACGACGATCGCGCCATAAAGGCCGGTCTGCTCGGCAAGCGTGTGGGCATGATACCAGTAAGTGCCCGATTGGCGCAGCTCGAAGCGGTAAGTGAAGGTCTCGCCGGGCGCGATGCCGGCGAAGCTGATGCCCGGCACGCCGTCCATCTCGGCCGGAAGGATGATGCCGTGCCAATGGATGCTCGACATCTCCTTGAGGCTGTTGCGTACGCGCAGCGTAACCGTGTCGCCTTCCAGCAGCCGGAGAACCGGCGCGGGCACGGCCCCGTTCACCGCAGTCGCGACCCGGCGCTTGCCGGTGAAATTGACCGGCAGCTCGGCGATCTCAAGGTCGAACTCGGTGCCGCGCAGCTCTGCCGCCGAAGCGGCAGTGGACCGTGCGAGAAGCGCCGGGGTGAAGCCTGCAACCGCACCGCCGACCGCCAGACCCTGGACGAAATGGCGCCGCGCGATAGGCAGGCTGTGGAAAGGAAGCATGGACAGTATCTTTCGCGAATGATGGGATCACGCCAGATCGAGAACGATCCGGCCTTCGATGTCGCCGTGACGCATGCGCGAGAAGACATCGTTGATGTTCTCGAGCTTCTCCGCATGCACGGTCGCGTGGACCTTGCCCTCGCCGGCGAAGGTCAGCGCTTCGAGAAGGTCGAGCCTGGTGCCGACGATCGAGCCGCGCACGGTGATACCGTTGAGAACGGTGTCGAAGATTGACAGCGGAAAGTCGCCTGGCGGCAGACCGTTGAGCGCCACCGTGCCACCACGGCGGACCATGCCGAGCGCCTGCTGGAACGCTGTGGGCGAGACCGCAGTGACCAGCGCGCCATGCGCGCCGCCGATCGCCTTCTTGAGGGCCGCCGAAGGAATCTCATCGCACGCGTTGATCGTCAGCGTGGCACCGAGACGAGATGCGAGATCGAGCTTGCGATCGTCGATGTCGACCGCCGCCACGTTGAGGCCCATCGCACGGGCATATTGCACGGCCATGTGGCCAAGCCCCCCGATTCCGGAGATCACAACCCATTGACCCGGCTTCGCCTCGGTGGCCTTGAGGCCTTTGTAGACGGTGACGCCCGCGCAGAGGATCGGCGCGATGTCGAGAAAATCGACATTGTCGGGCAGGTGGCCGACATAGTTCGGGTCGGCGAGGACATATTCGGCGAAGCTGCCGTTGACCGAATAGCCGGTGTTTTGCTGACTTTCGCACAGCGTTTCCCAGCCGCCCAGGCAATGTACGCAGTGGCCGCAGGCTGTGTACAGCCAGGGCACGCCGACGCGGTCGCCTTCCTTGACGTGGGTGACGTCCGATCCGACCGCGGCGACATGGCCGACGCCCTCATGGCCCGGAATGAACGGCGGGTTGGGCTTGACCGGCCAATCGCCCTCGGCGGCATGCAGATCGGTATGGCACACGCCGGTCGCCGCGATCTTGACGAGTATCTGACCAGGACCGACCACTGGGATCGGCGCCTCCTCGATGACCAGCGGCTGGCCGAATTCGCGGACGACTGCCGCCTTCATGGTTTTCGCCATGTCTGCTTCTCCATCAGAAGGAAGGTCAGAACAGGCCGAGAGCGCGCTCGTCGTAAGAGACGAGCAGGTTCTTGGTCTGCTGGTAATGGTCGAGCATCGCCTTGTGGTTTTCGCGCCCGAAGCCCGACGCCTTGTATCCGCCGAAAGCGGCGTGGGCGGGATATTGGTGATAGCAGTTGGTCCAGACCCGGCCGGCCTCAATCGCGCGGCCCAGCCGGTAAGCAGTGTTGCCGTTGCGGGTCCAGACACCAGCACCCAGGCCGTAGGCGGTGTCGTTGGCGATCGCGATCGCTTCCTCGACCGTCTTGAAGGTCGTCACCGCCAGGACCGGACCGAAGATCTCCTCCTGGAAGATGCGCATGTGGTTCTGGCCCACGAACACGGTCGGTTGGACG
>NZ_QKVT01000068.1:0-1891 GCF_003426715.1 Blastomonas sp. UPD001
CTGCCGCTCGAGCGCTGCAGCGGCTTCCTGCTGGCGCCGCAGCTCGAGCGCTGCCGCGAGTTTCGGTTCGACCTGCGCCAGCGCGCGGTCGAGCTTGGCGAGTTCCTGGCTGGCCGGCATGTTGTACCCCGGAGCGGTGCCGATGACGAGGCTGCTCGCGCGCGAGATGAACTCCGCGACGCGCGGCAGAATCTCGCCGAAACCGGCGGCATCATATTTGCCCATGCGGAAGGTATAGCCGGCGCCGGCGATGCTGGTCCCGTCGCTGCCGCGTCCCATCAACGTCGTCAGGATGTTGAGATAGCCCGCCAGGCCGAACGCGGTGATCTTCGAAGCCACCTCGTTCGCGGTCGATTGGACGCTCGCAGTCTGGCGCTGCGCGCTATTGTCGTTGTTGGTGAGACCGGTCATCATTCGCCCGCGATCGTCGGCATGGCGATCCTCGCATTTTGCTAGCGCATCGCTCCAGGTCCGGGCATCGGCAATGCATGCCTGGAACGCGGGGATGGTCTGCGCCGCTGCGGCCTCCCTGATGACCGTGTCGATCTGGCGGCTGATGACGGTGCGCTGCTGCACATAATCCTGCGCATCGAACGCGAATTCCTGGCGGATGATCCCGCGCTCCATGCTGGTCGCCGTGCGCCACAGGCCCATGCCCTCGAACAGCTGGCTGCGAATGGCATCGATATCGGGCGACAGCTTGGCCAGCTTTGCTTTGGCATCGCGCAGCTGCTGCGCCAGCCGATCGATGCCCTGCTGCAGTTCGCGCTCCTTGGCGGCGATCTGTTCGGGGGTCGGCTTGATGATGGTCTGGCCCGAATGCGGGAACTGCTCGCCCTTGGAGATGATGTCCGACTTGGTCCGCCCGCAGCCCGAACAGAACAGGCCCTGGCGATATTCGTCGAGGATCGCCTCCTTGTTGCGGATCGCCTCGTTGAGCTTGTCGGTCAGCTGCTTCTCTTCGGCCTGCAGCTTGCCGATCTGGTCGGCGGTGGCGCCATAGGCGCGCACGAGCGAGAGAATGGCGCTGGTGACGCTGCTTGCCATGTCGCGCGCATATTCGGGGCCGAGCCAGCCGGGCGGACGATTGCTGCGGGTCGCCAGCGCTTCGGTACCCACCCGGCTGCTGCGCAGGCGCGTGGGATCGAGCAGGTCCTGCGCCCAGGCCGGGCTTGTCACCAGCGCCGGAAGCGTGACCAGCGCGGCCATCACCGTGCGCCGGTCGAGCGAGCCCTCGGCGCGATGCCCGTCTCCGCCGTGGTGATGCCTGCCGCACAAACAGACTTTTCCGTGTCGATCGTCCATCGCACACCCCTTTGCGATCCTGCCGGTTATGTTGACGACCTTTTTTCCCATGGATAATGAAACGGGACTGTTATGGCAACGGGTGCGCCCAGCCAAGCGATTGAATTATCTCGCCTCGGCTCCGCTTGGGGCGCGAGGCCACCGGCTGGAGCCCGAACCGTGAAAATTGCCGTGATCCTGTCTGCCATCGCGATCGGCCTGGGTTCAGCCGCCGCCTCGCCCGCCCAGGCGCAGACGAGCTATTACCCGGTCTTCTGCCAGGGCATTGCCGTGGGTGCAGGCGGCAACAGCATGTTCCTGTCATCGGGCTTCTACCTGTCGCTCGGCACGCCGCCCGAAGGCTATCTGATCACCGATGCGACGCTGACCGCCGATTTTGCCAAGGCGGTCAAGGCCCAGACCGGCGAGACGGTGCTGGGGCAGACCTGCTACACCCGCGCCGACCGCAAGGAGCTGGAAGAGTTCATCGCGACGACCCGCGCGTCGAACGGCGGCAACTGGAAGCTGGTGGACGTGACATGGATGCCGGGCGGCGCCTATCCGCTGACCACCGATCTGGCCGATCTCCAGCCGGGCGGCGGCGCAT
>NZ_QKVT01000069.1:0-651 GCF_003426715.1 Blastomonas sp. UPD001
CGTCCAGCTCGAGCAGAACCGCGTCGACCTCATTTTCGAGATTTCGGAAGGCCCCAAGTCCAAGGTCCGCCAGATCAACATCATCGGCAACACCAAATACTCGGACAAGGAGCTGAGGGGCGAGATGGTGACGCGCCAGGCCCGTCCCCTGCGGCTCTTCACTTCGAACGACACCTACGATCCCGACCGCCTTGCGTTCGACCAGCAGAAGCTGCGGCAATTCTACCTGACCGAAGGCTATGCCGACTTCCGCGTCGTGTCCTCTGTGGCGGAGCTGACGCCCGACCGGCGCGACTTCATCGTCACCTACGTGATCGAGGAAGGCGAGCGCTACAAGTTCGGCGAGGTCGATCTCACCAGCCAGATCCGCGACGTGAAGGCCGACACCTTCAAGAACCTGCTGCCCATGAAGAAGGGCGACTGGTACAATGCCAAGCAGGTCGAGGACACGATCGATGGCCTGACGGAATCCGTCGGCCTCCTGGGATACGCTTTCGCCGATGTCCGCCCGAACTTCGATCGGGACAAGGACAAGCGCGAGATGAACATGACGTTCGTCATCAACGAGGCGCCGCGCGTCTATGTCGAGAGCGTCACGATCAACGGCAACACGCGCACCCGCGACGAGGTGATCCGCCGCGAGTTCCGCCT
>NZ_QKVT01000007.1:0-7536 GCF_003426715.1 Blastomonas sp. UPD001
CGGCACGGCGTCGCGAGCCGGGGGAAGCGATTCCGGCAGCGGTTGCCCCGAGGTCCTGGCGAGGGCGGCAACGGGCGCCGCGACCGAAGGGCCGCTCGCGGCATTCGCCGCACCCATCAGCGTCCGGACACGGCGAAGCCGGAGCACTTGCAGCGCGATTAGACTGGCGCTGACCAAGGCGAGGAAGAGCATGAGCAAGAAGTGCGAAGGCGAAAGTCCAAACAATTGCCGAGCGCTTGCATGCGCCGGATCGGCGATGCCGAGCTGGTCGCGAAACCAGGTCTGCGCCGCGATCGGAGCTTGCGCTTCGCTCGCAAGCGCGGCTTGACCGGCAGCACCGCTCTTCAGAAGATCGAGCCCTTCGCGCAACTTCTTTGCCGCATCGAGCCGGGCTTGCGGGGTCGCGGCGTGCATTGCCGCCGCGTTGGCCGCTTCGACCATTGCCAAGCCGTCTGAGACGCGCTGTTCCGCCTGGCTGGCCAGAGCCTGCTTCTCCTCGGCCGAAGTGGCTGGCAATGTCAGCAGTTTGGCGAAAAACGGACCGCGCCGGTTCGCTCCGCCATGTTCGCCTTCTCCGCCCATCATCTCCTGCATCATGTCCTGCATCATCGCGGACATGGCGCTATCGGCGGCGGGCTGGCCGCCCGGCTTGGCCCCGCCGTTGCTGCTCATGGGGGAGGGCGTAGCCATGGGCGACGGCGCGGCACCGCCTGGATGATGCGCGCTGTGCTCGTCGCCGTCCTGCGCGTGCGCTGGCATTGCCAGCGCACACGCAGCGATAGCGATCACAGCGCATCGGGGCTTCGGCATCGACATGGGGAACGCTCGATCGCCGCCTACATGTCCTGCATGCCCCCGCTTGGCATCGAACTGCTCTGGTTGGTTGGCTGCGAGTCGGGAGCCGGGGTAGCGGGGTGGTTCATTCCCGGACCCATGCGCATGCTGTCGTGATCCATCTTCTGGCGCTGGTCGGCCTCCATCCGGTTGTGCATATCGTCGGCTGCCGTGGAATTGGTCGCGTCGCTGGCTCCTGTCTCGCTTGCGGCGTCGGTGGCTGCCGCGCTGGGGGTGGCCTCTTTGTCCTTGCTGTTGCAGGCCGACAGCGCGAGGGCGCCTGCAAGCGCCAGACCGAAGCCAGTCCACGACAGTGCCTTGCGATTTAGGTAAGCCAAATTCGGTCCTTTCTTTCTTGGTAATGATTAGCAATTGCCTCGCGCGAAGCGCGATCTGCGGCGCCGCGTTGCACATCTTCCCGCCTGAAAACCGACCCACAGGGGCTGGGCTTCGTCTAGCGGCGTTGCGGCGACCAGGCTGGTCAGGAACGTTTCGACTTCCGAGAGCCACTCGACATTGTCCCTCGCGGCGTCGAGCTTCGCGCGCGTGACGCCGAGCAGCGTCTCGATCCGATCGCGGTTTGCTGTCGATGCTTCGAGCAAATCGCGGGTCTGTTCGAGGCTGAAGCCCGCTTCGTGGACGTGGCGAATGCATTGCAGCCGCTCGAGGTCGTCGTCGCTGTAGACCCGGTAGCCTGCGCCATTTCTGACCACCGCAGGCAACAGGCCGATGCGTTCGTAATGGCGAACCGCATCGCGGCCCACGCCGGCGGCTGCGGCGACCTCTCCTATCTTCAATCCTGCCATGGCATCCATCCCAATGTGGCTGGCCGGGCGCTGCATCTTGTGTGCAGGCGGTTTCCGCTTGGAACCGTTGTTGGGCGTCCCGGCCGTGCAGCGCCTCGCACGGGGAGTAGGGGTCGTTGGCCCTCCGGTGGGGATTGCCAACGACCTCATCGACAGCCGCCGCGCACGCGGCTGGCCGCGCTCAGTGGTTGCGCCGCAATTCAACGATGTCGTTGCGCGCCGGTCGGCCGCTGACGACGGTGACGTGGGCGAAATGGTCGTCGAAAACGTGATCGATCCTGACTTCGCCGACCTCCTTGCGGTGAAAACTCGGGCCCGTGCCCTTTTGCGGGCCAGTATGAGGGACGATCCGATAGACGTCGAGAACCTGTCCGACCTCGGCACCGTCGGCTTTGCCGATGCAAACGACTGTTCCGGTCGAACCGACTTCGACGATGGTGCCGCGCATAAACCAGGTGTGGCCGATGCCCTGCGACAGGACCGGGGTCGCGCCGAGCAAGGCAATTCCAGCGAACGCGGCGGTGAGGGACTTCTTCAACATGATCGACTCCTTCGCGAAATTTGGAGGCCGGCCCCAGGCCTAATGGGGAAGATCCTGTCTTCATTCATTGGGATAAGGACCCCCGTCCCTGCTTGACATACGTATTGGTCACATTGTCAGGCGTGGTCCGTGGCCAGCGCCATGTCGCCCCAGCTGCCCAGCCGGGGAGTTTCGCAGTGCCAGCCGAGTTCGCGTACGATCCGCTGCGCCAATATCGCTGAGGCGCTGGCTTCGCCGTGGGTCACAAAGGTCCTGCGCGGCGCCTTCGGCATGCCCGAAAGCCAGCGCATGATTTCGTTGCAATCGGCATGCGCCGACAGCATCGAGAGGTTGCTCACCTCGGCAAGGACCGGCACCTCTTCCCCGAAGATCCGGATCGACGTTGCCCCGGCAACCAGCGCGGCCCCTCGGGTTCCGACGGCCTGGAACCCTGCGAACAGGATGAGGTTTTTCGGGTCGGGCGCGAACTGGGCGAGATGATGGAGCACGCGTCCGCCCGTGGCCATGCCGCTCGCCGAGATGATGACCTTCGGATTCCGATCTGCCGTCAGGGCCTTCGATTCCTCGGATTCGCGGACGTAGTGCGCGACTGCGCAGGCCGTTTTGCATTGCTCGCGGGACAAACGGTGGCCGCCCGAGTGGGCACACATGATCTCGCTGGCGTCGATCGCCATCGGGCTGTCGAGATAGACCGGCGCGCCCTGCAACCGCCCCGCTTGCTTGAGCAGGGACAGGTAGTAGAGCAGCGACTGCGCCCGTCCGACCGCGAATGCCGGGATGACGACCGTCCCGCCCCGCGCAATACAGCGCTCGATAGTGTCGCCCAAAGCCAGTTCGGGCGAGAGCGCATCATGCTCACGGTCACCGTACGTGGATTCGACGATCAGATAGTCCGCTTCCGGCGGCGGTGTGGGATCGAACATGACTGCATCGTCGTAGCGGCCCAAATCCCCTGAAAAGAGAATCCTCGTGCCCTTCCAGTCGATCTCGATCGAGGCTGCGCCAAGGATATGGCCGGCGCGGCGAAAGCGCGCGGAGATGCCGGGGGCGACCTCTACAGCTGCGTCGAAAGCCACACCTTCGAAATGCTCCAGTGCGTTGAGAGCGTCATTCTGGGTGTAGAGCGGCAAGGCGGGCCGATGCCGCGAATAGCCCCGCCGGTTGGCGAACTGGGCGTCCTTCTCCTGGAGATGGCCGCTGTCCGGAAGCAGCAGCTCGCAGAGTTCGGCCGTGGCGCGCGTCGCGATGACCCGCCCTTTCCAGCCATTGCGAACCAGGCGCGGGATCGCTCCGGAATGATCGAGGTGCGCGTGCGTGAGGAGAATGGTTTCGACGTCATCGACCTCGGGCGGAGGCGGCGCCCAATTGAGTCCCCTGAGCTCCCGGCCACCCTGGAACAGTCCGCAATCCACCAGTATTCGCGTCGAATCGTCTTCGAGAAGGTAGCGCGATCCCGTCACGGTTCCGCTGGCGCCAAAGAAACCGATCGCAAGTCCATGTCCGGACGGACGAGGCTCTACGTCAAGTCTCGCCTGCGGTTCGATGCCGGGGAGGAAATGTCCGCGGGACTTGTCCTTCGCGCGGTGCTTCTTGTGCTTGTGCATGGACGTTGCCTCCCGAAATCGTGGTTCTAGGACCGATTTTCTCTGGCGTGCGGGACGAAGGCCATACGTATTGCTCGCAGCGAATGGTCGCGCGGCGACCTGGGGCAATGTGACATCTACCTATGGCGCTATTTGCCGCGTCGCCGCAGTTGCACCAGGTCAGGGCGCTCGAACGCATGCCGGGTCTATATTCGCCTGGCGCGCTTCGAAGCGAAAAACGATGGAGAGGGGGACGGTCGGCATGCAAATCGGAATTGTCGGGCTCGGCCGCATGGGCAGCAATATCGCCCGCAGGCTGCTGGCCGCAGGGCACAGCTGCATTGCCTTCGATCTCGACCTGGCGCGGGTGGATGAAATCGCGGCAGCTGGAGCTCAAGCAGCACGTGATCTGTCCGGGCTGGTAGCAGCCCTGTCCGCGCCGCGCGTCCTCTGGATAATGCTGCCAGCCGGCTCCGCAACCGAAACGGCCATTCACACCCTGTCGGACCTCCTGTCTCCCGGCGACATCATCGTCGATGGCGGAAACACCTTCTATGAAGATGATCTTCGCCGGGCGGCCCTGCTCGCTGAAAGCGGGATCGGTTACGTCGATGTGGGCACGAGCGGCGGCATCTGGGGCCGCGAGCGCGGCTACTCGCTGATGATCGGCGGAACGCCCGAAGCGGTCTCCCATATCGATCCGATCTTCAAGGCGCTGGCGCCCGGGATCGGCGCAGCGGCACAGACGATCGGACGCCAGGGCGCAGACCAGAGGCCGGACCATGGATATGTCCATGCCGGACCCCACGGCGCCGGACACTTCGCGAAGATGGTTCACAACGCCATCGAATATGGGATGATGCAGGCGTTCGCCGAAGGCTTCGACATCCTGCGAAACGCCTCGGTCCTGGCCGATCGGACAGGCGCTCGATACGAATTCAACCTCGCGGATATCGCCGAGGTTTGGCGGCGGGGCAGTGTCGTATCCTCCTGGCTGCTCGACCTGATCGCGGGCGCTTTGGCCAAGGATGGCCAGCTGCTGCATCTCGAAGGACAGGTCGACGACTCCGGCGAGGGGCGTTGGGCCGTATCGACCGCGATCAAGCAAGGTGTTCCGGCCAATGTCCTGGCTGCCGCATTGAATGCGCGGTTCAGGTCGCGCCACGAGCATACGTTCGGCGACAAGATGCTTTCGGCCATGCGCGAGGAGTTCGGCGGTCATCGCGAGGCCATGCAGCCGCAGCTCCAAGGATCACGCGGAACCCGCCCCGAGGATATTGGAGCGCGCCGATGACCTCGAATGACGAGCCGTACTGCAGCGCCCTCACACCGCATCCCTGCGAGCATTGCTTTCCAAGCGTGCGCGCTGCGGACATGCCCTCGTACCGTTTGGCCGCGCTGGATCAGGACTTCATTCTCGGCGATTCGATGCGCGGGGTCCGCTTTCTGCTCGAATACGAAAAAGTCGAAGAGGCTCTGCGCGCTTGGGGCGTCTTGTCGACGATTGTCGTCTTCGGCAGTGCGCGGGTCCGGGCAGGGCAAACTGGCAATGGCGGCTTCTGGTATGACGAGGCGCGCAAGTTCGGCCGACTGGCATCCGAACGCGGCGGCGCGCTCTCGCGCAACGATGGCAAACGGGTCAATGTCATCGCCACTGGGGGCGGGCCGGGGATCATGGAGGCGGCCAATCGCGGCGCGCACGATGCCTGTGCACCGACGATCGGTTTCAATATCACGCTCCCGCGCGAGCAGGCACCCAATCCCTACACCACGCCCGAGCTGACATTCCGGTTCCATTATTTTGCGATCCGCAAAATGCACCTCGCGATGCGCGCCAGCGCTCTGGTCGTATTCCCGGGCGGCTTCGGGACTTTGGACGAGATGTTCGAAATCCTGACCCTCCGCCAGACCGGAAAGGCTCCCAAGGTGCCGATCGTGCTGTTCGACCAAAGCTATTGGCAGGCAGCCATCAATCTCGATGTTTTCTGCGAGAACGGCATGATCGATCGCGCCGATCGCGAACTGTTCGCCTATGCAAATACGTCCGATGAGGTCTGGCAGGCTCTGATAAGCCTCGGCCTTGAACCCGTATCGTAGGCCTGGCCAGCGCTCCGCGGCCTGGCGCTGTCGATGCGATGCTCTTTCGTCGGCGTGATCGCCCGCGCTGTCCATTCGCGATCTACGTATAGCGCCTCTAACCCGCCCGCCGCAGAATCCCCGCGAGGCTGACCGAACCGTGGCAGCCATCAGCAAGGAAACACTGCATGAAAAGAACATCGATGATCGTCGCTGCTTTGGGACTTCTGACCGCAGGTATCGGCCCCGCCCTGGCCGACCAGATGCCTCCCGGCATGAGCGACATGCCTGCTCCAAAGCAGCAGGTGAAACCCAAGGCGAAGCCGAAGCACCCTGTCCGGCATCGGCAGCGCTCCGCGCGAACCCAGCGCGCGCCCGCCGCGGCACCTCACCCTTCGCCGTCCCCATCGCCTTCCGCCATGCCGATGAAGTCCGGCGGCTGCTGTTGAACGGCTTGCCGGCGCCATGCAGTCAAGTGAACGCTCTACGGTGAAGGGCGAAGAACGGCAGGATTCGATGCCGCACGGCAAATCACCACAGAGATTCTACCAGCACAGAGCGGCTGTAGTGGTCGATATTGCCGTCGATCCCGCAACGCTGTTCGAGCACCTGGACGATCAAGCAAAGCTGGCGTCCCACATGATGCAGTCTTCTGCAATGATGGCCGGGAGTTCGATGAAGTTCACGTTCGATCACGATCGCGGACGTATGCTGGGCTCGAGGATCGGCATGCACGGCAAGGTGCTGGGCCTTTCGCTCGAGCTGAGCGAGATCGTCACCGAACGCGATCCGCCTCGCCGCAAGGCCTGGGAAACCGAAGGCGTGCCGCGATTGCTGGTCATCGGTGCCTATCGGATGGGTTTCGACATTGCCCCCCAAGGACTCGGTTCGCGGCTGACGGTCTTCATCGACTACGATCTGCCGAATTGGCCCTGGCGCTTGTTGGGACTGATCCCTGGCCGCGCATATGCACGCTGGTGCACCCGATCCATGGCGAACGATGCAGCACACACCTTCGCCGCGTGACCGCGCGGGCAGGGGGCTCGGAACAACGCACAGGAAAAATTTGCACGACGACACCCTCACCGGTCAGGGTGTTCCTCCTGCGGATATGCCTTATTGCGGCGGGTGAAGCAGCAAGATGGCGTGCTGTCAATTGTCTGGCTTCTCCCTGGATCGCGATCCCGCTACGCCATCGCCGCCAGCAACCGATCGAGCGGCATTGTGGCGAAACGAGTGAAGCTATCGGCAACAGCGTAGGGCAACACCAAAGTCCGCCCGTGAACCATCGCACCGCAGCTGTACATGACATTGGGAACGTAACCATCCCGTTCGTCCGCATCGGCCCGCAACAACGGCTGTGTGACCCGGGCAAGCAGTTTGGCAGGATCCTTTCGGTCGAGGAGGCAAGCGCCAATGCAGTAATTGCGCGCCGGTCCAACACCGTGAGTCATGAGCAACCAACCCTCGTCGATTTCGATCGGCGAGCCGCAGTTGCCCATCTGGACGAATTCCCAAGGCCAACGCGGCCGGACTATTCTTGCCCCGCCGTTCCAATCGTAAACATCGTCCGAGGCCAGGAGCCAGATGTTCTCGTTATCCTGCCGTCCGATCATCGCGTATTTCCCGTCGATCCGATCCCATATAGCAGGCGTATTTTTTCCAGGTTGCTTTGGTGAAGCTGTATGATCTGCAT
>NZ_QKVT01000070.1:0-4832 GCF_003426715.1 Blastomonas sp. UPD001
TTGAGAGGAAGAGGGCGGCGGCTGTCGCCGTGACGGTTCGAGTGTCGGGAGAGAGGCTCCCGGCCGGGCCGTCGCGGAGACATGTGATGACACAAGTTCAAGTTCTCGATGCGAGCCCCGACCGGAGCGGTGGCTACAAGGTGGATGTCGGTCGTGGCCAGCGGGTCGGGCGGGTATCGTCGGAATGGTTCAGCCGTCCGGCGGATGAGCGCTATCTGTCGCTCGATGCGCTGATGGCATCAGTGAAGGGCCGAGCTGAGCGCAGCCGCACACGCACGGTGGAGAGCGCCGCGGTCCGGGTCGAAGCCAGTCGCGACAATGCCGAACGGCTCGACCTGATCCTACCCGGCGCCGAGCAGCCCATTTGCCCAACGCATTGGAGCTTCGGCCAGTTGGCCGCGCTCGTCGGCGCGCCGGCCGCCTACCTCCGACAGCTTCCGGCACCGCTGGCCGGCATCAACCTGCAATATGGCCTGACCAACCACCGCGCCGAGCAAGTCAAGACGCTGGAGACCGATGACGGCCGCATCGAACTGCGCGCCGTCACTGGCCCGGATTATGGCCGGATCTATGACCATGAACTGGTCGCTGCCGTACAGCGCATTGCTGGCAACGGCACGGGCGATACGCGCTGGAAAGTACCCGGCGTGCTCGATTGGTCGACCGGCATCTACTATCCGATGGTCGATATCAGCGCCGATACGACCACGCTTTATGCGTCCGACCGCGACGTCTTCCTGTTCCTGGTCGACGATCTCAACCCGATCGAGGCGGGCAAACTTCCCGATGGATCGCCCGACCTCTACTTTAGGGGCTTCTACTGCTGGAACAGCGAGGTGGGCGCCAAGACGCTCGGCATCGCCAGCTTTTACCTCCGCGCCGTCTGCCAGAACCGCAACCTCTGGGGCGTCGAGGATTTCGAGGAAATCAGCATCCGGCACAGCAAATACGCCGCCAACCGCTTTGCGCATGAGGCGGCTCCGGCGCTGACCCGGTTTGTCGATTCCTCGCCGCTGCCATTCGTCAATGGCATTCGACAGGCGCGCGAGCGCATCGTCGCGCGCTCTGACGAGGACCGCACCGATTTCCTGCGCAAGAGCGGGTTCGGGAAGGCCGAGACTGCGAAGATCATCGACACGGTCTTGGCCGAAGAAGGACGTCCGCCCGAATCCGTGTTCGATTTCGTCCAGGGCATCACCGCCTTCGCACGGGGCAAGGCGCAGCAAGACGCCCGGCTTGATCTGGAGGGTCGCGCGAAGAAGCTGTTCGACCGGGTCGCGGCGTAAGCCTTCGTCTCACGGTCGCTCCGATACGCGGCGTCGCTCTCTTCAGAGGAAGAGGGTGGCGCTGCGCTTCGTGACGGTTCGAGGTGTCGGGAGAGAGGCTTCCGGCCGGGCCGTCCGGAGAAGTGTCATGCCCAAGTCCAATCCCAAGCTCGCGCTCAGTGTTTCGCGCGATATCCCTTTCGACAAGCTGGTTCTGTCGCAGTCCAACATCCGCCGGATCAAGGCGGGTGTCGGCATCGAGGAACTTGCCGAGGATATTGCCCGGCGCACGCTGTTGCAGTCGCTCACCGTGCGCCCCGTCGTCGATGTCGATGGCAACGAGACCGGCATGTTCGAGGTGCCATCGGGCGGTCGCCGTTACCGGGCGCTCGAATTGCTGGTGAAGCGCAAACGGCTCCCGCGCAATGCCCCGGTGCCCTGCATCATCCGCACCGAAGGCGATGCCGAGGAAGACAGCCTGGCCGAGAACATCCAGCGGGCACCGCTGCACCCGCTCGACCAGTTCCGCGCATTTCTGGCGCTCCGCGAGAAGGGCCAGTCCGAAGAAGAGATCGCCGCGCATCAGTTCGTGTCGGTGGCGGTGGTCAAGCAGCGCCTGAAGCTCGCCAGCGTGTCGCCGAAGATCCTCGACGCCTATGGCGAGGATGCGATCACGCTCGACCAGTTGATGGCGTTCACCGTCAACGGCGACCATGAACGCCAGGAGCAGGTCTTCGAACGGCTCGCCGGCTCCTATGACCGCCAGCCCTATGCGATCCGGCGGATGCTGACCGAAGGCGCGGTGCGTGCATGCGACAAGCGCGCCCGATTCATCGACATCGATGCCTATATCGAGGCGGGCGGCGGCGTTATGCGCGACCTGTTCCAAGGCGACGACGGCGGTTGGCTGCAGGATGTTGGCCTGGTTGACCTGATGGTCTCCGAGCGCCTGCGTGAGGAGGCGATGAAGGTGCAGGCCGAAGGCTGGCGTTGGATCGATGCAGCGCCTGACTTCCCCTATGGCTACACCTATGGCCTTCGCCAGCTGCGCGGCACGCCGGTGGCGATCACCGCCGAGGAACAGGCCACGCGCGACGCGCTCCAGGCCGAATATGACGCAATGGTCGCCGAGCACGAGGACTCGCCCGAGCTGCCTGACGAGGTGGACGAACGGCTGGGCGAACTGGAGACTGCGATCGAGGCGCTCGATCAGAGGCCGCTGGCCTATGATGCCGATGAGGTTGCGCGGGCCGGTGCATTCATCAGCATCGCGCCCGATGGCAGCCTGCGGATCGAGCGCGGCTTCGTTCGGCCCGAGGACGAACTGCCCATCGAGCCCGAGCAGGGTGCGACTGCAGAAAGCAACTACGAGTATGCCGACGACGGCACCGACGATGGCAGTGAGCAGGCCAGCATCGACAGCAATGTCGAGGTGGTGCCTGAGCCGGAGGAGGATGAAGGCCTGCGGCCGATTCCCGACCGGCTTATGTCCGAACTGACCGCGCACCGCACGCTGGCGCTGCGCGACGCAGTGGCCCGTTCGCCGGAGGTGGCATTCCACGCCTGCCTCCATGCGCTCGTCTTGCGGCTGTTCTACCGTTATGCGCTCGACAGCTGCCTCGAACTTGACGCCAAGCATGTCGGGTTCGGCCAGCAGGCGCCGGGTCTTGGCGATACGACGTCCGCACAGGCCATTGATGCGCGGCACCAAGCGCTCGCCGATCTGCTGCCCGCTGAGCCCGAGGCATTGTGGGATGCGCTCGGCGACATGGACGGCGAGCAGCAGAAGGCGCTGTTCGCCCACTGCGTTGCCTGCACGGTCAACGCAACGTTCGAGGCATACAACCGCAGACCGCGTGCGCTTGCCCACGCCGATATGCTCGCCAAGGCGGTCGATCTCGACATGGCGGCGGCGGGCTGGACGCCGACGGCCGACGGCTTCTTCAGCCGGGTGACCAAAGCGCGTATCGTTCAGGCGGTGGCCGAGGCGAAAGGCGAACGGACGGCTGAGAGCATCGCGCATCTGAAGAAGCCGGATATGGCAGCACGCGCGGCTGTGCTGCTCGAAGGCAGCGGCTGGTTGCCCGAACCGCTCCGCACGCCCGGTCGCGCGATTCTAACGCCGACCGCACGCGAGATCGAGTCGCCCATCGATGATGCCATTGTCGATGCTGATGACAGTGGTGAAGCGCAGTTGGCGGCAGATGACGGCGCACGGTCCGTGGCGGACGACGCCCCGATCGACGACAATGCCGAGGCCGAGGGCGACACCCCCTTCGCCGTCGCCGCCGAGTAGGTCGCGCTCCCCAGACCCGCTCGCAACTGAGGGTCCGCTGCTCCCCCGCGGCGGACCCTCTTCTTGTCTCAGGAGGATCAGATGCCCGATGCATCCGACCTTGCCCGGCAGCTTGCTCACAATGCCGAGAGCGTCTGCCGCCATTATCTTCCGCAAGGCCGCCGACAGGGCCGCTACTGGCTTATCGGCGATGTCGAAGGCACGCCGGGGCGCAGCCTGTTTGTCCGCCTGACCGGTCCCGACGCTGGCAAGGGCGCTGCGGGCAAATGGACCGATGCGGCCACCGGCGAGCATGGCGACCTGCTCGACCTCATTGCTGCCAACCAGCGATTGGCTTCGCTCGCCGACACGCTCGAAGAGGCGCGGCGCTTTCTGTCTCTGCCGCCGCCAGAGCCGATGGCATTTGAACCACTGCCGCCCGTACCGACCGGATCGCCGGAAGCTGCACGGCGGCTGTGGGCGATATCGCAGCCGATCTTTGACACGCTTGCCGAGACGTATCTGCGCCAGCGTGGCCTCATCGACCTGCGCGAGTGCGGCTCGCTTCGGTTCCATCCCAACTGCTGGTATCGCGCCGATACGGACGATCCACCCGGCACGCCGAGCGCGTTCCCGGCATTAATTGCAGCAGTCCGTAGTGATGACGGATCTTTGACCGGTATCCACCGCACCTGGCTCGATCCGAACGGCAGCGGAAAGGCACCCGTCGCCACTCCGCGTCGCGCCATGGGCAATCTCCTCGGCAACGGCTTGCGATTTGGTCGGGCCGGATCAGCCCTAGTCGCCGGAGAGGGCATCGAAACGATATTGTCGCTCCGTCAGATCATGCCGACCATGCCCATGATCGCCGCTCTCTCAGCGGGTCACCTGTCCGCGTTGCAAATCACACCATCGCTGCACCGCCTCTACATTGCGCGCGATAACGATCCCGCTGGACAACATGCGGCTGACACGTTGGCCGAGCGCGCGATCGGGGCTGGTATCGAGCCGCTGATGCTGACTGCCAGCCTTGATGACTTCAACGATGATTTGCAGCGGCTTGGCCGGGACGAGATGCGGGCAGTGGTGCGAGTGCAGCTTGCCCCGGAGGATGCCGAACAGTTCATCGGCTGAGCACAGGCGGTGATGTCTCTGCGCCCGAGCCATGTTCGCCATGATCCTTCATTCCGCTGACAGAGCCGCGCCTCTGCCTTCGAGAGGGGCGAGAGAAGCGGATGCCGACCGGGCCGGCAATGGCTGTGCGCGACTTTCTTCCCCGCCGCGACCACCCC
>NZ_QKVT01000071.1:50-980 GCF_003426715.1 Blastomonas sp. UPD001
TGTTCCTCACCACCTGTCTTGTCATCCTGTCGGTCATCTACGCGTTGATCCGCTGGATCGCGCGGCTGAGCAATCTGGGCGATGTGTCCGAGGTCATCGATCTGCTGGAAGAGGCTGCCGAAACGGCCTTTGCCGATCTTGCCGAGCGGCCCTTGCTGGGCGGGGTGCCGCTCGATGCCATGCCCGATGGCGGTGTGCCGCTCTTTGCCGAGCGCTTCGGCTTCGTCCAGGCGATCGACGACCAACTGTTCGCCACGGTCAGCGAGCGCGAGGACATCGACTTCTATCTGGGCGTGCGCCCCGGTGCCTATGTCGATTCGAGCACCATCCTGCTCAAGACATCCAAGGCGCTCGATGAGGCCACCGCGCGCTCGGTACGCCGCGCGTTCGTGATTGCGGGCGACCGCACTTTCGAGGCGGACCCGCGCTATGGCTTGATCGTTCTGTCTGAGACCGCGTCCAAGGCGCTCTCGCCGGGGGTCAACGATCCCGGCACCGCGATCGACGTGCTGGGCACGTCGCTACGGGTTCTGGCCGGATGGAGCACGGCGGCGCGCGCCCATCCGGCTCGGGTCACCTGTCCGCGACTGCATGTGCCAGGCATCGCCATCGACGACCTGGTCTGTGATGCCTTTCGCTGGATCGCGCGCGACGGTGCAGGGCAACTCGAGGTGCAGATCCGGCTGCAAAAGGCGCTGCGCTCGCTCGCCGCGCACGATCCCGAGCATTTCGGCGAGGCGGCGCGGGCCATGTCGCACGAGGCATTCGCGCGCGCCAAGATCGGCCTGGCGCTGCCGGGCGATGTCGAGATCCTGGAGCGGTTCGTTCTCGACTGATGGCTGAGAGGCGGGTGCGGTCGCCCTCCCAAAATCCTCCCCCAGCTTGCTGGGGGAGGGGGACCGTTCGCGCAGCGAATGGTGGAGGGGCAGC
>NZ_QKVT01000072.1:0-536 GCF_003426715.1 Blastomonas sp. UPD001
CGTTATTCTACAAAGCCGGTCGGGCGCCATGGCGGCTCCCAGTAAGGGAGGGCGAATACAAGACGACGTTTCTGGGGATCGGATTCTACAAGGACCTGGGCGGCCGCAACCTGATGACCAGCACCGCCCAAATGTTCGACGAGCGTGGTCGGGGTCTTATCTTGCGGGGCGGAAAGGCGTTGCACGATAAGCACGACCGGCATCCTTATCTCGAGCGCGGCGATGCATACCAGCTCGTCGTCCGGTCGCTGGAGGAGTATCGCGCGCAACACGGCCATATGCCGGCGCGGCTGGTGATCATGAAGACGTCCCGGTTTGACGGAGCCGAGGCGGACGGCATGATGGCCGCGGCGACTGATGCGGGGATCTCTTTCCGCGATTTGGTGTGGGTGTCGGAAAGTCCGCACCAGATGCTCATGCGAGAGGGCAACTACCCTACGTTTAGGGGAACTGCAGTGGAGCTCGGCGACGAACTGATGCTATACACGCGCGGAAGCGTGCCGTGGTATCGCACCTATCCGGGAATGAGGACGCCC
>NZ_QKVT01000073.1:0-3300 GCF_003426715.1 Blastomonas sp. UPD001
GAGCTGGTGAAGATCTGGCTCTATCCCAAAAGGTTCGGCGGGCCGAATGACAGGCACAATATCGGCTATGTCCCCGCCGGCACCGAAGTGGCGCTCGATTTCGCTTATGACCGGATCAGCGGGCTGATCGAGCTCAAGGCGGTCGATCGCATGACCGTCAAGCCCGAATATCGCGGCAGGAGCAAGGTCCTTTCGGGGATCACCTATGTCTGCCACGGCGCGCAGGACAAGCCGCCGATCACGATCAGCATCGATATCTGGTGAGCGCCGACGGCAACGCCCGATCACCCCATCTTGCGCGGCGATTTGCGGCGGCGGCTGGCGTGGAGGATGTCTATCATCTCGTCGATCAACTCGCGGCCCTTGATCCCATCCTCGGTCTTGTCGTCCGGGTCCGCCTCGAAATGCGCGCGCATCCTGTCTGACATCTCGACCAGCCGGGCATAGGTTTCGTCACCGATCTGCCGGCGGACGACCTTCAGCCCCTCATTGAGCTGGTGGAAGTTCGTGTCGATATCCTCTTCAAAATCCCAAGGCAGTCTGGATTTGAACTTTGGCGCGGACAGCATCATCGACCCGAGTTGGTCCACGACATCGCCAACGCTTTGCGGGATATAGAGTTTATCGCTAGGCAGAACTGGCCTGGACATATGGTCCTCCCAAACCATCGGAGCTGGCTTAACTGGTACCGCGCGGAGCCGTACGCCTGAGGCTGGCCTCGATGATGTCGCTCATGTCCTCGATCAGGGTGCGGCCCATTTTGCATTCCCCGTTCTTGTTTTCAGGGTCAGCTTCGAAATGCGCCCG
Source organism: Blastomonas sp. UPD001 (assembly GCF_003426715.1). NCBI lineage: Bacteria > Pseudomonadati > Pseudomonadota > Alphaproteobacteria > Sphingomonadales > Blastomonadaceae > Blastomonas > Blastomonas sp. UPD001. The sequence continues at coordinate 808 of NZ_QKVT01000073.1, forward strand.
CATCTGCTGCGACATCGCCATGAGCTGGAGATATGTTTTCTCACCGATCTGGCGGCGAACTCGCTTCAAACCCTCATCGAGCCCAAAGAAAGTGATGTCGACCCCCTGTTCAGATGCCGGAAACGTATCTGATCTGAACTCCGGCGCATAAAGCATCATCCAGCCCAAAAAGTCATAAATGGAGTCCAAGTCTTTAGGGACATAACGGCTCTTTTTGTGATCACCGATTGCTGGCATCTTATTTTCCTGGCTTCTTAATAGCGTAGGTATTGCCTCGTCCCAGCTGTGTAGGGCGCACAATCACCGCAGAATCAGTTCCGAAGTCAGCACCGAAGAAGCCTCGAATCTGAGGTTTGGAAGGAAGTTTGCGCTCGGTGGTCATATCATAGGCCATTTTGCCAACTCTTACATCGGGGATACGATATGTTCGAACCGATCTGGATGTATCATATTCGCGACCAGCAACTCGCACCTGCTTGTCGGCCCCGTGTTCAATGCCATGCCGGGCAAACAGCCTTTTCATTTCAGCTTTGACAGAACGGTCAATGTAATTGCCAATCGCCTCGCTACGCGAAAGCGATGCTCGCAAGTGCCCAGACTCATATAGCTTGATGGCATTGTCGTAAGCCCGGTCAACACTTATTTGCATTCTTCTGAGCACTTCGACCTGCAGCGGCCCCATATCGCCCAGCTTGTTGTATCGCACCGCCGCGCGGTGCATTCTCAGACCCTGGATCTCGTTGATCTGCCCCTCCAACGTGGTCGCAGGGCCGAGGCTCTGGTAGCGGAAATCGGGATCCACCTGCTTGATCTGCGCGATCAGCTTCTTCACCTCGGCATCCGCCAGCTCGGTCGTCAGGCGGCGCGAGGGGCCGGTAATATCGAGCGCATTGTCTGCCAAGGCTATTATCGAGCTACCCGGAGCGTTCCGCAGACCCGGAAATGCACGCTCCAGCGTCATGGGATCGTTCAGCGCTGGTCCGCGATTGCCGCCGATTCGCGCGCGCCGATTGGGGCGATATTGCGCGAGAAGGAGCTTGGCCGGATTGGCTGAAACGCCGGGCTTCGGCGCATCCGAACCTCTTTGCGAAGACCGGGGCGAGGTGCCTGACCTTCGACCTCCCGGCGCAAAGGTGAACTGGCCGTTATCAGGGTCGTGATAGGGATTGAACTTGCGCTCTATGGCCGCGCGCCGGGGCTGGAGATCGATCCTCCTACCTGTCCTGAGATAGTGCTCGAACGCATGGGCGTGCAGTGATTTGCGCGCGATCGGAATGAGGCCGTTCTTCATGAATTGCTCCTCCTCTATCCTGAGAACAATTCAGAAACATCTCCTACATGTCAAAGAATATAACCTATTTGGCACATTTACCACGAATTGAGGTACCAATTTTCACTGCCGCTTCGACGGAGCACTATGGCGATCGTGACGTGCAACGCCGCGCGCTCTTGCCGTCCACAGCACCTCAGGATAGGCAATAGTATACCAATGTGCAGGAGGCCGCTTTGCTCCATCGTTTCGTGCTTATCGCTGTCGCCATACTGATCCTGCCTGTCGCGGCTTGCGCGCAGGATGCGCCGCCGCCTGCGAGCGCCGATGCGCCGATGATTACAGGGGGGTGGAGCAAGGCGGAACTGACGCCCGAGATCGAGCAGATCGCGGTCTGGGCGTTCAACCAGATGGACGTACCCGGCGCGGAGCTGGCGGAGATCGAAAATATCAGCCAGCAGGTTGTGGCGGGCATGAACTATCGCATGGATCTGGTGTTCATGGACGGCAGCCGCTGGCGCGTTCAGGTCTATCGCAACCTTTCGGGCGAGCGCAGCCTCACCAGCGCCGAAGCGATCAAGCGCTGAGGCTCGAGCTCGGCATCGGCGCTTCAATCGCTGCCGCGTCGATCCGGGCAGATGGCGTCCGGCGCATCGCGATCACCGCCCAGCCGATCGCCGCGATCAGCATCGGTGCCATCAGCGCCGGCGGCGAGCTGGCCAGCGAATAGGCCCCCTCGTCCGGCAGAAAGGCGGTCACGATGCCATAGCCGGTCGCGGCCCAGAACAGCATGCACATCGCCAGTTGCTCCGGCCGGCCGGTGCGCTGCAACAGATCGGGAAGGATCAGCGCCAGCCCGACGCCCAGGATGGTCAGGTCATAATCATAGGCATAGGGGCTGACGAACAGCGTGGCCGCGCAGGCACAGGCGGCAAGAAGGCGTAGCGGCAGGCGGCGATACCAGGCGAAGCCGAGCAATCCCAGCGCCAGCAGCGCACTTGCCCCCTGAAGGGCGAAGGCCAGCGCAGGCCCCGCGCCCAGGCTGAGCGCGGTGGAATAGGGCGACGTCATGCGGAAAATGGGGTAGCGGCCCTGCGCCAGAAAGGTGCCCGAATCCCGTACGCTGTCGATGAACGCTGCCCAGATCGCCGGACCGAAGGCGATCGTCGAGACGGCCAGCGCGGCCGTCACCGTGGCGGAAGCAACCGCCACGGCCGGCCAGC
>NZ_QKVT01000074.1:0-1610 GCF_003426715.1 Blastomonas sp. UPD001
AGCGGAAGCGAAAGCGTGGCAAGTCTGATCATGGTCCATTCTCCTGTTGGTGAGTGCCGCCATGGCAAGCGGTCAAAGGGGAAACGAACCCGCGCGTGAATTTAATCCACCGCCTGCGCCCGATTTTTGCTGGTCCGCGTGCCACCTGCAGACACAAAAAGGCGGACGCCGGGAGACGTCCGCCTCAAGGGGGCTCTGGCGCGCCGCCCGAACAGGCAGCAGGCAGCGCGCCGTGGCTTGGCCAGAATTCCGGACTGGCCGGTTATTCCGAAGGTTCGGATGCCTCCGGTGCGGCGGCGGTGCCGCTGGCCTGGGTCAGCACCAGCGCATCGCCCGATGCCGAGAACATGCCGGCGGGGAGCGCGCGCGTGACATTGCCCTGCTTCACCACGACCTGCTCGACCTCGCCCCGGCCGTTGGCCACCAGCTCCTTCACCTTGCCGAGCGACGATCCGTCGGGAAGCGTGACGGGCATGCCACGGCTGACCATGGCCGCGCCCTGCCCCGCCGCCGCCGCGCTGCCCGCAACCGCCAGCGGACCGGCCAGAAGCGATCCGTTGGCAGAGCCAGCGCCGCTGCCTGTCGCGGTCGCTCCGGCAGGCCTTGCCGCCCCGCGCACGCTGGAGACGGCCTCACCGGCGCGCGCGCGCGTGCCCTGGACGATGGGAGCAACCGTTCCGGTCACGGCGTCGGTTCCGATAAGCTGCGCGCTGGCGCTGCCCTGGCCGCTCGCCGCGCCCGAGCCTTGCGCCTCGGTCATGGCACCGGCGGGCGGTGCGACTATATCGGCCAGGCTCGTCGTCGAGGCCAGGACCGAGCCGTCGGCGCTGCGCTGGGCCGAAACGGTGCCGCGCCGGGCATCGACCGATTGCGTGCCGCTGGTCGAGCCCTTGGCCTCGGCCGAACCGCGCACGGTACGCGTGGTGCGCTCCAGCGTGTCGCCGACCGGGCGCTCGAGCCCGCCGCCGAGCGTTCCGCCGCCCAGTGTTCCGCCCAATGTGCCGCCCAGCGATCCGCCGAGCCCTCCGCCAAGGCCGCCGCCGCCGAGCAGCTGCGCCTGGGCGGATACCGGGATCAGTGCACAGGTCACGGCTGCGATCAGGATCTTCCTCATGATGCGTTCCTTTCATCTTGCATGCGGGCATCGGAACAGCCCGTCTGAAAGGACAACGGATGGGTGCGGTGGTTTAATTCATCGCCCCGCCGGAAAATTCACGGCTTGGCCGCGCAGCCTTCGCAAAGCAGTCCGCGGCCAAAGAGCTTGTCCGGCCCCCTGGGACCCAGATCGCGCGCCTCACGGTCGAGCCGCCCCTGCCAGTCGCCGCCGCTCGCCAGCGCATCGGCCAGCCGGACTGCCACCAGCGGCGTGGCGAACGAGGTACCGCGCAGCCGGACCGGCTTTCCCTTGGCATTGAGCGCCTGCACATCGGCGCCCGGCGCTGCATAGTCGATATGGAGCGCCCGGCCCGCCTCGATCAGCGCGCGCCCCTTGCGGTCCACCCCGGTCACCGCGACCACCTTGGCATAGGATGCGGGATAGGCGGGGCGCGCGGCGGGCCCGTCATTGCCGACCGCAGCGACGATGACGATGCCGCGCCGCTGCGCCTGCG
>NZ_QKVT01000075.1:0-511 GCF_003426715.1 Blastomonas sp. UPD001
CGGCCTGCTTTTTCCGGCAGTAGCCTGGTCATCCACAGGGGCTGTGCAAGCCTCTGAACTGCCCGTATAATTGTGCACTCGCGGGGGCAGGAGATCGAACGATGAACATCACGACTGCGCACAATGCCCGATTCACGCCGCGCCAGATGGCATGGTCCGCCGCAGCCGCGTTGCTCGTGGCGCCCGCCATCGCGATGCTGTTCACGCGTGAGATGAACTGGGGCGCCGAGGATTTCGCGGCGCTGGCGCTGATGATCGGGCTTGGTGGCCTCGCGGTCGAGCTGGCCGTGCGGACCGTGCGCAAGCCGCTGCACCGGGCGATGCTGCTCGCCGCGATTGCGCTTGCCTTCCTGCTCGTCTGGGCCGAACTGGCGGTGGGCATCCTGCCAGGTTGAGGGAGCATTTGATGAAGACTTTGGCCCTGATTCTCCCGCTGGCGCTGCTCGCGGCGTGCAGCAGCGAACCTGCGCAAGACGACGAGCTGGTGACGCTCGACGGCGGCGCGCCCGCC
>NZ_QKVT01000076.1:0-3054 GCF_003426715.1 Blastomonas sp. UPD001
CCACAGCTCCACGCCGATATCGGAGCCGGGCTCGGAGCGGACACGGGCCACGACCCTGCAAAAGCCGGGATAGCCCGCGACATCCCCCGAAAGGCTGTCGCGCGGTGCCCGCGCAGGAACGATGGCCGCACTTTCGATGCTCGTATCGGCCAGCGCAAGCCGTGCAAGCGCCGCGCAGCGCGCTGCCGCCGCGGGCCCTGTACCGGCTTCCTTCGCCCAGGCGGCACCGGGTATTGCCGATGCCAATGCCAGTGCCAGCGCCGCTCCCACCGGCGCGGCAGCAGGGCGGCCGACCATTGCAGCCTTCGCCAGGCCCCGTGCGATCGCTTGCTGCGCTGCCATCATGCTGCCTCCCCCTGTTCGTGCCTGCGGATCATCCGCGCCAGCAGCAGGAACAGCCCGGCGCCGATCAGATACATCGGCGCCAGCGCGTAATAGGCTGCCTGCAGGGCATGGTCGCCAAATGCCGGCCGGAAGATGTCGCTCATCATTCCGACATAGGTCGGGCCAAGCCCCAGCCCGATGAAATTCATCACCAGCAACAGCAGCGCCCCCGATATGACTCTCCGTTCGGCGGGAACTTCGCCCTGCACGAAGGTCACTGTCGCCGAGAGGAAGAAGGAATTGAGGAACATCGGCACGATCAGGAACGCGAGAGCGAGCTCCCAGCACGGTGCCCAGACGAAGCCGAGGAAAAAGGGTATGGCCAGAACCAGCGAGGCGGCGGGCACGGTCGCATAGGCGGCCTTGCTGCGCTGCGCATAGCGGTCGACGATCCGCCCCGAGGCATAGATACCGGCGCTCATCGCGATCCCGACGACCAGCGCGTACCAGACCGCGACCTGCTCGAGCTGCATGCCCTTTTCGCGCATCAGGAAAAGCACGGTGAAGTTGAGCATGCCATAGGTGATGAAATTGCCGGCGCCGCTCGCCAATGATGCCGTCAGCAGCAGCGGGTTGCCGAAAAAGCGCGCGATCGCGGTGGCAAAGCCGTCTTCGTGCGACCGTCTCGCTGGCTGGGCAGCCGCCTGGTCGGCCTCGCCGCGCTCGGGCTCCCGGACGGTCCACACCACCAGCACGGCCGTGGCCACACCGATCGCGCCGATGACGTAGAAGGGGATGCGCCAGTCGAACGCTGCCGCCAGTGTCGCGCCAAATGCAACGCCGAGCGCCGAGCCGAGCGGGGGCCCGAGGTTGAAGATCGCCATCGCGGTCGTGCGCCGTTCGCGCGGGAAGGTATCCGATATGATGGCGTAGGATGGCGGCACGCCCCCCGCCTCGCCCACGCCGACCAGCATGCGCGCGACGACCAGCTGGCCGTAGTTCGCCGCCATCCCGCAAGCAGCGGTCGCAGCGCTCCAGATGGCACAGGCGGCGGCCAGGACCTTGACGCGACTGGTGCGGTCGGCCAGCCAGCCCACCGGGATGGCGATGAAGCAGTAGAACAGCGCGAAATAGAAGCCTGTGAGCAGCCCGAGCTGCCCGTCGGTGATGCCCAGGCCATCCTGGATCGGCTTGGCCAGGATCGAGACGAGCTGGCGGTCCAGAAAGTTGAGCACATAGACAAAAGCGAGCATGCCTAAGGTGAGGCCGGCCCGGGACGGGGTACCGGGGCCAGTGCGCGGACCGCCTGCGCCGCTCATGCGCGCCATCCTGCCTGCGCTCGCGGTGCTGATGCATCGATCATGATGGTCTTCCTCTTCCTGCGGCTGATTATCGATCTTGGGCCAGCCAGCCTGGTCTGTTTCGCCCGCCGCCATATCCGGCTGAAACCCGCTGCTTCAACAATGCCGGTGGACGGAACCGCTCACCATAGGCGTCATGAAGAATCTGCTGCACCTGCAGGCACAGATCGGATGTCACGACGTCCATCAGCGCGAAGGGGCCGATCGGATGGCCAAGGCCGAGGCGGCAAGCGGTATCGAGGTCTTCGGGCGTGGCAATGCCCTCCTCGACCAGCTTCACCGCCTCGATCAGCATGGCATGCAGCATCCGGTTGACGGCGAAGCCGGGAACATCGCGGATCCGGACAGGTCGCTTGCCCAGGGTTTCGAGCAGCGCCATCACTTCGCCGGTCACCGCGTCGTCGGTGGCGAAGCCCGGGATGACCTCCACCAGTTCCATGCGCGATACGGGAGAAAAATAATGCGTCCCCAGGAAGCGGGCGCGGCGATGGGCAGGCAGGCAGGCCGCGAGGGTCGAGATCGGCAAGGTCGAGGTGTTGGAAGCGATGATGCACCCCGGTCCGGCCACGGCATCGATCGCGCGCAGGACATCTGACTTGACATCCAGCGCTTCGAACACCGCTTCGGTGATGATCGCGCAATCGCCCATTGCAGCGAGCGTGCTCACCGGCACGATCTGCTGCAAGGCTGCGCTGGCGGCTTCTGGCGCATAGGCCTTGCGCGAAACCCCGCGGGCCACGATGGCGCCGAGCCGCTCGATCGCAGCCTTGAGAGCATCTTCGCTGCGATCGTGCAGCAGCACCTCATGCCCGGCCCGCGCAAGGACCAGCGCGATCTCCGCCCCCATCAGGCCTGCACCGACGACCCCGGCCTTCACGACAATTCCTCCGTGGGCATCGCGCTTTCCCGCTGCCAGCGCCGCGCCTCGTCGATATACCATGGCAAGAGCTCGGGCGTCGCGCTGGCATCGGCATTGATCACCTTGTCGGCAGGCCAGCCAGAAAACAGCCGCTTGATCGGCAGTTCCTGCTTCTTGCCCGACATCGTGCGGGGAATGCCCGGCGCTGCGACAACACGATCGGGGATGAAGCGGGGCGAAAGGCTGGAGCGGATCGCGGCATCAATCGCCGATCGTAGCTCGGCGTCGACCGCCGCCTCCTGGCCTGGCACGACGAACATGACGAGTTCGCTGCCGCCATCGGCGGTGTCGATCTCGATGACCATGGAATCGCTGATGCACGGAAGCTGCTCGACCGCCGCGTAGATCTCGGCCGTGCCCATCCGCACGCCGTGGCGGTTGATGGTGGCGTCGCTGCGACCCGAGATGGTGCAGCTGCCATCGGCATGGACGGTCAGCCAGTCCCCGTGG
>NZ_QKVT01000077.1:0-10500 GCF_003426715.1 Blastomonas sp. UPD001
AATCTCGCGCTGCTCGCCCGGCTCGATCCCACCACCGCCGATCATGGCGGGCGGATCTATCTGACCAAGGATGCCCGGCTGTCTCCCGCCATGCTGGCGCGCGGCTATCCCAGGCTTCAGGAATTTCGCGACCTGCGCGCGCAATACGGTCTCGACCGCCGCTTTTCCTCGCTTCTCTCGCAACGTCTGGGGCTTTGACGATGATCGCTTCTCCCGTTCTCATCCTGGGTGCCCGCTCGGACATCGGCAAGGCGCTGGCCCGCGCCTATGCCGCCCAGGGCTGCGAGGTCATCCTGGCCGCGCGCGGCGACATCGCTGCCGATGCGACCGACCTTGGCCTGCGCACCGGTGCAAAGGCGCGAGCGGTCGCCTTCGATGTCACCGATGGCGCGCCCGACCGCTTTTTCGACAGTCTTGGCGTGGTGCCGGGCACCGTGGTGATGGTCGCGGGGCTGCTCGGCGACCAGGCCGAATCGGCTGCTGACGATTCCGCCGCGCAAAGGGTGATGGACAGCAACTTTAACGGGCCCGCGCGCTATCTGCTGGCAGCGGCGCGGCGGATGGCGGGCGTGCCCGATGGCTGCATCATCGGCATCAGCTCGGTCGCGGGTGAACGCGGCCGCGCCTCGAACTTCGTCTATGGCTCGGCCAAGGCCGGTTTCACCGCGTTTCTTTCGGGCCTGCGCAATGCGCATGCGAAAACCGGACTGCACGTGATGACGGTCAAGCCCGGCTTTGTCCGCACCCAGATGACCGCAGGGATGAAGCTGCCGCCGGTGATGACGGCCGAACCCGGCGAGGTTGCCGATGCGATCATCGCCGCGCATCGCGCCCGGCGCGACGTCATCTACACGCTGGGCCGGTGGCGGCTGGTGATGGCGGTCATCCGCGCGATTCCCGAACCGCTGTTCAAAAGGCTCTCGCTGTGATGTGATGCCGGGCGTCGGGCAGCGGCAACAGCACGCGCATTATGATAGCGGTTGCTAATCCGGCAGCGCACGATCTGATCCGAAACAGTGGTATTTTAACTAGCTTGCAAAGCCTGTGACTGGCATTTTAAGCGCTTGAAATCGCGCATTTCGTCCCCCATGCCTGCGGCCGGAGGACCCGCGTTCAGCCAAGCACTTATGCCGGAGACAACGCCATGCCCCCGCTCAGTGGCCAGCCGATAGAGCTCGATCCGAAGGTCACCCCGTTGCAGGACCGCGCTCGCGCGACGTACGAGCAGATCATCCAGGCGACGGGAGAACTGCTGCCGGAAATCGGCATCGAGCGTCTGTCCACCAACATGATTGCCGAGCGCGCCGGACTGACGCCGCCCGCCCTTTATCGCTATTTTCCCAACAAGTACGCGATCCTCAGCGAGATGGGCCGCCGCCTTATCACGGCAGAGAATCAGACGATCGCCGAATGGGTCCAGAGCGAGGAATTTGCGATAGGCAGCAACCTGCAGGCCGAAATCGAGAGCTTTGCCGCGCTGCTTGACCGGCTCCGCGATGTGGTGCTGGCCCATCCGGGGGGCGCATGGATCTACCGGGCGATGAGTGCGGTCCCTGTCCTGCAGGAGATACGCCGCCGCGCCTCCAAGGATTTCGTCCAGGTGATCGTGGATGCCGTGGCCGACGATTTTCCCAAGGTCGATCCGGACAGGGTGCGCGGCGCCGTGCTGCTGACCGCGATCGTCAATCATGCGGTCACCGAAACGATGGCAGACGACTTTCCCACGGCCTCGCTGCTCCGTCGCGAAGCGGCCATCATGATGAGCATCTATTATCGCGACGTGGTGCTGTCGCGTGTCTCTGACGACAGGGTGAAACGCAAGAGCTGACACCGATTCGTAAAATCCTGTTGACAGTATACGATTCTGAATTTTAATAGTCCTCGCTAATTGGGCGGGGGGCTTGATGATCCATTTTCCAGCGGTCCAGGCGGCGAGGGGCTGCCGCTGGTCCGATCAACCACGGGACGACCGCGTCGTCGCCGTTGCTCATTTGCGACCTTCTGTGACGGCGCAACCGGCCCCGCAATGGTCTGGCACCCGCTGCAGCGACGCTCTCGTTATCAAGTGTGCGCGCGACGGCCGCTAGCCATGGCCCGCCTCTCGAGCAGCGCCATTCGTGCGAGCCTGCGCAGCGGCGTCCGCAGCAGACGCAAAGCCAGGAACAGCAAGGCCGGGCCGAACGCGTCCGCGGGGGCGGCCACAAGCGAACCACGTGACGCCGAGCCTGACATCGCCACTCGCCGGTTGCAGGTCCGGCGCAGGCGGATCAAGGCGGCGCGCGCGGCGTTGCGGCGGCAGAAGCGCCGCAGCGGTTTCGGCAAGGCGCTGCGAACCGAAATCCGCACCGGCCACCGGATGCTCAAACGGCGTGCAGTGCAGCGGCGCAGATAGCCGGCACTCGGCACCCGGGCCGGTCGCAGACGGCGCCGACCCCAGCGTTGCGCTGTTCGCGCAATCGCTGCTAAGCCGGAGGGATGCCCGAGCTCGACCTGATCCCGCGCAAGCAACCGCAACAGACCCGCAGCCGCGAAACGATGCAGCGTGTGCTCGAGGAGGCCGAGGCATTGCTGGTCGAACAGGGCGTCGATGGCTTCAACACCAACATCCTGGCCGAGCGCGCCGGCGTGGGCGTCCGCGCCATCTATCGCTATTTCCCCAACAAATGGGCCATCCTGGTCGAGCTGGTCGACCGGTCCTATGCCCGCGAACGCGAATGGGTCGGGCATCTGGGCAGGTTGAAGCCCGGCGACGACTGGCGCGGCGCGACCGACCGGATGATCGACCGGTTCTTTGCCGGTGCCAGCGCCAGCCCGAGCTATGCGGTGCTGCGCGCCGCCTGCCAGGTGTCGCCGCAGCTCCGCGATGTGGAGGCGCGCAATATCGCCCGGTTCGAGAGCGATGTCGCCGCGACGCTGGCGGCGCTGGGCATGCCGGCCGATCCCCGACGGTTGCGGGTGATGGCGCAGATCGTGATCGACGTGTCGGGACGCCTCATCGATCTTGCACTCAACGCCGACGATCGGGCCGAGGCCGAACTGCTGCTTGGCGAGCTCAAGAGGATGCTTCACGACCTGCTGGGGCCGCATTTGCCGGGCTGAACGGGCGGCGGGGCTCAGCCGATCGCTGCAGTGCCACCGATCCTATAGGGGTCGATCCCGGCCGCGCGCAACCGCGCATGCGCCTGGCGATAGACCTGCGGTTCGGCAATGCCCATGCGTGCGCGCGCGGCAACGATGGGTTCGGCGAGCAAGGCGCGGATGTCCTGGGCAAAGATCGCCTGCGCGGCACGGCCATGGCTCCGCGCCTCGGCCACCGCGCCGACAAAGGGCACATCGCTGCGCAGCCGCAGCGCAAACTCGGCGGTGCCCGCCCAGGCGATGATCGTCTCGGTCCAGTCGCGATACTGGCCGCTGGTAAAGCCGAGCACGCACTGCTCGCCCAGCGGATCGCGGCCATAGCCGGTCAGCACGTGCGCGAGGTCATGCGTGTCGCGCAGCCGGTTGTGGAACCATTGCAGCTGGTCGGCATGGACGCTCTGGCCGGGCAGCGTGCTCGCCGCGACCAGCCCCGCAGCCGAAAGCCCCGCGGACCGCATGAAGCGGACATAGGCATGCGCGACGCTCTGCTCGCCGAGCGCCAGCAGCGTATCGTGATCGTCGAGGCTCGGGGCCAGCTCGGGCTCGGCGGCCATGCGTGCGCGGCCCTGCGCGCTGGCGCAGAAGAGCTCGGCAATCTTCATCGTGCTGCGATTGGGCAGGCATTCGCCCATGTGGAACACCTGGGCCGTATCCTCGGCATCGCGCATCAGGGCGCGAAAATGGCGCAACGCCTGCAATGGACGCATGCGACGCGGCGGGCGTGTGGGGGCTGCAAAGGGCAGGCTGACAGACATGGGCATCCCCGAAATCGGTGCGATCGCTCCATATGTAAGTATTTGCTTCCATATTGGCCGTCAAGACCCTGTGGCATCGGGGCACGCGCGATCGACACCGCGAGCCTCAGCCCGGGCCGGTCCATTCGAGGCCGCCGCAGCAATCCGGAAACGTTACGGGAGTGCGCGGTCAGCGCTTCCGGTAGCGGAAGTACCAGACCTTAGTTATAATTTCATCATATGCATATGATATCATGAAATAAATTGTCGATTTCCTGTCGGTGTTTTTCGTTAAAGTAAGCACCGGGTAATCACCGTTTTTCGCGCAGATGGCGGGCTATGTCGTATCTGTGAACATATGAGCGCGTATGCGCTTGTCCAGCGGGGACGGCTGTCGCGCTGTACCATGGTACTGCTCCAAAGATCATCTTGCCGACAGCAAACTTCCAAATTCTCTAGGTCGTATCGGACTCCGAATTGTGCGAACCGCCGCTGAATCCGCCGACCGGCAACCCATCGATCGCCGCGACGGCATCCAAGAGTTGCCTCCTGAGTCCCGCCAAGCCTGCCGCCACGACAAGATCGTGCCGGTCAGCAAGCGTCAGAACCGTACGCAAAATGCGATCGGAGTTGCGCATCAAAATGACGAGGTTCGCTGCGCTAGGGCTGTTTTTGCCCTCAAACCAGTTACGCACAGCACGCTCATTGGACCGAGTCAGGCGTGCAATCGTCTTGAGGGCGGACGGCGTATCGCCAAACTCCTCCCTGAGCGCTGCTGCGATGGCTATCGCCAACGGCTCGTCCTTGATCGAAGGAGGAAAAGTTTTTCCAGTTTTGGACTGAACTTTTCGGTCTTCTTTGGAAAACGACATTCGCTCGCACTCCCAATAAGCTTGGTGGGAATTCGAACCAGTCCGCTTGAGGTCAACGAAAGCAGCATGCGTAATGAGTTTACCGGAACCGACCTCTGCTGACTCTGTGCCGCGCGAACCGATCCGCGCCGCGCAATATGTCCGCATGTCGACCGAGCATCAGAAGTACTCGACCGAGAATCAGGCTGAAGTCATCGCCCAGTACGCTGCGCGCCGCGGATTCAAGATCGTCAAAACATATGAAGATTCGGGGAAGAGCGGCCTACGCCTGGACGGGCGTCTTTCACTCCAGCAATTGATCGCCGACGTGCGAAGTGGCGAGACCGACTTTAAGGCCATACTCGTCTATGACGTCAGCCGCTGGGGTCGCTTTCAGGATGCCGACGAGAGCGCTTACTATGAGTTCATTTGCCGTGAGGTCGGGATCGCAGTTCACTACTGTGCTGAACAGTTCGAAAATGACGGCAGCCTGAGTGCCACAATCATCAAGAGCATGAAGCGGGCGATGGCCGGCGAATACAGCCGCGAACTGTCGGTCAAGGTCTTTACAGGGCAGTGCCGCCTCATCCGCCTAGGCTTTCGACAGGGCGGTGCCGCCGGGTTTGGTTTAAGGCGCTATCTCGTAGACGAGCATCGCCAAACCAAGGCCGTGCTCAATCATGGTGAGCAGAAGAGCCTACAAACCGACCGCGTCATCCTGAAACCTGGGCCGCCCGAAGAGGTGGAGGTGGTACGGCGGTTGTATCGGATGTTCGTGGTGCAGCGGCGCACCGAAACCGAGATCGCCAAGGTGCTGAATGAAGAAGGCATCCTCACCGATCTGGGCCGCCCTTGGACGCGCGGGACGGTCCATCAGGTGCTGACCAACGAGAAGTATATTGGGAACAACGTCTATAACCGTGCCTCCTTCAAGCTGAAGGCGAAGCGCGTTGTGAACACACCCGACATGTGGGTTCGCAGTGACGGAGCGTTCGAAGCGATCGTCGAGCGGGATTTTTTCGAAGCGGCCCAGCGCATCATCCACGAGCGTAGTCGGCGCTTCACAGATGAGGAATTGCTGAGCCGATTATCTGCCCTGCTCGCCGACAAAGGCTGGCTGTCCGGGCTCGTCATCGACGAGATCGAGGATATGCCGTCGAGTTCAACTTTTCGACATCGCTTCGGAAGCCTGGTTCGGGCCTACCAATTGGTCGGCTACACACCGTCGCGAGATTATCGCTATATTGAGACGAACCGGGCGCTAAGGGCGCTTCATCCTGATGTCGTCGCTCAAGTGGTTGCGGATATTGTTGCGGCCGGTGGATCGGTGCGTCGCGACCCAGCCAGCGATCTTCTCCACATCAACGACGAGTTCACCGCTTCGCTGGTGATTGCTCGTTGTAATATGACCGGTGCCGGCGGTTCGCGTTGGAAAGTGCGGTTCGACGGCGGGCTTCGCCCCAGCATCACGATCGTTGCACGGATGGACGAAGGCAATCGCGAAATCCGCGATTTCTACCTTCTGCCCTGGCTAGATTTTGGTTCATCCGCCAATCTGCGGCTCGCCCCCGAAAACGGCATTCTCCTCGACGCCTATCGGTTCGACACACTCGACGCGCTGTTTGAACTATCTCGGCGGGTACCGCTCAAGGTTGCGGCATGACCGAGCTTACCCCAGAAATTCGATCGGTTCCGATCGATCTGATCACGATCCTCAATCCACGGGTGCGCAACAAGCGCATTTTTCAGGAACTCGTGAACAGCATCGCTCATCTAGGGCTCAAAAAGCCGATCACCGTGAGCCAACGCCCAGGGAAGGCGCGGTACGATCTGGTTTGCGGCCAAGGCCGCCTTGAGGCGTTCATCGCTCTTGGTCAGACAGAAATTCCGGCGATCGTGGTCAACGCGGTCGAAGAAGACTGTTTCGTGATGAGCCTGGTAGAAAACCTCGCGCGGCGTCAGCACAGCCCGCTCGAGCTGGTCCATTCCATTGGCGCGCTCCATGCGCGTGGCTATTCCTACACTGAGATCGCCGCGAAGGTGGATTTCTCGGTTGAGTATGTAAGCGCCATCTGTCTGCTGCTCGACAATGGAGAAGAGAAGCTGATCGCTGCGGTCGAGCGAGGGGTGATACCGCACACAATCGCCATGGAGATCGCCCGGGCCAAGGATGGCGAGGTCCAGCGCGCGCTTGCACAAGCCTATGAGGAAAAGACGATCCCAGGCAATCAGGTGCTCGCCATCCGAAAGATCATCGACCAGCGTAACACCAGTGGCAAACAGCTTCATAAGCAAGGGTCAAGGGTGGGCCGTGTCGCAAGGCCAGTCACCTCGGAGAACTTGATCCGCGCCTATCAGCGTGAGACCGAAAGGCAGAAGCTCCTCATCAAACGCGCTTCGCTGGCGCGAAGCCGCCTATTGTTCGTCGCCAATGCGATGCGCCGCCTCCTCGCAGACGAGCATTTCGTGACGCTGCTGCGCGCCGAAGGCCTCAGCACGCTTCCGCGCGCGCTCGCCGAGCGCATCGAGCCGGCATAGGTGCAGCATGTCTGAACTTGTGAAGATCGCCTTCGAACAAAAGGTCCTGATCTTACCGATCACCGAGCTGTTGCCGACCAAGGCACTACCGGCCGGCGTCCGCGAGACGGTCAAGTACCGTCGGATTGCGGCCTCTGTGGCTGAGGTGGGTCTGATTGAACCCTTGTCGATCGCCCGGCAGAAGGATGGGAGCTATCTGCTTCTCGACGGCCATATGCGCCTCGACGCCCTGCGATCGCTGGGTACTGCCGAGGCGCCTTGTGTTGTGGCCGATGACGATGAGTCGTTCACATACAACAAGCGGGTGAATCGCCTCGCCACGATCCAGGAGCATTATATGATCGTACGCGCGCTTGATCGAGGCGTGCCCGAGGAGAAGCTTGCGCGCGCGCTCAATGTCGATGTGAAGGTGATCCGGCAGCGCCGCCACTTGTTGGCAGGGATTTGCCCGGATGTCGCGGAGCTGCTCAAGGACAAGCCAGTCGGGCATCATGCCTTTCAGAAGCTGCGCAAGATGAAGCCGATCCGCCAGCTCGAGGTGGCAGAACTCATGGTTTCGGCGAACAATTACACGGTAAGCTATGCCAAGGCGCTGCTCGCCACGTCGAAGCCGGCAGATCTCCATAAGCCGGATGAGTTGAAGAAGGCGACCGGACTATCTGCCGAGCAGATGGCTCGGCTTGAGCGCGAGATGGCGGCGGTCAGCGAAGACTATAAGGAACTCGAAGCCTCCTATGGCGACGACATGCTCGTCCTTGTGGTCGCTTCTGGGTTTATCGAGCGGCTCCTTTCCAAGCCCGAGATTGAGGGCTTTCTGGCGCGCCGTCACCCTGAGTTTCTGGAGAATTTCCGATCGATTGTGCAGGCAACCTCGCTCGATCAATCGATGTCGACTTGACGCCAAAAGACGTGGGGACCGGGACCCAGAAGCGCCGGGACCGTCGGAGAAGCCGTCGTGTCGGTCGGATCAAGGACGGTGGCGGGGATGGCGGCGAACCCGTTCGGAGCCCGCTAGGCCAGCCGTCATAGGGCTGGCTGCATGCCGTGCTTTCGGCATGATGGTCCAAGGAGCGCGCCGATATGAGGCGCGGTCGGCGCGCTCCACTCTTTTTGGTGAGCATTATCGCGCGTGTGAGATGCGAGATAATCATTGCATTCTGATCGACTGTGGTAGAATTATCGCGCATCTAAGATGCGGGATAATTCTGTGGCGGTCCACCTGGTAGGCGAGACAATCGATGCAAAGCGGGCGCATCAACGCGCGCAGGCAGGTGAACTTGTCCAGCTCATGCGGGGCATCTATGTCGAACAGGGCGTCGATACCGATGCCCTCATCCTCAGCCATGCAGTCCGCATTGCGCATTACCTCTATCCCAACGCCTATCTCTCGTCAGCCAGTGCGGCGCTGCTTGCGTCAACACCGGATGGACGGCTGTTCATAAGCGGTCGCCGCAATCAACGCACCCGGTTGCGCAGCCTCGAGATCGTTCAGAACGAGGCGCCGCCGCATCCTTCGACCGCCGCAGCGGTGGTCGGCGACGACTTAGGCGAACTGCGCATCGACGTCTCCTCACCGCGACAGCGTTTCCTCGAAGCTTTCCGGCTGCGCAGCGAACATGCCAGCGCGATTACAGCCGAGATGCGGGCACAAATGGCCGCGCGGCTCGTGGAAGAGC
The DNA here is from genome assembly GCF_003426715.1 of Blastomonas sp. UPD001. Classification (NCBI taxonomy): domain Bacteria; kingdom Pseudomonadati; phylum Pseudomonadota; class Alphaproteobacteria; order Sphingomonadales; family Blastomonadaceae; genus Blastomonas; species Blastomonas sp. UPD001. The sequence goes on from NZ_QKVT01000077.1 coordinate 8,938, forward strand.
ATGGCACGCCCCATGCGGCTGCTGATGCAGTCTGGGCACTGGCGCGCGAAAATGGCTGGTATCGCGAGGGCGAAAGCGCCGAGCGCTATCTGCTGGCGCAGATCGGAGCGGCAAAGGCACCTGCCAACAAGGCGGCGCTTGATCTCGTCGTGGCCTGGCATGGCGAACCCCTTGGGCACCTGACCCATGATGGTTTCGAATGGCGCTGGAAGCCAGCGAGAAGCTCCGCGCCGCCGCTGGTTCGCGAGACCAAACCGGGAAAACTTCCGGCGTTCGTCGAATCACTGCTGCCAGAAGGCTGGTTGGCACAGGTGCTTCATGAGCGCGATGATCGTGAAGCGCTCAAGCGTGGTAGGCGCTATATGTCCAATGTCACCATAGTCGAGGCTCGAGATCAGCTGACGGCCCTGCCATCGGATGTCCTGACAACGAGATTGGATGGCTTCGTCGAGGCTGGGCGGTTCATTGGCCGCTACCACGGGCCGACGCGTGGCGCGATCGAGGAGGGTTTCGAGAAGAACCTCGCGCAGATCTTCGCACGTGTGGAGACGCCGCGCCTCTCCGGCGTTCAGATCAAGGCCCCGATGCATCTCGCAGCCGACGGCGCGCTCTCACCGGCCATCGACCTGCCATTCACCCATATCTTGAAGCCTGCCGGGACAGCGGGTTTTGAAATGCTGCCGATCGTCGAGTGGCTCTGTCTGGAACTGGGCCGCGCTGCCGGTTTCGTAACACCCGATATCGCGCTGACCCCGATGCCGGATGGAATGTCCCCCGCGCTCCTCGTCGAGCGGTTCGATGTTCGTCTTAGAAACGATGATCGGCGCCGACTTGCGCTTGAAGACTTTTGCTCGGTCCTCGATCTTCCGTCGTCAGCCAAGTATGATGGCACAATCGAGCGCATGGCACGCGGATTGCGGCCGCTCTCGACGGATCCAGCCGCTGACCTGGCTATTCTGTTTCGCCGTGCGATCTTTGCCTGGCTGATCGCCGATGGCGACATGCATCTCAAAAATTTGGCTCTTCTCAAAATCGCCGAACCCAATGCGAAAGTCTTCACATCGGTTCGCTTTGCGCCGCTCTATGATGCTGTCACCACCCGGGTCTTTCCAGGCCTCGGCAGTGATCGGATGGCTCTCAAACTCAATGGCAAAGATGATCGGCTGTCGCGCGGAGACTTTCTTGCTGCGGCGCGCACCATCGGGCTTACCAAGGGCGAGGCCAACGCAGCACTGACCGAACTCGTCGAACAAGTCCAAGCGGCGGCACCGAACTTGCGCCTTCCCGCATTCGCGGCCGAGATTGGTGGCGCGCGGGCCATCCAGGATCAGATGGCATCGATCATTGCAGACCGCTGCACTGCGCTGGCGGCCGCATGATGGAACGAGCCGCCGGCTTAGAAACAATGGTCGACATGTTAGCAAATCGCCGCAATCCGCGGTGGTTGTAGGAACAAGTCGGATCGGCATGTCGTCGCCGAACCGGGGATGAGCCCAGGATATCAATCTTTGAGAGGAAGAGGGCGGCGGCTGTCGCCGTGACGGTTCGAGTGTCGGGAGAGAG
>NZ_QKVT01000078.1:0-983 GCF_003426715.1 Blastomonas sp. UPD001
ATGCTGGCCGGCGGATCGCTGGGCAAGGAATTCTACCTGCCGCAGCAGATTCCGGTCGGCGGCACCTCGACGCGCGACTTCATGGCCAATGCGCGCCAGACGCGATTGTTCTTCACCAGCTCGACCCCACTGGGCGGCAAGGAGCTGAAAAGCCATATCGAATTCGATTTCGCGCTGGCGACCGCGCCGCCGGGCGCGCAGCGCGCGACCAATGCCTATACGCCGACGCTGCGCCGCGCTTTCCTGACCTATGACAAGTTCCTGATCGGCCAGGAATGGACGACCTTCCAGAACCCGGCGCTGCTCCCTGAGAGCACCGATTTCGTCGGCCCGCTCGAGGGCACGGTGTTCGTCCGCCAGATGATCGTCCAGTACCGTCAGCCGCTGACCAAAGGCCTCGAACTGCATCTTGCGCTCGAAAATCCGCAGACCGAAACGGTCAACACGACCAACGCCGCATTGGCCGACAACGACCAGGACCGCGTCCCCGATCTGGTCGCCAAGCTGGTCTACAAGCAGCCGAACCTCGACCTGCACGTCGCGGGGCTGGTGCGCCAGCTGTCGGTGCACGATGGCGGCAATGACGACGACGCGCTCGGCTGGGGCCTGTCGGCGGGCGGCAAGTTCGCCTTCGGGCCGGACAAGCGCCACGATATCCGCTTCAGCGCGACCTATGGCGACGGCATCGGCCGCTATCTCGGCCTCGGCTATGCGCCCGATGCGCTTTACGACCGGGTCGCGCTGGGCAACCGGCTGCTCAAGGTCGAGAATTTCGCCGCGTTCGGTTCGCTGAAGCTCGGCTGGACAAGCAATCTGCGCTCGACGATCGCGGCAGGCTATCAACATGCCGACTATCCCGGCGGCGTGCTCGTGCCCGGGCTCGCCAATGTTTCCGCCTATAGCGCGGCGGTCAACCTGTTCTGGTCCCCGGTCAAGAATCTCGACATCGGCATCGAAGTGCGTCACGCCGAGCGGGAAGTGGC
>NZ_QKVT01000079.1:0-531 GCF_003426715.1 Blastomonas sp. UPD001
TGATTACTTATGATTCCCTCTGAACCCCACCCCGGTTTTGTCTAACGCCAAAACCTCCCCTCCCCGCGTGCGGGGAGGGGATTAAGGGGTGGGGTGCAATGACTGTGGGAAATATAACTAATTATCCGAACTTGATATTAAACCTGAGCCAGTTGGTTTTTAACCGACTTTAGCTTTTAGCCCAAATTTTAATTTAGAGCTAGGATTTATTAATCCCCGACTTCAACGCAGAAGTCCGGGATCTCAACACCCGCGACTCATCAAAATCAATGTGGTTGAGTAAGCAGTTTAATCCTGCAATATTTAAGCACTGAAGTGCTTACTACAAACGGGTTAATATAAAAACAAACGCTGAGTTTGCTTGCTTTACCTCCTATGTCCAGATTTGTCAAAGCTTTGCTGCTACCACTGCTGACGATCATCGCCAGTGGTTTTTTTGGTTGGCTGACTAATCAATTACCTAGCAAACAAGATTTAAATATTTCAGATTCAGTAATATTTTGGTTAACAGTCGGATGTATAGTAATACTT
>NZ_QKVT01000008.1:0-504 GCF_003426715.1 Blastomonas sp. UPD001
TCAGTTCCTCAACCGGAGCATTTTTATAGAGTATTTTAGCGATCGCACGAGCGTGTTCGAGCAAAAGTTGGTTTTCTTCTTCAGTCATGGGAGTTTCGTCTGTCTTGCGATCGCTTGATTACCCCTTTACCATCTCATACTTTATTTATATTTATTGAAATAATAAAAACTGGGATGCTCCCCATTTGCAATTATTGTGGTTTTGAGACCCCTCTTATTTGCAGTTAATGTGGTTTCAAAATTGCCTTGTTTGCGGTTTGAAGCGTTTATGTTTGCAGTTTCTTACAATTACTTGGCCAATACAGACTTGACGCGAATTAGTGGCGGATACCACTGCTCCCAGACGCGGGTCGTAGCAAGCAACCCAAGCGGTAGGATGTAGTTCGTGAGTCAGGTACGAATAAAGCCACATGGGTGCGCGATCGCTTATTTGCCTACCGTCACCCCAAAAACGATAAGTTAAATGCTCAGGAAATTAGCATCCAGTGTGGCGATCGCAACTGC
>NZ_QKVT01000080.1:0-1066 GCF_003426715.1 Blastomonas sp. UPD001
CGGAGAGCGCCGCCATGTAGATGGCGTTTCTGACGCTCATGCGTCCGCCTTTGATGGCGCGATGGCCGATACGTTCGCCGCTTTCGCAGGCGACGGGCGCGACACCGGCGAGCATGGCTGCCTGCTTGCTCGAGCAGGCGCCCAGTTCGGCGAAGTTTGCAATCAGGACGGCGGCGGTCACCGCTCCGATGCCCGGGATCGACGTCACGATGGTATAACGGCGAGCGAGGTCCGGTTCGGTTCGGATCCGCTTTTCGATCTCGGTGTCGAGCCGTTCGAGATGGCTTTTGACGGCCTTCAGTCGACGGTCCAGTTCGGCGCGCAGGAAGGCCGTTTGCGCCGCCGTGCGCCGATTGGTCAGCGCCGTGCGCTCGGCGGTCGCGGCGGTACGGGCATTGACCAACTCTTGCAAGTCCAGCAGAGCCTCGGACGGCGGCGGCAGTGCGGTCGGTTCGAGTGCTTCGCCCATCAGCGCCAGCAGCCGCGCATCGATCCGGTCGGTCTTGGCAAGATAGCCGCACGCCTTGGCGAACAGCCGCGCCCGCAGCGGATCGACCAGCGCCACGGCAAAGCCTGCCGCATGCAACGAGCGCTGCGCGGCGCGATGGTACTTGCCGGTCGCTTCCATCACCACCCGTGTCACGCCGAGCCTCGCCAGCTCGCGCTTCAACCGCCGCCGGCCGCAGGGGTCGTTGCTGACGCGCAACCGGGTCGTGCGGGCTGGCACGTCGACATCCAGCCACTCTTTACACACATCAATGCCGGCATAGACTGCCGTCATCGCGTTCGGTTCGGGCAATACCTTGCCTTGCATGCGGGACTTGCTCCCCATCATCTGTTCAGGACCAGCGCGAGGACGGACGGACCAAGCTCATCCCCGGTTCTTGCCAAGGGGCGCACGGTCCCGTCCGTCCGATCCCGGGCGGATGGCCATCCGCCCGGGATCGCAGCAACCTTCGCACAAGCGCTGCAAATCCAACATGCAAGGGGCGGCGCGAAGCTTGCAAGGTAGCGCAGCCCCTCACCCCCACCCTTGTAACTTGAATTTTGCCGTCTCTGCTAAGGT
>NZ_QKVT01000081.1:0-1285 GCF_003426715.1 Blastomonas sp. UPD001
TGACAAGACGGGCCCGCGTGCCTGCGGCGGTGTTGGCAGGTGCCCTTGATTTTGCGGGCTTCGGCATGGGGCTCGTACCATGCTCTGGCGTCAGGATGTTCGATTTTGTGGCTGGCATATTCGCTCAATTAGTTAGAAGACTAAACGAGATAGCCGCAATGGCGCCCCGTTAGCCAGCAGAAAGGGTGTACGCCTTTTCTGGCGACAGTTCTTCCGCTGACAGCGTGAAGATCTCAAATCCGGTATCGGTGACGGCCACTGTATGCTCAAACTGGGCTGATAATGAACGGTCGCGGGTCACCACAGTCCAGCCATCGTTGAGCAACTTGACGGCCGCGCGTCCGGCGTTGAGCATCGGTTCTACAGTGAAGAACATTCCTGGCCGCAGTTCCACACCTTCGCCCGGACGCCCGCCATGTACCACTTGCGGCTCATCGTGGAAAATCTGACCAATGCCATGGCCGCAATATTCCAAAACTGATGAAAAGCGTTCCCGCCTTGCTACCTGTTGGATGGCATATCCGACATCGCCAAGCGTGGCGCCTGGGCGGATCGCTGTAATCCCTGCCATCATCGCCTCATAGGTCGTGTCGATCAGCCTCGCCGCAAGCTTTGAGGGTTCGCCGGCGACATACATTCGGCTGGAGTCGCCATGCCAGCCCTCAAAGATCGGGGTAACATCGATATTCGCAATGTCTCCCTCTCGGATGATCTTTTCGGCAGACGGTATGCCATGCGTCACAACATGATTGACCGAAATGCACGAAGCATGTCGATAGCCATGATAGCCGATTGTCGCGGGCGTAGCGCCGTGGTCCCGCATATATTGCTCACAAAGTGCATCCAGCTGCGCGGTTGAGACGCCCGGTTGCACATATTCTGCAATGAAGTCGAGCGTTTCCGCTGCGATCCGACCAGCTTTGCGCATCGCTTCAAAGGCTGCCGCTCCATGGTACTTAATACTTCGTGCCGCTGGGCCGCGCATCGCGAACTCTCTTTCTGATAACGATCGGAGCTACCGGCGCTGCCGCGACCTAGGCTTGCCGGAATGACTGCAAGAGACACTAGTCGATTGACTAAGTGGTGTCCATATCGCAGAAAATCGGCGGTAGCGCTTTTTTCGGATAGCCGGCTCCGCAAACGGGCGGAATTCGACCGAGACCGCCTCCGTAGGGAGAACAAAGATTCGACTTATCGAGCTTGTATAATTTGTTCGAAGCTTAAAAACAAATCGCATCCAGCATCCAAAGTACGCGATTTTAGATAATTGTAATAACCTAGCGAA
>NZ_QKVT01000082.1:0-531 GCF_003426715.1 Blastomonas sp. UPD001
ACAACCTCGCGCGGATCGTCTTCGACAGCTTCGCCGGCCTCGGCCTCCAGGCCTCCGGTACGGGCTTTTCCATCCAGGACCTGATGCGGCCCGGTCGGGTTGCGCAGACGGGCCTCGATGCGGCGAGGCCGCTGCTCGAATCCATCTCGAATTTGATGGGCTGGATCGCCTTCTTCGAAAACTTCATCCAGATCGCCTGCCTGCTCTTCGCCTGGGCGCTGGTGCTGCTCGCCTTCTTCATCCTCGCAATCCAGCTCTTCATCACGCTGATCGAATTCAAGCTGACCACGCTGGCTGGCTTCGTCCTGATCCCGTTCGGCCTGTTCGGGAAGACCGCCTTCATGGCCGAGCGCGTGCTGGGCAACGTCATCTCGTCAGGAATCAAGGTGCTGGTGCTCGCCGTCATCATCGGCATCGGCTCAACTCTGTTCAGCCAGTTCACGGCAGGCTTCGGCAGTCAGCCACCGACCATCGACGACGCGATGGCCGTCGTATTGGCGGCGCTGTCGCTACTCGGTCTCGGCATTTTCG
>NZ_QKVT01000083.1:0-824 GCF_003426715.1 Blastomonas sp. UPD001
CCGCTGGCGGTTGCCCGAGGGCGTCGTCTCGCATCGCCCTGGCCGTTCCGGCGTTCTGCTCCGGCCTGGCTTGTGGCAGCACGACCGGCAGCATCCGGAGTGCAGCGCGGTGCGAAGCGGGTGGCCGTTCGGCTTGCTGGCTGAGAGGCACGCTTTCGCTCGGCCAGTGATGGACCAGCCGGGCGCCACTCCAGATGGTGAGCACGGTCAGCAGAAACACCAGCGGCTGTCCGCGGCGGCGCCCGAGGCGCGCCGGGGACGACCTCGGCTCAGCCATGGCGGCGGGCCATAGGCACGCCTGCCGCATCGGAGGCGGGAAGCTTGGCGGGCAGCGCCGCCGGGATGCGATGCCGGGTCTTGTCCCAGGGCAGCGCAGCCCCGCCAAGGCTGGCGGCATAGGCGACAAGCGCGCGGCGCGCTGCCATCACCGCGATGATGTTGCTGACAAGGGCGCGCGGAATCGACCAGCACGCCTCGGCCCAGCCATGCTCCCAGCCGGTACAGGCGGCGCGGATCGCCAGCCGCCAGACCAGCGTGCAGCCGGTGACGATCAGCAGCACGCGTGCCGCAGCGTCGGGTGGCGTAGGCGCGTAGATACCAAGGGCCGACGCGATCCTAACGGCCAACCAGAGCAGCAGCCCCAGATAGCCCGCCACCAGCACCACCGCCGCCAGCACCGCGCGCCGGTCGCGCGCGCGCATCCACATGTCGCCAGCCGAGCCGCCCCAGCCCGTGCGGTCCCAGCCAGACAGGGAAATTCCAATCATCCAGCGGGTCTTCTGCCGCACCGACGCGCCCAGATCGGCGGGGAAATAGGCCCGGGT
>NZ_QKVT01000084.1:0-5185 GCF_003426715.1 Blastomonas sp. UPD001
TCATCGGCAATGGCGATGAACATCTGCGCTTTCTCATCGGAGTGATCTATCTTGCCATGGGTCTGAGAACGGGTGTGCGCTCGGTTCAGGCCCTGGGCCGTGGTGCGTTCCGCAAGGAATTCGGTCGATACGAATATCAGAGGCTGCGCTGGGCTGCGAATGGTAAGCGCAACATCATGCTGGCCCAGCAAGTCGACATCGCCGCTCAGTGGTTCTTGAACGCCATCCTGCTTGCAGCGCCCGCCTTTGTTCTGGCGCAAAGTGAAACGGCGCTGACGGTCCCCATTTTTGTCGCCCTTCTGATTTGGGCCATTGGTTTTGTTATCGAAACGATAGCCGACAGCCAGAAGAAGGCCTTTGTTAAGGAGGCGACGAAGCAAAATCGGGCTAACGCAGTATGCACTATTGGTTTGTGGCGTTTTTGCAGGCACCCAAATTATTTTGGTGAGTGGCTCGCATGGACAGCACTCGCAGTCGCTGCTTCTTTTGAAATATTTGATGTCTCCGATTTTACTTGGGGGGTTGATAAGTTGCTCCTTTTTGCCGTGCTGATCTATGTTTCACGCTATATGTATATCGGCCTGACATGTCTGACGGGCGTTGAGCCAGCCGAGTACTATTCTCTGCAGCATCGGCCCGGTTATCAGGCCTACCGAACCGCTGTGCCTGCATTTTGGCCGAAATGGCCAGCATCGTCATGATGGATTTTTTTGTGTCTGCTGTTAGTCGATTGACTAGCGCAAATTACGCGGGAGAGAGTTAGTGATGGAGAATGGGGCAGAACGTCTCGGCGGTATTAATGAAGCGCTTTTAAGGTCCCTGGATCCGTTGGCGCTCAGGTCGTTGGTTGCGGCGATGGTCGAACGAACGGGCAATATCTCTTTTCTGGACAAGCTCCCGTTCTCACGCAGTGCATTTGAACAACTCGGCAATGCTGAGGCGGCGGAACTCTCCGCCTGGCTTCATAATCTCCCGGTTCGCGACGTCGCATTTCTGGATGATTTTGCAGCGTCCGAACTAATGGCGTTTGTGCTGCAGCGCGATGTACCGAGTGAAGAACGGCGCTTCCACCTCGAGCATTTGCGACCTGCGCAAATCGACAGGAAAGATGCCACCGTCACCGCACAGACTCGCGTACTGATCATCGGCGGCGGTATGTCGGGAATTCTCGCGGCAATCCGCCTTCAGGCAGCGGGTTTTGACTATCTTCTGGTTGAGAAAAATCCGGAACTCGGTGGCACCTGGCACGAAAACACCTACCCGGGTTGCCGGGTAGATGTGCCGAGCCAGAGCTATTCCTATTCCTTTTACGGCAATGCGCGCTGGCCACACCGTTTTTGCGAACAGCCGGAGATTTCGGCGTACTTCAAACAATGTGCACGGTACTATGGCATCGAAAGCCGCTGCTGGCTCAACAGCAACGTCAGGCGATTGGCCTTCGATGCCGCCAGCAAGAGCTGGCGCGTATCGATTGAAAAAGCCGACGGTTCCATTGAGGAGCAAAAATTTGGGGCCGTGATCACCGCTGTTGGCCAGCTCAATCGTCCCTTTATCCCAAAAATTCCTGGCCTTGATAGCTTTTCAGGCCCGGTTTTTCATTCGGCAACGTGGAACCATGACGTCGATCTAAACGGCAAGCGCGTTGCCATCATTGGCACGGGTGCCAGCTCCACACAGTTTGCGCCGGAAGTCGCCAAGATCTCCAAAGAAACAGTCGTTGTTCAGATTTCAGCCCCTTGGCTGATTCCGACGCCTGACTATCATGAGCCCATTCCCGCCGCTCAACAGGACTTGCTCGCGCGCTTCCCAGAATATCTGGCCTGGTATCGATATGCACTGTTCATGACCACTGCAGACAGCCTGATGCCCTTTACGACTGTCGATCCGAACTGGTCCGCCGACGGGTCTGTTAGTGCCGCCAATGACGGGCTTCGGGACAAGCTGACGCGCCATTTACTGGCGGAAGCAGGCGACAGAGCCGACCTGCATCCTAAGATCATCCCCGATTACCCGCCGGGCGCCAAGCGTCTGCTCAGGGACAATGGCTCTTGGTTCAAGATGCTGCGTCAGGACAACGTCATTCTCGAAACCGCCGGCGTAAAGCAGATTGAGCCTGGCACAATGGTTTGCGACAATGATGCACGATATGAAGTGGACGTCATTATTTTCGGCACTGGATTCTCGGCTAGCGGTTTTCTTGAAGGCGTGAGCGTGACCGGTGCAAGCGGTAAGGAACTCAACAGCATATGGGACGGTGATCCGAGTGCCTATCTCGGAATTTCGGTTCCTGACTTTCCCAATTTCTTCATACTCTATGGACCCAACACCAACATCGTCGCCAATGGCAGCATCATCGCTTTTTCCGAATATGCGATGAATCATATCGTTCAGGGGCTTCAGCATATGGAAGCCAATGAGCTGGCGACACTGGTTGTGCGCCAAGCCTCTCTCGACCGTTTCTGCCGAGAAATGGACGAGGCCAATGCCAAAATGGCTTGGGGCCTCGACGGTGTGGAAAGCTGGTACAAGTCCAGGACCGGCCGTGTTTCCCAAAACTGGCCATTGCGTGTGTTCGACTATTGGGACGCGACACGAACCTTCGATCCTGCGGACTATGTCTTTCAACATAGGATAAGCGCATGATTAGGCTCGATGGCAAGATCGCCTTGGTCACCGGCGGAAATGCCGGGATTGGCAAGGCCATAGCCGAGACCTTTGGAAAGGCGGGCGCCTCGGTTATTAAAACCGACATCGCGGGTGGCGCTTCGACGAGCATATTGCGGCACGATGTCACAAGCGAAGATGACTGGGAGCATGTGGTCGCCCAACTGGTCCGTCAGCATGGCAAACTCGATATTCTGGTGAACAATGCAGGGATTGCTCCAACAGGTGTCGAACTTGCGGAAATGGCGCTGGCTGACTGGCAGCGAGTGATTACGGTCAATCTGACCAGCGTGTTTCTGGGGACGAAACACGGCATCCGCGCCATGCGCGAGCGCGGAGGTGGTTCGATTATCAATATGTCCTCGATCATGGGACTTGTCGGCTGTCCAATGCAGGCGGATTATGGTGCCTCCAAGGGCGGCGTGACCATGCTGACCAAATCCGCCGCCCTCGAATGCAATGAGCGGGGCTATAACATTCGGGTCAACTCGATCCACCCTGGCTTCACCGATACCGGCATTGTGCGTGATGCGATCAAGGCTCGACAGCGCACTGCTGCATCGGAGGCTGACATTGAGGCCAAGGTCGCCGGTCTGGCCACGATGCAAGCGATGAAACGTCTCTTCACCACCGATGAGGTTGCAGCTGCAGCCCTGTTCCTCGCGAGCGACGCGGCGTCGGGAATTTCGGGCACACAACTTACTGTAGACGGCGGATACACCGCCGGCTGACTATTTTGGGAGATCTGTAATGAAGACAAAGATTACCGAGATGCTGGGCATCAAACATCCGATTGTTCAGGGCGGCATGCATTTCGTGGGCTTTGCTGAGCTCGCTGGCGCTGTTTCGAACGCGGGCGGCTTGGGCATTATTACAGGGCTGACACAGCGTACACCTGCGGATCTTGCCAACGAAATTGCAAAGTGCCGTGACATTACAGACAAGCCGTTTGGCGTGAACCTGTCATTCCTGCCCTCGGTCAATCCACCCGACTATCCTGGCTATCTGAAAGCCATCATCGATGGAGGCGTGAAAATCGTCGAGACGGCGGGAAACAATCCATCGAATTGGCTGCCAATGCTGAAAGACAATGGCATCCGTGTCGTTCACAAGTGCACATCGGTTCGCCATGCTTTGAAAGCGCAGGACATCGGATGCGACGCTGTGTCAGTTGATGGCTTTGAATGCGGCGGGCATCCGGGTGAAGATGACGTGCCCAATATGATATTATTGCCACGCGCCGCTGACGAACTCGATATTCCGTTCATTGCCTCGGGCGGGCAGGCCGATGCACGCAGCTTGGTTGCATCCCTTGCGATGGGTGCGGAAGGGATCAACATGGGGACGCGCTTCATCGCGACTAAAGAAGCGCCGGTTCACGACAATGTTAAGCAGGCAATCCTCAAGGCAACTGAACTCGATACCGACATCGTATTGCGACCACTGCGGAACACGGAGCGCGTTTTGAGAAACAAAGCGTCGCAGCGCTTGCTGGAGAAGGAGGCATCCTTGGGTGCAGACATCCGCTTCGAAGATGTGTTGCCGGAAGTGGCTGGCGTGTACCCCAAGATTATGCTGGATGGCGAGATGGACGCCGGTGTGTGGTCTTGCGGCATGGTTGCTGGCCTGATCAACGACATTCCGACCTGTCTGGAGTTGATCGACCGGATCATGAACGAAGCAGAAGCGATCATCACCAAGCGGCTGACAGGTTTCCTGGCAGCATAAAAAAACCATGGTGACAGGCGGGCATGCCCCGCCTGTTTCAAAGGCCGTGCGATCAACTTTTCGTGAGAAATGCTGCGAAGCGTGCTTTTGCAAAATCTGATCTCAGGGCCGCCGAGAACGCCTTGCCTTCGCGCTCCATATGCTCGGCCACACCGCCGCTCGCGGAGCTCATTAGTCGCTTTGTCTCTATCAATGAAAATACCGACATAGAAGCGAGCTTAATAGCCGTGGCATGCGCAATTGCGTCGGCGTCGTCATCAACGATGTGAGATACCAATCCCGCGGCATGGGCTTCTTCTGCCGTCAATCGTTCACCAAGCAAAAGCAAGCGCGCAGCAGCGGCATGTCCCATGCGCAATGGAAGCAGCAGCGAGGATCCTGCCTCGGGGACGAGGCCGAGATCGGCAAATGGAAAGGCAAACCACGCCGTGCGTCTGGCGACCACAAGATCGCAATGCAGCAGCATCGTTGCGCCCACACCGACACCCGGCCCATTGACGGCAGCGATCAGCGGCCTTTGAAAAGCCGAGATGGTTTTGACAAAGCGGGCCGCAGCTGACGGCTGATCTCCTCGCCTTGGGCCTTCGGCTGCCTTGGCAAAGGTCGATAGGTCGTTGCCGGCGCAGAAAAAGTCTCCTACCGCTCCAATGGTGACGACGGCAATGTCCTCACTTTGCGAGGCGTCATCAAGCGCATTTGAGACGGCATCGTACATTTCGTCCGTAAGTGCATTGCGCTTTTCAGGCCGCTCCAACCGGATGGCGCGTATCTTATTCGCATCTGATATTCGGAT
>NZ_QKVT01000085.1:0-748 GCF_003426715.1 Blastomonas sp. UPD001
CCGCCGCCCATGCATCCGGCTCGTCTATGCCCTGGGAAGCGCCGTTGCAGTCCATCCTGCAGTCCATCGAAGGACCGGTCGCCAAGATCATCGCGGTGATCATCATCATCGTCACCGGCCTGACGCTCGCCTTCGGCGACACGAGCGGCGGCTTCCGCCGGCTGATCCAGATCGTCTTCGGCCTCTCGATCGCCTTCGCGGCATCGAGCTTCTTCCTGTCGTTTTTCTCCTTCGGCGGCGGGGCGCTCGTTTGATGACGGGCCTTGCCGACAGCGCCGGCGAAGTGCCTGGCTTCAGCGTGCCGGTGCACCGCGCCTTGACGGAGCACATCCTGCTTGGCGGCGCGCCGCGCTCGATCGCCATCCTCAATGGCACGCTGGCGGCGGCGCTTGGCCTCGGATTGCGCCTCTGGCTGGTGGGCTTGGGACTCTGGGCGGTCGGGCACCTTGCCGCCGTCTGGGCGGCCAAGCGCGATCCGCAGTTCGTCGATGTGGTGCGCCGCCACCTGCGTATCCCCGGCTTCCTGAACGTCTGAGGCCGACCGCATGATGAACCTTGCCGAGTATCGCCGGACCTCGACCCGCCTCGCCGACTTCCTACCTTGGGCGGCGCTGGTTGGCGAAGGCGTTGTCCTCAACAAGGACGGCAGCTTCCAGCGCACAGCACGCTTCCGCGGGCCCGATCTCGATTCCGCGGTGCCGGCTGAGCTCGTCGCGGTCGCCGGCCGGCTCAACAACGCCTTCCGCCG
>NZ_QKVT01000086.1:0-1214 GCF_003426715.1 Blastomonas sp. UPD001
TCGGCTGCTGAGGTCCTTTGCCGGTTTCGCCGACGAACAGGACTGCGGCACACTGACCAACGACCTTGTCATCCGCTGGGCAAAGGACCGGTCGCGCATCAGTCTCCCCTTCACCTGGGCTGGACGGCTGGCAGTCGTGAAGCCTTTTGCGGCCTACATGACGCGCCTGGATCCGGCGACAGAGTTTCCAGAAACGCCGATATTCGGAAAGTCGCGGCGGAGGCTGACGCCTCATATCTATACCGACGACGAGATCCTCGGCCTAATGGCCGCGGCCCGCGCGCTCCAACCGCAGGGTGAACTGCGATCGGTCGTGTTCGAGGCGTTGATCGGATTGATCGCCGCGACCGGGCTGCGCATTTCGGAGGCGATCAACCTGCGCTGCTGCGATGTCGATATCGAAGCCTGCTGTGCAACGGTGCGCATGACCAAGTTCCGCAAGTCTCGGCATGTGCCGTTTCATCTGTCGGTTGCCAACGCGCTTGGTTCATATCTGCATATTCGAGAGCGTTTCGTCAGGCTGGAGGAGGAGCAAGCTTTCTTCACCATCGCAAGTGGGCAACGCCTCAACAAGCGAACCGTTTACGGCGTCTTTCAACGACTTCGCCTCGCAGCCGGAATCGTGCCGCGCGGTTCCTATCCCCACGTTCGCATTCATGATCTGAGGCACACCTTCATCTGCCGCCGGCTGGAGCGCTGGCAAGCAGACGGATGCGACATCGACAACGCCATCGCGGCGCTCTCGACCTATGTCGGTCATACCAAAGTGTCAGACACCTATTGGTACATGACTGGCATCCCCGATCTGATGGCTATCGCCGGATCGCGGTTCGAAGGCTTCGCCCTCGGGGAGGACGCCCATGTCTGATCGCAAGGCGCCGTCCCTCTCTAACCTCGTCCAGCGCTTCTTTCTCGAGCATCTTGGCCAACACCGGGCCGTCAGTCGTCAGACGGTTGCAGCCTATCGCGATACGCTGAGGCTGCTCCTGGGATTTGCCGCACAGCGACTGCACCGAACACCAAGCGCGATTGCGCTGTTGGACCTCGACGCGCCGTTGCTCCTGGCGTTTCTTGATCATCTCGAGAAGGAACGTGGCAACAGCGTGCGAAGTCGCAATGCGCGCCTCGCGGCAATACGGACTTTCCTAAAATACGCTGGACACCACGACATCGATGCTCTGGCCACCATCGAACGGGCGCTCGCAATCCCGCAA
>NZ_QKVT01000087.1:0-1343 GCF_003426715.1 Blastomonas sp. UPD001
CGATCATCATCACGAAAACATTCATAATTACCTTTACTACAGGCCGGCAATAAAAATAGGAACCCGATCACCAAAATTCTTCCAAAAAACATTGCTCTAGCAACCATCGGGCTCTCCTTTACGCCGCAAAAACACACTCTTAGCGTGTTTCTTACAGTAACTGTCCAAATGTTCTTTGAACCGATTACGCATATCGATACCAACATTCCCGCTTTCAGGACGAAAAAAATGACCCCATCCCTGACCAATTTCAATGAACGCTTGAGTACTGATCGCCCGTTTTTCTCCAGTCAATTGATACTCCCGCGAACCACTATGTACAGGATCAAAACGATAATCCATATAATGTGACACCTCATGGCCGAGTGCAGCACCCAATGAAACACCCTTATTACCTGCCGTCACTCGATCAATTGTAATAACACCTTTCTCGTGCATTGCCACGTCACCGCTCCCAGTTGGGCCTTCTTTGATAGTGGGCCCGCCACCTTTATTTTCTCCCCCAAGATTTCTCAGGACAGAGCCGAGCTTTTTGTACCCATCGGTTCCAAAAGTATAAGTTCTCTGCGCACTCTTTATCTCGTTTCTGGCCTGTCTCGCCACGTCACAGTCTTTTTCACTATCACATGTATACATACCACTGGGATCAGCAGAGTTAACCGGATCGTTGCCGACATAAGCATAAAGATTGATCTGGTCCTCATAGCCGATCGGATCGGTCTGCAGGAACCGGCCCAATGTCGGCGAGTAGATGCGGGCCTTGTAATGGTACATGCCCAGATCCTCAAGCCAGGCCTGGCCCGTATACTGGAACCGCCCGATATTGCCTGAGCCTGGAATGCCATATTCGTCATAGCGGTCGATCGCGATAGTGTTGCCCCAGCCATCGGCGACCGCAGTGACCGATCCCTGGTGGTTGGTGAACAGATAGCGGCGGACGGAGGCAGAGGTGCCCGCGCCCTCGAACCACACCTGCGGCGTATCCGCGCCTTGCCCATGGACATAGCGCCGCAGCATGTTGCCCGATGCATCATATTCCGCCACCAGCGCATCGCCATCGTACACGAACCGCGTCGTCCCGCTCGGACCACCGCCCACCTGCCACAGACGGCCCAGCGGATCATAAGCCAGGCTGACGTTGCGCGCACCGAAGGTTGCAAACCTGCCCCCATCTCATAAGTTAAAGCCCCCCGCCCCATCGCGGCGCATCGTGGCTCGTCCATCGAGGAGCCAATGACCATGCCTGCAAAATCCAAGGCGCAGCAAAAGGCGGCGGGGGCCGCGCTCGCGGCCAAGCGCGGGGACGCGCCCAAGAAGAGCCTCAAGGGCGCATCGAAGCAGAT
>NZ_QKVT01000088.1:0-568 GCF_003426715.1 Blastomonas sp. UPD001
ATATCGAGCGCGCGCTCGAGCCGCTCGATCCGATGGCGCTGATCGGCCCAGATAAAGGCGAGCAGCCGTTCGCGGCTATCGGCATCCTGCGCGTCGAGCGGGTGCAGATCGGCACCGCAGGCTGAGAGGATTTCGACCGGTGCCGCCACCGGGCGCGGGCCGCGCCATTCGGGTGCGATCTGCAGCGCGGAAGCCTGGTCGCCGACACGAGTGCCCCCCAGATCGAAGCCATAGCGACCGAGATTGAGGTTCAGGCCGCAGCTGGTGCCGAGTTCGAGCAGCTCGAAGGGGAGGCCGAATTTGTCCGCGGCGATCATCAGCGCCGACATCAGCGCAGCCGATCGTCCGACCTCATTGGTCTGGGTGGGGTCGCGCAGCCATTGCAGGATGAAGCCGTCGCATTGCGACAGCGCAGCCGCGAGCGCGCGGTCGTAATCGGCATGCTCGCCCCGGTACAGCGCGCTGAGCTCGGGCACGATGCCGCGCCGCGCCACGGCATGCAACACACCGTTCAGCCGCATCGCAAGCGCTGCCGCAGCACGGTCGCCGGGCCAGCTTGCGATCACGG
>NZ_QKVT01000089.1:0-1158 GCF_003426715.1 Blastomonas sp. UPD001
TTCCGCTTAGCCACTGTGGCCTAGTATGTAGTACACACCGTATATATACGCAATGACGTATACACAGCAATGGATACCCAGCGTAAGAATACCCTTACCGCCCAAAGGTCAGCCAATCGGCAATCACGACCATAGCCGAAACCACAGTTTATTTTTCGGGTGAGCATTGACAGACGGACCAGTCCAAACCATCTATCGGGTCAGCGGGGCGGTTCCTTCGGGGATCAGGGTTCGCAAGGGACTTCTTGGGCGGAGTCCCCGCCCGAACCCGGCAAAGCTCTCATTTGGCCGAGCCAGCCCCGCTTTAGCCTTTCAGATAGCGACCCCTTCAAACCTAATTTTTATTGGAGATTTGAGAGAGGGCAATCAGACAATTCTGAGCGTGCAATCTCCCCCGTATCCCTACCGCCCGGCTTGCGAATATCGTCGGCGCAGCCAAACCCATATTGTTTCACGCCAGTCATGCGCACTGCCGAACCAGTTGCAGCTACCAAAGACCAGCCGCCGCTCGATCATGCGGCCTTCATAGCCCAAGCCCATCGCCTGTATCCAAATCGACCGGTTACGATACAGCTTTAGATAGTGTATCGAAACATAGCTTGACAGGCTATCCGATACACCCCACATAACGAGCCACGTATTCGATACAGGAGATTACCATGGCTCGTACATTTGCCTACTGTCGTGTCAGCACGACCGACCAGACTACCGACAATCAGGTTAGAGAGATCGAGGGCGCGGGCTTCACGGTCGATCCCAAACGGATTGTCACTGAAACCGTATCCGGATCCGTTGCCGCCATGAAACGCAAGGGCTTTGCCAAGTTGGTCGACAGGCTGGAAGCCGGGGATATCCTGATTGTCACCAAGCTGGATCGACTAGGACGCAATGCGATGGACGTTCGCGGCACTGTGGACAATCTCGCCAAGGAAGGCGTGAAGGTTCATTGCCTTGCCCTTGGAGGCGTCGATCTGACCAGCCCCGCTGGCAAGATGACCATGGGCGTTATCGCCGCTGTTGCCGAGTTTGAACGGGATTTGCTGGTTGAACGGACGCAAGCCGGTCTGAGCCGCGCCAAGGCTGAGGGCAAAACGCTTGGCAGGCCACCGGCCCTCACCGCTGAGCAGCGCGACGCCATCCGCCTGAAGCGCTCGGAGG
>NZ_QKVT01000009.1:0-3484 GCF_003426715.1 Blastomonas sp. UPD001
TGGCCCGCGATTCATGCTGATTGTCTTTGGCTGGAGGAATGCCTTCAGACCGTCCACCCCACTTTCCGCCCCAATGCCTGAATCTTTGTGGCCACCGAATGGAACCATGGGCGAGAAATGGAATATCTCGTTGATCCACACGGTTCCGGCTTCAAGACGGTCTGCAATCTGGGCTGCCTGATTGAGGTCTTTGGTCCACACAGAGGCAGCGAGACCGTAAGGCGACGCATTGGCCCGTTCGAC
The DNA here is from genome assembly GCF_003426715.1 of Blastomonas sp. UPD001. Classification (NCBI taxonomy): domain Bacteria; kingdom Pseudomonadati; phylum Pseudomonadota; class Alphaproteobacteria; order Sphingomonadales; family Blastomonadaceae; genus Blastomonas; species Blastomonas sp. UPD001. The sequence continues at coordinate 244 of NZ_QKVT01000009.1, forward strand.
AACTTCGTCAACGGTCTTGAACGAAAGCAAGGGTACGATCGGACCGAACTGCTCATCGCTGACGATTTGAGAGCTTTCTGGCGGATTGTCGACAATCATCGGATCAAAGAAAAGCCCCGGCCCTTCACGCGGTCCGCCATCCTTGATCAAGGTATACCCTTCTTTCTTGATTGTCGCCGCGATCGCGCTGAGCCGATCAAACTGGCGCTTGTTCTGGATCGGGCCCATAGTGGTTTCGGCGTCAAGGCCGTTCCCGATCTTTTGAGCATCAGCAACCGATTTGAACGCCGCGCCAAAGGCAGGGTAAATGCTCTCCTGGACAAAGATGCGCTTGGCAGCCACGCACAGTTGCCCCGTATTGCGACAGGATGCGGCAAAAAGCGATTTCGCAGCCGCTTCCACATCAACATCATCGAGCACGATCGCGGCATCGTTGCCACCAAGCTCTAGCGTGACGCGAACCAGTTCGGCGGAAGCATTCTCCATGATCTTCCTGCCCGTGGCCGTCGAACCGGTGAAGCTTATCTTGTCGATGCCCGGGTGCGCTGTCACTTTGGGACCCAAACTGTCATCGCCGGACAAGACATTGAATACCCCAGCCGGGAATACTTCAGCGAGCAAAGCCGCCAATCGAAGTGTCGCAATCGGTGTGAAAGGTGAGGGCTTCAAGATGACAGTGTTGCCGGCATAGAGAGCAAGCGGAACTTTGAAACCGACCTGCAAGAGCGGAACATTCCACGGCACAATCGCAGCAACCACGCCAAGCGGGCCATAGACAGTGCGATTGAGGCGGCCTTCGCTGTCTTCATTGGTCGATTCAGGAAAAGGAATGTTTGCAGCCGTAGCGAACCAATGCGCCGCCGCGCCCGCCTCGATCAGTGAATCGTTCAGGATTTTTCCTTGCTCGAGCGTTTGAAGCTCGCCCAGTTCCGACATGTGTGCACGGATAACTTCGGCCGCCTTAGCCAGACAGGCGGCGCGCTCAGTGCGCGCGAGGTCGCGCCACGCCGGATAGGCTCTCCGGGCCGCTGCAACAGCTGTATTGAGATCGCTGTCCGTGCAATTACGGGCACGCGCAAACGCGTCTCCAGTGGCGGGGTTGATAACCTCCATATATGGGCCACCTGTTGTGACTGCGCCGTCAATTAGAGCGCCATATTCGAGCATCGCAATTTCCTTGAAAAGTGATGTGGCTTTGTTAGTCGACTGACTAATGTTTGTTTCGCCACGAGGCAAGATTTTTCAATCGGACAAGAGCAATTATGACAGTCGAAGGGGCACTATATGAGAGACGCTCCACCCGCGTTTTCGCAGATAAGTCTGTGCCCCTATCTTTGGTCCGAGACTTGCTCGAGGCGTCACGCTGGACACCTTCAGGGGGAAACTTGCAACCTTGGAAGGTGAAGGTCGTAAGCGGTTCTGCGTGTGAGGCTGTAATCAACCTCGCTTGTGACGCTATCAAGCTCGGTAGGCCTTCGGAGGAAGGCGAGCACTCTGTTTATCCTGCCGATCTCTCGACTCCCTATCGTGACCGCCGATTCAAAGTGGGCGAGGATATGTACGCAATCCTTGGGATCCGGCGCGATGACAAACCGGCCCGACTTGGTTGGCTCACCAATAACTACCGGTTTTTTGGTGCTCCCATCGGTCTATTTTTCATCATCGAGCGCGGCATGGGCCATGGTCAATGGGCGCATTTGGGGATGTTCATGCAATCGTTGATGCTTATGGCGACGGAGCGCGGCCTAGCAACATGCCCCCAGGAAGCATGGGTCCGATTCAGGGGGCAGCTGCACGGCTATTTCCAGTTAAACGCTGATGAACTGGTTTATTGCGGCATGGCGCTGGGCTATGCCGCAGACCATCCGGTCAATGCGATGAGGTCCGACCGGGCAGAGGTTGACGAATTTGCCGAATTTCTTGGAGTCTGAACTCTGACGAATTTCATGCGTCACTGCGCCAAATAGCCTCCATCGACTGGCAGTTCTGCCCCCGTAATAAATGAGGCTTGGTCGCTCGCCAAAAAAAGCACTGCATTGGCAACATCTTCCGGAAGTCCGAGCCTTCCAATCGGATGCTTCGCGATACCGGTTTCCATTTTGCCTTCGATATCGCCGGCATCTGCCGCGGGCTTAAGAATCATTCCAGTGCGAATGTAGCCTGGATGAATCGAATTGACCCGAACCCCGTAACCTTTCCTCGCACAATCGAGCGCCGACGATTTTGTGAAGTTACGTACCCCCGCTTTCGCGGAGCTATAGTCAGCCACCCGCGGATCGCCAACTATCCCTAATATAGACGAGATGTTGACGATCGCGCCGCCGCCTGATCTTTTCATCGTATTTATCGCCGCCAACGTGCCGAGAAATACGCCTTCCAGATTAATAGCATGGGTTGAGCGCCACTGATCGAGACTGATCGATTCCATGTCGCCGAATGGCATCCGGCCAGCATTATTGACAAGAACGTCGAGCTTTTTCCATTTTGTTAGGACGGTAGCAACTGCGCTGGCCCATTGCGTTTCACTACATACGTCGAGTGGAACGTGGATCAGGCGTTCATTTTCGCATTCGGTTGGAACAGCGTGCGCTATGTCGGTCGCAGCAACCAGAGCACCTTCGTTCAAGAACTGCCTAACGATTTCAGCCCCGATGCCACCACGCGCCCCGGTCACAAGCACAGTTTTTCCCACGAACCGCATCAAGCGTTCTCCCAAATTTGTTGTTAGTCGGGCGACTAACTTAATTAGCGATAAAGAGCAACACGTCGGTGCTCTCACGCGGATTTATCAGTCGGGGTAGTCGATGTATCGACGGAGCAAATTTTTGAGAGCGTCGGCCACAGGCAGGTCTGCGTGCACATCGCTATACACGGCCAAACCCAATATCGTTGCCCCGAATTCTGTCAACTGAGCAATCGAATGCTCACCAAGTACGGTTCGATACCCCTCAAAAACTTGCTGGACGCGCGAACGCATGCGCGCATTGAGCGCGGGCATCTGGTAGGAAAGCGTCAACAGTTCGAGCGACACGCGTTGCTGCCGAAACATTGCGTGCATCAGCATGCGCGCATCTTCCTCGACATCTTGCCGCTTAAGGATCGGAAGTTCGAACGGCATCTGTTCGTGCACGGCAATCATCAAGGCTTCTTTTGACCCAAAATGATGATGGATGAGCCCGTGGTTGACGCCTGCCTCGGCAGCGATCGTCTTTACGCTGGCAGCCGCTGCACCTTCTCGCAG
>NZ_QKVT01000090.1:0-3227 GCF_003426715.1 Blastomonas sp. UPD001
CGCGACCAGTTCGGCCAGGCCCAGCCGCCCGGCGGCGGCGCGTTCGACCAGATCGAACAGCGGCCCAATCTCCTGCTCCGCCGCGACCAGGGCCGAAAAGCTGGGGCGAAGCAGCACATCCTGCCCCGCCAGCGCCAGCTTTGCCTCGCCGCGCACCGGGTTGGCGTTCGGGCTGCCGTTCACAGGCTCACCACCGCGCCCGAGCTTTCCAGCGCGAGCGAATAATTGCGCTCGCCATTGAAATCGCCGGCATATTCGAGCCGCGCAACGAGGAACCGCCCGCGCATCCGCGCGCCGCTCTCGAAGCTCAGCTCGTAATCGTCGAGCGTGCCGTTCATTGCATGCACGCGGATCGCGTTCTCGGCATCCGAGCCGAGGAACAATCCCGCCGCCGAGACCGAGACCGATCGCACGCCCGCGCCCGACAGCAGCTCGCGCCAGCCGCCGCTCCCCTTGTGCGTGATCACCACCGGTTCGCCGTTGATCGCCATCTGCGTCGTGCGCAGACCCGCCACGGTGCGATAGGCGGGCGGGCTTGCGCCATCACCGATCTTGAGCAGGAAGGCGCTGCCTTTTTCCGCCGTCATGTCTTGGTCCTTTCGTCAGGGGGACAGCAGCCGCGCCCGGTAGTCGGGCGTGACGAGCCAGGTTTCGCCGATCCGCACGGTGCGGCTGCGCAGGGGGTGGAGGCTGATCAGCCGATAGCCGCTGCCATTGCGGGGCATCGCCATCAGCCGGCTTTCGATCGCGGCAGCGATGGCGGAGACGGGGCCGGCATCCTGCGAGCCTTCTCGGATCGAGAAGGCCAGCCGCAGCTCGCGCCCGGGCCGGTCCTTGGTGCCCCAGTCGGTCGCCAGCACATCGTCGAGCAGCGCATAGGGCGCAGCAATGCGCGCCGGTGCGCGGTGAAACACGCCGTTGACCTGCGCCATCAGCGCGGTGTCGCCCGCCAGCCAGTCGATCGCGGCCAGCGCAAAATCCTGTTCGAGGCTCATCGCAGCAATCTCCCCAGCCAGCGCAACGCGGCATTCAGCCACCAGCGGCGGCGCAACCCTCGCCCGGACAGGCGTATCCGTCCGGAATCGCGCTCAATCAGGATGTCGGGCAGCTGCTCGCTGATCTCGAAGCACGCCCGTTCGGCCAGCCGCCCGGCCCGGCGCTCGCCGATCCGCGCGGCGCGGCGCAGCAGCACGGTGCCGAAGCGCGCGCTCACAGCCGCACCCTGCGCCAGGGACGCCACAATGCGCCGATCATCGCCGGGGGCGCGGCATCGCCGGCATCGCGCGCCAGGTGCACATGCGCCGCCAGCCGTAGGATTCCCTGGCGCAAGCCTTCGGGAAGTTCCCCCCATTGCGCGGCCAGGCCGGCAAGATAGCGGATCTCGACCCGGCTCGCCGATCCGGGATGCAGCACGCGCACCCGGCCAAGGCCGTCGGGCGAAAGCTCGATCGCATAGGCCTCGCTCGGCAAGGCAAAGCTCTCGCCCGCGCTGGTGATTCCCTGCACCCCGGTAATCGCGGTCACGGGCGACGCGGTCAGCTGCTGCCAGTCGCGCGCCACGGCGAGCGTCTCGCGATGCGGCCGGATAAGCAGCGCCTGCCCGATGAACTGCTCGCACAGCTCGGCCGCGCTGCGCAGATGGCCGATCAGCACCGCATCGTCATCGTCGCGGGTGATGTTGAGGAACGCTCTGGCTTCTGCCAGCGCCAGCGGGGCGAGCGCAGCGGGCGCGCTGGTGACCATGGCCATCAGCGTGGCTCCACCCGGACGGAGACGGAGCGCTCGTCGATCTCGCCATTGGACAGCGTGACCCGGTTCGTCAGCGCATAGATCGCGCCGACCTGACCACCCGCAAGGGTCACGGTCGCGCTGCGCCCGTCATGGCTATCCGTGATCACGGCGAGACCGCCGGGCGCGTCCGGAGCGACGCTCCAGCCGCTGGCGACAATCAGGTTGATCCCCAGATAGGCCGCGCCCCAGTCGACGCGATAATCGATCCGGCTGTCCGGATCCTTGACGAACAGGCTCATCGGCTGCTCCTGCATGAAAATGTGGGATGGACGACCGCGCCCGGTCAGAGGCGGCGCGGCGAAAGCGTGCGGACATCGGCATTCGGTCGCGCGGTCTGGATCGCTCGCACCGCCAGCGGCACCGGCCCGTTGCGGCTTGCGCCGAGGCGACGCGCGCTGCCCGAGGCGATGGGCATGTCGCCCAGGCCATCACCCCGCAGCATCGGAAGGTCCCGCGGCCATCGCGAACACGGTCTGGGCGAGCGCGGCGATCAGGAACAGGCCGAGCTGATCGCTGCGAATGCCATAGCGCTCGTGCTCGCCATCCTCGTCCTGCCAACGGTCATGGCAACACCAGCCATAGCGCCGCCAGTCGAGCCCGTGGCCTTGCATGATGGCAAACGCGGTCTGGGCGCGAACCCCGAAATGGCGGCGCGCTTCGTCCGTCCCCTTCGCGTCGAGCGAGCGGTTCCACTGGAACAGCCCCAGTTCGGCCATGATCGCCAGCGCCGCCTGGCGTTCGGGCTCGGTCATCGGGCCCAGCCAGAGCTTGTCGCGCGCATCGGAGGTCGTGATGGCGCCCGATGCGGCATAGATGTTCGACCAGCGCAGTTCGGGGCGCCCCAGCAGCACCAGATTGTCCGCCCCCGGCGACAGCGCCCGATCGGAATGTCCGTTATGACTGGCGATCGCGATCACGCTGCGGGTCGCTGACAGACCTCCATAAGCGAATATGGCCAGCGAACCCGCCACGCCGCCAGGGTCGACCATCGCACCGATTCCGGGCGCGCTGTTCCAATAGTCGGGCAGATAGAAATGGCCATCGCCCAGATACAGCTGGGTCCCGGCCATGCTGTTCACCGGCCCCCCGGCCTGCAGCGAATAGGCTGCGATACTGGCTCCGCGCACCTCCAGCCTGGCGTAAGGCGCGGTGCCACCGACGCCCAGATTGGCATTGCCGGTTACCCAGTTGCCGGCGGCGTCGCGCGGCATGAAGTCATGGGTGTGCACCATCGGCGCATAGCCATCGTGCGTGTGCGTCAGCGGTGCATAATTGTCATGGCCGTGCACCAGGGGCGCATAGCTGCCGACGGGTTGCTTCCCCGCCAGCGCCGCAGCCAGCCCTTCGACCTGATCGATCGCGTGGACATGACCGGACCGGTCCTCGCGTTCGGCGAACCATTGCGCGGCGACGGTCAGCGTGACGGTCTTGAGACC
>NZ_QKVT01000091.1:0-1558 GCF_003426715.1 Blastomonas sp. UPD001
TGCACCCCGTTTCAACCACTCTGCCACCGTCCGACTCCCTGATAAATTTCTGCTGCGCCATATTGACTGCGAATGCAGAAGAATACAAGCTGCTATGGCTCGGAGGGATAAAATGGCACTCGAAACTACCGAAACCGTTCAGCAGGAATGGAATGCCGTCGCCCTTGAAGCGCGGATTGTGCGCTATGGCGATCTGGTGCCCTGCCTCAATGCCTTTGTCGATTCGCGCACGCCCGGTTCGGACGCGAAGGAGAATTTCACGATCATCGGCCCGGGCGTGTCGGAAAACCCCGACCAGCACGTCCACATCGCAGAGCCGCACGGCTTCAACATCGGCGGCGCGCGCCAGCCGCCCGAATGCGTGAACTCGCAGCACAGCCACGAAACGGCAGAGGTGTTCGTCGTGCACAGCGGCCAGTGGCGATTCGACTTCGGCGAAAATGGCGACGACGCGCAGGTGTTTGCATCGCCCGGCGACATCGTCTCGTTCCCCACCCATGCCTTTCGCGGCTTTCGAAATGTCGGCGAGGACACCGGTTTTCTGTGGTCGGTGCTGGGCGGAGACGATCCGGGGCGGGTGCTGTGGGCACCGCAGGTGTTCGAACTCGCGCGGGAACACGGGTTGGTCCTGCTGGAAACCGGCGCGCTGGTCGATACGGCGGCCGGGCAGCAGGTCCCGGCGGACAGCCGCCCGATGCCGGTGACCAGCCGCGAGGCGATCGCGGCGCTGAGGGTGATGCGCCCCGGCGATGAAAGCGAAGTCATCGCGCGCGCCGATCCGACGGCGGATCGCGGCGAGTACCCAGTCATCGGTCCCGATGGCGTTCTGCCGACTGCGAAAGGCTTTACGCTCGCGCGTATCGTGCTGGACCGGGGCGATGCGACGGCAGTGGCATCGCCCGACGAGGTGGAAGTGGTGTTCGTCCAGCGCGGCGCGGCGCAGGTGCATTGCGCAGGTGCCGTTCTGGCGCTCGGCACCGGCGACACGATGACCGTGCCGCGCGGCTGCACCCGGCGCTATGCCAGCGATGAAGGCGCGGAACTGATCGTCGTGCGCGGCACCGGCTGACGCGCGGTCTCAGCCGGTGCATGCGGCGCGCAGCAGCGCCGCGCCGCTGCGCATCATCGCATGATCGGACGATTGCAGGAACAGCGATGCCCCCCTGGCGCGCCAGCCCGTAACATCGCCATTGCCCGGAACGAACATGCCGCACGGGCGGCCTGCGGCGCGTGCTGCGGCAACGATCCGCTCGGTCGCGGCGATGACCTCGGGCGCGTCGGGGGTTGCCGCATCGAGCGCGACGGTCAGGTCGATCCGCCCGACGAACAGCGCATCGACACCCGGAACGGCGGCGATGGCATCGATCGTTTCCAGCGCATCGACATCCTCGATCTGCGCGATCACGCAGGTTCGCGCCGCGCTTGCCGCGCGATGTTGCGCCATCGGCGTTAGGCCATAGCCCGCCGCCCGGCTCGACCCGGCATATCCGCGTCCGCCCGGTCCGTAATGCGCCGCACGCACCGCCTCGGCGGCATCGCCTGCCGACCGGATATGCGG
>NZ_QKVT01000092.1:0-3457 GCF_003426715.1 Blastomonas sp. UPD001
CGCGCTCGACAAGCTCTATCGCTGGGCTGTCGAGGAAGGAATCATTGCGATCTCGCCCTTCAGCTACGGCGCCACCCTTCGCAGGGCCGGCGGTAGCCGCGCAGTGCTCGCTGTGACGACGAACCGTGCCCGCGAGCGCGCCGCGCGGCGCCACGATACCCGTTACATCGATCTTGGCCGCTACCTGCTGTTCCGCGAGGTGGGATTGCGCGGCCGGCTTCCCGACGGCTCGGAGGACGCGACGTGGCGCGGCCGCAACGGCGAGCGCAATGCGTTGTTTGCCGAGCTTCTCGTCACGACCGGCCTGCGGCTGACAGAGGCCGGCAGTCTGCTGCTGAGTGAGCTGCCGCGCCTGACCGATCCCGAATCGCGCTCGGTGCCGTTCGATCTCCCCGGTCCGATCGCCAAGGGCGGACGACCACGGCGCATCCGCGTTCCCCGCCGGGTACTGAGATTGATCGGCGACTATGTCGATCTCGAGCGCACGGTCTCTGCCGCGCGCTCAGAGCCTTCGGTGTCCGATCCGCTCTGGCTGATGCTGGAGGACGGGAAGGCAACAGACGCGGCGGGCATCGCCGCCGATCTCGTGCCGCTCATCGTGCTTATCTCGCTCGACACCGGCATGGAGATCGAAGCGATCAAGGGCTTGCGAGCGGACTGCCTGAAGAACCCGGCGGGCGGCTATGTCGAGATCGAGTATTGCAAGCGTCGGGCGCGCGGCGCCGAGTGGAAGCGGCTGCGTGTGCGCGACGGCGGTTCCTCGACGCCGGGCGGCTTGATCCGCAAGGCGCTGCAGTGGACCGGTCCGGCGAGAAGCCGGCTCGGCGCCGACACGCTCTGGGCGCACTGTGCCTGGGGCCGCCTGACCCCTCGGGTGCTCAGCATGAAGGAGCTCGCGGCTTCATGGAGGCCGGTCCCCACCCGGTCATCGCCAGCGCCGCGCGCGAGCTGCTCAACAAATCGGACAACGAACGGTCAGGCGTGCTCTCTACCGCGATGTCGTTCCTCGGCCTCTACCGCGATCCCGTCGTCGCCGCAGTCACGCGCCGTTGCGACTGGTGCATTACGGATATCATTGGGGGGAAACGACCCACCACGCTTTATCTGGTGGTGCCGCCCTCCGACATCGCGCGCACCAAGCCGCTGATCCGCCTGATCCTCAACCAGGTCGGCCGACGGCTGACCGAGGACCTGCAGGCCAAAGGCGGACGCCACCGGCTGCTCCTGATGCTCGATGAGTTTCCCGCGCTCGGACGCCTGGACTTCTTCGAAAGCGCCTTGGCTTTCATGGCCGGCTACGGCCTGAAGAGCTTCCTGATCGCGCAGTCGCTGAACCAGATCGAGAAGGCTTACGGGCCGAACAACTCGATCCTCGACAACTGCCATGTCCGGGTCAGCTTCGCGACAAACGACGAGCGTACCGCCAAGCGGGTTTCCGATGCGCTCGGAACCGCGACCGAGATGCGCGCGATGAAGAACTATGCCGGGCACCGCCTCTCGCCCTGGCTCGGCCACCTTATGGTCTCGCGCTCGGAGACGGCGCGGCCGCTGCTCACCCCCGGCGAGGTGATGCAGCTCCCACCGGCCGATGAGATCGTCATGGTGGCTGGGACGCCGCCGATCCGCGCAAAAAAGGCGCGCTATTTCGAGGACCGGCGCTTCCAGGAGCGCATCCTGCCACCGCCCTCTTTGGCGAAGTCGCCTGAGGCAAATCCCGACGATTGGAGCGCCTTGCCGTTGCCGCGGTCACCGCAAACCGAACCAGCCGTCGAGCAGGGCGGGACTGACGGTGAGGATCCGACGGGATCGGAGCGCCGCCACCAGCCCGAATTGAGCCACGCCCAAGCGGTCGAGAAGAAGGTCCCGATCGAGAACGAGTTTGCGGCAGATCTCGATGATGACGCCGAAGACGACAGCGCCCGGATCAGCCGGATGAACCGGCTCGTGCAGGGTGTGGCCCGGCAAGTGTCGCTTGATCCCAACGACGGCATGGAGCTGTGAGAGGCGGCGATGGCATCAAGCTCGAAAAAACAGCGCTTGTCCGTCTACCTCGACCGGGAGGTCATGAAGGCGCTGGCGGATTATGCCGCGCGCCGGGATCATTCGCGCTCTCTCGTCGCGGAGGCGGCCATCGCGTCCTTCCTGTCTCCCGACGCCGCCGAGCGGCAGGAGGCGGCCACGACGAAGCGGCTCGATCAACTCGATCGGCGCATGACGCGCATGGAACGCGACCTCGGTATCTCGGTCGAGACACTGGCGGTCTTCGTGCGCTTCTGGCTCACGACCAATCCACCCTTGCCTGAGCCGGCCCAAGCCGCCGCCCGCGCACAGGCCGGCGAGCGCTACGATGCGTTCGTCGCGGCCCTCGGCCGGCGACTCGCCAAGGGGCCGAAGCTGCGACAGGAAATCTCGGAGGACGTTCCTGCAGGCGGCAATTGATCGGTGCCGGGACCACCTCGGCTACGCGACCAGGTTTGCGACGCTCGGGCTCAGGGGGTGAGATTAATGGCCACGTCAAACGCGTCAGGGGGCATCACGCTCTTGAAGTAGAAATCCTCAGCTTCATGCCACTGCCGCTCCCAAGGTCCGATCGCTCCTTCCCGAGCGGCCAACCGCGCCAAGCGCACATCGTCCGGCGCCAAGAGCGCGACGCGCAGATCGAGCAGGTCGGCCAGTTCCGGACGCGCCGCATAGACCCCTTCCAGGATCACGATCGGCCTTGGGCCGATCCACGTCGGCTCATCGCGCAGCCGTCCATCGAAAGCGTCCCAGTCGAAGGCGCGCCAACATGCCTCCCGGCCGGCCGCAAGGCCTTGGAGCACCGATCGTTGTCTCGTCCAATCGATGCAGGCCGCTGCGCGCGCTACGGCGCTATCCGCCCGAAGCTCGATCCCGCCCGCATAAAAGTCGTCGCCCTCGATCACGCAGGCCTCGACCCGCTCGGCGAGCGTCCTCGCCAACGTCGATTTGCCGACACCACTTCTGCCATCAACCGCGACGATCAAGGGCAGCCCCTTACGCTGCGCCGCTTCGGTCATGATCCCGGCCAGCGTGACCTCATCGCTGGCACGCATCATTCGACCACTCCGTTCGCTGATTGCGTCGGGCTGTTCAGCGATCCTCCTTTCAAAGCACCTTCTCCACTTCATCGAGGAGCGCTCTCGTACCTGCTTCCCGGCCGGCGATGTCGCCGTCGAAGTAGGCGCCCTGTTCGGTCAGCTCCAAACGCGTACCGGCGCCATCGGAGTTGAAGCTGATGGTGACGAGCGAAGAGGACAGCGGCGTCCCCTCCAATGTCATGTGGTAGGCGTAGATGAGCGTGTTGCCCTCATCTACGTGCAGCCAGGTCGTGGCGTTCGTGAGGACGAAGTCCGCTCCCCGGGGGCTGAACCGGGTGAACTCAACGGCGCCTGCCACGGTCGGTTCGGCTGGCCGATACTCATGGATGGTCCAGCCG
>NZ_QKVT01000093.1:0-2863 GCF_003426715.1 Blastomonas sp. UPD001
TTGGCTCGGGTCTCGACACCGTGCCGCAGAGCCTCGGCCATCGCTGCCGACATGATCCCGGCGGCCGCATAATCGTCGAGCGTGAAGACCGCGACTGCAGACTTGCGGATGGCGAAAGCCGGCGCGGCGACGACGGGCGGCAACAATCCCTCGAAACGCTCGCCGCCTTCGGGCAGCTCGGCCGAAACACGGGGACTGTTGGCATGAACCTCGACGCCGACATGGTGTGCGACCAGCCGGACGATGCGCTCGCCGTCGGCGGCACTCAACGTCTCGCCGGTATCGCTGATGCCGTCGCCGAGCCGATCCACCCAGAGCCGCCCGTCCGGGTTCAGCATCACTTCGATGACGGCGGGGTCCTCGAGCCAAGTCGCGATTGACGGCTCGAGCGCTGTCCGCAGCATTCGTGCGCCGCGTGAGTTCGCCTCAGATCGAAGTGCGCAAATGGACAAGTCAACGCCCCTGAGATGGGCCGGGCGAACAACCGCCCGGCGTCAGGAGCACAGCAAGAGACGCAGAAACTTGGCCGCTGCAACAGATAGCTGAGGGCGTAGCGAAGGCGGCGGAAGATACGTTGCTCGTAACGAAAACGCCTTCAGCTTCGAGAGCATAGATTTTGGACTTGGTTGCAAAGTCAGGTTGGGCAATCAGCGACTCGAATGTCTGAAACTGGGACCTAGCCGCCGTTCCCTAGCTGCATGCTGAAAGGCTGGCTTCGCTAAAAGCGGTCACTCAGCTTCGGCCCGGATCCTACCAAAAGCCGAAATTCTGAAACCGACCCCGGAGCGGTCATAGACTTTTGCGACCAATACGGCCCCTAGCTCGTCACGGCCTTGGTCCGCCGATTGGCCAACGAGCAAATGGCCAGCGCGAAGAACAGAACTCCTCCGATGACAACCTGCGGTCCCGGCAGGACCAGCCAAGCCGCAGCGAAGTAGCAACCCATGGCGAAGTTTATCGCCGCCACCATCAACCGGCTGCCCACGCCTAACGATTGGAATCCAAGGAGGTTCGCGGCGGCTGCCAGCACAATCGCCAAGCCGGTTCCAACAAACCACAAGGCATCGATTGTCCAATCGGCATAGGCTAGCGGGGTCAAAGCGAGGTGGACGGCCCCAAGCAGCACGCCAATAATCGCCAATGCTAAGGCTAGGGTTTGCATGCGCATCAGTTCAACCCCTGCCGAAGAGGGATGAGACGCGCAGCGGAAATTGCGAGCGCCAGTGCGAAGGTCAAAATCACAAGATCTTCCACGATCAGCGCAAGATACAGGTTCGACATTGGCGTTGGGGCACTGCTGAGCCAGATCATCGTCGCCGCCATTGTCAGCACAGCGATCAAAGGCGCGGCTAGGCTGATTGTGGCACGAAATCCGAACCGGGCCGTGGCGATCGCGCCGACGACAAACAACAGGGCCGTGCCATATCCAAAAACTTCCAGCACGAATGCGTCAGTAACGGACATGCGCCCCGCAAAGCGAATGTTCAGCGCTGCCCAGACCATCGCTCCTCCGACCAAGACGCTGCGAGCAACCTCATGAATGAAGGCAGGGGAAATGATGCGTTCAGTGACGGCCGTGAAGAGGCAGCCTGCCACGAAACGCCAGCGCTCAGCCTCGGGGACGTGATCGAATTCGACCGCCATTGCAGCAAACCAGGACCGGCGGACCGGCGGCGCGATCTTGAAGGCCAGCACGACACAAGCGCGTGCAAGGGAGTTCCGTTTCGAACTCATATTGCAAATCCTTTCCCGTCGTTTGCAGCGCGCACATCGTCGGACTCAATGGTGCGAGCGAGTGCAATGCCTGATGGTGTCAAGCGATAGGCATGGCGCGGCGGCCTGCTCTCGTGCGGCGAAGGAACCCATTGGGCTTCGAGGTTCCCCTGATCACACAGCCGAATCAGCATCGGATAAAGCGTCCCCGAGGCGATGCCGGTCAGCACCATCAATTCATACCCATAACGCCAGTCCTGCGGGCGTTCGAGCAGCGCCAGCAAGGCGGTTCGAGTCTGTTTGGAGATGTTGGGGCGTCTCGGCATTACATCAATCTATATATGTAGAGTTTATGGTGCAAGTGGGATTATCGTTTGACCTGAAGCGGGGCGACGTAATTCTGTGCTCGAAGCCGATGGCGAAACCCGACGTTCGCAAAACCACCCACGAACGGCCATAAGCGGGACCGATCCGCGGTCCCGAAAGCTGCATGGAGGCTGTCCCTGGCTGACGAAAAATATCTGCCGTTCAGCAACCGACCCCGTTGCAGTCATGCGAAGGAAGTGACACACTCTTCGGGATGCTGCGTCGGTCTCTTTTGATATTCTTGTGCTTGGCACTTCAACCAGCAATAATGTCGGCGCAACCCGTAGACACCGTTGCTGTCCCGCCCACACAGCAGCTTCGCGGTCTCACTGCGGGAGAGGCTTCTGCGCTCGTTGCTAAGCTTAGTGAAGCCCAGAACAAGCTAAGGGCCGGTGAATTTCAGTCGTTTGAGCTCATGTCGGGATCAATCGCAGGCTACGACATGATCAAGGTTTCACCTCGAGATGCATTTTTACAGGTGTCCTTTCAGCAAGTGTGGCAGATCGAGCGAGTTCATACCGACAATCGGTTGTGGCAACCCTTCAAGCTCGCTTACGCGCCTAACGGGCTCGGTCAGCTTTATTGGGACATGGAGGTGGTGCTGGGTGCTAACGGACAGCTTGAGCGCGTCACGATGGTTTACAAACCGCCAGCGCCGTTCTGATTGTCGCGGCAGCTTCCTTGAGCAGCCATCCGCCCTCGACTGCTTCCGCATAGATCGCTTCGGCAGCGCACCAAAGTCCCTCGGAAGCCTCAGCGATCCGCCCCGTCAGCCGCCGGTCCC
>NZ_QKVT01000094.1:0-1084 GCF_003426715.1 Blastomonas sp. UPD001
ACAATCTGCGTCTTCTGGTCGCTCACGCCGGTCCCCCGAAAAAGTGTCAAGCAAAGTTAACACATATTATCCGGGCACCAAGCGATTTGCCGCAAGGCCAGCGATTTAGGCTTGAGCGCGGCCAAAGGGTCGGTTGAGCTGGACGATCTTCGCGTTGAGCATCGCGGCGAAGCTAACCCAGACGAGATAGGGCACGATCAGCCAGCTCGCGAGCACCGAATAGGGCCGCAGCCACACGCACATCGCGAACACCGACGCCCAGAGAAACACGACCTCGACCAGCGCCCAGTCGGGCCGCTTGAACTTGAAGAACAATGGCGACCACAGCAGATGAAACACGAAATTCGTCGCATAGAGCGCGATGACGATCATCCGGTCGCCTTCGGTCTGCGTCCCGTTCCACGCCAGCACGGCGGCCCAGGCCGCGAGGCCCAGGATGATCGTCCACGCCGGACCGAACAGCCAGTCAGGCGGCTGCCAGCTCGGTTTCCTGAGGTCCCTGTACCAGGTCCCGATCTCGGTCAGCAGCCCACCCGCTCCACCCAGAAGGACGGCCCAGGCGATGGCGGCGATGACGGGGGTGCTGAACATGGATGGCACATGGGGTCAGGCGGCAGCCAAGACAATGCCGTGCGCACTCCTCGCGCATCTTTGCTTGCCGCCAGCGGCTCAAGCTGCTGATATGGTTGCCAATGTTACAAAGACAAAAAGGGGTTTCCTGATGCGTATCCGTCACCTGCTGGCTGCCACCAGCTTCGCCGTACTGACCATGGCAGTGCCCATGGCCGCGCACGCGCAGGAGGCGGTGAAGCCCTCGCTGACGCTCAAGGCCGCAAAGGCGCAATTCCGCCCGGTCAGTTTCGCCAGCACCCTGCCCGCCCCCTCGGGCACATTGGTGTTGCCACTCGCCAGTGAAGCCGATCTCGCGCGCCGCGCCAGCGCGCTGTCCGAAGCCGAACGCACCGCGATCGCCCGTGCGCTCGCCTCTGCGGAGTTCGACTATACGTCGGGCACGCTCAGCCTGCGCGGGATCGGCGGATGGGACCGCATCCATGTCGTCGGCACCGGATCGGACCCGAGCGCG
>NZ_QKVT01000095.1:0-647 GCF_003426715.1 Blastomonas sp. UPD001
TAAAACTGGTACAACCAACGACAATGTTGACTTATGGTTTATTGGCTTTATTCCTACTCGTCAACTAGTAACTGGTATTTGGCTTGGCAACGACAATAATTCCCCAACATCTGGTAGTAGCGCTCAAGCTGCCCAATTGTGGGGTAATTATATGGGTAGAGTCGTGAGATAGGGAGCGGGGAGCGGGGAGCGGGGATTCTCCAGAGGAGACGCTTCGCGTAGACGCGCAAGCGGGGCTTCTCACAGAGTACGGGGATTAGGGATTAGGAATTGGAAATTGGGGAAGTTGTGACTCTGACAGATGTGAGTATTTAATCAAGCAATGAGTGGTGACTATAAAACTAATAGAATAATCATCGTTTCATAAACTCCTACACCCTTAGTAGATATGCGATGTTCCTCGCGTCTCTACTGCACTTACACCTTTACACCCTTACACCCTAAAAACAACCACCATGCATAAAAATCTCTTCACCAATCCCCAATCCCCATTACGACGCAATCATTATTGGTTCTGGAATTGGTGGTCTGGTGACAGCAACTCAATTGGCTGCAAAAGGAGCTAAAGTACTTGTTTTAGAACGTTATCTTATTCCAGGTGGTAGTGCGGGTTATTTTGAACGCCAAGGTTATCGCTTTGATGTTGG
>NZ_QKVT01000096.1:0-3614 GCF_003426715.1 Blastomonas sp. UPD001
TCCTTCGTAGTCAAAGGGTGCACGAAGACATTCCCTATGTTTTTCCATCAGACGGTGGACGAACGCATTTCGTCGCTGCGGACGGCGTGCTCGGTCGACTATGCAAGCGGTTAGGCTGGACGGATGTCACAGCCCATACGTTGCGACATACCTTCGGAAGTATTGCTGGCGAGCTTGGTTATTCCGAGCTGACGATTGCGGCGATGCTGGGTCACGCAGCCGGATCGGTTACCGGACGGTACGTTCATATCGATGATGCCGTAAAATCTGCGGTCGAGAAGGTGTCCCGAGAGGTTGCTTCGCTTCTAGACGGCCAACAGGAATAGCTTGTCGGCTGATCGCACTAGAAATCGTTGGTTCAGGGCGTCGATTTGAGCGTAGCTTGGGGGAGGTATGAAACCAATCGTCGTTGCGTGACTCATTCTCTGACCACATGTAACACCAGATTTCAGGCTATCAAAACGAGTTGGAATCAGGCCACCTTTGGGGCATTCTTACTGAATGAAAGCCTTAAGCAATTCGCCCATAAGGTCCGAGGCAGAACAGGCAATGATCCAAGCCTCGTGGCAGCGCTGCGTGGCTCAGCATCAATTGTCTCGTGATGCAACTCGGCCAATCATGCGGTTGCTGACGTCGGAGGTAGTATCCCGTCGACAGTCCTTCGTTGAGCGGCTTTCAGGCAATCTCAGCGAAATCCAGTGGCTGAGCGACATGTCCCGCCGAGCTGGACATTATGCCGTCGTCGCTGATGATGAATGCGTCCTTGTGATGCATGATCTTGGGCAAAATGCGGGCTCCGACTTCGAGCGAGCAGGTATTGTAGACGGGGGGTGCTGGACCGAGCAAATCGCGGCGACCAATGGCGTCGCGATGGCCTTGCGCCATCGTCGGACCATGACCGTCACCGGCGCTGATCATTATTACGCACTGCTTTCGCGGTTCATGTGCACCGCTACACCGATTTTCGACCATGATGACCAGCCGATCGGAGCTATAAACGTGTCTGCCTTCGATAGAGGCGACATGCGCGATTGTAGCTTTGCAGAGCATATCTTGCGGATGGCAACCAGCCGGATTCAAGCACGGCTGTTTCACGAGCGGTTTGCCGACCACGTCCGCACCCAGGTTTTATCCTCTCAAGGAGGCTCGATCGATGAGGCATGGAACGCACTTCTTGCGGTCGACAGCGATGGAGTTATCCGCGGAGCAACTCAGGCAGCCGCTCGTGAACTCAACCTCGATAGTGCGCTAGCGCTGGTAGGGCGAAAGCTTGATGCCGTGGTCGGCACAACGATCGACCGCCTTGTGGGAACGCGTGGTCAGCCCCTTGAAGTCGAGGGCGAACGTCGGCCTATCACTTTGAAGGCAGCGCTTCCGAAACCTCGGAGGCTCGCGATTTACCCCACGGCAACGCCCGGCGACACAAGTCAATCCAAGACAAGGCGTATCACGCTCGCAGACCTCGAAGGCTTTGCGGAGGATCAGCGAGCACTCATTCGCCGGACGCGAGAGCTCTACCGTATGGGGCTGCCGTTGCTGATAACGGGACCTACGGGGACTGGTAAGCGTGCCTTGGTGGAGGCGCTCCATTTCGACGCCGAACTCGGCCAGAGCCCGTTGATCATGATCGATGCCATCAATCTTGGCGCTGCGGGTGAAGCACCCAGGGTTTCCCATTGTCTTGAACACGCACGCGCATTTGGGCAGGCCGGTCCCGATTTGCCGAGGGCTACGCTCTACCTGAAAGATCCAGGCGCAATTCCGGAGGGCGTCCAGTATCAGATCGCCCATTTCCTAGCTGACCTTGAGGCAGGTGAGTTTGGCGATTCAAGCGGTCCGCGGCTGCGCGTCATCGCTTCGATGAATGGACCGCATGAGCAACGGCTGCTGCCCGAACTACGTTCTCACCTGGCAGGCGACATCGTCAGGCTTACGCCGCTGTCGCAAAGAAGCGATTTGACTACGCTAATTGAACACATGCAGCGCCGGGTTGATAGTCGGCGTCGATGCATCAGCGCTCCCGCAATGGAGATCCTCACGAAGCATGACTGGCCCGGCAACTTCCGGGAGTTGAAGCTCGTTCTGCGCCGTGCTTCACTGGTTTCGGCAGCGTCCGAAATTGGGCTTCATGACCTCCCTGATAGTTTTTTCACGACACCGGCCCCAGCGAACGCTGAGTTTGGTTCCCGGGATGCCGCCACCGAGCGTGCTTGGCTGGAAGATGCGCTCGCTAGCACCAACTGGAACATGAGCGCGGCGGCGCGTCGATGCGGGATCAGCCGGGCGACGATGCATCGGAGGGTTGCGGCATTGGCGATCACCCGACCCCGCGATGGTCGTCGCTCAATCCTAGGTTCGCGCAAAGCCCCCAATTAACTGAAAATAGGTCGGTCGGAGTCCCGCGAGGATCTCGCGCACCTTGGCGCTGGGATCGCCATAAACGGTGACATCGACCGACTCAGCCAATCCCAGAAAACGCTCGCCGAAATGGGCAATAAAACCATCGACATGCGTGTCGCAGGCATCGCGGTCCGCATAGCGTTCATGAATGTGCCAGGTTCCGCGCGCTGCATCGGCATACCACTCGTATAGGACGGTGCAAGGCTCGGTTCCGGTGGACGAGACCATCTCGGTCATCAGCGATTGCCAAGCTGGCTCCTGGTCAGCAGCAATGACAATTTTCAGCAGGATGTGGATCGCGCTGCTCATGCCACACCCCCGGTGTCCAGCGCGCGGTCGAGGTGCTGCCGTGTTGCTCGGTGAACGCGGCGATAAGCCACTTCCATCGGCAATCGACGATACTCTTCGCTTAGGATTTCATTGCCCCAGGGGCCGTCGTAGCCAGTCGCCGCTACGGCCTTGATGAAGCCGATCACATCATAATCGCCTTCGCCGGGAATGCGGCGCATGTTGCAGGTCATTTCGATAAAGCCGGGCGCGCCTATTTTAGCAAAAGCGCGCTGGTCCTGCTCGTCGAACGCAAGGCCGTCGTCGAGTTCGACACCGACGAGTGCGTCGACCGGAATGCTGCCAAGATCGGCATAGCTGATGGTTGGGATGTTGTTGATGTGCCAGGTATCGAGGAAGAGGCCGCCGTTGGGATGTCCACCGACCCAAGCAAGCGCGTCGGCAACTGTGCGGGAGTTGGCATCAGGGGGCAGTATTTCCATGCCGATCATCGCGCCGGTGCGAGCGGCTTCGGCACATAGTCCGCCAAAAGTCTCGCGTAGATAGTCTACATCGAACGGGGTTCCATCAATATTGCCGACCTTGATGTGGCGCGCTCCGAGTTCACTCGCTGCAGCCATCAGCAATTCACGGATTGGCTGCTCCCCGTCGCGTCGGGGGTGGCCGACCGGATAGATCCAGCCGGTTAGAAACTCGAGTTCGACGATGCCGATGCCGTTGTCGTCGAGAATGCGCTTCATCCAGCGCAGCTTTTCTAGCTGCGTGGTGCCCTCGGCCTCCCGATCCAGAACATTAGCGAGGTCGTCATGGAAGAGGCCAATGCCGGCGAAGCCGACCCGGCCCAACTCTTCGACGCGCGATCGGAAGCTCCAACTGCTCCACATGCGGCCTGCAAATGGAATGCAGGGACCGGCATGCATCCATTC
>NZ_QKVT01000097.1:0-818 GCF_003426715.1 Blastomonas sp. UPD001
CGCCGATGACCGACGGTGCGGCGCTGGCGCTGATCGGCCCGCGCGAGGGCGCCATTGCGCGCATCGTCGCGCATCAGGAGGTCGGCGGCGATCCCTGGGACTCGCTTACCGCCGGTTTTGCCGCGATGGACACGGCGCTGGCCAAGGCGGGCCTGACGCTCGCGGACATGGACCGGATCGAGTTCATGGAGGCCTTCGCCGTCACGCACGCCAAGTTCCTGCGCGACTACGCGCCCGACCCCGACAGGGTCAATGTCAGCGGCGGCCATGTCGCCAAGGGCCACCCGATGGGCGCGACCGGCGGCGTGCTGCTCTCGACCCTGGTCGACGCGCTGACCGACGCCGGCGGCACTTTAGGGCTGGTCGTCGCGACCGGGGCGCAGGGCGTGGGGGTCGCGACCATAGTGGAGCGTATCTGAATGCTGATCGACAAACTGCGCCTGCCGGTTGTGGCCGCGCCGATGTTCCTGGTGTCCGGCCCCGAAATGGTGATCGCGGCGGCGCGCTCGGGGATCATCGGGGCCTTTCCCACGCCCAATTGCCGCACGGCGGCGGACCTCGATGCCTGGATGACGCGCATCGCGGCGGAGACTGAAGGCGCGCCCGGCCTGTGGGCGGCGAATCTCGTCACGCACAGCAGCAACCAGCGGCTGGCCGATGACCTCGCGCTGATCGCGAAGCACAAGCCGCCGATCGTCATCACCGCGCTGGGCAGCCCGGCTCCGGCGGTAGAGACGGTGCATGGCTATGGCGGCATCGTGCTGGCGGACGTGATTTCGGTGGCCCTAGGGCGCAAGGCGGCGGCGGCGGGCGCGGAT
>NZ_QKVT01000098.1:0-789 GCF_003426715.1 Blastomonas sp. UPD001
ATGGGATGGCTGATCGCGCAGCTCGATTCCGAATGGCGCGGCGGCCTGCCGGGCGCGCGGACCGCATGCGATGACATCATCCGCCTTCTTTTCGTGCAGGCGATCCGCAGCCATTTCGGCGGCGGAACGGGCATCCCCAGCTGGCTCGGCGGACTTGCCGATCCGGCGGTCGCAAGGGCGCTCCAGGCCATCCACGGCGACCCGGCGCGCCACTGGCAGCTTGGGGACCTCGCCAGAATCGCAGGCTGTTCGCGATCGGCCTTTGCCGAGCGGTTTGCGCGCCGCGTCGGGAGGCCGCCGGTCGGCTATGCCACCAACTGGAGGATGCGGGTGGCGGCAAGGCAGCTGGCCAGCGGCTTGAAGACGATCAGCACGGTGGCATCGGAGGCAGGCTATCTCAGCGACAGCGCTTTCCACGCCGCCTTCCGCCGGGAGATGGGCGCCTCTCCCGCCGAATATCGGCGGAAATATCGGGCCGCATAGACTCCAGCGAACGATGCGCATCCTCCCCGATCCGATGGACAGCGATACCGCAACCGACGGCTAGTCCGGACTGGCTGTGTCTCCGTCAAACGTGACCGCCTGCGCCGCAGCGCCGGACATGATGAAGCCGATCGGTCGGCTCGCCTCTTCGTTGAGATGGGCGATGAGGCTGGCCGTACGCGCCAGCAGCGAAATGCCCTTCAGCGCGGCGAGCGGGAAGCCGACATCGAGCATGACCGCAGGGATCGCCCCGTTGACGTTGATCGGCAGCGGCCGACCCAGCGTTTCGGGCAGGCAATCGCGCAA
>NZ_QKVT01000099.1:0-646 GCF_003426715.1 Blastomonas sp. UPD001
GCCCGGTGCTGATGACGGCTTTCGCCGCCATTTTCGGGATGATCCCGGTGGCGCTTGCTGCGTCCGATGGTTCCGAATGGCGCAATGCCATGGGCTTCATCGTGATCGGCGGCCTCATCACCTCGACAATGCTGACGCTGATCGTTGTCCCGGCCGCCTGGATGCTGCCGGAAGATGTCGCGCGGCTGTGGCGGCGTACGATAACGCGGAAAGATGCGGGCAAGAGCGATGCGAAGTCGGTTGCTACCCCTGCACCGGCCGAAGGCACGGGTCACGATGAGGCCGCCTTGTCTCCTGCACGCGCCCGCGCGGCAGAGACTGCCTAGCGGCCAGCGCCGCCGCAAGGGCAAGGAACCCGCTGGACCGTGCCCGACCGGCGCTGTCGGACGTTGTCCTAATCGACGGGTGACGGTCCTTTTTCAGCATGGCCGAGGTCGCAGTCGGTCCAAGGAATCCGCTTCCGTCGCGGAATAGCCAGCGATAGATGCTGGACTCGCCAAAAAAATTTCGTGCTGATTTTCTCAATGAATTCAATAGTGCAGCGATCTGGCGGACCACAGGCCGGCCAGCAGGGCAGGAAAGTTCAAATAGGCGTTTAAAGACAGACAGTTAGGGCATTGTGGAACAATGGAATGGGAGTGAGGGA